>NZ_CP126262.1:0-3810013 GCF_003234705.2 Curtobacterium sp. MCLR17_058
ATGACGATGCCGGCCGACCCCGTCGAGGACCTCTGGTCATCCGTACTCGGACTCCTCGCCGAGGACCCCCGCATCACGCCGCAGCTCCACGGGTTCCTGAACCTGGTCGAGCCGAAGGGCGTGCTCGCCGGCACCCTGTACCTCGAGGTCCCGAACGACCTGACCCGGGGCATGCTCGAACAGCGCATCCGCATCCCGATCACCGAGGCGGTCGGTCGCATCGGTGACGACTCGGTCGCGAACTTCGCCATCACCGTCAACCCGGACATGGCGTCGGAGCCGCGGGTGGACCCGAACGTCCCCGAGTACGCCGAGCCCGTGCAGGAAGCCGTCGAGCAGAGTGCCGCTCCGCGCCAGTACATCGAGGCGCCGTTCGTCCCGAGCCAGATCGACTCTCCCGGCACCAGCGGTCGGCCCGAGTCGCGACTCAACCCGAAGTACAACTTCGACAACTTCGTCATCGGGTCGTCGAACCGGTTCGCCCACGCCGCAGCGGTGGCCGTGGCCGAGGCACCGGCCAAGGCCTACAACCCGCTCTTCATCTACGGGGACTCCGGGCTGGGCAAGACCCACCTGCTCCACGCCATCGGGCACTACGCCGAGAGCCTCTACCCGGGGATCCGCGTCCGGTACGTGTCGAGCGAGGAGTTCACCAACGACTTCATCAACTCGATCGCGAACAACCGCTCGAACCAGTTCCAGCAGCGGTACCGCGACATCGACATCCTGCTGATCGACGACATCCAGTTCCTGCAGGGGAAGGACTCCACGCAGGAGGCCTTCTTCCACACGTTCAACACGCTGCACGACCACAACAAGCAGGTCGTCATCACGTCCGACGTCGCGCCGAAGCACCTGACCGGGTTCGAGGACCGGATGCGATCGCGCTTCGAGTGGGGCCTGATCACCGACGTGCAGGCACCCGAGCTCGAGACGCGCATCGCGATCCTCCGCAAGAAGGCACAGTCCGACCACCTGCAGGTGCCCGACGACATCCTCGAGTTCATGGCGTCGAAGGTGTCGAGCAACATCCGCGAGCTCGAGGGCACCCTGATCCGGGTCACCGCGTTCGCGAGCCTGAACCGGACGGCCGTGGACATGGCCCTGGTGCAGACGGTCCTCAAGGACCTGATCACCCTCGACGAGGACAACGTCGTCGCGCCGACGGACATCATCAACCACACCGCGGAGTACTTCAAGCTCTCCGTCGACGACCTGTACGGGTCGTCCCGCTCCCAGGCGATCGCCACGGCACGACAGATCGCGATGTACCTGTGCCGCGAGCTGACGAGCCTGTCCCTGCCCAAGATCGGGCAGCTGTTCGGCAACCGCGACCACACCACGGTGATGTACGCGAACAAGAAGATCACCGAGCTGATGAAGGAGCGTCGGTCGATCTACAACCAGGTCACCGAGCTCACCAGCCGCATCAAGCAGGACCGCCGTTACCGCTGAGATCGGCCCGTTCCCGGCCCCATCCACCATCTGAGACGGTTCCATGGGCCGGACTTCTCACAGTGTGGATAGCCTGTGGATAACTGTGGAGGACACGCCGCCCGGTTGTACACAGGTGGGGGGTCACCTGTGGAGACTGGGGATGGAAGTGGATAGATGAGATTCATTCATCCCGTTAACGCTCACACACCGCTCACAAGTCACAAGCGTGTAGTTCCCTACTGCGGAGCGGGATGCACAGGGTTATCCACAGTGTGCACAGGCGTTAACACCATTACTCCTGGTTAACGATCAATCTCTGCGGGACAACCTTGTGGACGGCGGGATGACAAGAAATCCGGCCCCCGTCCGCCTGTGCCAGAATGGGGCGGCCGGACAGTCCAAGCCGATCGACAGGGGTTCCAGCTGTGAAGTTCGAGGTCAACCGGGACGTCTTCTCCGAAGCCGTCTCCTTCGCAGTGAAGCTCCTCCCGCAGCGCACGACCCTCCCGATCCTGTCGGGCGTCCTGATCCACGCCGACGGAGATCGTCTGACGCTCTCGTCGTTCGACTACGAGGTGTCCGCGCAGACGTCCATCTCGGCCCAGATCGACGAGCCGGGCACGGTCCTGGTCTCCGGTCGACTGCTCAACGACATCGCGAGCCGGCTGCCGAACGCCCCCGTGTCGTTCACCACCGAGGACGCCAAGATCTCCGTCTCCTGCGGGTCGGCGCACTTCACGCTGCTGTCCATGCCCGTCGAGGAGTACCCGACGCTGCCGGAGATCGGCCCGCAGACCGGTGTGATCCCCGGCGACGCGTTCTCCGAAGCGGTGTCCCAGGTCGCCGTCGCCGCCAGCCGCGACGACGTCACCCCCGTCATCACGGGCGTGCAGCTCGAGGTCGGCGACAACGACCTCTCCCTCATCGCGACGGACCGCTACCGCGTCGCCGTCCGCACCATCGCGTGGGACTCCGGCCGAGTCGGCTCGGACCCCCTGCACGCACTGGTCCCGGCCCGCACCCTGCAGGAGGTCGGCCGCACGTTCGGTTCGGCGTCCACGGTGTCTGTGTCGATCAGCGGCAACTCCGACCGCGAGCTCATCGCGTTCCACGCCGACGACAAGACCGTGACGTCGTTGCTCATCAAGGGCAACTACCCGCCGGTCCGCCGGCTCTTCCCCGAGACCGTCAACGACCACGCCGTGATCAACACCGCGGAGCTCGTCGAGGCGGTCCGACGGGTCTCCCTCGTCCTGGAGCGCGAAGCGGCGCTCCGGTTCTCCTTCACGGTCGACGGGCTCACGCTCGAGGCGATCGGATCCGAACAAGCGCAGGCGTCAGAGTCGATCAGTGCGTTGTTGACCGGCGAGGAAACGGTGGTCTCGTTGAAGCCCGCCTTCCTCCTGGACGGACTGAACGCGGTGCACTCCGAGTTCGTCCGCATCTCCTTCACCAAGACGGAGAACCCCAACAAGCCGGGCCCGGTGCTGATCACCGGCCAGACTTCGCAAGAGGCCGCAGCGACCGATGGATACCGGTACCTGCTGCAGCCGAACCTGCTGCTGCGATAGGCGCAACAGGCAACCTGCGCTGGCGCACACCACCGGCAGCATCAGCGCGACGACGAACAGAAGAGGAAATCATGCACATCGGTCTTGTCGGCCTCGGTCGCATGGGCAACAACATGCGTGCCCGTCTCCGCAACGCAGGGATCGAGGTCACCGGGTACGACGCGAACCCCGCCGTCTCGGACGTCGCCGACCTCGGTGCCCTCGCCGCTGCCCTCCCGGAGGGCAAGCGTCTCGTGTGGGTCATGGTCCCGCACGGCAAGATCACCGACGACGTGATCACCGACCTGGCCGGCGTCCTCGGCGAGGGCGACCTGGTCATCGACGGTGGCAACTCGAAGTGGCTGGACGACACCACGCACGCCGAGCAGCTCGCTGCGCGCGGCATCCGCTACATGGACGTCGGCGTCTCCGGTGGCGTCTGGGGCAAGGACAACGGCTACGGCCTCATGGTCGGCGGTGACGCCGCGGACGTCGAGTTCGCGATGCCCGTGTTCGACGCGCTGCGCCCCGAGGGTCCCCGTGAAGAGGGCTTCTCGCACGCCGGCCCGATCGGCGCCGGCCACTACGCGAAGATGGTCCACAACGGCATCGAGTACGCGATCATGCAGGCGTACGGCGAGGGCTACGAGCTCCTCGAAGCCAAGGACCTGATCACCGACGTCCCCGCCGTGTTCGCCGGCTGGCAGCGCGGAACGGTCGTCCGTTCCTGGCTGCTCGACCTGATGGTGCTCGCGCTGAACGAGGACCCGAAGCTCGACGAGCTCGAGGGCTACGTCGAGGACTCGGGCGAGGGCCGCTGGACGCTCGAAGAGGGCATCGAGCTCGCCGTGCCGATGCCGGCGCTCTCGGCGTCGATCTTCGCGCGCTTCGTCTCGCGCCAGGGCAGCGCCTCGCCGACGATGAAGGCCGTCGCGGCGCTCCGCAACCAGTTCGGCGGTCACGCCGTCAAGAAGTCCTAGGACTTCCCGGGGGAACCCGGACTCGGCCCGCGTGCACGTCGACCATCTCCAACTGACCGACTTCCGGAACTACCGGGAGGCGGACGTCGACCTCGCACGCGGGCCGAACCTGTTCGTCGGGCGCAACGGACAGGGCAAGACCAACCTGGTCGAGGCGATCGGGTACCTGTCCACCCTCGGCTCGCACCGCGTCCCCACCGACGCTGCTCTCGTCCGTCAGGGATGCGACGCCGCGATCGTCCGGGCACGGCTCGCGCACGAGGACCGCAGCATCCTCGCCGAGGTGCAGATCAACCGCACCGGTGCGAACCGTGCGCAGGTGAACCGCTCCGCGATCAAACCGCGCGAGCTGCCGCGCTACTGCACGAGTGTGCTCTTCGCCCCGGAGGACCTCGCCCTCGTGCGGGGCGAGCCGGCCGGGCGACGCCGGATGCTCGACGAGCTGCTCGGCCAGATCGCACCGCGGATGCAGGGCGTGCTCGCCGACTACGACCGCACGCTCCGCCAGCGGAACACCCTGCTGAAGTCGGCCCGTGCCACCGGCGCGAAGGCGAACGCCCTGTCGACGCTCGACGTCTGGGACGACCGGCTCGTCGGACTCGGCGCCGAGATCGTCGCGGCCCGCGACCACCTGACCCGGCGGCTCGCACCCTTCGTGGCCGAGGCCTACGCGACCGTCGCCGGCGAACACCACGACGCCTCGATCACCGGCGTCCTGTCCATCCGCGGTGGCGACCCCGAGTCCGCGGCGGTGACCGACCCCGTGCTCGGGACCCCCGACGAGCCCGTCACGGTCGCGTCGGCTGCCGAAGCGTTCGCGGCCGCCCTCGAGCGCCGTCGCCGGGACGAACTCGACCGCGGGCTCACCCTCGTCGGACCGCACCGGGACGACGTTCTGTTCCAGCTCAACGGGTTACCGGCCCGCGGGTACGCGAGTCACGGCGAATCCTGGTCCTTCGCGCTGGCCATCCAGCTCGCGAGCGCCTCGATCCTGCGCGCCGAGTCGAACCTGGGCGACCCGATCATCATCCTCGACGACGTCTTCGCCGAACTCGACGAATCGCGGCGGGAACGGCTGGCGAACGCCGTCGCCGACTACGAGCAGGTGCTCATCACGGCCGCGGTCTTCGGTGACGTGCCCGGGAAGCTGGCGGCGCACACCGTGCGGATCGAGGCGGGCACGATCGTGACCGACGAGGCGGACGCGAACCGGGCCTCCAGTCCGGCGACGGACGGGACCGATGCGATCGACGCGACCAACGGGACTGACGCGACCGTCGGGACTGACCCGACCGACGCGATGGAGCGGGCGGATGCGGACAGCAAGACCGACCCGACCGACACCCACACCCCCGCCGAAGCCGACGCCTGATGCCGAAGCCCCGCAAGCCCACCGAACCCTCGCAGGTGTACCGCCACCTGCGCGCGGTGTTCGGCGACCCGTCCAAGCGCGGCACCGATGCCCGCCGCCGCCGTGCCCGCGAGTTCGACGCCGACACCGTGCCGTACGGGCGCGGCCGCGAGCCGAAGGGCCTCGCGGACATCGTCGGTTCGCTCGCTCAGGAACTCGGCTGGACGGAACCCCTCGCCCGTTCCGAGCTCTTCGTGGACTGGCCGAGCGTCGTCGGCGAGGAGCTGGCGAAGCACTCCCGACCGGTCACCATCGAGGACGGCGCACTCGTCATCCGGTGCGACTCGACGGCCTGGGCGACCCAGCTCCGACTCATGCGTGCGACGGTCACGACGACCATCGCGGAACGGCACCCCGAAGCCGGGGTCGAGTCGATCAGGGTTTCCGGCCCGGACGCCCCCACGTGGAAACGCGGCCCCAGGACGGTCCAGGGGCGCGGTCCTCGCGACACCTACGGTTGAGGCGACGAAATCATCCTGGAGTGCCAGAAAAGCCCGTCTGCGGGGCAGATGAGCCCTCGAAAGAGGGGGCTCTGCGGTAGACTGGGAGGTGCAGTGCGCGGGCGTTCCGCGCGCAGGCAGGAGCACGCTCGACATGGCAGCAGAATCTGAAGACGACCGGCAGAACCCGCTCGGCGCGGAGACCCCGCAGAGCGAACCGTCCTACGGCGCAGACCAGATTCAGGTGCTCGAGGGGCTCGAGGCCGTCCGCAAGCGCCCGGGTATGTACATCGGTTCGACCGGCCCTCGCGGCCTGCACCACCTGGTCCAGGAGATCGTCGACAACTCCGTCGACGAAGCCCTCGCCGGGTACTGCGACACCATCGACGTGAGCATCCGTGAAGACGGTGGCGTCCGCGTCGTCGACAACGGCCGTGGCATCCCGGTTGACGTCCACGCGGCCGAGGGGGTCTCGACCCTGCAGGTCGTCCTCACCGTCCTGCACGCCGGCGGCAAGTTCGGCGGTGGCGGCTACGCCGTCTCCGGCGGTCTGCACGGCGTCGGTTCGTCCGTCGTGAACGCGCTGAGCTCCGAGCTCGACGTCGAGGTCCGTCGCCAGGGCCACGTCTGGCGCCAGAGCTACACCGACGGTGTCCCCGTCGCGCCCGTCTCCAAGGACGAAGAGACCGACGAGACCGGCACGACGATCACGTTCTGGCCGAACGCCGAGATCTTCGAGTCCGTCGTCTTCGACTACGAGACGCTGCGCACGCGGTTCCAGCAGATGGCCTTCCTGAACAAGGGCCTGCGGATCAACCTCCGCGACGAGCGCGCCCCGGAAGAAGGGGAAGAGGCCCGCAACGACACCTTCATGTACGAGCGTGGTCTCGCCGACTACGTCGAGTACATCAACGCGCAGAAGAAGGCCGACCTCGTCCACCCGGACGTCATCGGCTTCGAGTCCGAGGACCCGGAGCGCAAGATCGCGCTCGAGGTCGCGATGCAGTGGAACACCTCGTACCAGGAGAGCGTCCACACCTTCGCGAACACGATCAACACGCACGAGGGCGGCACCCACGAAGAGGGCTTCCGTGCCGCACTGACGACCCTCGTCAACCGCTACGCGCGCGAGACGAAGATCATCAAGGAGAAGGACGACAACCTCACGGGTGACGACATCCGCGAAGGGCTGACGGCCGTCATCTCCGTGAAGCTCGGCGAGCCGCAGTTCGAGGGGCAGACGAAGACCAAGCTCGGCAACACCGAGGCGAAGTCGTTCGTGCAGCGCGTCGTCGGCACCGAGCTGACCCACTGGTTCGAGAGCAACCCGACGCAGGCACGCGACGTCGTCCGCAAGGCGATCCAGGCGTCGCAGGCGCGGCTCGCTGCCCGCAAGGCGCGCGAGACCACCCGCCGCAAGGGCCTGCTCGAGTCGGGTGGCATGCCCGGCAAGCTCAAGGACTGCCAGTCGAAGGACCCGACGGTGTCGGAGATCTTCATGGTCGAGGGCGACTCCGCCGGCGGTTCCGCCGTGCAGGGCCGCAACCCGATGACCCAGGCGATCCTGCCCCTGCGCGGCAAGATCCTGAACGTCGAGAAGGCCCGGCTCGACCGTGCCCTCGCCAACCAGGAGATCCAGTCGATGATCACGGCGTTCGGTGCCGGCATCGGTGAGGACTTCGACCCGGACAAGGCCCGGTACCACAAGATCGTGCTGATGGCCGATGCCGACGTCGACGGCCAGCACATCACCACGCTGCTGCTCACGCTGCTGTTCCGCTACATGCGTCCGCTCATCGAGCACGGCTACGTGTACCTCGCGCAGCCGCCGCTGTACCGCCTGAAGTGGTCGAACTCGGCGCACGAGTACGTGTTCAGCGACCGGGAGCGCGACGCCCTGATGCAGGCCGGCCTCGCAGCCGGCAAGCGCATCCCGAAGGACAACGGGATCCAGCGCTACAAGGGCCTCGGCGAGATGGACTACAAGGAGCTCTGGGACACCACCATGAACCCGGACACCCGCACGCTCCTGCAGGTCACGCTCGAGGACGCGGCTGCGGTGGACAGCACCTTCTCGACGCTGATGGGTGAGGACGTCGACGCGCGTCGCCAGTTCATCCAGCAGAACGCCAAGGACGTCCGCTTCCTCGACATCTAACGGCCAGGAGGCGCGGCGTGAGCCGCGTCGACCAGTCCTGACCACCTGTGGTCGCGCCCGGCGCGACCAACGGAACCACAGCCTCCAGGCTGTCCAGAAAGGGAACGAAGCCACATGGCTGACGACAACGAGAACGGCGCCGACGAGCAGCCCGAGATCGTCCACGGCGACAGCGGGGACATCGTCGTCTCCGGTGACCGCATCTCGCAGGTCGACCTGCAGCTCGAGATGCAGCGCTCGTACCTCGACTACGCGATGTCGGTCATCGTCGGTCGTGCCCTGCCGGAGGTCCGCGACGGCCTCAAGCCGGTGCACCGCCGTGTGATCTACGCGATGTTCGACGGCGGTTACCGTCCGGACCGTGCGTTCTCGAAGTGCTCCCGCGTCGTCGGTGACGTCATGGGCCAGTTCCACCCGCACGGTGACTCGGCGATCTACGACGCCCTCGTCCGCCTGGTGCAGCCGTGGTCGCTCCGGTACCCGCTCGCGCTCGGCCAGGGCAACTTCGGTTCGCCGGGCAACGACGGCGCCGCCGCCCCGCGGTACACCGAGACGAAGATGGCGCCGCTCGCGCTCGAGATGGTCCGCGACATCGACGAGGACACCGTCGACTTCCAGGACAACTACGACGGCCGCACGCAGGAGCCGGCGATCCTGCCGGCCCGGTTCCCGAACCTGCTCGTCAACGGCTCCGTCGGCATCGCGGTCGGCATGGCCACGAACATCCCGCCGCACAACCTGCGCGAGGTCGCCGAGGGTGCCAAGTGGGCGCTCGACAACCCCGACGCCACCCGTGAAGAGCTGCTCGCCGCGCTCATGCAGCGCATCAAGGGCCCGGACTTCCCGACCGGTGCACAGGTGCTCGGTACCAAGGGCATCCAGGACGCCTACCGCACCGGCCGTGGCTCGATCACGATGCGTGCCGTCGTCTCGGTGGAGGAGATCCAGGGTCGCACCTGCCTCGTCGTCACCGAGCTGCCGTACCAGGTCAACCCCGACAACCTGGCGATCAAGATCGCGGAGCTGGTCAAGGACGGCAAGCTCGCCGGTGTCGCCGACATCCGTGACGAGACCTCCGGCCGCACCGGGCAGCGCCTGGTGATCGTGCTGAAGCGTGACGCCGTCGCCAAGGTCGTACTGAACAACCTGTACAAGCACACCCAGCTGCAGGAGAACTTCGGCGCGAACATGCTCGCGATCGTCGACGGGGTGCCCCGTACCCTGCCGCTCGACGGCTTCATCTCGGCGTGGGTCGCCCACCAGGTCGACGTCATCGTCCGCCGCACGCAGTTCCGGCTGCGCGAGGCCGAGAAGCGCGCCCACATCCTGCGCGGCTACCTCGCTGCGCTCGACGCCCTCGACGAGGTCATCGCGCTCATCCGTCGCTCGCCCGACGTCGAAGAGGCCCGCACCGGCCTGATGGACCTGCTGTCCGTCGACGAGATCCAGGCGCGCGCGATCCTCGAGCTGCAGCTCCGTCGTCTCGCCGCCCTCGAGCGTCAGAAGATCCACGACGAGGCCGAAGAGCTCGAGCGCAAGATCGCCGACTTCCAGGACATCCTCGGATCCGAGAGCCGCCAGCGCTCGATCATCCGCGACGAGCTGAGCGAGATCGTCGACCGCTTCGGCGACGACCGCCGTACCGAGATCATGTTCGGCTACGACGGCGACATGTCGATGGAAGACCTGATCCCCGAAGAGGAGATGGTCGTCACCATCACCCGCGGTGGCTACGTCAAGCGCACGCGCAGCGACCAGTACCGCTCGCAGCACCGCGGCGGCCGAGGTGTCCGCGGCGCCCAGCTCCGCGCCGACGACATCGTCGAGCACTTCTTCGTCACGACGACGCACCACTGGCTCCTGTTCCTCACCGACCAGGGCCGGGTCTACCGCGCCAAGGCGTACGAGCTGCAGGAGGCCGGCCGCGACGCGAAGGGCCAGCACGTCGCGAACCTGCTCGCGATGCAGCCCGACGAGCAGATCCAGCAGGTGCTCGACATCCGCGACTACGAGGTGGCGCAGTACCTCGTCCTCGCGACCGAGCACGGTCTGGTCAAGAAGACCGCGCTCACCGAGTACGACACGAACCGCACCGGCGGCATCATCGCGATCAACCTGCGCGACGGTGACAAGCTCCGCCAGGCGCTGCTCGTCGACGAGCACGACGACCTGCTCCTGGTGTCCCGCCAGGGCATGTCGCTCCGGTTCACGGCGACGAACGACACCCTGCGTCCGATGGGTCGCTCGACCTCGGGTGTGAAGGGCATGTCCTTCCGCGACGGCGACTCGCTGCTCGCGGCCCGGGTCGTCTCCGACGACGGCTTCGTCTGGGTGATGACCGAGGGTGGCTACGCCAAGCGCACCGCGGTCGACCAGTACCGGGTGCAGGGCCGTGGTGGTCTGGGCATCAAGGTGGCCAAGTTGGCGCTCGACCGAGGCGATCTTGTGGGCGCTCTCATCGTCGGCGAGGACGACGAGGTGCTCGTCGTGCTGCAATCGGGCAAGGTGGTAAGGTCTGCCGTGGCCGAGGTCCCTGCCAAGGGCCGTGACACGATGGGCGTCGTCTTCGCGAGGTTCGCGGAGAACGACCGGATCATTGCGGTGGCCCGGAACACCGAGCGGAACCTGGACGACCAGGACGACGCCGAGATCGAGCCCGCGGGCCCGGTGGAGACGGTCAGCCCAGCCGAAGCGGCCCCGGATTCCACTGATCCCATCGACACCGAGCCCGTCGCAGACGAGGCCGGAGAGGACCAGTCAAGCAATGAGTAGTGTCGCCGAGAAGCTCCAGAAGAAGGCGAAGCGACCCGTCGGCACCCGCCAGGTGCGGTTGCGACTGGTCTACGTCGACTTCTGGTCGATGGTGAAGCTGAGCTTCCTCATCGCCCTGGCCGGCAGCATCGTGATCGTGGTCGCCACGGCACTGGTGTGGGTCATCCTCAACCAGACGGGTGTGTTCACCCAGGTCGACGCCCTGTTGAAGGACGTCACCGGGCAGAACAGTTACTCGATCATGGACCAGTTCTCGCTGGGCCAGGTGCTCGGGTTCTCCATCGTCGTGGGCATCCTCAACGTGGTCGTCGGCACCGTGCTCGGCGCCATCGTGAGCGTGCTCTACAACCTCAGTGTTCGGATCACGGGCGGTCTGCTCGTGGGCTTCACGAACAACTGACACACCCGGGCCGGATGGGCCCACTGCTCGATTTCGTTCCGGCGGGATCGTACGGTAGGCTTTCATCCGGTCTGAGGGGCTATAGCTCAGGCGGTTAGAGCGCTTCGCTGATAACGAAGAGGTCCAAGGTTCAAGTCCTTGTAGCCCCACCAGTTCTCCGGAACAGCACGACAATTCCATCCCGCCACCGATCAACTCGGTGGCACTCGGGGCCTTAGCTCAGTTGGTAGAGCGCCTGCTTTGCAAGCAGGATGTCGGGAGTTCGATTCTCCCAGGCTCCACTCGCATCAGCCCCTGGTTGCCGACTCCGTCGTCTTCCCAGGGGCTTCGTTCTGTGCCCATGCGCGCCGCCGCCCCTGCGGCGCGGTCGTCGCGGGCGGCTCGGTCGGCCAATCTGCCTGCGGCCGGCATCGTCTTTGAGTGGTCGCGACATGCCGTGTGCGGTTCGCCGAGGTGGTTGGAACTGTCGTCTGCGCGTCCTCCGGACGACAGGTTGTGATCTTTCGGCGGCGTCCCCGGGGCGCGTCGCGTGAGCGCATGGCGGACGGGAGGCGCGGTGCCAGGTCGGTGTGGGCCTCCAGGTCCGTGGATGGGCGCGTTCAGAGCAGGCGGCCGGCCCGTGCACTCAGCGTGTGCCCGGAGAACGACGAAGGGCCCCGGCAGCAGCCGGGGCCCTTCGTACGAACCGGGAGGTCAGGCGGCGGGCTTCTCCGCCGTGTCAGCGTCGTCGGCGACCCACAGGTCGTCGTCGGCGCGGAGCGTCTGGTACGCGGCGTACGCAGCACCGGCGACGGCGACGACGCCGACGATGATGAGTGCGACTCCGCCGAAACCGAGACCCTTCTTCTGCTGCGACGGGACGTACTTCGCGGCGGCCTTCTTCGCGCTCTTGCTCTTCTTCTGCGCGTTCTTCACGATCTTCTTGACCCGGGGGTCCTTCGCGAGGTCGGTCACGCTCAGCACCGAGCCAGCGGTCGAGACGAGTCCTGGGACCACCTCGGACTGGAACTTGTGCGAAGCGCTCTGCGCTGCCGAGGTGGCAGCGTGCACGCCGGTGGCGAACGCGGGACGGATCCCGTTGTCGATCGCGTTCTGCACGCGGGGTGCGATGTCCTTGCGAGCTGCGTCCGCGGCGTTCGACCGGGCCTCAGCCAGGATCGCGTTCGCGTGCTCGAGGACCTTGCGCTGCTCGCCGAGGAGCGAGGCGGTCTGGCCCTTGAGCTTCTTGATCTGCTTCCGACGCTTTCGCGGGATCTCGATCGTCGTCATCTGGTACCTCCATCGGATCGGCGTGACCCCATCCTGCCACCACACTGCCTGACAGGTCACGGAACCGCAGCTGTGCAATCCGTCCGCGGTCAGGAGTACATGCGAGAATCGGAACATGTCTCTGCACACCGCTGTCGCAACGATCCACACCAACAAGGGCGACATCCGCGTCAACCTGTTCGGCAACCACGCACCGAAGACCGTCAAGAACTTCGTCGACCTCGCCACGGGCCAGCAGGAGTGGACCCACCCCGGCACGGGCAAGGTCTCGACCGACAAGCTCTACGACGGCGTGATCTTCCACCGCATCATCAAGGACTTCATGATCCAGGGCGGCGACCCGCTCGGCCAGGGCATCGGTGGCCCCGGGTACCGCTTCGACGACGAGATCTCCCCGGAGCTCACGTTCCAGAACCCCTACATCTTCGCCATGGCGAACGCCGGCATCCAGGGCGGCCGCGGCACCAACGGCTCGCAGTTCTTCATCACCACGGTGGCGACGCCGTGGCTGCAGGGCAAGCACACCATCTTCGGTGAGGTCGCCGACGACGAGTCCCGCGCGGTCGTCGACGCGATCGAGGGCGTCCCGACCGACGGTCGTGACAAGCCCGTCGAGGATGTCGTCATCCAGAGCATCGACGTCGAAGGCGTTTGACCAGCACGTGACCGACCAGGCGTACAACCCGAACAACACCTGCTACCGGCATCCGGACCGGCAGAGCTTCGTGCTCTGCCAGCGCTGTGGGCGGACGATCTGCCCGGAGTGCCAGACGCCGGCGGCGGTCGGGGTGCACTGCCCGGAGTGCGTGCGTGAACAGCGCGCACAGTTCGCAGCGAACCGTCGAGCGTCCGGAGCCCCCAGTGGGTTCACGGTCGCTCGGCGGCGCTTCGCCAGGCTCGACCAGAAGGGCACGACCGTCATCGTGGCGATCACGGTGGCGATCTGGTTGCTCGACCAGGTCAGCGGGCGGTTCTTCACGAGCTTGCTCGCCTACAACTCGTTCCTGCTGCCGACGCAGCCCTGGCGTGTGGTGACCTCGCTGTTCGTGCACTCGGGCATCTTCCACATCCTGTTCAACATGTGGGCGCTCTGGATCTTCGGTCGGATGCTCGAGAACATGCTCGGCACCTGGCGGTTCGTGGCGCTGTACTTCATCACGGGGATCTTCGGGTCCATGCTCGTCACCTTCCTGGCGCCGGGGACGACCGTGCTGGGTGCTTCGGGTGCCATCTTCGGGCTGTTCGCCGCGTTCTTCGTGCTGCAGCGCAGCCTGGGGAACAACGCCGTGCAGCTCCTCGTGCTCATGGGACTGAACCTGGTCATCGGGTTCCTGCCCGGAGTCAACATCTCGTGGCAGGCGCACGTCGGCGGGATCATCGGCGGCTTCCTGATGGGCTTCGTCTTCGCACAGACGCGCAACATCCGGAAGCGCCCGCTGCAGATCGCGCTGATCATCGGCGCGGCGGTGCTCGGCATCGCGCTCACCGCTGTGGGGTACGCGGTCACGATCGGCTGACACCGCCACAACGCTCCCCGAACGCCCCGTCGCACTGCGGCGGGGCGTTCGTCGTTCCCAGGGTTGGCCACGTCCTGCTCATCCACAGCTGTCCACAGCGGCACTGGGAGTTATCCACAGGTGTGGAGAAGCCGGTGAGTTACACCCGTGTGATTATCCCCACTGTGGAATCGGTTGTGGATAACTCCGGGGTCGGGGTGTGGATGACGGTGTGGAGAGTGGGGAAAAGTGTGGAGAACGGCCGGATCCTCGAGGATGTGCGTTCCCGGAACGCCCGAGCTTGTGGAGAACGACGACGCCCGCCGCACCTTGCGGTGCGACGGGCGTCGGGAGAACAGTGGGCTGGGGGGTCAGCGCCACCGGGTGGTCATGAGGAAGCCGACGAACATGATGCCGAAGCCGACGACGATGTTCCACGAGCCGAGGCTCGGAACCGGCAGCGTGGCGTTCGAGATGTAGAAGACGATCACCCACACCAGACCGATGAGCATGAAGCCGAACATGACCGGCTTGAACCACACCGGGTTCGGGGCATCCCCCGCGGTGTCGACCGAGTCAGCTCGGGTCGTCCGGGCGGGCTTGGTGCGGTCCTTGTCCTTGGCCATGGCCGGTATCCTACCGTGACCACGTGTGTGGATCGGCCCGCGGACCGCCGCACACATCCCCCACGAGTACGGTGAACCGCCATGACCAGGATCCTCGTCGTCGACAACTACGACAGCTTCGTCTACACGCTCAACGGGTACGTGCAGCAGCTCGGCGCTGAGACCGACGTCGTGCGCAACGATGCCTTCCCCGAGTCCGAGATCGCCGACCGCATCGCGGAGTACGACGGCGTGCTCCTGTCGCCCGGCCCGGGAACACCGGCGGCTGCCGGCGTCTCGATCCCCACGGTGCACGCGGCCATCGCCGCCGAGACCCCGCTGCTCGGTGTCTGCCTCGGACACCAGGCCATCGCGGAGGCACTCGGCGCCACGGTCACGCACGCCGAGGAGCTCATGCACGGCAAGACCTCCGAGGTCGACCACGACGACAGCGCGCTCTTCGCCGGCGTCCCGCACCCCTTCACGGCCACGCGGTACCACTCGCTCGCGATCGTCGACGGCACCGTCCCTGACGAGCTCACCGTGACCGCGCGGACCGAGGGCGGGGTCATCATGGGCGTCCAGCACCGCGCGCACCCCGTGTTCGGCGTGCAGTTCCACCCGGAGTCGGTCCTGACCGAGGGCGGGTACCGCATGGTCGGCAACTGGCTCGAGACCACCGGGCTGTCCGGCGCAGCAGAGAGCGCCGCCGACCTCGGGCCGCTCATCGCGACGCACCGCGCCTGACGAACTCCCGCGGCGGCAGACGCCGTCGTGTCATCGAGACGCCGCCGGATCCGGCGGCGTCTCGTACGTTCCGGGCCGTCGTGCCGACACGACGGCGTCTCCCGGGCACTGGACCGGACGGTCTGCATGACGTGCCGTCGGTTGCGGGCGTGCGCCGTGCCTCCAGGCCGTCAGGAGCGGAGGCGACGAGCGGACGTGCCTGTGGGCACGGAGGACGGACGGGAGGCCCGTCACCCGTCCGTCAGGACGGTCGCGTCAGGAGACGGTCGGCTCAGCGGCCGTCGTCACCCTGGTCGTCACCGCGATCGTTGTTCCCGTTGCTGCCGCCGCTGTCGTTGTTGTTGGACGACGGTGCCTTCGGCGGCGCCGCAGCTCGTGCGCAGTAGGTGAGCGTGACAGCGCTGCCCTGGGCGACGTCACCGGCAGGGGTGTCCTGCTGGGTCACGAGTCCGCCGGTGCACGAGTAGGACGGCGCCGGGTTCACGGTGAGCCCGAGCTGCTCGACGGTGGCCTTCGCCGCCGAGTACTGCTGCTGCGTGACGTCGGGCAGCTGCACCTTGCCGTTGGAGATCGTGAGGTTGATCACGATGCCCTTGGTGTGCAGGGAACCCGACTCGGGGTCGGAGCTCAGCACCGTGCCCTCGGGGACGTCGGCCGAGTAGTCGCTCGAGATCGCTCCGAGGCGGAATCCGGCATCGTCGAGGGACTGTTGCGCAGCCGCTTGCGACTGCCCGTTGAGCTCGGGCACGGGGACGCGTTCCGGGCCGAGGGAGACCACGACGTTGACATTCTGGTTGCGCCCGACGTTCACCCCGGAGCCCGGGTCCGTCCGGATGACCGTGCCCTTGTCGACGCTGTCGGAGTTCTCCTCGACCTTGACGGGCTTGAGGTCCTTCTTGTCGAGGGCACTGGCCGCGGCGCTGTAGGTCGAACCCGCCACGTTGGGCACGCTGACCGAGGACGACACCGGCGGCTTGCCCGGCTGCAGGTTCGCGACGAAGAACACCACGGCGACGATGACCGCGACGGTGAGCAGGATGCCGACCCAGATCCACGCGACCGGAGGTCTGTTCTGGGTGCGCTGGGGTCGGTGCTCGGCGGTGTCGTCGTCGAGTTCGCGGAACGCCGATGCGGCGTTGGTCGTCGTGCGGGGGTCGACGCCGAAGAGCACGGTCGAGGCGTCGTTCGCCGCGTTCTGCTGCTGCTTCTTCGTGGACGCGGGCACCCGGCCGGCTGCGGCCTGCTGCAGGTCCGAGCGGAACTCGGCCGCGTTCTGGAACCGGCGCGTGCGGTCCTTGACCAGGGCGTGGAGGGTCACGGCGTCGAGCGCAGGGGACACGTCAGGCGAGATCGTCGACGGTGCGACCGGCTGCTCACTGACGTGCTGGTAGGCGACCGCCACCGGAGTGTCCCCGAGGAACGGTGCGCGACCGGTGAGGAGCTCGAAGAGCACGACGCCGGTGGAGTAGAGGTCGGTGCGGGCGTCGACGGTCTCGCCGCGGGCCTGCTCCGGTGAGAAGTACGAGGCGGTGCCGAGGATCGACGTGGTCTGCGCGACCGTCGCCGAGGTGTCGGTGATGGCCCGGGCGATGCCGAAGTCCATGACCTTGACCTGGCCGGTGTGGGTGACCATGACGTTGGCGGGCTTGATGTCGCGGTGGACCACGCCCGCACGGTGCGAGTACTCGAGCGCGGTGAGGATGCCCTCGGTGATGCGCACGGCTTCGTCCGGGGCGACGGCGCCCTCCGCGATGATGTCGGAGAGCGGACGGCCCTCGACGTACTCCATGACGATGAAGGGGACCTGCACCTCGGCGCCCGACGGCTCGGAAACCGTCTCTTCGCCGGCGTCGTACACGCGGACGACGGTGGGGTGCGCCATGCGTGCAGCGGCCTGGGCTTCCTGCCGGAACCGCGTGCGGAAGGCCGGGTCGTTGGCGAGGCTCGGCTTGAGGAGCTTCACCGCGACCTTGCGGCCGAGGCGGGTGTCGTTGCCGAGGTGCACGGTCGCCATGCCGCCCCGACCGATGACGTCACCGATCTCGTAGCGATTGGCGAGGAGCGTGATCCCCGCGGTCACACCTTCTGGCACGTACTCCTCCGTCTGTTCGTCCGGGCTAGTGTACGGCAGCACCACCTGGTGAGACGCTGGTCAGGGAGGGGTCGACCGAACCGTTACCGAACGGTGTCGACAGTCCCCGTCCGGGGGTCGTTCACAGGTCGTCTTGCGGGGTCTCGGTGGGGTTGATCCCGTCGTCCGGGTTGGTCGTCTCCTGGTCCGTGGGCTCGGTCCACTCGACCTGCGCGCCCGGCGAGGACGCGGAGACCACCGAGGAATCGGACTGCGGCGACTTGCAGGTCACCTTGTACGACAGGGTCACCTTGCCGTACTGGGCGCCGGCGACGGTCACCGCGGTACCGGAGGTGGAGCCGGAGCTGCTGCCGTTCGAGGGGACGGTGCCGTTGTCGATCGTGTACGTGTAGCTGACGTCCGAGTACCCGGCGGGGCAGCTCGTGTACGCGGGCCAGCTGAAGGTCACACGACCGGACTCGCTGACGGTCCCGCCGGTGGCACGCTCGGGCGCCGCTGCGGTCAGCACGTCGCCGAACGCCTTGACGGTGACGAGGGTGCCGGGGGCCAGGCTGCCCTCGGGGCTGAGCGACTCGACGGTGCCGACCTGGTCGGACGACGTGGCGTTCGACCCTGCGACGACCTCGGCCTGCAGGCCCCGGGCGCGGAGCTGGTTCGCGACCTGCTCGGCGTTCTGCCCCTGGTAGTCCGCCGCCGAGACCGTGACGCGGGTCTCGGTCGGTTCGGGGGACGGGGTCTGCGTGGGCGTGCGGGTCGGCTTCGGCGCGCTCGAGGACTTCGTGGGCTCGGGTTCCGGGGCGTTGTTCGCGTTCAGGGCGTACGCGGCGCCGGCGGCGATGGCGAGCACGACGATGATGCCGACGACCCACCAGATCCAGGCGCGCTTCTTCTTCGGTTCCTCGGGCTCGTCGGAGACGGGCGAGCGGGGGGTGCCCGGTCCGCCGGCCATCGCTCCGGCCTGGGTACCGAGGAGTGCGGTCGCGGCGTCGTTCCCCTGGCCCTGGGGCGGGTTGAACGCGACGGTGCCGTTCTGCGCGATCGCGGGGACGGCCACGGTGGCTGCGGCGACGTCACCACGACGGAGCGCCTGTGCGGCGCGTGCGAGGTTCGCGGCCGTCGCGGGACGGTCGGCCGGCTTCTTCGCGATGCACGAGATGACCAGGGCCGAGACCGGCTCGGGGATGTCCCCGGGCAGCGGCGGCGGCTGCTCGTTGATGTGCGCCATCGCGATCGCGACCTGCGACTCACCGGTGAACGGACGACGACCCGCCAGGGCCTCGTACGCGACGATGCCGAGCGAGTAGATGTCGGTCGACGGCGAGGCGGGGTGGCCGCTCGCCTGCTCGGGCGACAGGTACTGCACCGTGCCCATCACCTGACCGGTCGCGGTGAGCGGGACCTGGTCAGCGATGCGGGCGATGCCGAAGTCGGTGATCTTGACGCGGCCGTCGGGCGTGATGAGCAGGTTGCCGGGCTTGATGTCGCGGTGCACCAGGCCGACCGCGTGTGCGGCCTGCAGGGCGTTCGCGGTCTGCGCGACGATGTCGAGCACCTTGTCGACCGGGAGCGTGTGCTCGCGCTCGATCATGGTCGACAGGGCTTCGCCGGGGACGAGCTCCATCACGAGGTAGGCGCTGCCGTCCTCCTCGCCGTAGTCGAAGACGTTGGCGATGCCCTCGTGGTTGACGAGGGCGGCGTGCCGGGCCTCGGCGCGGAAGCGCTCGAGGAAGCCGGGGTCACCGAGGTACTCGTCCTTGAGGATCTTGAGTGCGACGGTTCGGCCGATGACGAGGTCGGTCGCCTGCCACACTTCGCCCATGCCGCCGATGGCGACCCGGGAGGAGAGCTGGTACCGCCCACCGAAGGTGAGTCCGCTGGTGGGTCTCATTTGTTCAGCACCGCCTCCATGACTTTCTTCGCGACCGGGGCCGCGACCGTGTTGCCGACTCCGGACTGCCCGAGCCCGCCGCCGTTGCCGACGACGACCGCGACGGCCACCTCCGGGTCCTTGGCGGGGGCGAACCCCGTGAACCAGAGCGTGTAGGGATCGCCGGTGCCACCTTCGGCCGTGCCGGTCTTGCCGGCGACGTCGACACCGTCGATCTTGGCATTGGTACCGGTCCCCGCGCTCACGACGCTCTGCATGGCCTCGGTGAGGTCAGCGGACTCGGAGGACGACAGCGGATCACTGTACTGCTTCGGGGAGAAGGACTCGACCGTCTTCAGGTCGCTCGTGGTGATCGAGTCGACGAGTGAGGGCTGCATGACCTTGCCGCCGTTCGCGATCCCGGCCGACACCATCGCCATCTGCAGCGGGGAGACCCGGACGCTCGCCTGGCCGAAGGCGCTCAGCATGAGCTGGGCCGTCGAGTCGACGTCGGGGTACTGGCTGGCGGTCGCCGCCATCGGGATCTCGATCGCGTCGCCGAAGCCGTACTTGTCGGCCATGCTCTTGATCGCGTCGTACCCGAGCTTCTGGCCGAGTTCGGCGAAGGGGATGTTGCACGAGTACTGGATCGCCGTGCGGAGCTTGACCTTGTCGCCGCCGCCGCAGGTGCCGCCCTCGGCGTTGTTGATGTACGAGCTCGTGCCCGGCAGCTGCAGTCGCGACGGGTTCGGGAACGTGGAGTCGAGGTTGTACTTGCCGCCCTCGAGTGCCGCCGAGGCCACCACGAGCTTGAACACCGATCCGGGGGTGTACAGGTCGCCGCCGATGGCACGGTTCTGCAGCGGGGCGGTGTCGGCCCCGAGCAGCGCGTCGTACTGCCGCTTGACCTCGGCCGTGTCGTGCGAGGTGAGCGAGTTCGGGTCGTAGCTCGGCTTCGACACCATCGCGAGGATCTTGCCGGTCTTCGGCTGGATCGCGACGACGGCGCCGCTGTTGGTGCCGAGCGCGTCGTACGCGGCCTGCTGCACGTCCGGGTCGATGGTCAGGTTGACGTTGTCGCCCTGGACGTCCTGGCCGGTGAGGATCGAGTTCAGGTTCTGGAAGAACGAGGCGTCCGAGTTGCCCGAGAGCACGGTGTTCTCGGCGCTCTCGATGCCGGTGTTGCCCTGCCCGATCGTGAAGTACCCGGTGACCGCGGAGTACAGGTCGCCGTTCGTGTACTTGCGCTGGTACTGGTACTGGTCGTCCACCGGGGTCGACTCGGCGATCGGGCTGCCGTCGACGAGGATCGCGCCACGCTTGGTGGAGTAACTGTCCAAGATGGTTCGGGAGTTCCGGGAGTCGGCGCGCAACGAGTCGGCCGCGAAGAACTGGATCGACGTCGTCGACACGAAGAGTGCGACGAACATGAGCACGATGACGGTCGAGACACCGCGGAGCTGTCGGTTCATCGACGACGCTCCTTCCTGGTCGCGCGCGCAGACCGCCCGCTCGCGGCGGGGATCGCGCCCTGCTGGACGCGTTGTTCGGCTGGGATGGAATCGGTGAGTCGCAGCAGCATCGCGGCGATGATCCAGTTGGCGATGAGCGAGGAACCACCGGCGGCCATGAACGGCGTGGTCAGACCGGTCACCGGGATGATCCGGGTGATGCCACCGACGACGACGAACACCTGCAGGGCGATGATGAAGCCGAAGCCGACACCGAGCAGCTTGCCGAAGTCGTCCTGCGCCATGAACCCGACGCGGATGCCCCGCGAGGCGAACACGATGAAGAGGGCGAGGATCGCGAAGACGCCGATCAGGCCGAGCTCTTCACCGAGCGACGCGACGATGTAGTCGGCGTTGGCGACCGGCGTGATGTACGGCCGGCCCTGCCCGAGCCCCGTGCCGGTGATCCCGCCGTTCGCGAAGCCGAACAGGCCCTGCACCAGCTGGTAGCTCGCCTGGGTGTCGCGGCTGAAGACCTCTTGGTTGAACGGGTCGAGCCACTGTTCGAAGCGACCGCGGACGTACTCCAGGACGCTCTGTGCGACGAGGGCACCACCGATGAACAGCGTGAGACCGATCGCGACCCAGCTGATCCGTGCCGTGGCCACGTAGATCATCACGAGGAACAGGCCGAAGTAGAGCAGGGCGGTGCCGAGGTCGCGCTGGAACACCAGGACGGCCATCGCGGCGCCCCACATGACCAGGATCGGGCCGAGGTCACGGGCACGCGGGAACGTCATGCCGAGGAACTTCTTGCCGACGATCGACAGCGAGTCGCGGGCGGTGACGAGGTACCCGGCGAAGAACAGCGCCATGGTGATCTTCGCGAGCTCACCGGGCTGGAACGAGAACGGGCCGATCTTGATCCAGACCCGCGCGCCACCGATGTTCGTGCCGATGCCCGGCAGCATCGGCAGGAGCAGCAGGACGATGGTCAGCGCCATGAAGATGTAGCGGTACCGCTGCAGGAACCGGTGGTTCCGGACGGCGACGAGCGTGATGATCGCCAGGACCATCGCGAGCATCGTCCAGACGATCTGCTTCACGCCGATGGCATCCCAGCCGGACAGGCCGTTGTGGACGTCGATGCGGTAGATCTCGGCGATGCCGATGCCGTTCAGGACGAGCGCGATCGGCAGGATGAACGGGTCGGCGTTCTTGGCCACGACCCGCAGCACCACGTGCATGACCAGCGCGAGGCCGAGGATGCCGCCGCCGACCCAGAGCACCGACTGGTCGAACAGCCGGCCCTTGGTGCCGAGCTGCACGAGCACCATCGCACCCGCGCAGATGCCGCACGCGATGACGAGCAGGAAGAGCTCGAGGTTCCGCGCGCGTGCGGGCTCCCGGAGCTTGATCGTGATCGCCTGGGTGAAGGACTGGGCGGCCGTGGCGTTGCTCATCGCGGGCTCCGCGTGGGGCTCGGCGACGGCGAACGGGTCGGCGAGGGCGACGGGGACGAGCTGGCGTCGCCGTCCCCACCGGTGCCGGCCTGGTCCTCACCGGTCGCGGCGGCCTTGCGCAGGCGCTCGACGATGTCACGGGCGTCGGAGAGGGACTGCGCGTTGATCGTCGAGCGGACGTTCTCGCGGGTGTAGTCCGGCAGCGACGAGACCGTGATGTCGCTGTCCTCGTACACGTCCGACAGGGCCAACGGCCCGATCGACTGCTGCACGCCCTTGTAGATCGCGACGGTGCCCCGGTCGGTACCGACGTAGTAGTGGTCCTGCGTGATCCGCCAGCCGACGAACACCGCGCCGACGAGCACGGCGACGGCGACCACGAGCGCGACGGTCCAGGACACCCGACGACGGATGCGGCGTCGGCGGTCCTCGGCGATGAGCTCGGCGAAGAACTGGTCGGACTCGGGTTCGAAGTGCGAGTCCTCGGGGGCGGTGGTGACCTTGAGCGGGTGCAGCAGGATCGTGGGGAGGCGGATCGGCTTGCGGCCGGTCGACGCCTCGAAGGTGAGCGGTGCCGCGGCGGATCCGACCGTGGTCGCCGCGTCGTCGTCGTCCTCGGGTTCGGTGTCCGTGACGTCCATCACCACGACGGTGACGTTGTCGGGGGCGCCGTGGTCGAGCGTCTCCTTCACCAGGCGCTGCGTGACCTGGTTGGCGTCCATGTTCGACGCCAGGGCGTGACGGATGCGCTCTTCGGCCAGGTACGAGGACAGGCCGTCGGAGCAGAGCAGCCAGCGGTCGCCCGGCTGGATGTCCATGATCGCCGTGTCGACCTCGGGTGCGGCGTCGACGTCGCCGAGCACGCGCATCAGCACGGAGCGACGCGGGTGGACCGCGGCTTCCTCCGGCGTGATCCGTCCGCTGTCGACGAGCCGCTGGACGAAGGTGTGGTCGGACGTGATCTGCTGCAGCTCGCCGTCGCGGTGACGGTAGATGCGGGAGTCGCCGATGTGCGCGATCGCGATCTGCTCGCCGACGCGGATCATCGCGGACACCGTGGTGCCCATGCCGGTGAGCTCCTGGTGCTCGAACACGGTCTCGGTGATCAGCTGGTTCGCCGCGATGAGCGCCGACTGCAGCGCGAACTCGGCGTCGTGCGCCGACGGGAACTCGCGGTCGACCTCGCGGATGCGTCGGATCGCGATGGCCGAGGCGACGTCACCGCCGGCGTGGCCGCCCATGCCGTCCGCCACCGCGAACAGGTGCGCCCCGGCGTAGCCGGAGTCCTGGTTGTTCGCGCGGATGCGCCCCACGTGGGACACAGCGGCGCTCAGCGTGCGAGCGGTCATGCCGGGTTACCGCCGCAGCTCGAACGTCGTCGTCCCGATCGTGATGGGCGTGCCCTCTGCCACGAGGACGGGAGCGCTCACCTTCTGACCGTTGACGAAGGTGCCGTTCGTGGACTCGAGGTCGGTGAGGAGCCAGCCGTCGGCGCGGAGGTCGAGGCGGGCGTGGTTGGTCGAGGTGTAGTCGTCACGGATCACGACGTTCGACTCGCTCGAACGCCCGATCGTGATGGGGCCGCCACCCAGCGGCATCTCCATGCCCTCGCGCGCACCCTCGGTGATGACGAGTCGGGCCGCGGCCGGCGAGGCGGGCCGCTGCCCACCACCCGGTTGACCGATCACGTCGGTGAAGGCACCGCTCGAGGCGGGCCCGGGGGCCGCTGCAGCGGGGACGGTGGGGGTGCTTGGCCCGGACGGCGCCGACTTGGGATCGGTCGGGATCGTGCGGACGCGCTGGCCGAAGAGATCGCTGCGCAGGGCGAACACGATCACGAAGACGAACAGCCAGAGCACGGCGAGGAACGCGAAGCGCAGGACGAGCAGGGTCAGGCCTGTGGTCATCGAGCACCTCCGTCGTTCTCCGGGATCACCCGGAACACCATACGGGTACGACCGATCTCGATGGTGGAGTCCGGCTCAACGATCGCCTGCTGGAAGTGCTGACCGTTCAGTTTCGAGCCGTTCGTGGAGCCGAGATCGGTGGCCTGGGCGTGCTTGCCGTCCCACAGCACCTCGACGTGCTTCCGGCTCGTCCCGGTGTCCGCGATGGTGATGTCCGCGTCGCTGCCGCGCCCGATCACCGTGCGTCCGCGGTGCAGTCGGTGTCGCTGCGAGCCGATGTCGAGCACCGGGATCCAGGCGACGTCGCGCTGCACGGTGGTGGAGTCGACCTGCAGGATGCCCGTCGAGAGCGTGCCGTCCTGCTGGAGCCGGATGGTGACCGGGCCGGAGAACGAGTAGTTCTGCGCGACGGCGTGTTGGTGCACCATCTGGGTCAGTTCGTCGATGAGCGGGCGACCGACGTCGTTCATGCGCGTGAAGTCCGGCGGTGCCAGGCGCACGGTGAACTCGTTCGGCACGAGGATGCGCTCGCGGGAGACCACCGCGGCCTTCGTGTCGAGCTCGCGCCGCAGGGCGCTCGAGATCTCGACGGGCTGCACCCCGGAGCGGAAGGTCTTCGCGAACGCGCCGTTGACGGCGCGTTCCAACCCTCGCTCGAAGTTGTCCAGCAGGCCCATGCGTCTCCCGTGTCGTCGGTCGTCAACCACTGCATGGTAGTGGTTGGCGTTGACACCCGTCTGTGCGTGGTAGTGTTTCGGGGCTGGCGCGAGTGGCGGAATTGGTAGACGCGCACGGTTCAGGTCCGTGTGCTGGAAACGGCGTGGGGGTTCAAGTCCCCCCTCGCGCACCAGGCGAAAACAGGAAAGGCCCCGGAGGAATCCGGGGCCTTTCCTGTTTCTCTGGCCGGGCCGGGGACGGCCGTCGACGGGTCCGGCCTCAGCCCCGGTCGGCGTCCGTCGTGTGGTCGGCATCCGGCCTGGAGGCACGGCTCGGCCCCGACACGCCGGTTCCGTCGAACCCGTGGTCGGCTCTCCGGGCCTGCTGCGGGGCGAAGAACGGGCGCGCGCTGGGCAGGAAGAGCAGGACCGCGGCGACGACCGACAGTGCGATCGTCAGGACCGCGAGTTCGCCGCCGGTGACGCTCAGGAGCGCGCGGAAGGCCGCGACGACGACGAGCACGATGCGCGCGACGCGGGAGCCAGCGGCCGTCCGGAACACCGCCCACGTCACCAGGGCCCAGAGCACCAGGGCGACGATCCCGGCGAGGACCGGCGCCTGGCCGACCGCCGCGTCCGTCGCGAAGAACTGGAGCACCGTGGCCGCGACGCAGGCTGCCACCCACACCAACCACAGCACGAAGGACACGGTGACCACCTGCGGTCGGTCCGGTCGTCGGAGGATGAACGTCCTGGTCATGCTGCACCGTCCTCTGCCGCTCCCTGGTGCGGCACATCGAGCGTACCGAGCGGACGGGGTCCTGCCGAGGTGCCCCGCTACGGTGACCGGGTGACCGACGAACGCACCACCGTCCAGCGTCCCGGAGTGGACGTCCCCGACGACCGTGGTCGGACGGGCCTCGACGCCGTGGGCCGTGCCCTCGATCGCAACCCCGACGTCGTCGTGCGGGACGTCGAGGTGGTGTCGAACGGCTGGCACGTGCTCCGCCGCACGACCCTCGACGTCCGGCGCCGTGACGGTCGGTGGGACCGGCAGCAGCGCGAGACCTACGACCGCGGGAACGGCGCGACGGTGCTGCCGTACGACGCCGAGCGCGGCACCGTCCTGCTCACGCGGCAGTTCCGGTGGCCCGCGTACGTGAACGGACACCCGGACGGCATGTTGATCGAGGCCGCGGCGGGACTGCTCGACGAGGACGATCCCGAGACCGCGGTGCGGCGTGAAGCGGTCGAGGAGCTCGGCATCCGGCTCGGTGCGCTCGAGCACCTGGGCGACGTGTTCATGAGCCCCGGTTCGGTCACCGAGCGGGTGCACTTCTACCTCGGCGCGTACACGCCGGCCGACCGGGTCGAGGCCGGGGGCGGCATTGAGGACGAGGGTGAGGACATCGAGGTGCTCGAGGTGCAGCTCGACGAGGCGCTCGCGATGGTGGCGGACGGTCGGATCGCCGACGGCAAGACGATCATGCTGCTGCAGTGGGTGGCAATGCGGTCAGTGGCACTGCGGCGGGTGTCACCCCGACAGGGCTGACCCGTCCAGGCCCACCGCTCGTGCGATCGTCGTGCGGACCAGGCCCTCGCGGGTCGGGCGGTCGAGGTAGTCGACCAGGGCGTACCCGTTGGTGGCGTCGACGAGCGCGAAGAGCAGGCGTCCGACGCCGTCCGGGTCGTCGGTGTGCAGCACCCCCGCGCGCACCCCGTCGGCGACGACCGTGGTGGCGAGGAGCTGCCAGTCGTCCATGACGTCCCGTGCCGCGGTCGCCAGTGCCGCGTTCGTGCGGCCGATGCTCCAAGCGTCCGCCCACAGGGTGGCGACGTCGTCGCGGGCGGGATCGGCGATGCAACCGAGCAGGGTGCGGAGACCGGCGACGGGGTCGGGCGCAGCGGCGACGATCGCGCGGACCTCGGCGACCTCGGCGTCCGCGACGGTGCGGAACGTCTCACCGACCAGGTCCTCCATGCTCGGGCGGTAGTGGGCGACGAGCGAGGGCGCGACCCCGATCACGGCGGCGACCCCGCGGAGCGTCACCGCCGCGAGGCCCTCGGCACGCGCCAGGTCGACGGCGGCCGCCGTGATCTGGGCTCCGCGTTCGGCCGGGCTCAGGCGCCGGCGGGCCGTTGTCGACGGCATCGTCCCACCGTATCCGCGCATCACGCGCCCTCGACCACGAAGGCTGCCCAGAGGTCGGCCCGGGTCGAGAAGACGGAGAGGTCACGGTCGAGGAGCCGACCGGCGTGCTCCACCCGGGCGCGGGCGGTGTGCCGGTGGATGCCGAGGACCCGTGCGGTGCGGTCGTACTCGCAGTTCTCCTGCAGCCAGGTCCGGACCGTGCCCGTGAGCTCGGTGCCGGCGGCGCGGTCGTGGTCGAGCAGCGGGGCGAGGAACGCGCGGGCGACCGCACCGGCGTCCACGTCGACGTGGGCGAGGTGGGCGAGCACCCCTTCTCGTGCGAGGTCGCCGAACTCGGTGGTGCCCGGGCGTCCTTCACGACGTCGGTCGAGTGCCTGCACGGCCTCGGTGCGGGCGCGTCCGAACGACCGGTACGCGGCGCCGTCGGACAGGCCGGCGCGCAGGTCGAAGCGGTCGACGAGTTCGGCGACGATCCCGGTGTCGTCCGCGGTCACGCAGAGGAACACGGCGTCGTCGACCGCGAAGAACAGGTGCCCCGGACGCTCCTGCACCCATAGTTCGAGCAGGTCCACCACGGTGTCGAGTTCGTGGTCGGGGACGTCGACGGCCGCGATCCGGACGGGTTCGGCGGGCAGCGGCCCCCACACCTCGCGGGACGTCGCCTGCACCACCTCGGGTTCGCCGACGGACAGCATCGTGAGGAGTCCGGTCCGCAGGAGTCCGCGGGCACGGGCGAGCTCGCGGTTCTGCTGCAGGGCGAGGCCGGCCAGGGCGATCACGGCCGTGACGACCTCGCGTCCGGCCCGGTCGAGTGCTCCGCCGTTCGCGATCGCGAGCACGCCGCTCAGGTGCCCGCCGCTGCCGAGCGTCTGCAGGGTGTACCCGACGCCCCGGTCCGTGGCGACCGGCAGGCTCGCCCGCTGCCCGGAGCGCAGCAGCCGCAGCGCCTCGGTCCGCAGGAGGTCGAGGTCGGCAGCGGGTAGCGCGTCGGCGGGGTGTCCGCGGTCGAGCCGACCGGAGACGTCGAACAGGCCGACCCACCCGTCGAGCTGGCGGGAGAGCTCGGCGATGGTCGCGCCGAGTCCGTCCGGTCGCATCGCGGCGAGGGAGATGGCGCGCTGCGCGGCGAGGGCCCAGGCGCCGCGCGCGTTGGCGTCCCGCGCGACCGCTTCGGCGTTGGCCTGCGCGACCGCGATGAAGGAGGTCTCGTAGGGGACCTCGAACAGCGGCAGTCCGTGCCCGGTGCAGGCGGTGACCAGGGCGTCGGGGGTGCCGGCGCGGACCACCTCGGTGCCGAACCCGAGCGCCACGACACCGCGGTCCACGAGCCGCCGGACGTAGGCCTCGGCGACGTCGTCGCGGACGTCGGCCTCGGCACCGAACTGCGTGCCGGTCGTGAGCAGCCCCTGTCCCTCGGCGAGGAACGGCGTCGGGTCCTCGAGGTCCGAGCTGTGCAGCCAGGACAGCGGGGCATCGAGGGCGTGTTCGTCCGCGTCCGTGAGTGGGCGCAGGTGGAGTTCACGCCGGTGCAGCAGGGAGCGCAGCGTTGCGGGCATGCCGTCACCCTATCCACCGGGTCGATCCGCCTGGGGGTCGATGTACGCCGTGGACAGTACGAGTGTGGGGTGGTGGCTCCTACCATCGCGGCATGTCCTCCACCGCAGCGTCCGCGACCCGACCGACCACCGGCGGCCCGTCGCTGCCCCAGGAACGACGGCTCGTCACCGCCGTCCCGGGTCCGCGATCGCAGGAGCTGCTCGCCCGGAAGGCCGGCGCCGTCGCGGCCGGGGTCGGCGTCGCCGTGCCCATCGCGGTCGTCGCGGCCGGTGGCGGCGTGGTGGTCGACGCCGACGGCAACTCGTTCGTCGACCTCGGGTCCGGGATCGCCGTGACGTCGGTGGGCAACGCCCACCCCGGCGTGGTCGCCGCCGTCACCGAGCAGGTCGCGGCCTTCACGCACACGTGCTTCACCATCGCCGCCTACGACGGGTACGTCGCCGTCGCCGAGGCGCTCAACCGGCTGACCCCCGGCGATCACGAGAAGCGGACGGCGCTGTTCAACTCCGGGGCCGAGGCCGTCGAGAACGCTGTCAAGATCGCCCGGAAGCACACCGGTCGGCAGGCCGTCGTCGTCTTCGACCACGCCTACCACGGCCGCACGAACCTGACGATGGCGCTGACCGCGAAGAACCAGCCCTACAAGAACGGCTTCGGGCCGTTCGCACCCGAGGTCTACCGCGTCCCGATGTCGTACCCGTTCCACGACGGGCTGTCGGGGCCCGAAGCGGCGAAGCGTGCGATCAGCCAGATCGAGAAGCAGGTCGGCGCCGAGAACACCGCCGCGGTCCTGATCGAACCGATCCAGGGCGAGGGCGGCTTCGTCGTCCCGGCACCGGGGTTCCTGACCGCGCTGTCCGAGTGGACCACCGCCAACGGCGTCGTGTTCATCGCCGACGAGGTGCAGACCGGGTTCGCCCGCACCGGGGCGATGTTCGCCAGCGAGCACGAGGGGATCGTGCCCGACGTCGTCACGACCGCCAAGGGCATGGCCGGCGGACTCCCGCTGTCCGGCGTGACCGGGCGTGCGGCGATCATGGACTCCGCCCACGTCGGTGGCCTCGGCGGGACGTACGGCGGCAACCCGATCGCCTGCGCCGCAGCCCTCGCGGCCATCGACGCCTTCGAGCACGACGGTTTCGTCGAGCGCGCCGGGGCGATCGGCACGGTCCTGCTCGACGCCCTGCGCAGCGCCCAGGCAGATGACCCCCGCATCGGCGACGTCCGCGGTCGAGGTGCGATGGTCGCGATGGAGCTCGTCGACCCCGCCACCGGTGATCCCGACCCCGGGCTCACCGGACGGGTGGTGCGGCACGCGTTCGAGCACGGGGTCATCGCCCTCACGGCCGGCACGTACGGCAACGTCGTGCGCTTCCTGCCGCCGCTGTCGATCGACGACGACCTGCTCCGCGACGGCCTGACCGTCGTCCTCGACGGGCTGGCCGCGTCGTGAGCGCGACCATCCCCGCGACAGCCTGGCCCAGCGTCCCCGACGCCACCGGACCAGCCGCCGAACAGGCGGTGCTCGACCGCGTCCCCACGGGCCTCCTGGTCGACGGTGTCTGGCAGCCGGCGGCCGACGACGCGACCTTCGCCGTCGTCGACCCTGCGACCGGCGAAACACTCCTGCACATCGCCGACGCCTCGCCCGAGGACGGCCGGAAGGCGCTCGACGCCGCCGTCGCCGCACGGCACGGCTGGGCGGCGACGCCGCCGCGGCAGCGCGCCGAGGTGCTGCGCCGCGCGTTCGACCTGCTGCAGGAGCGACGCGAGGAGTTCGCGCTCCTGATGACGCTGGAGATGGGCAAGCCCCTGGCCGAGGCCCGCGGCGAGGTCGCGTACGGCGGTGAGTTCCTCCGCTGGTTCTCGGAGGAAGCGGTCCGCATCGGTGGTTCGTACGGCACCAACCCCGAGGGGACCGGCCGCGCCACCGTCTCGCAGAAGCCCGTCGGGCCCGCGTTCCTGATCACGCCCTGGAACTTCCCGTTGGCGATGGCGACCCGCAAGATCGCTCCGGCGCTCGCCGCCGGCTGCACCGTCGTCGTGAAGCCGGCCGAACTGACGCCGCTGACCACCCTGCTGTTCGCCGACCTGCTCGTCGAGGCCGGCGTGCCCGCCGGGGTGGTCAACGTCGTCCCGACCACGCACGCCGCCGACGTCTCCGCGCCCGTGATCGCCGACCCCCGCCTGCGGAAGCTGTCGTTCACCGGTTCGACGCCGGTCGGACGGACGCTGCTCGGCCAGGCGGCGCAGAACGTGCTCCGGACGAGCATGGAGCTCGGGGGCAACGCCCCGTTCCTGGTGTTCGCCGACGCCGACCTCGACCTGGCGGTGGAGGGCGCGCTCGCCGCGAAGTTCCGGAACACCGGCCAGGCCTGCACCGCCGCGAACCGGTTCCTGGTGCACGAGGACGTCGCCGACGAGTTCACCCGCCGGGTCACCGAACGGGTCGCCGCGATGCGGGTCGGCCGGGGGACCGAGGACGGCGTCGCCATCGGGCCGCTCATCGACGCCCGCGCCGTGGACAAGGCGCACCGCCTGGTCACCGACGCGGTCGAGCGTGGGGCGACGGTCCGCACCGGCGGGCACCCGGTCGACGGGCCCGGCACGTTCTACGCGCCGACCGTCCTGACCGACGTGCAGCCGGGCAGTGCGATCCTCGACGACGAGATCTTCGGGCCGGTGCTCGCGATCCGCACGTTCCGCTCCGAGGACGAGGCCGTGGCCGCCGCGAACGACACCGAGTACGGTCTGGTCGGCTACGCGTTCACCGAGGACCCGGCACGCGGGCAGCGCCTGATGGAGCGGCTCGAGACCGGCATGCTGGGGCTGAACACCGGGGTCGTGTCGAACGCCTCGGCACCGTTCGGCGGCGTGAAGCAGTCCGGCCTCGGTCGCGAGGGCGGCGGCGAGGGCATCGCCGAGTACCTCGAGACCATGTACACGCTCACCCCGGACCCGTTCCGGCACACCGACAGCACCACGACCGCACAAGGAGCAGCTCGATGATCGAGAAGGACGTCGTCGTCATCGGAGCCGGTGTCGCCGGTCTCACCGCCGCGACCCGCCTGCGCGCCGCCGGCCTGCGGGTCGCCGTGCTCGAGGCCCGCGACCGCGTGGGGGGCCGCACCTGGACGAACGACATCGACGGGGTGACCCTGGAGATCGGCGGGCAGTGGGTCTCGCCCGACCAGACCGCACTGCTCGAGACCCTCGACGAGCTCGGCCTGCAGACGTACGACCGGTACCGCGAGGGCTCCAGCGTCTACATCGACGCCGACGGCACCCGGACCGAGTACACCGGCGACATCTTCCCCCTCCCCGAGGCCACGGCGAACGAGATCGAACGGCTCGTCGCCGTCGTCGACGAGTACGTCGCGAAGGTCGACCCGGCGCGCCCCTGGGAGACCCCGCACGCAGCCGCCCTCGACGAGGTCTCGTTCCGCGCCTGGCTGCACGACCTCAGCCCCGACCGGGTCGCGACCGACAACGTCGAGCTGTTCATCGCCGGCGCCATGCTCACCAAGCCCGCGCACGCGTTCTCCGCACTGCAGGCCCTGCTGATGGCGGCGTCCGCCGGCAGCTTCACCAACCTGGTCGACGCCGACTTCATCCTCGACAAGCGGGTCGTCGGCGGCATGCAGCAGGTGTCCGAACGGCTCGCCGAGCGCCTCGGCGACGACGTGCACCTGAACGCCCCGGTCCGGACGCTGCGCTGGAGCGACGACGGGGTCGTCGCGCTCGCCGACGGCGGGATCGAGGTGCACGCCCGACAGGCACTCGTCGCGGTCCCGCCGCCCCTGTACTCGCGGATCTCGTACGAGCCGCCGCTGCCCCGACGCCAGCACCAGCTGCACCAGCACCTGTCGATGGGCTTCGTGATCAAGGTGCACGCCGTCTACGACCGTCCCTTCTGGCGTGCGGCGGGCCTGTCCGGCACCGCGTTCAGCCCGTACGAGGTCGTGCACGAGGCGTACGACAACACCTCGCACGGTTCCGAGCAGGGCACGCTGGTCGGGTTCGTCTCCGACCAGCACGCCGACGACCTGTTCGCGCTGTCGACCGAGGAACGGCGAGCCCGGGTGCTCGCCTCGCTGGCGCACTACTACGGTGACGAGGCCCTGTCGCCGGTCGTCTACTACGAGAGCGACTGGGGCACCGAGGAGTGGACGCGCGGCGCCTACGCGGCGAGCTTCGACCTGGGCGGGCTCGTCCGCTACGGCGCCGACCAGCGTGCCGCGGTCGGTCCGATCCGCTTCGCCTCGAGCGACCTGGCCGGGCAGGGCTACCAGCACGTCGACGGTGCCGTGCGCATCGGGCGCGAGGTCGCCGAGGAGATCCTGGCGGTCGTTCCGCAGGCCGCTGCGACGAGGTAACCGCCTCGGTGGGTCACGGCTGGGTGACCTGTCCAGGTACTGACGTACCCAGGCGCTCGCGCGTACCGTCCGGGCCATGAGTGACGCAGCGAACGGGTCCAGCGACCCCACCAAGGACCAGGAGCAGTACACCGAGGACCTGCCGGACGGGTCGCCCACGGGCGACGCGACGGAGGACCCGCAGCAGGACAGCGACACGGACTCCGGCGGCGAGCCCGCCGACCCGCAGCAGTAGCGGCGACCGATTGACGGACGGGAGGCGCGGTGCCAGCTGGCAACGCGCCTCCCGTCCGTCGTGGGGCCGGCTGCAACACACCGGCGTCTTGATCGGACGCAGTCAGGTCAGCGAGACGCCGCCGGATTCGGCGGCGTTCTCCGCGTTGCGCGGTGTCGAAACGTGACGACGGAGTCTTGCGATCGCGATGCGCTCCGCTGATGACCAGACGGACGGGAGGCCCGTGGCGGATTCGCCACGGGCCTCCCGTTCGCGGTCCCGTCAGCCCAGGGCGACGAGCTGCGCCGCCGCCGCGGGTCCCGCCGAGGCGATTGTGTTCCTCGCGACCGCCGCAGCGTCGTTTGTGCGCGGCGCGGTCCTGCCGGTGGACGGCGGGCGGATTGCGGTCTGAGACCGGACCACGCGCGACCGGACCAGGTGACGGACGGAAGGCGCGGTGCCGGCTGGCACTGCGACCTCCGTCATCTAGGACGAAGCGAACTCGAGGCATCTCGACGACTCCATGGACGTGTCGCCACTCGAGGGTGCCGACGTTGCCCTGCACCAATCGAACCGAAGAGGACGGTCGTACCACCGCCAAGGAGGAGGGATCCTGTCGTGAGCCAGAATGTCTCCACCCTGCTGATCCTGCGTGCCTCTGACTGGTCGGTGTATGAGACCACAGGCGAGTACCCAGCGGGCGGGCCCTCTAATGGGCCTTCGCGAGAGATGGCAGAAATTACACCTGCATTGAGGATCGCCTCGCCGGTTTCGTCCACTATCTCAATCTTCCGATCCAAGGCAGCGATCGGATAGCGATTGACAGCGATGCCCCCGATGCGCGAAATCGCTAAGGCATTCGAGGGCAATGTGTGTATTACGGGCTGTCGAATGAGGTGTTGCGATCCGGATGATATCGAGTTCGCAATCCCAGGGGTGATCTCAAGTCGAATCAGAGGTTGCTTCACGCCAACGTCTGCGGGACGGCTGATATGAAATGGCTCGTCGACGCGAATAGCCAAGTACTCGGTGTTCGCTGGGCCGTCTGCGGCGAAGACTTTGAGGCGTGATGATTTCGCTGCAAGGACCCGTAGTGACTTTTTCCGTGGCCCGCCGTAGTACAGCGTCGCTGGTGACGGCGCGGAGGCAAAGTCGATTCGGGCTGTGAGCCGTTTGATGTGCGCTTCGGCAAGATTGAAGTACAACCACTTCGGCTCCAGGCACTCCGCCGCGGTATTGCAATCGAAAAGCAGCGAGTCAGCTGGGCTCTGGATCTCGATTGCATAGGTATTGCGCGGACGGGGGCCCAGGTGCGCCTCGGTTACGATAGTGGCGTTCAATCGCTGTCGAGTAGATGATGTGACCTCAATTGAGGAGGCCCGCACTCCAGCGACTTTGGTCCCGTTGTTCGTCGATGTGACGGCGTGTGGTGGCCCGGGGTCAGTGAGCACATATGAGAATCCAGCGAGCGCCCCAAGCACTACGAGTATCGCGCCAAGTCGCCAGTGCACGGGTGGATTTGAGGTGGAGGTTCTTCGTAGGCCACTCTCGGCTCGTGGGCTTCCGTGGTCGACCGATCGGTGTCTCGATGTTGGTTTGGCTACGAGGAAAATCATTGCAATCAGGAGGGCCAGGCTGCGCACCCGGACACCGTAGCATGTCAAATATCAAGAGCATCGCTATTGTTCTGTTCCGCTGAACGCCTGGCGTTATCTCGGGGGAGAGACGTAAGACGGTGACTATCGGATCAGGGCCTGCCGTCGAGCCAAAGTAGTCGACCGCTACGCCCCCAACAGCGTCGGTCAGCCGATGCGGATCAGCTTCTTGTTCACGAACTCGTCGGCCCCCAGGGGGCCGAGCTCGCGGCCGAAGCCGCTGCCCTTGACGCCACCGAACGGCAGCTCCGGGCTGTCCGCGCCGACGATGTTCACGTAGACCATGCCGGCCTCGATCCGGTCGGCGACCCGGAGTGCCTGGTCGGAGTCGGTGGTGAACAGGTACGAGCCGAGGCCGTACGGGGTGTCGTTCGCCAGGGCGATCGCCGCGTCCTCGTCGGCGACGCGGTACACGGCGGCGACGGGGCCGAAGAACTCCTCGCGGTAGGCGTCGTTGTCCGGTGTGACGTCGGTCAGGATCGTCGGCAGGAAGGCGTTGCCCTGGCGGTCGCCGCCGGTCACGACCGTCGCACCCTGCGCGACGGCGGCAGCGAGCTGTTCCTGCAGCCGGTCGGCCGCGGCCGGGGACGACAACGGACCGAGTTCGGCACCGGGCACGCTCGGATCGGTCGGTTCGACCGCCGAGATCGCCGTGGTGAACTTCGCCAGGAACTCGTCGTACAGGCCGTCGACCACCAGGAACCGCTTCGGGGCGTTGCAGACCTGGCCGTTGCCCTCGAGCCGGGTGATGACGGCGGACTCGACGACGGCGTCCAGGTCGTCGGTGGAGAGCACGATGAAGGGGTCCGAGCCGCCGAGTTCGAGCACCACCTTCGTCAGGTTCCGGCCGGCGATCTCGGCGACCGCGGCGCCGGCGCGCGCCGAACCGGTGAGCGAGACGCCCTGCACGCGCGGGTCGGCGATGACGTCGGCGACCTGGTCGTTCGTCGCGAACACGTTCGTGTAGGCCCCGTCCGGGAAGCCGGCGTCGTGGAAGATCCCCTCGATGGCCAGGGCGGACTCCGGGCACTGCGGTGCGTGCTTCAGCAGGACGGTGTTGCCGATGACCAGGTTCGGTCCGGCGAACCGGGCGATCTGGTACGCGGGGAAGTTCCACGGCATGATGCCGAGCACGACGCCGATGGAGGCCTTGCGGATGAACGCGGACCCCTCGGACCCGTCCGCCAGGGGGATCGGCTGGTCGGCCAGGAACTCCTCGGCGTGGTCGGCGTAGTAGTCGTAGATGTCGGCGCAGAAGTCGACCTCGCCCTCGGCCTGGTCGATCGGCTTCGCCATCTCGCGCACGATCGTGGCGGCGAGTTCGGCGTGCCGCTCCCGGTACAGGTCCGCGACCCGGTGGAGCAGGGCTGCACGGTCGGCGACCGTCGTCGTCCGCGACCACTCGGTGTGCGTGCGGTCGGCGGCTGCGACGGCGTCGTGCAGCTCGGCGTCCGTGATGGTCGGGTAGGTCTCGAGGGTCGTGCCCGTGGTGGGGTCGGTGACGGCGTACATGGCGTCCTCTCGTGGTGGCCGGTCAGGCCTGGTCGGTCAGCTGCTTGTTCACACCGGTGACGGGCTGGTTCTCGTCGAAGCCCTTCGGTGCGACCCGGAAGCCCTTCGTGATGACGAGCAGGTAGACGAACCCGATCGCCGCCCACACTCCTCCTGCGATCAGGGCGTCGGCATGGAGCTGCGACCAGAGCACCCCGGTCAGGAGCATCGCGACCCCCGGCAGCACGATGTAGCGCCAGCGGTCGCCCGCCGTGTGACGGCGTCCGTTCCGGATCGCGAAGTGCACGATCACGGTGGCGTTGACGAAGGTGAACGCGATGAGCGCGCCGAAGTTGATGTAGGCCGCGATCGTGTCGAGCGAGAAGCTCATCGCCAGCAGGGTGACCGCGCCGACGAAGACGACGTTGAACACCGGGGTGTGCGTGCGGGGGTGCACGTAGCCGAAGACCCGCTTCGGCAGGACGTTGTTCCGGCCCATCACCATGAGCATGCGGGCGACGCTGGCGTGCGACGCGAGACCCGAGGCGAGTGCGGCGACGAACCCGGCCGACACGAGGACCGCCTGGAACACCGGACCGCCGACGAGCAGGCCGATCTGGGGGAGCGGGTCGTCGGTGAACTCGCCGAACGGTGCGTTGGTGGGGAAGCGGAGCTGGGCGAAGTAGGCGGAGACCAGGAAGATCGCGCCGCCGAGCAGTACGGTCAGCATGATCGCCTTCGGCATGATGCGGATCGACTTCGCCTCTTCCGTGTACATCGTCACGGCGTCGAAGCCGATGAACGAGAAGCACACCACCGTCGCTCCGGTGAGCAGGGCCGACATCGTCACGCCGTCGTGCACGAAGGGTTCGGCGCTGACGATCGTGCCCGCGCCGGCACCGTGGGTGAGCTCGATGACGGTGAAGACCACGAACGCGATCATCGCCAGGACCGCACCGATGAGCAGCACCATGTTCAGGTTCGATGTGCCGCGCATCGACAGGCAGATCACCGTCGTCACGAACACCGTGTACACGACGACGGTCACCCACGGGGGCAGCCCCGGGAACACCTGCTCCAGGTAGAGCCGGATGATCAGGGCGTTCACCATCGGCAGCAGCAGGTAGTCGAGCAGTGACGCCCAGCCCACCATGAAGCCGAGGTTCGGGTGCATCGACTCCCGGACGTACGTGTACGCGGAACCGGCGGCGGGGTAGACGCGCACCATCTTCCCGTAGCTGATCGCGGTGAGCGCCATGATGACGAGGGCGATGAGGTACGCGCTCGGCACCGCGCCGTCGGTCTGCTCGGAGACGATCCCGAAGGTGTCGAACACGACCGTCGGGGTCATGTAGCCGAGGCCGAGTCCGACGATCGCCCAGAGCCCGAGGCTCCGCTTCAGCGACCCGCCGCGCACCGGTGCTGCCGGCGCGGTGACCGCGATCGGTGATGCCATGTGACTTCCCTGCTCTTGGGGCCGGGCAGCGTCGCCCGGATCAGTTCGGAGCACCATACCGACGGGTCGGCAGTGGGCGGACCGGCCGCGGTGTACAGGTGAGCGGCACCCGCTGTACACCGCGGCGGTGGTTCAGGCCACCGGTTGCTGCTGCGTGATGCAGTGCAGCCCACCACCCCGCGCGAACACCTGTCTCGCGTCGATCGAGCGGACCCGTCGGCCCGGGTACGCCTCGGCGAGGATGCCCCTGGCGCGGTCGTCAGCGACCGGGTCGCCGAAGGCGCAGGCGATCACGGCGTCGTTCACCACGACGTGGTTCACGTAGTTCCAGTCCACCGGTCCACCGTCGTCCGACAGCGTCGACGGGGCCGGCAACTCGATGATCGTCGCGTCGGTCGCCTGCTCGAGCGCTCGCCGGATCTGGGGCATCACCAGGTGGTCCGGGTGGCCCGCATCCGGCTGGGCGTGCAGCAGGACCGTGCCCGGGTCGGCGAAGGTCGCCACCATGTCGACGTGGCCCCGGGTGCCGAAGCCGTCGTAGTCGCGCGTCAGACCGCGGGGCAGCCAGATCACCCGTGTGGCGCCGATCGTGCGCGCCAGCTCCAGCTCGACGCGCTCCCGGTCGGCGTACGGGTTCCGGCGCGGGTCGAGCTGCACCGTCTCCGTCACGAGCACGGTGCCGGCGCCGTCGACGTGGATCGCCCCGCCCTCGTTGACGAGCAACGACGGGATCCGCGTGGCTCCCGCAGCACCGGCGACCGTGGCGGCGACCTCGGCGTCACGCGTCCAGGTCGACCACGGGTTCGCGCCCCAGCCGTTGAAGACCCAGTCGACTGCGCCGAGTCGCCCGGTGTCGTCGTCGACGACGAACGTCGGGCCGATGTCGCGCATCCAGAAGTCGTCGAGCGGCGCCTCGAGCACGTCCACGCCGGACGACAGCAGGCGACCGGCATCCGCCCGTGCGACCGGGTCCACGACGACGGTGACCGGCTGGTGCTCGCTGATCGTGTTGGCCGTGGTCGCCCATGCCAGACGCGCGGCGTCGGCGCTCGCCGCGTCGTCGCCGAGCGTCAGGCCGGGGCGCGGGAACGCCATCCACGTGCGTTCCTGCGGAGCCGTCTCGGGAGGCATCACCCACGTCATGCGCGCGCCCCGCGTCCGGTGGTGGCCGGTTCCACGGCCAGGGCTGCGTCGATCGCGTCGCGTGCGCCGTACGCGTGGCGTTCCTCGTCCACGGGTTCGACGAGTCCGGCGTACAGGTCGGGGCGCCGGGTCACGTAGAAGGGGAACAGTCGGAGCCACTCCGTCCGGGCGTCGAGGTCGAGGTCGGCGACGAGCACCACGCTCGCGTCACGGGGAGCCTCGACGAGCACGCGGCCGAACGGGTCCGAGATGAAGGATGAGCCGTAGAAGGTGATGTCGCCCTCGTCGCCCCACCGGTTCGGCACGACCATGAACTGTCCGGCGGTGATGCCGTTCGCCACGATCACCCGCTGCCAGATCGGCGCGGTGTCGAAGTCGGGGAAGGTCGGTTCGGAGCCGATCGCCGTCGGGTACACGAGCACCTCGGACCCGGCGAGGCCGTAGGACCGGGCCACCTCGGGGAACCACTCGTCCCAGCAGGTCGGCAGCCCGAGGCGCGCGCCGAGTCCGGCGGGCTCGTACACCGGGAAGGCATCGTCGTCGGTCCCCGGGCGGAAGTACGTGTCCTCGTGGTAGCCGGCGCTGATCGGGATGTGGGTCTTCCGGGTCCGGCCGACCAGGGTGCCGTCGGGGGCGAGGAGGACGGCGGTGTTGTAGCCGCGGGGGTCGTCGGGCTGGTCGTCGTCGTCCGGTCGCTCGTACAGCGAGGCGTGCACGAACACCCCGTGCTCGATCGCCTGGGCACGGGCGAAGGTGACGGTCGGACCGTCCTGCAGCGACTCGGCGAGGTCCTTCGGGGTCCCGCTCGCCGGGGTGTCGCCGGGGTAGCGGCGCAGCGTGAGTTCGGGCAGGAACACCGCGGTGGCTCCGTGCGCTGCGGCGGTCGCGATGCCGTCGGCGAGCTGGGCCAGGTGCTCGTCCGGGTCGGGGAGCCACCGCATCTGGACGAGGGCGACGCGGAGGGACCGGCGGGGTGCGCCGGTGTCGGCGTGCAGCGGCGACGGGAGCGAGGGTGTGGTGACGACGTCCATGCCGCCATTGTTGATCACGCGGTCAATTGAAGCAAGACCCCGGCTTGGTCGTCGAATATCAGTATGCTGGTTCCGGGTTCGTGTCGTCGCCGGGACGTGGGCCCGGGCAGAGAAGAAGCCCACCACTGCAGCAACAGTGGTGGGCTTCGATTTGTCCTCCGAGTGGAGAACGAGGGACGAACTGGGTCCCGAGCCTGAAACTCGGAGCCAGTGTAACGCGCTCGTCGAGCGAGTTGCATCCCTCGGCCTGCACTTCTCGTGTCCGCCGGCGCTGACACGAAGGTGGTCCGATGTCGAACGACACCGAACCGCGTCGCGGCCGTCCGGTGCCGTGGCTGGGGATCGCGAGCTTGCTCGTGACCGTGGCCCGGTTCCTGGTCGAGCTGTGGCGCAAGGGCTGAGCCCCAGGGCACCCCGCGCATCTCGCGCGGGGTGCCCGTCGGGTGGGTCAGCTGATGATGTTGACCGCGCGCGAGATGACCAGCGCCAGCAGGATGAACCCGCTGAGCGCCTGGTAGGCCATGATCATCTTCGCCCGGACGGTCATCGGCATCGTGTCCGTCGGGCTGAACGCCATCATGTTCGTCATCGCCACGTAGAGGTAGTCGAGGTAGACCGGCCGCCAGTCCGCGGTCTTCGGGTCGGTCTCCTGCGGGAACTGGAAGTCCGCCTCGGCCGTCGACCACAGTTCGGGGCGACGCCGTGCCACCGGACCCCCGCGGTCGAGCTCCCAGTAGACGAGCCCGAACACGATGATCGTGCTCACCCAGACCTGCAGCGCGGTGAGCAGCACGGCCGCACCGTCCGCGTGGCCGCCGAGCAGCTCGGTGATGGTCCGGATGACGGTGAGCTGGCTGGCGACGGTGAGCAGAGCCGCCAGTGCGAACGACAGCCACCGTGACCACGTGGTCTCGCGCGTCAGACGCCGCGGGTTGAAGACGATGAGCGGGGCGAGCAGCAGGACGCCCAGGACGGGCACCACCCACGACGGGAAGAACAGCACCTCGTCGGGCAGGAACAGGCTCAGCGCCAGGTTCACCAGGACCGCGACGGCGACCGGTGCCCGGTGTTCGTGTCGCGGTCGGGTCCTCGTCAGGGTCACGGAGCGAGTGTCGCACGGGCCGACACCCGAGGGGGTGTGGCGCTCAGGGCCTGGACAGCGGGTCGGCGAGCGAGAGCGGCTCGACCTGGGTGCCGAGCAACCGTCCGGCTGCCCGCAGCCCGGACAGCAGCGCACCGTGCACGGTCGCCGGGTCGTCGCTCCAGGTGGCCTCGCCGGCGAGCTGCACCCGGCCGGACGGGGTGCCGAGCAGGTCGTGGTCGTCGGGTGACGCCCCGACGTGCAGGTACGAGTACGAGCCCCGCGAGAACGGGTCCTCGGCCCACCGGGTGATCCGGAACGCCTCGGGCCGGGGGACGGACGCGCCGAACATCTTCCGCAGCGCCACCACCCCCTCGTCGACGACCATGGCGTCCGGCAGGGTCTCGAGCCGACGGGCTCCGGCGCCACCGACCAGGGCGGCGAGCACCGGCGCACCGGTCACCCGGGACATGTCGTACCAGGAGTGCCAGTCGACGCCGGCGGACCCCTGCTGCCGGACCACCCACGAGTCGCCCCAGAACCGTGTGGGGAACCGCAGGAACACCTTGTCGTAGGTGCCCATCCCGAGCCGGTCGAGCGCTCCGGTCACCGGCGTGGACAGGGGCGGGTCGAAGACCACGTCGCCGGCCTGCAGCACCCCGAGTGGCACGGTGACGACCACCTGCGGGGCGGCGACGGTGGTGCCGTCGGCGAGCCCCACGGTCACCGAGTCGCCGGCCTGGGTCACCGACCGCACGACCGACGACAGCCGGGCGTCGAGACCCTCGGCCAGCGCGCGGGCGTACTGGGCGTAGCCGCCGGGGAACACCACCTCGTCACCGGGGACGTGCTCCTCGTCGAGTCCGTGCGCGTCGAGGACGGTCACCGGGGCACCGCAGAGGTCCTCGGAGCGGTGGGCTGTGTACTCGCGGACGCGCGCCGCTCGGTCGCCCTGCCACCGCAGCGAACGGAGCACGGTGTCGACGGCGGCCGCGTAGGTCGAGGGCGGGGGAGCGTGCGCGACGACGGCATCGAGCGCCGCGTCGACGGTGTGCAGGTCCGCGACGAACGCCGACGTGTCCTCGGCGGAGAGAGCGGCGCCGGACGGGTCGTGCCAGGCGATCGGCCGGCCGTCGAACTGGAAGCTGCCGACCGTGAACTCCACCGTGTCGAACCCGAACGCCGACGCCAGGGCCCAGAGCGGGTTGCCGTCGACCCCGTGGATCCACGAGGCACCGAGGTCGACCGGAACCCCGAGTGACGAGTCGGTCCAGGTGCGCCCGCCGATCCGGTCGCGGGCCTCGAGCACGACGACCCGCTGCCCGCCCAGTGCGAGCGCCCGGGCGGCGGCGAGCCCGGCGACCCCCGCCCCGACGACCACGACGTCGGCGTCGAGACCGGCAGCCATCAGTGCCCTCCGGTCAGTGGTGCCATGAGCCGAGCGGCCAGACTCGGCCGCCCGGTCAGTGCTTCCTCGCGGTCGGCCAGGTCGGTCGCGACGAGTCCCGCGTTCGCGCCGAAGAACCGCAGCGGCTCGGGCTCCCAGTCGGGCGATCGGTGGTTCACCCACGGCAGCGCGGTCAGTGCCGTCGACTCCCCACGCAGGAGGTCGGCGAGGGTCCGTCCGGCCAGGTTCGTCGTCGACAGACCGTCCCCGACGTACCCGCCGGCGCTGCCGACGTGTCCGTCCCAGGTCACCGAGGCGCACCAGTCGCGCGGCACCCCGAGCGGGCCGCCCCACGTGTGGGTGACCGGGGCGTCCGCGACGACGGGGAACAGGTCGACCAGGGCCCTCCGCAGGTGCTCGAACACCCGCGGCACCCGGTCGTACCCGGGCGTGATCGAGGATCCCCAGTGGTAGCGGGCTCCGCGACCGCCGAACGCCAGCCGGTCGTCGGCCGTGCGCTGCCCGTACACGAGCAGGTGCCGGTAGTCGGAGAACGTCTGCCCGTGCTCGAGCCCGATGCGCTCCCACGCGGACGCCGGCAGCGGGGCCGTCGCGATCATGAGCGAGTACAGCGGCAGGATCCGCCGCTTCGTCTGCTCCAGCTGGGCGCCGTAGCCCTCGACCGCGATCACCACGGCACCTGCCGTGACGGTGCCGCGCGACGTGACCACACGCCCGCGATCCCAGGACGAGACGGGCGTGTGCTCGGCGATCCGGACGCCACGGGCCTCCAGGGCGGCCGCGAGGCCACGCACCAACGCGGCGGGCTGCACGCGCGCGCAGTCCGGGGTCCAGGCGACCCCCGCCGATCCGGCGGCGTCACCCGGTCGAGCGGCCCGCCACTCCATGTCGTCGCCCCATGTCGCAGAGGACGCGACCTCGTCGTGGGCGGCGCGTTCCTGCACGGCGGAGCGTGCGTAGAGGACGGTCCCGCCCTTCACGTAGTCGCAGTCGACCTCGGCTTCGGCCGCTGCGCGGCCGACCTCGTCGACGGTGTCGCGCATGGCGGCCCGGAGCGCCAGCGCGGCGTCCCGCCCGTGCTCTTCGGCGATCGCGGAGGCGGACCGTGGGAACAGCGCCGAGCACCAGCCGCCGTTCCGACCGGACGCGCCGAAGCCGGCGATCTCGCGTTCCAGGACGACGATCTGGAGGCCCGGGTCGGCCTGGTGCAGGTACCACGCGGTCCAGAGACCCGTCAGTCCACCGCCCACGATCGCGACGTCGGCCGTCGTGTCGCCGTCGAGCGGCGGCCGGGGCGTCAGGTCGTCGCGTCCGGTGGACGCGAGCTGGTCGAGCCAGAACGAGACGCCCCGGTAGCCGCCCACGGTCAGATCTTCGTCCAGGCCTCGGACAGGACACTGCGCAGGATCGACGTCATCTCGCGGAACTCCGGCTGCCCGATGGTCAGCGGCGGTGCGAGCTGCACGACGGGGTCACCGCGGTCGTCCGCACGGCAGTACAGCCCCGCGTCGAAGAGTGCCTTCGACAGGAACCCGCGCAGCAGCCGCTCGGACTCGTCGTCGTCGAAGGTCGTCTTGGTGGCCTTGTCCTTGACGAGCTCGATGCCGTAGAAGTAGCCGTCACCGCGGACGTCCCCGACGATCGGCAGGTCGAGCAGGGTGTCGAGCTCGGCGCGGAAGAGCGGGGCGTTCTGCTGCACGTTGGCGAGCAGCCCCTCTTCCTCGAAGATGTCGAGGTTCTCCATCGCGACGGCGGCCGACACCGGGTGCCCGCCGAACGTGTAGCCGTGGTAGAAGGTCGTGTCCCCCTTGGAGAACGGCTCGAACAGCCGGTCGCTGATGATCGTCGCGCCGATCGGGGAGTACCCGGAGGTCATCGCCTTGGCGCACGTGATCATGTCCGGCACGAAGCCGTAGGTGTCGCAGGCGAACATCGTGCCGATCCGGCCGAAGGCGCAGATGACCTCGTCCGAGACGAGCAGCACGTCGTACTCGTCGCAGATCTCGCGCACCCGCTGGAAGTACCCGGGCGGCGGGGTGAAGCAGCCGCCGGAGTTCTGCACCGGCTCGAGGAACACCGCGGCGACGGTGTCGGGGCCCTCGAACTCGATCATCTCGCGGATCCGTTCCGCCGCCCAGAAGCCGAACTGCTCCTCGGTACCCCCGGGGAAGCCCATCTCCTCGGCGCGGTACGAGTTCGTGTTCGGCACCCGGAAGCCGCCGGGGGTGAGGGGCTCGAACATCTCCTTCATCGCCGGGATGCCGGTGATCGCCAGGGCGCCCTGCGGGGTGCCGTGGTAGGCGACCGCACGGGAGATCACCTTGTGCTTCATCGGCTTGCCCTGGAGCTTCCAGTAGTACTTCGCGAGCTTGAAGGCGGTCTCCACCGCCTCGCCGCCGCCCGTGGAGTAGAAGACCTTGTTGAGGTCACCGGGGGCGTGCTCGGCCAGCCGGTCGGCGAGCTCGATCGCGGCGGGGTGCGCGTACGACCAGATCGGGAAGAAGCTCAGCGTCTCCGCCTGCTTCGCGGCCATCTCGGCCAGGCGCTTCCGCCCGTGCCCGGCGGCGACGACGAACAGGCCGGACAGCCCGTCGATGTACTCCTTGCCGTGGCTGTCGTAGACGTGGTGGCCCTCGCCGCGCACCATGATCGGCACGTCGGCACCGGCCTGGTTCGCACCGTGCCGGGCGAAGTGCATCCACAGGTGGTCCCGGGACTTCCGCTGCAGGTCGGCGTCGTCGACCGGTGCGAACGGGTCGTAGGAGTGGAGGCGAGCGGCCGGGCCCGTCGTGGTCCGGCCTGTGGCCTGTTCGGAGATGGTCATCGCGTTCCCCAGTCGTAGAGCTGTTTGCGGAGTTGCAGGTAGACGAAGGTCTCGGTGCCGGCGACGCCCGGGATGGCCCGGATGGTGCCGTTGAGCAGTTCGATCAGGTCGTCGTCGTCCTCGCACACGACCTCGACCATCAGGTCGAAGCTGCCGGCGGTCATCACGAGGTAGTCGACCGCCGGCAGCTGCTCCAGGGCATCGGCGACGGTTCGGGTGTCGCCGCTGACCCGGATGCCGATCATCGCCTGGCGGTGGAAGCCCAGTTGCATCGGGTCGGTGACCGCGACGATCTGCATGACGCCGGTCTCGGTCAGCTTCTGCACACGCTGCCGGACCGCCGCTTCACTGAGACCGACGGCCTTGCCGATCTCGCCGTACGGGCGGCGCCCGTCCGCCTGGAGTTGTTCGATGATCCGCTTCGAGGTGTCGTCGATCGGTCCCGGACGTCGTGGTGCTGCCGCCATGCCGGACAGCATGGCAGCGCGGTTCGGGGTGCGCAAGGGATTCCGTTGTGAACTCCGTGTTTCGCGACGATTTCCGTTGTTACAGTTCTCCACAACCTCCGGATCCTTCTTCCGCACCGCCGGAATCCGTGTCAGTATCACCGCCATGCTGGACGCACAGAGCACGGCGACGGCGGACACCGACACCCGGGTCCTGCGGAACTTCGTCGGTGGTACCTGGGTCGAGTCGACCGCCGACACCACGTTCGACCTGGTCGACCCGACCGACGAGCACGTCTACGGCACGTCCCCGGTGTCCACCCCCGCCGACGTCGACGCCGCCTTCGGTGCGGCCGCGACCGCGTTCGAGACCTGGCGCCGCACCACCCCCGGCGAACGGCAGCTCGCCCTGTTCCGGATCGCCGACGCGATGGAGCAGCGGGCGTCGGAGTTCGCCGACCTCGAGTCGCTCGACACCGGGAAGCCCCGCGCCACCCTGGTCGAGGACGAGATCCTGCTGTCCGTCGACCAGATCCGCTTCTTCGCCGGGGCCGCCAGGAACCTCGAGGGCCGGAGCGCCGGCGAGTACCTGGCCGACCACACCTCGTTCGTCCGGCGTGAGCCCATCGGCGTCGTCGCCCAGGTCACCCCCTGGAACTACCCGCTCAACATGGCGGTGTGGAAGTTCGCGCCGGCGCTCGCCGCGGGGAACACCACCGTGCTCAAGCCGAGCGACACGACGCCCCTGTCGACCCTGCTGCTCGCCGAGGTCGCCGCCGAGTTCCTGCCGCCGGGGGTCCTGAACGTCGTCGTGGGGGACCGCACCACCGGCGCCGCGATGGTCGACCACCCCACCCCGCAGCTCGTGTCCATCACCGGCTCCGTCCGCGCCGGCATGGAAGTCGCCCGTGCCGCCGCGGGTGACCTCAAGCGCACCCACCTGGAGCTCGGCGGCAAGGCACCCGTGATCGTGTTCGACGACGCGGACATCCCCTCGGCGGTGGCCGGCATCGTCGCCGCCGGGTTCTTCAACGCCGGACAGGACTGCACCGCCGCCACCCGGCTGCTCGTGCAGGACGGCATCCACGACGAGTTCGTGGCGGCGCTCGCAGCAGAGGCACGGCTCAACGCGAGAACCGGGTCGGACGGTCACTACGGCCCCGTCAACAACGCGAACCAGCTCGCGCACGTGCAGTCGTTCCTGGACACGCTGCCCGACCACGCGACGATCGAGCTCGGCGGCGCACGACAGGGCGACCGCGGGTACTTCCACGAGGCCACTATCGTCGCCGGCCTGCGCCAGGACGACCGGGCCGTGCAGCAGGAGATCTTCGGCCCGGTGCAGACCGTGCAGCGGTTCTCGACGGAACAGCAGGCCCTGACGTGGGCGAACGGCGTCGAGTACGGCCTGGCCAGCTCGGTGTGGACCACCGACCACTCCCGGGCAATGCGCTTCGCCCGCGACCTGGACTTCGGCTGCGTGTGGATCAACACGCACATCCCGATCGTCGCCGAGATGCCGCACGGCGGGTTCAAGCACAGCGGGTACGGCAAGGACCTGTCCCAGTACGGCTTCGACGACTACACCCGCATCAAGCACGTCATGTCCTACATCGGCTGAGGCCGACCACCCCCTGGAGGCACCATGGCAATGACCGGAACGTTCGCCGAATCGGGAGCCGATCTCCGGCTCGACCAGATCACGAAGTCCTTCCCCGGCCACACCGCGGTGGACAGCCTCGACCTGACGGTGCCCGCCGGCTCGTTCTTCGCGTTGCTCGGTCCGTCGGGCTGCGGCAAGACGACGACCCTGCGGCTCGTCGCCGGGCTCGAGGAACCCACGAGCGGCACCATCACCATCGGCGGCCAGGACGTCACGGAGACGAAGCCGTACCAGCGGCCCGTCAACACGGTGTTCCAGAACTACGCGCTCTTCCCGCACATGAGCGTGCTCGACAACGTCGCGTTCGGGCTGAAGCGGCGCCGGATCCCGGACCCGATGACGAAGGCCACGGAAGCGCTGCGGCTCGTCGAGCTCGAGGGGTCGGCGTCGAAGCGGCCCGCCCAGCTCTCCGGTGGCATGCAGCAGCGCGTCGCCCTGGCCCGAGCGATCGTGAACCGGCCGGCCCTGCTGCTGCTCGACGAGCCCCTCGGCGCCCTCGACCTGAAGCTCCGCCACCAGATGCAGCTCGAGCTGAAGACGATCCAGGCCGAGGTCGGGCTCACGTTCCTGCACGTCACCCACGACCAGGAAGAGGCGATGACGATGGCCGACACGGTCGCCGTCATGAACGGCGGTCGGATCGAGCAGATGGGCAGCCCGCAGGACCTGTACGAGCTGCCGCGCACGGCGTTCGTCGCGAACTTCCTCGGCCAGTCGAACCTGCTCGAGGGCGAGGTGCGCGGCACCGATGCCGGCCTGCTCGTCGTCGCGACCGCGGCCGGTTCGGTCGCCGTGCCGGCCGACCGAGCCGTCGCCACGACCGGTCGCGTCGTCGTCGGCGTCCGGCCCGAGAAGCTCAAGATCCGCACCGCCGAACCGACCCCCGAGGCCGGACGGAACATCCTCGGCCCGGGTCGCGTCGTGGACGTCTCGTTCTCCGGCGTCAGCACCCAGTACCTGGTCGACGTGCCGGGTGCCGGTCGCGTCTCGGTGTTCGCGCAGAACTCGAAGGGCGGGCCGCGGATCGCGACCGGTACCGAGGTCTGGCTGACGTGGGGCGTCGACCACGGTTTCGGTCTGGAGGCGCACCCCGCGTCCGACGCGACCGTCACCACCCAGGACGACCCGGGCCTCCAGGCCGTCCCCGCCACGGCAGGATCGCTCGCGTGACCGGCGCGGTGCCCGGTCCGGACCTGCTGCGCGGGCTGACGTCGGCTCGCGTCAGCCGACGCGGCCTGCTGGCCGGCGGCGGGGCCGCCGCGCTGGCCGCCCTGCTCACCGGTTGCAGCATCAAGGGCTCCGCGGCCGCCGGCGCCGAGGACACCGTCGACTGGGCAGCGTTCTGGAAGGACGCGAAGGCGACCGGCACCCTGAACTTCGCGAACTGGCCGCTGTACATCGACTCCGACCACGGCAAGTCCGAGTCCCTGGCGCTGTTCAAGAAGGAGACCGGCATCGCGGTCGACTACCAGGCGGTGATCCAGGACAACGCGACCTTCTACGCGACCGTCTCACCGATCCTGCGGGCGCACGGTGCGACCGGCTACGACCTCGTCGTCATGACGAACGGGTTCGAGCTGACCCAGATGATCAAGAACGGGTTCGTGTGCGAGCTCGACCACTCGCGGTTGCCGAACTTCGCCGCGAACGCCTCGGACTCCGTCAAGGACCCCATCTACGACCCGGGCAACAAGCACTCCGTCGTGTGGCAGACCGGGTTCACCGGGCTCGCCTACAACCCGAAGTACACCGGGCGGAAGATCACCTCGCTCAAGGACCTGCAGGACCCGGCGTTCAAGGGCCGGATCGGGCTGATGAGCGACAACACCGAACTCGGGTCGCTCGGACTGCTCGCGCTCGGCATCGACCCGGAGACCTCGACGCCCGCCGACTGGCGGAAGGCCCAGGCCTGGCTGCGCGAACTGCGGCCGAGCGTCACCGGCTTCTACGACCAGAGCTACATCAACCGGTTGGAGAACGGCGACACCTGGATCACCCAGGCGTGGTCGGGCGACGTGTTCCAGGCGCAGCAGTCCGGGTTCCCCGACCTGGAGTTCGTCACGCCGGAAGAGGGGCAGATGACCTGGCACGACAACATGCTCATCCCACGGCAGGCCGAGAACCCGGTGTCGGCGCTCGAGTGGATGAACTTCTACTACACGCCGAAGATCGCCGGGATCGTCGAGGACTGGGTCAACTACGTCTGCCCGGTGCCCGCTGCCGAGGACTACGTGCGGGACGAACTCGACGACGCCACCGTGGCGGACAGCCCGCTCGTGTTCCCCTCTGCCGACGTGCTGGAGCAGTCGCACGAGTTCCGGGTGTTCGAGAACTACGACGAGTACTCGGAGTGGAACGGCATCTTCAACGCGGTGGTGCAGTCGTGAGCGCGGTCGGGGTGGCGCCGGGGCTCGGTCCCGGTGGTCCCGGTGGTTCCGCCGGTCCGTCCGGTTCCGTGCCGGTGCGGCGGGGACGCCGTCGGAGCACACCGTTCTTCCTGGCGCTCGTCGGCACCGCGTACCTCTGTGTGTTCTTCGTCATCCCGCTGGTGTCCGGGCTGATCGTCTCGCTCATGACCGGCAACCCGGACGACGGCTACACGTTCACCTGGAACTTCGGGATCTACGGCTCGCTGTTCGTCGACCCGCAGGTGCCCTACCTGACGTTCCTGCTCCGGTCGCTCTGGTACGGCGCCGCCGCCACGATCGCCTGCATCGTCGTCGGGTACCCGGTGGCGTACTTCATCGCGTTCCGGGTCTCCCCGCGGTGGAAGAACCCGCTGCTCATGCTCGTGTTCATCAGCTTCCTGGTGTCGTTCATCATCCGGACCGACATGTGGGCGTTCGTGCTGGCGTCGCAGGGGCCCGTCGTCACGACGCTGCAGGCGCTCGGGCTGGCCGGCAAGGACTTCCACATCCTCGGCACCGGGGGCGCAGTGATCTTCGGTGACGCCTACAACGACCTGGCCTTCATGGTCCTGCCGATCTACGCCGCCCTCGAGCGCATCGACCCACGACTCGGCGAGGCCGCCAACGACCTGTACGCCGGCAAGTTCCGGGCGTTCTGGCACACCACGCTGCCGCTGTCCCGCTCGGGCATCTTCGCCGGGGTGCTGCTCGTCTTCATCGACAGCGTCGGCGACCCGGTGAACTCGGCCCTGCTCGGCGGCACGAACACGTACACGATCGGTCAGGCGATCCAGGACGCCTACTCCGGCAACCAGCAGTACAACGTCGCCGCGGCCCTGTCGACCGTGCTCATGGTCGTGCTCGGCATCATCCTGTTCATCTACGCCCGCGTCTCCGGCACCGACGACCTCGAGGACCTCGTATGACCGCCGTCGCACCGTCCCGATCCGCCGCCGCTCCGGCCTCGCCCGTGACCGGTTCCGTCGCCGGCCGTCCGCGTCGTCACGGGGTGAACCGTCGGGGGCCCTGGCTCGCCATCGTGTACTGGGTGACGATCGCGATCACCCTGGTGCCGATCGTCTACATGATCGTGTACTCGTTCAACGACGCCCCCACCAACCGGCTGTCGTTCGCCTGGAACGGTTTCACGACCTACTGGTACGCGAACCTGGTGAACGTGTCCGGGCTCGGGGCGGCGTTCGTCACCTCGGTGCTCGTCGCGTTCCTCGCCGCGATCATCTCCGTCGCGATCGGGCTGCCCCTCGCGCTGGCGCTGGAGCGGTACCGGTTCCCAGGTCGCGGTGTCGTGAACACCGTCGTGTTCGCCGACATCGCTGCGCCGTCGATCGTCGTCGGTTCCGCGTCGCTCTCGTTCTTCCTGTCGGTGGGGCTCGGCACCGGGTTCCTGACCGTGCTCATCACGCACGTGGCGTTCGACGTCGCCTACGTGGTGGTGGTGCTGCGGGCGCGGATCGCGGGGACATCGCGGGCACTCGAGGAGGCCGCGGGTGACCTCGGGGCGACACCGTTCCAGGCCTTCCGGCTCGTCACCCTGCCGCTGCTGGCGCCGGGCATGCTCGCCGCCGGGTTGCTGGCGCTCGCCATGTCGATCGACGACTACGTGATCACCTCGTTCGTCGCCGGGCCCGCGGTCACCTTCCCGCTGTTCGTCTACGGCGCCGCGAAGGCCGGGATGCCGCCGCAGGTGCTGTGCTTCGGGACGCTCGTGTTCGCGGTGGGGCTGCTCGTCGCGCTGCTGAACGGGGCGCTCAACCGGCGGTTGGCGCGGACGCGGGGGTAGGCGCCGGCGCGCGCTGGCACCGGCACGGTGCGGGGTGCGTGGGCTGGTGCGCGGTTGCGCGCGTGGTGCGCGCTTGTGGCGGCGCACGGTGCGTGGAACTTCGCACGGGGTGAAGAGGTGCGCACGGTGCGGTCGGGAGGCGTGTGGTGGGCTGGTGTCGTGCCTCCCGTCCGCCTGTGCGTGGCGTCCACAGCACGGTGCGGGGTGCGTGGGCTGGTGCGGGGTTGCGCGCGTGGTGCGCGCTTGTAGCGGCGCACGGTGCTTGGAACCTCGCACGGGGTGAAGAGGTGCGCACGGTGCGGACGGGAGGCGCGTGGTGGGCTGCCCCGTGCCTCCCGACTGCGGGTGGTGCGTCCACCGCACGGTGCGGCTTTCGCGGGCTGGTGCGGGGTTGGCGCGGGTCGCACGGTGCGGGGTGCGCGGGCTGGTGCGGGGTTGCGCGCGTGGTGCGCGCTTGTAGCGGCGCACGGTGCGTGGAACCTCGCACGGGGTGGCGCGCCTCGCACGGTGCGGGCGTGAGTTCAGTGCTCGTGACGCTCGATGGACAGGCGTGTTACGGGCACGAGTCAGGCGGTGTGCCGCGGTGCGCACCACAGCCGCCGCGCGTAGGTTCCAGCCATGAGTGCAGAGCTGACGCTCGGCGCCGAGGAAGAGCTGCACCTCATCGACCTCGAGTCCGGCCGACTTTCCGCGAAGGCCCCGCGCCTTCTGCCCAAACTGCCCACCGACCGCTTCGGCGCCGAGCTGCAGCGCACGACGATCGAGACGAACACCCCGGTGGTGCGGACCCTCGACGACCTGCGGCGGGTGATCGTCGACCTGCGCAGCGAGCTCAGCGCCGCGATCGCTCCGGCCGGGGTCACCATCGCCGCCGTCGGCACCGCGCCGAGGTCGGAGTACGCCGACTTCGAGCTGAGCTCCGGCGGTCGGTACGGCCGGATGCAGGAGCAGTACCGGATGCTCGTCGACGAACAGCTCATCTGCGGCCTGCAGGTGCACGTCGGGGTGAGCGACCGCGACCTGGCGGTGCTGATCGCCCAGCGGGTGGCGCCGGTGCTCCCGGTACTGCTCGCCCTGAGCGCGTCGAGTCCGTTCTGGAACGGGCAGGACACCGGGTACGCCTCGTTCCGGAGCATCATCTGGCAGCGGTGGCCGTCGGCCGGCAGCTTCGGTCCGGTCGCGGACGCCGCCGAGTACGACCGGGTGCTCGACGACCTGATCGCCTCGGGCGTGATCGCCGACAAGAAGATGGCCTACTTCGACGTGCGGCCGTCGTCGCATGCGCCGACGCTCGAGCTGCGGGTCTGCGACGCGACCCCGGTGGTGGACGACGCCGTGCTCATCGCCGGACTCTTCCGCGCCGCGGTGCGCAAAGCCGAGAAGTCGGTCGTCTCGGGTGCCGAGTGGCACCCGCGCAGCGAACCCCTGCACCGTGCAGCGATGTGGCAGGCCGCCCGCTCCGGGTTGAGCGGTGAACTCGTCGGCCTCGGACAGCACCCCGAACGGCTGCCCGCCGAGGTCGCGGTGCGCCAGCTCGTGTCCCGGCTGCGCCCGGAGCTCGAGGAGCTCGGCGACTGGGGCACGGTGACGGAGCTGCTCGACGCGACCCTGGCCCGTGGCAACTCCACCGACCGGCAGCGCACCGCGTACGCCGAGCGCGGGGAGATGGACGATGTCGTCGCCCTGGTGGTGGAGGACACCGCGGGGCTCCCGTCCGGACGCGACGAGGACCCGGTGGTCCCGATCCCCGGGTACCGCGTCCGTGCCGGTGACGAGGCGGTCGGCCCGGGGGCACGCCCTCGTCCGGCGTTCCGTGACCTGGCGGCCTTCTTCGACGGCTGGGACGCCGAGACCGCGATCGAGCGCTGCACCGCCCGCGACGTCTGGACGCGCGAGCACCACGTCGGCTTCGTGGTGGACGGCGGGGCGCAGGAGTTCGGCTGCGACCTGGTGCCCCGGACGATCAGCGTGTACGAGTGGTCGCAGCTCGAGCGTGGCCTGGGGCAGCGTGCCCGTGCGATCGAGCTGTTCCTGCGTGACGCGTACGGCGACCGGCGGATCGTGGCCGACGGCGTGCTGGACGCGGACCACTTCGTCGGGGCGAAGGGCTGGGACCCGGCTGCCACCCGGCTGCCGGCGACCGCCGTCCGTGCTCCGGTGCTCGGGTTCGACCTGGTGCGCAACGAGTTCGGCGGCTGGCGGGTGCTCGAGGACAACGTCCGCTCGCCCTCTGGCGTCGCGTACGGCATCGCTCTGCGCGAGCTGATGGACGACGTCGTGCCGGACGCCCCGCGGCCGGCGCACCTGCGCGACCCGCACGGCGTGATCGACCGGCTGCGCCGGACCCTCTGCGCGAACACCACCGCGGTGACGGGCGCGACCGATCCCGTGATCGCACTGGTCAGCGACGGCCCCGCCGCCGGCGCGTGGTTCGAGCACCGCAGGCTGGCCGACGGGGCCGGATTGCGCCTCCTGTCCGGGTCGGACCTGGACGTCCGTGACGGACGCGTGGTCGACGCGACGACGGGTGACGTGCTCGACGGGCTGTACCTGCGGATCGACCGCGACGTCAGCGTGCTGACGGCGGAGCACGCTCCGGACCTCGGTGCGCGGATCCTCGACGCGGCGGAGGCAGGACGCGTCTACCTGGCGAACGCGCCGGGCAACGCGCTCGTCGACGACAAGGCGATGTACGTCACCGTGCCGGACCTGATCTGGTACTACCTGGACGAGAAACCCCTGCTGGCATCGGTGCCGACGTACCGCACGAGCATCGAGGTCGAACGGCTGTCGGTCCTGGACCGCGTCGGGGAACTCGTCACGAAGCCGGTCGACGGCGAGGGCGGCCGCGGGGTCCTGATCGGACCGAGCGCGAGCGCCCCCGAGGTGGCCGAGCGACGGCGCGAGATCGCGGCCGACCCCGCCGGGTGGGTGGGGCAGGAGGTGGTGCAGCTGTCCTCGCACCCGACGATCGGACCGGCCGGGCTCGACCCGCGGCACGTGGACCTGCGGGCCTTCGTCTACGCGACGGGGACCGGACCGGACGACGTGCACCTGGCCGACGTGGCCCTGACGCGCGTCGCGCCCGAGGGCAGCATGGTCGTCAACTCGTCGCAGGGTGGCGGCGCGAAGGACACGTGGATCGTCGGGAACGCCCCGGCGGACACCGACTCCGCCCCGGCGGACACCGAGGGAGAGCGCTGATGTGTGGACTCGCGGGTGAGATCCGGTTCGACGGCCGAGCGCCGGACGTCGGGGCGGTCGCCCGGATGACCGGCTGCATGACGCACCGCGGGCCGGACGGCGACGGCCTGTGGGCTCGCGGCCCGGTCGCGCTCGGGCACCGACGGCTGTCCATCGTCGACCTGTCCACTGCGGGCGCGCAGCCGATGGTGCTGGCCGAGGCCGGGCTGACGATCGCCTACAACGGGATGGTCTACAACTACCGGCAACTCCGCGACGAGCTGCACGGCAAGGGGCACCGGTTCGCGTCGACGTCGGACACCGAGGTCATCGCCCTGGCGTACGCCGAGTGGGGCACCGCGTTCGTCGACCACCTGATCGGGATGTTCGCCATCGCCATCTGGGAGCACGGCAGCGGCCGACTGGTGCTGGCGCGGGACCGGCTCGGCATCAAGCCGCTCTACGTCGCACCCGTCCCGGGCGGCCTCCGGTTCGCGAGCTCCCTGCCAGCGATCCTGGCCGGCGACGCCGGCAACGCCGGCAGCGGCGGCAACGGCGGCAACGGCAGCACGAGCGGCAGCGGCGGCACGGGCGCCGGCGGCGTCGACACGTCCATCGACCCCGTCGCCTTCGCCTCGTACATGAGCTTCCACTCCATCGTCCCCGCACCCCGCACGATCCTGGCCGGCGTCGGCAAGCTCCCGCCCGCGACCGTCCGGGTGATCGAACCTGACGGCACCACGCACGACACCGTCTACTGGGAGCCGCGCTTCGAGCGTGACCCCGCCAGGGCCGACTGGTCCGAGCGGGACTGGGAGCAGGCGTTCATCGGCTCGCTCCGCACCGCCGTCGAGCGCCGGATGGTCGCCGACGTCCCGGTCGGGGTGCTGCTCTCCGGCGGGATCGACTCGTCGCTCGTGGTCGGGCTGCTCGCCGAGGCCGGGCAGCAGGACCTCGCCACGTTCAGCATCGGGTTCGAGGCAGCCGGCGGTGAGTCCGGCGACGAGTTCGAGTACTCCGACCAGGTCGCGAAGCACTTCGGCACCGACCACCACCGCATCCACATCCCCTCGTCGCGCCTGCTCGACGGAATCGACGGTGCGGTCGCCGCCATGAGCGAGCCGATGGTCAGCCACGACTGCGTCGCCTTCTACCTGCTGTCGCAGGAGGTCTCGCAGCACGTCAAGGTGGTGCAGTCCGGCCAGGGTGCCGACGAGGTGCTCGCCGGCTACGACTGGTACCCGCCGCTCGCCGACGTCCCGCGCGACCAGGCCGCCGAGGCGTACCGCTCCGTGTTCATGGACCGCCGGTGGCCGGCGCTGCAGGGCCTGCTCGGGGAGCGGTGGAAGAGCGACGACGACACCCCGTCGGCGTTCGTGGACCGCCAGTTCGCACGGCCGGGCGCGGAGACGAGCGTGGATGCCGCGCTCCGCAGCGACACCACGATCATGCTCGTCGACGACCCGGTGAAGCGGGTCGACAACATGACGATGGCGTGGGGGCTCGAGGCCCGCGTGCCGTTCCTGGACCACGAGTTCGTCGAGCTCGCCGCCGCGATCCCGCCGTCGATGAAGCTCACCGACGGCGGCAAGGGCGTGATGAAGCGCGCCTCGCGCGGGATCGTCCCCGACGCCGTCATCGACCGCAGCAAGGGCTCGTTCCCGGTCCCCGCCATCCGGCAACTCGAGGGCCCGTACCTGGAGCGCGTCCGCGACGCGCTGCACGCACCCGAGGCGCGGGAGCGCGGGCTCTTCGACCCCGCCACCGTCGAGCGGATGCTGCAGGACCCGAACAGCACCAGGACCGCGATCGGCGCGAACGCGCTCTGGCAGCTCGGCCTGATCGAGATGTGGCTGCAGCAGCAGGGGGTGCGGTGATCGTGGGTTCCGTCCGGCCTGGAGGCGCGCAGGGCGTCGCGTCGTCGGCCATCGTCGAGCCGTCGGTCACCACCAGGGCCGCGGCCGACCTGGGTGCGCGGCTCACCGCCGCCTGGGGATCGTGGGGACCGACCATGACCCGGAACGCCCGGCGCGTGGCGTTCGTGAGCGACCGGCACGGCACCCCCGAGGTCTTCGTGCAGGACGTCGTCGTCGGCGACGAGCTGCCTGAGCCGGTGCGGATCGCACTGTCCGACGACCCGGTGATCCGGGTGTCGTGGTCGTCCGACGGGGAGTGGCTCGCCGTCGCCATCGCGACCGACGGCGGCGTGAAGCAACAGGTCTGGGTGGTGCGGCCGGACGGCTCCGACGCCGCGCAGATCGCCGGCTCGCGGTACCAGCACGCCGAACTCGGACCGTGGAGCCGCAGCGGTCACCGGGTCGTCATCACCCTGCCCTCGACCGAGCCCGAGCAGCCGGCCCGTGCGTACCTGGTCGACCCGGTCACCGGGGACCGCGACGACCTGGCCGTGGGGGAGCTCATCCACATCCTCGACCTGTCGGTGGAGGAACGGCTCGTCGTGCTGAGCGACGGGCAGCGCGGCCAGGAGTTCGTCGTCGTGGTCGACCGGCTGACCGACGAGAGCCACGCCCTGTTCGCCGACGACCCCGACGGGTCCGCCGAGATCGCGTTCCTGCGGCCCTCGCCCGCGAGCGAGACCAGCCCGCTCGTCGCCTACGTCGCCACCGAGGCCGGACTGCCCCGCCGCGGACTCGTCGCGCAGCCGGTCGGCCCGCACGGCTGGCGCGGCACACCCCGACGGATCGTCGAGCGCGACGACGCCGAGCTCGAGTACCTGGACGCCGACGACGCCGGCCGCACGCTGCTGCTCGTCTGGAACGTCGACGGTCGCAGCGAACTCGACCTCATCAACACCCACGACGCCTCGCGCACCCCCGTTCCGGACCTGCCCGGGTACGTCGTCACCGACCCCGTGCTCAGCCGCGACGGCCGGAGCGTGTTGCTCGCCGTCGAGGGGCCGACCCGGCCGCGCGAACTGTGGCGGCTCGACACGAACGCGCTGACCTGGAGCCGGGTCACCGACGTGCCGGTGCTGCCGGACGTGCAGTTGGTCGAGCCGACGCTCGAGCGGTTCGCCGCCCGCGACGGACTGGAGCTGACCGGGTGGCTGTACCGGGCCGTGGAGCCGACCGCGTCGGTGGCGGGCGCCGCTCCTGGTGCTGGTGCCGTGCCTCCCGGCCGCGCAGCGCTCGTCCACCTGCACGGCGGACCGGAGTCGCAGGAACGACCCACGTTCTCGCCGCAGCACCAGGCGCTCGCCGCCGCCGGGGTGACCGTGTTCGCACCGAACATCCGCGGGTCCTCCGGGTACGGCCACGAGTTCGTGCACGCCGACGACCTGGCGCTGCGGTGGAACGCGCTCGCCGACGTCGTCGACTGCGCGCGGTTCCTGGTGACCAACGGGTACGCCGATCGCTCCCGCGTCGCCGTCGAGGGGCGCTCGTACGGCGGGTACGCGACCCTCGCGTCGTTGGCGTTCACGCCCGACGTGTTCGCGGCCGGGGTCGCGGTGTGCGGGATGAGCGACTTCGCGACCTTCTACCGGGACACCGAACCGTGGATCGCGGCCGCTGCCGCCACGAAGTACGGCCACCCCGTCGAGGACGAGGCCCTGCTCGCGGCACTGTCGCCGATGCGGGCGATCGACGACGTCACGGCGCCGCTGCTCGTCGTGCACGGTGAGCTCGACACGAACGTGCCCATCGGTGAGGCGCACCAGGTGGTCGCGGCGTTGCGGGAGCGGGCGCACGACGTGGAGTACCTGGAGCTCGAGGGTGAGGGGCACGAGTACCGGCGCGCGGCGTCGCAGGCGCTGCTCGTGCGGCGGATGGTGGAGTTCGTGGCGGCCCGGCTGGGGTGAGGCGGGGTGGGTCTGGTTTTCCGTGGTGCGAGGTTGCACGCTCGATGCGAGGTTGTTTCCTCGCACCGGGCGGACAACTTCGCACCGTGCCGTCACCGGGTGCAACGATGCGTCGGCGGCGCTCGCCGCGGGCGGAGAATGGTGGGATGACGACGACTGCGCCGACCTCGACCGCGCTGCCCCGACCCGGAGAGGTCCTCGTGGCCTCGGCAGCGGACGTCGAGCTGGTCGTCCACCGTGCCACGAACCACTACGCCTCCGGGGTCGTCGCGGACACCGCCGGGTGGGCGGACGGCGATCGCCGCCGGATCGAGGACCTCGGGTTCCGCGGCGGAGACTCCCGCGGCGAAGCGCTCCGGACCCTCGACCTGACCATCGCAGACGACGGCACCCCGACGCGCATGCTCGACGCACCCGCCATGGCCGCGCTGAACAGCCACCACGCGCGGTTCGCCGAGCGGCGTGGCGACGTCGTCCGCTACCAGACCGACGTGTCGGTGTGGACGGGGATCCCCGAGCAGCCCACCGCGCAGGACTGGGAGGACGTCCGGGCGCTGCTCGGGTCGGGCGGGATGCTCGGCGTCGGTGCGGCTGCCGTCCTGCCCGAGGGGTGGGAACTCGTCGAGGGTGCCGGCGGCGTGCAGCTGACCGGTGAGGCGATCGAGGGTGCGCCGGATCCCGAAGCCGTCGTGCTGACGCCTGACGATGTGCCGGAGATGACCGCCCTGGTGGAGCGGACGAAGCCGGGGCCGTTCCTGCCGCGGACGATCGAGCTCGGCACGTACCTGGGCATCCGGCGGGACGGGCGGCTCGTCGCCATGGCGGGGGAGCGCCTGCACCCGCCGGGGTGGACCGAGATCAGCGCGGTGTGCACGGACGAGGCGTACCGGGGGCAGGGGTTCGGTCGGCGGCTCGTGCTCGCCGTCGCGCACGGGATCCGGGAGCGTGGGGAGACCCCGCTGATGCACGCGGCCGCCGGGAACACCGGGGCGATCGGGCTGTACCAGCACCTCGGCTTCCGACTGCGGGACCGTGGGGCGCCGCGGTTCGTGCGGGTGCCGTGAGCTGCGTCCGGGCCTGACTGGTCAGAACGCGGCGAGGGCGCGGCGGAGCATGTCGTGGCCCTGGGCCTCGAAGCCCTCGTCGCCGACCGCGTAGGCCCAGGTCGCGGTGCCCACTGCTTCGCGGAGTTGCAGCCAGCGCCACGCGTCCGGAGTGCGCGGATCGTCCCCGTACCCGGCGAAGAACGCCGCTTCGAGGGCGGGATCGTGCTGCCAGTGCAGCACCGCGAGGCGGGTGAGGTCGAAGGACGCGGGGCGCCAGCCGAAGCGGCCGAAGTCGATGACGCGCAGCCTGCGGTGGTGGTCGTTGCGGTCGTCGCGGGCGTCGTCGTCCACGATCCAGTTGCGCGGGTGGAAGTCGCCGTGGGTCGGGACGAGGGACTGCGTCGTGTGGTCGGTCGGGAGTGCGCGCAGTGCTGCTCGCGCGCGGGCGACCACGTCGTCGGGGATCCGGTGCGGGGCGTCGAGCGCGGCCAGTGCCTTCGCCTGCTCGTGCTGCAGGAACGTCGGGTCGTGGCGGGTGTCCTGGTCGTGCAGCCGTCGGAGCACTGCCCCGGCCTGACGGTGGACGTTGGTGTCGTGCTCGTCCGGGGTCCCGAGGGCGAGGTGCCCGGGGACGCGTTCGAGCACGAGGACGCGGTGTTCCTCGTTCGCGGCGACGAGTGCACCGGCGTCCCCGCTGGCTCGGAGTGCGGCGGTGGCGGTGCGGTGTGCTTCGAGCTCGCGGGGGAAGTGGGTGTTGGTCGGGCCGGAGGCCTTCACGGTGAAGCCGTCGTCGCCAGCGCGGACGTGCAGGACCCTCGTGTCGAGGAGCCCCCAGGAGTCATCGGCCACGACGACGGCATCGGGGAGCGTCTGCTGCACGAACGCGATCTGGTCGTCGTCGAGTCCGGTGGCCCCCCAGTGCATGGCGGCACGTTACCGTCCTGCTCCGACCACTGGAACCCCTCGTCCACGTCTCGGTAGCCGATCCGCTGCCGGACGCCGCATGTCGACGTTCGGCGTGCCGGTTCGTCCTACGCTGGCGGTGTGGACGAGTGGTGGGATCTTGTTGACGCGGCCGGGGTGCCGACGGGTGGGACGTTCCGGCGCGGTGACGCGGGTTGGCCGGGTGGGGCGTTCCATCTGGTGGTCACGGTGTGCGTCTACCGAGCCGACGGAACCGTCCTGCTCACGCAGCGGGCTCCGACGAAGGAGTTCGCCTTCGGGTGGGAGTTCCCCGGTGGGAGCGCGTTCGCAGGCGAGACTGGTCCTGCAGCTGCGTGCCGAGAGCTGCTCGAGGAGACCAACGTCAGAGTCGAGCCCGAGGCTCTGCGCCGCGTCGGCCGCTTCACCGAGGAGACGGCGCTCGTGGACCTCTTCGTCGTGCAGGAGCCGAGTGGTTCAGCGGTGCGAGCGGATCCTGCCGAGGTGATGGATTGGCGTTGGGTCTCCCTGTCGGAGGTCGCCGCGCTTCGCCAGAGTGGGGTGATGGCAGAGCCATGGGGGCCGCGGCTGGATGCGCTGTGGCCAGCGGCGATGGCATCGATCCTCGCTGCCCGCATGGCACTCTGATGACATCCGAGAGACGGACCAGAACAGGAGCCCGATGGCGTCCCGCATCCAACGCGCACCGCTCGGCGACCGCGGTGCGCTGTGGAACCTCGTCCTCATCTGGGTCGTCATCGTCGTCGGGCTGCTCGCCGCGATCGGCTGCGTCGGCTACATCCTGGACGAGAGCCTCATCTCGTACAGCACTTGCGCCGCCCGCACCGTTTCCTGCGGGGATGCCGGCTGGTACAGCAGCATGGGCCTCACCTTCTTCGGCGGCTTCGCGGCAGTCATCACCGGCGGTGCGTTCGGCATCCGCCGCCACCACCGCGCCAGCGGCGTCTGGTACCCGCTCGCCGGCCTCGGCGGCGCCCTCCTGCTGACCGCGGTCGCCGTCGTCATCCTCAAGGCGGCGACGAACACGTAGATCGCCGCACCTCGCCGTCGCGGCAGTCGGGATCGAACGGCCGCAGTCCCCGTTTCAGTGAGCCATCGGCTACCGGACTCGATTTGGTCGCGCCTGCGACTCTCCAGTCACTCGGAGTGACCGAAGATGGACAGGAGTGTCCAGACGAGGCCGATCATCGCCAGCCCCACAGCGAGCACACGGACGAGCCCCGGAGTCATCGCACTCTGCGGACCGCCGCTGCTCCGCTGTGCGTCAACGAAGTACTGCGCGATCGGCACCGGACGCACGAACTCGGCGACCGCTACCGCAACGATCGCCGGCCGAGCGATGAGTCCGGGGATCCACATGGACTCCACCCAACCAGGTCGACTTGATGGCGATGAGGCGTAGTTGGCCGCTGGCCGATGGGCTACCGGACGTCGGAGGCGGGTGGAGCCGCCCGGGCGCCGGAAGGACCGCTCGACGACCCGCCCGGCCAGTCGCGGGCGAGTACCGACATGATCACCTCGTCATGGAAGCGGCCGTCGTGGAACACGGCTTCGCGGCGAACCCCCTCCTCGTGATAGCCGACCTTGCGGTAGGCCGCCCGTGCCCGATCGTTGAACGCGTGCACCTGGATCTCAATGCGGTTCAATCCCATCTCTCGGAATCCGTACTCCGTCAACAGACGAACCGCGTCGGTCCCGTACCCGCTTCCGACGTGCTCGCTCCCGATCATGACCGCCAACGTCGCAGCCCTGACCGGGAGTGCAGCGCCGAAGAGCGTCACGTGACCAACGAGTTCGCCCGAGGCGCTGTCGACGACGCTGAAGCCCACGTCGCCGCTGCGTTCGCTCTTGCTCCAGCTCCTGAACATCTCGACGACTGGCTCTTCTGGCCTCGGGCGCACGAGGATCTGCTGCAGCACCGCCCACTCCGGGTCGCGCCACCAGCGGACGAGCTCGGGAAGGTCTTCGTCTTCAAGCGCACGGAACCGGACCCGGTCTCCTTCGAGGATCGTCGATCCATAGCGTTGTGCGTCAGCGGCGCCGGTCCACGTCATACAGCGACCCTCTCACGGCCCTTCCGTCCGTAAGTAGATCGCTAATCGAGCGCTCGAGAGCCGTACGTTGATGGCATGGATGTTGTGAGCGCCAAGGTGCTGGGTACTGGCGCCTTCGTCTTCGGACTGATCTTCATCACGACGTCGGCTGTGCGCCTGTCTCGCGCGGACCTCGACATCGTCCTCGTGCTCCTGAACAGCGCACTCGGCATCCTCTTGCTCTACGCCGGCGTGAGGCTGTGGCGCTTCGCTCTTCGCGGAGCGAAGCACGACCGGTAGCCGATCGCCCATCGGGACGTCGGTCGGGTGGTTCCACGGGTAGCTTGACCATCATGACGACTCGCGAGTGGCTGGGCCGACGCCTGCCGCTGTGGACGCTGGTCCTCGTTGGTGTCGTTCTTCTCGGCGTCGCCGAGTCGCTGTTGGTCCTCGTCGACTCGATGTTGGTCTTCCTGGCTATCTCACCACTCACCATCCTGGGGCTGTACACGCTCGCCTATGCCGGCGGGGAGTGCAGTTCGATGCTGCCGCTGAGGAGATCCAGAAGCTGGGGGGCAAGTCAGGACCCCTCTCCGAACACGATCGGCAAGTGGCACAGGCGCTCCTGGACGATCTGCAGAACGCGATGGGAGGCTAAGCCTTGACGCCGACCGAATGGGGCGAACAGTTCGTGGTCAAGCGCCCTGAATACAAGCAACTGCTCGACGACCCGGTCAATTGGGATGACAACCAGAATCTAATGGAGCACTTGTTCCTAGGTGACGTTGCTATCCAGATCTCCGCCGCATACCGGCTCGATCCCACGGATGCACGCATTCAGATGACGCTTGACGATTTAGATATCGATTATGCCCGCGGCGAGGAATGGTTGCAGAATGCGATAGCGGTATCATTCGTCGAAAGTCTCGGTCGGCGATCTCCTATTGTCGAGATCCTCGGGCCGGAACTGCGCCAAGTTGCTCGGGAGATGTTGCACGTGAAGTAGGCGTCTGATGATGCGGTTCCGTCGTTCAGCTGCGTTTTTTCCTCATGTTTTCCTGAGGCCTTAGCTGATGACCAGTTGACACAAGAGCGCCCTATCGGCGCGCGGGGCGCGGCAATCGAGCAAGCCAATCGGCGACATGAGCGCGTGGTCGAGGCGACGTCAAAGCGGGTGACGGCCGTGATGGCGCAGCGTGGCCCGGAGCCCACCCACCGAGCCCGAGTCGTGGATTCTCTAGGATCGACCCATGTCCACGACCATGCCCGGCTTCGGCACGGAGCGCATCACGCAGCTCGGTCTGCGCGACCGCGTCTACGACCGGGTGCTCGAGGTCCTGATGGGCCACGACGTCGAACCGGGCATGCGGCTGTCGATCGACGGCCTCGCCCGCAGTCTCGGGGTGTCCCCGACCCCGGTCCGCGAAGCCCTGGTCCAACTCGAACGCACCGGCCTCGTCACCCGTGAAGCGAACAAGGGCTACCGGGTCTCCCCGCCCCTGGCCGGCGACCAGCTCGAGGCCCTGTTCGACGCCCGGCTCATCGTCGAGAGCGGCGCCGTCGAGCTCGCGGCCCGCGGCGACGTCGACGGCCTGCGCGAGCGACTGGCAGCAGCGCTCGACGAGCAGGCTGCGGTGGCCGCCGAGGTCGCGTCCGTCGGTGCTGCGCACGCTCCGGAGGAGCTGATGGCCCGCTTCTTCCGCAGCGACTGGCAGTTCCACCAGCTGATCTTCGACGCGACACGGAACCCGTTCCTCGAGGAGATGTCCGAGATCATCACGACGCGCGTGCACCGCATGCGGCAGATCGTCGAGGGTGGCGGGGACGACACGGATCGTGCGGTCCAGGAACACCGGGCCATCCTGGAGGCGCTGGCTGCGGACCCGACGTCGGCCGTCGCTGCGATGCGGCTCCACATCGACGCCGTCCGGTTGCGTTCGCGCGCGGACGCGTCCCACACGAGCTGAGGCGGAGGGGTTGCGTTCCAGCGGCGTGCGAGTATCTTTCCTATAGGAAAGAGGTTCACCGCCGAACCGCCACGACATGCAAGGGAGCATTCCGTGACCACTCCACAGGACTGGGTCGACCAGGATTGGGACCCCACCACCTGGACGTCGAAGACCTGGCCGATCGCCGCCTGCCTGCACGGGTTCGCGCAGGTCACCCGCGACGGGACGGCCTTCCACGACGCCCCCGCCGAGGTGTGGGACGAGGTGTTCGGGCAGATCGAGGCCGTCGGCTTCTCGCTGGCCGAACTCGCTGACAGCCACATCCGCCCCGCTGACCTCGAAGCCTCGCGCCGCGACGAGCTGTTCGCCGTCGCGAAGTCGCACGGCATCGGGATTCCCTCGGTGCACCTGCAGCGCAAGAGCGTCATCCAGCCCGGGCACGAGGAGGAGAACCTCGCCTACGCCCACCGCACCATCGACGCGGCGGCCGAGTGGGGCATGCAGGTGTTCTCGACCGGGCTGCACCAGCCGTTCACCGACGCCCAGAAGCGCGCGCTCTGGTTCTGGACGGCACCGGGCCCGAAGGACCCCGACGACCCCGAGGTCTGGAACGCGGCGGTCAAGCGCCTGCGGGAGCTCGGCGAGCACGCTGCGAGCGTCGGGCTGCCGATGGCGCTCGAGCTGTACGAGGACACGTACCTCGGCACCGCCGACAGCGCGGTCCGCCTGGTCGAGGAGATCGGGCTCGACAACGTCGGGCTGAACGCGGACGTCGCGAACCTCATCCGTCTGCACCGTCCGGTCGAGGACTGGCGGGAGCTCTTCGCGAAGACCATGCCGCACACGAACTACCTGCACGTGAAGAACTACACCCGTGACGAGGCCGGCGACGGCAGCTGGGCGACGAGTGCGCCGAGCACCATGGAGACGGGCCTCATCAACTACCGCCAGGTCCTGCGCGACGCCGTCGCCGACGGGTTCCGCGGGATCGTCATGACCGAGCAGTACGGCGGGGACAGCCTCGGCGTCTGCGCCACCAACCAGCAGTACATCCGATCCGTCCTCGCGACGACGAAGCTCGACGCGACGGCGACCCCGACTGCAGCAACCAGCACCGAAGGAGCAATCCGATGAGCACCCTCGACATCGCCGTCGTCGGGTCCGGCTACATGGGCGGCGGGATCGCCCAGGTCCTCGCCCTCGCCGGCCACACCGTCCGGATCGCCGACGTCTCGGCCGAGATCGCCCAGCAGAACCTGGAGCGACTGCTCGGCGAGACCGCACAGTTCGTCGCCGACGGACTGTTCCCCGAGGACGCCGTCGAACGGGTCCGCGCACACCTGAGCGCTGCCGAGTCGATCGAGGCCGCCGTCGCCGACGCCGACTTCATCGAGGAGGCCGTGCCGGAGAAGCTCGAGATCAAGCACGCCACACTCCGCCGCATCAGCGAGGCCGCCCGCCCCGACGCCGTGATCGGCTCGAACACCTCGACGATCCTGATCGAGTCGCTGGCCGAGGCGGTCGTGGGCCCGGAGCGGTTCCTCGGCGTGCACTTCTCGAACCCGGCACCGTTCATCCCCGGCGTCGAGCTCATCCCGCACCCGACCACGAACGAGCACGCGATCGAGGTCGGCGAGACCGTCGTCGCCGCGACCGGCAAGCAGTCGGCGCGGGTGAAGGACTCGACGGGGTTCGTCCTGAACCGCCTGCAGTACGCGCTGTTCGAGGAGGCCACGAAGATCGCCGACGAGGGCATCGCGAGCCCCGACGACATCGACACCATCGTGCGGACCACGTTCGGGTTCCGCCTGCCGTTCTTCGGCCCGTTCGCGATCGCCGACATGGCCGGACTCGACGTCTACGCGTTCTGCTTCGAGTCGCTGCAGACCCGCTGGCCGGAGCGCTTCGCCACCCCGCCGTCGCTGCAGCAGCACGTCGACGCCGGTGAGCTCGGCACGAAGTCGGGCGCCGGGTACCTCGAGGTCCCCGCCGACCGCACGCCCGAGCTCGTGGCCTACCGGAACAAGGCGTACGTCGCGATGCAGAAACTCCTCGACGAGCTCGGCCCGGCACCGATCCACTGAGGCGGGAGGGACACCATGAGCGACCAGAACCAGTCAGCCGGCCAGCACCGCGACCGCACCGTCGTCCTCACCGGGGCTGCCTCACCGCGGGGCATCGGCCGCGCCACCGCCCACCACCTGGCCGAGGCCGGGTGGGACGTCGGGATCATCGACCTCGACCAGACGGCGAGCGAGCAGGTCGCCGCCGAGATCCGCGAACAGCACGGCGTGCGGGCCGTGGGCGTCGGTGCGAACGTCGCCGACGAGTCCGCCGTCCGTGCGGCCTTCGACACGATCGAGGCCGAACTCCGGCCGATCAGCGCACTCGTGAACCTGGCCGGGGTCTCCTCCGCGCACGCCTACCTCGACCTGCCCGAGGGGGAGTGGCACCGGGTGCTGTCGATCAACCTCGACGGCGTGCACTTCGCCAGCCTGCGGGCGGCGGAGTCGATGGTGCGGTCCGGCTACGGGCGCATCGTGAACCTGTCGTCCGTCTCCGCCCAGCGCGGCGGCGGCACCTTCAGCAAGACCCCGTACACGGTGGCGAAGGCCGGCGTGATCGGCCTGACCCGTGGCCTGGCGCGCGAGCTCGGCCCGCGCGGCGTCACGGTCAACGCGATCGCCCCCGGTCCGATCGACACCGACATCATGGGCGGCACCCTGTCCGAGGAGCGGAAGGCCGAGATGGCCGCCGACGGCGTGCTGCCGCGCATCGGCACACCGCGGGACATCGCCGCGGCCGTCGCGTACCTGATCAGCGAGGACGCCGGGTTCGTCACGGGCCAGACGCTCAACGTCGACGGCGGCCTGTACATGCACTAGGGCCAGCCGCCCACGGAACGCGCGCCGACCGGGCGACGCGATCCGTGCCTCCCGTCCGGACGACCGAACCGACCGCCGGACGCCAGAACGACCGCACCGTGCTCGCAAAGGAGCGAACCCGTGTCACTACCCCCTGCCCCCGCGCTCGGGTCGACGAACGACCCCGGCCTGAAGTCCGCCATCGGCAAGGCGACGAAGCACCTCATGCCGATGCTGGTCATCCTGTACTTCGTCGCGTTCCTCGACCGCACGAACGTCGGCTTCGCCGAAGAGGCCCTGCGCGTCGACCGCGGCATCTCCGACGCCGCCTTCGCCCTGGGCGCTGGCATCTTCTTCATCGGCTACGCGATCTTCGAGATCCCGTCGAACCTGCTGCTCAAGCGGTTCGGTGCGCGCTTCTGGCTCGCCCGCATCGCCGTCACGTGGGGCATCGTCGCCGCACTGTTCGCCTTCACGACGAACGACACGATGTTCATCATCCTGCGGTTCATCCTGGGTGTGACCGAGGCCGGGTTGTTCCCGGGCGTGATCATGTACCTGTCCGAGTGGTTCCCGAACAAGGTGCGCGTGCGCATGTTCGCGATCTTCTACCTGGCGCAGCCGTTCTCGCAGATGATCGGCGCCCCGCTGTCCGGTGGCCTGATCAGCATCGGTGACCAGGTCACGCCGTTCCACGGCTGGCAGGTCATGTTCGCCGGCGAGGGGATCCTCGCGGTGCTGGCGGGCGTCGCGGCCCTGGTGTTCCTGACGAACAGTCCGCAGCAGGCGAAGTGGCTCGAACCGGGCGAGAAGGCGTCGCTCACCGCGGCCATGGAGCGCGAGGACACCGCCCGCAGCGAGGACGGCCCGAAGGGCATCTGGCGCGCGATGGCGAGCGGGCGCGTCTGGTACTTCACGATCATCTACTTCTGCCTGCAGGTCGCCGTGTACGGCACGACCTTCTACCTGCCGCAGCAGGTGTCCTCGCTGCTCGGGCAGGACGTCGGTTGGCAGGTCGGTCTGGTGTCCGCGATCCCGTGGCTCGTCGGACTCGTCGCCTGCTACCTGATCGGGTCGCGTGCGGACTCCGTCGGACGCCGTCGTCGCTGGGGCACCCTGTTCTACGTCACGACCGGCCTGTCGATCCTCGGCTCGGCGTGGGCGGGTGCGAACGGGCAGCCGGTGCTCGGCATCCTGTTCATCACCCTGGCCGTGGCGAGCTTCCTGGCCGTCGGCCCGATCACCTGGGCGTACCCGACGGCGTTCCTGACCGGTGCCGCAGCCGCCGCGGGCATCGGCCTGATCAACTCGCTCGGCAACCTCGGCGGGTTCGTCGCCCCGATCATGCGCACCGCGATCAACGAGGTGGTGCCCACCGACAGCGGTGCGTTCGGCATCGTCTCGCTCGGCGTCCTGGCGTTCGTCGCCGCGGTGATGATCTTCTGCACCAAGTTCTTCCGCGGGGCCAAGGCTGACGAACTGCTCGACACCTCGCACGTCCGCACCACCGACCCGAAGGGCAGCAAGCGATGACCAGACTGTTCAACGACCCGGCGGACTTCGCCGACGAGGCGACCGACGGCTTCGTCGCCGCGAACGAGCGGTGGGTGCGCGGGGTGCACGGCGGGGTCGCCCGCGCCACCACGAGCCCCGACGGCACGGTCGCGGTCGTGATCGGCGGGGGCTCGGGCCACTACCCCGCGTTCGGCGGGCTGGTCGGCCACGGCTTGGCCGCTGGTGCCGCGATGGGCAACCTGTTCGCCAGCCCCAGCGCCCAGCAGGTCACCGGGGTCGCGAAGGCGTCCGAGCACGGTGGCGGTGTGCTGCTCAGCTACGGCAACTACGCCGGCGACGTCCTGAACTTCGACGCCGCGGCGCGCACGCTCGAGGCCGACGGCATCCCGGTGCGGACGGTCCGCGTCACCGACGACGTGACGAGCGCCCCGGCCGACGACCGCGCGAAGCGCCGCGGCATCGCGGGTGACCTCTGCGTCTTCAAGGTCGCCGGCGCCGCCGCCGAGCGCGGGGACGACCTCGACACGGTCACCGCCGTCGCCGAACGGGCGAACGACCGGACGCGCAGCTTCGGCGTCGCGTTCTCCGGGTGCTCGCTGCCGGGCGCCGAGGAACCCCTGTTCACGGTGCCCGAGGGCCGGATGGCGGTCGGCATGGGCATCCACGGCGAGCGGGGCATCGACGAGACGGACGTCCCTACCGCGGACGGGCTGGCCGAGCTGCTGGTGTCCCGGCTGCTCGACGAACTGCCCGACGGCGTGGCACTCGAGGGCCAGCGGGTGGTCCCGATCCTGAACGGTCTGGGTTCGGTCAAGTACGAGGAGCTCTTCGTCGTCTACCGCTCGGTGCAGCGGCGCCTGGCGGACGCCGGGGTCGTCATCGTGGAGCCCGAGGTCGGCGAACTCGTCACGAGCTTCGACATGGCCGGGGTCTCCCTGACGCTCTTCTGGCTCGACGACGAGCTCGAGGAACTCTGGGCAGCACCCGCGGACACCCCCGCCTACCGCAAGGGCGGTGCCGTCGCCGAACAGCGGGTCGACCCGTCGACCGTGGCGGCGGACGCCGAGGGCGTCGGCATCGGCCCGGCGACCGACGAGTCCCGTGCGGTCGCCGAGCAGGTCGCCGCCGGGTTCGCCGCGGTCCGCGCCGTCCTCGACGAGCACGCCGACGAACTCGGGCGCATCGACGCCGTGGCCGGTGACGGTGACCACGGCATCGGGATGCAGCGCGGATCGCACGCCGCCGACGTCGCAGCCGCCGACGCGGTCAGCCGCGGTGCCGGTGCCGGCACCGTCCTGCTGGTCGCCGCGGATGCCTGGTCCGACAAGGCCGGCGGCACGTCCGGTGCGATCTGGGGCGCCGCCCTGGAGGCCCTGGGTCGCGTGGTCGGGGACGACTCGCGTCCGTCGGGTGCCACCGTCGCGCAGGGGGTCCGCGCGGCCACCGAGGCCGTGCTCGCGTTCGGCGCCACCGTCGGTGACAAGACGATGGTGGACGCCCTGGTGCCGTTCGACGAGGTGCTCCGCACCCGGCTCGACGCCGGGACGGCGCTCGCCGAGGCCTGGGGCGACGCCGTCCGTGCCGCTCGCGAAGCCGCCGACGCCACGGAGTCGCTGGTGCCGAGGATGGGCCGGGCGCGCACCCATGCCGACCAGGCCGTCGGCACCGCGGACCCCGGCGCGCTGTCCTTCGCCCTCGTCGTGGAGACGGTCGCCCCGTGATCACCGTCGGGGTGTCGCTGAAGACGTACTTCTCGCACGCCCGGACGCTGTCGTGGGCGGCCGAGGTCGGCGACATCGCCCGGCGACACCCCGCGGTGCGCTCGGGAGCGGCGACGCTGTTCGTGGCGCCGACGTTCCCGGCGCTCGTCCCGGTGCGTGAGCTGCTCACCGGCACCGGTGTGCAGCTCGCCGCGCAGGACCTGTCGTGGGCCGACGCGGGCGCGTTCACCGGCGAGGTCTCCGGCGCCGAACTGCGGGAGATCGGTGTCGACCTGGTCGAGATCGGGCACGCCGAACGGCGCTCCCTGTTCCACGAGGACGACGCGACGATCGCGGGGAAGGTGCACGCGGCCTTCCGCAACCACCTGCGTCCGCTGGTCTGCGTCGGGGAGCCGGACCGGGCCTCCGACCCGACCGAGGCCGTGGCGGCGGTGACCGCGCAGCTCGACCGGGCCGTCTCGACCGCCGTCGCGGACGGGCTCGCCGGACCCCTGACCGTCGCCTACGAACCGGTGTGGGCGATCGGTGCACCGGCACCCGCGCCGGACGAGCACATCGTGGCGGTGGTCGCCGGGATCGAGCAGCACCTCGCCACGCGACCCGAGCTGCGCGGCAGCACCGTCCTCTACGGGGGCAGCGCCGGACCGGGTCTACTCACCCGGGGGCAGGGGCGGATCGGCGGGCTGTTCCTCGGACGGTTCGCCCACGACCCCGCATCGGTCGAGGCGATCCTCGACGAGGTTGCGGCGCTCAGCTGAGCTGGTCACGCACCGGCCGTGGGGCGCGACCGAGCAGTTCGCCGAGCAGCGGATCGGTGCCGGCGAACAGGCCCCGCTCGGCGGCCTGGTACATGCCGAGCAGGAACGCGACCATGTGCGGGTCCTGCCCCGCGGCCAGCGCACGGGCACGCCACTCGTCCTCGCCCAGGGCCTCGAACCCGATCGTCCGACCGGACACCTCGGACGCCTGCCGGGCCAGGTCGGCGAAGGTCGGCGCGTCCGGAGCGGTGAGCGTCACCGGTCCGTCGAACGGCTGGTCGGCGAGCAGGATCGCGGCGGCTGCCTCGGCGGCGTCCTCGCGGGCGGTCCACGACACCGGGCCGTCGACGGGGACGGACACCGTGCCGGTCTCCTGCCACGGGCCCGTCATCCAGGCGGCGCTGTGCGCGTAGAAGCCGTTCCGCAGGCTCGTCCACGGCAAGCCGGAGTCGCGGAGCAGGTCCTCGGTGGTGGCGTGGTGCGCTGCGGGCACGAAGGGCGAACCGTGCGCGGCGCCCTGGTGGCTCGTGTACAGGACCCGGCCGACGCCGGCGTCCACGGCTGCGTCGACCGCGGCACGGTGCAGCGCGACGGCGTCGGCGGCCGGGTCGCTCGACGAGACGAGCAGGAGCTGGTCGGCGCCCGCGAAGGCTGCCGGCAGGGTCTCCGGTTCGGCGTAGTCGCCGCGGCGGACCTCGACGCCGCGGTCGGCGAACCGCTGTGCTCGGGCCGGCTCACGGGTCACCACCGCCAGGTCGGACGGCGCGAGGTGCTCGAGCAGGTGGTCGGCGGTCGCGCCGTTGAGGGCTCCGGTGGCCCCGGTGATGACGATCATGGCTTCTCCGTATCGCTGGAAACAGCGCGTCGGTATCGCTGGTAACACAGTGATAGCACAGATCCGTTATCGTTGCTCCGTGATCGAGCAGGGAAGCCAGCGCGACGAGACGCGTGCGCGCATCGTCGAGGTCGCCGGCACCATGCTGCGCGAACGCGGTGCCGCGGCGGTGACCACGCGGGCGGTCGCGGACGGCGCAGGCGTCCAGGCACCGACCATCTACCGGCTGTTCGGCGACAAGGACGGTCTGCTCGAAGCGGTCGCCGAGCACGCGATGGCGACGTTCTCGGCGATGAAGGCCGACGCCGTCCGGGCTGCTCGTGACGAGGCGACCGACCCCGTCGAGGACCTGCGCACCGGGTGGTCGATGACGATCGGCTTCGGGCTGGCGAACCCCGACCTGTTCGTGCTGTTGAGCGACCCGGAGCGTGGCCGTCGGTCGGCAGCCGCCCGCGCCGGTACCGCGCTGCTCGCCGAACGCATCCGCCGGGTGGCCGAGGCCGGACGACTGGCCGTGCCGGAACACCGCGCGGTCGAGCTCGTGCACGCGGCCGGCACCGGTGCGGTGCTCGCGATCCTGGCGGCTCCGTCGGACGAGCGGGACCCGTCACTCGCCGATGACGTCCTCGACGCCGTGCTCGGGCGGATCCTCGTGCCGAGCGGGACGACGACGGACGACGGCGGCGCGGCCCCGGGTGGTCAAGGCCGGGGGCGTGACGCCGTGACGAGCGCCGCGATCACGCTCCGTGCCGCAGCGCCCCGGCTCGATCGACTGTCGCCAGCCGAGCGGACGATGCTCGCGGAGTGGCTCGACCGGATCGCCGCGGACTAGTCCTCGCGGGTGCCCGCCAGCCCGTGGTCGTGTGCGTAGACGACGAGCTGCACCCGGTCGCGCAGCGACAGCTTGCCGAGGATGCTGGAGATCTGGGTCTTCACCGTCGACTCGGTGACGTACTCCCTGGTGGCGATCTCGGCGTTCGAGAGCCCACGAGACGCCCACCCGAACACGACGCGCTCCCGCTCGGTCAGGGTCGCGAACTCCGGCGGCTGCGGTGCCGGGGCCCGCGCCACGTCGGTGCCGAACAGCTGCGCGAGGTCGTTCGGTGCGATGACCGAGCTGCCCTCGTGCACGGCCCGCACCGCGGCGAACAGGAACGGCGGCGTGGTGTCCTTGAGCAGGAACCCGCTGGCGCCGAGCCGGATCGCGGTCGCCGCCGCCGGGTCGAGCCCGAAGGTGGTGAGCACGACGACGCGGGGCAGCGGGCCCGGGACGGCGCCGGAGTAGAGCTGCCGGACGGTCTCCACGCCGTCCATGCCGGCCATCCGCATGTCGAGCAGCACCACGTCGGGGCGCACCTCGGGGATGAGTGCGAGCGCTTCGGCACCGTCGGAGGCCTCACCGACCACGCGCATGTCGTCCTGGGCGTCGAGCACCACCCGGAGCCCGGCGCGGAACAGCGCCTGGTCGTCGGTGAGCAGGATCCTGATCGGTTCGGTCATCGGACGGGTCCCCCTTGGACGTCGAACGGGATGCGGGCGCGTGCCGTGAACACGTCGTCCAGCACGGCGGCGTCGAACGACCCACCGAGGGCGCCGAGGCGCGAGTCCATGCCGTCGATCCCGCGGCCCGAGCCGGCGGTGGTGCCGTCTCCGGCGACGTTCTCGACCTCGAGCACCAGGTCGGCGTTCCGCCAGGTCTCCCGCACGACGACCGGGTTGCCGGGGGCGCCGTGGCGCAGGGCGTTCGTGAGCATCTCCTGCAGCACGCGGCGGGCGGCGGTGCCGGTGTCCGGGCGCAGGGCCAGCGGGACCCCGCGCACCGTGCGGTCGACGTCGACCCCGGCGTCGCGGATGCCCTGCACGATCTCCTCGAGCGAGCCCGGGCCGGTCGCCTCGGCGGAGCCGTCGATGTGCCCGAGGACCTGTCGGACCTCGACCAGGGAGCTCCGGGCGGTGCTCGCGATGGTGGCGCTGACCGCTCGGATGCGCGCCTCGTCGTCGAGGAACGGCACCGAGTCGGCCTGCGCGATGATGACCGCGAGCGAGTGGCCGACGACGTCGTGCACGTCGCGGGCGATGTCGGCGCGGATGCGTTCGGACTCGGCGACGTCGATCGCGCGGGTGGCGGTGGCCTCGGCCTCGGTGGCGACGGCCTCGGCACGTGATGCTGCGGCCTCGGCGTCGGCACGGCGCTCCGACTCGCGGTCGCGGGAGCGGAAGGCCCGGACGGCGACTCCGCCCGCCCAGACCCCGAGCAGCGCGGTCACCGGGGCGGCCATCGCCAGGAACGCCTGGTCGCGCGGGCCGTTGATGAGCACGAGGAACCGGAAGCCGGTCGACGCCAGGTAGACCGTGGCACCCGCCCCGGCGACGACCGCGAGCACGCCCGAGACGACGACCTCGGTGCGGGTGCCCACGACCGCGGCGGTGCCGATCACGACGAACAGCGCGAGGTCCACCAGTGACGGGCGCTCGCCGCCGCCGACCTGGATCACCCCGAGGACGACGACCATCGCCATCGCGGCGGACGGGGAGATGCGACGCAGGGCGATCGCCACCGAGGCCGACAGGACCGCGGCGAGGCTGGCGTGCTCGAGCTCGAGGTCGATGGGCAGCAGGAAGACGAACGCCGCCAGGACCGCCCAGGCCACGTCGATGACGATCGACCGGGTGGCGAGCGGCCGGAGGAACCTGCCCCGTTCGGTCACGAGAGCGATCCTCCCATGCCGTACCGGCGTCACGCGGGCGGGGCCATGGCCATCAGTGCGATGACGGTGGCGACCACGATCGCCGCACAGAGCAGCAGGGTGGCGATCGTGTGCTTGGTCGAGGTCTGCATGCTCCCAGCCTGCGCAACCGGACGGCCGAGGGCATCGGGCGGCCGACCGAAGGGCCTCGTCCTGCCGGGTGAAGCCGACGGTGGACCCGGAACCGTGGAACGGCGCATCCGGGACACCCTCTGCGTGATCCGGCCACCTTGGACGGCCGCTCAGTGCCCCCGGCGAACCATCGGCCGTGCAATCGCTCGATCGAGACGAAGGAGCACGATTTGTACTTCCACAAGCAGGAACTCCAGTTCAAGGCAACGCCCGACAAGCCCGACGCGATCTACGCCCGCAAGCTGCAGGAGGTGCTCGGTGGCCAGTACGGAGAGATCTCCGTCGCGCTGCAGTACCAGTTCCAGGCGTGGAACATGCACATCCCCGGCAAGTACCGCGACATGGTGTTCGGCATCGGCGCCGAGGAGATGGGCCACGTCGAGATGCTCGCGACGATGATCGCGCAGCTGCTCGAGAAGTCCCCGCTCGGCATCACCGAGGACGCGCTGCAGGACGACCCCACGGTCGCCGCGATCGTCGGCGGCACCGACGTCCAGCACGCGATCGTCGCCGGTGCGGGCGCCCGCCCGGTGGACAGCAACGGCAACCCCTGGCAGGGCTCGTACATCACCGCCAGCGGCAACCTGCTCGCCGACTTCACGGCGAACGAGAACGCCGAGATGCAGGGTCGTGTGCAGGCCGCCCGGCTCTACCACATGACCGACGACCACGGCGTGCGGGACCTGCTGTCGTTCCTCATCGCCCGCGACACCATGCACCAGAACATGTGGGCGACCGCTGCCGCGGAGCTGCGCGAGAAGGGCGTCGAGGGCTTCCCCGTGCCGAGCAACTTCCCGCAGTCGAAGGAGAACCAGGAGGTCAACTACCAGTACCTCAACTTCTCCGACGGTGCCGAGGCGAAGAACGGCCCGTGGGCGAGCGGCCCCTCGTTCGACGGCAAGGGCGAGTACTCGTACCACGACGGCCCGACCACCTCGGTCCCGATGCCCCCGCCCACGCACCCCGACGTCCGGCTCTACGGCACCACCGAGCTGCCGAACGTCGTCGAGAAGACGGCCGGCCTGGTGCAGGACAAGCTGAACAAGGAGTAGTCCCGACGGTCGCCCACGCGACCGACGGATGACAGGAGGCCCGGCGCACGACGTGCACCGGGCCTCCTGTCCGTCAGGTGGTCACCGCACCGACGGGGCGGACCCGCCCACGGTCATCAGCGCCCCCGTCTCGGGTTCTTCGTCGCGGGGTGCCTCGAAGATGCCCGAGTAGGCGCGGACCGCGCTCCACCCCGCGATCAGCAGGGCCGTGCCGAGGACCGCCGCGACCCAGGGCGCCAGGAGCGACTGCTCGAACAGCCGGGGCGCGGCGACCCAGGTCAGGAACGTGCCGGTCAGGCTGCCGGTGGCCCCGAGGAGCACGGCGGTGCGCCGGTCCAGGCTCGTCAGCGCGAGCGCCGCGGTGACGACGAGGACCGCGACCACCGCGTTCAGCAGGACGGACGTCATCGCTCAGCTCCTCACTCGGCAGCGCCGGAACCGGCGGCGCCGGAACCGACTGCGCCGGAACCGACCGCGAGCTGCTCGGACGCGCCACCGACCGTGACGGCGATCTTGCGCGGCTTCGCGGACTCCTTGACGGGGATCGTGACGCTCAGCACGCCGTTGTCGTACCCGGCGGTGATGCGCTCGGCGTCCAGGCCGTCGCCGAGCGTCAGCTGCCGGACGAACGTTCCCGGCTGGCGCTCACGGGCGAGCCACTGCGAGCCCTCGGGTGCGCCCAGGGTGCGCTCGGCGCGGATGGTCAGGACGGAGCCGTCCACGTCGATGTCGACGGAGCCCGGGTCGATGCCGGGCAGGTCGACGTCGAGGACGTAGTGGTCCCCGGTGCGGTACAGGTCCATCGGCATCGAGCGCGGTCCGCCGGCGGTGCCGAGGAGCGAACCCGCGAGTCGGTCGAGCTCGCGGAACGGATCGAAGTTCATCGTCATCGAAATCAACTCCTTCGTGGTTCTCGTTGAGTCCCCTCGACTCAACTGCCACCGTTTTAGCACTCGACCCTGGTGAGTGCCAAGAGATCGCTCGGAGGACGCCGAGAACTCAGCCGAGCAGGGGCTCGAGCCGCGCGACCGCCGTCCGCAGGTGCACCAGGGCCTGGCCAGGGGACTCCACCCGGGCCGCGGGCGCGGACAACGTCAGCCCCGCCACGAGCTCACCGCGCTCGCCGCGGACGGGCAGTGCCAGGCACCCGAAGCCCCGCACGAAGGCACCGACCTGCGACGCCGAGGCACCGCCGGCCGCGTGCAGCCGCCCCATCGCGCTCGACCCGGGTGCCGATCGCAGGGCGGTCGCGTCGAGGAGCGGGAAGTCCGGGTCGACGTCGACGTCGCAGATCCCGTCGGCGTCGTACCGGGCCAGGTGCACCCCGGCGCGGACCGCCGAGCGCACGTCGGACAGCACGGACCGGACGGCGCGGGGGAGTGGTGGGACCGACGGGGCAGCGGCCGGGGCGACGCCGGCGAGCTCGGAGACCTTGTGCCCCAGTGCGAAGCCGCGCAGGTCCGGCAGGCGCACCAGGTACTCGTCCTCCACGAGCAGTGTGATGAGCCGGTAGGTGGTCGCCCGCGGCATCCCGAGCGCGTCCGAGATCTGCTGGGCGGTGACGCCCGGCCCGGCGTGTGCGACCGCCTCGAGCACCGCGAGGGCGTTCTGGATCGCCTTCGGCTGCCGCGCGCGGAGACCGGGTTCGCTCACCGCACCCCCGTCCCGTGGCCGGGTCCGGCGGACGACCGGGAGGCGCCCAGCAGGTCCGCCTCGACCGGCACGTCGTACACCGCGCGGCTCCGACCCCGTCGCCAGGGTCGCCGACGGGTCGCCACCAGGAACGCGACGACGACCGCGGTGACCGTCCCGACGGCGAGGACGGCGGCCGGCCACCGGGGCGATGCGGCCTCGACCCCGGCGTAGGTGAGCAGCACGGCGGTGAGCAGGACGCCGGTCGTCACCGCGGTGGTCGCCACCCCGGTCGTCAACTCACCGATGCGTCGTAGGAACACCGGAGCCGCGAAGCACGTCATGGCGTACGCCGTCAGGTACCCGAGTGCCGCGACGACCAGTTCGGCTTCCATCAGGGACCAGGTCGGGATGCCGGTGAGGAGCCCGAGGACGGGCAGCGCGGTCAGCACCGAGCACGCCAGCACACCCGCGACGAAGGGTGTCCGGAACCGGGGCGACGCCCGCCCGAGCGCGGCGGGCAGCACCCCTTCACGGCCCATCGCGAACAGCACCCGGACGAGCGCCGTCGTCGAGGCGATCGCGCACGCGGCGAACGAGGCGGCGATCCCGAGGTCGAGCGCCCACCCGACCCACTGCATGCCGAAGGCCGTGGCGAGCTCGTTGACCGGCGACGCGCTCGTGGCGAGGTCGGCGCCGATCGCGGCGAACCCGGTCTGCTGGGCGGCAGCGCTCACGACGTAGAGCACGCCCGCGACCAGGACGGTCCACGAGATCGCGCGGGGGATCGCCTGGAACGGGCGCCGGGCCTCCACGCCGAGCACCGACGCGCTCTCGAACCCGACGAAGGCGGTGACCGCGAGCGCCGTGCCCACCGCGAAGGGCGCCGGTGCGGTCGGACCGAGTGCGAGGGCGGACGTGTCGGCGGGCTGCAGCCGTGCGACCAGGGCGACGATCAGCACGACGATGACGGCGACGGACAGGGTCTCGACGAGCAGCGTGAGGCGCGTCGACAACCGGACCCCGAGGGCGATGACGGCGAACACCGCTGCACCCATGGCGGTGATCACCACGACCGTGACCAGGGAGCCGGTGCCGGCCGTCGGGACGAACCGGGACAGCAGGTAGTCGAGGTAGTAGCCGCTGCCGGTGAGCGAGAACATCGCGATGAACCCGTAGCCGAGCAGCAGTGCGGCGCCCGCGACCACACCGGCCGCCGGCCCCAGGCCGAGCGAGACGTAGGTGTAGAGCGAGCCGGTGCCCGCCACGCGTCGGACGAACTGGTTCACGGTTCGTCCGACCAGGAACGACAGTGCCATCGCGGCGAGCAGGGACCACGTCGCGCCCTGCCCGGCGACGGTCGCGACGAGCACCGGGATCGTGGTGGCCGCCGCCGACGGTGCGACCGCGGACACCGACTGCGCCAGCACGTCGACCGGGCCGATGCTCCGCCGGGACAGCCCGTCGACGGGGGAGCGCGTGCCGATGCCCGGCACCCGTGGCGGGTCGGCGATGGCACGGTCGAGCGCGGTCATGCGGCAACGGTACGGGGGCTGCGTTGCCCCGGTGTCTCGGTCGTGTTTCGCGGTGGTCTCGGGCAAATGAGACGCCTCGTCCGGGCCGTCCCATTCGGGTGCGTGCGGGTTTCACACCCGTGGAACGGGGGCGCAACGGCAGCGCGGGACCGTGGTCCCACCCCGACCCAGTCACCCGAACCGGAAGGCCACGATGTCCAGCATCACGAAGGACCCCGCGTCACTCGGAGCCGTACCCGCACCCCAGCGGACGATGCGCGGCTCGCTCGGCGTCACCGCGATCGTGTTCATGGTCGTCGCGGCCGCCGCCCCGCTCACCGTCGTCGGCGGTGCCGCCCCGCTGGGCATGCTGCTCGGCAACGGCGTCGGGTTCCCGTCGCTCTACGCCGCGTCCGCCGTGATCCTGCTGCTCTTCTCGGTGGGGCTGGCGGCGATGACCCGGCACCTGCCACGACCCGGCGCCTTCTTCACGTTCGTGGGCCACGGGCTCGGTCGTCCGGCCGGTGCGGGGGCGGCCACCCTGGCGCTGCTGACCTACACGACGATCCAGGTCAGCGTGCACGGCTACATCGGGTACCTGCTCGGGGTGACCGTCACGGGCCTCGGTGGACCGGACATCCCCTGGTACGTGTGGTCCCTGGTCGTCGTGGCGCTCGTCGGGGTGCTGGGTTACCGGCACATCGACCTGTCGAGCAAGGTCCTCGGCGTCCTGCTCGTCGGCGAGGTCGGGATCGTGCTCGTCCTGGTCGCCGCGATCGTGTTCCGGGGCGGTGCCGACGGGCTCTCGCTCGCGCCGTTCGAACCGACCCACGTCATGTCCGGCTCGCCCGGCGTCGGCCTCATGTTCGCCATCGCGGCGTTCATCGGGTTCGAGGCCACCGCGATCTTCCGCGACGAGGCGAAGGACCCGGAGCGCACGATCCCACGGGCCACCTACACCGCCGTCATCGGCATCGGGGTGTTCTACACGCTGGCGTCGTGGGGACTCGTGATGGCCTGGGGTCCGGACGGCGTGCTCGCCGAGGCCGCGAAGGACCCGGGCGCGCTCATCCTCACCACGGCGGCGCTGTACATCGGCACCGCGGGCGAGGCCGTCATGAACGTGCTGCTGCTCACGAGCATGTTCGCCTGCGTCCTGTCCTTCCACAACGTCATCACCCGCTACCAGCACTCGATGGCGAACGCCTCGCTCCTGCCCGGTCGTCTCGGCACCGTGCACCGCAAGCACGAGTCACCGCACACCTCGAGCGTCGTGCAGACCGTCACCGCCGCCGTGCTCATGGTCCTGTTCGCCGTCCTCGGCCTCGATCCGGTCCTGCAGGTCTTCAGCTGGTTCGCCGGGGTCGCCACCCTGGGCGTGGCGATCCTGATGGCCGCGACGAGCCTCGCCGTCATCGTCTACTTCCGCCGGAACCGCGCCGACCGCCGCATCTGGAACACCGTCATCGCCCCGGTCCTGGGGTTCGTCGGGCTCGTCGCCTCGGCCGTCCTGATCTGGGCGAACTTCCCGACGCTCGTCGGTGACGTCGACGGGTCCGGAGCGAGCGTCTTCGGTGTCGTCAGCACCGTGCTCACCGGCCTCGTCGTGGTCGTGCCCGCCGTCGGCGTGCTGCAGGCCGTGGTGCTGCGCCGGCGCGACCGCCGCCGCTACGACCAGATGCTCGACCGTCTCGCCAGCGACGGCTGACCGACCCACCCGACCCGCGCCTCCAGACCGAACCGAAGGAACCACCAGCATGACGCTCACCGACCCCGTCACCGCCACCACCCACCCGCTCGCGAACCTGAGCCCCGACGAGTTCACCGCTGTCCGCGACGTCGTCACGGCGCAGCCGGACTGGACCGACACCACGCGCTTCGTCTACGTCGGCCTCGACGAGCCGCACAAGCAGCAGGCCCTGGCCTGGCAGGCCGGCGACGGTCCCCTGCCGGACCGCCGTGCCCGCGTGATGCTCCTCGACATGGCGACCGGACGCTCCACCGACGGCGTCGTCTCGATCACCGACCGGATCGTCCTTTCCACCGACGTGCTCGACGGGTCCCGTGGACAGCTGCCCGTCCTCATCGAGGAGTTCGACGCCGTCGGCGAGATCGCGAACGCGGACGAGCGCTGGGTCGCCGCCCTGGCGAAGCGCGGCCTGACGCCGGACGAGGTGAAGTGCGTCCCGCTGTCGGCCGGGTACTACGACTACCCCGAGGAGGAGGGGCGCCGGATCCTCCGCGTGCTCGCCTTCCGCCAGGACCACCCCGCCGACCACGTCTGGGCGCACCCCGTGGACGGCCTGTCCGTGTACGTCGACGCCGCCAACCGCGCGGTGACCCGCATCGTGGACGTCGCGGAGATGCCCGTGCCCGCCACGTCCGGCAACTTCGACGACCCGGCGGTGCAGGGCGAACCGCTCGACCTCAAGCCGATCGTCATCACGCAGCCCGAGGGGCCGTCGTTCTCGGTCGACGGCGAGTTCGTCGAGTGGGCGAACTGGCGGTTCCAGGTCGGGTTCGACGCCCGAGAGGGGCTCGTGCTCCGGCAGCTGTCGTGGCAGGACGGTGCGCGGCTGCGGCCGATCGTCTACCGGGCCTCGATCGACGAGATGCTCGTGCCCTACGGCGACCCGTCACCGGTGCGGTTCTGGCAGAACTACTTCGACACCGGCGAGTACCTGTTCGGACGCTTCACCAACTCGCTCGAACTCGGCTGCGACTGCGTCGGCGAGATCAAGTACTTCGACGCCGTCCTGGCCGACGAGCTCGGCAACCCGCAGACCATCCGGAACGGCATCTGCATGCACGAGGAGGACTTCGGCACGCTGTGGAAGCACGGGGACATCTACACCGGGTCGCAGGAGGTCCGGCGCTCCCGTCGGCTGGTGATCTCGTTCTTCACCACCGTCGGCAACTACGACTACGGGTTCTACTGGTACCTGTACCTCGACGGCACGATCGAGTGCGAGGCGAAGCTCACCGGTGTCCTCTTCACCTCGTCGTACCCGGGTCGGACGGAGTCCGGTGCGGACTACCCGTACGCCTCCGAGGTCGCGCCCGGCCTCGGCGCCCCGTACCACCAGCACCTGTTCTCGGCGCGGCTGGACATGATGGTCGACGGGCTGTCGAACGCGGTGGACGAGGTCGACGCCGTCCGGGTCCCGGTCGGCCCGGGCAACGAGCACGGCAACGCGTTCACGAAGTCGGTCACCCGGCTGTCGTCCGAGTCGTCCTCCGGCCGTCTCGCCGACGCGTCGAAGGCCCGGACGTGGTTCATCTCGAACACCGAGGAGCGCAACCACCTCGACCGCCCGACCGGGTACGTGCTGTACCCGCAGGACGCTCCGGTGCTGCTCGCGGACGACTCGTCGTCGGTGGCCGCCCGCGCCGAGTTCGCACGGAAGCACCTGTACGTGACGCAGTACGACCCGGCCGAGCGTTTCGCCGCCGGGGACTTCGTGCACCAGAACCCGGGCGGGGACGGTGTCGCCCGGTACGTGCAGGGGGACCGTCCGCTCGACGGCGAGGACATCGTGCTGTGGCACACCTTCGGCCCCACGCACTTCCCCCGGCCCGAGGACTGGCCCGTCATGCCCGTCGACTACGCCAAGTTCACGCTCAAGCCGTACGGGTTCTTCCCGCGGAACCCGGCCCTGAACGTGCCGGCGTCGATCGGGGCGGCGGCCGGGTCGCACTGCTCGCACCACGTCTCCGGCGCCGTCGAGGCCGCACACGACGCAGCCGAGCACCAGCACGACCACGGGCACGGGCACTGACGTGACCGATCTGCTCGGGCTCGCGGCCATCGTGCCGGCGTCGGCCGGGGCCTGCTGCACGGTCGGGGCGTGGCGCCCCGGCCGTGCGGTCGACGTGGTCGCCGCGGTCGCGATGGTGGCGGCGATGGTCGACGGGGCGTTCGGACCCCGGGTCCTGCCGGGTGTCCTGTGGTTCCTGGTGCTGGCGTTCCTCGCCGTGGTGGTCGCCGGGGTGCACCGGTTGCAGTCCACGTCCGCCTGGAGGCGCGGGTCGGCTCAGCCGCCGGGCGCGGCTTCCGCACACGGCCGGTACGGGCGACTGCACGCTGCCCTGGGCCTGCTCGTGATGGGCGCGATGGGTGTCGGCATGGCGCACGATGCCGGCGCCGCGGGGATGCACCAGCACCTCGGGGTGGTCGCGGTGACGTGGCAGGTGGTGCTCGGCGGGTTGACCCTCGGGTACCTGGTGCTCACCGTCCACCTGCTCCGTGACGGCGTCCGGCGACGTTCGCGTCCGCTGCCGCTGGTCGAGACCCTGGCGATGGGGGTCGCGGTCGCGGTGATGTCCGCGGCGATGGTCTGAGGCGCGTGCCGCGTGCCGCCGAACCGTTCGGCGCGCAAAACGTACACAGCGCGAATGGTTCGTTGAACTGACCGTTCACTTTGTGAAAGAGTTCAGCCGTCCGCAGGGGACACACGGCAAGCAAGAAGGGCGGGACACGACATGCACAGCACGTACTCCGGGATGCCTCGGACGGCACGGATCGGTGGCAGCCACACCCGCGTCGGTCTCACCGACCCGGCGATCATCGACGCGTACGTCGAGCGTCGCATCCAGGACCCCTCGCTGCTCGCCGGTCGTTCCGAACCGTCCTACGCGGACTTCTTCAGCACGCCTGCCGTTTAGCAAGGAGCGCATGACACCATGCCGTTGACCGTCGTCCGTCGAGAGCACGTCCACCTCTACGCCCGCGAACCCGAGTCCGGGGTCGCGAAGACCGCCGTCGACGCGCTGCTCCGCCTGCAGCACGCCGAGGACCAGCAGATCGAGTCCGCCCGCATCGAGAGCGGCCTGTCGAAGAACGAGTTCCTCGCCGTCCGGTACATGCTCCAGGCGCATCGGGACGGCCGCACCATGGGCCCGAAGGACCTCGCCGTGATGCTCGCCGTCTCGAACGCCTCGGTCACCAAGATCGTCGACGGGCTCGTGCAGAAGGGCCTGCTGTCCCGCACGGCGCACCCCACCGACCGTCGTGCGCAGGTGCTCGCCCCGACCGACCAGGCCGCCGACAAGATCGACGCCTCGTACGCGCGCTTCCACGCGGCCGTCGTCGAGGTGCTCGAGCAACTCCCCGACGCGGACAACGCCGTCCTCGCCGACTCGCTCACGAAGATCGTCGACGCGCTCGCCGCGGGCACGCCCGCGCCGGTCGACGAGTACACGGTCGACGACCAGGACTGACGCGAGCGCGCCCGGCTGACGCGACCAGCCGGGTGCGACGCGACCCCGATACGGACTGGAGGCCCGTGGTGCGCCCGCCACGGGCCTCCAGACCGGACGGTGGCGAGAAAACCTTCCAGCGGTAAGTTGGGTGCATGACCCACCCCGCGGACGACGCCGACGCGGCCCAGCCGCGCCGCGGCGGGTACCGCAAGGGTGCCGAGCGGCGCACGCAGATCCTGGACGAGATGATCCGCATGGTCGCGGAGCAGGGGGTCGACGCATCGTCGCTCCGCTCGGTGGCCGAGGCCCTCGGGATCACGCACGCGGCACTGCGCCACTACTTCCCGAGCCGTGACGAACTGCTGCTCGCCGTCTACCGGGAGCACGAGGTCCGCGAGCAGGGCGCGCCCGACCGGATGAAGTCGGCGATCGGCGACATGCGCGAGAGCGCGTCGCGCAACCGGGCCGTGCCGGGGCTGGTGCAGCTGTACACGACCCTCGCGGCCGACGCCGTGCAGGAGGGCCACCCGGCCACGCGCGACTTCATGCGCGAACGCTTCGCCCGGCTGCGTGCTGAACTCGCCGAACTGATCGAGGCGGACCAGGCGAGCGGCCGGATCCGCGCCGACCTGGACCCGGTCGACCTGGCGAGCCTGAGCATCGCGGCATCCGACGGGCTGCAGGTCCAGTGGCTGCTCGACCCCGACGCCGTCGACGGCGAGCGGGTGCTGCGGCTGCTCGAGCAACTGGTCCCGCCGGTGCGCTGAGCGGCCACGGGGTACGCCTCGCTGCCGGTGGCACAGCGACCGGCCGGTAGAAGGGCAGCATGACCACTTCCACGCGCACCCCGCTCGGCGTCACGCTCGTCGACGGGGGCGCCAACGTCGCCCTGTTCTCGAGCACCGCCGAGCGGGTCGAGTTCTGCACCTTCGACGACGACGGCACCGAGCACCGCACCGAGCTCCGCAACCGCACCGGCTACACCTTCCACGACGTCGTCCCCGGGGTGAGGGTCGGCACCCGCTACGGCTTCCGCGTGCACGGTGCATGGGACCCGGCGAACGGCCTGCGCCACAACGGCGCGAAGCTCCTGCTCGACCCCTACGCCACCGCGATCGACGGCGAGTACGAGTGGGGCCAGGCGCTCTTCGGTCACGACATGAACGAGCCCGAGCAGATCGACGAGACGGACTCGGCCAGCGCGATGCCCAAGTCCGTCGTCGCCGACCGGTCCTTCGACTGGGACGGTGACACCCTGCTGCGGACCCCGCTCGCCGACACCGTCGTGTACGAGGTGCACGTCAAGGGCTTCACGAAGCAGCACCCGGACGTCCCCGAGGAGATCCGCGGCACCTACGCCGGCATGGCCCACCCGGCGGCGATCAAGCACCTCACCGACCTCGGCGTCACCGCGGTGGAGCTGCTGCCGACGCACCAGTTCGTGCAGGACTCGACGCTCCTCGACAAGGGCCTCCGCAACTACTGGGGCTACAACAGCATCGGCTTCTTCGCGCCGCACGACGAGTACTCGTCCTCCGGCACCGCCGGGCAGCAGGTCGCCGAGTTCAAGGCGATGGTGAAGGCCCTGCACGCCGCGGGGCTCGAGGTCATCATGGACGTCGTCTACAACCACACCGCCGAGGGCAACCACATGGGCCCGACGCTGTCGTTCAAGGGGATCGACAACCAGTCGTACTACCGGCTGGTCGAGGGTGACGAGGCGAACTACTTCGACACCACCGGCACCGGCAACAGCCTGAACGTCGGGCACCCGGCGGCCCTCGGACTCATCATGGACTCGCTCCGGTACTGGGTCGAGGAGATGCACGTCGACGGCTTCCGGTTCGACCTGGCCACGACGCTCACCCGCCAGGACGGCGAGGCCGAGAAGCACTCCGCGTTCCTCGACATCATCCACCAGGACCCCGTGCTGCGCGAGGTCAAGATGATCGCCGAGCCGTGGGACACCGCCGGCTACCAGGTCGGCGGGTTCCCGGCCGACTGGTCCGAGTGGAACGGCAAGTACCGCGACGACCTGCGTGCCTTCTGGCGCGGCGACGAGGGCGCCCTCGGCGACGCTGTGCAGCGGGTCCTGGGCAGCCCGGACGTCTACGAGGGCTCGCGGCGCTCCCCGCTGTGCTCGATCGACTTCGTGACCGCCCACGACGGTTTCACCCTGGCCGACCTGACGATGTACGCCGACAAGCACAACGAGGCGAACGGCGAGGACAACAACGACGGCGAGAGCGACAACACCTCGTTCAACGGCGGCATCGAGGGCCCGACCGACGACGGCGCGGTGAACGACTACCGCGACCGGCAGCGCCGCAACTTCCTCGGCACCCTGCTGCTCTCCGCCGGCGTACCGATGATCCTGGGTGGCGACGAGCTCGCCCGGTCACAGGGCGGCAACAACAACGCGTACTGCCAGGACGACGAGATCTCGTGGTTCGACTGGGCCGCCGCCGACCAGGACCTGCTCGCCTTCACCACGGCGGCCATCGCGTTCCGTCGGCAGCACCAGGCCCTGCGTCCGGAGTGGTTCCGCACCGCGCCGGGCGACTCGGAGTCGACGGTGACCGTGCTCCGTGCCGACGCCGCCGGGTTCGAGGACGGCGACTGGGCGGACGGCGGCAACCGGGCCGTGACGCTCGTGCTCCACCAGGGCGACGACACCGTGGCCGTGCTGCTGAACGCGTCGGACACCACGGTGGAGTTCACGCTGCCGGAGCGTCCGGGTGGGGGCAGCTGGTCCCTCGGGCTGTCGAGCGACCCCGACCAGGCCGTGGTGGGCGACGCGGCGACGCTGCTCGTGCGCGACGCGTCCTTCACCGCGCTGGTCTGAGGCGCGCGGCGCTCGCGCGGGCGGCGCGCTCGCGCGGCTTCGCTTGGTGCGCAGGAATGGTCGGGTTCCCGCGGGGGGACCCGACCATTCCTGCTCACGAAGTGGTGCGCGTGGTGCTCGCGGCGCTCCTAGGCGTTCGCGCCCGCGGTCAGCACGGCTGCCGCGGGGTCGAAGTCCTCGGGCAGCGGCGGGATCGCGTCCACGGTCGACGTGATGTCGACGGCGGAACCCGACTCGGCCGCGTCACGGATGCCGAGCAGCACGTCGAGCACGTGCAGCGCGACGGCGCCGGAGGCACGCTCGGGGCGGTCCTCCGCGATGGCGCGGGCGAGCTCGACGACACCGGTGCCACGACCCCAGGTGGAGCCGACCGCCTCGAGCGTCTCGGGCTCTTCCTGACCGTAGCGCCAGAGCTGCGACGAGCCCTCGAACGTGTTCGGGTCCGGCAGCGAGATCGTGCCGAGCGTGCCGTTGATCTCGACGAAGCCCATGCGGGGCAGGGCGTGCTGGAACGAGAACGTCGACTGGGCGGACTGCCCGCCGGCGAACTCGATCAGGGCCGCGTGGTGCGTCGGGACCTCGACCGGGAACGTCTCGCCGGCGCGGGGGCCGGACGCGATCGTGCGACGGTCGAGCGACTTCGACGAGACGGCCTGCACGCGCGAGGCGGTGCCGAACGCGTGCACCAGGGTCGTCACGTAGTACGGGCCCATGTCGAACAGGGGGCCGGCACCGGTGGCGAACAGGAAGTCCGGGTTCGGGTGCCACGCTTCGGGTCCGGGGACGTGGAACAGCGTCGTCGCGGACAGCGGCTCGCCGATGTCACCGCGGGCGATGGCCCGGAGCGCCGTCTGGATGCCCGCGCCGAGCACGGTGTCCGGAGCGGTCGCGACGCGCAGGCCCTTGGCCTTCGCCGACTCGAGCACCGCGGCGGCCGACGCGTGGTCGGTCGCGATCGGCTTCTCGCTCCAGACGTGCTTGCCGGCGTCGATGATCTGCTGGTCGACCTCGGCGTGTGCGGCCGGGATCGTCAGGTTGATCACGATCGAGATGTCGTCGCGGGCGAGGAGTTCCTCGACCGATCCCGACGAGGCGACGCCGTACGAAGCCGCCTGCGCAGCGGCACGCTCGAGCAGCACGTCGGCGACGAAGCGGACCTCGACGTCGGCGAACTTGGTCAGGTTCTCGAGGTACTGGGTGGAGATGTTGCCGGCACCGATGATGCCGATCCCGACACGGCTCACTTGTCGTTGTCCTTGAGCCAGGTGAGGGACTCGGTGATGCCCTCGAAGACGTCGCCCTTGTACGCGTCGAACTCGACCACGCGGATCGCCTGCGGTGCGGCGGCGAGGATGGCGGTCACGTCGACGTCGCCCTGACCGGCCGGCGTCTGGTTCTCGAAGGCGCGCTGCAGTGCCTCCGGCACGATGAGGGCGCTCTCGGACGAGGGCAGCGCGGTGCGGATGTCACCGTCGACCTTGCCGTCCTTGACGTGGATCGCGACGACGCGGTCGCCCAGGCCCTTGAGCACGGCGGGGGCGTCGGCGCCACCGACGGTCGCCCAGAAGGTGTCGACCTCGAGGACGGTCTCCGGCGACAGCTGCGACACGAACAGGTCGTAGACGGTGCGGCCGTCGACCTTGTTCGTGAACTCCCACTGGTGGTTGTGGTACCCGAACTGCAGGCCACGGCCGGCGGCCTCGGCGGTCAGTTCGTTGACGCGCTCGGCGATCTTCGCGACGTCGTCGGCGGTCTGCCAGCGGTCGGTCGGGATGAACGGGTCGATGACGGTGCGGATGCCGAGGCGCTCGGCGGCGTCCCAGATCGGCGCGGTGTCCTCGGCGTCGATCACGGCGACGTGGCCGGACGGAGCCTTGAGGCCGGTGGCCGCGAACGCACGCTCGAGGTCGGTAGCGCGCTCGACGAACGCGTAGGGCTCGACGTTCTCGTACCCGATCTCGGCGACACGGGCGATGGCCTTGTCGAGGTCTTCGGCGATGGCGTCGCGCAGCGAGTACAGCTGCACAGAAGTGGTGGGCATTGCAGAGGCTCCTTCGATCCTGTCTGGGTGTCGCGGCCCGTCGAGGAGCGATGCTCCGCGGCGAGATCGATGACGACGCTACCCCAAAAACCACCCGGTGTGTAGTTTTTGCTGCCCCGTGTGACGACCCCGGTGTTGCGGACAACACGTGTCGATGTATGCTCGCGTCGGAAAAACCTTGTCAGGTAAGGTTTTCATCGACTCAAGGAGGCGTCATGAGCACACCCGAACCCGGCAGCCCGGCACTGCTCAACCCGGAAGAGGGCATCACCCAGCCCGTCAGCACGGTGAAGGTGGGCATCGGCTACCAGATCGCCCTGTTCCTCGGGCAGTTCGGCCTCTTCGTCGCGCTCATGGCGCCCGTCTACGTGAGCATGCAGCTCAAGGCGCAGGCCCTGGTCGGCGACGACGCCGCGAACGTCATCGGCTCGGTGTTGCCGATCGGCGCGTTCGGTGCGCTCATCATGAACCCCCTCGCGGGTGCCCTGTCCGACCGCACCCGCACGCGCTGGGGTCGTCGTCGCCCCTGGCTGCTCAGCGGTGTCGTGGTCTTCGCGATCGCCCTCGCGTGGATCGCCTACTCGCCCGACGTCCTCAACCTGACGCTGGCCTGGCTGCTCGCCCAGCTCGCCGCGAACGCCACGCTCGCCACCCTGCTCGCGAGCTTCGCCGACAACGTGCCGCAGCTGCAGCGCGGCCGGTCCTCGAGCATCATCGCGCTCGCGCAGAACATCGCCGTGCTCGCTGGCACCTACCTGTCGGTCTTCTTCGTCGCGAACCTGCCCGTGCTGTTCATCGCGCCCGGCATCCTGGCGATCATCCTGGTCGCCGTGTACGCCGTCGTGGCCCGTGACGACCTGCCGACCTACAAGGTCAAGAAGTTCACGTTCCTGAACCTCATCGCGTCGTTCTGGACGAACCCGGTCAAGAACCCGGACTTCGCGTTCGCGTGGTGGTCGCGCTTCCTCATCATCTTCGCGACCTTCATGTTCACGACGTACCGCCTGCTCTACATGGAGCAGCACCTCGGCATCGAGAGCGCGAAGGAGGCGACGGCCGCCGTCGCCTTCGGTGTGCTGCTCTACACGATCGCGCTGCTGGTCAGTGCGGCGCTGTCCGGCTGGGCCTCGGACAAGCTCGGTCGCCGCAAGGTGTTCGTCGGTGGCTCCACGGCGATGTTCGCGGTCGGACTCATCGTGCTGGCGCACGCCGACACGGTCAACGGCTTCTACGTGGCCGAGGTCATCATGGGCTTCGCCTACGGCATCTACTCCGCGATCGACACCGCACTCGTCGTCGACGTGCTGCCGAACGCCGACCGGCCCGGCAAGGACCTCGGCGTCATCAACATCGCGAACGCGTTGCCGCAGTCGCTCGCTCCGGCGATCGCCCTGTTCTTCCTGAAGGTCGGGTCCGACGGAGCCGCCGACAACTACGAGCTCATGTGCTGGGCCGCCGGCGCGATCGCCCTCATCGGAGCACTCGTCGTGATCCCCATCAAGCGGGTGCGGTAACGCCCGTCGCGCACCGCGACCAGAAGAGGGACGGGAGGCCCGTGGCGACGCCGCCACGGGCCTCCCGTCCGTCTGCCTGGTTGCGTCAGCCGGCCCCGATAGCGTGATCCACATGCTCGCCGCCGCCCCAGCCCCGTTCGACACCCCCGCCGGCCGCATCGTCGGGACGGTCGACGGCGACGTGGTGCGGGTGCTCGGGATCCCGTACGCGCAGGCCGAACGGTTCGCCCCGCCGCAGCCGATGCCTCCGTTCGCGGGCGAGCTGCACGCGTCCACCCCGTCGCCGGTCGCACCGCAGCCGCACGAGGAGTTCGTCGACCTGCTGCTCAACCCGATCCAAGGGATCGAGGTCGACGAGCACTGCCAGCGGCTCTCGATCACGCTGCCCGCCGACGTCCGGCCGGGCGAACAGCTGCCGGTGATGGTCTGGATCCACGGCGGCTCGTACGTCATCGGCGGCGGCGACCTGCCGATCTACGACGCCCGCGACCTGGTGACCGAGCAGCGCGTGATCGTGGTGTCGGTCACGTTCCGGCTCGGCGTGCTCGGGTTCCTCGGTGACGGCGAGACGATCCCGGCCAACCTCGGGCTCCTCGACCTGGTCGAGTCGCTGCGCTGGGTGCGCGCGAACATCGCTGCGTTCGGCGGCGACCCCGACCTGGTCACCGTCTTCGGGCAGTCGGCCGGCGGGGACGCGGCCGCGCACCTGATGATCAGCGCCGGCGCCGAAGGGCTGTTCCGCCGTGCGATCATCCAGAGCGCTCCGCTCGGGCTGTCCCGCCGTCGGGCCCGGATGAACCGCGCCATGGTCCGGGCGGTCGGCGCCGTGCACGCCGACACCCCGCTTGAGGACCTGCTCGACCGTCAGGCACTCGGAACCCGTGCCGCAGCGCCGTACGGGCTCGCCGCCGGCATGCCGTTCGGCACTCAGTACGGGTTCGCGCCGCTGCCCGCCGAGCGTGACCTCGACGCCGCATGGAGCCGGGTCGCCCCCGACGTCGACGTGCTGATCGGGTCTGGTTCCGACGAGGCCGGCATGTACGTGCCGCTCGTGCCCGGCCTGCGTCGGGTCACCCGGTCACGGGTGCTGCGGTCGGCCCTGCGGTGGTGGGTCGTGCGTCCGCTGTCCGACGTCATCTACGGCCGCGATGCCCGACGGTTCACCGAACGGCACCGACGCGCCGGCGGTCGGGCGACCTCGTACCGACTGCACCGCGGTGTCACGAGCGCCCCGACCGGGGCCGTGCACATGAGCGACCTGCCGCTGCTGCTCGGTGGCCGCGAGGCCTGGGCCGGCACCCGGTTCGTCCCCGAACGCGACTGGCCCGAGGTCGAGCGCCGCGGCCGGGCCTTCCGGGCGATCTGGGCCGACTTCGCCCGCACCGGCGAGGTCCGGGCCCCTGACGACGAGACGCTGACGTTCGACCGCGGCTGACCGGGAGCCGGCGACGGAGGCCTCGCCCCCTGAACTGGCGGTCGCGGGCCGCTGACCGGCCCCGCACAATCGTCAGCATGCCCACGACCGACGTCGACCTCCGCGCACGCATCATCGCCGGGGCGATCAGTGCCTACCGAGCCGGGGACTTCCACCGTGTCGGGCCCGACGAGGTCGCCGAGCACGCGGGGGTCACGGCGGACGAGTTCCACCGGGCGTACCCGATGTGGGAACTCCTGGTGGTCGCGGTCATGGACAAGTGGAACAACGGCAGCCGACTCGAGCTCTGGCCGATCGCGGAGCGGGACGGCACGGTCGCCTACCTGCGTGCCCGGCTCGCGGCGGGCGTGGAAGATCCGGCTCTCGTGCGCCTCCGGGTCGCCGTGCTGAGCGCCGCCTCGAACCCCGACCACCCCGCCGCCGGATGGTTCCGCACGCAGTACACGCGGGCGTTCGAGGACGTCACCCTCGCCCTGGTCCGTGACGTCGTCGCCGGCCGCGAGCCCCGCGGCGCATCGCCCCGGCACGCCGCCGAGCAGCTCATGGCGCTGTACGAGGGGCTCCAGCTGCAGTCCGTGATCCGAGACGACGGGGAACCGCTCAGCGCCTTCGACCGGGCGGTCGCCCGGATGCGGGTCGGCTGGGCAGCGGCACGCGTCGACGCCTGATCCGGGTCGGGCGACCACGTCGGACGGCCGGTAGGCCCGTGGCGGCGGCGACTCGCGCCTGCCGGCCCGGGGAGTGGTCGCGACACACCGCACGTGCTGCGTCGCGCGGTCACGTTTCGTCGTTTGCGGGCGGCGGGGCCGACGGTCTGTGACCGCTCGGCGTGCGGGCCGCGGGGGGTCGTGACCGGTCGGCGGGCTGGTGAGGCGTCCTAACCACCCCGGTCCACGGCCTGGAGGCCCGGCGCGGCTGGCAGACGTCGGTGCACCCACCTGGCATGGTCGGCCCATGGAGTACACGGACTACGACACCCGGCTCGCCGCCTACGGCGTGATCACGGACGGTGACCGCGTGCTCCTGGCGAAGCTGCGTCACCCCGATGCGGGCACGTGGACGCTGCCGGGCGGCGGGGTCGAGTTCGACGAGACCGTCGAGCAGGCCGTCGTGCGTGAGATCCGCGAGGAGACCGGGTACGAGGCCCAAGCCGGTGCCCTGCTCGGGGTCCGACACCACATCGTCCCCGCGGAGCGCCGCATCCACGCCAACGGTCGCCCGATGAAGGCCGTGCAGGTGGTGTTCCGGGCGACGATCACCGGGGGAACCCTGCGGCACGAGCTCGACGGCTCGACCGACGAGTCGCGGTGGATCCCCGTCGCCGAGCTCCCGCACCACCGCCACGGCCTGCTCGTGCCGATCGCCCTCGGCTGGGCGGGCGCCCTGTCCCGCTGACCGCGTCAACCCGCGTGCAGCACCGCGAACTGCGGTGGGACCGCGGTGGGTTCCGGGGGCTGGACACCCCACCCGAGGTTGCGGAGCGACTGCGCGGTCTCTGCCGGGAACTGCCGAGCGGTTGCCTCGGCTTCTTCGCGGCGCCAACGATTCCGGAACCCGTGCACGGCCTCCCGCCACGTCGGCAACGCGTCCACGCCGCACTCGACGATGACGAACTCGACCACGTCGGCGAGGCTCGGCCGGAAGTGCGGGCCGCCGAGCGGGAAGTGCAAGGACGACAACCTCGCCGCATCACGCTGCCCGGAACCGTGGTCGCGGGCTCTGGCCAGCAGCGAACTGAACGCGCCGCGCTCGGCGTGCAGGTGCCAGTGCGACTGCGGAGTCGCGGTCAACGCTTCCTGGAACTCGAAGCGGACCAGTGGCTGTCGTTCGTCGACCAGGAAGAGGGTGAACCGGCTCTCGTTCAGCTCGAGGACCTCGAGATGACTCTTCCATCGGTACCGCATCGACAGTGTGACATTGGCGGTATGAACGCCGCCGATGTTCAGCCGGACCGGTGGAGTCGTTCCTGACGCAGCGGCAGGCTGCACGACGATCGTTCCATCGGGGACATCCAGCTCGTAGTCGATCTGCACCCCGTGCCCGGGCAGGGAAGAGTCCAGGAGCTCTTGGGCGACGGCTGCGTGATGCTGGCCGGCTCCATCGGACACCTCAGTCATCGCTCACCGAGCAGGAACGAGATGCTGTCCAGCCAGTCCTGTGCGAGGTACTCGTCGATGAACAGGTCGCGCCACTGCTCGGTCGGGGCGAACTCCCGCTCGTCCAGGTTCCACTCTGCGCGGACTCGTTCGCGCTCGGCGAGGAGCCCCTCGCGGGTCCAATGCCGTCCCAGCACCTTCGTCATGGCCGTCCTCTCGTCGGTGAGAGGACGGTAGGACGATCAGCAGCGCCGACGCGAGCTTTCGGAATACAACATGTTCACTCCTCGATGACGCTGAGGACGTTGCCCGACGGGTCGGTGAACCAGGCGATGAGCGGCCCGCCCTTCCGGTTCACACCCCGGTCGTCGGTCATCCCCTCGTACTGCAGGAACACGACGCCCTTCGCGGTGAGCTCGTCGACCGCGGCATCGATGTCCGGCACCGGGAAGTTCAGCACCGTGAAGGCCGCCGGTTCGTGACCCGGGCCCTTCGGGTAGACGAGCACCTGGTGTCCACCGCCGAGCTGCAGGAAGAGCATGCCGTGGTCCTCGGTGACCTCGACCCCCAGGACGTCCTCGTAGAACGCCTTCGCCTCGGGCACGTCGCGCACCGAGAACCCGCTGAACGCCTTCGTCGCATCGACCATGCGGCAAGTGAACCGCCGCGGTCCGGCGTCGGTGCGCTCTGCGAGGATGAAGCCGTGAGCGACTCCGGCACGACCGTCGACCAGGCCGTCGAGCGCGCCGTCGAACTGGCCCGTTCGAGCAAGCGCACGGTGCTCGGGATCGCCGGAGCACCGGGTGCCGGCAAGTCCACGCTCGCCCGTCGCATCGTCACCGCCGTCGACGACCGCCTCGGTGCCGGCACGGCGGTGCAGGTCCCGATGGACGGCTTCCACCTGTCGAACGCGGCGCTCGACGCCCTCGGCCGGCACGACCGCAAGGGCGCGGCGGACACCTTCGACGCCGACGGCTACGTCGCGCTCGTCCGCCGACTCGTCGCCGCCGACGAGGACGTGGTGTGGGCGCCGGACTTCGACCGTCGCGTGGACGAACCCGTGGCCGGCAGCATCGCGGTACCCCGCGCCGCCCGGCTCGTGGTGTCCGAGGGCAACTACCTGCTCGACGACACCGCACCGTGGTCGGCGCTGCCGGCGCTGTTCGCCGAGACCTGGTTCTGCGCCGTCGCCGACGACGTGCGGCTCGACCGCCTGGTCGGACGGCACATGCGGCACGGCCGCGACCACGACGCTGCCCGCGCATGGGCGGTGGAGGTGGACGGCGTGAACGCCGCGAGGGTGGCGCCCACGGTGATCCGGGCCTCCAGGACGATCTTGACGTGACCACGACGACCCCGACCACCACGACGCGACACCGACACGAGGAGCGACCATGACCATCGCCATCACCGGAGCGACCGGCAACATCGGGGGCGCCGTGAGCGCGGCGCTCGCCGCGGACGCCGTGCCGTTCCGGATGCTCGTGCGCGACGCCTCGCGTGCGCCGGAGCTCCCGGGCACCGAGGTCGCCGTCGCGACCTTCGCCGACGCCGACGCGAGCCGAGCGGCGCTCGAGGGCGTCGAGGTGCTGCTCATGGTCTCGGCGGCCGAAGCCCAGGACCGCCTCGACCAGCACCGGGCGTTCGTCGCCGCGGCGGCCGAAGCGGGCGTGCGGCACGTCGTCTACACGTCGTTCCTCGGCGCGGCTCCCGACGCGACCTTCACGCTCGGCCGAGACCACTGGGCGACGGAGCAGGCGATCCGCGAGAGCGGGATGGCCTTCACGTTCCTGCGCGACAGCTTCTACCTGGACTTCGTCGAGGACCTGGTCGGTGAGGACGGCGTGATCCGCGGCCCGGCCGGCGACGGCGCCATGGCCGCGGTGGCCCGTGCCGACGTCGCCCGCGTCGCGACCGCGGTGGTGCACGACCCGGACGCGCACCGCGACCAGACCTACGAGCTGACCGGCCCCGAGGCGATCACCCTGGCCCAGGCGGCGGCGATCGTGTCCGAGGTCCGCGGCCGCACGGTCAGCTACCACCCGGAGACCCTCGACGAGGCGTACGCATCACGTGCGCAGTGGAACCCGGAGCCGTGGCAGGCCGACGCCTGGGTGAGCACCTACACGGCCATCGCCGAGGGGGCGCTCGCGCACGTGTCCGGTGATGTCGAGCGCATCACCGGGCGTCCGCCGATGTCCCTGCGCGAGGTGCTCGCCGCGAGCTGACCCCTGGTGCCGGTGCGCGCCGGGTCCGACGGACGGCCCGGGCAGCCCGCAGTGCCACACGGTCCAGGCGATGCCGTCCGCCCGGCGCGGCTGCATCGGCAGGCGTGCGTGCCGGGTGCCGCTGGTGAGTGCTCGGCAGCTCCCGGCCAGTGCGGCGCGCAGGACCGGGTCCGTGCGGGGCGCGTGGGCCTCGACGACGAGGACGCGCAGGCCGTCGGCGATCCTCCGGCGGATCTGGTGCGTCGTGAAGACGGGCACGGTGCCCGAGAACCCTCCGTCCGTCAGCACGGGGAGTCCGGTCGCGTCGATCACGGGTGCGGAGATGTGCCACGTGTCCGTCATGAAGAGCGGTTCGTCGTGCCGGTACCCCTCCAGGCGTCGCGCGGTCGCGACGAGTCGGCTGAGGGCACGCGGGTAGGGCGTCGACCCGCCCCACGGGTCCGGGCGCGACACGTGGAAGACGTCCGGGCTGCCGGCCGGGATCGGCCAGCGTGCGGGCCACGGCCCGACCGACGCGTCGACGCCGCTGCCGTCGCGGGTCGCGTCGAGCGCCTGCAGTGAGAACGCGGCGGGTCCGGCGACGAGCGCGAGCCCGGCTGCCAGCGCGATGACCGTCCGGGAGGCCCGGTGCCGGTCCGGCCCGCGCGTCGCCTCCCAGCGGGGTCGCCGCCACACCGCCACCAGCGTCGCGACGACGGCGACCGTCGAGACGGTGATCGCGGGCACGGCGAGCACGCTCGGCATCGCGGTGCCCCGAGCGAGGAACACCACCCATCCGAGCTGCGCCACGGCGAGGACGACCGGGAGCGCCCGGAGCCCCCGAGACTGCGCCCGGAGGAGCCCGACCGCACCGCGCCACCCGAGGGCTGCGAGCAGGGCGAGCTGCACGCCGATCGCGGCGACGTAGGCGGTGTGCGGCACCGCGGCCACCGAGAGCACGGCCGCCGCGGTGCCGAACCAGACCACCAGGACGGCCAGGGTGGCAGCTCCGGCACGGGTGTCGAAGGCGTGCCCGAACGGGGAGCCGAGGGCACCGGGTCGCTCCGCACGGCGGCGGACGAGCACCACGGCCGCGACCAGCACACCGAACACCGCCGCCGGCAGGAGCCAGGCCACCTGTGACGCCAGGTGCGGTCCGAGCAGCTTGCCGAAACCGGCCGGACCACCGCGCCAGGTGTGCGGACCGAACGGCACCGTGAACGACCGGACGGACCCGGGCACCGCGCCGGGCAGGAACCGGTCGATGCCGTTGTACCCGAACACCATGGCGAGCGGACTGTCGTCGGTGGAGCCGTCCGCCCATGGCCGCGAACCCGACGGGGTGAGCGCGAGCGCCGTGACCCACGACAGCGAGGCCGCGACCGCGACGATCCCGAGCACCCCGGCGCGGACAACCCTGGTGCCGAAGCGGAAGGAGCCGCCGTCGTGTCGGGCCGAGGCCAGCAGGGTGCCGAGCAGCAGCGCCGGCAGGACGAACCAGGCCTGCACCATCTTCGCCTGGAACCCGACGCCGACGGCCAGGCCCGCGGTGACGAGCGGCCACCACCGCCCGGTCAGTGCCGCGTGCTGCCAGCACAGCAGGGCGACCGCCAGCGCGGCGGTGACCAAGCCGTCCTCCATCGGGTGCGCGAACATCGACACGAAGACCGGCGTCGATCCGGCTGCTGCGGCAGCGACGAGGCCCGTGCCGACCCCGGCCCAGCGGAGTCCGACCAGGGAGCAGGCCCACAGGGTGACGAGCCCCTCGACGACCTGGGGGAACGCGAGTGCGGCGGTGGAGTGCCCGAACAGCCGGAGGCTCAGCGCCTGCGGGACGGCGAAGCCGCTGAGCTTGTCGAGCGTCACCGTCGCGGAGGGGTCGAACGCGCCCGAGAACAGCGCCGGCCACGACTCGGACATCGACCGCGCCGACGCCTGGTAGAAGCTGAAGTCCCCGCCACGGCCCAGGTTCCAGGCGAGCAGCACGGTCGTGCCGGCCGCGATCACGAGCAGGGTGAGCCGTGCTGCGAGCGGCTGGTCCCGCCACCGGGCGGGTCGTCGGATGTCCACTCTCCGGACCTTGGCCGTCCGGGATGACGATCGGCCGGGACCGTGCCGCCAGCTGGCCGCGAAGCCGGTCCGCGCACTGAGGGGTCGTGCGGGTGCGGTCCCCGTCGGTCAGCGCCTCGGGGGTCGAGCCGGAGCGGGGTCTCAGCCGGCGTTCGGGTTCGGGGTCAGGACACCCGTCGCGCGGCGAACGTCCCGACGACACCGAGGGTGAGCACCGCGACGAGCACGACGAGCAGCGGCGCCGTCCAGTTCCCCGTCGCACCGTGCAGCGCGCCGGCGACGAGCGGCCCGGCCGACCCGAGCAGGTACCCGCCGCCCTGCACGAACGCGGACATCCGCCGGGCGTCGGCGTCGCTCGAGACGATCCGCACGATGACGATGAAGATCACGGTGATGCCGCCGCCCTGGGCTGCACCGCCGAGCACCGACCACAGCAACCAGAGCTGCGGGGCGAACAGCAGCCCGAGGGGCATCGCCAGCCACAGCGTGCCGACCAGGGCGATGATCGCCGCCGGACGCCACCGGGTCGCGAGCAGCGGGACACCGAGCGCCCCGACGACGGCCAGGATCTGGAACACCGACGAGCTCGCGCCCGACGATGCCTTCGAGAAGCCGATCTCGTCGTGCAGCAGCGTCGGGATCCACGCGGTGAGGGCGTAGTACGAGAACGCCTGACCACCGAACGCGAGCGTCAGACCCCAGGTGATGAGCCGTCGTGCCGGTCGGATGGGCTCGGCGGCGGCGACCCGTGCGGCCTCGGCGGCACGGGCGGTCCGGATCGCCCCGGTGTCGAGCACCTGGTCGATCGGACCGGTGACGGGCAGCGGTTCGTCCCGCTCGGAGGGCAGCGGGCGGCGCCAGGCGGCGCGAGCACCGACCGTGTAGGTCCAGGCAGCGGCGGCGATGAGTGCGAAGACCGCCCAGATCGCGATGGCGACCGGCCACCCCCACAGCGCGGCCAGGGGAGCGGTGCCGAGCGACGTGATCATCGACCCGACGTTGAGCGCCGACGTGTACACGCCGGTGACCAGGCCGACGCGTTCCGGCGAGGTGTCCCGCCGGATGACCACCGGGATCACCACGTTGCCGATCGTGATGCCGATGCCGATGACCGCGGTGCCGATCAGCAGCGCCGCCGACGAGGGCATCGAGCGCACGACGGTGCCGGCGAGCACGATGACGAGCGACAGGGACACCGCGCGCTCGGGGTCGGCCTTCGCGATGACCCAGCTGGCGAACGGCGTCGCGAGGGCGAAGCACAGCACCGGGATCGTCGTCAGCAGCCCGGCGATCGTCGCGGTCAGGCCGAGGTCGGCGCGGACGTCCCCGATGACCGGAGCGGTCGCGACGATCGGGCCGCGGAAGTTCAGGGCGATCAGGACGATGGCCGCCGGCAGCAGCCAGGCGGCGCCGCGGAGGCCCCGCCGGACGACGTCGTCGCTCATGCGGACGGCGTCGCGGACGGCAGCAGGATCGGCAGCAGGTCGAGCGGGGTGGCGGCGCGGGCGATGGTGCCCTCGGCCTCGTCGGGGGAGCCGTAACCCCACTCGGCGAAGACGACCGGGACGCCGTGCACGGTCGCGCCCTCGACGTCGTGCTTCCGGTCGCCGATCAGCACCGGGCGGCTGGTGTCGAAGCCGTGGGCCTCAAGGCGTCGCAGTGCCTCTTCGACGACGTCGGCCTTGCTCGACCGCACCTCGTCGTCGCTCGCACCCGTGATGATGTCGATGTCGCCGGTGAGCCCGTAGTGCTCGAGGATGTAGGTCGCCGGGGTCTCCGGCTTGCTCGTCGCCGTCGAGATCGGCAGCCCCGCCTGGTGCAGGGTGCGCAGCACGACGTCGATGTCCGGGAACATCGCGGAGTCGAGCGCCCCGTGCGAGAAGTAGTGCTCGCGGTAGACGGCGAGGGTGCGGTCGGCCAGTTCGTCGTCCATGCCCATCGCGATCCGGAACGTGTCCATGATCGGCGGACCGACGAACGACATCAGGGTCTCGCGGTCCGGCACCGGGACGCCGACGGTGCGGAAGGTGTGCGTCAGGCTCTCGAGGATGCCCGGCGCGGAGTCGCTGATGGTGCCGTCGAGGTCGAACAGGATGGCGGAGAACGGGCTGGTCATGTCCTGCCCACCCTAGCCGGGCCGTGGCGGGGACCATCCGGGATCCGTCGGCGGCGGGGCGGGGGTGGGCCGTGCCTCCAGGCCGGACCGCCCGACGCGGCTCAGAACAGGCGGGTGTGGCCGCCCTCGATGCCGCGCATCGCGTCGTAGTCGAGCACGAGGACGCGGATGCCGCGGTCCTCGGCGAGGGTGCGTGCCTGCGGTGCCACCGTCTGCGCGGCCAGCACGCCCTGCACCGGACGCAGGTGCGGGTCGCGGTTCATGAGCTCGAGGTACCGGGTGAGCTGCTCGACCGCGTCGATGTTGGCGTTGCGCTTCATCTCGACCGCGACGCTCGCCCCCGCGTCGTCGCGGGCCAGGATGTCGACCGGCCCGATCGCCGTCATGTACTCGCGGCGGACCAGGGTGTGGCCGTCACCGAGCAGCTCGATCTGCTCGGCCAGGAGCTGCTGCAGGTGCGCCTCGACCCCGTCCTTCACCAGGCCCGGGTCGACGCCCAGGTCGTGGGTCTCGTCGGACACCACCTCGTACAGGGAGACGATGAGCTTGTCCTGCGTCTTCTTCTGCGTCACCGTCCACACCTGCGTGATGCCGGCGACCGACTGCTCCTCGTCCGGCTCGGTGATCTCGATCGAGCAGGGCGGGCTCATCCAGTTCAGCGGCTTGTAGCTGCCGCCGTCGGAGTGCACGAGCAGGGAGCCGTCCGCCTTGAGCATGAGCAGGCGGGTCGCGAGCGGCAGGTGGGCTGAGAGCCGGCCCGCGTAGTCGACGGAGCACCGGGCGATGACGAGACGCACCCCGGAAGCCTAACCGGCGTCGTGTGATCGGCCGGACGAGGCGCGCGGCCTGTGCAACGCGCACGGATTCACATGCCCGTAACGACGTTCTGCACATGTACCGCAATCCGAAGCCGTCCTACCGTGGCTGACACCCCGATCGGCCCACGCCGACACCCCTCCCCGAGGAGCCACGATGGCCAGCGAGACCGCAGTGTCAGCACCACGAACCCCCCGTTCCGAGTCGGTCGCCGTCGACGACTACTCGCTCAGTCGAGTCCCGATGTCCGCGCGCTACGGCTGGTTCCAGGTCGCCGTGCAGCGCTTCGGGCAGATCTCGGCCCTGTCCCAGTTCCTGCTCGGTGCGACGCTCGGCTTCGGCATGAGCTTCTGGGACGCCTTCTGGGCGATCACCCTGGGAGCCGTGATCCTGGAGATCGTCTCGGTCCTCGTCGGCGTCATCGGCGTCAAGGAGGGCCTGAACACCTCGGTCATCGCCCGCTGGACCGGGTTCGGCAAGGCCGGCTCGGCGCTGGTCGGGCTCGCGATCGGGCTGAGCCTGATCGGCTGGTTCGGCATCCAGTCGGGCGTCTCGGCGGCCGGCCTCGTCTCGATCCTGCCGATCCTGCCCGCGTGGGCGTGGTCGCTCGTGTTCGGGCTGCTCGTCACCGCGATCGTCCTGCGCGGGTTCCACTCGATGCAGTGGCTGGCGAACGTGACCGTGCCGCTGTTCCTGGTGCTCGTCGGCTGGGCGGTCATCGTCGAGCTGAGCCGCCACTCGATCGCCGAGCTCGCCGCGCGTGCCCCGGCCGGTCCGGAGCTGAGCTTCGTGGCCGGCACCACCCTGGTGGCGGGTGGGTTCATCGTCGGTGCGGTGATCACGCCGGACATGACCCGCTTCAACCGCTCGGTCGGCGACGTCGTGAAGCAGACGCTGCTCGGCGTGACGCTCGGCGAGTACGTCATCGGCCTGGCCGGTGTCCTGCTCGCCCACGCCGTCGGTTCCGCGGACATCACCCGCGTGATCACGTCGAGCGTCGGCTGGGTCGGCATCCTCGTGATCCTGCTCGGCACGTTCAAGATCAACGACTGGAACATCTACAGCTCGAGCCTCGGCGTCACGAACTTCATCGACGCGGTGTTCGGCAAGCAGGTGAACCGCGGGCTCGTGACGCTCGTGATGGGCGTCGTCGGCTCGGTGCTCGCCGCGGTCGGGTTCCTCGGGGCCCTGACACCGTTCCTGTCCGTGCTCGGGGTCGTCTTCCCGCCCATCGCCGGGATCATGGTGGCGGAGTACTTCGTCGTGAAGCGCTGGCGCCGCGAGCTGAGCGACGCCGAGAACATCCCGGCGACCTCGCCCACCTGGGTGCCGGCCACCCTGGTCATCTGGGCGGTCGCCTCGCTCATCGGGTACTTCGTCGCCGTCGGCATCCCGTCGATCAACTCCGTGGTCATCGCCTTCGTGCTCTACGTGGTCGCCGGCAAGGTCGGGCTGATCCGCGGCGTCGGTGTCAGTCGGACCGAGGCCGCGCCGGCTGCCACCGAGGCCCCGGTCGCCGAAGCACCGGCCACCCCCGCCGCCTGACCCGGGCGCTCCCCGAACGGCCGGTCGCGTCGCCGCACCCCTGATCCGCGCGACGGCGCGGCCGGTCCCCACTCCACGAACCCGAACGCCGGCTGAGACCCCGCTCCGGCTCGACCCCGCACCCGCACCACCGCACCCGCACCCGCACCACCGAAGGGAACCCCCATGCGCATCGGCATCGACGTCGGCGGCACCAACACGGACGCCGTCCTGATGGACGGCAGCACCGTCCGTGCGGCGGTCAAGCGGTCCACCACCCCCGACGTCACCTCGGGCATCGTCGCCGCGCTCGACGGCCTGCGCGAGCAGCACGCCTTCGGCCCCACCGACATCGACGGCGTGATGATCGGCACCACCCACTTCATCAACGCCCTGGTCGAGGCACGCGGCCTCGCCCCCACCGCCGCGGTCCGCCTGGGCCTGCCGGCGACGGCGTCGCTGCCCCCGTTCACGGACTGGCCCGGGCACCTGGTGTCGGCCGTGCACGCGCAACCGTTCCTGGCTCACGGCGGCCACGAGTTCGACGGCCGAGTCATCTCGGAGCTGGACCCCGAGGAGCTCAAGCGGCACGCCGGTGCCATCGCGGCCGCGGGCATCCGCTCCGTCGCGATCTCGTCGGTGTTCTCCCCGATCAACGACGAGTTCGAGCAGCGTGCGCAGGAGATCATGGCCGCCGAGCTCGGGCCGGACGTGGCGTTCTCGCTGTCGTCCGAGATCGGTCGCATCGGCCTGCTCGAGCGCGAGAACGCGACGATCATCAACGCGGCGCTCCGTGAGCTCGCCGACCGCATCGTCGACGGCCTGTCCGGGTCGGTCACGGGCAGCGGCATCGATGCGCCGCTCTTCCTGAGCCAGAACGACGGCACCCTGATGGACGTCGAGTACGCCCGTCGCTACCCGGTCGCGACGTTCGCCTCGGGCCCGACGAACTCGATGCGTGGTGCAGCCGTGCTGTCCGGCTTCGACACCTGCGCGGTCGTCGACGTCGGCGGCACGACGAGCGACGTCGGCGTCCTGACCGCGGGCTTCCCACGGGAGGCCACCGGCGAGGTCGCCGTCGCCGGCATCCGCACGAACTTCCGGATGCCCGACGTCCTGTCCGTCGGCATCGGCGGCGGCTCCCGCATCCGCGAGGACGGCAGCGTCGTCGGCCCGGACTCCGTCGGGTACCGCCTGACCGAGGAGGGCCTGGTCTTCGGGGGCTCCACCCTGACCGCCACCGACGTGGCCGTCCGCGGCGGGCGTGGTGCGATCGGGGACCCGTCGCTCGTCGCCGGGGTGCCGGCCGAGGTCGCCGCCCGCGCGCTCGACGTCATCGCGGAGCGCGTCGCCGACATCGTCGAGCGGATGCGCACCTCGTCCGACCCGCTGCCCGTCGTGGCGGTCGGCGGCGGTTCGGTGCTGCTGCCGGACACCCTGCCCGGACTCGGCACCGTGTACCGCCCGGAGCACTACTCGGTCGCGAACGCCATCGGTGCGGCGATCGCGCAGGTCAGCGGCGAGGTCGACAAGGTCTACGCGATCAGCGACGGCCGCCGGTCCGCCGTGGTCGACGAGGCCCGGCAAGAGGCCGTCGACCGTGCCATCGCGGCCGGCGCCGACCCCGGCTCGGTGGACATCGTCGACTTCGACGAGGTCCCGATCCCGTACCTGCCGGGCAACGCGACGCGGATCCGCGCGAAGGCCGTGGGCGACCTGGCACTCGGGGCGCTGGTCCGATGAGCGCCACGCAAGCCGCCCCCACAGCACCCCACCTCACCGCCATCGGCGCCGACTGCTCCGCCCTCGCCCGCGGCGCCGCGATCCTCGGCACCGGCGGCGGCGGTGACCCCTACATCGGCCGCCTGCTCGCCGAGGCCGCCGTCCGCGCCCACGGCCCGGTCGAGATCGTCCAGGTCGAGGACCTGCCCGACGACGCCGTGGTGCTCTCGGTCGCGATGATCGGCGCTCCCACGGTGATGGTCGAGAAGCTGCCGTCCGCCGGCCAGTTCGCCGAGGCCATCCGCAGCCTGTCGGCGTTCCTCGGGGTGACCCCGACCCACCTGGCCTGCATCGAGGTCGGCGGCGTGAACTCGACGACCCCGATCGTCGCCGCTGCCGAGCTCGGCCTGCCCCTGGTCGACGGCGACGGCATGGGCCGCGCCTTCCCCGAGGTGCAGATGGTGCTGCCGACCCTGTCCGGGGTCAGCGCGACACCGATGGCCCTGGCCGACGAGAAAGGCAACACCGTCGTCTTCGACACGGTGGACAACCGGTGGGCGGAACGGCTCGCCCGCACGGCGACGGTCGAGATGGGCTGCTCCGCGATCACGGCGCAGTACGCCATGTCCGGCGCGCAGGTGAAGGAGTCGTTCGTCCGCGGCAGCCTGTCGCTGAGCGTCCGGCTGGGCGAGACGCTGGTCCGCGCACGCAGCGAGAACGCGGACCCCGTCACGGCGGTCACCGAGGTGCTCGGCGGCACGGTCGTGTTCGAGGGCAAGGTCGCCGACATCGAGCGCAAGACCGTCACCGGGTTCGCCCGTGGCACGGCCCGCATCGCCGGTTCCGGCAGCGACACCGGCCTGGAGGCGGTGCTCCGGTTCCAGAACGAGCACCTGCTGGTCGAGGTGGCCGGCCAGGTCCGCACCACGGCTCCCGACCTCATCATCACCCTGGACGCCGAGACCGGCGAGCCGATCACCACCGAGGCCCTGCGCTTCGGCGCCCGCATCCGGATCGTCACGGCACCGGCCGACGAGCGCTGGCACTCCCCGGAGGGCCTGCGCCTGGCCGGCCCGCGGTACTTCGGCTACGACACCCCCGCGGTCCGCCACGACGGCACCACGAGCGCGGGCGAGACGAACACGGGAGCGCACCGATGAGCTGGATCCTCGACGTCGACGACCTGCCCGACCTGGCCCGCGGCGCCGCGCTGCTCGGCACCGGCGGCGGGGGCGACCCGACCATCGGGATGCTCTTGGTCCGTGCCGCGATCGAACAGCACGGCCCCGTCACGATCCTCGACCCGTCCGAGGTGCCCGACGACGCCCTCGTCATCCCCACCGCGCAGATGGGCGCACCGACCGTGGTGCTCGAACGCATCCCCGCCGGACCGGAACCCCTCGGCGCCCTCCGTCGGCTCGAGGCCCACCTGGGCCGGACGGCGACCGCCACGATGCCCATCGAGTGCGGCGGCATCAACTCGATGATCCCGCTGCTCGTCGGCGCCACCGGCGGCCTGCCCGTCGTCGACGCGGACGGCATGGGCCGCGCGTTCCCCGAGCTGCAGATGGAGACGTTCTCGGTCTACGGGGTCCCCGGCAGTCCGCTGGCGATCAGCGACGAGAACGGCCACGGCGTCATCATCGAGACCGGCACGGACAACAAGAAGATGGAGTGGCTCGCCCGCGGGGTCACCATCCGGCTCGGCGGCGTCGCCTACATCGCCGAGTACGCCATGTCCGGCCGCCAGGTGAAGGAGACCGCTGTCCCGCGCACGCTCTCCCTGGCACTCGCCGTCGGTCGGGCCATCCGAGTTGCCCGCGAAGCCCACCGCGACCCCATCGACGCGCTCGCCGAGGCCCTCGGCACGACGATCTACACGCACCTGCGCGAGCTGTTCGACGGCAAGGTCGTCGACGTCGAGCGCCGCACGGTCGACGGGTTCGCCCGCGGTCGTGCCACCGTGCAGGGGACCGACGGCTCCGAGCTCGAACTCCGGTTCCAGAACGAGAACCTCGTCGCCCGGCGTGACGGCCGCCTCGTCGCCGTCGTGCCCGACCTGATCTGCGTCCTCGACGCCGAGACCGCCGAGCCGATCACCACCGAACGCCTGCGGTTCGGGCAGCGCGTCCGGGTCATCGGCATCTCGACCCCCGACCTGATGCGGACCCCGGAGGCGCTCGCCGTGTTCGGGCCGTCGTGCTTCGGTCTCGACGAACCGTTCGTCCCGGTCGAGGACCTGCACGAGCACGTCCGCCCGGCCGCCCCGGCGGTCGGCTGACGAACGGCCGCGCGCCGACCCCGGCGCCCGGCCCACGCACCCGACCCCGGGCTCTGGCCCCGGGCTCCGGCCCCGGGACGCGACCACGGCAGCAGAATGGACCCATGGACCAGGGTGAGCGGCGGGGCGGCGGTGTGGCGGGCCTCCAGGCCGACGACGCGACCGTCTTCGGACGCGGCACCGCCCTGCTCGGCTGTGGTGGTGGCGGCCGAGTCGACCACATGGTCAGCGCGCTCCGCTTCGCACTCGGCGACCGCAGCGTGCCGGTCATCGACCTCGACGACCCCGCGCTCGGCTCGGTGGTGGCCGTCGGGCTGATCGGTTCGACCACCGTGCTCGAGGAGAAGATGCCGAGCGGCGAGGAGCTGCCGGCCGCCCTCGCGGCGGTCGAACGCTGGACGGGCGTCCGTGCCGACGCCGTCGTCGCCGCGCAGATCGGCGGCGTGACCGGACCGGCTGCGGCCCTCACCGCACACGCCGCCGGACTGCCGCTCGTCGACGCGGACCTGGTCGGCCGCGCGGTCCCGCGCATCGACCAGCTGTCGGTCTTCGTCGGCCCGACCACGACGGTCACAGCCGCCGCGGCCACCACGAGCGGCCTGCGGATCGTCGTCGACGCCCGGCACCCCCACGACGTCGAGACGGTGTGGCGCGAGGCCGTCTCGCACAGCGGCGGCTGGGCGGCCTTCGCGATCGGCCCGGTCCCGGTCGCATTGCTGCGCGAGCGAGCCGTCGTCGGCAGCGTGCAGCGCGCCCTCCGGATCGGACGCGCAGCGGGCGGCGCACGCGACGCGGTGGAACTCGCCGCACTCATCGGCGGCCGCGTCGTCGCCCAGGGCCGGGTCATCGACGTGCAGCGCGAGGGGGACGCACTCGCGTTCGTCCGCAGCAGCCTGGCCATCCGCGACGCCGGCACCGGTGCGGTCGCCCGGGTCGAGGCGGGCAGCGAGTACGTGCACTGCCTGGTCGACGGCCTGCCGGTCGCCAGCACCCCGAGCGTCATCACCGTCGTCGACGCGCGCTCGCTCGCGCCGGTGGCGACCGACCGCACGCGGGTCGGCAACGAGCTCGCGGTGCTCGTGCTGCCGTCGGCGCCGTGGTGGTGGGCGGATCCCGACCGCACCGCGCGCATGGGGCCGCGGGCGTTCGGTATCGACGCGGACGTCGTTCCCGCGGCCGTGGGCCAGGTGCTCGCGTGAACGCCGTCGGCGACCTGCTCCCGCTCCTGCCGCCCGGCACCCGGCTGCTCGTCGGCGCCGGCAGCACGGCGGTCCGGAGCGTCCGCGGGGTCGTGGGGACCCCGGACCAGGTCGGCCGGTCCCTGTCGCAGGGCGACGACGTCGTCGTGCTGCTCACCCCCGTCGACCGCGCGGATGCACGCTTCGACGTGCTGCTGCGCCGGGCCTCCGCGGCCGGCACCGCCCTGCTCGTCGTCGACGGGGCACTGGAACTCGGCCCCGGCACCACGACGCTCGCCGACCGGCTCGGCGTCGCCGTGCTCGCCACCCCGGACCCGTGGGCGACCTCGGTCCGCCTGCACGAACTCATCGGCACCGGGATGGGGCCGGCGGCCCGGGCAGCCCTCGACGCCTCCCGCGTCGCGCTCGACGCCGGCCCCGAACTCGACGACCTGTTCGCCCGGCTCGACCGCTCGCTCGGCCACCCGGTGCGGTTCCTCGATGCCTCGGGCCTGGCACTCCGCGGAGCCGCCGTCGACGACGCGGCCCGCGCCGTGCTCGTCCGCCGCGCCGGCACCAGCGACGTGCTGACCGCCGAGGGCATCGACGAGACGCTCGTGGCGATCCCGGTCGGCACCGGCATCGGACCGCGCGCCTGGCTGGCCGTCGGCCTGCCCGTCCCGATCGCCGCTGAACAGCAGGTGGTCGCGAGTGCCCTGCAGGTGGCAGCCGTCGCCGTCGGGCACCGGCTGCTGCTCACCCGGCTCGACGACGAGCGCGACGCCCGCTACCGGATGGCGATGCTCGACGAGCTCCGCGCGGCCGACGGGGCACCCGCCCCACAGCTCGTGCAGCGGACCATCGCCGCCGGGTGGCGGCTGGACGCCTGGCACGTCGGTGCGCGCGTGGTCGCTCGGCAGGGCGTCGACCTGGTCGCGCTCCGCCAGCAGGTCGACGCCGCGGTGCGGGCCGAGGGACTCGACGCGGTCGTCGTCGAACAGGCGGACGGCTGGGTGCTGTGGCTGTCGGAACCCGACGAACCCGGCCGGGAGGCAGTGGCCGACATCGCGGGTCGGCTGCGGCGCGCGCAGAACACGCTCCGCACCACCGTGGAGACCAACGTGGGCGTCGGCAGTCTGCAGGCGGGCCCTGCCGGGCTGGTCCGGACGCTCGGCGAGGCCGGCGACGCCGCCCGTCTGGCGGCGAGCCGTCCGGAGTCGGGGCACTTCGTGCACGTCGACCGGCTCGGGCTCGCGCAGCTGCTGCTCGCGTGGACGCAGACGGACACGTTCCTGCCGGCCTCACGGCAGTTGCTCGCACCGCTCGAGCGCGGTGGCGGGGCGCTCATGACGACGCTCGCCGCCTACCTGGACGCGGAGTCGTCGATCGCCGAGACCGCCGCGGTGCTCGGCGTGCACCGGAACACCGTCTCCGACCGCATCGCGCGGGTGGAGCGGCTGCTCGGGGTGGACCTGTCCGACCCGGAGACCCGCCTCGCCCTGCACCTGGCGACGCGGGCGCGGGCGGGCGACGGCGGCTGAGGGCTCGCTGCGTCAGCTGCGGCTGGACTCGCTCGTCTTGTCGGTCTGGCTGGCCTGCTCGGTCTCGCGCTTCGTGGTCCCGCTCGTCGTGTCGGTCCCGCGGGCGGGCCGGGCGGCGGCACCGGTCTCGCGCGCTGCACCCGAGGCCAGGCCGGCCGCGATGATGAACACGAAGACGATGAGCAGCGCCCCGAGCAGGCCGATCTCCTCGCCGAGGAACCCGATCAGGGGCGGTCCGGCCAGGAACGCCACGTAGCCGATCGTCGCGACGGCGCTGACCTTGGCGGCCGCGGTGCGGGGGTCGTCGGCCGCGGCGGACATGCCCATCGGGAAACCGAGGCTGGCACCGAGGCCCCAGAGCACGACGCCGACGATCGCGAGCGGCACGTTGTCGATGAAGATGAGCATGCCGAGGCCGACCACCGCGACGGCGGCGCTGATGCGCAGGATCGGCACGCGGCCGAACTTGTCGATCAGCGGGCTGCCGGCGACGCGGCCGGCGGTCATCGCGGCGAGGAACACCGTCAGAACGGCAGCACCGCCGGCGTTGTCGAGCCCGTGGCCGTCGATCATCGCGAGGGGCAGCCAGTCGTTCGCGGACCCCTCGGCCAGCGCCATGCCGAGCACGATCACGCCGATGAGCAGCGTGGAGGGCTGTGCCCAGACCTGCCAGCGGGTGAGCGGGGTCGCGACCGGGCTGGTGTCGGTCGACACCGGCTGCTCGACGAGGTGCTCGTCCTGGAACTTCGCGACGGCGACGAGCATGGCGGCGCTCGTGATGACGACGAGCACGATGAAGTGCCACGACACCGGGATCTCGAGCTTCTCGGCCAGGGCGCCGAGGCCTGCACCGGCGAGCGTGCCGAGGCTGAACGCGGCGTGGAACAGCGGCATGATCGTGCGTCCGCCGGCCTTCTCGGCGGCGGCGCCGGAGACGTTCATCGACACGTCGCACAGGCCGTTGCCGAAGCCGAACGCGATGAGCGCGATCCAGATGGCGGCGAAGCCCCACCCGAGCGTGACCGCGACGCCGGCGAAGATCATGCCGACCGCCAGGCACGCCGCAGCCACCTGCACGCCCCGCCTCGCACCGAGCTTGGCGACGATGTGGCCGGCGAAGGTCAGACCGCCGATCGAGCCGACGGCCATGCCGAGCACGAGCAGGCCCATCTCGAACGTGCTCGCCCCGAGGGAGTCGCGGACACTCGGGATCCGGCCCAGCCACGTCGCGATGTCGAGCCCGGACAGGGTGAACACCACGAACACCGCGATGATCCAGGCCTTGGTGGTCGGGACGGTGCGGGTGGACGGCGTCGTCATGGTGGTTCCCATCGTGCTGCGGCGCGCTCGGTGCTGCGCGTTCTGGTGCGTGTCGGTGCTGGTCTTGCGGCTGTCGAATCGATTCGACTGCTCGTTCCGGCTACGCTAACGGGCGATGGACGAACCGGCAACAGGACCCGGCGCGTCGCCTTCCCGCGGCGGCGTCACCCGTTCGTCGCGCCCGACGCTGGCCGCGGTCGCCCGTGCTGCCGGTGTCGCCCCGTCGACGGCCTCGCTCGCCTTCAGTGGTCTCGGCCCGGTCTCCGAGGACGCCAAGGCCCGCGTCCTCGCCGCTGCCGCCGACCTCGGTTACGGCGGCCCCGATCCCCGTGCCCGTTCCCTTCGCCGCGGTCGTTCCGGCGTCATCGGCGTCGTGATGGACGAGCGCCTGAGCGACGCGTTCCGTGACCCGGTCAACGTCCTGACGCTCGACGGCATCGCCGAGGTCGCCGGTGCCGCCGGTGCTTCGCTGTTGCTCGTCCGGAGTCCGCTCGACGACGAGCAGGGTGCCGGTCCGCTGGTGGATGCCCCGATGGACGCCGTCGTGCTCGTCGGGTGCAACGTCCGGATCGACCCCGCCGTCGCCGTGCTGCGTCGTCGGCAGATCCCCGTCGTCGCGATCGAGGCGGACGAGATCGAGGGTGCCGTCCCCGTCCAGCTCGACAACCGCGATGCCTCACGCCGTGCTGCGGAGTACCTGCAGGGGCTCGGCCACCAGGACGTCACCGTCGTGACCCTGCCCCTCGATGCCGCGCGCCGCCGTGGCCCGATCGACGCACCCCGGCAGGACGAGGGCATCGCCTTCACCACGCTCGAACGCCTGCGCGGTGTGCGCCTGGTCTACCCGGAGGCCGTCGCGATCGAGACCGCTGGCAGCTCGGTGGAAGAGGGACGTCTCGCCGGCACGGAGCTCTTCGCGCCGGACGGTCCCCGCCCCACCGCCGTCATCGCGCAGAGTGACCTGATCGCCGTCGGGGTGATCTCGGCCGCACTCGATGCCGGACTGCGTGTCCCCGAGGACGTCAGCGTCGTCGGCTTCGACGGCATCACGGTGGACGACAGCTTGCTCCACCGCACCCCGATCCGGCACCTGACCACCCTGGTGCAGCCCTTCGTGCAGAAGGGCCAGGCCGCCGCCCGCGCTGCCCTGGCCATGCTCGAGGGGGCGGAGCCGCAGCCGGCGTCGTTCACCTCGGAGTTGCGGGTGGGGGACACGACGGGGCCGCCGCCCGCTTCGGGTGCCGACTAACACAGGCACCGCGCGTGGCTGCGTGTGGCATCGGGCTTGGACCCTTGCACGCTTCCGTGGCGCAAGCGATGTGACGTAGCCCAGAACAACACTCGTCGGTGCTTCCGACGCCGTGGCGTTGAGGTATACCCCAGGACACCACACGAGAAGTTCCTCTCAGGGGCCCACGAGGATCGGACGCGCCAACAGACGCGGATGCGAGAGTGGGCCGAATGCCACATGATTGACTCATGCAGGTGACCACCAATGAGGATGTGCCCGCAGGGCGCCGGCCCGACCGGAACCGTAAGGCATTCACCTGCCCTACATGTGGCGCATTCAGTGCACAAACGTGGCATGCCCTGGGCTATCAGGAGATCGACCCTGCCTCTGATCAAGAACCATGGTTCCGCGAGTTGGAGGAGCTGGCAGAGCTTGACGATCAAGACGCTCCTTGGAATCAGACGACCCCCTGGTTGGAGCCGACAGAGCCATGGGTGGTCGGGGGAATTTGGGCGGCGGCCCAGTGTGCCGTTTGTCAAGCGCTCACTATTTGGCGCCATTCACTAATCATTCATCCGGCATCTAAAGGCGCCCCTGCGCCACATCCGGATATGCCTCCGGCGGCTGCTGAGCTCTACGAGGAAGCCCGCTCGGTTGTCGCCATGTCGCGTCGAGCGGGGGCCGCAATGGCTCGCGCGACACTTGAGAGACTTCTCCGTGACCTCGATCCCGAGGCCGACGGAAAACTTACACTTGACCGCCGAATCGAGCGTATCCTCGCAAGGGTATCGAGCGGTCTAGGCAGAGTGCTCGACGTCATCCGCCATGTCGGCAACAAATCTGTCCACGTCTCGGATAGCAGTGATGACAAAGTGTTGGTCCTTGTTCTCGATGAGGAGGATGCAGCGGTTGTTGATGTGCTCTTTTCGGCAATAAATCAGCTGGTCGATGAACTAGTCACTAAACCCGCGCAGTACCGAAAACTGTTCGATCAACTTCCTGATGGTGTGAGGCGAGGCATCGAGGACCGCAGTAAAGCGCAATAGGCGCAAACGTCGAGCGAGACGATTAGGCAATACGCCGACAGGTTGACATCGGAATTAACGGGGGACAATTGCGTACTATCGAAATAACGAAGCAAGAAGCTGATCACCTGCTCGGCCGTGCCGAGGATCACTACCTGGACTTCAAGAGTAAGGACATCAAGCCTGCGAGCCTAGAGAAGCTCGTTTCAGCATTTGGGAATTCGTCTGGCGGAGAAATCATTATTGGAGTCGATGAATCTGCTTCAAAGGGCGCCTTTTCCTGGAGTGGCTTTGGCCGACCCGAAGAAGCGAACCAGCACGTCGAGGTCCTTCTCGGACCATTTCCAGAATCAGACGTGTTTCAGTATGACATTCTGACCTCGTCCGGGCGCGAGGGGGTGCTCCTTAGGGTCACGGTGGGTAAAACGCGCACGATGTGTGCGACAAGTAGCGGGGCGATCTACACAAGAGGCGTCGCCAGTGTGGAGCGTGTGGAGACAGATGAGCAGATGCGCGTCCTGGCCCTCCAAAAAGGGATCACCTCCCACGAGGACGCCACCACCCGCGCTCCTATCGAGATGATTACCGACTCGCTGCAGGTCACAGAGTTTGTTATCGAAACTCTCACGTTCACGGAGCCGGAACCATGGCTGCGGAATCAGCTGATGATCGTGGAAGATCGTCCCACGGTTGCGGGAGTCGTGCTCTTCGCGGATGAGCCGCAGATTGTCCTTCCAAAAGCGTCAGTCATGGTGTACCGCTATGGCTCGCGCTCGAAGGTTGGAGAGCGGGAGGATCTGGCGGATAACCGGACTTGGAACATCGAAGGCTCCGCGATGCAGCAGATTGCAGGCACTGTAGCGAAGACCACTGAACTAATCGAGTCAGTTAAGGGCACAAATTTACAGGACATTGTCTACCCCCCGGAAACCCTTCATGAAATTATCACAAACGCTGTTATCCATCGTGACTACTCCATAGCCGATAATATTCATGTGCGTATTTTCGATGACCGTGTAGAAGTAGAAAGCCCGGGGAGGCTTCCGGGTCACGTTACGCCGAAGAACCTTCCAGGAGCGCGTTTTTCGCGCAATGAGACAATCGAACGGATGCTGCACAAATTTCCCGGGAGGCCGAACAAAAATGTTGGCGAAGGGCTTGTGACGGCTTTTAGGGCCATGGAAGCGGTGCGGCTCACCTCGCCGACCGTCAGTGAGACCGACATGGGGGTGTTGGTGACGATCCGACACGAACCACTAGATAGCCCTGCAACGATCATTCTTCGGTTCTTGGAGAATCATGAAAGCATCACTAACCGTGAAGCTCGGGAGCTAACAAATACCCCCAGTGAAACCACAATGCGTCGAATTCTTGCCAGGTTGGTCAATCAGGGCGCTATTCAACCCGTCGCTGGTTCGTTCAAGGGGGGCTACAAGTATGAGGCTGTGCCTGCGCCGGGTGTCGTGTCCCCTAGCTGAGTTAGCGTCAAGGCGTTCCCCTTCCGGAACAGGTGTCGGTCGGACTGAGGCAGGGGTTCGCTGCGTGGGTTGACCTAAGAGCGTCATATCGTCTCGGTGCTGCGCTTATTGTTCGCGGTGGCAGATGGGGGCTGCAGCACAGCCCAGGGTGTTGTAGACGATCACGCTGGAGGATGCGCGCTGACGCCATCACGCTTTGGGGATGAGGGGCCGAGATAGGTCGCTCGTGCTCGGAGGCGAAGGCGGTGTGACAGGAGCGGACGTCTCAGAGGGACAGCTTCTGACGCCAGCGGTCCGGCAACGTGGACGGGCCACCCGGCGAGAGGATGATCATGACCGGCCATCGAGCTGATCGCGCGCTGAACCCACTGACGACGGCGCGGCTCGCGCACGGGCTCGCGCCGTGGTCCGTTTCGTCGTCGGGGTCGGCGTGATCATCGTCATCGTCGTGGCCGGGCTGATCGCTCCGGCCGCGCTGCGCTCGTACGACCTCGGCCACCGGGTCAAGCTTCGCTGCCACGTCACGTCTGCCGAGGGCATCACCCGCGGATCGTCCAACCGTGGCATCGGTGGCCAGGATGCGCGGGTCGTCATCACCACGGAGGACTGCGGGAAACTCGTCCTCTCGAAAGGCGTGACGCGGACGAACAACCGGGCGATCACTGGCCGCATCGACACGCCGGCCGAACACGCGATCGAGGTCGGAGCCGGCTCATGGGAGGTTCGCGGGCTGCTGCACGCCATCGGCAGGAGCCCTTCGGCCTTCGGAGTCGTGCCGACGTCCTGACCGACGAGCCACCCCTCCGGTCGGACGGGGGACGGGACCTGCATGGGCGCGGCGCACCCTGCTCGTCTTGGGGGCCGCCCAGGCCAGCGTCCGAAGCGCGGCGTAGTCACGCCTGGATGGCGGTGCCGCAGGCCTGGAAGTCGCGGACGGCCTGATCACGGCGGAGCTCACCGAACAGGTCGAGCTGGGGCGCGGTTGGACGGGAAACGCCCTGTCTCCGAGTGTGCGGAGACAGGGCGTTTCTTCGGTCCGGTGTTTCGGGCTTAGCCGATCCCGGGGTCGTTCCGCATACCGACGTTGCCGGCGGAAGCGAAGCCGTCCGTGCCGGCGTCGCCGGTCCACGTCCAGAGCGAGCCAGTGTTCGCCTGGACTGCGACGGCGAGGTGGTCGCCCTCGGTCACTGCTGACGGGCTGGTGTCGGTCTTCATACCGACGTCCGCCGAGTGTGCGAACCCGGCATCGCCCGGAGCTCCGTGCCAGGTCCAGAGGTCTCCGGTGTTCGCTTGTGCTGCCACGGCGAGTTCCGACCCCACGAGCGTGATCGACGGGCTGGTGCCCGCCTTCATGCCGACAGCGGTCTGCACGGCGAGCCCGGTCGTCCGCGGTGTGCCGCTCCAGACCCAGAGCTTGCCGGTGTTCGCTTGCGCTGACACGGCGACGGTGGACCCGTTGACACGTGTGATCGCCGGGCTTGTCCCGTCCTTCATCCCGAGGCCTGCGCTCTTGGCGGTTCCGGCGGTCGCGGCCGGGCCGTACCAGGTCCAGAGGCCACCGCTTTCGGCCTGGTAGGCGACGGACACGCCGCTGCCGACGGTGGTGATGGACGGGTTGGTGCCGTCCTTCATGCCCTGTCCGGTGGACTGCGCGTAGCCCGTTGAGCCAGCGGTGCCCTTCCAGGTCCAGAGATCCCCGGTGTTCGCCTGGAACGCGACGGCGAAGTTTCCATCGCCGAGCGAGACGATGTCCGGGCTGGTGCCTGGCTTGACGCCGACTCCGGCCGAAGCGGCGGTGCCGGTCGTGCCGGCCTTGCCCTTCCAGGTCCAGAGCGTCCCGCTGGGGTCGACGTAGGCGGCTGCGGCGTTCGAACCGTCCCGTGCAAGTGCGGGGGAAGTACCGTCCTGGATCTGTCGGCCGGAGTTCGCAGCGAAGCCGGGAGTGCCGGCGCTGCCGGTCCACGTCCACAATGTGCCGGTGTTCGCACGCACCGCCACGGCGGTGCCGTTGGAGTACGACGACGGTGAGATCGACAGCGGGCTGGTCACGTTGCTGAAGTCCACGTGCTGGTGGCTGCAGGGGTCTGAGAACTGGCGGGTGATGTTCGTGAAGGACCAGGTGGACCGGCACTGCACCTGCCCAGCCTGCGTCCCCTTCGGAACGAAGGTGTCGAGGAAGTCCAGCAACTCGTGCGTGCGTGCGTCAGGACCCTGAACAGTGGACCCGCCGACGGAACCGAAGTCGATCGCGACACTCGGGTCGATGCAGTGCAGCGAGCCCTCGTTGCTCGCGCAGGAGACGGGGTGCGTCATCGTCGGGCAACGACGGTTCAGGTCATTGACCCGCAACGATCCGAACTTCTTGGTCACGATGACGAGTGTCTGGAGGACCCGAGTGTCGAGCTGGCAACCCGGCGTCGGGTTCCCGTTCGCGATCGGGAGGATCTCGTTTCGGTACAGATCGTTGGTGTCGCCCGCGCCGTTCGCGGTCGCGGTGAAGGTACCCGCTGTAACGAAGCCCCCGAGCTGCTTCGCGAGCGTTGCCGGGTCGGCAGAGATGTCGTCGCAAGCCGTCCCACAAGCGCCAGCTGCCTCGGCTCGAGGTGGCGACATCGCCACGATCGAGGCGAGTGCAAGCGCGACGACCATGACGATCAGGACGAGCGACCGCCAGAGAGTTCTCGATCTCGGCAGCACAAACGGAGTATTCACTTTTCCCCACTTCACGGACGAGCCACACCGCCCCTCGGCGTGAACTGTCGTCTCGGCTGGAGAGTAGCCGGTCCTCCCGGCGCACCGCGAACCTTGCTGCTTCCACAGAAAATCGCTTCGTCGGCATCAACGAGAACGGCCGGTCACCCGAAGGAACGGCCGGCTGTTTCGTGTCGGGGGTGGCGTCGGTGTGCGGCGTCGTGCGCGTCGCGGACGGCCCGGCGGATGCGGCAGCGCGAGCAGTAGCGGCCGTCGGCAAACGAGTCCGTCCGTCGGGTGGCGTGGCCGCTGCGGTCGGCGTGCGTGGAAGACGAGATTGTCGTGACGGCTCCTCATCGAACTCGACGATCGCTCGATCGCCAACAGCTCCTGCGCGTCGTCACGTTCGTCATCGTGGTCGGTGTGGCGTTGGTGTTCGCGTACTGGCACGTCGGTCGGCAGCGTGTGGACGTCGACGAGGACGTGTAGGTCGTCTCCGGGTGGGAGTACGTCCACGACGTCTTCATCCGGAACCTCGAGCACCCGCCGACCGCGAAGTACCTGTTCGGGCTCGCCGAACTCGCCCTCGGCGGGCCTGGATCGCTCGGCCCGCGCTAAGTCGCAGGGGTACAACGTCGTCGCGTGGAAGCCGTACTTCCCACCGCCCCGTGGGACTTGGGAGCTGGACGCCGACGACCTCACCGCAGTCGTCCAGGGCGTGGATGGACGGTTCCCGATGCCGCCGGGAGTGTCGTCGTTCCTCCGCACCCACCACGACGAGCTCGAGCACTTCACTGTCGACGAGCTTCAGGTGTGGATCCCCGAGCACGGTTCGATCCGGGAACGTGACGGCGTGCTCGAACTGGCCCCGTAGCGGCGCAGCAGCGGCCCCCTGACCGGCGGGGTCGAGGGAACTCGCCCGCACCACGGCCACGGGCTCCAGCGCACGAAGCGTGTGCGGCCTAGTCGTCGGCGGCGGACAGTTCAGCCGTCATGCTCCACCCCTGACCTTCTGTCCACGACAGCGTGACCCAGCAGTCCTTCGCCCGCTTGTCGGCAGGGTGCACGAAGACGCCGACGATGGTCGTCACCACCGCATCGTTCGAGGTGACCTTCGCACCCGGTGTCAGGAGCGGCTGGCAGACCTTCCACGCCGTGACCGCGCCGGAACGCTGATCCTGTCCCACGGCCGACACGAAGCGGTGTTCGTCGTGCTCCTCGAGACCCTCGACCGCTGCTTGTCTCGCGGCGGTCTCCGAGGCGTCGGAGGGTTCGCCTCCGACATCGGTCGGGACGTTGTGTCCGGAGCAGCCGGCCAACGCGACCGCGGCGACGATCCCGATGCTCGTGAGCAGCGGGGTCCGCGAGTGGTTCCGTGCGAGCTTCATGCGACATTCCCTACGGATTGTTGAGGCACGGCGCTGGTGCGCACCCCGAGCCCCACCACCGCAACCAGGTTCACCGCACTCCCCACCAAGAATCCCGTCGTCCCACCAGCGACACCAGCGATCGGTCCGAGCACCGCCATGAGCCCAGCGCCCACGACGAACCCGGCGACCGAGGCAAGGGCGACCTGGCGTGAGCGTCCAGCGGCGAGCAGTAGCGCGGCAGGCACGAGCCCGACGGTGAACACCCACACCGCGACCATCAGGTACCGCAGGTCCGCGACGGCAGCGGCGCCCTCGGCGGGGTAGACGATCGGCAGGAACCACCCGGCGAGCAGGGCGACCAGGCCGAAGACGACGGCGGACGCAGCGGCGAACCCGACGACGAGCAGCAGGGCGCCGCGGGAGCGCAGCGATCCACCATCGGTCCGGTGCGCGAACGCCGGCACGAGCACCTGCCCCAACGCCTGCCCGAGCATCGACGCTGGCGTCGCCAGGGTGAACGCAGCGGCGTAGACGCCGGCGTCGTGCGCCGACGACGTCACCTGCGCCGAGATCATCGTCAACTGCAGCAACCCGTTCGAGGTCACCACCGCCAGCACGTTCCATGCCGCGAACCCGAGCACCCCGGCAGCGGGCTCGCGAGCTGCAGCAGCGAAGCCGTTGCCCCGCGGCCAGCACGCGATCGCGAACACCGTGTACCCGATGGCCAGGGGCAGCAGCACGAAGGGCTCGAGGCGGGCGACGCACGCCACCACGAGCAGCCCGAGCGCCAACACGCTCGTCACGGAGTCCCACAGCGCGACCCGGGGTGCCCGGTCGTAGCCGAGCTGCGCGCCGCGGGCGTAGCAGTAGAGGCCGTAGCCGACGACGACCGCGGCACCACCGAGCACCATGCCGGGGCCGTTGCCCCAGGCCAGCGCGATCGGCACGGTGACCGCGGCGAGCACCACGCTCGACACCAGCATCGAGACCCCGAGCAGCCGGTTCACCGCGGCGTCCGACCGTCGACCCCGCAGCGCGATCGCCAGGAACCGCGACGCGGTGTTGCCCGCGGCGTTCGGCCAGAGCAGGGCGACGAACACCGAGAGCGACAGCAGCGCGGTGGTCTGCCCGAGGGTCTCGGTGCCGAACACCCGACCGACGACGACGGTCACGAGCAGCTTCGCGACGCCCTGCACCCCGATGCCGACCGTGGCGAGCACGGCCGACGAAGCCACCGAAGACGACGGTGCCGCAGAAGCAGCAGGCTCGCTCACCGCGCCAACGCCTGTTCCACCCAGCCGCGCCGGTGCGCCCGCACCCCGAGCGTCACCGCCCGGACCCCGATGTACCCGAGGGCGAAGGCCGCCCACAACCCCGCGAGCGTCCCACCGACCCACCACAGCAGCGGCAAGTAGACGACGAGGTTCAGGCCTCCGGCGATGGCCAGATACCGCGCATCACCGGCGCCGATCAGCACTCCGTCGAGCACGAAGACGTACCCGGCGACGGGCATCCCGACGGCGATGAGCACCAGCACGACGGGCAGGGCGTCCCGCACCGCCTGCGAGTCCGAGAACACCGGCCCGAGTACGCCGCTCACCGCCAGGGTCAGCACCCCGAGCAGCACACCACCGGCGATCCCGAGCAGCACGAGCCGGCGCGTCACCAGTCGCACCCGCTCCGGGTCACGTCCGCCGAGTCCGTGCCCGACGAGCGCCTGCCCGGCGATCGCCAGGGCGTCGAGCGCGAACGCCAGCGTCGAGAAGACGGTCAGCCCGACCTGCGTCGTCGCCAGCCCGGTGGTCCCCAGCCCGGCAGCGGCCCCGACGGTCGCGAGCATCGCGATCCGCAGCGACGCGGTCCGCAGGAACAGCCAGGCGCCAGACCGCAGGGCCCGGGCGACGCCGGAGGCGCCGGGTCGCAGCGGCGCGCCCGACGACCGAGCGGCCCGCACCGCGATGCGCACGTAGACGACGGCCATCGCCCACTGCACGATGACGGTGCCGGCGGCGGATCCCTCGACGCCCCAGCCGGCGCCGTAGATCAGGACGGCGTTGAGCAGCCCGTTCGCGACGAACCCGATGGTCGCGACGACGAGCGGGGTCTTCGTGTCCTGCAGCCCACGCAGCAGTCCGGTCGAGGCGGTCACGACCAGGATGCCGGGCAGCCCGATCAGCGAGATGGTCAGGTACGCGGTCGCGGCGGCCGACACCTCGGCCGAGGCGCCGAACAGGTCGACGAGCGGCCCGGCGAGCGGCCACCCGACCAGCGCCAGCACCACCCCCAGCACGAGCGCGAGCCACATCCCGTCGATGCCGGCGTGCACGGCTCCGCGACGGTCGCCACCACCGAGCGCCCGCGCCACGGCCGGGGTCGTCGAGTACGCCAGGAACACCAGCAGTCCGGTCACCGTCGACAGCACGGCGCTCGCGAGCCCGACGGCCGCCAGCGGCGTCGCCCCGAGGTGCCCGACGAGCGCGGTGTCGGTCAGCAGGAACAGCGGCTCGACCACGAGCGCTCCGAGCGCCGGCACCGCCAGCCGCACGATGTCGCGGTCGACCGCGCGCCGCTCAGCGGTCACAGCGGGTCGCGTCGGTCGGTGCACCGACCCATTCTGTCGGCGATGCCGACCCGTCGTGGTCACCAGGCGCGGTGGGCGCGACCCCGTGACGGACTGGAGGCTCGTGGCGGCGCCGCCACGAGCCTCCAGCCCGGTGGGTACCAAGTCCTCGGGCTTGCGCCACGGACGACCTCGTTGCGCGACGAGCTGATCCGCTGGCGTCTGTAACGCTGGAGCCATGACCGGACACTCCAGAGTGTGAAGGACGAACAGGACGACGGCCCCCTGTGGACGCGAGCGGTCCGTGATGACGGGGCTGCGTTCGCCGCGCTGTTCGACCGGCACCGACCACGCATCTACCGACGGGCGTTGAGCCTGACGGAGAACTCGCACGACGCCGAGGACATCACGGCGGCGGCGTTCTACGAGCTCTGGCGCAAGCGCAAGAGCGTCACCCTCGTGGCGGGTTCCGTCGCTCCGTGGTTGCTGGTCACGACGGTCAACCTGACCCAGAACCATCGACGCGCAGCGGCGCGGTACCGGAAGCTCCTCGACGCACTCCCTCGGGACGATCCCCACGCTCCAGCCACGGACGCCGAAGACCTCGAGGCCCGCGAACGCCTCAGGACGACGATCCGGGGACTCGCGCCGCAGGACGCCGCGCTGCTGGTGCTCACCGGGGTCGAGGAGATGCCGGTCTGGCAGGCCGCGCAGGCGGTCGGTCTCAAACCGCCGGCGGCACGCGTGCGGTTGCACCGGATGCGGCAGCGCCTGCAACGCGACCTGCACGACCTCCGTCCCAGTGTCCGCAACGCACCGGAAGGCACCTACTGATGAGCATCGACATGAACCCCGACGCTGCTGCAGCGGTCCGCTCGGAGCTGGCCGCCATCGGGACACGACGGAGCGCCCTGCAGCGCCAGCAACGACGAGCACGCCTCGGCGTTTCGATCGTCTCCGTCGCGGCGATCGCGGTGACGACGAGCGCCGCCGCCCTGGTCGTCGCCGGGCTCCCGGGGACCACGACGACGGCAGCAGTGGGACGCACGACCACTGCGACGCACACCGGTCCCGCCCTGATCGACATCGGGCGGGCTCCCGACACCGCGGGTGCCGTGATCGTCGACATCACGTGCCGCAACGACGTCGGCATGGTCCGCGTCCTCACCGTCGGAGGTGGCGCATCCGGCCTGAGTTGTCGGGACGAAGGGACGATGCGCGTCGTCGACGGCCGCCTCCCGGAGCGAGGGACCACGACGTTCAGCATCGAAGCGTCGGCGGGGACGCGGTGGACGGCGACGCTGCAGTACGCCAACGCGGTCACGTCGGACTGGGCGGTCAACGACAAGGGCCAGACCTACGGGGTCCCGAACGCGTCGGGTCACCCGGATCTGGTCCCCGGGAGGGCGGACAACGGCCGCAAGGGCTGGGTCCTGTGGAGCGAGCCGGACGGCGGCGACGTGTACGAGTCCGACGGCACGACCGTCGTCGGGCAGTGGACGGCGGGGGTTGCCGATGAGGTCCCACTCGATCAGCGGTACATCGACGAGCAGGAGTCCGTGCAGACCGCGACCCCGTCGCCCAGCGCGCCCCGCTGAACCGGGCGAGGGGTGTGCGGACCGGAGCGACCGACTGGGGGGCGTTCCGGTCCGCAACGCACCACGTGACGGACTGGAGGCCCGTGGCCGTGTCCGCCACGGGCCTCCAGTCCGGTGGTCCCACGTCGTCAGGCCGGACGCGCGTTCCGGCCGACCACTCGAGTCAGTCTGCGCGCGGTTCCGCGGGGACCGCGCTAGTGGCGGCGTGCACGGGGTCGGCGGCCTCGGTCGAGGGCTCGTCGGTGCCGCGGGCCCGGCCGATGACGTCCATCAGGTGGTAGACGACGATCGCGGCGATCGTGCCCACGATGATGCCGCCGAAGCTCGCCTGGCCGAACGTGAACGTGAAGTTCGCGATGCCGATGATCAGGGCGATGCCGGCGGTCAGCTGGTTCTTCGGCTTCGAGAAGTCGACGCGGTTCTCGACCCAGATCCGGATGCCGATGATGCCGATCAGGCCGTAGAGCGCGGTGGTGGCGCCGCCGAGCACGCCGGCGGGCACCGAGGAGATGACGGCGCCGATCCTCGGCGACAGGCCGAGCAGGACGGCCGCGATCGCGGCGACCCAGTAGGCGGCGGTGGAGAAGACGCGGGTGGCGGCCATGACGCCGATGTTCTCGCCGTAGGTGGTGGTGGCGGAGCCGCCGCCGACGCCGGCCAGGACGGTCGAGATGCCGTCGGCGAAGAGCGCACGACCGGTGAGCGGCGTGAGGTCACGGCCGGTCAGCTGCCCGACGCCCTTGACGTGGCCGACGTTCTCGGCGACCAGCGCCAGGACGACCGGTACGAACGCCAGGTAGATCGGGAGCTGCGACGGGTCGAACGCGGGAGCGGTGAAGTCCGGCAGACCGATCCACGGCTTGTCGCCGACCTTCGAGAAGTCGACCTGACCGCCGATGAGCGCTGCCACGTACCCGACGAGCACGCCGATGACGATCGACAGGCGGCCGATCAGGCCCCTGAACAGGACGGTGACCAGGATGATCGTCGCGAGGGTGATGAGCGCGATGACCGGGGCTTCCGTGAAGTTGTCCCGGGCCGACGGAGCCAGGTTGAAGCCGATCAGGGCGACGATCGCGCCCGAGACCACCGGGGGCATCAGCCGGTCGATCCACCCGGCGCCGGCCAGGTGCACGACGAGCCCGACGATCGCGAGCAGCGCGCCGACGACGATGATGCCGGACAGGGCGAGCGGGATGCCGCCGATCTTGGTCGCCGCACCGATCGGGGCGATGAAGGCGAACGACGAGCCGAGGTAGCTCGGCAGGCGGTTACCCGTGATGAGCAGGAACAGGATCGTGCCGATGCCGCTGAACAGCAGCGTCGTCGACGGCGGGAACCCGGTGATCAGGGGCACCAGGAACGTGGCGCCGAACATCGCGACGACGTGCTGCACGCCGAGGCCGATGGTCCGGGGCCAGGTGAGCCGTTCGTCGGGTGCCACGATCGTCGTCGCGGAGACGGTCTTGCCGTCTCCGTGCAGCTTCCACGGAAGTCCCATGCGATGACCGTACCGGCAGCGATGCACCGGTGACGACCCGGATCGACCTGCCCCATGGGGTCGGTGGCTATCGTGGACCGCATGACCGACGTCGCACGTGCCTCCGGCATCCACACTGACGAACTCGACCCCGCGGTGCGCCCCCAGGACGACCTGTACCGCCACGTGAACGGGACCTGGATCGAGGCGACGCCGATCCCCGACGACAAGGCCCGGTACGGCTCCTTCACGGTGCTGGCCGAAGCCGCCGAGATCGCCGTGCGCGACATCATCGAGCGCTCGCAGCAGGCCGCCCCCGGCACCGAGGAGCGCAAGGTCGGTGACCTCTTCACCTCGTTCACCGACGAAGCGCGGCTCGAGGAGCTCGGCACCGCACCGATCGAGCACCTGCTCGCCGAGATCACCGAGATCCAGTCCGTGCCCGAGGTCATCGCCGCCGTCGGCCGCTTCGAGCGCATCGGCCTGCCGAGCTTCCTGCAGCTCTTCGTCGACAACGACCCGGGCGACCCCGAGTCCTACGTCGTGTTCCTGGAGCAGTCCGGTCTCGGGCTGCCCGACGAGTCGTACTACCGCGAAGAGCGCTTCGCCGACATCCGCGAGAAGTACCGCGAGTTCGTCGCGGCGATGTTCCCGCTCGCCGGCCTCGACGACGGCGGCGCCCGCACCGAGCACGTCATCGCGCTCGAGACGGCCCTCGCCGCCCAGCACTGGGACAACGTCACCACGCGTGACAGCCAGAAGACCTACAACAAGCTGCCCTGGGCCGAGGTCGCCGCGCTCGCGAAGGGCGTCGACCTGCAGACCTGGTGGCAGGCCATCGACGCCCCGGCCGGCGCGTTCGAGACCGTCGTGGTGCGCGAGCCCTCGTTCATCACCGGCCTGGCCGACCTGCTGAACGACCAGCCGCTCGAGGTCTGGAAGGACTGGCTGCGCTGGCAGGTCATCCGGGGCTCCGCCGCGTACCTGACGAGCGCGTTCTCGGCCACGAACTTCTCGTTCTACGGCACCGCACTCACCGGTGCGCCCAAGCAGCGCGAGCGCTGGAAGCGTGGCGTCTCGCTGGTCGAGGGCGCGATGGGCGAGGCCGTCGGCCGCATCTACGTGCAGGAGCACTTCGACGAGACCTCGAAGGCCAAGATGGACGACCTCGTCGCCAACCTGGTCGAGGCGTACCGGCAGAGCATCACGGCGCTCGACTGGATGACCGACGAGACCCGTGCCCGTGCGCTCGACAAGCTCGACAAGTTCACGCCGAAGATCGGCTACCCGGTGAAGTGGCGCGACTACTCGGCGCTGCCCGTCCTCTCCGACGACCTGGTCGCGAACGTCCGCGCCGTCGCCTCGTTCCAGGTCGACCGCGAGCTCGGCAAGATCGGCAAGCCGATCGACCGCGACGAGTGGTTCATGACCCCGCAGACGATCAACGCGTACTACAACCCCGGCTTCAACGAGATCGTGTTCCCGGCCGCGATCCTGCAGTTCCCGTTCTTCGACGCAGACCGCGACGCCGCCGCGAACTACGGCGCGATCGGTGCCGTCATCGGGCACGAGATCGGCCACGGCTTCGACGACCAGGGGTCGCAGTACGACGGCGACGGCAAGCTCGAGAACTGGTGGACCGAGGCCGACCGCGCGGCGTTCGAGGAGCGCACCAAGGCCCTCATCGCCCAGTACGACGCCCTGGTGCCGACCGAGGTGCCCGACAGCCACGTGAACGGTGCCCTGACGATCGGCGAGAACATCGGTGACCTCGGTGGCCTGTCGATCGCGTGGAAGGCGTACCTGCTGTCGCTCGACGGCCAGGAGCCCCCGGTCGTCGACGGACTCACCGGTGCCGAGCGCTTCTTCCTGAGCTGGGCCCAGGCCTGGCGCATGGCGATCCGCCCGGAAGAGGCGGCTCGTCTGCTGAGCATCGACCCGCACTCGCCCAACGAGTTCCGCTGCAACCAGGTCGTGCGGAACATCGACGTCTGGTACGACACCTTCGGCGTGACCGAGCAGGACGCGATGTACCTCGACCCCGCCGAGCGCGTCGCGATCTGGTGATGACGGAGCCGGACGCGGCCCGGTCGTCGCGCCGCCGGCGACCGGACGACCGCCCAGCAGGTGGCGGCCGTGGTCGTGGGCGGCACAGCGGCCGGGCCGACGACCGCTTCACCGCCACCACCGAGGCCCTCGGTGCCCTCGCGCTCGAGGGCGCCGGGGTCAGCGCCTCGGTGATCGACACCTCCAGCGGCAAGGCCCTGCTCGCGATCGACGACACCCTGGTGCAGCCGGTCGCGAGCCTGGGCCGTGTCCTGCTGCTCATCGAGGTCGCCGCCCAGCTCGAGGACGGCCGCCTGCACGGTGACCGACTGCAGCGAATGGCCCGCGACACCGCGACCGGTGCCGGCCTGTGGCAGTTCCTGCAGGAGCCGACCATGCAGGTGCCCGACCTGGCGACCCTGGTCGGGGCCACCGCCGACGCCTGGGCCATGAACGCACTGCTGTCGACCGTGGGCATCGACGCCGTCCGGGAGCGTGCGGAGTCCCTGGGCATCGAGCGCACGGCGTTGATCGACCGGGTGCGGGACCGCCGCGGTCCGGACGACGCCCCCGACGCCTCCGTCGCACCGACCGGAGAGCTGTCGTGGGTGATGCGTGGACTGGCGCTCGGCGAGGTCGTCGACGAGGCGGTGTCGAACCGGGTGCTCGGCTGGTTGTCCCTGGCGAGTGACCTGAACCTGGTCGCCGGGTCGTTCGGGCTCGACCCCCTGGCGCACCGTGCGCTCGACCACGGGTTGCAGGTCGTCGCGGTCACCGGGTCGAGCACCGGCGTGCGGGCCGAGGCGGGGATCCTGCGGGGGCCCGGGTCGTCTGTCAGCTACGCCGTGACCGTCACGTTCGATGACGCTTCGTTGCAGCGGCGGTTGGCCGTGGTCGAGGCGCTGCGGACCATGGGGACCGAGGTGCTCGAGGCGGTGCACGCGCCTGCGCGTCGCTGAGAGCGCTCGGCGTCCGGCGTGCTCGGGGAGCGTGGACGCCTGGTGCCGTTCCTGCTCAGCGGTCCCCGTCTTGGGGCCTCAGCGATCGGCGGGGTCCGTTGCGCCGGACTCGACCTCGCGCATGGACGCGGTGATGTCGATCGGTCGGGTGTCGGGGAGCGTGATGTCCTCGGGGCGGATGGGACGCATGCTCATGCCTCCTCGTGGTCGATCACGCGTCGGGCACCGGCTTCGACGCCCATCGCGACGAGCAGGGTCATGAACCCGGCGAAGCGGACGACCTCGGAGACACCCATCAGGGCGGCCCACGCGGTGAGCTGCGGTGCGCGGGTGAGGGAGTGCCGTCGCGTCGTCGGTGCGGAACGGGGAGCAGTGATCGTCGTCATGGGGTGCCTTCCGGTGGGATTGGTGCCAATCCTCCGGATCGGGACGCGGCGCCTCGTCGTCGTCGCGGATCGTCGAACCTACTGCGTCCGCAGTACGTGTCGGTGAGGTGGAAGCAGGAGACTCGGGGGATGACGAACGACGGTGATCTCGTGCTGCCACCGAACCCGTGGTGGCTCCGGTCACCGGCGCTCCTGCCCGAGCTGGCCGCGGGCCTCGCCGTGGCCGGTGCAGCGGTGGAGATCGTCCGAGTCCTCGTCGCGGGCGCCGGGGTCTTCCCGTTGGTCGGTGTGCTGCTCGGCATCGCCGGTGTGGCCGTGGCCCGTCGCTACCCGTGGCCGGGGGTGCTGCTCACCGTGGTCGGCTGTGCGGTGGCAGCGGTGCAGGGGTGGGACCCGATCGTGGGGTGGACGATCGTGGTGTTCGCGCTGTTCTCCGTCACCCTCCGCGGTGCGGCCCCGTTCCGCATGGTCGTCGCGACCGCGCTGCCGCTCTACCTCGTGGTCGCGGTGGAGTCCGGCGCGGGGCTGGTCAGTACGGACGCGTTGGCGGCGGTCGCGGCGTGTGCGGCGGCCGGAGCCACGGGGGCCGCGGTCTGGGCACAGCTCCGGTACTGGTCGGCCCTGCGGGAGCAAGCCCGCGAGGCGATCACGTCACGGGATCTCGAAGCGCGCCGACGCGTGGACGCCGAGCGGCTCCGCATCGCCCGCGACCTGCACGACGTCGTCGGTCACCAGATCGCGGTGGCGAGCATGCACCTGGGTGCGGTCGAGGTCACCGTCGACCGCGACCCGGTGACGGCGGCACGCGCAGCAGGTGACGCGCGTGAGGCGTTGCGGATGGTCACCGCCGAGACGCAGCAGATCCTCGAGCTCCTCCGGTCACGGGATGCCGCTCCGGACCGGACCGTCGCCGGGCTGGGCTCGCTGCCCGCGTTGGTGTCGTCGTTCACGTCGATCGGGCTCGACGTCGTGGCTGACGTCGAGCTGCCGGACGAACCGGTCGCCCCCGTGGTCGAGGTCACCGTCTACCGCGTCGTGCAGGAGGCCCTGACCAACGCACACCGGTACGGGACCGGCCCGGTCACGATCACCGTCCGCGCCGAGCAGGGTCGACTCCACGTGGTCTCCGACAACCCACGCGCGCCGCGGACCAAGCAGACGCAGGGTTCGGGGTTCGGGCTCGTGGGCATGCGCGAACGCGTCGGGGCCGCAGGCGGGACACTGGACGTCGACGAGCGAACCGATCGGTTCGTCGTGCACGCCGTGCTGGCGCTGGACGGAAGGAAGCTGTCGTGACGACGATCCTGCTGGTCGACGACCAGGCGATGATCCGCGTCGGGCTCCGCACCATCCTCGAGGCGCACGACGACCTCACCGTCGTCGGCGAGGCCGGCGACGGCTTCGAGGCCCTGCGGTTCCTCGAGACGACGACGGTCGACGTCGTCCTGTTGGACGTGCGGATGCCGGGGATCGACGGCGTCGAGACCACACGCCGCCTCCGTGATCGGTTCTCCGCCGAGCAGCTCCGCATCGTCATCCTGACGACGTTCGAGCAGGACGAGATCGTGGTCTCGGCGCTCCGGGCCGGCGCGAACGGCTTCCTCGGCAAGACCGTCGGACCCCGCGAGCTCGTGGCGGGCATCAACGAGGTCGTCCTCGGTGGTGGAGCACTCTCCGCGGCTGCGCAGGCCGCGGTCATCGCGCAGGTCAGCTCCCAGTCCGACCGCGTCATCGACACCGATGCGCAGGAACGTCTCCGAGCGCTGACCCCGCGTGAACACGACGTGGTGGTGGCGATCGCCCGCGGTGGCGACAACGACCGGATCGGCCGGGAGATGTTCGTCTCGCCCTACACCGTGAAGACCCACGCCAACCGCGCGATGGCGAAGCTCGGCGTCCGTGATCGTGCGCAGCTGGTGTCCCTCGCCTACCGCGCCGGACTCGTCGACTGACCCGGACCTACTGCGGACGCAGTAGGTCCGTCGATCCGACGGGACGACGGCCGGACGGAGCGTTGCTCGGAGCATTGAGGAGTACCCGCCGCGACGGTCTCCGCGTGGCTTCCTCTTCTTCTCTCCGGGAGCATCATGCCCAAGGTCCTCGCCGCGATCGGACGCTTCAGCGCCCGGCACCGGCTCATCATCGTCGCCGTCTGGTTGGTGCTCTTCGCGGGCCTCACCGCGGTCACCGCCGCCGGCATGGACACCAGTGCCACCGGCTCGGCCGGCAACACGACCGCCGCCGCGAAGGCGCTCACCGTCGTCAACGAGAAGTTCGACCTCGGTTCCTCGTCGTCGGGCGACGCGAAGACGCTGCAGCTCGTCCTCCAGGCGCGAGACGGAGCGAAGGTCACCGACCAGGCCACCGCCGCCGAGGTGCAGGCAGTCCTCGCCGACGCGAAGCGCCTTCCTCACGTGCAGACGGTCTCGGACCCGTTCGCCCAGCGGAGCCCGATGGTCTCGAAGGACGGCACCACGGTCATCTCCACGCTGACCTTCTCCGGCGTCACCGAGGCGAACCAGGAGAAGACGTACGACACGGTCCTGGACTTCGCAGCCGACCACCGTGCTGCCTTCCACGCCGAGGTCGGCGGACACCTGTTCGGCGACACCTACGCCACCTTCGGTCCCGGCGAGGTCATCGGGATCCTGGTCGCGTTCCTGGTGCTGTTCCTGACGTTCGGTTCGCTCCTGGCCGCCGGAGCGAACATGCTCGTCGCGATCTCCGGGGTCGCCGTCGGGACGGTCGGTGTCCTCGCGTACTCCGCGATCAACCCGATCCAGGGGACCACCCTGACGCTCGCGACCATGCTCGGCCTCGCCGTCGGGATCGACTACACGCTGTTCATCCTCACCCGGTTCCGCTCGGAGCTCCGTGAGGGGCGCAGTGTCGTCGACGCGGTCGCCCGGGCCACCGGCACCGCGGGCACCGCAGTCGTGTTCGCGGGCCTTACGGTCATCATCGCCCTCGTGGGTCTCGTCGTGACCGGCAACGAGGTCATCACCGTGATGGGCTTCGCCGGAGCGTTCAGCGTCCTGATCGCGGTGCTGATGGCCCTCACGCTGCTCCCCGTCATCCTGGGGACCCTCGGGTTGCGCGCCCTGCCCCGGAAGCACCGGGAACTCCTCGCCGCCGGCCAACCGATCCCGCAGCGTCCCGCGAACCGCAAGAACTTCCTCCGCGGGTGGGCCAGGTTCGTCACCGGACGCCCGTGGCTCGCACTCTTCGGCGCCGTCGTCGTCCTCGGGCTCGTCGCCGCACCGGTCCTCGACATGAAGACGGCCTCCAACATCCCCGGTGGCTCCGACCCGACGTCGTCCGAGCGGAAGGCCTACGACCTGATCGTCGACGAGTTCGGCGGCATCCAGTCCCCGCTGCTCGTGCTCGTGCAGGGCGACGACGTCACCAGCAACCTCACCGCGGTCGAGGACGAGATCTCGGGCCTCGACCACGTCGAAGCCGTCGTCCCCGGCCAGGTCACGAAGACCGACGACGCCGCACTCCTCACCGTCATCCCGACCGGCGGTCCGATCGCCGAGAGCACGAAGCAGCTCGTCACGGACATCCGCGACGAGACCACGGCGATCAGCGGCGTGCGCGTCGAGGTGACCGGCGAGACCGCGATCGGGCTCGACGACACCGCGCAGATGAACCGGGCACTGATCACCTACATCATCGTGATCGTCGCGCTGTCGTTCCTGCTCCTGATCGTGATGTTCCGGTCCCTGCTCGTGCCCCTGTTCGCCACCCTCGGGTACCTGTTCTCCGTCGGAGCGGCGTTCGGCGCATCGGTCGCGATCTTCCAGTGGGGCTGGCTCGACCCGCTCATCGCCGCACCCCAGGGCGACCCGATGTTGAGCCTGCTGCCGATCATCCTGGTCGGGGTCCTGTTCGGGCTGGCGATGGACTACCAGGTGTTCCTCGTGTCCCGGATGAAGGAAGAACACTCCCGTGGGCTGAGCCCGAAGGACGCCGTGTTCTCCGGGTTCACCAAGTCCGGCACCGTCCTCGTCGCAGCAGCCACGATCATGGCCGTCGTCTTCGCCGGCTTCGCCACGAGTGAGATGGCCGTCGCTGCCTCGATCGCCGTCGGGCTGCTCGTCGGGGTCCTCGCAGACGCCTTCCTGGTGCGGATGATGATCATGCCGGCGCTCCTCACACTCTGCGGGGAAGCAGCCTGGTGGATGCCGAAGTGGATGCAGAAGGTCATCCCGAACCTGGACACCGAGGGCCACGGACTCGACCGGGCTCCCGAGCACGACCGGGGGACCGGGGCCATCCCGGTGCCGGTCAGCTAGTCGGTCAGCACGTCAAGACCGAAGAAGCCGTCCCGCTGCGATCGCAGCGGGACGGCTCCGTCCGTGGCGGCAGCAGCCCGTGCTCGGGACCCGCCGAGACCGCCCGGCTGACCGCTACGAGGTCGCCTGCCCCTCCGGTACGAACGCCTGCACGGACAGCAGTGAGGCATCGGCCGACGCACACGCCTGGAAGTCGGTGTCCTTCACGAACAGGGACTGCTTCGACCCAGGCGGGTACACGCGGAAGCCGTCCGGGGTCTTGGGCGAGCAGTCGCCCGCCGAGTAGTTCTCGGCCCGGACGATCTTCAGCGGTGCCACGGCGGTCTTCCCGGGCGCCAGCGTCACGGTGGGGTGCGGCGAGCTCTTCTCCGCGACGGCCGCCGCTCCGATCTGCTTGCCGGTGCCACCCCCGACGAACGAGACGCCGGGCCACCCCTGCACCGTGCAGGTCGTCGACCCGGTGTTCTCGAGTACCAGGTGCACGATGACGCTGCCGGCGGCACCACCACTGCCGGCCTCGATGCGTCCGGCGAGCGACGATGCCGCGCACCGGTCACCAGCAGACGAACCGGTGGCACCGGATCCGGTGGACGGCCCAGAACCGGACCCGGAGGACGGTGCCGCCGAGGCGGACTCCTCCGACGACTGCGGGGTGGACGCCGACGCGGACGGCGACGGTGCGGGCGCCGTGACGGTCTCGGTGGCGGCGGGCTGCCCGTCCGAGGCGCACCCCGCCAGTGTCCCGACGGCGACGAGCCCGGTCACGACGAGCAGGAACTTCGATCGGCTGCTGCGTTGCATGGTGCACAGGCAACCACCGAACGCCGCATCCGGTTCGGTCGGCGTCCAGGGACCACGGGCACACTCCGAGGCAAGCAACCCGAGCAGCGGAGGTCGGACATGACGGGCAAGCACGAACAGGCACGAGGCGACGAGGGTCGCGCGGACGGGGTCGAACCCCGCGCCGGAGCCTTCACGGACAGCGAGATCCCGGGCGACGAGCACGTCGAGTCGACGGAGCCCGTCGGCGAGTTCGTCTCGAGCGACATCCCCGGCGAGACGCGTCCGACCGGAACCGGACCCGACGGCGAGTACGTCGACTCGGACATCCCCGGCGAGGCCGAGCCGGCCCAGAACGGCGAGGTCGGGGAGTACACCGACACCGACAAGGCCTGACGAACCCGAGCCGATGCGAGCCCATACTCAAGGATGAGTACTCATCCTTGAGTATGGGCTCCTCTGCGTCGTCGCTCTGCGCCTGACGGTCAGTCGATCAGCTCCGCCGCCACCAGGCGGCGGAGCGTCTCCACGCCCGCAGGCGGGCAGCGGTCCGCGTCGGCGGAGGTGACCCACTCGACCTCGTCCACCTCGGCGGAGGCGACGGGCGTGGCGGAGTCCAGCGGGCCTCCCGGCCGGACCAGGAACAGCGTCATCGCCACCATGGTCCCCGGAGCCTGCCCGTGGGCGGGCTCGAGCACGACGCCGAACGGGTCGACGTCGTCGGCGGTGAGCCGCAGGCCGGTCTCCTCGTACGCCTCGCGCACCGCGGCCTCGACGTCGGTCTCGTGCGGCTCCGCCTTGCCGCCGGGCAGGTAGAGCACGTCGCGCGCCCGGGCGCGCACCATCAGGACGCGTCGGTCACGCACCAGCAGCAGCGCACTCACGCGCAGCGTGGGTGGTTGCGAGCCTGTCTGGAGGCTCAGCTCGCGTCCGCCTGGTCGTCGCGATCCGAGGCGGTCGGGTCCAGTGCCGTGCGGTCGGCCAGCGGGACGACGGGCGACGGCAGCTCCGGCTCGGCCTCCGGCCGGACGCCGTACAGGGAGTCGATCGCCCCGACGAACTCCTCGCCGCGACCGGCGCGACCGAGCTCACGAGCGCGGACCGAGGGACGGTGCAGCAGGACGCCGACCAGGTGCCGGAGCGCCCGCTCGGTGTGCTCGACGGACTCGCCGTCGGCGTCCGCGCGGCGCTTGGCCCGCTCGATCTCGTCGTCGAGGATGTCGAACACGTGCTTGCGGAACGCCACGAGCGCCGGGGTCGTCGACTGCTCCATCGCCTGCGCGCGGAACCGTGACACGGCGTCGTCGACCATCGCGCGGGCCTCGGACTCGGCGTTCAGCTCGGAGATCGGGGCGTGGATGCTGATCGTCTCGAGGTCGAGCAGTTCGACGCCGTCGACGCCGGCGGCAGCGGGGTCGACGTTGCGGGGGAGCCCGAGGTCGATGACGATGCGGCGGACCCCGTCGTCGAGGTCGGCCGGTGCGACGACCGGGACCTCGCTCGAGGTGCAGGTGATCAGGACGTCGCTCTCGCCGATGGCCTGGCGCAGGTCGCGGGCGGCGACGAGGTCGTGCTTGGCGGCGAACCAGGGTGCCCGGCCCGAGGGCGAGAACACCTGGATGTTCGTGGCGCCGCGGTCACGCAGGGCGGCGATGGTGGTGGCCGCGTAGCTGCCGGTGCCGACGAGCAGCACGCGGGTGCGGGCCCAGTCGGTGACCCGCGACGAGGCGAGTTCGAGGCCGAGGCGCACGAGGGACCGGCCGGCGGCACCGATGCGGGTGCGGGTCTTGACGCCGCGCGAGGTGTGCGCGGCCTCTTGGAACAGGCGCTCGAGGTCCGAGGTGGTGGTGCCGTTCGACCGGGCGTCCTCGAGCGAGCGACGGACCTGGCCGGAGATCTCGGTCTCGCCGACGACGACGGACTCGAGACCGCTCGACACGGCGAACAGGTGCTGCACGACGTCCTTGCCGTCCAGCACGTTGACGGAGTCCAGGACCTCGGTGGCGTCCAGGTCGCTCGCGGCGGCCACGGCCTGCACGGTGGCGGAGACGGCGGACTCGCTCTCGTCGCCCGCGATGTCGAGGTACGCCTCGAAACGGTTGCAGGTCGCGAGGACCACTGCACCGTCCAGGACGCCGGCATCCGTGACGAGTCGGCTGGCTGCCGCGGGTGCACCGATGCTCAGTCGCTCCAGGAGATCGAAGCTGGCGTTGCGATGCGACGCCGTGAGACAGATGAGCACGTAGTCAATGGTAACGCGCTCGATGGGAGAATCATCCGGTGACCGAAGCGACGACCACATCCCTCCCCGACTCCCACCCCCTGGCATCAGGGCGGACGAGTGGTTCCCGCCTGGTGCGGGCCCTGCGGGGTGACCGTCCGGAGACGCTCCCGGTGTGGTTCATGCGGCAGGCCGGACGGTCCCTGCCGGAGTACCGGGAGCTTCGGATCGGCACAGCCATGCTCGATGCGTGCCTCGACCCGGAGATGGCGTCGGAGATCACCCTGCAGCCGGTGCGCCGGCACGGGGTCGACGCGGGCATCTTCTTCAGCGACATCGTCGTGCCGATCAAGCTCGCCGGTGTGGACGTCGAGATCGTCCCCGGTCGTGGCCCGGTGCTCTCGTCGCCGATCCGCACCCCCGCTGACGTCGACGCCCTCGAGCAGCTCGACCCCGCGGCCCTCGCCCCGATCGAGCAGGCCGTCCGACGCACGGTCGAGCAGCTCGGCGACACCCCGCTGATCGGCTTCGCGGGGGCGCCGTTCACCCTCGCCGCCTACCTGGTCGAGGGTGGCCCGTCCAAGGACCACATCCGCGCCCGCACGCTCATGCACGCCGACCCCGAGACCTGGTCGCGGCTGCTCGCCTGGGCCGCCGAGGTGTCCGGGATGTTCCTCCGGGCACAGGTGCTCGCCGGGGCCTCGGCCGCGCAGCTCTTCGACTCGTGGGTCGGGTCGCTCTCCCGCGCCGACTACGTCCGGTCCGTCGCACCGCACTCCGCCCAGGCGATGTCGCACGTCGCCGAGCTCGGGGTGCCGCGCATCCACTTCGGCGTGGGCAGCGGCGAGGTCCTGGCCGACATGACGACCTTCGGCACGGACACCGTCGGCGTCGACGCGGTCGGGGTCGACTGGCGCCTGCCGCTCGACCAGGCGGTCCAGCGCGTCGGCACCGGCGTCAGCGTGCAGGGCAACATCGACCCGGCGATGCTCTCGGCACCGTGGGACGTCCTCGAAGCGCACGTCCGCGACGTCGTCCGTCGGGGTGGCGCCGCACGGGCCCACGTCGTGAACCTCGGCCACGGGGTCCCGCCCGAGACCGACCCGGACGTCCTGACCCGCGTGGTCGAGCTGGTCCACTCGCTCGGCGACGGCCGCGCGGACGACGGTGCAGCGCAGGACGGAGCCGGCGCGTGACCGACGTCGTCGTGGTCGGCGGCGGGATCGCCGGGCTCGTCACCGCCCGTGACCTCGCCAAGGGCGGTGCCCACGTGGTGCTCGTCGAGTCCTCGGGTGCGCTCGGGGGCATGATCCGTCGGCACACCGTCGGTGGGATCGACCTCGACATGGCGGCGGACTCCTTCGCCACCCGCACGGACGCCGTCGGTCGCCTGGCGATCGAGCTCGGGCTCGGCAACGACGTCGTCGCCCCCGACCCCCGCGGCGCCTGGCTGATGACCCGCGACGGCCGGACCTCCCCGATCCCGGCGACCGGGCTCCTCGGCATCCCGAGCACCCCGATGGCCGCCGACGTGCTGGCCGTGGTCGGGCAGAAGGGCGGTCTGCGCGCCCAGATGGACTCGCTGCTGCCGGCACCGGTGGGTGCCAAGGCCTCCTCGCTCGGCGAACTCGTCCGCCGGCGCATGGGGGAGCGGGTGCTCGACGACCTCGTGGTGCCGATCGCCGGTGGGGTGCACTCCACCCACCCCGACCAGCTCGACCCCGACCGGGTGGCCCCGGGCCTGCGCGCCGCGCTGCTGCGCGAGGGCTCGCTCGCCCGGGCGGTCCTGTCGCTGCGGGCACGCGCGGCCGCCGGTACCCCGGTGCAGGGGATCCGCGGTGGGACGGTGCGCCTGGTGGACGAGCTCGTCGCCGACATGGCGACCTACGGGGTGGACGTCCGGCTGCACACCCGGGCGACCCGCATCGAGGCGCACGCGGTCGAGATCGTCGGCGCCGACGGCACGACCGAACGGCTGCCGGCTCAACACACCCTGTCCTCCGTCGCCGACCCGGAGCGCACCGCCGCCCCCGACCGGACCGGTATCCAGCTCGTCACGCTCGTCGTCGACCAACCGGAGCTCGATGCCGCCCCGCGCGGAACCGGGATGCTCGTGCACCCGGACGCGCAGGCCGTGTCGGCGAAGGCCCTCACGCACGCGACGGTGAAGTGGCCGTGGCTGGCCGACGTGGCGGACGGACGCCACGTCCTGCGGCTCAGCTACGCGACCACCGCGACGGACCCTGCGGGCGTCGCCACGAGCCTCCCGGTCGCCCCGACCGACCCCGTCGGCAGCCGTGCGCTGCAGGACGCGTCCACGCTGCTCGGTGTGCCGATCACGGCCGACCGCGTCAGCGGCGCCGCACGCGTCGGCTGGTACGGACCGGACCTCACCGCGGCCGGGCTGGCCGAGGGCGTCGTCGGCATCGGTGAAGCCTCGACCGGACGCGGCCTGGCGGGGATCATCGCCGCCGCTCGGACGGCAGCCGACGAGATCCTCGGTTCCTGAGCGGACCGCGCAGCCCCTGAGGGCTACTGTTGGTCAGACCGCCGGACGTATTCCGTTCGGTGCATGACCACCGCACAACCAATGCACGGAGGAATCGCACATGCGCGGAAAGCTCCTGTTCGTCGCCGGCGCCGCACTCGGGTACGTCCTGGGATCGCGAGCCGGACGGGCGCGGTACGAGCAGATCAAGACCGTCAGCGGCAAGGTCTGGAACAGCAACGGCGTCCAGAAGGGCGTGCACGTCGCCGAGGACTTCATCGCCGACAAGACCCCGGACGTCGCCGAGTTCATCGGTGAGACGACCAAGAAGGCCGTCCGCAAGGTCGGCCAGAAGAAGGACACCACCACCTCATGACCGACACCCGCGATCGCAAGTCGCGTTCGCTGTTCGGCCTGGTCGGTGACGTCCCGAAGCTCGTCAAGGGCCTGGTCAAGGGCGAGATCGACCTGCTCAAGGCCGAGATGCTCGCGAAGGCGAAGATCTTCGGCCTCGCAGCCGGCCTGCTGGTCGGGGCGCTCGTCGTCGTGCTCTACGCGATCGGCGTCTTGCTGACCGCAGCCGTGATGGGCCTCGCGACCGTGATGCCGGCGTGGCTGGCCGCACTGGTGGTGGCCGTGGTGATGCTGATCATCGCCGCGATCCTCGGCCTGATCGGCTGGAAGCGCCTGAAGAAGGGCCTGCCGATCACGCCGAAGCGCACGATCGCCAGCGTCAAGGACGACATCAACGCGGTCAAGGGCCTCGGCAAGAAGCCGACGCCGCCGACGCAGTACGGCAGCCGCAAGCCGGACGTCGACGGCCGCTCCTGAGCACCGACAGCCCCGACAGCCGCACCACCGACGGAGGAACCGTGACCGACCCGCACGACGATCTCGCTGCTCGCGTCGCCGCGACCCGCGCCCAGCTGTTCGACACCCTCGACGCGATCGAGGACAAGCTCAACGTCCCGAAGCAGATCGGGATCGCGGCGTCGAAGTTCAAGCGCGGCCTCGACGAGAAGCCGGTGCCCTACCTGGCCGGTCTCGCAGCCGGGGTAGCGGTGGTCGGGGGTATCGTCGTGCTGGTGCTCCGACGGCGGTAGACCGCCCGAGCGCGGTCCACCGGAGGCGGGGCGGCCAACACCCTGGCAACCGATAGGACAATGGATCCATGAGCTCCGACGCGCCCACGAACACCGGGCCCGTGCCCGCGCACGACCACCCCCACACGGAACCCGCCGAGACCGGTCACCCGGACTCCGGGATCGACCCGAACCTGCTGACGGCCTACGCCCTCTGGGCAGTGTTCCGCCGGCCCCTCGGTCCGGTCCACCGCGTCGGCGACGACGCCGTGGCCGAACTCGACACCGTGATCGCCAGCGCCGCCGAGCGCGGGGTCACGATCCGTGGCTTCTACGACGTCTCGGCCTTCCGTGCCGACGCCGACGTCATGGTCTGGCTGCACGGCGACGACGCGCAGGCCATCCAGGCCGTGCTGCGTGAGATCCGTCGCACCGGCCTCTTCCAGGACGCCGAGCCGGTCTGGCACGTGATGGCCATGCACCGCGAGGCCGAGTTCAACAAGCGGCACACCCCCGCGTTCCTGCGCGGCAAGGACCCCGAGGCGTGGATCACGGTGTACCCGTTCGTCCGCTCCTACGAGTGGTACCTGCTCCCGGAAGAGGAGCGCTCGAAGATGCTCCGCGACCACGGCATCGCCGGTGCGAAGTACCGCCGCGTGCTCACGAACACCATCGCGACCTTCGCCCTGAGCGACTACGAGTGGATCCTGCCGCTCGAGAGCCCGGACCTCGTCGACCTGGTCGACCTGATGCGCGATCTCCGCTACACCGAAGCGCGCATGCACGTGCGCGAAGAGGTCCCCTTCTTCACGGGTCGTCGCGTGACGACCGCCGAACTCCCGGAGGTGCTGTCATGACCGACACCAGCATGATCACGAACGGCCAGGTCCTCGCCGCCACCCCCGCGGCGGCGTCCGGTCCCGAGCACGTCGAGACGCCGACCGCGTACGACGCGATCCTGCTCGCCGGCTTCGGTGGCCCCGAGGGCCAGGACGACGTCATCCCCTTCCTGCGCAACGTCACCCGCGGCCGCGGGATCCCGGACGAGCGTCTCGAAGAAGTGGCGCACCACTACCGCCACTTCGGCGGCGTGAGCCCGATCAACGCGCAGAACCGTGCGCTCAAGGCGGCGCTCGAGGCCGAGCTGGCGTCGCGCGGCATCGACATGCCGGTCCTCTGGGGCAACCGCAACTGGGAGCCGTACCTGGAGCAGGCGTTCACCGAGGCGGCGGACAAGGGCTACACGAAGCTCGTCGCCATCGCCACGAGCGCGTACTCGTCGTTCTCGAGCTGCCGGCAGTACCGCGAGGACTACGCCCGCGTGCTCAACGAGACCGGTCTGATCGACACCATCCAGATCGACAAGGTCCGCCAGTTCTTCGACCACCCGGGCTTCGTCCGCCCGTTCATCGACGGCGTCCGCGACGGCATGGCCCGCGCGATCGCCGAGAACGAGGGCCTGGACGTCGCGACCGAGCTGCAGGTGCTCTTCTCGACGCACTCCATCCCCTCGACCGACGCCGCCCGCTCGGGTCCCGACTACCGCGGGTTCGACGAGCACGGCGCGTACGAGGCGCAGCACCTGGCCGTCGGCGAGGTCGTGCTCGACCAGGCCTGGGCCGAGCTCCTCGAGCAGCCCGAGCACGCACACCTGCAGGGCACGTCGAAGCCCGCCTGGAAGCTCGTCTACCAGTCGCGCTCCGGCCCCCCGACGCAGCCGTGGCTCGAGCCCGACATCAACGACTACATGAACGAGGACCTCAAGGGCGGCCCGACCCGTGCCGTGCTGATCGTCCCGCTCGGCTTCGTCAGCGACCACATGGAGGTCATGTGGGACCTCGACGAGGAAGCCACCGAGACCGCCGGTGAGCTCGGCTTCTGGTCGCTCCGCACGCAGACCCCCGGCATCGACCCGGCCTACGTGTCCGGTCTCGTCGACCTGGTGTTCGAGCGGGTCAACGGCACGCCGAAGGCCGAGCGTCCGCACATGACCGACATCGGCCCCTGGTACGACGTGTGCCGTCCGGGGTGCTGCGAGAACGTGCGAGCGGGGTTCAAGCCCGCCGCCGCGGGCGTCGCTCCGTGACCGACACGACCGTGAACGACCCCAGCGCCACAGCGCCCGACGGCCCGGCCCCGATCCGGCTCGGCACCCGTGCCAGCCGGCTCGCGGTCGCGCAGTCGCAGGACGTCGCCGACCGCCTGGCGAAGGCGGCCGGTCGCCCCGTCGAGCTCGTCACCGTCACGAGCGAGGGCGACACGAACCGTGCCTCCCTGGCGTCGCTCGGCGGCACCGGTGTCTTCGCCAGCGCCCTGCGTGAAGCCCTGGTCGCCGGCGAGGTCGACGTCCTCGTGCACTCGCTCAAGGACCTGCCAACCGCGCCGTACCCGGGCCTGACGATCGGTGCCGTGCCGAAGCGTGCGGACGCCCGTGACGTCCTCGTCGCCCGGAACGGCGCCACCGTCGACACCCTGCCCGAGGGCGCGAAGGTCGGCACCGGTTCGCCCCGCCGTGCCGCGCAGCTCCGTGCGCAGCGCCCCGACCTCGACGTGGTCGACATCCGCGGCAACATCGACACCCGCCTCGGCCGGGTGGACGACGACCTCGACGCCGTGGTGCTCGCCGCCGCGGGCCTCGGCCGCATCGACCGCCTGTCGGCCGCCACGGAACTGCTCGACCTCGGTTTCTGGCCGAGTGCTCCCGGACAGGGTGCGCTCGCGGTGGAGATCCGCTCGGACGAGACCGACCGTGGGCTGCTCGCCGCACTCCGCAAGATCGAGCACGCCCACACGCGCCTGACGGTGACGGCCGAGCGCGAGGTCCTCGCCAAGCTCGAGGCCGGCTGCTCCGCCCCGATCGGTGCGACGGCCGTCGTGGACGCCGAGCTGCTGCTCGTGTCCGCGACCGTCTACCGCCCCGACGGCACCGAGTACCGCACCGCGTCGCACGCGGCCGTGCTCGACGGTTCGGCGCAGGAGCGTCTCGACGAAGCGCTCGCGGTCGGTGGCCGTGTGGCGACCGAGTTGCTCGAGAACGGCGCTGCCGACCTTGCCGACCTGGCGACCACCGTCGCCGAGGACACCACGGACGGGCCGTACACCGCGGGCCCCGGCCTCGCGACGCCGGCCGAGTAGGCGGTCACCACGGAACCCTCCACCACCGCGACGGACGAGGCGCGACCCCCGGTCGTCCTCGTCCCGCGTGGCGGTGCGTGGGGGGACCGGGTCGCTGAAGCGGCGCGGGCCCGAGGGCTCGCGCCCGTCGTCGTCCCCCTCATCACGGACGCTCCGCCGTCCGACCCTGCCGCGCTCGATGCTGCGGTCCGCCGCCTGGTCGCCTCCGGGGCGGCCGGGAGGAACGGATCACCCGGTCCTGTCGGTGACCGAACCCCTGTGGCTGGTTACGCATGGGTGGTGGTGACCAGTGCGACGGCCGTGACGGTCCTGTCGGAACGCGTGGCGGGCCTCCCGGCCGGGGTGCGCGTCGCCGCGGTCGGCGAGCCGACCGCCCGTGCCGCGCGCGCTGCGGGCTGGGTCGTCGACCTGGTGCCGGACGAGACGTCCGCAGCCGGCCTGGTGCAGGAGTTGCCGGACACCGACGGCACCGTGCTGTTCCCCCGCTCCGAGATCGCGGCACCCACGCTCGTCGACGGCCTCCGTGCCCGCGGCATCGACGTGGACGACGTGGTCGCGTACCGTACCGTGGGGACCGGCGACGAGCCGATCACCCTCGAGACGACGCCCGCTGCGGTGCTCGTGACGAGCGGCAGCGTCGCCCGCGAGATCGCCCGCCGGATGACCCCGCTCGACCCCCGCACCATCGTGGCCTGCATCGGCCCCGGGACCGCGAACGACGCCCGTGCGGCCGGACTCCCCGTGCACGCCGTCGGAGGCACCCGGTCCGCAGAAGCCCTGCTCGACGCCGTCGTCGAGGCACTGAACCCAACCACCCCCCACCAGGAAGGTCACCCGTGACTGGACGCTTCCCCCAGGTCCGCCCCCGTCGGCTTCGCGCCACCCCCGCGATGCGACGACTCGTGGCCGAGACCCGGCTCCACCCCGCCGAGCTCGTGCTGCCGATGTTCATCCGCGAAGGCGCGAACGACGCCGTGGACATCTCGAGCATGCCGGGGGTGCAGCAGCACTCCCTCGATTCCTTCCGCCGCGCGCTGGTCGACGCCGCATCGGTGGGTGTGGGTGGCGTGAACCTGTTCGGCGTGCCGACCACGAAGGACGCGGAGGGCTCCGGCGCGACCGACCCGGACGGGATCCTCAACGTGGCGATCCGCGTCGCTCGGCAGGAGGTGGGGGATGCCCTCGTGGTGCAGTCCGACCTGTGCCTCGACGAGTTCACCGACCACGGACACTGCGGTGTGCTCGCCGCCGACGGCTCCGTCGACAACGACGCCACCCTGCTGCGCTACCGCGACATGGCGGTCGCACAGGCCGAAGCCGGTGCCGAGCTGGTCTGCATGAGCGGCATGATGGACGGCCAGATCGCCGCCGCACGTGACGCCCTCGACGGCGCCGGGCACAGCGGCACCGCGCTGCTCGCCTACGCCGCCAAGTACGCCTCGGCGTTCTACGGTCCCTTCCGCGAGGCCGTGTCGTCGTCACTCGTCGGCGACCGCCGGACGTACCAGATCGACGCCGCGAACGGTCGGCAGGGGCTCCGCGAGGTCGAGCTCGACGTCAACGAGGGCGCCGACATCGTGATGGTGAAGCCGGCGATGAGCTACCTCGACGTGCTCGCCGAGACCGCTGCGACCTCGCCTGTGCCGGTCTGGGCGTACCAGATCTCCGGCGAGTACGCGATGATCACCGCAGCAGCGCAGAACGGGTGGATCGACCGCGACGCCGCCGCGATGGAGTCGCTCGTCGGCATCAAGCGCGCCGGTGCCGACGCGATCCTGACCTACTTCGCCGTCGACATCGCGCGGAAGCTCAACGAGGAAGCGGGCCTCCGCACCTCGGGCAGCACCGCGGGCGTCGCCGGCATCGCCTCGACCGGGAAGGCCCCCGAATGACCACGAACGACCAGCTCTTCGGCCGTGCCAAGAACGCGATCCCGGGTGGCGTGAACTCCCCGGTCCGCGCCTACGGGTCGGTCGGCGGCACCCCGCGGTTCCTGGTGTCCGCGAAGGGCGCCTACGTCACCGACGCCGAGGGTCGCGAGTACGTCGACCTCGTCGCGTCGTGGGGTCCCGCGATCCTCGGGCACGCCCACCCCGGCACGGTCGAAGCCGTGCAGCAGGCCGCCGCGCGCGGACTGTCGTTCGGGGCGTCGACCCCGGGCGAGACCGAGCTGGCCGAACTCGTGAAGCAGCGGGTGTCGGTGGACGGCGACGGCCCCATCGAGAAGCTCCGCATGGTGTCGACCGGCACCGAGGCCACGATGACCGCGATCCGGCTGGCCCGCGGCTACACCGGTCGCGACCTGCTCGTGAAGTTCGCCGGCCACTACCACGGGCACTCGGACTCCCTGCTGGCCGAGGCCGGCTCGGGCGTCGCGACCCTGGCCATGCCGGGCAGTGCGGGCATCACCGCCGAGACCGCCGCGCAGACCCTCGTGCTGCCGTACAACGACCTCGACGCCGTCCGCCGGGCCTTCGACGAGCACTCCGAGCGCATCGCCGCCGTCATCGTCGAGTCGGCCGCCGCGAACATGGGCGTCCTGGCACCCGAGCGCGGCTTCAACCGTGCCCTGGCGCAGATCACCCGGTCGCACGGGGCGCTGCTCATCGTCGACGAGGTCCTGACCGGGTTCCGCGTCGGTGCTGCCGGCTGGTGGGGCCTCGAGGCGTCGAAGGTCGTGCCGGACGGTGCCGGGTGGAAGCCCGACCTCATCACGTTCGGCAAGGTCATCGGCGGTGGCATGCCCCTCGCCGCACTCGGCGGACGGCGCGAGGTCATGGACTTCCTCGCCCCGCTCGGGCCGGTGTACCAGGCGGGGACCCTGTCGGGGAACCCGTTGGCCGTCGCCGCCGGCATCGCCACGCTGCGGGCCGCGACGCCGTCGGTGTACGAGTCGCTGAACGGTACCGCTGCCGTCATCTCCGCGGCCACGTCGGAGGCCCTGTCGGCCGAGGGCGTCGCCCACACCGTGCAGCGCGCCGGCAACCTGTTCTCGTTCGCGTTCACCGAGCAGGCACCGCGGAACTACGACGACGTGCGAGCACAGGACGTGTTCCGCTACGCGCCGTTCTTCCACGCGATGCTCGACGCCGGGGTGACCCTGCCGCCGAGCGTCTTCGAGGCGTGGTTCGTGACGGCCGCACACGACGACCGCGCGGTCGGACGGATCCTCGACGCCCTGCCTGCGGCCGCGAAGGCTGCTGCCGCCGCGACCGTGTGACGGGCGCGGAGGCTGCTGCCGCCGCGCCCGCGTGACGGGCGTCGGGGCTCAGGAGCAGTCGGCCTTCGTGAAGGTCGTGTCGACGGTCTTCGACGAGCCCTCGAACTTGTACGTGTACCGCATGTCGACGTCCTCGTCGAGGAGCTTCTTCGTCTCGCTGTTCGAGCAGAGGTTCGGCCCGACGGCGTCGCGGATGGCACCCTCGGTGATCGAGGCCGGATCGACGTTCGACGACACCGTGTAGTCGTAGTGGATCGCGGCGCCCTCGGCCTCGATCCCGGTCCACGTCGTGACGGAGTCGACCTGCTTGGGCAGGTCGCTCTGCTCGCGGATCTGCTCGACGGCCTTCGAGACCTTCTCTTCCGTGGAGTCGCTGAAGGCCGCGTTGAGGCCCTGGCGGACGAGGAAGGCCACCACCACAGCGACGACGACGCCTAGCACCGAGATCAGGACGCGCTTGCCCCGGGAGGACGACGACTTGGGCGGGGGTGCGTACGGAGCGGCTCCGGCGGGGGCTGCCTGGGCGTACGGCTGGCCGGCGGGCTGCTGCGGCTGCTGCGCGTAGGGCTGGCCTGCGGGCTGCTGCTGCGCGTACGGCTGGCCTGCGGGCTGCTGCTGGGGCTGGCCGGCGGGCTGCTGCGGGTACTGCTGGCCGTTCGGCTGGCCGGCGTTGGGCTGCCCGTCGTTCGGCTGCGGCTCGGACCCCGGGTAGGGCGGCGGCGTGTTCGTCATGGTTCCCCCTGGTGACGGTCCGCGGCGTGACACCGTGGTGCGGTGCCGGGTCCCTCCCCGACACGGGCCGCGGACACTGAACGGCCATTCAAGCACGCGTCAGGCGGATCGGCGTGCCGCCCAGCGCCCTTCCGACCGCAGGATCGCGAGCGGGAAGTCGAACGCGTGCGACACCGCCGACGACGTGATGACCTCGTCCGAGGTTCCCTGGGCCACGACGGCACCGTCGCGGAGCAGCATCGCGTGCGACGTCGAGGCCGGCAGGTCCTCCAGGTGGTGGGTCACCATGACGCTGCCCAGCTCGGGATGCCGGTGCCGCAGCGCGTCGACGGTCTCGAGCAGGTGCTCCCGTGCGGCGACGTCGAGCCCGGTCGCCGGTTCGTCGAGCAGCAGCAGCTGGGGTTCGCACATCAGGGCACGGGCGATGAGGGCGCGTCCCCGCTCGCCCTGCGAGAGCACCGGCCAGCGGGCGTCGCGTCGTGCGGTGAGCCCGACGTCGGCGATGTGCTGCTCGGCCAGCGCGACCTGCTCGGCCGAGGGGTCCCACCGCATCATGAGGTCCGTCGTGCCGGTCAGTCCGGTCAGGACGGTCTCGAGCACCGTGAGCGGCGAGAGCATCCGGTGCCGGGGGTCGACGTGGCCGATGTGCTCCCGGAGTTCGCGGACGTCGACGCGTCCGAGCCGGCGGCCGAGGACCTCGACCGTGCCGGCGGTGGGGTGTCCGGTCGCGCCGAGGACGGCCAGCAGCGTGGACTTGCCGGCGCCGTTCGGTCCGAGCAGCGCCCAGTGCTCCCCGCGCCGGACGGTCAGGTCGACGTCGTGCAGCAGGTCGCGGCCGGAGCGCGTGACGCGGACCCCGGTGGCGTGGATCAGGACGTCGTCGTGCGGGGCGGTCATGACCCCATCGTGCCCCACCGGGCCGTGACGTCGTCCACGTGCGCCCGTGCGACGTCGACGAACCGGCGGGCCGCGGCCCGGGCGGCACCGACGTCTCCGCTGCCGGCCGCTGAGTCGAGCGCCAGCCAGAGCGCTTCAGCGTCCCACTGCCGGAACGCCGGGGCCTCGGGCAGCGCGTAGGCGAGCCGGGCCATCGAGAGGCGGAGGGCCTGCCGCGTCCAGCGGTTGCCGGACTGCTCGGCCAGGAACCGGGTGACGGCGAACGCGCTCTCCGTGTACCGGTGGTCGCGCACCTGGCCGTCCGCCCGCGCCCGTTCGACGAGCGCGCGGAACTCCTCGAGCGCGGGTCCCTGCAGGCCGGGCAGGACGTGGACGGCACCGTGCGTGAAGACGCCGGGGAGCAGTTCCATGGTGTCACGCCAGGTCGCGAGCGACGGTTCCACGATGCGGTACCGACCGCCGTCGTCCTCGACGAGCCCGAGGTCGTGCAGCCAGCGCAGCCCGTCGAGGACCTGCTCGGGTGGAGCACCGGTCCGTGTCACGAGGTCCTCGAGCGTGTGCCTGGACCCGACCGCCAACGCGTCGGAGCGGACGTCGCGGAGCAGGGCGCGGCCGACCGGGCCGACACGCTGTTCGGTGGTGTCGTCCGCCGAGCGGCTCGTCCGCGGGACCCCGACGTTCCGCCGGTGGATCTCGAACAGCCCGTCGATGACCTCTGCCGCGGTGGTCGCGACTGCCGGGTCGCCGGTGCCCACGGCACGGCCGGTGGTCACGAACCACGCGTGCACGTCGTGGACCGACCAGGTCTGGGTGGGGACGCGTGCCCATCGCATCCGCTCGAACGCACGCAGGCCCAGGCTGCGCACCAGGGTGTTCGGGGAGTGCTCGAACCAGAACTGGCAGGCGGCGGAGAACGCTGTCGGGTACTCCGGCAGCCGGAGGGCAGCGGTGGTGCGAGCCCGCGCGACCCGGCGATCGAGCTCGGCGTGCAACTCCGGGGTGAGCGCCGGGATCGTCGCGCGGAGGGCCGGGCCGACCAGGGACACCCAGAAGTCCAGTGTGTCCGAGAGGTCGGCGTCCGAGAGCTCCTCGTACCACCACGTGCCGTCCGGGCCCCGGGACAGGATGCCGAGGTCCTCGAGCCGAGCGGCCGCTGCACGGACGCGGCCGCGGGACGTGCCCCACTCCCAGCTCAGTGCTTCGAGGTCGACGGCCACGGGCCCGCGGGGGCCGGTCCGGACGTGGGCGAGCAGGGACGCGTAGGCGTCGTCGTTCGCCGCCGCCCAGGGGTCGGCGTCACCCCAGTCGCCGACGACCACGGGTCAGCCGCGGTCGGCGCGGACCGCCTCGATGTGCTGTTCGAAGTTGCGGGTGAGGGCGCGGCCGGCCTCGGCAGCGCCTTCGCCGTCGCGCTCGGTGAGTGCTTCGCGCAGGATCGAGAAGAACGCCTCGGACCCGTACTGCTCGAACGCCGGCGTGGGGTTGAGTGTGAAGCGGACCCGCTCCATGGCACCGACCGCGGCGTTCTGCACCAGGGGGTTGCCGGAGTGCTCGACCGCGAACTCGATGATCTCGTTGAGGGCGCCGCTGAAGCCGTAGTCCCGCACCTTGCGCATGCGGTCGGCCTTGTCGAGCAGCGTGCTGAGGGCCTCGACGTCCTCGTCGCTGTACTCGGGGACGCCCCAGCGCAGGCTGAGCTCGAAGAACCCGGCGGTCGCGCGGGTCGCGGTGACCCAGTCCTCGAAGGTCGGGGTGGCGACGCGGGTGTACCGGTTCGCCTCCATCTCGACCAGGCCGATGTCGACGAGCTTCGCGATCGCCTCGCGGATCGGGGTGCGACTCACACCCAGCCACTGGACCAGCTCGTCGTCGTTCAGGCGCTCGCCGTGCTGCAGTGTGCCGTCGCGGAGGGCCGCGAGCATCTTGTCGTACACGACGTCGCGCAGGAGCTTCCGGGGAGAGCTCTCCACGGTGGACTTGGGGACCGGCATGTCATCTCCTCGAGGACGAAATCGACACTCGAAATCCTAGCGTGCCAATATGCAAACGTTTGCTAAATGAATCGCCCGGAAAGCACGCCGGATCAGCCCGTGACGGCGACGACCGTGCGTCCGTGCACCCGTCCCGCGACGACCTCGGCCCCCACCGCGATGGCCTGCTCGGGCGTCACCGTGCGGGTGACGTCCGCCAGGAGCGCCGCGTCGAGGTCGGTCGCCAGTCGGTCCCACGCCCGACGACGGAGCTCGAGCGGGGCGTCGACGGAGTTGATCCCGAGCAGCGACACCGACCGCAGGATGAACGGCAGCACGGTCGTCGGCAGTGCGGAGTCCTGCGCCAGCCCGCACGCTGTCACGGCACCACCCCACCGGGTCGAGGCCAGGACGTTCGCCAGCGTGGCCCCGCCGACGCTGTCCACCGCTCCGGCCCAGGTGGCACGCTGCATCGGCTTGCCCGGCTCGGACAGGGTGCCGCGGTCGACCACCTCGGTGGCCCCGAGCCGGCGGAGCGAGTCCGTGTTGGCCGCGCGACCGGTCGACGCCGTGACCCGGTACCCGCGGGCCGCGAGGAGTGCGATCGCCACGGTGCCGACCCCGCCGGATGCCCCGGTCACGAGCACCGGCCCGTCGTCCGGCGCGACGAAGCGCTCCAACGCCAGCACACTGAGCATCGCCGTGAACCCCGCGGTGCCGATGGCCGCCGCGAACGAGTCGTCGATCGCTTCGGGCAGCACGACGAGCGACCCCGACGGCACCACGGCCTGCGTTGCCCAGCCCCCGTGCCGGGTCTCACCCAGGCCAGCGCCGTTCAGCACCACCCGGTCACCGATCGCGACCTCGTGCACGCCCGGTCCGAGCCCCGACACCGTGCCGACGACGTCGATCCCCGGCACCAGTGGGTCGAGCGGGGCGACACCGGGGTTCCGCGCGAGGGCCAGGCCGTCCTTGTAGTTGACGCTCGAGTACGTGACGTCGACGAGGGCCTCGCCCTCGGCCGGATCCGGCAGGTCGACGTCGGTGACGGTGGGCGGGGCTGCACTGGACACGAGGACGGCGCGGGTCATGCGCCGGACGCTACCCCGGGCCTCCCGGCCTTCGGTCCGTTCTTTCCCAGAACGCGCGCGATGCCTGGTGATCTGACCCGGCGCAGAGTCGGCGGGTCCGTCGGCGTACCCGTTCTTTCCCAGAACGTGCGCGATGCCTGGTGGATTCGGGCGTACCGGGCCAGAACATCCGACGAGGTATGCCCGATTCGACCAGGTACGCCCGATCTGACCCGGCGCAGACTCGGCGGACCAGTCGGCCTGCCCGTTCTTTCCCAGAACGCGCGCGATGCCTGGTGGATTCGGGCGTACCGGGGCAGAACAACCGACCAGGTATGCCCGATCTGACCAGGTACGCCCGAAACAGCCCAGCCCAGCCCAGCCCCCAGCCCCCGCCCCACTCAGCCGAACATGATGGCGGCCTCGTCGAACCGCGCCTGCGGCACGGTCTTGAGCTCCCCGAGCGCCTCCTCGAACGAGACGTGCTCGATCTCGGTGCCCCGCAGCGCCACCATCCGGCCCCAGCGCTCCTCGACGACCGAGTCGATCGCCGCCAGCCCGAGCCGGGTCGACAGCACCCGGTCGTACGCGGTCGGCGTGCCACCGCGCTGGATGTGCCCCAGGGTCGTGGCCCGCGTCTCGATGCCCGTCATCTCCTCGATGAGCGGCGCGAGGCGCTCGCCGATGCCACCGAGCCGCGGGCGCCCGAATGCGTCGAGCCCGCGCTCCGTGTGCGCCGTGTCCTCGTGGTCGGGGACGAAGCCCTCGGCCACCACCACGAGCGGCGCGCGACCGCGGTCGTAGGCGGCCCGCACCCACTTCGCGATCTGTTCCATGCTCGTCTTCTGCTCCGGGATGAGGATCGCGTGCGCACCCGCGGCCATGCCGGAGTGCAGCGCGATCCAGCCCACGTGTCGACCCATCACCTCGGCGACCATGCAGCGCGAGTGCGACTCGCCCGTGGTGCGCAGGCGGTCCATCGCCTCGGTCGCGATGGCGACGGCGGTGTCGAAGCCGAACGTGTAGTCGGTCGCGCCCAGGTCGTTGTCGACCGTCTTCGGCACGCCCACGATCTGCAGGCCGGCGTCGGTCAGGCGCTTCGCGGCGGCCAGGGTGCCCTCGCCGCCGATCGCCACGATCGCGTCGATGCCGTGCCGCTGCAGGGTCGCGGAGATGTTCTCGAACCCGCCGTTGGGGCCTTCGAACGGGTTCGTGCGGCTGGTGCCGAGGATCGTGCCGCCCTGCTTCGCGATGCCCTGGATGTCCTTGCGGCCGAGCGGAACGATGTCGCCGTCGACCACCCCGCGCCACCCGTCGCGGAAGCCGACGAAGTCGTGTCCGTAGATGGCGATGCCCTTGAGGACGATCGCGCGGATGACCGCGTTCAGGCCGGGGCAGTCGCCTCCGGAGGTGAGGATGCCGATGCGCATGGGAACTCCGTCGTCGGGTGGTGGGGATCAGTGCCCATCATGACTGACGGTGGTTCCGCATTACCATCCCCGTGTGTCCCTGCTCGCTTCCGCCACCGTCGACGCCGCTGGTGCGTCCGGTGACGCGTCTCGCGTCGACACGGTGTACCGGCCTGGAGGCGCGGTGGACGTCGCGTCGACCCTGCGGCCCCTGCAGCGCGGCTCCGGCGACCCGGCCTTCCAGGTGGTCGGCGGCGTCGTGTGGCTCGCGCTGCGCACGCCCTCCGGCCCCGCTTCCGTGGCGATCCGGCGGGCCGGCGACACCATCGCGGTGTCGGCGTGGGGGAGCGGTGCGTCGTGGGCGGTCGAGCACGCCCCCGATCTGCTCGGACGCGGCGACGACTGGTCGTCGTTCGACGTCTCGGGCAACGAGTTCCTCGCCGCGGCACGACACCGGCAGCCCGGGCTCCGGCTGCTCCGCACGAACACCGTCGTCGCGATGCTCGTGCCGGCGATCATGGAGCAGAAGGTGACCTCGCGGCAGGCGTGGGGCGCGTGGCGGTACCTGCTCCGTCGGCACGGCACCCCGGCGCCCGGTCCGGCACCCGCGGGCATGATGGTGCCGCCGGATGCTCGGACGTGGGCACGTATCCCGAGCTGGGAGTGGCACCGGGCAGGCATCGAACCGGGGCGCTCGGCCACCGTGATGCGCGCCGTGAAGCTCGCGCCGGCACTCGAACGGACCCTGGCGCACGGGCGCGGCGGCGAGGTCGTCTCCACGAAGTTGCAGTCGATCCCTGGGGTCGGTCGGTGGACCGCCGCCGAGACCGCGCAGCGCTCCCACGGCGACCCGGACTCGCCGAGCGTCGGGGACTTCCACGTGCCGGCGCTCGTCGGGTGGGCGCTCACCGGTGCCCCGGTCGACGACGACGGGATGCTCGAGCTGCTCGAGCCCTGGCGCGGGCACCGGGAGCGGGTCGTGCGGTTGATCGGTGGCTCCGGGTTCCGGAAGCCGTCGTTCGGGCCGCGGATCACGATCCAGGACCACCGCGGCCACTGAGCGCGTCTGTCGGGCGGGTGTGTGGGTCCGCAAAACACCGGTGTTCGCGCATTGCACACCGGCACGTGGGTGTTCGGAGTGCGAACACCGGTGTCTCGCGGGGCGTCAGGGGTGGCGTGTGCCCGCGCCCGCCAGCACGGCGCGGTACCCCTCGCGGAACGTCGGGTACTGGGGTGTCCATCCCGTCGACCGGAGGAGCGCGTTCGACAGGCGCTTGTCGCCGCCGGCCTGCCGCGCGTCACCGTCACCCGTCGACGGCTCGGCGACGTCGAGTTCGTCGGCCAGGAACCGCAGCACGTCGTCCAGCCGGCTCGGCTCGTCGTCCGTCCCCAGGTAGAGCGGTGCCGGGTCCGGCAGCGCCGCCAGGTGCACGAGTGCGGCGGCGGCGTCGTCGCGGTGGATGCGGTTGGTGTGCGGTGAGGTCCCCGGTGCCAGCCGTGCGGCACCGGACCGGACCTGTTCGATCAGTCGCTCGCGGCCGGGGCCGTAAACGCCCGACAGCCGGACCAGCACGGCGCCGGGAGCGCGCTCGCGCAGCAGGACCTCCGCCTCGACCAGGACCTCGGCGGTCGGGGTCGCACCGCGCGCCGGGGTCTCCTCGGTGACTTCGCTGCCGTCCGAGACGTCGTACACGGCGGTCGAGGACACGACGAGCACCCGCGGGCCGGCCTCCGAGGCGTCGATGCCGTCGAGCACGTTGCGCAGCCCGTCGACGTAGGTGGCGCGGTACTCGTCGACGTCGCGGCTGCCCGCGGCGAAGGCCACGACGACGACGCTCGTGTCGGCGGGGATCTCGGGGACCTCGTGGCGCAGGTCGACGCTCCGGCCGGTGATCGGCGCGGGGACCAGCTCGGCACGGCGGCGGAGTCCGATCACGCGGTGGCCCTGGTCGGCGAAGCGCAGGCCGGCTTCGGTCCCGAGGTCGCCGCATCCGGTGATGACGACTGTCGTGGAGTTCTGCACGGCTCGACCTTGGCACGGCCGGTTGGTGGTAGGCGGGGAAGCGCGCACATCACGGATCACTAGGGTCGGCGCATGGGGCGGCAGCGGCGACGGGTGGTGCGTGACGTGGCGATCGCCCTGCCCCCGGTCGTCGAGATCGTGCTCGTCGTCGCCGGCTCGATCGTCTCCGTCGGAGCCGAGGGGGAGAGCGCGGAGTCGTGGGCGCCGTTGTCGTGGCCGCTGTACGCCGTCCTCGTGACGTTCCCGTTCGCGGTCGGCGCGCTCGTCGCGGCGGTGCGGCTCCGCGGACTCGAGGCCAGGACGCCGGCGATCTGCTTCGCTGCCCTGTCGGTGGCCGTGGGTGCCATCCCCTTCGTCGGGATGCTGAGCGTCTTCGTACAGTTCTGGAGCATCTCGTCTAGATGAGAACGGTTATCGTCTAGACGACCGTCATCCGACACTGCACCCCAGGAGCCCCATGTCCGCTCGACCTCCACGTCTCCTCCCCGCCCTCGTCCTCGCGGGGCTCGTCCCCCTCGTCGCCACCGCGATCGCCGTCCCCGCGTCGGCTGCACCCGCCGTGACGCGGACCGCCCACCACAGCTGGCTCGTCACGGCTGACCCGACGGCGAAGCGCGTGTACGTCAACGACGCCGTGACCGGTCGGCGGACCGCCACCCTGAGCGGGATCGAGTTCGGCACCCACGCGGGCTCCGTGCAGCTCGGCCACGGGCAGATCGCGTTCATGGACGAGTCGAAGCCGCAGCTCGACGTCCTCGCCATCGGCCCCCGCGGCACGGCGCACATCGCCCAGCACTACGCGATCCCCAACGCCGACGAGCGCTGGGAGCGTGCCGGCTGGCTGTCGACCGACACCGCGCGCCGGCACCTGGCGGTCGGCTCCGACTTCGACGGCTCCGAGCGGCAGCGGGTCACCGTCATCGACCTCCGACGGAAGACGGAGCGCACCGCCCGGATCGACACCTCGGCGGTGCAGCTCGCCACGACGGGCAAGCGCGGCACCGAAGAGGTCGAGACGTTCCTGGTCGGCAGCCCCCTGCGCCTGGTCGTCACCGCGGGCGGGCGCCTCGACGCCTACTCCGTCTCCGCGATCATGCGCGGCGCGACGCACCCGCGCCCCGTCGCGACCACGCCCCTCGGCGCGTACCCGCACGGCCCGATCGTCAACGCCACCGGGACGGTGATCGGCTCCGACCTCGCCGCCGGCGTGCAGACCGTGCGGGTGACGCGGACCGGCTTCACGGGCTCCCGGTCCGTCGCCTACCCGAAGCCGAGCGTGCAGAGCTACCGCCCCCGCATGGCGCCGGACGGGACGACCGTGGTCGGCACCCAGGCCGGCAGCACGGCTGCCGGTACCCCGTGGAACGCCGTCCCCGCGTACCTGACCACCTCGTCGACGGCGTCCAGCGGGATCAGCAGCGTCGAGCTCGGCACCGGGTCCTTCACCCGGGTCGCCGTCACCGCCCGGTTCGCCGCCGTCGCGCTGACGTCGGGCACCGGGGACTCGCTCGTCCTGGTGCGGAAGCAGGCCGACGGTGTCTACTCCGGCCCGACGACCTCGGTCGCGCTCACGCCGCTCCGCAAGGGCCCCGTCGCCGGACAGCCGGCCACCGGGGCGTCGGTGCGGTTCACCGCGGCGACCGAGGACGGCCGCAGCGTGTTCGTGACACGGGGCGACGAGGGGAAGATCACCCAGATCGACACCACCGGTGCGAAGCCCTCCGTGCTCCGCACCATCACGCTGCCCACGGCGCTCGCCGGGGGTGGGTACCTGACGACGGTCGACTCGACGGTGGCCCCGTACGACCTCAGCGGTCGCTGACAGGCCGACCGACCGGCCGAACCGCTGACTGCCCGGCCGACCCCAGCCGCCGACCGCCCCTCGGGGTGGTCGGCGGCTAGGGTCCTGGTGTGATCGTCTGGTTGAACGGAACCCACGGGGCGGGCAAGACCACGACGAGCCGACTGCTCCAGCCGCTGCTGCCCGGCTCGCGGATCCTCGATGCCGAGAAGGTCGGCGAGGTGCTGATGGACGTCACACCGGGGCTGCCGGAGAGCGACAACTTCCAGCACTGGGACCCGTGGCGGCCGCTCGTGGTCGAGACCGCTCGCCGGGTGCACGACTACGTGGGCGGGCCGCTCATCATGCCGATGACGGTCCTGGTCGAGGCGTACTGGCGTGAGATCGCCGCGGGGCTCGCGGACCACGGCATCCCGGTCCGGCACTTCGTGCTGCACGTCGACGAGTCGACGCTCCGCAACCGGATCCAGAACGACCCGATCGTGGGGCCGTCCACGTTCCGGTTCGCGTACGTCGACGCCTACGCCGAGGCGGCTCGCGGCTGGCTGCACGCCGAGGCAGAGGTCATCGACGCGACCGACGTCCCCGCCACCGAGGTGGCCCGGGCCGTCGCGGACGCGGTGACGGCAGAGCGCTGACAGCACGGCTCTGTCCGCCGCACGCAGCCCCGGGGTTCGCCACCGCCCGGATCATGCCGGAGACTGGTGCGGGTCGCTCACGAAGCTGCCCGCCCCACCACCAGCAAGGAAGGCTCCGCATGCCCGAGCTCCCCGTCGTGTTCGAAGTCGGCTCGATGATCGCCCTGGTCGCGATCCTGCTCGCCGACCTGCTCATCGTCGCGCGTCGCCCGCACGTGCCGACGCTGCGCGAATCCGGCATCTGGGTGGGCATCTACGTCGGGCTGGCACTGATCTTCGCGGTGCTCATGCTGGTCTTCGCCGGTGGCGACTCCGCCGGGCAGTTCCTGGCGGGCTGGCTGACCGAGTACAGCCTGAGCATCGACAACCTGTTCGTGTTCGTCATCATCATGGCGCGCTTCTCGGTGCCGAAGAAGATCCAGCAGGAGGTGCTGCTGCTGGGCATCATCATCGCGCTCGTGCTCCGCGGCATCTTCATCCTGGTCGGCGCGCAGCTCATCGAGAACTTCTCGTGGATCTTCTACATCTTCGGCGCCTGGCTGATCTGGACGGCGATCCAGCAGCTCCGCGGCGAGGACGAGGACGACCAGAAGGACACCTTCATCGTCCGGCTGCTGCGCCGCCGGGTCCGTCTCACCGACACGTACGACGGCATGAAGTTCCGCACCCACCACGACGGTGTCCGGCACTTCACGCCGCTGCTCATCGTGCTCATCGCGATCGGCACCACGGACCTGCTGTTCGCGCTCGACTCGATCCCGGCGATCTTCGGCATCACCGAGAGCCCCTTCATCGTGTTCACCGCGAACGTCTTCGCGCTGATGGGTCTGCGCCAGCTCTACTTCCTGCTGGGCGGCCTGCTCGAGCGTCTGGTCTACCTGAAGTACGGCATCGCCGTGATCCTGGCGTTCATCGGCGTGAAGCTCGTCCTGCACGCGCTGCACGACAACGAGCTGCCGTTCCTGAACGGCGGCCACCACATCGAGTGGGCGCCGGAGATCAACACGTGGGTGTCCCTGCTGGTGATCGTCGCCGCGATGGCCGTGTCGACGCTGGCGAGCCTCGTCCGGATGCGCGGGGAGACCCCCGCCGACGCCGTGACCGCGGACGACACAGCGGGGGACGACGACCGGTCCGACCGGGACCGCGCCGACCAGGACCGCGCCCGCACCTCCGACTGAAACCCGTTTGAACGATCTGCCCGGCTGCCTCGTCGTCTGGGTATGGCACTCCGCAAACGAACCAAGGTCATCATCGGGATCTCCGCCGGCGTCGTCGTCGTCGCGGCAGCAGCCGTCATCGCCGGCCCGGTCATCTACGCGAACACCGTCAACGGCCAGGCCGCCGCCGCACCCTCGCTGTCGGCGTCCTCGTCCGGCACCCTCGACGCGAAGGACGCCGACGGCACCTGGACCAGCAAGAGCAGCTCGTACGCCGGGTACCGGGTGCACGAGGTCCTGCAGGGGAATGATGTGAACGTGGTCGGTCGCACGAAGGACGTCAAGGGCACCGCCGTCGTCGACGGTGGGTCCCTCACCAAGGCGTCCGTCACCGTGCAGGTCGGCAAGATCAGCACCCCCGAAGCCGCCCGCGACGAGTACTTCCGCTCCACCGCGCTGCAGACCGACAAGTACCCCACGGCGACGTTCGAGCTCACGAAGCCCGTCGACGTCACGAAGGCGCTCGACGGCTCCACGCAGGACGTCACCCTGACCGGGACGATGGACCTGCACGGCGTCGAGAAGCCGGTCACGGCCGACGCCCAGGTCGCGGTCGGCAAGGGCGGGACCGTCCAGGTCGCCGGCACCGTGCCGATCACCTTCGCCGACTACGGCGTGAAGGCCCCGTCGCTCGGCTTCGTCACCGTGGACGGGAAGGGCTCCGTCGAGTTCTCCCTCGACCTCGGGAAGTGACCGTGACGAGTCGTTCCGCGGACGAGCTGCTCGCGACGCTGTACCGCGAGCACGGTGACGCGCTCACGCGGTACGTCCGGCACCTCACGCGGGACGGCTCGACGGTCGAGGACGTCGTGCAGGAGACGATGGTCCGCGCCTGGCAGCGTCCGGCCGTGCTCGAACGGGCACCCGACAGCGCGCGGGCGTGGCTCTTCACGGTGGCGCGCAACCTGGTGGTCGACGACGCACGGTCGGCCCGCAACCGCCGTGAGCACGGCACCGAGCACCAGGTCGAACGGATCGAGTCGGACAGCACGGATGCCGTGCTGGACCGGATCGTGGTCGCCGACGCACTCGCGTCGCTGAGCCCGGACCACCGTCGCGTGGTGGTGGACGCGTACTGGCTCGGGCACACGGTGCCGGAGATCGCACGACGACACGACATCCCGGAGGGCACCGCGAAGTCGCGGCTGCACTACGGGCTGCGAGCCCTGCGGCTCGCACTGCAGGAACGAGGAGTGACCCGATGAGCGACGACAAGTACGCGGAGTGGGATGCGGCGTACGTCCTCGGGTCGCTCCCGGCGAGCGAGCGGCTGGAGTACGAACGGCATCTCGAGAACTGCGACCGCTGTGCGGCCGCAGTCGCGGAGCTGGTCGGTCTGCCGGGGCTGCTCGGCAAGCTGCCGGCCGACCAGGCGATCGAGATCGCAGAACCGGACGGGAGGCCCGACACCCGTTCCGAGAGCGACCTCGCCTCCGTCGCGCACCGCGTCCGACACCGTCGCCGCCGTCGCCGGGTCTGGGTCGCCGCAACAGCGGGGCTCGCGGTGGTCGCCGCCGTCCTGGGCGGGCTCGCGGTCGGTGCCGCGGGGGAGCGCACCACGGTGCAGGCCGGTGCCGCTCCGACGGCAGCCGCCACCGCCGACCGCTACGACATGACCGGCGTGCAGGGACTCGACGTCCAGCTCGCCATCAGCGGCGAGCAGTGGGGCACCCGCTTCGACTGGGGGTGCTCGTACGGTGGCAAGGAGTGGTCGCCGGACGGGTCGATCCTCTACGACCTGGTGGTCGTCCGGACCGACGGCACGACGCAGACCGTGGGCTCGTGGACGGCTGCCGGCGCGGACGCCCGAGGGCTGTCGGCGTCGACGGACATCCCGCGGGACGAGATCGAGAGCGTGCAGGTCCGGCTGCGCGGTGAGCGCGGCGCGCTCGCCGTCGTCACGCTCTAGCCGACGTCGGCCTCGTCCGAGGCGTCGTCGGGGCCGATGGCGTCCTGGACGCGCGCGCTGACGGACCGCAGCGTCTCGGCGTCGGTCCCCACGGGCCTCCAGAACAGGTCCTCGAGCGCACCGGTGTGCGCGCGGATGCCGGCGAGCACCGCGCGACGGCCGTCAGAGGTCATCACCACCCAGCTGCCGCGGGCGTCGCTCGGGCAGTCCGCCCGCTCGACCAGGCCGCGGGAGACCATCCGCGTGACCTGGTGGCTGACGCGCGACTTCTCCCACCCGATCCCCGCGGCGATGTCCCGGACGCGCAGACGGCGGTCGGGGTCGCGGTGCAGGCCGATCAGGATCTCGAACTCGGGGACGGAGATGCCGGCGCCCGCCTGGACGGCCCGGTCGAGCGCCCGGTCGAGTCGTCGCCAGGCGTCGTGGTACGCGTCCCAGGTGGCCCAGTCGTGGCCACCGTTGCCCTCCGTCGACATGCCGACCAGCGTATCCACCGGGCGGGCGATCGGACCGCGCCGCGAGCCCTTTCATCCGCTCGGATGACTCCTGGCCGACGTACGGCGTGCTCCGAGGTCGCGTCGGACGTGCGGCATACGATCGGGGGATGCCGAGCGCTCGCCTCCAGGACACCACCGATGACGCCGTCGCGCTCGTGCGCCGGTGGCTGGCGGCGTCCGCCGGGGTGAAGCCCGACCCGGGTGCGGTCCGTCTGGCCGAGGTCCTGCGCGACGAACAGGGCCTCGACTTCACCCGCGGGTTCGTGGACAAGGTCATCCGCCCCGAAGACCCCCGGGTCGCCGCTCGCAACCTCGAGCAGCTGAGCCGTGACGTCCCCGACTTCCTCGCCTGGTACCTGCGCGGCGCGGTGACGCTCGGCGGTGGGTTCGCCACCATGGCGCCGTGGGCCGTGATCCCGACCGCGCGCCGGATCCTGCGCCGGATGACCGGGCACCTGGTCATCGACGCGAGCACGAGCAAGCTCGGACCGGCCCTCGCCAAGGTCCGCGGTCCGGGCACGCGACTGAACGTGAACCTGCTCGGCGAAGCCGTCCTCGGCAGCGCCGAGAGCGACCGACGCCTGCAGGGCACCATGGACCTGCTCGCCCGCGACGACGTCGACCACGTGTCGATCAAGGTGAGCGCCGTCGTGCCGCAGACCTCGCCGTGGGCCTTCGACCAGACGGTCGAGCGCGTCGTCGACCGGCTGGTCCCGCTCTACCGCCTGGCCGCGGCGCCGACGGCCGCCGGACGCCCGGCCAAGTTCATCAACCTCGACATCGAGGAGTACCGCGACCTCGACGTCACCCTCGCCGTGTTCCGGGCGCTGCTCGATCGTGACGAGTTCGCCGACCTGCCGGCCGGCATCGTGCTGCAGGCCTACCTGCCCGACGCAGCGGGAGCACTCGACGCGCTGACCGCGTGGGCGCAGGAACGCCGGGCGCGCGGCGGCGCCCCGATCACGGTGCGGCTCGTCAAGGGCGCGAACCTCGCCATGGAGCACGTCGACGCGATCCTGCACGGGTGGCCCCTCGCCACCTGGGGCAGCAAGCGCGAGACCGACACCGCCTACCTCCAGATGCTCGACGCCGCACTGACGCCCGAGCGCACCGACGCCGTGCGCATCGGGGTCGCCGGGCACAACCTGTTCGACCTCGCCACCGCGTGGGTGCTCGCCCAGCGCCGCGGGGTCACCGACGCCGTCGACGTCGAGATGCTGCTCGGCATGGCGTCCACCCACGCCCAGGCCGTCCGGGCCGACGTCGGCCAGATCCTGCTCTACACACCCGTCGTGCAGCCGGACGAGTTCGACTCGGCCATCGCGTACCTGGCCCGTCGCCTGCAGGAGAGCGCGAGCCCCGAGAACTTCATCGCCGCCGCGTCCGACATCGACCACGACGCCAGCGCCTTCGAGCGGGAGCACAGCCGGTTCCTGGCGTCCGTCGCCGCACTCGACGAGCCCGTCCCCGCCACCCACCGCACGCAGGACCGCCACCGTGCCCTCGGCGAACCCGTCCTGCGCGACGCGTTCCGCAACGCCCCCGACACCGACCCGTCCATCGCTGCGAACCGGGCCTGGGCGCTCGACGTCCTGCGCCGGGTGCCGCGCTCGCAGCTCGGCGCGCAGACGATCCGCGGTGCGAAGGTCGCCGACCGGTCCAAGCTCGAGCGGATCATGGCGCGCACCGCCCAGGCCGGCGTGAACTGGGGGCGGCAGGACCCGTCCGACCGTGCCGAGCTCCTCGACCTCATCGGGCACGAACTCGAGACCCGCCGTGCCGACCTGATCGAGGTGATGGCCGCCGAGACGGGCACGACCTTCGCCGAGGCCGACGCCGAGGTGACCCAGGCCGTCGACGCCGCCCACTACTACGCCGAGAGCGCCCGCCGCCTCGGGGACATCGAGGGCGCGCAGTACGTGCCGCCGCGGCTGACCGTCGTCGTGCCGCCGTGGAGCTCGCCCATCGCGATCCCCGCCGGTGGCGTGCTGGCGGCGCTCGCCGCGGGCAGCGGTGTCGTGCTCAAGCCCGCGCCCGAGGCCAAGCGCTCCGGCGCCGTGCTCGCCGACGTGCTCTGGGACGCCGGGGTGCCGCACTCGCTGCTGCAGCTCGTCGACCTGGCCGAGGACGAACTCGGCCGCGACCTCATCGGCCACCCCACGGTCGACCGCATCATCCTGACCGGCTCGTCCGACACCGCCCGTTCGTTCCGCTGGTGGCGTGCGGGGCTGCCGCTCACCGCCGGGACGAGCGGCAAGAACGCCATCGTCGTCACGCCGAGCGCCGACCTCGACCTGGCGGTGCAGGACATCGTGCAGTCCGCCTTCGGGCACGCCGGACAGCAGTGCTCGGCGGCGTCCCTCGTGATCCTGGTCGGGTCGGTGGGGGAGAGCGAGCGCTTCCAGCGGCAGCTCGTCGACGCCACCCGCACGCTCCGGGTCGCGTGGCCGGACGACCCCACGGCGCAGGTCGGCCCGCTCATCGCCGAACCGCAGGGCACGCTCCGCCAGGGGCTGACCGAACTCGGGCCGGGGGAGTCCTGGCTCGTGCAGCCCGAGGCGGTCGACGACTCAGGCCGGCTCTGGTCGCCGGGCATCCGCGACGGCGTCCGCCCCGGTAGCGACTTCCACCAGACCGAGTACCCCGGCCCGGTGCTCGGCATCATGCGCGCCGAGACCCTCGAGCAGGCCATCGCCATCCAGAACGGCACCGACTTCGGGCTGACGGCGGGCATCCACTCGCTCGACGTCGACGAGGTGTCCGAGTGGCTGGCTCGCGTCCGCGCCGGCAACCTCTCCGTCAACCGCGGCATCACCGGTGCCGTCGTGGGACGCCAGCCGTTCGGCGGCTGGAAGGGCTCCTCGGTCGGCACCGGCACCAAGGCCGGCGGGCCCATGTACGTCGCGACGCTCGGCCGCTGGCTGCCCACGCCCCGGACCGTGCACAAGAGCATCCAGCTGCACGGCCTGCCCCCGCGCGTCACCGCGGTGATCGAGGCCGCACGCAGCGGGCTGTCCTTCGAGGAGTTCGACCGCGTCCGCGCCGGGGCCCTGAGCGACGTGCATGCACGAGAGACCCTCTTCCGGTCGCGGGACCTGTCCGGGCTCGTGGTGCAGCGGAACGTGCTGCGCCACCGCCCCCAGTCCGTCATCGTGCGCCAGGCCGAGGACGCCTCGACCGTGGACCTCGTCCGGACGCTCGTCGCCGCGACCTCGGCACGTGCGCACGTCCTGCTCAGCACAGCTCGCCCGCTACCCGGCCCGCTCACGCAGCTGCTGGCGGGGAACCGGTCGCCGCTCGACGTCGTCGACCACCTGGTGGAGTCCGATCAGGAGTTCCACGCCCGCGCGTCGTCGGGGGCCGTGTTCCAGGCGGACTGGTCCACCGACCAGGACGACCAGCCCGTCGACGCGCTCGAGGCCGTGCTGTCACAGGGGCAGGACCGCCCGGCCCACACGGCGTTCGGTGGTCCCGGTGCCCGGATCCGGTTGCTCGGCGGTGACCCGCTCGCCCTCGAGGAAGCCCTGGGTGCGAGCATCGACGTCGCGATCCACGACGCCCCCGTGGTCGAGGCCGGCGTGATCGAGATGCTGCCGTACCTGCGCGAGCAGTCGGTGTCGATCACCGCGCACCGGTTCGGCGACGTCGACAGCGACTTCTCCGAGTTGCGCGTGTAGGCGCGTCGCGCTTCGCGCGTCGCGCTTCGCGCGTCTCGCGCGTTCCGCTTGGTGAGCAGAAGAGGTCGGGTCCCGTGTGGGAACCCGACCTCTTCTGCTCGCGAAGTGCCCCGAGGATCAGTCCTCGGCGTCACCCGCGTCTTCGTCCTCGACGCCGGTCTCGTCCATGCGGTCGCGCAGGTGGTCGGCCATCGCGCCGGCACCCTCACCGGCGTGGTCGTGGTCGACCTGCTCGATCAGGCCCTGCAGCTTCTCGTGGTTCGTGGCATCGGTGGCACCGTCCATGACGGGCTCGGTCTGCTCGTTGTCGCTCATGCTCCGGACGCTACGCCGCGGTTGCTGCGGAACGGTAGTGGAGCTCGACCGCCCCGCCGTCGAACTGCGTGGTGCCGACGAGCTCGAACACCGGGGTCGGTGCGGCCACCGGCAGCAGGGGCGCTCCGGCGCCGAGCGCGACCGGCATCACGGTGACCCGCAGCTCGTCGAGGATGCCCGCCTGCTGGTACTGCGCCGCGAGCAGTCCGCCGCCGACGACCCAGACGTCGCGGCCGTCGGCCACGCGCTCGAGGTCGGCCTGGTGGTCGCCGACCTCGCCGGAGACGAAGCGCACGTCGGCACCGTCCGGCACCGGTAGGTCTCGCGTGGTGAACACCCACGTCGCCAGGTCCGGGTACGCCCACGTGTCGTCGTGCTCGAGCAGCCACTCGTACGTCGTCGACCCCATCGCGATCGCGCCGACGCCCGCGTAGAACCGGTCGTGGTGCTCCTGGAACGGTTCGAAGCCGAACTGCAGCAGCCAGTCGAGGTCGTCGTCGGGCGCGGCGACGAAGCCGTCCAGCGAGGACGCGACGGAGTAGATCGTGCTCATGCCGGGGACGCTATCGAGCACCCCCGACAGGACTCAGCGGCGCCCTCCGCGACCGACGACCGCTGCCTCTGCGATCGCCAGGACGGCGGCGATCCAGAGCTGGTCGACCGCGAACCGGCGTCGACGCGGATCGACAGCGAGCGGCACCATCGTTGCACCGTGCAGGGCGTCCACGACGGCACTCAGGGTGTGCGCGTTGCCGGAACCCACCCGCGCGACGAGCGTGGCCTGTGCGAGCTGCCGGACCCCGAGCACGCCGTGCAGCACGGCCTGGTCAGACCCTCGGGCCGCACGGCTCAGGTGCCACAGGCCGAGCCCGGCCCGGGCCAGCTCGACGACGGCTGTCCCGCTCACGGTCGACGACCGGCGGCTCATCGTCGGCGTCCCGCGACGAGTGCGACGGCCCCGGCGGCACCGAGCACGGCCCCGATGATGCCGTTGCCGACCCGGCGGTGCTCCACCCACCAGGTCTGCGGGGACCAGGCGTGTGCTGACTCGTCGAAGACGCCGTGCGCGCCGTGGTCGCCCGGAACCGGCTCGTACAGGTTGTCCCGCATCTCGAGGCCGTCCTTGTCCGGTGCCTGCTGCCCGTCGACCAGGGTCTTGGCGGCGTACCAGTCGGCGAAGCGTCCGCTGATCCGGTTGCCGAGGATCGTGTAGACCGTCGACTCGCCCACCCAGGTGCGGCTGCGCGGTCGTTCGGCCACGGCGGCGATGGCCCGGGCACCGACCTCGGGCTGGTAGATCGGGGCGACCGGCTGCGGGTGGTGCGGCAGCTTCGACTTCACCCACTGGAACTGGATCGTGTTGAGCGCGGGCATGTCCACGCGGGACACCTTGACTTTGCTGCCCTGTTCGCGCAGCTCGGAGACGACGGACTCGGTGAACCCGACGATCGCGTGCTTCGCACCGCAGTACGCGGCCTGCAGGGGGATCCCGCGGAACCCGAGCGCCGAGCCGACCTGGATCACGTGCCCACGACCGCGGGGGACCATCCGCGACAGTGCCGACCGGGTGCCGTTCACGAAGCCGAGGTAGGTCACGTGCAGCGCCCGCTCGAAGTCCTCCGGGGCGGTGTCGAGGAACTTCCCGAACACCCCGACCATCACGCCGTTCACCCACAGGTCGATCGGTCCGAGCTCCTGCTCGACCCGGTCAGCCGCGGCTTCGACGGCGTCGCGGTCGGAGACGTCGGCGACCAGGGCCAGCCCGCGGCGCCCGGCGGCCTCGACCTCGGCGACGGCGGCGTCGACGCCCTCCTGCCCGCGGGCCAGGACGGCCACGTCCCACCCCCGCGCGGCGAGCTCCCGGACGGTCGCCCGTCCCAGTCCTGCGGATCCACCGGTCACCACTGCCACTCGAGTCATGGCTCCCTTGTACCTGCGGCGGGCCGTGCACCACTCAGCCGCTGTCCCCCGAAGTCGCCGTACCGAACCACGCACGCACCGATCGGACATCATGGCCAGGTGGAGACCCGAGACCCCGACACCGCCGGCCCCGCCGAGGAGGCGCCGCCCGGTTGGGTGCTCAACACACCGACCCGGCCGCTCGAGGTCTGGACGTACCCGGTCCTCGTGCTGCTCCTCGCCGCCGCACACGTCGCCGTCGGGATCGCCTTCGGTGGTGCGTTGGCGCTCGTCGTCGGGGTGTCCGCCGCAGTGGTGACGACCGTCGGCGCCGTTGCCCTGTTCGTGACGGGTCGGCGCGCGTACGTCGAGCAGACCCGTGTGGCCTCGTGGCGGAGCCACGTCACGCGTGTGCTCGTCGGCGCATCGGCCGCCACCGTCGTCGCCCTGACGACCACCCTGGTCGGGTCCCGGATCGGCATCTTGGTCGGGGTGGGCGCTGCGGTGTTGCTGTACACGACCGCACGCGCGGTACCCCGGCTCGACCACATCGTGGCCGCGTGGGCTGCAGCGGTCGTCGCCGTCGCGTGCGCGGCACTCGCCGTCACCGGACTCACGGTGGAGAGCGTGCCGGAGTCCCTGCGGGCCGCCTGGATCGCCGGTGGCGTCACGGCACTGTTCTCGGCGCTGCTGGCCGTCCACCAGTTCCGGTCTGCTGCCCGAGCACCGCTGGACAGGCCGGAGTCCGCCCTCAGCGCCCCCGACCGAACCGCGTCGTGACCCCCGGCGAGTAGAGCACCGAGTCCGGCTCGAGCTCGGTCAGCCCGAGGGGCAGCCCGGCCGCCCCGACCAGGTCGTCCCGCAGCGACACCACCGAGGCCCGGTGCAACGGCCACGACTCGTGCTCGTTCGGCCAGAACCGCGTCCGTCCGGCCCGGTGCACGTGCATGCCCCACCGCGCCGTCAGGAACGTCTCGAGCGGCCCCGGCTCGTCGAGTGCCTCACCGATCCGGACGTCGAGCATCGACCGCAGGTGGGTGCCGTGCCGACGCATCGCGTACCCCACGCGGCCGTCACCGCTGCGCGACTCCGCGACCGCCCACCGGTACGGCAGCCCGGTCGCGACGCGTGCGCCGATGGTCGGCAGGAGCTTGCCGGCGTCGAGCGACAGGAACACCACCCCGCGCTGCCCCTGCTCGTCGACCGTGTAGACGCGGACGTTCAGCTCGACGAAGTCGCCGATGCTCCCGGTCGAGAACGGCGGGAACCGGGTGTCCTCGAACCGGAACGCGATGAGGCCCACCCAGGTGGTCACCCCGTCGTCGGTGCCGTCGAGCGCCATCGTGTCGGGCCTCGTGCCGGCCGGCAGCAGCGGGGCCACCGCCGACACGTCGACGCGCCAGTGCACGAAGACGACGTCGAGCCAGTCCTGCGAGATCCAGGGGCGGCCCGGCAGGCCGGGGGCAACGGCCTGGAGGCCCGGGGTCACGTGGGTGGGTCGGGTGTCGGTCACGATGTGGTCGCCTCCGGTTCGATGTGGGCTGCGACGGGTGCGTCGTCCCACCCGCGCTGCGGGGTGTCGCAGGTGCCGCGGAACACGTACTGCGAGGGACGCTTCCGCTCGCTCGACGTCCAGTCGATGGCCGGACGTCGTCGTTCCGGGGGCAGGTACCCGATCCGGTAGACGGCCATCAGCTCGAGCGACTCGGGCACACGGAGCAGTCCCTCGATCTCCTCCCACGCGCTGGGGGTCTCCATCGGGAAGGACACGAACTGGATCCCCAGGCCGAGCTCGGTCGTCGCGAGCCAGATGTTCTCCATCGCCGCGCCCATGCTGAACACCGAGTAGAAGCCGGACAGCTCCTCCTTCCGGTACTCGTGGCGGTCGAGCAGCACGCCGAGCAGCAGCGGCGACCCGGCGACGAGCTTCCGGTTCTCCTCACCCAGGGTCTGCGGCACCCGGAGCGTGTTCATGAGCAGCTGCCCGCGCTTCGTGAACACCTGCTTCGTGAACGGCCGCAGCGGCCCGGGGAGCTTGTCGAACAGCATGCCGTCGCGCCGCTCGTCCATCTCGGCCTTCGAGAACCGGAAGTACGGCTTGTACCGCTCGAAGAACGTGCCCTCGGCCATCGTGCGGGTCATCGAGCTGCCGCTGATCTCGGCGACGCGGTCGATCGTCCGGCGTTCCTCGATCAGCACGAAGCGCCACGGCTGGCTGTTGAGCTGCGACGGCGCCCGGCCGGCGAGCTCCATGAGCAGTCGCTGGTGCTCGTCCGACACCGGATCGGGCAGGAACGGCCCGTTCGTCGTGCGTCGTCGTCGGATGGCCTCGAACAGCTCCACTGCTCACCTCTCTGATCGCCTGCGGGCGAGCACGGCCCCCAGGTAGGACGGTGCGGCGGCGACCGCGACCTTCCAGTGTGCTCCGGAGCGCGGGTTGGTGCGTGGAGCGACGGCCAGGGGTACGAGTGCCGGCAGCAGGAACAGTGCGGTCCGGTCGCGCGTCCACGCGGGGGTCGTCGCGGCGACGCCGGTCAGGGTCGCGGTCACGACGAACAGCCCGTGGTGCACGACCCGGAGCTTCTTCGTGCGGATCGGCCGCACGGCGACCGCGGTGCCCCACAGGCAGTTCGCGACGTAGGCGACGCTCGCAGCGGTGACCAGCTGCCGGGCCGGGCGCGATCCCGTGGGTGCCGAGTCGCGCCTCCAGACCGTCTTCCGTCCCATGCGTGGGACGTTACGCGGTCTCTCGACTGACGAGCTTGGAGAGCACGATCGCGGAGCGGGTGTGGTCGACCTGGGGTGCGAGGCGGACCTTGTCGAGCGCCTCCTCGAGCGCGGACAGGTCCTTCGAGCGCATGTGCACGACGGCGTCGGCGCTGCCGGTGACCGTGCCGGCGTCGATGACCTCGGGGACGGTGTCGAGCAGTGCACGCAGCTCGTCGGGCGAGACGGTGCCGCGGCAGTAGAGCTCGACCCAGGCCTCGGTCCCGCGGTCCTCGACGGCGGGGTCGACCTTGATCGTGAAGCCCTGGATGACGCCGTCACCGACCAGCCGGTCGACACGGCGCTTGACGGCCGAGGCCGAGAGTCCGACCACCGACCCGATGTCGCCGTAGCCGGCGCGGGCGTTGTCCCGGAGCTGATCCAGGATGCGGTGGTCGAGCGTATCCATTTGTCCCCATCGTACGCGGACTTGTTGCGAGGCTGGTGGGTCTCGCGCACGAAACGTGCGTCACCCGAACGGGTGTCAAGCCGCCAGAGCCCCGGTACTGCACTTGCCGGACGGTCTGTGGAAGGATCGACTCGGCGTCGACCTGGTCCGCTGCGGTGAGTGAGCCTGCATCTCACCGGAGCTCTTCTCCTCGTTCCGTTTCGGTTCCTGGCAGGCTCGGGCCCCGGTCCCTTCCAGGAGGACTGATGTCGAACACCGCACCCGCCCCCGAGTCCGTCGCCACCCCGGCCCGTGTCGCCACCAAGCGCACGATCCTGATGTGCAAGCCGGACTTCTACACCGTGAGCTACCGGATCAACCCGTGGATGCACCCGGAGGAGCCGACCGACACGTCGAAGGCCGTCGAGCAGTGGGAGTCGCTCGTCGCCGTCTACGAGCAGCTCGGCTTCGACATCTCGTACATCGACCCGATCGACGGCCTGCCGGACATGGTCTACGCGGCCAACGGCGGGTTCGTCCTCGACGGCATCGCGTACGGCGCGAAGTTCCAGTACCCCGAGCGCCAGCCCGAGGGCCCCGCGTACATGGACTGGTTCCGCCAGGCCGGTCTGACCGTCGCCGAGCCGGAGCAGACCAACGAGGGCGAGGGTGACTTCCTGCTCATCGGGGACACCATCTTCGCCGGCACCGGCTTCCGGTCGGACAGCACCTCGCACGACGAGCTCGCGAAGATCTACGGCCGAGAGGTCGTCACGCTCAAGCTCATCAACCCGAGCTTCTACCACCTCGACACCGCGATCGCCGTGCTCGACCCCGAGCCCGCCGTCGACGGGACGAGCAACATCGCGTACCTGGAGAGCGCCTTCGACGAGCCGTCGCTGGCGATCCTGCGCGAGCGCTTCCCCGACGCGATCATCGCCACCGAGGAAGACGCCGCGATCCTCGGTTTGAACTCGTACTCCGACGGGTACAACGTCGTGATCGCCGCCCGGGCTGTCCGGTTCGCCGAGCAGCTGCGGGAGAAGGGCTACAACCCGATCGGCGTCGACCTGTCCGAGCTGCTGCTCGGCGGCGGCGGCGTGAAGTGCTGCACCCTCGACCTGCACCCGGTCGGCACCGGCACCTCGGTCGCGCGCTCGCTCGGGGTCAGCTGATGTCGGCGGCAGCGTCGCTCGGGGTCAACACCGCGGCGGCGCTCGCCGTCGAGGACCGCGCCCTCGCGCACAACTACAGCCCGCTGCCCGTCGTCATCGCGTCGGGTGCCGGAGCGACCGTCACCGACGTCGACGGCAAGCAGTACCTGGACGGCCTCGCCGCGTACTCGGCGGTGAACTTCGGCCACGGCAACCCGCGGCTGCTCGATGCCGCACGGGCGCAGCTCGACCGCGTGACGCTCACGAGCCGCGCGTTCGTCAACGACCAGCTCGGGCCGTTCGCCGCAGCGCTGGCGGCGTTGACGGAGACCGAGATGGTCCTGCCGATGAACACCGGTGCCGAGGCCGTCGAGTCCGCGATCAAGGTGTCCCGCGCCTGGGGCTACCGGGTCAAGGGCGTGCCGGCCGAGCGGGCGACGATCATCGTCGCGTCCGGCAACTTCCACGGCCGCACCACCACGATCATCTCGTTCTCGGACGACCCCTCGGCCCACGATGACTTCGGGCCGTTCACGCCCGGCTTCCGCACGGTGCCGTACGGCGACGCTGCGGCTCTGCGCGAGGCGATGGACGAGACCGTCGTCGCCGTGCTGCTCGAGCCGATCCAGGGCGAGGGCGGCGTGGTCATCCCGCCGGAGTCCTACCTTCCCGACGTCCGCGCGGTCTGTGACGAGTTCGGTGCGCTGTTCATCGCCGACGAGATCCAGTCCGGCCTCGGTCGCACGGGACACACGCTCGCGGTGCAGCGCGTCGGGGTGCGTCCCGACCTCATCACACTCGGCAAGGCCCTCGGTGGCGGCATCGTGCCGGTGTCCGCGGTGGTGGGCTCGCGCGATGTCCTGGGCGTCCTGCGCCCCGGCGAACACGGATCGACCTTCGGCGGCAACCCGCTCGCCGCAGCCGTCGGTGCCGAGGTCGTGGCGATGCTCGGTGAGGGCACGTTCCAGCAGCGGGCCCTCGACGGCGAACCGCTGTTGCGCGGCCTGCTCGACGACCTGCTCGGCAAGGGTGTCGTCTCGCACCGGGTCGCCGGACTCTGGGCAGGGATCGACATCGACCCCGCGCTCGGCACGGGTAAGGCGATCTCGAAGGACCTCGCCGACCGCGGGCTCCTGGTGAAGGACACCCACGGGTCGACGATCCGCTTCGCGCCACCCCTCGTCGTCACCGACGACGAGGTGCGCTTCGCGATCGGAACCCTGGCGGACGTGCTCGCCGCGCGCGCCTGACCTGATCCGCAAAACACCGGTGTTCGCGCGTTGAACCCCCGCATGCCGCGGTGCGGAGCGCGAACACCGGTGTCTTGCGTGCGCCGGCGCGCGTCACCGAGTGCGGCTCACACCGCCCAGCGCGCCGCCAACTCGTCCATCAGGGCATCGAGCCGCTCGTCGACGACCTGCTCCTCGGGGTGCGCCTCGTACCAGGCGATGACCTCGCGCACACCCTGCCGGTAGGTCGTGCGCGGCCGGTACCACGGCACGAGCGACCGGACCTTGCTGTTGTCGAACACCGAGCTGTTCGCCTTGTCGCCGAGCAGCGCCGCGCCCCACTCGGGGTCGACCGCGTTGATCGCGTCCGCCGGCACGTGCGCGATCCGCAGGTCCTCGACCCCGGCCGCCGCAGCGATCTCGTGCGCGATGGCGTTCCACGTCGGCGCCTCATCGCTCGTGATCGTGAAGGGCTCACCGATCGCCTCGGCCCGGTCGAGCAGCCCCGTGAACCCGACCGCGAAGTCACGGCTGTGCGTCAGGGTCCACAGCGAGGTACCGTCGCCGGTGATGATGACCGGCTTGCCGGCACGCATCCGAGCGACCGCGGTCCAGCCGCCGGTCAGCGGCAGCTTCGTCTCGTCGTAGGTGTGCGACGGCCGCACGATGGTCACCGGGAAGTCCTGCTCCCGGTACGCCTCCATCAGCAGCTCCTCGCACGCGATCTTGTCGCGCGAGTACTGCCAGTACGGGTTCTTCAGCGGCGTCGACTCCGTGATCGGCAGGTGCGTCGCCGGCGTCTGGTACGCCGAGGCCGAGCTGATGAACACGTACTGCCGCGTCCGCCCCGCGAAGAAGTCGACGTCGGCCTGCACCTGGTCCGGCGTGAAGGCGATCCAGTTCACGACCACGTCGAAGCGCTGGTCGCCGAGTGCGCCCGCCAGTGCGCTGCGGTCCGACACGTCGGCCTGGAGGCGCGTCACACCCTCCGGGATCGGCCTGCCCCCGGTGGTCCCCCGGTTGAGCACGGTCACGTCGAACCCCTGCTCGACGGCTTCCCGGACGCAGGCGGCGCTGATGACGCCGCTCCCGCCGATGAACAACACGCTCGCTCCGGTCATGGATGCTCCCTCGCTTCCGGCGGCACCGCTCCGTGCCGCAACCCTTTCGATCCTGCACCTACCCGTCGGGGCGGGCACGGAGCACGGCTTCGATCGAAGTGGTGCCCTCAGCCCAGGACGCCGCGTGTGGACTGATCCAGCCGAGCAGTTCGAGTGCGAAGTCGTGGTCCCGCTGCAGGTTCCGCGCGTGGATGGGTTCGTGGTGCGCGGCGCGGTTCCGCACGAAGTGCAGCTGCTGGAGCCGTCGCGCCACCTCGCTCCGTCGGATGCGCAGGTTGTCCGGCCCGTGCGGAAAGGCTCGATGCAGGCCAGGCACCCAGAGCGAGGTGTGGTACCGCGATTCGACGAGGTACCGCCAGAACCCGAAGCTGAGCTCCGCGATGACCCGTCCGTGTACTTCGGGACGTCGACCTTCTCGACCCGCCCGTGCCCGTGCCTTCGCGAGGTCGGCACGCCCGCGGCTGTCGAGTGGTGCGATGTCGAACCAGGGCGGCCCGGTGCGGCTCGATGCCCACGCGCAGAGTTCACGGTCGAGCGCATTGCGAGCGAACACCTCGACGACGCCGGTGAGCTCCATGACTGCCGCCGCGGCTCGCATGTTCCACTCGTAGAGCCGCAGTGCTTCAGTCGACGACCCCGTCCGCCCTGCGTACGAACGGAGCCGATCGGCTGTGATGAGCCGCTCGAGCTCGTCTTCCTGCATCCCGCCTCGCCTGCTAACGTTGTTCACGAAGACCCCGGAACGATCCCTGGCTCAGGCCACATCGCCGGGGTTTCGTCTTTTTCGATCGTCTCTGAAACATCAGCGTACAGGCGTGCACTCGCAGGCCGAGTGCTCCTGGGGGCGACGGGACTACCGTCACGGTTCGGGTCGCACCGACGCGCCCCACGACAGGAGTGACACGCACATGGAGTACCGCTACCTCGGCAACTCGGGCCTCAAGGTCTCCGAGATCACCTACGGCAACTGGCTCACCCACGCATCCCAGGTCGAGAACGACGCGGCGATCGCCTGCGTCAAGGCCGCCCTCGAGGTCGGCATCTCGACGTTCGACACCGCCGACGTCTACGCCAACACCGGCGCGGAGACGGTCCTCGGCGAAGCGCTCAAGGGGGAGCGGCGCCAGTCCCTCGAGATCGCCACGAAGGTGTTCGGGCCGACCGGTCCGAAGGGCCACAACGACACCGGGCTGTCCCGCAAGCACATCCTCGAGTCGATCGACGGCTCGCTGCAGCGGCTGCAGACGGACTACGTCGACCTGTACCAGGCGCACCGCTACGACCACGAGACCCCGCTCGAAGAGACGATGCAGGCCTTCGCGGACATCGTGCGCCAGGGGAAGGTCCTGTACGTCGGCGTCAGCGAGTGGACCGCGGACCAGCTGCGGGCCGGCGCTGCGCTCGCGAAGGACCTCGGCTTCCAGCTCATCTCGAACCAGCCGCAGTACTCGGCGCTGTGGCGGGTCATCGAGGACGAGGTCGTCCCCACCTCGAAGGAACTCGGCATCTCGCAGATCGTCTGGTCGCCGATCGCCCAGGGTGTGCTCACCGGCAAGTACAAGCCGGGTCAGCCGCTGCCCGAGGGCTCCCGCGCGACCGACGACAAGGGCGGCGCGGACATGATCAAGCGATTCATGCGCGATGAGGTGCTGTCCTCGGTGCAGGAGCTGCAGCCGGTCGCCGACGAGCTGAACCTGTCCATGGCGCAGCTCGCGGTCGCCTGGGTCCTGCAGAACGAGAACGTCGCCTCGGCGATCATCGGGGCTTCGCGTCCGGAGCAGGTGCACGACAACGCGGGCGCTGCCGGCGTCACGATCCCCGCGGAGCTCATGTCGCGGATCGACGATGCCCTGGGCGCCGTGGTCGAGCGCGACCCCGCGAAGACGAACGACAGCAGCCCGAAGACCCGCGAGGCCTAGGCAGTCCGCAAAACACCGGTGTTCGCCCGTTGAACACGCGCATGCCGCGGCTCGATGCGCGAACACGGGTGTTTTGCGAGCAGGTCACACCGGCCAGACAACGGAAAAGGCCCCCTGCCGAAGCAGGGGGCCTTCACCGGTGGCTGGACACGGCATCGATCCGTGGACCTTTCGATTTTCAGTCGAACGCTCTACCAACTGAGCTATCCAGCCGTGGCGACCCTGACGGGACTTGAACCCGCGACCTCCGCCGTGACAGGGCGGCACGCTAACCAGCTGCGCTACAGGGCCATGTTGTGTTGTGTCTTGCTGTGGTGTTGTTCAGTACTACTTGCTCGCTCACTCAAGGAGTGACCCCAACGGGATTCGAACCCGTGCTGCCGCCGTGAAAGGGCGGTGTCCTAGGCCACTAAACGATAGGGCCGCAAGCAGTGCATCGCGCTACCGATGGACAAGCATACGGATGCCCCCCGGGTTTCACAAATCCGACCCCGCCAACCGCGCATCCCCGGCGTGTCGCGCCGTCAGCGCACGGGTCTCCGATGCTGTCGGTGCGAGCATCGTCGGCGTCCGCACCCCTCGTCCGAGGGGCTGTCGAGCCTGCGACCCGTGTTGTTACTGTTGCACCTGTTAACAGTGTTACGTGCGTGAGCCTTGCCGCGCTGTTACGAAATCGAGATACATGTCGACCTCCACTCCCTTCTCCCTCCGCTCCCGCAGCCGCCTGATCGCCGCCGCGGTCGCCGTCGCGCTCACCGCCGGCACGCTCGCGGTCCTCGCCCCGGCGTCGTCCGCCAGCGCCGCGAGCTACCCCAGCTGGGACGAGGTGCAGCAGGCGAAGTCGTCGACCAGTGCCCAGCAGGCCAAGGTCAGTGAGATCAAGTCGCTCATCTCGTCGCTGAAGAGCGAGGCCGCTGCCAAGCAGAAGGCCGCGCAGGCCGCGGGCGAGGCGTACCAGGCCGCGCAGAACAAGTACGACGAGGCGACGCTCAAGCAGAAGAAGTTCCAGTCGCAGGCCGATGAGGCCAAGCAGACCGCCGCGCGCTCCGAGGAGCAGGCCGGTCAGCTCGCCGCCCAGCTCGGTCGCACCAGCGGTGACGACGTGACGACGGACATCCTCACGCACCCGTCCGACTCCGGCGACCTGCTCTACGAGCTCGGTGCCATGTCGAAGCTCAGCGAGCAGTCCGAGGGCATCTACGCGCAGGCCTCGCAGGACCGCGGTGTGGCCCAGGGCCTCGCCGACAAGGCCGACCGCGCCAAGCAGGCCCTCGGGGACCTCGCCGACGCCGCACAGTCGAAGATGCAGCAGGCCCAGGGAGCCGCGGACGCCGCACAGACCGCGGTGGACGCCCAGAACGACAACGAGTCCAGGCTCGAAGCGCAGCTGACCGCGCTCACCTCGAAGCAGCGCGGCGTCGAGGCCGACTACCGCAAGGGCGTCGCCGCCGAGAAGGCTCGCCAGGCCCGCCTCGCAGCAGCCGCCGCGAAGGCAGCAGCCAAGGCCGCGGCGACCAGCCAGGGCGGCACCGGTGGCGGCAGCGCCAACCCGGCGGGCTGGGTCCGACCCGCGGGCGGGTTCCAGACCAGCCCCTACGGCTACCGTGTCGACCCCTACACGCACGTCAGCGCCCTGCACGCCGGCGTCGACCTGGCCCCGGCCTGCTACGCCCCGATCTACGCGGCCCACGACGGCACCGTCACCTTCGCCGGCAACGGTGGCGGGTACGGCAACGAGGTCATCCTCGACAACGGCGGCGGCATCTCCACCGCGTACGGCCACGTCGTCGACGGCGGGATCATGGTCACCGCCGGGCAGCACGTCACCGCGGGACAGCAGATCGCCAAGATCGGATCGACCGGCTGGTCGACCGGGTGCCACCTCCACTTCGAGACCCGGATCAACGGCGCTGCCGTCGACCCGGTCCCCTTCATGGCAGCGCGGGGGATCTCGGTATGAGCATCAGCGCCACCAGAAGGCGTCGACCCACGTCATGACCACCTCCGCTCGCTCGTTCTCCTGCGGGATCGCGACCATCGCCGTGCTCGGCATCGGCCTGTCGGTCGTCATCGCCGGACCGGCCCAGGCCGCACCCTCGGGTCCGTCCTGGGACGACGTCAAGGCCGCCAAGTCCGATGCGGCCGACGCCCAGCAGACGGTCGACGAGCTGAGCGACCGGCTCGGCACGCTGCAGGACGCCGCCGACCAGGCCGGTGTCGCCGAGCAGCAGGCCGGGCAGGCGTACGCCCTGGCGGCGTCGCAGCAGCAGGAGGCGAAGGACACCCTCGCCGACCTGTCCGCGCAGTCGAAGCGTGCGAAGGCCCGGGCGGACGACTCTGCCGGTCAGGTCGCCGGGCTCGTGGTCGAGCTGTCCCGCACCGGCGGCGGTGACCTGTCGACGACCATGCTCATGGACTCGTCGGACTCGAAGGACCTGCTCTACCGCGTCGGCACGATGTCGCACCTGTCCGAGCGCTCCGCGACCGTCCTGGCCGAAGCGCGCGCCGACCAGAAGACCGTCGAGTCCCTGGCGGCCCAGCAGTCCGCCGCCGAGAAGGCCCTGAGCAAGGCGACCGAGGCGACGAAGACCACCTTCGCGACGGCCAACGACGTGGCCGCAGGCGCCCAGGCGCGGGTGCAGAAGGAACAGGACCAGCAGGCCGAGGTCCTGCGCCAGCTCGCGTACCTGAAGGGCACGAGCGTCGCGACGGAGACCGCGTACTGGAGCGCGCAGCAGGCGAAGGCCGCCGAGGCCGCCATCGCGAAGCAGACAAACGATGCCGGCACCGGGAACGGCTCCGGCACCGGGAACGCCACCGGCGGCGGCACGAGCGGTGGCAACACCGGCAACACGGGCGGCACCGGCAGCACCGGCGGCGGGACCTCCACCCCGGCCGTGCCGAGCACGCCGTCCAAGCCCAGCACTCCGTCGAACCCCGGCACCCCCGCGAAGCCGAGCACCCCGAGCAAGCCGAGCACCCCCAGCACGCCGAGCAAGCCGGCACCCGCGCCTGCTCCGGCACCGGCGCCCGCTCCGGCCCCGAGCAGCCCCTCGAAGGCCGCCGGCGCCATCGCGTTCGCCCGTGCCCAGCTCGGCGAGCCGTACGTCCTGACCGGCGCCGGCCCGAACACCTGGGACTGCTCCGGCCTCGTGATGATGGCCTACAGCTCGCAGGGCATCGCGACCGGCGGACACAACGTCGTCTGGCAGTACAACTACTTCAAGTCGATCGGCCGCCTCGTCCCGCTGTCCCAGCGCCAGCCCGGCGACATCCTGTTCTACTCGTCGAACGGCACGGCCTCGGGGGCGTACCACGACTCGATCGTGACGAGCTACGGCACCATGGTCGAGGCCGCCCGCCCCGGCGTCGGCGTCGTCGAGCGCGCGATCTGGCTGCCGAACCAGCTCATGCCGTACGTCGCCCGCCCGAGCGGTTCCCTGTAGCCCGCTCCCGCTGTGCCCGTTCTTTCCCAGAGCGGCTGCGGTACCAAGCGAGATCGGGCGTACCTGCACGGATCAACGCACCAGGTACGCCCGTTTCCACCCGGTACGCCCGTTTCACCAGGCGCGCCCACACGCGCCCCCGCCCGCGCACGCCCTGCCCCGCGCGACAGCAGCACCACAGAACGGCGCCCGCCCTCCGGAAGGAGAGCGGGCGCCGTTCGTCGTCAGGGGATCGTCAGTGCGAGCCGGGCACGTACGCGGCCTGACCGGCCTGCACGATGCGCTCGGCCTCGGCGGCGTCGCCCCAGCCCTCGGCCTTGACCCACTTGTTCGGCTCGAGGTCCTTGTAGCGCTCGAAGAAGTGCGCGATCTCGGCCTTCGTCTGCTCCGGCACGTCCGAGATGTCCTGGATGTGCGCCCAGCGCGGGTCCTTGGCGGGGACGACGAGGACCTTCTCGTCGTTGCCGGCCTCGTCGCTCATCTTGAAGACGCCGACGGGGCGGACCTTGACGCCGACGCCGGGAAACGTCGGGAACTCGAGCAGCAGCAGCGCGTCCACGGGGTCACCGTCGTCGGCCAGGGTCTTCTCGAAGAACCCGTAGTCGGTGGGGTAGACGAACGAGGTGAACAGCACGCGGTCGAGGTAGACGCGACCGGTCTCGTGGTCCACCTCGTACTTGTTGCGGCTGCCCTTGGGGATCTCGACGACGACGTCGTACGCGGCCATGTTGCGCTCCTGTGTCTGCTTCGGGGACTGTCGTGTGTTGCGAAAGCGCGGCTAACGTTACCGGGTGAACTCTCCGCGTCCCCGGCTCGACCCCGCCGTCGCCGAGACCCGCCTGGCCGTCCGCGACCTGCTCGCCGCAGCCGTCGACGACGGCGTGGTCGCCGCAGGCGACCTGGTGCTCGTCGCACTGAGCGGCGGACCGGACTCCCTCGCCCTCGCTGCGGCCACCGCGTTCGAAGCGGGCAAGCAGGGTCTGCGGGCCGGGGCAGTGGTCGTCGACCACGCGCTCCAGGCGGGCTCCGAGGCGGTCGCGAGCCGCGCCTCCCGGCAGGCATCCGAGCTGGGACTCGACCCGGTGACGGTCCGCAGGGTCACGGTCGGCTCCGACGGTGGTCCGGAAGGCGCCGCCCGGGAGGCCCGCCACGCGTCGATCGCCGAGGTCTCGGCCGCCACCGGGTCACCCCTGGTGCTGCTGGGCCACACCCTGGACGACCAGGCCGAGACCGTGCTGCTCGGCCTGCTGCGCGGCAGCGGGCCGGACAGCCTGTCCGGCATGCAGCCGCTCGCCCGCCGTGACGGCGGTCCGGCCTACGGCCGGCCGCTCCTGTCGGTCCGGCGCCACGCGACCCGGCAGGCGTGCGCCGCAGCGGGGCTGGCACCGTGGCACGACCCGCAGAACGACGACCCCGCGTACGCACGGGTGCGGGTGCGGAACACCCTGCTGCCGGTGCTCGAACGGGAGCTCGGCGCCGGGGTGCCCGAGGCCCTGGCCCGCACGGCCGACCAGCTGCGCGAGGACTCCGCGGCGCTGGACCACTTCGCGGAGGAGATCGCGGAGGACATCGCCGAGCACTCCGAGGCGGGCATCTCGCTGTCGGTGCGGGCGCTCGGGGCGAACCCGCCGGCGCTCCGGCAGCGACTCGTGCGCCTGGCGGTGGAGAGCGAGTTCGGGGTGACGCTGTCGCGCGTGCAGACGCTCGAGGTCTGCCGGCTGGTCACGGACTGGAGCGGACAGGGCCCGATCGACCTGCCGGGCGTCCGTGCCACGCGGACCGGCGACCGCATCGAGTTCAGCGCCGGTTAGGCTGGCGTGGTGGAACTCTCCGACGTCCAGGCAGACCTGTCCGAAGTGCTCTTCACCCCCGAGCAGATCGACGAGAAGCTCGCCGAGCTCGCGGCGGTCGTCGACGCCGACTACGCGGGCCGCGACCCGCTGCTCGTCGGGGTGCTCAAGGGTGCCGTCATGGTGATGGCGGACTTCTCGCGCCACCTCAAGATGCAGGCGCGGATGGACTGGATGGCGGTGTCGTCGTACGGCTCCGGCACGAAGTCGTCCGGCGTGGTGCGGATCCTCAAGGACCTCGACACCGACCTGCACGGCCGCGACGTCCTGATCGTCGAGGACATCATCGACTCCGGTCTGACCCTGTCGTGGCTCAAGCAGAACCTGCAGTCCCGTGGTGCCGCGAGCGTCGAGATCGTCGCCCTGCTGCGCAAGCCCGAGGCCGCCAAGGTCGAGGTCGACGTGAAGTACGTGGGCTTCGACATCCCCGACGCCTTCGTGGTCGGGTACGGCCTGGACTACGACGAGCGCTACCGCAACCTGCGCGGCGTCGGCGTCCTCGCTCCGCACGTCTACTCCTGACGGGCGGCCCGCCGCGCTCGGGTCGCACTCGGCCGACTCTGGCCCGGGGGTGAGTTCGCCCGCAGAGGACACCCATTCTCGCCACAGAATCGCGGCCGTATGCTGACCTGCACGCAACTTCGGCAGAGAAAGGTGTCGGGCACTCGCGCCCGGATCACATGAACTTCAAGCGCATCTTCCGCGGCCCGTACCTCTACGTGCTGATCGCGCTGGCGGGCATCTTCATCGGCTGGAGCGTCATCAGCCAGGGCAGCACGCAAGAGATCGACACCCAGAAGGGTCTCGAGCAGCTCTCCGATGACAAGGTCTCGTCCGCGACCATCAACTCCACCGAGCAGCGGGTCGACCTCGTCCTGAAGGACGGCGACAAGCAGGAGCAGTTCTACTACTCCACGCCACGCGGCGAAGAGGTCGTCCAGGCCGTCAACGACGCCAACCTGCCGGACGGCTACAACGACCGCGTCGCCCAGGGCAACTGGTTCCTGTCGCTGCTCGGCATCCTGCTGCCGTTCCTGATCATCGGTGCCCTGTTCTGGTTCCTGCTCTCGAGCGCCCAGGGTGGCGGCTCGAAGGTCATGCAGTTCGGCAAGTCGAAGGCCAAGATCAACAACAAGGAGAACCCGCAGGTGTCGTTCGCCGACGTCGCGGGTGCCGACGAGGCGATCGAAGAACTCCACGAGATCAAGGAGTTCCTCAAGGAGCCCGCGAAGTTCCAGGCCGTCGGGGCGAAGATCCCGAAGGGCGTGCTGCTCTACGGCCCTCCCGGAACCGGCAAGACCCTGCTCGCCCGCGCCGTCGCGGGAGAAGCCGGCGTGCCGTTCTACTCGATCTCCGGTTCGGACTTCGTCGAGATGTTCGTCGGTGTCGGTGCGAGCCGTGTCCGTGACCTCTTCGAGCAGGCCAAGGCGAACTCGCCGGCCATCGTCTTCATCGACGAGATCGACGCCGTCGGTCGTCACCGTGGTGCCGGCATCGGCGGTGGCAACGACGAGCGCGAGCAGACGCTGAACCAGCTCCTGGTCGAGATGGACGGCTTCGACGGCAAGACGAACGTCATCCTCATCGCCGCGACGAACCGTCCCGACGTGCTCGACCCCGCGCTCCTGCGCCCCGGCCGTTTCGACCGCCAGATCGGCGTCGACGCCCCGGGCCTCGCCGGCCGCAAGCAGATCCTCGAGGTGCACGCGAAGGGCAAGCCGCTCGCCGCGAGCGTCGACCTCGAGCTGCTCGCCCGCAAGACGCCGGGCTTCACCGGTGCCGACCTGGCGAACGTCCTGAACGAGGCGGCCCTGCTGACCGCCCGCTCGAACGCGCAGCTCATCGACAACCGTGCCCTCGACGAGGCCGTCGACCGCGTGATGGCCGGCCCGCAGCGCCGCACCCGGATCATGTCCGACCAGGAACGCCTGATCACCGCGTACCACGAGGGCGGCCACGCCCTGGCGGCAGCGGCGATGCGGCACACCGACCCGGTCACGAAGATCACGATCCTGCCCCGCGGCCGTGCCCTCGGCTACACGATGGTGCTCCCGCTCGAGGACAAGTACTCGGTCACCCGCAACGAGCTCCTCGACCAGCTCACCTACGCCATGGGTGGTCGCGTCGCCGAGGAGATCGTCTTCCACGACCCGACCACGGGCGCCTCGAACGACATCGAGAAGGCCACCGGCACCGCCCGCAAGATGGTGACCGAGTACGGCATGAGCCAGGCTGTCGGGTCCGTGAAGCTCGGGTCCGGTTCGAGCGAGCCGTTCGTCGGCCGTGACATGAGCGGTGGCACCGGTCGCGACTACTCGGAGACCATCGCCCAGACGGTCGACGCCGAGACCCGCGCCCTGCTCGAGGCCGCGCACGACGAGGCCTACCAGGTGCTCAACGACAATCGCGACATCCTCGATCGCCTGGCCGGCGAGCTCCTCGAGAAGGAGACGCTCGACGCCCCGGAGCTCGTGGAGATCTTCAAGGACGTCCGCAAGCTGCCGGAGCGCCCGCAGTGGCTCTCCAGCGACAAGCGCCCGGTCAGCAACCTGCCCGCGATCGACGTGCCCGGCAAGGCCGCCTCGACCGCAGCGGATCCGTCGGACTCCGAGTCGACCTCGAAGACCCGTCGTCGCCCGTTCGGCAACCCGGGTATCGCCCCCGCGTAGGCCGGCATGACCGAGCTGCCGACGCGACGAGAGCGTCGACTCGCCGAGGTGAGTCGTGCCCGCGCCGCCGCCGCCGAACCGGCGACGGTCGCGATCGACCTCCGTGCACCCCAGCCGGTGCCGGAGGTCGTGACCGGCCGTCGCCGTGACCGCGGTGGTCCGGCCGAGGAGCGCACCCGGGTGCTCGGCATCCTCAACGTCACCCCCGACTCGTTCAGCGACGGCGGGCTGCACCAGGCCTACGACGCCGCCGTGCAGCACGCACGTGACCTCGTCGCGGCCGGTGCGGACGTCATCGACGTCGGCGGGGAGTCCACCCGCCCCGGTTCCGAGCGCGTGCCCGTGCCGGTCGAGCAGGAACGGGTGCTGCCGGTCGTGCAGCAGCTCGTCGCCGAGGGCATCCCGGTCAGCGTCGACACCATGAACGCCGCGACGGCCGAGCGTGCCGTCGACCTCGGTGCCGCCATCGTCAACGACGTCTCGGGCGGGCTCGCCGACCCGGACATGGCCCGGGTCGTGGCGTCGACGGGGGTCGGCTTCGTCGTCATGCACTGGCGCGGCCACAGCGACCGGATGTACCGCAACGCCGAGTACACCCACGCGGTCGAGGAGGTCCGGCGCGAGGTCGAACTCCGGGTCGCCGAACTCATCGTGCTCGGCGTCCGGCAGGAGCAGGTCGTCATCGACCCGGGTCTCGGCTTCGCCAAGCACGGCGTGCAGAACTGGGAGATCCTGGCCGGCTACGAGCGCTTCGCCTCGATCGGCCTGCCGGTGCTCGTCGCCGCCTCACGCAAGCGGTTCCTCGACGGTGTCGGGAGCCCCGAGGGTGCCCCGCCCAGGGAGCGCGACCTCGCCACCGCCGCCATCAGCCTGCTCGCCGCCGAACGCGGCGCGTGGGGTGTGCGCGTGCACGACCCGGCACCGACCCGTGCCGTGCTCGACGTCTGGGACGCCTGGAGGGCAGCTCGATCGTGAACGACACCATCCGACTCACCGGGGTCCGCGCCCGGGGACACCACGGCGTCTTCGACCACGAGCGCGAGGACGGCCAGGACTTCGTCGTCGACGTCGCCGTGGAGCTCGACGCCCGTGCCGCCTCGGGCAGCGACGACCTCGACGCCACCGTGCACTACGGCGTCCTCGCCGAGCAGGTCGTGGCCGAGATCGAACGCGACCCGGTCGACCTGATCGAGACGCTGGCCGAGCGCATCGCCGCGGCCGCGCTCACCCACCGTGCCGCATTGGCGACCGAGGTCACGGTGCACAAGCCGCAGGCCCCGATCACCGTGCCGTTCACCGACGTCTCGATCACCATCCGGCGCTCCCGCGGCGCCACGGTGCCGGACGAGGAAGAAGAATGACCCACCGGGTCGTCGTCGCCCTCGGAGCGAACCTCGGCGACCGGGGGAGCACGCTCCGCGCCGCCGCCACCGCGATCGCCGCCCTGCCCGGGGTCGAGCCGGTGGCCTCGAGCCGCGAGGTCGAGTCGGTCGCCGTGACCCTCGACGGCCTCGACACGTCGAAGCCCCGCTACCGGAACGCCGTCGTGGTCGTCGACACCGACCTCGAGCCGCAGGCCTTCCTCGACGCCCTGCACGGCATCGAGGACGCCCACGGCCGCACGCGCGAGGTCCGGTGGGGCGACCGCACCCTCGACCTCGACGTCGTCGCGGTGGACGACCTGCGGATCGCCACGGACACCCTGGTCGTGCCGCACCCCCGGGCCGCTGAGCGCGCGTTCGTGCTCGCCCCGTGGCTCGACGCCGACCCCGAGGCCGTCCTGCCCGGTGCCGGACCGGTGGCCGACCTGCTCACCGCCGTGGGGGACGACACCGAGCGCGTCGACGAGCCGCGCCTGTTCGCGGAGCCGGCACGGGCCTCCCGGCCTGCGGGGAGCGCGACCAGCGCATGAAGCCCACCCGTGCCTCCACGCTGATCAGCATCGCCGTCGTGACGGTGGTCGCTGGCTTCGCACTCGACGCCGTCCTGGCGTCGCGCCAGCTGCCGACGTTCCTGTTCTCGATCCCGCTCGGCGTCACGCTCGCGTTCATCGGCGTCGCCGTCGTGCTCATGGCACGCCCGGTGCGCCGGCACGCGCGCGACGGCGCTGGACGCCAGCGGCCGGTCGACCCGCTCTACGCGACGCGGGTCGTCGTGCTCGCGAAGGCGTCCAGCATCTGCGGCACGCTGCTGGGCGGGTTCGCCCTCGGCCTCGTGCTGTACCTGCTGACCCGTTCGGCGACGCCTTCGCTAGGCTCGACCCTGCCGAACGTGATCGCCGTCGGGGGCGGGATCGTCCTGACGGTCTGCGCACTCGTGGCAGAGCGCATGTGCATCGCACCTCCGGGTGACGACGACGACCGTGACGATCCCCGCAACGGTTCGACGACGGTGAACTGACCGAGCAACCCCAGGAGGCCCGCGATGCCGCGTGAACGACTCGACGAGCCCGGCCTCGGCCTCGGTGGGATCGCCTGGCAGCGGGTGTCCGCGAAGCTCGTGTGGACCGAACTCATCACCACGCTCGTGATCGGTGTCGTGCTCACCGCGGGCTGCGTGCTCATCGGGATCGTCACCGACGGCTTCGGTTCCGGGGCCGGCACGGTCTGGCTCTCCATCGGCATCGTCGTCGCGGTCACCACGGCGATCACCGCGGCGCTCACGCCCCGACGCGTCCGGGCCATCGGCTACGCGCTCCGCGACGACGACCTGGTCGTGCGCCGTGGCCTCATGTGGCAGCGGTTCACGGCCGTGCCGTACGGCCGGATGCAGCTCGTCGACGTCGCCCGTGGGCCGCTCGACCGGGCGCTCGGCATGAGCGAGCTCAAGTTCGTGACCGCCGCGGCCGCGACGAACGTCCGGATCCCGGGTGTGCCGGCAGCGGACGCCGACGAACTGCGCGACCGCCTCGTCGAGCTCGCCGAGTCCCGTCGCGCCGGACTGTAGGGGTCGTCCGTGACCTTCCGACCGGGCACCCCGCCACCCGCTCCGCCCGCCCCGCCCACCCGGGGCAACGCGGCCGCTGCGGCACCCCTGACCGACGGCGAGTGGCACCGCCTGCACCCGCTCACCCCGCTGCTCAAGGGCGGGATCTTCCTCATCGTCATCCTCGGCTACGTGCTGAACAGCCTGCGGGACCAGCTCGTCGAGCTCTTCATCCCGGGCGAGCAGCAGGAGGACGGTGACCCCGTCCGGTACGTGTACGAGCACGGCGTCGTCGGCTGGGTCCTGCTCGGCATCGTGGTGCTGCTCGTGGTGTTGATCGGCCTGTTCTACCTGTCCTGGCGCATGCACGAGTTCCGCGTGACCGGCGAGATCGTCGAGGTGCGCTCGGGCGTGCTGTTCCGGAACCACCGCAAGGCCCGGCTCGACCGGATCCAGGGCATCAACATCCAGCGGCCGCTCGTGCCCCGGGTGTTCGGCACCGCCAAGCTCGAGATCGCGCAGGCCGGCAACGACGCCAACGTGCAGCTCGCCTACCTCGGGGCCCGCGCCGCCGACGACCTGCGGCAGCGGATCCTGGTGCTGGCGTCCGGCGCGAAGGACGACGACGGCCACGGTGGCCCGTCACGGCAGTCGCACGGGGCACTGCAGGACCGCGTCGACGAGATGTTCTCGCCGGAGCTGGACCCGGCAGCCGTGCACGCGACCCGCATCGTCAAGGTGCGTCCGGGTCGGCTCATCGCGTCGATGCTGCTGTCCGGCACGACGCTGTTCCTGCTGCTCGTCATCGCCGGCATGATCGTCAGCGTCGCGCTCACCGGTGAGTTCGCGGTGCTCTTCGGGCTGTTCCCCGCCGTCCTCGGTGCCGGTGGCTACTACGTCCGCAAGTTCTCCCGTTCGCTGCAGTACACGATCGCCGAGACCCGCGACGGCATCCGGATCGGCTTCGGGCTGGTCTCGACGTCGAACGAGACGCTGCCGCCGGGGCGCATCCACGCCGTCAGCGTCGCCCAGCCGCTGCTGTGGCGTCCGTTCGGCTGGTGGGACATCCGCATCAACCGTGCGACGAGCGCCGGCAACGGGGCGTCGAGCAACCAGCAGGTGTCCTCGATCGTGCTGCCCGTGGGCACCACGGCGGACGTCCGCGAGGTCCTCGACATCATCCTGCCCGGGCTCGTCGGCACCGTCGTCGCCGGCCCCGAGGCGTCGCAGGAAGCCCTGCGCGAGGGCGCGGCCGAAGCCGTGGACGTCGTCGACGACAGCCTCACCACCTCGGGCGACCGTGGCGGCTTCGTGCACTCCCCACGCCGTGGCGCCTGGCTCCGTCCGTTCGCGTTCCGCCGCAACGGCTACCGGTTCGTGCAGGGTGCGGTGCTGCTGCGGCTCGGTGCCGTGTGGCGCTCGCTCGTCATCGTGCCGCTTCCCCGGGTGCAGAGCGTCAAGGTCGAGCAGGGTCCGCTCGAGCGTGCCCTGCGGCTCGCAGCCGTCCACGTCCACACCGTGGCCGGGCCGGTCTCGGCCCGCGTCGGCGCGCTCGACGCACGTGACGCGCAGCGCCTGTGGTCGGAGACGACGCAGCGTGCCGTCGAGGCGGCCGCGGTCGACACGACCCACCGCTGGCGCGAACGGGAGGCCCGTCCCGCGGCCGCCACGCACGCTGCGGCCGACACCGTGCCCGGGTCCGGAGCCCCTGCCGGACAGGCGGCGGACCGCCGGTCCGGCGCCGTCCCCGCCGGCTGGGACGACGTCCCACCGACCGGAGCCGCACGATGAGGGCCGGGCGTCTCGGGGTCGGCATCGTCGGCGCCGGACGGGTCGGACCCGTCCTCGGAGCAGCCTTGGCGAACGCGGAGCACGCCGTCGTCGGGGTGACCGCCGTGTCCGACGAGGGCCGTGACCGCGCCGAGGCCATGTTGCCGGGCGCTCCGGTGCTCGCGACGCCGGACCTGGTGGAGCGGAGCGAACTCGTGCTGCTCGCGGTGCCGGACGACCAGCTCGCCTCGCTCGTGCAGGGGCTGGCGGACGCCGGGATCTGGCAGCCGGGGCAGCTCGTCGTGCACACCAGCCCGGACCACGGCGTCGGCATCCTCGCCCCGGCGATGGCGGCCGGTGCCATCCCGTTGGCGATCCACCCCGCGATGGCCTTCACGGGCACGAGCGTCGACCTGTCCCGGCTGCGCGACGCGTACTGCGCCGTGACCGCCCCGGCGCCCGTCCTGCCGATCGCCCAGGCGCTCGTGGTCGAGATGGGCGCCGAACCGTTCGTCGTGGCCGAGGGCGACCGGCCCGCCTACGCCGACGCGGTGCGGGCCGCCGTGAGCTTCTCGACCGCGATCGTCGACCAGTCGGCGGGCACCCTGTCCGGCATCGGCGTCGAACACCCGGGCCGTGTCCTCGGTGCGCTCGTCCGCTCCGCCGTCGACAACGCGTTGACCGCCGCCGACGGGCAGTCGACGCTCTAGCGGTTCGGGGGCGGGACCGCGGCGCGGGTAGCATTTCCCCCGACCCCCACGACCATCGGAGCCGCACCCGCATGACCGACGAGACCGTCACCCCCGACACCGCGATCGCCGACGCCGCCGCACTGGCCGAGCAGGAGACCAGCGAGCAGCGACAGGTCCGGCTCGACAAGCGGGCGAAGCTGCTGGAGTCGGGCATCGAGGCGTACCCCGCCGAGCTCCCCATCACCACGACGATCCCGGCCGTGCGCGAGCAGTACGCGCACCTGGAGACCGGCGAGGAGACCCAGGACGTCGTGGGCATCGCGGGTCGTGTGGTGTTCTCGCGCAACACCGGCAAGCTCTGCTTCGCGTCCCTGCAGTCGGGCGACGGCTCGCGCATCCAGGCGATGGTCTCCCTGGCCGAGGTGGGCGACGAGTCCCTCGCCCGCTGGAAGGAGTTCGTCGACCTGGGCGACCACGTGTTCGTGCACGGCCGGGTGATCTCCTCGCGCCGCGGCGAGCTGTCGATCATGGTCGACGACTGGGCGATCGCGGCGAAGGCGATCCTGCCGCTGCCGAACCTGCACAACGAGCTCAACGAGGAGACGCGGGTCCGCCAGCGCTACCTCGACCTCATCGTCCGCGACGAGGCCCGCGCCACCGTGCGTGCCCGCGCTGCCGTGATGGCCTCGCTCCGTCAGACCTTCACCGCGCACGAGTACCTCGAGGTCGAGACCCCGATGCTGCAGACCCAGCACGGCGGCGCCTCGGCCCGACCCTTCGTGACGCACTCGAACGCCTTCGACACCGAGCTGTTCCTGCGCATCGCCCCCGAGCTGTTCCTGAAGCGCGCCGTCGTCGGTGGCATCGACCGGGTGTTCGAGATCAACCGCAACTTCCGGAACGAGGGTGCCGACTCGTCGCACTCGCCCGAGTTCGCGATGGTCGAGGCGTACCAGGCGTACGGCAACTACGAGCAGATGGCCGACCTGACGCAGGAGCTCGTGCAGAACGCGACCCGCGCGGTCACCGGTGGTGCGCTCGAGGTCACCCTGCCCGACGGCAGCACCTACGACCTGGGTGGCGAGTGGCCCCGCATCGACATGTATGGCTCGCTGTCCGAGGCCGCGGGGCGCGAGATCACCCCGGAGACCCCGCTGTCCGAGCTGCAGGCGCTCGCCGAGGCCGAGGGCGTCGAGGTCGCCCACGCCACGCACGGCAAGTACGTCGAGGAGCTCTGGGAGCACTTCGTCATCGACTCGCTCGACCGCCCGACCTTCGTGATGAACTTCCCGGTCGACACCTCGCCGCTCACCCGGCAGCACCGCACCCGTCCGGGCGTCGTCGAGAAGTGGGACCTGTACGTCCGCGGCTTCGAGCTCGGCACGGCGTACTCCGAGCTCGTCGACCCGGTCGTGCAGCGGGAGCGGTTCGTCGAGCAGGCGAAGCTCGCGGCCGGCGGTGACCTCGAGGCGATGCGCGTCGACGAGGACTTCCTGCGGGCCCTGGAGCACGCGATGCCCCCGTCGGGCGGCATGGGCATGGGGATCGACCGCCTGCTCATGGCGATCACGGGCCTGGGCATCCGCGAGACGATCCTGTTCCCGCTGGTCAAGTAGCTCCCGGTCCACCGGGGTACGATGCTCGGGTGCCTGAAGGAGTCGTAAGCGGGATCGTCTTCGCCCTGACGCCGACCATCGTCGTCGGCCTGATCTTCTGGTTCGTGATGCGCGCGATCATGCGTGCTGACCGGACCGAGCGTGCCGCGTACGCCAAGGTCGAGGCCGAGGAGCGCGCCCGCTTCGAGCGTGAGCACGGTCGCCCCGCGCCGGCTCCGACGTCGGCCGAGTAGCCGCGCGCGCACGATCCACTTCACCCCGTGTTCATCGCGCGGTGTGATCCTGTCGCGCATGCCCACCATCCCGGAGTCCGCCGCCGGCGTCGATGACCTCGACGACCTCGACGTGGAGGACGCCTTCGGACACCCGGCGTCCGGGGCGTCCGCCTCGCCCGTCGGCAGCGACGACGGACCCCTCGACGACGAGGGTGACGTCGACGACCTCGACGTCTGAGCGCCGACGGACCGACACACACCGTTCACCTCGCCGACGCGTGCCGGGGTGAGCATCGTCCGCATGGCAACCACCGCACATCCCTTCACGGGCCGCAGCCTCGTCGGTGACATCGAGAGCGAGTACGACGAGTTCGACCGAGACGCAGACCTCGAGGTCTCCAAGCGCCGGGACGGGTGGCTCGAACCCTCCTGGTGACCCCCACCCATTCGGTATTCGGGGTACGACGACCAGATCGCACTGATCCGGTCGGACGTACCCCTTTTGCATGTCCGGAGTACGCAGTCGCCTGGGGTACACGATCGGAAACGCTGGTGAAACACGCCTGCAACGCCGGAAACACGGCGTTATCCGCTTGATCCAGGGCCGATTGGGGGACCAGACTGTCGGTGGGCTGTACCCCGCGGGGGACGCTTTCGATGATGAAGCACGGAGAACCCTGAGAATCGCTCCGAACGATTTGTGGGGTACACCTCCGGGCCGCTTTACTCATCAGCACCCCCCGGCAACGCCCCACGAAGCCATCACCGTCGAACGCAGGGAGAAACACCATGACGATCGCAACGGCTGCACCCAGCACCACCCGCCGCACCGCCACCAAGAAGGCATCGGCATCGAAGACCGCGACCGCCGAGTCCGCCACCACCTCCCTCGACACCGAGGTCGAGGCCGACGAGCAGCTCGCCGGTGTCCGCGGCGCCTCGGTCGACCAGGTCGGCGACTACCTCCGTCACATCGGCCGTCTCTCGCTCCTCACCGCCGAGGAAGAAGCGCAGATCGCACGCCGCATCGAGGTCGGGCTCTTCGCCGAAGAGAAGCTCGCCACCGAGAAGGGTCTCGCGAAGACCCTGCAGCGTGAACTCCGCTGGCTCGTCCGTGACGGTGAGCGCGCCAAGGAGCGCATGATCACCTCGAACCTCCGCCTCGTCGTGAGCATCGCCAAGCGGTACTCGCAGCGTGGCCTGCCCTTCATGGACGTCATCCAGGAGGGCAACCTCGGCCTGGTCCGTGCGGTCGAGAAGTTCGACTTCACGCAGGGCTACAAGTTCTCGACCTACGCCACCTGGTGGATCCGCCAGGCCATCTCGCGTGGTCTCGCCGACAAGGCACGCACGATCCGCATCCCGGTGCACACCGTCGAGCTCATCAACAAGATCTCGCGTACCGAGCGTGACCTCACCGTCGACCTCGGCCGTGCGCCGATGCCGGAGGAAGTGGCCGCCGAGCTGAGCATGAGCGTCGAGGAACTCGTCGACCTCAAGGGCCGCTCGCACGAGCCGGTCTCGATCCACACCGTGGTCGGCGACTCGGACGACAGCGAACTCGGTGACTTCATCGAGGACGAGGACGCCGCGAGCCCGAACGAGCTCACCGAGACGACGCTGCTGCACCGCGACATCCGCTCCATCGTCGCCGAGCTGCCGAGCGACGAGGCGAACGTCATCCGCATGCGCTACGGCCTGGACGACGACAAGCCGATGACCCTCGACGAGATCTCGAAGATCGTGCACACGACCCGCCAGGCCGTCAGCCGGGTGGAGTCGCGCGCCAAGCTGCGCCTGTTCGCCAAGGCGGTCTCGCAGGACATGCAGCTGTACCTGACCGACTAGGTCAGTGGACTTCGGCCGGCACGTTCACCCGTGCCGGCGCGGGGAAACCGGGTCGTTCTGTGGGAAGACGATCCGGTGGGGTGATGGGACGGCCCGCTCGAGCACTGCTCGAGCGGGCCATTCACGTTCCCGGAGCCGGAGCCGGAGCCGGAGCCGGAGCCGGAGCCAGCGCCAGCCCCGGCGCGGCGTCAGTCGTCGATCTCGCGCCGGAGCTTCTGCCGCAGGTCGCTCGGGATGAGCTCGACCAGCTGGTCGGGCCGCACCGGCAGGTCGAGCAGGCTGAGCTTCACGCGCCCGGTGCGCCCGTGCCGCTCGGCGTCGAGCCGCACCACGCTGCCGGCGTCCTTGCGGAGCCGCATGTCGATCTGCGCCCCGGTGGCCACCTCGCCGACCACGAGCCCGTCGACCTCGAGCGCGGCACTCCTGGTGCCCTCGGCGATGTCGAACCGGTAGCGCTCCCGTGCGGCGAGCACCACGGAGCGGTCGATCCCGGCCATCGGCGCGACCGGCGTCACCACCGAGCCGGACAGCGCGGGGGAGAGCACCGGCCCACCGGCGGCGTAGTTGTACGCGGTGGAGCCGGCCGGAGTCGCGGCCACGATGGCGTCGGCCCGGTAGTAGCCGTACCCGAGGCCCCCGACGCTGAGGTCGGCCGAGACCTGCCCGGAGCCCGGCCGTCGCACGATGGTCAGGTCGTTGAACGCCAGGTAGTCGGTGCGGGCACCACCCCAGGACAACCGGGCCTCGAGCGCGTGGTGCGGCTCGAGCTGGTACTCGCCGGCGGACAACCGCTCCAGCGCGCTCTCGAGCTCGGGCGGCTCGATCTCGACCAGGAACCCGACGTTGCCGTAGTTCACGCCGAGGACGGGCACCGGGCGCTTGGCCACGAGCCGCATCGCGCCGAGCATGGTGCCGTCGCCGCCGAGGGCCACGACCAGGTCGACGCGGTCCGTGAAGTCGTCGTCGTCGACCACGTCGACCCCGCCACCGATGCGCTGGGCGTCCGCACGCCGGGCGAGCAGCTCGCCCTGGCCGGACGCGTTCCAGCGCTGCAGGGTCGTCACGGACTCCTGCACGTTCTTGGTCGGGTGGACGACGAGGCCGACGACGGGCTGCTCCATGACCGGATCGTACCGAGCGGACCTCCGATGCGGGCTGTCTCTTCGCAGAGACATGCGATATTCTGAATACATGCAGACCGCTCAGCTCTCCGTCGCCCTCCCTTCCGTCCGGCACGGCCGCGAGATCGTGCTGCTCGCCGACCTCGAATCCCACGAGTCCGGCTTCGGCTTCGTCGACGCCGAACACCTGCTGCTGGCCGCCGTCACGCTCTGCGCCGGCATGCCCCGCTTCCGCCCCGTCCTCGACGCCCACCGGATCACCCCGGACACCGTCCGCTCCGGCATCCGCGCCTTCGTCGGCGCCCACACCACCTGCCCCGGCGAACACGACCGGGTCGCGTGCACGCCCGCCGCGATGCGCGTGCTCGCCCGAGCCGCGACGATCGCCGGCCGTTCGGAGCGCATCCGACCGCCGCACGTCGTCCTCGCCGTGCTCGACTCGGTCGACGATCCGCTCGCCGGATCGGCGCACGACGTCCTCGACGCCCTGGGCGTCGACGCGCGCCGCTTCCGACGCGACCTGCGTCGCGCGGTGCGGCGCACCTGACCCAGCGCGACCGACAAGCGGACTGGAGGCCCGTGGCGATCCCGCCACGGGCCTCTCCCCCCGGCACGGCCGCCCCGCCGCTGGCGCGTCGGTCCGGTACCGGCGGCGGGGCCCAGTCCGCTTGCCGTTCGCTCACTGCGCACAAGACGCACCCTGGTCACGCCCACGGCGAACAGGGGCAGCCCCCGGGGGGAGCGCTGGTTACTCTCGAAGTACTTGGCCGGACTCACACGAGACCGGCACAGCGTCGGCTCCGCTCATCAGGGGCCAAGGGAGAGCACATGTTCGAGAGATTCACCGACCGGGCCCGTCGTGTTGTCGTCCTCGCTCAAGAAGAAGCGAAGATGCTCAACCACAACTACATCGGCACCGAGCACATCCTCCTCGGCCTCATCCACGAGGGCGAGGGCGTCGCCGCCAAGGCGCTGGAGTCGCTGGGCATCTCGCTCGACGCCGTGCGCGAGCAGGTCCAGGACATCATCGGGCAGGGCCAGCAGCAGCCGACCGGGCACATCCCGTTCACGCCGCGCGCCAAGAAGGTGCTCGAGCTGTCCCTGCGCGAGGCGCTGCAGCTCGGCCACAACTACATCGGCACGGAGCACATCCTGCTCGGCCTGATCCGCGAGGGCGAGGGTGTCGCAGCCCAGGTCCTCGTGAAGCTCGGCGCCGACCTGAACCGGGTGCGCCAGCAGGTCATCCAGCTCCTGTCCGGCTACCAGGGCAAGGAAGCGGTCGCCGTCGGCGGCGAGCAGCAGCAGAACGCGCAGCAGGGTTCGCAGGTCCTCGACCAGTTCGGTCGGAACCTCACCCAGGCCGCGCGCGACGGCAAGCTCGACCCCGTCATCGGGCGCGAGAAGGAGATGGAGCGGGTCATGCAGATCCTCTCCCGCCGCTCCAAGAACAACCCCGTCCTGATCGGTGAGCCCGGCGTCGGCAAGACCGCCGTCGTCGAGGGCCTCGCCCAGGCGATCGTCAAGGGCGACGTGCCCGAGACACTGAAGGACAAGCAGCTCTACTCGCTCGACCTCGGGTCGCTCATCGCCGGGTCCCGCTACCGCGGTGACTTCGAGGAGCGCCTGAAGAAGGTCACGAAGGAGATCCGCACCCGCGGCGACATCATCGTCTTCATCGACGAGATCCACACGCTCGTGGGTGCCGGTGCAGCCGAGGGCGCGATCGACGCAGCCTCGATCCTCAAGCCGCTCCTCGCCCGCGGTGAGCTCCAGACCATCGGTGCCACCACGCTCGACGAGTACCGCAAGCACTTCGAGAAGGACGCCGCACTCGAGCGTCGCTTCCAGCCGGTGCAGGTCAACGAGCCGTCGCTGCCCCACGCGATCAACATCCTCAAGGGTCTGCGCGACAAGTACGAGGCGTTCCACAAGGTGTCCATCACCGACGGCGCGATCGTCGCCGCGGCGAACCTGGCGGACCGCTACGTGCAGGACCGCTTCCTGCCGGACAAGGCCATCGACCTGATCGACGAGGCCGGCGCTCGCCTGCGTCTGTCGATCCTGTCGGCACCGCCGGAGCTCCGCGAGTTCGACGAGAAGATCTCGACGGTCCGCGGGTCGAAGGAAGCCGCCATCGAGGAGCAGGACTTCGAGAAGGCCGCGAGCCTGCGCGACGAGGAGAAGAAGCTCCTCGGCGAGCGTCTCCGCCTCGAGAAGCAGTGGCGTGCGGGTGACGTCGCCGCGTCCGGCACCGTCGACGAGGGCATCATCGCCGAGGTCCTGGCTCAGGCCACGGGCATCCCGGTGTTCAAGCTCACCGAAGAGGAGACCTCGCGTCTCGTCTTCATGGAGAAGGCACTGCACGAGCGCGTCATCGGTCAGGAAGAGGCCATCTCGGCCCTGTCCAAGACCATCCGCCGTACCCGTGCCGGCCTGAAGGACCCGAACCGTCCCTCCGGCTCGTTCATCTTCGCCGGCCCCACGGGCGTCGGGAAGACCGAGCTCGCCAAGGCCCTCGCCGAGTTCCTGTTCGACGACGAGGGTGCGCTGATCTCCCTCGACATGTCGGAGTTCGGTGAGAAGCACACCGTGTCCCGCCTGTTCGGTGCCCCTCCGGGGTTCGTCGGGTTCGAGGAGGGCGGCCAGCTCACCGAGAAGGTGCGCCGCAAGCCGTTCTCCGTGGTCCTGTTCGACGAGATCGAGAAGGCCCACCCGGACATCTTCAACTCGCTGCTGCAGGTGCTCGAGGAAGGCCGTCTCACCGACGGCCAGGGCCGCGTGGTCGACTTCAAGAACACCGTCATCATCATGACCACGAACCTCGGTTCGCAGGGCATCGCGGGTGGCCCGGTGGGCTTCCAGGTCGAGGGTGACTCGGCCGTCGGCTACGACCGCATGCGCGGCAAGGTCAACGAGGAGCTCAAGAAGCACTTCAAGCCCGAGTTCCTGAACCGTGTCGACGACACGATCGTGTTCCCGCAGCTGTCGCAGCCCGAGCTGCTGCAGATCGTGGACCTGTTCGTGAAGCGTCTGGCCGACCGCCTGCTCGACCGCGACATGACCGTCGAGCTCACGCTGCCGGCCAAGGAGCAGCTCATCAAGGTCGGGTTCGACCCGTCCCTCGGTGCTCGGCCCCTGCGTCGCGCGATGCAGCACGAGGTCGAGGACCAGCTGTCCGAGCACATCCTGCAGGGTGAGCTCAACGCTGGCGACCACGTCAAGGTCGACTTCGTCGACGGTGCGTTCCACTTCGAGACCGGGCGTCAGCCGGGCCGCGAAGAGGTCCTCGCCGGTGCAGCTGCTGTCGAGGCCGCGACCGACACGCCCCAGGGCGAGATCGAGTCCTAGGACCTGACACCCCACGGACAGGAGGCTCGGTGCCGGCTGGCACCGGGCCTCCTGTCCGTTCTCGGGTCGCGTTCAGATCCCGCATCGCCGATCTGCGCGTCCTTGCGGCCACGGACCCCCGTCCGGGGGTACTGTGATGACAACGCGCGAGACGTTCCCCCCAACTCCTCGCGCGTCGCGCTCGATCGGTTCCCCCCAACGGATCGAGACGCAGCCGGCCCCGGTCTGTTCGCAGACCGGGGCCGTTGCACGTTCGGGGACGGTGTCGGTCGTCCGTGCGGGCGGGCGCCCGGGGCGTCAGGCGGCGTCGGGCAGCTGTGCGGCGAAGTCGCGGACGGCGCGCTCCCAGCGCTCCGGGGCCTCGTTCCACTCGAGCGTGTGCGGTGCCGTGCGGAACGTGACCGTGGTGGCGCCCTGCTGCGCGGCGTCGGCGACGTCGTCCGCGGCGACCAGGGCATCGGCCTCGGAGTGGATCAGCAGCGTCGGCGTCGACGAGTCCTGCCAGGTGGTCGTCGTGACGGGAGTCGGGGCCCCGGCGAGCCGCGACAGCACGTTCGTGGTCGCGATGCGGGCGGCGACGGTGCCGACGAACGCGGGCAGGTGCGCGCCGCGGACAGCCCCGCGGAGTGCCGAGGCGACGTCGAGCAGGGGTGACACGGCCACGAGTCCGTCGACGTCGACGCGTGCGGCGGCGACGGAGCAGGCAAGCGCACCGGCGGACCAGCCCTGCAGCACGACGCGCTGAGCGCCGCGGGCTCGGGCGGCGCGCACGGCGGCGACGATGCGGTCCGCTGCCCCTGCGTCGAGGGAGCGGAGCGGCAGGTCGGTGGTGTCGACGATCTCGGACGAGGCGCCGAGCGAACGCCAGACCCCGACACCGCGCAGGACCTGGCGCGGGCCGAGGGACTGGCCGTGCACGTGGACCACGTGGGTCGTGGCGGCTTCGGGCTCGGTGCCGGGCACGTCGTCCGGTCCGTCGTACCGCAGGGCGTCCCAGCCCCACACACCGGTCGCCACGGGGGCGGTGACGCTGCGGCGGACGGTGTCGCCGTCACTGCTTGCTCCGGTCGCCGTGCTCGCGGTGGTGATCGCGCCGACCTGCACCCGGGTACCGTCGCGCTGCAGGTCGTAGGTGCCTGGCAGGCGGGTGTCGCGGGTGGCGGTCAGCTCGACCTCGGTGTCCGTGGCGCTGCGGACCGTGGCGGTCGCCGTGTACGGCGTCGGGAACAGCAGCCGCCGTGCGACGAAGGCGCCGAGTCCGAGCGTGCCGACCGCTCCTGCCGCGGTACCGAGTGCCGTGATGCGTGCGCCGGTCATGTGATCTCCCTGAGTCGTGCCGTGGTGAGCGTCGCAGCGGCCGGGACGTCCTGCCCGGCCTCGCGCGCGCGGTCTTCGATCTCGACGGACAGTCGGTGCTGCCGACTCCGCCACTGGCGACGCTGCCACACGATCGTGAAGTAGAGCCCGGTGTTGCCCGATGCCGTCTCGAGCCGCCGGAGTTCCGGTTCGAGCACGCGGAACCGGCGTCGGGCGGCCCGCCAGTCGCGGAACTCCCGCGCGGCGTCGGGCAGGACGCCGCCGGCCGCGCCGATGGCGAGCAGGACCATCGAGCCGAGGAACACCGGGGTGTAGAGCGTCGACAGGACCCCGACCGCACCGTCCGCGCCGGCGACGTGCACGGCGTCGAGGGCGATCGCGATGCCGGCGAGCAGCACGAGGCCGGCGGCACCGACGACGAAGAGCCAGTACAGGCGGCCGAGCCCGTCGCCGCTCCGGAACCCGCGCAGCACGGCGACGGCCGACCGGGCGATCACGATGGCGATGTAGGTCATCTCGACCGCGGAGTAGAGCGCGGTCGGCAGCTGGTCGCCGTAGGCCACCATGAACTGCGCCGTGGGGGTCGGCGCGTCGATGAGGCTGAACAGCACGACGAGGGCGACGAGCACGAGCACGCAGCCGATGATTCGGCTGGCGCGCAGGAGCTTGGCGGAGCGTGCGGCGGCCTCGACCGACTGCGCGAGGGCGAACATGCCGCACACCATCAGGCAGCGGCCGATCAGGTCGGCGATGTTCGGCACGTGCGTCACGCCGGCGAGGAACGTCGTGACGTCGGGCTGGTTGATCGTGAGCCCGACAGCGACGCAGCTGCAGCAGACCATCAGCCACGTGACACTGGCCGACTGGGTGCGCACCAGGAGCAGCCGGGCGACCAGCACCGCCAGGATCAGCCAGACCGGGATCGACCCCCAGACGTGCAGCGTCACCGCGTCACCGGAAGATCCCGGGCTGGCCCTCGGGGTCGAGCAGCCCGATCCGCAGCGCAAGCTGGTCGGCGACGAGCTCGACGGCCTGCTCGTGCGGGGTGTCCAGCGAGCGGGTGAACGCCGTCCGGCCGCTGAGCAGCCCCGTGTACGCCTGGTGGTCGCAGCCGGTGTCGTCCATGAACACGTGGGCGAGCTCGTGCAGCACGCAGGCCACCCGGGAGCGCTCGGACAGCCCGGGGCGGGTCTCGAGCAGGGCGTGGTCGGTGCGCTGGATGAGCCGCGCGGACAGGTCGCCCGGCAGCTCCGTGGTGCGCACGAGGATCGGCTTGCCGAGCGCCGCCTCGGCACGGGCGGTCAGCTCCGGCAGGGACAGCCGACGGGGGAGCCCGAGGCGCTGCACGCGGCGACGGGCCTCGGTCTGCCGACGCAGGGCGTCGAAGCGGTCGCGGTACCCGCTCACGGGGTGCCGCCCGATTCGTCCAGGCGACGCAGGTGGTCGGTGAAGTCGCGGATCTCGTCCGCCGAGGCGAACTCGCCCAGACGCCGGGTGGCGAACGCGACGACCTCGCGCTTGCGGAGTTCGAGCACGAGTTCCAGTTGCGCCTGCACCCGCTCCGGGACGTCCGTGTTGCCGGCAGCGTCTGTCAGGTACTCCGCCGGGACGCCGAAGTAGGTCGCCAGGGCCGCCAGGAGTCGCTGGTCTCGGACGGCCGGACCGTTGCCGCCGAGCATGTAGCCCCAGCGCGGTCGACTCATCGACGCACCCTGCGCCTCGATCTCGGCGGCGATCTCCTTGTACGGGGGTCGCTGGCCCGAGTTGGCCTCGACGACGTCCATCAGGAGCTGCAGTTTGCGCGACAGTTCCCGACGGTGTGCGTCGTCGTCGTTGTACTCGATCACGTGTCCCCACTCTCACATCTGTCTCAGACATGATAAAACTGATCCAGCGCGTCGGCCGGTGCCACCACTCTGCCAGGCTCGCGCTCGCTCGTCAGGTCGGCATTTCGATGGGGGGATGCCGAACGGGGGACGAACGAACGGGAGGCGCGGTGCCAGCTGGCACCGCGCCTCCCGTCCGTCGTGTGGTGCGGACTACGCCTGCACGTCGCCGCGCCAGCCCGGCTGGGTCGGTGCGTTCTCGACGCGCTCCTTGTAGTTCTGCAGGTCCTTCTTGACGGCGTGGCCGCCGACACCCACGACCGAGCCGAGCTTCTCGAGGATGCCGGAGGGCTCCCAGTCGATCTGCACGGTGACACGCGTCTCGGCGTCGGAGAGCTTGTGGAAGGTGACGACACCGGCGTGGTCGGTCTCGCCGTCCTTCACGGTCCAGGCGACACGCTCGTCGGGGTGCTGCTCCGTGATGAGCGCGCGGAACTCGCGCTCCTGGCCGGCGATCTTCACGGTCCAGTCGGTGGTCTTGTCGTCCACCTGGACGATCTTCTCGACCTCGTCGAGGAAGTGCGGGAACTCCTCGAAACGGGTCCACTGGTCGTAGGCCTGGCGGACGGGGACGTTGACGTCGACGGTTTCGATGATCTGAGGCATGCACCGGACGGTAGGCCGATCGACCTGGGCGGCACTCAGCAGCGCTGTCCCCCTGCGGCTTCGGCGGATGCGGGTCCGTCCGTCGCTGCGCAGTAGTGTGGGGCGGATGACAGAGCACGGCAAGCACGCGTTCCACGAGCGCGACGACCACGGGATCCTCGTGCGTCCGGCGCTCGCCTCGGACGTCCCGCACATCCAGCGGCTCATCGCCCCCTACGTCGACCGGCGCATCCTGCTCGGCAAGGAGAACGTCGCCCTGTACGGCTCGATCCAGCAGTTCCGGATCGCCGAAGGGCCCGACGGAACCCCGATCGGATGCGGCGCACTCGCCGTGTTCTGGGACGACATCGCCGAGGTGCGCACCCTCGCCCTCGACGAGCAGTGGATCCACAAGCGCGTCGGGCACCGGATGCTCGAAGCGCTCGAGCACGACGCCCGCGAACTCGGCGTCGCCCGGATCTTCTGCCTGACCTTCGAGGTCGACTTCTTCGCGAAGCACGGGTACCTGGAGATCGGCGAGAGCGTCGTGTCACCGGACGTCTACGCCGAACTGGTCCGCTCGTCGGACGAAGGGGTCGCGGAGTTCCTCGACCTCGCCCGGGTCAAGCCGAACACCCTCGGCAACACCCGCATGCTGAAGAACCTCTGACGCTTTCCCGTGCCGCCCGGCGGGGTGGCCGTGTGCGGCCCGCGCCGTTGTCTACCCTGTGCGCATGTCGTCGTTGCGTCACCCCGTCGGGCCCGAGAAGCCGGTCGTCTACTGGCGCCGCCGGGCGCTCGTGCTCGGGGCGCTGCTGGTCGTCGTCCTGGTGGTGGTGCTCATCGTCGTCGGGCGGGGGAGCGGGGCCACCTCGGCGGCGCCGAGTGCGTCGGCCTCTGCTGGTGCCGGGTCTGCTGCCGGCGCATCGTCGGACGGGTCTGCGGCCGGTTCCGGGTCCTCGCGGTCTGCTGCGCCGAAGCCGTCGGCATCTGCCTCGGCTTCTGCGTCGAAGCCCGCTGCTGCCGACGGGTCGACCTGCACGAAGGACCAGATCGTCCTGACCCCGGTGCTCGACAAGTCGGCCTACGCCCCCACCGAGGACCCGAAGATCGCGATGTCGATCAAGAACTCCGGCACGAACTCCTGCCACCTGGACCTCGGATCGGCGCAGCAGGTGCTGACCATCAGCTCCGGCCAGGAGCAGTACTGGTCGTCGAAGGACTGCCAGACCGGCGGCACGAACCAGGACGTCACGATCAAGTCCGGTCAGACGCTCACGACCCCGGCGATCGCCTGGGACCGCACCCGCTCGTCCACGTCGACGTGTGACTCGTCACGGCCGGCGGTCACCGCTGGAGGGGCGAGCTACCACTTGCAGGTCGCCGTGGGGAACCTCGAGTCGAAGAGTTCGGTGCAGTTCATCCTGCAGTAGGCGGCGGGTGCGCGGTGCGCGGTGCGCGGTGCGCGGTTCGCGGTTCCGATCCGTTCCGGCTGGGCTGTGCCGAGCAGAGGTGCCGGGGAACAGCAACAGGCCCCGTCGTCCGAAGACGACGGGGCCTGTTCAAGCTGATGTGATCAGCCGAGGACGGTGATGTTCTCCGCCTGCGGGCCCTTGCGGCCCTCGGTGATGTCGAACTCCACCTTCTGGTTCTCCTCGAGCGACTTGTAGCCGTTGCCAGCAATCGCAGAGAAGTGCGCGAAGACGTCAGCGCTGCCGTCGTCCGGGGCGATGAAGCCGAAGCCCTTTTCGTTGTTGAACCACTTGACGGTACCGGTAGATGCCATGATGGCGTTTCCTTAGCTTTCTTGCTTCCGCCAAGGTGCAGATGCACCGACGGAGACCCCGACGTACGTCGACGGGGGTGATGCGCCACGCGGGCAGGTGCCGGCGGGACGGGTTCGGGGCCAGGCCTGTCGGCCAGTGACCCTGGGGCCCGGGTTGAGGGGCAAACCACCTCGCCCGGACGTTGAGCGCCGCCGAAGCGGTTCCATCAGGCTAGCGTGCTCTGGGCCGACTGGCTACCCGTGCGTCACGGAACGACGAAAATCTGGTGGAATTGAGCTGATGGCAGACAAGGAACAGCGCTTCCGGAGCGAACAGCTCGAGGAAGCCCTCGCGAAGCAGGACGTCGCTGCGGTGGCGTTCGCGCTCCGCCACGACATCGTGATCGTCCCCCGACTCGTCACCGGCAAGAAGGACATGCAGGTGCGGGTGTTCGGCCGTGAGGGGTCGGACAAGCGCATCCTGCTGCTGTTCTCGTCGGCGGACGCCTACACGGCGATGGTGCCGGACGAGAAGATCCGGCAGGTCATGGTCTACGACGGGCCGCGGCTCGAGGAGTTCCTGGCCGCCCACCTCGACATGCTCGAGGGCGTGTTCTTCGACATCGCCGGCCCGCACACCATGCAGGCCGCGCCGGCGGACCTGCTGGCCGCTTTGCGCGCGTAGCGCCTCAGAACGCGCGGTCGAGCTCGCGTTCGCGCGGGGACTGCGTCATCGAGAACGCCACACGCAGGGCCTCGCGCAGGTGCCCGGAGTCCGAGCCGAGCACGGTCGTGAACCCGAGGCGGGTGGCCTCGTTCACGCGCTGCTTCGTGCCCGTGGCCGGACGGATCTCGCCGGCGAGGCTGATCTCGCCGACGGCCGCCAGCGTGTGCGGGTACGGACGGTCTCGTGCGGCGCTCGCGAGGGCCAGTGCGATCGCCAGGTCGGCGCCGGGCTCCGTGAGCTTCATGCCGCCCACCGTGGACACGTAGACGTCGGCGTCGGAGAGCTTGAGGCCGGCGCGGCGTTCGAGCACCGCGAGCAGCATCGCGACACGGGAGGCATCGACACCGTTCACGACCCGGCGTGGCTGTGGCGCCGAACTCGGGACGATGAGGGCCTGCACCTCGACCGGCAGCGCTCGGCGCCCCTCGAGTGCGACGGTGACGCAGGTGCCGGACACCGGGGTGGCGTTCTTCGACATGAAGAGGCCGCTCGGGTCGGGAACCTCGTGGATGCCGTCGCCACCCATGTCGAAGCACCCGACCTCGTCGGTGGGGCCGAAGCGGTTCTTGAGCGCCCGGACGAAGCGCAGCGCCGTCTGCCGGTCGCCCTCGAAGTGGCAGACGACGTCGACCAGGTGCTCCAGGAGCCGCGGGCCGGCGATCGTGCCGTCCTTCGTGACGTGGCCGACGATGAGGACGGGCAGGGCGCGGTCCTTCGCGATGCGGATCAGGGTCGAGGCGACCTCGCGCACCTGGGACGTGCCACCCGCGATGCCGTCGATCGAGCTCGACGAGATGGTCTGCACGGAGTCGGCGATGAGCAGGTCGGGCTGGACCTGGTCGATCTGGCCGATGATCACGCCGAGGTCGACCTCGCTCGCCAGGTACAGGTCGTCGTGCATCGCCCCGGTGCGTTCGGCACGGAGCCGGACCTGGTCGACGGATTCTTCTGCGCTGACGTAGAGGACGCGCTTGCCCGAGGCTGCGGCTCGGGAGGCGACCTCGAGCAGCAGGGTCGACTTGCCGACGCCGGGCTCGCCGCTCAGCAGGACCGCCGCGCCCGGCACCACGCCGCCGCCGAGGACGCGGTCGAACTCGCCGATGCCGGTCTGCCAGCGCTGCACGGAGGTGCCGCGGGCTTCGGTGATCGGTCGCGCGGCCCGGGCACCGGTGACGGCGACCGCTGACGTGCCGCGGGTGCTCGCCGACGCCGCAGAGCTGTCCTCGACGGTGCCCCAGGTCTGGCACTCACCGCACCGGCCGACCCACTTGATGCTGGTCCAGCCGCACTCGGTGCAACGGTAGAGGAACTGCGGGCGCGCCATGTCGTCGAGGCTAGGCCGTACGGCCGACATCACCGGGGTGGTCGTCCGGCTCGTCTGGTCCGCTTGGTTCGTCCGACCGGTCTCGTTCATCGGGCACCGCGATCGACCCGGTCATCCGGTGGCGCAGGCGCTCGACCGGCCCCGGACCCTGGCGCGAGGCGTGGTCGAGTGCCTCGGCGCCGTCGGTGTCCTGCTCGGCGCGGGCGTTCGCCACCGCCCCGGCTTCACGACCGAGGTTCTCGGCCTCGCGCACGGACAGGTAGTGCCGGATCGCCGCCACCGTGTCGACCCGCGCGTCGACCGCCGGCTCGAAGGCGCTCGCCCAGACCTCGTAGCCGCGGTCGTTCGGGTGGAACAGGTCGCCGTAGCTGTTGAAGAAGGTGCGGCGGACCCCGACGCGCTTCGTGATGGTGTGCAGCGGCGCCACCGTCAGCCCGAACTCGTCGGCCACCCGGTGCACGATCTCGTTGGCCACCGCCACCTTGCGTTCCCGGTCCGGCACGAACATGCACGGCAGCTCGGCCACCACGGCGTGCGACGGCACCGCGCCGTAGATCGCCCGGATGTTCCGCTCGAACTTGTCCGGATCGAAGTCGGCGATGTCGTTCGCCCCGATCGACACCGTGCAGACGTCGGGCGCGTAGTGCCGGAGCTTCGGCAGCTGGTCACGTTTTGCGCCCCACGTGGTCGAGCCGGAGACGCTGAGGTTCACCACCCGCACCGACATGTGGGAACGGTGACGGATGCGCCGCGCGAGCAGCCCCACGTAGCCGCGGCCGGGGGCGGTCGCGCCGACGCCCTGCGCTGCCGAGTCACCGATCGCCACGTAGAGCAGCTGTCCCTCGTGCTGCTGTCGTTCCCGCCACCAGTCGGCGTGGATCGGGAGCATGTCGACGACCCGTTGCGCTGCTGCCCGTTGGCCCTTCACGCCGGCGCGGGCACCGACGGCTGCGGCGCCGACGACGCCGAGGCTGCCGACGACGGAGGTGAGGAGTGCGATGAGCGTGCGGGATCTCATGCCGTGGACGGTACGCCCGCCGGTCTTGCCGGAGACGAGGAGGACCTGTGGGTGTGGGGAGAGCCCTGCAGGTGACCGCCTGTGGAGGGCGACCCGGCCCGGGGTGTCATCACGGGCCTCCCGGATCGTGTAAACTCTTTCCCGGTACCGTGTCCGAGCGGCCGAAGGATCATGTCTCGAAAACATGTGTGGGGGCAACTCCACCGTGGGTTCAAATCCCACCGGTACCGCCAACGCAAAGAGCCCCAGATCCCCGTCACAACGGGGATCTGGGGCTCTTTCGCTCTGTCCCGGGAAGGTGTGAGCAACCGCAACTTCCGGGCCGTTACTCGGTGGCCGTCGTCTTCCTCGACGAAGGTGACACCCGACTCCGTTGCGGTCGTGGGCTCCGGAACTTGCGATAGGTGGCACTATGCGTTGGTTTGAGTCCCAACCTTTGAAGTGACCTGATGCTGCGTCTGTCTGCGGATATCGACGACGTCGATCGCTCCGGCGGTGGTCGGTCGAGTGCCCGCGGCTCCTAGGCTCGACGCATGGGGATGCACAGGGACCAACGACTCGCCGTGATCATCGGGAGCGCCACGGCGGTGCTCGTCGGTGGCGGGCTGATCATCGCAGTGGCTCTCGGCCTGATCGGCTCGTAGCCTGAGCAGCGAGCACGAGGAGGGGTGATGGCGCAGACGGCAGAACCGCCGGCGGCCGCGGATGGTCATCAGCAGCTCGGCTCGAGGCACAAGAACGGCGATCGTCGCTTCGGTGTCGCGGGGCTCATGGCAGGTGTGTACGCCGGCCGAGGAACGCCGATGCTGTCGAGCCTGTACCACTCGACGGTCACCGAGCACATCGGATCAGTCCGCGTCGGCGACGAGCTCCACGTCGAGTGGCGAGGGACCCACTGGTGGGCGTCGTCGGACGAAGGCGCCGTCGGCCGGCTCTCCTGGTCGAAGGGGCTTCGCGAGCAGACGGCGTACGCACCGGACGGGCCCAGCCCCTACGACTTCGACGACGGGACGCTGTACGTGCAGCACGTCACGGTGAACGCCGCCGGCGAGGTCGTCGACTGCGGCGGGTACGTCGTTCCGGACAACTACGAGCCGTCGGACTGGCCGATGACGCCGATCCCGGACCCTGCGGAGCGCGAGCTGACCATCACGATCGGCGCGCCGGCGCCCATGACTCGGCCCGTGCCGGCGGCGGGGAGTCACCACCCCAGGCGAGTAGCGAGACCACTACGCGCTCCGGCTGGCTTCGGCGGCTGCGCGGGCGCGGCTGAGAGGGAGAGCAACCGATGACGACGTACACACCGCGAGAGCTGGCAGCCGAGCTCGGCTACACGAACGAGTCTCGTCCGGGGCGGGCCGTGCGGGCCTACCTGCGGGAGCGTTACCCGGAGCACACCGGATTCTGGGTACTCGACGAGGCGCAGGCCGACGACGTGCGCGCGAACGTGCCCCGCGCGTCGTGACGTGCGTCAGCCGCTGCGACGGTGCAGATCTCGCTCGTCCGAGGGCTTCACGGCGCGGCATTCGGACACGTCATCGGAAGCCGACGAAGGTATCCACCTTGCTGGTGCTGCGCATCCACGACCGATAGACAGTGAGCCACGTCCAACGAAGGAGTTGTCGATGCTGGTTCAGGTCTGTGGTCTTCCCGGTGCAGGGAAGTCGACGCTGTCTGCTGCGATCGCGGAGCTGACACCTTCACTGACGCTTCGCGTTGATGCGATCGAGGGCGCGATGTGGAAGTACCAGATTCCGCCCGAGCAGTCCGGGATCGCCGCCTACTCGGTCATGCATGCCATCGCGGTGCCGAATCTGCGGCGAGGACAGGTGGTCATCGCCGACGCGGTGAGTGGTGTGGAACCCGCTCGCGCTGGATGGGCGTCGACAGCGGAAGCCGCTGGGGTTTCGCTGCGCGTGATCGAGGTCGTGTGTGCGGACGTCAACGAGCACCGTCGCCGGGTGGAGCAGCGTGCGAATGACCTGCCTGGGTTCACCTTGCCGACGTGGGACGAGGTGCAGCGGGCCGCCGACGAGTACGAGCCCCGCACGGACGATCGACTCGTCATCGACAGCACCCGCCCGCTAGAAGAGACGGTGCGCCGGGCCCTTGACTACCTCGAGCTCCACGTCCGGTAACGGACAGTTCGACGGTCCGGCGGGAGTGACGGGTGCGCGGCTACTTCCTCTCGTACCTGCTCCAGTAGCGCGCGAGCGCCGCCTGACCCGGTCGCGCCGTTGTGAACAGGAGCAGAGCAAACCCGACGACGACGAGAACCGCCGCCAGACGGTCGAGCCTGCCGTCCGAGTGGGCCATCAACACGAAGCCGATGATGATGACCAGCAGCCCCAGCGTCATGAGTGCAACGCGTCGAGGGGTCATGAGTGCGAACATGTCGTCGCCGTACCCGGCGGGGTTCGTGGTGAGCAACAGCGCGAGTACGGCGGTGGTTCACACACCTGCCACTTCCGGTTCACGGGGCTGCGCCACGCTTCTGCTCTGTGTCACCGAGTCGTGTGACCACGCCCCGAGTGGAGAGAACGCCATGCGCCGGTTCCAGATCGCTGTTCCGAGACGTCGGGCCCGCACGGTGCTGGGGGTCGTGGCGGTGGCGTGCGCCGTGTCCTTGATCGCTCCGGCGGGAGCGTCCGCGGCGACATCGCGAACCGCGCCGCGTCCAGGGGCCTACGGGTACTTCGTGGACACCTACAAGACGAACACCCCTGCCGCCACGACGCCGGAGACGAACGCCGCGACCGGGGTGCTGTCGCAGTTCGGCACCCTGTGGAGCCCGGGATCGTCGTGGGACAACGGGGTCGCAACCAGTGCCGCAGCGCAGCGGATCCTGGACTCGAACATCGCGCAGGCAGCGCGGACCACGCAGACCCGCACGGAGGCGCAGGGGCACGAGGCGTACCTGATCGACCGACGGAACCAGAGCTACTCGGCCATCGCGGGGTTCGGTGACCTGTCCGACGCGGTGCGGACCGCGACGAACGCTGGCACCACGATCCCCGACGAGATCCCGGCGGATGCCACGACGAAGCAGTACGTCGACCAGGGCAACGCGAAGGGGTCGTGGGCGGACACCGATTCGGAACTCGGCGACGTCGTCCAGCTGGTGAACACGCTGCGTGGCGACTACTCCTCGGCCAGCAACGCGAAGAAGTACTACCAGTACGCGCGGCCGTACCGGCAGAGCCAGGACGTCAAGGTGCTGCCGCAGCTCGTCCCCGAGGAGTCCCCGACGCCCGCCACCGACGGCGGGTTCCCCAGCGGACACACCAACGCCGGCTACCTGGCCTCCCTGGCGTTCGCGTACGCGTACCCGGAGAAGTACACCGAGCTCCTCGCCAACGGCTCGGAGATCGGCAACAGTCGGATCGTCGCGGGGATGCACTCGCCGCTCGACGTCATGGGCGGACGGGTCCTGGCGACTGCGCTGGCGGCGGCCATCCTGGACGACCCGGCCAACACGCAGCTCGAGCAGCAGGCGCACCAGCAGGCGGAGAAGGTCCTCGCCGCTGCCGGCCCGAGCGCTGTCGATCGGTACGCGGACTACGCAGCGGACAAGAAGGACTACCGCGGGCGTCTGACGTACGGGTTCACGCGCACCGGCACGAAGACGATCCCGGCCACGGTGCCGAAGGGTGCCGAGGCGCTCCTGCGGACCCGCCTGCCGTACCTCAGCGACGACCAGATCCGAGAGGTGCTCCGGACGACCGCGCTGCCGTCGGGCTACCCCCTGCTGGACGATGCGGAAGGGTGGGGGCGCCTCGACCTCTTCTCGGCAGCGTCCGGCTACGGAGCGTTCGACAGCGCGGTGAGCGTCTCGATGGACGCCGCCGAGAAGGGACTGGACGCCGCCGACACCTGGCGCAACAACATCGGCGGGACCGGGTCACTGACCAAGCGGGGGACCGGCACCCTCACCCTCGCCGGCTCGAACCGCTACACCGGCGGCACCGTCGTCCGCGGTGGGACGCTGATCGCGGACTCCGCTGCTGCCCTGGGCAAGGGGTCGGTGACCACTGTCTCCGGCACGCTCGCCGAGGCCAGCACGAGGGTGATCCGCATCGGCGGCAACCTGACGCAGCGCTCGCACGCCGCACTCTCGCTGAGTGTCTCCGGACCCCGTCCGGCCCTGCGCGTCGAGGGCACGGCGTCGTTCGGCGGAACGCTGCGGGTGCACGTCGCCAAGGGCACGGCCGTGGCGAACGACCTGGTCCTGATCACGGCGGACCGGATCGCGAAGGGTTCGAGCTTCAGCCGGGTCCGCGTCGCCGGCCTGCCCGCCGGGTACGAGCCCGTGGTGGAGCGCCACGGCAACGAACTGCACCTCGTCAACGCCAACGCGACGAAGCACGGCCACGGCCGTGGCCACGGCGCCGCCTGAAGCGGAGCGCGTCAGGTCGGCTGCGAGTGCGGCCAGCAGGGCGGACTGTGCTCAGGCCGCCCCGTCGCCGAGGCCGAGCAGCAGCTTCCGGAGGAGCCCGGCCAGCTGCTGCTCCTCGTCGCTGCTCAGCGTGCCGAGCAGCTCTCGTTCGTTCTCGACGTGCCGGGCAAGCGCCGCGTCCACCACCGTCAGGCCGTGATCGGTCAACGTGACGAGCACACTTCGTCGGTTCGAGGGGTCGGTCTCCCGCGTGACGTAGCCCTTCGCGACGAGCCGGTTCAAGCGGTTCGTGACGGCGCCCGAGGTCACCATCGTGGCGGCGAGCATCTGCCCGACGGTCAGCCGATGTGGTGATCCCGAACGTCGGAGGGTCGCGAGCAGGTCGAACTCACCCGGCAGCAGGTCGTGCTCAGCGAGGACGGCACCGACCCTCCGGTCGAGGATCGCTTCGGCGCGCCCGATGCGCCCGATCACCGCCATCGCACGAACGTCGAGGTCCGGTCGTTCCCGGCCCCACTGGGCCACGACTCGATCGACGGCATCCTCCATCAGAGCACTCCTTCACGCTGAACTGTTTGACGCTAGCCTATCGGGGCCATAATGTCTCAACGTTGAGAAGTTCAGCATGAAGGAAACGAGGCTCCGGTGACCGATCGCTCGCTGTCCACGTCGGCGGCGGCCGGCCTCACGCTCAGCGCGGCAGTGGCACCGATCGTGTGGGGGTCGACCTACGTGGTCACCACCGAGCTCCTGCCCGCCGATCACCCGATGACGGCGAGTGTCCTCCGTGCGCTCCCGGCCGGCCTGCTGCTGCTCGCGCTCCGGCCGGGAGTCCCACCGCGGGGCTGGCGCCTCCGGACGTTCGTGCTCGGCATGCTCAACATCGGGTGCTTCTTCCCGATGCTGTTCGTCGCGGCCGACCGGCTGCCGGGTGGCTTGGCGGCCATCGTCGGTGCGCTCCAGCCGCTCGTCGTCGTGGCCCTCACCCTGGCGCTGCGGTGGGGACGGCCCGCGATCACCCACGTGGCGTGGGGAGTCGTGGCCCTGGTGGGCGTCGCGCTCGTCTCCCTCAGCGGAGGTGCCGTGTTCGACGTGCTCGGGCTCGCGGCCGCGGCGCTCGGGACGGTGTCCATGGCGCTGGGGCTCCTGCTCACTCGTCGTTGGGGCACCCCGGAGGGCACACACCCCCTGACCTCGACCGCATGGCAACTCATCTTCGGGGGCGTGGTGATCGTCCCGCTCATCCCGATCGTCGACAGCGGGCCGTGGCAGCCGACCGCCGCCGGGTACGCGGGGTACGCCTGGCTCACGCTGGTCGGTGGTGCCCTGGCCTACAGCGTCTGGTTCCAAGGCGCACGGGCGCTGCCGTCGGCCCGGATCGCGTTGTTGGGCGTCCTCAGCCCGTTGACCGCTGCGGTGCTCGGGTGGGTCGTCCTCGGCCAGGCGCTGTCGCCGCTGCAGATCGTCGGCTTCGTCGTCGCGCTCCTCGGTTCCCTGGGTGGGCAGCTCGGACGAGCGGTGTCTCGGGGGCCTTCCTCCGAGCCGCTCAGCCGTAGATCGAGTCTGGGATCTCCGGGCAGGCGGTGACGAGCTCGTAGTACTGGGACTGCGGCAGATCGACCGACCGGTACGGCGACCACGCCCCGTCGCTGTCGACGAACTCCTGCTCGCTCGGGCCGCGCCCCACCGCGATGCCGTGGTCCTGCAGGCACTTCGTGAGCTCGCCCGTGGAGTAGCGGTAGAGCCACTCCAGCTGGGACTCGTTGAAGGCAGTCTGGTACTTCGCGGCCATGGGGTACTCGGCCCCGCACGTGTACTCAGCGACCGCGAACGGCTCGGACTGCGCCTCCGGCACCTGTCCGGAGGAAAGGCTTGCGTCGGGCATCGCCTTCGCCTGCGGGAACCCCGCGGCGGTCATGCACCGTTCCTGCGTCGGGGCCCAGTCGGCGTGCGAGACGGTCCGGACGCGGTCGACCACCGGCCGCTCGAGCCCCGGATGGCGTGACGCGACCAGCTGCCATGCCTGATCGGCGTTCGCGTCGAGGATGGTCTCCGCTCGCACTGCGCTCAACGCATCGGGCTCCGGCCCGGAGGCAGCCCCTGGCGCGGCACATGCGGACAACCCGGTGACCACTGCGATGCAGACCACGCTCGCCGCTGCAGTGAGGAGCTGATGGTTTCGTCGTCGCAAGTGTCCCCCTGGAGCCGCGATCGTCAGAACTGCCGGTTCGCCACATCCGCCCGGTGCGACACCGCCAGTATGTCCCGCAGCCGCTCGGCCGGCAACGGTGCTCCCCGATCCGCCAGGTAGTCCGCCACGAACCCCTCGGCACTCGCCGCGTAGATCCCCGTGTACGCCCCGGACTCCGGCTCGAAGCGCCACGAGTCGGCCAGTGTCCCGGCGTCCACGGGTTCGAACCCGAGCAGCTGCACGAGCCCGGCGACCACGGCCTTGGCCTGCTCGTCGTCGCCCGCGATCGGCAGTGCGGTGCGGGGCGTGGAGCCGGCGAGGTTCGGGATGTGGTGCGCGACGATGTTGTTGAACGCCTTGACGATCCGGGTGCCGGGCAGGAGCGTCTGCTCGTACTCCGCCGTGGTCGTCGCGAGGCTGTCGAGCTGCTCGATCCGGCCGTCGCGGCCGGGGTAGTAGTTGCCCGTCGACAGCACGGTCCGCCCGGCGAAGGCGTCGAGGTCGGGGGCGAGTGCCGGGTAGGCGGTGAGCGGGATCGCGAGGACGGGCACGTCACCGAACTCGACGGCCTGTCGCACGGTGCCGGCCTGGGCCCGCGGGCCGAGCTCGGCGACGAGGTCCTGCAGCGACTCGGGGCCGCGCGAGTTCGCGAGGAGGACGTCGAGGTCGGCGGCGACGGCCAGGCGCGCGATCGCGGTGCCGATGGCTCCGCTGCCGATGATGCCGATGCGGTTCATGTGGTGCCCTTTCAGGGAGGTGGACGTCAAGGGAGGATCGGGGCTTCCCAGCCGCGCCGCGACAGGGCGGAGAGTGCGGCGGAGGACGAGTCGTCGGCCATCGCGGCACCCCGGACCCAGCTGGTCGCCAGGGCGGCGAGGAACAGGTCCCGCGCGCGGACGTCGGCACGCGCACGACCGGAACGCTGGGCGGCGCGGAGGAACTCGTCCGTGGTGGTGATGAACCCCTGGCACGTCAGGGCGAGCGGCGACGAGTCGGACGACGCGGCGGCACGGAGCGGTTCGGGCAGCCCGTCGAACGTGCCGGCCCACTCGGCGACCGCGTCGAGCCAGCCGTGCAGGGCGTCGCCGGTGTCCACGGAGCCGTCGCGCAGTGCTTCGCGACGGGCCACCAGGTGTTCGTCGCGCGCGGCGAGGAGCTCGGCGAGCAGGGCCTCGCGCGTGGGGAAGTGCCGGTACAGGGTGCCGGCGCCGACGCCGGCCTGCTTGGCGATCGCGTCGAGCGAGCCGGTCACGCCGTGCTCGGCGAACGCGCGCTCGGCGACCCGCAGGATGTGGTCTCGGTTGCGGAGCGCGTCGGCGCGCGGTGCGCGCCCGGCGGGAGCGGTCCGCTCGGGCATGGCGGGCCTCCAGGCTGTGGTGTCGAGTACCGGAGAGGCTCTCCGGAATCACCACAGTACAGGAGACCCTCTCCGTTTCGTCGCGGAAGCGCGACGCCCGGGCGTCAGGACTCCTCGGCAGCCTCCGCCGCGTCCGCCAGGTCCGACCGCGTGTTCGCGTGGATCGGCTCGCTGTGCCCGAAGGTCTTCGCGGCGGCGCGCAGCCGCCCGACGAACTCCCCGTTGTCCATCTCGAGTTCGTCCTCTTCCGCGTCCTCGATGACGATCTCGCTCGAGGGTCCGATGAGGATCTTCGTGGTGGTCATCGTCCCGTCGTCGGCGACTGCGGGCACGTCGACGGTGTCCGCTCGGTCCCCGCCTGCGAGGGCCGCGGCGTACTCGATCACGGCGTCGGCGACGTCGTCACCGACCAGGATCGTGGTGGCGTCGTAGTGGATGTGCTTCATCGCGTACTCCTTCCCGGACCCATACAAACGCGCGGCGCGGGAACCGGCTTCAGGATGACCGCTGCACGCGGTGGTCCGGGGCCGGGGACTCCAGGGCGTTCCACACGTCGGCCCAGATCAGTTCGAAGTCGACGGGGCGGATGCGGTCGGCCCGGAGCGCCTGCTCCAGGATCGACAGCGCGTCCAGGGAGCCGGTGAGCAGGCGTTCGTCGCCGTGGACCTCGCGGCGTCCGTCGCCCAGGAACGTCGTCACGGTGACGGACCGCACCCGTGGTCGCAGCGAGCGGGTGGCACGGGCGAGGATCGCGAAGCCACCGCCGTAGACGAGCAGCGCGGTGGTCGTGCCGACGGCGGGGACCGAGACGGCGAGCACCAGGGCGGCGAGGGCGACGGCCGCCCCGACGGCCGGCCAGACGTGCCAGGCACGCAGCAGCAGGCGCTCGCCGGTGGTCGTGCCGGGTGGGAACACGACGAGGGTCCGCGAGCTCCACAGCGTCCGACCGACGGGTCGGATCGTGTACCGGCCCCACAGGTGGGTGCCGTCGAGCAGCCGGGTGCGGACCGGCAGCGCCGTGGTCATCGAACGACCGGCGCGAGTTCCGCGCGCACCGGCGCGAGTTCCGCCCGGACCGGCGCGAGTTCCGCCCGGACCGGCTCGACGACGTCGCGGTGCCGGACGGTCGCCAGGCACGGGAAGCAGACCAGGTCGCCTTCGCGGACGTCAGCCGGCAACGGAGCCGGGAGGCGGTGGAACGGACCGTCGGCCTGACCGTCACAGCGGGTGACGACGTACATCGGGGAGAGGGGAGCGGTGCTCCGGCGTCCGATCAGGCGCACCTGGTCGAGCACGGCGCAGGTCGGCAGGACCGCGTCCAGTTCCAGGAGCACCACCCCGGTGCGCGGCCGCCGCACACGGGTGACCGACGCCACGGCGACGCTCACGTCGCGGGGTGCCCAGCCGCGCGGACGGTACCGGGGCGGGGACTGCTCGGCGGTGTGCACGGTCGGGGTGCCGGTGAGGTCGGCGAGCCGGACCATCGAGATCGCCGAGACCAGCAGGTCGTCGGTGGTCGCGACGGTGTGGGCCGGCCAGAGGAACGGGTCCATCGGATCGGGGAGCGACGCACGGAGCGTCGGCATGATCGCAGTCAGTGTCACGACCACACGCTCTCGCGCGCTCGAGCAGCGCGGAAGGCCTCCTGACGGAACCCCTACGGTCGGCGGCGGAGTCCTGACGGAGCGCTCACCGGCGGGTGGCCGCGCGGAGTGCCGCGGTCCACCCGAGCGAGATCACGCCGGCGCCGATCAGGGTCTTCACCACGCCACCGAGGACGAACGGGTACAGCCCGTACTGCAGGGTCTGCTGCAGGTCGAGGCCGAGTGCCACCGCGAGCCAGGCCATCCCGGCGACGAAGGTGACGACGGTGCCGAGGGCGAAGGACAGCAGCGCGTTCCGCAGCGGGCGGTCGCCGAAGCGCTCAGCGACCCAGCCGACCAGGGCCGCGGCGGCGACGAAGCCGACGATGTACCCGCCGGAGGGGCCGACGAGCACGCCGACCCCGGCCGAACCGTCCGCGAAGACCGGCAGCCCGACGACACCGAGCAGCGCGTAGACGAGCATCGACAGGGCACCGCGACGGGCACCGAGGGCACTGCCGACGAGCAGCACGGCCAGGGTCTGCCCGGTGATCGGGACGGGCCAGATCGGCACGGACAGCTGTGCGGCACCGGCGGTCAGCAGTGCGCCGCCGAGGACCAGGGCGGTGCTGACGACGGCGGTGCGGGGGAGCAGGGCGTCGGCGAGCGGACGGTGTGCGGCGGGGGTGATCGTGGTCATGGTGTTCCTCGCTGTGGGGGAAGGAGCTGGCGGAGACGGAGGGGTCAGACCGCGACGGCGGCCAGCAGGGACTCGGCGTCGCGCCGGGCCTCGGCCACGGCGGCGGTGTCGAGGCCGCAGGCGCGCAGGCAGGTCGCCACGAGGGCGTCGCGGTCGGCGTCCTGCACGGGGCCGGACCGGCGGAGCTGGATGACGGTCTCGGTGATCTGGATGAGCACCGCACCGAGGCGCGACGGCGAGACACCGGCGGCGACGTCCGGGGCGGCAGCGCGCGAGCCGAGGCGCCCGTAGGCCTCCTGCAGTTCGACGCGCTCGGCCCGGAACCCGTCGTAGCGCTCGCCCTGCACCTCGGGCAGCAGGTAGAGCGTGCCGATGTTGTGCGGCGTGCGGGCGAGGGTGTCCACGTCGGCGACGACCAGCGCGGCGAGGGCCCCGGCTGCCGAGGCCGACTCCGGCACGAGCTGCTCGAGGCCGCGGACCAGCTCGAGGCTCGGGCGCACCGAGGTCGTGAGCAGCTCGACGAGCATGTCGTCCTTGCCGGCGAAGTGGTAGTACAGCGAGGCCTGCCGGATCCCGACCCGTTCGGCGATCGCCCGGGTCGAGGTCGCGCTGATGCCGTTCTCGACGAACAGCGCGGCGGCGGCGTCGAGGATCTGGTCGCGCGGGCTCAGGGCGGAGTCGGCGTTCGGCACGACCCGCGGTCGGCCGGGGCGCACGGGCCGGTCGTCGGGGGACATGCCCCCATCCTGACAGCCGGTGTCCGTCACGACTGCTCCCGGTACGCGCGCCAGCCGCCGTGGTGGGTGATGTCCTCGGCCCCCTCGACCGCGAACGGCTCGACCAGGAACCCGGTGACCTCGGTGCCGTCGTCGAGCGCCACGGTGCCGATCGCCATCGGTGCCGGCAGGGCCGCGACGAAGGTGCCGAAGCCGGCGGCGGGCAGGCGCCAGACCTCCCCGACGATGCCCGAGCCCGAGCCCGAGCCCGAGCCCGAGCCCGAGCCCGAGCCCGAGCCCGAGCCCGACCCCGACCCCGGCGCAGCAGCGCCGGACGCGACCGGACCCACGCGGACCAACCCGGGCTTGGGCGGCACCGTGTCGAGGGCGTACAGCCGGTAGTCGGACGCGGTGCGGGCCTCCCGGACGAACGATCCGCCGGACGCGACCAGCTGCCCGTTCAGCGGCTGCCCGCGCAGGTGCGCCCCGACGACCAGCAGGTCGACGGTCGGGGCGGCGAACGCGGACGCCAACGCCGCCAGACGGCGGTCGCTGAACGCCGGGCCGGTGAGCATGACGCCGAACGGCAGGCCGTCGACGAAGCCGGCGGGCACGGCGAGCGAGGCCATGTCGAGCAGGTTCGCGAAGTTCGTGTACCGACCCATCCGGCTGTTCGCGCCGATCGGGTCGGCCGCGACCTGCTCGAGCGTCGGGTGCCACGTCGTCGTCGGGGTGAGCAGTGCCGTGGTGCCCTCGAGTGCGGCGCGACCCGCTGCCCCGAACGCGTCGAGTCGTTCCTGGTCGGCGAAGAGCTCCGCGGCGGTCGGCCGTGCGCCACCGAGCACGATCGCGGCGACCGACGGGTCGAGGTCGGCACCGACCTCGTCGCGGTGGGCCTCGATGTGGGCGCCGACGGCCGCGTACCGCTCCGCGACGAACGCGCCGTCGTAGAGCAGCGACGCGGCGTCGAGCAGGGGTGCGATGTCGACCTCGACCACCTGGTGTCCGAGCGCACGGAACCGGTCGACGGCCGCGGCGAACGCCTCGGCCCAGCCGGGTGCGAGCCCCTCGAGCTGCGACGGCAGCGGCACCGCGATGCGCGGGACGGCCGGCAGGTCGGCGAGGGCGAGGTCGGGCCGCGCGAGCGGGTCGACGCCGTCCGGACCGGCCATCAGCTCCGCCGCCGTGCGCGCCAGGTCGAGCGACCGGGCGAACACCGTGACGCAGTCCTGTGAGCGGCAGGCGGGGACGACGCCCGTGTTCGGCACGAGCCCCTTCGTCAGCTTCACCCCGACCAGGTTGCCGAGCGCGGCGGGCACCCGGCCGGACCCGGCGGTGTCGGTGCCGAGCGCGAAGTCGACGATGCCCAGGGCGACCGCCGTGGCGGAACCACTCGACGACCCGCCGGAGATCCGCGTCGGGTCCCAGGCGTTCCGGACCGCACCGAAGGGCGAGCGGGTGCCGACCAGGCCGGTGGCGAACTGGTCGAGGTTCGTCTTGCCGACGACGACGGCGCCGGCGGCGCGGAGCCGGGCGACGGCGGTGGCGTCGGCTTCGGGGTCGTGGGCGTAGGAGCGGGCGGCTGCGGTGGTGGGCAGGCCGGCGACGTCGATGTTGTCCTTCACGGCGAACAGCAGGCCGGCCAGGGGCAGGGACGGGTCGACGGCTTCGGCCTCGGCCAGCACGTCGGCACGGTCGCGCAGCGTGATCCAGACCTCGGGGCGGTCGACGGCGTCGATGCGGGCGAAGGCGTCGCGGACGCGGGCGGCGGCGGACGTGGTGGCGGTCGCGGCAGCGACGGCCCCGCTCACGCTGCCGCTCCGATCGCGGCGAGGACCTGGCCCGGCGCGACCTGGTCGCCCGGCTTGATGTACACCTCGAGCACGTGGCCCGGCACCGGTGCGTGCACCATCGACTCCATCTTCATCGCCTCCACGGCCAGCAGCTTCTGCCCCTCGTCCACACGGTCACCCGGGCGGACGTCCACCTGCCACACGGTCGAGGTGAAGGGGGCGTACACGGCGGTCGACCCCTCGGGCACGGTCACGGCGTCGGCCACCACGGCGGCCGGTTCGTCCCGGACGTCGAACTCGCCCGATGCCCGCCACCGCTCCTTCTCCTCGCCGAACGCCTGTGCCTGCTGCGCCCGGAAGTCCGCGATGGACCCGGCGTTGTCGGCCAGGAACCGGTTGTACGACGCGATCGAGAACTCGCCCTCGACGGTCTCGAACGAGCCCCGTCCGGCGTCCGTCTCGGCGCGCAGCTCGAGCAGCTCGTCGGCGCCGACCGGGTACCACTCGATCCGGTCGAAGAACCGCAGCGCCCACGGGTTCTCCTGGAACAGCCCGCCCCGGCGGAACCGGTTCCAGATCTGCACGGTGCGGCCGACGAACTGGTAGCCGCCCGGACCCTCCATGCCGTAGATGCACAGGTACGCGCCGCCGATGCCGACGGAGTTCTCGGCGGTCCAGGTGCGGGCCGGGTTGTACTTCGTCGTGACCAGGCGGTGCCGGGGGTCGAGCGGGGTCGCGACCGGGGCGCCGAGGTACACGTCGCCCAGGCCGAGCACCAGGTAGCTCGCGTCGAACACGGTGCGGAAGACGTCGTCGACGCTCTCGAGTCCGTTGATGCGACGGATGAACTCGATGTTCCACGGCGTCCACGGGGCGTCGTTCCGGACGCCGTTCATGTACCGCTCGATCGCCAGGCGGGTGGCCGGGTCGTCCCACGACAGCGGCAGCTTGACGGTGCGCGACGGCACGACGAGCTGGTCGGTCGGCGGGATCTCGTCCTCGAGCTCGCGGAGCAGCCCTGCCACGTCCCGCGCCTTGAGCACGGCCGCGTCGGTGTGCACCTGCAGCGAGCGGATGCCCGGCGTGATGTCGAGGATCCCCTTCGGCGTGTGCTCCTGCAGCTTCGTCATGAGCGCGTGCACGCGCATCCGCAGCGCGATGTCGAGCGTCATGTCGCCGTACTCGACGAGCACGTTGTCGTCGCCGTCGCGTCGGTACGCGACGCTCGGCCGCACGTCGGTCGCGTCCAGGCGGGCGATCACGCCGTCGTCGCCGTCGCCTCCGGTGCGCGGCACCGTCCGGGAGGCCCGGTGCGCGTCGAGCGCGGCGGCGTCGGCTTCGCGGACGGGGACGAACCGGACGGTGTCACCCGGTCGGAGCTGGCCCAGCTTCCACAGGTCGCCGCTGGCGACCACGGCGGGGCAGACGAAGCCGCCGAGCGACGGCCCGTCCGGTCCGAGGATGATCGGGGTGTCCCCGGTGAAGTCGATCGCACCGACCGCGTAGGGGGTGTCGTGGATGTTCGACGGGTGCAGACCGGCCTCGCCGCCGTCGGTCCGCGCCCACTCCGGCCGCGGCCCGATGAGCCGGATGCCGGTGCGTGCCGAGTTGTGGTGCACGGCGTAGTCGGTGGCGTAGAAGACGTCGAGGTCGGCGCGGGTGAAGAAGTCCGGTGCGGCGTGCGGCCCCTCGGTGACGGCGATCTCCCACGCGTCGGTCAGCGCGGTGCGGCGGTCGGCCGGGGTCGGACCGCCCACCAGGCCCAGACGGGTCCCCGACGGGAACGCCGGGTGCGGGGCGTCCGAGTCCGGGGATCCCGGGCGCAGGACGTCGCCGGCGAGCAGGGCCCGACCGGCGTGGCCGCCGAAGCCACCGAGCGTGAAGGTCGCGGTCGATCCGAGGTAGGTCGGCACGTCGAAGCCGCCGCGGACCGCCAGGTAGGTGCGGAGGCCCGGACCGGGTGCCGTGCCGATCGCCAGGGTCTGCCCGGCGCCGACCTCGACCGGCTCCCACAGCGCTACGGGTTCACCGTCGAGGGTGACCGGTGCCGGCGCGCCCGTGAGCGCGACCACCGCGGCGGCCGAGAACCGGAGCGTCGGGCCGGTGGCGGTGACCTCGAGCGCGGGGGCGCCGTCCGGGTTGCCCACAGCACGGTTCGCCTCGGCGAAGGACGCCGCGTCGAACGGGCCGCTCGGCGGGACGCCCACCTGCCAGTACCCGACCCGGCCCGGCAGGTCCTGGATCATCGTCATGGTGCCCGGGGCGACGATGTCGATGCGCGGGTCCGGGTCCTCGGTCGCGTCGAGCGTCGAGGTGGAGTGCGTGGCGGTGCGGAGCTCGAGGTCGTCGGTCAGCGCGCGGAGGAGCCCGGCGTTCGTGACGATGCCGTCGATGCGGGTGGCCGCGAGTCCGTCGCGCAGCAGGTCGAGCGCGTCGTCGCGGGTCTCCCCGGTGGCGATCACCTTGGCGAGCATCGGGTCGTAGAACGCGGACACCTCGGAGCCGGTCTCGACCCAGCCGTCGACGCGGATGCCGGTGCCCTCGCCGGATGCCGTGGTCGCGCTCGGGAACACGGCCTGGGTGACGAGGCCGCTGGAGGGCAGCGAGCCCTTCGCCGGGTCCTCGGCGTAGACGCGGGCCTCGACGGCGTGGCCGTTCGGGGTCCAGGTGCGGTCGAACACGTCCACGTCGATGCCGGCGGCACCGTCGCGGGCCAGGCGGAGCATGAGCTCGACGAGGTCGACACCGAAGACCTCTTCCGTGACCGGGTGCTCGACCTGCAGGCGGGTGTTCACCTCGAGGAACGACGCCTCTTCGCGCACCGGGTCGTAGACGAACTCGACGGTGCCGGCGCTGCGGTACCCGACGCTCTCGGCCAGGCGGCGGGCGGACGCGTGCAGCTCGGCGCGGACGTGCTCGGGGAGCGCCGGTGCCGGGGCCTCCTCGATGACCTTCTGGTTGCGGCGCTGCAGGGAGCAGTCGCGGTCGCCGATCACCGCGACGCGGCCCTCGCCGTCACCGAAGAGCTGGACCTCGACGTGCCGGGCCGGCCGGACCAGCCGCTCGAGGAAGATGCCGGCCGACCCGAAGTTCGCGGTCGCCAGACGGACGACGCTCGTGTACGCCTCGCGGACCTCGTCGAGGGTGGAACACGCCTGCATGCCGATCCCGCCGCCACCCCCGGTGGCCTTGAGCATGACGGGCAGTCCGATGCGCTCGGCCTCGGCCACGGCGTCGTCGACGCTGGCGAGCAGCCCGGTGCCGGCGAGCATCGGGACCCCTGCTGCGGCGGCCAGCTCGCGGGCGGTGTGCTTCGCGCCGAACCGGACGATCTGGTCGGCGGTCGGCCCGACGAACCGGATGCCGGCGTCCTCGCAGGCCTGAGCGAAGTCGGTGTTCTCGGACAGGAACCCGTAGCCGGGGTGCACCAGCCCGGCGCCGGTGTCCTTCGCGGCCTGCACGACCGCGTCGATGCGCAGGTACGAGTCGCGGGCGGGTGCGGGTCCGAGCCGGACGGCGGTGTCGGCCTCGCGGACGTGGGGTGCCGCGCGGTCGGCGTCCGAGTAGACGGCGACGGTGCGCATGCCGAGCGCCTTCGCGGAGCGGATGATGCGGCGGGCGATCTCACCGCGGTTCGCGACGAGGACGGTGTCGGTGCTGAGGGCGGGGGTCTGGTTCACGGTGGCGGTCCCGGTGGGGTCGGGCGCGGCGGTCACGGCTGGACCACGATCATGCGCAGCGGTGTGCAGGAGAAGTCGTTGCAGGGGTTGTTCATCTGCGGGCAGTTCGAGACGACGACGAGCACGTCCCGCTCGGCCCGGATCGCGACCCGCTTGCCGGGGGCGCTCATGCCGTCGACGATCCCGAGGGCGCCGTCGGCCTCGACCGGCACGTTCATGAACCAGTTGAGGTTCGACACGATGTCGCGGGCACCGAGTCCGTGGCGGCCGGCCTCGGCCAGGAAGTTCTCGCGGCAGCCGTGCTGGTACTGGGTGTGGTGCCCGTACCGCAGGGTGTTCGACTCCTTCGAGCACGCGCCGCCGATGGTGTCCTGCCGGTCGATCTCGTTCGCGACGACGGTCATCAGCGGGTGGCCCTCGTTCGACATCAGGACGGTGCCGGTCCGGACGTACGCGTTGCCCTGTGCGGCGAGGGTGTCCGGCACGCTGTACCGCTCGTCGGGGTCGTGGGCGTCGTAGAGCAGGCAGTCGGCGCTCTGGTTGCCGCCGACGTCGACGATGGTGAGCACCTCGCCGGCGCGGACCACGGCGGACCACGGCGCGAGCGGGGCGACCCGGTCGTCGCGGACCACGGTGCCCGGCACCAGGGACTCGCTCCAGTCGAGGGCGACGTCCGGGTCGTGGACGGCTCCGACCGGGACGGTGGAGGTGGGGGTGTGGGTCGTCGTGTCGGTCATCACAGGCCTCGGGCTTCCGCGTGGTCGATCGAGTTCAGGTAGGCGCGGGTGAGCTCCGGCGTCGCGGTGAACCGCTCGTCGGCCGCGGTCGTCGGGGCCCCGCGCCAGGCGTGCACCCGCAGTGGTCCGACCAGGTAGTCCGGGCGCGGGTCGATCGGGTGCGCGACGTTCGCGACCAGCACGAGCAGCGGCAGCTCGGCGACGAGCGTGACGTGGGTGCCAGCGCCGGCCGAACCGGTGAAGGTCATCGCCCCCTCGGCGTCGATCCGCACGCCCTGGAAGAACGAGATGCTCGGCGGCAGGTCCCGCTTGGTGAGCCCGTGCTTGGCGGCGGCCTTCGCGAACAGCGACCGACCGCTCGGGGTGCGCCCCTCGGGTGCCGCGTCGCCGTACTTCCGCTCGTTCCAGGCGTCGGTCGAGGTGCCGCAGAACGCATCGTGGTGCCCCGAGGTGTCCTCGAGCACGGTCGCGAGTGCCCGGCCGTCCCCGCTCAGCAGGGGGGAACCCTGGCCCAGGTACGCCTGCCACGGGATCTTCTGGGTGTCGGCGACGTTGAGCCGCTCCCACGGTTCGAGCGCGTTGAACACCAGGACGTTGGCGCAGGCCTGACCCGTCGGGTCGTCGAACCGCAGCCGTGACCCGCGGGCCAGCACCTTGTGCGTGTACCCGCCCGGCGCCACCGTCTCGGCCCAGACGAGCTGAGCGGGGTCGACGCCCTCGGGGGCGAACGGTGACGACGACGCCGGCAGGTACGGCATGTACTCGGACTGCGCACCGGCCTGGGCGCGTGCGTCGGACCGGGAGGCGAGCACGCTGTCGGTCTGGTGGAGGTCGCGCATGGGGTTCCTTCCGGATCAGGCTTCGACGGAGGCGGCGGTCGGGCTCGCCGCAGTCGCGGCTGCGGGGACGGGCACCGCCGCGGTGGTGGGCACCTCGGCCAGGGTGATCGGCCCATGGGTGCGGTGCCGCCAGCTCGACCACGCCCAGCCGACGAGCAGCACGCCGCCGATGAAGAGCAGGGCGCTGTACTGCAGCCACCACGAGGTGCCGGTCAGGTCGTAGATCTCCGGCCGGGGCCAGATGAGGTTGATCGCCATGCCGATCTGGAACGCCACGGCCAGGGCGTTCAGCGGGATGCCCCAGCGACCGAGGGTGAACAGCGGCTTGCCGTCCTCGTCCACCCCGGTCGGCAGCCCGGTACGACGAAGCTTGATCCGCTGGACCAGCAGCGGCCCGGTGACGCCGAGGTACGCCAGGTAGAGCATCGCGATGCACAGGCTCGACAGGGCGGTGAAGATCGCGGACTGCCCGATGTTGACGGCGAGGGCCAGCCCGGCGCCGACCCCGACGACGATCGACGCGGCGATCGGTGTGCCGGTGCGGGGCGAGACCCGGGCGAGGGTGCGGTGGAAGGGCAGCGCCTTCTCGCGGGCCATCGAGTAGACCATCCGGGCTCCGGCGGTCTGCACGGCGAGGGTGCAGGCGAAGACCGCGACGGCGACGGTGCAGAGCAGGAGACGACCGAACACGTCGCCGAGGGTCGAGGTGATCACCCAGGCGAGGCCCTGCGTGGCGAGCTTGCCGTCGGTCAGGCTCGGGGCGGCGACGAGGGCACCGATGATGAGCAGCCCGCCGCCGAGGCCGGAGACCGTGAGCGCCCGGACGATCGTCTTCGGGGTGGTCCGACGCGGGTTGTGGGTCTCCTCCGCGAGCTCACCGGCCGAGTCGAAGCCGACCATCACGTACGCGGCCATCAGCGAGGACGCCAGGAACGCCCACACGTACGGCTCGGTGCTCGTCGACCCGGCGGTCGTGAACACCACGGACGCGCTGCGGTGCGGCAGCAGGAACAGGGCGCCGATGAGCACGACCACGCCGATGATCTCGATGAGCACGCCGAAGCTCGTCACGCGGGCCATCAGCCGGACGCTCGTGATGTTCACGATCGTCGTCACGGCGAGCATCACCAGCCCGAGGACCACCGCGTTCGCGGCACCGGTCGGCGACGCGACGGACGGGTCCGCGCCCGGACCGCCGACGACCTGGAACCCGTCCCAGATCGCGGGCAGCACGGCCTGCACGGCGATGGCCGCCACCGCGACGGTGAGGATCTGGCCGATGATCATCGTCCAGCCGGTGAACCACCCGAACCGGGCTCCGGCCAGGCGACTCGACCACTGGAAGATCGCGCCGGAGATGGGCCAGCGGGCCGCGAGCTGCGCGAAGTTCAGCGCGACGAGCAGCTGGCCGCCGAAGACGAGCGGCCACGCCCAGAAGAACGCAGCACCCCCCAGCCCGAAGCCGAGTCCGAACAGCTGGAAGACCGTGGTGAGGATCGAGACGAAGGAGAAGCCCGCCGCGAAGGAGGAGAACGAGCCGACTCCGCGGTGGAGTTCCTGCTCGTAGCCGAGGCGGGCGAGCCCCTGGGTGTCGACGTCGGACGTGGCGCGCGGTGCGTGGAGCGGTGCTTGCGGAGAACGCATGACTGCAGACCTTTCGCGGAGTACCTGTCGGGTGACAGGTAGTGCGACAAGTGTCTTGCGGCCCTGTGTCGGCGCCGTTGCCCGTCTGTTTCGAGTGCGTGACGGCAGGCCCCGGCGTGTAAACGTTCCGAGTCGGCGGGCGGATCAGCGGCGGGGGATCACCGGTGGGGGATCACCCGTGGGGGTCACTCGACGTCCACGTCCCGCTTGCCGCGGCGGACGATGAGCGGGTCCGGCTTGCCGATGACGTCGGCGGCCTTGTCCGGGTAGTCGAACTGCGTCAGGAAGTACCGCATCGCGTTGAGCCGCGCACGCTTCTTGTCGTTCGACCGCACGATCGTCCACGGCGCGTAGCGCTTGCTCGTCCGGGTGAACATCGCCGTCTTCGCCTCGGTGTAGTCCTCCCACCGGTCGAGCGACAGCAGGTCGATGTCGGACAGCTTCCACCGTCGCACCGGGTCGAGCTGCCGCATCGCGAACCGGGTCCGCTGCTCGCGCCGGGTCACCGAGAACCAGAACTTCGTCAGGTGGATGCCGGAGTCGACGAGCATCCGCTCGAACTGCGGCACCTGGGTCATGAACGACTCGTACTCGTCGTCGCTGCAGAACCCCATCACCCGTTCGACGCCGGCACGGTTGTACCAGGAGCGGTCGAACAGGACCATCTCACCGGCGGCCGGCAGGTGCTGCACGTACCGCTGGAAGTACCACTCACCACGCTCGCGCTCGGTCGGCTTGCTCAGCGCGACGACCCGCGAGGTCCGGGGGTTGAGGTGCTCCGTGAACCGCTTGATCGTGCCGCCCTTGCCCGCGGCGTCACGCCCCTCGAAGAGCACCACGACCTTCTGGCCGGTGTCCTCGAGCCAGTACTGGCACTTCAGCAGCTCGATCTGCAGCAGGTACTTCTGGTACTCGTACTCGTCCCGCGGCAGGCGCTCCGAGTACGGGTAGTCGTCCTGCCAGGTGAGCACCGGGTTGCCGTGCGGGTCGATCAGTTCCGGGTCGGCCGTCTGACCGTCCGCGACGCTGTACCCCTCGGTCCGCAGCTGTTCGATGTACTCCCGCAACGGCTGCGAGTACGGCGCTGTGTCCACGGTGTCCTCCCTCTGCGAGCCGATCGGCTGTCGGCCCCAGGCCATCCTGGCCCGGCCACCCGCACGACCGCCCCACGCCTCGCCCTGGACACGACCCGATGACGGCCTGGAGGCGCGGTGCGGGCCCGCCCCGTGCCTCCCGACCGCATGTGGCCCTTCACAGGCATGATGGGGCCATGACGGACCAGGCCGAGATGATCCACCCCGAGATCGCACCGAGCGGAGACGGGTGCGTCGAGTGCGACGCGACCGGCTCGTGGTGGGTGCACCTGCGCCGCTGCGCGGCGTGCGGCCACGTCGGCTGCTGCGACGACTCGCTCAACACGCACGCGACGCGGCACTGGCAGGAGACCGGGCACGCGGTCATCCAGAGCTACGAGCCCGGCGAGACCTGGGCGTGGGACTACCGCGACGACACCCGCTCCGAGGGGCTCGAGCTCGCAGCACCCACCAGCCACCCCGTGACGCAGGCAGTCCCCGGGCCGGCGGATCGCCTTCCCGGGGACTGGTTGGAACTGCTCGGCGGATCGCGCTGATCCGCGGCGGTCGTCAGGTCAGACGGCCGCGGTCGCCTCGTCGCGGTGCGGGAGCTTCCAGCCCGGACGCACGAAGTGGCAGGTGTAGCCGTGCGGGTTCTTCTCGAGGTAGTCCTGGTGCTCGTCCTCGGCCTCCCAGAACGGGCCAGCCGCGGTGACCTCGGTGACGACCTTGCCGGGCCAGATGCCCGACGCGTCGACGTCCGCGATGGTGTCGAGCGCGACCTGCTTCTGCTCGTCGGTCGTGTAGAAGATGGCCGAACGGTAGCTCCGACCGATGTCGTTGCCCTGGCGGTCCTTCGTCGACGGGTCGTGGATCTGGAAGAAGAACTCCAGCAGGTCCCGGTACGAGATCTGGGACGGGTCGAAGACGATCTCGACCGACTCGGCGTGGTCGCCGTGGTTGCGGTACGTGGCGTTCGGCACGTCGCCGCCGGAGTAGCCGACGCGGGTGCTGACGATGCCGGGACGACGACGGAGGAGCTGCTGCGCTCCCCAGAAGCATCCGCCGGCGAGGATGGCGGTCTCGGTGGTGGTCATGGTGGCCTCCTGGGCTCTCGTGTCACTGGCTGCGACACCGTGTGGTGCAACCGGCAACAGGGACGATCTGTTCCCGTCGTCAGGTCCGCTGTGGGGCACGGACCCACCCGGGTGTGCGCTCGGTACGACTCGACCCTACGAGTCCGTGCTCCGTGTCGCCCCTGCGGTACGGTCGGGCTCACATGAAGCGGTCATCCATCGACGAAGTCCAGCGCCGTCCACGTGGTTGGTGGCTGCTCGGACTCGCGTTCTGTTTCCTCGTGTTCCTCGAGGTGTTCGCGGCGATCGGCTCGCTGCCGGGGATGCTCGCCGCGCAGCTGCAGTACACCCCGTGTGGCTCCGACGAGACGATGCGGTGTTCGTACGCCGTCGGGGAGACCGCACAGATCCTCGTGCCGCTGGTCGCGTTCATCGTCGCGATCACGACCTGGGTCATCGGGGCGTCCGGTGCTCCCACGGTGCGGCGACAGGTGCTGATACCCACGATCGGCCTCGTGGTCATCGTCCTGGTCTTCGCGCTCGGTGTCGTCGCGATCAATCTGTCGATCCGATGACCGTCGTCAAGCGAGCTCGCCGCCCTGCGCTCCCGAGGACCTGATGCCGTTCCCTCCAGAAGAAGCCGCCGAGCAGTCGGCGATCCTGGCCGACCTCCGAGCGCTGGGGTACGACTTCTCGAACCTGTCCGCCTTCGCTCAGTCGGGTATCCGGTACAAGGACGCGGTACCGACGCTGATCGAGTGGTTAGGGAAGGCGCGGACGCCGATGATGCAGCGGGCAGTCGCTCACACGCTGACGAACCCGTCGGCAAAGGGCACAGCCATGCCCGCGCTGGTCGAGGCGTTCCGGAACTTCACCGACGAAGCGGATACACGCTGGGCGGTGGGGGCCTCGATCGAATCAGCGTACGTGGACACGTACTTCGATGACGTGGCAGCGCTCGCGCTTGACCGGAAGTACGGCGATGCTCGCCAGATGGTGGCCCTCGCGCTCGGGAAGTCGAAGCGGCCCGAAGCGGTCGATGTCCTCCTGCAACTCATGGACGACCACGACATCAGCGGGCATGCGGTGTTCGCGCTGAGCAAGCGGCCGAACCCGCGAGCGCGGGCGGCGTTCGAGGAGAAGTTGACCGACGATCGCCCGTGGGTGCGGAAGAAGGCTGCGCTCGGGCTGCGGAAGATCGGGTAGTTCTGACCCCGCTCGTTGCGGGAGACTCCTCTTCGCGTCGAGTCTCGTCGCGGAGTGCTTCCAGCAAGCCGAAGCGGCGTCGATCGACCTGCGGTGATCGAGACCAAGGAATGGCGCTCGACGCCATCACCCTCCCGAGGACCTGATGCCGTTCCCTCCAGAAGAAGCCGCCGAGCAGTCGGCGATCCTGGCCGACCTCCGAGCGCTGGGGTACGACTTCTCGAACCTGTCCGCCTTCGCTCAGTCGGGTATCCGGTACAAGGACGCGGTACCGACGCTGATCGAGTGGTTAGGGAAGGCGCGGACGCCGATGATGCAGCGGGCAGTCGCTCACACGCTGACGAACCCGTCGGCAAAGGGCACAGCCATGCCCGCGCTGGTCGAGGCGTTCCGGAACTTCACCGACGAAGCGGATACACGCTGGGCGGTGGGGGCCTCGATCGAATCAGCGTACGTGGACACGTACTTCGATGACGTGGCAGCGCTCGCGCTTGACCGGAAGTACGGCGATGCTCGCCAGATGGTGGCCCTCGCGCTCGGGAAGTCGAAGCGGCCCGAAGCGGTCGATGTCCTCCTGCAACTCATGGACGACCACGACATCAGCGGGCATGCGGTGTTCGCGCTGAGCAAGCGGCCGAACCCGCGAGCGCGGGCGGCGTTCGAGGAGAAGTTGACCGACGATCGCCCGTGGGTGCGGAAGAAGGCTGCGCTCGGGCTGCGGAAGATCGGGTGATACGGTCAGGCCGCGTGAAGCGGTCATCCATCCACGACGAGGGTCAGCGCCCGTGTGTTCGTGGCGTCTCGCTGGAGAAGGTCGCTTGACTGCACCCGATCCAGCTCGATGGGCGTTGCACCCGAACCCGGTGTGGGCTGGCCGAGTCGACTTCGTCGCGGACGCGACGATCGCTGAAGATCCGACGAGTCCTCTGCAGTTCGAGCAGCTCCTCTTCCGGGACCTCGGTGACGGCACCCACCAGCTCTGCTGCATCCCGTTCTTCACGTACGGCTGGTCGCTCGGTGACAGAGTGCGTCTCGAGGAGCGTGACGGAGTCGGTCCCACGCCGACTGCAGTTCTCGAACGAAGCGCATTCTGGGTTCTCCGAGCATTCGTTGAGCGTGATGACGCAGCCGCAGCACTCCTGGAGCTGTTGCAGCGAAATGACGCGCTCGTGGAAACGCGCGGGCGTCTGGTCGCGTTCGCGGTCGAGGGCACCCAGAGACTCGCTGCTGTTCGAGAAGCACTGGAAGCTCTGCAGCGTCCGGACTTTCTGTCCTACGAGACCGGCTGGCTCTGACCCGCCTCGTTGCAGGAGACTGCTCTTCGTGTCGATCTTCATGGAGGAGCGCTTCCGGCAAGCCGGAGCAGCGTCGATCGATCTGCGGGGCACGACGGTCTGGGCGATCCTCGACCTTCCGCCCGGGATCGCACGGGGACGGATCGTGTTCGAGGCGGCCCGTGGTGATCGAGACCAAGGAATGGCGCTCGACGCCAAGGGGGCGACGGTGACGATCAACCATCTGAGCGGGCGCGGGTTCCGGCTCTGGACGGATACGGCACCGCCGGTCATCGAGTTCGCGGTCTACGACCCGTCACGCCTCGAGCGGATGCGGGTGTGGAACGTCTGGCGCTCCCCGTACGGCTCGGAGGATGCATGGACGGGGAACTTCGGCATGATCGTCGAGCAGGAGGTCGACGCGATGGTCGTTCGGTGCAGCAACGGACTGGGCGACGTCGACTTCGAGGACTTCCGCTTCCGCATCGAGTTCTCGCATGCATGAGGCGGCACAGCCGTTCCTGAACCGAGCTCGCCGCCCTGCGCTCCGGAGGACCTGATGCCGTTCCCTCCAGAAGAAGCCGCCGAGCAGTCGGCGATCCTGGCGGACCTCCGAGCGCTGGGGTACGACTTCTCGAACCTGTCCGTCTTCGCCCAGGCCGGGATTCGTTACAAGGACGCGATCCCCCTGCTGATCGAGTGGCTGCGGAAGGCGCGGACGCCGGCCATGCAACAGGACCTCGCTCATGCGCTGTCGAACCCGTCGGCAAAGGGCACGGCCATGCCTGCGCTGGTCGAGGCGTTCCGGAACTTCACCGACGAAGCGGGTACGCGCTGGGCGGTGGGGGCCTCGATCGAATCAGCGTACGTGGACACGTACTTCGATGACGTGGCAGCGCTCGCGCTCGATCCTCAGTACGGAGGAGCACGGCAGATGGTGGCCCTCGCGCTGGGGAAGTCGAAGCGGCCCGAAGCGGTCGATGTCCTCCTGCAGCTCATGGACGACCACGACATCAGCGGGCATGCGGTGTTCGCGTTGAGCAAGCGGCCGAACCCGCGAGCGCGCGAGGCCTTCGAGGAGAAGTTGACCGACGACCGCCCCTGGGTGCGGAAGAAGGCTGCGCTCGGGCTGCGGAAGATCGGATGAAGCGCGCCGCGCTTGCGAAAGGAACCGTAGGAATGCCGGATGACACCGTCGTCACGCACGACAACCCAGTGCTCGGAGTCGAGAAGGTCGTCCGTGTGGAGCTCGATCCGTCGTGGGACCCGATCCGCTACGAAGACCTGACGATCATCGTCCTCGACGACGGCCGCAACGTCGTCAGCTGCGTCCCCTTGTTCGCGAAGGACGTCCATCTCGAAGACATCATCGACACGGTCGAGAACACTTCGACCGGACAGCTTGAGTACGGAGGTCGTGTCGAACGGGGACAGTCGTGGGTCTTCAGGATCAGCCCTCGTGATGCACGCGCCTTCCGCATCGCTCACGATGTCATCCACGAATTCGGCGGAGCCGTCGAGACGTGGGGCTCGATCACAGGAGTAGCGATCCGAGGGGATGCGGCCGCCGACCAGTTCGCGGACCGGTTGCAGCGGCTGGAAGACGACGGACTCATCGAGTACGACACCGCAGAGCGCTGAGCGGGAGGGCGCGCCACGGGCTGGCGAGCCCTTGAATCGGTGCAGGGACGCCGGACCGGAGGCGCGGTGCCAGCTGGCACCGCGCCTCCAGTCCGGGGTGGGGTCGCGTCAGCTCGCGGTGTCCTCGAGTGCGTCGAGTGCGGCCACGTCCTCGGCGGCGAGCACGAAGTTGACGTCGGCGTTCTCGGCGATGCGTGACGGGGTCGTGGACTTCGGCAGGGGCAGGACGTCCTTCTCGAGCAGGTAGCGGATCGCGACCTGGGCGACGGTCTTGTCGTACTTCGCCGCGATCTCGGCGATCTGCTCGTTCTCGAGCAGGCCTCCGGTGGCGAGCGGGGAGTAGCCCTCGGTCAGGATGTCGTGCTCGCGGTCGAAGGCGGTCGTCTCGTCCTGGGTGTTGCCGATGAACCAGCGGATCTGGTTGGCGTGCGGGACGACGTCCGTGCGTCCGAGCAGGTCCTCGAGGTCGGCGACGGCGAAGTTCGAGACGCCGATGCTCTTGGTGCGGCCGGCGTCGTAGAGCTCCTCGAAGACCTTCCAGACCTCGACGTTGCCGTCGCGGTGGTCGGAGCCCATGTCGCTCCAGGGCCACGGCGCGTGGATCAGGTACAGGTCGACGTGTCCGAGGTCGAGGTTGCGGCTCGACTCCTCGAAGGCGTCGCGGGCGCCCGAAGCCGTCTTGATCTCGGCCGGCAGCTTCGTGGTGATGAAGAGTTCGTCGCGGGGGATGCCGCTGTCGCGGACGGCCTCGCCGACGCTCGCCTCGTTGCCGTACGCCAGGGCGGTGTCGATGTGGCGGTAGCCGAGGTCGAGGGCGGTCTTCGTGGCGTCGTACGCGTCGGAGCCGGACGGGATCTGCCAGGTGCCGAAGCCGATCTTCGGGATGTGCAGACCGTTGGACAGGGTGAACGTGTCGATGAGTGCGGGCATGCAGCGGACAGTACGCCGCAACCGCACAGCGTTCCGAGGGGCTGCCGGGTTGCATGGCGCCCACCTCGAACGGACGGAAGGACGCCCCCATGCCCCTGAACCCCACCGTGCACGACCGGAAGACCGGTGTCACCCCGCCCGGAGCGGCCGGCGGCTTCGAGCTCGCCCTGCTCGACCGCGGCGCCGCCGTGCTGCAGACCTCGGCGCCGCTGCGGGGCTTCGACGTCTACGTGGTCGGGTTCCACTGCGTGAAGGGCGAGCCCGACGTGCAGATGGAGGCGCACCACTTCTGCAAGGTGGTGAACGCCGAGATGTTGCAGTGCGTGCTCTTCGACGGCAACACCGCCGACGCGAACCTGATCGGCATCGAGTACATCGTGTCCGAGCGGCTGTTCGACTCCCTGCCCGAGGACGAGCAGGCGTCGTGGCACCCGCACAACCACGAGGTGTTCTCCGGTGAACTCGTCGCTCCGGGCCTGCCGATCGCGGTGGAGACCGAGCTGATGGGGCACCTGGTGAACTCGTACGGCAAGACCTGGCACACCTGGCACAGCACCCCGATGGGCTCGCAGCCCGCACACGACCTGCCGATCGGCGATCCGATGCTCATGTGGTCGTTCAACCGCGAGGGCGAGGTGGACAGCGCGCTGCAGCAGGACCGGAACCAGGCGATGCGCACCGATCCGGAACCGCGCAAGGAGTCGCGGGCCAAGTACCTCGACCGCGCCCACCCGCAGCGCGGTGTCGGCACGATGCGCGACGCCTTCACGGGCACGACCCCGACCCCGGGTGTCGTCGACGCGGACGACGGACGCCCCTGACGACGGACGGGAGGCCCGTGGCGGTGTCGCCACGGGCCTCCCGTCCGTCATGTGGTGCGGTTCAGCGCGCGGTGCGCGTCCCGATCCGCGGCAGGACGAAGCCGAGCACGATCATCGCGACGGCCAGGAAGGCGTGCAGCACGTTGTCCGCGCTGTTCAGCGGCACGAAGTTCGCGCCACCGGCCATGCCCGCGGTGAAGAGCCCGTAGACGAAGAGCACCGCGTAGACGATGCCGCCGGCGACGAGGTACAGGCGTGCGGAGGCTGCACGGCGGGCGGCGAGCAGCCCGACGACGCCGAAGAGCAGGTGCACGATGTTGTGCAGGACGGACACCTGGAACAGGCCCAGGAGCAGGGCCATGGAGCCGTGGCCGGCCATGGACATCGAGCCCATGTCCATGGTGAGTCCGGGGATGAACCCGGCGATGCCGACGATCAGGAAGACGACACCGAAGACGAACGCGCCCCGCTGGGTCCACGTCGAACCGGAGGCGGTGCGTGCGGTTGCTGCGCTGCTGGTCATGATCAGCCCTCTTTTCTGTACGCGCCGCAGTGTGCGGCACACATGACATTCGGAGCGCTTCCCCGGTCGGTTTGCAGGTCAGTGCTCGGCGGTCTCGACGGCGGTCACCGCGGCGGTCAATCCGCGCACCAGCAACGCCCGCGATCGGGCGGTCGCGGTGCCGTCCGGATCGCTCCACGCGGCGCGGGCGAGCCCGTCCACCAGGGTGATCACGGCCTCGGCGACGACGGGCACCGGCTCGGACGGCGTCGCCCCGTGCCGTGCGGTCCAGCGGTCGATCCCGGCGACCACGCCGTCGCGCCAGAGCCGTCGTTCGGCGTCGAGCAGGTCCCCGTCGCCGTCCGGGGCGAGGGACGTCGCGCTCAGGGCCTCGAGCACCCGGAACCGCTCGGGCTCGCGCCGCACCAGGTCGAGGTACGCGGAGATCCCCGCCTCGAGCGCGGCGGCGAGGTCGGCGTGCTCGTCGGCGGCCGCGAGCACCGGCGGTAGGACCGCACGTGCCTGCCGTTCGAGCAGCGCGACGACCAGGTTGCGTCGAGCACCGAAGACGTAGTGCACGACACCGTGTGCGACGCCGGCTCGAGCGGCGACGGCCCGGGTGGTGAGGCCGCGCAGGCCGTCGTCCCGCACGACCAGAGCGGCGGCGTCGAGCAGTTCCGCACGCCGGTCCTGTCGGCTGCGGTACCCGCGCGTCTGCTGCTCGTCGGTCATCACAGGAAGCGTACGGGGCGCGTGCAGGACCGGCCGCGAAGATGAAGTCGGCCAAGTGGCCAAATCATTGAGCACCCGAGGAGTCAGCATAGAGACCGTCGTCCGAGCAGCAGGACCCGCCGAGCTCGAGGCGGCCGCGGCCGTCCTCGCCGAGGCCTTCGCCGACGACCCGGTGCTCGCCGAGTTCCGGCCACCGCGATCCGGCGAGAACCGCCCCGCTGTGCTGACCGGGCTGTTCGCCGCGCTCATCCGGTCGGTGCCGATGCCCGCGCGGCGGGTGGACGTCGCCACGATCGGTGACCGCGTGGTCGGCGCCGCCTTCTGGCAGGCACCCGGTCGGCAGCCCGGTGGCGTCCGCGCCTTCGTGCGGCAGGTGCCGGCGTTCCTCCGGACCCTGGGGCTCGGCGGGGCACTCCGCGCGGTGGCCCACCTGCGCCGCATGGAGCGCGCCCGACCGGTCGCCCCGCACTGGTACCTCGCCGAGATCGGGGTGTCGGCGTCAGCACGTGGTCGGGGCATCGGCGGACTGCTGCTCGGCCACGCACTCGAGCGCGCGGACCGGACGTCGGACGGCGCGTACCTGGAGTCCTCCACCCCGGTGAACCGCCGGCTGTACCGACGGCACGGGTTCGCGGACGGCGCGCCGATCGCGGGGTTCCGGGCGGCGACCCCGATCAGCATGTGGCGTCCGGCCGCCGGCTGACCCGACGCCGGGGGACACCGACCCTGTACCGGCGTGCACGAGCGCTGCCTACCGTCCACGGCACACCACGACGAGAGGAAACACCATGGCAAGTGGAGTCGCAGCAGTCTGGGTCCCGGTCAGCGACATGGAGCGCGCCGTCGCGTTCTACCGCGACACGCTCGGTCTCACCGTCAAGGACCAGTCCGACGACTGGAGCGAGATCGACGCCGGCGGCCTGATGATCGGCCTGAACGGGCGCGAGTCCGCCAGCCAGGCGAGCGACGGCGGCGCCGTCGTGTCGTTCCAGCCGGACGGCAGCATCGAGGACGAGGTCGCCGCGCTCAAGGAGCGCGGTGCGGACATCCAGGGCGAGATCAGCGAGCACCCGTGGGGCAAGATCATCCCCTTCAAGGACAGCGAGGGCAACGACCTGCAGCTCTACTCGCCGCCGCAGGGCTGACCCAGCGGGTGCGGGACGCACCCACGGACGGACGGGAGGCCCGTGGCGACGCCGCCACGGGCCTCCCGTCCGTCCTGCGGCCGGCTACGCGGACCCGCGCCAGACGACCTCCGTCGGCAACAGCAGACCGCGTGGACCGTCGTCGGTGCCGCCGATCTGCTCGAGCACCTGGTGCGCCGCCTGCTCGCCGAGCAGGCGCGCCGGCTGCCGCACCGTCGACAGCTGCGGGTCGCACCGCAGCGCCCAGGCGCTGTCGTCGAACCCGACCACGCCGACGTCACCCGGCACGCTCCGGCCGCTGCGCTGCAGGACGTCCATCGCGCCGGCGGCGACCGCGTCCGACGCGGCGAACACCCCGTCGATGTCCGGGGCCCGCTCGAGCAGCTCGCGCATGCCCTCGGCGCCGGCGGTGTAGCTGAACAGGGGGTTCCGGGCGACGAGGTCGGGGTCGAAGCGCTCGCCGAGTGCCGCGGTGAACCCCGCCAGACGGTCCTGGCCGGAGTCGCGGTCGAGCCCGGACGCGAGCATCCCGATCCGGCGTCGACCGGTGTCGACCAGCCGTCGGGTGATCTGCTCGGCGGCGGCGCGGTTGTCGATGCCGATGTACGAGATGTTCGCGGCGTCGGACGGGTGCCCGACGAAGCACGCGGGCATGCCGATCTCCTCGATCGCGCCGGTGATCGGGTCGCCGTCACGGGCGGACAGCACGATAGCGCCGTCGACGAAGCCGCCGCGCAGGTACTCGACCACGCGCTCGCTGTCGCGGGCGGAGTCGACCATGATCGTGACGAGCTGCTGGTCGGCGTCGGACAGCACGGCGTTCGTGCCGATCAGGATGTTGCCGATGTTGGGGTCGTCGAGCACCACGACCGAGGGTTCGTGGACGATGAGCGCGATCGCCCCGGACCGCCGGGTGACCAGGCTGCGGGCGGCGGCGCTGCGCACGTAGCCGACGCGTCGGACGGCGTCCTGCACGGCCTCGCGCGCCTTCGGTGACACGTACGGCTCGTCGTTGAGCACCCGTGAGACGGTGCCGCGGGACATCCCCGCTTCGTCGGCGACGTCCTGGATCGTGGCGCGCTGACGAGCGGATCGGACCTCGGACATGGGGCAACCATATCCGCCGCTGAGGAGCCCTCGGAACGCCTCGCAGTTGACAGGGTCCGGCCGCTGGTGTTTGATCTGGGAGCGCTCCCAGAAACATCCGGCCCCGATCGGCCGGTGCGGACTGGGAGCGCTCCCAGAACACTGGGTGGCCTTCGCCGTCGAAGGGGTCGCACGCGACCGAGGCGGCCGGGGTCGCCCCGATCAGCGAGGATCCCCGTGACGACCACCACCCTGCCGACGACCGCCACCGGCGCGCTCGGCCTCGGCTCGACGGGCCTCGCGTTCGGGTGCGACTACAACCCCGAGCAGTGGGACCCCGAGGTGTGGGTCGAGGACGTCCGGCTCATGCGCGAGGCCGGCGTGAACCTCGTCGCGATCAACGTCTTCGGCTGGTCGCACGTCGAACCGCGGCAGGGCGAGTACGACTTCGCTGCGCTCGACACCGTCATCGAGCTGCTGCACGGCGCGGGCATCGGGGTCGACCTGGGCACCGGCACCGCCTCGACCCCGCCGTGGCTCACCACCCGGTACCCCGAGGTCCTGCCCGTCGTCGCCGACGGCACCACCCGCTGGCCCGGCGGCCGCCAGGCGTTCTGCCCGAGCTCGCCGATCTACCGCGAGCACGCCCTCGCCCTGGTCCGCGCCACCGCCGAGCGCTACGGCGACCACCCCGCCGTGCGGCTCTGGCACGTGTCGAACGAACTCGGCTGCCACAACGCGCACTGCTACTGCGACGTCTCCGCCCAGGCGTTCCGCGGCTGGCTGCAGGCCCGGTACGGCACGGTCGACGCACTCAACGCCGCCTGGGGCACCTCGTTCTGGAGCCAGCGCTACTCCGCGTGGGAGCAGGTGCTGCCGCCCCGCGCGACGCTGTCGTTCACGAACCCGGCGCAGACCATCGACTTCGACCGGTTCTCGTCCGACGAACTCCTCGGCCACCACCGCGCCGAGGCCGCCGTCCTGCGCGAGCTGAGCGACAAGCCCGTCACGACGAACTTCATGGTCGCCGCGCACATCACGGCGCTCGACTACTGGTCGTGGGCCGGCGACATGGACGTCATCGCGAACGACCACTACCTGGACCACCGCCTGCCCCGGCCGCACGTCGAGCTCGCCTTCGCCGCCGACACCACCCGTGGCCTGGCCGGCGGCGCCCCCTGGCTGCTCATGGAGCACTCGACGGGCGCCGTCAACTGGCAGCCGCACAACGTCGCGAAGGCCCCGGGGGAGATGCTCCGGAACACCGCGGCGCACATCGCCCGCGGCGCCGACGGGGTCTGCTTCTTCCAGTGGCGCGCGTCCGTGCAGGGCAGCGAGAAGTTCCACTCCGCGCTGCTGCCGCACGCCGGGACCGAGTCGGGGACCTGGCACGACGTGGTCGCGCTCGGCGCCCTGGTCGAGCGGCTCGGCGAGCTGCGCGGCTCACGCGTGGTCGCCGACGTCGCGCTCGTCTTCAGCTGGGAGAACCAGTGGGCGGCCGACCTGGAGGCCCACCCCAGCACCGCGCTCCGCTACCTGGAGCAGGTCCACGCGTTCCACGCTGCGCTCTGGGACCTCGGCGTGACCGTCGACGTCGTCGCCCCCGGGGCACCGCTCGACGGGTACGCGCTCGTCGTCGTCCCCGAGCTGTACCTGGTCCGCGACGAGCACGCGGCCGTCATCGCCGACCACGTCGCCGGCGGCGGACACACGATCGTCAGCTGCTTCAGCGGCATCGTCGACGAGCGCGACCGCGTCCGCACCGGCGGCTACCCCGGCGCCTTCCGTGAGCTGCTCGGCGTGCGGGTGGACGAGTTCCTCCCGCTCGCCGCCGACGCCACGATCGCGCTGTCCGACGGCACGACCGGCAGCGTCTGGTCGGAGCCGGTCGAGCTGCGCGGTGCGACGAGCGTCGTCGACTACGCCGAGGGCTCGCTCGCCGGCCGTCCGGCCGTGACCCGCAACGAGCACGGCGCCGGGACCGCCTGGTACACGTCCACGGTGCTCGACGCCGGTGCGCTGGGCGGGTTCGTCCACCGCGTCCTCGACGAGGCCGGGGTGCGCGCCGACCCCGCCGTCCGCCCCGGACTCGAGGTCGTGCGTCGCCGGGACGACACCCACGAGTGGGTCTTCCTGCTGAACCACTCCGACCGCCCCGTCGAGCACCACGAGGTCGGCCACGAGCTCGTCGCCGACCGCCCCGTCACCGGGACCACCGCCATCGCCCCCGGCGGGACCCAGATCATCCGCACCGACAGGAACCGCTCATGACCACCACCGCACAGTCGCCCAGCGCGACCCGACGACGCCGGGGCGGCGGGTTCCGCTACCGCCGCGCCATCGCGATCTTCGTCCTGCCGTTCGCCGTCCTGTTCACGGCGTTCTACCTGGTCCCCATCCTCTACGCCGTGTGGGAGTCGCTGCAGAAGATCGAGCGGCAGGGCACGTTCGGCGCCCCGACGCAGGTGTTCGGCGGCCTGAGCCAGTACGCCCTGGTGTTCCAGGACGGCGAGTTCTGGAGCTCCGTGCTCCGCGTGCTGCTGTTCGGTGTCGTGCAGGTGCCGGTGATGCTCGGGCTCGCGCTCCTGTTCGCGCTGCTGCTCGACTCCCCGCTGCTGCGCGGCAAGCGGTTCTTCCGCCTGGCGTTCTTCGCGCCGTACGCGGTGCCCGGCGTCATCGCCGCGATCATGTGGGGCTACCTCTACGCCCCCGACCTGTCGCCGTTCTCCGCGGTGACCTCGCGGGTCGACCTGCTCGGCGGCAGCACCGTGCTGTGGGCCGTGGCCAACGTCGTGACCTGGGTCTACGTCGGCTACAACATGCTCATCATCTACTCGTCGCTCCTCGCGATCCCCGCCGAGGTGTACGAGGCGGCGAAGCTCGACGGTGCGTCCCAGCTCCGGATCGCCCTGTCGATCAAGATCCCGCTCGTGGTGCCGGCCATCGTCCTCACCGCGGTGTTCTCCGTCATCGGCACCCTGCAGCTGCTGACCGAGCCGACCGTGTTCCGCCAGTTCACCTCGACCATCTCGTCGACGTTCACGCCGAACATGCTCGTCTACTCGACGTCCTCGGTGCCGAACTTCAACCTCGCCGCGGCGTTCTCGGTCGTGCTCGCCGTCGCCACGTTCGTCCTGTCGATCGGGTTCCTCCGACTGACCCAGCGGAAGGCCGCCGAATGACCGTCAACGCCCCGTCCCAAGGTGACCTCGTCCGCGACGTCGGCCGACCACTCGAGCCGAACCGGGCCTCCCGTCCGCACCAGCGCGGAGCGCGTGGTCCCCGTGAGAGCGTCATCTCGCGCAGCGCCGCGATGATCGTGATGGGGGTCTTCACCCTCTACTTCCTGCTGCCGATCTTCTGGCTGCTGGTCTCGTCCACCAAGACCGCCGCGAACTTCAACTCGACGTTCTCGCTGTGGTTCAGCGCCACCTCGGTGCAGGACTTCTTCGGCAACCTCGTCGAGCTGTTCACGCGGCAGGACGGCATCTACCTGCGCTGGCTGCTGAACAGCATCGCCTACGCCGGGGTGGCCGGCCTGCTCGGTACCGTGCTCTCCGCGATGTGCGGGTACGCCCTGGCCAAGTACCGGTTCCGCGGCCGCGAGGTCCTGTTCAACGTGTTCCTCGGCGGCGTGCTCGTGCCGGCGACCGCCCTGGCCCTGCCGCTGTTCCTCATCTTCAGCCAGGTCGACCTGACCGACACGTTCTGGTCGGTGTTCCTGCCGAGCATCGTCAGCCCGTTCGGCGTCTACCTGTCACGGCTGTTCGCGGCGTCGAGCGTGCCGGACGAGATCATCGAAGCGGCCCGCATCGACGGCTCCGGCGAGGTCCGCACGTTCTTCACCGTGGCCGTCCGACTGATGTCGCCCGCGCTCGTGACGATCTTCCTGTTCCAGTTCGTCGCCGTGTGGAACAACTTCTTCCTGCCGCTCGTGATGCTCCGCGACTCGTCGCTGTTCCCCGTCACCCTCGGCCTCTACACGTGGAACTCGAGCGTGAACCAGTACCCGGACCTGCGCACCCTCGTGCTCATCGGGTCGTTCGTCTCGATCATCCCGCTGCTCATCGCCTTCCTGAGCCTGCAGCGCTTCTGGCGCTCCGGCCTGGGCTCCGGCGGCCTGAAGTAGCCCCTCGACCCGCACCCCTTCCCGCACCAGCTCTCCCCACACCACATCCGAACGGAAACAGCATGAAGACAACGAAGTTCCTCAGCGTCGCCGCGATCGCCGTGGCCGCCACCGTGGCCCTCGCCGGCTGCAGCACCGGTGGCAGCAGCAGCGGCGGTGGATCCGACACCGCCGCCGCCAGCTGCAAGCCCTCGGACGGCAAGGTCACCCTCGACTTCACGACCTGGGTGCCGAACATGGACAAGGTCGTCGCGATCTGGAACAAGGCCAACCCGGACATCCAGGTCAAGGTCTCGATCGTCGCGAACGGCAACAGCGGCACCTACCAGAACTTCTTCAACCAGCTGAAGGCCAAGCAGGCGCCGGACATCGGCCAGGTCGAGTACGACACCCTGCCGGCGTTCCGCGTGCAGGGCGGCCTCGAGGACATCGGCGCGTGCGCCGGCATCAGCGACGCGAAGAAGGACTTCTCCGACGGCCTGTGGAACCAGGTCACCTTCGGCGAAGGGAAGTCGGTCTACGCCGTGCCGCAGGACTCCGGTCCGATGGCGCTGTACTACCGCAAGGACCTGTTCGAGAAGGCCGGCCTCGACGCCCCGAAGACGTGGGAGGAGTACGCCGAGGACGCCGTCAAGATCAAGAAGCTCGGCGGCAACATCACCAACTTCGCCAAGGGTGACGTCAACCAGTTCGCCGGGCTCGTCTCGCAGGCCGGCGGCCAGTGGTTCGAGAACTCCGGCCAGGACTGGAAGGTCAACCTGGACGACGCCGCGTCGAAGAAGGTCGCCGACTACTGGCAGGACCTGATCGACAAGAAGCTCGTCAACACCCTGCCGAGCTTCACCGACCAATGGAACAACGCCTACGACAGCGGCAAGGACTGGACCTGGGTCTCCGCGGTCTGGGGTGCGAACACCATCTCGAGCGGTGCGCCGTCGACCTCGGGCAAGTGGGCCGTCGCTCCGATGCCGCAGTGGAAGTCCGGCGAGACCAAGTCGGCCGCCTGGGGCGGTTCGTCGAACGTCGTCTTCGCGGGCAGCAAGCACCCTGCCGAGGCGTCGAAGTTCCTGGTCTGGCTGAACACCTCGACCGAGGCGCTCTCCGCACTGAACAAGGAGGCCAACCTGTACCCGGCCTCGACCACCGGCGCCGACCTGCCGGCCCTGACCGAGGGGCTCGACTTCTACGGTGGCCAGAAGATCTACGAGGAGTTCGCCACCGCGGCGAAGGACATCCAGCCCTTCACCTGGGGTCCGACGATGACGCAGACCTACTCGGACGTCTCCGACGGCTTCGGGCAGGCGGCGTCCGGCTCGGGCACCCTGAGCGAGGCGCTCGAGTCCGGGCAGTCGAAGACCATCGCGGCGCTCAAGGCGCAGTCGATCCCGGTCAAGGGCTGACGGACGGCGGCTGACGTCGCGCGGTCCACGCGTTGACGACGGACAGGAGGCCCGTGGCGGGATCGCCACGGGCCTCCTGTCCGTCTCGGGTCGTTTCCAGCCCTACGCGACCGCGATCTCGTTGGGCACGCCCGGCAGCTCGTCGCTCGAGGCGATGACCTTGCCGGTGGTCAGGTCGACGGCGTGGATCTTCTGCTCGGCGGGGTCGGTGACGTAGGCGATGTCACCCTCGACCTTCAGGGCCGGGTGGGCGTCCTGCCACTCGGTCGGGCCCTCCCACGCGTCGATCACCGGGTACGACTCCAGCTGCTCGCCGGTGGTCTCGTCGAAGGTGTGCAGGGCACCGTCGTCGCCGAGCACGACGGCCTCGTCACCGGGGCCGCGGGCGAGGTCGCGGAACGTGAAGCCGACGCCGTCGGGCATGTCCGCGACCGTGTACTTCCCCGAAGCCGCGTCGATCAGGGCGATCTGGTCGAGCAGGTACCCCTCGCTGTCGGGGTCGTCGTTGTAGTCGCCGACGGCGACGGACGAGTCATCGGTGGTGAACAGGTTGCCGGTGCGGCCGTACTCGGTCGGGGCGTCGATCTTCTCGAACGCGCCGTCCTGGTAGACCAGGGCGCCGTCGGTGCAGCCGAACACCGCGACCTCACCCTTGACCGCACCCTCGCCGTGCACGTCGGGGCACTCCTCGGACCGGGTGATCTCCGTGCCGTCGGCGTCCAGGGCGCGCACGCCGGAGCGGCTCTCCTCGGTGCCGATGGTCGTCAGGAGCGTGCCGTCCTCGAGCTCGATCGCGACGCCGTGGTGGGCGGCCTCGGACTTCGTCGTCTCGACCTCGGGCAGGTCGGCTCCGTCGAGCTCGGTGTGGTCGAACGTCGTCACGTCGCCGGTGCCGTCGGCGAACAGGGCGGTGCGGTCGCCGTGGACGACCGCGTGGCCACCGGTGTCGGCGGGGAAGACCGCGTCGGTCAGGGCCGGCTCGGCCTGGGTGTCGAGGACCCGGAAGCCCTCGGGCACGGTGACGAGCACGTGGCGTCCGTCGCCGGCGGGGTTGACCCGGGTGAAGCCGTCGATCGCGTCGTCGGCCACCACCTGCAGGTCCTGGTCGAGGACGAGCAGGCCGCCGTCGTAGGTGAGGGTGATGCGGGTCCCGTCGGCCTTCGGGGTCGCAGCGGTGTCGGACCCGGCGTCGGTGTTCGTGGCGCACCCGGTCAGGGCCAGGGCGGCCGCGCCGAGCAGGGCGGCGGGCCACGCGGCCCGGAGCGTCTTCGTGTTCGTCATGTCGCTCACTGTATTGATTCTCATTCTCAATTACCAGTCGACAGGCCGTCGACGATGGCCTCGGTGTTCGAGCGCATCATGCCGAGGTAGGTGGAGGCGTCGCCGTCCTCCGTGAGGGACTCCGTCGCCAGCGGTCGGATCTCGACGTGCAGGTCGACCTCTTCCGCGAGTACCTCGGCCAGTCGCGCGGGCTGCGAGGCGTCGGCGAAGATCGTCCGGACCCCCGCCTCGTCGATGGCGTCGGCCAGGTCGCGCAGGTCGGCGGCGCTCGGAGAGGCCAGGGTGGTCCCGCTCGGGATCACCGCCCCGACGACCCGGAACCCGTAGTGGTCGGCCAGGTACCCGAACACGTGGTGGTTCGTGACGAGCGCCCGGCGTTCCTCGGGCACGGTCCGGAACGCGGTCGTCATCGTGTCGTCCAGGTCGCGGAGCTCGTCCAGGTAGGCATCGGTGCCGGTCGGCTCGATGCCGGCGTCGCGCAGGTCCTGGTCGAGGGCCTCGACCACGTCGACCATCCGGGCGGGGTCGGTCCAGAAGTGCGGGTCGGGGCCGCTGTCGTCCTCGGTGGTCCACTCCAGCGGATCGAACGCGTCCCCGGCGGTGGAGACCGGCACGCCGTCCGCGGCCGCCGCCGCGACGTGACGGGCGACCCCTTCTTCGAGCCCGAGCCCGTTCTCGACCACCAGGTCGGCGCTCCGCAGTCGTGCGGCTTCCTGCGCGGAGACCTCGAACGAGTGGGGGTCGGCGCCCGGGGGCATGAGGACCATGACGTCGGCCTGGTCCCCGACGACTTCGCTGACGACGTCGCCGAGGATGTTCGTCGTCACCGCGACGAGGGGTCGGTCGGAGCCGGCGGTGGTGCAACCCGTGGCGACGAGGGCGACGATCGCGGCGACGAGACCCGCGGTCAGGGCCCTGGTGCCGGTCACAGTCCGACCTCGGCGAAGGCGACGGGGGCGACGGGGAGTTCGATCGTGCGGGCGACCCGGGCGCCGTCGGCGTAGTCGATCTCGTGCACGGTGCCGTCCGCGGGATCGGCCAGGTAGGCGCGCTGGGCGTCGAGCTGCAGCATCGGCGCGGGGTCGTCTGCGCCGATGTCGATGAGCGCCGTCGTCGTGGACACCTTCCCCGTCGAGGCGGTCACGACGACCACCCGCCCGGAGTCGTCGACCCCGACGACGTGCTCGTCCTCGTCGTCCACCGCGACCACGGCGCGCAGGGGCCGTTCGGTCGGCACGAGCCGCCAGGAGCGCTCGCGCACGTCGAGCAGCCAGAACCCGGTGGTGCCGGCCAGTCCGGCGACGGTGGGCCGTCCGGCGCGGGCGGCGAAGGCGGTCGGACGCTCGGCGCCGTCGGGCAGGTCGACGAACGAGGTCTCGCCGGCGTCGTCCACCACGACCGCTCCGTCGGCGCAGCCCACGACGGCACCGGCGCGGGTGACGATCCCGCCGGCGGGGTCGGTGCAGGTCTGCGCGGTGTCGGCGGCGTCGGTCGCCTCGCCGTCCGCGTCGAGCACGCGGACCGTGTCGCCGTCGGCCGCCACGAGCTGCTCGCCCATCGGCAGCAGGACGCTCGCGTCGATCCGGGCGGTCTCGTCGACCTTGCCCTGGCCCAGTGCCTCGCGGTCGAGCACGACGGCCTCGGCGCGGTCCGGCCAGGTGATCGTCGTCATGGTCTCGGACGAGTGCACCTCGACCCGGCCACCGCCGTCGATCGTGCCGACGACCCGGGGCTCGGCTGCGTAGTAGTGCGTGTGGTCGCCGTGGTCGACGGTCCAGGACCCGCCGTCGACGATCGTCGTGCGGTCGGCATCGCTCGTCACGAGGAACCGGCCGTCGGTCGCCGAGTGCTCCGGTGCGTTCACGTCGTCGAGTTCGGTGGTCTCCTCGGTGAGCAGGTCGTGCAGCGCGGTCGCGCCGGTCGCCGACACGGCCAGGAGGCGCACCTGGGGTTCCTGGGACTCGCTCGCGCCCGCCACGTAACCGTGGGGACGGGCGGTGCCGGTCGAGCTGTCGGCCGACGGGGCGCCCGGGGAACAGGCGGTGACGGTGAGGGCCAGGCCGGTGGCGAGGCCGATGGTGGACAGGAGGCGCGCGGGGGCGCGGCTGGTGGTCGAGTGCTTCATGCTCCCTCTCGAGACGGTGCGGCGGATCGTGGTGCCGCCGGCGCGGCCGCGCGCGCCGGTGTCGGGATCGGGGTGCGCCGCAGGACGACGGCGGCCAGGGCGCGTGAGACCACGACGCTGGCGACGGCGACCGCGGCGATGCTCGCGCCGGCGGCGGTGCCGGCATGCCAGGAGACGAGCAGCCCGACGAGGACGGCGGCGGCACCGATGCCGGCGCCGAGGAGCATCGTCGAGGCCACGTGCCGGGTCCAGGCGCGGGCGGCGGCCGCCGGCGCGAGCAGCAGGCCCACGACCAGCAGGGTGCCGACGGCCCGGTACGAGGCGACGACCGCCAGGGTGACGAGCCCGATGAGCACGACTTCGGCCAGTCGTGGGTGCAGTCCGAGCGTCGTGGCCTTGCGGGTGTCGAACGCCAGTGCGGTGAAGGGCCGGTGGAACGCCACGGCGACGGCCAGGGCCACGGCTGCGGCGATCGCGAGGCCGCCGACGTCGGCCCGGGTGACGGCGAGGACGTCGCCGAACAGGATCGCGGTGACGTCGGTGGCGAACGACCGCGAGGACGACACGATGATCACGCCGAGTGCGAGCATCCCGACGAAGAGCAGGCCGATCGAGGTGTCGTACGACAGTCGTGCACGACGACGCAGTGCCCCGACGCCGAGCACCATCACGCCCGCGCTCACCGCGGCACCGAGCACCGGCGGGATCCCGGTGAGGGTGGCGATCGCGACGCCGGGCAGCATGCCGTGCGAGAGCGCCTCGCCCAGGAACGCCATGCCCCGGACCAGCACCCAGGTGCCGACCACGGCGCAGAGGACCGCCGCCAGGGAGCCGCCGACCAGGGCGCGCACCATGAAGTCGACGGAGAACGGATCGGTCAGCCAGGTCACGGTCCGAGACGCTACATGAAAACGAGTATCGATACTGATAGCGTGCTCAGGTGCCTGCGACCGAGCCGACCGACCCCGCCGAGCCCCGATCTCCCGTCCACCTGGACCGGGTGACGGCCGTCCTCGGCGACCGGACCGTCCTCGACATGCTCGATGTGACGTTCCCCGCCGGGGTCGTGACCGCGCTCACCGGACCGAACGGCTCCGGCAAGTCGACGCTGCTCGACGTGGTCGCCGACGTCGTGCGGCCGACCGCCGGGCGGGTGACGGGCCTCCCGTTCGACGGTGTCGCCTACGTGACCCAGTCCGTGCCGCCGACCACGCTCCCGCTCACCGTCCGCGCGGCCGTCACGATGGGGCGGTGGCGGCACCGCGCGTGGTGGCGGCCGCTCGGACGCGTCGACCGAGCGGTCGTCGACGCGCAGCTCGAGCGGATGGCGATCACGGAGCTCGCCGACCGGCCGATCGAGGAGCTCTCGGGCGGGCAGCGGCAGCGCACGCTCGTCGCGCTCGGGCTGGCGCAGCGTGCCGGGGTGCTGCTGGTGGACGAACCGACCGCCGGCGTGGACGCCGAATCAGCGGCGCTCGTGGTGGCGGCGCTCGCCGACGAGGCCGCGGCCGGCGTCGTGGTCGTGCACGCGGCCCACGACCCGGCCGCGATCGCCGTAGCCGACCGCATCGTCACCCTGACCTGACCCTGCCCGCGGGGGCGTGACGGTGTCGATCTCAGAATGCGGGCGCCAGATTTTCTGAGATGATGGCTTATGTCAGAAAATCTGACGGACCGAGTCTGGCTTCAGGGAGTGATCGTGACCACGTGGCCCGCGCTGCAGTACGAGGAACTCGACTGGGAGCGCCGCGACGCCGAGTACGGTCCGCGGGCGGCTCGACGCGGCACGGTTCGGGAATCGTACGCTGCAGCGGTTCCGCCCGCGATCACGGGACTCCCGATCGAGCTGAGCGACGACGTGGCGACCCTCGTTGACGAAGCCTCGACCGCGCTCGTGCGGTTCGACAGTGAACTCGGTGGTGAGGTGGCTTCGTTCGCCTCGCTCCTGCTGCGCTCGGAAGCAGCAGCGTCGTCGCAGATCGAGCACCTCACGGCGAGCGCTCGGCAGGTGTTCGCCGCCGAGATCGGTGCCCCCGGCAAGCGCAACGCAACCGCGATCGTCTCGAACACGCGTGCGATGCGGACCGCGATCGAACTGTCCGATCAATTGACCTCCGACACCGTGCTCGCGATGCACGAGGTCCTGCTCGAACACGACCCCCATCACGATGCTGGAGCGTTCCGGCGTGAACCCGTGTGGATCGGCACCGATGGTCGCAGCCCGGTCGGAGCCGACTTCGTCGCCCCGGCATGGGAACGGGTTCCGGGACTGGTCGACGACGTCATGGCCTTCGCGCGGCGACTGGACCTGCCTCGGCTGGCGCAGGTTGCCGTGGCCCACGCGCAGTTCGAGACCATCCACCCGTTCACCGACGGGAACGGTCGCACCGGGCGTGCACTGTTGCAGGCCATGCTGCGGTCGAACGAGTTGACGCGCAACGTGACGGTCCCGGTCTCAGCAGGCCTCCTGATCGACACTGCGGGCTACGTCGAGGCGCTGACGGCGTACCGCCGTGGCGATGTCGAACCGATCATCCGGCGGGTGGCCGAAGCCGCGTTCGCCGCGATCGGGAACGCGACGGAGCTCGTCGAGGACATCCGCAGGATCCGGAGGAGCTGGCAGGACCGGATCGAGGCTCGACGAGACTCCGGCGTCTGGGACGCGCTCGACGTGGTCGCACGGCAGCCCGTGTTGAACGCGACGGTGCTCGCCGCCGAGATGGGTGTCGTGACGAGGAACGTGTACCCGCACCTCCAGAAGCTCGTCGACGCCGGCATCCTGCTGTCGAAGAACGAGTACCGGCACGGCGTCCTGTACCGCAACGACGAAGTGCTCTCGGCGCTCGACGAGTTCGCCGCGCGGTCCGGTCGCCGGGGCTGACGCGGGCTCAGGCGGTCAGGGGCAGGCGACGGCCACCGGGCCGGTCGGCGTCGGGTCGGCCGCGACCGGCTCGACCGCCAGCACGGCGCTCGACTTCCGCAGCCCCATCGCGACGAGCACCACGGCACCGACGATCGCGACCCCGCCCGCCAGCCAGAAGTCGGCAGCCAGACCGAACGACGACACCGCGGCCCCACCGAGCACCGAACCGGCGGCGATCGCGAGCTGGATCGTCGTGACGAACAGCGCGAGCCCGTTCTCGGACCCGGCCGGCGACGCCGTCGACATCCACGTCTGCATCCCGAGCGGCAGCGCACCCCACACCAGGCCCCACACGACGAGCAGCACGAAGACCCCCACGACGGAGTGGGCGAGCAGCGGGAGCAGCACGACGGCCGCCGCGAGCACGAACTTCGACGCCCCGATGGTGCCGAGGACACTGCGGTCGAGCGTGAAGCCCGCGGCGAAGTTCCCGATGATGCCCGCGACGCCGAACACCAGCAGCGCGATCGTCACGGTGTCCGGGCCGACGCCGACGAGCTGCTGCAGGTACGGCGCGATGTAGGTGTAGGCGGCGAACTGGGCCGCGAAGACGAAGGCTGCGGCGATGAGCCCGACCCGGGCACGGGGGACGCGGAGCAGCGACCCGAGCGTGGCGAACCGCACCCGCTGCTGCGCGGGGATCCTCGGCAGCATCGCCAGCTGCAGGACGAGCGCGACGACACCGAGCGCCCCACCGATCACGAAGCCGAGGCGCCAGCTGGCGAGCGACGACACCAGGGCGCCGAGCGGCAGGCTCACGACGGTCGCGACGGAGACGCCGGCCGTGATGAGCGAGGTCGCGCGGATGGTCAGCTCGGGCCGGACGAGTCGCCCGGCGATCCCCGCGCCGATGGCCCAGAAGCCCCCGATGCCGACCCCGAGCAGCATCCGTGCGATGAGCAGCACCCAGAACGAGGGCGCGATCGCGGCGAGGCCGTCGGCGACGACGAGCAGCACGGTCAGGGACACGAGCACCACCCGGCGGTCGAGCCGCGAAGTCAGGACGGTGACGACCGGTGCCGCGACGGCGCCGACGAGTCCGGTGGCGACGACCATCAGGCCCGCGGTGCCGATGCCGACGTCCAGGTCGTCGGCGATGGCGGGGAGGAGCCCGATGGGCAGGAACTCGGACAGGACGAGCACGAACGACCCGAGTGCGACGGACGTGACGCTGAGCCACCCGCGGCGCGCTGCTGACGATGTCATGGGGGCATCAAGCCCCGGAGTGCGACGATCCATTCCCGGCCTCGCCGAGTCCGCTCCACAGGTGCGCGATCGTCGCCGCACCGTCGAGCAGGGTGCGCAGGTCGGCGCTCTCGTCGCTGGCGTGCCAGTGGTCCTCCGGCAGCCCCGTGCCGACGAACAGGACGGGGGCGTCGAACACCCGGCCGAGCAGCTCCGCGGGACCGCCCCCGGCGTTGCCCATCCGCCCGGCGGTCTCGGTGCCGTGCCCGAGCTCCATCGCCCGCACGAGCGCGTCGAGTTCGGGGCCCGACGGGGTCACGTACGGGTCCTGCCCGGTCTCCTCGGGGATCGTGAGCTCGTAGGTCACTCCGTCGGGCATCGTGTCCCGGACGAACCGGCGCAGCTGCTCGGCGACGGCCTGCACCCGCTGCCCCGGCACGGTCCGGATGCTGATCTCGGCCGTTGCCTCACGCGGGACCACGGCTCGTGGGAACCCGGTGGGGTCGCCTGCGAGCAGGGTCAGCACCTCGATCGACGGTCGTGCCCAGAGCCGCTCCTCGACCGAGTACCCCGCCTCGCCGGTGATCGCCCGGGTCTCGGTTCGCTCGACCCAGACGTCGGGGTCGAAGTCGAGTGCCTGCAGCTCGGCACGGCGTTCGTCCGTGAGCGCGTCGACGTCGTCCAGGAATCCGGGGATCGTGATGCGGCCCTGGTCGTCGTGCAGGGCCGCAAGCACGGTGACGAGCGCGTGCACCGGGTTCGGCGCGGGGCCGGACACGGCGCCGCTGTGGACGTCGCGCGCTGGCCCGGTGACGGTGAGGGTCGCGCCCGTCATGCCACGCATCGACGTGACGACGGCGGGGTTGCCGGCCTTCCACTGCAGCGTGTCCGAGAACACGACGACGTCGCACGCCAGCCGCTCCTGCTCGGCGTCGAGCAGGTCGGCGAAGTGGCTGGAGCCGAGCTCCTCTTCTCCTTCGACGAGGAACTTGAGGTTCACGGCCGGGGTGCCGTCCGGTCGGGTGGCGAGGTGCGCGCGCAGCCCCCACAGGTGGGCGAGCACCTGCCCCTTCGCGTCGGACGCCCCGCGCCCGTACAGGCGTCCGTCACGGAACACGGGTTCCCACGGCGAGGTCTCGTGCCACTCCTCGGGCTTCGCGTGCCGCACGTCGTGGTGGCTGTAGACGAGCACGGTCGGCAGCGCCGGGTCGACGAGCAGCTCGGCGTACACGGCCGGTGCGGGACCGGCCTGCAGGATCTCGGTCTCGAGGCCGAGCTCGCGCATCGCTCCGGCCAGCCAGTGCGCGGACCGGTCGACGTCGATCGCGCGCTCGGGTTGCGATGCGACGGACGGGATCCGCACCCACTCGCTGAGTTGCCGCACCAGGTGTTCGCGGTGCTCCTCGAGGAACCGCGCGACCTCGGCGCGACGGGTGTCGGGTTCGGTGCTGTCGGTCACGGGAGCGGACACGGTTCTCCGTTCGGTCAGGTGGTGCCGACCGTAGGAGCGGGTCCCTCCGGGTGGACCCGGATTGGCCTGGAGGCGCGGTGTGCGTCCGCTACGCGCCGCACCTCGGACCCGGTGCGGGTCCGGAGCCCGGTGTGGGTCCGGGACTCGGTGCGGGTCTGGAACGACTCAGGCGTCGAGCGCGCGCCGCGCGGCCGCGACGACCTCGGCGTCGGTGACGAAGTGCGCGGAGCCGTCGTCCCCGGCGCCCATCGGCACCCCGGCGTGCGTGCTGTCCGCGGCCGGACGCTTGGCCGACAGGTGCACGGCGGCGGCACCGGTGGCGAGCAGTGCGCGGACGTCGGCGGGGGTGACCCCGGCGCCGGCCATCACCTGCACGGGCCCGGCGGCTTCGACCATGCGCGCGATCGTCTCGGCACCGGCGACCGCGGTGGGGGCGGCGCCCGAGGTCAGGACGCGGGTGAACCCGAGCGCGGCGAGCGATCCGGCGGCGGCGACGGGGTCGGTCGCGTGGTCGATCGCGCGGTGCAGGGTGACCTCGGCGGTGGCGCTGACCGACCGGGCGGCGTCCACGAAGCGGCGGAGGGCGTCCTCGTCCAGGGTCCGGTCGGGGCGCAGGGCTCCGACCACGACGCCGGCGGCCCCGGAGCGCAGGACCGTGCGGACCTCGCGCACCATGAGCTCGACCTCGTCGGGGGAGTGCACGAACCCGCCCGGACGGCAGCGGACCAGCGCGTGCGCGGGGATCCCGGTCTCGTGGGTCGTCTCGACCAGGGCCTGGGACGGGGTGAGCCCGCCGAGCTCGAGCCCGACGCAGAGTTCGACGCGGTCGGCGCCGCCGTCCCGCGCGGTGATCGCACCCGCCGGAGAGGTGACGGCGATCTCGAGTGCGGCGGTGGTGCTCATGCAGGGGCTCCGAGCGGTTCGTTGGAGGCGGGGACGATGCGGGCGCGGAGGTCCGGTGCCGTCGGGAACACTCGATCGTAGGGGAACATCGGCCGCTCGATCCTGTGGTGCCCGAGGCGCAGCAGGTCCTGGTCGACACCGCCCGGGGTGAGCGCGAGCATCCAGTCGGCGGACATGTCGAACAGCTCCGGTTCGAGGTACCCGATCTTCACGATGACGACGTCCGCCTGCCGCGGCGCCAGGTCGAGGTCGGTGAAGTCGTGCTCGTGGTGGTACGGCTTCCGCAGCTTCGTCAGGATCGCGAAGACGCTGCCGACCTGCAGCACGACCTCGGTCTCGGCGTCTCGGTCGCCGTGCTTGATCGCGTGCACCCGGCCGGTCATCGTGATCGGGCCGGCATGCACGTGGTCGACCTCGGCACCGGCGGTCACGGTGATCGTCGCACCGACGCCGGCGTCCACCGCCGCGGCGACCGCGGCCGGTCCGGGCACGCTCGCGTAGATGACGGTCGGGCCGGACGGGTCCTGGAACTCCGGGCGGGCGAGCACCTGCGTCAGGCCCCAGGTCATGTCCCCGGAGCCGCCCGCCGTGGGGTTGTCGCCCGAGTCCGAGACGAAGTACGGCTTCGCGGCGCCCGGGGCGAGCGCGGCGTCGAGGCACTCCTCGAACGTGCCGGTGGGGGCGACGAACACGAAGTCCTCGCGGACGTCCCAGAACGCCGCCGCGAGCCGTTCGGCACCGGCGGCGACGGCGGCCTCGTCCCACCCGGTGACGACGGTGACGGCCTGGTCGCGGGGCTGGTCGGCCCACGCGTACCCGACCCAGATCGCGGCGTCGAGCACGCCCTCGGTCTGCTCGACGAGCGGGACCTGCGCGTACAGGGACTTCGCCGGCTCGAGACGGGTCGAGGTCTGCTCGCCGGGCAGCAGGACGGGGATCGGGATCCAGGCCTTCACGGGTCGCTGCGCACCGACGGGTCGTTCGGTGAGCACGTCGACGAGGTTCCGGACGGCACGCTCCTTCGTCTCGAGGGTGTCCTCGTGCGGGGCCATCCGGTAGCAGGTGACGAGGTCGACCTGGTGGGCGAGCTCGCGCGTGACGTTGCCGTGCAGGTCCATCGACGCGGACACGATGACGTCGGAGCCGACGACCGCGCGGATGCGACCGAGCAGGTCCGTCTCGGCGTCGTCGAGCCCCTCGACCACCATCGCGCCGTGGATGTCGTACCAGAGCCCGTCGACCGGACCCATCGCACGGAGCCGCTCGACGATCTCGTCGGCCAGGGCTTCGTACGACGCCCGGTCGACGATCCCGCCGGGTAGCGCGTGCCCGATGAGCGCCCCGCGGAAGTCCGCCCGGTCGGCCATGGTCGCCAGGAACGGGTACCGGGCGACGGCCTCGTCGCCGCGGTCCGGGTGGAACGCGGGGGCGTGGGTCCGGGTCGGCGTGAACGTCGACGTCTCGATGGCGAGCCCGGCGATGGCGATGACCGGGCGACGGGCACCAGCGGTGCTGGCGGGGGCGGCGGGGGTGACGGGACCGGTCTCAGACACGGACGCTCCTGTTCCTGGTGGTGGACTGGGGGATGGGCGCGGAGAGCTCCTCGAGCGAGGCGGCGAGGCCCCGCTGCAGCGCGAACTGCCCGGCGCCGACGAGCCCGGCATCGGCACCGAGCGACACCGGCTCGATGGCCAGGTGCTGGGTCATCAGCGGGTGGCAGCTCTCGTAGAGCTGGCTCCGCACGGCGGCGATGAACGGGTCGAGGGTCGACAGGATGCCGCCCAGGTACACGGCGTCCGGGTTGAAGAAGTTCACGTTGGCGGCGAGCACCTCGCCGAGGTACTTGCCCGCCATCCGCACGGCACGGGTGGCCTCGGGGTGTGCGTCCGAGGCGAGCCGGACGACGTCGGCGGTCGAGGCGACGTCGACCCCGGCGTTCGACAGGATCCGGACCAGGGCGGCACCGGACGCCACCGTCTCCAGGCATCCGGTGTTGCCGCACGAGCACGGGGTGTCCCCGGCGGCGTCGATCCGCACGTGCGTGATGTCCCCGGCCGCACCGGTCGACCCGCGGTAGAGCCGACCGTCGATGACGATGCCCGCGCCGATCGCCGAGCCGGCCTTGATCGTGATGGTCTGGCGTCGAGCCGGATCCTGCACGGTCTGCTCACCCGCCGCCATGCAGTTCGCGTCGTTGTCGACGATCGCCGGCAGGCCGAACCGGTCGCTCAGCCACGCGGCCACGGGGAACCCGTTCCACCCCGGCATCCGGCTCGGCAGGTCCACGACCCCGGCGACGACGTCGACGGGCCCGGGCAGGCTGAGCCCGACGCCCCGCAGCCCTTCGCGACCACGGTCGTCGGCGAGCCGCTCGAGCAGCGCGGCCAGGCGCTGGAGCCCGGCGGTCGGACCGTCGGAGAGCGCGAACGGGACGTTGGCGACCGACTCGAGCGCGCCTCCAGGCAGGACCACGCCGATGCGCGCGTGCCCGCCACCGACGTCCGCGGCGACCGCGTACTCGTCGACGCCGCCGATGCGGAGCACCTTGCGGGGGCGCCCGCCGGTCGAGACGTCCGTACCTTCCTCGGCGAGGATCCCGTGCTCCAGGAGCTGGCCGACGACGTGCGAGACGGTCGACGGGGCGGCTCCGAGCACCTTCGCGATCTCGGTCCGGCTGGCGGCCTGCCCCGAGGCGACGAGCTCGAGGACGCGGGCGCTGAGATCGGCCACGACTTTCTCCAATCCGGGCGGAACGGGAACGGAACACCGGTCGATGGTCCGTTCTGCCGCGAGCCTACGGGGCGGATCGAGCGGTCCACCCTTTCGTCCGTTCCGCAGTAACGCAGTTTTTACATCGAGATGTTTGTTTTTCCAATCGCTTTGGTCCTTGACTGTCCTCGTGCCGCTCGGCACCCGTGCTCCACCTCCCCGAAGTCCCTCGCACAAGGAGACACCGCATGTCCAAGCCCCGTCGCTGGGCGCTCCTCACCGGAGCTGCGATCGCCGTGAGCGCGCTGCTCGCCGGCTGTTCCGGAGGCGGCAACGCCTCGCAGGGATCGACCGACGAGATCGACTACGCGCTCCCCGCCAACTTCACGCCGAACTGGATCCTGCCGATCGGCACCGCCGCGCACCTCAACACGAACAACGGCTCCATCGCCCAGTCGCTGTACGAGCCGCTCGTCGCCTACGACGGCTCCACCGGCAAGATCGCGTGGAACAAGGCCGGCTCCGTCGCCACCGACGCGAAGTTCGCCGACGACGGCAAGAGCGTCACCGTGACGCTCGGCGACCGGCACTGGTCGGACGGCGAGGCGATCACGAGCCGCGACGTCGGGTTCTGGTTCCACCTGATCAAGGCGAACAAGGACCAGTGGGGCTCGTACTCCAAGGGCAAGGCACCGGACAACTGGACGTCGTTCAAGGCCGTCGACGACACGCACTTCACCATCACGTTCGACAAGGCCTACAACTCGGACTGGATGCTCGCCAACCAGCTGAGCCACATCATCCCGCTGCCCCAGCACGCCTGGGACAAGACCAGCGCGACCGCGAAGGTGACCGACGCCGACGAGACCACCGCCGGCGCGAAGCAGGTGTGGAAGTACCTCAACACCGCCGCCGGCAAGATCTCCGACTACGCCACCGACGACCTGTGGAAGACCATCTCCGGCCCGTACGGGGTCAAGACCTTCACCACGGCCGGCAAGGTCACCCTGACGGCGAACAAGAAGTACGACGGTGGTGAGAAGCCGTCGATCACCACGGTGAACCTGCTGCCCTTCACCACGGCCGACGCCGAGGTGAACGCCGTCCGCTCGGGCGAGGTCGACTACGGGTACATCAACGCCACCGACATGGACCAGAAGGCGTCCTTCACCGGGAAGGGCTACTCCGTGGAGCCCTGGACCGGCTGGGCCATCACGTACATGCCGTACAACTTCAACAACCCGACGATGGGCGCCGTCTTCAAGCAGCTGTACGCCCGTCAGGCCGTCCAGATGTCGATCGACCAGACGTCGCTGTCGAAGGTCGTCTTCAACGGCACCGCCACCTCGACCTACGGTCCGATCCCGCAGGCGCAGGAGTCCGACTACGTCTCCGACGTGCAGAAGTCGAACCCGTACCCGTTCAGCACCTCGAAGGCCAAGGACCTGCTGACCAGCCACGGCTGGGAGGAGCAGGGCGGCACGATGGTCTGCACCGACCCGGGCACGTCCGCCAGCCAGTGCGGCGAGGGTGTCAAGCAGGGCACGAAGTTCTCGATGCAGGTGCTGTCGCAGTCCGGTTCGACCGTGACCGACAACATGATGAGCGCGATCCAGTCCTCGCTCGCGAAGACCGGCATCGACTTCACCATCAAGACCGCCCCGGTGTCGAGCGTGCTGTCGCAGACCCCGACCTGCACCTCGGACGAGGCCAGCTGCGACTGGGACCTGTCGTTCTTCGGCACGGCGGGCAGCTGGTACTTCCCGGCCTACCCGACCGGTGAGTCGCTGTTCCAGACCGGCGGTTCGGCGAACTTCGGCAGCTACTCGAACAAGGAGGTCGACTCCCTGATCGACGCGACCACCACCTCGACCGACGCCACCGCCGTGCAGGACTACAGCGCCGCGGTCGCGAAGGACCTGCCGGTGATCTGGCTGCCGAGCCCCGACTACCAGATCTCGGTGGTCAAGAAGGGCCTGTCCGGCTTCGACCAGGACTCGCTCGCCAACTTCCACCCGGCCCAGTGGAAGTGGACCAAGTAGGAAACCGACCCTGGAGGCGCGGTGCGCGACCGACGCGCACCGCGCCTCCTCCCCGGCTCACGTCTCCAATCCGACCATCGGAAGCCGCATGACCACAGCTCTCTACCTCACCAGGCGCGTCCTGCAGGCGCTCGCGGTGATCCTCATCGTCACCGTCGTGGTGTTCTGCCTGCTGCACGCGCTGCCCGGCGGCCCCGCCCGCGGCGTGCTCGGCGTCTCCGCGACCCCCACGCAGATCGCCCAGTTCAACCAGGCGCAGGGGCTCGACCAGCCGCTGCCCGTGCAGTACCTGCGGTTCCTCGGTCGCCTGCTCACCGGCGACCTCGGCACCTCGTACACCCTCAACGAGCCGGTCTCGCAGCTCATCGCCGAGCGCCTGCCGAAGACCCTCGTGCTCACCGGCATCTCCGCGGTGCTCGGACTCGTCGTCGCGATCCCGGTCGGGATGCTCCAGGCGGCCCGCCGCAACGGTGCGGTCGACTACGCCGCCACCGCCCTGGCGTTCGTCTTCTACTCGACGCCGGCGTTCTTCCTCGGCCTCGTCCTGATCATCGTCTTCAGCCAGCAGCTGCCGTGGCTGCCGTCCCAGGCCCCGAGCGGCACCACCCTGGCCGAGGTGTTCCAGGACCCGGCCGGACTCGTGCTGCCCGTGGTGACCGGAGCCCTCGCGATGATCGCGGTGTTCAGTCGGTACATGCGCGCCTCGACGCTCGAGAACCTGCAGGAGGACTACGTCCGCACCGCCCGTGCCGGCGGCGCCTCGACCGCGACGATCCTGCGACGGCACGTGTTCCGGAACTCGCTGACCCCGGTCGTCGCGATGCTCGGGTACTACCTGCCGGTGCTGTTCGGCGGCGCGCTGGTGACCGAGCAGCTGTTCAACTACCCCGGCATGGGGCTGCTGTTCTGGAACGCCGCACAGTCCTCCGACTACCCGACGCTGCTCGGCTGCGTGCTCGTCATCTCCATCGCGACCGTCATCGGCACCCTGCTCGCCGACGTCGCACAGTCCCTCATCGATCCCAGAGTGAAGGCGAGCCGCGCATGACCGCCACGTCAGCCATCGATGCTGCGTCCACCCATGACGTGAAGGCGAGCCGCGTATGACCGCCGTCCAGATGGCCCCCGAAGCCCCGGGCGCCCCCGTCACCGTCGCGGCCACCGGGTTCCGGCTCGCCGCCCGCCGGTTCCGGAGCAACACCCTCGCCGTGATCGGCCTCGCCCTGATCGTCGTCATCGTGCTGTTCTGCTTCGTCGGCCCGTTCGTGTACCCGACCGACCAGACCCACACGCTGCTCGAGCAGGCCAACCAGGGCCCGAGCGCCGCGCACTGGCTCGGCACCGACGCCGTCGGCCACGACGTCCTCGGCCGCCTGATGTACGGCGGCAAGGTCTCCCTGATGGTGGGCATCGCCGCCGGGGTCCTGGCCACCGTCGTCGGCACCCTGTGGGGTTCCGTCGCCGGGTACGTCGGCGGCTGGATCGACGCCCTGATGATGCGCGTCGTCGACGCCGGCATCGCGATCCCGGCCCTGTTCATCCTGCTCGTCATCTCGGCGATCACGAACCCCGGTGTCGGCGGCCTCATCGTCATCCTCGGCCTGGTGTCCTGGCTCGTGCCGTCCCGCCTGATCCGCGCCGAGACCCTGACGCTCAAGAACCGCGACTACGTCCTGACCCTGCGCGCGATCGGTGGCTCGCACGCCCGCGCCATCGGCAAGCACCTGCTGCCGAACTCGGTGTCGACGATCGTCGTCGCGGCGACGTTCCAGGTCGCCGACGCGATCCTGCTGGTCGCCTACGTCTCGTACCTCGGGCTCGGTGTGCAGCCGCCCGCGACGGACTGGGGCGGCATGCTCTCGGCGGGACTCACCGCCGCCTACTCCGGACGCTGGTGGCTCATCGTGCCGCCGGGTCTGGCCGTGATCCTGGTCGTCTGCGCGTTCAACGCGGTGGGCGACGGACTGCGGGACGCCTTCGACGTGCGGGGCCGCTGATGACCAACGAACCGATCCTGCGGACGACCGACCTCGGCGTCTCCTTCAGCACCGAGTCCGGCACCGTCGACGCCGTGCGCGGGGTGTCCCTGTCGGTCGCCCCCGGCGAGACCCTCGCCCTGGTCGGCGAGTCCGGCTCCGGCAAGTCCACCGTCGCCCTCGCCGCGATGGGCCTGCTCTCCGGCAACGCGACGGCCTCGGGCAGCGCCGTCGTCGCCGGACACGAGGTCGTCGGCGCCCCCGAGCCCGAACTCCGGGCCCTGCGCGGCTCGACCGTCTCGATGGTCTTCCAGGAGCCCGCGACCGCCCTCGACCCGCTCACCCGCGTCGGTGCCCAGATCGCCGAGGTGATCCGGAACCACCGTGACGTCTCCGCGTCCGCCGCCGCGGCCGAGGCCGTCGACCTGCTGCGCCGGGTCGGCATCCCCGACCCCGAGTCGCGCACCCGGTCGTTCCCGTTCCAGCTGTCGGGTGGGCAGCGTCAGCGCGTGGTCATCGCGATGGCGATCGCGAACGCGCCGAAGCTGCTCATCGCGGACGAGCCGACCACCGCCCTCGACGTCACCGTGCAGGCCGAGATCCTCGAGCTCCTCCGTGCGCTCGCCGTCGAGACCGGCACCGGCGTGCTGCTCGTCACGCACAACATGGGGGTCGTCGCGGACTTCGCCGACCGGGTCGCGGTCATGCTCCAGGGCGAGATCGTCGAGACCGGTGGGGTCGAGGACGTCCTGCTCCGCCCCGAGCACGAGTACACCAAGCGGCTCCTCGCGGCGGTGCCGCGGCTCGACGTGGCGGGCGATCGTCCGTCGGCTCCCGTCACCGACGCGGAGACCGAGCCGGCCGGGAGGCCCGGTGCGGCCCCGGTGGTCGACCTGCGGGACGTCTCGGTGACGTTCGGGCGCGGGGCGCGCGCCGTCCACGCGCTCGCGGGCATCGACATCGCGGTGCACGCCGGTGAGACCGTCGGCCTGGTCGGCGAGTCCGGCTCCGGCAAGTCGACCGCGGCCCGGGTGGCGCTCGGGCTCGTCAAGCCGACGTCCGGCACGGTGTCGCTGTTCGGGCAGGACCTGCGGACCGCGAAGGGCCGTGACCGACGTGCACTCCGCTCCGGCATCGGCGTCGTGCTGCAGGACCCGGTGGCGTCCCTCGACGCCCGGATGTCGGTGGCCGAGTGCATCGCGGAGCCCCTCGCCGTGCACCGTCGCGGGATGTCCTCGGCCGATCGTCGTCGTCGCATCGACGAGGTGCTCGACGCCGTCCGGCTGCCGCGGACCCTGGCGTCCCGTGCCCCCCGAGAGCTCTCCGGCGGGCAGCGCCAGCGGGTCTCGCTCGCTCGGGCTCTGGTGCTCGAACCGCGGTTGCTCGTCGCCGACGAACCGACGTCGGCGCTCGACGTCAGCGTGCAGGAGACCGTGCTCGAGGTCCTCGGCGAGCTGCAGGACGACCTCGGCTTCGCGTGCCTGTTCGTCTCGCACGACCTGGCCGTCGTGCAGCACTTCGCCGAGCGCGTCGTCGTGATGCGCCAGGGCGTCGTCGAGGAGCAGGGCACCACCGGCACGACGCTGCTGCACCCCACCACCGACTACACCCGGCGTCTGCTCGCCGCGGTGCCGGTGCCCGACCCCGTGCTGCAACGGCAGCGTCGGACGGAGCGCCTCGCCTCACTCGCGGCGGTGACCGCGTGACCCGGGTCCTGGCCGGGGTCGACGTCGGCGGTACGAACACGAAGGTCGTCCTGACCACGCCCGACCTCGAGGTCATCGACCGCCTCGACCTGCCGACGCCCGCCCACGCGGGCGGGGCGGCGATCGTGACGGCCGCACTCGGGGCCGTGACGGGTCTGCTCGAGACGCACCGGGCCTCCTTGGCGGGTGTCGGGGTGGGCGCGGCCGGCGTCGTCGACCGGACCACGGGGACCGTCCTGGTCACCGGCAACTCGTTCACGGGATGGGCCGGGTACGGCGTGACCCGCGCGGTGACGGACGCCCTCGGCGTCCCCGCGACCCTGGACAACGACGTGAACGCGTTCCTGCTCGGCGAGATCGCCACCGGCGCGGTCGTGGGGGAGTCCGACGTGCTCGGGATGACCCTCGGCACCGGCGTCGGCGGCGCGCTCGTGCTCGACGGGCGGCTCTTCGCCGGCCCGCGCGGTGCCGCCGGCGAGATCGGCCACGTCCCCGGCTTCGGCGACGCCCGGTGCACCTGCGGGCAGACCGGGCACCTGGAGACCATCGCGGGCGCGCGCGGCATCGCCGACCGCTACGCCGAACGCTCCGGGCGGATGCTCTCGGCACGGGACGTCGCCGTCGCCGCACGCGGTGGGGACGCCGACGCGGCCGCCGTCTTCGCCACCGCGGGGTGGGGCCTGGCCCGTGCTGCACTGCTGACCGCGGGGATCCTCGACGTCACCACCGTCCTGATCGGCGGCGGGATCGCACGGTCCTGGGACCTGCTCGAACCGGCCATCACGGCGGCGATCGCCGCGGAACCGCCGGTCAGCGGGGCGACGATCCGGCTCGCGCAGTCGACGCTCGGGTCTGACGCCGTGGCACTCGGCGCCGCGGCGCAGGTGCGGGCGCGCGTCCTGGAGCCGGAGACCGCGTAGCGGGGGAGCGCCCGGTCAGGGCACCCAGACGACGATGCCGCGCAGGTCGTGGAGCACGGCGGCGAGTCCGGCGCGCAGGCCGCGGGCCGCGCGGTCCTCGGTGAAGGTCTCCGGGTCGTAGTGACTCGACGGCCCGAGGCCCTCGCCGCGGAACCCGCCGCCCGTCCAGTCCGCCGCCGTGACGTTCGACGTCGGCTCCGCGATCTCGGCACCGACGACCAGGAACTGCTGGTGGAGTGCGGTCGGCGAGACCGCCGCGAGCGGGTCGACCATGTGGTTGCCGACGGTGATGACCAGGTCGGGCTCGGCGTCGACGGCGCGCAGGACCGCGGCGATCCGGTCGTCGGGGCCCTTCGCCGAGACCGGGGTGACGGTGACGTCCTCGTCCGCGGCCCACGACTCGACGGCGTCGAGCAGGGTCCGGGTCGGAGCGTCGGCGGCGTCACCCGCGTCGGAGAGCAGCACGACGTCGTAGCCGGCGGGGGCGTGCACCCCGGACCACGAACCGGGCTCGGGGTGGATGGTTGCCTCGGGCGCCGGCGGCTGGTCGGGGTCGGAGAACCCGGTGCCCAGGACCCCGGCCGAGGCGTGCGCCGACGCGGTCGCCGTCGGGGCGGTGCCGGTACCGCCGGTGGCGCCGTCCGACGCCCCGGAGCAGCCGGCCAGCAGAGCGGTGCCGGCCGCGGCGAGGGCGACGGCGGTCAACAGGGAGGTCGTCCGGGTGGCGGGGCGGATCACGGCACCATGCAAGCACGCCCGACGGCCGCTCCGGGCCGGTCCGGGGACCTGTCCGACCGCCGTCCCGTTGCTGGTCACCGGTTGTTCACCTGCCGGTCGTCTGCGGGCCGGATCGTCTGCGCGTGCCCTCCGGAACCACCGCCGCGCTCCTGCGCGCCCGCCCTGCCCGCTCCCTCCCCCTGTTCGCGCTCGTCGCACGCATCGTCGCCGCGCTCGTGCTGCTCGGGGTGGTCGTGATCGGCGTGCTCGCGGGCGCGGCACCGGCGTCGGCGCACGGCTTCAGCTCGGTGGTCTACGCCGACGTCACGTCCACGAAGCCGACCGTCGTGCAGGCGAAGCTCGGGCTCGAGTACGACCTGATGCTCGTCTCGGTGGCCACGAGCGAGCACGACGACGCGCTGCACGAGCAGGGGCAGCAGGCCTGGGACAACGGGGACTTCCCCGGCATGGTCTCGGCTGCCGAAGCCCACACCGACGCGATCGGGAAGTACGTGTTCGACCGGTTCCGGGTGACCGGAGCCGGTGGGCAGGCCTGCACCGGCACGCTCGACGACACGGTCACCGTCGACCTGCAGGACGAGGTGCCGTACGCCCACGTGACCGCGGACTTCGCCTGTCCGGAACCGTCGGAGACGCAGTCCGGGCACGTGGTGTCGTCGGAGCTCTTCCCCGACGACGAGACCTTCGTGCGCGACACCAAGACGATCGTCACCTACGACGTCGACGACCGGACGGGTTCGGCCACCCTCGACGCCTCGCAGCGCACGTTCTCGACCGAGCAGTCGGCGGGTGCGCGCTTCTGGGAGTTCTTCCGCCTCGGCGCCGAGCACCTGCTCACCGGGATCGACCACATCCTGTTCCTCGTGGCGCTCATCGCCGGGTCGCGTCGCCTGCGCGAGGTCGTCTACACGGCGTCCGCGTTCACGATCGCCCACTCGATCACGTTCATCCTCGCCGCCCTCGGTGTGGTCAGCCCGCCCGCGATCGTCGTCGAGCCGCTCATCGCCCTGTCGATCGCCGCGGTCGCCGGCTGGTACCTGTGGCGGCTCTGGCGTCGTCGATCGCGGGCCGACGAACTGGTGGTCGGCGAGCACGGACACTTCTCGCTCGACCGCGCCGGCTGGACCCGCCTGGCCGTCGTCTTCGCCTTCGGGCTCATCCACGGGCTCGGGTTCGCCGGGGCCCTCGGCATCCACGAGGCGTTCTCGTGGCAGCTGCTGGTCTCGCTCCTCATCTTCAACGTCGGCATCGAGGCCGTGCAGCTCGCGATCATCGTCATCGTCTTCCCGCCGCTCTCGCTGCTGCGGCGGAAGGCGCACCGGGTGTCGCTCTGGGTGACGGGCGCCGTGACCGCCGGCGTGTTCGTGATGGGGATGATCTGGTTCGTCGAGCGGCTCGCGGCTGGCTGATGCTCGCCACCGAACTGCTGGCACGTCGCGTTCGTTCCTGAACAGCGACGAACTGTCACTCAGCGTTTACCAAGACGTTTTGCAGTGCATGCAGAGTCTTCCGTGCTGCACCATCCCACGTCTGAGAAACGGACCAACATGAGTCTCCTGTCCGGCGCCACTACCCGGCGCAGAACCACCACCCTCCGCGTCTGCGGGGCCGTCCTCGGGGCCGCGCTCATCGCCGGTGCCTCGATGGTCGGCACGAACGCCGCCACCGCTGCGACGAACACCCCCACCACCAACATCTCGACCGGTGGCCCGATCCACATCCTGCTCGGCGTCGGCGCGACCGAGAGCCAGCGCATCGCCTCGTGGTACTTCCCCACGAACGTCGCGCAGTCGCTCGAGATCCAGAAGACCGCGTCCATGACGGACGGCGTCTTCACGGACGCCAAGCAGACGGTCGCCGCCTCGGAGGCCGCGAACACCGCAGCCGACTCGAGCGCGACCGACTCGAACACCAAGAGCATCCCGGGCATCGCCGCCGAGTCGGGCTACATCAACGCCCACGCGACGATCTCGGCCCTCGAGCCGAACACCTCGTACACATACCACGTCGGTGCGGCGGACGGCTCGGCCTGGTCCGCGTCGTACACCTTCACCACGAAGAGCTTCTCCGGCGACTTCGACTTCCTGTTCTTCGGTGACCCGCAGATCGGTTCGTCCGGCTTCACCGACGACGACGGCGCCGGCTGGGCGGACACGCTCAAGTACGCCACGTCGACCGAGCCGGACGCCGAGCTCCTGGTCTCCGGTGGTGACCAGGTCGAGCACGCCAACAACGAGTACGAGTGGGGCGCGTTCGCGGACAGCAGCGACGTGCTGAAGCGTTACCCGTGGGCCTCGACCATCGGCAACCACGACGTGGGCGGCAAGGCCTACGAGCAGCACAACCAGGTGCCGAACTCCCTCAAGGTGCCGGACTTCTACCCGGGAGGCAACACCACCGCGAACTCGGGTGGCGACTACTGGTACATGTACAAGGGCGTCCTGTTCATCGACATCAACTCGAACGCCTACGCGGCCGGTTCGGACGCTGCCCACGTGAACTACGTGCGCGACGTCATCAACCGCTACGGCGACGACGCGAAGTGGACGACGCTGGTCTACCACCACTCGATCTACTCGCCGGCCGACCACGCAAACGACCGTGACAACCAGCAGCGCCGGTTCGACTTCACGCGTTCGTTCTCGGACATGGGTGTCGACCTCGTCCTGCAGGGCCACGACCACTCCTACTCGCGCAGCTACGCGATCAAGAACGGCAAGAAGGCCAACGTCAACGAGCAGCCCGCTGCTCCCGAGGTCTTCTCCGGCCCCGGCGGCGTCATCTACATGACGGCGAACTCGGCCTCCGGTTCGAAGTACTACGACCTCACCACCCCGGACGCCACCCAGGGCTACGGCGCGGACCCGCTCGACCCCAAGGGTGAGCGTCACTTCGCCAACTCGGTCGAGAACCAGGAGCACGTCCGCACCTTCGTGAAGGTCTCGGTCACCGACGACAAGCTCGCCGTCGAGAACATCCGCGCCAGCGACTGCACCACGCTCAACTCGGCGGTGCAGCACGGCAAGGTGGACAGCTGCGGTGTGACCCTCCAGCCGACGGCCACGGCCGACCCGGCTGCGATCGGTTCGACGGTCGACAAGTTCAACCTGCACGCCACGCTGCCGACGACGACCACCACGCTCACCGCGTCGGCCGCCGAGCAGACCTACGGCACCGCCAAGCCGGCCACGGTCACCGCGACCATCGCCGGTGGCATCGGTACCCAGCAGGGCACGGTGACGTTCAAGGACGGCAGCAAGGTCCTCGGCACCGCCCCGGTCAAGGACGGCGCGGCCAGCATGACGCTGCCGAAGACGCTCGCCATCGGCAAGCACGCGGTCACGGCCTCGTTCGTCAACGCGGACCCGGTCTACTCGGGAACGAACTCGAAGACGGCGAAGGCCATGACGGTCACCGTCGAGAAGGCCCCGTCCCGCACCGCCATCAAGTACAGCGGTGGCAAGGCGACCGTCCAGGTGAAGGCCACCGGCTTCAGCGTCGACGGCACCGCCCGGATCTACCAGGGCTCGAAGCGCCTCGCCACCGTCACGGTGGAGAACGGCGTGGTCACGTCGAAGCTCCCGCTGAAGAAGGGCACGCACAACCTGCACGCCGTCTTCGCCGGGACCTCGGAGCTCAGCACGAGCACCAGCCCGACCATCAAGGTCGTCATCAAGTAGCACCCGGCACCAGCAAGGGCCCCGCGATCCCGATCGCGGGGCCCTTCGCCGTGTGTCCGGGGGGTGGGCGACCGGTCCTACCCGGGACCGGCGCCGCACCGGCTGACGGGAGACCCGAACTCCCTACCCGTCCGCTGGTGAGAGCGGCCGGTCAACCTGTGGTGAGCATGCGCTCACAGGCCGGGATCGCCTAGGCAGCCAGGCCAACTGCCAGGCTTTGGGCGAATGTTCAGACATTCCTAGGTAATCACTGTGGAGAAGCGCATACTTCGAGCCACCGAGAATGCGCGCTCGTCGCCGACGTCACCCCGCCTCTCCTTGCAGGAAGCGGTCGGACCGTGCAGGCTCGCCATCTCAGACGCAGTTCCCTCCTGGTCGTGTCGGCGGCTGCCGTCGCCGCGCTGGTCACCCTCGGGACCGGTGGCGGAGCATCCGCCGCGACGGTCATCGACGGTCCGGTCAACCTCGGCACCGCATCGACCTACGGTGTCCTCGGCGCGAGCGCGGTCACGAACACCGGCCCCTCCGTGATCAACGGCGACCTCGGGTTGTCGCCGGGCACGTCCATCACCGGCTTCGGCGGCGCACCGAACGGCGTCGTCAACGGCACCACGCACCAGACCGACGCCGCGGCCGCACAGGCCCAGCGCGACACCACCACCGCGTACAACGTCGCCGCGTCGCTCTCCCCGACCCAGACCGGTCTCACCGAGCTGAACGGCCTCTCGCTCTCACCCGGCGTGTACTCCGGCGGCGCCCTCGCCCTGGCGAACAACGGTGCGCTGACCCTCGCCGGCAGCGCGAACTCCGTCTGGGTGTTCCAGGCCGCGTCGACCCTGACCATCGGGTCCGCCAGCCAGATCGTGATCACCGGCGGCGCCAGCTCGTGCAACGTGTTCTGGCAGGTCGGCAGCTCCGCCACCGTCGGCACCGGCGCCCAGTTCCAGGGCACCGTCCTGGCGCAGCAGTCCGTGACCGCCACCACCGGCGCGACCGTGCAGGGCCGACTGCTGGCCCGCACCGGCGCGGTCACCCTCGACACGAACACGATCACGGCCTCCAACGGCTGCCCCGCACCGGGCACGCCGTCCGAGTCGCCCACCATCACCTCGGGCACCCCGTCCGACGGCACCGTGGACGTGCCCTACTCGTCCACCGTCACCGCGACCGGCACCCCGAACCCGACCTTCACCGCCACGGGCCTGCCCGACGGCCTGACGATCGACAGCACCACCGGCGTCATCTCCGGCACCCCGACCACCCCGGGCACCTCGACCGTGACGATCACCGCCTCGAACGGCACCAGCCCGGACGACACCCAGACGGTCACCATCACGGTCCGCGCCCCGGCACCGGTGCCCACCGCGACACCCACCCCGACGGCACCCGCAGTGGTGCCCACCGCCACCCCGAGCGGCCCCGCAGGCGCCGGCGGCGGCGGTGGCGGCGGAACCGACCAGCCCACCGGTGAGCTCGCGTTCACCGGCTCGGACCCGACCGTCCCGCTGAGCATCGCCGCCGCACTGCTCGCCGCGGGTGCAACGCTCATGGTCCTGCTGCGTCGTCGTCGCCGCACCGTCGGCCGCATCTGATCGACCCGCACGATCGACGGCCCCGCGACCCTGGTCGCGGGGCCGTCTGCGTGCCGTCGGGCACCCGGTGGTCGCACCCGTGAGGACCCTCAGGGACTGAGCCGTCACCTCATCCTCCAGGACGATCCGCGGTGAGCAGCGCGCTCCCTACTGTTGGCGACGGAGCGTGCGGTGGCGCATGCCCGTCGCACCAGGGGAGATCCGACGTGAACCGTTCGCCGAGACGCCGTTCCACCATCGCGCTGCAGATCGCGTGTTCGACACTCATCGCCGGGGCGCTCGCCGTCTCCGGCACGATCGCGGCGTTGCCGGCCACGGCCGCGCCGGGCGACGGGTCCACCGCCGCGACGGGGACGACCACGATCACGACCCCGGGCACGCCCGTCGCGCAGGGTGACGACTGGACGGTCACGCCGACCGACGGCGGGTACACCGTCGTCCTGACCCTCGCCGACCCCCTGCCGCTCCGTGCGGCGGCCCCCGTCCTGCTCGTGGACGGCACCGACATCGGCGTCGCGCAGACGAGCCTCGACCAGCGGCAGCTGACGGTCACCACGACCGACCCCGCGGTCGCCGATGCCCGCAGCGTCGAGCTCGGCTGGACGGGCGAGACCGACCTGCAGGGCAACCGGCAGGCCGCCACCGCGCCGCAGACGGTCGCGCCGAGCGAAGCCCCTGCGCCCCTGACCGACGACCCGGCGGCCGCGGGCCAGTACGCGGTCACCCGGGCCGACTACGACCTGGGCAACGAAGCCGAGACGATCAAGGGCTTCGGGCGCAAGGGCGAGATGCGTGCCGCGGTCTTCGTGCCGAAGGACGCCCCGGGCAAGCGTCCGGTCGTGGTGTTCCTGCACGGCCGCCACGAGGCCTGCTACGGCGGCACGTACAACCCGAAGGCGTGGCCGTGTGGGAAGGGACAGACCGACATCCCGAGCTACCTCGGCTACAACGCAGCAGCGACCGCGCTGGCGAGCCACGGCAACGTCGTCGTGTCGATCTCCGCGAACGCGATCAACGCCCTCGACGGCAGCTACTCGGACGACGGCGGAGCGGTGGCCCGCGGGCAGCTCGTCCTCGACCACCTCAGCCTGCTGCAGCGCGCGGACGCCGGACAGGAGCCCCGGCTCTCGCCGCTGCTCACCGGCAAGCTCGACCTGCAGGACGTCGGCCTCATGGGCCACTCGCGCGGCGGTGACGGCGTGGTCCGCGCGGCCCTGCTCAACACGCAGCGCACGAACCCCTTCGGCATCCGTGCCGTCCTGCCCCTGGCGCCGACCGACTTCGGGCGCATGACCCTGCCGGACACGAACACGGCGGTCGTCCTGCCGTACTGCGACGGCGACGTGTCCGACCTGCAGGGACAGCACTTCTACGACGACTCCCGCACCGCCTTCGGGGACGACGTGCTGCGCTCCTCGGTGCTGGTGATGGGTGCGAACCACAACTTCTTCAACACGACGTGGACGCCCGGCAAGTACGCGAAGGCGTCGTCGGACGACTGGTACGACGAGTCCGACGCGGTCTGCGGGGCGAAGGCGAAGCACACCACGCGGCTGTCGTCCGACCAGCAGTACGCCATCGGCACGAGCCTGATCAGCGGCTTCTTCCGCCTGACGCTCGACGGTGAGCAGCAGTTCCTGCCGATGTTCGACGGCACCAACCGCCAGCCCGCCGCCCTGGGCACGGCCGACATCCGGGTGAGCGCCTCCCAGCCCGGCGCGAGCCGGCGTGACCTCGCCCTGTTCGACACCGCGAACCCGGCGATCACCACGACCGGGGCCCTGACGGCGAAGACCTGCGCGAGCACCGACAACCTGCCCGCGAAGCAGATCCTGCCGGCGTGCGTCTCGATCTCGTCCAACGCCCCGGACTACACCCCGGCCTACCTGGCGTCGTCGGTGCCGGCCACCCCCGCCCTGCACGTCTCACCCACCAAGGCGGCGACCGGCGGACAGGTGCACGTCCCGGTGGCTCCGGCGACCGGTGACTTCACGGGGTTCCAGGCGCTGTCGCTCCGCCTCACCCCGGACGACACCGCGACGACGAACGCGAACGTCTCGATCACCCTCCGCGACGCGACCGGTGCCGTGGCGACCCGCCGCCTGTCCGACACCAGCCGTGCCGGACAGCTGCTCCCCGGTACCCGGATGGCCCCGCGCAAGACGATCCTGCAGCAGGCGCGCATCCCCCTCGACACGTTCACCGGCATCGACCTGACGTCGGTGCGCGAGGTGACGATCGACGTCCCGCAGAAGAACAGCGGGGTCCTGCTGAGCGACCTGTCGCTCGTGCCCGCTGCGACCCTCGGCACCCCGGTGGTCACGAAGCGTCCTGCCGCACGCATCGCGGACCGGTTCGTCGACGAGGGCCGCACGCGCACGGTGGTGCGGGCAGCGGTCGTGCTCTCCCGACCGGCCGAGCAGGCCACCACCGTGTACTTCGACCTCGACCAGGCGTACGACGGGCGCATCCGCCCGGCGGTGCAGCCCGTCACGTTCCAGCCCGGTGAGGTCTGCCGCACGGTCGCGGTCTCGGTGAACGGTGACCGCACCCCGTCGTTCTCGCGGACGTCGGACTACGCGATGACCCTCAGCAACACCCAGGGCGGTTCGGTGATCGGTGACTCGGTCGGCACGATGCGCATCCGCGAGGACGACGGCGTGCGCAGCGTGAACGGACGGCCGACCGCGTCCGCTCCGGCGGTCGGGACCCCGGGTGACGCGTGTGCCGAGGCGCAGGCGTCCAGCACGGCCATCGCCGTGACGCCGACGAGCAGCCGGAAGGGTGCCAAGGTCGCGATCTCGGCGACGGGGTTCCGTGCCGGCGAGTCGGTCACCGTCAGCATCGACGGCGGTCGGGCCACCCGCACGACTGCCAACGCCGCCGGCAAGGTCCGCCTGAAGATCACGAAGACCGTGGCGGCGCTGGCGCCGGGCACGCACGTGGTGCACGCCCGTGGCTACGGCTCGGACCAGCGGGCCCGGGGCACCTTCACGACGACGAAGTAGTCGTGCGCGGTCCGGAGCGTCCCGAGCGAACCCTCAGGACGCTCCGGCCCCGATGAGGTCGGCGAGCGGGACGTCGTCGCGCGCCACGGCGGCGGCGACCTGGCTCAGCGAGCGCTGGTGGGCGCGGGCGTAGCGACGGATCATGCCGAAGGCCTGCTCGACGTCGACCCCGGCCGCACGTGCGAGGTACCCCTTGGCCTGCTCGATGGCGACCCGGCTGTCGAGCGCACGCTGGAGCTGCTCCGCGGTGAGGGTCGCGTGCTCGAGGGTCCGTTGCTGCAACAGGCTGATGGTCGCGACGTCGGCGAGGGCCTGCGCGGCTCGGGCATCGGCTCCGTTCAGCGCCCCCTCGGTCTCGCGGAACAGGTTCAGCGACCCGACGGTGGTGTCCCGCAGCCGGAGCGGGATGGCGTGGACCCCCGCGTACCCGCGCGCCCGCGAGGCCTCGGCGAACCGCGGCCAGTGCTGCCGCAGGTCGTCGGCGTTCTCCGACGTCACCAACCGGCCGGTGGTCACGGCGGTGATGCAGGGCCCCTCGCCGGCGTTGAGCTGGAGCAGACCGATGAAGCTGCTGCGCTCGCTCGTCGAGGCGACGACCCGCAGCTCGTCGTGCTTGTCGAGCAGGTGGATGGCACCCGCGGCGGCGTCGAACAGCTCGACGGCCCGGTCGACCAGCGTCTGCAGGACGTCGACCACGTCGTAGTCCGCCACCAGGCTGTCGGTGAGGGTCACGAACGTCTCGACCAGTCGTGCTTCGCGTACCTCGGTCATGTGGGGAACGGTCCTTCCGTCGAGCAGGCGGGACAACCGTAGCCGAGCAGCGGACACGCGGACCTGTGGCTTGCACCGAGGAGCGCGGCGGCTCTAGCGTTGGACCAGCAGCCCCAGACCCCGGCCGCCGGAACGATCCTCCATTCCGATGACGACCAGGGAATCCATGACCACGCAGCACGCCGGTACCAGCCCGCAGCGGGAGACCAGCTCGAAACCCCTCACCGGCGGCTACCGGAAGACCGGCTCCCCGGCCGGGCCGCGCACCGGCGGCACCTCGTCGTACTCCGCGCTGCTGGCGCAGGTGAAGGAAGCCGGGCTGCTCGAGCGCCGTCGGGGGTTCTACTGGGCGCTGTTCTCCGCGCTCGTCGTGGCGACGGCCGCGTGCTGGGTCGCGTTCGCGTTCCTGGGTGACTCGTGGTTCCAGCTGATCGTGGCCGGTGCGCTGGGCGTGCTGTTCACGCAGTTCGCGTTCCTGTCGCACGAGGCCGCGCACCGTCAGGTGTTCGCGTCCCAGAAGTGGAACGACCGTGCTGGCCGCTGGGTCGGGACGTTCCTCGTTGGGCTCAGCTACTCGTGGTGGATGAACAAGCACACCCGCCACCACGGCAACCCGAACACCGTCGGGAAGGACCCGGACATCGCGCCGGACGTGATCCGGTTCCTGCCGGAGGACGCCGCCGCCGTCAAGAACGGGCCGCTCCGGGTGTTCGTGCAGTACCAGGGCTGGTTGTTCTTCCCGTTGCTCACGCTCGAGGGCATCAACCTGCACCGGGCTGCGGTCATGTCGGTGCTCCGCGGGACGGGTGGGCGCAGTGACGTCCGGGGGCGGGTCCTCGAGGGCGCCCTGCTGGTGGCGCGTTTCGCGATCTACCTGACGGTGGTGTTCTGGTTCCTGCCGTTCGGGATGGCGTGTGCGTTCCTCGGGGTGCAGCTGGCCGTGTTCGGCGTGATGATGGGTGCCTCGTTCGCCCCGAACCACAAGGGCATGCCGACCATCGCCCACGACGCGAAGGTCGACTTCTTCTCCCGCCAGGTGCGCACCTCGCGCAACATCCGTGGCGGCTGGTGGGTGTCGTTCCTGATGGGTGGCCTGAACTACCAGGTCGAGCACCACCTGTTCCCGTCGATGCCGCGTCCGGCGCTGAAGCAGGCTCGCCTGCTCGTCCGTGACCACTGCGACACCCTCGACGTGCCGTACACCGAGACCACGCTGCTGCGCTCCTACGGGATCGTCGTCCGGTACCTCAACCGCGTCGGCCTCGGCGCCCGCGACCCCTTCGTCTGCCCGATGGTGTCCGAGCTCCGGATCCACTGACTGCCGCCCCGTGCCGAACCTCCCGGACGAACCGCAGCAGCTCCGAGCGGCGGTGGTCGTGAACCCGACCAAGATCGACCAGGCCCGCCTCCGAGCGGTGCTCGGCGCCGAGGAGCGCGCGCACGGATGGGCCGAGTCGCTCTGGTTCGAGACGAGCGCTGACGACGACGGACGGGCGGCTGCCCGGGCTGCGCGCGACGCCCACCCGAGCGTCGTCCTCGTCGCCGGTGGTGACGGCACGCTCCGGGTCGTCGCCGCGGAACTCCGCGGCACCGGGATCCCGGTGGCGCTCCTCCCCAGCGGCACCGGCAACCTGTTCGCGCGGAACCTCGGTCTGCCCCTCGGCGACCTGGTGCGGTCCGTCCGTGCGGGCTTCAGCGGGACGGACCGCCCGATCGACGTCGGGCTGGCCGACCTGACCGACCCGGCGGGCACCACGACGTCGCACGCGTTCCTGGTGATGACCGGCATCGGGCTCGATGCGAGCATGGCCGCGGACACGAACGCGTGGGTGAAGAAGCGGTTCGGATGGGTGGCCTACTCGGATCCCATCGCCCGGTCCGTGATCGGCAACCGGCAGATCCCCGTGCACTACGGGATCGACGACGGCCCGCTCCGCAGCATGAGCGCACACACGATCATCGTCGGGAACTGCGGCACCCTGACCGCGGGCATCCTGCTGCTCCCCGCGGCGCGACCGGACGACGGCATCCTCGACGCCGTGGCGTTCCGGCCGGCCGGGTGGTTCGGCTGGACCAAGGTCGGGTACGCCCTGACGCTCAACCGCTTCTTCGCGCGCACCCGGTTCGGGCGACTCCTCGCTCGCGTGTTGCCGACCTCACGCGCACTCCGGTACACCCGGGCACGGACGCTGCGGCTGACCGTCGACACCCCGGAGCTGGTGCAGCTCGACGGCGACGCGTTCGGCGAGGTGGTCGCGGTGACGCTCACCACCGACCACCACGGCCTGGTGCTGCGGACGGAGCCGGACGGGCCGCGGACCCGACGGGCCTAGCCGGTGCTGCCGAGGTCGGCGCCCCGGTGCACGACGTCCTCCGCCATGGCCCGGATCCCGCGGCCCGCACCGGCAGCAGCACGTCGCAGGATCTGGAACGCCTCGTCCATCCGGATGCCCCGTCGGTACGCGAGTGCGCCCTTGGCCTGTTCGAGGAGCTCCCGGGCCTCGAGCGCGTCCTCGACCTGTTCCTCGATCGTGGTCGACACCCCGCGGTCGCGCTGTCGGACCAGGGCAGCCGAAGCCGCGTCGGCGAGCAGCTGGAGCAGCACGACGTCCTGGTCGCTGTGCCCGCGGGTGTGGTCGGCGAAGACGCACAGGGAGCCGATGGTCCGGTCCCGCAGACGGATCGGCTCGGCGAACGTGCCCTGCAGCCCGCGTTCGCGCATCGTCGCCGCGAACGTCGGCCACTCCGACTCGTGCGTCGACACGTCGGGCACGTCGATCGTCTCGCCGGTCCGGTAGCAGTCGAGGCACGAGCCCTCGTTCGTCCCGAGCTGCGCTTCTTCGGCCTCACTGCTGCGCTCGCTCGTCGAGGCGATGACCTGCAACGCACCGGACCGGTCCGCGAGCACGACCCCCGCCTCCGTCGCCGAGGTCCCCTCCACGCACGCCGCGATGACACGGTCCATGGCGTCGAGCACCTCGAGGTCAGGGTCCAGGGCCGGAGTCAACCGATCCGGCAGGTTGATCGCGTCACTGGTCGTCATGCTTCGACGCTACGACCAGACCGATGGCGCACGGCTCAGCCAGTTCGCGTACCGGATCACGGCGTTCGGGTCCGCAAGCAGCCGCGTCCGTCGAAGTGCGGACTGGTGCGACCCCTGGACAGGGGGTCAGGATGACGCATCAGTTGCACAGAGCAACTGGCAGGTGCTTCACCGACAGAGGAGTCGTCATGAAGAAGTCCATCGCAGCCGCGTTCGCCGCGGTCGCCGTCATCACCGCCGGCGTGTTCGCCGCTTCGCCCGCGTCCGCGCTGCCCGTCAGCACGAAGGTCGTCGGCGGCGAGAAGGCCCCCACCACCTCGTGGGCGGTGCAGCTCGAAGCCTCCGGCGGCTCCATCCCCTCCGGCTACGTCAGCAACTGCACCGGCGAGCAGCTCAACGCCTCGTGGATCCTCACCGCCCGGCACTGCATCGACGGCATCGGTGCGATGAACGTCTACCACTCCAACTCCACCGTCAACCGCGGTACGGCCGTCGCCGTCGACCGCGTCAGCGCCTCGCCGGCGGGTGACATCGCGCTCGTGCACCTGCGGACCGCCTACTCGCTGTCCACCTACGCACCCCTCGACCTCACCGCGACCGCCAAGTCGAGCGGCACCGGCACCATCCAGGGCTACGGCCTGCGTGCCAACGCGACCCAGTCCGACGGCCTGTACCAGGCCACCGTCTCGCTCACCGGCGCGAGCACCGACGCCTTCAGCGGTCGTGCCCAGCACCTCACCGGCGTGACCGGCGCATCGAACCACGGCGACTCGGGCGGCCCGCTGCTCGTCAACGGCAAGGTCGTCGCCGTCTGCTCCACCGGCGACAGCGCCGACCCCGGCGCGAACACCAAGGCCGGCTCGAACTACGCCCTGCTGTCGCAGGCCTCGTCCTGGATCCGGACCACGGCCGGCGTCTGAACCACCTGACGGACTGGAGGCGCGGTTTCAGCTGGCACCGCGCCTCCAGCCCGTCCCCACCCGTCTCCAGAACCGGGGTCGCCTGCTCGGCGTCCGTCACCCACCAGCTGAGCGCCCGTGCGGGCGCCGCGACGACAGTGGGGCCATGAGCCAGTACGAGAAGCGCGATCCGAACACCCTCTACCCGGCACCGCCGTACCCGAAGCAGGAGCAGTCGCTGCCGGGCGCCGCGTGGAAGATGGACCCGAAGCCCGACCACGGCGAGGAGAGCTACGTCGGGCTCGGACGGCTGAAGGGGTACCGCGGCATCGTCACCGGTGCCGATTCCGGCATCGGCCGTGCCGCCGCCATCGCCCTGTCGCGCGAAGGTGCGGACCTGGTGCTCTCGTACCTGCCGGACGAGCAGGAGGACGCGGAACAGGTCCGCGACCTGCTCGAGTCCGAGGGCCGTCGCGCCGTGCTGTTCCCCGGGGACATCTCCGACGAGCAGTACTGCACGGACCTGGTGCAGAAGGGCGTCGACGAGTTCGGCGGTCTCGACACCCTGGTCATGGTCGCGGGGCGCATGGAGAGCAACGAGGACATCCTCACGCTCGACACGTCGATGTTCGACTCCACCTTCAAGACCAACATCTACTCGCTGTTCTGGCTGACCAAGGCCGCCGTGCCGCACCTCGAGCCCGGTTCGACCATCGTGACGACCGGCTCGATCCAGGCGTCCACGCCCTCGCCGGACAAGATCGACTACGCCGTGTCGAAGGGCGCGATCAAGCTCTTCACCGAGGCCGTCGCGCAGCAGCTCGCCCCGAAGGGCATCCGGGTGAACTCCGTCGCGCCGGGGCCGGTGTGGACGCCGCTGCAGCCGGGTTCCGACGACGCCGAGACGGTGTCGCACTTCGGTGAGAGCTCGCCGTTCGGCCGTCCCGGGCAGCCCGCTGAGCTCGGTGCCGCCTACGTGCACCTGGTCAGCCCTGAGTCGAGCTACCAGTCCGGGTCGACGATCACGATCGCTGGCGGGACGCCGGCGTTCTGATCTGCCGTTCTGGGCTTTTGGCGTTTTCGCATTCTTGCGTTCGAGGAAGGGGACCACGTGTCCGGAGTGACGCACACCGTGCTGGTCGAGTGGGACGGGGAGGACCGGTCGTCCGAGGCCTCGGCCCTGTCGCGTGAGCACCTGCCGCGGGTCGAGGGGGTCGAGTCGGTGCAGGCCGGCACGAGCGTGAGCACCGAGGGGTTGGAGGGCGGGTTCCACTGGATGCTCGTCGTCCGGTTCCGCGATCGGGCAGCGCTCTCCGGGTACCTGCCGCACCCGGAGCACCGGCCGGTGGCCGAGTTCATCGGTGCGGCGAGTGCGCGGGTCGTCGTGTTCGACGTCGAGGACGCCGCCTGATCGCTGCGCCGGAAGCTGTGTAACGCTCTGGTTGCGATGGGGGACGAGGGGTTCCGTTCCTCGTGGAGGCTCGACGTACGGTGGATCGGCCATCGCAACGGCGCGGGGGTCATCGGCTGGCGCTGCGGCTCTCCGGAGCGCGCGCCGGTCGGGTCCCCGCCTGCGGGCGGGGACCCTTCGACATCCGCCGACGGAGGGAAACAGACGATGCCCGGCAACCCGAACCCGTTCGTCCACGACGGCGCGAAGATCCTGCTCGGCGAGGCGGGAGCGGCGCACTGCGACGAGTGCGGTGACGCCGTCCGGCTCGACCCGCGGATCGGCAGCTGGAGGACCGTGCAGCAACCCGGCCCCCAGCTCCCACCGGATCGGCAGCGGCGCAGTGCGGCGGGGGCCGCGTGAACGGCACCGCCCGGACCGCGGGGGTGGCCCTCGGGCTCATCGCAGCGATGGCGCTGACCGCCTGTTCCGGCTCACCGGCTGCGACGCCGACCCGGACCGTGACCGCGACTGCCACCGCGACCCCGGAGGCGCCGGCTGACCCCGACACTGCGACCCCCGCTGCGACCCCGACCGCGACGGACACGGCCTTCAGCCTGTCGGACCCCGCGACGTGGACCATCTCGACCGAGGAGGTCGGACCGATCGCCCTCGGTGGTCCGGTGCAGGGCGAGATCGACGACCTGGCAGCCGCCTACACCCGGAGTACGGATGCGTGCCCGGCCAGCCCGGAGACGACGTTCTGGGAGCGATCCGACGCCCCCGGGCTCATCGTCATCCCCCGCGACGGGAAGGTCGCCGGGGTGACCATCGGTGGGGTGGGGTCGGACCCGGTGACGACGAACTCGCCCGAGACCGACGCCGGGATCGGCATCGGAGCGCCCCTGACCGAGGTGCGCTCCGCGTACCCGGACCTGCAGTACACCGGCACCTACGGTGAGGACCAGGGGCCGTACTCGATGTGGAGCGTGCAGGCCGACGGGCGCTACATGACGTTCCAGCTGGGGACGGACGGCACCACCGTGGGTGCTATCTGGGTGGGGTCGGTCGCGATGTTGCCGTACGAGTACTGCGCCTGACGCCGCCGAGGGTCGAACGTCGCTGCTGGCAGGATGACCGGTATGGCCAGCGCTGTCCGTCTCATCCGGTCCGACGTCCTGAGCGATGCGGCGCAGTACGCGTACGCGTCCACCGTGCCGGCCGGGACGCGGCTCGTGTTCCTCGCCGGTGCCTGCCCGCTGGCCCCGGACGGGTCGACCGTCGCGGTCGGCGACTACGCGGGCCAGGCTGCCCGGTGCATCGAGACGATGCAGGAGGCGCTGCGTGCCGCAGGTGCGTCCATCGAGGACGTCGTGAGCACCCGGGTGCTCGTGGCGTCCTCGCGGCAGGCCGACCTCGTCACCGCATGGCAGGTGGTGCACGATGCCTTCGGCGAGCACGACGTGCCGAGCACCCTGCTCGGGGTCACGGTGCTCGGCTACGACGACCAGCTGGTCGAGATCGAAGCCGTCGCGGCCGTCGCGGACGGTCAGCCCACGTGACGACGCGAGGTGTCGAGGTTCCCGCGCTCGCGCGCCTCGCGCACGCTCGCCTCAGAAGCCCGGACCTGCTTTGACCAGGGCGATGCCGACACCGACGAGCGCGAGGACGAGGCCGGCCACGAACGTCCGCGGGGACGGGTTCTCTCCGCGGAGTCTGGCCACGACGGGCCCGAGGAGCGCGAGCCGGAGCACGAGGTACGCGATCGCGATGATCTCGGCCGCGAGCCCGGACGTGCCGGTCAGCCAGGCGTAGGCGAGGACGGCCGCCGGCAGGAGACCGGAGGTGAGGATGGGCAGCGAATCTCGCAGCTCGGCGCGGACGGTCTCCCCGGTGAGGCGGTGGTCGCTCCGCGCACGTCGTCCGACCGATTCGGCGAAGGTGTGTGCGAGGAAGGTCGAGGACGCGGTGGCGAGGACGTACCAGAGCCCCCGACCGCTCTCGGCGGTGTCCGGGAGCATGGGTGCGATCGTGCCGAGGATCACGATGTTGCCGTACACGAACGCGGTGATGCGGCTCGAGGCGTCCTCACGCGACAGGCGGCTCCTGCCCACGGAAGTCCTCTCGTGCGGGCTCAGTAGTACTCACCCTGCCGGTAGTCCCAGCTCGTGAACGTGGCCGCGAGCAGCCCCATGATCCGGTCGACGTCGAGCCCCTTGCGGATCAGCGTCGGTGCGGGGACGACCGATCGGCGTCCGTCCTGCAGCGGGATCAGGGCTCCGGCGCTGTCGACCATCGACACCATGACGCCCTGCTCGTAGCGGGTCTCGGCACTCTGCTCCGGCTGGATGGACGCGACGTAGTCGTCCGCCTCGACGATCACGTCGGCGCGCTCGGCGATGCGCTCGCCGATGCCGTCGACCACGCCACGGTTGCCGGTGCCCGACGGGTTGGCCGAGCTCGCGAAGGCGAACCTGCCGTGCTCGGTCCAGAGTTCGCGGGCGGCGAGCTCACCGGGGACGCCGAACTTGATGACGAAGCAGGACGTCCCGCGGGTGTCCATCATGAGTTCGTCGGAGCCGTCCGCCGGCAACGCCGCTCGGCCCTCGTCACTCCAGGGCAGGATGCACCCGAGCAGGACGTCCTCGTCCCAGCACCGCTGGTACAGGGCGTCGATCTCGGGGGTGAGCTGCGCGATGCTCCGGAGCATCTCGAGCGAGCTCACGAGCACGACGCCCGGCTTGTTGCGGTTGCGTTCCTTCGCGTCGAACTTCCGCTCCAGACCCGCGCGGTCCGAGGTCATCAGGATGTAGCCGACCTTCGTCGGGACCACCGCCAGCCCGCCGTCGTGCAGCAGCGCGTCCACCGCACTGCGCGGCACGCCACCGTCCCAGTGCACCCGGTTCATGCTGACCTGCGTGTCGTCGTTCATGCCCGTCCTCGTCCCGTTCTGGAGCCAGACGATCGTCTGACAGCGGGAGCCTATGGACGGCGTCCGAGCCGGACAAGGGCGAAGGACCCGACCTGTGGGCCTTCTCCGAAGGGTTCAGGCGGGCTCGCAGTGAACGGCCGAGGGGCCCAGCACGCGCTGGGCCCCTCGGTCGTTCATCGGTGGTGGGTCAGGATCGCTTCCGACGACGGGCCTGCAGCGCGATCACGCCGACGCCGGTCAGCGCGAGTCCCGCAGCCCACGGCAGCAGGTGCATCGCGTCGCTCCCGGTGTATGCCAGCTGGCCGGTCGGGACGGCGGCGGAGACCGCGCTCGTCGGAGCGACAGGGGTCGCCACCGTCGAAGCGGTCGGACGGACGTCCACCGTGAACGCCGTCGCGAAGCTGCTCGACGCCACGGTCAGGGCATGGGTGGACGCGTGCGGGAACGTCACTTCGGCACCTGCCCACGGGTCGGTGTTCGGGACGATGACGTCAGAGGTGTGGTCGGACGTCACCGTGAACGGTGCCGGGTAGCCGTCGGCGCCGTCGACCTCGTTGCCGAAACGGTCGACGAGGCTCCCGCCGACCAGGAGCGTGCCGCCCTGGTCGATGGTCGGCTGCCCACCCTCGAAGCCCACGCCCAAGGTGCTGTAACCGCCGTCGGGCTCGGGCGTGGTCTCGTTCTGGAAGGTCCAGACGGTGCCGTCGCGCTCGATGACCCAGCTCGTGGAATGAGCGGTGAGGAACGTGTCCTTGTCCTCGGCCGTCACCCGCACGCCGAGCGGTGTCGAGGCGTCCGTCGTGAGGTTCACGTACTGCGATGCGGTCGTCGTGCCGCTGGTCGCGACGATGCGGAAGGCGTACGTGCCCGAGTAGTCAGAGGTGCCGGACAGCACCCCGGTGGAGTGGTCGAGCGACAGCCCGTAGGGGAGGTAACCGGATTCGTCTTGATCGGTCTCGTCGGCGTACGGGTCGTCGAGCGAGAAGTACTCCACCGAGTACGTCGGCTTCGGGAACCCGTCCGCGGCGAACGTGTGGGTGAACCGTTCCCCGGCCGTCGTGGACAGCATGACCGGCTCGTCTTCGGTGGTCGCCTCGGGGAACGAGGCGGCCTGTGTCACCGCAGCGGTCGACGCCGTTGCTGTCTGGTCGTCATCGCCCGTGATCGTGACGGCGATGACCTTGCCGGCGTCCGAAGGGAGGACGAGGTAGGACTCGGTCGTGACGGGGAGTGTGGTGCCGTCACCAGTCCACACGTAGGAGAGCGTGCCGGTGAAGCCCGTCCCCGTCGCGGTGAGGGTGCTGCCCACGGTCGCATCCCCGGCGATGGTCGCGGTGGGGTCGGCGACGGCGGGAGCAGACGTCGCCGGGGCGGCCGGAGCGCTGCTGGGCGCGGTGGTCTCGTCCGCGGGCGCCTCCGTGTCCTCGGCGGCCGGAACCGGGACCACAGGAGCCGCCGCGTCGGGCGACGCTGCTGCGGTCTCCTCATCGGCGCCGGTGCCGGTGTCGGGGTCCGTGCCGGTTCCGGGCGCGGTGTCCTCGGTGGGGGCCGCGGTCGAACTTGCCGACGCGCTCGCCGGTCCTGCTGTCGGCAGTTCTGCTGCCGAGGCAGACAGCGCCCCGAAGCCGGTGCTCAGGCCGATGACGGCGATCGTCGCGCCGATCGCGCATGCGCGTCGGAGTGTTGCGGTGCTGTGTGGCACGGGTTGTCCCCTCGGGTGTGCCGTCCGACAACGGCCGGACGAGTGCGATCGCCGGAAGCCGGCGCCCTCGGATCGTAGCCAACCTGTGAGGCGTCTTTGAGCCCGAGGGCGGGCATCACCCGCGAAGTGGGGGAGCGGCATCGCGCCGCAGTCGTCGCAGCGCTCATCTGGAGAGGTGGAAATATTCCCATTTCGGGCATATGGTCTCACCATGCGAACAGCAGAGTTGCGAGAGCCGGCGTTCTGGGTCATGACCACCCTCGCCCGGGGACGGCTCCACGGGTACGGCATCATCCAGGCCGTCACCGAGCTCACGGAGGGCGACGTCAGCCTGCCGGTGACGACGCTGTACAAGACACTGGAACGTCTCGAACAGGACGGACTGGTGACCGGCGCCGGAGACGAAGTCGTTGGGGGGCGTCTGCGGCGCTACTTCGCCCTCACCACCCAGGGCGAACAGCGGCTCGCGCTGGAGACCGAGCGACTCGAGGTCAGGCTGCGCGCGGTGCGTGCCCGTCTGCCGCGCACGTCGAGCATCTCCGGCAAGGTTGCCGGAGCATGAGTGCCGAACTCGAAGCTCGGTACCGGCGACTGCTCGCCTGGTACCCGGCTGCGTGGCGGTCCGCGAACGCCGACGCGCTCGTCGGGACACTCCTCGACGTCGCCGAGGGCGAAGGCCGAGAGCGTCCGACCCGCCAGGAACGTCGGGCCATCGCTGAGCACGGCGTGGGCCTGCGGCTCGACGGGCTCGTGGTGGCCGATGTGCGGAACCCCGCGAGCACGGTGGCCCTGACCCTCGGCACCGGGCTTGCTCTCGCCGAGTTCCTGTTCTCGAGTTGGGCGCCGTGGATCACCGGCAACCCGGCTCCGGGATCGATGGTGCAGGTCGGACCCTTCCGCGACACGGGCTTCGTGTTCGCGGCGCTCTGGGTGATCGCCCTCGTCACTGCGCTCTCCGGCCGGTGGAACGTCGGGCGCGTCGTCCTGCTGGTGTCCGTGCTGCTCGGGACCGTGTCGCCGTACCTCCTGAACCGGTACCCGGGCGTCTGGAGTGTCGACCGGGCGACCTTGCTCCTGCTCAGCGCGTGTGCGGTCGTCGCGGTCCTCGGGCGCCCGCACCGCTCCCAGCACACCGCGGCAGCAGCCGTCGGGTGGTTCCTGCTCGGCGCCCTCAGCTACTGCAGCGTCAGCGATCCCGGACAGTGGCAGTACAGCCGGTCCCTGTGGGACGGGAACCTCTACGCCTGGTACGGGACGGCAGTGCTCGAGATCAGCGCCGTCGTCCTCGCGATCATGCGGTGGTGGCGGACAGCGTTCACGATCGTCCTGAGTCTCGTCCCGTACGTCGGGGCGCTCGCAGTGAACGAAGTCCGCGCGATCGACGTCGGGAGCGGGTCCGTCGAGTTGGTGGCACTCCCGGTGGCCCTCGGGCTGGTCCTGCTCGTCCTCCACAGTCGTGGTTCCCTTGCGCTCCCACCACGGAAACGTTCGCGGCCCGCTCACTAGTCCGGCCGCGTCGGAGTCGGGGCACACAGAAATCGAACCCCGCCTCACTCCACCAACGACTGCGTCCCCACCACGATCGCCAGGGTCAGCCGCTCCGCGTCCACCGATCCGGGCTCGGCCGTGTACGCCAGGATCCGCAGGTCCTCCGGCCCGACGACCAGGGTGTCGCAGTCGAGCGTGATCAGCCCGACGTCCGGGTGGTCGATCACCTTCCGGCGGGCGGTCTCGCCGAGCGCGGTCGCGCCCGAGTCCCACAGCTCGACGAACCGCGGGCTCGCCGACCGCAGTTCCCGCACGAGCTGCTGCAGCTGGCGGTCGAGCGGGTAGCGCGCCGCGGTCATCCGGAGCCCCGCCACCAGGTTCGCTTCGAACGCCGCCTGCTCCTCGGGCGTGTGCACGGCGCGGCTGCCGGACCCCACCAGGTGCCGCCACGCGGTGTTCCGGTCGTTCCCGCGCAGCGCCCCGATCGGCCCCATCAGGGCGTCGTACGGGGCGTTGGCGACGAGCAGGTTCCCCGCGGCGTCGAGCACCGCGACCGGGGTGTCCGCCAGGCGGTCGAGCAGTCGCTGCACGCTCGGCGGGATCCTCGACGGCACCACGTCGGCGCCGGGGACCGCGTGCCCGGCGAGCCGGTAGAGCAGCTCGCGGTCGGCATCGGCGACCCGCAGCGCCCGCGCGAGCGCCTCGACGACCTGGGCGGACGGCGAGGTCGCCCGCCCCTGCTCGAGCCGGGTCAGGTAGTCGGCGGAGATCCCCGCGAGCCCGGCCAGTTCCTCTCGCCGCAGACCGGACGCACGCCGACGGGGCCCGACGACCACGCCCGCCGCCTCGGGGGAGACGTGGTCGCGCAGCCGCCGCAGGGTGTGCCCGAAGTCCGTGTCCGCCATGTCCCCAGTCTGCGCGCGACGGTCGACCGGGTCCTGGCCCTGCCGGTCCTACGACAACGGGGTGACTCCCTGCGGTCGTCGCCGAGCGTGACGCTGGACCCATGACAACGACACTCATCACCGGGGCCACCCGCGGCCTCGGCAAGGAAACCGCCCGCCAGCTCGTCGAGGCGGGCCACACCGTCTGGATCGGCGCACGTGACGCCGACCAGGGCGCCGCGGTCGCCGCCGAGATCGGCGCCCGCTCCGTCCAGCTCGACGTCCGCGACGACGACTCGGTCGCCGCGGCCTTCGCCCACGTCGACGCGAACGGCGGACTCGACGTACTGGTCAACAACGCCGGCATCGCCGTCTGGGGGCAGAGCGGGCCCGAGGCGCTCGCGGTCTTCGACACGAACGCCGTCGGCACGATCCGCGCGACCGAGGCCGCGCTGCCGCTCCTGCGTCGCTCCGCGAGCCCGATCGTGGTGAACCTGTCGAGTGCGCTCGGCTCCTTCACCGCCACCCACGACCCGTCGAAGCCGGCGTTCACCGTGCCTGCCGTGGTCTACGGCGCTTCCAAGGCCGCCGTCTCGATGCTGACGGTGCAGTACGCGCGCGTCGTGCCCGAGGTGCACTTCGTCGCGATCGAGCCCGGCTACACGGGCACCGAGTTCGGTGGCATGCCGAACCCGCACGGTCGCCCCGTCGAGGTCAGCGCTGCGACGATCGCGGCCGCCGCGAGCGCGGGCCCGGAGGGCCCCACCGGCGTGTTCCTGGAGGACGGCCAGACGCTCGGGTGGTGACGGGAAGGCGGCCTGGAGGCGCGGTGCCAGCTGGCACCGCGCCTCCAGGCCGTCATCCGCTCGCGTCTACAGCAGCTGCCGCGCGTTGGTGGACGCGAGGTCCAGCAGCTCGTCGCCGCGACCCGACAGCACCGTGCGGATGGCGTAGAGCGTGAAGCCCTTCGCCTGCTCGAGCGTGACCGCCGGGGGCATGGAGAGCTCCTGGCGGTTCGCGCGGACCGACACGAGTGCGGGGCCGTCGTGCGCGAGCGCGGCGGCCATCGCGTCCTCGAAGTCGTCGGACACGTCGACGTGGAAGCCCTTGATGCCGATCGCCTCGGCGACGGCGGCGAAGTCCGGGTTCTGCAGCTCGGTGCCGTAGTTCACGAAGCCGGCGGCCTTCATCTCGAGCTCGACGAAGTTGAGCGACGAGTTGTCGAACACGACGATCTTCACCGGCAGCTTGTTCTGCACGATCGTGATGAGCTCACCGAGGAGCATCGTCAGCCCGCCGTCACCGGCCAGGGCGATCACCTGCCGGTCCGGGAACGCGGTCTGCGCACCGATCGCCTGCGGGACGGCGTTCGCCATCGTGCCGTGCACGAACGAGCCGATCAGCCGACGCTTGCCGTTCATGGTGAGGTAGCGCGAGGCCCAGACGACGGGGGAGCCGACGTCGGGGATGAAGACGGCGTCCTCGGCGGCGAGCCGGTCGAGCACCCGGGCGACGTACTGCGGGTGCAGCGGCTTCTTCTTCCCGGCGGGGACCGCCAGGTCGTCGAGCTTCTCGCGGGTCTTGCGGTAGTGCTTGAGCGAGTCCTCGAGGTGCTTCGTCGGGTGCGAGCCGGTCAGCAGCGGGATGAGCGCGAGGGCGGTGTCCTTGACGGTGCCGACCAGCCCGATGTCGACGGGGTGCCGGCGGCCGAGCTGCGAGCCGCGGATGTCGACCTGCACGTGCTTCGCCTTGGCCGGGAAGAACTGCTGGTACGGGAAGTCGGTGCCGAGCATGAGCACGACGTCGGCGTCCTCCATCGCGCGGTACCCGGAAGCGAAGCCGAGCAGTCCCGTCATGCCGACGTCGTACGGGTTGTCGTACTCGATGTACTCCTTGCCGCGCAGCGCGTGCACGATCGGGGCCTGCAGTCGCTCGGCCAGGGCGACGACCTCGTCGTGGGCGTCCGCGACGCCGGCCCCGGCCAGGATCGTGATCCGGTCGGCACCGTTCAGCAGGTCGGCGGTGCGCTGCAGCTCCGCCTCGCTCGGCACGATGCGCGGGGTGGCCCGCTCGATGCGGGTGGTGCGGTCGTCCTTCGCCTCGGCGAGCAGCACGTCGCCCGGGATCACGAGCACCGCGACGCCGCGCTTCTCGATCGCCTCGCGCATCGCGATCTCGAGCAGGCGGGGCATCTGGACGGGGTCGGCGACGTACTCGACGTAGACGGAGCACTCGCGGAACAGCTCCTGCGGGTGCGTCTCCTGGAAGTAACCGGAGCCGATCTCCGCCGTGGGGATGTGGGCGGCGATCGCCAGCACCGGCACCCGCGAACGGTTCGCGTCGTACAGGCCATTGATCAGGTGCAGGTTGCCGGGCCCGCAGCTGCCGGCGCAGACGGTCAGGTCACCGGTCAGGGCGGCCTCGGCAGAGGCGGCGAACGCGGCCGCCTCCTCGTGACGGACGTGCTCCCACCGCATCGTGCCGTCCTTGCGCAGGGCGTCGGTGAAGCCGTTCAGGGAGTCCCCGGGCAGGCCGTAGACCCGGTGGATGTCGTTGGCGCGGAGGGTGGCGACGATGTTCTCGGCAACGGTTGGCATGCGTCCTGTCTACTCCCGACCGCCGCGCTGAACGCTTTCGGAGTTTTGTGAGGCTGACTCGCCCTGGGATGCCGGGGTCGGACTGCGACGATGGCGGGATGACCGACGACGCGCCGCTCCTCCGTCCCCGCCGACGGGAGCCCGCCGCGTACGGGATCCTCGAGCGCTCGCCGTACCCGCTCGTCTCGGTGGCGATCGCCGTCATCGCGGTCGTCGTCATCACCATCGTCGGGTTCACCCTCGGCACCGTGGACCTCGGGCTGTCGAAGGCCCTCAACGCGCTGCACACCGGGTTCATCGGTGCGTTCAGCACGGCGGTCTACCACGTGATCAGTCCGGCACCGGCGATCGGGATCACGGTCGTCGTCGTCGCCGTGATCTGGTGGCGCACGCGCGACCTGCGACCGGCCCTGGCGTTCGGCGGCACCATCGCGATCACGTGGGTGCCGTCCGCGATCGTGAAGGAGATCGTGCACCGCGCCCGGCCCGACGTCGCCGTGCTGCCGCACCCGTTCCCCGTGCAGCCCGACCCCGGGTACCCGAGCGGGCACACGGTCTACATCACGGCGTTCGTCATCGCCCTGATCTGGCTGCTTCGCGAGACGCGGTGGCACCGGCTCGCCCTGACGCTCGGGGTCGTGGCCATCGTGATCGTGTTCTTCGCGGTGTCGATCGACGCGGTCCACTACCCGACCGACGCCGCTGCCTCGATCCTGTGGGCGCTCGCCGTGGCGCCGGGGGTGCGGGTGGTGTGGGTCGACTGGCTCATGCCGCGGGTGCCGTTCCTGCGGGCCGGGCGGGGCTGACGCCGGGCGGGTTCGGGCCGGGTCGGGGGCGGTCTGGTCGACGCGGAACGACACTGTCGATGTCGGGCGACGTCGACAGTGTCGTTGCGGGTCAGCGGGCGGTGCCGTTCCGGGTCAGCGGCCGGTGTCCTTTCGGGTCAGCTGAGCGTGCTGGTCCGGCTGGTCCGGCCCCGCGCCGCGAGCAGCGCCACGACGGCCACCACGGCGGCGGCGAGCATCACGATCGCCAGCGGCGCCGCGGTGTCCGAGCCGCCGATGCTGACGAGCGGGGACACGAGCGCGGCGAGCCCGAACTGCAGCGCACCGAGCACGGCCGAGGCGCTGCCGGCAGCCGAGGGCACGGCACCGAGGGCGAGTGCCGTGGCGTTGCCGAGCACCAGACCGAGCGAGCCCACCGCGGTGAACAGCGGCACGGCGAGCCAGATGACCGGCGCCCCGGAGACGACGAGCAGCGCGAACGCCACGGTCGACGCGAGCACCAGCACGATGCCGAGCGACAGCACGCCCGTGACCGAACGGGTCGCGGTGAGCTTGGCGGACAGGATGCTGACGCCCATCAGCGCCAGGGCGTTCAGCCCGAAGGCCAGGCCGTAGCCGACCGTGCCGAAGCCGATCATGTCCTGGTACAGGAACGGCGACGCGGAGATGTAGGCCATCATCACGGCGAACGCGAAGCCGAACACGGCGGTGTAGCCGAGGAACGTGCGGGAGCGTAGGGCACGCAGGGCTGAGCCCGAGCCACGGCGTTCCTCGCGCAGGGCGTCGCGGTGTTCCTTCAGGTGGGTCTCGCGGATCACGGCGAGGACCGCGATGAGCATGACGACCGACAGGCCGAGCACGATCGAGAGCAGGCCGCGCCAGCCGATCGGGCCGGTGAGCAGGCCACCGAGCAGCGGTGCGACGACGGGGGCGACCCCGCCGACGATCATCATGAGCGAGAACGCGCGGGCGGCGGACTTGCCGGTCGCCAGGTCGGAGATGACCGCACGGCTGATCACCATGCCGGCCGCACCGCCGAGGCCCTGCAGCAGGCGGGCGGCGATCAGCACGCCGATGTTCGGCGCGAGCACCGCGGCGATGCTGGCGAGCACGCACACCGCGGCACCGGCGATGAGCGGCGGCACGCGGCCGAACCGGTCGGACAGCGGACCGAACACGAGCTGGCCCGCGGTCACGCCCACCAGGAACGCGGTCAGGGTGAGCTGGACGGCGGTGGCGCTCGCCCCGAGCTCGGTGGTCATCTGCGGGAACGCCGGCAGGTACAGGTCGGTGGCGAAGGGGGCGACGGCACTGAGCAGGCCGAGCACCAGGAGCAGCGCGGTCGTGATGTCCTGCTGCTTGGTCGTGGGTGTCGCGATCGTCGCGCGGATGGTTCCGGTGTCCGTGGTCATTGTTATGAAAGCATAACTCATCGCCCGAGATCGGTACAGTACGGTCATGCACTCCGCCGTGTCCGACCACGTCCTCGCCGAGTTCGCGGACGTCCTGCTCCGGATCGCGCGTGACATCGACCCGCACGGCTCGGAGACCCTCGACATCGTGCCGCTGACCGGCACCGAGGCGCTCGTGATGCGCTGGATCAACCGCAACCCCGGCACCTCGCCCAGTGCCACCGCCGAGGCCACGGCCCTCCAGCGCAGCAACCTCAGCGTCGCGCTCCGGTCGCTCGTGGCGAAGGGCATGGTCGAACGGCGCCAGGACCCGGCGGACGCCCGGACCGTGCAGCTGCACTCGACCGCCCTGGCCCAGGAGAGCGTCGACCGGCTCTACCGGCACTGGTCGGGCAAGCTCCGCACGGCCCTCGGTGGCGACGAGCGGGGTGCGGTCGAGGCGCTGGAGCTGCTGCAGCGGATCGACGACGGACTGCGCGCGGGCTAGGCGACAGCGTCCTCGGCAGCGGTGTCGGCATCGTCGGCCGCCTCGTCCTGGATCGGCAGCAGGCGACGCGCGCCGTGCCCCTCGTCGCCCAGGGCATCACCGGGGTTCACGACCGAGCAGGCCCCGAGCGAGACGCAGCCGCAGCCGATGCACTGCGTCATCTCCTGCTGCAGGCGCTCGAGCTCCAGCTGGCGGGCCCGCAGTCGTGCGCGCCACCGCTCGTTCAGCCGGTTCCAGTCGCGCAGCGAGGGCATCCGGTCGGCGGGCAGGGCCTCGAACTGCTCGGCGACCTCGCTGAGTGGGATGCCGAGGCGCTTGGCCACCTGGATGATCGCGATCCGCCGTTCGACGTGCCGCGGGTACATCCGCGTGCCACCGTCGGTGCGCTCCGGGTGGATCAGCCCCTTGCGCTCGTAGAAGTGCAGGGCCGAGGCGGCCACGCCCGTGCGGCGCACGATCTCGCCGATGGGCAGCAGGTCGGTGGGACGTGGCGGCTGGATCTCGACCATGGTCGAGATCTTACGGCGGCTCGGACTGGAGGCCCGTGGCGGGCCCGCCACGGGCCTCCAGTCCGTCCGTGGGTCGCGTCTACCGCTGCTGGAACGACTCCCAGAGCAGGAACCCGGTGAACAGCACGAACGGCGTGCAGGCGACCACGTTGAGCCAGCGGTGCTCGACGATCACCGCGGCGAACTCCCGCAGGAACGCACTCGGGACGTAGTACGCCGCCGTGCGGACGCCGACGACCTGAGCGGGCAGATCGAGGCGACGGGCCAGGGTCGCGGCCCGCAGCACGTGGTAGTTGTTCGTGACCACGACCATCTGGCCGTCCCGGCCGGCGCCCGTCTGCACGTCCCGCGAGAACCGCAGGTTCTCGCGGGTGTTCCGCGACGCGGTCTCCGCCACGACGTCGTCCGCGTCGGCACCGTGCGCCACCAGGTACTCGGCCATCGCGGTGCCCTCGGGGCGGGGCTCGTCGTCGCCCTGTCCGCCGGACGGCACGAGGAGCGGTCGGCGTCCGGCGGCTCGTTCGGCGCGGTAGACGCCGAGCGCGCGGTCGAGCCGGCTCTGCAGCAGGGGCGGGACCTCGCCGTGCACGAGCCCGGAGCCGAGGACCACGATCGTGTCGGGGACGATGCCGTGTCGTGTCCGCCCGTAGACCACGGAGTACAGGGCGAACGCGACCAGCGACAGTGCGAAGTACCCGCAGACGAACACCATCAGCACGGCGACCGCGATCTTCGTGCCGTCCCACAGCGTGAAGCCCTCACCGCTGCCCGAGACGAGCAGGGCGATGGCGATCGTCGGCAGCACGAACACGGCCACCCCGGCGGCGAGCGACAGCAGGTTGCCGACGCTGCGCCCCTCGGCCCGGAGCATCTGCAGGCCGTTCGCGACCAACGCGACGCCGAGCACCACCACGGCGAGCGGCACGAGCAGCAGCACCACGGCGACGAGCAGGCTGAACCCGGGGACCACCCTGGTCAGCACGGCCACGACCGTCGCGAGCCCGAACAGCACGGCCGCCGTCAGGAACACCCCGTTGCGGAGCATCCGCGGGTCCCGTCGCCGCCCCAGGACGTACAGCACCAGGAACAGCAGGGCGAAGACGGGAGCGGCGCCCAGCCCGAGCACCGTCAGCCGACCGCGCGACGGATCAGGTCGGCCACCCGTGCCTCGTCGGCCTCGGAGAACTCGGGGCTGATCGCCCACGACGTGGGCCAGAACGTGCCGTCGTCGAGCGCGGCCGAGTCCTGGAACCCGAGTGTCGCGTAGCGGGCCTTGAACTTGGCGGCGTCCTGGAAGAAGAACACCGCCTTGCCGTCCCGCGCGTAGGCGGGCATGCCGTACCAGAGCTTCGGCGCGAGCTCAGGCGCGACCTCGAGCGCGATGCGGTGGATGCGCTCCGCCAGACCGCGGTCCGGCTGGGGCATCTCGGCGATCTTCGCCTCGACCGCAGCGGCGTCGGCCGCTGCCTTCTCGGCCTTGGTGCCCTTCGTGCCGCGGGCGCGCTTGACCTCTGCGGCGTGCTCCTGCATCGCCGCGCGCTCCTCGTCGGTGAAGGTGGTCTCGGTCTTCGTCGTCCGTGCCATCGTCGTCTCCTCGTGGTCTCGTGCACCCATCATGGGTCCGGGAAGCGAAGCATGCGAGGCCAGGGCTCGAACGAGTGCCAGGCTCGTCCCATGACCTACATCGCCAGTGACGACCGCTACGACTCGATGACGTACCGCCGGACCGGCCGCTCGGGCCTCGACCTGCCGCTGCTCTCCCTGGGGTACTGGCACAACTTCGGGGACGACATGCCCTTCGAGAACCAGCGCGCCATCAGCCGCCGGGCGTTCGACCTCGGGATCACCCACCACGACCTCGCGAACAACTACGGCCCGCCCTACGGTGCCGCCGAGGTGAACTTCGGCCGCCTGATGCGCGAGGACTTCCGGCCCTACCGCGACGAGATGGTCATCTCGACGAAGGCCGGCTGGGACATGTGGCCGGGGCCGTACGGGCAGGGCGGTGGCTCGCGCAAGTACGTGCTCGCCTCGCTCGACCAGTCGCTGCAGCGCACGGGCCTGGACTACGTCGACGTCTTCTACTCGCATCGTCTCGACGCCTCGACCCCGCTCGAGGAGACGATGGGCGCCCTGCACACCGCGGTCCAGCAGGGCAAGGCGCTGTACGTCGGCATCTCGTCGTACGACGCCGAGCGCAGCCGGCAGGCGGCCGAGATCCTCCGCGACCTCGGCACCCCGCTCCTGATCCACCAGCCCTCGTACTCGATGCTCAACCGCTGGATCGAGACCGAGGGGCTGCTCGACGCCGCCGGCGAGCTCGGCTTCGGCGTGATCGGCTTCACCGCGCTGGCGCAGGGGCTCCTGACCGGCAAGTACCTGAACGGTGTGCCCGAGGACTCCCGCGCGGCAGCGGGCAAGTCCCTCGACGCGTCGAGCATCACGCCCGAGGTCGTCGAGCACCTCCGCGCCCTGAACGACGTCGCGGCCGCCCGCGGACAGTCCCTCGCGCAGCTCGCCCTCGCCTGGGCACTCCGCGACGAGCGGGTGACCTCACTCGTCATCGGTGCGTCACGGGTGTCGCAGCTCGAGGACAACGTCGCCGCGCTGTCGAACACGTCGTTCACCGACGAGGAACTCCGCGTCATCGACGAGCACTCGGTCGGCATCACGGACGTCGACCTGTGGGCGGGAGCCCGCGCGGGCGAGGTCTCCTGACCCGAGCGCCGCGCCGCACCAGTCCCTCGGCTGGTCGCATCTCGTTGCTCGGCGGATCTCGCCGGCTGGTCGCGACACGTCGCGGGTCGCCCGCCGACCGGTCACGAACCGTCGGCTGGCGGCGCCGCAGGCGACGGTCTGCGACCGCGCCACGCACGGCCGGCGGGGTGTCGTGACCGGTGCGGGGCCCTGGGCGCGCGGCACGGCGGCCGGGAGGCGCGGGGCACCCCGCCACGCGCCTCCCGTCCGTCGTCCGGTCGCGTTGCGTCGCGCGGCCGGCCCGCGCCGACTGGTCACGACACGTCGCGTGTCGCCCGCCGAGCGGTCACGAACTGTCGGCTGGCGGCGCCGCAGGCGACGGTCTGCGACCGCACCGCGGCTGACCGCCGGGACGGCGCCCGGAGCGAACTCCTCCGGGGCGCGGCGGCCGGTTGGTACCATCGACAGCGTTCGACAACACGCAGTGTGTATCTACCGGCCGCCGGCATCCCGGCGGACAACGGCGGCACCCGATGGGTCCGCCGCCACCGAACCGGGCGGGCCGAGAAGGCACAACCCCGATGCTCCAGACCCGTTCCACCGACGCCCCGCCCGCTCCGGACCGCTCACTCGTCTCCCTCGCCGGCCGCTGGTACTTCCCCGTGGCGTTCATCGCCCGGCTCCCGTTCGCGATGATGGTGGTCGGCGTCCTGACCCTCGTCGTCGCCGCCCGTGACTCCGTCGCCCTCGGCGGCATCAACTCCGCCGCCGTCGGCATCGGCTCCGCGATCTTCGGCCCGATGGTCGGCGCCGCGGCCGACCGATACGGCCAGCGGGCGGTGCTCGTCCCCGTCGGCCTGGTGAACGCGGCGCTGCTCGGGTTCTTCCCGTTCGTCGTCAGCGGCACCGCGCCCGACCTCGCCGTCCTCGCGGTCGCGTTCTGCATCGGTGCCTCGGCCCCGCAGGTCGCCCCGATGTCCCGCACCCGGCTCGTCGCGATCATCCGGCAGCGCATGGCCCCGGCGCGGCGCGAGAAGACCCTCAGCGGCACGATGGCCTACGAGTCCGCCGCCGACGAGACCGTGTTCATCATCGGTCCGTTCCTGGTCGGCATCCTCGCCAGCGCGATCGCCCCGTGGGTGGCCGTCGCCGGCGCCTCGGTCCTGACGTTCGTGTTCGTCACGGCGTTCGCGCTGCACCCGACCGGCAAGCTCGTGGTCGGCCAGCACGCGGAGCCGACGCAGGCACCCGCGCGGCAGCTCCTGCGCCCGAGGCTCGTCGTCGTGGTCGTCGGCATCCTCGGCATCGGGCTGTTCTTCGGCTCGACGCTCACCTCGCTGACGGCGTTCATGGAGACCCACGGCGAGGCCTCGCAGGCCGGCCTGCTCTACGGCCTGATGGGCATCGGTTCCGCCGGGTTGGCGCTCGGGTCGGCAGCGTTCCCCCGGGCCTTCGGCCTCGGCTGGCGCTGGCTCGTGTTCGGCGTCGTGCTCCTCGGCGGTGCGATCGCGTTCGCCAGCGCCGACTCCGTCGTCGCCGCGGGCATCGTCCTCGCGATCATGGGCATCGGGATCGGGCCGACCCTGGTCGCCCAGTACAGCCTCGGCTCCGACCGCTCACCGGTCGGCCGGTCCGCGACCACGATGACGATCCTCGGGTCGGCCGTGATCGTCGGGCAGTCGATCGCATCCGCCATCACCGGGGACGTCGCCGAGCACCACGGCACCACCGCAGCGATGCTGCTGCCGGCGGTCTCCGCCGCGATCGTCGTGGTCGCCGCGGTCGGCAACCTGCTGCTCCCGCGCCGGGCCGCGACCGCCTGACCGCGAACGTGACCACCTGACGGACCGGAGGCCCGTGGCGACGCCGCCACGGGCCTCCGGTCCGTCAGGTCGGTGCGTCAGGACTCCGTGTCGTCGACCAGCAGGTCCTCGTGCCGGTAGTCGTCGGCGCGCAGGCCGGCGCGGGCGATCATGTGCGTCGACACGGGTACCAGGAACAGCTGGAACACCATGATCGGCAGCACGACCCAGAACGCCGTCCACGTCCACACCGCGACCACGATGGCGGCCAGCGCGAGTGCGAGCCCGAGCACCTGCGGCTTCGCCATGGCGTGCAGACGGACGAGCGGGTCCGGGAACCGGACGATGCCGACCCCGGCGCCGAGCGACAGCAGCGACCCGACGAGCAGCAGCCCGATGGCGATCCAGGCGCGGATGCCGGCGTCGTCGACGAACGACTCGATGATCTCGATCACGACTGGTCCTCCTCGGCGCGCTCGGGGGTGGTGACGGTCAGTCCCTCGTCGGCCGGGTCGGCCGAGGGCGTGACGGCCCGGGCGACGGCGACCGTGGCGAACACACTCGTCGCCGAGATCACCACGAGCACGGGGATGCCGGTCAGGTCCTGGCGGATGACCATCGCGGCGGCGATCACCACGAGCACGGTGGTCAGCACCATGTCGGAGCCGATCATGCGGTCGAGGATGGTCGGGCCGCGCACGATGCGGAACACCGCGAGGGCGAACGTCGCCCCGAGGAGCGCGAGCACGAGCGCGACGGCGATGCCCATCACGACGACGGCGGGGCTCACCGGGTCACCTCCGGCAGGGGCTCGGACAGCTCGGAGACGTCCTGCTTGGATCCCAGTGCGCGGATGACCATGGCCTCGATCCGGAGTGCGACGCGGCGTTCGTCCTCGACCTGCTCGAGGCGCTCGGTGTCGAGTACGTGGAGCAGCAGGCGACGGCGCCGCAGGTCCACGTCGGCGACGTACGAGCCGGGCACGAGCGAGATCGCGAGCGTGGCCAGGGTGAAGGTCATCTCGGAGGTCGAGTGCAGCTGCACGAGCGTGATCGAGCTCCGCCGCACACCGCGAGGACGGAACGCGACCCAGGCGACCCGGAAGGACGCCACGACGACGAGCCCGGACCACACCACCAGGAACCGCAGCACGTGCACGATCGAGAACCGTGCGGACAGGGGGACCGGCGGGAGCGGCAGCGCCTGGGTGACGATGAGCGCCACGACGATGCCGCACAGCAGCGTCAGCGGGGTCCACGACCCCCAGAGCAGCGCCCACAGCACGGTGAGCCCCGCGACCAGGGGCACGTCGTAGCGCCACGCCAGCGCGATCCGGCGGGCGTTCGAGATGCGGCGGACGTCGGTCATCGCTCACCTCCGAGCACGGCCTGCACGTAGCGGTCGGGCGACTCCAGCGACTCCGCTGCGCGGGTCGCGTAGCCGTAGAGCGGGCCGGCGACGACCGTCAGGGCGACGGACCCGAGCACCGCGACGGTCGTCACGCCGACGAGCATGCGCGGCAGGCGCACCTTCTCGGGAGCCTCGCCGACCGCCTCGGTCGCGCCGGTGGTCGGACTGGAGGCGGTGGCCGCGTGCGGTGCGTCGGTGACCGTCACCGAGCCTCCCGGGTGGTACGCCTCGCCCGTTTCCTCGGAGACGGTGAGCGGCGCCGGTTCCGGGGAGCGCAGGTGGGCGTGCGGTTCGGCGCTGGTCGCGTGCGGAGCCGCGGCCTCGGCCGCCGGCTTCGGCCGCCAGAAGGCGGCGTCCCAGACCCGCATGAGCGCGTACAGGGTGAGCAGTGAGGTGACGACGCCGGCGCCGATGGTGACGTACGCCATCGGGGAACCGTCCTCGGCGGCGGCGCGGAACAGGCCGAGCTTGCCGATGAAGCCGGAGAACGGCGGGATCCCGCCCAGGTTGAACGCGGGGATCAGGTACAGGGCGGCCAGCAGCGGTGCGGCCTTCAGCAGTCCGCCGAGCGACCGGGTCGAGGTCGTCCCGCCGACGCGCTCCATCAGACCGGACACCAGGAACAGCGTGGTCTGCACGACGATGTGGTGCACCGTGTAGAACACCGCTGCCGCCGTCCCCGCGACGGTGCCGAGTCCGACGCCCATCACCATGAAGCCGATGTGGCTGATCAGCGTGAAGGACAGCAGCCGTTTCACGTCGGTCTGCGACACCGCGCCGAGCACCCCGACCACCATCGTCAGTGCGGCGACGACGAGCAGCACCTCGTTGAGCTGTGGTCGTGGGAAGATCACCGTCTCGAGCCGGATGATCGCGTAGATGCCGACCTTGGTCAGCAGGCCCGCGAACACCGCGGTGACCGGCGCCGGGGCCGTCGGGTACGAGTCCGGCAGCCAGAACGCCAGTGGGAACACGGCGGCCTTGATGCCGAACCCGATCAGCAGCATCGTGTGCAGGAGCAGCTGGACGTGCTCCGGCAGGTCGGCGACGCGCTCGCTGATCTGGGCGATGTTCACCGTGCCGGTGGCGCCGTAGACCAGCCCGATGGCGGCGAGGAAGATCGCCGACGCGATCAGGCTCGTGACGATGTACGTCGTGCCGGCCCGGACGCGCTGTTCGCTGCCGCCCAGCGTGATGAGCACGTAGCTCGCCACCAGCAGCATCTCGAACGCGACGTACAGGTTGAACAGGTCACCGGCGATGAACGAGTCGAGCACACCGGCCGCGAGCACCAGGTACGTCGGGTAGAAGATCGTGACCGGGGCGTCCTCGTCGTCGGCGGCCAGGCCCTGCCCGATCGAGAACAGCAGGACGAGCAGCAGGACGCTCGCACTGACGGTGAGCAGCAGTGCGCTGAGCCGGTCGACGACGAGCGAGATGCCGTACGGGGCGTCCCAGCCGCCGACCTGCACCACGATCGTGCCGTGCCGGTCGACCAGGACCATGAGCGTGGCGGCGACGGCCAAGGCCACGACGAGCACCACGACGGTGATCGCACGCTGGAGCTTCTGGTGCCGGAGGAGTCCGAGCGCGACCGCGGCACCGAGCAGCGGGACGAGGACGAGGAGCGGGACGAGCCAGGTCATCGGGTCGCCTCCTGTTCTGCGTCGGTGGTGGTCTCCGGGTCCTCGTCGGCCGCCTCGTCGCGGTCGCGGCCGATCGCGGCGTCGGCTTCGTCGACCTCGACCTCGTCGGCGCGGGACAGCTGCCACGACCGGTGGATCAGGGCCAGCAGGAACGCACTGACGGCGAAGGTGATCACGATCGCGGTCAGGGCGAACGCCTGGGGGAGCGGGTCGGTGATGCCCTCGGCGCTCTTGCCGATCGGCGGATCGCCCGCGGCGCCGGACATCACCAGCAGCAGCAGGTTGAGCGAGTTGCCGAGCAGCAGGAAGCCGAGGAGCATCCGGGTCAGGGAGCGTTCGAGCAGCAGGTAGACGCCGCACGAGAACAACACCGCCATGGCGATCACGAGGACGAGGGTGACGGTCACGTGGCGCTCCCTTCCGGGGTGGGGGCATCGAGGGCGTCGCTGACGGACCCCTCGGTGGTGTCGCGGGTCGGGGTCGAGGCGTCCTCGAGGCGCTGCCGGTCGACCTCGGCGCCGAGGCTGCGGAGGACGTCGAGCACCAGACCGACGACGACCAGGTAGACGCCGATGTCGAAGAACGTGGCGGTGACGAACTCGACGTGCCCGAGGATCGGGACGGTGGCCTCGAAGAACTCGGAGTACAGGGCTTCACGGCCGAAGAACAGCGGCACGATCGCGGTGATCGCTGCCGTCGCGACACCGAGCCCGAGCAGTCGACCGGCACGCACCGGGGCCGCTGCACCGAGTTCGGCCGGGCCGCCGGCCAGGTAGCGGGCCGCGAGTGCGATGCCGGCGACCAGGCCACCGGCGAACCCGCCACCGGCCGAGTTGTGCCCGGCGAACAGCAGGTACACCGACAGCACGATCAGGCCGTGGAACAGCAGGCGGACGACCACGTCGAGCAGTGCCGAACGGCCGGTCGGGATCGCGGCGCTCGTCGGCAGCCAGGCGCGGGGCTCGCCGTCGGTGCGCTCGCCGTTCGCGGTCAGGGTCTCCGGCAGGTCCCGCAGCCGGGGCAGGGTGTCCTCGCGCGAGTTCACGAAGATCAGGCTCGCGACGCCGGTGGCCGCGGCGACCACGACGGTGAGCTCACCGAGGGTGTCCCAGCCGCGCAGGTCGACGAGGGCGACGTTCACGACGTTCAGACCGTGCCCGAACGAGCTCGTCAGTGCGGGCAGGTCGGGCCAGAGGGGGCGTGCCGTTCGGGCCGAGGCAGCAACGACGACGACGATCGCCAGCGTCAGCCCCGCCAGCCCGGCGAAGAGCGCCCGCACGACCCGGAACCGCGACGGGTTGGTCGTGGCGATGCGCGGGGGCAGCCGTCGGAGCACCAGGACGAAGGCGATCAGGGTGACCGTCTCGACCACGAGCTGCGTCAGGGCGAGGTCGACGGCGCCGTGCAGGACGAACAGCACCGAGAGGCCGTAGCCGGTGACGCCGACCAGGACCGCGGCGGCGAACCGGGTCTTCGCCGTGAGCACCGCGATGCCCGCGATCGACATCACGATCATCACCGGGATCTGGCCCCACGAGTCGGCGAACCGGACGTGGAACTCCCACGGCCCGCCGAGCACCAGGTTGGCGAGCGCCCCGGCGACGAAGACCGACAGGATCACGGTCAGGTAGTAGGGGAGCGAGCCGCGCTGCAGGCTCGCGGTGAGTCCGGTCGCCCCGCGGTCGAGCAGTCGCATGCCGTGCCGGTACGTCCCCGCAGCGCTCGGGAACCCCGCGAGCCGGTGCTGGAGCGCTTCGACCGGACGACGCAGGGCGAACAGTGCGAGGCCGCCGACCAGGGTGATCGCGGACAGGCCGAGCGCGGGTTCGAGGCCGTGCCAGAGCGCGAGGTGCGGGACCTCCTGTCCGCCGAGTGCGGCGGTCGTGGCAGCGGGCTCGATGCCGTGCGCGACCACCGGGGTGAGCAGGCCGAGTGCGAGCCCGGCCAGCGCGAGCACCGAGGGCACGACGGCGAGGCCGTGCAGGGCGTGCGGCTCGGTGGTCGCGACGCCGGGCTTGCGGGCGAAGGCGCCCCACAGGAACCGCAGCGAGTAGGCCACGGTGAGCACCGATCCGACGGTCACGCCGATCAGGGCGAACCAGGCCCAGCCGGCGTCGGGGCCGTGCAGGGACTCGGTGAACCCGGTCAGCACGGCTTCCTTCGCGACGAACCCGATCGTCGGCGGGATCCCGGCCATCGACAGCAGCGCGAGCACCGCGACGACCGCCAGCCACGGGCGGGCACGGCCGAGCCCGCTGAGCTGACCGAGGTCACGCGTGCCGGTGACGTGGTCGATCGCGCCGACGACCAGGAAGAGCGTCGACTTGAAGGCGGCGTGGGCCACGAGGAGCGCGACCCCGCCCAGGGCGACCGCGGGGGCACCCCAGCCGGCGGCGAGCACGAGGAACCCGAGCTGGGCCACGGTGCCGTAGGCGAGCAGGAGCTTGAGGTCGGTCTGCCGCAGGGCCCGGTACCCGCCGACGAGCATCCCGGCGACGCCGAGCAGCGTGATCGTCTCGCGCCAGCCGTCGAGCAGCGCGAACGCGGGGGCGAGCCGGGCCACCAGGTAGATGCCGGCCTTCACCATCGCCGCGGCGTGCAAGTACGCGCTGACCGGGGTCGGTGCGGCCATCGCGGCGGGGAGCCAGAAGTGGAACGGCACGATCGCCGACTTCGTGAGCGCCCCGAGCAGCACGAGGACCACCGACACCGAGACGACCGTGCCGCTCGGGGGATCGGCGACGATCGCGGACAGCGAGGTCGTGCCCGCCGTGACCGAGAGCATCACGAGGCCCGCGAGCATCGCCAGACCACCCGCGGTGGTGACGACGAGCGCCTGCATGGCGGCGGCGCGACTGGCACGCTTCGCGGCGTCGTGCCCGATGAGCAGGTAGGAGAAGACCGTCGTGGCCTCCCACAGGACGAACAGCACGATGACGTCGTCGGCGATCACGAGCCCGTACATCGAGCCGGCGAAGGCGGTCAGGACCCCGGCGAACCGACCGAGCCCGGGTTCGTCCCGCTCGAAGTACGAGGCGCAGTAGACCAGCACCAACGCGCCGACGACCGACACCACGAGGGCGAGCACCCACGACAGGGCGTCCATCCGCAGCGTGACGTCGAGGTCGAGCTGGGGGACCCACTGGTGCCGTTCGACGACGCTGCCGTGCAGGGCGGCGTCGGTCTGCGCGATCGTCAGCACCGCCGCCGCGGCGGGGGCGAGGGCCGCCACGTAGAAGGCGCGGCGGCCGAGGACGGGGGTCAGGGCGGGGACGATCAGGGCGACGATCGCGAACGCGACGAGGACGAGGACCATCGGGCACCTCCTCGGGGTCGGGCTGCAGTCCGGCTCACTGGGCTTTCACAGCCTACGGAGGACGCCATGTGGAGAACCTGTGCGGCCGGACAGCAGTCCGCTCAGGTCCGGCCGTGCGCGCGAGCGGGGATCTGGGTTGCGAGCTTGCCGCCGGAGACGTCGAGCAGGGTGCCGGTGATGTACCCGGAGGCGTCGCTCGCCACGAAGACGAGCAGGTCGGCGACGTCGTCCGGCGTCTCCCACCGGCGGAGCGACAGCGTGTCGAGCAGGCGGTCCTGCGCCTCGGCCGGCATCGACGCGAAGCCGTTCATCGCCGTCGGCACCATGCCCGGTGCGTAGGCGTTCACGGTGATCCCCCACGGGCCGAGCTCCGACGCCAGGACCCGGGTGAACGAGACGACGGCGGCCTTCGACGCCGCGTAGGCAGCGCTCCCGACGCTGGGCACGATCGCCGCGAACGATGCGGCGTTGATGATCCGCCCGCGCCCGGCGGCCTGCATCACCGGAGCCACGGCCTGGCTCATCAGGAACGTGCCGCCGAGGTTGACGTCCATGCAGCGGCGCCAGGCGTCCCACTCCAGTTCGGCGACCGTGCCCGTGACGTTGATGCCGGCGTTGTTCACCAGCACGTCGATCGTGCCGTGTCGCCGGACGACCTCGTCCACGGCGACGCGGACCGACGGCGGGTCGGCGACGTTGCACACGACGTGGTCGAGCGGGAAGTCCGGCTCGAAGGCCAGGTCGAGCGCGACGACGCGACACCCCTCGCTGACGAAGCGGTCGGCGAGCGTGCGGCCGATCCCGCGCGCTGCGCCGGTCACGACCACCACGCGGTCGGTCAGGTCGAGGTGCATCGTTGCTCCCGTCGTCGGTGCCTTGAATAGGCATACTATTCGAGCATGACGGATCAGCGTGTGCTCTGGGTCACGGGTGGCGGCAGCGGCATGGGGGCTGCGAGCGCCGAGGCAGCGGCGCGGGACGGCTGGACCGTGGTCCTCAGCGGGCGCCGTGCCGAGCGGCTCGAGCAGGTCGCACGCACCATCCGCGACGCCGGGGGAACCGCGGACGTCCTGCCCCTCGACGCGAACGACACCGACGCCGTCACCGCCGCGCGGGACACCGTGCTCGACCGGCACGGGCGGCTCGACGGGCTCGTGCTGGCGGCCGGGCTCAACGCCCCGAGGCGCCGGTGGGACGACCAGTCGCTGACCGACTTCCGCGCGATCGTGGACACGAACCTCACCGCCGTCGTCTCGCTGGTGGACGCCGCGCTGCCGGCACTCCGCGCGGCCGGCGGCGTGGTCGTCGTCGTGTCGTCGTACGCCGGGTGGTCCTTCCAGCCCGGGGCGGGTGTCGCGTACTCGGCGAGCAAGTCCGCGCTCGCGTCGGTCGTCCGGACGCTCAACCAGCAGGAGGCCGAGCACGGCGTGCGTGCCACCCACCTGTGCCCGGGTGACGTCGCGACGGACTTCCTCGACCAGCGGCCGGAGGTCCCCGACGCGGCCGCGCGGCAGCGCATGCTCCAACCGGAGGACATCGGGTGGACGGTCGCCTTCGTGCTCGGGTCGCCGGCACACGTGCGCATCGACGAGCTCGTGCTGTCGCCGGTCTCGCAGCGGTGACGAGCACCTTCGAACGGGTCCTCGACCAGGTCGGTGCCGCCGTCGTCTCCGGTGCGGTCGCCGTGGGCAGCCGCCGGAGCGTCGACGACCTGGTGACCTGGACGGGCGCCAGTCGCAGCATCGTCCGCGAGGCCGTCCGCGTCCTCGTCGCGCTCGGCCTGCTCAGCGCGCGGCGCCGGGTCGGCGTGACCGTCCTCGGCGTGTGGGAGTGGGACGTCCTGGACCCGCGCGTGGTGCGGTGGCGTCTGCGGGGCCCCGACGGCGAGCGCGTGGCGGCCGAGCTCCGCGAGCTGCGGGCGGCGGTCGAACCCGCCGCCGCTGCCGCAGCGGCCCGGCGAGCGGCGCTCGACGCGTGCGCGGACCGACGGGAGGCCCTCCGCACCACCGCGGACGAGCTCGCCGCCGCCGCGACCCGCGACGACCGCCTCGACTTCGTGGCCGCGGACGTGCGGTTCCACGCGCTCGTGCTCGGCCTGTCCGGCAACGCCCTGTACCGACGCCTGCACCAGGTCGTCGGCCAGGTGCTGCGCGAACGCGGGAGCATCCGCCCGGACCGGCACGACGTCGGCCTCCACCTGGCACTCGCCGACGCCGTCCTCGACGGCCGCCCGGACGACGCGGCCTCGACCATGCGGGCGATCGTCGACCGCACGTGAGCGGGGCGCGCCGGACCTGCGAGGATGGACCCCGGCGCGCCCCTCCGGCGCCCGTGGAGGGTGAGTCGTGGACGCAGCACAGGACCTGGTCGTCCAGCTCGTCGGCACCCCGTGGGCGTTCTTCGTGGTCGGCCTCGTGCTCGCCGTGGGCAGCGTCGCGGTCTTCCTGCCCAGCCAGGCACTCGTCGTCGCGATCGGCACGCTCCTGGTGGGCGGTGACGGCGGTCTCCTGCCGGTCCTCTTCCTCGTCGTCGCGGCGTCGATCGGGATGGTCCTCGGCGACCTCGGGCTCTACCACCTGGCGCGGTCGGTCGACCTCGGCTCGAGGTCGTGGTTCGCGCGTCCGAAGGTCCGCGCGGCCCGGGACGCCATCGACGGCCGCTACCGTGCCGCTCCCGGGCGCATCGCGGTGCTCGGACGCTTCATCCCGATGGGCCGGTTGACGACGAACCTGGTCGGCGCGGACAGCGGGCTCGACCTCCGACGGTTCCTGCTCAGCTGTGTGCTCGCCGACGTCGTGTGGGCCGCGTACTGCGTCGGCATCGCCTCGGCCACCGGGCGCTGGAGCCGCGAGCAGCCCTTCCTCGTCACGACCCTCGCGGTCGTGGCGTCGATCCTGCTCGGCCTCGCGATCTCCGCGATCGAGAAGGCCGTCCGACGACGCGCCGAGGCTGCGGCCGCGGCCTGACGAACGTAGGCTGAGCACCCCGTTCGAAGGAGAACCCGTGCTGCTCGACGACCTCGTACCGGACCCCGACGCGATCGAGCGCATCGCCACCGGCAGCACCTGGGCCGAGGGGCCCTGCTGGATCCCGTCGACGCGCACGCTGCGGTGGTCCGACATCCCGGGTGACCGGATCCTGCAGTGGCACGCGGACTCGAGGGAGACCTCGGTGTACGCGGACGGTGTCGAGTTCACCAACGGCCGCACGCTCGACCGGGACGGCAGCGTCGTGCAGTGCTCGCACGGGCTGCGTCGGGTCGAGCGGGACCGCGACGGCGTCGTCACGCCGATCGTCGACACGTGGGACGGGGGCCGGTTCAACTCCCCGAACGACGTGGTGGTCGCGCGGGACGGCGGCGTCTGGTTCACCGACCCCGCCTACGGCATCACCCAGCCGCGCGAGGGACACCCGGGCGTGCGTGAGTACGGCGACCACTGGGTGTTCCGGTGCGGCCCGGCGGGCGAGGACCTGCGACCAGTGGCGACCGACCTGGACGAGCCGAACGGCCTGGCCTTCGACCCGGACGAGCGGGTGCTGTACATCGCGAGTTCGTCGGGCGACGAGCCGGTCATCCGCGCCTACGACCGACGTGGCGACCTGCTGAAGAACGGTCGGGTGTTCGCGCGGCTCGAACCCGGAGAGGGTGCGCCGGACGGCATCCGGGTCGACGTGCGCGGAAACGTCTGGTCGTCCTCGCACCGCGGCGTCGTCGTGTTCGACCCGGCGGGTGCCCGGATCGGTGCGGTCGCCGTGCCGGAGGTCACGTCGAACCTGTGCTTCGGCGGCGACGACGGCACGACGCTCTTCCTGACCGCGACGACGTCGGTGTACCGGATCGCCACGACGACGCGGGACGCTGCCGTATCCTGACTCGGCCATGCAGTGCGACTACTTCGACCGCGGGGTGTGCCGGTCGTGCACGCTCATGGGCCAGCCCTACGCCGACCAGGTCCTCGACAAGGAACTCCGCACGCGCGAGCTCCTGCACGCCGCGGTCGAGGCCGCCGGGGGCCCCGGAGCGGTCTCCTGGTCGCCCGCGATCACGAGCCCGGAGTCGGGGTACCGGAACAAGGCGAAGATGGTCGTGGGTGGGACCGTCCAGCACGCCACCGTCGGCATCCTCGACCACCGGCAGCGCGGGGTTGACCTGCGGCACTGCGGGATCTGCACGCCCGGCATCCGGCACGCGTTGCCCGTGCTGGCCGAGTTCGTCTCGACCGCCGGGCTGATCCCGTACGACGTCGCCGCGCGCCGGGGTGAGCTCAAGTACGTCCTGGTCACCGAGTCGCCCGACGGCGAGCTGATGATCCGGTTCGTGCTGCGTTCCGAGGGGCAGCTCCCGCGGCTCCGCCAACACCTCGACGCCCTGCGTGCCGCACTGCCGAACGCGGTCGTGGTGACCGCCAACCTGCTGCCCGAGCACAAGGCCGTCACCGAGGGCGACCGCGAGATCGTGCTGACCGAGCAGGAGACCCTGCCGATGCGGCTCGGCGGGATCACGATGCACCTGCGGCCGCAGAGCTTCTTCCAGACGAACACCGGCGTCGCGACCGAGCTGTACGCGCAGGCGACGGCCTGGATCGACGAGCTCGACCCGGCGTCGATGTGGGACCTGTACTGCGGCGTCGGCGGGTTCGCGCTGCACGCTGCCCGTCCCGGCCGCGTGGTGACCGGCATCGAGACGAGCGCCGAGGCGATCCGCTCCGCGAAGCAGTCCGCTCGTGAGGCCGGCCTCGAAGGCCTCCGGTTCGCCGCCGACGACGCGACCGAGCACGCCCTCCGGGCTCGTCCGGACGCGGTGCCCGAGCTCGTCGTCGTGAACCCTCCGCGTCGCGGGATCGGGGAGCGGTTGTCGACCTGGCTCGAGGAGTCGGACGTCCAGCACGTCGTCTACTCGAGCTGCAACCCGGTGACCCTGGCGAAGGACCTGGCACGCATGCCGTCGTTCCGGCTGCGCCGGGCCAGGGTGCTCGACATGTTCCCGCAGACCGGGCACCTCGAGGCCGTGACCCTGCTCACGCGGGCCTGATCCCGACCGTCGATCGGCATTGCCAGGGAATTGCCAAGGACACGTACCCGGGTACGCCTCGATCACCATGGCCATGGGCATCGAGCCGTTCAGGTTCTGGGGCGGGGTACATAGCATGCACGGGTAGAACCGTTTGTCTCGGTTTGATAACGGTCAAGAGTTTCCTATGGTTGCCGACCGAGGTGCCGCCGGCCCGATGACCACTGCCCCCGGTGGCGCACCCCCACAACTGACCGCGATCGGTCGGGGTGGGCAGTGGATCCCGCAACAGATGCGGCTCGTGACCCCGGTGGAGCAATCACATGAAGAAGCTTTCCCGTACCCGCACCATCGTCGGTGGCCTGGCGTTCGCCGGCATCGCCGCGACCGGTGTCGGCCTCGCGGCAGCCCCCGCGAACGCAGCGTCCGGTTCGACCTGGGACCAGCTCGCGCAGTGCGAGTCCGGCGGCAACTGGGCCATCAACACCGGCAACGGCTACTACGGCGGCCTGCAGTTCAACCTCGGTACCTGGCAGGCGAACGGTGGCGCGGGCAACCCCGCCTCCGCCAGCCGCGAGGCCCAGATCGCCGTCGCCGAGCGTGTCCTCGCCTCGCAGGGCTGGGGTGCCTGGCCTGCCTGCTCCGCCCAGCTCGGGCTGAGCGGCACCAGCGGTGCAGCGCCCGCCGCGGCGGCTCCGGCCCCCGCACCGGCTCCGGCGCCCGCACAGCAGGCTGCCCCGCAGCCCGCCGCTCCGGCACCGGCTCCCGCCGAGCAGGCCGCCCCGCAGCCGGCCGCGCCGAGCACGACCGAGTCGACGCCCGCCCCGGCAGCGACGACGCCGAGCAAGCCCGCCCCGGTCAAGACGAGTGGCAAGACGTACACGATCGCCTCGGGCGACACGCTCGACACGATCGCGACGAAGCTCGGGATCGACGGCGGCTGGAAGCAGCTCTGGGCCGCGAACACGTCGACCATCGACGACGCGAACCTGATCTACGCCGGCCAGGAGCTCCAGCTCCCCGCCTGATCTCTCCGCAGACCGAACACGACGACGCCCCACGACCTCGAGTCGTGGGGCGTCGTCGTGCGTGCGGAGCCGGGCTACTGCGGGTTGTCCGCGAGCCAGCCGGCGACGTCGTCGGACCGGAGCGCCTGGGACAGGGACCCGACCGCGAGCTGGTTCAGCGTCACGATCGACTGTCCGTCCGGTGACGTCCCGGAGCCCGCCGTCGGCACCGTGAAGGTCACGAGGTCGTCGGCCCGGACCGCGCGGAGCGACCACCCGAGTTCCGCCATCCGAGCGAAGGTGAACCCCGCGTCGACCGACAGGTGCGCACTGGTCGCGGCGACGAAGTCCTGGATGCGCCCGGGGTTGGTGACCGTGCCGCTGGACAGCAGTCCGTCCACGACGCCGCGCATGAACGCCTGCTGGTTGCGGACCCGGGTGTGATCGGCGTCGGCGAAGGCGTGACGCTCCCGCACGAAGGCGAGTGCGTCGGCGCCGTCGAGGCGGTTCGTCCCCGCCACGAAGTCGTGGTGGGCGGTCGAGAAGGCCTGCGGGGAGGACACGGACACGCCGCCGAGGGCATCGGTCATGTCCTCGAACCCGGTGAAGTCGATCTCGGCCACGTGGTCGACCCGGACGTCCAGGAGCTGCTCGACGGTCTGCACGGTCAGGGGTACCCCGCCCCAGGCGTACGCGGCGTTCATCTTGGCGCGCCCGTGCCCGGGGACCTCGACCCAGGAGTCCCGCATGATCGACATCAGGTAGACGTGCTGACGATCGGCGGGCACGTGCGCCAGCATCAGGGTGTCCGAACGCCCGCCGGACGTCGAAGGGCCACCATCGGGGTTGCCCTGCGCCCGGGAGTCGGAACCGATGAGCAGGACGTTCTCACCTGACGTCGGCGTCGGTCGGGTGCCGCTCGGAAACGGGTTCGTGATGGTCTCGCGTCTGGCGTCGAAGCTCCGAGCGAGTCCGCCGACGAACACACTCGCCACGACGGCGACGACCAGGGCGACACCGACGAGCGAGCCGAGCGTCGTGATCAGCGCGACGAGGAATGGCCGCCGCCGCCGTCTGCTGCTGGCGGCGTGGTGAGCGTGTGCAACGGCCGCGCGGGCGGCTCGGCGTTCGGACATGCGGGGCTCCTGTGGTCAGGTCGGCACGGACCGACCACGGGATCTTATCGCATGTGGTATTTCATGAACAGTGTTTCACCCGGACTGCGGCTTGGCGAGCAGTTCGCCCAGTGCCGTCCGGAGCGCCGGATCCTCCGGCAGGACCTCGCGCTCGATGTGCCGTGCGGTCTCCCAGGCGGACCGGCCAGCGGACGTCACGCTCACCACGCGGCGCCGGCGATCCGCGGGATGCGGGGTGCGCTCGACCAGGCCGTCCCGCTCCATGCGCTCGAGCGTGCGGGACATCGTCTGCGGCTGGACCCGGGCCGTGCGGGCGATGGTGTCCGCGCCGGTCGGACCGGTCCGGATGAGGATGTCGATCGCGACGACCGCGGCGTGCGAGAGCCCGATGGCGCGGAGTCGTTCGTCCCAGTCCCGCTCGACGGACCGTGCAGCCGCGGACAGCAGGCGCCCGAGGGGCCACTGCTCGCTCGTGTCCTGCATGCCGTGATTCTATGGTCGTCAGCAGCGCTCGACCGTCAAGTGATCAGCATGCTGACGATCGGTGTACGCTCACCGACGTGTCCCGCTTCCTCCGCATCGTCCTCCCCGCGCTCGTCATCGTGGTCTGGCTCGGCATCGCCTCGGTCGGCGGTCCCTTCTTCGGCAAGATCTCCGAGGTCTCCACCAACGACCAGACCTCGTTCCTGCCCGCCTCGGCCGACGCCACGAAGGTGCAGGAGCGGTCCTCCGAGTTCCGCGACGAGTCCGGAGCGCCCGCGATCATCGTCCTCGAGCGCGACGGCGGACTGACGTCGACCGACCTCGCCGACGCGAAGACACTCGCCACGACGCTGTCCGACCGCGCCGACGTCGATGCCGTCAGCCCCGTGATCCCGAGCGAGGACGGCGACGCGGTCGAGATCGTCGCCACACTCACGCAGGACGCCGAGACCGGAGATGCGGTCGAGGCCATCCGGGCCGACGTCGACGACGCACTGCCGTCCGGTGTGAGCGGCTACGTCACCGGCCCCGCCGGGTTCACCGCGGACCTGACCGAGGCCTTCGCCGGCATCGACGGGCTGCTGCTCGGGGTGGCGCTCGCCGCGGTGTTCGTGATCCTGATCATCGTCTACCGATCACCCCTGCTGCCCGTCCTCGTGCTCGGGACCGCCACGTTCGCCCTGTGCGCCTCGATCCTCGTGGTCTGGTGGCTCGCCAAGGCCGACATCGTGACGGTCAACGGGCAGGTGCAGGGCATCCTGTCGATCCTGGTGATCGGCGCGGCGACGGACTACGCGCTCCTGTACACCTCGCGCTTCCGGGAGGCGCTGCGCGACCACCGCACCGGCTGGGACGCGACGAAGGCCGCCCTGCGGGGGAGCCTCGAGCCGATCCTGGCCTCGGGCGGCACGGTGATCGTCGGGGTGCTCTGCCTGCTGCTCTCCGACCTCAACTCGAACAAGGCGCTCGGCCCCGTCGCGGCCATCGGCATCGCGTTCAGCCTGCTCGCCGCCCTGACGCTGCTGCCCGCGCTGCTGCTCGCGTTCCGCCGCGCGGCGTTCTGGCCGCTGCGTCCCGCGTTCGGCAGCGCCCACCCCGTGCTCACCGGTCCGGACGCCCGCGGCATCTGGGCGCGCGTCGGCCGGCTCGTCGCCCGGCGGTCGCGGGTGGTGTGGATCGTCTGCACGGTCGGCCTGCTCGCGATGGGTGCCGGCCTGTTCGGACTCAAGGCGGACGGAGTGCCGCAGAGCGACCTGATCATCGGGTCGTCGCAGGCCCGTGACGGTCAGGACGTGCTGGCCGACCACTTCCCGGGCGGCTCGGGCAGCCCCGCGCAGGTCATCGGAGCGGAGCGCGACCTCGACCAGCTCGTCGACGCGATCACCGCGGTGGACGGGGTCGACGGTGTCGTCGCCGCAGCGAAGGACAGCCCCGCCGGGACCGTCCCGGTGACCGGGTCCGCCGCCGGCAGCAGCACGCCGACCGTCTCCCGCGGTGACGTCCTGCTCGAGGCGACGCTGTCCGATGCCGCCGACTCGGACGCCGCCGAGCAGACCGTCCGCGACCTCCGCACCGCCGTCGAACGGGTCGACCCGGGAGCGATCGTCGGTGGCGTCACCGCGACGGCGGTCGACACGAACGACACCGGCATCCGTGACCGCACCCTGATCATCCCCGTGGTGCTCGTCGTGATCCTGCTGATCCTGATGCTCCTGCTCCGCAGCATCGTCGCGCCGCTCGTGCTGATCGGCAGCGTGATCGTGTCCTTCGCGGCGGCCCTCGGCGTCGGAGCGCTCGTGTTCGACCACGTGTTCCACTTCCCGGGCGCGGACCCGAGCGTGCCGCTGTACTCGTTCGTGTTCCTGGTGGCACTCGGCGTCGACTACAACATCTTCCTCATGACGCGAGTGCGTGAGGAGGCGCTGCGGCACGGTCCACGCGAGGGTGTCCTGCGCGGACTCGGCGTGACCGGCGGAGTGATCACGTCGGCGGGCGTCGTGCTCGCCGCCACGTTCGCCGCCCTCGGCGTGATCCCGATCCTGTTCCTCGTGCAGATCGCGTTCGTCGTCGCGTTCGGCGTCCTGCTCGACACGATCGTGGTTCGTTCGCTGCTCGTGCCGGCGCTGGCCTACGACCTCGGGCACCGGGCCTGGTGGCCGTCGCGCCTCTCGCGCACGAACCCTGACATGTGACACGCTGGACCCATGCCAGTTCCCTCGACGCAGCCCGCTGCCGAGCGCAAGCTCCTCCGTGACACGGTGCAGGACAAGATCCGCGACGCCATCATGGACGGCACGCTCGAGCCCGGGGAACGGCTCAACGACGACGACCTGATCGCCTGGCTCGGGGTCTCCCGCACCCCGATCCGTGAGGCCCTCGCCGAGCTCGCCCGGGCCGGCCTCATCGAGATGGCACCGAACCGCTACACCCGGGTCGCGGCGCCGACGAAGGGGGAACTCCTCGACGCGTACCGCACCCTCGGCGTGATCTACGGCGGCGTCGTGCGGCTCGCGGTGCCACGGTTCACGGACGCGCAGCGCAAGAAGATCGTGAAGATGCTCGACGACGTGCACGCGCGGGTGAGCGCCGACGAGCAGGACCAGGTGGCGCGCGACGGAGCCGGCATCTACGCCATGTGGGCGGATGCGTGCGGCAACCCCTCGCTCGTGCAGCTCTGCAACTCGACCACGGACGGGCTCTCCTTCAAGCTCCGCGTGCCGGAGCTCGCCGAGCTCCTGCCGGCCGACGTGATCCTGCCCGAGCTGACGAAGCTCAAGGACGCCGTCGTCGCGAAGGACCCCATCGCTGCCGAACTCGCCATGGAGGCGATCCACCTGCTCCCGTCGCGCGGCTAGCGCGACCAAGAGCCGGACTGGAGGCCCGTGGGGACGCCGCCACGGGCCTCCAGCCCGTCACGGGGTGACGGCGAGTACGGGGCGACCTTCCAGGCGCATCCCATGTCCGTTCCCCGCGTGGCGGTTATGGTTTCCCGGTGAGCAACGAACCCGAGCAGACGACCGAGCCCGCACACCGCGGTGCTGCGACGCCGCGCCACGGGCGCCAGAAGCGACGCGCAGGCGTCGTGTTCCCGGCCGTCGCGGGGGTGCTCACGATGGCCCTCCTGCTGGGCGTCGGGTACGCCGGGTACGCGTACAACCAGCTGTCCGACGGCGTCACGATCGTCAACGCGATCACCGGCAAGAAGGACACGAAGGACGACGTCGACGGCAAGGCGCAGAACATCCTGCTCGTCGGCGACGACCATCGGCCGGAGAACGCCACCCCCGAGCAGATGGCGGAACTCAGCACGACGTCGGACGGTGGTGCGACGAACACCGACACGATGATCGTGCTGCACATCAACGCCGACGGCAGCCAGGCGACGATGATCTCGTTCCCCCGTGACTCCTACGTCGACATCCCGGACGTCGGCAAGGGCAAGCTCAACAGCGCCTTCTACTACGGCACGCTCAACGGCGGTGGCGACACCGGCGGTGCGAAGATGCTCATCAAGACGATCGAGAACCTGAGCGGCCTGCAGATCGACCACTACGTCCGCGTCTCGCTGCTCGGCTTCTACCAGGTCGTCAAGGAACTCGGCCCGGTGCAGGTCTGCCTCAACCAGGCGACCAGCGACCCGTACTCCGGCGTCGACCTGCCGGCGGGCAAGTCCTCGCTCAACGCGAAGGAGGCGCTGTCCTTCGTGCGACAGCGCCACGGCCTGCCGAACGGTGACCTGGACCGCAACGTCCGCCAGCAGTACTTCCTGTCGCAGGAGGCCCGGAAGGTCACGTCGGCGGGGACGTTGCTCAACCCGGTGAAGATGGGGAACATCCTCAAGGCCGTCGGCGGATCGATCCAGACCGACACCGACCTCATCGACCTGGCGTCACAGATGCGCAACCTGCGGCCCGGCAACATCCAGTCCGCCACCATCCCGACGCTCGGCACGCCGACCATCTACGTGAACGGCTCCGCCCTGTCGATCGTCGAGGTCGACACCGTCGGCCTGCCCGCGTTCGTGCAGGGCCTGGTCGGCGAACCCGAGGCGTACACGAAGGCCGGCCGCGCACAGCCGGCGAACACCTCGGTCACCGTGCTGAACGGCAGCGGGGTCGAGGGCGCCGCGACGGCTGCGGGGCAGGTCCTGACCGCCCGCGGCTTCCAGGTCGCCCCGGCCGGCTCGTCCGCGACGACGAAGACCACCCAGGTGCAGTACCCCGCCGGTCAGGAGTCGCAGGCCAAGGCCATCGCGTCCGTGGTGCCCGGTGCCGTCGCCGTCCGCACCAGTGCGGTCACCGGTGTCACGCTCGTGCTCGGCACCGACGGCAAGACCGCGAAGCCGATCGCGACCGAGCCGAGCGCCGGGGCGTCGACGCCGTCGACCGGCGGTTCGAGCACCGGCTCGAAGCCGACGAAGAAGCCCTCGAAGGAGCCGACGGCCAAGTCGACCGACGTGCACAACTACGGCACCGAGGGCACCTGCATCAACTGATGGGAACCCGCCGGGCAACCGGTCGGTAGGTTCTCGGTGTGACCAGCGCCGCACGCCCGATCGTCCTGATGACCTACAACATCAAGAACCCGGACCCCGCGCACGACTGGCCGGCCCGCCTGCCGGTCGTGCTCGATCTGATCCGCCGGCACGACCCCGACCTGCTGTGCGTGCAGGAGGCCTTCGCGCACCAGATGGACGACCTGCGTGCCGGCCTGCCGGACCACGCCGACGTCGGACAGGGGCGCGAGGGCGGTGACGCCGGCGAACACGCGGCCGTCTTCTACCGCCGCGACCGGTTCCGGCCGTCCGACGAGGGGTCGTTCTGGCTGTCGGACACCCCGGACGAGCCCGTCTCCAACACCTGGGGCAGCCTGTACCCGCGGATCGCGAACCACGCCCGGTTCCTCGACGCCGAGGGGCCCGCGTTCACGCTGCTCACCACGCACCTGGACCACGAGCCCGGTGCGCACGGTGACGAGGTCCGCGGCCGGAGTGCCGCGCTCATCGCCGAACGACTGGCTGGCACCACCGGCCCGGTCGTGTTCGCGGGGGACTGCAACGAACCCGCGGGCAGCGGGACGGCCTCGCGGGTGTTCGCCGAGGCCGGGTTCGCCGACGCCTGGCTCGCCGCGGGGGACCCCGACGACCGCACCGCCACGTTCAACGACTGGCAGCCGCCGGTCGACTCGGGCGAGCGGATCGACTGGGTGCTCACCCGCGACGTCAGCGCCGTGGACCGCATCGTCATCGACCACGACGGCCCCGAGACCTGGTTCGCCAGCGACCACTTCCCGGTGATCGCGACACTGCGGGTCTGAGTCGCTTCAGCAGCTGCGCTGCGCGTGGACGGGCATCGGTGAACCGAGCACCGTGACGGTCGTCTCGTTCGTCAGGGCGGAGACCCCGTTGGTGCCGGCGTCGTCGGAGTGCTCGCTCGACTCGTCGTCGTCGTCGTGCCGGTCGGCCCAGCCCTCGCGGAGCAGGAGCTGCCAGGCGCGCGAGTCGTCCGAGCCGTAGGACACTCGCTCCGAACCGGGAGCGTCGGCGATCTCGTCCGCGATGTCGTCGCCCACCCGGACACCGCCCGGGCCGGTCAGCTCGATCTGCCGGCCGAGCACGCTGCGGACCGAGTCGCGCAGCACCCGGATCTCGACGGCGTTGCCGGCCGCCGCGTCGGTCGTCAGGGCTGCGACGCGGATGGCACCTCCCCAGGTGTAGGTGGTGCCTGCGGGGAAGCACGCCCCGCCGTCGCCCTCGGCCGTCTGCGTGCGGGACGGTGTGCCGAGCAGACGGTTCAGGACGCTCACGGTCAGCCCGGAGTCGCGCATCGAGGACTCGACCACGGTGTCGTCGCCGTTCCGGAGCACGAGTGCCTCGGCGTCGAGCTCGATCGAGTCCACCCGGCGGAGTTCCGCCTTCGTCACGTGCACCGGAGCGGCGTCGTGCGAGGTCTCGGCGGCCACGGCCACGTCGGCCCCGAGCCCGGCGGTGCCGTCGAACGCGAGCGCACCGGCCGAGAAGGCCAGCACGGCGGCGCCGAGCGCCAGCAGGGTCCGAGGAGTCACCGTTCGACGGTAGGGCCTCGATCGGAACAGAACGACAGGTGTTACCGAATCGGAGCCTGCCCGTCACCGGACCGTGACAAACGAGGATCACGCACCTGCGGCCCTGGAGCGGTGCGGTCGACGGGCGCAGGCCGCTCCGCGCAACGGGGGACAGCCTCCTGGACGGCCCGCAGCGACCCCCTGCGTACCGTCGGCGGCATGACGGACCAGCAGAACGACCAGACCGGGCCTGACCAGTACGTGATGCAGGACCCCACGAAGATGTACGCCGACAAGAAGCCCGACGAGCAGTACCTCGAGGGTGCCGGCACCGACGCGGAGATGGCGCAGAACGTCCCCGCCGACCACGGTGAGGACACCTACCGCGGCTCGGGTCGTCTGACCGGCCGCAAGGCGCTCGTCACCGGCGGCGACTCCGGCATCGGTGCCGCCGTCGCCATCGCCTACGCCCGCGAGGGTGCGGACGTCGCGATCTCGTACCTGCCCGAGGAGCAGGAGGACGCCGACCGCATCGTCGGGCTCGTCGAGGCCGCCGGACGCAAGGCCGTCGCACTGCCGGGCGACATCACCTCGCTCGAGGTCTGCGAGCAGCTCGTGGCCGACGCGGTCGAGCAGCTCGGTGGCCTCGACATCCTGGTGAACAACGCCGGCAAGCAGCAGAACGTCGACGACATCACGAAGATCTCCGACGAGGAGTTCGACGAGACCTTCAAGACGAACGCCTACGCGACGTTCCGGATCACGAAGGCTGCCGTGCCGCACCTGCAGCCCGGCTCCACGATCATCAACACGACGTCGATCCAGGCGTACGCCCCGTCGCCCCACCTGGTGCACTACGCGGCCACGAAGGCGACCGTGAACAACATGGCGAAGGGCCTGGCCGCGCAGCTCGCGCCGAAGGGGATCCGCGTCAACGCGGTCGCCCCTGGCCCGATCTGGACGCCGCTGCAGCCGGCCGGCGGTCAGCCGCCGGAGGCGCTGCCGAGCGCGGGCGAGCAGACCTACCTGGGTCGCTGGGGCCAGCCGGCCGAGCTCGCGCCGGCCTACGTGTTCCTGGCGAGCGGTGAGTCGTCGTACGTCGTGGGCGAGACGCTGCACGTCGACGGTGGGATGCCGACGCCGTAGGGCGCCTGTTCCTGACGGGACTCTGACGGGAGGCGCGGTGCCGGTGGGTACCGCGCCTCCCGTCGTCCCTGTGGTCGGGTCCAGGGCGCCTGGTCGCGTCAGCAGCTGACGGAGCGCGCCATCCGCTCGAGGAGCTCGCGCGCCGACATCGCGGCGGCCAGCTCGACCTCGACGGGGTTGATGCCGATCGCCTGCTCGAACGCGCGACGGCGGGCCTGGTCGGCGATCGGCACCTCGGGGCGCTGGGGCAGCACGGCGATGGCCCGGGCCGCCGCCTCGAACGCACCGGCAGGGCGTCCGAGCTGTTCCCACATGGCCCGGACGTCGTGCGCCACCTGGTCGGGGTCGCCGCCGAACTCGAAGCCGGTCGAGGCCATGGTCGCGAGTCCCTGGGCAGTGGGGTCGTTCGGGGTCATGCCCGCATGGTCGCACGGACGGCCGCGAACCGGCTCGACGTCGTGGTCTGTCCCCCCTTGTGCCGACACCCGTACCGGGGATTCTGGTGTCCCCCGTTCTGCGTTTGGATGGAGGTACCCCGGATCCGGGGTGACACGGACAGGACGTCCGGGGACGACGGAGGGCACGATGCTCGAACACACCAGCGCCGACACGCAGGCCGCAGCGGCCGCGGCGGCCACGCTGCACCTGCGGATCACGATCGTGGGGGCCACCGTCGACCTGCTCCGGGACGTCCCCTTCCACGAAGCCCGGCCGGTGCAGGTCGCCGAGCGGATGGGCATCAGCGTCGCCGAGCTGGAGCAGCACTTCCCGTCGTGGGACGGCCTGGTCCTCGCCGCACTGGACCGCTGGAACGGTGCCCGGATGGACGAGGTCACGCACGAGGTCGGTGACGGCTCGACCGTGGACCTGCTCCGCGCCATCGTCGCCTCGAACGCCGAGGACCCCGCCCTGATGCGCCTGCTCGTCGCCCTGCTGTCCGTCGCGGGCAACCCGGCGCACCCGATGGCGACCTACCTGCGGTCGCGGTACCAGCTCTTCTTCGCGCAGATCAAGCGCGGCCTGGAGCACGACGTCGCGATCGGCCGTGCCCCGCACACGATGGACCCCCGCCGCGGTGCCGAGCAGCTCATCGCCCTGTACGAGGGGCTGCAGCTCCAGGCCCTGCTGCGCGCCGAGCTCGACCTGGTGGCGGCGTTCGACCGCGCGGTCGCCCGGCTCGAGCGCGGCTGGATGGAACGGTACGAGCCGCAGGCCGCCCGCCGTCTGGCGATGTGGGACGACGACGACTCGGGCAGCTGGGAGATCTGACCGGCGGTTCGTCCGCGGAGCGCGATCCTTGCGCCGTCGTGCAGCGCCCCGCGGGTACTCCGGGAGGCGCAACCTGACGGAAGGAACCGACATGGCAGCACCGAACCCCATCCAGGTCCAGAAGTACCTGAGCGGCATCGACTACCCGGCGTCCAAGGACGACGTGGTCTCGACGGCCGAGCAAGAGGGCGCCCCGGACGACGTCCTCGAGGCGCTCCGCGCGATCCCGGACGGCGAGTACGACGCCCCGACCGCGGTGTCGAGCGCGGTGTCCGACGCCGGCTGAGCGCGGCGGACCCACTCGGTGAGCAGAAGAGGTCGGGTGCGTGCGTCGCACTCGACCTCTTCTGCTCACGAAGCGCCTGACGGAGCGGTGCCGGCCGCGCCGCTCACGAAGCGCCGTTCGAGCGCGACCCGCGCGGCACCGAACCGTCGCCGGGGTCGTACCCGGTGTCACGGATGACACGCAGCGCCGTGGTGTCGTTGTGGACCGAGTGCACGACGACCCGACGCGTCCGGCGGAGCGCTCGACGGGCACCGGGCGTCGCGAAGAGCCCGCCGAGCACCAGGCCCGCGCCGATCCCGAGTGCCACGGACACCGCCGCCACGAAGTCGAGCGCGGCGCTCGACGACCCGGACATGAAGTTCAGCAGGGCGTTCGACACGGCGACACCGGGCAGCAGCGCCCCGCAGAACGCCGGCACCGCGATCGCCGCCACGGCCGTGCGCATCCGGACGGCCGCGTAGGTCGAGAGCACCCCGAGCAGCACCGCCGCCAGGAACGTCGCCCCGAGGAGCGGCAGCCCGGCCTGCCGCAGCGCCCACAGCGCGGCACCGGCGGCGACCGAGAACACCACGGCGACCGGGATCACCCGGGCGCTCGCCTGCTGCACGAAGCAGTTCGCGCCCGCCGACACCACGGTCAGCGACAGCGACGCCCAGAGCGGCAGGGTCTGCGTCACGATGCCGGACGGGTCGACCTCGATCCGCAGCCAGTGCGTCATCGCGATCCCGGCCGGTACCCCGACCACGATCGCCGCGATGACCAGCCCGATGTAGAACGCCCGGGCCACGGCCATCGCCCGGAACCCCGAGATGGCGTCCTGCGCCCAGGTCACCAGGGACGGGTGCGGCAGCAGGAGCACCACGAGTGCAGCCACCATCGTCGCCGCACCGTTCGCGTTCAGCACCCCGGCCCAGATGGCCAGCGTGCCGATCGCCGACGCCACCGCGCCCTGTGCCCCGGACACGAAGAACTGCGGGTACCCCCGGTCGGTCAGCCAGCGCCCGGAGACGATGATCCCGAGCATCAGCACGAACGCCCCGAGTCCGGCCCGCCACCCGCCTCCGGCCTGCACGGCGATCGAGATGCCGAGGATCGACAGGCCGACGTCGGACAGCCACATCGGCCATCGCGGCGGGAGTCGCAGCACGGCGACCAGGGCGCTCACCGCCGAGGTCATGTCGCGGTCGTCGTGGATCAGGTCGTCGACGATCTGGTTCGCACGCGCGAGCTTGTCGAGGTCGGAGCCGTCCGACCGCACGGTGCGGACCTTGACGAGCGGCGGGACGTCGGCCGGGGCGTACTGGATCGTCACCGAGCTGCCGGAGAAGTCGAGGTCGAGCGGCGCGAGGTTCCACTTCGTCGAGACCGCGACGACGGCCGTCTCGACGCTGCGGGTGTCGGCACCCGAGGCGAGCATGACCTCGGCCAGGTCGAGGCAGAAGTCGACGATCTGGGTCGCCGTGTACTGGTCGCGCCCCTTGGCGTCGGGCTCGACGTGCTCGTAGATCGTCCCGCGCAGGCGGGCTCGTGCGTCGCGCAGGTCGTGCTGCGCGAGGCTGCGGCGTCGTGGCCGGGGTGGGCGGCCCGGCTTGTGCGGGCCCGGGGGGTGCTGCTCGGCCATCACGCCATGGTGCCAGTCGACGGCGGCCGAGTCCGGACGTCCGCTGGACGCCTTCGGATCAGCCCCGGCGGCGCGTGCTCAGACGACCGAGGGCGAAGGCCGCGACGACCGCGCCCACCAGCACGAGGACCGGTCCGGCGGTCAGCTGCCACGGTCGGCCATTGGCGACGAACGCGTAGTCGGACAGTGGGGCGTACGCGAACCACCCGAAGGACGACGGCGGAGTCGTCAGCACGAACACGATCCCGACGACGACGGCCAGCAGGCCGAGCCAGAGGGCGACGAGGGTCGGGGTGGCGAGGAAGCGGGGCACGGCACCCAGCGTAGGTGGACGACGGACGGGAGGCCCGTGGCGGGGTCGCCACGGGCCTCCCGTCCGTCAGGTGGTGACGGTTCCTGCTTCGCGCGCCTACTGCGCTGCGTTCGCTACTGCTCGAAGGTCGCGTGCAGCGTGATCTCGACGCCGGTCAGCGCCTTGCTGACGGGGCAGGTCGCCTTGGCGTCCTCGGCTGCCTTGAGGAAGGCGGCCTCGTCGATGCCGGAGACCTCGCCGCTGACGGTCAGGACGATGCCGGTGAGGCGGAAGCCGCCGGCCGGGTCCGGGCCGAGCGAGACGTCGGCCTTGACGTCGAGGGCCTCGACCGTGCCGCCGGCCTCGCCGAGGACCGCGGAGAACTGCATGGCGTAGCAGGCCGAGTGTGCGGCGGCGATGAGCTCCTCGGGGCTCGTGGTGCCCCCGGCGTCCTCGGCGGTGCGCTTCGGGAACGAGACGTCGTACGTGCCGACCTTCGAGCTCGAGAGTTCGACCTGGCCGGAACCGTCCTCGAGGCCGCCGTTCCAGGCGGTGCGTGCGGTGCGAGTGGGCATGCCCGCTCCTTTCGTGTGGGGGAGCGGCCCCGAACGGGACCACCGCTCCTGAGTCAATCGGAGAACGAGCGTTCTCGCAACGGGCTCACGGCGAAGACGCAGGTCTGCCCTACGATCTGGCACATGGGGGACAGCAGCGTGACGGGTTTCCGGGAGTCCGTACTCGAGCAGGGGCCGGCCGACGTGACGAACCCGGTGGTCGCCTGGCTCCGGTTCTGGACGCAGGGGTGGCGGTTCCACGGGCGGGCAAGTCGCTCGGAGTTCTGGTGGGTGATCGCGCTCGAGCTCGCGCTGGTCGGGGTCGCGCTCTGGGTCGTCGGCGTGCACGGGACCGCAGGGCGGTGGGAGATGTACGTCGACCCGTTCGGGGTCGTTCCGTCACCGCGGGTCTCGTTCCACCTGATCGACCGCGGGCAGGATGGGTGGTTCGGTTGGGGGGCCGGCGACCGCGAGCTCCGGCCGGACGCGTGGGACCTGGCGCTGCTCGTCCCGACGATCCTGACCATCGTGCCGCGGTGGTCGCTGCTCGTGCGGCGACTGCACGACCGGGACCACGCCGGGCTGTGGATCCTGCTCCTCGTCTTCACCGGACCGCTCGGCGCGGTCGTGCTGGGTGTCATGGTGGCGCGGTCGTCGCGCCCTGGTGGGGCACGGTTCGACCGCGGACTGTTCGCGGGAGGGCGTGGTCCCGAGGCAACTGGACGACACCTGTCGTCCTCGACGACAGGTGTAGCGTGAAGGGCGATCAAAGGAGAACCCCATGCGCGCCGTCGTGTTCGAGCAGTACCAGACCTTCCCGTCCCTGACCGAGGTCCCGAAGCCCGCACCCGGGCCCGGTGAGGTCCTGCTCAAGGTCGCCGGCGCCGGTGCCTGTCACTCGGACGTCGCCGTGTACCGCGAGTTCCAGCAGGGGCAGCCGGGAGCCCAGGCGCCCGCGTTCGTGCTCGGCCACGAGAACTCCGGCTGGGTCGAGGCCGTCGGTGACGGGGTCACCGGCTTCGCCGAGGGCGACGCCTACCTGGTCTACGGGCCGGTCGGCTGTGGGCACTGCTCGTACTGCTCGAAGGGGCAGGACACCTACTGCGAGAACGCCGCGACGAACCCGTACATGGGGATCGGCCTCGGGCGCGACGGCGGCATGGCGGAGTACGTGAGCGTCCCGGCGCGGAACCTCGTGCCGCTCGGCGACGCCGACCCGGTCGCCGCCGCACCGCTGAGCGACGCCGCGCTCACGCCGTACCACGCGATCAAGAACTCCCTGCCGAACCTGGCTGGTGGCGGTCGCTTTGCGCTCGTCGTCGGGCTCGGTGGCCTCGGGCAGATCGCCGTGCAGATCCTCACGGCGCTCACCGGTGCCACGGTCATCGCGACCGACATGAAGCAGGACGCGATGGACCGCGCCGCAGCCCGGGGCGCGATCACCGTCCCCGGCGGCCCGGACCAGGCGGAGCGCATCCGCGAGATCACCGGCGGACGTGGCGTCGACGCGGCCTTCGACTTCGTCGGTGCCACCCCCACGATCAAGGTCGCGCAGGCCTTGATGGCGGTCGGCGGGCGGTTCACCGTCGTCGGGATCGCCGGCGGCACCACCGAGTGGAACTTCTTCGCGACGCCGTACGAGTCGACGATCACGAACACCTACTGGGGCACCATCGAGGACCTGCACGAGGTCGTCGCGATGTACCGCGCCGGGCAGATCGTCCCCGACGTCGAGCGCTACGCGCTGTCCGACGCGCTCGAGGCGTACCGGAAGCTCGAGGCCGGGGAGCTCTCGGGTCGCGCGGTGGTCGTCCCGACGCTCTGAACCGGGCGTACCTGGTCGATTTGGGCGTACCTGGTCGGATCGGGCGTACCTGGTGGAATCGGGCGTACCTGGTGGAATCGGGCGTACCTGGTGGAATCGGGCGTACCTGGTCGGAAGTTTCGACCAGGTACGCCCGATTCCACTTGCCAGTGCGGGTGTTCTGGGAAGGAACGGGCGTCGGTCAGCGTCCCGCCGCGTACCCCTGCGCGCCGCGATGGCCTCGTCGCCGCAGCGGTCCTCGACGACTAGACCCGCGGGCTCTCACGTGCGCGGCCAGAACGACCCAGGGAACGATGTGGTGTGGACCGCCGGGGCGTCGATGGCCTGCTGCGGGGAGTAGCCGCCGACGATCCAGCGCAGCAGGAACAGCAGCTGCCGCTGGTCCTGCTGGTCATCGCCAAAGGAAGCGACTGCCGGCTCTTCTTTCGGCCTTCTTCAAACCGCCTCGTAAGGACGACTACTCGCTGACGGCTATTTCTGCAGGCGAGAACCAACCCTTCTCGACGGCCGTCTTGCGGGCGGTGGCCGGGTCGCTAGTGAACATCACGACAGCTAGGCGCGTGCGCGCGCGACTGCACGCAACATAGAAAAGACGGAGGGTACGGGACAGGACGTTATCGTTCGCATTCTCGAGATTCTCCTCGTCTCGAGCGGACAGCTTCTCGACCTCAAAAAGCTTCCCGTATCGGTACAAAAAGCCCTTGGCCTTACCGTCGTCGAGCACCACTAAAACGGAGTCAAACTCGAGACCTTTAGTTCCCTGTTGCGTGTCGACGGACGACAGCCCCAGGGCATATTCGGCGAGAGCTTCAAGTTCAAGTAAAGGTCTGCTTAGAGCTTCGGACCACGCGAGAGCGCGTTCTACCTGCCGGCTATCTTCTCCCGGCTCGGTCGGAAGCGACTCGTCTACCACGCTCGCGTCTTCGAGTAGCTGGGGTATTTGGAAGAGACGAGATTTGATTGCTGCGTCGACAGCTTCCCGCCCCGATAAACCGGTCGCGCTCAACGTCTCATACAACCCCCGTGCCCGCTTCGGCATCGTTGACGAGTCGCCATCGAAAACGGTGGCCATGCGGGCAGGCTCCTGAAGGAATCTATTAGCCTTTGATCGCTCGCCATTTCGAGCCAGGTTGGCGAAGGGGGCCAGAACTTCGGACAGGAACGTCAGAGTCGGAGATGTGATTGACTCGGCGTCGAATATCTCAGACCGGATGGCGGAATCCTTAGCTGAGAAAATTCCCCACAAGGATTCGAACCCCAAGCGATGTGAGGCAAGAGCATGTTCCAGAATGAGAACCTTTGGCTCGGCAATCTCTGAAAGCCAGTTCATCGCGTCGCTCTCAGCGTGAGGATGCATCGTTGTGGGGCTTTCAAGGAAAAGACGTATTCCTCCAGCGGTCCCGGTGATGGCGGTCTGTTGAAGGCCGTCTGTGCCGGACCGCAACGTGTTTAGCAGCGTGACGATCCGTTTCGCCGACCGGTAGTTCAGCGGTAGAACGGGGCGATCCCAGGTGGCGGGTACCAGAGCATTCAGGTCCATGGGACCCTCGTTGTAGACGCGCTGCATCGAATCACCGAATAGGCCCAGTGACAGACGATTGGGCAGCCTTACTGCTGCAGTAATCAGCGCCTGGAGAACGTCAGTCCTGGTGTCTTGGACCTCGTCGACGAAAATGAATGGGTGTGACGAAGCGATCAAATCGTGCATAAGTGGGCTTTTTTCTGATATCCAGGAGAAAGCAGATAGCACATCCGAATGAGATAATTCAGCAGCACCCTGGTCGCCCCCCGTTGCGCTGTAGATGAAGTGCTCCACGCGATCGAGTTCCATGAGCGCGCGCTCCTTATGCTCAATAGATCGCAATCTCTGCGCGGACGCTTGGGTCCCCACTCGTCCCTGTTGCTCCTTCGTACGGAGGTCCTCAAGATCACTTTGGAGACGATCTCGACGCCAGACTTTCAGATCTGCAGTGAGCGGTGCGATCATCCGCCAAGCAAAGCTGTGAATAGTGGAAACTGTTACAACGGGCGTCTCTCCGATTCGGTGCTTGGCCTCCAGCGCAGCTGCTTTTGTGAATGTAATCACGGCAAGCGTGCTGCCCCGTCGCTTCAGTTCGTCTCGCCTGTGGCTTAGGACCGACCTCACGCACGCGACAAGCGCCCCAGTCTTGCCAGCACCCGCTCCGGCGGTCATGAGGAAGCTCCGCGAGAGCAAAGAAGGCCCAACTGATGTCTCATAGATGTTCAACTCGTCGCCTCCGTTACGCTTTTGAGGTTCGGGAATCTGCGCAGGACGTCGTCGAGCCACGTTAATCCATCTGCGACGTAAGACGGCGGAACTAGCGCGTCCTGTTCGAGGAGGGCATCTAGGGCAAAGCGGCTTTTGTCTGCACTCTTCAGAGCGGCGAATAGTGTGGCGGCGAGGGAGGTGAGATCATTTCGTTCTAAGGCTGCATCGGCGGCATCGAAAATCTTTCGACTGAATCCGTGGCCCTTTTCCGCATGAAACAATGCGAGGTTATCGAAGGCGATCGCATCCTCAAACGTGCTCGCGATCAGTTCGCCGTTTAGGGACTTATAGTTATATTCGCGCGGATTCTGGTGGGCGAAGTAGACCAAACTTCCGTCAAGTGCCTCTTGCCCGGTGTGTAAATATTCCTTGCTCTCAAATTTGAATAGTTCATCGAGGCTGGGCTTGCTTCCTAGCCATGAAGTAAGCGAGGAATTGGTTGTTACATGACCAGCATTTCGCCGTGGTGCACATTGTTCAGAAGAATTTCCTGGGTCGGCTGCGTCAATGTCTGTTATGACCAATGTCGGGATGCCGAGGGTCTCGATGAGAGGCTTCAGCCGATGCGCGTGAGCGCCGCCGATTTCTACAATCTCGATGTAGTTGCTCGCGAGAGTGGGGAATGTAGTCTCGAGGAAGTGCGGCAGCAGAAGTCGTTCCGCGTTACCCTCCACAATAATGAGCGCGTCGGCAAAAAGCGTGTTGCTATGGTGGAGCTTCAGATATCGCGTGACGAACTGTTTTGTGCGTTTGTCCTTCCCGAAAGTATCCTTGAGGTTGACCACCTGAACGCTTGATTGCGAGGAGGGGGTTCGTTTGAAGTATCGAATAGCTTCGAAGTCGAGTTCATGCGCTAGGTGGGACGAGTGCGTACTCACTAGGAGCTGCGCCCCCAGTAGCTCGTCTCCAATGCCAGTAAGGGCCCGGTGGGCATGGCGGACAAATACCTGCTGGACCTGCGGGTGCAGGTGTGCTTCCGGCTCCTCGAGGAGGACCAGATGTAGCGGCGGTGCCGGTCGGTTCGTGAGAGGGGATTGGCTATCCGCTCGTCGAGCGAGTCGGAAGCTCATCAATCGGAACATCATCAGTACCAAGTTTCGGTACCCTAAGCCATTGAACGTTTCCGGAAGCTCGGAGTGCGGGGCGGCGTCTGCGCTGGCGGCGTATTTGAGCACGGACGTGTGATTCAGAGTGTTCGCGATGTCTATGTCGGTCCGGATGACAAGTTCTGGGTTGCCGACTCCCGGGTAGCCGACTGCCCGAACCTCGTCCAGGGGGTTTCTGAACGCGGCTTTCAGTACTACATCGAACGCCCCTTGCGCTCGTAGCGCTGCTGCGATCGCCGAGATGTCTTCGTCGCTGGACCGGCTTGGGTCATGGAGGTAGGAGCGATAGAACGAGTTGACGATTTGTGAGAGTGACGCTTCCTCGGTGCCTGCTGAAAGGCGTTGCGCATTGACGAAGTCGACTTGGAGCAACTCGGCGAGCGGGTCGGAGGGGAGACCTGGCGATTCGTCAGAGATCGGCTCCACTGCTGGGGGCTCGTTTGGGGTCGTGGCCTCAGATTCATCCTCCGGCTTGTCTTGATCCGATGTTGGTTTATCGCTGAGCGGTGACCACTCCGGATCCAGGGGGTGATACTGCACGACGAAGTACTTCGCGAAGTCTTTCTGGAGAAAGTCGGTTAGGTTGGCGGGCCAGAAGATCGGCGGTTCGCCTTCCTGAAGGTCGGTTGCTCGTTTTTCGAGCCTTATTGCTTCGCTTCGTGCATTGCAGAACGATTCCCTTAGGGCTTCCCCGTTGCGCGGAAATAGTCGATATCGCACGCCGACCTTGTTCGTGAAGTCGTTGAGTAGTGGCAAGATGGGGCGAAGCAGTGCCGCTTCGGTTGTATCTGCTTCGATCCATAGATCGAGACTGGGGAGGATGTCCCCCCAAGAGGCTGAATACTTATGCCTGTCGTTGTCGCTGCCTTCCCAGACGGCCCCCATTTCGTTGAGTTGTTCCAGATCAGTGATTGCGATGTCGGACACGGAGAACGACTTTGTTCCCGTAAATCCTGCGATGCATTCCATTGCTGAGGATTTACCACTATTGTTGGCTCCTACGAGTAGGGTTACGTCCTGTTCTAAATCTATGCGAACTTGCTTCAGCTTACGAAAATTCGAGATATTCAGCGAGGCGATGTGCAAAGGTTCCCCCAGGTTCTGATGGCTGCCGACATATTATGTCGCTTTGGGGGCCGCTCGCGAGCGGATTTCTACCCCCGTTCGGAGGCCTCTCGCCCCGGGCCGGCCGTGCGAATCAAGTCGCTGGCGACGGTTGACTCATCGGCCGGTTTGCTGTCGATTCCGCCTTCAACGGTGGGCGATTTTGGCGTCCAAGGGTGCCGACAAGTTGAACGGGCTCAGCGGAGGGCTCATGGTTGTCGGGATCGCCGACTCTGCATCAGCGGCACATCGTCGCGACTTCGCACGAGTCGGAAGTGGCGGAGGCCTATGCGCAATACGAGAGGATCTGCATGACGTGGAGGCGACCTCATGGGCTGTGTAGCTCGTCGCCGATGACGAACGCTGGCCTGTGCGGGTCAGCGTCCCGCCGCGTACCCCTGCGCGCCGCGGGGGTTCGCGGCAGCGCCGAGGATCCCGGTGTCCGGGTCACGGGTGACGCACGACAGCCGGCCCAGGCTCCAGTCACCGCCGCGGGTCACGACGTGTCCGCGGGCCTCGAGCGCCGCGATGACCTCCTCACCCAGGCGGTCCTCGACGACCAGTCCGGCGGGCTCCCACGTGCGCGGCCAGAACGACCCCGGGAAGGACGTGGTGTGCAGCGCCGGTGCGTCGATGGCCTGCTGCGGGGAGTAGCCGCCGACGATCCAGCGCAGCAGGAACAGCAGCTGCCACTGGTCCTGCTGGTCACCGCCGGGGGAACCGAGCGCGGCGACCGGCTGCCCGTCGCGGAGCACCAGGGTCGGGGTCAGCGTCGTGCGGGGGCGCTCGCCGGGCCGCAGGGTCGAGGCCGTGCCCGGTTCGAGCCACGTCATCTGCAGTCGGGTGCCGAGGCAGAACCCGAGCTCGGGGATCGTCGGCGACGACTGCAGCCACCCGCCGGACGGGGTCGCGCTGACGATGTTGCCCCAGCGGTCCACGACGTCGATGTGGCACGTGTCGCCGCGGGTCTCGCCGTCGGGGGTGACGAACGGCTCGCCGCGGTCCTCGAGCGGAGCGGCGGGCGGGGCCTCGGTGTCGGCTTCTGCCTCGCGGGCGACCTGCACGGTCGGCTCGCCCACCCCGACCGACCCGGCGGAGTCGTACGAGGTCCGGACCGGCGGCAGCGCGTGCTCGGCCCCGGCGATCGTGCCGGGTCGGAGCTCGGCCGAAGCACGCTCGCCGATCAACGTACGACGTTCGTCGGCGTATGCGTCGGAGAGCAGGACGTCCATCGGGACCTCGCCGTCGCCGTAGAACGCCTCACGATCGGCGAGGGCGAGCTTCTGCGCCTCGACGATCGTGTGCGCACCGAGCTCGGTCGACGGGTCGAGCAGGGCGTCGTCGAGCGGTTCGAGCAGCCGCAGGGTCTGCAGCAGCGCCGGCCCCTGGCCCCACGGCCCGGTCTTGGCGATCGTGCAGCCACGGAACTCGGCGGTCGTCGCGGGTTCGTACGACGCGCGGAACGCCGCCAGGTCCGACGCCCGGATGACCCCGGCGTGGTCGGTGCCCGACGCGTGCCGGTGCGGTTCGCGGACGAACCGGTCGATCGCCTCGGCGACGGACCCCTCCGCCCACTCGGACCGAGCCGCATCGATGCGGCCGGTCCGGCTGCCAGCACCGGCGCCGGCCTCGACCAGCCGGTCGAGCACTGCAGCGAGTGCCTCGTTGCGCACCAGGTCCCCGGGGACCGGCACCGTGCCTCCCGGCATCCACTGGGTGGCGGAGGTGGGCCAGTGCTGCTCGAACAGGCCGCGCACGGCGGTGATCGTCCGGACCACCGCAGGTGCGACCGGGTGTCCGTCGCGGGCGTACCCGATCGCGGGGGCGAGGACGTCGGCCAGCTCCCACGTGCCGTGGTCGCGGAGCAGGAGCAGCCAGGCGTCGACCGCGCCGGGGACGGTCGCGGCCAGCGCGCCGGAGCCGGGGACCAGGTCGAGGCCCTCGGCGCGGTAGTGCTCCGGGGTCGCGCCCTCGGGCGCGGGACCCTGACCGACCAGCACCGTCGGCACGGGGTTGACTGCCGTCGCGAAGACCGCCGTCAGGTCGCCCCCGGGGCCGTTCAGGTGGGGCTCCACGACCTGCAGGACGAAGGCCCCGGCGACGGCCGCGTCGAAGGCGTTGCCGCCGCGCTCGAGCACCGACTGAGCGGTCGCCGTCGCGATCCAGTGCGTCGAGGCCGCCATCCCGAACGTGCCCTGCAGGTCCGGACGGGTGGTCTGCGCAGCGGGCGGGACGAAGGCGGGGTTCGGCGTCGACATGGTCCCATCCTGTCCCGCGGCGAATACTCCCGTGCTGTAGACCCCCCCGTCCAAGGGGTTGTGCACCCCGCGCAGAAAAGCGAACATCGTTCGGCGACTCGTGCAGGGCGAGCGCCGAACGACCGCGCGCTCGCACGGTCGGTTCCAGGGCAGGGGATCCATGACCACCACTCCGTCGACCGTCGCACGTGCGCGCCGACTCCCACGCATCGCCGGCGCCGTGACGGCACTGGCCCTGGCGGCGGGGGCGCTTGTGGCGACAGCCGAACCGGCAGCGGCCTCTGCGGTCTGGGTCGGGTCGGCCCCGGCCGGCACGAAGATCCTGCCCGGCGACCAGGTCACGTCGCCGAACGGCCAGTTCAAGCTCATCATGCAGGGCGACGGCAACCTGGTCGAGTACGGCATCGGCAACCGTGTGCTGTGGGCGTCGAACACCGCCGGCAACTCCGGCGCGATCGCCGTGGTCGGCAAGAACCGCGCCCTCGACATCACGAAGAACGGCAAGCGTGTGGCCCGCTGGGCCTCGGCCGGCACCGTGAACTCGACCGCACTGAAGGTGCGCGCCGACGGCACGATGGCGCTGCTCGCCGGCAAGACCGTGGTCGTGAGCTGGAACGGCTACCAGGACCGCGTCCCGTCGGGGAACACCATCCTGGGCGGCACCGTGCTGCGATCCGACACCTCGAACACGCGCATCCTCAACATGCGCACCGACGGCAACCTGGTGCAGAAGGTCAGCGGCCGCGTGGTCTGGCAGTCGCGCACCGGCGGACACCCGGGCGCCTGGGCCGAGCTGCAGGCCAAGGGCAACTTCGTCATCTGGACCCGTGACGCGTCGCGCAAGAAGGTCGCGCTCTGGAGCTCGCGCACCAGCACCGCCGGGTCGGGCAACCTGCTCGTCCAGGTCGACGGCAACGTCGTGCTCTACGGCGCGAAGGACACCCGGGTCTGGTCGAGCCGACCGGTCACCGGCCTGGCCTGGCCCGTCAACGGCACGAAGATCACCGGCCGGTACGGCGACGACCGCGGCGCCGGGCACGTCCCGCGCTACCACCAGGGCACCGACGCCCCGGTGCCGGTGGGGACGGCCGTGTACGGCTCCGGGACGGGGACGGTCACCAAGACCATCGCGAACGACGCGGCCTACGGCAACTACATCGTCGTCACGTACGGCATGACGGCGGTGCTGACGGCGCACCTCAGCAAGATCGAGGTGAAGCAGGGGCAGATCGTGAAGCTCGGCACCGAGATCGCGAAGTCCGGCAACACCGGGCAGTCGACGGGGCCGCACGTGCACGTCGAGACGCGGCGGAACGGCACCCTCGTCGACCCGCTGAAGAACATGCACTTCCGCTGAGGCGGGGAGGGGTCGCGGGGTCGCGGGGCGGGGCGCGGGGCGCACGCGTCCCCGCCCCGCGCATCGGGTGAGCAGAAAAGGTCGGGTGGCTTGAGGTCACTCGACCTTTTCTGCTCACTCGTTGGCCGCCCCCGCTAAGTGCGAGGGTGGCGACATCCCGCTCTGTCTATGTCGCTTGCCTTGGGGAATCAAGGGCAGTAGACGGTGCAACACCGGGATCGTCGTCGGGTCGACTCGGAGCACCGTCGGACGGCACTCCGAGATCGCCGACGGCACCGCTTGGGCGTTCTTCAAGCAGTTCGAGCAGAACGACCAGTTCCCCGGCGCGATCTCGCAGGTCCGTCGGCTCGACCTCGCTGCCGATGCCCAGCGTGAAGCGATCGCCTTCGTCGCCGAGGTCGATCAGGACGACGTCACCGTGGTCATCCGTGCCGAGCTCGAACCAGCCCTGGCGCGCTCGCTCGAAGAGGCGACCGCGCTGCGCGCCGAGGCCGAGGTGAAGGAGGCCCGCGCGCTCTCGCTCCGCAGGGCGATCGCTGTCTCGCTGAAGGACGACGGTCTCACCCTGCGGGACATCGCGGTCGTCCTCGGCGTCTCGTACCAGCGGGTGCACCAGCTCGTGCACGAGGGTGAGCCGGCGGCGCTCGCTGCGTCGTAGCCCGCGGCGCGGATAGCCTGGGCGGGATGAGGAAGCGCGGCGGAACGGTGCTCGTGTTGGTGGCGATCGGGGTCCTGGCGGGCGTGCTGTCCGGGCTGTTCGGCGTCGGCGGTGGGGTCATCGTGGTGCCGGCGCTCATGGCCTTCGCGCAGATGGACCAGCGTCGGGCCTCGGCCACCTCGCTCGTGGCCATCGCCCCCGCGGCCGTCGTCGGCGCGGTCACCTACGCCGTGCAGGGCGAGGTGCACTGGCTCGCGGCCCTGACCCTGGCGGTCGGCAGCGTCATCGGCGCCCCGATCGGTGCCCGGCTGCTCCGTGCCCTGCCGCTCCGCGCGCTGCCGTGGATCTTCGTCGGGTTCATCGCCGTCGTGCTCGTGTCGCTGTTCACGACGGTGCCGACCCGCGGTGGCGAGGTGCACTTCGGCGTCGTCGAGGCGATCGTCCTGCTGCTGCTCGGGCTGCTGTCGGGCGTGTTGTCCGGGCTCGTCGGCGTCGGCGGCGGGGTCGTCATCGTGCCGGGGCTCGAGGTCGTGCTCGGTGCCGGTGACCTGCTGGCGAAGGGCACGTCGCTGCTCACGATGGTGCCGACGTCGGTGTCCGGGACGGTCGCGAACCTCCGGCGCCGCGCGGTCGACCTGCGGGTCGGGCTGACGGTCGGCATCACCGCTGCCGTGTGCTCGCCGGGTGGTGCCGTGCTGGCGCGCCTGGTGGATCCGCAGGTGGGCACCTGGTTGTTCGCGGCATTCCTGGTGGTCGTCGCGGTCATCGTGCTCAGCCGCGGGCGTCGGAGGGCACCACAGAACGACGCGAGCGACGGGGAGGTCGCGTGACGGGCCTCCAGGCAGGGCGCGACGCGGAAGCCGTGCTGGCGGCGTTCGCCCGCACCACCGGCGACGTCGCCGCGGCCCGCCGGGTCGCGCGGCAGTTCCACGACCTCGACGAGGGGGAGCGCTCGGCGCTGCTCTGGAGCGAGGACGACGGCGCGAAGCTCGTCGCCGTCCTGCTGCTCGTGCAGGCGATGCGGGCGCAGCCGGACCCGGAGCTCACCGACGAGTACCTGTCCGCGGCGAAGGCCGAGCGGCTCGAAGACCCGGTGCTCGTCGACCTGGCCGCCGAGGAACTCGTCGGCGCCCCGTTGGTGGGCGCCTCGACCGGTCCGCTGTTCGCGCTGGCGAAGTCCGACGTCGCGATGGTCCGCCGGATCGCGGTCGTGGCGACCCTGGCGTTCGCGAAGCAGGGCGACGCCGAGGTGCCGCTCGGGATCGCCGGGCGCCTTGTTCGGGAGCGCAGCGAGACGGTGCAGTCGGCGCTCGGTCTCGTCCTGCGCGAGACGGGGAAGCGGGCGTCCGAGCCGGCACTCGTGGCGTTCCTCGAGCAGAGCGGCCGGTTCCTCAGCCCGGCGGCCCGCCGGACGGCGACCGAGCACCTGCCGCCAGGGGAGCGTGACCGGCTGCGGGGCTGACCGAGCGGCGCTGTACTGTGCTGTGAACCGACTGTGCAGTCTGCCCAACCGACCAAATGGTCGGTTACGGTCGACCGATGACCACGACCAGCACCACCCCGACCCACCGCGCCTCCGTCCGTGAGTGGGCGTCCCTCGGCGTCCTCACCCTGGCCGTGGTGCTCCTGGCGATCGACGGCACCGTGCTGGCCCTGGCGGTGCCGTCCCTGACCGCCGACCTCGACCCGACCGCGACCCAGGTGCTCTGGATCGGCGACGTCTACTCGTTCGCACTCGCCGGGTTGCTCGTCACGATGGGCAACGTCGCCGATCGGATCGGTCGGAAGCGCCTGCTGCTCCTCGGCTCCGTCGCGTTCGGACTGGCATCGGCCGCTGCGGCCTTCGCCTCGAGCCCGGAGCTGCTCATCGCCGCACGGGCACTCCTCGGCGTCGCCGGCGCCACCCTGATGCCCTCGACGCTGTCGCTGGTGCGCACGATCTTCCGCGACCCGCGGCAGCGCACCACCGCCATCGCGGTGTGGTCCGCGGGCGCGACCGGTGGTGCCGCGGCCGGACCACTCGTCGGCGGGGCGCTGCTGGAACACTTCTGGTGGGGATCGGTGTTCCTCATCAACATCCCCGTCATCGCGGTGATCGTCGTCGCCGGGGCGTTCCTGCTGCCGGAGTCCCGCGGCGGCGCCCGGACCCCGATCGACCTGCTCTCCGCGGTGCTCTCGGTGCTCGCGATCGTGCCGCTGGTCTACGCCGTGAAGCACGTCGCCGGGCACGGGTTCGACTGGACGGTGCCGGCGACCGCGTTGCTCGGGCTCGCGTCGGGCTGGTGGTTCGTCCGGCGGCAGAAACGCCTGACCACGCCGCTCATCGACCTGCAGCTGTTCCGGATCCCGGCGTTCTCCGGTGCGGTGGTCGCGAACTCGCTGTCCGTCTTCGCGCTGAGCGGTCTGCTGTTCTTCTTCTCGCAGTACCTGCAGCTGGTGCGCGGGTTCACCCCGCTGCTCGCCGGAGCCGCGGAGCTGCCGGCCACCCTGGCGTCCATCGCGGTCATCGCCGTGATCGGCCTGCTCTCCCGTCGCGTCGGCCCAGGTCGCTCCATCGGCCTCGGGCTGGCGGTCGCCGCGGTCGGCATGGCCGGACTCGCCTTCGCCGAGGGGCTGCCGACGTACTGGGGGATCGCCATCGCGCTCGCCGTGGTCGGCCTCGGCGTCGGGGTGTCGATGACGCTGGCGACGGACGCGGTCGTCGCCGCGGCTCCGCGGGAGCGTGCGGGCGCCGCCTCGGCGATCTCGGAGACCGGGTACGAGCTCGGCGTCGCGCTCGGCATCGCGGTGCTCGGGTCGCTGCAGACCGCGTTCTACCGGTCGAACCTCGACCTCACGGGCGACAGCCTGGGCGCGGGGGTCGCGGACCGGGTCCGGGAGTCGCTGGCGTCGGCGAGCCAGGTACTGCAACCGGGGTCGCCGGTGCTCGAGCACGCCCGTGAGGCGTTCACCGGTGGCATGCAACTCGCCTCCGTCTGCGCCGCGGTGCTGCTCGCGGTCGCCGCCGTGGTCGCGCTCCGGGTCATCCCGAACCGGCAGGATGGACCGCATGACCACTGACCGCAGCACGGGCCCCGGAACCGGCACCGACGGCTCCCGCGACCGCGAGCGCACGCGGCAGGCCGTGCTCGAGTCCGCACGCCGATTGCTCGCCGAGCGCGGTACGCGGGTGAGCGTCGCCGAGATCGCGACCGAAGCCGGCGTCTCGAAGAGCGGGCTGCTGCACCACTTCCCGTCGAAGGACGAACTCCTGCTCGCGGTCGTCGAGCACGGGTTGGCCGCGTTCACGGACGAGGTCATGCAGCACGTGGACCTCGCCGAGAACCGACCGGGCAAGGTCCTGCGCGCCTACGTCCGGACGCTCTGCGGCGGCAGCGAGCAGGCGATGGACCTGTTCGCACCGTCGTCGCACTGGCCCGGTCTGATGGCCGTCCCGGGGATCGCCGCGGCCGTCGCCACCGACGCCGAGCACTGGCGGACGCTGTTCGGACGCGACGGCCTGCCCGAGGACCGCGCACTGGTGGTCCGGCACGCGGCCGAGGGCCTCGCGGCCGCGGTCGGCATGCCGCCCTACCTGGACGAGCGGGAGCTCGCGGTCGCGCGCGACGCCTTGCTCGCCCTGGCAGAACCCGCCTGAGGCGACGGCCGGGAGGCCCGGTGCGAGTCCGCCCCGCCGCTGGCCGCCCGCGCGCACCGGCCCCACCGCTGGCCCGGTCCGACGCCTAGGCTGCGGGCATGCACACCGAGGTGCCCCGGATCGACGCCGGACTCGTCGAACGACTCGTCGCGGAGCAGTTCCCCGACTGGGCCGACCTGCCCGTGCACGAGGTCGACCACCAGGGCTGGGACAACCGCACCTACCGGCTCGGGGACGCCCTGTCGGTGCGACTGCCGAGCGCGGCCGGCTACGTGCCCGCGGTCGAGAAGGAGCAGGACGTCCTGCCGTACCTCGCCCGGCGGCTGGACGTCGCCGTCCCAGAGCCCGTGGCGCTCGGGGAACCGGGCCAGGGGTACCCGTTCCCGTGGTCGGTGCGGCGGTGGCTCGACGGGGTGCCCGCCGTGCAGGTCGACGACCTCGACCACGAGCGCTTCGCTGCCGGGGTCGGTGCCGTGCTCCGGCAGCTCCGGAGCGTCCCGGCGACGGGCGGCCCCACCGCCGGCGCGCACTCGTTCCACCGCGGCGAGCACCCGTCCGTGTACGACGCCGAGGTGCGGACGGCGCTCGACACGCTCGGCGGCGGCGGCGGCGGCAGCGGCAGGACCGGTGGCACCGTCGTCGACCGCGGCGCGTGCGAAGCGGTCTGGGCCGAGGCCCTCGCCAGCCGGTGGGAGGCGCCGGCCGTCTGGTTCCACGGCGACGTCGCCCCGGGCAACCTGCTCGTCGACGACACCGGCCGGCTGTGCGCGGTGATCGACTTCGGCACGTGCGGCGTGGGGGACCCGGCGTGCGACATCGTGCTCGCGTGGACGATGCTGGACGGCCCGGCGCGACGGGTGTTCCGGCAGGCCGTCGACCTGGACGACGACACGTGGGCGCGTGCACGGGGATGGGCGCTGTGGAAGGCGCTCATCATGCTCGCCGGCAGCGCCGGACCGGGCGGTCGCGACGAGCACGAGCGGGTCCTCACGGCCGTCCTCGCCTGAGGTCGCGGCCACGGCTGCCGACCCGCGCCGACGTGCGCGAGGGGGACGTGGGGCTGGGAGCGTCCACGGGGCGGGCGCGTACCGAGGAGGGGAACGCGAGTCGTGCCTCCAGGCAGGCTCGAAGCGACCACGAGAGGAACGCAACGTGCGCGCACTGACCTACCAGGGCACCGAGAAGGTGTCCGTCGAGACCGTCCCCGACCCGACCATCCAGGAGCCGACCGACGCGATCGTGCGGATCACCTCCACGGCGATCTGCGGCTCCGACCTGCACCTGTACCGCGTGCTCGGCCCGTACATCGACCGCGGCGACGTCCTCGGCCACGAGCCGATGGGCATCGTGGAAGAGGTCGGATCCGGCGTCACGAACCTGAAGGTCGGCGACCGGGTCGTCATCCCCTTCAACATCTCCTGCGGCCACTGCTGGATGTGCCAGCACGGCCTGCAGTCGCAGTGCGAGACCACCCAGGTGACCGAGTACGGCACCGGTGCCTCGCTGTTCGGCTACACCAAGATGTACGGCCAGGTCCCCGGTGGCCAGGCCGAGTACCTGCGCGTGCCGCACGCCGACTACGGCCCCATCGTCGTTCCGGACGACGGCACCCCCGACGACCGCTGGCTGTTCCTGAGCGACATCCTGCCGACCGCGTGGCAGGCCGTGCAGTACGCCCAGGTGCCCGAGGGTGGCACGCTCGCCGTGCTCGGTCTCGGTCCGGTCGGCCAGTTCGCCGCCCGCATCGGCAAGCACCTCGGCTACCGCGTGCTCGCCGTCGACCCCGAGCAGGTCCGCCGTGACCTCGGGGCGAAGCACGGTGCCGAGGTGTTCGACCTGACGAAGGACTTGGTGCCCGAGCTCGTCGACCTGACCGACGGCCGCGGCCCCGACGGGGTCGTCGACGCCGTCGGCATGGAGGCCCACGGCAACCCGATGGCGGGCTTCGCCCAGCGCGCCGCCGGCCTGCTGCCCGACAAGCTCGCGCAGAAGGCGATCGAGACCGCCGGTGTCGACCGCCTGGCGGCCGTGCACGCGGCCATCGACCTGGTCCGCCGCGGCGGCACCGTCTCGCTGAGCGGTGTCTACGGCGGCATGGCCGACCCGATGCCGATGATGACGCTGTTCGACAAGCAGATCACCATCCGCGAGGGCCAGTGCAACGTGAAGCGCTGGATCGACGACATCATGCCGCTCGTCTCCGACCCGTCGGACCCGCTCGGCACGCTCGACCTGACCACCCACCGCGTCTCGCTCGAGGACGCCCCGCACATGTACGAGATCTTCCAGAAGAAGCAGGACGACTGCGTCAAGGTCGTGCTCGACCCCGCGATGGCCGCAGCCTGATGCGCATCGTCGTCGTCGGTGCGACCGGCAACGTGGGGACGGCGGTGCTCCGTCGGCTCGCGGCCGTGCGCGCTGACGGCGACGGGGCCACCGGCCGTGACGGCGCCAGCGGTGACACCGGCCGTCACGCCGCCGGTGACGCCGCCGGTGACGGCGTCGGCGTCCAGATCGTCGGTGTCGCCCGGCGGCTGCCGGACCTGCGCGCGGAGCCGTACGCCGCCGCCGTCTGGCACGCCGTCGACGTCGGTGCCGCGGACGCCGTGGACCAGCTCATGGCCGTGTTCCAGGGCGCCGACGCCGTCATCCACCTGGCGTGGGCGCTGCAACCGACGCACGACATCCCCGCGCAGCACCGCACGAACGTGACCGGGACGGCGAACGTCTTGGCGGCGGTCGCGCGCGCCGAGGTGCCCCAGGTCGTCGTCGCGTCGTCGGTCGGTGCCTACCGCGGGGTGGACGTCGACGGCAAGCGCACCCCCGTGGACGAGAGCTGGCCGACGGACGGGATCCCGACGGCGACGTACTCGATCCACAAGGCCGCCAACGAGGCTGCGATGGACGCGTTTGAGGCCGAACACCCCTCCGTGACCGTCACCCGGCTGCGCCCGGGACTGATCTTCCAGCGGGACGCCGCCGCCGAGATCCGCGCGCTGTTCCTCGGACACCTCGTGCCGATGTCGATCGTGCGGTGGATCCGCTGGCTCGTGCTGCCGCTGCCGTACCCGTTCGTGTTCCAGGCCGTGCACGCCGACGACGTCGCCGACGCCTACTGGCGCGCGGTCGACCGACGGGCAGCGGGGGCGTTCAACATCGCCGCGTCGCCCGTGCTCAACCCGCCGCGACTGGCGCGCGCCTTCGGCATGCTCGGTGCCGTCCGGATCCCGCTGCGGCTGCTGCGCGGGATCGTCACGGTGACGTGGCGGCTGCGGTTGCAGCCGACGGACGCCGGGTGGATCGACATCGCCGCCGGCGTGCCGATCATGCGGACCGACCGTGCCCGGTCGGTGCTCGGATGGGAGGCCCGACACACCTCCGAAGAAGCGTTGCGTGCACTCGTGGCCGGCTTCGCGGACGGTGCGAACGTTCCGGGGTCGGGGCCGCTGCGCGGCTGAGCGGGCCGGGGCTGGCCGGGGTGCGTGGCGCGCTGGGTGGGGCTCGCGCTGCCTGGGGTCGCGTTGCCTGGTCGAATCGGGCGTACCGGGTGATTTCGGGCGTACCGGGTCGAAAGTTCCGACCAGGTACGCCCGGTTCCACATTCCATCGCGGGCGTTCTGGGAAGGAACGCCCGCTCGTGTTCCCCGTCTCGCGCTACGCTTCGCTCGTCGTTGTGAGAAGGGGGAGCGCGATGGTGCTCAGTTGGTCCGCGTTCAGTGAGCTCGAGGGTCCGGGGGAGTCGGGGATGCCCGACCTGTTCGACGGCTGGTTCGGCATCGCGTTCGGGGTCGTCGCCGCGTTGGCGATCCTCACGACCCTGACGATCGTCATCCTGGCGCTCTACCGCGGCAAGCGGATGGCCGACCGCGGTCAGAACCCGCTCACCATGCAGGAGGACATCGCGTACCAGGCGATGCAGAGCCGCACGTTCGCACCGGACAAGCCACTCGAACAGCGGCTCGCCGAACTCGACGACCTGCACGCCCGCGGCGTGATCTCCGACGAGGAGCACCGCAGCGCCCGAGCCGAAGCGCTGCGTGGACGATGATGGCCTCCGAAGAAGTGCAGAACCCCCTGATCCCGCCGGTCTACGACCTCGTCTGGACCCTGCTGATGGCGCTCATCGTCATCGCGGTCATCGTCGCCGTGTGCATCGCGGTCGTCCGCAGCCGGCGCCCGCACGGTGCCCGTCGGAGCTCGCCGGAGCAGCGGCTCCTCGAACTCGACGAGCTGCACGCCCGCGGGGTCATCACCGACGACGAGCGTCGAGCCGCGCGGGCCGAGGCCCTGCGCGGTTAGCCTGGTCGGGTGCTGCTGCCGACGGACCTGCTCGGGGTGTGGGACCTGCACCGCACCGTGCACGACCACCGCGCCGGTGCCACGGGGACCGTCACCGGGACCACCACCCTGACCCGGGTCGGCGACGACGAGGTGCGCTGGGACGAGTCGGGCGTGATGACCTTCGACGGTCGGACGACGCCCGTGTCCCGGACCCTCGTCCTGCGGCGGACGAGTACCGGCGTGGCGCACCGCGCCGCCGGCGGCTGGACCGTGCACTTCTCCGACGGTCGGGTCTTCCACGACTGGGTCTGGGGCACGAGCGTCGCCCACGCCTGCACCCCGGACGACTACACGGGTGCCTTCGACGGCGACGAAGACCGCTGGACGGTGCGGTGGGAAGCGCGCGGCCCGGCGAAGGACTACCGGCTGGACAGCGTCCTCACCCGACCCGGGTCGTGACCCGCGGGTCGGCGGTCACCGCCAGACTGGGGGCATGGCACGCTCCTCCGGCACCGACGCCCCGCGCATCACCCTGACCGAACCCACGAACCTCGAGGACTGGGTGCCAGCACCCGGTGACGTCCTGACGGGTGACCGCATCGAGGGCAAGCGCATCGACGTCCTCGACCTGGCCGGCGAGCGACTGCCCGACCTGGAGATCGAGGAGTGCGTCATCGACACGTTCCGCGGCGACGACGCGGACTTCCGTGGGCTCCGGGTCCGTGACTCGATCATCGACTCGCTCGACGCCCCGACCCTGCGGGCGTCGAGTAGCACGTGGCGCGAGGTCCGGGTCTCCGGCGGGCGCGTCGGCTCGGCGGAGCTGTACGACTCCGGGCTGAACGGCGTGGAGTTCGTCGGCATGAAGTTCGGGTTCGTGAACCTGCGCGGCTCGACGATCACCGACGTGGTGTTCCGTGACTGCGTCATCGACGAGCTCGACATCGCCGACGCGAAGCTGCTGCGGGTGTCGTTCGACGGCAGCAGCCTCCGCGCCGCCGAGGGGTCGAACACCCGCATCGACCACGTGGACCTGCGTGGAGCGGACCTCGATCGGGTCGAGCGGCTCGAGGGGTTCCGCGGGGCCACGATCGGCGCCGACCAGTTGTACACGCTCGCACCGCTGCTGGCCGCGCAGGCCGGCTACCGCGTCGACTGACCGACCCCGGGTTTCGCGCTCACCGACACTCCACGCCCGCCCGGCCCCGCGAACTGTCGCTCAGCCCGAAACATCGGCTGCAGGGACGCCCGCACCGACGCCCGCGCCCGCGCCGACCCCGGCCAGCGCCGCCGCCAGGTCGGCCTGCACCAGGTCGCCGTGCACCGCCGCACCCGTCTGGGTGCCGGCAGCCGCCGACGCGATGACCGTCGCCATCGGGGCCGTCACGTTGCCGGCTGCGTAGACCCCGCGCACGGCGGTCTGCCCGGCGGCGTCCACGGTCAGCGCGGTCGCGAACCGGTGGTCACCCATGAACTGGTCGGTGGCGGCGAGGCCGAGCCCGGACAGGAACGCCACCCGCGCCTCGGGCCGGCTCGCCGTGGCCAGGGCATCGAGCTCGACGAACGACCCGTCGCCGAGCCGGACCCCGGTCAACCGGTCACCATCGGAGACCACGGCGGCGACCGGTGCCTGAGCCACCGAGATGCCACGGGCCGCCAAACCGGCCAGGGCGGTGTCGTCCATCAGCGCCGGATCGGTCAGGAACACGATCACCCGATCGCTCAGCGCCCGGAACATGAGCGCGTGGTGTGCGCCGTTCGGCGTCGTGACGAGGACCCCGATCCGCTGGTCGCGGATCTCCCACCCGTGGCAGAACGGGCAGTGCACGACCCCGCGCCCCCACTGCTCGGCCAGGCCCGGGACCTCCGGCAGGACGTCCACGGCGCCGGAGGCGACGACCAGCCTGCGCGCCGTGACGACCTCGCCCGAGTCCAGCGTGACCGAGAAGCCGACCGGGTCGTGACCGTCACCGGTCGTGGCGGACGTGGCCACGATCCTCCCGGCCGTGACCTGGACGCCGTAGGCGGCGACCTCGTCGCGACCGATGCGGAGCAGCTCGGCGGGCGCGACGCCCTCGTGGCCGAGGTAGTTGTGCGCGCCGGCCGCCGGGGCGTTGCGGGGCTCGCCGGAGTCGACGACGAGCACCGAGCGCCGCGAACGGCCGAGGATGAGGGCGGTGGAGAGGCCGGCGGCGGAGCCGCCGATGACGATGACGTCGAAGTGTGCAGGCATGCGCTGATCATGCGGCGGGTCGAGCGTGAACAGCAACGAAGTTTGCCGGTGTGGCAACATGGCCGCCATGGGACACGGCAACCAGGACGCGACCACACCGCGCACGACGGCCGAGGTCGTCGACGGGGTCGGCCCCCGCCTGCGCGCGCTGCGTGCCCACCGCGACGTCACGCTCGCCGCCCTGTCCGAGCAGACGGGGGTCTCGGTGAGCACGCTGTCGCGGCTCGAGTCTGGGCAACGGAAGCCGACGCTCGAACTGCTGCTGCCCCTCGCGCGGGCGTACCAGGTGCCCCTCGACGACCTGGTCGGCGCACCGCAGACCGGCGACCCGCGCGTGCACATGAAGCCCGAGGTGCACGGCGGCCGCGTCGTCGTGCCGCTGACGAAGCGGACCGGCGGGGTGCGCTCGTTCAAGCAGCTGTTCCCGCCGAACACCCCGGGTGGGGAGCCGTCGCTCAAGACGCACGAGGGCTACGAGTGGCTCTACGTGCTGTCCGGACGGCTCCGACTGGTGCTGGGGGAGCACGACCTCGACCTCGGACCCGGTGAGGTCGCCGAGTTCGACACCCACACCCCGCACTGGATGGGCAACGTGACCGACTCCGTCACCGAGGTGCTGTGCCTGTACGGGCCGCAGGGTGAGCGGGCGCACGTGCGGTCTCGACCCGCCCGCTGACCCGATGCGTCAGTCCGTGAAGACGTTCGCCACGACGTCGTCGAGCAGATCGGTCGTCTCGATGTTCGACTGCTGGATGTGGATGCCGAGGTCACCCCGCGTGAAGTACGTGTCGCCGTCCGTGACCGGGTACTGCGAGTTCTTCGAGACCTTCTGGCACAGGTACCCGTCGGACTCGTCGCCGCAGTCGTAGCCCTTCGCGCTGAGCTGCTCGAGCGCGTCGCGGGCTGCGGTCGGGTCGACGGCGTCGACCGCGATGGACAGGTACGAGATGTCGGCCTGCGGCTCCCGCCACACGCAGTACAGGCGCTTGCCGTCGCCCTGCAGTGCCGGGGTGAACGAGCTCTTCGGGATCGCGATCGGGTCGCCGACGACCGACGGGTCGTTGAGCGGTGCCGATGCGAACGCCTTGTCCCACTTGCCAGGGGTGATCAGGTCGGTGCAGCTGGCCGGGACGGTGACGGTCTCGTCGCTCGGGGCCCCGGTGTCGGTGGGGCTCGGAGCGGTCGTGGTGTCGGTGGGGCTCGGTGCCGTCGTCGGGTCGGCTGCGGTGGTCGCGGTGTCGCTCGCCGGTCCGGCCGGTCCGGCCTGTGCGCAGCCGGTCAGGGCGAGGCCCGCCGCCAGCAGGGCAGCGAGCGTGATCGTGTGGCGCATGGTTCCCCCTTCGTCCGGTCGCGTCAGGTCGTGACCGTCGCTCACGAACGTACCGACCGAGGGCCGCGGTGGCTGAGACCGTCACCGATTCGTTGTCCCCCGACCCCGTCGGTCAGCGGCTGCGCCACCACCGCCGCGACCGCGACTGCGATCGCAGCCGTCGCGCCCACCGGCGCACCGGGTTCGCCCGCCGGCCGTTCACGCGGAACGTGTGGAAGGCGCGTCGCGTCCGCACCCAGACGGACGGGAGGCCCGCCAACGGTCGCGCGGACACCTGCACGGTGAGCACGGGGTCGGCAACCACCCGCCAGGCCGGGTCGAGCTGCATGCTCAGGTCGACGTCGTCGTGCACCTCGGCGTCGTCGCGGTGCGCTCGCCCACCGACCGCGGCCCAGGTCGACCGGCGCATCGCCATGGCGGACCCGAACAGCGGCGGGTGCCCGAGCGCGCTCCACATCAGGACGAAGTACGGGCCCATGTACACGGCGTTCCACAGTCGGCGCACCACGGCGCCACCGTTCCGCGGCCGGCCCGGACCGGTGACCGCGACGACCTCGGGGTCGGCGAGCAGCCGGACCGCGTTGGCGATCCACGTCGGCGGTGGGACGGAGTCGGCGTCGAGCCGCACGACGACGTCGCCGGACGCACGGTCGTAGCCGCGCGCCGAGGCCCGGGCGATCCCGCGCACCGGCTCCGTGAGCACGACCGCACCGGCGTCCCGGGCGACCGCCGCGCTGTCGTCGGAGCTGCCGTTGTCGACCACGACGACCTCGTCGGCCGGCCGGGTCTGGGCCGCGAGGGCGGCGAGGCACCGGCGCAGGTGCACGGCGTCGTCCCGCACGGGGATCACGACCGAGACACGGAGCACCCGTCGATCCAACCGGCTTCCACCTGTGCGGATTGCCGGACCGCGTTTCCCGGTGATCCTGGGACCGGACCAAGAGGGCGCGGCGCAAGTTCGTTGCGAAACGCCCCCGGTGCACGCCGGGGACGACGACAACCGGAAGGCCGACCATGACCACGAACCCACCCGGGAACGACTCCGGGACGCCCATCCACGACCGCACCGCAGCCTCCGAGGGCCACGAGGTCGCCCCCGGCGTGACCGTGCCGTCGTACGCCAGCGGTACCCCCGCTGCGCGACCCACCGACCCCGGTGCGCCGCAGACCTACGACCCGTACGGCGACAGCGCCGCCGAGGTGCCGTTCGACGCACCCCTCGACGCCGTCCCGGCCGACGAGCAGCTCCCCGCCGTCCCGTCCGCGGCATCCGCCGGCAGCGTTGGTGGCTCCGGCAGCACCGGCAGCGCCAGCGGCGCCGGCAGTGACTCGGGCAGCGGCTCCGGCAAGGCCGACGCGGCCAAGGGTGCCGCGCAGGACGTCGCCGGCGACGCCAAGGAGAAGGCCGCGAACGTCGCGGGCACCGCCAAGGAGCAGGCGTCGAAGGTCGCCTCCGAGGCGACCGACCACGCCAAGCAGCTCTACGGCCAGGCGTCCGAGAACCTCAAGCAGCAGGCCGGCGAACAGCAGCAGCGCGCTGCCGGCGGACTCCGCTCCCTCGGCGAGCAGCTCGGTCGCATGGCCGAGAACGACGACGAGCAGGGCGTCGCCTCGAAGGTCGTCCGCGACCTGTCGGGCCGCGCGACCTCGGCCGCCGGGTTCCTCGAGAACCGCGACCCGGGCTCGCTGCTCGACGAGGTGAAGACCTTCGCCGCGAAGCGCCCCGGCACCTTCATCGCGATCGCCGCCGGTGCTGGCCTGCTCGCCGGACGCCTGACCAAGGCGCTCGCGACCGAGGTCAAGCACGAGAAGGAGGCCGGCGACGGCACCACCGGATCGGGGAGTGGCGTATGAGCCAGTCCGTCCCCGGCGCGACACCCCTGGGCGAACCGACGCCCGAGGAGCGCGCTGCGACCACACCGCTCGGTGAGCTGCTGTCCGACGTGTCGCGTGACCTCTCCAGTCTGTTCCGGCAGGAGGTCGCCCTCGCGAAGGCCGAGCTGACCGACTCCGCGAAGAAGGCCGGCAAGGCGGGCGGGATGTTCGGCGGCGCCGGACTCACCGCCGTGTTCGCCCTGCTGTTCCTGTCGATCGCCGCGTGGTGGGGCCTCGGTTACCTGATCGGCAACGCCTGGTCCGCCCTGATCATCGCGGTCGTCTACGCGATCGTCGCCGCGATCCTGGCCGTCCGCGGGCGCAAGGAGATCAAGGAGATCAAGGGCGCCCCGCAGACGGTCGAGACCGCCAAGGAAGTCCCCGAGACACTCAAGCCCAACACCGGGAGGAAGCCATGAGCACCCCAGACGAGATCCGCGCCGACATCGAGCGCACCCGCGGCGAACTCGGCTCCGACGTCGACGCCCTCGCCGACAAGGTCAGCCCGTCGTCCATCGCCCACCGCCAGAGCGAGAAGGTGAAGGGCCGGTTCCAGGACGTCCGTGAGTCCGTGATGGGCGCGGCCCAGTCGGCCCGCTCGAGCGCCTCCGGTTCCGCCTCGGGCGCGACCGGCCAGGCGAAGGACGTCGCGCAGAAGGGCGTCGAGAAGGCGAAGGGCAACCCCCTGGCCGTCGGCCTCATCGCGTTCGGTGCCGGTTGGCTCGTGTCGTCGCTCCTGCCGACCACCGAGAAGGAAGAAGAGCTCGCCGGTGAGCTGAAGGACAAGGCTGCACCGCTCGTCGACGAGGTCAAGGAGCAGGCGAAGGACGTCGGCTCGCAGCTCGGCGACGTGGCGAAGGAGCACGCGCAGGACCTCAAGGGGACCGCGCAGGACGCCGCGCAGGCGGTCAAGGGCGAGGCGCAGGGGGCCGCGTCCGACGTCAAGGACAACGCGCAGGGTGCGGCGGACGACGTCCGCAGCAGCTGAGCGGAACCCCGTGACGGACAGGAGGCGCGGCGCCAGCTGGCACCGCGCCTCCTGTCCGTGAAGCGGTAGCGTTCCGGGCATGGACCCGATCGACGAGCTCGCTGCGGAGCTCCGACAGTCCATCGGCCGGGTGGTGCGTGCCGCACGACGCGAGGCGGACGCGCTGCCGGCCACGCACACTACCACCCTCGGGTTCCTGCACCGCGAGGGCCCGATGACGATCGCGGAACTCGCGCGCCGCCGCGGGGTGAAGCACCAGGGGCAGTCCCGCACGGTCGCCGAACTCGCCGAACTCGGGTACGTCGACCGGACGGCGTCGGACACCGACCGCCGAGCCTCGGTGATCCGGATCACGGACGCCGGCCGGGCCGTACTGCAGCGCGACATGGACGCCCGCACGGACTGGCTGGCCGATGCGATCCGCGAGGAGACCGACGCCGAGGAGCGTGCGCTGCTGCGCCGACTGCCCGAGCTGTTCGAGCGGGTCGCGCGCCGGGCCGACTGAACGACTCCTCACCTCCTGGGCGATCGCAGAAGTACAACACGGCTGTACAGTTGTGCGCATGGAGTTGACGAAGTGCAACCACGCCACCGTCGTCCTCGAGCAGGACGGCGTCACCCTCGTCATCGACCCCGGGGTGTTCACTCCCGAGGCCGTCGACCTCGTCCGCGGCGCCGCGGGTGTCCTCGTCACGCACGACCACCCCGACCACTTCGACATCGACGCCCTGCGCGCGGGGCTCGCCGCGAACCCGGACCTCGTCGTCCGCGGTCCGGAGACCGTCGTCGAGCAGCTCGGCGAACACCACGGCCGGGTCGCAGCGGTGCACGCCGGCGACACGATCACCGTCGGACCGTTCTCCGTCCGGGTCTTCGGCGAGCAGCACGCGGTCATCCACCCCGACATCCCCTCCACTGCGAACGTCGGCTACCTGGTGGACGACGCGGTGTTCCACCCGGGCGACGCGTACCTCGAGCCCGGCGTCCCGGTGCCGACCCTGCTGCTGCCGACGAGCGGCCCGTGGACGAACACCGCCCAGGCCGTCGACTACGTGCGCGCCGTGGCGCCGGAGCGGGCCGTGCAGATCCACGAGGCGATGCTGAGCGAACTCGGCCAGCAGTCCGCCGCGCGCTTCCTCGGTCCGGACGGTCTCGGGCCGGTGCCCGTCCTGATCCTGCCGGCGGGGGAGACGATCACCGTCTGACGGACGCGGGCGGCCCCTGGGAGGCGATCCGGGCCTCCCGAGCAGCATGGACGGATGGCCGACGCACCCACGACAGCAGTCCTCTTCGACATCGACGGCACCCTCGCCGACTCGAACTACGCGCACATCGACGCGTGGTGGCGGGCGTTCCTGGCGGCGGGGGAGTCCGTCGACGCCTGGCGGATCCACCGCGCGATCGGGATGGACTCGGCGAAGCTGCTCGAGACGCTGCTGCCGGACGCGTCCCAGGAGACCCGCGACACCGCGAAGCAGTTCCACACCGCCTACTACGCCGAGCAGATGCCGCGGCTCCGGCTGCTGCCGGGTGCGCGCGAACTCCTGCAGGCCGTCGCCGAGGCCGGGCACGCCGTGGTCCTGGCGACCAGTGCGCCCGAGCACGAACTCGCCCGCCTGCGCGACCTGCTCGACGCGGGCGAGTGGGTCACCGCCGAGACCAGCTCCGAGGACGTCGAACAGGCGAAGCCGGACCCCGGCATCATCCGGGTCGCGCTCGACAAGGCCGGGGTCTCCGCCGACGACGCCGTGATGGTCGGGGATGCCATGTGGGACGTCGAGTCCGCCGGCAAGGTGGGGGTGCCGTGCGTCGGCGTGATGACCGGCGGCATCGGCGGCGACGAGCTCCGCGGTGCCGGGGCGGCCGAGGTGTACGACGACGCGGCGGCCGTGCTCGCGGCGTTCCGCGCCGGCGAGGGCCCGATCGCGGCACTCGGCCAGCGCGCCTGACGGGCGGTGGCGGTCGCGACTGACGGGCGGCGCCGGTCGCGCCTGACGGACGTCGCCGGTCGCGCCCGACGGGCGCCTCGGTTTCCGCGTCGTCGGTCGCCCGTGCCAGGATCGACGTTCGTGATCACGATCGAACGCGTGTCCTGGGACGACCCCCGCAGCGTGGTGCTCCGCGCCCGCATGGACGACGAGATGCACGAGCGCTACGGGTCGGCCAACGCCGGCGAGGACCCGGCGATCACCGCCGAGCGGAGTCGTGCGCTGAGCGTCGACCCATCGACCGTCGTCACGTCGATCCTGGCTCTCGACGAGTCCGGCGACCCGATCGGGCACATCGCCGTCCGACGTCTGGGCGACGAGGTCGAACTGAAGCGCCTCATCGTGCTGGCCTCCGCGCGTGGCAAGGGTGCGGCCACCGCGCTGCTCGACGAGTGCGAGCGCGTCGGCCGTGAACTCGGCGCCCCGCGGCTCATCCTGCAGACCGGCGACAAGCAGCCCGACGCCGTGGCGCTCTACCGCAAGACCGGCTGGGACCAGATCGACGTCTACGAGCCCTACGTCGCGACCATGCCGTGGTCGTTCTGCTTCGAGAAGACGCTCTAACTCGACCCGATCCAGATTGCACTTTCAGCAGGAGAGTGCAATTCTTGCTCGGTGAGCACCACCGAACGCACCCGCGCGCTGCGCCGACGCATGATCGTCGAGGCACGTCGGGCGACGGTCGAACACGGGCTGCACGGCTTCACGATCGAGCAGCTCTGCGAGACCGTCGGGGTGTCGCGCCGCACGTTCTTCAACCACTTCGGGTCGAAGGACGACGCCGTGCTCGGCATCGAGCTCAACGCCGACGTCGAGGCGATCGACGCCTACGCCGCGGGCGGGATCGTCCCCGGCGAGCTGGACCCCCTCGGCTCGATCGTGGCGCTGGCGATCGACCAGTTCCACCGGGTCGGCATCGCCCGCGCCGACGAGGCCCTGGTCCGCCGGGTGTTCGAGCGGGAGCCGGCACTCGTCGCACGGTTCCTGTCGGCGACCGACGTGCAGCTCGCCCGGATCACCGTGGCCCTGCGGCGACGGTTCGGGTGGGACGACCCCGCCGACCGCCGACCGCGCCTGGTCACCGAGGCCGCGGCCGCCTTGATGAAGGCCACCGCGACCGAGTACTTCGACGACGCGTTCGACGAGGCCACCGGGCCGGCGTTCGACGAGCTGCTCACCGAGAACCTCCGCCTGCTCAGGGCGGTCACCACGACCGAACGGGAACACACCACATGAGCGCCACCGCGCCGGGTACCACCAAGCGTGCCCGCCCAGGCTCCGACGGCCCGCTGCTCCTGACGCAGCGTCGCATCTGGATCATCTTCTCTGCCCTGATCGCGGGGATGCTGCTCTCCAGCCTCGACCAGACCATCGTCTCCACCGCGATGCCGACGATCGTCGGCGAGCTCGGTGGCGTCGCGCACCAGGCTTGGCTGACGACCGGGTACCTGCTCGCCTCCACCATCGTGATGCCCGTCTACGGCAAGTTCGGCGACGTCCTCGGCCGACGCAACCTGTTCCTCATCGCGATCGCGCTGTTCACCATCGCGTCGGCCGGGTGCGCGTTCGCCACGGACTTCACGCAGCTCGTGGCGTTCCGCGCCATGCAGGGGCTCGGCGGCGGTGGCCTGATGATCCTGTCGCAGGCGATCATCGCGGACATCGTCCCGGCCTCGCAGCGCGGCAAGTACCTCGGCCCGCTCGGTGCGATCTTCGGCCTGTCCGCCATCGGTGGCCCGCTGCTCGGTGGTTTCTTCGTGGACCACCTCACCTGGAACTGGGCGTTCTACATCAACATCCCGGTCGGCATCGCGGCGTTCTTCGTGGCGTGGTTCGCGCTGACCCTGCCGAACAAGAAGGCGACGAAGCGCATCGACGTCCTCGGCGTGCTGTTCATGTCCGCCGCGACCACGTGCCTGGTGTTCTTCTCGGAGTTCGGCGGCAGCAAGGACCACGGCTGGGACGCCCCCGAGACCTGGGCCTGGTTCGCCGGTCTCGTCGTCTCGGCAGCGCTGCTGGTGTTCGTCGAGTCCCGTGCGCAGGACCCGGTGCTCCCGCTGTCGTTCTTCCGCAACCGCACCTTCCTGCTGGCGACCGGCATCGGCCTCGTGCTCGGCATCGGCATGTTCGCCGCGATCGGCTTCGTCCCGACGTTCCTGCAGATGGCCTCCGGCACCTCGGCTGCGGTCTCCGGCCTGCTGATGCTGCCGATGATGGCCGGTCTGATCGGCACCTCGATCGCCTCGGGTGTCCTGATCACCAAGACCGGCCGCTACCGGATGTTCCCGATCGTCGGCACGGTCCTGGTGGCCATCGCGATGCTCGCGATGACCCAGCTGGCGGCGGACACCCCGATCTGGCTCATCTGCGCGTACCTGTTCGTCTTCGGTGCCGGGCTCGGCCTGATCATGCAGGTGGTCGTCCTCGTCGCGCAGAACGCCGTGCCCGCCGAGCAGGTCGGTACCGCCACGTCGACGAACAACTACTTCCGCGAGGTCGGCGCCTCCCTCGGCACGGCCGTCTTCGGCGCGCTCTTCACCGCGCGGCTCACGACGTCGCTGACCGACGTGTTCCGCGGTGCCGGTGGTTCGGCGACCGATGCGGCGTCGTCGGCGGGCAGCATCGACCCGTCGACCGTCGCCGGGCTGCCGCCGGCGGTGCAGGACGGCGTCGTGAACGCCTACGCCGACTCGCTCGCACCGGTGTTCTGGTACCTCCTGCCGTTCATCGCGGTGGCGTTCCTGCTCGCGCTCTTCCTGCCGCAGATCACGCTCTCCGACACGGCCGGCATGGTCGCCCGTGGCGAGGCCGTCGGCGGCGAGGAGGCCGACGAGCTCGAGCGCGCGCAGCGTGCTGCGCGCGCGGAGCACGCGGCGGCGGAGCCGACGGACCGCACGCAGCAGTAGCCCGCCTCGCGAAAGCGACAGATCTGCGCGCAACGTCCCCGGACATCTGTCGCTTTCGCGGTCCTGCCGGTCGGTGGGCGGCGAGATCTGTCGCCATGGCGGGGTGGTCGCGCCCGTCGCTCCCTGGAGGCGCGGTGCGGGCTGGCACCGGGCCTCCAGGCCGGCGCGTCCGCGCCCACGGCGCGTGGCCAGCCCGCCTCCTTCGCGAAAGCGACAGTTCTCCGCGGAACATCCGCGTCGAACTGTCGCTTTCGCGGACCTGCCGCCTCGGACGTGCGAGATGTGTCGCTTTCGCGGGCCCCGGCTCGGGCGACGCGTGCCGCGCTACGCGCCGGTGCTCGCGCGCGGCACGAGCCGCGTCGGCAGGGCCGCGGGCTCGGCGGCCGTGCCGTCGAGCGTCGCGAGGAGCCGCAGTGCCGCAGCCCGACCGAGGTCGGCGCCGGGCAGCGCCACGCTCGTCAGGGCCGGCGCGGTGACCGACGACGACGGCAGGTCGTCGAAGCCCGCGACCGCGAGTGCTCCGGGGACGGCGATGCCGAGCGCACCGGCGACCCGCAGGACTCCGTAGGCCAGGGTGTCGGCTGCCGCAACGACGGCGGTGACGTCGTCGTCCTGCCAGGCCTCGATGACGTGCTCGGTGGCCGAGGCCGCGGCCTCCACGGTGAGGTCGGCGCGGGCGGTGACCTCGGAGACCGTGATGCCGGCGTCCGCGCAGGCCTGCTCGAACAGTTCGCGGCGCACGCCGAACGTCGCCGCCCGTGAGGTGCCGTCGAGGTAGCCCACGTGCCGGTGCCCCTGGTCGTGCAGGTGGGCGACGAGGTCGTGCACGCCGGTGGAGAGGTCGTAGTTGACGGCCTCGGGGCCGCCGGGGGCGTCGAGCAGCACCACGGGGACGCTCGCCGACATCGGCTCGTCGGCGGCGGGGGCGTCAACCAGGATGCCGGCCGGCCGGAGCCGTTCGAAGCGGCGGACGTCGGCCGCGACCGGCTGCGCACCCCGTTCGGTGACGGAGAGCACGAGCTGGAACCGGTCGCCCAGGGTGTCGCGGACGCCACGGATGACCTCGGCGAAGAACGGGTTCGACAGGTCGGGGGCGATGAACACGACGAGGTCGCCGCTGCCGCGCGCCAGCGAACTCGCGGCGTGGTCGACGACGTAGCCGAGGTCGTCCACGGCGTCGCGGACCCGTGCGGCGATGGGTGCTGAGACCCGCCCGCGGTCCTTGCCGTTCACGACGAGGGAGACCGTGGCGATGCTCGTGCCCGCACGCTCGGCCACCATCGCAGCGGTCACACGACGGCTCGGGGCGGCGGGGGAGGGCACTCGTCGATGCTAGCGAGCGCGATGGTCGAACTTGACGTCAAGCGTTTGACGTGTTTCGATGTCAAACGCTTGACGCGCCGCGTCGCCAGCACTCTGCCGGCCCGTGGATCCCCACCACGTCGAGCACTCACCTCGATTCCCCGAAGAAGTGGAGCGCCCAGCGTGCCCGATGCGACCCAGCCCGCCGCGAAGATCATCCTCGACTGCGACCCCGGCCACGACGACGCCGTGGCGCTCCTGCTCGCCCACGGCAGCCCCGCCATCGACCTGCTCGCGGTGACCACCGTCGTCGGCAACCAGACCCTGCCGAAGGTCACCCGCAACGCCCTGGCCGTCGCGCGCATCGCCGGCATCACCGGGGTGCCGTTCGCCGCCGGAGCCGCCCGCCCGCTGCTGCGCCAGATCGAGGTCGCACCGGACATCCACGGTGAGAGCGGCCTGGACGGCCCGATGCTCCCCGAGCCGTCGTTCGACCTCGACGAGCGCCACGCCGTCGACCTGATCATCGACACCGTGATGGCCCACGAGCCCGGCACGGTCACCCTCGTGCCGACCGGCGGCCTGACGAACATCGCCCTCGCCGCCCGGAAGGAGCCCCGCATCGTCGAGCGCGTCAAGCAGGTCGTGCTCATGGGTGGCGGCGTGCACGTCGGCAACTGGAGCCCGGTCGCCGAGTTCAACATCGTCATCGACCCCGAGGCCGCGGCCATCGTGTTCGAGGCCGGCTGGGACGTCGTGATGGTCGGCCTCGACCTGACGCACCAGGCCCTCGCCACCCCCGAGGTCGCCGCGCGCATCGCCGGCGTCGGCACCGCCCCCGCCGCGTTCGTCGGCGAGCTGCTCGACTTCTTCGGCCAGACCTACAAGGACGCCCAGGGCTTCGACGCCCCGCCGGTCCACGACCCCTGCGCCGTCGCGTACGTGATCGACCCCACGATCGTCCGCGCCGTGAAGGTCCCGATCCACGTCGAGACCCAGGGCGCGCTGACCCTCGGCATGACCGTCGCCGACTTCCGCGCCCCCGCACCCGAGGACTGCCGCACGAGCGCCGCGATGGAGCTCGACCACGGCCGGTTCTGGGACCTCGTCGTCGACGCCCTCGAGCGCATCGGCGAGACGGCCGACACCGGCTGGACCCCACGTGCCGCCGCCGACGCCGTCGAAGCCGGCATCACCACGACCCCGGAGCACTGAACCCCATGACCACCACCTCGACGAAGAAGTCGATCGGCGCCCTCACCGCCGCGCTCCTCGCCGCGTGCATCGCGTTCCAGCTGAACGCGAGCATGCTCAGCCCCGCCCTCGTCACGATGGCTCGCGAGCTGAACACCGACGACGCCACGATCGGGCTGTCGCAGACCCTGTACTTCACGCTCGCGGCGCTGTTCTCGCTGTTCCTGCCGCGGCTGTCCGACATCGTCGGTCGCAAGCGCGTGCTGATCGGCATGCTCGCCGTGATGCTCGTCGGCAGCATCGTCGCCGCGCTCGCGGTGAACGTGCCGATGCTGTTCGCCGGTCGCATCATCCAGGGCGTCACCGGTCCGGTCGTCCCGATCTGCCTGCTCGTCCTGCGCAACGAGATCAGCGACCCGAAGCGCTACGGCGCCGCCCTCGGGCTGCTCACCGCGGTGAACGGCGGCATCGCGGGTGTCGACGCCCTGGCCGGCGGCTGGATCGCGACGAACTTCGGGTTCCGCGGGATCTTCTGGGTCATCGCCGTCGTCACCGTCCTCGCCCTGTTCCTGGTCGCCGTCTGGGGTGTCGAGTCGAAGCCCTCGGCCGGCACCCGGATGGACTGGATCGGCGTCGTCCCCCTCGTGGTGAGCGTCGGTGCGCTGCTCACGGCGTTCAACGAGGCCGGCAAACTCGGCGCGGCGAACCCCGTGCTCGTGGTCGGTGGCGTCGTGGTCGCGCTCGTCGCCTTCGCCGTGTTCTGGGCCGTCGAGTCGCGGGTTCGGGAACCCCTGGTCGAGACCCGGTTCCTGAAGCGCCGCGCGACATGGGCGCTCCTCGCCACGACGTTCCTCACCATGACCGGCGTCTTCGCCGTCGTCAACGGTCTGGTCACGTCGCTCGCGCAGAACGGGGACGCCGGCTTCGGGATGGAGGCCGACCTGGCCTCGCTCGTGTTCCTCACCCCGTACGCGCTGGTCGGCTGGATCGTCGGACCCTTCGCCGGACGCCTCGCCCCGACCATCGGGTACCGCGCGGTCCTGCGCTTCGGACTCATCGGCAGCATCGTCTCGACGGTCCTGATGGCGCTCGTCGGCGTGCATTCGCTGCCGGTGCTGGTCACCGCGACGGTGCTGATCGGCATCACCTACGCCGGCATCGCGAACATCATCCTGAACGGCCTGGGCATCGTGCTGTCGCCGGAGTCGAACCCCGGGTTCCTGCCCGGGCTGAACGCCGGTGCGTTCAACCTCGGCGCCGGGGTCAGCTTCGCGGTCCTGCCCGCGCTGCAGATCGCGCTCGGCGTCGGCGGTTCCGCGGGCACCGCCGGGTACTCCGGTGGCATGCTGCTCGGGGCCGCGATCACGACTGTCGCACTCGCGATCTCGTTCCTCATCCCCCGTCCGGAGGGCGCCGAGACCACGTCCGTCGCCCCGCAGAAGGAGACCGTCCGTTGACCGAGAGCATCGTCGTCGTCGGGTCGCTCAACGCGGACCTGGTGGTCCGCACCGCGCGCTTCCCCCAGCCCGGTGAGACCCTGCAGGGCTCCGACCTCGCGATCCTGCCCGGGGGCAAGTCCGCCAACCAGGCGGTGGCTGCCGGGAGGCTCGGGGGCACGGTGCGCATGATCGGTGCGGTCGGCGACGACGGGAACGGTGCGCTGCTCCGCGACTCCGTCGCGGCTGCGGGTGTCGACACGACGCACGTCGCGATCCGGGAGGGCGTCGCGACCGGCACCGCCGTCATCACGGTCGACGCCGCAGGCGAGAACACCATCGTGATCTCCGCCGGGGCGAACGGCACGCTGACGCCGGACGACGTGCCGGCCGACGTCTTCGCCGGCGCCGCGGTGCTGGGGCTCTGCCTCGAGGTGTCGATCGACGTCGTCCTCGCCGCCGCCCGGGCCGCGCACGCTGCCGGGGTCACGGTGCTCACGAACCTGTCGCCGTTCGGCGCCGTGCCGGCCGAGCTCCTCGAGCTGACCGACGTCCTGCTGGTGAACGAGCACGAGGCCGCGGCGCTCGGGGACCACGGCGTCGCGCGGTCGATCGTCACCCGCGGTGGTGCCGGCTGCGTCGTGCACGACGGGGACGCCGAGCCGGTGCCGATCGACGCCGTGCGGGTCGAGCCGGTGGACACCACGGGCTGCGGCGACGCCTTCATGGGGGCGGTGGCGCTGCGTCTGGCCGCGGGGGACACCCTCGTCGACGCCGCTCGGTTCGCGGTGGGGGTCGGGGCGTACGCCGCGACCAAGCCGGGCGCACAGGCCTCGTACCCGACCATCGCCGAGCTGGAGGCGTTCCTGCGGGCGTAGGGCGGGCCTCCCGGTCCTCTCGGTACCAGCAAGGCCGTTAGCGTTGTCCCCATGCGCGTGGGAGTCCTCGACATCGGGTCCAACACCGGCCACCTGCTCGTGGTGGACGCCCACGGCGGAGCTGCGCCGCTGCCGGCGTCCTCGTTCAAGCAGCCGCTGCGGCTGGCCGAGCACCTGGACGACTCGGGCGCGGTGACCCAGCAGGGGATCGATGCCCTGACCACCTTCGTCGCCGACGCCGTCCGCGTCGCCGAGGAGCGCGGTTGCGAGGACATGCTCGCGTTCGCCACCTCGGCGGTGCGCGACGCCGGCAACTCCGAGGCCGTGCTCGCCCACGTCGAGGCCTCCACCGGGGTCGAACTGGCAGTCCTGTCCGGCTCCGACGAGGCCCGGCTGACGTTCCTGGCCGTGCGCCGCTGGTTCGGCTGGTCCGCCGGTCGCCTGGCGGTCTTCGACATCGGCGGTGGCTCGCTCGAGATCGCTGGTGGCGCCGACGAGGCACCGGACGTCGCGTGGTCGATGCCGATCGGCGCCGCACGCCTGGCGCGCTCCTACTTCGCGGCCGGCACCCCGACCGAGGACGACGTCCGCCGCATCCGGCACGAGATCCGTGTGGAGATCGCCCGGGACGCCGGACGGCTGCTCCGGTCGGGCCGCCCGGACCGGGCCGTGGCGACGTCGAAGACGTTCCGGTCGATCGCCCGCATCTGCGGTGCCGCCCCGTCGGCCGCCGGGCCCCTGGTGCCGCGCGCGCTCGACGGCGCGGTGCTGCGGCAGCGGCTGCCGGAACTGCTCACGATGTCGGTCGACGAGCTCGCGGCGCTGCCCGGCGTCTCACCGAGCCGGGCGCACCAGGTCGTGCCCGGGGCGCTCGTCGCCGAGGCGTGCCTGGACATCTTCGACCTGCCGGCCCTCGAGATCTGCCCGTGGGCGCTGCGCGAGGGCGTCATCCTCGAGCGGCTCGACCAGCTGTCGGTGCTCGGGACCCCGTAGCGCCCCGTCGGTCTAGCCGTTTGGCTGCGGGTCCGGCTGCCGTCGCTGCCTCGGCGGTGCGAGCAGCCACGGACGGATCAGCTTCGTCACGAACGGCAGCACCCAGAACGTCATGATCGGCGTGAGCACGACGGTCGTGATGAGCACCCGGGGCAGGATCGCGACGTGCGCGAACGCGGGGACGAGCCAGGCCATCAGGTACGTGAACGCGAGGTTGACCGGGAAGAAGCCGAGCCAGATGCTCACGGACTGTTTCCACCGCGGGGGAGCGCTCGAGGCCGGGGCGTGCTGCGGGACGTCGAACCACCCCTCGATGCCGGTGCGCTTCTCGACGCGGGACTCCACCACCAGGTCACGGCCGAGGTCGAGCCAGCGCAGCCGGTCGTCGGAGTTCTCCCACGTCGCCAGGGAGTCGTGGTCGGCGAACCGGTAGAGCATGTGCCACTCGCGGGACTGCGCGGTGGAACGCACCCACCCCGAGCCGAGGAAGCCGGGGTAGCGGTTCGCCAGGTTCACCCCGGACTGCACCCAGCGGGTGACCTCGGGGATGCGGTCGGGTTCGACCAGGCGGGTGACGGAGACGGTGACGGGCGGGCCTGCGGTCTCGGATGACGACTGCAGGCTCCCAGGCTCTTGTGGAGTCATCCGACCAGTGTCCCGGACCCGTGTTTCCGGCTCGTGACACGTGCCGCGCGCGCCGGCTGAACGGATCCGCGTCGTCCTTCGACCACCGTCCCAGGCGGGTGCAAGACGATCATCTGGCGAACGCACCACCGAGAGGACCCAGATGCACCCCGAGCCCACCACCACCCTCATCGCCACCGTCGACGGGCCCGACGGCGGCACGTACGAGGTGCGGCGGCTGACGCTCCCGGTGGGTGCGTCGACCGGCTGGCACCAGCACGACGCACGCCAGACGGGTCTCGTGGTGCGCGGTGCGCTGACGCACGTCACCGAAGAGGCCACTCGGGTCGTCGGGCCGGGGCAGGCCCTGGTCGAGGAGCCGCGCATCGTGCACGACGGCCGCAGCACCGGCACGGAGGACGCCGAGCTGCTCTACGTCGCCCACCTGCCGGCAGGCGCAGCGGCGTCGACCCCGGGCGAGGCGCCACCGAGCGAGGGGCCGGCCCGCAGCGCGCTCGTGACGGTCCCGCTGGGGCGGCCGCAGTTCGTCCACGCCCTGCGCTACACCGCGATGTACGCACCGAAGCCCTTCGCCGAGGCCCTGCTCGTCTACCGGGACAACGGCACGTACACGATCCTGTCCCCGGGTGAGGACCACCACGGCTGCTACGTCTCGGCGACCGATCCCGCCGAGGGGATGCGGCACGTCGCGTTCATGTCGTGGCCGTCCGCGGACTGGGGCCGGAACATCGCATCGCACACCCTGACCTTCGAGGCCGCGAGCGGCGCGTTCACCCAGGAGCTCCGGTTGTCGGGTGACCCGGTCCCGCGGGCGCAGTACGGGTACGCGGTGGCCGTCGAGGACCCGGAGTCGATCGACACCGGCGCCGGGTGGGCAGCGCTCCGCCAGCAGTACGCCGAGGTGTTCACCACGCTCGAGCGCCTGGCGGGCGGCGGGTCGACCGCGGCCTGAGCGGTCAGCTCGCCTGCTTCTTGGCGGCGGGCTTCTTGGCTGGCGCCTTCTTGGCCGGTGCCTTCTTCGGCGCCGACTTCGCGGGGGCTTTCTCCGTCGCGCTCTCGGCAGCCTTCTTGGCCGGGGCCTTCTTCGCCGGCGCCTTCCTGCCGGAGCCGGACGTGCCCGAGCCGGAACCGGTCGACGACCGTGAGGTCGACGACGAACGCGACCCCGAGCCTCCTGTCCGCTTCTTGTCGACGGACGCACGCAGGGCGGCCATCAGGTCGAGCACGTCACCGCCCTCGTCGTCGTCGTCCTCGTCGTCCTGCGCGCCGAAGGTCTTCTCGGTGTCGATGTCGTCGCCCGCCTCGAGCTTGGCGTCGATCAGCTGCTGCAGTTCCTCCTGGTAGGAGTCGGTGTAGCGGTCGGGATCGAAGTCGGTGGACATGCTCTCGACGAGCGAGGACGACATCTTCAGCTCGTTGGCGCTGACCTTCACCGTCGTGTCGAGGGTCTTGAAGTCGGCAGCGCGGACCTCGTCGCCCCAGAGCAGCCCCTGCAGCAGGATGACCTCGTCGTGCACCCGGAGCACCCCGAGCCGGGTCTTCTGCCGCAGGGTGAACTGGACGATCGCCAGGCGGTCGGTCTTCGCCAGGGTCTCGCGCAGCAGCACGTACGCCTTCGGCGAGCGCGAGTCGGGCTCCAGGTAGTAGGTCTTCTCGAACATCATCGGGTCGACCTGCTCGACGGGGACGAACTCGAGCACCTCGACCTCGTGCGACTGCTCCTCGGGGAGCTGCTTGAAGTCGTCCGCGGTGAGCACCACGGTCTTGTCACCGTCGTCGTAGGCACGCTGGATGTCCGCGTACTCGACCTCGTGGCCGAACTCGCACACCCGCTTGTACCGGATGCGGCCCTTGTCGTCGTCGTGGACCTGGTGCAGGGACACGTCGTGCGTCTCGGTGGCCGCGTAGACCTTGATGGGCACGTTGACGAGCCCGAACGCGATGGAGCCCTTCCAGATCGACCTCATGCGCACATGATGCCCGCCCGCACGCGTGCGTGCCCGGAGCCGACGGTTCCTCCACAGGTCCGCCGTCCGGGGGATCGTTCCACGGATGTCCGGTTCGCTGGACCGCCGCGAGGCCGGCGCGAGCACGATGGGCCCATGAGCCAGCTCGACAAGCAGGACCCGCGCGACCAGTTCCCCCGTCCGCCGTTCCCCGCGCAGACGCAGCAGGGGTCCGGGCTGGCGAGTGCGATGGACCCCGCCCCCGACCACGGCGAGACGAGCTACCTGGGCACCGGGCGGATGCGCGGGTACCGGGTGCTCGTCACGGGCGCGGACTCCGGCATCGGGCGCGCTGCGGCGATCGCGATGGCGAAGGAGGGTGCCGACGTCGCCCTGAACGCCCTGCCCGAAGAGCGCGAGGACCTCGAACAGGTCCGCGACGTCATCGGTGACCTCGGGCGCAAGGCGGTGCTGCTGCCCGGCGACCTGACGGACGAGGCCTTCTGCGACGTCCTGGTGCAGGACGCCGTCAGCGAGCTCGGTGGACTGGACGCGCTCGTGCTGGTCGCGGGCCACCAGCAGGTGCACGAGGACGTCACCGTGCAGAGCACCGAGGACTTCGACCGCACGATGAAGGTCAACCTGTACTCGCTGTTCTGGCTCGTCCGTGCTGCGGTCCCGCACATGGCGCCGGGCAGCTCGATCGTCACGACCAGCTCGGTGTCCGCGTACCAGCCCCAGGACCGCATGATCGACTACGCCGCGACGAAGGCCGCGATCATCACCTACACGAACGGGCTCGCGCGGCAGCTCGCCGGCAAGGGCATCCGCGCCAACACGGTGGTGCCCGGGCCGGTGTGGACGCCCCTGCAGCCGATCAGCTACCCGGGCGACGAGATCGCGGCGTACGGCCAGGACACCCCGTTCGGTCGTCCCGCCCAGCCCGTCGAGCTCGGCAGCGCCTACGTCTACCTGGCCGGGCCCGAGTCGTCGTACACGTCCGGCACGACCCTGACGGTGGCGGGAGCGACCGGGGTGGCGCTGTGAGTCCCGCCTCGCGCAAGACCGTCGTCCTGGTCGGGGACCGGCGGCTCGCCCTCACGAACACCGACAAGGTGCTCTACCCCGAGACCGGCACCACGAAGGGTCGGGTGATCGAGTACTACGAGCGGGTCGCGCCGTGGATGATCCCGCACGTCAAGGACCGCCCGGTGACCCGGAAGCGCTGGGCCAACGGTGTCGAGGGCAAGGTCTTCTTCGAGAAGAACCTGCCCGACTCGGCCCCCGACTGGGTGCGGCACCACACCATCCACCACTCGGAGCAGGACAACGAGTACCCGATCGTCGACGACCTGCCGACCCTGGTGTGGATGGCGCAGCAGGCCGCGCTCGAACTGCACGTCCCGCAGTGGCGGTTCGGCCCACGCGGCGCGCAGCAGAACCCGGACCGGCTCGTCCTCGACCTCGACCCGGGTGACGGCGTCGGGCTGCCCGAGTGCGTCGAGGTCGCCGTGGCCGCGCGCGAGATCCTGCACGGCATGGGGCTCGACCCGTACCCGGTGACGTCCGGCTCCAAGGGCATCCACCTGTACGCGGCCCTCGACGGCAAGGCGACGACGGCGCAGGTCTCCGACGTCGCCCACGAGCTGGCCAAGGCCCTCGAGACGGACCTGCCGGACCTGGTGCTGTCGTCGATGAGCCGTGCCGAGCGGAAGGGCAAGGTCTTCGTCGACTGGTCGCAGAACAACGGCAACAAGACGACCATCGCCCCGTACTCGCTGCGCGGCCGCGAGCGGCCGACGGTCGCGGCGCCCCGCACCTGGAAGGAGCTCGAGGAACGCGGGCTCGCGCAGCTCACGTTGGACGAGGTCCTCGAACGCCTGGAGGCCCGTGGGGACTTCCTGCACCCGGTCGCCTCCGCCTCGCTGGCCGTCGGGCGCGACGACCACGGTCACTGGGACAGCGACCGGACCGAGCGCGCGAACGACGCCGAGCAGCCCGCACGTGACCGGCTCGCCGCCTACCGGGCGAAGCGGGACGCCTCGAAGACGCCGGAGCCCGTGCCCGAGGGAGCGCCCACCGTGCGGAAGGACGGCACACCGACCTTCGTCATCCAGGAGCACCACGCCACCCGCGACCACTACGACTTCCGGCTCGAGCACGACGGGGTGCTGGTGAGCTGGGCCCTGCCGAAGGGCGAGCCGACCGACCCGGGCAAGAACCACCTGGCCGTGCAGACCGAGGACCACCCGCTCGAGTACGGGTCGTTCGAGGGCACGATCCCGAAGGACGAGTACGGCGGCGGCACGGTCACGATCTGGGACGACGGCACCTACGAGCTCGAGAAGTGGCGCGAGGGGCAGGAGGTCATCGTCACCCTGCACGGTCGGGCCGGCGGCGCTCGCCGTCTCGCGCTGTTGCACACCCGCGGCCGTGGCGGCGGGGACGAGAAGAACTGGCTCATCCACCGCACGAAGGAGCAACCCGAACGGCTGGCGGACGGCGGCGGCTCTGCCGGGCCGACGGTGGCGCGACGGTCGGACCGGCCGTCGGACGGGCACGGCGATGCGCAGCGCACCCCGCAGCGACGGATCAGCGGGGCCGCGGACGCTGAGACCCCGCCGTCGGAGCGCCGGACGATGCAGGCGACCCTGGCCAAGGGGGAGCCCCGGCTGGACCCGTCCGACTGGGCCTTCGAGATGAAGTGGGACGGGGTGCGCGCGTTGGCGACGGTCCGCGACGGGTCGGTGACCCTGCGCAGCCGCAACGACAACGACCTGACGGCCCAGTACCCCGAGCTGCAGGAACTGGGCGAGCGGGCCGGCGTGGACGGCGTGTTCGACGGTGAGATCGTGGCCGTCGACGATCGTGGCCGACCCTCGTTCCAGCTGCTCCAGAACCGCATGGGCCTGACGAAGGCGCGCGAGGTCCGGAGCGCGCAGGAGACGACGCCCGTGCGGTTCCTGCTGTTCGACGTGCTCGAGGCGGACGGGCACGAGCTGACGCGGCTCGGCTACGACGCCCGGCGGCAGGCACTCGAGACGGTCGTGGAGCCGGGCGGCGCGATCGACGTGCCGCCGGCGGTGCAGGGCGACCTCGACGCGGTGTTGGCCGCATCGCGCGAGCAGGGCCTCGAGGGCGTGGTCGCGAAGAAGCGGTCGTCGAAGTACGCCGAGGGGCGGCGGTCCGAGGCCTGGCTGAAGCTGAAGCACCACGCCACGCAGGAAGTCGTCGTCGGCGGCTGGAAACCGGGCAGCGGTCGACGTGCCGGCGGGATCGGGTCGCTGTTGCTCGGGGTGCCCGGCCCCGACGGGCTGGAGTACGTCGGCAAGGTCGGCACCGGGTTCCGTGACGGCGACCTCGACGAGATCGCCGGTGTTCTCGCACCGCTGGAACGGAAGACCCCGCCGTTCGTCGACGTCCCACGACCCGACGCGCGGGATGCGCACTGGGTCACGCCGAAGCGCGTCGGTGAGGTCGAGTTCGCCGAGTGGACCGGCGACGGACGGCTCCGGCAGCCGTCGTGGCGCGGGTGGCGCGTGGACAAGGACCCGGACGACGTCGTGCGGGAGACCTGACCCGCGCTCCGGCCTCGGCTCCACATGCGTGCGCATGGGGTCCGCCGCTGGCGAACATCCGTCCCCCGTACCGAGTCTGCGCGGGGGACAGTATCGGCACCGCTGGCCACGATCGGCCATCGGCTGTTACGTTCGCCGGGACGAAGGGGGCTTCGAAGATGAACTCGAGCAAGTACCTGCCGCCCTACACGGCCGCAGAACGCGTCGCGATCACGGGGGACGACCTGTCACAGCGGACCGTCGAACCGGGCAGCGGCGCCACGGAGACCGAGGTCCGGTACGCGGACTTCCTGGCCGACGAGGACGACGACTGACCGGGGCGGTCTGAGCGGCTGACCGCCCGGCGGGCGGGACAGACCCGACGGCCCGCACGCTGGATCAGGGAGCGCACGGACCGTCGCCGGGGCACGTGACCGGCCGGTTCAGGGAGACCGACCACGAGGCCCCGCACCGGGCTCGCCGAAGCGCGACCGGTGGGTCCACTGGTGAGACGTGCCGAATGACCGGATCGTCACACGAGCGGCAAGAAGAATCGCCGGGCGACCTCGATGGTCGCCCGGCGATCCCGTCTGTCCCGGGGGGGGGGATCCTGTCGGATCAGGACGGGGTCAGGCCGCGGGTGCAGGGCCGTCGGAGGGCACCGCGTGGTCGGCCACTGGTGCGTCTTCCTCGATGAGCTCGTCCTCTTCCGGCTCGACCACCTCGGCCGCGGCGGCCTTGGCCTCGTCGATGGACGCCTGGGAACGGCGGAGCAGGTCGTCGTCGTGTGCTGCCTGATCGGTCATGCCCAGCAACCTACGCGGGCGTCCCTGTGTCGGCGTCCCGACGGCGGGCTCCGTGCGTCGGGTCGTGCCGGCCGGTGTGCGGTGGCTCGAAGTCCACCGCGGACGTCGGTGCGGGCGTCGAGGGCATCGCCGGGGCGGCCGGTGAGCCGAACGCGTCGGCGGCGTCGAGCACCGCACGGGTGGCGGCCACGGCCGTCCGGAGTGCATCGCGGACGGGCATCGCCCGGTGTGCCGGGGTCCGGACCTCGACGCCCCACGGCTCGTCGAACCCGAGTTCGCGCACGGTCCGCACGAAGCCGGGCAGGTCCCACGCTCCGGCACCGGGCAGGTACCGTGCCGTCCGGGACTCCTCGGCGAGGGTCATCCCGCTCGGGGTGTGCAGCAGCCCGTCGCTCAGCTCGACGGCTGCGAGGACCCCCGGTGCGACGCCCTGCCGGATCGACGCGAGCGTGGAGCCGCCGCGGAGTGCGTGCATGGCGTCGATGAGCAGGCCGCCGTTGGGGTGCCCGGCAGCGGCGACGAAGCGGGAGGCCCGTTCGATCGTGGGCAGGTTCGACCACGGTTCCGGTTCGAGCACGAGCTGCGCTCCGACCGCTTCGGCCTGGTCGGCGAGCACGACCCAGTCGTCGGCCATCGTCGCGGGGGAGGCTCCGGGCAACGAGGTGTCGGCGCGCGCCACCACCTGCCAGGCGCTCAGCGTCGCCGCGGCCTCGAGCACGACCCCGCGGTCGGCGTCCTCGTCCTGGGTGCGGCTCGTGCACGTCCACCACCGGTCGAGTGGTCCGAGCTGGACCCAGACGATGCCGGCGGCGTCGAGCATGCGGCGCAGTTCGGCGAAGCCCGTCGTCGCGCGGACCTCGTGCAGGTCGTCGAGGGACAGCGACAGGCCGGCGAACCCGGCGGCACCGACGGCGTGCACGCGGTCGCGGATGCTCTCGTCGCCCGCCCACGTCCAGGACGTGGCGAGCAGGTCGTGTTCCAGCACGGTGGTACCTCCGGCAGTCCCGAGGTGTCCGCGTCGCCCCGTCGCGATGCGCCGCCCCGTGTCCGCCGCGGGCCCCACCCGCGACGATGCCCAAGATCTACCCGAGCTGCCTGCGAACGCTCCCAGCCCGTCGACACATCGCCGACACGTGCTTCAGACGATCCGGGTCCGGACCTCGCCGACGCCGGCGATCGTGCCGACGAGCACGGCGCCGCGTTCGAGCACGCCGACACCGTCAGGAGTGCCGGTCATCACGAGGTCGCCGGGCGCGAGCGCCACGGACCGTGACAGCGCCGCGATCGTCTCGGCGACCGACCAGATCTGGTCGGTCAGGTCGCCCGACTGCCGGAGTTCCCCGTCCACCGTCAGCTCGATCGCCCCGCTGGTCGGGTCGACCTCGGCCGCCGGGGTGAGCACGCCGATCGGTGCCGAGGCGTCGAAGCCCTTGGCCGTGTCCCACGGGCGCCCGAGTCGCTTCGCCTCGGCCTGCAGGTCGCGGCGGGTGAGGTCGATCCCGACGGCGTACCCCCAGACGTGTGCGAGGGCGTCGGCGACGGCGATGTCCGTGCCGCCGGTGCCGATCGCGACGACGAGCTCGACCTCGTGCTCCAGTTGCTGCGTCAGCGGCGGGTACGGGGTGTCGGCCCCGTCGACCACGACCGCGTCTGCCGGCTTGGTGAAGAAGAACGGCGGCTCGCGGTCCGGGTCGTGGCCCATCTCGCGGGCGTGCGCGGCGTAGTTCCGTCCGACGCAGAACACACGGCGGACGGGGAAACGCGCGCCCGTCGTCGTGGGCACGGTCGGGAGGCTCGGGGCCGGGATGACGAGTTCGGTCACGGTCCCAGCGTGGCAGGCTCGCAGGGCATCGGTTCAGCTCTCACCGAAGGACGCCTCGTACTTGAGCTTCCGCGCCCGTGCGCGCTCCTGGCGTTCGCGCCATTCGATGCGCGCCTGACGGAGCTCTTCCTCGGCGCCCTTCGCCCGCATCATGGGCCCGTAGTGCGGGTCCGCCAGCAGTGCGGGCGTCGTCAGTTCACGTCCGTCGAGCCAGCGCTTGAAGTCCTTGTCACTCAGCTTCGAGATCATCGTTCGCTCCTTCGATCGTCGCTGCGGTCAGGTCGTCGAGTGCCTGGCCGACCCAGCGGTCGTCCGCGGTCGTCCAACTGCGGGTCACCAGCGCAACCGACATCACACCGGCGGCCGCGCGCTGTCCTTCGTCGTCCGAGGTCGCCCGGTCGGCGACCCACGACCAACGCTGCCACCACAGGTCGCGGTGCACCGAGAACTCTGCATTTCGCCGTCCTGCGCGCCCGTCGAGCACCGAGGCGACGAGCGCACCCAGCGCGACGGTCGCGCTCGTGACCGACACGAGCGCGCTGATCCAGCCGATGTCCATGCCGGAACCCTGACAGCACGGAACCGGCCACGCGGCGGGCGTGACCGGTCCTGTGGACGGCGCTCCGGGCCTCCAGGCCTGTGGAGGAGTGCGTCAGTTGCCGGGCGCGGCCGCCTCGGTCTCGCCCGCACCCGGGTCGCCGCCGGTCCCGCCGCTGGCGGGCTCGTCCTGCGGCCAGCCCGCGAACTCCCAGCCCGCGAGGGACGGGTGGTCCTCGCCCTTCGTGTACGCGAACGTCCGCGCGGCGTCACGCGCCTCGGAGAGCTTCGTGAGCAGGTCGGCGTGCGCCTCGGCGTCCACCCGCGTCAGGGCGTCGTGGGCCAGGGCGAAGCGGTCCATCTCGTTGCGCATGAGCATGTCGAACGGCGAGGTCGTCGTGCCCTGCTCGAGGAACCCGTGCACGTGCAGGTCGTCGTGCCCGTTCCGGCGGTACGTCAGCTGGTGCACGAGGGTCGGGTACCCGTGGAACGCGAAGACCGTGGGCGTGCCGGGCAGGAAGAGCGCGTCGTACTGCTCGTCCGGGATCGGGTGCTCGTGCTTGCGCGGGTCACCGAGCGCCAGCAGGTCGACGACGTTGAGCACGCGGACCCCGACGCCGGGAGCGTGCTTCCGGATGATGTCGGTGGCGGCGATCGCCTCGACCGTGGGGACGTCACCGGCGCAGGCGAGCACGACGTCGACCTTCCCGACGGCCTGCTCCGTGCCGGCGAAGTCCCACACGCCGAGTCCGGCCTGCGCGTGCGCGACCGCGTCGTCGAGGGACAGGAAGACCGGCTCCGGGTGCTTGCCCGCGACGATCACCTCGATGCGGTCCGTGGTCTCCATCGCGTGCGCGGCGACGGCGAGCAGCGTGTTGGCGTCGGCCGGCAGCTTGATCCGGACGAGGTCCTGCTGCTTCGACGCGACGACGTCCAGGAACCCGGGGTCCTGGTGGGAGAACCCGTTGTGGTCCTGTCGCCAGACGTGCGACGAGAGCAGGAGCGACAGGTTGGACACCGGCACGCGCCAGTCGATGTCGGTCGAGGACTCCAGCCACTTGGCGTACTGCCCGACCATCGAGTCGATGATGTGGGCGAATGCCTCGTAGGTGTTGAGCATCCCGTGCCGACCGGACAGCACGTACCCCTCGAGCATCCCCTCCAGCAGGTGCTCGGACAGGACCTCGGTGACCCGTCCGCGTGCGGCGAGGTGCTCGTCGCCTGCGGCGCGCTGGGCTCGCCAGACGCGCGAGGTCACGTCGAAGACCGCGTCGAGCTTGTTCGAGATCGTCTCGTCCGGGCCGAACAGCCGGAAGGTCGAGGCGTTCTTCTCGATGAGTGCGGCGAGCCAGGGGCCGAGCGTGCCCGTGGCCGACGCCGTGGAACCGGCCTCGACCGCGTACGGCTCGAGCGGCGGCCGGTCGAGCGCGGTCCGCAGCCGACCGCCGTTGCCGTGCGGGGTGGCACTCATCCGCTCGTCACCGGTCGGACGGATCGTGGTCATGATGCCGACGGGGTGGCCGTCCTCGTCGAAGAGCTCCTCGGGGCGGTACGAGCGCATCCACTCCTCGAGCTGCGCACGGTGGCCGTCGTCCTCGCGCACCGCGGGCAGCGGCACCTGGTGCGCGCGGAAGGTCCCCTCGACCTGCTCGCCGTCGACCTCCTTCGGGCCGGTCCAGCCCTTCGGGGTGCGCAGCACGATCATCGGCCAGCGCGGACGCAGGTCCGCGGCGCCGGCGGGCTGCCCCGCGGCGGCACGGGCGGCCTGGGCGCGGGCAGCGGCCTGGATGTCGTCGATGCCGGCGAGGGCGCGTCGCAGGGCACCGTCGAACAGGGCGTGGACCGCGTACGGGTCGTCGTCGACGCGGCGGGAGTTGACCACGATCGGGTCGTAGCCGAGCCCGCGGAAGTACGCGGTGAGGTCCTCGTCGGGTATGCGGGCCAGGACGGTCGGGTTCGCGATCTTCCAGCCGTTGAGGTTGAGGATCGGCAGCACGGCGCCGTCGGAGACCGGGTCGAGGAACGTGTGCGCCTGCCACGAACCGGCGAGCGGACCGGTCTCGGCCTCACCGTCACCGACCACGCACGCGACGACGAGGTCCGGGTTGTCGAGCGCCGCACCGTAGGCGTGCGACAGCGAGTAGCCGAGCTCACCGCCCTCGTTGATGGAGCCGGGGGTCTCCGGGGCGGCGTGCGAGGGGATGCCGCCGGGGAACGAGAACTGGCGGAAGAACCGCTGCAGGTCGACGTCCTGGTACAGCTCGTTCCACGTGCCGTCCAGCCAGGCGTTCGCGTTCATCGCCGGACCGCCGTGCCCCGGGCCGCAGATGTACAGGAACTCGCGACCGGTCTCCGTGATCAGCGCGTTGCAGTGCGCGTACACGAGGTTCAGTGCGGGGGAGGTGCCCCAGTGGCCGAGCAGCCGTGGCTTGACGTCGTCGGGTTCGATCGGCCGGCTGAGCAGCGGGTTGTCCAGCAGGTAGATCTGCCCGACCGTCAGGTAGTTGGCGGCGCGCCACCAGGCGTCGACCGCCCGGAGCCGGTCGGTGGTGGAGATGTGTGCTGGAGCCATGGGTACACGGTACGAAACACCGGGTTGCGGCACCTCAGGAAACTCGTCCCAAACCGATCGGGCGGGGGCGCCGAATGACTTGCACAGGGCAAAAGCCCAGGGCGCTCTCCGGTCACAGTTGGCCGGTACTCAGTGTGTGCACAGTGCACATTCGGCCACCGGCCGGAGCGCCTCCAGAGCAAAGGACTGATCACGATGCGTAAGAGCCTCAAGACCTCCATCACCCTCGCCACGACCGGCGCCCTCGTCCTCGGCGGTGCCGCGTTCGGGATCTCCTCCGCCCAGGCCGCGACCCCGAACGTGCACACGGTGTCGTCGTCGTCGTCGAAGATCCCCGCACCCGTCGCCTCGGTCCCCGAGGTCCTCGGTGGCTCCACCGCCGTGAAGCTCGACTCCGGCTTCACCGACGCCCTCACCGCCCTGAAGCTCACCCCCGGCGTCTCCGGTGACGCGACCCTGGCTGACGGGTCGGTGTCGTTCCCGATCACCGCCGGGTCGGTCACCTACTGGTCGCCCGATGGCAACTACCGCCCGTACGTGCAGGGCCTGCTGAACCACGACGACTCGGGGCTGACCCTGAAGGCCGGCGACACCACCGTCACGCTGGAGAACTTCGTCGTGAACCCGGGCTCGTCCAAGCTCTACGGTGACGTCCTCGTCAACGGCAAGGTCGCCGCGGCCAACGCGTTCCTGTTCGAGCTGCACGGCGGCTCCCTCAAGCCCCTCCAGCTCGAGGGCGACAACGCCATCCTCACCGGCACCACCGTCCACATCTCCGAAGACGCCGCCGGCCTGCTGAACAAGACCTTCGGCACCGACGCCGTCAAGCGCGGCCTGCTCGTCGGCACCGCCACCATCACCGCACAGATCAAGTAACACCCCGCACCACCGCAATCGGCCCGGACCACGCAGCAGCGTGGCCCGGGCCGACGTGCGTTGCACGACGTGCGTCGTGCGGTACCTGGCGGAACCGGGCGTACCTGGTGGAATCGGGCGTACCTGGTGGAACCGGGCGTACCTGGCGGAAAAGGGCGTACCTGGCGAGTTCTTTCGACCAGGTACGCCCGTTCTTGCGAACCATCGCGCGCGCGATGGGAAAGAACGTACGCACACGAGGGACGGGAGGCCCAGTGCCAGCTGGCACCGGGCCTCCCGTCCGTCATGTGCGGACGCCGGGCCGGCGGCCGCCGTCATTACGGGCTGGGCGACACCTCACGGGCTCACATCCGCGAGAACTGTCGCTCAGCGCGAAATCGCGCCCGGACCCCACCGCGCCGCACCGCACCGCGGCACCGCTCAGCGGCGGCGCCGCCACCACCGCCGCGGCTTCGCCTCGAGCCGCGCCTGCTCCGCAGCCCGCGCGGCCGAAGCCATGCGCACCTCGCGGCGCTCCCGCCAGGCGAGCACCTCGGCCTCGACGTCGCGCATCGGCGTCACCACCGGCGGCCCGCCGAGCAGCTGCCGCCGTGCCTCTTTCACCCGCGCGTTGAAGTCCACCAGGACGTCCCGCACGTCGGACTCCAGCGACAGCGCGTCGAGTGCGTCGTCGAGTTCGGCGTCCTCGGTCCGCAGCGCCAGGGCCGGCGGAGCGATGCCCCGGATGTCCTCACGCTCGATCTTCGACTTGATCCACCAGTCCGGGTCGTGCTGCCCGTCGAGTCCCGGCAGTGGCTTCCCGTGGTACGGGTTGCCCTCGAAGACCCCGTGGCGCTCGGCCTCCGCGATCTGGGCCCGGGCGTGCGCGGCGACGTCGGCGGCCTTGAGCAGCCGACGTTCCTCACGTTCCGATCGCACCTCGTCGGGGTCGAGCGACCCCCGCTCGATCTCCTGGTCGACGAGCTGCTGGTAGCGGTAGCGCGCGGCTCTGCGGAGCCGGTCCATCCGTGCATCGACGTCGTTCATCGTCAGACCATGATGCCCCGCGCCCCCGACGGTTCGTCCAGCCCGGTCAGGACTTCTCTGAGACTTCTTCGATGGTCAGCGCGGCCTGGATGAGGGCCAGGTGCGACAGACCCTGGGGGATGTTGCCCATGAAGTCCCCGTCGACGGCACTGAGCATCTCGCTGAACAGGCCGACGTCGTTCGCCTGCGCGACCATGTCGTCCATCAGCTGCTTCGCGTCGTCGACCCGTCCGACGCAGGCCAGGGCCGCAGCGAGCCAGAACGAGCACGCCACGAACGGCGATTCCTCGTCCTGGATGCCGGAGTACCGGTACACGAGCGGGCCGTGCTGCAGCTGCTCCTCGATCGCCCGGATCGTGGACTCCATGCGCGGTCCGCGGTCGAACGCCGACATCGCGTGCAGCAGGATCGAGCAGTCGAGCGCGTCGGTGCCCGGGTACATGACGTAGTGGCCGAGTTCCTCGTTCCACCCGTTCTCGGCGACCCAGTCCTCGATGAGCTCGCGGTTCTCGATCCACTTCTCGCGCGGGCCGTCGATCATCCCCGCGTCGTGCAGCTCGACTGCGGCGTCGAGCGCCTGCCAGCAGCCGATCTTGCTCGTCGTGTAGTGCTGCGCCTCCTGCAGCTCCCACATGCCCGAGTCGGGCTCCACCCAGCGGTGGCACGCGTCGTCGGCCAGGTCCTGCAGCACCGAGGCCGTCTTGCGGTCGAGCACGTTGCCGGCTCGGACGTACTGCCGCATGATCTCGAACACGTCGCCCCAGACCCCGAGCTGCAGCTGGTCACCCGCGCGGTTGCCGATCGTGACCGGCCCGATGCCGTTCCAGCCCGGGACGTCGCGCTCCTCGACGGTGTCGCTCTTCGACCCGTCGAGTCCGTAGAAGATCGGCATCGTCTCGTCGTGCTCGGCGATCGTGCGCATCACCCACGACACGGCGGCGTGCGTCTCCTCGCGCAGGCCGAAGCGGGTGAGCGCGTGCACCGTGTACGCCAGGTCGCGCACCCAGGCGAACCGGTAGTCCCAGTTCTTCCCGCCGGTGCGGTCCTCGGGCAGGCTCGTCGTCGGGGCTGCGGCGATGGCGCCGGTGGGGGCGAAGATCAGGAGCTTCAGGGCGAGGGCGCTGCGCTGGACGGCGTCCGACCAGGGGCCGTCGTAGCTGAACTCCTTCGACCAGGTCGACCAGTTCTCGATCGTGCGGTCGACCCCTTCGAGGGTGCGCTCCGGCTCGGGCAGGAAGATCGGCTCGTCGTAGGTGCCGACGATGGTCAGGATCGACTTCGAGCCCTCGGTCGTCGTGAACCGCCCCGAGAACCGGGGGCCGTCGTCGTGCACCGGTTCGAAGCCCTGCTCGACGATCGCGATGGTCACGCCGTCGATGCCGATCACCGTGCCGTTCGCGGTGTCGAGTCGGCGCGGTTCGGCGGTGTTCAGGATCGTGCCGGGCACGACCGCCCACTCCATCTCGACCGAACCGTCGATCCCCTGCACGCAGCGGCCGATCTCGGCCCACGGCAGGCGTCCGGCCACACCGGTGACCATGGCGTCGGTCACGGTGGCGGTGCCGGACGGGGTCGTCCACGTCGTCACGAGCACGTTCGTCCCCGGCAGGTAGGCGCGGGACACCTGCGCCCGGTCGTCCACCGGCCGCAGGGCGACGTGTCCGCCGTGCTCGGCGTCGACGATGCTCGCGAACACCGGCGGCGAGTCCATCGACGGGATCGGCAGCCAGTCGATCCGGCCGTCGAGCGCGATGAGGGCGACCGTCCGCCCGTCGCCGATCGCACCGTACGAACGGAGCGGGACGTACCCGTTCGTCCGTTCCTCGTTCTCGGTCGCGTCGGGGGTGTCTCGCGTGCGCTCGGTCATGCGTCCAGCCTGCCCCCGCCCCGGTGGCGACCATCAGGCGGACGTACCCCTCGTGGAGAACGCACGCCGGGCCTCCCGCCTGTGGAGAACCACCGGCGAACCGCCGGAGCACCCCAGGACAGCCGCCGGCGAACCCTCGGCGCCCAGCCGACACGCCCACGCGACTTGCGTGTCCCGGGCGTGTCGCACTAGCGTCGTCCTCCTGCCGATCGGCAGACCGCCCGCCCCGGGCACACCCGGAAGGACCGCGCATGCGCGCCGTGCAGCACAACGAGGAACGCGTCGAGCTCCAGCTCGCCGCGGCCGCCGTGCTGCCCGAGCAGCAGTGGTCCCTCCGCTATCCCGCGTAGGCACGCGACGTCCCACGACGCCCCGTGCCCACCCGGCCCGGGGCGTTCGTCAGCACCGCTTCCTTCCGTCCGCCACGTCCGGCGACGACCAGGAGGCTCGGCGTACGACCGTCTCGGACCGTCACCTCGACCGTCACGAAAGCGAGACGACTCCATGAAGAAGATCAACGACCGATTGCTCAGCTGGGCCTCGATGCTCGAGGACAACACCGAGCAGCAGGCCCGCACGACCGCGCGCATGCCGTTCGTGTTCCCGCACCTGGCCCTCATGCCCGACGCACACCTCGGCCTCGGGGCCACCGTCGGGTCCGTCATCCCGACCCTCGGCGCGATCATGCCGGCGGCCGTCGGCGTGGACATCGGCTGCGGCATGATCGCGGTCCGCACGCAGTTCACCGCCACCGACCTGCCCGCCGACCTGCAGGGCCTGCGCGAGCAGATCGAGCGAGCGATCCCGCTGTCGGCCGGTGCGTCGAACCGGAAGATCGTGGCGACCGCCGCTCCCCGGATCGCCGCGCTCGAGGCGATGGCCGAGACCGCCGGGTTCGACCCCGACGGCGTGCACGGCGGGTGGCGGAACCAGCTCGGCACGCTCGGGTCCGGCAACCACTTCATCGAGGTCTCCCTCGACGAGCAGGACCGGGTCTGGCTCTTCCTGCACTCCGGGTCGCGGGGTGTCGGCAACAAGATCGCGCAGCGGCACATCAAGGTCGCCAAGAAGGCCATGGAGCGGTGGTGGATCCAGCTGGCGGACCCCGACCTGGCGTACCTGGTCGAGGGCACACCGGAGTTCGACCGGTACATCGCCGAGCTGCGGTGGGCCCAGCACTTCGCGCTGCTCAACCGCGAGGAGATGATGGACCGCGTCGTGCGGCAGCTGTCCGAGGCCGTCGGCACGCCCGTCGACGAGCGCGAGCGGATCAACTGCCACCACAACTTCACGCAGCGTGAGACGCACTGGGGCAAGTCCGTGTGGGTCTCACGCAAGGGTGCGATCCAGGCGAAGGCCGGTCAGCCCGGCCTGATCCCCGGGTCGATGGGCACCGCGTCGTACGTGGTCGAGGGACTCGGCAACAAGCCCTCGCTCGAGTCGTCCCCGCACGGTGCCGGCCGGCTGTTCTCGCGGAGCGCTGCCCGGCGGACCTTCACCCACGAGCAGCTGCGCGAGGCGATGGCCGGCATCGAGTACCGCGACACCGACGCGTTCCTCGACGAGATCCCGGCCGCCTACAAGCCGATCGACCAGGTCATGGCGGACGCCGAGGACCTCGTGTCGATCCGGCACACCCTGCGGCAGGTCGTCAACGTGAAGGGCGACTGAGACGCGCCCACCGACGGACGGGAGGCCCGTGGCGGCACCGCCACGGGCCTCCCGTCCGCCACGTGGCGGACCGCACGGCCCGGCGCGCCCCGGACAGGACGGCACGCGTCGGGCACGCTGGGCCGTGATGAGCGACACGGCGGAACACGCAGCGAAGGAAACCGGACGACAGGTTCGGCGGGCGGCCGACAGCCGCTGGTTCGAGGTCACGGCACGCGCCGGGTTCGTCGGCAGCGGCATCGTCCACCTGCTGATCGGGTACCTGGCGATCCTGCTCGGGATCGGCAACGCGTCCTCGGGCGGCGAGACGGACCAGTCCGGTGCGCTGCAGCAGATCGCCGCGGTCCCCGGCGGGGTGTTCCTGCTCTGGCTGATCGCCGTCGGCACGGCCGCACTCACCGTGCGCCTGGTCGTCGAGGCGATCGTCGGCGGCCGTTCCGACACCACGCGGGGCTGGCTCGCCCGGCTGAAGGACGTCGCGAAGGCCGTGGTCTACGGCGTGATCGCGTACTCGGCGGCCTCGTACGCGCTCGGTGCCGGGTCGAGCTCGAGCAGCTCGTCGCAGAGTGCCGCGGCGAAGACCCTGGCGACACCGGGCGGAGTGTTCGTGCTGGTCCTGGTCGGGGCGATCGCGGTCGCGGTCGGCATCGGCCTCGTGGTGATCGGCTGCCGCCGGTCCTTCCGGAAGCAGATCACGCGACCGTCGGGTCAGCTCGACCGCGTGGTCACCGTGCTCGGCGTCGTCGGGTACGTCGGCAAGGGCGTCGCCGTGGTCATCGTGGGCGTGCTCATCGCCGTCGCGGGGCTGCAGAGCGACCCCGACCAGGCCACCGGCCTCGACGCCGCGTTCGACGCGGTGCGGAGCATGCCCGGTGGGGTGTTCGTCCTCGTCGCGATCGGCATCGGGTTCCTGGCCTTCGGCGTCTACAGCTTCTTCCGCGCGCGGTTCGCCCGCCTCTGACCCGCGGGCGCCACCGCGGACTTTCGCGCTGGGCGACACCTCACGGGGCAAAGCGGGCGTGAGGTGTCGCTGAGCCCGTGAACTCGCCGCCGCGCCACGCGCGACCGCGCCGCGGCGCCACGCCTGAGCGAGCACGGACCGCCCCCGCGGTAGACGGGGTCGATGAGCACCAACGTCACGACCGGCCCCGCGACCGTCTTCGCCGACGCCCGAGCGGTCCTCGCCGAGAGCATCGTCTGGGACCCGTCCGCACAGCTGCTCCGGTGGGCCGACATCACCCTCGGCACCCTCAACACCGCCGAGGCCGACGGCACCGTGCGCTCGAGCGTGCCGCTGCCGCCCCCGCTGGCGAGCTTCCAGCCCCGGGCCTCCGGCGGGTTCGTCGCGGCCCTCGGCGACACCGTCGTGGTGACGGACGAGCAGGGATCCGTGGAGCGTGAGATCGCCCGCGTCACCCACAGCACCTCGGGCAACCGGTTCAACGAGGGCAAGTGCGACCCGTTCGGCCGGTTCCTGGTCGGCAGCATGAACGTGACGACCGGCGAACCCGACGCGGCGCTCTACTCGATCGAGGCCGACGGCACGACCCGGGTGCTCCGCGGCGGCTTCGGCGTGACGAACGGCATGGAGTGGTCGGAGGACGGCAGCACGATGTACGTCACCGACACCAGCGCCTCGACGGTCTTCCGCGGGTCGTACGGCCCGGACGGCGAGCTCGGCGAACTCGAGCCGTTCATCGTCGGTCAGGCGCACGACGGCCTGGTCCGCGACGACGAGGGCTGCTTCTGGAGCGCGATCTACGGCGGGTCCCGCGTCGAGCGCTACGGGCCGGACGGCTCGCACCTGGAGACGGTGGAGCTCCCCGTCGCCAACCCGACGTCGGTGGCGTTCGGCGGCCCGGACATGTCGACGCTCTTCGTCGGGACGGCCCGCGAGAACCTCACCGAGCAGGAGCTGGAGCAGGCGCCCCGGTCCGGCGCGGTCTTCGCGGTGCCGACGACGGTGCACGGGTTCCCCGCGAACACCTTCAGCGGCTGAGCACGTCGTCGCCGCCCGCGCGGACGGCGGCCGGGTATCCTGGGCGACCGCCCGACCGGAGGAGACCCACGTGGACGACGAACGCCAGGCACCGCGGCCGGACCCGGCCGGCGAGCTCGCCCAGGCCGAGGACGCTGACGTCACGGTGCAGGTGGACCGGGTCGCGGTCGACGGCACCTACGTCCGGGTGAGCTCGATCGGTGAGCCGGGCGAGCGGGCCTTCCTGCTCGTCGCGGGGCTCGGCATCGCCTCGACCTACTACGAGCGGCTCGCCCCGCACCTCAACGAGAACGGGCCGGTGCACGCGCTCGACCTGCCGGGCTTCGCCGGAGTCCCGCGGTTCCGCGGCAAGGTCTCGATCGAGCGCTACGCCGACGCGGTCGAGCGGGTCATCGACGACCTCGGGCTCCAGGACCCGGTCCTGGTCGGGCACTCGATGGGCACCCAGGTCGTCACCGAGGTCGCCGCCCGCCGTCCGGGGATCTCCGACCTCGTGCTCATCAGCCCGGTGGTCGACTCGTCGGCACGGACGGTGCGGCAGTCGGCGTTCCGGTTCCTGCGGTCGACGCTGCACGAGCCCGCCGCGGTCCGCTGGCACGGCATCACGGCGTACGCACTGTGCGGCTGGCACTGGTTCCGGAAGGTCCTGCCGCGGATGATCGCGTTCCCGATCGAGGAGCGCGCCGCCCACGTGCAGGCCCGCACCCTGATCGTCCGCGGTGAACACGACGCGATGGTGCCGCGGGACTGGGTCCGTCGGCTGGCGCGGGTGTTCCCGTACGCGGTCCTCCGCGAGGTCGTCGACGGCGCACACTCGGTCATGCACGCACAGGCCGACGCGGTCGCACGGCTCGCGGTGGCGCACGTCGACCACCGGATCCCCGACCGGGGCGTGTCGTCGCTGCAGCGGGTGCGCGACGACTCGACGTCGTCGGACCTGGCGCGGCTCAGCCCGGGGGACGCCTGGTTGCTGGTCAAGTCGCGGTTCATCGAGCTGTTCGGGATGGCCCGGAACGACGACGAGACGCTCGAGGCGGCCAAGTCCGCACACGCCGTCGCGATGGCGGACGGCGACGACCTGCCGGTCGACCCGGCGGATCGCCGGGCGGTCGTCGACGAGGTCGCGCCGGAGTCGAAGTAGCCAGCACCGTCGAAGCAGCGGGCGTCGCGATCTGCGGGCGACCGCCTGGAGGCCCGGTGCCGGTACGACGGACGGGCACCGGGCCTCCAGGCAGTCGCGACCACCGCGACGGGCGAGCGGTCAGGGCGTGATGCGGCCCGGCAGCATGTCGGGCGTCAGCGCGTTCGCCTCGGCGAGGACCTTGCGGGCCTCGTCGGTCTTGTCCCACACGTTCCAGAGCAGCACGCCCCGGACCGTGTCGTCGTCGTCCAGGTAGTAGACGACGCCGGTGACGGTGGGGTCCTGCCAGTCCTCGACCGTGCGGAGCTTCGAGCTGACCTGTCCGACGGCCTCGTACCCCATGTCGAAGACGTCGGAGTAGAACATCGGCGTGTGGTCGTAGGTCTCGTCGGCGTCCGCGAGGTTGCGGCCTGCCTGACGACCCTGCTGCTGGGCGTTGTCGACGTGCTCCACCCGGCGGGTGCCGAGGATCCGGTCCGGGTACTCGGCGACGTCACCGGCGGCGAACACCGAGTCGTCGTCGGTGAGCAGCGTCGAGGTCACCACGATGCCGTCGCGGACGGTGAGTCCGGCGTCGGCGGCGAGCTGCGTGGCGGGTTCGATGCCGAGTCCGGCGACGACCGCGTCGGCCTCGACCACGGACCCGTCGTCGAGCGTCAGTCGCACGCCGTCGGCCGTCTCGGTGCCCTCGGACACCCGACGACCGGTGCGGAGCTCGACGCCGTGGTCGACGAAGCGCTGCTGGAACGCCCGAGCCAGGTCGTCCGGGAACATCCGTCCGCCGACGACCTCGTCCGGGTCGACCAGCGTGACGCGTGCACCGTTCTGCACGATCCCCGCCGTGATCTCCTGGCCGATGTACCCGCCGCCCACGACGGCGACGTGCGCTCCGGCGTCCGCGAGTTCGCGCAGCCGGCGGTAGTCCGACGCGCTGCGGTAGTCGAGCACGCGTGCCGACGGGGACAGCCCCGGCAGCCCCCGGGGCTTCCCGCCGGTCGCGAGCAGGAGCCGCTCGTAGCCGTGCGTCGCGCCGTCGGCCGTCGTGACGGTCTTCGCGGCACGGTCGATCGCGGTGACCGCGGTGCCCAGGACGAACTGCGCCCCGGTCTCCTCGGTGTGCAGGTCGACCTTGTCGTCCCAGCTGAAGTCCGGGTCGGTCCAGAGCTTCTTCGAGAGCGCGGGCCGGGCGTAGGGCCGGTCGACGTCCTCGCTGAGGATGCCGATCGACCCGTCGGTGTCGAGCTCGCGGATGCCACGGGCAGCAGCGTCGGCGACCATCCCGCCGCCGACGATGAGGTAGCGGAAGTCGGTCATGACGCCTCCTGGCGGTGCTGTGGTGCCACGATCAGATCGTGGCGACCGAGCCGGAGTCGACCCGGTAGTTGGCGCCGTTCACGAAGCTGGCCAGGTCCGAGCACAGGAAGGCCACCACGTTCGCGACCTCTTCCGGCTCGCCGCGGCGCTTGAGCTCCATGTACGGCCGCTCCTCTTCGAGGAAGCTGCCGATGGCCTCGTCGAACGAGGTCCCGCGCTGCTTGGCCCGCTTGTCCATCATCGCGTCCGTCATCGGCGTGTGGATGAACGCGGGGGAGACCGTGTTCACCAGCAGCCCCTCGGAGGCGTAGGAGCGCGACAGGCCCTTGGCGAACGAGAGCACCCCGGCCTTGGCGGCGCAGTAGGGCAGCTCGTCGTCGTACGGCTGCGAGGCGTCCTCGGACACCAGGTAGACGATGCGTCCCCAGCCGCCCTGGCGCAGGTCGCCGATGAACTCGCGGGTGATCCGCACCGGCCCCATCAGGTCGATGTCGATCGTCTCCACCCAGCCGGCCTCGTCGATCTCGTGGAACATGCCCTGGGCGCCGGTGACGCCCGAGGACTGCACCAGGATGTCGATCTCGCCGACCGCTTCACGCACCTTGTCGTGCAGGGAGGCGAGGCTCTCGGCGCTCCGGACGTCGGCGGCGAAGGCGTGCAGCTTGCCGAGCGGCGCCTCGAGCTGGTCCGCACTGGTGTCCAGACGGCTCTGGTCGATGTCGGTGACGACCACGGTCGCACCCTCTGCCAGGAGGATGCGCGCCGTGTTCCAGCCGATGCCGGAGTCGCCGCCGAAGACGAGTGCGGTCTTGCCCTGGATACCGAGGTCCACCCGGGCCCCTACGCGTGTGCCGACGCGTCGGCGACGGCAGGCGTGGTCGCGGAGGCCAGCGGGGTGCTGGGCGCGCGGTTCTCGGCGGAGACCATCCACGCGAGCTGCTCGAGGCGCTCGATGAAGCCGTGGAGCAGGTCCGCGGTCGTCGGGTCCTCGTCGTCGACCTCGTCGTGGACATCGCGCATGGTGCCGGTCGCCTGGTACAGCCGGAGCGTGACCTGGTCGATGGCGTCGTGCGTGGTGATCTCGCCCGAGGGGAACGCGTCGAGGTGGCTGCCCGCGGAGACGGTCGCCGAGCGGCCGTCCGGCACGAGGTACAGCGCACGCATGCGCTCGGCGGTGTCGTCGGCGAACTCACGAGCTGCGTCGACGATCTCGTCGAGCTGCAGGTGGAGGTCGCGGAAGTTGGTGCCCAGGATGTTCCAGTGGGCCTGCTTGCCCTGCAGGTGCAGGTCGATGAGGTCCACGAGGACCGCCTGGAGGTTCTTGGCCATCTTGTCCGAAGCGTGCATGGTTGTGGCTCCTTTCGCGTCGGTGTGACCGTTCCGGTCTACGCGGTGCCGCAGTGCACGCTCTCAGTGCGCTCGGAGGCAGCGTCCCCCGAGGTCGTCCGGTGCAGGGCTGCTCAGTGCGACGGCGCGGGGTCGACCTGGTCGACTGCGTCGCGCATCTGCTCCAGGAACCCGGCGACGATCCGCGCCTCGGACGCGGGGAGCCCCTCGGCGATCGACATCATCCGGCGGTGCATCACGCCGAGCGTGGCGCGGACCTCGTCGTCGGTCTCGGTCGTCGGCGTGATGACGAGGGCCCGGCGGTCGGTGGGGTGCGGGTCGCGGCGGACGTGGTTCGACTTGACCAGGCGGTCGATGAGGATGGTCGTCGAGGCCGACGAGATCTTGAGGTACGCGGCGAGGTCCTTCGGGCTCACGGCGGTGCCGGAGCGCTGCGCCTGCAGCAGGAAGCGCACGGCGAGCAGGTCGGTCTCGCCCATGCCCATCGAGTCACGGGTCCGGCGGCGCATGGCCGTCTCGGCGGATCGGTACCGGCGCAGGGCGTTCAGCACCGCGACCCCGCGTTGGGTCGCGTCGTCGTCCGGGAACCAGTACCCGGACGCCTCGGTGATCTCCTGCGTCGACATGGCGTTCAGGGTAACCCGTCTCGTATCTCGGCCGTCTAGTGAACTCCCGGGTTCTGCGGCGTCCGATGCGTCCGATGCGTCCGCACCGGACGGACAGGAGGCCCGTGGCGGGGTCGCCACGGGCCTCCTGTCCGATGGTTCGTCGCGTTACGCGGCTGCCTGCTCGTCCGTGCCGGCTGCGGCCTCGGCGAGCGCGGTGAGCGCGCCCTGCACGAGCGTCGTGACCTCGGCGTCCTCACGCGGGTGGGTCTCCGCGAAGCGGACGACCGACTGCGGGATGGCGACCTTGACGTCCTCCAGGACCTTCGCGCCGGCGATGCCGGCGGCCTTGCGGGCGTCGTCGTGGGCCCAGACGCCGCCGTACTGGCCGAACGCCGAGCCGATCACGGCGAGGGGCTTGCCGGACAGCGGCGAGGCACCGAACGGACGCGAACCCCAGTCGAGCGCGTTCTTCAGGACGGCGGGGATGGTGCCGTTGTACTCGGGGGTGATCAGCAGGACGGCGTCCGCGGTGGCGACGGCGTCGCGGAAGGCGACGGCAGCGGCGGGCGGGGTGTCGCCGTCGATGTCCTCGTTGTAGAACGGCAGGTCGACGATGCCGTCGAAGGTGTGCAGCTCGATGCCCTCCGGCGCGTGGTGCGCGGCGGCCTCGGCGAGCTTGCGGTTGATGGAGTCGGCGCGCAGGCTGCCGACGAGGACGAGGACGTTCGTCATGGAGCTCCTTCTGTTGCGGGATGCTGTTGCTGGACGGAAAGGTGTCAGCGACAACCAATGCGATCGTAGGGGGCGCTATTCCCAGCACCCTGGGTACGGTGGCGACGTGACCACGCTTCGGACCCCGGCCAGCACGCCACGAACCACCGACCCGACCTGGTGGCGCGATGCCGTCGTCTACCAGGTCTACCCGCGCAGCTTCGCCGACACGGACGGCGACGGGCTCGGTGACGTCGCGGGCATCACGAGCCGGGTGCCGTACCTGGCAGCGCTGGGCGTCGATGCCCTGTGGCTCTCCCCGTTCTTCCCGTCGCCGCTCGCCGACGGTGGTTACGACGTCGCCGACTACCGCGCCGTCGACCCGAAGCTCGGGTCCCTCGACGACCTGGACGCCCTGGTCAGGGCCGCCCACGAGCACGACCTCAAGGTCATCGTCGACATCGTGCCGAACCACACCTCGGTCCAGCACGAGTGGTTCCGGGCCGCGTTGGCGTCCGCGCCGGGGTCGGCCGAGCGTGCGCGGTACGTGTTCCGTGAGGGCTCGGGCGCCTCCGGGGAACTGCCGCCGAGCGACTGGGTGTCGAACTTCGGTGGCAGCGCGTGGACCCGAGTGCCCGACGGGCAGTGGTACCTGCACCTGTTCGCCCCCGAGCAGCCCGACCTGGACTGGTCGAACCCCGAGGTCCGCGCCGACTTCGAGGACACGCTGCGCTTCTGGTCCGACCGCGGTGTCGACGGGTTCCGCGTGGACGTCGCGCACGGGCTGGCGAAGGACCTGTCGACCCCGTACCGGCCGTCGAACGAGCAGGACCTGCCGCTCGACGGCTCCGACCCGCTGTACGACCGCGACGAGGTGCACGAGATCTTCGCCACCTGGCGCCGGGTGCTCGACGAGTACGACCCGCCCCGTGCCGCGGTCGCCGAGGCCTGGGCCCCGGCACCCCGCCGCGTCCTGTACGCCCGGCCGACGGAGCTCGGGCAGGCCTTCAACTTCGACCTGCTCGAGGCTCCGTTCGAGCCCGATGTGTTCCGTCGGATCATCGAGCGGAACCTGGCCGCCTCGGAGCAGTCCGGCGCCTCGAGCACCTGGGTGCTGTCGAACCACGACGTCGTGCGGCACCCCACCCGCTACGGCCTGCCGGACGGCACCGACACCGACGCCTGGCTCATGACGGACGGCACGACGCCGGAGCTCGACCGTGCACGGGGGCTCCGTCGGGCCCGAGCGGCGACGATGCTGATGCTGGCGCTGCCCGGGTCGTCGTACGTCTACCAGGGCGAGGAGCTCGGGTTGCACGAGGCCGCCGCGATCCCGCGCGACCTGCTGCAGGACCCGAAGTGGCTCCGCACCGGGCACACCGTCAAGGGCCGGGACGGCTGCCGTGTACCGATCCCGTGGACGCGCTCCGGACCGTCGTTCGGCTTCGGGGACGTCGCACCGCACCTGCCGCAGCCGCAGGACTTCGGGGAGTCCTCGGTCGAGGCCGAGGACGGCGATCCCGAGTCGACCCTGTCGCTGTACCGCCGGGCACTGGCCGCACGGCGTCGCCTGCAGCAGGGGGAGGCGCTGACGTGGCTGGAGTCCGGCTCCGAGGTCGTGGCGTTCGCGCGGCACGACGGCTGGCGGTCGGTCACGAACTTCGGCACCGCGCCGGTGCCCCTGCCGGCCGGGACCGTCGTCGTCGCGTCCGGGCCGCTCGACGGGGTCGCACCGGGGCTGCTGCCGGGTGAGACGACGGTGTGGCTGGCCTGAGCGGTCCGCTCGCGTCGTTCTTCCTCCACAGCCGGGAGGCCCGTGGGGGCGTTCCACAGATCGTCTCCCCGCCGCCCGGGGGTGACGTCCCGGTCGCGAGCATCGGGGCATGACAGATCCCACTGCATCAGCTCCAGCTCCAGCTCCTGCCCCAGCGCCTTCCCTCGACCGGCGGTCGTTCCGCTCGCGGGTCGTCCGCCGTCTCGCTGCGGCGTGCGCCACCCTGACCGCGATCGGCGTGCTCGCGGCACCCGCGGTCCTGCCGTCCGGGTCGAGTGCGGCCGCCCTCGACTTCCCGTACGTCAACCAGTTCTCCAGTGCGTCCGGCGGTGCCCTGCACGGTGACGCCGCGGTGTCCGGCGGCCGACTGCGGCTCACCGACGACGTCCGGAACCAGGCGGGGGCGTGGTCGACGAACGACACGTTCCCGTCCGACACCGGGCTCGAGATCGAGTTCACGTACGCGATGCACACCGAGAAGGACGACCCCGGCGCCGACGGCCTGCTGCTGTACCTGGCCGACGGGGCCTCCGCGCAGGGCGTCGGGTCCTTCGGCGCCGGTCTCGGGTACGCATGCCGCAAGGAAGCGACCGAGGGCGGTGGCCGGGAGTGCGACCTGCCGGGCGTCCCCGGTGGCTTCGCGGCCGTCGCGATCGACCACTACGGCAACTTCTCGTCACGCATCAACGGGTCCGGCCCCGGAGCACAGCCCGACCACGTGGTGGTCCGGGGCTCCGGCAACGGGACCGAGGGCTACCGGTACGTCGCCGGTGCCGCGGCACCTGGTGGCACCGTGACGGCCGGTTCGACGCCCCGGACGGTCCGGATCACCCTGCTGCCCGACGACGACGGCGGGCTCGCGGTCTCCGTCCGGCTGCAGGTCGGCTCGACCATGCGCACCGTGCTCGACTCGGTCCCGCTGCACGGCGACGGGCAGGCCGCGCTGCCGAGCACGCTGCGCCTCGGGTTCGCCGGGGCCACCGGCAGCCACGTCGACAAGCACGAGGTCGACGCGCTCCGGGTCTGGAAGCCGGCGGACCTGTCCGTCGAGCACGACCTGCCCGCGACCGCGACGGCGGGCGAACCGCTCCGCTACACCGTGACGGCGCGGAACCCCGGCCCGAACGCCGCCGACCCGAGTCCGCTGCAGGTCGACGTGCCCGACGGCGTCGAGGACGTCACCTGGACCTGCACGGCCGCGGACGGCTCCGCCTGTGCGACCGGGTCGGGCACCGGTGACGTCGCGACCGACCTGTCGTTGCCCCGAGGGGGTTCCGCCGTCGTCACGATCGAGGGCCGGGTGGCCGAGGGCACGTCCGGAGCGCTGGAGAGCGTTGCGACCATCGCCCCGCCGACCTCGTTGTCCGACACGAACGAGGCCGACAACGCCTCGCGGGCGACCACCACGGTCACTGCCCCCGTGATCGCCGCCGACGTCGAGACGGACAAGTCGGTGTCGCCGTCGACCGTCCGGCCCGGTGACGAGGTCGAGTACCTCGTGACGGCCCGGAACCGGGGGCCGTCGGCGGCGCAGCAGGTCGGGGCGGTCGACGACCTGCCCCAGGCCATGCGGTTCGTGGGCTCCGAGGACGGGTGCACGGCCGAGGGGCAGCGGGTGACCTGCAGCTCCGACGTGTCGCTCGAGGTGGGCGAGACCCTGGACTTCCGGATCCGCGCCGAGCTCGACCCCGCGTACCAGGGGGACGGCTCCGACGTGGTGAACGTGGCGACGGCGACCTCGCCGACCGACGCGGACGGCGGCGACCCGTCCACCGGCGTCGCGATCGTCGTGGGCCCGGACGACGAGGGGCCCACGCCGAGCCCCGTGCCGACGAGCGGGCCGGCTCCGGACGACGGGGACGACGGTGGTGACGGTTCCGGTGGTGACGACGGTGACGGCGCCGGTGTCGACGACGACGGCGGAGCCGGTGACCCCGCAGTCGACCGTCGTGCGGCTGCCCCCGTCGGAGCCCTCGCCTACACCGGCGCCGAAGGGCTCGGCCTCGCCGCGGCGCTCGCCGCCCTGGCCGCCGCCGCCGGATCCGTGTGCTGGTGGCTCGCCCGACGTCGTGCTCGCCGGAACGCGCCGTCCGACGACCCGCAGCAGCCCTGACACCGCCGGGACGGCACCCGGAGGCGGTGTCGTCCCGGTGCACGGGTGTGGACGTCCACAGGGGGTCGAGTCCGCTCCCGGTCGGGCGTCCACCCCACCGGCGGTAGGATCGGATCCACGATCCGCAAGCCCGAAAGAGGTCTCGTGTCCGACACCGTGGACGACGCCACCACCGTGGAAGACGCGACCCAGCGCGCGCGGTACTGGCCGATCCCGATCCTCCGGGCGGTCCCCGCAGCGGTCGTCGCGATGGTGATCACCTTCTCGACCAACCACGCCGCGGGCTACGGTCTCCTGCTGTTCGGCGGCTTCGCCCTGGTCGACGGCCTCGTGCTCCTGTTCGGCGGGATCTCCCGACTGCCCCTCGACGGTCGATCGCGTCGCACGACCCTGCTGCAGGCCGTCATCACCCTGCTCGCCGCCGTCGCCGCGTTCGCGTGCAACGGGTTCGGGCTGCCGGCCTTCATCACGGTCATCGTCGCGTTCGCGGTGCTGACCGGGGCCCTCGAGCTGTCGCAGGGGCTCCGTGCCCGGCGACGCTCGCCCTTCGCTCGCGACTGGACGACGATCGGCGGCCTCACGCTGCTGCTCGCGGTCGCCTTCCTCGTCACGCCGCCGGACTACTCCCAGCAGCTCGGTGGCGTGGAGCAGGTCACCGGCACCCTCGACGCCTCGATCGTGCTCGTCGGCCTGCTCGGCGCGTACCTCGCCATCACGGCCGTCTTCCACGTGATCGCCGGCCTCTCGCACAAGTGGGGCACGGCCACGCCGGCCGTCGCCCCGGACGGAGCACCACACGCATGACCACCCCCAGCCGTCGTGACCGTCTGCGCCCGGTCGAGCTCCTCGGGATCTCCGCGATCATCGCGGTGTTCACCGGGCTCGTCGTGCTGTTCTCGACGCGGGAACTGCAGCTGGCCGTGATCTTCCTCGGCGTCGCGTTCATCGTGGTCGTCGTCGTGCTCGCGATGCTGCAGCTCGCCTCGTCGAGCGAGCAGGACGACAACGACATGCTCGGCGGGCACAAGACGCCGGGCGAGGGCGACGGCGACGACTTCCACTGACCGCTGATGTCTGACAGCTGACGGCTGACAGCTGACGGCTCCGGTCGGACACGCCCGAGATCACGAATCCGCCACGGTCCTGTCAGGATCGCGGGTCCTGCCGACACCTCTGAGTGAAGGAGGTGGGATGTGGACGTGACGACCGGCACCGACACGGACGAAGGACTCGTCCGTGCGATGGCACAGGGAGACACCGGCGCGCTCGCCCGGGCGTTCGACCGGTACGCCGCCACCCTCACCCGCTACGCGTGGGCGCTCGTCGACGACCGGTCCGACGTCGAGGAGATCGTGCAGGACGCGTTCCTGACGCTCTGGCAGCGCGCCGCGACCCTCGAGCTGCCGGCGGACACGGTGCTGCCGTGGCTGCTCGTCGTGTGCCGCAACCACGCCTTCAACACCGGGCGCAAGCAGGCCCGGCGCCGCACGGACGAGCTCCCGGAGCACCTCGCCTCGCCCGCCGACCACGACGAGGCCCGCGAGACCCTGCGCTGGGTCCGCGCCGAGATCGCCGCGCTCCCCGACCTCGACCGCCGCATCTGCGAGCTCTGCCTGCTCGAGGGGCACTCGTACGCCGAGGCCGCCGAACTCCTCGGACTCACGGTCGGCGCGGTCACCCAGCGGGTGTCCCGCAACCGTCGACGACTCAAGAAGGTGGTGATGCACGATGAACACTGAGCCTCCGCAGGGAGACGACCTGCAGCGCATGCTCGTCTCGATGAAGCAGAACGTCCTCGAACGTGCCACCCCGCTCCCGAAGCGTCGTCGTGGCCGGTCCGGCATCGTCATCGGTGTCGTCGCGCTGCTCGCCGTCGGCACCGCGACCGGCGCGGTCGCCCTGACCCTGTCGCAGCAGAACGCCGACCCGGTCGCCGCTCCCACCCAGACCCAGCAGCCCGAGCCCGCGCCGTCCTCCACGACGCCGAGCTCCGCCCCGATCACGGGTGCCCCGGTGCCGAAGCCCACCCCGACGTCGACACCGACCCCCGCTGCGGCGACCATCCCGGCGACGTGCCGCGACATGGTCCCGGCAGAGGACTACACCCGGCTCTTCGGGGAGACTCCGCTGACCGAGATCTCGAAGGCGAAGGACGGGACGGCCGGCGGCGATGGGGAGGACGTCACCTGGGCGAACGGCGAGTCGAAGATCATCTGCACGTGGGCCGATCCCCGAGCCGACGTCAGTGGGCTCACCTTGACCGTCGGGACGGCAGGGCCCGGGGCCGCGGACGTGCTCGCCACCAGTCCGCTGGAGTGCGAGGACCGCGACGGCGGGCGGGTGTGCCAGTCGTCCGTCCCGGCCGAGGCTGCCCCGGTGGACCAGGTCTCCACCTTCTTCCTGCGCGACGACACCTTCATCGTGATCCGGCAGGCGAACTTCCCGACGAACGGACTGCTGGACGCCGTCGTCGGGGAGATCTGGGGGGACTGACGGCCCGGAGGCACGTGGCGGACCCGACCCGTGCCTCCAGTCCGTCGGTGGTCAGATCGTGAGCAGGAACGGTCGCCTCGCGCACCGTGACGCGACCATTCCTGCTCACGAAGCACAGCGAGCGCGCCCAGCGTCACCCGACCCGCGCCGCCACGATGTCGCGCGCCAGCGTCCGGACCGCACGGCTCGGCTCCGGGGACGTCCGGACCGCCAGGCCGATGCGGAGCGGGTCGACCTCGTCCTCCAGGTCGAGCACCGCCCCGTCGTACCGCACGCCCGAGTCCGGCACGACCCCGACGCCGAGCCCGGCCGAGGCGAACCGGATCACGGCGGGCATGTCGTTCATCTCCGCGACGATGCGCCGACGGATGCCGAGCCGCTCGAGTGCCCCGTCGAGGATGATCCGGTTGCCGAACCCGTGCGCCGTGTCGACGAAGGGCTCGTCGGCGAGTTCGGCGAGCGACACCGACGACCGGCCGGCGAGCGGGTGGTCCGCCGCGGTGAACACCCGGAACGGCATCTCCCGCAGCGGCTCCACGACGACGCCGGCGGGCACGGTGGGCAGGCCCGTGTAGGCGATGTCGAGCCGCCCGGCGACCAGGTCCTGCACGAGGCCGGTCGTCCCCGACGGTGAGGTCATCAGCTCCACGGCGACGAGCGGGTGCTGCCGCCGGAACCGCTGCAGCACGCCCGTCAGGTCGACGATGTCCATGCTCGTGAAGATGCCGAGCCGCACCCGGCCCCGCAGGTCGGCGTCGTCGGCGGTGGCCAGGTCGCGCATCCGGTCGAGGGACTCGAGCACTGCGCGGGCGTGGGGGAGCAGGTCCTCGCCAGCGGGGGTCAGGACGAGCTGTCGGCCGGTGCGATCGAAGAGCCGCACGCCGAAGCTGCGCTCGAGCGAGGCGATGCCCGCGGACACCGTGGACTGCGCGGCCCAGAGCCGTTCCGCCGCCCGGGTGACGCTGCCCTCGGCGGCGACGGTGACGAACTGTTCGAGCAGTCGGGTCTCCATCGTCCGAGTATCGAGCAGATCGATCGTGCACATCAAGCGCCTCCGTTGGACTCGATGCACCGCGAGCGCGATCATCGGAGCATGTCAACCGTCACCGACACCCCGACGGGCACCGTCCCCGCCACCACCGCCGCTCCCGCATCCGCGAGCGACCGTGTCATCGCCCCGCGCGGACGCCGTGTCCACACCCGTCGGCGCCACGGTTTCGGCTTCTGGGTCGTCGCCTTCGCGTTCCTCGCGGTGATGGCCTTCGCGACCGTCCCCGCACCCCTGTACGTCATCTACCAGGCCCGCGACGGCTTCCCGACCTTCACCACGACGGTGATCTTCGCGGCGTACGGGGTCGGGGTCGTCGGGTCGCTGTACCTGGCGGGGCACCTCAGCGACGTGCACGGACGCCGTCCGCTCATCCTGGTGTCGATCGCCCTCGAACTCGTCGCCGCCGTGCTGTTCCTGCTCTGGAACGACGTCACCGGCCTCATCGTCGCCCGGCTCGTGACCGGCCTCGGCGTCGGGACGCTGACGGCGACCGCGACGGCGCACCTCGGTGAGCTCCGGGTCCGTGCCACCGGGTCGAGCGACTCCGCGAAGGGCGCGAGCGTCGCCGCCGGAGCCGTGAACCTCGGGGGGCTGTCGCTCGGCGCCCTGGTCGGCGGAGCGCTCGCCGAGTTCGTCGGGCAGCCGCTCATGGTCCCGTACGTGGTGTTCGTGATCGCGCTGGCCGTCGCGTTCGTGCTCGTGCTGGCTGCACCGGAGACGGTCGACCGTCCCGAGCAGCCCGTGGCCTACCGCCCACAGCGCATGCAGGCGCCGGAGGGGCAGGGTGCGGCGTTCTGGGCAGCCGGCGCAGCCGCGTTCGCCGCGCTCGCCGTGCAGGGCCTCTTCACCTCGGTCGCGCCGAGCTTCCTCGGCACCACCTTCCACGTCACCGACCGCCTGGCCGCCGGGGCCACGACCTTCGGGGTCTTCGCCGCGAGCGCGCTGTCGCAGATCGTCTTCGCCCGACTGTCGCAGCGTGCGCAGATCCGGCTCGGCATGGTGCTCCTGGTCGTCGGACTGGTCGTCCTCGCCGTCGCCGCGGTCCTGCTGCAGGTCGCCGGGTTCATCGGCGGCGGGGTCGTCGCGGGAGCCGGCGTCGGCCTGCTGTTCCGCGCGGCGATCGGCAGCGCCGCAGCACTGGTCGGCCCGGAGCGTCGGGGCGGCGTGCTCGCCGCCACGTTCCTCATCGCCTACGCCGGGCTCACGGTGCCGGTCGTGGCCGTCGGGGCGGCGCTGCTGGTGATCCCGACGCTCCCCGTCCTGATCGGGTACGTGGTGCTCGTCGCCGTCCTGGCCGTCGTCGCCGGCACCCGGCTGGCCGCGCGCGCCTGACGCGTGGCGGGCCTCCCCTCCGCCCGGAACCAGGTTCCGGACACCGCACCGCGCGATCGCGCGGTGCCGTGTCCGGAGCCTGGTTCCGTCGTGCGGTCGAACTCCCGGCATACTGGGCGCGTGCCCCGGAACCGCAACCGTCCCGTGATCACCGGCGTCGCGGCCGTGGTGGCCGCCGGTCTCCTCGCCGGCGGGTTGTTCCTGACGGCACGGCAGGGCGCGGACGACCCCACCATCGGTGCCGGCTCGGCCTCACGGACGCCGAGCGACGCGCCGCCGGCCGCCGGTGACGGCACCGTCACGATCACCCGCACCGGGCCGGACATGCCCGGCAGCACCGCGCTCGGCCGATGCGACACCACGACCCAGGCGGCCGTCGCGCAGTACGAGACCGAGGCCCTGGGCCGCGTCACCCTGCAGTGCGGCACCGTTGCCCAGGGCTACGAGCACATCCGGGTGCGGCACACCGCCGACTGGCAGGACGTCGTCACCGGGCACGGCTCGCGCGACTGGGACGACGCCATGCTCACCGCGGTGCAGACGGCGCTCGAGGACCCGCGCCCCGGGTTCCCGCTCGACGCCGGCGACGGCAAGGTCTGCTACGCCGCACCCGTCCGGTTCGACGACGGTTCACGCCCCGACGACGAGCCCTGGGTGAAGGTGATCGTCTCGGCCACCACCGACCGGGTGATCACGGCCTACCCCACGCGCACCGACGACTGCTGACGCGGGCACCCGCGGACACCCGTTCTGCGACAGACCACGCGTCGATCACCTGGTGGATCGTCGCGAAGCCGCAGCGACGCCCACACGCCCGAGCGCGGACCCTACGCGTGCACCTCGTACTCGTGCCGCCGGTGTGACACCGGCTCCAACTGGAACGTCGAGTGCTCCACCGGCACGTCGAAGTGCTCCGCCACGCACCGCTGCAGCTCGTCGAGGATCGCGGGGGCGTGCGCCGTCGAGAAGCAGTGGTCGTCGACGACCACGTGCGCGGTCAGGTTCGGCACCCCGGTCGCCACGAGCGTGGCGTGCAGGTCGTGCACCGCGATGACGTGGTCGAGTTCGAGGATGTGGCCACGCACGTCGTCGAGGTCGAGCCCCGGCGGCGTCGACTCGAGCAGCACGTTCGCGGTCTCGCGCAGGAGCCGGATCGCCCGCGGCAGGATGAGCAGGCCGATCAGGATCGCGGCGACGGAGTCCGCCCGCTCCCACCCGGTCAGCATGAGCACGATCGCGGCGATGATGACGGCGACCGAGCCGAGGGTGTCGTTGAGGACCTCGAGCCGGGCGGCGCGCGAGGTGAACCCCTCGCCCGAGGCCCGCAGCAGCACCGCGTAGGCCACCAGGTTGCCGACGAGGCCGACGATGCCGAAGACGAGCAGCGGCCCGGAGTGGATCTCCTCGGGCACGAACAGCCGCTGCACCGCCGAGATGATCACGTAGACCCCGACGGCGAGCAGGATCGCGGCCTGTGCGGTGGCCCCGAGGACCTCGGCCCGCTGGAAGCCCCAGGTGCGCTGCGCGGTCGGGGACCGGCGGGCGAGCCGCGTCGCGACGAGCCCGATGCCGAGTCCGCCGGTGTCGACGACCATGTGCCCGGCATCGACGAGCAGCGCGAGCGAACCCGTGACCACGGCGCCCACGACCTCGGCGAGCAGGATGCCCGCCGAGATGCAGAACGCGATGAGCAGGGCGCGCTCCGAGGCGTGCCCGACGCCGTGCCCGTGGTCGTGTCCCATGTGCGACATCGTAGGGATCCGCACTGACGACATGCCAGGATCGAACCGTGAGCCGGTCGCCCTACGAGCTGTCCACACCGCCGGACGTGCTGGCTCGGCTGCACCCGCGGCTCCGCACGTACTTCGGCCCCGTCCCGCCCGGGCACGTCGGCCGCGGCGAGGGCGTCTTCGACGTCGTCGGCACCCCACGTCGGTGGCTCTGGCCGGTGCTCGCGGTGTTCGCCCGCGATTCCGTCATGTTCCCGGTCTGGGAGCGGGACGTTCCGTTCACGGTCGAGAACCGGCCGGCTCGCGTCCGCCGCGGGTCAGGGGTCAGCCTGGAGGCCCGGGTCGCCGTCCGCGCGCACCGCACCTTCCGGTTCCGCTCCGGGAGCCGCACGATGGTGGACGCCATCACCGCCGAACCCGACGGCCTGGTCGACCACCTGGGTCGCCACGGGCGCGTCAGCGCCCGGCTCCGGGCGCAGGTCGACGCCGACGGTCCCGACGCGGGCGCCCTGCGCCTGGTCTCCACGCGCGTGACGTTCCGTGCGCTGGGACGCGATCTGCGCCTCCCGGCCGCCCTGAGCCCGCGTGTGACGCTGATGGAACGATTCGATGACGAAGCGGACCTCCAGCGCGTGTCCCTGGTGCTCACGGCGCCGGTGCTCGGCACGCTGTACCGGTACGAGGGGGCGTTCCGGTACGAGATCGCGCCGGACACAGAACGGGGATGAGATGAGCGACCAGAAGGGCCGCGTCGTGATCGCGGGAGCGAGCGGCTTCGTGGGGCGGTACCTGCGGGACGCCTTCACGGAAGAGGGGTACCGGGTCGTCACCATCGGCCGGACCGGCGACGCCGTGTGGGGCAACACCATGCGCATCCGGGAACTCGTCGACGGCGCCGCGATGGTCGTGAACATGGCGGGCAAGAGCGTCAACTGCCGCTACGGCCGACGCAACCGTGCGGAGATCATGCGCTCGCGGGTGGACACCACGCTCGAGCTCGCCGAGGCCATCCGCACGTCCGAGGACCCGACGCCGCTGTGGATGAACGCCTCGACCGCGACGATCTACCGGCACGCCGACGACCGACCGCAGGACGAAGCGACGGGGGAGATCGGCGAGGGGTTCTCGGTCTCCGTCGCCCGCGCGTGGGAGGACGCCTTCTTCGGCGCCGACCTGCCCGGCACCCGTCGTGTGGCGCTCCGGATGGCGATCGTGTTCGGCGACGGCAGCGCTCTGCTGCCGCTCCTCCGGCTCGCGCAGGCAGGCCTCGGCGGGCCGCAGTACGACGGACCGTGGGTGCCGACGCGCTCCCGGCTCCGCGCCGGCACGTACCACCACCACCGGCCCACGCACGGTCGGCAGCGCTTCAGCTGGGTGCACATCGCCGACGTCCTCGGGTCGATCCGGTTCCTCCGCGACCACCCGGAGATCGAGGGGCCGGTGAACATCTCGAGCCCGAACCCGTCCGACAACCGCACCGTGATGGCGACCCTCCGCGACGCCGTCGGGCGCCGGTTGGGCGTGCCGACCTGGCGGTGGATGCTCGAGCTCGGGTCGTTCGCGATCCGCACCGAGACCGAACTCGTGCTGAAGAGCCGGTGGGTGGTGCCGACCCGGTTGACCCAGGCCGGCTACGAGTTCCGGTACCCGCACCTGCGCGGGGCGCTCGCCGGGATCATCGCGGCTCGTCGCCAGCACCGGGGCTGAGCGCCGGGTCGAGGTCGCGCGGACTGCCGCTCGCGAGCGGTCCGTGCGGCACGTCGTGCGACCTCGGCGACACGGCAGCGGCGCGTCGTGCGACCTCGTCGACGGGGGCCGGCCGCGGCCCGCGGTCCCGCACCGGTCGCGACGACCACAGCACGGCGGCCACGACGACCGCGCCGGCGAGCACCTCGACCAGGTCGGGCACCTCGCCGAAGGCCGCCCACGACGCGAGCACCCCGACCACGGGCACGAGCATCGAGAACGGCGCGACCGTGCTCGACGGGTAGGCCGCCAGCAGCCGTGACCAGATGCCGTAGCCCACCAGGGTGGCGACGACCACGATGTAGAGCAGGCCGAGGTCGGCGGGCAGCGCGGCCGCCGTGAACGCCGAACCGAGAGCGGTGCCGATGCGGTCCGGGCCCTCGACCACGAGCGACAGCACGACCATCGGGACCGGCGGCACGACGGACCACCACAGGGTCAGGTGCAGCGGGTTCGCGGCCCCCGCGCGCCGGGTCGCGACGTTGCCGATCGCCCACCCGAGCGCACCGCACAGCGCGAGCACGACGGGCAGCAGCGCGGCGGTCTGGGAACGGTGCAGGGCGATCGCGGCGAGGGCGGCCACGGCGACGGTGACCCCGACGACCTGCCGGCCGGTCAGCCGCTCGCGCAGGAACACCCCGGCCAGCACCACCGTGAACGGCGCGGAGGCCTGCAGCACGAGTGAGGCCAGCCCCGACGGCATGCCGGACGCCATGCTGAGGTACAGGAACGAGAACTGCAGCACGCCGAGCCCGAGACCGACGAGCAGGAGCCGCCCGAACGGGATCCGCGGCCGCGGCACGAACAGCAGCGTCGGGACCGCCAGGATCGTGAACCGCAGCGCTGCGAGCAGGAACGGTGGGAAGTGCTCGAGCGCGAGTGCCGTCGCGGGGAAGTTCAGTCCCCAGACCACGGCGACGACGACGGCGAGGAGGCGGTCTCGGGTGGTCATGCTCCTCATCGTCCCGGGCGCGACGTTGTAGGTCCATCGAAACCTTCGCGAACCACGATGTAGGGTCCCTGCATGGTCGACTTCGACGTGCAGCTGCTGGCGGTCCTGCGGGAGCTCGCCGAGCGCGGCAGCGTCACGGCCGTCGCCGAGGCCACCCACCGCACACCGAGCGCCGTCTCCCAGCAGCTGCAGACGCTGCAGCGGCAGGTCGGCGTCCCGCTGGTCGAACGCGTCGGGCGCGGGGTCCGGCTGACCCCGCACGGCGAAGTGCTCGCGGGCCTGGCATCCGGGGTCGCGACCGCCATCGCCCGGGTGGACGCCGCCTGGCAGGAGCACCTCGGCGGCACGACCGGACCGGTGTCGCTGGCGATCTTCCCGTCGGCGGCGGAACTGCTGCTGCCCGGCGTGCTCACCCGGATGCAGGCGCACCCGGGCATCGCGCTGACCCTGGTCGACGTGGACGTCAGCGAGGGGGAGTTCGCACCGCTCGCGGCCGACCACGACGTGGTCGTCGGGCACCGGTCGGACGGCGTCCGCCCGGCGGACCAGGGATCGGTCGACACCGTGCCGCTGCTCCGCGAACCCCTCGACGTGGCCCTGCCGCCCGGGCACGCCCTGGCCGGCCGCGCACGCGTGGGCATCGACGAGGTCGTCGGGGAACGCTGGATCGGCGTGCCGGAGGGCTACCCGATCGACCGGGTGCTGCACGCGATGGCCGCAGCGACGGACACCCCGCCGAGTGTCGCGTTCCGCACGATCCACCTGCCGGTCATCGAGAACCTGGTGGCGGGCGGCCACGGCATCGCACTCGTCCCGCGGTACACGTCGGGGACGCGGGCGGCCGGGCGCTTCCACCTGGCGGAGCTCGCCGACGTCCGTGCCGGACGCCGCATCGAGGCGCTGGTCCGCCCCGACCGTGCCGTCCGTCCCGTGGTGCGCACCGTCCTGGAGGCGCTGGTCGCCGTCGCCCTGGACGTCACCACCTGAGACGGTGGCGCCCACTGCCGGGCTCACGCCGTGCCTCCAGGCCGCCTGTCAGCGCACCTGGAACGTCAGCGCACCTGGAACGGCGTGCCGAGCGGCAGGCGCTCCGCCAGCGCCGTGATGTCGTCGTTGTGCATGCGGATGCAGCCGTGCGAGGCGGCGGTGCCGATGCTCGACGTGTCCTCCGTGCCGTGCAGCCCGATCTGGCCAGGGCCACCACCGAACGAGTTGAGCACGTCCGAGAACGCCGTCGTGCCGTACGCGTACGGGCCGTAGCCCTCGTTGGTCGGTGCGAGCAGCTCGGTCAGCGCGAACCGGCCGGTCGGTGACGGTGTGCCGCCGGTGCCGGTGGCGACGGGGTAGCTGTCGACGACCTTGCCGTCCTTGTACAGGTCGAGCGTCTTCGTCGAGCGGGTGACGACGATCGCGTACGGGTCCTCGGTCAGGGTGACGGCGCTGGTCGGCACCCAGCCGGTGCTGCCGTTCGGGCGCTGTGCGAGCTGCACCTCCGCCCAGCCGTCCTGCTGGTCGACGACCCGGAAGACGAGCGGGGCACCGGACGCCTGCGGGTTCTCGAGGGTCTGTGTCGCTGTGCCGCCCGCGCTCGCGCTGACCGGGACGGACGCGCCGGTCACGGCGGCGACCGTGGTGCTGGCCGGGGCGTCGAGCGCGTCGACGGGTGCTGCCGACCGGGTCGGCTCCGGTGTCGTCGTCGGGGTGGGCGTCGGCGCCGCGACGGACCGGGTCGGTGTCGGGGCGGGCGCGGCTGACAGGGGACCGAGCGCGACGAACGCGACGGCCCCCGCACAGACGACCGCCACGGCGGCGGCGATCACAGTCGCACGCCGCCGTGGCTCGGTCGGGAGGATCGGCAAGATCAGCCCGTGAAGTTCGCCGTTCCGGGCACCGGGACGGCGACCGGTGCCGTGCCCGGGTCACCGGCAGCGGCCGGGTCGGCCGTGACGGTGAGCGCGGCCTGCGCGGCCTGCGCCGACGAGGCGCCGACGAGACCGACGCTGTACGCGCCGGCGGTGTTCACGAAGTCGGCGGGCAGGACGATGGTGCCGGAGACGTTGCCGTCGGCGTCGGCGCGGAACGCGACCCCGGGGATGTCGGTGCCCTGTGCGCCGGTGCCGACTCCGGCGCCGACGAGCTCGTTCGGAGCGAAGCCCGAGCCCTGGATGCGGACTCCGGTGGTGGTGGCCTCGGTCAGCGTGGCCGTCGGGGTGAGGAGCTCGGCGGCCGCGGTGGGCTGCGGCGTGAAGTAGGTCGTGGTGTCGTCGACGCGGAGCGCGGAGATCGAACCGCTGGCGTCGGCGGCGAGCGACTGACCGTTCGCCTCGAGCGGGGCGGCGAGGCTCTTCAGCTCGCTGCTGGGCAGCGCGCTCGGTGCCGGGGTGCCGTCGACGGTCGGGGCCGGGGTGGGCTCGTCGGTCGGAGCGGGCGTCTCGGTCGGCTCGGGCGTCGGCGGGGCCGTGGTGTCGGCGGCGACGTCGATGCCGACGTAGACGACGTACCCGACGACCTGCGCGTCGGCGGCCTCGAGGTCGGCCGTGAGCTCCGTCGTCGACTCGACCTCGCCGGTCGCGGGGTCGATCCAGTTGCTGGTGCCGTCGGAGATGCCGACGCCGTCACCGGTCTCGGGCGCGTCCGTGGCGAAGACCACGGTCTGCGCGCTGGTGTCGCCGCCCTCCTGGACCGCGAGACCGAAGCTCGTCGCGCCGGTGGTCGTCATGCTGATGCCGGCGGCGAGGGCGGGGACGCTGCTCGCGGGCACGGGCTTGTTCAGGCCGCGGACCAGGCCGACGGCCTCGCCCTCGGAGACGGACAGGCCGTCCTCGTCCAGCGTGGCGTGGTCGGTGATCGAACCGCCACCGTCCAGGTCGGTCACGGACGCCCAGTACCACTGGTCGGTCAGCGGGAAGGTGCCGGTCGGCGCGGCGGTGAAGTCGTCGGCCGAGTCGGTCCAGGTGACGATGGCCGAAGCAGCGGTGCTCGTCACCAGGGCGGTCGAGACCGTCGGGACGAGGGCGGCGGAGACGCCGAGCACGGTGGCGCCGACGGCGGCCGCGGTGATGCGAGAACGAAGCACGGTGTGGAGATCCATCCGGTCAGTGGACAGGGTGCATCCACTGCGACGCCCCCCGTGCTGAGATGTACTCAGCGATACGAACCTATCGAACCGCTCAGGATTCCGCACCCCCGGACGCGGATCCGATGACGGACCGACGACCGTCCGGCCGCCGGTCCGTCGTGCTCAGACGTCGAGGTGGTCGACCAGCTCGTCCGCCAGGCCCGTGTAGGTCGCCGGCGTCAGGTTGGTCAGCCGGGCCTTCGCGCCGTCGGAGATGTCCAGACGGTTCACGAACACGATGAGGTCCCGCTGGCTCACCCGCTTCCCCCGCGTGAGCTCCTTGAGCATCGCGTAGGGGTCCTCGATGTTCGACTGCCCGGCGGTGACCTCGGCACGGATGACCGTCTGGATGGCCTCGGCGAGGACCTCCCAGTTGTGGTCGAGGTCGTCGGCGAGCTTGGCCTCGTTCACGGCGATCTCGCCCAGTCCGCGGCGCAGGTTGTCGAGCGCGAGCAGCGAGTGCCCGAACGCGACGCCGATGTTCCGCTGCGTGGTGGAGTCGGTCAGGTCGCGCTGCAGTCGGCTCGTCACGAGGGTCTCGGACAGCGTCGAGAAGAGCGCCGACGAGATCTCGAGGTTCGCCTCGGCGTTCTCGAACTTGATCGGGTTGATCTTGTGGGGCATCGTCGACGACCCGGTGGCACCCGCCACGGGGATCTGCGTGAAGTACCCCATCGAGATGTAGGTCCACACGTCGGTGGCCAGGTTGTGCAGGATCCGGTTGGCGTGACGCACCCGGTCGTAGAGCTCGGCCTGCCAGTCGTGCGACTCGATCTGCGTGGTGAGCGGGTTCCACGTCAGGCCGAGGCCCTCGACGAACTCGCGGGACAGCGCGGGCCAGTCGGCCTCGGGGTCGGCGGCGAGGTGCGCCGAGAAGGTGCCGGTCGCGCCGGAGAACTTACCGAGGTACTCGCCGCCCTCGATCTGGGCGAGCACGCGCTCGAGTCGGTAGACGACGACCGCGAGCTCCTTGCCGAGCGTCGTCGGGGTGGCCGGCTGACCGTGGGTGTGCGAGAGCATCGGCACGCTCTTCAGCTCGACGGCGAGCGTCCGGAGCTTCTCGAGCACGGCACGGAAGCCGGGGAGCCAGACCTGGTCGACGGTGTCCCGCACGGTGAGTGCGTAGGACAGGTTGTTGACGTCCTCGCTCGTGGCGGCGAAGTGGGTGAGCTCGGCGATCGCGTCGAGCCCGAGCTCGGACAGTCGGCGGCGCACGAAGTACTCGACGGCCTTGACGTCGTGACGGGTCGTCGCCTCGATCTCGGCGAGCTCCGCGATCTGGTCCTGGCCGAAGGTCTCGACGATCCGGCGCAGTGCTGCCTTGTCGTCGACGCTGAGCGGCGAGGTGGTGAACATCGCGTGGTCGGTCAGGAAGATGAGCCACTCGACCTCGACCACGATGCGCGCGCGGTTGAGGCCGGCCTCGGAGAGGTGCTCGCCCACCGTGTGCACGATCGGGTAGTAGCGCCCGTCGAGCGGGCTGATCGGCTGCGGGGGAAGGGGGGTCATGGGGCTCCCTGACGGACTGCCGGCTCGAGCTGGTGGAAGAGCGCCCGGCAGGCCCGTTCGACGGTCGAGAGCACTCGGTCGAACTCGTGCCGGTCCGCGTAATACGGATCCGGCACGTCGGCCTGCTGGGGCCAGGCGGCGTCGTACCGCAACAGGAGCGTCACCTTGGCGGAGTCGTCCATGGTCGGGGCCCACGAACGCAGGATGCGCTCGTGGGAGCGGTCGAGTGCGACCACCAGGTCGAGGTCCGGGAACCGGTCCGGGTCGAACTGACGGGCGCGATGCCTGCTGCCATCGTATCCGCGCGCCGCCAGCGCTGCGATCGTGCGCTCGTCGGCGGGTTCGCCGACGTGCCAGTCACCGGTGCCGGCCGACTCCACCTGGAACCGGTCAGCCAAGCCGGCGTCCGCGGCGATCTGCGCGAACACGACCCCGGCCATGGGGGAGCGGCAGATGTTGCCGCTGCAGACGAACGAGACGCGGAACGGGGCGTCGACGTCCTGGGTCATGAGCACATCATGACGCAGGGCGGGGTCCTCCGCGAGGTCCGCCGGGGTCACGCCCGCTGGCGGTTGAGCACCGGGCGGGCGAAGAGCCCGATCAGCCAGGCGAAGACCGCGAGCACGAAGGCACCGACGATGCCCCAGCCGAAGGAGTCGACCTCGAGCCCGAAGCCGAACGCGTCCGAGATGCCCGCGACGATGAGCAGGAGGATCGCGTTCACGACGAACGAGATGAGCCCGAGCGTGAGGATGTAGATCGGGAACGCCACGATCCGGATGACCGTGCCGATCACCGCGTTCACGAGACCGAACACGAACGCCACGAGCAGGAAGGTGAGGACGGTCGCAGTGGTCCCGCCGTCGCCGAACGGCGTCACGGAGACGCCGCTGACGATGAGCGTGGTGAGCCAGAGCGCGAGGGCGTTGACGACGAGGCGGACGAGGAATCGCATGCGCCCATGATGCCCTCGTTCCCCTCGTGGGTCCCGTGGGCCTGCCGGTAGCCTGGACCCGTGAGCGAGCAGCGTGTGCACATCCGGCCCGAGGTGGCCGTCCTCCCCGCGTACAAGCAGGGGCGACAGGCGTCTGACTCCGCCTTCAAGCTGTCGAGCAACGAGAACCCGTTCCCGCCGCTCCCCGGGGTCGTCGAGGCCGTGCAGGCCCAGACCTCGTACAACCGCTACCCCGACGCCACCGCCCTCGCCCTGCGTGCCGTGCTGGCCAACCGCTTCGGGCTGACCGCCGAGCAGGTGCACGTCGCCCCGGGCAGTGTCGCGATCCTGCACGAGCTCGCCCGCGCGACCTCCGGCCCGGGCGACGAGATCGTCTACGCCTGGCGCTCGTTCGAGGCGTACCCCGGGGTCGTCACGGTCGCCGGCGCCACGAGCGTGCAGGTGCCGAACCGCGCCGACGGCGGGCACGACCTCGACGCGATGGCCGCGGCCGTCACCGAACGCACCCGCATGGTGCTCGTCTGCTCGCCGAACAACCCGACGGGGCCGATCGTGACCGCCGCGGAGTTCGACGCGTTCATGGCCGCGGTGCCGCAGTCGGTGCTGGTCGTGCTCGACGAGGCATACGCCGAGTTCGTGACCGACGAGGCCGCCGTGCACGGTCACCCGCTGCTCGCCGCGCACCCCAACCTCGTGGTCCTCCGTACCTTCTCGAAGGCGTACGGGCTCGCCGGGCTCCGGGTGGGCTACGCGCTCGGTCCGGACTACGTGCTCGACGCCGTCCGGGCCTGCGCCATCCCGCTGTCCGTGACCGCCCAGGGCCAGGCGGCGGCGCTCGCCAGCCTGGAACGCGAGGCCGAACTGCTCGGACGCGTGACCGAGATCGCCACCCTGCGCGACCGGATCGTCGTCGAGCTCCGGGCCCAGGGCTGGGACGTCCCGGACGCCCAGGGCAACTTCCTCTGGCTGCCGACGGGCGAGCGGACGGCCACCGCGGCGGCCGCGTTCGAGGACGCCGGCATCATCGTCCGGGCCTTCCCGCCAGAGGGCATCCGCATCTCGATCGGCGAGCACGAAGCTGTGGAAACGCTCCTCCAAACAGCCCGCTCACTTGTGGGGGACCTCCAGGTGGCCGACTAGTGCCTGGCGCTACGCTGGCCCGCATGTCATTCCGCGCCGCGGCTCCCGCGACGACCACCGTCCGGCTCCTCGACCCCGAGGGTCGGTTCGTGGAGACCGACGAGAACGCCGAGTTCGCCGCCGCCGCGCGGGCGATCCCCGACGAGACCCTGCTGGCGATGCACCGCCGCATGGTGCTCACCCGTCGGTTCGACCACGCCGGCCACAACCTCCAGCGCACCGGGCAGCTCGGCCTGTGGGTGCCCAGCCACGGGCAAGAGGCGGCACAGACCGGCTCGGCCTTCGCCCTGCGCGCCCAGGACCACGTGTTCCCGTCCTACCGCGAGCACGCCGTCACGATGCACCGCGGCGTCGAGCCGATGGAGATCATCGCGATGTACCGCGGGCAGACCCACGGCGGGTGGGACCCGGACCAGCGCGGCAACACGCACATCTCCACCCTGGTGATCGGCTCGCAGACCCTGCACGCCACCGGGTACGCGCTCGGCCAGAAGCTCGACGGCGACGTCGGCACGGGCGACCCGGACCGCGACGCCTGCTCGATCGTCTACTTCGGCGACGGCGCCACCAGCCAGGGCGACGTGAACGAGGCCTTCGTGTTCTCCGCGTCGACCAAGGCGCCGGTGGTCTTCTTCCTGCAGAACAACCACTGGGCCATCTCGGTGCCGGTGTCGGTGCAGTCTCCGACGCCGCTCGTCGACCGCCCGCGCGGCTTCGGGATCCCGAGCGTCCTGATCGACGGCAACGACATCCTCGCCTCCTACACGGCCTCGGTCGTCGCGACCGAGCACGCCCGCAGCGGCCAGGGCCCGGCCTTCATCGAGGCCGACACCTACCGCATCGGTGCGCACACCAGCTCCGACGACCCGAGCCGGTACCGCGCCGACGGCGAGCTCGAGGAGTGGGTCCTGCGCGACCCGATCGTCCGGTCCGAGGCGTACCTGCGCTCGAAGGGTGCGACGGACGAGCAGTTCGCCGCGTTCGACGAAGAGGGCGAGGACATCGCCGCCGACGTCCGACGCCGCACCGTCGCCCTGACCGCACCGTCCGTCGACGTCATGTTCGACAACGTGTACCGCGAACCGCACCCGCGGATCACCGAGCAGAAGGCCTGGCTCGCCCAGTACGAGGCCGGCTTCGAAGGGGGCGCCCACGCATGAGCACCACCGAGCAGCTCTTCGACTACACCCTGCGCTCCCACCCGGGCGCCGGTGAGGTCCCGAGCGACCCCACCCCGACCCTGCCGATGGCCAAGGCCCTCAACGCCGGGCTCGCCGCGGCCATGGAAGCGGACGACAAGGTCCTGCTGATGGGCGAGGACATCGGCCAGCTGGGCGGCGTCTTCCGCATCACCGAGGGCCTGCAGGACCGTTTCGGCGCCGAGCGTGTGCGGGACACCCCGCTCGCCGAGGCCGGCATCATCGGCACCGCGATCGGCCTCGCCCTGCGCGGCTACCGCCCGGTCGTCGAGATCCAGTTCGACGGCTTCGTGTGGCCCGGGTTCGACCAGATCACCTCGCAGCTCGCGAAGATGGCGAACCGCCTGCCGGCACACATGTCGCTGCCCGTCGTCATCCGCATCCCCTACGGCGGCCACATCGGCGCCGTGGAGCACCACCAGGAGTCCCCCGAGGCGTACTTCGCGCACACCCCGGGTCTGCGGGTCGTCAGCCCGAGCACCCCGAACGACGCCTACTGGATGATCCAGGAGGCCATCGCGTCGAAGGACCCGGTGGTCTTCCTCGAGCCGAAGTCCCGCTACTGGCCCAAGGGCCAGGTGGACCTGGTCGACGGCCACGTCCCGATGCACACCACCCGCGTCGCCCGCACCGGCACCGAGGTCACCCTGGTCGGGCACGGCGCCATGGTCGCCACCCTGATGCAGGCGGCGGACATCGCCGAGGCCGAGGGCACCAGCTGCGAGGTCATCGACCTCCGCTCGATCTCGCCGATCGACTGGGAGCCGCTGCTCGCCTCCGTCCGCAAGACCGGTCGCCTGGTCATCGCACAAGAGGCCTCCGGCTTCGTCAGCGTCGGCAGCGAGATCGCCGCGACCGTCGCCGAGCGGGCGTTCTACACGATGCAGGCACCGCCGCTGCGGGTCTCCGGCTTCGACGTGCCGTTCCCGGTCTCGAAGCTCGAGCACCTGCACCTGCCGGATGCCGACCGCATCCTCGAGGCCGTCGACCGCGCCCTCGCCTACTGACCCGTCCGACCGAGCACGACCAGATCCGCGAAGGAGCCGTAGTGGCCGCCGCCGAATTCCCCCTGCCCGACGTGGGTGAAGGTCTCACCGAGGCCGAGATCGTGCAGTGGCGCGTCGCGATCGGGGACGAGATCGCCGTCGACCAGGTGCTCGTCGAGATCGAGACCGCGAAGTCGCTCGTCGAGCTGCCGTCGCCGTTCGCCGGTACCGTCACGGGTCTGCTCGTGTCCGAGGGAGACACGGTCGAGGTCGGCAAGCCGATCATCCGCGTCGACTCGGACGCGTCGGTCGCCTCCGGTGCGGCCCTCACGCCGCCTGCGGAACAGCCTGGAGGCGCGGCACCCGTCGCCCAGACCGCCCCGGTCTCGCCCGTGGTCGCGTCCACCCCGCCGGCCCTTGCCGCCCCGTCGGCCCCGGTCGCGCAGACCCCGCCCGCTCCGGCGCGCGCTGCTGCCCCCGCTCCGGTCGCAGCGGCGCCGACCCCCGCTGCTGCCCCTGCACCGGCGGCGCCGGTGCAGCCGGTCGCCGTCGACGCGACCGTCCAGGGCACCGACGAGTCCTCCGGTGCCGTCCTCGTCGGCTACGGCTCGGCGACCTCGTCGCCCTCCCGTCGCAAGCCGGGCGCCCGCCGGGCCGCAGCGCTCGCGGCCGAGGCGAGCCGCGCCTCCAGTGTGGACACCGCCGCGGCGGCCGAAGCCTCCGTCGACCCGGGCGAGGAGAGCACCGCCGAGGCGATCAGCGCCCTCGGCACGGGCTCCGCGCACAAGCAGAGCACCGCGACCAACGTGCTGGCGAAGCCGCCGATCCGGAAGCTCGCGAAGGACCTCGGCGTCGAACTGACCGAGATCGTCGCGACCGGTCTGGCCGGCGAGGTCACCCGCGACGACGTCATCCGGCACGCGAAGCAGGCCAGCGTCTTCCGGAACATCGAGACGCCCGAGTGGGGTGAGGTCCGCAGCGAGACGATCCCGGTCAAGGGCGTCCGCAAGGCCATCGCCACCGCGATGACCACGTCCGCGTTCACGGCACCGCACGTGTCGCTGTTCGTCGACGTCGACGCGACCCACACGATGGAGTTCGTCAAGCGCCTCAAGGCCTCGCCGACGTTCGCCGGCGTCAAGGTCTCGCCGCTGCTCATCGTTGCGAAGGCCGTCATCTGGGCCGTCCGCCGGAACCGCTCGGTGAACTCGACCTGGACCGACCGCGAGATCATCGTCCACCACTTCGTGAACCTCGGCATCGCCGCGGCGACCCCGCGCGGGCTCATCGTGCCGAACATCAAGGACGCGCAGGACATGTCGCTGCTCGAGCTGGCGCAGGCGCTCGAGGAACTCACCCTGACCGCCCGCGACGGCAAGACCACGCCGAAGCAGATGGCGAACGGCACCGTGTCGATCACGAACATCGGCGTGTTCGGCATGGACACCGGGACCCCGATCCTCAACCCCGGCGAGGTCGCGATCGTCGCCATGGGCACGATCAAGCCGAAGCCGTGGGTCGTCGACGGCGAGGTCCGCTCGCGCATGGTGACGACCATCGGTGCCTCGTTCGACCACCGGGTCGTCGACGGTGACGTGGCGTCCCGCTTCGTGCACGACGTCGCCTCGGTGCTCGAGGAGCCCGCGCTCCTGCTCGACTAGCGTCGGTCGTTCCGCTTCGTGAGCAGAAGTGGTCGGGTTGCTTCGAGCCACTCGACCATTCCTGCTCACCATCTGCGGGCTTCCGCAAACGTCGCGTGGTGTTCACACGGATGTCGGGGGTCGGCGGCATGATCGGTGCATGGTCCACCAGCTCCTGACCCCCTCGCAGGAGATCCGAACGGATCGCCTCCTGCTCACCCCGCTGACCCCGGCCGACATCGACGACGTGCACGCGCTCTTCTCGGACGCCCGCACGTGGCAGCACCTGCCCACGGGTCGGCACGTGGCGCGGAGCTCGAGCGTGGACATGGTGCAGCGCAAGATCGGCGGTCGTGCACGCCACGGCCTCGGGTCCTGGGCGGTCCGGAGCGCCTCCGACCACGCCTTCGTCGGTGTGGGCGGGGTCGACATGACCGCCGGTGGGGTCTGGAACCTCGGCTACCGCCTGGCGCCCGCGGCATGGGGGCAGGGCTTCGCGTCCGAGATCGCCCTCGCTGCCGTGCGGGCCGCCGCCGACACCGCTCCGGACGTCCCGGTGACCGGCCGCGTGCTCACGAACAACCCTGCTTCTGCAGCCGTGCTGCGTCGTGCCGGGCTGTCGCTGGTGTGGCAGGGGGCTCCCGCCGCACAGAACCGTGCGGCCGCCGGCGTCGAGGGGCAGGTCTGGACCGATCGGCTGCTCTCCGACGAGCAGTTCGCCTGGCTCGTCGCCAACGCCTGACCCGTCAGCCAGCGGGTCCGCTGAGCGTGATGCTCCGTGCGGCGCGCGCTTCGACCGATGACGAGTGTGTCGCGATCAGGACGGCCGCTCCGCCAGCCGCCAGCTCGCCCAGTAGGTCGAGCACCATCGCCGCGTTGTCGTCGTCGAGGGCACTCGTCGGTTCATCGGCGAGGATGACCGACGGACGCTTCACCAGGAGCCGCGCCATCGCGACGCGTTGCTGCTCGCCGCCGCTGAGTTCGTGGACGCGGTCCGTTCCGCGTCCAGCCAGACCGACACGGTCGAGGGCCTCGCCCGTCCGGATGCCTCGGTGTCTGCGCCGTCCGTCCGGCAGGCGAACCACGTCGACGTTCGACTGGACCGTCATGTCGGGTACCAACCCGAAGTCCTGGAACAGGTACCCGAGGTGGCGCCGCCGGATCAGTCGTGCCCGCCGCTCGTTCGAGCCCGCCGACTCTCCGTTGATCCGGATCGTGCCGCCGTCGAGCGCATCGACGTGCCCGACACAGTCGAGCAGCGTCGACTTCCCGCAGCCGCTCGGCCCGACCAAGCCGACGATCTCTCCGCCTGCCACCTCGAACGTCAGGTCGTGCCACAGTGCACGGCCTCCGCGACGCTTCGATGCGTTCCGTACCTCGATCATCGTGATCCGTTCCCTCGGTTGCGTGCAGTGCTCCGTGCCGTGACGGCCATGACGACGAGGCTCGTGGCGCTCACCGCCGCGAGCGTCACGAGCGCGAGCGCCCCGGCGACTCCGGCCGACTGCGCGACCGGGTCGAGTGACGATCTGAGACCGCTCCCGTCCGGGCGTTGCGACCACCAGGTGTTGACGACGGCGATGACGGAGATCGAGACCAGACCGGCTTCGATCGTCAGCAGGCCAGCATCGGTGCGGACGGGCGAGACGCCACTGGTGAACTTCGCGAACAGCGCACGGCCGTGACGGCGTCGGTGCGCGATCGTGGCGACCAACCCGAGCATGACGCTGACGGCGAGGGTGCTGACCATGGTGCCCGTCCCGATCGCCACGGTCGTCGCTGCGTGCCGTGCCTGTTCCGCCGCAGACTGACCCACCGCGACGACCGCGCTGAACTCGGCGCGGAGGCCCGACGCGCCGATCGACCGCTCAGCGGCAGCACGGGACGTGAAGACGACGTCTCCGGTCGACAACCACGATCCGAGTTCATCGGCCGAGAAGACGTCGACCGGCGCGGGGACGACCACGATCACGGCATCGTCGAGCCACGCGCGCGACGACGCGTCGTCCGGGTACGAGTAGACCTGCTGGCGGGCCAGCGTGCCGCCGGTGACGTGCTCGAGGAGGGCGTCGGGTGCATCCCGCAACTGCCAGTCGGTCAGACCCTCGACGAGCCGATCGCGGGAGAGCTCACTGTCGGCAGGCATCCACACGGCGATCTCCGCGCCGTCGGTGGTGATGCGGGCCCCGTCCTCGGAACGGACGTCCTGCAGGTCGAGGTAGCCCTGGTCGACGACGAGCGCAGGAACCGTCGACTTCCCTCGGCCACTCGACACCTCGACCGCGGCGGCGAGGAACGCATCACGCCGCTCGAGCGCCCCACCGGCGAAATCGCCGATGCGGTCCCAGTAGGCCTGCTCCTCGACCGGGCGCGGATCCGGGGTGACCCAGAGCTGGACGGTTTCGCCGGCCGCCCGAAGATCCCGTTCTGCCGTTCCCTGTCGCGCGGTGGTCACCGCCCCGGTCAGTTCGAAGACGGCCGCGACGAGCAACAGCAGCGCGGGCACCCGTGCGATCTGTGCGACGAGCAGGAGCGCGCCCGCTGGTCGAGCGCCCCGAAGTGCGCCAGCCAACGGCTGTCGACACGCGACCACCGTGCCGATCGTGTGCGCGACGACGACCGGAACGAGCAGCCCCACGCAGAACACCGAGATCGCGGCGGCGAGGGTCGCTGCCGAAGCGAGCCCGTTGTAGAACCAGAGCCCGATGGCGGCGACGGGTGCTCCGATGGCGATGACGAGCACGGCCGTCCGGAGCTCAGCCAGCTCCTGGATGACGATGGCGGCTGTGGTGTCTCCGTGCAGTCGGCGGACTGCGCTGCGGCGAGGGGCCCCGACGGTCGTCATCAGGCAGAGCGCCACGCATCCCGAGACGAGTGCTCCGACCAGGGCCAAGGTCTGATCCAAGCCGTCGGTGACGCCGATGCGTTGCAGGAGCGGCACGCGCTCCACGCTGACCTCGTACCCGGCGTCTGTCAGTGCGCTCACGACGGCTCGCCGAGCGTCGTCGTCCCCGAAGACCGAGTACGAGCCGGTTGGGTCGAACTGGTCGAGTTCCGACATCGGACGAACGGTGGTGGCCATCGACCTCGTGAAGTCCTCGTACCCGTCGAGGAGCCAGCCGGCACCGCGGCTCGAGGGCGCGTCGGTGACGAGCGCCACGCGCCGCGTCGTCGGAGCTTCGCGGTCCGCCACCACCCGTGCGATCGTCGCGTGCTCGGCCTCGGCGACCTGCTCGAGTGCGGTCGCGACCCGCTGGTTCGATCCGGTCTCAGCACCGGCGGCAGCGGTCACCACGGACGAGGCGCCCACTATGCCGGCTTCGCTGACCTGCACCAGGCCGATGAAGCCCAGGACGGCAGCCAGGAGGGGCGGGACGAGGTAGGCGAGCGTCACCGATCGGATGTTCATGGTCCCCCTTGCGGCGAGCGTGAGCCGGAGCGGACGGTCTCTCGGACCGCCCGCTCCCGGTCTCAGCAGTTGTGGTAGTACGCCTTGTTGCCGCTGCGCGCCTTCGGTGTCATCGCCATCGCGTACCGGCCGCCTGGCACGTTCGTGACGCGCTTCGACTTCTTGCCGACCGCGGTCGCGCCGTGGCACCGCTTCTCGCGGAAGTAGTTCGACCAGGTGTCGTCCTTGCCGACGCCCCATTGCCAGAAGCTCCCGCCCCCGCCGTCGTTGTCGGTACCGATGCCGCTGGTCTCACCGCTCGCACTTGCGCCGGACGCAGCGACGGCCACTCCGCCGGCTTCCGACCCCGATCCCATGACCTCGAACTGCGCAGCTGATGCCGCCGTCGCAGTGCCCGTGATCAGGCCGACGGTGAGACCGAGGCCGACGAGCATCTTCGTTCTGGACTTGTGCATGACTGTTTCCTCCCATGTGCCCCCCAATGAGGCTCGACCGATCGTGGCAGCGGCGCAGCACTGATGTCAAGAATGTGGAACTCATGTATAACCGACTCTGATCCGCCCGACGTTGGTCTTCCCGGCCTGACTCGCTACTGTGATGGGAACTGGTCATGTCCGCGCATGACCACCCCCCAGGACCAGCAACGGAGCACGAGGGACGCATGACGAGCCGCATCACCGAGGGTGCCGAACCGAAGCACCAGCAGCTGCGGCGCATCCTGCTCGACCTCGTCACCACGCGACTGGCTCCCGGTGCTGCGATCCCGTCCGAACGGCAGCTCATCGCCGAGTACGGCGTCTCGCGGATCACCGTGCGTGAAGCCCTCGGGCAGCTGGTCAACGAGGGCTACCTGGAGCGCGTCCGCGGCAAGGGCACCTTCGTCGCGCACCGGCCCGTGCAGTCGACGCTGCACCTCGCCTCGTTCACCGAGGAGATGCGGGCGATGGGGCACGAGCCGACCACCGTGGTGCTCGTGCGCGAAGAGCGGGTACCGCCGGCCGACACCGCCGCAGCCCTGCGGATCGACCCGGACGTGCCGGCCTTCCACGTGAAGCGCCTGCGGATGGCCGACGGCGCCCCGGTGTCGATCGACGACGCCTGGCTCGTAGCCGACGCGTTCCCGGGCCTGCTCGACCACGACCTGTCGGGGTCGGTGTACTCGATCATCGCCACGGAGTACGGCACCCCGATCGACCGCGCGCAGCAGACCGTCGCGGCGAACCCGGCGGCCGACGACGTCGCGACCCTGCTCGGGACGAAGACCGGAGCACCGGTCCTCGAGTTCGACCGGGTGTCGTACGCGGGGGAACGACCCGTGGAGCACACCCGCAGCTGGTACCGATCGGACCGCTACCGGGTGCAGATGGAGGTCACCGCGACCCCCGCGGTCGCGTAGTCCGCCCGACAACACGAAAGCGACTGTGCGCTGCGGGTGTTCCGCAGTACACAGTCGCTCTCGAAGGGGGAAGTGGCCCTAGACCTCGAAGAGGGTGTCGCCGTCGAGCACCGTGGTGCCGACCGTCCCCTGGTCGACACTGTCCGGCGTCGAACCGAGCACGACGACCGGGCAGATCGGCGAGTACCCGGCTGCTGTGATCACCGAGGGGGTGAACCGGACGACGGGGTCACCGGCGGTGACGGTGTCGCCCTCGGTCGCGAGGAGCTCGAAGCCCTCGCCGGAGAGCTTCACGGTGTCGATGCCGACGTGCACCAGGACGTCGGTGCCAGCGGCGCCCTGCAGGGCGAACGCGTGCGGGTGCAGCTTGACGATGGTGCCGTCGACCGGGGCCACCGCGGTGATCGCACCCTCGACGCCCGTCGGGTCGACCGCGACGCCGGCGCCGACCAGCTGTCCGGCGAACACCGGGTCGGGCACGTCGGCGAGGGCGACGACCGGGCCGCCGAACGGGGTGCGGACGACGGTCACAGTTCGTCCTGGATGTCCTGGGCGAGGTTGTCGGCGACCGTGCCGACGATGACCTGCCAGCCGGTGCCGCCACCGATGACCGCCTGGGCTCCGGCTGCCTGCAGGGCGGCCTTGTCGACCAGGTCCCCGTCCTCGACCTCGACGCGGAGGCGCGTGATGCAGCCCTCGACCTCTTCGATGTTCTCGGCACCGCCGAGTGCGGCGATGATGTCGGCTGCCTTGATGTCGGCCATCGTTTCCTCCTCGTTAAGGGTTTGCGTCGCAGGTTGACACTGGACCGCTCTCGGATCAGACTACGGAACTGGTCATGACCGGACAGGACCGGACCTGGCGACACCGCCGAGGTTACCTGCGCTGGCTGCACGACTCAACTCACCCCGACAGCTCCACCCAATGACGAGAGGACCTCCGATGAGCGCCACCACTGCCACGGATGTGCCGGAGAAGAAGAAGCCGAAGAAGCAGTCACGGCTGTTCGCACAGGCCCAGCGCCTCGGACGGAGCCTGCTCCTGCCGATCGCGGTCATGCCTGCAGCGGGCATCCTGCTCCGCATCGGCCAGCCCGACCTCCTCGGGGCGATCCCCGGCTTCGGCCAGTGGGCCGGAGTCATCTCGGCGGCCGGAAACGGTGTCTTCAACTGGCTGCCGCTGCTCTTCGCGGTGGGCATCGCGATCGGCTGGGCGAAGAAGTCCGACGGCACCACCGCGCTCGCGGCGGTCGTCGGCTACATGGTCATGTTCGAGGTCTGGAAGGTGATGTCGCCGATCGTCCTCGACGGTGTGAAGGACGCCAACGGCGACCAGGCGATGATCAACTTCGGGGTGCTCGGCGGCATCGTGATGGGGCTCGTCTCCGCGGTCATGTGGGAGAAGTTCCACCGCACGAAGATGCCCGACTTCCTCGGGTTCTTCTCGGGCCGTCGCCTCGTCCCCATCCTCACCGCGGTCGCGGGTCTCGTCATCGCCGTCGCGATGTCGTTCGTGTACCGCTACTTCGACATCGCGCTGACCGCGGCGGGTACGGCCGTGGCCGACAACGCCGTGATCGGTGGCGGCATCTTCGGCTTCGTGAACCGCATGCTCATCCCGATCGGGCTGCACCAGCTGCTCAACTTCTTCCCGTGGTTCCAGCTCGGCAGCTTCACCGGCGCGGACGGCGTGATCTACCACGGCGACATCGCACGCTTCCTCAACGGCGACCCGACCGCCGGCATCTTCCAGACCGGCTTCTTCCCGATCATGATGTTCGCGCTGCCCGCCGGTGCCCTCGCGATCTGGCGCAACGCCAAGCCGCAGAACCGCAAGCTCGTCGGCGGCATCATGATCTCCGCCGCACTGACCTCGTTCGTCACGGGCATCACCGAGCCGCTCGAGTACTCGTTCATGTTCGTCGCGTTCCCGCTCTACGTGATCCACGCGGTGCTCACGGGTACCTCGCTCGCCCTGGTGAACGCCCTCGGGATCCACGACGGGTTCTCGTTCTCGGCTGGCGCGATCGACTACGTGCTGAACTTCGGCAAGGCGGACGGGGCGATCTGGCTCATCCCGATCGGCCTCGGCTACGCGGTCGTCTACTACTTCCTGTTCAGTTTCGTGATCAAGAAGTGGAACCTCCGCACCCCCGGGCGTGAAGAGGACACGATCGCCGAGAACACGATCGACGCGGCCACCAAGCCGTAGACGCGAGCGTCTCCATGACGGGAGGCCCGGTGCCAGCTGGCACCGGGCCTCCCGTCCGTCTCCCGGTCGCGCTGAGAGCCCTCATAGCGGTTTTGACAATCGTTATCAGTAGGCGTTAGCGTCGTGCCATGCACAACCGCCTCCTCGCCCTCCCGCTCGTCGCCGGCGCCGCCGCGCTCGCCCTGACCGGGTGCGCCACCTCGTCCGCCTCGGGGGAGGCCAGCGGTGACGGCACGATCAACGTCGTCGCCTCCACCAACGTCTACGGCTCGATCGTCAAGACCATCGGTGGCGACGCCGTCACCGTGACGAGCATCCTGAGCGACCCGTCGCAGGACCCGCACTCGTTCGAGTCGAGCGCCCGCACGCAGCTCTCCGTCTCCAAGGCCGACCTGCTCATCGAGAACGGTGGCGGCTACGACGACTTCATGACGACGCTCGCGAACGCCTCGGACACCAAGGCGGACACGATCAACGTCGTGAAGCTCTCCGGGCTCGACAAGGGCGGCAGCGCCGAGTTCAACGAGCACGTCTTCTACAGCTACCCGACGATGGTGAAGCTGGTCGAGGCGGTCACGAAGGACCTCAGCGCGCTCGACGAGAGCGGCAAGGACGCCTTCGAGAAGAACGCCGCCACGCTCACCACCAAGCTCGAGGACCTCGAGTCCCAGACCGACGCCGTCAAGAAGCAGGACTCCGGCGACAAGGTGGCGTACACGGAGCCGGTGCCCGGGTACCTGTTCGACGCGATGGGGCTCGAGAACGAGACCCCGCCGGACTTCTCCGAGGCAATCGAGGAAGGCGACGACGTCCCGCCGGCGGCCCTCCGCGACACCCTCGCGCTGTTCACCGGCAAGCGCGTGCAGCTCCTCGCCTACAACAACCAGGCGTCCAGCCCCGAGACCGAGCAGGTCCAGAAGGCGGCCGAGCAGAACGACATCCCCGTCGTCGGTGTCACGGAGACGCTCCCCAAGGGGCAGGATTACGTCTCGTGGCAGCAGGCGAACATCGACGCGGTGAAGGCAGCGCTCCAGAAGTGACGACCTCGACCGCAGCAGCGGCGACCCCCAGCCCGGCGACCACCACGGTGGACGACCGGGCTGCGGCTCGTCCGGTCCTCGCGCTCCGCGACGCCGGGTTGTCCTACGGCGCCCGGAAGCTCTGGGCAGGCCTCGACCTCGACCTCGCGCCGGGGGAGTTCGTCGCGGTCCTCGGCCCGAACGGCGCCGGCAAGACCTCACTGCTCCGCACCGTCCTCGGGCAGCAGCGGCTCACGAGCGGCACGATGTCGTTCCTCGGGCAGCCGGTGCACCGCGGCCACCGGAAGATCGGCTACATCCCGCAGCAGCGCCTGATGGAGGCGGGGACGCCCCTGCGCGCGCGGGACATGATCGCCCAGGGCGTGACCGGGCACCGGTGGGGGATCCGACGGGCGTCGAAGGCCGACCGGATGCGCATCGACCGGGTCCTCGACGAGGTCGGCGCCACCGCCTTCGCGGACGCCCCCGTCGCCGAGCTCTCCGGCGGCGAGCAGCAGCGCACCCGCGTCGGGCAGGCCATCGCCGCCGACCCCGCCCTGCTGCTGTGCGACGAACCCCTCATCTCGCTCGACCTGCGGCACCAGCGCGGGATCACCGAGCTCATCGACCGTGAGCGCCGACAGCGCGAGGCCGCCGTGCTCTTCGTGACGCACGACGTCAACCCGATCCTCGACGTCGTCGACCGGGTCCTCTACATCGCCGGCGGTCGGTTCCGGATCGGTTCACCAGACGAGGTCTTGCGTGCCGACGTGCTCAGCGACCTGTACGGCACGCCCGTCGACGTCGTCCGCACCATGGGACGCATCGTCATCGTCGGGGCCAACGAGGCCCACGAGCACCACCCGGGCGAGGTCGACCCGCACGCCGACCAGCCCGACGAAGGGCGGATCTGATGGACCTGCTGTCGACCGTCTTCTCGTTCCAGGACTACGGCGAGCTCCTCGTGCTCGTGCAGAACTCGATCTGGGCCGGCGCGGTGCTCGGCATCGTCGGCGGCCTCATCGGCCCGTTCGTCGTCGCCCGGAACATGCCGTTCGCCGTGCACGGCATCTCGGAGCTCTCGTTCGCCGGGGCCAGCGCCTCGCTGCTGCTCGGGGTGAACGTGGTGTCCGGATCGCTCGTCGGGTCGGTCATCGCCGCCCTGCTCATCGGTCTCCTCGGGTCGCGTGCCCGGGAACGAAACTCGATCATCGCCGTCCTCATGCCGTTCGGGCTCGGGCTCGGCATCCTCTGCCTGGCGCTCTACAAGGGCCGGGCCGCCAACAAGTTCGGGCTGCTCACCGGGCAGATCGTCTCGGTCGACAACCCGCAGCTGACGTTCCTGATCGTGGTCGCCGCGATCGTCGTGGCGACGCTGCTCGTCATCTGGCGCCCGCTGATGTTCGCCTCGGTCGATCCCGACGTGGCTGCGGCCGCGGGGATCCCGGTGCGGACCCTCGCGATCGTGTTCATGCTCGTGCTCGGGCTGGCCACCGCCGTGTCGGTGCAGATCGTCGGAGCGTTGCTCGTGCTCTCCCTGCTCGTCACCCCGGCGGCCGCTGCCCTGCGCCTCAGCTCGCACCCGGTCGTCGTGCCGGTGCTGTCGACGGTGTTCGCGGTGACGTCGGTCGTCGGTGGCATCCTGCTCGCACTGGGCGGCGGCCTGCCGATCAGCCCGTACGTGACGACCATCTCGTTCGCGATCTGGGTGGTCTGCCGGATCATCGGGTCGCGACGCGACAAGCGGGGACGCAACCGCGTCGCCGGCCGGAGCCAGCGTGGCCGGGGCGAGCCGGGCCTCCAGGCCGGGACGACGTCGACAGCCGGTCGGAAGGAAGAGGTGTCAGCATGAACGCCGTGCAGAAGACCAAGCGGAACACGTGGCAGCGCGAAGCGGTGCGCGGAGCCCTCGACTCGACCGAGGGGTTCGTCAGTGCGCAGGCGCTGCACCAGCACCTGCGGGACGAGGGATCGACCATCGGTCTGGCCACCGTCTACCGGGCGCTCGCCGACCTGGCCACCGAGGGCGACGCCGACTCGCTGCAGCAGGACGGCGAATCGCTGTACCGGGCGTGCACGACGGACGCGCACCACCACCACCTGATCTGCCGGAACTGCGGCCGGACCGTCGAGATCGAGGCGGACCCGGTGGAGCAGTGGGCGCAGGACGTCGCCGCCGCCAACGGGTTCACCAACGCCAGCCACGTCGTCGACATCTTCGGCGAGTGCGCCGTCTGCACGGCAGCCCGCGCGACCGCCGCCACCGACGAGTAACCTGCCCCGCATGCACGTCATCCTGGTCCCCGGGTTCTGGCTCGACGCGAGCGCATGGGACGACGTCGCCCCCGTGCTCCGGGAAGCCGGGCACTCGGTGCAGGCCGTCACGCGCGACGGCGACACGCTCGACGAGCAGGTCGCCGCGTTGGTCGCGATCCTGGACGACGTCGCGTCCGCCGACGAACCCGTCGTGCTCGCCGGACACTCGGGTGCCGGGCCGATCGCGTACATGGCAGCCGACCAGCGCCCGTCGCTCGTCGCGCACCTGCTCTACGTCGACACGTTCCCGGGGCCCGAGGGCGGGTGCGTCAACGACGAGCTGCCCGTGGTCGACGGGGTCGTACCGCTGCCGTCGTGGGACATCTGGGAACCCGCCACCGTCCGGGGCATGACGCCCGAGATCCGGCATGACGTCGAGCACCGGGCGATCCCCGAGCCCGCCTCGGTGCCGTCGGACCGCTTCCACTACGCCGACCCGGAACGGCACACGATCCCCGCGACGATCATCACCTGCGAGATCCCCGCCGCCGAGCTGCTGGCGATGGTGGCGGACCACCAGGCCTGGGCGGCGGAGCTCGTCGCGACCGAGGAGCTCTCCATCGTCGGGCTCGAGACCGGCCACTGGCCGATGTTCACGGCGCCGCAGCAGCTCGGGGAGCTGATGGTGCAGGCGCTCGCGCCCAAGCCGACGCAGGCGCCGTAGGCTCGTCGCCGTCGAGTGAGCAGAAGACGTCGGGTCCGCCTCCGGCACCCGGCGTCTTCTGCACACTCGAACGCCGTGGGGTGACCAACGGGGCCACGTGAGCGGGGCGGTCGGCCGCCACGGGCCTCCAGGCCTGGAGGCGCGGCTTGCGACACGCCCGGTCCTCGCGTAACGTGGACCCCTGGTTCTCCGCGTCCGCGCGGCGGACCCGTTGTTCCAAGCCCTCCGACCGTCGCGAACGCCGCGGTCGCGCGGTGTCCGGCTCTCCTTCGACAGGGGAAGCGGACCTGGGCGGTGCACACAACCCCCTCGCACGGCCACCCCGGTGGCACTGCGCGTGTGCACCAGGCAAGTGAACTTGGGTGCGGCCGTCCGGTCGCACGGTACTCAGGAGGAAACCATGGCAGCAGTGTGCCAGGTGACCGGCGCCGTTCCCGGCTTCGGTCACAACATCTCGCACTCGCACCGCCGGACGAAGCGTCGCTTCGACCCGAACGTGCAGAAGAAGACGTACTACGTGCCCTCGCTTCGTCGTAACGTCACGCTCACGCTCAGCGCGAAGGGCATCAAGGTGATCGACGCACGTGGCATCGAGTCCGTCGTCAAGGATCTCCTCGCCCGTGGGGAGAAGATCTGATGGCGAAAAAGGGTCAGGACATCCGTCCGATCATCAAGCTCCGCTCGACGGCGGGCACCGGGTTCACCTACGTGACCAAGAAGAACCGTCGGAACAACCCCGACCGACTCGTGCTGAAGAAGTACGACCCGGTGATCCGCAAGCACGTCGACTTCCGTGAGGAGCGCTAAGCATGGCGAAGAAGAGCAAGATCGCGAAGAACAACCAGCGTGCCGTCATCATCGCGCGCTACGCCGAGCGTCGTCTCGAGCTGAAGAAGGCCCTCGTGGACCCGAACGGCACCGACGAGTCGCGTGAGGCCGCCCGCGTGGGCCTGCAGAAGCTGCCCCGCGACGCATCGCCCATCCGCTACCGCAACCGCGACGCCATCGACGGCCGCCCCCGTGGCCACCTCGGTGAGTTCGGCATCAGCCGTGTCCGTTTCCGTGACATGGCCCACCGCGGCGAGCTCCCCGGCATCACGAAGAGCTCCTGGTAAGCACTCGCAGTACACGACGCCCCGTCACCTCCTGGTGGCGGGGCGTTCGCTGTGTACGGGGTACATGCGAGCCGTCATTCGTCACATCTGCCCCTCCAGCACCCCCTCGGAGCCCCGACAACCCCGGAAATCCGGGCGAGTCGGCGGTTTTCACCCCCGGCGGCTGGTAGGTTCAACTCCGGTTCCGCCGGGCCCTCGGCCCACTGGCACCGTGGCACGGGGCAACCGCTCCGGGCGCCGGACGACACGTGCGTCCGACCGATACTGCAAGAAGTCCGAGGAGGACATCCATGGCTGACAAGTCACTGAACCGCACCGAGCTCGTCGCTGCCGTCGCCGCTGAGTCCGGCCAGAGCCAGGCCACCGTCAACGGCGTCGTCGACGCGCTCTTCAGCGTCGTCTCGTCGTCCGTCGCCGACGGCACGAAGGTCACGATCCCCGGTTGGATCGCCTTCGAGAAGACGCACCGCGCCGCCCGCACCGGCCGCAACCCGCAGACGGGTGACGCCATCGAGATCGCCGCGAGCGACTCGGTCAAGGTCAGCGCCGGCTCGAAGCTCAAGGCTGCGGTCAAGTAAGACTGTTCCGCGCATCGGGAGGGACGGCTTCGGCCGTCCCTTTCGTCGTTCCCGGGGCGCGCGGGCGCGTGGTGCGCGGGTCCTGGCCTGGAGGCCCGAGCCGGTTTGCACAGATCGGCCCGCCCCGTCCGTCGGCCGGGTGGGCACCGCCTAGGCTTGACGGGTGAATCGGATCGCGCGCATCGCCGGTCCCGCCGTGCTCCTGCTCGTCGGGTTCGTGGCGCTGCTCACGGCACTCGTCATCGGTGGGGGCGCGAACCCCGCACTCATCGCCGACCCGGGGCCCGTCGTCCGCTTCGGGCTGCCGATCGCCCGGCTCGTCGTCGACCTGTCCGCGGCCGCCACGATCGGTGGGCTCGCGCTGGCGACCGTCGGCCTCTCGCGCTCCGGCCCCGAGTGGAACCGCGCGATCGACGTCGCCGCCGGGGCCAGTGGTGTCTGGACGGTCGCGTCGGCCGTCGCCACGTTCTGCACGTTCCTCAGCGTCGCCGGTTCGCGCATCAGCATCGACGAGCAGTTCGGGCAGTCGATGGGGGTCTTCCTCACCGGCACCGAGCTCGGGCTCGCCTGGCTCGTGACCGTCCTCGTCGCCGCGGCCGTCACGGTGCTCTGCTTCGCCGTCCGTTCGCGGGGCATGGTCGCCCTGACCGCCGGCGTCTCGATGATCGGCCTCATCCCGCTCGCGCAGCAGGGCCACGCCGCCGGCACCGCCAGCCACGACGCCGCCGTGACGGCACTGGGGCTGCACCTGGTCGGTGCGGCGCTGTGGGTCGGTGGGCTCGTCATGCTCGTGCTGCTGCGCGGGGTGCTGCCCGGCGACCGGCTGCCCGTGGTCGTGGCCCGGTACTCGAGCATCGCCCTCGGCTGCTTCGTGCTCGTCGCCGTCTCGGGCACCGCGTCGGCGCAGATCCGCGTCGGGGCGCTGTCGAACCTGTTCACCCCGTACGGCACGCTCGTCCTGGTGAAGATCGGCGCGATCGTCGCCATCGGGGTCCTCGGCGCGGTGCAGCGCCGTCGAGCCATCCGTGCGCTGACCACCTCGCCCGGTCGACAGCGGCCCTTCTGGACCCTCATCGTCGTCGAACTCGCGGTGATGGGTGTGGCGTCGGGGTTCGCCGCGGCACTCGGACGGACCGCCACCCCGGTCGACCAGATCGCCCTGAGCAAGACCACCGACCCGAGCCCGGCGGAGCTCCTGACCGACGACCTGCTGCCGCACGCGCCCGGGGCGTGGGGCTGGCTGACCCAGTGGAACATCGACCTGTTCTGGCTGATGGCCGCCGTCCTGCTCGCTGCGACCTACTTGGCCGGCGTCGTGCGACTGCGGAGGGGCGGCGTGCGGTGGCCGGCGCGTCGCTCGATCGCCGCGGCCCTGGCGGTCGTGTCCCTGGTGGTCGCGACCTCGGGCTCGCTGCACCAGTACGACCGGTTCCTGGTCTCGGCGAACGTCGGCGCCCACGTGCTGCTCGGCCTGGTGGTCCCCGCCCTGGTGTGGGCGGCGGCACCCGTCGCGCTGATCCGCGCCGCCGTGCACCCCCGGAACGACGACAGCACGGGGGTGCGTGAGTGGACCGACGTCATCGTCGAGCACCCCTCCGTGCGGTACCTGGCCCAGCCGTTCCCCGCGTTCCTGCTCGCGGCAGCCCTGTGGTGGGCCTTCTTCGCCACCGATGCCGTCCGGTGGTCCGTGAGCGACCCCACCGGTCGTACCGTCAGCGACGCCGTGTTCCTGCTGGTCGGGCTGCTGGCCGTCCCGACGCTCTGCACACCGATCCCCGCCGGGCACCGCCGCCCGACCACGGCTGCCGCCGTCGTCCGGATCGTCGGGGCGCTGGTGATCGCGGCGGGCACCGTCTCGCTCGGGATCGCGATGCGCGGGCCGCTCGGGCTGCTGCAGGCATCGTGGTTCGGTGCGATGGGCCGGACGTGGGGGCCGGATCCGCTCGTCGACCAGGCCCGGGCCGGGCTCGTGCTGATCGTCGCCGGGGTGCTGCTCCTGGTGACCGTGGTCGTGGTGGTGCTCGTGCGGCTGCGGCGTGACGGGGGAGACCCGGCCCACGCCGTTGACGCAGTTGCTGCCGGCGACGCAGCTGTGGCCGGTCCGACCGCTGCCGCCGAGCCCGCTTCCCAGGTTGACCAGGACGACCTGGACTTCGACGACGGCAGCGACGACCTCGAACCCTCGCCCGGGGCGGACGCCCGATGAGCATCGAGCTCAGCGAAGAACAGCGCGCCGTCTTCGAGTACATCGAGCACACCCGAGACCACGTGTTCATCACCGGCCGGGCCGGCACAGGCAAGTCCACGCTGCTCAACCACCTGTCGTGGAACACCGAGAAGCAGGTCGTCATCTGCGCCCCAACGGGGGTCGCCGCGCTCAACGTCGGCGGCCAGACGATCCACTCGCTGTTCCGGCTGCCGATCGGACTCATCGCGGACGCCGAGCTGCGGCAGGGCCCGGACACCCGCAAGCTGCTCAACACGATCGACACCCTGGTCATCGACGAGGTCTCGATGGTCAACGCCGACCTGCTCGACGGCATGGACCGGTCGCTCCGCAAGGCCCGTGGACGGCAGTTCGAGGCGTTCGGCGGCGTGCAGGTCGTGATGTTCGGCGACCCGTACCAGCTGCCCCCGGTGCCCGGCGACGCCGACGAGCGCGCCTACTTCACCGACCACTACCGGTCGATGTGGTTCTTCGACGCCAAGGTGTGGCTCGAGGCCGAGCTCAACATCATCGAGCTCGCCACGGTGCACCGGCAGCGCGACGACGCCTTCGCCGCGATGCTCACCGCCGTCCGGCACGGCCGGGTCACCGCGGACATCGCCGAGCAGCTGAACACCGCGGGGGCCCGCCCGGCCCCGGACGACGCCATCACCCTGGCGACTCGCAACGACACGGTCGCCCGGATCAACAAGGCTGCCCTCGAGCGGCTGCCCGGCAAGGTGAAGACCGCCAAGGCCGACGTGAACGGCGACTTCGGTGGACGGAACTTCCCGGCCGACGAAGCCCTCGAGCTGAAGCCCGGCGCGCACGTGATGTTCCTGCGCAACGACGCCGACCAGCGCTGGGTGAACGGCACCCTGGGCATCGTGACGGCCATCCGCGACACGGTGTGGGTCGACGTCGACGGTGAGTCGTTCGAGGTCCAGCCGTCGGTGTGGGAGAAGTTCAAGTACTCGTACGACGCGGACAAGAAGGAACTCAAGAAGGACACCGTCGGGGAGTTCCAGCAGTTCCCGCTCCGGCTCGCCTGGGCCGTGACCATCCACAAGTCGCAGGGCAGCACCTACGACCGGGCCGTGGTCGACCTCGGCAACCGGGTGTTCAGCGCGGGCCAGACGTACGTGGCGCTGTCGCGGCTGACCTCGCTCGAGGGGCTGTTCCTCACCCGGCCGCTCCGGCCGCAGGACATCATCGTCGACCTGGACGTCCGGCGCTTCATGTCCGAGGCGCCCCGCATCGTCGCCACCGAGCTCGAGGCCCCGAAGAAGCAGCCGGACGCCGACTCCGATGCCGACTCCGACGCCGACTGACGCGTCCGACTGACCCGTTGGGTCCGCTTCGGCCACACGCCGCCGGGCACGCGCGGTTGCATGCCCGGACGCACGCTGCCGAGCGGTCACGACTCCCCGTCGGTCCTGCGCCGAGCGGTCACTCGTCGTCGCCTGGACACTCCGCATCCGACAGTTCGTGACCGGCCGACGCACCTGAGCGGGGAGTCGTGACCGCACGACACCCCCGCCGCACGACACCGCCGCCGGACCACCCCGCCCCCCCCCCCCCCCCCCCCGCACACGACGACGCCCGCCTGCCGGAGCGGCAGACGGGCGTCGGGAGTGCAGTCGAGCGGGAGCGTCAGGCGCGCGCCGCACGCAGTGCGCGGAGGTTCTCCTTGTCGGCGCCGAGCGCGGTGAGCAGCAGGAGCACACCGACGATCGCGTGGAACACGTTGTCCGTGGTGTTCAGCGCGAAGACGTTGGCCGAGGTGTCGACGAAGACGAAGCCGTACACCGCGAAGAGGACGAGCAGGACCCCGACGAGCAGGTTGCCGTTGCGCGAACCGACGGTGTTGCCGAGGCCGGTGATGAGCAGCACCGCGGCGAGCAGCACCCACACCAGGCAGAGCGCCGGGTTCACGCCGAACGCGTTCCACAGCATGCCGCCCTGGCGGTTGAAGAAGCCCGGGTCGCCGTCGGCGGCGAAGAAGAAGCCCAGGACGCCCCAGAGTGCGAGGACGCCGCCGGCCGTGAGTGCGAGACCCCGGTTCGGCGAGGCGATGATGCCCGGTTCCTTGATGGCCACTTCGGTTTCCTCCTCGTACACTGCCGACGCGACGTGCGTCGGTCCCGCGTGGTGCGACGGCCCGGCGGGGATCACCGATCCCCTCGTGTCAGCGCGCAGTGCACGGCCGACGGGGGTGCGGTTCCCAGCCTCCGGCCGGTGCTCCAACGGTATCGTGTCGGACCCCGACCGACCCAATCGCAGCGCCGCCGCCAGTCGTGCGACGAGCCCGACGACGACCACTCCCAGGAGGACCAGCCCGGTGACCTTGACACCCGAGCGCAGTGCATCCGAGTCGCGCGGACCGTGGGTCTCGCGGCGGGGGCGGTGGGCTGCGCTGGCGGCTCTGGGGTTCGTGATCGTGCCTCTCGTCTACGGGGTCGCGGTGCTGACCCCGGTCGGTCAGAAAGCGGAGGACGCCGCGCTCGGCGGGGTCCGGGAGTCCGACCTGTTCAGCTCGGACACTGCGCTCAACGTCATCTCGGTGCCGGTGATCCTGTTGCTCGTCGTCGTGATCGTCGCCGTGGCGTTCGCCAGACGGCGGCTCTCGGTGGGACTCGGCGCGGGGGTCGTGGTGCTCGCGTCGGCGGCCACCTCGACGCTCGTCAAGCGTATCGCCGTGCGCCCTGAGATCGCTCAGTCGACGACGCCGAACTCGTTCCCGTCCGGACACGCGACGATCGCACTGGCGGCGCTCTTCGCGGTCCTGATGGTCACGCCTCGTCGGTTCCGCCCGCTGGTGACCATCGTCGGCGTCGGGTACGCGGTCTTCGTGGCGAACCAGACCGTGGTCTACGGCTGGCACCGCGTCAGCGACATCATCGGCGCCTGCGCGATCGCGATGTTCTGGCTCGGGATCGTCCGCGCGGTCGGACCCCGGGTCGACCGCGGGCTCCGGGGCGACCGTGACGGTCGGCGGGGGCCGCGGCGGGTGGTGAGCGTCGTGCTCCTCGTCGCGACCGGGCTCACGCTGGTGATCGGTGTCGCGGCGCTCGTGGTCGGCCTGACCGGTGACGGCGCGTACGACCACGCCGCGATCCTGGTGGCGGGGCGGTTGGCGTCCAGCGCGAGCGTCCTGGCGGTCGTGACCGTCGTGTGGTTCCTCGACGGGATGCACCACGCCGCGCGCACCGACCCGGCCACGCTCGCCCCCTGACCCGGCCACGCTGCCGACCGCCCGCTGACCCGGGGAGTCGAGCCGGGCCTCCAGGCCGCCCGCCCGACGGGCGCGAGCCTGGCGGGAATGCCACGCCGTGCGCTACGTTGTACCCAGCAAGTCGATGCAAACGCATCGATATCGCGAAAGGCGGCGCATCATGCAGTTCGGCATCTTCACGGTCAGTGACGTCACGACCGACCCCACGACCGGCACCACGCCGGACGACACCCGGCGCGTCCGCGACATCCTGACGATCGCCGAGCACGCCGACCAGGCCGGGCTCGACGTCTTCGCGACCGGTGAGCACCACAACCCGCCGTTCGTGGCCTCGTCGCCGACCACGCTGCTCGCCTACCTGGCGGCGAAGACGAAGGACATCACCCTGTCCACGTCGACGACCCTGATCACCACGAACGACCCGGTGCGCATCGCCGAGGAGTACGCGATGCTCCAGGTCGTGTCCGACGGCCGCATGGACCTGATGATGGGCCGCGGCAACACCGGCCCCGTCTACCCGTGGTTCGGGCAGGACATCCGCCAGGGCGTCAACCTGGCGATCGAGAACTACGCGCTCGTCCGCCAGCTCTGGGAGAACGACGTCGTCAACTGGCAGGGCAAGTTCCGCACGCCGCTGCAGGGCTTCACCTCGACCCCGCGTCCGCTCGACGGTGTCCCGCCGTTCGTCTGGCACGGCTCGATCCGCACGCCGGAGATCGCCGAGCAGGCGGCCTACTACGGTGACGGGTTCTTCCACAACAACATCTTCTGGCCGATCCAGCACACCGAGCAGATGGTCGGCCTGTACCGCCAGCGCTTCGAGCACTACGGGCACGGCCGCGCCGACCAGGCGATCGTCGGGCTCGGTGGGCAGTTCTTCGCGCGGAAGAACTCGCAGGACGCGATCAACGAGTTCCGGCCCTACTTCGACAACGCCCCGGTCTACGGTCACGGCCCCTCGATGGAGGACTTCACCGCCCAGACCCCGCTCACCGTCGGTTCGCCGCAGCAGGTCATCGACCGGTACGCCGCGATGAAGGACCACGTCGGCCACTACCAGCGCCAGCTGTTCCTCATCGACCACGCCGGCCTGCCGCTCAAGACGGTGCTCGAGCAGATCGACGTCCTGGCCACGGACATCGTGCCGGAACTGCGCAAGCTGAACGACGAGGGTCGCCCCGCCGATGTCCCGTCGGACCCGCCGTCGCACGCGGCACGTGCTGCTGCCGCGATGGCGGCCGGCACGGTCGGCAGCGACCACGTCGCCGCCGAGGACGAGTGGACGGGCGCGTCCGTCTGACGCTCCCAGCGCTCCCAGCGCTCGCTTCGTGAGCAGGAACGGTCGGGTCCCGCGAGGTGACCCGACCATTGCTGCTCACCATGCGCGGTGGGCGCGACCCCAGATCGGACGGGAGGCCCGGTGCCAGCTGGCACCGGGCCTCCCGTCCGTCTCGGCGCGCGTGCTCGGACCGCACTCGCCTCACGGGGTCAGCGACACCTCACGGGATCGCTGGTGCGTGAGCTGTCGCTCAGCGCGTGAGGTCGGCGACGGGGCGGGCCGGCACGAGCTTGAGGCCCACGACGCACCCGACGATGCCGGCGATGAACAGCAGGCGCAGGACGGTGACGGGCTCCGCGCCGGTGGCCATGCCCCAGAGCACGGTGAGGGCGGCGCCGGTCCCGGTCCACACCGCGTACGCCGTGCTGATCGGGATGTGCTTCAAGACGTAGCCGAAGGCGACCAGGCTGATCACGATCGTGACGGCGAACACGACCGTCGGGCGGAGCTCGGTGAAACCGTCGCTCTCGCCGAGGGCGGTCGCCCAGACGGTCTCGAGCGCGGCGCTGACGAACAGGACGATCCAGGCCACGTCAGCTCACCACCTTGAGGCCGATGACGCACGCCACCAGGCCGAAGACCAGGGCGAGGCGGGCGAAGGACGCGGCCTCCTGTCGACGGAGGATCGCGACGACCACGGTCAGGGACGCCCCGATGCCGACCCAGACGGCGTAGGCGGTGCCGACCGGGATGCTCTTCATCGCGAAGGCCAGCCCCACCATGCTCAGCGCCATCCCGGCGACGAACACGATCGTGGGGACGACCTTCTTGAAGCCGTTCGAGGCGCTGAGGGCGGTGGCCCAGACGGCCTCGAGCACGCCGCTGAGCACGAGGATTGCCCATGCCATGACGATGTCCTTTCCTGCGGGAGTCGTTCGTTCTCGTTGTCGTACGACTGTGCGACAACGACCTCGACGGTAGCACGAGTTCGTACGACTGTGCGAGTATGGCGTCGTGGCCAGGAGCATGGACGTCGACGAACGGCGCCGCACCGTGTCCGAGGCGGCGTGCCGGGTCCTCGTGCGCGACGGGCTCGGAGCGTTGAGCGTGCGGAACGTCGCCGCCGAGGCCGGACTGCCGCCGAGCACGGTCCGCTACACGTTCCCGACCCAGGCGAGCGTCCGCGAGCACACCATCACGCTCGTGTTCGACCAGATCCGCGAGCGCATCGACGCCATCCCCGACGACCTCACGCCGGCCCGACGCGCACGCCGGATCGTGCTCGAGCTGCTGCCCCTCGACGAGGAGCGGGTCGTCGAGCTCGAGGTCTACCTGGCACTCGGCAACGCCGCGCTCACCGACGTCGGGCTCCGGCCGACGCTCGACCGGACCGTCGCGGCGATGCGGACGTGGTGCGAGGAGGTCCTCCGGTTGCTCGGCGTGCCGGCGGACGACCGGGAGTACGAGGCCTGCCGTCTGCACGCGCTCCTGGACGGGCTCGCGATGCAGGTCGTCCGACTGGCTCCGGGGGAGTCCGGCGACTGGGCGATCGACGTGCTCGACCGGCACCTCGACGGCGTCACCGCGGGTTGAGCCGCCCCGTGCGCAGCCCCGGGCAGGAGGCGTCACCTATCCTGTCCCGGTGACGACGACCACGCGGCCGCCGCAGCGCACCCGGAGCCTCACCGGCCCCGGCCTGGTGCTGCTCGCCGTCGTCGTCCTGCTGGGCATCCGGCTGTTCTCCCCGAGCATCGGGTCGACCGGGCTGCCGGACGTCGTGCAGGACTTCCTCACACTGGCGATCAGCGTCGTCGTCGAGTCCCTGCCGTTCGTGGTGCTCGGCATCGTGCTGTCGATCGTCGTCGAGGTCTGGGTGCCGGTCGGCGCGCTCGAGAAGGTCCTGCCGCAGAACGCCTTCGGCCGTCGCGCCGTGATCTCCCTGATCGGCATGCTCTTCCCGGTGTGCGAGTGCGGCAACGTGCCCCTCGCCCGCGGCCTGATGATGCGTGGGTTCACGCCGGCCGAGGCCGTCACGTTCCTCGTCGCGGCCCCGATCCTCAACCCGCTCGTCATCATCAGCACCGCGCAGGCGTTCGGTTGGTCCGGGTGGATCCTGCCGGTGCGCATCGTCGGCGGGTTCGTCATCGCGAACCTCGTCGGCTGGATCGTCGCCGCGCACCGCCGTCCGGCCGACCTGCTGCTGCCCGCCTTCGAGGCCCGGTGCCGTGCGGCCGTCGGAGCGCCCCGCGGCCTGCACCGCTGGCGGCAGAGCGCCGCGCAGTTCGGCGGCGAGACGGCGACGATGATGCCGGCACTGTTCGTCGGTGCCGGCCTGGCCGCGGCGATCCAGGTCGCCGTGCCCCGATCGACCCTGGTGGCCGTCGGCTCGAACCCGGTGCTATCCGTCGCGGCGATGATGCTGCTGGCGATGACGGTGTCGCTCTGCTCGAACGTCGACGCCTTCTTCGCGCTGTCCTTCGCGTCGACGTTCCTGCCCGGGTCGATCACGGCCTTCCTGATCATCGGGCCGATCATCGACGTCAAGATGATCGCCCTGCTGCGCACGACGTTCCGGGTCCGCTTCCTGGTGCTGCTGTCCGTCGTGTGCGTCCTGTTCGCCGGAGCCGTCGGGTTGGTGATGAATGTCCTCGTCTGATGCACGCAGCAACGCGGCCGCGTACCTGGGTCTCGGGTCGGTGCTGGCCGCCGCCCTCTGCACGCTGTGGCTCGCGCTGGTCGGGCACCTCGACCTGTACATCAACCCGCGGTACTCGGTGTTCACGGTCGTGCTCGCCGCCGTCGGGGTGCCCGCGTCGGTCGCCGCACTCGTCGTCATCGCCCGGGGCCACGGCCACACCCACGGCGACGACGAGGACGACCTCGATCTGCACCAGCAGCAGCGGACGGGAGGCCGTCGTAGCGCCGTCCGCCTCGCCCTCGGCGGAGCCGCCGCCGTCGTCACGATCGGTGTCACCGTCGCGATGCTCGTCCTGCCCCCGACGACGCTGTCCGCCCGCACCGCCCAGCAGCGGAGCGTGGACTCCGCGACCCTGTCCAACGCCACCGGCTCGGAGTCCGCGGTGCAGCTGCTCGGCAGCGAGGGCGTCGACACCTCGGAGTACGGCGTCAAGGACTGGGCCGCGCTGATCCGGCAGACCACGGACACCACGGCCCTGGTCGGCAAGCAGGTCGAACTGACGGGCTTCGTGGTGCCGGGCGACGACGGGTCCTTCACCCTCACCCGCTTCGTGATCAGCTGCTGCGCCGTGGACGCACAACCGGTCGGCCTCGGTGTCGTGACCGGCGACGGCGACGGCACCGGGACCGTCCCCGACGAGGGCCAGTGGGTCACCGTCCGCGGAGCCCTGGCCGCCAACCCCGACCAGTCCGCCGACGCCCGCATCGTCGTGAAGGCCGCGAAGATCACCGACATCGCGCAGCCCGAGGACCCGTATGAGTTCTGAGCGCCGCGGAGACCAGCACCACGGTGACCAGCGCCGCGAGCGCCGCCCCGTCGCACACCGCTTCCACCGCCGGTACGTCGCCGTCGTGGTGGTCCTCGCCGTGGTCGCCGCGCTCGCCGCGGTCGTCGGCTCGCAGCAGGGCCCGCGGCTCCGCGACGTGTCCTACGACGCGACCGGTCTCGTCACCCGTCCGGCCCAGCGGGTGATCCTGACGGCGAACCAGGCGCTGCAGAAGGTCGCCGCCGCCGACGTCCGGGTCAGCCCGGCTGCGGCGCACACCGTGACCTCGAGCGGCAACACCATCGCCGTCGAGTTCGCCGGACCACTGGCCTACGACCGCGAGTACACCGTGACGGTCGCGGGCGTGCGGGCACCCGGGCAGCGTGCCACGTCCGACCTGACGGCGGCGATCCGCACGGGCAGCACCGACGTGCTCGCGCTCGTGCCGGGGCAGGCCGGGGCGAAGGACCGCATCGTCCGGCGATCCCTCGACGCGGGCGGCGCCACCACCGTCTACGAGGGCACCGCGATCTCCGAGTACGCCCGGCTCGGCCGCTCCCTGGTGGTCGTGAGCGGCACGGACGCCAGCTCGTCCGTGGACATCGTGGCGCTGAGCGGTGGTGTGCAGGACGCCGACGCCCCCGTCGAACACCTCACCCTGCCGACCGCCGAGGGTCGCGTCACGGCGCTCCACGTCGCCGACGACGGTGCCTCGTTCGGGTTCGAGTACGCCGACACCTCGACCGGGCAGTCCCGGAACACCGGCCTGTACGTGGTCGACATGACGGGCACGCACATGCCCACGGCGATCGCGGCGAACGGCAAGCCGAAGACGGGGGCCGTGCCGATGACGGTCGGGCAGTGGGCCTACGTGCCGCGCACCGAGAGCGCACTGGTCCGGACGGGCAGCGACGACCTGGTGCTCGTCGACCTGAGCGGGCGTGCCGACCCGGTCCGGCTCGGCAGCGCCACCTACCTGCACGGTTTCGTCGGCACCGGCACCACCGCCGTCGTCGAGACGGGCACCGGGATCGAGCGGCTGGACCTGACCGACGGGTCGAAGTCGGCGCTGCAGGCGCCCGCCGCGAGCACCGATGCGGCCGTCCTCGGCCGCATCGCCCAGCTGTCCGACGACACGTACCTGCGGGTGCTGGGGGACGTGCGGTCGGACGGCACCATCGCGGCACGGATCGTGCGTGTGGACGGGGGACGGGCCTCCCGGCTGCCGGTGACGATCCCCGACGACGCGAGCGTCACCGCGGTCTGCCCGTCCCCGAACAGCCAGTTCGTCGCGGTCGCGACGAAGTCGGCGACCGGCGAGCTCGTGAGCATCGTCGACGCGGCCTCCGGCGCGCTCGAGGCGAGCATCGACGCGGGCTCCGTCGACTGGTGCGGCGCGCTGCCGTCCGGTGACGAGGTCGGCTGACGGAACCGAGACGACAGACTGGAGGCCCGGTACCAGCTGGTACCGGGCCTCCAGTCGTTCAGGTGGTGGCGACTACGCCAGCGTGGCCGCGTCGATCACGAAGCGGTAGCGGACGTCCGAGGACAGCACGCGCTCGTAGGCCTCGTTGATCTGGTCGGCGCTGATGAGCTCGGTCTCCGGGAGGATCCCGTGCTCGGCGCAGAAGTCGAGCATCTCCTGGGTCTCCTGGATGCCGCCGATGGCGGAACCCGCCCAGCTGAGCCGACGCGGGATGAGCGCGAAGGCCGGCACCTCGAGCGGCTCGGACGGAGCGCCCACGTTGACGAGCGTGCCGTCGACCTTGAGCAGGCCCAGGTAGGCGCCCATCGGGATCTTCGCCGAGACGGTGTTGATGATCAGCTCGAAGGAGTTCGCGAGCTTCTCGAACGTCTCCGGGTCCTTCGTCGCGTAGTGGGCCTTCGCGCCGTAGCGGAGCGAGTCCTCCTGCTTCGAGGTGGTCTGCGACAGGACGGTGACCTCGGCGCCGAGCGCGACGGCGATCTTGACGGCCATGTGACCGAGCCCGCCCATGCCGACGACGGCGACCTTGGTGCCGGGGCCGGCGTTCCAGTGGTGCAGCGGCGAGTAGGTGGTGATGCCGGCGCAGAGCAGCGGCGCGACTTTCTCGATGTCGAGCGACTCGGGGACACGGAGGACGAAGTCCTCGTTCACCACGACGGCCTGCGAGTAGCCGCCCTGGGTGATCGAGCCGTCGGCCGGGTCGACGCTGGCGTAGGTGCCGATGTTGCCCTTGAGGCAGTACTGCTCCTGGCCGGCGACGCAGTTCTCGCACTCGCCGCACGAGTTCACCATGCAGCCGACGCCGACGCGGTCGCCGACCTTGTGCTTGGTGACGTTCTCGCCGACCTCGGTCACGTGGCCGACGATCTCGTGGCCGACGACCTGCGGGTACTGGATGGGGCCCCACTCACCGCGGACGGTGTGGATGTCCGAGTGGCAGATGCCGGCGTAGGCGATGTCGATCGCGACGTCGTCCGGGCCGACGTCCCGACGGGTGATGGTGGTCTTGACGAGCGGCTCGGTCGCTGACGGTGCCGCGTACGCGTTGACGGTGCGCAATGATCTCCTCGTGGGGTGGTGCGTTGCGGGCCGGTTCCGGCCCGGAACCAGTGTGCGCGCAGCCGCGGCCGGGTGGGAGGTACAACCAGGACACCCCTGTGCCCGCGGACGGGCGCGTCGCGGCGTTCTGCTCGCTCAGGCGAGCCGGGCCAGCCGCTGCCCGGCGATCGTGGCGAAGCGCAGCGGGTCGGCGAGGGCGTCGTCGGGCTCGCCGGTGGTCTGCGTCGCGAGCACGGTGAGCGACGCGGCGGCCGTGTAGTCGTCGAGCGGGGCCTCGATCGCGCCGGCGACGAGCATCGAGCGGGCTCCGGGAGCGTGCGCCGCGGTCAGGTCGCGGACCACCGAGGGCACCTTGCCGACGGCGCTCTGCCCGTCGAAGCGCCCTTCGCCGCTGATCACGACGTCGGCCCCGTTCGCTCCACCGGCCCCGTTCACGTCGGACCCCTCGAGCAGCGCCGGCAAACCGAGGACCTCGGCGAGGGCCGCGGCCCCACCGGCGAGCGTGGCGCCCCACACCAGCAGGCCGAACCCGACACCGCCGGCGGCTCCGGCACCCGGGGTGTCCGGGTCGACGTCGGGGAACCGCGCGGCCCAGGTGGCGAGCCGGTCGTCGAAGGACGCCACACGGTCGGGCGTGATGCCCTTCTGCGGGCCGAAGACGGCTGCGGCACCGGTCGGACCGAGCAGCGGAGAGGTCACGTCGGTGAGCACGGTGACGCCGAGCGGGGGGAGTGCCCGGAGGCCGTCGGTGTCGGCTCCTTCGCTGTCGAGTCCGAGCGCCTCGAGCACCGGTCGCCCACCGTCGGTGGACGCGCTGCCCCCGATGCCGAGCACGAGTCCCGTGGCCCCGGCGTCGAGCGCGGCGGCGATCGCCTCGCCGAACCCGCGGCTCGTCGCCGTCTCCGGCATCGGTGCGTCGAGCAGGGGGAGGCCGCTCGTCGCCGCGAGCTCCACCACCGCGCGGCCGTCGGGCAGCCGCAGCCAGTGGGTGTCGACCGGCGTGCCGGCCGGCCCGGTGACGGTGACGGGGACCCGGACTGATGCGGGGACGGCGGTCTCGAAGGCGTCGAGCGTGCCCTCGCCGCCGTCGGCCATCGGGACGAGCACCACGTCGTCGTCGGGGCGTTCGGTCAGCCAGCCGTCGCGGACCGCCGCAGCGATCGACGCCGCCGTCGCGGTGCCCTTGAACGAGTCCGGAGCCACGATGATGCGCACGGCTCCCACCGTAGCGGCCGGTCGCGAGACGCCGGCGTGTGCAGAACACGACGGCGTGTGCGCGGGAGTGAGACGCCGATGTGTGCGCAGGACGCCGCGTCGTCCGCGAGACGCCTCCGGATTCGGCGGCGTCTCGACGACATGACGGCGTCGAACGAACACGCCGGCGTCTCGCGAACGATCGCGCGCTGGCGTCAGGACGCGGGCGCCGGCTCCGGCAGTGCGAAGCGCGGATGCGGCACGCCGCCCATGGCGAGGTCCGCGAGCATCTCGCCGAGCAGCGGCGCGAACTTGAAGCCGTGCCCGGAGAACCCCGTCGCCACGGTCAGCGGTCCGACCCGGTCGATGACGAAGTCCTCGTCGGGGGAGTTGTCGTACAGGCAGCTGATGAACGTCGGCTTCGTCGCGTCGACCCCCGGCACGTACCGAGCGACGTACGCCTGCAGTCGCTCGGCCTCGGCCGGCACGGGAGTGAAGTCCCGGTGGTCCGGGTCGACGACCGGCCCGGTGCCGTGGAACCCGACCTTGACGCCCTCACCCGGCGTCAGCAGCCCGTACACGTCGTCGCCGTCGGCCCAGTGCACGAAGCTCGGCCAGGCCGCGTCCGGCAGGTGGCTGGGGAAGTGGGCCGGCTGCTCCTGGGTCACGCGGATGGCCGGGAGGCCCGCCCCGCGTCCGGCGAGCAGCTCGCCGACCAGCGTGGGGGCCCACGAGCCCACCGCGGCCACCACGGACGCGGTGCGGACCGCGCTGCCGTCGGACAGCGTCACGGTGACGTCGTCACCGTGGTCCTCGAGCCCGGTGACCCGGGTGTCGAACCGCAGGTCGGCGAGACCGGTCGCTTCGGCCAGCGTCAGGAACACCTCGATCGTCCGGTCCGAGCGGATGCGTCCTGCCGACGGGTGGGTCAGCACGTGCCCCTCGAACGCGATGCCGGGCCAACGTGCTGCCGCCTGCTCCGGCGTGAGTGACTCGTGGGGGATGTCCGCGTCGGCGAGGGCCGCGGCGATCGCGTCGACGACCTCGGGCCGACCGTGGTCGACGGCACCCGTGCGGACGATGAGCTCCTCGCCGGCAGCGGCCTCGAGCGCTCCCCACAGTTCGAGCGCCCGGGTGGTCAGCGCGACGTACTCGGGGTCGGCGTAGCCCTGCCGGAAGATCCGGGTCGCACCGTGCGAGGAACCGAGGTGGTGGCCGCGGGCGTGCTGTTCCACGAGCAGGACGCGCTCGCCGTGGGCGGTGAGGGCGTACGCGGTCGCGGCGCCGACGACCCCGGCACCGATGACGACCACGGGTGCGCTGTGTTCGGGGGAACCGGAGGAGGAGGACATGCGGCGAGCGTACGTCCGACGGAGCGAGTGACGGGAATCGAACCCGCGCTACCAGCTTGGGAAGCTGGAGTTCTACCATTGAACTACACTCGCGCGCCCCGCAGAACGGGACTCGGCAAGCCTAGCGGATTCTCGCCTGGAAGCCAGCCGACCGCGCACCGTACGCCGTCTCGCGGGCGCGTGTCGCGCCTCCCGAGTCTCCGCTGTGAGGGTGCGAGCCTGACGGACAGGTGTCGCCCCCGTGTGTACCGTCCAGGGAGTTCCAGCCCCGAACCGAGGAGGACCCGGATGGTCAGGCATCCCCTCATCGACGACGTGGTCGGCTCGGCGATCGTGGTCGAGTCCGCCTCGCCCGTCGTGTGGCTGACGGACGCGCTCGCCTCGCTGCTCCGTCGGTCGGCGGACGCCGGACGGACGGTCGTGCTCCGCACCGGCCGGGCCGCGGCGATCACCCCGGCACTCCGGCACGCGCTCGGCGCGTACGGCGCCGCGTGGGCGGTGTCCGACTTCGACGGCACGCTGCGTGACGGCCGGACCGGCGTCGCCGCATCGGACATCGAGGACTTCGTGCACCGCGGCCCCGAACTCGTGGGCACCCCGTCGCCCGAGCACCCCGTCTCGGCCGACTCGGTGCGACAGATCAGCATCGACCTGACCCTCCGCCACCACCCCGGCCGCGCGGTCGACATGGGCTCCGCGATCGAGGCGCTGTGCCACACCGTCGGCACCTGCCCGACCCGGTGGGGCACCGCCGAACCGCTCACCGTGCCGTGGGACCGCTGGGTCGTCACGCAGTACGCGAAGCACGAGGCGCCCGGCATCTCGACCTCGTACGCCGTCGGCGAGGGGTTCTCCGCGACGATGACCGCGCACCTGGTCGGCGGAGTCGTCGTCGAGACGATGTCCGCCGTGCTCACCGTGCCCGAGGAGAACACCGACCCGGGCCTGGCGAACCGGATGTTCGACGCCGTGCAGCGGGTCGCCGACCAGGTCGTCCCCGTGTTCGGCGTCGTCATGCAGCGCCGCGGCGACGCCGACCACCTGGTCCGGGCCGTCTCGCACGGCGAACCGTCGCCGCTCGCCGTCGTCGTGGGCCCCGAGGCCGCCGGCTTCCTGGACCGCGACGGCGTCTGGCCGCCACCGCGCACCACCACCGCGACCTTCGCAGCCGGCTCAGGCTCGGCCGCCCGTCCGGATGCCGACGCCGCTGACGACGGCGGCATGATCGTCCGCTTCGAGGACGGCTGGGAAGCGCTCGAGTCGTTCCTCGACCGCATCGACGAGGACCGCTTCCTGCAGCTGGTCGGCGGCGCACCGCTCGACCCCGCGCACGACGAGGGCACGCTCGACGGCCACGTCCGCGACGACCGGATGGTGGGCGGTCAGGGTGCCGCGTGACGTCACCATCCTCTGCCGCCAGCCGGTGGAGACGCGCGAGGTGGCGGAGGCGCTCCTGCTGCACGACGAGACCTGGGGTGTCCGGGCGCTCGACGACGGCCCGATGATGCAGGTCTGCCGTGACGCCACCCACCCGGTGATCACCGTGCTCGGCGTGCGCCGAGTGGACTCCTTCGACGAGGTCGAGCGGATCCTGCCGGACGCCCCGACCCTGGCGACACCGCTGTGGTGGGTCGACACCGTGACCCCCGCCGGCCCCGACGGGGAATCGGGGATCTCGGCCGCGCTCGAGGCCGCGATGGACCTGGACGCGGTCTGCATCGTCCACGGGGACTGACCGAGGCGGCGCCCGCCGTGTGACCGGTGCTGCGGGTCAGTCCCGCTTGCTCATCGCCGCCAGGCGCTCGTTGTACGCCTTGAGGTCGGCGTCACCGTCCCGGTCGGCCTTGCGGTCGAGGCGCTTCGCGTCGCGCTTGTCCGAGCGCATCCAGTTCCGGACGACGAGCAGGGCCACGAACACCATCGGGAGCTCCGACGCACCCCAGGCGATGCCGCCGCCGGTGTGCTGGTCGTCGAGCAGTGCGGCGTCGTTCGTCTGGCCCAGCGCGTGGAACCAGTCGACCGCGAACACCGACTGCGACGTCATGACCGCGACGCCGAAGAACGCGTGGAACGCCAGGGTGGCCAGCAGGGTGATGATGAGCATCGGGTACGGCGGGCGCTGCGGGCCCGGGTCGACACCGACGAAGACCCAGAAGAACAGGTAGCCGCTCAGGACGAAGTGGATGATCATCGCGACGTGCCACTCGTGCGACTGCATCGCGGCCTGGTACGCCGGCGTGAAGTAGAACACCACGAGGGACCCGGCGAAGATGATCCCGGCGACGGCGGGCTTGCCGAGGAACTGCATCCAGCGGGAGTGCACGAAGAGCATGAGCCACTCGCGGGCGCCGCGTGAGCCGTCGTTCCGGACCGGCAGAGTGCGGAGCGCGAGCAGCACCGGGCCGCCGAGCACGAGCGGCAGCGGGACGAACATCATCAGGAGCATGTGCTGGAGCATGTGCGACGAGAAGTGGATCATGCCGTACACGGCGGGGCCGGCCGACGTGGTCCAGATGAACAGGGCGCAGCCGATCAGCCAGGCGATGGTGCGCCCGACGGGCCAGGCGTCGCCGCGCTTCCGGAGCTTGCGCACCGCCAGCAGGTACCAGACGGCCCCGACGACGGCCAGGCCGAGCCACACCCAGTCGATGTGCCACTGGGTCAGGTAGGTCTGCGTGGTCTGTGCCGGCGGGAATGGGAACCCGATCAGGCCGGAGCGGGTGTCCTCGCCCGTCGCGGGGGTCTGCGGGATCGGCGGCTGCGAGCGGGACACGGCGACCGAGACGCCGATGGCCACGGCCATGAACACGATCTCGGCCAGGGCGAACCGGGTGAACAGGCGGCGGTCGAGCGGCGCGCGGAGGAGCCCGGGTACGAGCTTCCGGCGCTGCACGATGCCCGCGACGCCGAGCAGCACGAGGATGAGCGCCTTGACGGTGATGAGCCAGCCGTACGTGGTCGTGAACAGGTCGAGCGGGCCGGTCAGGCGGAGCGACGCGTTGACGATGCCGGAGAACGCCACGGCCCCGAACGACCAGCCGGCGAGCGTCGAGTACCGGGCGATCACGCGTCCGGTCGCGCCCTTGGTGCGGGTGCGGAGCAGGACCACGGCGACCAGGCCGCCGGCCCACACGCACACCCCGACCAGGTGGATCGCGAGCGAGTTCACCGCGTTCGCGTGCTCGAGCGACCCGGCGGCGTGCCCGGACAGGGCCAGGGGGAGCAGGGCGAACAGGCCGATCACGGTGGCGAACGCCAGGGTCGTCACCCGGGTGGCGAAGGCGGCGACCACCGTGGCGACGAGGATCGCGGCAGCCGACACCACGAGCGCCTGGCCGATCTCGACCTGGAACGCGAAGAGCATGAAGTTGCGGGCGAACACCGGACTGGTGAGCGGGACACCGAGGGTGTTCGCGCCGGTCAGGACGATGCTCACCGCGGCGGCCAGGAACCAGACGGCGCCGGTCGCTGCAGCCCACCGGGTCGCGCGGTGCTGCACGCTGGACAGGGCACCGTGGTCCTTCTTCTGCGCGGGCAGCGCGAAGGCGGCGACGATGAGGAGCCCGATGGTCAGCGCCGCCATCGTGTCGTGCACGACGCGGGCGATCGGCAGGCCGTACTCGACGACCTCGCCGGCGGACACCAGCTGCTGACTCGCGCTGAAGGCACCGGTGATCGTCAGCCCGAGGATCGAGCACGCGACGGCCAGCGGGATCGCGATGACGAGGACCGTCGCGACGGTGGACGAGCGCCCGGTGGTGGGGGCGGCGTCCGGCGCTGACCCCGTGGGCTGGGTTTCGGGTGACGTGACGGTCATGACCGTCCAATCGTAGGCGTGTCGGCTGGACGGCGGCCCCTCGGATGCGCGCTCAGACCCGCCGTTCCCAGATGCCCTCGCAGCCGACGCCGACGAACCCGACGGCCTCGTTCACGTCGAGCATGTGGCGGTTCTCCTCCGCGTTGAACGTGATGATCGAGGGACGCCCCGGGAACCGCCGCTCGAGCTCCTGGATCCCGACGACCTTGAGCAGCCAGCCGAGCCGGTGGCCGCGGTGCTCGCGGAGCACCAGGGTGTCCCACTGCTGTGCCGGCCGTGCGGGGTCGTCCGGCACGGACAGCTGCGTGAAACCGGCCAGGGTGGTCGTCGGCACGTGCTCGACGGCCACGGTGAGCAGGGTGCGCGGTGCCCGGGCGAGCTCGTCCTCGTGCTCCCGGAGTCGTTCGGCGGTCCAGACGTCCTCGGGCTCCTCCATGTCCCCGGCGGGCGCGTCGGTGCTCATCCGGGTCTCGAGCAGGGCGATGCCGTCGAGCCACTGCTCCGGCGTGCGACCGGTCCAGGCGTGCACGCGGTACTCGGGACCGGCGGCAGCAGACGCCCGCTCGTGCAGTCCGCGCACCACGGATGCGTCGGCGGGCAGCGGGAGCCGGCTGATCCGGTTCACCTGGCCGAAGTGCCAGCCGCGGGCGGTCAGGAACCGCACCGCGGCCTCGTCCTCCGGGACGGCGCCGAACCCCGTCGGGGCCTGCACGTACCCGGGACCGGACGCGGGCCCGACCTGCCGCGAGACGGCGTACGTCTTCCACTGCGTGCGGCCGTCGGCGCGGGCCATCGACTCCAGGTGGTCGGCGAGCAGCGTCCCGACACCGCGGCGCTGGTGCTCGGGGACGACGCCGACCGACAGCCAGCAGTTGGTGGTGCCGGGCTCCTGCTTCGTGTCGTACGAGCCCGCACCGACGACGGTGCCGCGGTCGTCTCGGGCGACGACGAGCCGGCTCGGGGCGCCCGGCTCGCGGCACAGCGGCAGGTACTCCTCCGGCGTCCAGGCCAACTCGTGCAGCCCGTGCACGGCGGCTTCGGCGCCGTCGGACACCGCGAGCCACTCGGCGAAGGTCGCGACGGTCGCCGGGTCGTCGTCCATGGTGGCGGGCACCGTGATCTCGTCGACGGTGTACGTGGTCATCACTGCTCCGAACGCCGCCCGCCCGGACGGTGGGCAGCCTGGCAGCATACCGGCGCGACGCCCGCTGCCGCTAGGCTTCGTCCGTGCTGCTCTCCGACCGCGACATCACCGCCCAGCTCGCTGCAGGCCGGATCGGCCTCGACCCGTACGACGCCTCGCTCGTGCAGCCGTCGAGCATCGACGTCCGGCTCGACAAGTTCTTCCGGCTGTTCGACAACCACAAGTACCCGCACATCGATCCCGCGGTGGACCAGCCCGACCTGACCCGTCTGGTCGAGACCGACCCGGACGAGGCGTTCGTGCTGCACCCGGGCGAGTTCGTCCTCGGCTCCACGTTCGAGGTCGTGACGCTGCCCGACGACATCGCCGCTCGGCTCGAGGGCAAGAGCTCGCTCGGTCGCCTCGGCCTCCTGACCCACTCGACCGCGGGCTTCATCGACCCCGGGTTCTCCGGGCACGTGACGCTCGAGCTGTCGAACGTCGCGACGCTGCCCATCAAGCTGTGGCCGGGGATGAAGATCGGACAGCTGTGCTTCTTCCAGCTGTCGAGCCCGGCCGAGAAGCCCTACGGTTCCGCCGAGTACCAGTCCCGCTACCAGGGTCAGCGCGGCCCGACCGCGTCGCGCTCGGCGCAGAACTTCCTCCGGGCGGACGTCTCCGACCTCCGCTGAGCGTGCGCCGCTCCGGCGGCGGACGAAATGTTGGATGCTGTGTATCGTTGCAGCATGTCCGCTGTTCCCCCACGGTCCGCCCCGCCACTGTCGGCCGCGGTGCTCATCCGCGACGCCCGTGAACGCGCCGAACTGACCCAGGTCCAGCTCGCCCAGCGCGCCGGCGTCACGCAGAGCGTCATCAGCACGTACGAGAACGGTCGGCGCGAACCGTCGCTCGCAGCCCTGCAGCGGATGCTCCGTGCGGCGGGCTTCACGACGACGATCGACCTGCAGCCGGTCGAGGAACCCCCGCCGCTCCTCGAGCGCGTGGTCGCGGCCCGGCAGGACCTCCTCGAGATCGTGCAGCGGTTCGGCGGGCGGAATCCCCGCATCTTCGGCAGCGTCGCCCGGGGTGAGGACGGTCCGGACAGCGACGTCGACCTGATGGTCGACGTCGACGCGGGGCTCGGCATCTTCGCGCTGATGCGCATCCAGGACGCCGCCGAACGGTTGCTCGGGGTCCGGGTCGACGTGGTCGACGCCGCGGGCATGCGCCCAGGGGTCGTCCGGACCGCGGTGCCGCTGTGAGTGCCCAGCCCGGCGGTGTCCGCCGTGCCGTTGCCGACCGCCTCGACGACGTCATCCGGGCGTGCGAGGCGATCCGGCGCTACATCGACGACGAGCGGGTGCCCGAGGACCTGGTGCACGACGCGGTCCGGATGCGCCTGGTCGAGATCGGTGAGGCGGTCCGGGTGCTCCCCGCCGGGGTCACCGCGAGCGAGCCCGGCATCCCGTGGTCGCGCGTGTCCGACCTGGGGGAGCGGCTGACCCGGCGGTACTTCGACACGACGCGCGCGCTGGTGTTCGGCACCGCCCGCACCGACGTCCCGCACCTCGCCGACGCCGCGCGCCGGTTGCGCGCGGCCCACCCCTGACGGACGCGGGCGCGGACCGGACGCGGCCACGTGCCCTGGGCGGACCACACGGCGGACTGGAGGCACGGATCACGACGTGCACCGAGCCTCCCGTCCGCCGTGTGGCCGGCCCCCGGACGACGCAGGACGGCCCCGTCTCGCCGAGGCGAGACGGGGCCGTCCGTGGTGCTGGGGAGATCAGCCCTTCTTGGCGAGCTCCTCGAGGGTGTCGTTGCCCTTGTAGGCCTCGACGGCGTTGTCCTTGGTGACCAGGACCGGCGTGAGCTCGATCGCGGGGACCGTCTTCTTGCCGTTGTAATTGTTCGTCTTGTCCATCTTCGTGTCGGGCTTGTCGCCCTTCGACAGCGTGGAGACGAGGTCGACGGCCGCCTGGGCCTCCTTCGACGTGTCCTTGAAGATCGTCGAGTACTGCGTGCCCTGCATGATGAGCGGGATGGACGCGGTCTCCGAGTCCTGGCCCGTCACGACGGGGTTGTCCTTGCCGGCGGCCTTGGTCGCGGTGAGGATCGCACGGGCGAGGGTGTCGTTCGGCGACAGGACGCCGTCGAGCTCGGTGTCACCCGTGTAGTACTGCGAGAGCAGGTCGGTCATGCGCGACTGGGCCTTCTGCGCGAGCCAGCCCTGCGTGACGACCTTCTGGAACGTGGTCTGACCGGAGACGACCTTGATCGTGCCGTCGTCGATCTTCGGCTGCAGGACGTCCATCGCACCGTTGAAGAACACGGTCGCGTTGGCGTCGTCCGGCGAACCGGCGAAGAGCTCGACGTTGTACGGCTTGTCGCCCTTCTTCTCCTCGAGGCCCTTGAGCAGCGCCTCGGCCTGGAGCTGGCCGACCTTGAAGTTGTTGAACGCCACGTAGTAGTCGACGTTCTTCGTGTTCAGGATGTTGCGGTCCCAGGCGATGACGACGGCGCCACGGTCCTTGGCGGACTTGACCTGCGCGGTCAGCTGCGAACCGTCGGCGGCACCGATGATGACGGCCTTGGCGCCCTTGGTGATCATGCCCGAGATCTGCGACTGCTGGTCGGGCACCGGGTTGCCGGCGTTGGCGTACTGGATGTCGGCCTTGAAGCCGGCGTCCTCGATCGACTTCTTGAACGCGGCGCCCGCGAGGACCCAGTTCTGCGAGGTCTTGGCCGGCAGGGCGACGCCGATGAGGTCGCCCTTCTTGATGGTGCTGGTGCTGCCGGCGTCGTCGGACGAGCCGCGTGCCGAGCAACCGCTGAGGGCGAGGCCCGCGATGAGCGCCAGGCTGAGGCCGGCGACGATCTTCTTGCGCATGTGAGTGCTTTCTCTTCGTTGAGGAGGTGTGGGGCCGAGGCCCCGGTGTGGGGAGTTGGGACTAGGGGAGGGTGATCTTGTCCGGCTGGTCCTCGATGGACCGCGGCTGCTGGGCGGCCACCGTGTTCTGCTCGGTGTCCTTCCGCTGGAACTGCCGCATCATGCCGCCGATCAGCGACGGGCGTCCCTGCGACTTCGAGTAGACGTCGAAGGCGACGGCGACGAGCAGGACCAGGCCGCGGATGATCTGCACCTGGTTCGACTCGAGGCCCATGAGCTGCAGACCGTTCGACAGCAGCGCCATCACGAGACCACCGATGATCGAGCCGGAGATCGTGCCGACACCACCGGCGACCGCCGCGCCACCGACGAACACGGCGGCGATCGCGTCGAGCTCCCAGCCGGTGCCGTCCGCGGGGCCCGAGGCGCCGGAGTAGGCGACGAACACCATGCCGGCGATCGCGGCGAGGACCGACATGTTCATCATGACGAAGAAGTTGACCTTCTTCGCGGAGACACCGGACAGGACGGCGGCGTTCGCGTTGCCACCGACGGCGTAGACCTGGCGACCGAAGATCGTGTTCTTCGTGACGAAGCCGTAGACGATGGTCAGGACACCGAGGATGATCGCGACGATCGGGACCGAGGTGCCGACCGGGCCGGCACCGAACAGGTACGTCGCGACGAGCGTGACGGCGACCAGGATGCCGGTGCGGACGATCGAGACCCACAGCGGCGGGACCTCTGCCTGCATCTTCCGGCGGCGGGCGCGGCCGCGGGCCTCGATGATGATGAGTGCGAGGATCGTGACGAGCCCGATGAGCAGCGTGCCGTTGCTGTAGCCGAAGTCGGGGCCGAAGTCACCGAGGAAGCCGGCGCCGATCGGGGTGAAGCCGTTCGGCACGGGGACGGACGTCGAGTTGCCGATGATCTGGTTCACGCCACGGAAGATGAGCTGACCGGCCAGCGTCACGATGAAGGCCGGGACCTTCACGAACGCGACCCAGAAGCCCTGCCACGCACCGATCAGGGCACCGCACGCGAGACCCAGGATGATGGCGGCCCACACCGGGAAGTCCCACACGGCCATGGACTGCGCCACGACGATGCCGACGACCGCTGCGACCGAACCCACCGACAGGTCGATGTGCCCCGCGATGATGACCATGACCATGCCGAGCGCCAGGATCAGGATGTAGGAGTACTGCAGGAACAGGTTGATGACGTTGGTCGGCTCGAGGATGAGCCCGTTCGTCGTGATCGAGAAGAAGATCAGCAGCACGATGAGGGCGATGATCATGCCGTACTGGCCGATGCTGTTGCCCTTGCCGAAGAGCAGTTTCAGGTTGTTCATGAGGCGGTGGCGCCCTTCCGCGCGGAGGTCATGCTGCGCATGAGCGATTCGGGATCGGCCTGGTCGGCCGGGAGGTCAGCGGTGATCTGGCCCTCGAAGATGGTGTAGATCCGGTCGGAGAGACCGAGGAGTTCGGGGAGCTCGGACGAGATGAGGATGATGCCCTTCCCCTCGGCCGCGAGCTGCTGGATGATCCCGTAGATCTCGAACTTGGCGCCCACGTCGATGCCGCGGGTGGGCTCGTCGAGGATCAGGATGTCCGGGTCGGTGAACATCCACTTGGACAGGACGACCTTCTGCTGGTTGCCACCAGAGAGCTTGCCGACGTTGTCCTCGACGCTCGGCACCTTGGTGCGGAGCATCTTGCGGTACTTCTCGGCGACCGAGTACTCCTCGAGCGAGTCGACGACACCGAGCTTCGAGATCTTCTGCAGGTCGGCGGCGACCGTCGAGCGTTTCACGGTGTCGAGCAGGTTCAGGCCGAGCGCCTTGCGGTCCTCGGAGACGTAGCCGAGGCCGTTCTCGATCGCCTGCTGGACGTTCGTGACCTTGATCTCGCGGCCGTCCTTGATGATCTGGCCGTCGAGCCAGGTGCCGTACGAGCGACCGAACAGGCTCATCGCGAGCTCGGTGCGTCCGGCGCCCATCAGGCCGGCGAAGCCGACGATCTCACCGCGGCGGACGTGGAAGTTCGAGGCCTTGCAGACCAGGCGCGACGAGTCGAGCGGGTGCTGCACGGTCCAGTTGCGGACCTCGAAGAAGGTCTCGCCGATCTTCGGGGTGCGGTCGGGGAAGCGCGACTCGAGCGAGCGGCCCACCATGCCGCGGATGATGCGGTCCTCGTTGACGCCGTCCGCCTTGACGTTGAGCGTCTCGATGGCCTTGCCGTCGCGGATGATCGTGATCTCGTCGGCGATCTGCTCGATCTCGTTGAGCTTGTGGCTGATGATGATGCTCGCGATGCCCTTGGCCTTCAGCCCGACGATCAGGTCGAGCAGGTGCTGCGAGTCGTTCTCGTTGAGCGCGGCGGTCGGCTCGTCGAGGATCAGGAGCTTGACGTCCTTGTGCAGGGCCTTCGCGATCTCGACGAGCTGCTGCTTGCCGACACCGAGGTTCTTGATCTGCGTGTCCGGGTCGTCGGCCAGGCCGACGCGGGCGAGCAGGTCCTGCGCACGCAGCTGCGCGGCGGTCCAGTCGATGCGCCCGAAGCGGCCCGGCTCGTTGCCGAGGAACAGGTTCTCGGTGATCGAGAGCTCCGGGATGAGCGCCAGCTCCTGGTGGATGATGACGATGCCGGCCTGCTCGGACTGCTTGATGTTCGAGAAGCGGACTTCCTCGCCCTCGTAGACGATCTCGCCGCTGTAGGTGCCGTACGGGTAGACGCCCGACAGGACCTTCATCAGGGTCGACTTGCCGGCGCCGTTCTCGCCGCAGATCGCGTGGATCTCGCCGGCGCGGACGCTGAGGGAGACGTCGGCCAGCGCCTTCACGCCAGGGAACTCCTTGGTGATCGAGCGCATCTCGAGGATCGTCTCGGGTGCGGTGATCGACCGGGTCTCGAGGCCGGTGTCGATCGGGGTTGACGCCACAGTGCATCTCCTTCTGCCGCTTCGGTGCGGCAGTGTGTTCGGGTGGTTCTGCTGCGGCAGCGAAAGCACAGGGGGCCTGTGTGGACTTCGTTGTCGCGTCCGGATCCGGCTCGGTGTGACGCTCATGTGAACGGTCACATCGGCTGGACGGAGGCAATTTACGCACAGCCTCGGTGCGGCTGTCAATTCGGATTGGTCGCGTTTTCGTAACGGCGTGCGTGATCCGGAGGGAACGTCCCCCGGGTTGGGGCCAGGGGGCTCGGGAGCGCGCGTTTCGTTGCGCGAATCCGCATGCGCGGACGGGAGGCCCGTGGCGGGCCCGCCACGGGCCTCCCGTCCGCTTCGTGGTCGCGTCCGGAGCCGCGCTCGCCTCGTCGGAGCGGGCGTGCCTGGCGCTTCCGGGCGTCCCTGGTCGGAAGTTCGTGGCAGGTATGCCCGTTTGTGGCAGGTACTGCGGGGCGGCCGGGTGGTTCCGGGCGTACCTGGTCGTTCCGGGCGTGCCTGGTCGGAAGTTCGTGGCAGGTACGCCCGTTTGTGGCAGGTACTCCGGGGTGGCCGGGTGGTTCCGGGCGTACCGAGACGTTTCGGGCGTCCCCAGTCGTTCCGGGCGTACCTGGTGTCTTCGGGCGTACCTGGTCGGAAGTTCGTGGCAGGTATGCCCGTTTGTGGCAGGTACTCCGGGGGCGCCGGGTGGTTCCGGGCGTGCCGGGTGTCTCCGGGCGTCCCTGGGCAGAAGTTCGTGGCAGGTACCCCGGTGCGCCGGACCAGCCCGAGGTGCGTCAGCGCGTACGGGGCGCGCTGGTGGAGGCGCGCACGACCAGCTGCGGGACGATGTCGATCGGGCGGAGCAGTTCGCCCTCGCTCGGCAGCAGCAGGTCCACGCAGCGCCGCCCGAGCTCGGCGAAGTCGACCTGCACCGTGGTGAGCGGTGGCCAGAAGTGCTTCGCCTCGGGGATGTCGTCGTAGCCGACCACGGACAGGTCACCCGGGACGTCGAGCCCGTACGAGCGCGCTGCGTGCATGACGCCGAGCGCCATCTGGTCGTTCGAGCAGAAGATCGCGGTGCAGTCCCGCCACCGCAGCAGCTCGCGGCCGGCGTGGTAGCCGAAGTCGGCGGTCCAGTCGCCCAGGATCGGCGGCGCGACGGCCATGTCGCGGTCGGACATCTCGCGCAGGAACCCCTGCATGCGGGCGTCGGCCTCGATCCAGTCCTGCGGTCCGGCGATGTGCCGCACGTACTCGTGACCCAGGTCGAGCAGGTGCGCGGTCGCGAGTCGTGCGCCCTCCATCTGGTCCACCCACAACGCCGTCGGATCCTCGCCGACGCTGGCGCGCATGGTGACGTAGGGGGTGCGGATACCGAGCTCCGCGATCAGGTCGAAGACCCGCTGCTGGGGCGCGATCACGACGATGCCCTCGACGTCGAGGTCGAGCAGGTGCCCGAGTCCCTCACGCACGGCGGCGTCGGTCGCCTCGGCGATGTTCGCCGTCGTGACCGAGTAGCCGCGGAGCATCGCGGCGTCCTCGATCGCCTGCAGCGCCACGGCGGGACCGTAGTGGGCGCGGCGGGCCGTCAGGACGCCGATCGTGTGGGTCCGGCTCGTGACCAGGGCGCGCGCGGCCCGGTTCGGCCGGTACTGCAGCTGCTCCATGGCCGCCAGGACCTTGTCGCGTGTCTCGGCCCGGATCGCGTCCGAGTTGTTCAGCACCCGCGAGACGGTCTGGTGCGAGACGCCCGCGATCCGTGCGACGTCACGGATGCTGGGCGAACGCGGTTGCTGTGTCCGCGATGACGCCATTGCTGCTCGTTTCCGCCCGGGTGTCGTGGCACATCGATGTGCACGTTCACATCCGGGCCAGATCATTATGCACGTCCGGCGGATCGACGCCACCTGTGCGCCGATCCGCCGTCCGCTCAGAGCCAGTTGCGCTTGCGGAAGATCGCCCAGAGCACGCCCATCAGCAGGAGCATGCCGAGGATCGCGACCGGGTAGCCGTAGTGCCAGTGCAGCTCGGGCATGTGGTCGAAGTTCATCCCGTAGACACCGGCGATCAGGCCCGGTGCGAACAGGATCGCCGCCCACGACGAGATCTTCTTGACCTCCTCGCCCTGGCGGTGTGCTGCCCGGGCGAGTTGCCGGCTCTCCTCACCCTGGGCCAGGCTCGCGCTGGTCATCCGGCGCATCGCCTCGTTCTGCTCCTGCGACACCAGGGTGGCGTGCAGGGTCAGGGCGTTCTCGAGCAGGGCGCGGAACGAGTCGACCCGCTCGGTGACACGGAGTGCGTGGTCGTGCACGTTGCGGAGCCGGTGCTGCACGTCGTCGTCGACGCCGTACTTGTCGGCACCGCGGAGCAGCCCCGTGACCATCGCCGGCACCGGGGTGGTGGCCCGCTGGAACGCCAGGACCTCGCTGAGCAGCTGGTAGATGCGCTTCGAGACCCCGGGGTCGACCTGCCCGGCGAACAGCTGGTCCTCGATGGCGTCGATCTGCTCCTGCAGCACCTGGACGACGGGGCCGTAGCCGTCGACGACCTCGTCGAGCACGGCCGCGGTCACGGCCTCGGACCCCTTCGCCAGGAACTCCGGGTCCGCCTCGACCTGTGCGCGCAGCACCGCCAGGTCGGGTCGTGCGGCGTGCCGGACGCTCACCACGAAGTGGTCGCCGACGAACAGGTGCACCTCGCCGAACTCGACGGTGCCCTCGGACGGGTCGAACCAGGCCGGCCGGAGCACCAGGAACAGGGTGTCGCCGTAGCGCTCGAGCTTGGCGCGCTGGTGTCCCTTGCGGGCGTCCTCGACGGCGTTCTCGTGCAGGTCGAACTCGGCGGCGACGGCCTCGAGCTCGTGCGGGTCGGGCCGGAGCAGCCCGATCCACGTCAGGTCGCCACGAGCCGGGCGCGACAGGGTCGACGGAGACTCCACGCGGCGTCCCCGGACGTAGATCGCGTTGTCGATCAGTGCCATGTGCGTGCTCCTTCGGTGGGGAGCAGGCGGGCGCGATGGCGCCCCGAGGCGAGCCGGGGCGGGGCAGGGTCAGCGAGCGGGCGCGACGACCGACACGGGCGGCCGGCCCGATCGAGGATGGTCACCCGACATCGCGCCTCACCTGCCCTTCTCGTCTCGTCGTGGCGGCGCCCAGAGCGCTGCCGACGGTCGAGCGTACGCCTGCGGCGCGGGTCGGACAACCCGTCGCGGCAGGCGCAGGAGCGTCAGCGCGTGACGTGCAGCCCGGCGGTCTCGAGTTCGGCGAGCTGCCACCCGAGCCACGGGCTCCAGGCGAACGGCGCGCCGGCGACGGCCTGTCTGAGAGAGTCCTCGGACACCCATGCCCACTCGGCGACCTCGTCGTCCGCGGGAGCCGGAGTGTCGTCGGTCACGGCACGGAAGACGGGGCAGACCTCGTTCTCCACGATGCCCGAGGCGTCGACCGCGCGGTACCGGAACTCCGGCAGCACGACCTCGACGTCGCGTACGGTGATGCCGAGCTCGCGAGAGGCCCGACGGCCGATGGCGTCCTCGAAGGACTCGTCCGGACCGGGGTGGCCGCAGAAGGTGTTCGTCCACACCCCCGGCCAGGTCTTCTTCGACAGTGCTCGTCGGGTCACCAGGACGTCGCCGTCGGTGTTCCGGACGTGGCACGAGAACGCCAGGTGCAGGGGCGTGTGGGCTGTGTGCACCGTGAACTTGTCCGCCGTGCCGATCGGGGTACGGTCGTCGGCCAGGAGGACCACGGATTCAGGGAAAGCGTTCATCTGTGTCGATAGGTTAGGCCAATGAGCGAGGAAGCGACCACCGTGCCGCACATCGACCTCGCGCTCGTCGACGACTGCCTCGAGCGCTTCTTCGCCGTGTCGTCGGCACGCGCCGAGCGCTACGGCCGACCGTCCGAAGAACTGTGGCGGGTGCTCCGCAAGGCGAGCATGGGCGGCAAGCGCTTCCGTCCCCGCATGGTCATGACCGCGTACGCCGGCATGGGCGGCACCGACGTGCACGCAGCCGCCAACGTCGCTGCGGCCTACGAACTCCTGCACACCGCACTGGTGGTGCACGACGACGTCATCGACCGTGACTGGTCGCGCCGCGGTCAGCCGAACGTCGCCGGGTCGTTCCGTGACAACGGGACGACGGGCGGCCTGCCGCTGCCGACGGCCGAGCACCGGGGGATGAGCGCCGCGGTCATCGCCGGCGACCTGGCACTCGCTGGTGCGCCCCGCTTCATCGAGGCTGCGGGCGTCGACGGCACCCGTCGCGAGCGGTTGCTCGAACTGCTCGACGAGGCGGTGTTCGCCAGCGCTGCCGGCGAGATGACCGACGTCGACCTGGCACTCGGCGTGATGCCGACGGTGGACGAGGTCCTGGCGATGGAGCGGGCGAAGACGAGCGTGTACTCGTTCGAGGCCCCGCTGCAGTCCGGTGCCGTCCTGGCCGGCGCCGACGAGGAGATCGTCACCGCCCTCGGGGCCTTCGGTCGCGAGATCGGCATCGCCTACCAGATCGTCGACGACCTGCTCGGGGTCTTCGGCGACGAGACCATGACCGGCAAGACCGTGCTCGGCGACCTGCGCGAGGGCAAGCGCACCATGCTGATCGCGTACGCGGCGACCACCGACTGCTGGCCGGACCTCGAGCCGTACCTCGGCGACCCGGACCTGACCGAGGCCCGTGCGGACGAGGTCCGTGCGACCCTGGTCTCCTGCGGTGCACGCGGCGCCGCGGAAGCACGCGTCGCCGACCACACCGCACTCGCCCGGGCCGAGCTCGCCCGGCTGCCGTACGACCTCGCCGACCGCCTGGAGGCCCTCGTGACCGAACTCGTGGAGCGCGCCCGGTGACCCACAGCACCACCACGGCGACCGGGTCCCGTCCGGCTCGCCTCCAGCTCTACGACGCCACGGCCGAGGCCGCGTCGGGTGTCGTCATCGACCGGTACTCCACCTCGTTCGGCCTGGCGAGCCGCATGCTGGCCCGCGACACGCGCGAGCACATCCGGAACGTCTACGCGCTGGTCCGCGTCGCCGACGAGGTCGTCGACGGCCCCGCGACCGAGGCCGGGCTCGACCGCGAGCTCGCCCGCACGGTGCTCGACGAGCTCGAGGCCGACACGGAACGGGCCATCGCGCTCGGCTTCTCGGTGAACCCGGTCGTCCACGCCTTCGCCCGCACCGCCCGTGCCACCGGCTTCGGTGCCGAGCTCACCGCCCCGTTCTTCGCCTCGATGCGCATGGACCTCGACCGCACCGAGCACGACGACGCCTCGTTCGACGCGTACGTGTACGGCTCCGCCGAGGTCGTCGGCCTGATGTGCCTGCGCGCGTTCGTGTACCGCGCCGGTCGGCCGACGTTCGACCAGGCCGAACTCGTCGCCGGTGCACGTGCGCTCGGCGCCGCGTTCCAGAAGGTGAACTTCCTGCGTGACCTGCACGCCGACTTCGAGGTGCTCGGTCGCTCGTACTTCCCGGGCGTCGACATCCGGTCGTTCGACGAGGCCACGAAGGACCGCCTGGTCGCCGACGTGCAGACCGACCTCGACCACGCCGCACGGACGATCCGGCTGCTGCCGGCCGACGCCCGCAACGCCGTCGGACTCGCGCACGCGCTGTTCCAGGAACTCAACGACCGACTCGCGCGCACCCCGGCGAGCCGCCTCGTCACGACGCGCGTGCGCGTCCCCAACCCGGTGAAGGTGCGCCTCGCGGCGCAGGTCCTCGCCGGACGCGCACCGCTCCGGTCGCGCGTCACCACCCACCGGCCGGGAGGCTCCTCATGACCCCGCCCCGCGCCTCCCGACCGACGACGGTCGCCACCACCACCCGGCGCAAGGTGCCCGCACGCCGCGCGGTCGTCATCGGCGGCGGCATCAGCGGCCTGGCGGCCGCTGCGCTGCTCGCACGCGACGGCTTCTCGGTGACGGTGCTCGAGCAGCGCACGCAGCTCGGCGGCCGTGCCGGTTCGTGGGAGCAGGACGGGTTCCGGTTCGACACCGGGCCGTCGTGGTACCTCATGCCCGAGGTCTTCGACCACTTCTTCCAGCTGCTGGGTACGTCGGCCGAGGCCGAACTCGACCTGGTGAAGCTCGACCCCGGCTACCGCGTCTACAGCGAGGGCCACGACGAGCCGATCGACCTGCGTGCCGACGCCGAGGCCAACATCGCGCTGTTCGAGTCCATCGAGCCCGGTGCCGGCGAGCGGATGCGGAAGTACCTCGCGTCTGCCGAGGACACCTACACGATGGCCGTGCGCCGGTTCCTCTACACGAGCTTCCAGGACCTCACGAAGCTCGCCGCACCCGACGTCCTGCGTCGTCTGCCCAAGCTCGCGCGCCTGCTGCTCGAGCCGCTCTCCACCTTCGCCGAAACCGCGGTGCGCGACCGTCGCCTGTGGCAGATCCTCGGCTACCCGGCGGTGTTCCTCGGCACGAGCCCGTACGCGGCACCGAGCATGTACCACCTGATGAGCCACCTGGACCTGGCCGACGGCGTGCTCTACCCGAAGGGCGGCATCACCGAGGTGATCTCCGCCGTCGAGCGGGTCGCCCGGGCCGAGGGCGCGAAGATCATCGCCGGTGCGAAGGTCGAGCGGATCGTCGTCGAGGACGGCGTCGCCACCGGGGTCGTCCACCGCGACCGCGACGGCGTGCAGCACACGGCCCCCGCCGACCTCGTGGTCAGCGCTGCCGACATGCAGCACACCGAGATGCAGCTGCTCGAGCGTGAGCACCGCACCCACGGCGCCGACCACTGGAAGAAGCGCGACCCGGGCCCGAGCGCGGTGCTCGTGTACCTCGGCATCGACGGTCCGACGCCGGGCCTGCTGCACCACACCCTGATGTTCACCGCGGACTGGAAGGCGAACTTCGGCGCGATCTTCGGCGACGACCGGCACGTGCCGGACCCCGCCTCGATCTACGTCTGCGCCCCGTCCGAGACCGACCCGAGCGTCTCGCCGCCCGGCACCAGCAACCTGTTCATCCTGGTGCCGCTGCCCGCCGACCTGTCGATCGGCAAGGGCGGCATCGACGGAGCCGGCGACTACCAGGTCGAGCAGATCGCCGACCGTGCCATCGACGTGCTGGCCGAGCGCGCCGGGGTGCCGGACCTGCGCGACCGCATCCGGGTCCGACGGACGATCGGCCCGCGCGACTTCGCCGACGACCTGAACGCCTGGAACGGCTCGATGCTCGGCCCGGCGCACACCCTGAAGCAGAGCGCGTTCTTCCGCGAGAAGAACGCGTCGAAGAAGGTCGAGGGGCTGTACTACGTCGGTGCCTCGACGATCCCGGGCATCGGTCTGCCGATGTGCCTGATCAGCGCCGAGGTCCTGCTCAAGCGCATCCACGGCGACCGGAGCACCGAGCCGCTGCCGACGCCCCTCGGGGCCCCGCGGGACCGGACCGAGACCGACTGATGCCCGGGGTCTACCTCGCCGGCCTGGTGGTGTCCCTGGTCGGCATGACCGTGCTGGACGCCCGCTTCCGGCTGTTCTTCTGGCGGGCACCGTGGCGGGCGGCTGCCGTGATGGTCGTCGGCGTCGCGTTCTTCATGGTGTGGGACGTCGCCGGTGTCGCTGCCGGCATCTTCTTCATCGGGCCGCAGAACCTGCTCACCGGGGTGCTCCTGGCGCCCGAGGTCCCGCTCGAGGAACTCTTCTTCCTGCTGCTGCTCTGCTACTCGACGATGGACCTGGTCGGCTTCGTCCGGCCCCTGGTGCAGCGGGCGACCGATCGGCGGCGCGCGTGAACGGCACCGGGGCGTACGCCCTCCTGGCTCTGCCGTTCTTCGGCGTCACGGCCGTCGTGGCCGTGGTCGCCGGCGTCGTCGCCGCCCGCCGGGCCCGTGCGGCGGGTCGACGGCCCGCCGTCGGGCGACGGGTGGCGGTGCTCACGTCCGTGATCGCCGGCGTCGCGTTGCTGGTGATGACGATGGTGTTCGACAACGTCATCGTCACGCTGCGGATCGTCGCGTACGACCCCTCGCTCATCAGCGGTGCGAAGATCGGTGCGATCCCGGTCGAGGACCTCGCCTACGCGATGTCCGCCATCGTGCTGCTGCCCAGCCTGTGGGTCCTGTTCGACCGGACGGGCGCACGCGACCGGACCGGCGCACGCGACCGGACGGGCGCGCGCCCCGCGCTCGGCCCGACCACAGCACCAGCAGAGGACATGAAGTGAACGCCAGCACCGCCTCCAGGCCGTCGACCCTGCGCGCCCTGTTCGTGTCGTCGCGCCCGATCAGCTGGGTGAACACCGCCTACCCGTTCGGCGCCGCGTACCTGCTCGGCAGCGGGGTCGGCGTCGAGGGCGGCGGCGGGTTCTCGCTCGTCGCGTTCCTGGTCGGTGTCGTGTACTTCCTGGTGCCCTACAACCTGGCGATGTACGGCATCAACGACGTCTTCGACTACGAGTCCGACCTGCGCAACCCGCGCAAGGGCGGCGTCGAGGGCGCCCTGCTCGACAAGAGCGTCCACCGCACCACGCTGTGGGCCGTCGTCGTCACGAACGTGCCCTTCCTCGTCGCGCTCGTGGTGCTCGGCGCGGTCAGCGGCAACGGGCCGTGGTCGTGGCTCGTCCTGGCGATCAGCGTGTTCGCGGTGATCGCGTACTCGGCACCGGGGCTGCGGTTCAAGGAGAAGCCGTTCCTCGACTCGCTCACGTCGAGCACCCACTTCGTGTCGCCGGCGATCTACGGCCTCGCCCTGGCGGGCCCGCACTGGACCGGCGAGCTCGTCGCCGTGTGCATCGCGTTCTTCCTGTGGGGCGTGGCCTCGCACGCGTTCGGTGCCGTGCAGGACGTCCTGGCCGACCGTGCCGGTGGCATCGGCTCCGTCGCGACCGTGATCGGCGCCCGGGCCACCGTCCGCCTGGCCTTCGTCGCCTACCTGGTCGCCGGCGTCGCGCTGCTGTTCTCGGCGTTCCCGGGGCCGATCGCCGCGATCGTCGTCATCCCGTACGCGCTCAACGTGCTGCCGTGGTGGAACATCACCGACCAGGGCGCCGAGGCCGCGAACGCCGGGTGGAAGCGCTTCCTCTGGATCAACTACCTGGCGGGCTTCATCGTCACGATGGCACTCATCGCGTACGCCTTCACGCACTGACAGACTGGACGCACGCACCGCGGCGTCCGTGGTGCGTCACCAGTCACGACGGCAGTCACGAAGGAGTGCGCGCATGAGCGTCCGGATCATCCACGTCGGTCTCGGAGGGTGGGGCGGCAACTGGGCCCGCACCGCCATCCCAGAGGTGTCGGAAGTCCAGGTGGTCGGGATCGTCGACCCGTCGGCGCCGACGCTCGAGGCCGTGCGGACCGACCTCGGGCTCCCGGCCTCCGCGGCGTTCGGGTCCCTGACCGAGGCGCTCGCCGCGGTGGAGGCCGACGCCGTCGTCATCACCGCCCCGGCCGTGACGCACGTGCCGCTCGCGCTCGAGGCCCTCGACGCCGGCAAGCACGTCCTGGTCGAGAAGCCGTTCGCCAACACCACCGACGAGGCCGTCACCGCGGTCCGTCGCGCCGAGGAGCTCGGCCTGGTGCTGCAGGTCAGCCAGAACTACCGCTGGTACCCGGCACCGCGGGTCGTGCAGGAGATGCTCGAGGCGGACGTCGTCGGCGAGGTCTCCGCGATCAACGTCGACTTCCGGCAGTGGGACAACGACCAGCCCGCCGAGACGTACCCGCACTACCGGTTCCCGCACGCGATGATCAACGACATGGCGATCCACCACTTCGACCTGCTCCGGATGATCACCGGGCAAGAGGCCGTCCGGGTCTTCGCCAAGGCCAGCTACCCCGCGTACAGCAAGTACCAGGACGAAGCGGTCGCCTCGATGATCATCGAGCTCGACGGCGGCACGGTCGTCAACTACCGCGGCAGCTGGCTGAGCCGCGGCCCGCGCACCGCCTGGGCCGGGGAGTGGAGCATCGAGGGCGAGGACGGCGAGCTCTGGTTCACGAGCCGCGATGGTGAACCGAACGCGGTCGACGGCGACCGGGTCACCGTCCGCCGCACGCAGGACGACGTCGCCGAGCCGGTCGAGCTGCCCGTGCTCGCGCACACCGACCGCCAGGGCGGGCTGCAGGCGTTCGCCCGATCGGTGCAGGGCGGCCCCGCCCCCGAGACGAGCGGTCGTGACAACCTGCGGAGCCTCGCGCTGATGGAGGCCGCCGGCCGCTCCGCGGCGTCCGGTCTGCCCGAGGACGTCGTCGTCCCGTCCTGACCGCGACCACCCTCGGCCTGGAGGCGCGGGGCGGGCCCGCACCGTGCCTCCAGGCCGGCCCTGGTCGCGTCCACCGCGTCAAAGCGACAGTGGGTTGCGGAACATTCGCGGCACACTGTCGCTTTCGCGAACCAGACCCGGTGCGGTCCGCCTGATCTGTCGCTCGCGCGTCAGGCGGCGCCGGCCACCCGCCGCGCCTGCGCGACGGCCCGCCGCACGCCGAGCGACCAGCCCGGCCCGTGGCCGGGCAGCACGTGCTTCGCCTCGGTGTCCGCGAGCCGGTCGAGCGACGCGACCGCCGTGTCGACGTCGGAGGTCGCCGCGGGTGCGACGATCCGCGGTCCGATCCCGCCCGTGTACGGGTCGAAGGTGACGAGCGCGTCCCCGGCGATGACGGCGTCACGGTCGGCGAAGTGCAGTGCCACGTGGCCGTCGGTGTGCCCCGGGGTCTCGATGATCCACGGGTTGCCCGGCACGTCGGCGCGGTTCTCCATCGGTTCGGTGTCCGCGATGCCGTCGACCGTGACCGCACCGGCGAGCAGCATCCGGCCCAGGGGGCGCAGACCACCCGGGTGGAGCGCCACGAACCCGAAGCGGTTCGTCTGCGGCCGGTACGAGTACGGGTGCGCGGCGAGGTGCCGATCGCCCGGGTGGACGAACACGGGCGTGCCCCAGTCGCGGTGCATCCGTGCGGCGGTGCCGACGTGGTCGAAGTGCCCGTGCGTGAGCAGGAGCCCCTCGACCTGGTCGGGCGTGTAGCCCAGGTCGTGCACGGCGAGCTGCAGGTGCGGCCATGCGGCGGGCAACCCCGCGTCGACGACGAGCAACCGATCGCCGGTCTCGACGAGGTACGTGTTGGTGTGTGCGATCTCGAGGCGGTGGATCCCCTCGGCGGCGTCCCGGAAGAGCATGTGCGGCACGGTAGACGCGGCCTGCTGGGCACGATCCCGGGTGGGACGTGTACGAAATGGGGAATGGCCAAGGACAGTCTGCCCGAGCTCGAACTCGCCAACGTGCGCACCCGCGAGGGCATCACGGACACCGTGACGGAGCTGAAGCGACGCGCGGACCTGCCCGCCCGGACGCGGCTCGCGGTCGCCAAGACGAAGCAGCGGTGGCACCGCGACCCCACGCCGCTGGTGGCGATGGGCATCACTGGGCTGACCGGTGTCGCGGCGATCGTCCTCGGCATCGCGCTCCGGAACAAGCCCGCTGGGCACCTGGCTCAGCCGCCGGCGAACTCGGCCTTCACGGCGCTGCTGCCGTTCGGCGCGCGTGGCGACGCCCCCTCGGCGAAGGAGCAGGCGCAGGCAGGTCGCAAGGGCCGGAAGGCGCGGGCCAAGGCTGCCGAGGAAGCCCTCGAGCGTGACCCGGCACACCGGGGCCGCGTGAAGCAGCAGGTCGGCATCGCCGCGGTGCAGCGACGCGCGAACAAGAACCGCAAACAGGCGGTCAAGCGGTCGAAGGCGGCCGTGAAGGCGAGAGGCTAGTCCCATGGCGCACGAAGAGCAGAAGCCGGACCCGGACGACTCCCGGAAGCCCGACAACCCCACCGACCTGAAGAAGCCGACGCTCGTCTACACGCTGAAGAAGACGCTGCGCGAGTTCACGAGCGACCAGTGCACCGACCTGGCGGCGAGCCTGACGTACTACTCCGTGCTCGCGCTGTTCCCCGGGCTGCTGGCGGTCGTGTCGCTGCTCGGCCTGGTCGGACAGGCCGACAGCACGATCAAGACCCTGCTGCAGATCATCGGCAACATCGGGTCCGACCAGGTCGTGGACCTGATCAGGGAGCCGCTCGAGGGGCTCGTCCGCTCGCCCGCCGCCCCGATCACGTTCATCGTCGGTGTCGTCGGCGCCCTCTGGTCGGCCTCCGGCTACGTCGGCGCGTTCGGCCGTGCCATGAACCGGATCTACAACGTCCGTGAGGGCCGCCCGATCTGGAAGCTCCGCCCGACCATGCTCGGCGTGACCGTCACCACCGTCGTCCTGCTCGTGGTCGGTCTGCTGGTGCTGGTGAGCGCTCCGCTCGCCCGCAGCTTCGGCGACGTCATCGGCCTCGGCGACGTGGCCGTCACCGTCCTGTCGATCGTGCAGTGGCCGATCCTGCTCGTCATCGCGATCATCGTCGTCGCGGTGCTCTACTACTGGTCGCCGAACGTCAAGCAGCCGAAGTTCACCTGGGTCAGCGGCGGCTCGATCCTGGCGCTCCTCATCTGGATCATCGCGAGTGTCGGCTTCGGGTTCTACGTCGGGAACTTCTCGAACTACAACGCCACGTACGGCTCCCTCGGTGGGGTCATCGTGTTCCTGCTGTGGATCTGGATCACGAACAACGCCCTGCTCTTCGGTGCCGAGTTCGACGCCGAGATCGAGCGGGGTCGCGAACTGCAGGCCGGCATCCGCGCGGAGGAGGACATCCAGCTCCCCGAGCGTGACACCCGCCAGATCGAGAAGCAGGACGAGAAGCGGGCGCAGGACGTGCTCGAGGGCATCCGCATCCGCCAGGGCGTCGACAACGACTGACCGCGGTTCGTCCGACCACCGCTGACGGGCGCTCTCCGGGTCGGGGCGCTACGGTGCGAGCGTGCCGTCCTTCCTCGAGGGGCTCCCGTTCCGGTGGCTCGTCCTCGCGCTCTTCGTGATCGTGTTCTGCCGTGCGCAGGCCACGTACTGGGTCGCGCGGCTCGCGGTGACGGGGGCGTCCCGATCGCGGTGGGGCGGCTGGCTGCGGTCACCGGCGGTCCGCCGCGGTTCGGCGCTGCTGGACCGCTGGGGATTGCCGATCGTGACGGTGAGCTTCGTCGTGGTCGGCCTGCAGACGGTGATGAACGCCGCAGCGGGGCTGGCACGGGTCGCCTGGTGGCGGTACACGATCGCGATGGTGCCGGGGTGCGTGGCATGGGCGTTCCTGTACGCGACCATCGGGCTCGCCGTGTTCTGGGCGGTCGTCGCGGCGCTCGCCGGCTCGCCGTGGGGCATCGCAGCGCTCGTGGGTCTGGTGGTCGTCGCCGGCGTCGCGCTGACGGTCCTGCGTCGTCGTCGCGACCGCACAGGAGGCCCGGCCCGGCTTCCGTAGGCTGGCATCCGTGACGACAGACCAGCTCCAGAACCGTCCGGTCGCCCTGGTGACCGGAGCCACCCGCGGCATCGGCCGCGCGATCGCCGCCGACCTCGGCCGCACCCACCACGTGCTCGTGGGCGGCCGGTCCGCCGACGCCGTGGACGCCCTCGTCCAGGAGCTGCCGAGCGCGGCGCCGTTCGTCGGTGACCTGGGCGCGGGCGAGGTCCCCGCGCTGCCCGATCGGCTCGACGTCCTCGTGCACTCGGCCGGTGTCGAGCAGGGCACCACCGTCGCCGACACCCCGCGCGCAGTGTGGGAGCAGGTCTTCGCGACGAACGTGTTCGCGGTCGCCGAGCTCACCCGGCTGGCGCTGCCGGCACTGCGGGCAGCCCGGGGCATCGTCGTGCCGATCAACAGCGGCTCCGGGTTCCACTCGGGCCCCGGTGGTGGGGTGTACGCGGCGTCGAAGTTCGCGCTGCGGGCCTTCGCCGACGCCCTGCGCGAAGAGGAGCGGGCGAACGGCGTGCGGGTGTCGAGCGTGCACCCGGGCCGGACCGACTCGGACATGCAGCGGCAGCTCGTGGCGAAGCTCGGGGAGTCCTACGACACCGACTACTACCTGGCACCCGAAGACGTGGCCGCCGCGGTCCGCACCGTCGTCGACCTGCCCGAGCGCGGCACCGTCGAGTCGCTCGCGATCCGGCCGACCCGACGGCGCTGACGTCCGTCCCTCGACGGGTCACCGCAGCTCGATCCGTTCGTCGAGCTCGAGCCGTTCCAGGAACGTCTCGTCGTGGCTCACCACGACGAGTGCTCCCCGGTAGGCCCGCAGCGCGTCCACGAGCTGGTCGACGCTCGTCAGGTCGAGGTCGTTCGTCGGCTCGTCGAGCACGAGCAGCTGCGGCGGCGGGTCGGCGAGCACCAGGGCCGCCAGCGCCACCCGGAACCGCTCGCCGCCGGACAGGTCACCGGCCGGGCGGTCGACGGTGTCCCCGCGCACCAGGAACTTCGCCAGCCGGTTGCGGACCTCGGCGACGGGCACGTGCGGGGCGTCCCGGCGCACGTTGTCGAGCACCGTGGCGGAGTCGTCCAGGCTGTCCTTCCGCTGCGGCAGGTACGCGATCCGGTCGACGTGGGCGACGGCCGTGGTCTCGGGCAGCGGGTGCTCCCGCGCGGCGGAGTCGCCGACGAGCTGCTCGAGCAGGGTGGACTTGCCGACGCCGTTGTCCCCGGTGACGGCGATCCGTTCCGGCCCCTGCACGATGACGTCCCGTCCGCGGACGGTCACGGTGGCGATCCGACGCGAGGCCGGCACGTCCGGGTCGGGCAGGGTGACGTGGATCGACTCGTCGTCGCGCAGGCGGAGCTCGGCCTCGCGCTTGGTGGCGAGTGCGGCGGCTTCGTCGTCCGCGTACCCGACGCGCAGTCGACCGGCGGTCTCCTGCGCCTTCTTCCGCTGCTCGTTCGCCAGGATCTTCGGCATCGAGCGGCCCGCTTTCTCGCCGGCCTTCGCACGTCGGGCGATCTTCGTCTCCGCCTCGATGCGCTGCCGCTTCTCGGTGCGGTGCCGCTGTTCAGCGACGCGGACCTCGCGCTCGACGGCCGCCTGCTGCACGGCCAGGTGCTCCTCGAACGCGCTGAACGTCCCGCCGAACACCGTCATCGACCCGGCGCGGAGCTCCACGGTCTCGTCGACGTGCTCCAGGAGTTCCCGGTCGTGGCTGACGACCACCAGGGTGCCGCGCCAGTCGTCGACCAGGTCGAGGAGCAGCCCGCGGGCCCGGCGGTCCAGGTTGTTCGTCGGCTCGTCCAGGAACACGATCGGCCGCGCGCGCAACCGAACTCCGGCGACGGCCACGAGCACCGACTGCCCGCCGGACAGCGTCGACACCGGCCGGTCGAGGTCGGTGCCGTCGAGCCCGACCCGGTCGAGCACCGCGGCGGCCCGTTCCTCCAGGTCCCAGTCGTCGCCGACTGCCTCGAGCTGTGCGGCCGTGGCGTCGCCGGCCAGGACGGCCCGGAGCGCGGTGAGTGTGGGCCGGACGCCGAGCAGGTCGGCGACGGTGTCGTCCTCGCTGGCGTGGGCCCACGCCGCCGGTTCCTGATCGACGCGCCAGCGGCGATCAGGCCGTGCCGGTGGGGAGAGGCGCTGCGGCAGGTGGTCGACGGGACCCGACGTCGCGATGCTGCCCGACGTGGGGTGGAGCCGGCCGGTCGCGAGCCGGACCAGCGTGGACTTGCCGGCCCCGTTCCTCCCGACCAGGCCGGTCCGGCCACGTCCGAACGCGGCGGTGAGGTGGTCGAGCGCGACGGTGCCGTCGGGCCAGGCGAAGGTGACGTCGTGCAGGACGACGGACGGACTGGTGGGCATGGGGGTGTCTCCCGGTGTCGATGCTGGGCGCACGACACCGAGGCCACCGCGGTGCGGTGGAGCGCCCGACGGGGCGCGCGATCACGGTGTCAGCGCGTGGGCTGAGCGGTACCGGTGATCGACAGCAATCCGTGTGCTTCCGTCGGGGGACCCCCGTGTCCGCCATCCGTTCCGCCGGTCGGTCTCCCGCCCCGGCGGCCCCGCGATGACGACGAGGTGACCTCCACGGTAATCCCGTGACACGGGCACCCGCAAGGGATGACAGGCTGGGGGCATGCCGGAGAACCTGTTGCCGACCCCGTCGTCGAACCCCGAGACCCTGCTGCCCGCCGAGCCGGAGGTGACCGCCGCGATCGAGGCGGAGGCCCCCGTCGCCAGCGTGGTGGTGTCCTACCCGTCGTCGAGCCTGGCGTGGGCGCTGCTCGCCGACGAGGCGTGGGCGCGTGGCGCGACCCTCGAGTCCTACGCGTACGCCCGTGTCGGGTACCACCGTGGGCTCGATGCCCTGCGCAAGGCCGGCTGGCGCGGTGTCGGCCCGGTGCCGTGGTCGCACGAGCCCAACCGTGGCGTGCTGCGGGCGCTGTTCGCCCTGCGGCGTGCGGCCGAGGCGATCGAGGAGCCGGGTGAGGCCGAGCGCCTGACCGACTTCCTGAACGCGAGCGACCCCGAGGCCCTGCGCGCCCTGTCCGCCGGCGCGTAGCTCCCGCACGCAAAACACCGGTGTTCGCACTGCACGCCGCGGGATGCGGGTGTGCAACGTGCGAACACCGGTGTTTTGCGCGTGACCGCCTAGCCCAGCAGCACGCTCCAACTGAAGGCCTGCGGCCAGAGCTGGTGCTCCGGCAGCACGTCGAGCCCGCACGCCCGGCTGCCGAGCCCGTGCTGCGCAGCGTCGAGGTACAGGTACAGGTGGTCGGACGTCGGCAGCTCGTACGGGTGCTCGGCGCGGTCGATCTGCTGCGCGGTCCACGGCGACAGGGTGAACCCCGCACGGTGCGACCCGACCGTCGCCACGGTGAACGGCCCGACCGACAACGAACGCAGCGATGGCCGGTGCCCGGTCTCCTGCGGCCGCGAGTACTCCACCCCGAGCGACCGCACCGGCGCGGTGAACCGGCCGACACGGGCAGCGTGCGAGGAATCGGCGTACGACTCCAGCGGTCCGGTCCCGAACCAGGTGGCGTCCGCGTCGGCCAGCGACGCCGGCAGGTCGAACCGCACCCCGATCCGCGGCCACGTGACGTCCCAGGCGCCGAACGGCACGGCGTCGGTCTGCAGCACGAGTCCGTCGGACGTCAGGGTCCAGCGGTGCGTGACCTCGAGGCCCCACCCGCTGTTCGCCGCCGCCACGCGGACGCGCTGCTCCAGACCGGAGTCGGTCCGCGACACCGACACCAGCCGGTGCGTCAGCCGGTCCAGCCCTCGGTCGCGCCAGCGCGTCGCTGACGGGGGAGCGGTCGGGTCACCGACCCCGTGCGTGAGCACCGGGTCCGCGGTCTCGTAGCCGCCCTGTGACGCCAGGCTGTCGTTGTCCGTCGGTGCACGCCACAGCTCGAGGCGGGGCCCGGCGACCTCGTGGCCCTTCCAGGAAACCAGGTCACCGCGGGCACTGAAGGTGCCGTCACCCAGGTGGTCGCCGTCCCACCCCTGCCGGGAGGCCCGTGGTGCGTCCGCCGAGCGCGCCGCGACGAGCCGCTGGGTGCGTGCGACGACGTGGCCGGTGTCCGCCCACGCGGTCGGCCCCGCCAGTTCCACGGTCAGGTCGAACCAGAGCTCGTCGCCGGGTGCGAGTTCGGACGTGGCCGCGTCGAGCACCTCCGCGGGCACCGGGACCGTCGCGGACTCACGGGCGGCGACGATGCCCGTGGACAGGCGCCCCGAGGCTTCGACGACGCCGTTCCGCGACAGGGTCCAGCAGAGCCGGAGCCCGGCGGTCGAGGCCGAGTGGTACCGGTTCTCGACCAGCACCGTGGTGTCCGAGACCGCCAGGCGGATCGGGGCCACGACGGCGGCGAACTCGGCGAGCCCCGGTGTCGGGGTGTCGTCGGGCAGTACCAGGCCGTCCATCACGAAGTTGCCGTCGTGCACGACCTCGCCGAAGTCCCCGCCGTAGGCGTAGTAGTCCTCGCCGGCGGGCGTCTTCGCGAGCAGGCCGTGGTCCCGCCACTCCCACACGAACCCGCCGTGCAGCCGCGGGTACCGGTCGACCAGGGCCTCGTACTCGGCGATCTGCCCGGGGCCGTTGCCCATCGCGTGCACGTACTCGCAGTGGATGAAGGGCTTCGACCGCTGCCGTGCGGCCTCGGCCGGGCCGCAGCCGAGCAGGGGCGTCGGGGTGCCGCCGCCGATCGACTCGGTCTCCTGCAGCGTCGGGTACATCCGCGAGTAGACGTCGGTGTACTCACCCGTGTAGTCGCCCTCGTAGTGCACGGGGCGCTCGGCGTCGCGGTCGTGCACCCACTGCGACATCGCCGCGAGGTTCCGACCGGTGCCGGACTCGTTGCCGAGCGACCACATCACGATCGACGCGTGGTTCTTGTCGCGCTCGACGGTGCGGGCGATGCGGTCGAGGTAGGCCTCGGCCCACGCCGGGTCGTCGGAGGGGTTGCCGACCCAGTCGGTGAACAGGAACCCGTGGGTCTCCAGGTCGCACTCCAGGATCACCCAGAACCCGAGCTCGTCGGCCAGGTCGAGCACGCGGGGGTGCGGCGGGTAGTGCGAGGTGCGGATGGCGTTGACGTTGTTCCGCTTCATCAGCGCCATGTCGGCGCGGGCGTGCTCCTCGTCGAACACCCGGCCGCGCACGGGGTGGGTCTCGTGCCGGTTCACGCCGTGGAACACCACGCGCTCGCCGTTCACCAGGAACCGGTCGCCGACGATCGACACGGTGCGGAACCCGAGTCGGAGCGAGACGGTCTCGCCACCGGCGCCACCGGCGGCACCGCCCGAGCCGACGGCCGCGCCGGCCGCCGCGAAACCCGTCGACAGCGTCGCGTCGTACAGCTTCGGCAGCTCGGCACTCCACGGCTCGACGCCCTCGACCTCGATCGGCGCGACGTCGTCCGCCGTGGCCCAGGTGACGTCGACGCCCAGGTCGGGCACCGAGAACCGCACCGGGAACACCGCGTCGAGCGTCGGGAACGTGATCGTGCCGGTCCCCGTCTCCGGCCGTCCCGACGCCGCGGTGCCCGCCGACGCAGCCGTGCCGAGCGTCGCTCGCCAACCGGCACGCACGAACACGTCGTCGATCGGCGCCGTGGGCCGGACGAGCAGGGTGACGTCACGGAAGATGCCCGGCAGCCACCACTGGTCCTGGTCCTCCAGGTAGGACGCCGCCGACCACTGGTGCACCCGGACCGCGAGCTCGTTCGCTCCCGGGCGCACAAGCTCGGTGACGTCGAACTCGGTCGCCAGGCGCGAGCCCGTCGACCACCCCACGAGCGTCCCGTTCAGCCACACCCGGAAGTGCGACTCGACCCCGTCGAACCGCAGCAGCACCCGGCCGGTGCCGTCGAGCGACGACGGCAGCTCGAACGTGCGGCGGTGGTCACCGGTCGGGTTCTCCTCCGGCGGGTGCGGCGGGTCGATCGGGAACGGGTACTGCAGGTTCGTGTAGCTCGGTGCGCCGTGCCCGTGCAGCACCCAGTGCGACGGCACCGGGAGCTCGCCCCAGGCCGGGTCGTCGTCCTCCCCACCCTCGGTCGCGAAGTCCTCGGAGACCGAGGCGACGGGCGACCACCGGAACCGCCAGTCCCCGTTCAGCGACAGGGACGGGGCGTCGGTGTGCAGCCAGGCACGGGGTGCCAGCCGCGAGTCGGAGCCGGGTGCGGTGGACGAGAGTGCGGAGTGGGTCAACCCTTGACCGATCCTTCCGTGAGGCCTCCACGCCAGAAGCGCTGGAGGACGATGATGGCGATGACGAGCGGGATGACCGAGACGAGCACCCCGCCGGTGGTGAGCTGGTAGAACTCCGGCAGGCGGTCGACCTGCGAGCGCCAGTTGTTCAGACCCAGTGTTATCGGGTACAGCTTCTGGTCTGCCAGCATGATGAGCGGCAGGAAGAAGTTGTTCCAGATCCCGACCACCTGGAACAGGAACACGGTGACGAGCGCCGGGGTCATCTGCCGGAGCACCACGGTGTGGAAGATCCGCAGTTCACCGGCACCGTCGATGCGTGCCTGTTCGAGCAGGGTGGTGTCCACCGACGCGGCGGCGTACACCCGGCACAGGAACAGCCCGAACGGCGACACCAGGCTCGGGATGAGCACGCTCCAGTACGTGTCCGTCAGGCCCATCGACGAGAACAGCAGGAACAGCGGCAGTGCTGTCGCGGTCCCCGGCACGAGCACGCCGCCGAGGATCGTGCCGAACACGAACTGGCGCCCCCGGAAGTCGTACTTCGCCAGCGCGTACCCGCCGGCCGCGGCGAAGTAGGTCGCCAGGACGGCACCGACGCCGGAGTACAGGATGCTGTTCGCGATCCACCGGACGAAGATGCCGCCGTCGTAGGTGAACACCTGCTGCAGGTTGCTCCAGAGCGCGAACTCGCCGCCGAACCAGAACCCGTTGGTCGAGAACAGCGCGCCCGTGGTCTTCGTCGCCGCGATGACGACCCAGTACAGCGGGACGATGAAGTACAGCGCGACGACGACGAGGATCCCCGTGACGACGATCTGCGAGCGCGGCGACCGGTCGAGCTTGCGGCGCTGGTGCGCCGAGATCGACGTGGTGTCCACGGGGACGGCGGTCTTCGCCGTGGCCGGCGCTTCGATGGCTTCGCTGGTCATGCGTCGGCCCCCTTCGTTCCGTTCTGCAGACCGGACCTGGCCTGGAGGCCCGGGTCGGCTTGGGTGGTGACCGTGCTGCCCGCCGCAGCGCGCGTCTGGAGCGCGGTGCGGGCCTCCCGGCCGTCGCGCCGTGCGCGCTTGCGGCGGTCGCGTTCGTCCTTGGGTGGTCGGTTCGTCAGCGCGAGGAACGTGAACGACAGGATGAACGCGGCCAGCGCGATGATGACCGCCTGCGCACTCGCGACGCCGTACTCGTTGAACGCGAACGCGTTCGTGTAGGCGGCGTAGTTCGGCGTGTACTCGGTGTCGATCGCCGGGGCCACGGTCGACAGGATCTGCGGCTCCGCGAAGAGCTGCAGGGTGCCGATGATCGAGAACACCGTCGTGAGCACCAGGGCCGGTGCGATGAGCGGGATCTGGATCCGCCACGCGACCTGGAACGCGTTCGCGCCGTCGACCTTGGCGGCCTCGTAGACCTCGCCGGGGATGGACTTCAGCTGCGCCACGATGATGAGCATGTTGTAGCCGGTGTACGTCCACGTGACGATGTTCGCGATCGACCACAGCACGCTGTTCGCGCCGAGGAAGTCCGGCTGCAGCCCCATCGACTGCAGCAGCGACACGATCGGCGACAGGCCGGGCACGTACAGGAACGACCACAGGATCGTGGCGATGACGCCCGGGACGCCGTAGGGCATGAAGTAGATCGCCCGGAAGAAGCCCGGCCAGCGGGCGCTCGCCGACTCGAGCAGCAGCGCGAGGATCGTGCAGGCGATGATCATCACCGGGACCTGGACGATGCCGAAGAGCAGCATGCGGCCGATCGAGGCGACGAACCCGCTGTCCTGCAGGGCGATCGCGTAGTTGTCGAACCCGGCGAACCGACCGACGACGCCGTCCTCACCGAACAGGCCTTCACGGTCGACGGTGGTGAACGACTGGAACAGGGCGCTGATGATCGGGATGACGAACGTCAGCAGGAACAGGGCAAGGAACGGGGCGAGCAGGATCCACGGGGCACGCTTCTGCGCGCTCGTGGCCTTCGTGCTCGTGCGGAACGCGGGCGTCCCGCCGGCCGGTCGGCCGGTGGACTGCCTGGTGGTGGTCTGCTGGGTCATCGTGCCGTCCTGACGCTGAGGCCCTTGTCCTTGAAGGACTGGACGATCTCCCGCTGTGCGAGCTCCACGGCGTCACTGAGCTTCAGGCCCGAGGTGAGCTTGCGGCGGAACTGGTTCTGCAGGCTGGTGAAGGCCGACTGGGTCACCGGGGACCACGACCAGTCGATGTTCTGCTCCTTCGAGGCCGGCACGAAGACGTCCTCGTTGTAGTTCTGGCCGGAGAACCACTTCGACGGCTTCTCGCGCTGCGCCCCGATGTAGTCGACGGCGGGCGACCAGCCGATGCCGCAGTGCTTGATCATCGCGTCGATGCCCTCCTTCGAGGTGGTCATCCACGTGATGAACTCGAGCGCCTCCTTCGGGTGCTTCGCGTTCGCCAGCACCGCGGCCGTCGAACCGCCGATGGCGCTCGAGCCGAAGCCGTCGGCGCCCCACTTCTGCATCGGGGCGACCTTCCACTTGCCCTCGCCGCCCTGCACCGACTCGATCAGGGCGTCACCCCAGCTCGCGCTCGTGACCGCGGCGATCTTGCCGCTCGCGGCCGCGGCGTACCACCCGGGGGAGTACGCACCGGCACTCGTGTCGACGAGCTCGTCGTCGATGACCCCGTCGAAGAAGTCCGCGACCATCAGGGTCTTGTCGTCGGTCATGTCGACGACCCACTCGTCGCCGTCGACCTTGAACCAGCGCGCGCCGGCCTGCTGTGCGTACGCGGCGAACGGTGAGGCGTCCGCGACCGGGAACACTTCGAGGTAGTTCTGCTTCCCGGTGCTCCGGACCTTGTCGGCCAGGTCACGCCACTCGTCCCACGTCGTCGGGGGTTCGCCGCCGGCCTGCTCGAGGATCGCGGTCTGGTAGTAGAACCCCATCGGGCCGGTGTCCTGCGGGATGCCGTAGATGCCGTCGACGAACGACACCTGCGCCCACGCGGCCTCGTCGTACTTCGACTCGAAGTCCTTCGCGCCGTACCGGGCCAGGTCGACCAGGCCGTTCGCGAGCATGAACTCGGGGATCTGCCGGAGCTCGACCTGCCCGATGTCCGGGCCGCCGCCGGCCGCGAGCGCGGAGTACATCTTCTGGTACCCGCCGCTGTTGCCGCCGGGGATCCAGTTCGCCGACACCTGGATGTCCGGATGTGTCCTGTTCCAGACGTCGCAGACCTTCTGCAGGTCCTTGAGCCAGGCCCAGTAGGTGAGCTGGACGGTCTCACCCGAGGCCGCGGCGGGCACGAGGGCCGCCTTGTTGACGTTGGTCGAGCCCGGGACCGCACAGCCGGCGAGGAGTCCCGCCGCCGCGGTGCCGAGGCCGAAGCCCAACAGGTGTCGTCTCGTGATGGGTCGTGGTCGTGGCGCCATTGCCGCACTCCGTTCGTCGTTGATCGGGGTTGTCGACACCCAATCACAGAACCGAACGCCGTTGTGGTTTCGTGACCGTACCGACACTGCGCGTTCCCGGCGCACCTTGGAACGGCCCCAGGCCCGGGCGCGGACGGTGGGGTCACAGAGCAGACACCGACGCCCCGGACGGCGAAGGCCGCCGGTGGCACGACCGGGAGGACAAGCGATGACCGAACGCGGGAACACCACCCATCGCCCCGAACTCGACGAGCAGCTCGCGCACGAGGCGCAGAGCATCGTCCAGGGGCACGGCAGCAACGCCCACGTCGAGGAGTTCCGGCAGTCCGAGCCGGTCCCCGACGACACCGACGGCCCGGAGACCCTCGCGGCGTCGGGCTACGACGGCGAGCTCGAGGGCGAGCTGCAGGACGACGCCACCGACGTGCTCCCCGAGGACGACGCCGACCGGGCCGACCCCCTGCCCACCGGCGACGGCGACGGAGCCGACGCGACCGTGTACCGCACCGAGACCGGGGAGGGCAGCACCGATGGCTCTGACGCAGAATGACGCGCCGCACCTGCAGTCCGGCATCGCCGAACGCCTGAAGCGCGGGGGCACGTGGACGTGGGCCTACGTCGACGCGTCCGGTGACCGTGAGGACCCGCAGCACCTCGCCGCCCTGCAGCGCCGGAAGGCCGAGGACGTGCTGCGGTCGGCCGGGGCGGGCGCCGAGGTCATCGACACGGTGATGGCCGAACTCGAGGAGACACCGGGGGTGCCGGCACCCGTCAGCCGGTACGTGCTCGTGCACGACGGCGAACTCGTGCTCAGCGAGGTCCTGCCCGGGGCGATGCACGCCCCGACGTCGATCGGCCACGACCCCGTGCCCGACCTGCTGCCGCTCCTGGCGCACCGGCCGCTCGACCTGCCGTTCCTGATCGTCGAGGTCGGTCGCGAGGGCGGTGGCTACCGCGCCTACCGCCTGGGCCACGCCGACGTGCCGGACCGCCGCGACGAGCAGCGCGTGCAGGGCCGCACCGACACGCTCCACAAGTTCCAGGGCGGCGGCTGGTCGCACCTGCGGTGGCAGCACCACACCGAGGAGATCTGGCGCGACAACCAGAACGAGGTCGCCACGTCCGTCGACGAGGCCTTCCGGCGGTTGCAGCCGAAGCTCATCGTGGTCGCGGGGGACATCCGCGCACGGGGGCTCCTGCTCGACCAGTTGTCCACCGAGGCGCGCGCCGTCGTCTCCGAGGTCCCGGTCGACACCCGGGCTTCGGATGCGTCGGAGACCGCGCTCGTCGAGCACGTCGACATCGCGCTCGCCCGGGTCATCGCGACCCGTCGGCACGACTTCGAGGACCTGCTCCGCACGCACGTCGGCCGCGGGGACAACCAGACGGTCACCGGCCTCGGGTCCGTCGTCGAGGCGCTGCAGCAGGCGCAGGCCTCGGTCGTCGCGATCGACGCCGCCGCGATCGGCGACCGCACCCTGCTCGCGCTGGGAGCGGTGCCGTGGATCGCCACGGCACCCGAGCAGGCGGCGGGGGCACCGGTCATCGGACCGGTCCCGGCCGTGTGCGCGATCGTCCGGGCGGTCGCCCTCACCGACGCGGAGCTGCTGCTCGTGAACGCCGCGTCGCTCCCGAACGGCGCGCCCGCCGCGGCGTTGCTGCGGTGGCCGGTGGGACCGGCGGTGCCGGCCGCCTGAGCGGTGACCGGACGACGGACGGGAGGCCCGGTGCCGGCTGGTACCGGGCCTCCCGTCCGTCTCGGCGCGATCCTGCGGGCCGCCACGACGGCCGCGTATAGCGTCCCGGCCATGACCGACGACCGCCGACGTGAGCTCGGCACCAGCGACGCACCCGTGGAGGACGAACTCGCGGAGTCCTTCGACGCGACCATCGAGGAGGGCGCGGAGCGGCTGCAACGGACGACCCGCGCCGTCCTCGTCACGGGGTTCTTCGGCGGCCTCGAGGTCGGTCTCGGCGTGATGGCGTACCTCGCGGTGCTCACCGAGACCGACAGCCACCTGCTCGCCGGGCTGGCCTTCGGCATCGGGTTCATCGCGCTGCACCTGGCGCACAGTGAACTCTTCACCGAGAACTTCCTGATGCCGGTCGCCGCCGTGGTCGCCCGCGAGGGGACCGTGCTGCAGCTCGTGCGACTGTGGGGCGGCACCCTCGTGGCGAACCTGGCCGGGGGATGGGTGTTCATGTGGCTCGTCGTCCAGGCGTTCCCGCAGTGGCACGCCACACTCTCGGAGTCGGCGCACCACTACGTCGACGCACCGTTCGGACTGCAGAGCATCGTGCTGGCGGTCCTGGGCGGCAGCACCATCACCCTGATGACGCGGATGCAGCAGGGCACCGACTCGGACCCCGCGAAGCTCGTCGCCGCCGTCGCCGGAGGCTTCCTGCTCGCCGGGCTGCAGCTCTTCCACTCGATCCTCGACTCGCTGCTCGTCTTCGGGGCGATCCAGTCGGGCGCGGACATCACCTACGGGCAGTGGCTCGGCTGGTTCGGGTACACGCTGCTGTTCAACGTCCTCGGTGGGCTGGTGCTCGTGACGGCGCTGCGCCTGCTCCGGACGAAGGAGCTCATGCAGGACCGCCGCCGGGACTCCCAGGACGACCCCGAGCGCGCCGACCACGAACAGGGGTGACGGGCGCGACGGGCGGCGCAGGCTGACGGGGTCGTCCGCGGTCAGTCGCGCGAACGGTCAGTCGTGCGAACGGTCGCGTCGGGGCACCAGCGGGACCGCGAGCAGCGGGAGCACCGCCACGATGCCGAACGACGCCGCGAACCCGAGCGTACCGACCAGCGCCCCGATGCCCGGACCGACGGCGCTCGCCGCGATGAACTGCCCGGTGTTCTGCGCCCCGAGCGCCCGGCCGGACCAGAACGGCCCCGCCGCCTCGGCGACCGACGTGTACGCCAGCCCGTTGTCGGCGACCGTCACGCTCGTCGCGAGCACCAGGAACACCGCGGCCCCGGCCAGGTGCGTCGCGTCGACGACCGCGAGCACCGCCATCACCACCGCGGCGCTCACCGCGACGATGCGCAGGGGTCCGACGCGCGATCCGGCACGGTCGCTCCAGCCACCGACCAGGATCCGGCCGATCGCCCCGACGAACTGCGCGGCGCCGACGAGCAGCCCGGCCGCCGGTGTCGACCAGCCGAGGCCGACGAGCCAGACGAGCCCGTACGTCGACAGGGTGAACTGCGGTACCACGAGCAGGACCGACACCGCGTGCACCCGCCACAGGAAGCCGCTCGAGCGGTAGGGGTTCGCGGTCGCCGTCGTCGCCACCGTGGCCCGGGCAGGGCGTGGCGGGTCGGTGATCCCGATCGCGCAGCAGACGGCGAGCACCGCGCACAGCACGATCGGCAGGACCAGGGCCGCGCGGATCCCGGAGCCCTCGGCGAGCTGCGGCACCGTGACCGCCGCGAGCGTCACGCCGAGCGGCTGCGACATCTGCCGGATGCCCATCGCGAGCCCCCGGCGCTCCTTCGGGAACCACCCCACCACGACCCGACCGCTCGCGGCGTTCGTCGAGGCGCTCGTCATGCCGCCGGCCAGGAACGCCAACCCGAGCAGCACCGGGTCGCCCGCAGCGAGCCAGGCGCCGACCACCGCCAGCGTGGTGAGCACGAGTCCGCCGGCGATGACGACGCGCTCGCCGAACCGGTCGGTGATCGCACCCCAGGCGATGAGCGTCAGCACCATGCCGAAGGTCGGGGCGGCGGCGAGCAGCCCGGCGGCCGGCAGGGACGTGCCGCGGCTGAGCAGGTGGGGGATGAGGAGCGCCGGCGCGGACACGACGAGCGTCCCCGCCGCCTGGGCCGCAACCCCGAGGGCGAGCATCGTCCAGGCGCGGGCGGAGACCGGCGGCGTCGTGGTGGATCGCTGCGGGGCGTCGGTCGTGGGCATGCGTCTCGGCCGTTCGTCGTCGTTCCATCGCGGAACGGATTGGTATACCAGAACGGTATACCATTCCCGCCGTCACGCCGCTAGGCTTGTCCGCCGTGACCGACACGACCGACGCCGCGCCCGTGTCGCAGACGGCCCAGCTCTACGACAACCTGCGCGCGGCCATCCTGACCCTCGACATCGCACCGGGGGAGCGCATCTCGGAGCGGGGGCTCGAGGCACGGTTCCACGCCTCGCGCACGCCGGTCCGCGCCGCACTGTCGCGGCTCGAGCGCGAGGGACTCATCCTGCACGAGGGCCGCTCGTGGACGGTCACCCCGATCGACCTCGACGAGATCGCCTCGCTCGCCGAACTCCGCGGCATCCTCGAGCCCGCTGCCGTCCGGTTGGCCGTCCAGCGTGCCACTCCCGAGCAGCTGGCGGAGGTCCGCGGGCACCTCGACGCGCTCCAGCCCACCCCCGACCAGCAGGCCGGCATCCGCATGGGGTCGACGTTCCACCTCGACCTCGCCGCGCTCGGTGGCAACCGGTTCGTCACCGACGCCATCGCCGACGCCCTGACGCGGCTCGAGCGCACGCGCTGGATCGAGGTCCGCACGCCCGAGGCCCGCGACGCCGCGTGGGACGAGCACAGCGCCATCATCGACGCCGTGCGCGACGGCGACGCGGACCGCGCAGCGGACCTCGTGGCCGCGCACGTGGCCGGCACGAACGACCGGCTCCTCAGCTGGATCGCGCAGGAGCGCCGACGCCTGCGCGGGGCAGGCATGACGATCGTGGGCGCGACCGAGCGCTGAGTGCCCGCGGACGGTGAGCGGTCTGCGGGCGCCTGCCCGGGCCTCCTGGCCGTGTCCGGGGGGAGGCCGGGCGCGAGCCGCTAGCGCAGGTCCGTCGTCTCCTGCGGTGCGTCGAGGTCGTCGAACGTGCGGATCGAATCCGTGCGTTCGAGCAGCGCGTCGCGCACCTCGGCCTCGTCGTGGCTCGCGCGGAGTGCGAGCTTGCTCCCGGAACGTGTCGACTGTGACATGTCGTGTCCTTCCCCTGTGTGTGGGCAACCTGATCGGTGCGGGCACGCGGCCCGCTGGTGCGCTTCCTCACGGGACGTACTGAGGTCGGAACAGTGTCGCGCGACCCCCGCTGTCCCGCAAGCGTTTCCGGCACCGTGTGGAGAACTCCCGGCACACGGCATGCCTAGGATGGTCCGGCCGCACAGCGCGAGGCGCGGCACCAGCGGACGTCGAAGGGGAGGCACGGGTTGGCCGACCAGCGCACCGCACCTCCCACGGTCTACGACGTCGCCTCTGCAGCCGGCGTCTCCATCGCCACCGTCTCGCGCGTGCTCCGCACGCCCGACGCCGTCCGCGAGGGCACCCGGGACCGCGTGCAGGCGGCGATCCGGAGCCTCGGCTACGTCCCGTCCGGCAACGCCCGCGCCCTCGCCGGCAAGCGCACCGGCGTCGTCGGACTGCTGCTGCCCGGGTTCGACGTGGTGCCCGACGAGCGGCCGGACCTGGTCACCGACGGCGGCGTCCGCGTGGTCGACGACCGGCGGCACGTGACGCAGCCGTTCTCGTCCAACCTGTACTTCGACGAGGTCCTGCGCGGTGCCGAGACCGAGGCCTGGCAGCGGGGGCTCGCGCTCATGGTCGCCGCCGGACGGGGTTCGTCGCGCGACGTCATCGTGAACGACGTCGCCGGCCGGGTCGACGGGCTCGCCGTGCTGGCGCAGACCGTGCCCGACGACCTGCTCGAGCACGTCGCCCGCCGCATCCCCGTCGTGGTGCTCGCCGACGACCGGCGCTCGCACGGGTTCGACTCGGTGAGCGTGGACAACGCCGCGGGCATGCGGACCCTGGCGTCGCACGTGATCGGGCGCCTGGGGATCCGGTCCCTCGCGTACGTGGCGGGGCCGATCGACTCGCCCGACGACATGGAGCGCTCGGCGGGGTTCCGCGCGGCGCTGGCCGACCACGGGGTGCCGGCCTCGGCGGTGCGCACCGTGCACGGCGACTTCGGGCGGGCCCGGGCGCGGGAGCTCGCGGTGTCGCTGCTGGCCGACGACGTCCCGCGCGCCGTGGTCTGCTCGAACGACCAGTCTGCGCTCGGGGTGCTCGACGCCGCCGCTGCCCGGGGGCTCCGGGTGCCCGAGGACCTCGTCGTGACCGGGTTCGACGGCATCGACGCCGGCCGGTTCTCGTCGCCGCGCCTGACGACGGTGCACCAGCCGATGGGGGCGCTCGGGCGTGCTGCCGTCCTGGCGATCGTGGACCGGCTGGAGCGCCGCGAGGGGCCGCCGCGCGCCGTGCGCCTGCCCGTCGAGGTGCTGCTGCGCGAGAGCTGCCCGCCCGCGCTGTAGGCGTGCGTGCCGTCGCGGGGTCGCACCGTGCGGCCTTCCGCATCCCGTGCGACCTTCCGCGCCCCGTGCGAGTCCGTAGCAGCGCACAGAGCGGGCAACCTCGCACCAGTCGGCGCACCTCGCACCGTGCGCCGCCCTCCCTCAGGACCGCAACCTCGCACCAGTCGGCGCACCTCGCACCGTGCGCCGCCCGACGCCGACGCCCCCACTCCACCGTGCCGCCCCGCGAAACAACACCCGCAGTTGCACGTCGCGATGTAAGCGCATACATTGAGCACGTACCGAATCGACATGGAGGTCGACCGAGCAATGACGCTTCCCCCACAGCGCACGCGCGGCACGCGTGACCCAGGCCCCCGCCGCCGAGGCCGCCTCGTCGCGGCCATCGCTGGCCTCGCCGCAGTGGCCCTCGTGGCCACCGGCTGCAGCATCCAGGTCCGATCCGAACCCGATCCCACCATCGGCAAGGACACGATGCTCATCAACGCGGACCGCGGCAACCCGCTGTTCGACCGCAACTTCAACCCGTACATCGCGAACGCCCGCACGGCCTCCAAGTGGATGTACGAGCCCCTCATCGAGGTGAACCCCCTCGACGGCAAGCGCAACCCGTGGCTCGCCAGCGCGTGGCGCCAGCCCGACGCGAAGACGATCGACATGACGATCCGCTCGGGTGTCGAGTGGTCCGACGGGTCGCCGTTCAGCGCGAAGGACGTCGTCTTCACCTTCGACCTGCTCAAGAAGTTCCCCGCCATGGACGTCAAGGGCGCCTGGCAGCACATCAAGAGCATCGAGCAGGACGGCGACCACGTCGTCTTCCACCTCAAGAGCGAGGACGTCCCGAGCCTGACGATCATCGGGCAGACGTACATCCTCGGTGAGGACCACTGGGGTGGCGTGAAGGACCCGACGACCTGGCGCGACCCGAACCCGGTCGGCACCGGGCCGTTCGTCCTCGGCAACTACACCGACCAGCAGTACTCGATGAACAAGAACCCGAAGTACTGGCAGGCCGACAAGATCGCCATCAAGCACCTCATCCTGCCGGCGACGAACACGCAGCTCGACACCGTCACCCGCGGCTACGACTGGGCGTACTCGTTCATCTCCGACGTCAAGGGCACCTGGGGCGCCGCGTCGAAGACGAACGAGTGGTGGTTCCCGGCCGGCGGTGTGATCGGCCTCATCCCGAACCTCACGAAGGCGCCGTACAACGACGTCAACGTCCGCCGGGGCATCTCGCTCGCGCTGGACCGAGACGCCATCGCCGAGACCGCGTCCGAGGGCAACCTGTCGGCGGCGGGCCAGACCGGCCTGATCCTGCCGAACCAGGAGCGCTACCTCAACCCGGACATCCCCGACAAGGGCATGATCACGCAGGACACGAAGGCGGCGCTCGCCAGCCTCGAGAAGTCCGGCTACACCGTGCAGGGTGGCAAGGTCGTCAAGGACGGCAAGCAGCTCGCCATCACGATCATGACCGCGAACGGCTACTCCGACTGGCTCCGCGCCGCGCAGGAGGTCCGCCGCGAACTGACGGCCATCGGCATCAAGGTGACGATCCAGGCGCCGCAGCCCGCCGGGTACCAGCAGAACATCAACAACGGCACGTTCGACATGGCGATGGGCGGCATGGGCAACGGTGACGTCTACCAGGCGTTCAACTCCCTGCTCAGCAGCGAGTTCTACCAGCCCGTCGGCAAGTCGACGGTCAACAACTACGAGCGGTACAAGAACGCCGACACCCAGAAGCTCCTCGACGAGTACAAGGCGACGACGGACACCGCGAAGCAGCAGGAGATCCTCGACCAGCTGCAGCAGACCGTCTACGACGAGCTCCCCGTCATCGGCATGTACTACGGCGGGCTCTGGGGCCTGTTCAACACCGGCAAGTTCGTCGGCTGGCCGAGCGCGAAGGACCCGTACATGGCACCGCAGAACTACGACTCGGCACCGCTGCTCATCTTCACGAAGCTCCGTCTGCGCGACAGCGCCGCCGGCAAGCAGATCCTGCAGGAGCAGGACGCCGCGCAGCAGGAGGACCAGAAGTGAAGTACATCCTCCAGAAACTCGTCCTCTTCGTCCTGACCCTCTGGGCCGCGGTCACGCTGAACTTCGTGCTCCCGCGCCTGATGCCCGGCAGCCCGGCCGACGCCGCACTCGCGAAGCTCAGCCAGAACGGCCCGGTCACCGACGCCACCAAGAAGGCGATCGAGGCCCAGCTCGGGGTGCCGACCGGCAACCTCTGGGACCAGTACGTCAGCTACCTGCACCAGGTCATCACCCTCGACTTCGGCACGAGCTACACGTTCTACCCTCAGCCCGTCGGTGACCTCGTGTCGAAGGCCCTGCCCTACACGCTGATCCTCGTCGGGGTCGTCACGATCCTGGCGTTCGTCCTCGGCACCCTGATCGGTGTCGCGGCGGCGTGGAAGCGCGGCACCTGGCTCGACTCACTGCCCACCCTGTCGGGCAGCTTCATGTCGACGTTCCCGTACTTCTGGACCGCCCTGCTGCTGCTGTTCTTCCTCGGCTACGTGCTGCACTGGTTCCCGACCACGGGCGCCTACTCGGCCACGACGACGCCGGGCCTGAACGGTGCCTTCTTCGGCGACGCACTGCAGCACGCAGTGCTGCCGGCGGTCACGATCCTGGTGACGAGCCTCGGCGGCTGGATCATCGGCATGCGCAACGCGATGATCAACACCCTCGGTGACGACTACGTGACCTTCGCCGAGGCCAACGGCCTGCGCGGACGCACCGTCGCCATCCGCTACGCGGCCCGCAACGCGATCCTGCCGAACCTGACCGGCTTCGGTCTGGCGCTCGGTGGCGTGGTCGGCGGTTCGGTCCTGGTCGAGCAGGTCTTCGGCTACCCGGGCATCGGCTACCTGCTGTTCAACGCCGTCATCGGGCAGGACTACCCGCTCATGCAGGCTCTCTTCCTGATGATCACCGTGTCGGTGCTCATCGCCAACTTCATCGTGGACGTCATGTACGGCGTTCTGGACCCGAGGACGCGTCGATGACCAACACCACCACCCCGGACGCCACAGTCGCAGTCCGCACGCAAGAAGAAGCAGCCCAGGCGCCGTCCAAGTGGCGCGCCGCCGCCCGCCAGTTCGGCGTCGTCTGGTCGAACAAGAAGGCCCGGATCGGCATCATCATCCTCGGCGTCTTCGTGTTCGTCGCGATCTTCGCCCCGCTCCTGGCCCCGTACGGCGCCAGCCAGAACGGCTTCGCCCGGTCCGCCGACGCGACGCCCGACCACTGGATGGGCACCACCGCCGCCGGCGAGGACGTCCTGTCCCAGATCATCTACGGCGCCCGCATCTCGGTCATGGTCGGCGCGGTCGCGGGCATCCTGTCCACGCTCGTCGCCGTCGCGATCGGCCTCAGCTGGGGTTACGTCCGCGGCTGGGTCGCCGAGGTCATCGGGTTCATCGTGAACCTGTTCCTCGTCATCCCGGGTCTGCCCCTGATGATCGTCATCGCCGCCTACCTGCAGAACGGCGGCATCGCGGTGATCATCGCGGTCATCGTCGTGACCGGTTGGGCGTGGGGCGCTCGCGTGCTCCGCTCGCAGACGCAGTCGCTGCGCGGCCGGGACTTCGTCACCGCCGCCCAGTTCTCCGGTGAGGGCGCGACCCGCATCGTGTTCCGCGAGATCCTGCCGAACATGACGAGCCTCATCGTCGGCAGCTTCTTCGGGGCCGCCACCAGCGCCATCCTCGCCGAGGCGGGCCTCGAGTTCCTCGGACTCGGCGACTCGTCGATCGTCAGCTGGGGCACGATCCTGTACTGGGCGCAGAACTCGAACGCGCTGCTCACCGGGCAGTGGATCCTGCTCTTCGCGCCGGGTCTCTGCATCGCGCTGCTCGCGATGAGCCTCACCCTGATCAACTTCGGCGTCGACGCCGTGTCCAACCCGCGGCTGCGCGACGGCGCACGGCCCCGTAAGGAGAAGCGCGCATGAGCGGCTTGCCAGAAACGCACCCGGCAGACGGCCTGGAGGCGCCCACCGGCGCCGCCACGGGCCTCCAGTCCGACGCCCGTCACGACCAGGGCGACGCCTCCGTCCTGCTCGACGTCCGCGACCTGTCGGTCGTCTACGAATCGGCCGGCCAGACGGCCGTCCAAGCCGTCGACCACGTGTCGTTCCAGCTGAAGAAGGGCGAGTTCGTCGGCCTGGTCGGCGAGTCCGGTTCCGGCAAGTCGACGCTCGGCTACGCGCTGACCCGGCTGCAGAAGCCGCCGGCGCGCACGAACGGCGGCAGCATCGTCTTCGCGGGCAAGGACATCCGCGACCTCGACGACGAAGCCCTGCGCCAGCAGCGGCAGGGCGGCTTCGCCATGGTGCTGCAGTCCGGCATGAACGCGCTCAACCCGGTGCGCACCATCCGGAACCACTTCATCGACGTCTTCAAGGCGCACGGCCACGTGTCGCGCGACCGCTGGGACGCCCGGATGAAGGAGCTCATCGAGAAGGTGAAGCTGCCGACCTCGATGCTCGCCCGGTTCCCCGGGGAGCTCTCCGGCGGCATGCGGCAGCGCGTCTCCATCGCCCTGGCGCTCTCGCTCGAGCCGCAGCTCATGGTGTTCGACGAGCCGACGACGGCGCTCGACGTGCTCGTGCAGCACGCCGTGATGGACACGATCATCGAGCTCCAGCGCACCGAGGGCTTCACGGCGATCCTGATCAGCCACGACCTCGGCATCGTCCTCGAAGCCACCGAGCGCGTCCTCGTGATGCACGAGGGCCGGATCGTCGAGGACGGCGGCTCCCGCGAAATCCTCCGCGACCCGCAGGACGAGTACACGCAGATGCTCCTGTCGCACTACGCCGACCCCCGCGCCGAGGTGGTGTCGCTGCCGGGCTTCCCGGACCGCTCGCTCCGCGCCGAGGCCGGCGAGAAGCGGCAGGAGACGACCTCGTCGTTCAGCACCGTCGGGTCCCGCGAGCGCAGTGCCGCCCGCAACCCGATCGTCGTCGACCACATCGTGAAGACCTACCCGGCTCCCCGCCGCGGTGAGCAGCCGGTGCAGGCCGTGCGCGACGTGTCGTTCACCCTCGAGCCCGGGCAGTCGCTCGCCCTGGTCGGCCAGTCCGGTTCGGGCAAGTCGACCATCGCGAAGCTGCTCACCGGCGTCGAGAAGCCGACCACCGGCACCGTCCGGTTCGGGGACCTCGACGTCGCCCGCCTCGGCAAGCGCGGCCTGCGGGACCTCCGCTCCGAGGTCCAGATGGTGTTCCAGGACCCGTACTCGGCGCTCAACCCGCTGCACACGGTCGAGTACACGCTGTCCCGGCCGATCGCGAACTACACCGGGCTGACCGGGCGCGATGCCCGGCGCCGGGTGCTCGAGCTGCTCGAGACGGTGGGGCTCACCCCCGTCGAGCAGTTCGCCCAGAAGCTCCCGCACCAGCTCTCCGGCGGGCAGCGGCAGCGTGTGGTGATCGCCCGGGCGCTCGCGAGCGACCCGCAGGTGATCATCGCCGACGAGCCGGTGTCCATGCTCGACGTGACGCTGCGCGCCGGTGTGCTCGCGCTGCTCGAGGACCTCCGCGAGCAGTGGGGCGTCTCGCTCCTCTACATCACGCACGACCTGCTGAGTGCGCGGCTCATCACGGACGACATCATGGTGCTCCACGAGGGCGCCGTCGTCGAGCGGGGGCACACGGCCCAGGTGCTGCAGGACCCGCAGGACCCGTACACGATCGCCCTCCTCGACGCCGTTCCCAACCCGCGGAGGACCCTGCGCGCATGACGAACCTGCACGACTTCCCGACGGTCCCGCCGTTCGGGCACCTGCCCACCCCGGACGGCGTCGACGTCGTCGGGATCGACGTCCCGGTCGGGCGGCTCACGGCCTACCGGATCGTGCCCGAGGGGGTGTCGAAGGGCACCGTGCTCATCGTCCCCGGGTACACCGGCTCGAAGGAGGACTGGCGGACCTTCCTGCCCGTCCTCCGCGACGCCGGCTGGACCGCGGTCGCGATCAGCCGGCGTGGTCAGGCCGACTCGGCAGCGCCGACCGAGCCGCGGGACTACTCACTCGACGAAGAAGCCGCCGACGTCGTCCGGGTCGCGCGCCTGCTCGACGACGGTGCCCCCGTGCACCTGGTCGGGCACTCGCTCGGCGGTGTGATCGTCCGGGCCGCCGCGCTCCAGGACCCGACGGCGTTCCGCGACGTCGTGCAGTTCTGCTCCGGGCCGCACGGGTGGCCGTACCGCAAGGTCGCCGAGCTGACGATCCTGCACGACACCGGGGGGAACCTCCGGCAGCTGTTCGACTCGACGAACCCGCTCTGGGCGTACCGGCCCGACGAGGAGCTGCCCGACGACGTCCGGATGGTCCGCGACCGGTTCGACGCGACGAGCCCGCTCAGCGTCGTCGCCGGTGGTCACATCCTCGAGGACCACACCGACGCCTCCGACGCCCTGCGCGCCACGGGCCTGCCGGTCCTCGTCGCCCACGGCGAGTGGGACAACGCCTGGCCGATCCCGTGGCAGCGGGCGATGGCCGAGCAGACCGGCGCCGAGTACGTCGTCATCCCCGCGAGCTACCACGGCCCCCAGGTCGAGAACCCGCTCGGGACGGTCGCCGTCTTCGACGCATTCCTGAGCCAGCACTGACTCGAACAAGCACTGAAAGGCACCATCATCTCCACGCTGCAGTTCCCCGACGGCTTCCTCTGGGGTGCCGCCACCGCCGCCCACCAGATCGAGGGCAACAACGTCAACAGCAACTGGTGGGTGCACGAGCACGAGCCGGACACCACCATCGTCGAGCCCTCGGGCGACGCGGCGGACAGCTACCACCGGTACCGCGAGGACATCCGCATCGCGGCGGAGCTCGGGCTGAACTCCTACCGGTTCAGCATCGAGTGGGCCCGCATCGAGCCCGAGCGCGGGTTCGTCAGCCGTGCCGAGGTCGACCACTACCGCCGCATGGTCGACGCCTGCCACGAGTTCGGCATCGAGCCGATCGTCACCCTCATGCACTTCACCGTGCCGCGCTGGTTCGAACGCGACGGCTTCTGGCGGGCACCCGACGCCGCCGACCTGTTCGCCCGCTACACCGAGGCCGCGCTCCCCGTGGTGCAGGACGGTGTCCGCTACGTCTGCACGATCAACGAGCCGAACATCGCGGCGATGCTCGCCGGCGGCGAGGACGCGGCCAACCTGGTGGCCTTCGGCCTGCCGAACCCGGACCTGGGGGTCGCCGACGCCCTGCTGGCCAGCCACAAGCGGTCGCGCGAGGTCCTGTCACAGGTGTCGGGCCTCCAGTCGGGGTGGACCATCGCGACCCAGGCCTTCAAGTCGTCCGGCGAGCCCGGGGCGGACGCCATGCTCCGCGAGTACGGGTACCCGCGCGACGACTGGTACCTCGAGCAGGCCGCCGGCGACGACTTCCTGGGCGTGCAGGCCTACACCCGCACGTTCATCGGTCCGGACGGGCCCCTGCCCGTGACGGACGACGTCGAGACCACCCTCACCGGCTGGGAGTTCTACCCCGAGGCCTCGGCCGACGGGCTCCGCAGCGCGTGGGAGCTCTCCGGCGGCGTCCCGCTGATGATCACCGAGAACGGCATCGCCACCGCCGACGACTCCCGCCGGCAGGCCTACACGCAGGGCGCCCTCGAGGGCATCCACCGCTGCATCGAGGACGGCATCGAGGTCCTGGGCTACCAGCACTGGTCCCTCCTGGACAACTACGAGTGGGCCTCCGGCTTCCGCCCGACCTTCGGGTTGGTCGCGTGGGACCGCGAGACCTTCGAGCGCACGCCGAAGGACTCCGCCCGCTGGTACGGGCGGCTCGCACAGGCGAACGCCATCGAGTCGGTCGCCGTCTAGGACGGTCGACCCGCAGGCGCGCGGCGGACGGGAGGCCCTGCTCCCGTCCGCCGCGCTTCGTCACGTCCGGCGCGGGTCGGCCCACGGGCCGTGGTGCGGACAGCGCTCAGGCGGCGGCGAGCAGGTCGGCGACGGCCGTCTCGCGGAGCAGCTCCGCCCGGTCCGCGGCGCTCGAGCCCTCGTCGTCGACGGCATCGCGGTCGACGTCGAGCGACAGCACGACCCGGACGGTGTCGAGGTCGCCGGAGTCGACGGCCGCGATCAGCAGCGTCGCGCCCCGAGACCCGCGCGCCCTGGTGTCCGCACCCGCGGTGGCGAGTGCACGCACGATCGCGGCGTGCCCGCCCCACGCAGCGCGGACGATCGGGGTGTTGCCGTCGCCGTCACGGGCCTCCAGGTCGGCACCCGCTCCGACCAGCACGTCGACCGCCCGTCGTGCGTCGCGGTCGATCGCCAGCGTCAGCGGCGTCCGCCCCTCGGTGTCCTCCAGCTGCAGGGTCGCGCCGCGGCGCAGGAGTTCCTCGAGCATCTCGGGGTGGTCGAACCACGCGGCGGCGTGCAGCGGGGCGAAGCCCCAGCGGGGATCGACGTCGTCGACGTCGCTCGCGTCGTCGGCCAGGTGCAGTCCGCCGAGGTCGCCGTAGGCCGCTGCCCGCACCACCTCGGTCGTCCACTCGACCCAGCCGTCCGGCACCGGGCCGTGCCAGCCGCGTGCCGGGCGCGCCTCGAGGTCGGCGTACACGCTCTCGGCGACGCTCCGGATCGCCACCCGGACGCCCCGGAACCGGATCGCGACCTCGCCGACGGGGGAGATCAGCAGGCGGAGCTCCCAGGCGTCGTGCTCGTTCAGGTACTCGAGCTCACCCCGGGCGACGTGGGCGTCACCGGCGAGCAGTGCTGCGGCGTCGACACCCGGCGGGTCGATGACGGCGTCCCGGAGCCGGAGCGACACCCTGGCGTGGTTCCAGCGGCGCCACAGGCCGCTCGGGGTGTCGAGGACCTCGTCGTTGCGCACCACGATGTCGGCGTGCACGACGACCGGGTCGGGCACACCGTGTCCCGGCAGGTCGACGGGGGTCGTCACGTCGTCCTCGTCGGCGTCCGGGTCGACGACGGCGTCGGCGGACTCCACGACCCAGCGTTCGATCCTCGAGTCGGTCCACTTGACCGTCAGGAGCGCGGCGACCGTGGGCGGGGCGTCCTCGAGCAACCGGGTCACGTGTTCGCGCTGGCCGTCGAAGTCCTCGAGGGAGACGTAGCCAACGGAGGGCCAGTTCACTCGACTCCATCGCACGGGACGACACTACCGGCGTCCGGCGCCGGGGCTGCGGTGCGATCGCATCACACTCGCAATCATCACACTTGATATGTCGTACCGGTATATCGTATGGTGGTCCGGCAGCGGAGGTCCCGCCGCGCCTGATCCGGAAGCGCACCCATGACCCCCAGTCCCACCCTCCCGACGGCGTTCATCGCCCCGGCAGCCGTCGTGTCGCCCTCGGCGGCCGTCGCTCCCGGGGTCCGCATCTGGGACGACTCCCACGTCGAGGCGCACGCGTCCGTCGGCAGCGAGACCCTCGTCGGCCGCGGCGTCACGATCGGCGCCGGCGTCCAGATCGGTGCCCGCTGCAAGATCCAGAACGGCGCCCTCGTCTACGGACCGGCGGTCGTCGGCGACGGAGTCTTCATCGGCCCCGGTGCCGTCCTCACCAACGACAACACGCCGCGGGCGATCAACCCGGACGGCTCCGTGCAGGACGCCGACGACTGGCGGCCCACGGCCGTCGTCGTCGAGCACGGCGCGTCGATCGGCGCCGGGGCGCTCTGCGTCGCCCCCATCCGCATCGGCCGGTGGGCGATGGTCGCGGCCGGCGCCGTCGTCGTCCACGACGTCCCGGACCACGCGCTCGTCGCCGGGGTCCCCGCCCGCCGCATCGGCTGGGTGAGCCGGACCGGCCGACGGCTGGCGCAGGTCGACGACCGCACGCTGGTCTGCACCGAGACCGGTGACCGCTTCCTCCACTCCGAGACCACCGACACGATCGAGGCGATCCGTTGACCACCACACTCGAACTCATCCCCGCGGCGAAGCCCCTCATCGGCCTCGAAGAACGCCGCGCCGTCGATGCCGTGCTCGAAGGCGGCGGGCTCGCACAGGGCCCCGAGGTCGCCGCCTTCGAGCGCGAGTTCGGCGACGTCCTCGTGGACGGAGCCGCGGTCACCGCGGTCAACAGCGGCACCGCTGCACTGCACCTGGCGCTCGTCGCGCTCGGCATCGGTCCGGGTGACGAGGTCATCGTCCCCTCGTTCACCTTCGCGGCCACGGCGAACGCGGTCCGACTCGTCGGCGCCGAGCCGGTGTTCGTCGACATCGATCCCCTGACCTACTGCGTGGACCCGGCGGCTGTCCGGGCCGCCGTCACCCCGGCGACCCGTGCGGTCATGCCGGTGCACCTCTACGGGCACCCGGCCGACATGACCGCGATCACCCGGATCGCCGAGGAGCACGACCTGCTCGTGGTCGAGGACGCTGCGCAGGCGCACGGAGCCCGGTGGGCCGGCACGCGCGTCGGCAGTTCGTCCGACGCCGCGGCGTTCAGCCTCTACCCCACCAAGAACATGACCGCGGGCGAAGGGGGCATGGTCTCGACCCGCGACACCGCGGTCGACCGGATGCTCCGGCTGCTCCGGAACCAGGGCATGGAGCAGCGCTACGCGAACGAGGTCATCGGCTTCAACGCGCGGATGACCGACATCCACGCCGCGATCGGGCGTGTGCAGCTCCGCAAGGTGCTCGGGTGGACCGCACAGCGCCAGGCGAACGCGGCCTACTTCAGCCGTGAACTCGACGGGGTGGTGACACCGACGACCGACCCCCGAGCCGAGCACGTCTTCCACCAGTACGTCGTGCGGGTGCCGTCCGACCGCGACGGCTTCGCGGCCGCACTGCGCTCCGAGTTCGGCATCGGGACCGGGGTCTACTACCCGACGCCCGTGCACCGGCTCCCGTCGTTCGCACACGACCTCGACCTGCCCGAGACCGAGCGTGCCGCGTCCGAGGTCCTCGCGCTCCCCGTCTACCCGACCCTGACGCTCTCGCAGCTCGACCGCGTCGTCGAGGCCGTCAACACCCTCGCCGGGGCCGGACGATGAGCGGCGTGCTGCGAGCCGGGGTCATCGGCCTCGGGATGATGGGGCGGCACCACGCCCGGGTCCTCCGGTCGCTCGAGGGGGTCGAGCTCGTCGGCGTCGCCGATGCCCTCGGCGACCAGCACGACGTCGCCCAGGGCGTGCCGGTCGTCCGGTCCGTCGGTGAGCTCGTCGCACTCGGGCTCGACACCGCGGTCGTCGCGGTCCCCACGGCGCACCACGAAACCGTCGGTCTGGAACTCGCCGCGGCGGGGGTGCACGCCCTGATCGAGAAGCCCGTCGCGGTCGACGGTCCGGCTGCCGCGCGCCTCGTGGCCGCCTTCGACCGCGCCGGACTCGTCGGTGCCGTGGGCCACATCGAGCGCTACAACCCGGCGCTCCAGGCGCTGCGACAGCGGCTCGACGCCGGTGAGCTCGGCGACGTCTACCAGATCGTCACGCGTCGCCAGGGGCCCTTCCCCGCACGGATCGCGGACGTCGGCGTCGTGAAGGACCTCGCCACGCACGACATCGACTCGACGTCGTGGATCGCCCGGTCACCGTTCGTCCACGTCGGAGCGCTCGCGGGCACCAAGAGCGGGCGTCCCCACGAGGACCTCGTCACCGTCACCGGACGCCTGGCCGACGGCACCCTGACCTCGCACCTCGTGAACTGGCTCACCCCGTACAAGGAACGTCTGTTGATCGTCACCGGTGACCGTGGCACGTTCGTCGCCGACACCCTCACCGCCGACCTGACCTTCCACGAGAACGGCACCGTCCAGACCGAGTGGGACCAGGTCGCCGCGTTCCGGGGTGTGTCCGAGGGGGCCAGCACCCGGTTCGCCATCACCAAGCGCGAGCCGCTCCTGGTCGAGCACGAGGCGTTCCGCGACGCCGTGCTCGGGCGGCCGTCGGACATCGTCACCCTCCGCGACGGCCTCCGGACGGTGCTCGTCGCCGAGGCCGTCCTCGAGTCCTCGCGGATCCAGCAGACCGTGCAGCTCGGCACGGACGCCGAAGGAGCAGCAGCATGAACGTCGTCGTCGTCGGTCTCGGCAAGATCGGGCTCCCGCTCGCCGTCCAGTACGCACGATCCGGTGCACACGTCACCGGCCTCGACGTCGCGAGCGGGGTGGTCGACGCCGTGAACGCTGCGACCGAGCCGTTCCCCGGCGAGCACGGGCTCGCCGACGGCCTGCGTGAGGTCGTCCCCGCGGGGCTGCTCCGCGCGACCACGGACGCCGCGGCAGCGATCCCCGACGCCGACGTCGTCGTGGTCGTCGTGCCGCTCTTCGTCGATGCCGACGGCATCCCCGACTTCGGCTGGATGGACGCCGCCACCGACACGATCGGCGACCACCTGCGACCCGGCACCCTGGTCGCGTACGAGACGACGCTGCCGGTCGGGACGACCCGTGGCCGCTGGGCGCCCCGGCTCGAGGCCCGCTCCGGACTCGTCGAGGGGCAGGACTTCCACGTCGTCTTCTCGCCGGAGCGGGTCCTGACCGGCCGGGTGTTCGCCGACCTCCGGCGCTACCCGAAGCTCGTCGGTGGTCTCTCCGACCAGGGCTCGGCGCGCGGCCGGGCCTTCTACGAAGCGGTGCTGCAGTTCGACGAGCGCGACGACCTCGGTCGTCCGAACGGCGTCTGGGACCTCCGTACCGCCGAGGCCGCCGAGCTCGCGAAGCTCGCCGAGACCACCTACCGCGACGTCAACATCGCGCTGGCGAACGAGTTCGCCCGGTTCGCCGAACGGCAGTCCATCGACATCGCCGAGGTCATCGACGCCTGCAACTCCCAGCCGTACAGCCACATCCACCGCCCCGGGATCGCGGTCGGCGGTCACTGCATCCCGGTGTACCCGCGGCTGTACCTCTGGAACGACCCGGAGGCCACGGTCGTCCGTGCCGCACGTGCCAGGAACGCGGCGATGCCGGCCCACGCGGTCGACCTCCTCGAGCGTCTGCACGGGGACCTGCGGGGGCAGCGGGTCGTGGTCCTCGGTGCCGCCTACCGTGGCGGCGTGAAGGAGACCGCCTTCTCCGGAGTGTTCGGCACGGTCGACGCACTCCGGGCGCACGGCGCGCTCGTGACGGTCTCCGACCCGCTCTACTCCGACGACGAACTCCGCCGTCTCGGCTTCGAGCCCCACACCGACGGCGAGCCCGTCGACGCCGCGGTCGTGCAGGCCGACCACGCCGAGTACGCGACGTGGGACGAGTCCCGCCTCCCCGGCGTCCGCACGGTCGTCGACGGCCGACGGGTCCTCGACGTCGAACGGTGGGCGTCCGCCACGGTGACCGCGATCGGTGCTCCGCCCGTGGTCCCCGTGGCCTGACACCGTGCGGTCCTCGCCCCGACGGCGCCTCCCGGCGATCGCGACGATCCTCGTCGGCACGGTCCTCGGACAGGGCCTGGTCGTGGCGATCTCACCGCTGCTGACCCGGCTCTACACCCCGGCGGACTTCGGCACGCTCGCGGTCGTCACGGCGGTCGCGAGCATCCTCGGAGCCGGTGCGACGCTCGGCACCGACCGTGCGATGGTCGTCGCACACGACCGGGCGACGACCAGCGCGCTGGTCGCACTCGGTCTGCTCTCGACGCTGGTCGTCGGTGCAGGCACCGCTTGGGCTGCCTGGGTCCTCCGCGGTGACGCGGCACGGTGGTTCACCGCACCGGCCCTCGAGGACCTGTGGTGGACCGTCCCCGTGACGGTCGTCGCGGTGGGGGCGCAACGGATCGCCTCGGCCGTGCTCGCGCGACGGCAGCAGCACCGGTCCATCGCCGTGCGCAACGCCTGCCAGGGCATCGGCCAGTCCGTCTGGAACCTGGCGATGGCCGCGGCCGGTCCGGTCGGGCTGGTGGGTGGCCTGGCGGTCGGCCGGATCGCGGCCGTGCTCGGGATGGTCCGGTTCCGGCGGGGTGACGGCGAGCGGATCACCCCTCGGTCGCTCTCGGCCGCCGCCCGTCACCATCGGCGGTTCCTCGTCATCACGCCGTGGTCCTCGATGCTGAACGTCGTCGGCCAGCAGGCTCCGGGTCTGCTCATCGCGGCGCTGCACGGCAGCGTCGCCGCGGGCTTCGTCGCCCTCACGATGCGGGTGCTCGGTGCGCCCGTCGGCATGGTCGCCGACGCGACCGCGCAGTACGCCGCGGGGGCGTTCGGGCTCCGCATCCGGTCCGGCGATCCCGTGCGCCGACTCGTCCTGCGGCTCGTCGTGCGTCTCGCCACCGCGGGTGCGGTCGCGGTGCTCGTCGTCGTGCTGCTCGGACCCGTCGTGTTCTCGACCGTGTTCGGTGCGGAGTGGGCGGTCTCCGGAACCTACGCCCAGGTCCTCGTGCCGGCGTTCGCGGTCCAGGTCGCCGCATCGCCGGTCACGCAGGTGCTGTCGATGCTGCAGCGGCAGGGGGCACAGCTGACGTGGGACGCATCGCGTCTCGTGGTGTGCGCCGCCGCGGTGCTCGTGCCGTCCGTGCTCGGGGCCCCGATGCCGGTCGTGCTCGTTGCGCTCGCCTCGGCGATGACGGTCTCCTACGCGGCGGTCCTGCTGCTCGTGGTGCGGGCGGCCCGCCACCACGACGATGATCTGCTCGGCGCAATGCCGTGAGCGGGCCTGGCTGCTGGAATGCAACATGTAGATAACTCGCTCGGGGGCAGAAACGCCCCATAGTTTCGCTGCATGGCCCCTCGACCCCGCCCGTTCGACATCGTCCACGTCTCGAGCGCCCACCCGTGGACCGACAACCGAGTGCACCTCCGTGCTGCGGCGAGCGCGGCGCGTGCCGGGTACCGCACGGCGTTGGTCGCCGTCGCTGCCGCAGGCGTCGGCGCCGATCCGGACTGGCACCTGCCCGATCCCGAGACGGGGGTGTACGTCCGACGCATCCCGGCTCGGCGTCGCGGGCGACGGGTGCTGCTGTCCTCGGTCCAGGCCATCGGGGCGGCACTCTCGTCACGGGCGCCGATCGTGCACCTGCACGACCCCGAACTGCTCTGGGCGCTCCCGCTCCTGCGGGTGCTGCACCGGACGGTGGTGTACGACGCCCACGAAGACCTGCCGGAGCAGGTGCGGGGCAAGGAGTACCTCGGCCCCGTCGCCCGCCGTGGCAGCACGGTGGCGGCGCACGCGGCAGTGGCCCTCGCACGCCGGTCACGCACCGTGGTGGCCGCGACGCCGACCATCGCGCGCCGCTTCCGCGCCGACCGGACCGTCCTGGTCCGGAACGTCCCACGGCTCCGTGCCCAGGACACCGACGCCCCGCCGGCCGCTGCTCGTGGTCAGGTGGCTGTCTACCTCGGGTCGATGAGCCGCGACCGGGGGATCGACGTCCTGACCGGCGTCGCGGCCTCACCCGGGCTCCCGGACGGCTGGCGTGTGGTCACCGCCGGTCCGATCGACTCGGCGGTCGACCGCGGTGCGTTCGACGCACTGGTCGACACCGGGCGCATCGACCACCGCGGCGTCCTGGCACCCCACGCGGCCCGCGACCTGTTGGTGACGGCTCGCGTCGGGCTCCTCCCACTCCTGCCGACGCCGGCCTACGCGGCGTCGATCCCCACGAAGCTCTTCGAGTATCTGGCGGCCGGACTGGCGGTCGTCGCCACCGACGTCCCACTCTGGCGGGAGCTGCTCGACGGCGCCGACTGCGCGACGTGGGTGCCACCGGGTGACCCGGAGGCCGTCGTGGCCGCACTCCGCCGGTACGACGGCGATCCTGAGCTGCTGCGACAGCACGCCGAAGCCGGCCGCGCCCTGGTGCTCGAACGCTTCCGGTGGGATCACGAAGAGCACGTCCTGCTCGACCTGTACCGCTCCCTGTCCGGCGCCTCGCCGATGCCGGAAGCAGTCGGGCGGTGACGCCGCTCAGGACACCCCGGTCGGTCGTCAGCCGACGGGGTGCGCTGTTCGGCGCGGCCGGAGCGATCCCCGCCGCGCTGCTCGTCACCGGGACCCGGCCGGCTGCCGCGTCCGGGCGCTCGAGTCCCGCGCCAGCAGACACGGCCCGGACGGTGACCGACGCCGGGGTCGCCCGGTTGCAGGACGCCGTCGCGGCCACCGACGCGGGTGCCGTGCTCGTCGTGACCCGGCACTGGGCGCTGTCCGAGCCGCTGCGGATCGACCGCGCGATGACGATCCGGTTCGTCGGCGGATCGCTCTCCACCACGCGCGACATCGACCTGGTCGTCGTCGCCGCGTCGGACGTCACCATCATCGACGCGGTCCTCCGTGGTTCCGGGGCGCACCACTCCGGACTCGGTCGGGGTGTCCACATCGTCGGCACCGTCACCCGGCCGTTCCGCGACGTCCGGATACACGGCGCCGACATCCGCGACTTCTCCCACGACGGTGTCCTGCTCGACCACTGCGCGGCGTTCACCGTCGCGGACTGCGTCATCGCCGACGTCGGCTACGCCGGGGTGCTCATGTTCTCGTGCACCGACGGCACGGTGCGCGGCAACCGCATCGCCCGGGTGACCCAGCCTGCGCCGTACCTGAACTCCTACGGCATCGAAGCCGTCCGCGCGACCACCACCGGACTCCTCGGCGCACCACGTTCGGCCCGGATCGTCATCGCGGACAACCACGTCTCCGACGTCCCCGCGTGGGAAGGCATCGACACCCACGGCGGGCAGTCCATCGCGATCCTCCGCAACCTCGTCGAGAACTGCCGGGTGGGGATTGCCGTCGTCCCCTCGAAGGACGAGGCGAACGCCGGCGCCACGAAGTACGCGCCCCTCGACTGTTCGGTCATCGACAACGTCGTCCGCCGCACGACGTCCGGCCCCGGGTCCGGCATCGTCATCCGCGGCGCGGGCGAGACCGTCGGTGACCCCGCCGAACGGGCGAACGGCATCGTCCTCCGCAACACGGTGACGGGGTACGGGGACGGTGACCGCGACGGGGCCGTCCTCGTCTACCTGACGCGGCACCTGATCGTCGCGCACAACCACTGCCCGGGCGGAGTCCGTCGCGGGCTCTCCCTGTACCACTCGAACGACGGCATCACGCTCGTCGGCAACCGGATCGCGGGGTTGCGGCGACAGGGCACGGCGACGTCGGTCGCGATCGACGTCCGCGCCACCGAGAACCGCGGGCACCTGGTGGGCAACCGGTACGAGGGCAGCGTCGAGAGCGGTGCCGTCTACGGGGTGCTGTGCCGCCAGACGGCCAACGACCTGGTGCTCGTGGACAACGACTGGGCTGCGACGACGACAGCGGTCGTGGCCGGTGCCGGCGCGGTGCTCCGGGTCCGCGAGGGCTGAGCTGCCCGACGCCCCGGCACCTTCCGCCGGTCGGTCCGGCCAGCGATCCGCGCACGTGCTGCAGCACCGCGGCGCCCCGCGACCTGCATCGGCGCCGGTGCCGCTGCCTGTGACAGCCCGGGTGCGGGTGCTCCGCCCACGAGTGCCGAGCGGCGGCCGGTCCGGGACCGTGCTCGCAGCCGATCGTCGCCCGGAGCGGTGGGCCGCCGTCTGGGCGAGGCCCGCTCCCAGCCGCTGCGCGGGGCGATCAGCAGGATCAGCGTCCCCATCAGCAGCCCGTGCGAGAGCATCGCCGTGAAGATGGACGTGTTGGACAGCATGATGCTCGGCATCACCACTGCCATCGCCGCGACCCGCATCGGGAGCCCCCGGCTCGCGCCGTCGAGGAACCGCAGCCAGACGAACAGCGCAGCCGCCGCGACGAAGATCCCGATCCACCCCAGGTTCGCGAACCCGTCAGCGAACAGGTTGGCGTTCGCGTAGCCCACCGACCCGGGCACCAGGTAGTCGGAGATCCGTTTCGGCGGCGGCAGATCGTACGGGTACTCGACCCAGGGGCTGAGGAACGAGTACCCGTATCGTGCGACGGGGTTGTCGGAGAAGTAGTCGACGTACACCGAGGACAGCAGCCCCGGCGTCAGCATGAAGCGGCGGGTGAACACCGACGTCCAGGTGATGCCGCCCTGCACCTCGTCGGCGACCGCGGAGACGATCATGATCGCGAGGGGCGCGCCGAGGAAGGCGAGTGACCGCGCCGGCTTCGCGCCCCGGAACAGCACCGCCATGCCGAGGACGGCTATGAACGAGAACAGGACCGCCTTGAACCCGGTGCTCGAGTACAGCAGGAACTGCCCGGCCAGGGCGAGGACCACGAGGGACGGGCGGCGACGGAAGATGCCGCGCGCGAGGACCAGCGGGTTGATCACGTACGCCTGACCGGTCAACAGGTACCCGAGGGCACCGCCGGTCCCGACGTCGGCCGAGTAGTCGGCACGCACCTCGTAGATGTCGTCGAGCGCCAGGAACCGGATGTGGATGCCGACCGTCGCCGCCATCAGGCCGTACGTGACGAGGGAGTAGAGGCCGCACACCAGCCAGGTGAGCGTGCCACGGTCGATCCGCCGCGCGCCGATGACCAGCACGTCGTCCGCCGCCTCGACCCGGGCTGCAGGAGCAGTCGCGCCGCTCGGCGTGGCCAGGCTGACCAGTGCGAACGCCGTCCCCACCGCGGCACTCAGCGCGATCGCCGTGGCGGTGGACACGTACCCGGTCGAGATGCTCATGATCATCGTCGGGCTGACGCACACCACGAAGATCGTCCAGAGTACGACGTGCGACGGCCGGACGAGCACCCGGGGGAGCGTCAGCGCCACCCCGGTCGTCAGCACGATGACGACGAGCAGCGCCTGCCAGGGCGCGGGGACGTAGCCGTACCCCAGGTACGAGAAGATCGGTGCGACGAGGTTCGCCGAGATCCAGTTCATCGTGAGGCCGAGGAGCCCGACCGCGACGAACACGCCCGTCACCCGTCCGACCGGACGTGCGAGCTCGGCCCGGTCGATCGTCGCCCGCGTCACCGGGTGGCCGTCGGCGTCGATCGTGCTGCGCGGACGCCGGGCAGGAGTTCGTCGTACATCTCGACCAGCCGCTCGGCCTCCGGCGCCCAGGTGAACCGCGCGGCAGCCCGTCGGGCCTCGGCGCCGTGCCGCTCGAGGAGCGCGGGGTCGTCCGCGTACCGGCGGATCGCCTCGGCGATGGCCGTGGGATCGTCAGCGGGGACGAAGGTCACGCACTCGACCCCGCGCAACAGGTGCCGCCACAGGGGGATGTCGGTGGCGATGACGGCGAGTCCGGCCGCGAGGTACTCGAACAGCTTCGTCGGGAAGATCTGGTCGGTGACGGGCGTCCGACGGAAGGGGACCACGCCGATCCGGGCGCGGAGGAGCAGGTCGCGCGCCTCCATCGGACCGACGACGCCGCCGTGCAAAGCACGGCCGGTGGCCTCGGCGGCACGCAACCGCTCCGTCGACGTCGCCCGGTCGATCGAGCCGACCATCTCGACCCGCCATCCGGCCGGGAACGACGGTTCCTCGACGACGGACGCGAGCACGTCGATGCCACGGTCGTGACTCAGGACCCCGACGTGCGCGACCAGGGCGGGCCGCGCCTCCAGGCCGACCTGGGCGTCGTCTTCCGGACGCGCGAAGGGGAAGTTGTGGATCGCGATCCGGCGCGGTGCCGGGAACCGGCGTCCGGTCCACTCGGTCGCGGTGACCACCCGGTTCGCCGTCCCGGCCACGCGGAGCAGCCCGTGCGAGAGCCACGCGAACACGGCACGCTGCCGGTGGGTCAGGTAGTCCTTGCCCCAGACCTGGTCGGGCAGGTCCTCGTGCGCGTCGTAGACGACGGTGCGACCGGCAAGCCGGAGCACCGGGATGGTCCAGATGAGCTCGGGATCGTGCAGGTGCACCACGCGGGCACGCGACCGCAGCGCGAGGGCGAGTGCCTGCGTCGTCGACACGACCATGCGCCGGACACGCGCTCGCCGTGGGATCCGCACCACCTCGACGGCCGTGGGTGGGGCGCCGAGGTCGGACTCGACCGCGATGAGGCGGACGCGGTAGCCGGCGTCGGCGGCTGCCGCGGCTTCCCGCAGGTGGACGCGGTTGTCGACCCAGGGGTGGGCGCTGGAGACGTGGACGATGTCGGGGAGCATGCTCGGGTTTCCTCGGACGGGACGGGACGGGACGGGACGGGACAGGACGGGACAGGGGAGGGTCAGGCGGCGACGGTGTCGTCGAGGACGCCGGCCAGGACGCCGGCCAGCCGGCGGTAGTCGTGCTCGCGGACGACGTGGTCGCGGCCGCGGGCACCCATGGCCTCGCGTTCGGCGGCGGGCATCGCCGCGAGCGCGAGGATGCCCTCGGCGATCGCCTCGGGGTCGTCCGGCCGGACGTGCAGGCCGCTGGCCGAAGCGACCACCGGTTCGAGCGTGACGGGTGCTCCGACGAGCAGCGGGCGGCCGAGCAGCATGTACTCGTACTGCTTGTTCATCGAGACGCCGTGTCGGTAGAGCGGCAGGTCGTGCATGTTGACGACCAGGCAGTCCGCTCGGCGTCCGATGCGGCGGGCGTCGTCCTGCGGCACCCGTCCGTCCCAGATCACGTCCACGCCGGCCTGGAGGCGCGACGCGCGTTCCCGGAGCGCGCTGACGTCCGATCCGTCCCCGACCATGCGGAGCACCAGACGCCGGCCGCCGCTCGCGGCTGCCCGGCGGGCGGCGAGGTCGAAGCCGTCGAGGACGGCTTCGAGCGCGTTCGCCGGCCCCATCGAGCCGATGTAGGTGACCGTGAAGCGGTCGTCAGCGGGCTCGTTCTTGCCAGCGTCGGGTGCGTCGGGCTCGTCCGCGGGCTCATCGGGCTCGCCGGCTTGCTCGTCGAGCGCGACACCGTTCGGGACCCAGGTGAAGGGCGTGGGCTGACCGCGGTCGGCGTAGTACCGGCCGACGCCCTCGAGCGGGGAGACGATGTGCGCTGCCCGACGGACGACGGTCCGTTCCAGCCGTCGGAGCAGCCGGACCACCGGGTGCCGTTCGGTCATGCCCGCCAGCCCGAGGGCTGACTCCGGCCAGAGGTCGCGCGGCTCGAAGACGAACGGCACGTCCATCCGTCGAGCGAGCACCGAGGCGCCCCATGCGGCCAGGGGATGGAAGGACCCACCGATCACGACGTCCGGTCGGGGGAGCCCTCGGAGCGAACCCGGCCGGAGCAGCAGCGCGGTGAACAGGCCGATGTCGGCGATGCGACGCATCGCTCGGCGGGCGCCGGCACCACGGTGGTCGACTCCGCGGAGCCAGCAGAACTCGTACCCGTCGCCCGTCCAACGCTCGCGCAGCGTCGTCCCGTGCAGGTGGGAGCGGCCGGACGGGTGGTCTGTGCCGGCAGCGATGACCACCGTGCGCCACCCGTGCTCGGTCAGACTCGCGGCGAGGTGCTGGTGGCGGGTCGCGCGGCCGTCCCGCTCGCGGTGGTGCGCGTAGTGGTTGACGATCCAGACGGTCCTCACCGTGATCCACCCGTCATCGCCGCGGTCCCCTCGAAGTCGTCGGAACTGACGTGGCCCGGCGCGGCGATGCCCTCGCGTCGGAGCACGACGACGACCGTGCGGAGGAGGATGCGGAGGTCGAGGCCGAGCGACACGGTGTCGACGTACTCGACGTCCGACCGGAGGCGCTCGGGCCACGGGAGCGCGTTGCGGCCACGGACCTGGGCGAGACCGGTCAGACCGGGCAGGACGTCGTGTCGGCGGGACTCCTCGGCGGTGTAGAGGTCGAGGTACCGGCAGAGGGTCGGGCGGGGCCCGACGAAGCTCATGTCGCCCCGCAGGATGTTCCACAGGCTGGGGAGTTCGTCCAGGCTCGTCGACCGCAGGAACGAACCGAACGGCGTGAGGCGGTCGCTGTCGCTCACCAGTCCGGCCGCGGGGTCCGGCTCGAGCATCGTGCGGAACTTCAGGATGGTGAACGTCTTGCCGTGGAGCCCGGGGCGGGGCTGCCGGAACAGCACGGGACGACCGAGCCGAGCCGCGACCAGGACGGCGACGACGGCGAGCACCGGAGCGAGTGCGACGAGCGCGAGGGAGGCGCCGACGATGTCGGAGAGGCGCTTGGCGCGGAGCGTGCGCGTGCGGCGGGGGGACTGCATGGGACGTGTCCTTGTCATCGGTCAGAAGGGCGAGCGCTCTTGTACTCAGAGCGGTAGTACGCGCTCCGGGAGGCCTTGTGCTTGGTCTTGGTCAGGACGATGCCGGCGACCTGCTGGCCGACGCGGGCCAGTGCCTCGATCGCGAGTCGGACGTCGGAACGCTTCGTCTGGTTGGCGGCGGTGACCAGCAGGGTCGTCGACACGAGCGTGCTGACGAGCGCCGAGTCGGTGACCGCGAGGACCGGCGGTGTGTCGACCAGGACGACGTCGTAGTTGGCGGCCAGCTCGGCGAGGACCCGTGCCATCGCCTCGGATCCGATCAGCTCGCTGGGGTTCGGGGGGATCGTGCCGGCGGGCAGGACCGAGAGGCCGTCCAGGCCCCAGTCCTGCAGGACGTCGTCGAGTTCGACGCGGCCGACGAGCAGATCGGTGAGCCCGACGGCACCTTCGAGGCTCATCACGGCGGCGACGTTCGGGCGACGGAGGTCGGCATCGATGATGACGGTCCGCATGCCGCTCTTGCTCAGGGCGATCCCGAGGTTGGCGGTGGTGGTCGTCTTGCCCTCGGACGGCCTGGCGCTGGTCACGGCGATGGTCGGTGCGCCGCTGGTCCGGAGGAACTGGATGTTCGTGCGGAGGCTGCGGAAGGCCTCGGACCGCGCCGAGTTCACCTCGTCGCGGATGATCAGCGGGTGCCGACCAGCGTCGGCGTCGAACGCGATGTCGCCGACCACGGGGACGTCGCCGTCCAGGTCCTCACTGGAGCGGACGCGCGTGTCGACCGCAGCGCGGAGCAGCGCGAGTGCAGCGCCCGCTGCGAGACCGCCGAGCAGACCGAGTGCGAGGTCGGCGGCCTTGCGCGGGGCGATGGGACTCAGCGGTCGGGACGCCGGTGTGACCTCTTCGAGTCTGACGGAGGGCGCTTGGTCGGCGCCGGCGGGCTCGATCTCCTGCACGACCGTGGCGAGGCTCTTGCCGATCTGCTCGGCGATCGTGGCCGCTGCCTTGGCGGACCCGTCCTGCACGGCGATCTTGATGATCACGGTGCCGGCGTCGACCGAGGTGGTGGCCTGGGAGGCGAGCGCCGCGGGGGTGGTGTCGAGGTCGAGCTCGTCGATCACGCCCTGCAGCACGCGGGGAGATGTCGCGAGTTGCATGTACGACTTGATCTTCTGCTGTGCGGCGGTCGACCCCTGTGCGATCTCACCCGCGGTCGCCGAGGTGTCGCCGGCGACCGAGACGTAGTACGAGGTCGACGCCTCGTACGTGGGAGGGGTGACGCTCGTGATGACGAGGGATGCACCGGCTCCGAGGAGCGTTGCACCAGCGATGATCCACCAGCCCGAGAGGAGGGCGCGGATGACGGCGAGGTAGTTCAAGAGGAGCCTCCGGTCGGGTTGCTGGACCAGTGTAAAACATCACATCTGAAAGAACAATACGGCGCGCAGAAGGGGACGGAAGTGATGCTCCCGTCCCCTCCTGATTCCGTCGGCGGTCGGACTCAGTCGGCTGCCGTGATGGTGTTCCCCTTGCCCTGGTCGTCGACCTTGGGCGCTTCCCCCTTGTAGGTGAGCGTGTTGTTCGACCCGCTGAAGTAGACCTTCTTCGTCGAGGAGACCGAGATCGTGGCGTTGCTCGCCTCGACGGTGATGGTGTCGATCGTGCCGAGGTCGTAGGTGCGGTCGGAACTGATGAGGTTCGCCGCTGCGCAGTCCTCGGTCGTGATCGTCTTGTCGGAGTCCTCGTCGTCATCCCAGAGCTGCACGGCCCCGTCGATGCACTCGTTGTAGGTGGTCTGGGCCGCCTTCGTGGTGCTCGAGGCGGTCGGGGCGGGGTCCTTCGCGTCGGACGAGCTGCACGCCGTGACGCCGAGTGCGGCGACGAGGGCGATGGATGCGGCGGCGAGACCGCGGCGGATCGTGGTGTTCATCGGGTTTCCTCTCCGAGGAGTTCGTTCGGCGGTGGCGCCGTGCGGAAGAAGGGGAGGCCCCTCCCGTCGCGTGGACGGGAGGGGCCAGGGTGCTACTTGGTGTCGGCCGGCAGGGTGAAGAGCTCGCTGAGCTCGACCTTGCCGTTCTTGGTCTGCTCGAGGGCGAACCGGAACTCGGTCGCGCCGCGGGAGACCGCACGGTCGAAGGTCCAGTTGCCCTCGGCGTCGACCTCGAAGGTGCCGGGGACGATCTGCGTGCCGGTGATGTTGAGCACGCGGTAGCTCGCGCCGGGCTCACCGGTACCGGTGAAGGTGTTCACGGCACCGGGAGTGACGGAACGGTTGGCGACGGTGACCGGAGCGAAGTCCGCGGCGTTGATCGTGAACAGCTCGGACTTCTCGACCTGGCCGTTCTTGGTCTGCTCGATCACGAATCGGAAGTTCGACGCACCGTTGGAGACGACGCGGTCGAACGTCCAGTTGCCCTGGGCGTCGACGTCGTGGGTGCCGGGGACGATCTGCGTGCCCGAGATGTTCAGGACGCGGAACGTCGCGCCGGGCTCACCGGTCCCGGTGAAGGTGTTCGAGCGGCCCGGGGTGACGCGCTCCGGCGTGGTGACGGTCACCGGGGCGAGTGCCGCGGCGTTGATCGTGAACAGTTCGGACTTCTCGACCTGGCCGTTCTTGGTCTGCTCGATCACGAATCGGAAGTTCGACGCGCCGTTGGAGACGACGCGGTCGAACGTCCAGTTGCCCTGGGCGTCGACGTCGTGGGTGCCGGGGACGATCTGCGTGCCCGAGATGTTCAGGACGCGGAACGTCGCGCCGGGCTCACCGGTCCCGGTGAAGGTGTTCGAGCGGCCCGGGGTGACGCGCTCCGGCGTGGTGACGGTCACCGGTGCGAGGGCCGACGCGTTCACCGTGAACAGCTCGGACTTGGCGACCTGGCCGTTCTTGGTCTGCTCGATCACGAAGCGGAAGTTCGACGCGCCGTTGGAGACGACGCGGTCGAACGTCCAGTTGCCCTGGGCGTCGACTTCGTGGATGCCGGGGACGATCTGGGTGCCGGAGACGTTGAGCACGCGGAAGGTTGCGCCGGGCTCGGCCGTGCCGGTGAAGGTGTTCGAGCGACCCGGGGTGACCGAGGTCGGACCGGACAGCGTGATCGGGGCGAGCTCCGTGCGGTCCTCGACCGTCGCGGTGACGGTCTTGCGGTCGATCTCGCGGTCGTTAATCTTCTGGACCACGACGAGGGCGTTGTCGCCGACCTCAAGGTCGTCGACCGTGATGGACCAGGCGCCGGTGATGGCGTCGGCCTTGGCGGTCTCGTCGCCGATCGAGATGTCGGCACCGGGGGTGGCGGTACCGGTGACGACTGCCGAGCGGGCCTCGCTGTCGACCGACGCGACCTCGGCGGTCAGGTCCACGATGGAGGTCCCGGTCCCGGTCGTGGTGGAGGTCGAGCCCTGTGCGCGGAAGTCGCTCGTGCTGCTCGTTCCGCTGAAGTCGAACTCCATGGCGCTCGGGGTCTCCGGTGCATCTGCCGCAGCGGTGACGTCGATCATGAATCGGTACTGCTGGTTCGTCGGGCGCTCACTGGCCCAGTCCACGTCGAAGGTGAGGGTCGTGTTGTCGTTCGACAGGCGACCGTTCGAGAGCGGGATGGACGTGGAAGCGTTCCACGCGGTGTTGCCGACGCGACGCCACGAGCCCTGCACGGTGTCCTGCTCGGAGAAGGTCGCCCCGTCCGGAGCGGTCAGCACGACCGTGCCCTTGGTGTCCGTGCGGGATTCGCGGTTCTCGACAACGAACGGCACCGCCGTGCTATCGCCGCGCTCGAGTTCGATCGGGCCCTGATCGACGCCGACGAGCGTGCCACCTTCGACGATCTCGGGGGACACGGTGACGCGGTCGTGTTCGACGCCGTAGACCGTCTGGACCACGACGAGGTCGTTCTTGCCGCCCTGAAGATCGGAAACGGTGATCGACCACGCTCCGGATGTAGCATCTGCCTTTACTTCTTGGGCACCGATCGACACCTTCGCGCCCGGGGTTGCAGTCCCCGAGATCTGGGCGCTCTTGCTGATGTTGTTCGTGTTCGACACGGATGCGGTCAATGGCTTGGCCAGCACCACCGGGGACAGGTTGCTCGTGATGGTCGTGAAGCTCGCGTTCCGCCCGAGGACGGCCTGAATCGTCGCTCCAGGAGTGAGGTTGGCACCCCAGTTCGACAGGTAGTTGTTGCTGGCCTTGAAGTTGGAGACGAGTGTCTTCGACCCGACCCCAGCGCCGCCAGCGACCCATGAGAACTGTTGAGCCTTGCGTCCGTCGCAGCGCTCAGATGTCACCTGGATCCCGCTGGTTGCGGTCATGCACAGGTCCGTGCCATCAGCCCGGATGGAGCCAGATGCGTCTGTGTTCGGCATGATCCAGGTGCCGGCGGCGGCACGCGCACTACTCGCCGACGACACGTAGACGGCCGGAACAACCGATCCCGCTGCCTTTGGCGCCTTGTAACCCGTGTACCAGTTGCCCTGGTTCACGTAGGAGATGACGAACTTGCCCCGGAGGCCAGTGACCTCGTTGGCCTGCGTCGAGCTGGCCCGGGAGTCGGGAGCGGCAGTGGCGGGTGCGGCACCGAAGGAGAGGCCGGACACGATGGTGGCAGCGGCCAGCCCGGCCGCACCCATGGACTTGAGAGCGAAGGGAGCCCTCTTCTTGTGAGACATGTGCATCTTTCAGGACAGGCCGCGCGGCGGCGGCTGTGCGGGAAGGGACACGCCCGTCGAGGTACTCCAACGGCGCATGTACATCCAGAATATCATGTGAAATACCAACATACGAACGTGCTAGTGCTCGCCGTCACGCCTGAGTGTTGAGTGAGACCGGCGCAGGGTTACCCTCCCTGAAGTTGACTCCAGTCGACTCAGGAGTAGAGTTGAGTCCATCGGACGCAAGTCCAACGACTTACCCCCAAGCAAGAGGAGCAACACATGGGACGTGCAGTAGGCATCGACCTCGGAACCACCAACTCCGTCGTCTCCGTTCTCGAAGGTGGCGAGCCCACCGTCATCGCCAACGCCGAGGGCATGCGCACCACGCCGTCGATCGTGGCCTTCACGAAGGACGGCGAGGTCCTGGTCGGCGAGACCGCCAAGCGCCAGGCCGTGACGAACGTCGACCGCACCATCGCGTCGGTCAAGCGTCACGTCGGCACCGACTGGACCACCGAGATCGACGGCAAGAAGTACACGCCGCAGGAGATCTCGGCCCGCACCCTCGGCAAGCTCAAGCGCGACGCCGAGCAGTACCTCGGCGAGGACGTCACCGACGCGGTCATCACCGTGCCGGCGTACTTCAACGACGCCGAGCGTCAGGCCACGAAGGACGCCGGTGAGATCGCCGGCCTCAACGTCCTCCGCATCATCAACGAGCCGACCGCGGCCGCACTGGCCTACGGCCTCGACAAGGGCAAGGAAGACGAGCTCATCCTGGTCTTCGACCTCGGTGGCGGCACGTTCGACGTCTCCCTGCTCGAGGTGGGCAAGGACGACGACTTCTCGACGATCCAGGTCCGCGCGACCTCCGGTGACAACCGCCTCGGTGGCGACGACTGGGACCAGCGCATCGTCGACTACCTGGTCAAGAAGTTCAAGGACGAGCACGGCGTCGACCTGTCCACGGACAAGATCGCCAAGCAGCGCCTGAAGGAAGCGGCTGAGCAGGCCAAGAAGGAGCTGTCGTCGCAGATGTCGGCGAACATCCAGCTCCCGTACCTGACGCTCACCGCCGAGGGCCCGCTGAACCTGGACGAGACCATCTCGCGCGCACAGTTCGAGCAGATGACCTCCGACCTGCTCGACCGCACCAAGAAGCCGTTCAACGACGTCATCAAGGAAGCCGGTGTCTCGGTCAACGACATCGCGCACGTGGTGCTCGTCGGTGGTTCGACCCGCATGCCCGCCGTGGCCGAGGTCGTCAAGTCGCTGACCGGTGGCAAGTCCCCGAACCAGGGCGTCAACCCGGACGAGGTCGTCGCCGTCGGCGCCGCACTGCAGGCCGGTGTGCTGAAGGGCGAGCGCAAGGACGTCCTCCTCATCGACGTCACGCCGCTGTCGCTCGGCATCGAGACCAAGGGCGGCCTGATGACGAAGCTCATCGACCGCAACACCGCGATCCCGACCAAGCGCAGCGAGACCTTCACGACTGCTGACGACAACCAGCCGTCGGTCGCGATCCAGGTCTTCCAGGGCGAGCGCGAGTTCACCCGCGACAACAAGCCGCTCGGCACCTTCGAGCTCACCGGCATCGCGCCGGCTCCCCGTGGCGTCCCGCAGGTCGAGGTCACCTTCGACATCGACGCCAACGGCATCGTGCACGTGTCCGCCAAGGACAAGGGCACCGGCAAGGAGCAGTCGATGGTCATCTCCGGCGGTTCGTCGCTGCCGAAGGAGGACATCGAGCGCATGGTCCGCGAGGCCGAGGAGCACGCTGCCGAGGACAAGGCCCGTCGCGAGGCCAACGAGCGTCGCAACCAGGCCGAGCAGCTCGTCTACTCGATCGAGAAGCTCATCAAGGAGAACGACGAGAAGCTCCCCGCGGACGTCAAGTCCGAGGTGCAGGCCGACGTCGACGCGCTCAAGTCCGCACTCGCGGGCGAGGACGACGACGCCGTGAAGTCCGCCTTCGACAAGCTCAACGAGTCGCAGGGCAAGCTCGGCCAGGCCATCTACAGCCAGCAGGACGCAGCAGCCGGCACCGCCGGTGGCGAGCAGCCCGCGGGTGAGCAGCCGGCCGACGACGAGGACATCGTCGACGCCGAGGTCGTGGACGACGAGGACGACAAGGACAAGAAGTAACGATGACGGATCCCAAGGACAACGCGCCCCACGAGGACGAGCCCCAGGTCGAGGGCGACGCCACGAACGCTGCCGAGCCCGAGGACCTCATCGAGGCGGAGGGGCCCGACGTCGAAGTACCGACGGACGGCCCCGCAGCCGGGGGCCCGGCGGCCGATGCAGCGAACGACCTCTCCCCGGAGGACGAAGCGCTGCTCGCCGACGCCGCCCGCGGCATCGCCGAGGACAAGCTGAGCACCGAGGACCGCGACCTCGTCGCCGAGATGCGTGCGGACATGCTCCGTGCGCAGGCCGAGCTGGTGAACTTCCGGAAGCGCGTCGAGCGTGACCGTGAGGCCAACCGCGAGGTCGCCATCGCCGAAGTGGTGCGGGCCCTGCTGCCGGCGCTCGACGACCTCACCCGGGCCGAGGCCCACGGTGACCTCGCCGAGGGCCCGATGCAGGTCATCGGCCAGAAGATCCGCGGGGGCTTCGAGAAGTTCAAGCTCGTGCAGATCGGCGAGAAGGGCGAGGCGTTCGACCCGAACATCCACGAGGCGATCGTCCAGCTCCCCACCCCGGGTGCCACCGGACAGACCGTCGCGGACGTCGTCGAGCCGGGCTACAAGCTCGGTGAGCGGGTCCTCCGCGCGGCCAAGGTCGCGGTGGCGGTCCCGGCCTGAGCCGGGTCCCCACGGTGACGACAGAAGAAGGCAGGTGATCCATGGCCAGTCAGGATTGGTTCGACAAGGACTTCTACAAGGTCCTCGGCGTGTCCAAGGACGCCTCCGACGCCGAGCTGAAGAAGACGTACCGGAAGCTCGCGCGGCAGTTCCACCCGGACTCCAACCCGGGTGACGCCGCCGCCGAGAACCGCTTCAAGGAGATCAGTGAGGCGTACTCGGTGCTCTCCGACAAGGAGCAGCGCCAGGAGTACGACCAGGTCCGCGCCATGGGCTCCGGCGCTCGCTTCACGGCGGGCGGCGGGGGCCAGGGCGGGTTCGAGGACGTCTTCGGCGGGATGTTCGGACAGCAGGGCGGTGGCGGACAGCGCGTCCGCTTCGGCCAGGGCGGCCCCGGCGGTGCCGGCGGTTTCGAGGACATCCTCGGCGGGATGTTCGGCGGGGGTGGCGGCTTCGGCCAGACCTCCGGCGGCTACCGCGGCTTCGGTGGGCCGACGAAGGGCCGCGACGTCACGGCGTCGACGACCCTCGACTTCACGACGGCCATCGCCGGTGACACCGTCAAGCTGTCGCAGGGCAACGGTCGACCGGTGAACGTCCGCATCCCTGCGGGTGTCGCCGACGGTCAGAAGATCCGTCTGCGCGGCCGCGGCGAGCCCTCGCCCGACGGTGGTGAGGCCGGTGACCTCGTGGTCGCCGTGTCGGTGCGGAAGCACCCGGTGTTCGAGCGCGACGGGCTCAACCTGCGGGTGGACGTCCCCGTGACGTTCACCGAGGCAGCGCTCGGCGCGACGATCGAGGTCCCGACGCTCGGCGGTTCGCCCGTGAAGCTCAAGGTCGCCCCCGGCACACCGTCGGGTCGTGTCCTGCGCGTCAAGGGCCGCGGCGTCACGACGAAGAACGGCACGGGCGACCTGCTCGCGACCGTCCAGGTCGCGGTGCCGTCACACCTGTCGGACAAGCAGCGCGAGGCCGTCGAGGCACTCGCGGCTGCGCTGCCCGACGAGAACCCCCGCGAGGACCTCCTCGCCAAGGCGCGCGACTAGCCCGCACGCAACCACAGCAGTAGACCGGTCTGGAGGCCCGGCGCGGCTCCGTCAGGAAGCCGCACCGAGCCTCCAGGCTGGTTTCCACCCCACGCGGACGACGGAAAGGAACGCGCCATGACCGACATGGACGAGAACTCGCCCGTCTTCGCGATCGCGGTCGCTGCGGAGCTCGCCGAGATGCACCCGCAGACGCTGCGGCAGTACGACCGGCTCGGCCTGGTCGTGCCGGGCCGCACCCGGGGTGGGTCGCGGCGGTACTCGATGCGCGACGTGGTGCAGCTGCGCGAGATCGCGCGTCTCGGCTCCGAGGGGGTGTCGCTGGAGGGGATCCGGCGGGTGCTCGACCTGGAGAACGAGAACAAGGCGCTGCGCGACCGGGTGCGCGAACTCGAGTCGGCACTGGCCGACCAGCTCATCAACCGGCCCGGTGCACGGGTCTTCGCCGCCACCGCGAGTGGTGCGGCCATCTCGCTCAAGGCGGGGTCGCGGCCGCAGCGGAACACGCAGATCGTGCTGTACCGCGGGCCGCGCTGACACGGGTGTTCGTGCCGACGACGGACAGCGGACGCCTCCTGCTCGGAGGCGTCCGCTGTCCGTACGTGGGAGTTCTCAGCGAGTGGGTGCGACGCCGACCGGGTACTCGAAGCCTGTGACGGCCCGAGCCGTGATCGTGTTCGCGTTGCCGAAGTACTCGAGTGCTCGAGCGGGAGTCCCCGTGATCCGCAGGGCCCCCGAATCGGTTCGAGTCCACAGGGTGCGCGCGGAGTTGCACGAGTTCGAGACGATGGTCCACCCGTTGCCGTTCGGACCGAAGGCCTGCAGGCACTTCCCGTTCTCGAACGTCACCTGACCTGTTTTGCCGACGGCGGGAGCGGTGACCGTCGCCGCGCGCGATGCGGCGCCCTCGAACGAGGTGAGGATGCCTGCCGACGCGACCACCGCGCCGTCCGATCGGAGGTCGAACGGCATGTAGACGTCGGCCTGCCGTTCCACCACGAGGGGGATGCGTTCGGTCGTGTCGGGCGCGCCACCGGTGGTGGCGTGTGCCGCCGTGGGGACCAGGGTGATCGCTGCGATGGCGGCGAGGGTGATGGACAGGGCGCGGAGTGACCGAGCGGGCTTGAGCTTGTTCATCTCTCCAGCATATGTGTATCAATGTGAAATGTGAAAGGGGCGCCCGGTCGAAGCCCGCGCGCCCCTCCCTCAGTCGACGGTCACCGGGTGTTCGCGTACACGGTGAAGAGCGAGGTCGTGTACTCCGAACCCGAGACCGACACCGCGAACTTGCAGTCGAACTTCGTGGCGCCGCGGGAGACGACCCGCTCGAAGCTCCAGTTGCCCTCGGGGTCGACCGTGACGCTGCCCGGCACGATCTGTGTGCCCGATGCGTTGAGCACGACCATCGTCGCCCCGGCCGGGCCGGTGCCCTCGAAGGTGTTCACGAAGCCGGGGTCGACGGCGCGTGTGGTGATCTCGACCGGCGCGAAGCCCTCGTTGGCAGCGATCGTGAAGAGCTCGGACCGCTCCGGTCCCTGTTCGCCCTTCGTCTGCTCGATGACGAACCGCAAGCTCGCGGAACCGCTCGTCACCACCCGGTCGAAGGACCACTTGCCCTCGTCGTCGACCTGGTGCGTGCCGGGCACGATCTGGGTGCCCGAGACGTTCAGGACGCGGTAGCTCGCGCCGGGTTCGCCGGTCCCGGAGATCCGGTTCGACACCCCGGGGGTGACGGTCGCCGGCCCCGAGAGTCGGACCTGGGTCAGGCGGCCGGTCTCGCCGGGGTTGATCGTGACCTGTGCGGTGGTCGTGTTGTCGCCCTTCGAGCCCTGGATCACGCGCAGGACGTGCTCGGCTCGGTCCAGCGAGTCGGTGTCGACGAACCAGCGGCCGCTGGGCAGGACCCCCTCGGTGCTACGACCGACCGTGCGCTCGCCGTCGGCGGTCACCTCGACCACCTCGATGGTGGACCCCGGTTCGCCACTACCCGACATCGAGACCGAACCGCCAGCGTGGGCGGCGCCCTCGGCCGGGGTGGCGATGCTCACCGCGGCCCCGTAGTCGACGTTGCGGGTCACCTCGTTCGCGGTGTCGCGGACGCCGTCGACGAACTGTGCGGCAGTGACCCGCAGGACACCGCCGGCATCGGGTGCGGGGATCGTCGTCTCCCACGCTCCGTCCGGACCTGCCGTGACCGTGTCGCCGAGCTGGTTCCCCGCGGCGTCGTAGAGGCGGACCGCGGCCTCGGGCTGCGCGCTCCCACTGGCCGTGACCGGATCGGACAGGGCGTCGACGAAGGTCGTCTCGAACGTGAGCGGTGCCACCGTCAGCGTGATCTCGAGCTCTGCGGCGCCGGTGCGTTCGGTTCCCTCGTACTGCTCGAGCTCGAGGGTGCTGGTGCCGAGGGGCAGGTTCGTGACGCGGGCCGTCCAGCGACCGTCGGGCCCGACGACCTGCGGGTTCCGACCGTCGATGAGGACCGTCGCATCGGGGGTCCCCGTGCCGGAGACCTGGGCGCTCCGCGTCGTGACGTCCGTGGAGTCGACCCGTGCGGTGAACGAGGGCGTGAAGTCCTCGATGTTCGGCAGTCGGTCGGCGACGTTCTGGGACTGCAGGCGCATCACCCGGTCGGTGTTGAACAGCCCGAGGAACCCGCGGTTGTAGGTCGACTGCAGGCCGGTGCCGATCGGGTTGTTCGAGCCGGTGTTCGCCGCGGTGCGGAACCGCTGCTTGGCGTCACCGTCGACGCACGTCTCGAGGGTGACGGGCGAGTAGCTCGTGATCGACGCGGTCCCGGCCGTCAGGCAGAGATCAGGGGCGGAGAGGGGCCGCACGGTGGTGACCGCTCCCGGGGCCGGGACGGACCACCGCACGGCTGCAGCCCGAGCGGCAGCCAGGGTGCTCGCTCGGTTCGCCGGGATCTCTGCGCCGGCCGCCGCCGCCGAGGGGGCGCTGTACCGCGGGGTGGACGGGTCGCCGGCGAACGCCGAGGTCTCGGTGACGAGCGGGCCGACCATGGTCAGCTCCGACTCGTCGAGCTCAGCGGCGGCGGCCGGGGACAGCCCGGCGGTCGCGGCGATCGTCAGGACCGTCAGGCCGATTGCCGTGCGAGCGGTGGTCCTGCGGGGATGTCTCGTCATCGATGTCTCTCTCGTCTCTGAGGGTGGATGGGCGGTACCGATCGGGTCCGTGTGACCTGATCGGAACGCAACATATCAGAGCTGAAAACCCATCGACTATGCGGCAACGCGAGATACAGAATGCCTTCCGTATTCTGAAATTCCGACGTCTCGACACGGCGCCTGGCGCGCCGTAGTGTTGCGGCGCAAGGCCGGGTGATCGGCTCGACGACAGGGGCAAGGATGGACGATCGGGTGCGGCCAGAGGAACGGAGTCGGCGTCGTGTGCTGGTCGCTGCCGTGGTCGGCGGACTCGGGCTGGCGGCGGCCGTGGTCCTGGGGCAACGCCCCGGATCCACCGAAGCGGTGGGCGACGCTGACGACGACCTGCAGACGGCACTGGACGCGGTGCCCTCCGGAGGGGAGTACGTGATCGACCGGGCCTGGACGCGTTCGCGGAGCCTCGTCGTCCGGCGTCCACTGCGGTTGCGGTTCACCGGCACCGGTGCCCTCCACATGACGACGGGGTCGAGTGCCCTCCTGGTGCAGGTGTCCGACGTCGAGATCGTGGACGCCGTGATCACGGGCGCCGGTGCCGACAGCGGGGCCCTCGGCCACGGGATCGCGGTGATGGGGCTTCACGGTGCTCCGCTGCACGGGATCGCCGTGCGACGCGGGCACTTCCGAGACATCCCGCACGACGGTGTGCACCTGGAGTACTGCGACCGATTCGAGATCACCGGGACGACCATGGAGCGCCTCGGGTACGCGGGCATCGTCGGGGTCGGCGTCGTCGACGGGGCCATCGACGGCAACACGGTGCGAGATGTCCGGCAGCCCGCGCGTCGAGTCAATTCCTACGGCATCTCCCTGACGCGTGACGCCCGGTACGCCCCCTCGGAGGCCCGCCGGTCGGCTCGGGTCCGGGTGACGGGCAACCGGATCGACGGCGTCCCCGCTTGGGAGGGCATCGACACGCACGCCGGCGAGGACATCGAGATCCGCGGCAACGTCGTGACGGGCTGCCGGGTCGGCATCGCCGCCGTGCCGTCGAAGGACCCCGCCGATCGGGAACAGACGAGCGTGGCGCCGATCGGACTGGTCATCGCGGACAACACCGTGACCAGGTCACCGGGTCTCGCACCGGGGTCCGCCATCATCGTGAGCGGTGCCGGAACGACCGTCGGTTCCACTCGGCCACGGGCAACGGGAGTGGTCTCGGGCAACGTCGTGACCGGTGGCGGCGGGTCCTCGGGTGAGGCGGGCATCCTGCTCAAGCTGACTCGGGGGATGGTGGTCGCCCGCAACCGGATCGAGGCGAGCGTCGACAACGCCGTCTGCCTCGCGCACTCGAACGCGTCGGTCGCGGTCCGTGGGAACCGCATCGTGGGGGTCGGTGGCACCGGGGTCGGGGTGAACGTGCGTGCGGGAGCGAACCACGGCGTGATCACGCGGAACCACTTCGAGTCCGCACCGCACGCGCTGGCCGTGGCGGTCCGGTTCGGGGACGCGGACAACCGGTTCGCCGTCCGGCACAACACCTGGGGGACGGCACGGGTCCGGATCGCCCACGGCGGAGCGACGGTGACGACCGGCTGACCTCTCGCCCCCGACGCAGAGCACCCCCGGAGCCTCGTGGGCCCGGGGGTGTTCTGGTTCAGCGGTGGAGCGGCGATCAGCTCGCGGCGAGGGAGAAGGTGCCGGACTTCTTCGGGGTGCCGTTGACGGTCTGTTCGATGACGATGTCGAGCTTGGTGGCGCCCTTGGAGACGACGCGGTCGAACGACCAGGTGCCGTCGGCGGTGACCTGGTGGGTGCCGGGGACGATCTGGGTCCCGCTGGGGTTGAGGACCCGGAATGTCGCGCCGGGGGTGGCGGTGCCGGCGATGTGGTTCGAGACGCCAGCGGTCACCGTCTTCGTCGTGACCGTGACGTTCCGTTCCGCGGACGCGGCGAGGGAGAAGGTGCCGGACTTCTTCGGGGTGCCGTTGACGGTCTGTTCGATGACGATGTCGAGCTTGGTGGCGCCCTTGGAGACGACGCGGTCGAACGACCAGGTGCCGTCGGCGGTGACCTGGTGGGTGCCGGGGACGATCTGGGTCCCGCTGGGGTTGAGGACCCGGAATGTCGCGCCGGGGGTGGCGGTGCCGGCGATGTGGTTCGAGACGCCGGCGGTCACCGTCTTGGTGGTGACCGTCACCGGGGCGACGGTCTGCGCCTCGGCTTCGAAGGCGATGTCCCGCATCACGGACGTGCGGCCGTCGGTGGTCGTCTGCGTGAAGGTGAGCTCGTACCCGGCCGTGCTGGTCAGGGCGGCCGAGGCCTTCCATGTCCCCACGCCGGAGCGCGCACCGGTCACGGGCGTCTTGAAGAGCTCACGGCCGCGCTGGTCGGTGGCGGTGATCGTCGCACCGGCCTCGGCCGTCCCCTCGAACGCGCGTGCCCCCGGCTTGTAGGTGTTGTCGTCCGTGATGCCGTCGACCTGCAGGAGACGGGGGAGGGCCACGCGCTCCGACAGGGACGAGAACCCCTGCCCGTCGAACCCGAGGTTCGCGATCTCGAGCTGCTTGCCGGTCTCCTGCGCGCGGATGACGTAGCTCCAGAGATCGCTGCGCGAGAAGCCGTCGATGACACGGTCGCCGTCGAGGATCCACAGGCCCGGAGCGCCGTCCGGTTCGCCGACGACCTGGACCCGGCCGTCGGTGTGGACGTAGACCGAGCGCAGTGTCGGCTTCGGCACGGACGCGTCCGTCGGGAGCTGCGCGAGCGGGGCTGCGGTGCGGCTCGAGGGTGTCCCGTCTGCCGCCTTCGCGACGACGTAGACCGTCGAGCCGATGCGTTCCTGCGCGACCTGTGCGACGTAGCCGGACTGGGTGAGGGTCGCTTCGGCGATCGTCGCTCCCGATGCGTCTTCGACGACGACCGAGCCGACGGACTCCGCGTACTGACCGGTCACCACGAACGAGCCGTCCAGGCGCCGTTCCGTGGTCTCGAGGGTGGGTGCGGCCGGGGCGTCGCTCGCAGACGGTGCGAACCGGACGTCGCGCAGCTCGTTGGTCCGACCGTCGGGCGTCGTCTGCGTGAGGGTGATCACGTGGTCGGCGTCGGCGAGGTCGGCGTCGGCGCTCCACGAGCCACTGCCGTTCCGAGCGTTGCTGACGTCGGTCGTGAACAGGGTGTCACCGGACACGGTGTCCTTCGCGACGATCGTGGCTCCTGCGGTCGCACTGCCAGCGAAGTGGGTCGTGCCCGGCGTGAACGTGTTCTGCTCCTGCAGTCCGTCGACACGGATGCTCCGCGGCATCGGGATGCGCTCACCGCGGTCTGGGTGCCGTCGGCGGCGGTGTGGACCCGGATCACCTCGAGTCCGGCGTCCTGGTGACGGTCCTGCACGTTCAGGAAGAACAGGCCGCCTCCCGTCGAGCGGTCGTAGGCGGTGTTGCCGATGACGAGCCAGACGTCGTCCCCACCGGCATCCCCGGCGACGATGCGGGAGCCGAACGGCGTGCTCCAGTCCTGGTGGAACTTCGGGGCTGTCAGCGAGGGATCGACGGGAATGGCGTCGAAGTCGGGATTGTCCTCCTGCACGGTGGAGCCCGACGATGACGCGGGAGTGGTCGTGGCCGCGGTTGCGACGGCGGGCGTCAGCAGGCCGAAGCCGAGTGAGGCGGTGAGGACACCGCAGACGACTGCGGCGCTCCGGAACGAGGTGGATGCCATTGGGGGCTCCTTCTGGTGGGGGGATTCCCAGTGTATTGACATGTGAAATACACAGCCTGTTGATATCGCGAGTGCGATCACCACTCGCTCCGGTGCGGGCCGCCGCCGGGTACGCTGACGCGGTGCCAGACTTCGCCGACCTCTTCCGCCGACGCGACGACGACGCGCCCGACCTCATCGCGATCGACGGCACCGACCGCTTCCTGCTCGACGAAGCCCCGCACGTGCACGGGGACGCACTCCGCCAACCCGGCGAGGTCGCGGTCGTCGACGACCGGTACGGGGTGCTGACGCTCGGCCTCATCACGCAGTACGGGGCGAGCGACATCCGCGTCGTGCAGGACTCCCTGGTGGGGGAGCGAGCGCTCGAGGCCAACGCCGGCACGTTCGGGCTGCGCGGCTTCCACCACCCCGACTCGCTCGAGGACGCGTTCCGCGACGTGCGGCTCGTGGTGCTGCGGCTCTCGAAGTCGCACGATCGCCTCGACGAGATCGCCCGCGCGGTCGCGAGGTTCGCGGCGCCCGACGTGGTGCTGCTCTCCGGCGGCAACGTGAAGTACATGCACGTGACGCAGAACGACGTGCTCCGGCGCTCGTTCGGCGAGGTCACGGCATCACGAGGCCGTGGCAAGTCGCGACTGCTCATCGCGCAGGACCCGCTCCGCGCACAGGCGAACCGCGCCGCCACGACGAACCCCTGGCCCCGGTCGGTGCACGTCGACGACCTCGGCATGACCCTGGTCGCCCACGGGGGTGTGTTCGCCGGGACGTCGCTCGACCAGGGCACGCGGGTGCTGCTCGACGCGATGGACCAGGCGGTCCCGACCGCGCGCACGATCGTGGACCTGGGGAGCGGCAACGGCGTCATCGCGGCTGCGGTCGCTCGTCGGCGACCGTCGGTGCGGGTGATCGCCACCGACGTGTCCCGGATCGCGGTCGAGTCGACGCGCGCGACGGCGGAGGCCAACGGCGTTGCCGACCGGGTGACGGTGCTGCGGACCGATGCGGGCGACGAGCTCGCCGAGGGGTCCGCACAGCTCGTGCTCTGCAACCCGCCGTTCCACGCGGACACCACGGTGACCACGGACACGGCCGAGGCGATGTTCCGGAACGCGGCCACGATCCTCCAGGCCGGTGGTGAACTGTGGTGCGTCTGGAACACGCACCTGCGCTACCGGCCGGTGCTCTCGCGCCTGGTCGGTCCGACCCGTGAGGTCGTCCGGACCCCGAAGTTCACGGTGACGGCCTCGGTCGCGACCAACCGCTGACCGGCCACGGACGGCGAGAGCCGCCCGGGCTGACCCGGACGGCTCTCGCGACGTGGTGCGGTGGGGGACCGATCAGGCCGGCACGTAGTCGAACGTGTCGGGGTCGGGGCCCGTGCGGTGACCCTTGTCGAGGGCGGTGATGTCCGTCATGTCCTCGTCCGAGAGCTCGAAGTCGAAGATCGCGAAGTTCTCCTCGACGCGGGCACGCGTGACCGACTTCGGGAACACGATGTCGCCGCGCTGGATGTGCCAGCGGAGGACGACCTGCGCCGCGGACTTGCCGACCGACGCGGCGACGCGGGTGATGGTCTCGTCATCGAGGACGAGGCCCTGCGCGATCGGGGACCAGGCCTCGGTCGCGATGCCGAGCTCGCGGTTCACGGCGCGGAGGTCGTCCTGCGCGAGGTACGGGTGCACCTCGATCTGGTTGACCGACGGCGGGACGTCGGTCTCGGCACGCAGGCGGTGCAGGTGGTGCGCCTGGAAGTTCGAGACACCGATCGAGCGGGCGGTGCCGGCGTGGTACAGCTCCTCGAGGGCCTTCCACGTCGGGACGAAGTCCGAGACGGTGGGCAGCGGCCAGTGGATGAGGAACAGGTCGGTGTAGCCGCCGAGCAGGTCGGCCGACTTCTTGCCGTTCTCCAGCGCCGCCTCGGGGGCGTGGAAGCCGTTGTTGAGCTTCGAGGTGACGAAGATCTCGGAACGGTCGATGCCGGACTCGGCGATGGCCTCGCCGACCTCCTTCTCGTTGCCGTACATCTCGGCGGTGTCGATGTGGCGGTAGCCGACCTCGAGCGCGGCCAGTGTGGCGGCCTTCGTCTCGGAGGGGTCGATCTGGAAGACACCGAAGCCGAGCTGCGGGATGGTCTTGCCGTCGTTCAGGGTGATGTTCGGAACGGTCATGGTGTCATGCAACCAAATGCCCCTCAGCGCCCATTCCGCCAACACCCAGGAACGGCGACCCCGGGCGTGCCGTTCAGGCGAGCGCAGCCGTGATGTAGGCCTGGAGTGCCTGGCCGTACGCGATCGCCGGCACCTCGGACGCGAAGCTGCGGTCGGCCCCGCCGATCGTCGCCGTCACGGTGAAGACCACGCGACCGCCGACCTGCACGCGGGTCAGTCCGATGAACGACGGCCCGAGCAGTTCGCGCAGCTGGTCCTCACGGGGGAGCCAGAGCGACTCGGTGGCGGTGACCGAGTCGAGCGCCCACTCGGTGGTGCCGTTGAAGCCGAGGATCGTGCCGGTGGGGGAGTCGTGCCGTTCGACGGTCATCTCGGACACCGTGTAGACGTCGTCGTCGATGCCGGGCTTGTCGATCACGAACCGGTCCCCGGTCTCGGGGTGCCAGCGGAGGCCGGTGTCACGGAGGGACCTGGCGAGTTCGACGGTGATCACGTTCCCACCTTGCCCGCGCGACCCGCCCCTGTCACCACCTAGGTTGCCGAAAGCATCCCGTACTAGCATCGCCGAGCACCCCTCGCGCGAGCGCAACCCGTTCGTGCGCGCGACGTGACGACGCCCGGGCAACCGGTGCCGAGCCTCCAGGCCGTGGGAACCGGCCGCGGGTCGGACCGCCGGTCGGCGTCCCCGACCGAGGCTGACGGACACCCTGCCGCCGAAGAGAAGGACCCGCATGACCCTCGAACGCGAGGAACTCCGCGACGACTGGACCGTGACGATGGCCGGAGGAACCGGTGCGCCGGACGGCGTCGCGGGCCGCACCATCCCGGCGACGGTGCCGGGCCAGGTTCACACCGACCTGGAGCGGGAGGGCCTGCTGCTGGACCCGACGTTCCACCTGAACGAGCAGGCCGCGAAGTGGGTCGGCCGCGCCGACTGGGCCTACCGCCGCACGGTCGACGTCGACCCGCGGGGCCACGAGCGCGTCGACCTCGTCTGTGACGGTCTCGACACGGTCTCGGAACTCAGCCTGGACGGCGTCGTCGTGGGCACGACCCGCAACATGCACCGCCGGTACCGGTTCGACGCCCGCGTGCAGACGGGGTCCGGCGGCACCACGAAGGACCTCGAGATCCTGTTCGAGTCGCCCTACCGCGAGGCCGGCCGGGTCGCCGCGAAGGCCGGCAGCATGCCGGGTCCGTACGACGAGCCGTTCCCGTACGTCCGCAAGATGGCGTCGAACTTCGGCTGGGACTGGGGTCTGACGGCGGTCACGAGCGGCCCCTGGCGGCCGGTCGCGATCGAGCGCTGGTCGACCGCGCGCCTGCGCGAGGTCCGCCCGCTCGTGGACGTCGAAGCCGGCGAGGGGGTGCTCGACGCGCACATCACCGTCGAGCGCTCCGGCATGAACGACCTGGACCAGGACGGCGAGGACGACGACCTCGTGCTCGTCGTCACCGTCAGCGGCGAGACCGAGGACGGCGGCACCACACGCCAGCGGTCCCGCGCGCAACTGACCCCGAAGGACGACGAGACCGTCGTCACCGTGCGCGTCCCCGAGGCGCGGCGCTGGTGGCCGCGCGGCTACGGCGCGCAGCCGCAGTACGACGTCGTGGTCGAGCTGCAGACCGTCGACGGCGAGGTGCTCGACCGCGACACGTTCCGCACCGGGTTCCGGTCCACCCGCATCGAGACCCAGGTCGACGGCATCGGCCGCCCCTTCGCCGTGCACGTCAACGGCACGCTCATCGACGTCCGGGGCGTCAACTGGATCCCCGACGACGTCATCGTCTCGCGCGTCGACCGCGTCCGACTGGCGTCCCGGCTGGGTGCCGCGGCCTCGCTCGGCACGAACCTCGTGCGCGTCTGGGGCGGCGGAGTGTACGAATCGCGCGACTTCTACGAGGTCTGCGACGAACTCGGTCTGCTCGTCTGGCAGGACTTCCCGTTCGCGTGCTCGGCCTACCCCGAGGTCGAGCCCATCCGCAGCGAGGTCATCGCCGAGGCACGCGACAACGTCGCCCGGCTCGCCCGCCACCCCTCGCTGGTGGTCTGGAACGGCAACAACGAGAACATCTGGCTGCACGACGCCGACGGCTGGGGCGCGGAGCTGGGCGATCGGGGCTGGGGACTCGACTACTACCTCGACCTGCTGCCGACGATCGTCGACGCGGTCGACCCGTCGCGCTTCTACACGGTCGCGTCGCCGTGGTCCGGCTCCGAGTCGCTGCCCGCGAACGAGGTCGACCACGAGACGCACCACTCGTGGGACGTCTGGAACCGGCTGCCCGACACCGCCTACCGCGAGTCGGTGCCGCGCTTCGTGTCGGAGTTCGGTTGGCAGGCGCCGCCCGCCTGGCGCACGCTGCGCGAGGCGGTCACGGACGCGCCGCTGCGGGTCGACTCGCCCGGTGTGGTCCACCACCAGAAGGCGGCGGACGGGATGGCCAAGCTGGCCCGCGGGCTGGAGCCGCGCTTCGGCGCGGTCGACCCGGCCGCGTTCGACGCGTGGCACTACCTGACGCAGCTGCAGCAGGCGCGGGCGATCGCGACCGGCATCGAGCACTGGCGCACGCACTGGCCGCGCAACACCGGCGTGGTGGTGTGGCAGTTGAACGACCTGTGGCCGGTGTCGTCGTGGTCGGCGATCGACTCTGCGGGGCGCCTGAAGCCGCTGGCGCACGAGCTGCGCCGCCTGTACGACGACGTGCTGCTGACGATCCGTCCGGTGTCGTCGGTGGCGGTGACGCCGGGTGCGGCCGGTACCGCTGGTGCGTCGGTCGCGGTCGCCGCGTCGGGTGCGTCGGGACCGTCGGGTGCGGAGCGGACTGGAGGCCCGGATCACCCGGGTGCGTCGCCTGCGGTCGGCGAGACGGCCGACCTGGGCGAGCTCGCGGACACGCTCTCGCTGGGCGTCTCACCCGGTGCGTTCGGGTCCTCGCCCGTCGAGGTGGCCGTCCGGTCGACCCGCACCGGGCACGACAGCGTGGTGCGGGTGCGCCGGATCACCACTGCCGGCACGATCCTGGCCGAGGCATCGTTGCCGGTCCGGCTGTCGTCGGCCGGCGTCGCGGTCGTCGCCCTGCCCGAGTCGGTCGGTGTCGTCGACGACCCGGCCAACGAGCTCATCATCGCGGACATGGACTGGCGCCGCGCGGTCTGGACCCCCGGTCCCGACGCCGCGATGCGGTGGGAGCCCGCGCGCTACCGGACCTCGTTCGCGGTGGTCGACGGTGGCCTGGACATGACCGTCGAGGCCGACTCGCTCGTCCGCGACCTGCTGGTGCAGCCGGACCGGGTCGCGGCCGACGGCACGGTCGACCGCGGGTTCATGACGCTGCTGCCCGGCGAGCGGGTGGTGTTCCGGCTCGGCGGCGTGACCGAGGCCGACATCCCGGCGCTCCGCGAGGCGCCCGTGCTGTGGAGCATCGACGGCGTCCTGCGGTGACCGGAGCGCTTCCCTGGGCGAACGGTGTCCGTTCCGAGGACCGGCCTGGGCATCCAGGGGCGGGGGAGTTACCATGGGGGGACACGGACTTCCGCCGCGGTGATCGACGACGATCAGCGGACGGCGACCAGTTCCAGATCAAGGAGTCATGATGATTGGTAACCTGACCGGCCTTCACCTGCTGATCATCCTCGGGATCGTCATCCTGCTGTTCGGCGCGACCAAGCTCCCGGCCCTCGCCAAGGGCCTCGGCCAGTCGATCAACATCTTCAAGAAGGAGATGTCCGACGACGAGAAGAAGGCGCAGGCCAACGGCACGGCTCCGGACGGCACGGTGCAGAACAGCACCGTCCAGAACGTCCCCGCCGAGCCCGCCGCCGGTCCGGTCCTGAACCCGGGGCCGACCGCGCAGCCGAACACCGACTCCCGGCGTTAGGACACCCAGCCCCGTCCCGTCGGCAGCCCCCGCGACCACACCGGTCGCGGGGGCTTCGTCGTGCGGGATCGACCGCGGGGTACCCGGTGCCGCAGGATGAGCACATGACCGCTCCCGTTCCTGTTCCGGCCCCCGTGCCGCACGGCGTCGCGCCGCTCCGGGACGACCGGCGGATCGTGCTGGTGGTGGCGATCCTGGCGTCGTTCGTCGTCGGGCTCGACTCGAGCGTCGTGAACGTCGCACTCCCCGCGATCCGGCAGGAGCTCGGCGGCGGACTCGTCGTGCAGCAGTGGGTCGTCGACGCGTACCTGGTCACCCTCGGCTCGCTCATCCTGGTCGCCGGCAGCCTGTCCGACCTGTTCGGCCGCGTCCGGATCATCACGTGGGGGCTCGTGGTCTTCGGCATCGCGTCCGTGGTGTGCGCGATTGCCCCGACCGGCGAGGTGCTCATCGTCGCCCGGGCGCTGCAGGGCGTCGGCGGGGCGCTCGTCATGCCGAGCGCGCTCGCCCTCATCGTCGCGGCGTTCCGTGGAGCGGCGCAGGCGAAGGCCATCGGCACGTGGACGGCGTGGTCGAGCGCGGCCACGATCCTCGGCCCCGTGGTCGGCGGGCTGGTGGTGGACGGCATCGGGTGGCGGTGGGTCTTCGTGCTCACCGCGGTGCCGATCGCCGTGACGATCCCGCTGGTCCTGCGCATCACCGGCGACGTGCACCCCGCTGTCCGCCCGCGCATCGACGTCGTCGGGGCCGTGCTCGCCGTGGTGGGTGTCGGCGGTGTCGTGCTCGGGCTCATCGAGCAGGAGCGGTTGGGGTGGGGTGCGCCCGTGGTGGTCGGCGCGCTCGTGCTCGGCGCCGCCGCACTCGTGGCGTTCGTGCCGTGGGAGCTCCGGGTGACGCGGGCCACGGGTTCGCCGCTCGTGCCGCTCGAGCTGTTCCGGGCGCGGAACTTCACGGTCGGCAACCTCGCGACGCTGTCCATCTACGGGGCGCTCGGCATGGTGTTCTTCGTCGTCACCCTGTTCCTGCAGGAGGTCTGGCGGTTCCCGGCCTGGCTCGCCGGCCTCGCGACGCTGCCGCCGACGATCATGCTGCTCGCGCTGTCCACCGCCGTCGGGTCCTTCGCCGGTCGGTACGGCCCGCGGTGGTTCATGGCCGCGGGGCCGGCGGTGGGCGCGGTCGGGGCGCTCCTGCTGCTGCTCGCCGGCGACGACCCGACCGGGTACTGGTGGTCGGTGTTCCCGGGCCTGGTGCTGATCGGCGTGGGCATCGCCCTGATGGTCACGCCCCTGACCAGTGCGGTGCTCGGATCGGTGCCGCAGTCCGAGGCCGGGTCCGGTTCGGCCGTGAACAACGCGGTCGCGCGGATCGCCGGACTCGTCACGGTGGCACTGGCCGGCGTGGTGCTCGGCGGCGAGGTGAGCGTCGACGGGCTGCACCGGGCCATGGTGGTGATGGCGCTCCTGCTGGCGGCCGGTGCCGTCGTCTGCGCCGTCGGGATCCGGAATGTCCCGGAGCGCACGTAAGTTGAGTGGAGTAGACTCAACTCCAGGACCACCGCAACGAAAGGACGGAACGCATGGCGAACCTCCAGGGCGCTCCTGACTCGCAAGAACGACAGAAGACCGCCCTCGAGCAGTACGGCATCGACCTCACGGCGATCGCCCGCAGCGGCAAGCTCGACCCCGTGATCGGCCGCGACTCCGAGATCCGGCGCGTCTCCCAGGTGCTGACGCGCCGCACCAAGAACAACCCCGTGCTCATCGGCGAGCCCGGCGTCGGCAAGACCGCCGTCGTCGAGGGGCTCGCGCAGCGCATCGTCGCCGGCGACGTCGCCGACTCCCTCAAGGACAAGCGGCTCATCTCGCTCGACATCTCCGCCCTCATCGCCGGCGCCAAGTACCGCGGCGAGTTCGAGGAGCGGCTCAAGGCCGTGCTCAAGGAGATCAACGACTCCGACGGGCAGGTCATCACGTTCATCGACGAGCTGCACACCCTGATGGGTGCCGGCGGCGGCGAGGGCTCCGTCGCGGCGTCGAACATGCTCAAGCCGATGCTCGCCCGCGGGGAGCTCCGGCTCATCGGCGCGACGACCCTCGACGAGTACCGCGAGTACATCGAGAAGGACGCCGCGCTCGAACGACGCTTCCAGCAGGTCTACGTGGGTGAGCCCAGCGTCGAGGACGCCGTGGCGATCCTCCGCGGGCTCAAGGAGCGCTACGAGGCGCACCACAAGGTGACGATCAACGACTCCGCACTGGTCGCGGCCGCGAGCCTGTCGAACCGGTACATCTCCGGCCGGCAGCTGCCCGACAAGGCCATCGACCTGATCGACGAGGCCGCGAGCCGACTCCGCATGGAGATCGACTCCAGCCCGGTCGAGATCGACGAGCTGAAGCGGAACGTCGACCGTCTGCGTGTCGAGGAGTTCGCGCTCAAGCAGGAGAAGGACGACGCCTCGAAGGCCCGGCTCGAGACCCTGCGCAACGAGCTGCGGACCCGCGAGGAACGGCTGGCCGAGCTCGAGCAGCGCTGGCAGGCCGAGCGCGCGAGCCTGAACCGGATCGGTGAGCTCAAGCAGCAGCTCGACGACCTGAACATGCGGTCGCAGCGAGCCCAGCGCGAGGCCGACTACGAACTCGTCTCCCGCCTGGAGTACGGCGAGAAGCCCCGAATCGAGGCCGAGCTCGCCGCCGCCGAACAGGCCGAGAGCGCCGACCGGATGGTGAACGACAGCGTCACCGACGAGGACATCGCCGCCGTCATCGCGCAGTGGACGGGCATCCCGCTCGGCCGGCTGCTGCAGGGCGAGACCGAGAAGCTCCTGCACCTGGAGAGCGAGCTCGGCCGCCGGATCATCGGGCAGCGCACCGCCGTGACCACCGTGTCCGACGCCGTCCGTCGCACCCGCGCCGGCATCTCCGACCCGGACCGCCCGACCGGTTCGTTCCTGTTCCTCGGCCCGACGGGTGTCGGCAAGACCGAGCTGGCCAAGGCGCTCGCCGAGTTCCTGTTCGACGACGAGAAGGCCCTCGTCCGCATCGACATGAGCGAGTACGGCGAGAAGCACTCCGTGGCCCGCCTGATCGGTGCCCCGCCCGGGTACGTCGGGTACGAGGCCGGTGGACAGCTCACCGAGGCGGTCCGCCGCCGTCCGTACTCGGTGATCCTGCTCGACGAGATCGAGAAGGCCCACCCCGAGGTGTTCGACGTGCTGCTGCAGGTGCTCGACGACGGGCGACTGACCGACGGCCAGGGGCGCACCGTCGACTTCCGGAACACGATCCTCGTGCTGACGTCGAACCTGGGGTCGCAGTTCATGACGGACCTGTCCCTGAGCGACGCGCAGCGGGAAGAGGCGGTCCGTGAACTCGTGCAGCAGGCGTTCCGGCCGGAGTTCATCAACCGGCTCGACGACATCGTGGTGTTCCAGGCCCTGACGGCCGACGACCTCGGGCAGATCGTGTCGCTCTACGTCGACCGGCTGGCTCGTCGCCTGACCGACCGCCGACTCGAGCTCGCCGTCACCCCGGAGGCGCGCGGCTGGCTCGCGGAGCGCGGGTACGACCCGCTGTACGGCGCGCGGCCCCTGCGTCGCCTGATGCAGCGGCAGATCGACGACCGGTTGGCACGCGCCATCCTGTCGGGTGACGTCCGTGACGGCGACACCGTCCGGGTGGACGTCGCCGCGGACGGCGACGGCCTGACCGTCGAGCCCTTCGAGCTGGCCGAGATCGTCGAGGAGTAGCCCACCACGACGGACAGGAGGCCCGTCACCGGTTCCTGGGACCGGTGGCGGGCCGGTCGTCTACCGTCCACGGCATGCCTGAGATCCGCGCGATCCGTCGCCTCACCGACGCCGTCGAGCACGCGAGCGTGCTCGACAAGGTCGTCGACATCGACCGTGCCGTCGTGAACGCCCTCGCCAAGCCGAAGGCGCTGCGCCAGCTGCTGCACGGTGTGCCGTTCGGCCACCCGATCCACCCGCTCATGGTGCAGGTGCCGCTCGGTGCCTGGATCTCCGCCGCGGTGCTCGACCTGGTCGGCGGGAAGGGCAACGCGAAGGCCGCCAAGACCCTGGTCGGCGTCGGGGTGGTCTCGGCGAGCAGCGCCTCGGTCGCCGGCTACGTCGACTGGTCCGAGCTGAACCGCGAGCAGCTCCGGACCGGATGGGTGCACCAGGCCGTGAACTGGACCGGCCTGTCGCTGTACGGCCTGTCGTGGCTGCAGCGGAAGCGCGGCAACCACGGTGCCGGCAAGCTGCTCGGCTTCGCGGGTCTCGCCGTCGTCAGTGTCGGCGGGTACCTCGGCGGACACCTGTCCTACCGGCAGCGTGCCGGCGTCAGTGACCACGGTGAGGTGCCGTTCGACGCCTGATCCGCTTCCCAGGTCCGGCAAAGGTACGTCACGTGTAATGTATCGATGCGCGTACTCGTGGTGGACGACGAACGGGCCCTCGCCGACCTGGTCGCGACGGGCCTGACCCGGCAGGACATGGCGGTGGATGTCGCCTACCGCGGCGACGACGCCGACGAGCTGCTGGCGGTGCACGACTACGACGTCGTCGTGCTGGACCGTGACGTCCCCGGGCTGCACGGCGACGAGGTCGCACGGCGGCTCACCGCGCGCGGCGCGCTCACACGGATCCTCCTGCTCACCGCCGCGACGACGTTGAGCGACCGTGTGCACGGGCTCGAGCTCGGTGCCGACGACTACCTGACCAAGCCGTTCGAGTACCCGGAACTCGTCGCCCGGGTCCGCGCGCTCGGTCGGCGGAGCGTCGCACCCGTCGCCCCGGTGCTCGAGCGTGCGGGGTTCGTCGTCGACACGAACCGGCGGATGGCCACGCGCGACGGGCGGCCGCTCGACCTGACCTCGAAGGAACTCGGGGTGCTCGAGACCCTCCTCCGCGCGGACGGCAGGATCGTCTCCGCCGAGCACCTGCTCGAGAAGGTCTGGGACGTGAACACCGACCCGTTCACCGCCGCGGTCCGCGTGACGATGTCGAAGCTCCGCCGGAAGCTCGGGGACCCGGACCCGATCCGCACGGTGCCCGGCCAGGGCTACGCGCTGTGAGCCGGTGGGGCCGGGGCTGGAGCATCCGGACCCGGACGGCCCTGACGTTCGCGCTCGCGGCCATGGCCCTGGCGACCGGGGTCGTCGTCTTCACGAACACCATGTCGTTGGCCGGTGTCGGTGCCGGCCTCGACACCGCGGCCGTGCAGCGCCCGCCGTCCGGATCGCAGGGCGCCACGACCGCTCCGGCGCCGATCGAGGTCGACGGAACCGACGACGACGGTGCGGTGGCGGTGATCCGGCTCGTGGCCGTGCAGCAGTGGCAGTGGTCCGCGATCGGGATCGCGGGTGCCGGGCTCGCGGCCGGGGGCATCGGTTGGCTCGTCAGCCGCCGGGTCCTCCGGCCCATCGACCGGATCACCGCGACCACGAACCGCATCTCGGCGTCGAACCTGCACGAGCGCATCGCGCTGGACGGTCCCGACGACGAGCTCCGGCGGCTCTCGCGCACCGTCGACGACCTGCTGGCCCGCCTGGAGACCGCGTTCGAGAGCCAGCGCCGGTTCGTCGCCCAGGCGTCCCACGAACTCCGGACGCCCCTGGCGGTGCAGCGCGCGGCGGTGCAGATCGGCCTGCACGACGACGCCGACCCCGCGGCGGTCCGAGCGGTCCGGGCGGAGCTGCTGGAGCAGAACCGCCGCACCGAGCGGTTGGTCGAGTCGTTGCTCGTGCTCGCCGAGGCCGATCGTGGCCTGGCGGGCGCGACGCGCGCCGTCGACCTCGACGAGGTGACCGCCGAGGTCGTCGCGGGAGCGGCCCGGGACGCGGCCGAGGCGGGGGTGACGCTGACCCACGAGCGCCGCACCGGGCCTCCCGGCCTGGTCGTCCCGGGGGAGCCGACGCTGCTGCGGCAGCTGCTCGGCAACCTGGTCGGCAACGCCGTCGAGTACAACGAACCCGGCGGCACCGTCCTGGTGACCACGGAGCCGGACGGGTTCGTCGTCGAGAACGGTGGGCCGGTGGTCGCGGCGGACGAGGCGGAGCTGCTCGTCGAACCGTTCCGCCGCGGCGGGACGGACGACGCACGCGGCCAGCACAGCGGTCTCGGGCTGTCGATCGTGGCCGCGATCGTGCACGCGCACGGGTGGCAGCTGTCGATCACCGCACGGCCGATCGGCGGGCTGCTCGTGCGGGTCCGTGTTTCGTCGGTGCAACCCGACGTGCACGCGGGGCGAAACAGCCGTTCCGGTGTGCTGGAGGCATGAACCACACCACGAAGACGACCACCCGGCGCACCCGGTCCCTGATGAGCGCGGCCGCGGCCGTCGTCCTGCTGCCCCTGTTCCTGGTCGGCTGCTCGGACGCGTCACCGGACGCGTCACCGGACGCCGGCGGGACTGCGGCGTCCGGCGGTGCGGCACCCGGCGTCGCCCTCGCCGAGTGCATGCGCGACCGCGGCTACGACATGCCCGACCCCGGCACGGGTGGCGGGTCGATGCAGCTCAGCGCACCCGACGGCGTCGATCCCGAGCAGTACCTTGAGGACCTCAAGGGCTGCCTCGACGACTCCGCAGCGGCCGGCGACGCGCAGGCCGCGCAACCGATGCCGGGCAGCGAGGAGATCGCGAGGAAGACGGCGGAGTGCCTGCGGGAGCAGGGGTTCCCGGACTTCCCGGACGACCAGGAGGCGCAGAACCGGTTCCAGCCCGACGACCAAGAGGCGTTCGACGAGGCCGCCCACACCTGCACCGACGCGGCCTTCGAGGCCGTCCAGGGCGGAGCCGGGTCGTGACCCACCGTCGCGTCCGTCGCCGGGTGATCGTGTCGGTGTGCCTCGTCGCGGCGGTGGCCGCGGGGGCCGGGACGTGGGCCCTCGCCACGGTGCCGAGCGGTCCGGGAGCCTCGGCCAGCAGCGGGTCGCGCGGCGGGACCGCGTCGACCGGAGCCACCGCCACGGTCACCCGCGGCGACCTGACCGACTCGAAGGTGTTCGCCGGGACGCTCGGGTACGGCGCGGCGACGGGGGTCCCCGGTGCCGCCGCCGGCACGATCACCTGGCTGCCCCGTGCGGGTGACGTCATCGAACGCGACGGGGCCCTGTACGCCGTCGACGAGCGGGACGTCCGTGCGATGTACGGCACCGTGCCGCTCTGGCGGGACCTTCAGCGTGGGCTGCAGGGCGCCGACGTGCGGCAGCTCAACGAGAACCTGGCCGCGCTCGGGTACGACGTGTCCGTGGACGACCGGTTCGGTCCACGGACCGCGCGAGCCGTCCGGCAGTGGCAGCAGGACCGCGGACATGAGATGACGGGGGTGCTGACGGCGGACGACGTCGCGTTCGTGGACGGCGCGGTCCGGGTCGCCTCGGTCGACGGTCGGCTCGGCGAACGGATCGCCGGCGGAGCGGGCGCAGGGGCGGGGGCCGGTGGCGCTGGTGCCGGCGCGGGTGCGGCGGCCGCCGTGCTGCAGGTCACGAGCACCCGGCGCGTCGTCACGGCGACCGTTCCCCAGCGCGACGCGGAGCGGCTCGCGGTCGGCACCGACGTCGAGGTCCGGGTGAACGGTGCCGGGGCGGCGATGCCCGGTTCGGTCGTCGACGTGCAGCCGACGACGAGCGAGGACGGCGGCACGGCCGTCGACGTCTCGGTGTCGTTCAACCCGGGGAAGCGCACGTTGCCCGCGGCAGCGTCCGCGCAGGTCGACGCGAAGGGCACCACCGAGCGCGACGTCCTGTCCGTGCCGGTCGCCGCACTCGTCGCGGGCGCCGGCGGCCGGTACGCCGTCGACGTCGTGCAGGGGGACGGCACGACGGAGCGGGTCCGGGTCGAGCCCGGCTTCAGCGCGGACGGACGGATCGCGGTCACGGGTGACCTGGCCGCCGGCGACCGCGTGGTGGTGCCCGGATGAACGCCGCCGTGCTGCCATCCGCCGCCGTGCGGCCCACTGCCGCCGTGCTGCCGCCGGACTCCGTCCTGTCACTCCGGGACGTCACGAAGACCTACGGCGACGTCGGGGCCCTGCGCGGGGTGTCGCTCGAGGTCACCGCCGGCGAACTCGTCGCGGTCGTCGGCCCGTCGGGCTCGGGCAAGTCGACGATGCTCAACGTCGTCGGGACCCTCGACCGTCCCACGTCCGGCACGGTGACGATCGCCGGCAACGACGTCGCGACGATGTCCGACGACGCCCTGTCCGGACTCCGTGCTGACCACATCGGGTTCGTCTTCCAGCACTTCCACCTGCAGGCCGGCGCGACCGCCACCGAGAACGTCGCCGACGGCCTGCTCTACCAGGGCGTGCCCCGGCGCGAGCGGCACCGACTGGCGGTCGAGGCCTTGGGACGAGTGGGCCTGGCGCACCGGGTGGACCACCGACCGCACCAGCTCTCCGGCGGGGAGCGCCAACGCGTCGCCATCGCGCGGGCCGTCGTCGGCGACCCGACGATCCTGCTCGCCGACGAACCGACGGGTGCGCTCGACACGGCGTCCGGTGCCGCGGTGGTCGAGCTCCTGCGCGAGCTCAACGCGGCGGGCACGACGGTCGTGGTCATCACGCACGACCTCGACCTGGCGGCGTCGCTGCCCCGGCAGGTCCGGATGCGCGACGGCATGATCGAGCCCGAGGTCGCGCCGGTCGTCGACGAGGTCGCCCGATGAGCCGGCGTCGGTCCGTGGGCGCGGTCGACCTGCTCCGCCTCGGCGTCTTCGGGCTGCGGACCCGGCCCGGACGTGTCGTGCTGTCGGCGCTCGGCATCGCGATCGGCATCGCGGCGATGCTCGCGGTCGTCGGGATCTCGTCGTCGAGCAAGGCGAAGGTCGACCAGGTGCTCGACACCCTCGGCACGAACGTGCTCACCCTCACCCAGGCGCAGGGCCTCGGCGAACCGGTCCCGTTGCCGTCCACCGCACTCGAGTCGGTGCTGCGGCAGGACGACGTCGAGTCGGCCGCCGCCGTCGGCACCGTGCCGGACACCGGCGTGTACCGGAACGACCGCGTGCCGGCTCCTGAGACGAAGGGCCTCGGGGTGCTCGCCGCGTGGGGCGACGTGCCACGGGTCCTCGGCGGGCAGCTCGCAGCCGGGCGGTGGATCGACGACGCCGCCGGGGCGCCGCCGCAGGTCGTGCTGGGCGCACGGGCGGCCGCGGTCCTCGGCATGGAGGACCTGCATCCGGACAGCCGGGTCTGGATCGGCGGGCGGTGGGTGCAGGTGGTCGGGGTGCTCGACCCCGTCGCGCTCGCCGAGGACCTCGACTCGCGGGTGTTCGTGCCCCGCGGGTTCGCCGGGCAGCTGGGCTTCGACGGGGCCCCGACCGCGGTCTACACGCGCGTCGACCCGGCGCACGTCGAACGGTCGCGGGACCTGCTCGCCGGTGCTGTCCGACCCGGGGCACCGCAGGACGTCGGCGTGACACGGCCGTCGGACGCGCTGGCCGCGAAGGACGCCACGGACGACTCCTTCACCGGGCTGCTGGTCGGCATCGGCGGGGTGGCCCTGCTCGTCGGGGGCATCGGGGTGGCGAACACGATGGTGATCACCGTCCTGGAACGCCGCGCCGAGGTCGGCGTCCGCCGTGCGCTGGGGGCCCGTCGTCGGAGCATCCGCGACCAGTTCCTGGTCGAGTCCTTGCTGCTGTCGTTCCTGGGCGGCTTGGCCGGCGTCGTGCTCGGCGTCGCGGTGACGGTCGTCTTCGCCGTCACGCAGGGCTGGCCGGTCGCACTGCCGGTGTGGGCCGTCGTCGGGGGACTCGGCGCCACGGTCGTGATCGGCGGGGTCTCCGGGCTCTACCCGGCGGCACGCGCGGCGCGGATCCCGCCGACGTCCGCCCTGGCGGCCGTCTGACGCGTGCGGTGGGCGCGCGCACGGGAGGCCCGGTGCCGGTCCGGCGGACCGGCACCGGGCCTCCAGGCGGTCGCTTCCCCACGCCGGACGCGAGTCGCAGATCATGCCTGGTCATGACCACCTGGTCAAGCATCTGCGTCGATCTGTTCGACATCCGTGATGCCCCGGAAACACGCGGATCGAAAGCGGTCACAGGGACCGATCCAACGGTTGACAAGGGGCCGTGCAGGGTCTTCTATTGCGAATACGCAACGTCCTTTCATAAAGGTCGGACCAAGGGAGTCATCGTGACACGAACGCGTTTCGCCGCACTCGGTGCGCTCGCCCTCGCAGGCGCGCTCGCCCTCACCGGGTGCTCCGCCGGGAGCAACGCCGCTTCCGACGGCGGCACGAAGTCCATCGGCACACCCGATGGCACGGGCAAGACCATCACCGTCTGGATGATGAACGGCGACCTGAGCGACAAGGTGCTCGACGCCGCCGGCAAGCAGTTCACCGCCGACACCGGGGCGAAGGTGAAGATCCAGACCCAGCAGTGGGACGGGATCACCACCAAGCTCACCACGGCGCTCGCGCAGAGCGACGCCCCCGACGTCGTCGACCTCGGCAACACGCAGGTGCCGGTCTACGCGGCAGCCGGCGGGTTGACCGACCTGACGCCGTACCGCGACGAGCTCAAGGACGGCCAGACCTGGCTCACCGGGCTCGAGGGCCCCGCCACCGTCGACGGCAAGCTCTACGGGGCGCCGCTGTTCGCCGGCAACCGCGCCGTGGTCTACGACAAGAAGGTCTGGAAGGACGCCGGTGTGACCGACGTGCCGACCACCTACGACGAGCTCACGGCCGACCTCGACAAGGTCAAGGCCGCCAACCCGGCCAGTGACTTCTCCGCCTTCTACATGCCCGGGCAGTACTGGTACGGCGGGCTGCAGTGGGTCTGGGACGCCGGCGGCGAGATCGCCACGGACAAGGGCGGCAAGTGGACCGGCACGCTCGACTCCGCGGACGCGGTGAAGGGGCTGACCGCCTGGAAGGACTTCCAGAACGCGTACTCGGCGAAGTCCACGCAGGACATCAACACCGACAAGCCATCGCAGAGCGACGTCTTCGCGCAGGGCAACACCTCAGCGTTCCTCGGGTCCGCCTGGGAGATCGGCTCGATCACCACGGCGAAGCCGGAGCTCGCCGACCGCATCGGCACGTTCCCGATGCCGTCGTCCACGGCGGGGAAGACGCAGCCGGTGTTCCTCGGCGGCTCCGACCTGGGGATCCCGGCCAAGGCGAAGAACCAGGAGCTCGCGCTCTACTACCTGAAGATCCTGACCTCGAAGGAGTTCCAGCAGGACCAGGTGTTCGGGGTCGACGGCTGGGAGCCGAACTCCACCGAGCTGCTCGACGCGGTCGCCGGCGACGTCGACGAGCTGCACAAGCCGTACTTCGAGGCGGCCGGCACGAGCCGACCGACCCCGGCCACCCCGGGCTGGGCCACCATCGAGGGCGACGCCTCGTTCCAGTCGATGTTCGCCGACGTCGCCACCGGTCGGAAGTCGCCGGAGCAGGCCGCCGAGGGCTTCTCGAAGCACCTCACGACCGCGCTGAACGCGCAGCCGTAGGCGATGACGTCCACTGCGGAGCCGGTGACCGACGCGGAGCAGCCCGCGCCGGTCACCGGCGGGCAGGCCGGCGGACCGGTTCAGGGTCCGTCGCGGGGTTCCCGTCGAGGCGGGCGGGGCACGGGTCGTCGGTCGCCGGTCGGGTCGCGGGCGCCGCTCGTCCTGCTGGCCCCGGCGGCGCTGCTGCTCCTGGCCCTCGTCGTCTACCCGCTCGTCCGGCTCGTCGTCATCTCGTTCCAGGACTACGGGCTGCGGGCGATCTTCACCGGGCAGGCCGGGTTCACCGGGCTGACGAACTACACGGACGTCCTGACCGACGCGTCGTTCTGGCCGGTCATCCTGCGCACCGTGCTCGTGACGGGCGCGATGGTCCTCGGCACGATCGTCATCGGCATGGGGGTGGCGCAGCTGCTCACCCGTCTCGGGGTCGCGATGCGCACGGTCGTCAGCGTCGTGCTCGTGCTGGCCTGGGCGATGCCGAACGTGGCCTCGAGCCTGGTCTGGCAGTGGCTCTTCCAGCCGTTCTACGGCGTGCTCAACTGGCTCATCACGCAGCTGCGGGTGTTCGGCGACCACACGCAGGACAACTGGGCCTCGCATCCGGGGCAGGCGTACACGATCGTGCTGACGCTCGTCATCTGGCAGGCCGTGCCGTTCGTGGCGCTGACGCTGTACGCCGCGCAGTCCCAGATCGCGCCGGAGTACTACGAGGCCGGTGCGCTCGACGGGGCATCGGTGTGGACGATGTACCGCGCGATCACGCTGCCGGCACTCGCGCCGTCGCTGCTGCTCGTGTCGATCCTGTCGGTGATCTGGGACTTCAACGTCTTCAACCAGATCTGGCTGCTCACCCGCGGCGGACCGGAGGAGGCCACGCTGACCCTCGGCATCTGGACCTTCGTGCAGTCGTTCGTGTCCAACGCCTACGGGCAGGGTGCGGCGATCGCCGTGATCTCGACCCTGATCCTCGGGGTGCTCACCAGCTACTACATCCGCCGGCTCGTCCGCAGCGGTGAGGAGGACCTGTGACCGTCTCGAGAACGGCGCCGCGTGCGGGCAGCGCATCCGCGCCGGGCCCCGTGCGGGTGCGCAAACGCAAGCCGCGCATCGTCGCGAACACCATCGCCGTGGTGTTCTGCCTGGTCTGGGTGTTCCCGATCTACTGGATGGTGAACACGGCCTTCAAGCCCGCCGACGAGGTCACCACGATGACCCCGATCTGGGCGCCGCTGCACCCGACGCTCGACAACTTCACACGGGCGCTCACGCAGGAGGGCTTCCTGGTCTACCTGCGGAACTCCACCATCGTCGTGGTGGCGGCCGTGCTGCTGTCGATCGTCGTCGGGTTCCTGGCGTCGGCGGCACTGTCGCGGTTCCGGTTCCGGGGTCGGCGGGCGATCCTGGTCGCGATCCTGTTCGTGCAGATGATCCCCTCGGGCGCACTGCTCATCCCGCTGTTCCTGTCGTTCCAGACCCTGGGGCTGCTGAACAGCTACGTCGGGCTGATCCTGGCGTACGTGGCGAGCGTGCTGCCGTTCTCGATCTGGGTGATGCGCGGCTTCTTCGTGGCCGTACCCGTCGAGATCGAAGAGGCCGCGAAGGTGGACGGCGCCGGCACCTTCCGGATCCTGTGGAGCGTGCTGTTCCCACTCGTCATGCCCGGGGTCATCGCCACGAGCGTGTTCGCGTTCATCGCGGCGTGGAACGACTACCTGATCGCGTACGTGATGCTCAAGGACCAGGGGATGTACACGCTGCCGGTCTGGCTCGCCGGGTTCTCGACGAACAAGGGCACGGACTTCGGTGGGCTGATGGCGGCGAGCGTGCTGTTCTCGATCCCGGTCGTGGTGTTCTTCCTCATCGTGCAGCGCCGGCTGGTCAGCGGGATGACGGCGGGTGCCGTGAAGGGGTAGCGCTCGCACGACCGGCACCTGTGGACGTGTTGGTTGCGTGACGGAACGGTTGCGTTCTTGTGGGTTTCAGACGTACAGTGCTCGAAACCCAACGGAACGAAGGAGTTCGGGCATGTACGCAACCGAGCGGCACACCGCCATCGCCGCCGAGCTGCAGTCCGCCGGTCGCGTGTCGGTCGCCGGTCTGGCCGAGCACTTCGACGTCACCACCGAGACCGTTCGCCGTGACCTCGACGCCCTCGAGTCCGCCGGGGTCCTGCGCCGGGTGCACGGGGGAGCGGTCCCCGTCGGCCGTTCGAGCGTCGTCGAACTCAGCGTCGCCGAGCGCGAGGGGCAGCACGGCACCGCGAAGTCCGCCATCGCCCGCGCCGCGATGCGCCTGGTGCCGCCGACCTTCACCGGCTCGATCGCCCTCGACGCCGGCACCACCTGCGCCGCCGTCGCCTCCGAGCTCGCCCGCTGGGAGCCCGAGGTCGCCGGCTCGACCATCACCGTCATCACGAACTCGGTGCCGATCGCCGCGACCCTGCAGCACAGCGAGCACCTCGAACTGCACCTGCTCGGCGGCCGCGTCCGTGGCGTCACGAGCGCCGCCGTCGGCACGGCCACCGTCGAGCAGATCGGCGCGCTCCGGCCCGACGTGGCGTTCATCGGCACGAACGGCCTGTCCGCCGGCTTCGGTCTGAGCACCCCGGACGAGTACGAGGCCGCCGTGAAGGGCGCCTACGTGCTCGCCGCCCGACGGGCCGTGGTGCTCGCCGATGCCGCCAAGCACGGCGTGGAGGCCCTGATGCGGTTCGCGCGCCTGGACGAGATCGACACGCTCGTCACCGATGAGCAGCCCCCGGCCGACCTCGCCGGCGCGCTCGCCGACGCCGACGTCGAGGTGGTCGTCGCGTGAACGCCCGCATCGTCACGGTCACCCCGAACCCGTCCCTCGACCGCACGATCGAGCTCGCTGGCGAACTGCAGCGCGGCGCCGTCCAGCGCGCGACCCGGTCCACCGCGGAACCCGGCGGCAAGGGCGTCAACGTCTCCCGCGTGGTCGTCGCGAGCGGTGGGGACACCGTCGCCGTCCTGCCCGGCGACGAGCTCGACCCGGTCCTGCTCGGCCTGGCCACCCGCGGCATCCCGACCGCCGCGCTGCCGATCGGGGCGCCCCTCCGCTCGAACGTCACCGTGACCGAGCCGACCGGCACCACGACGAAGCTCAACGAACCCGGCCCCTCGCTCGCCGGCCGCCTCGACGATCTCGCTGCCCTGGTCGCCGACACCGCCGCTGCGACCGCGACCGGCCCCGCCGCACGCTGGGTCGTGGTCGCCGGGTCGCTGCCGCCCGGTCTGCCCGACGACGCGCTCGCCGTGCTCGTCCGGGCCGTCCGTGCCCGCCACGGTGCCGACGTCCGGATCGCCGTCGACTCGTCCGGGGTGCCGTTCACCGCGCTGCTGCAGTCGGGCGAACGGATCGACCTGGTGAAGCCGAACGCCGAGGAACTCGCCGAGGTCGTCGGCGGCGACCCCGAGGAGTACGAGCGCGACCTCGACGCCGCGGTGGCCGGAGCCCAGCGGCTGCGGCGGAAGAACGTCGGCACCGTGCTACTCACCCTGGGCAGCGCCGGCGCCGTGCTGGTCTCCGACGAAGGGGCGTTCGCCGCCGCTGCACCGAAGATCGTCGCCCGGTCGACGGTCGGCGCGGGGGACTCCTCCCTCGCCGGCTACCTGCTCGCCGAGGTCGCCGGAGCCGCACCCGAGCAGCGTCTCGCACAGGCCGTCGCCACCGGTGCCGCGGCCGCAGCCCTGCCCGGCAGCGACGTGCCGGCACTCGACCACACCGACCCGACGGCGGTCTCCGTCCGGGTGCTCCACACGCACCCGGCCCCCGAACCCGCCTGATCCCCTCCCCACCCCGCCCGACCACCCCACGAACACCTGCACCACCGCGCGATCAGCGCCATTGCGAAGGAGCAAGCACATGTCCGCAGACTCGAGTCCGCGCCTCATCAGCGCACAGCTCGTCGGCCTCGACGAGGACCTCGGCGCCACGTCGACCGACGTCATCCGGGTGCTCGCCGACCGCGTCGCCGCGACCGGCCGCGCCGCCGACGGTGCGACGCTCGCCGACGACGCCATCAAGCGCGAGGCGAGCGTCGGAACGGGCGTCCCCGGTGGCATCGCCATCCCGCACGCCCGGTCGGCGTCGGTGTCCGAGCCGACGCTGGCGTTCTCGCGCCTGGCCCGGAAGGTGCCGTTCGGCGCCCCGGACGGCGACGCCGACATCGTCTTCATGATCGCCGTGCCCGAGGGGGCGGACAAGGACCACCTGACGGTCCTCTCGACCCTGGCCCGTGCGCTCATCCGCGAGGACTTCACCGCCGCGCTCCGTGCCGCGACCACCCCCGACGAGATCGTCCGGTTGGTCGACAACGAGGTGAGCGGCGAAGTGGCCGAGGCCGGCGTCGGGAAGGCGAGTGGTGCCTCCGAACCGGCCACCGCGCCGGAGGCGGGCCGCAAGGTCTTCGTCGGTGTCACCGCCTGCCCGACCGGCATCGCGCACACCTACATGGCGGCCGACGCCCTCGTCGCCGCAGCTCAGCGTGCCGGTGCCGAGATGCACATCGAGACGCAGGGGTCCTCGCAGGTCGAACCCCTCGATCCGGCCCTCATCGCCCGCGCCGACGCCGTCGTGTTCGCGGTCGACGTCGACGTCCGCGATCGCGGTCGGTTCGCCGGCAAGCCGCTCGTGTCCGGACCCGTCAAGCGCGGTGTCGACGAGCCCGACAAGATGATCGCCGAGGCCATCCGCGCCTCGGAGGACCCGCACGCCGCACGCGTGCAGGGTGGTGCCGCCGTCGAGGGCGAGTCCACCGCCAAGAACGAGCACTTCGGCCAGTCGCTCAAGCGCTGGCTCCTCACCGGCGTCAGCTACATGATCCCGTTCGTGGCCGGCGGCGGGCTGCTCATCGCGCTCGGCTTCCTGCTCTCCGGGTACGGCATCGCGCTGAACCACGGCGACTCGGGCATGAGCAACGCCGCCTACACGCTGACGAACTCGACGCTGCTGAACCTGCCGCCGGAGGGCCTCGGCTACTACCTCGGCGCCGCCGCGTTCCAGATCGGACAGGTGTCGCTCGGGTTCCTGGTCGCAGCACTCGCCGGGTACATCGCCTACGCCATCGCCGACCGTCCGGGCATCGCACCGGGCTTCGTGGCCGGGTCGATCGCCGTGTTCATGAACGCCGGGTTCCTCGGTGGTCTGGTCGGTGGCCTCATCGCCGGTGCCGCCGCGTACTGGATCGGGCGCATCCCGACCTGGCGGTGGCTGCGTGGTCTGATGCCGGTCGTGATCATCCCGCTGTTCGCGTCGATCATCGCCTCGGGCCTCATGCTCCTGGTGCTCGGTGGCCCGATCGCCTGGGTCATGACCGAGCTCACCGCCTGGCTCAACTCCCTGTCGGGTGCCTCGGCCGTCCTGCTCGGGATCATCCTCGGCCTGATGATGGCGTTCGACCTCGGTGGTCCGGTGAACAAGGTGGCGTACGCGTTCGCCGTCGCCGGGCTCGGTGCCGGGACCGCCACGAACGTGGTGCCGTTCGAGATCATGGCCGCCGTCATGGCGGCCGGCATGGTGCCGCCGCTCGCACTCGCGCTCGCCTCGACCGTCCTCTACCGCAAGGGCTTCACGAAGCCGGAGCGTGAGAACGGCAAGGCCGCGTGGCTGCTCGGTGCGTCCTTCATCTCCGAGGGTGCGATCCCGTTCGCCGCAGCCGACCCGCTGCGCGTCATCCCGGCGTCGATGGTCGGTGCCGCGATCACGGGTGCGATCTCGATGGCTGCCGGCGTGACCTCGCGAGCGCCGCACGGCGGGATCTTCGTATTCTTCGCGATCGGTGACGTCCTGATGTTCGTCGTCGCGATCCTGGCGGGGACCGTGGTGTCCGCGCTGGTGCTCGTCGCCCTGAAGAAGTGGGTCCGTCGTCGCCCCGTCGACGAGGCCGCTGCGGCCGGTGAGGCTGCCGTGGCCGGCGAGACGGTGGGCCAGCGCGCACCGGTCGCCGCGTAGTCGACGCGACCCCGGGAACGACGGGAGGCCCGGTGCCAGCTGGCACCGGGCCTCCCGTCCGTCGTCCGGTCGCGTCGCGGGCCGGACGTGGGCCGGTCAGGCGGCCATCGCGAGTGCCGACGGGTCGACCTGGCCGGGGACGCACTCGTCGACGTCGCACGGAGCGATCGGCGCGACCGAGGTGTGGGTGATCTTGGGGTGTACCGGGCGGCGTTCGGTCTCGCCGCGTCCGATGAGGTCCTCGTGGAGCTTCTCGCCCGCCCGCAGGCCCGTGAACACGATGTCGGACGGGCTGCCGGTGGCCTGGAGCATGCGCCGTGCGATGTCGAGGATCCGGACCGGTGCACCCATGTCGAGCACGAGGACCTCGCCGGGGTGGGCGATCGCAGCCGACTGGATCACGAGGTGGCACGCTTCGGGGATGGACATGAAGTAGCGGGTGGCGTCGGGGTGGGTGACGGTGAGGGGCCGTCCGGCACGGATCAGCTCCGCGAAGAGCGGGAGCATCGAGCCGCGGCTGCCGAGGACGTTGCCGAACCGGACCGACACGTAGTCGTGGCCCGTGTCGGCGGCGGTCCAGGCGGTCAACCGCTCGGCGATGCGCTTGGTCGATCCGAGCACGCTCGTCGGGTTCGCGGCCTTGTCGGTCGAGATGTTCACGAGTGTCCCCACGCCCGCGGCAGCAGCGGCGCGGAGGACGTTCAGGGTGCCGAGGACGTTCGTCTTCCAGCCTTCGTCCGGGTACTGCTCGAGCATCGGCAGGTGCTTCAGCGCCGCGGCGTGGAAGACGACGTCGGGCCGGCGGGTCAGCATGATGTCGCGGATGGCGTCGGCGTCGCGGATGTCGGCGAGGACGACGTTCTTCGTGTCGAGGAGCCCGTGACCGTCCACGGAGACCTGCACCTGCTGCAGGGCGGTCTCGTCGCGGTCGAGCATGATGATCTCCGCCGGCTCGAACCGGACGAGCTGTCGGCAGAGTTCGCTGCCGATCGAGCCGCCGGCGCCCGTGATCAGCACCGACCGGCCCCGGACGAAGTCGACGGTGATCTCGAGCTCGGCCTCGGGCTGTCGATCCCCGATCAGTGCGTCGATGTCGAGCCCGTCGAGGCCGGGGATGCTGCGCTGTGGCATGGGGGTCTCCTCCGTGAAGTCCTCCCCAGTGTGAACCTCTCACATGTGAAATGTCAATTGGTCAGTCGGCGATGTTCGCCGTGACCGCGTCGATGTACGCCGCACGCTCCTCACGCGAGTGCGGGCGCCCCGGGACGCCCGGTCGCTGCTCCCACGGGAACGGCCCGGCCTCGTGCCGGTACTCGATGCCCATGGCCTCGAGCCGGGCGGTGTGCTCGGCCAGGCGTCCGCGGAACTCGGCGAGGTCGCGCGGCCCGGTGACGTCGGCCGACCACAGTGCCTCGGCGAGGGCGGCGACGCGGGGGAAGAGCTGGTAGTCGAGCCGACGGGCGGAGTCGACGTGCTCCGTCCACATGTTGCCCTGGCCGCCGATGACGTGGGCGCGCTCGTCGTCGGTGAGCCCCGACGGCACCGGGTCGAAGGCGAAGACGTCGTCGACGGTGAGCGCGATCGACACCGGGATCGGCTCGGTCGGCAGGTCGCTCTGGCGGTAGTCGAGGTACACCTGGTCGTCCGGCGACGAGATGACGTCGTGCCCGCGGCGGGCGGCGGTGCGTGCGCCGGTCAGCCCGCGCCAGGAGACCACGGTCGCCGAGGGGTCGAGCGTGCCGCCCTCGAGGATCTCATCCCAGCCGAACGCCCGCCGGCCGTGCGACTCGACGTGTGCGGCGAGCTGTCCGATGATCCAGGCCTGCAGCTGTTCCTCGTCCTGCAGCCCGAGCTCGCGGATGCGCTCCTGGGTGCGGGGGTCGGTCTCCCACTGCACCTTCGGGCACTCGTCGCCGCCGATGCCGATGTAGCCGGAGGGGAAGAGTGCGATGACCTCGTCCAGGACGTCCTTGAAGAAGTCGATCGTGGCGTCCTCGGCGTTCAGGACGTCGTCGGCGATGCCCCACTCCGTCCACACCTCGACCGGTTCGCCCGTGACGCCGAGCGACGGGTAGGCCGCCAGTGCCGCGCGGACGTGCCCGGGGGTCTCGATCTCGGGGACGACGGTGACGAACCGGTCGGCCGCGTACGCCACGATCTCGCGGACGTCGTCCTGCGTGTAGTACCCGCCGTGCGGGCGGCCGTCGGACCCGGCGACGACGAGTGTGCCGTCCGGCCCGGGGACGTGCGCGCCGACCTGGGACTCCCGACGCCAGGACCCGACCTCGGTCAGGCGCGGGTACTTCCGGATCTCGATGCGCCACCCCTGGTCCTCGGTGAGGTGGAAGTGCAGGCGGTTGATCCGGTGCGCGGCGAGCTGGTCGACCACCCGCATGACCTCGTGCTTCGTCCGGAAGTGCCGGGCGACGTCGAGCATCACGCCGCGCCAGGCGAAGGCGGGGGCGTCCTCGACGACCACGGCGGGGACGGACCACGGACCGGTCGCGACCCGGCCGCGGCGGTACACGTCCGGGGGCAGCAGCTGCAGCAGGGCCTGCACGCCGTAGAAGACCCCGGCGGGCGAACCGCCGACGACGTCGACGCCGTCCGGCGTCACCGTGAGGCGGAACGACTCCGCCCGGTCGCCCTCCGGCGTCGTCGGGCCCGCGGGCAGGGACGGGTCGTCGGCGACGCGCAGCGCGATCGTGCCGGTCCCCGGTGCCGTGTCGTCGAGGGCGTCCCGCACCGGCAGCCCGGTCGATCCCCGCAGGGTCTGCTGCAGGTACAGTCGGACGGACTCGCTCGCCGGGTCGGCGGCGATCCGGGTCGACGGGGTGATCGCGAAGGCCCCGACACCGGGAGCGGTGCGGCGCGGTCGTGGGACGAGCATGTCGGAGCCACCATTCCTCAATGATCTTTCGTAATGTGGAGGCTATGACCGTGGAGCAGACGGTGTCAACGACCCCCGGTGTCGTGGGGACGACCCCCGGCGTCCTGCGGCAGATGAACTCGCGGGCGATCCTCGACGAGCTCCTGCGCGATGACGTCTCCCGCACGGTCACCGAGCTCGGGCGCACGGTCGGACTCTCCCGCCCCACGGTCGAGGCGGCGCTCGCCGACCTGGTCGACGAGGGCTGGGTGACCGAGGCCGAGGCGATCGCCACCCCGAACAAGGCCGGTCGTCGCGCCAAGCGCTTCGCCGCGGACGCGTCGGCCGGCTCCGTGCTCGGCGTGGACCTCGGCCTGCACGGGATCGTCGGCGTGCGCGCGGACCTGCGCGGCGTCACGCTCGCCCGCGTCGAGGAGCGCTACACCGACCTCGCCGACGCCGAACAGGCCTGGTCGAGCGTGCAGGACGTCGTCCGTCGGCTGACGGCGCCCGTCGGTGGCGCGGTCGGCGGCTCCGTCGGTGGTGCGCCGGTGCTCGGTGCCACGTTCGGGGTGCCGGCGGTCGTCGACCGCGACGGTGCGATCGACTACACGGTCGCGGTGCCGGAGTGGGTCGAGCGGCGGGTGCCCGGCCGGATCCAGGACCTCTTCCCCGGGGTCGCCACCTTCTTCGACAACGACGCCAAGCTGGCCGCCACGGCCGAGGCCCGGTGGGGGCGGTTCCACGGCGTCCGGGACGGCCTGTACCTGGTGATGGGTCGGCAGATCGGTGCCGCCCTGGTGGTCGACGGCTCGTTGGCGCGCGGTGCGCGCGGTGCCGCCGGCGAGATGGGCGGCATCGCCTCGACCGGCTGGCCCGCCGCGCCCGCCCGCCTGGAGGCCCGGATCCCGTCCGGCACGGACCTCGAGTCCGTCTTCGCCGCGGCGGCCCAGGGCTCGGTGTCGGCCGTCGAGACCGTCCGTGCGTTCGCGGCCGACGTGGCTCCCGGCGTCGTGCAGCTCGTGACGACGATCGACCCCGAGGTCGTCGTCGTCGGTGGCGAGGTCCTGCCGGCTGCCGAGGTGTTCTGCGCCGCGCTCGACGAGATCGTCACGCCACAGCTCCGGCACCCGGTGGTGTTCGCCCCGTCGACCGTCGGTCGCGACGCCGTCGCCCGGGGCGCGCTCGCCCGGTCGCTCGCGCACGTCCGGTCCGCTCACATGGGACTCGGCTGACACCCAGGGAGCGTGCCGGGTCCTGACAGGGCGTTCAGGGATGCTGGGGCCATGACGACTGCCGTGACCGCCCGTGCCATGACCGTCGCCAATGGCGACTCCACCGCCCCGTCGGACCTCGGCGGCCTCTCCGGCCTGGTGCTGCAGCTGATCGACGCGCTGGGGGAGTGGGGCGTCGGGCTGATGCTCTTCGTCGAGACGGTGTTCCCGCCCATCCCGTCCGAGGTCATCCTGCCGCTGGCCGGGTTCCTCGCGGGTGCCGGCCAGATGAACCTCGTGCTGGTCCTGGTGCTGGCGACGATCGGTTCGTACCTCGGGGCGCTCGTGCTGTACTGGCTCGGCGCGAAGATCGGGTTCGAACGCACCACACGGTGGTTCGGCAAGCTGCCCCTCGTCGACGAGGACGACTTCCGCAAGGCGGCCGGCTGGTTCCACCGGCACGGCAAGAGCGCGGTGTTCTTCGGCCGGTTCGTCCCGATCGTCCGCAGCCTCATCTCGCTGCCGGCCGGCGCCGACCGCATGCACCTCGGCACGTTCTCGGTGTTCACGATCATCGCGAGCGGCATCTGGAACAGCGCGCTCGTGCTGCTCGGTGCCGCGTTCGGGTCGCAGTACGACCAGGTCGAGGCGTACACCGAGTGGATCGACCGCGTGCTCTACGTCGCGATCGCCGCGGTCGTGGTGACCTTCGTCGTGCGCCGGGTCCGCCGTGTCCGCGCCGAGCGGCGTGCGGGCAGCCCCGACGACGACCACGACGACGCCGCCGGCAGCCCTGCCGTGGGCGGTGCCCGGGGTCGTCGTCGCGCCGAGCCCGCCCGCGACTGAGCCTCAGGCCTTCGTCAGCGCCGACTCCTTGTGGGCGGCCTGCTTGCCGCTCTTCTCCGACTCGACGATCCAGTACGGGTCGTCGTCGGTCGGCGTGAAGTGCTGCCCGTCGAACTCGAAGTCGCTCGTCCGCTTGCGCACGAGCGTGCCGGTCGTCCTGCCCTGCGAGGTGTTCCAGTGCACCTCGTCACCCTTCGACAACGCCATGCTGTCCTCCTTGCGCGATTCCTCGTCCTGGTGGAGGTCGGACTGTACCCCGTCGATCCCCGGGAACTCAGGGAAGTACGGCGATCACGATGTCGTAACGGCCATGCGGATCGAGAGTCGGACGCGTACCGTTTCCCCTGAGCCCACACGCCGGCAGGCGCCGCGGAACCACGGGCTCCGGACGGGACGACGGACACCATGACCCTGCTGGACAGCGCGCGGGCGGACACCGTCCTCTCTGCGCGGTACCGGCTCGTGAAGCTCATCGGCACCGGCGGCATGGGATCCGTCTACGAAGCCCGTGACGAGCACACGTACCGGGCCGTGGCCGTGAAGCTCTTCGCGACCCCGGACAAGATGACCACCGCCGACCGTGTCCGCCAGGAGCGCGAGATCCGGCTGCTCAGCATGCTCTCCCACCCGGGCCTCATCCCGCTGTACGACGCCGGCACCCACGAGTTCGAGGACGGCCCGCACCGGTTCATCGTGATGGAGCTCATCGCCGACACGACGCTGCTCCGCCGTCTGTCCGAGGGAGCCCTGCACAACTACGAGGTGGCCGACCTCGGTGCGCAGCTCGCCGACGCCCTGGCCTACGTGCACTCCCGCGGCATCGTGCACCGCGACGTCAAGCCCGCCAACATCCTGATCAGCGACGAGGGCTCGTCCGGGTTCGCCCGTACGGTCAAACTCACCGACTTCGGCGTCGCCCACTTCGTCGACGGTTCCCGCCTGACGAACGACGGCACGGTCATCGGCACCGCCGCCTACCTCAGCCCGGAGCAGGTCGCCGGCGAACCGATCAGCTTCGCCACCGACGTGTACTCGCTCGGGCTCGTCCTGCTCGAGGCGCTGACCGGCAAGCAGGAGTACTCGGGCACCCTCATCGAGGCCGCACTCGCACGGCTCCGCCGCGATCCCGAGGTCCCGGACGACGTCGCCGACGAGTGGCGCGAGCTGCTCAGCCGGATGACGGCCCGCGACCCGGAGCGCCGGCCCACCGCGGTCGCCATCGCCAACGCGCTGCGCGGCGGCTCCACCCAGATCACCGGCCCGGTGCCGCTCGGTCCGGAACGCGTCAAGCACCAGCGCGACCACCGCATGCACCGTGCCGCGCACCGGCACGCCAGGCGCGGCACGTTCTCGGCGGTGCGTCGCTGGCGGCGGCGGAACGTCCTGGTCGGGTCCTTCGCGGCCTTCGGCGTCACCGCGGCCTGCGTGGCCGCCTACGTCGCGGGCGCCCTGCACTGACCCGCTCGGCGGCTCCGTGCTCCGGGTACCGGAGCGCCCTGGCAGGATGGACAGCATGACCGACCAGCGCTGGATCAAGATCTGTGGCCTGTCGACGCCCGACACCGTGGACGCCGCCGTCGACGCGGGTGCCGACGCCGTCGGGTTCGTCTTCGCGGCGGGCAGCCCCCGGACCGTCACCGCCGACCTGGCGAAGGAACTCGTCGAGCGGGTGCCGGACGGCATCGACGCCGTCGGGGTCTTCCGTGACCAGAAGATCGACGAGATCGTGGGCATCGCCTCCGAGGTCGGGCTCACGACGCTGCAGCTGCACGGTGGCGAGTCGGCGTCCGACTTCGCCCGCGCGCGCGACGCCGGCTTCTTCACCATCCGGGCCATCGCGGCCGAGGACTACCTGCGCGAGACGCCCGAGCAGCGCGCCGCGTTCGACCACGACCTGCTGCTGCTCGACGCCGCAGTGCCCGGCAGCGGTCGCCTGATCGACCCGGCCACCATCGAGGGCGTGGACGAGGCCTGGATCCTCGCCGGCGGGCTGACCCCGGCCAACGTGGTCGCCGCGGTCGAGGCGCTCGACCCCGACGGCGTCGACGTGTCGAGCGGGGTCGAGTCCGAGCGCGGCGTCAAGGACCCCGCCAAGATCCGCGCCTTCGTCGAGGCCGTCCGCAGCCTGGGCTGAGCGCCCGGCCGCGTCGGTCGCGTTCGCGGCTCTGGACGCGACCGGGGACGGACAGGAGGCGCGGTGCGGGCCCGCCACGGGCCTCCCGTCCGCCGCGCGGTCAGCGCAGGGTGGGGATGAGCTCCGTCAGGAACGCGTCCGTGTCCTCCCAGCCCTCCACCGCGTGGCAGGGGACCCCGAGCGCCTTCACCGGGTAGTCGTTGCCCTCGGGGTCGAGCCGGTCGCCCACGAAGAGCATGTCGTCGAGCGCGATGCCGGTGATCTCGGCGAGGCGCTGCATGCCGTAGGCCTTGTCGATGCCCTTGCGGGTGATGTCGATGCTGGTGGAGCCGCCCGAGCGGACCTCGAGGTCGGGCAGGTCCTGCTGCACCAGGCGGCGCAGGTGGTCCTTCTTCTCGCCGGTCGGGTCCCACTGCTTCTTGACGTCCACCGGGGCGGACTGGCCGAGGGCGGAGAACGTGATCTGCGACCCGCGGTCCTCGAGGATGGCGCCCCAGGTCTCGGACTCCCAGTACCCGGCTTCCTTCGCACGGGCCTCGACCGCGGCGAGGGCGCGGTCCTTCTGCTCGTCGGTGAGGTCCTCGGCGTACTGCAGCGCCCAGTCCTGGTCCTCCCAGCGGTAGTACCGGGTGCCGCAGGTGGGCAGGAGGTGCAGGGCGTCGAGCGTCAGGCCGTCGCGCTGCCGGAGCGGGGTGACCAGCTGCTGCTCGAACTGGGTGAAGTTGCCGCCGGAGATGACCGCGACCGGCACGACCTCGAGCAGGGACGCGAAGGTCTCGAGCATGCGGGGGTCGAGGGAGGACTTCGACGGGGCGAGCGTGTCGTCCAGGTCGAAGGCGACGAGGCGGGGCGTGGTCATGCCCCCGATCCTGCCAGAGCCCGCCGACCACCCGCAGGGTGCGACCAACAGGGCGCCCCGGTGCTGCGCGAAGTCTGCGGGGTCACGCGCGGTGCGTGGCGGGGACCCGGTCGCGCGCGTAGGTGATGTCCGTGTAGCCGTGCGGGGCCGGGCTGCCGTCCTCGTCGAGGTTCACGAACACGACCTCGTCGATCGTCAGGATGCTGCGGTGCGTGAAGAGGTTGCGCGCCTCGGCCCGCATGGTCAGCGACGTGCGGCCGAACCGGGTGGCGACGAGGCCGATCTCGACGATGTCGCCCTCCTTCGCCGAGGACAGGAAGTTGATCTCCGACATGTACTTCGTGACGACCTTGCCGTTGCCGAGCTGGATGATCGCGTAGACCGCGGCTTCCTCGTCGATCCAGCGGAGCAGGCTGCCGCCGAACAGGGTGCCGTTGGCGTTGAGGTCCTCCGGTCGCACCCACTTCCGGGTGTAGAAGTTCATCTCCGGCGGGGCGTCGTCCTGGTGCTGATCCATGTCACGTCATGGTACGCCGACGGCCGCGCCCCCGCAGGGACGCGGCCGTCGTGGCGATCGCGGGCGGCGGTGCCGCCGGAGCTCACTCCTTGACGAGGACGACCTCGTCGAGGGGGATGCGGGTGCGCGGGGCGACCTCGCGCTCGGCGGCCTTGTCGTCGAGCTGCGACGGGTGCGCGACGGTGCCGACGGCCGTGACCGTGTACGGCAGGAAGCGCTCGGGCAGGTCGAACGCGGCACGGAGCCCGGCGGCGTCGATGCCCGCCATCTGGTGCACGTGCAGGCCCTCGGCGTGCGCCTGCACGGTCAGGGCGGCGAGCGACTGGCCGAGGTCGTACTGCGCGAAGGGGCGCTCCTCGCCGTCGGCGGTCACGGTCTCGAGCACGCCGACGACGAGGGCGCTGGCGCGGAAGGCCCAGGCGGCGTTGAAGCCGAGCAGGTTCTCGTTGATCTTCCGGAACGTCTCGGTGCCGCGGCGGCCGGCGATGAAGCGGCGGGGCTGGAAGTTCATGGCCGAGGGTGCCCAGCGAGCGGCCTCGAGGACGGCGTCGAGCTGGTCGTCCGAGATCGTCGCGGTCTCGTCGTAGGAGCGGGGGCTCCAGCGCTCCTCGAGCAGCGGCACGAGCGGCTGGCTGGAGTCGGTGGACCGGGTGAGGGTGTCGGCGTTCGTCGAGGTCATGATGCGCTCAACGGTATTCGATGCGTACGCATTTCCGACCTGAGTGACGTCACATCACCGCCGGCAGGTGCCAGGATGGACGGGATGGGTGGCGTGTTGACCGGCTTCGCGATCATCGGCGCGATCATCGCCGGTGGGTACGTCGTCGGACGCATCGGCCTGCTGGGCCCGCACGCGCAGTTCGTGATGAGCCGACTCGCGTTCTTCGTGCTGATGCCGTGCCTGCTGTTCCACACCATCGCGACCGCCGACATCGCGTCGCTGCTGTCGTCGATGCTCTGGGTCTCGCTGCTGAGCGCCGCCGTGGTCGCCCTCGGTGCCGCCGCCGTGTTCCGCCTCGTGCTGCGCCGCCCCGTCACCACGACCACCGTCGGTGCGCTGGCGTCGAGCTACGTGAACGCGAACAACATCGGGCTGCCGGTGGCCGTGTACGTGCTCGGCCAGGCGACCGCGGTCGTCCCGGTGATCCTGCTGCAGCTCGTCGTGATGGCCCCGATCGCGCTGACGATCCTCGACGCTGCGACCGCGGGTGGCGGCGGATGGAGGCGGCGGATCGCGGGGCCGTTCCGGAACCCGATCATCATCGCCTCGCTCGTCGGGCTCGTGTGCTCGGCGACGGGGATCACGCTGCCCGACCCGGTGCTCGAGCCGTTCTCGCTCGTCGGCGCGGCCGCGGTGCCCGTCGTGCTGCTGTCGTTCGGGATGAGCCTGCACGGTGCGACCCCGCTGCGGGACCCGGCGATCCGCACTGACGTCATCGTCGCGTCGTCGATCAAGCTCGTGGTGATGCCGGCCGTGGCGTTCGTGTTCGCCCGGTTCGTGTTCGGGCTCGGCGACCAGGAGGTCTTCGTGCTCACCACCCTCGGCGCCCTGCCGGCGGCGCAGAACGTCTTCAACTACGCGCAGCGGTACGGGGCCGCGGTCCCGGTGGCGCGCGACGTCGTGCTCATCTCGACGCTCGGCTCGGTGCCCGTGCTCGTCGCGATCGCCGCCCTGCTGCACCCGTAGCGCGCCCTGGACGCGCGTCGCTGGCGTGTGGCCGTCCGGAAGACGCCGTCGTGTTGTCGAGACGCCTCGATGTCGCCGAGACGCCGCCGCATACGGCGGCGTCTCGCGCGCTTGCGGGCGTCCTGCGGACGCGCCGGCGTCTTCCGCGCCGTGGTCGCGCGCCACGGCCGGACGGGAGGCCCGTGGCGGGGCCGCACCGGGCCTCCCGTCCGGCTGTGGTGGCGACCACCGCGGATGGTGAGCAGAAAAGGTCGGGTCGCGTCCGCCGACTCGACCATTCCTGCTCACGAAGCGCGGACGGCACGCGCGTACCCTGGCGGGCACGCGGGGCGGACCGCCTCGTGACCGATGACCATGACGAGGAGACCGGCGATGGACACGATGGCGATGATGAAGAACATGTCGATGACGGACATGCCCATGGAGATGGACATGGACATGATGCAGGACACGATGATGGCGATGAACGCCGCGTCGATGGCGGCGACGATGTGCTCCGCGGCCGACATGCGGATGGGCGGCGAGATGGCCACCTGCGCCGCGATGTGCTCGAACACCGCGATGCTCGCCGACACCGGCATGCGGATGATGATGCGTCCGATGGGGATGGACGCCACCGTGATGCAGGCGATGCTCATGGCCGTCGTCGCGATGGGCACCGCGTGTGCCGCCGAGTGCCGCCAGCACCAGGACATGGACGAGTCGTGCCGGTACTGCGCCATGGCCTGCGACGAGATGGTGTCGAAGTGCCAGGCGATGCTCGACTCGATGGCGGCCTGACCCGCTCCGTGCGCGCTCCGCGACGCGTGGCCGCTAGGCGACGCGTGCGGTGGTCTGTCGACCGCTGGCGCTGAGGATCTCCGCGACCGGGTGGTGGGCGACCGGCTCGCCGACCGACAGGACGCTGTCGGCGTCCGCCACCCGCAGCTGCGTGATGCTCCCGTCGAGGAACAGCACCACGGCGTCGGCTGCGCGGGTCTCGACGACGATGCCGTCGCGCCACGCACCGGGGGCTGCGGTCGCCATGAGGCGCTGGATGGGAAGGATCGTCGTGCGGGACATGGCTTCACCTGCTCTCGAAGGGGTTCGGTGCAGGAAACCTACGTCGGCGTGACGGACGGCTCAATCACGGCGGACGCCGGGCGTAACAGAGCCGGACGGGCGCCGATCCGGGCCGGGCCGGGCCAGCGACCCGACTCCGATCAGAAGATCATCGGGCGGTCGTCGTCGAGCGACGTGTCCAGGTCGAGGTCGACCACCACGGGCACGTGGTCGCTCGGGGCGTCGCCCTTCCGCTCGTTCCGGTGGATCGAGGCGTCGGTGACGACGTCGGCGAAGGCCTGCGAGCCGAGCACGAAGTCGATGCGCATGCCCTCGTTGCGCGGGAACCGCAGCTGCTTGTAGTCCCAGTAGGTGTAGCCGTCGGGCACGATCGGGCGCACGACGTCCTGCAGGCCCCGTGCCTCGAACTCGCGGAACGCTGCCCGCTCGGGTTCGCTGACGTGGGTGGACCCCTCGAAGACCCGCATGTCCCAGACGTCCTGGTCGAGCGGTGCGACGTTCCAGTCGCCCATCAGCGCGAGCGGGGTCTCCGGCGACGCCTCGATCCACTCCGAGGTGCGGTCGGCCAGCTGGGCGAGCCAGTCGAGCTTGTACGTGTAGTGCGGGTCGCCGAGCTCGCGGCCGTTCGGGACGTAGAGGCTCCAGAGCCGCACGCCGTCGACGGTGACGCCGATCGCGCGGGCCTCGACCGGCAGGTCCGGCCCCTCGTGGCCCTTCAGGAACCCGGGCTGGCCGGGGAAGTCGCGGGTGACGTCCTCCATCGGCAGCCGGCTGGCGAACGCGACGCCGTTCCACTGGTTCAGGCCGTGCGCCTCGACGTGGTACCCCGCTGCCTCGAACTGGTCGACCGGGAACTGCTCCGGCTTGCACTTGATCTCCTGCATGCCGAGGACGTCGACGTCCTCACGCACCAGCCAGTCGACGATCCGACCCACTCGGGTGCGGACGGAGTTCACGTTCCAGGTCGCCACGCGCATGGAACAAGAACCTACCGGTGCCGACTGACGACGAGGTCGGCACGTGCGCCGCCTGTGCGGCGTACGGCACGATGGTGTTCGCTGGAGGCCAGCAATCGACCGCACGGAGGCAGCAATGGCATCGACGACCAACCGCGTCGACGGGACCACGACCGGGACCACGACCGGGGCCACGCTCGGGACCGGGGCCGGGAGCACCCAGCCCGCCGGCACCACCACGACGCAGGTCACCGCCAAGGGCAGGACCATCATCGACGACACGGTCGTCGCGAAGGTCGCGGGCATCGCCGCCCGCGACGTCCCCGGCGTCTTCGCGCTCGGCGGCAACGCCTCGCGGGCGTTCGGCGCCATCCGCGACGCCATCGGCTCGAGCGCGCTCGGCCAGGGCGTCCGCGTCGAGGTCGGTGAGACCCAGGTGGCCGTCGACCTGACCATCGTCGTGGACTACCCGACGCCGATGATGGAGGTCGCCTCCGCGGTCCGTGCCGCCGTCACGAACGCCGTCACCGAACTCGTCGGCCTCGAGGTCACCGAGGTCAACATCGCCATCAACGACGTGAACATCCCGGCGCTCAACGGCGTCGCGGACGAGCTCGACACCCGGGACGGTCGGGTCCGGTGAACGCCACCGTCGTCGGGATGGGCACCGGCGCCCTGCTCGCGATCGTCGCCGTGACGCTCGGGTTCTGGGCGTTCGTCGTCGTCGCCGTCTGCATGGCGGTCGGTGCACTGGTCGCCCGCATCGTCACGGGCGACGTCGACTTCCGTCGTCTGCTCGACGTGCTGCGCGGACGCCGGAGCTCGTCGTGAGCGACGCCGCCGTCGCCACGACCGGCGACAGCGGCGTCCGGCTCCGCGGCTCCGACCGCATCGGCACGTCGGCGCTGGTGCACACCGCCCAGGCGGTCGCCGCCGAAGCACTGCGCGTGGCCTTCCGGGAGGTCCGTGCCCGGGTCGCCGACGACGGTCGCGGCGCGCTGGCAGTCGAGATCACGGCCCCGCTCGCCCTGCCGGTGCTGGGCTCGCACGCACTCCCCGACGAACCCGTCGTCGCCACGGCGCACCGGGCTCGCGGCACGATCGCCGAGCGCTTCCGGACCATCACCGGCCGTCAGGTCGCCCGCGTGACCGTGACCTTCGCGTCGTCAGTCGTGGACACCCCGCGGAGGGTCCGGTGACCGCCCCACCCCTCGTCGGCGCGCCCACCGGGGACCACGCTGCCACCCACCGCCGCCTGCTGCGCCGCGAGACCCACGTCTCCCGCTCCGGTGCCGTCGTCGTCGCGATGCTCATCGCCCTGGTGCTCGCCGCCGCTGCGGTCTTCGCCGGTGCGCTCGTCCTGCTCGACCAGAACGTGCTCGGTGTCGACCCCCGTGCCGTGGTCGACGCCGCGCTCGCCGCTCCGGACGGCTTCGACACCACCATCGTGATCGGCATCGGCGCCGTCGTGGCCCTGATCGGCCTCGTGCTCCTGCTGCAGGGGATCCTGCCCCAGCGCCGTCCGCGGCACGTGATGTCGTCCGACCGGCTCGCAGTCGTCGTCGACGACGAGGTCCTGGCCTCCGCCGCGGCCCGAGCCGCCCGTTCCGCGACCCGTCTGGGCGCCGACGCCGCCGTGGGCACCGTCGGTCGCCGCACGGTCGACGTCGTGCTCCGGCCCGCAGCCGGGGTGGACGTCCCCGCGGTCGCCGCGACCGAGGCCGTCGAGCGGGAGTTCGCCGCGATCGACGCGCAGCCGGCCCTCGCCGCGCGCGTCCGGGTGCAGCCGACGGGACGGGTGGACGGATGAACGCCACGAACCGCGCGCTCGGCCGGACGGCGCTCGTCGTGCTCGGGCTCGTGCTGCTCGTCGCCGGGGTCGCCGCGATCCTGGTGCAGACCGCGCAGGGCCTGCCCCTCGTCACATCGTGGTGGCGCACGGTCGGCGATGCCCTCGCCGGACTCGGCACCGGGGCGTCGCGTGACGACTCGGTGTTCGCGTGGACCTGCGTGCTCGGCGGTGGCGTCGTGCTCGGCGTGCTCGCACTCGTCGTGCTGACGACGCTCGGCGGTGGCCGCGAGAGCACCGTCGTGGACAGCGACGGTTCGGCCGACGGCGTCGCCGGCTCGGTGCGCATCGAGTCCACCGCCGTGCAGCACGCGCTCTCCTCGGCCATCGGCGACATGCCCCAGGTCGGTTCCCTCGCCGTCGACGTCTACCGGGTCCGTGGTGGTCGGGCGATCCGGGTGCGGGTCCGTCCGCGCCGGGGTGCCGCGCCGCGGGAGATCACCGAACGGGTCGAGGCCGTCGTCGCCGACCTGGACGCCCTGCTCGGCGAACGCCTGCCCGTGCTGCTCGAGATCGCCCGTGGTGGGTCGGGGTCCTCCCGTCCGGACCGCGTGCACTGAGCGTCACCGTGGTGCGCTCGATCGGTGGGCTGCCCCGGCCGGGTGAGACCGTCCCGGTGCCGCGCGTGGTCACCGACGTCGCCCGAGGGCGTGAGGTCGCGCTCGTCTGGCACAACCAGATCGGCGGGACGACGTTCCGGATCGGACCGGACGCGCACGCCGACGAGTTCGTGAAGGTGCTGCCGCGCGCCTACGGTTCGTGGATCAGTGGCGAGGCCGCGCGGCTGACGTGGGCGTCCCGGTACGCCCGGGTGCCCGAGGTGCTCGACCACGGCGCCGACGACGACGGCGTCTGGCTGCACACGCGTGCCGTGCCCGGCTGGAGCGCAGTCGACCCGCGCTGGCACGACGAACCCCGGACCGCGGTGGTCGCGGTGGGCGAGGGCCTGCGCGCGCTGCACGACACCCTGCCCGTCGACGACTGCCCGTTCACGTGGTCCACGGCGGACCGGCTCGATCGCGCGCGTGGGACGAGCGCCGACGCTGCCGCCGACGCCGAGCGCGGCCCGGGCGGTCTCGGTCCGGAGCCGCCGACCGACCGGATCGTCGTCTGTCACGGCGACCCGTGCACGCCGAACACGCTCATCGGTGCGGATCGGCGGTGGAGCGGGCACGTCGACCTGGACGCGATGGGGGTCGCGGACCGCTGGGCCGACATCGCGGTGGCGACGATGGCGCTCGGCTGGAACTACGGACCCGGGTGGGAGCCGCTGTTCCACCGGGCGTACGGGCTGCCGGACGACCCGGAGCGCACCGCCTGGTACCGGGCGCTGTGGAACGCCGGCGACGACGGGATCGACGAGCCGGAGCCGGAACCGGGCACGTCGCCGGAGCCGGGGTCGATCGGCTAGAAGGCGACCCCGCGAGCGCCCATGAAGGGCACCGGGTCGGTGGTGGCGCCGTTGATGTGCACCTCGACGTGGCTGTGGCAGCCGGTCGACGCCCCGGTGGAGCCGACGAGCGCGATGAGCTGCCCCGCGGAGACCTGCTGGCCGGTGGCGACCCGGAAGCCGCCGTCGACGATGTGGCCGTACGCGGTCTGCACGCCGCCGCCGTGGTTGATGCGGACGTAGTTGCCGTAGCCGCCGTACCAGCCGACGTAGTCGACGGTGCCGGCCGAGGCCGCGACGATGGGCGTGTAGCAGCCGCTCGCCAGGTCGGTGCCCTCGTGCATGGTGACGACGCCGGTGATCGGGTGCACGCGGTAGCCGTAGGGGCTGATGACGTAGCCGCTGGCCGGGCGGACCCAGCCGGTCCCCGAGCCTGCGCCGACGGAACCGCCGCCACCCGAGCCGCTGCTGCCGGTCGAGCCGCCGCCTGACGGAGCGCCCCCGCCGGAGTTCGCGGCGGCCTGTGCGGCAGCTGCTCGCTGCGCGGCGGCTGCGCGCTCTGCGGCTTCGCGAGCGGCCTTCTCCTCCGCCGCCTTGCGGACGCGCTCACCCTTGGCGAACTCGGCTTCGGTCCGGACGCGGCCGGAGGTCAGGGTCGCGAGCTGGGCGTCGAGTCGGGCCTTGTTCGACTGCTGCTCGTCGTAGGCGGCCTGCACGGCGTCGGACGCCGCCTGGGCTTCCTGCATGCGGTCTTCGGCTTCGGCAGCGAGGTCGCCCAGCGCTTCGGCGGCGCGGTCGGCCTGTGCCTCGAGCGAGCTGGCGACGGCGGCGTCGGCGCTCGCGGCGGCCTGCACACGCTCGGCCTGCTCGGAGAGCTTGCTCAGCGCACCGAGGTTGTAGAGCAGATCACTGGCGTCTTCGCCCTGGGTGATCACCGAGGTGGTGACGTCGGCGCCACCGGAGCGGGACATCTGCGCGGCGAACTGCCCGGCCTGCGCGGCGCTCTGGTCGGCGACCTTGGCGTGGTCCTTCGCGTCGGCGCGGAGCTGCTGTTCCTTCTCGGCCGCCGTCTGGGCCTTGCGCTGTGCCTTGTAGAACACGTCGCCGAGCTTCTGCGCCTTCGCCTCGGCAGCCTCGACCTTGGCGTCGAGTTCGCTGATGATGCCCCGGATCTCGGTGATCTGTCCCTGCTTCGCGGATTCCTTGCCGCGGGCGGACTTCACTTCGTCCCACGTGGGGTAGGTCACCGCCTGGGCGGCCGGAGCGTCGGCGATGACCGTGCCGACGAGGCCCGCGAGTGCCAGGCCGGTGACGGCGAGGCGCTGGCGCACGGGGACACGGTGGGCGCGGGGGCTGGTGGGACGAGACATCGAGCACGAGCCTATACATCCGTACAGCGAGCATCGGACGGCAACGCGCCGCTGTGGACAACTTCAGCAGTGGATCAGAAGCCGCGGTCACGCCGGATGACGTCGGCGCTCCCGACGACGTCGCGCCGCAGGATCGCCTGCCCGGCGGTGCCGGCGTAGTCGTAGACGTCGAACCCGGTGCAGTGGGTGATCGTCGCCGGGGGGCCGAGGGAGTCCTCGACCGCGGTGGTCCAGAGGTCGTGCGAGCCGACCACCACGAAGCTCGGGTCGGCGTCGCGGTAGGCGCCGAGGTCGACGAGCCACGGGTACGTCTCGAAGGTGTCGCGGACCTGCAGCAGCCCGACGTTCGTCGCCGCGTAGGTGGCGAGGGGCCGGACCGTCCAGAACTGCCCGACGCCCGTGACCTGGCGTCCGTCGGCCCAGCGGTCCAGGCACGCGGCCGCCGGGTACCGCGCGGTCGACACGGCGTGGGCGGTGCCCGGGGCCACGGCGATCCCGGTCGCGAGGACGGCGGCCATCGCGACCGCCACCCCCGCCCGGACCCCGCGGTGCGGGCGGTGCACGCGGGTGCGGCGGACCGCGGTGCGGGTGAGCTCGGCCACGGCGACGAGCGCGAGCAGCGGTGCCGTCACGATCGGCTGCAGGTAGCGCGGGGTCTCGGACCCGGCGACGACGACCCCGACGGACACGGCGACGACGGTCACGAGCGGCAGCACCGTCGCGACCAGCACGGTGCGTGCGGTGCGGACCCGCCAGGCCCAGACCGTGCCGCCGACGGTGACGAGCACCCCGGCGAACAGCAGCAGGAGCCCGAGGTCGCCCGGTGCCGTGCCCGCCCGGTCGTCGGTCAGCGCCGCGAAGAACCGCAGGGTCTCCCCGGCCCGCGACGGCTGCACGTACGTCGCCGGGTCGAGGGAGACGAACGGCCGGAGCGGGATCCGCACCAGGTACCCGACGACCGATCCGACCGTGACGGCACCGGCGAGCAGCGCAGCGGGGCGCCACGGCACCCGCCGTGCCAGCACCAGGAGCCCGAGGGTGACGACGACGGGAGCGGCGGACCAGGGCACATACAGCGGGTTCGACGCGGTCGTGCACGCGGCGACGAGTCCGAGCACCACGAGCAGGGGCACCGACGCCCGGCCGAGGCGCACCGCCCGCAGCACCAGCACCGCGGTGCCGAGCACCGCCAGCACGGCGCCGTAGTAGTAGGTCGTCGTGAGCAGCAGGGACGCCAGCTCGAGCGAGGTCGCGGTCGCCGACGACTCGGTCAGCACGAGCAGCGTGACCAGGCCGAGCGCCCCCGCCGACACCGCGATCCGGGCGGGGCGCCCAGCGGACGGCATCAGTTCGTTCGCAGCGGCACGCACCAGCGCGTAGACCGCGAGGAGCACGAGCACCCCGTTCAGCGCCAGGGCCTGCTGCGGGGTCCCGGTCACCAGCGAGCAGAACAGGTACACGGGCAGCTCGGGGAAGAAGAACAGCGCGGGCGACATCGCCCACTCGAACGGCTGGCCGGCCTGCAGCGAGCGCTCGACGAGCGGCAGCAGCACCGAGTCGCCGTCGTACCAGAGCAACGCCACCCGTTCCGTCGCGACGACGTGGCGCAGGGCGATGACGGCCAGGGCCAGCGCGACCAGGCCGCCCAGAGCCTCCCGTCCGATCGTGACGGCCACCCCACCGGTCCGGCGGCCGCCGGACGGAGCCGGCTCCACGGCGGGGCGACGCGGTGCTCGGGACATGCCCCGGAGCGTACCGAGGCCGCCTCGGTGCCGGTACGCACGGACCCACAGGCTGGGGGAGCGCGTTGCGGGCCCGACCGACTACCCTTGTGCGCTGTGACCGACGCGCGCGAACAGTTGATCCAGTACATCTCCTCCGAAGCGGTGTTCCACGGCGACTTCACCCTGACCAGCGGGAAGAAGGCGACGTACTACATCGACCTGCGGAAGGTCAGCCTGGACCACCGTGTCGCGCCGCTGATCGGCCAGGTCATGACCGAGCTCGTGCAGCAGGTGCCGGACGTCTCCGCCGTCGGTGGCCTGACCATGGGCGCCGACCCGATCGCCAGCGCCGTCCTGCACCAGGCCGCCGCCCAGGGCCTGACCTACGACGCCTTCGTCGTCCGCAAGGAGCCGAAGGACCACGGCCGCGGCAAGCAGGTCGAGGGACCGGACCTCAAGGGCAAGCGCGTCGTCGTGCTCGAGGACACCTCCACCACCGGCGGCTCGCCGCTCAAGGCGGCCGAGGCGCTCGAGCGCGAGGGCGCGATCATCGCCGCCGTCGCGGTCGTCGTCGACCGGGACACCGGTGCCAAGGAGACGATCGAGGCGGCCGGCTACCCGTACTTCGCGGCCATCGGGTTGGCTGATCTGGGGCTGACCGCGTGACCGAGGAGCGTCCGGACGACGCACGCGAACCCGACGGCACCGCCGGCCCGGCAGACGGGGACGACGGCCTGGAGGCTCGGCGTGCGTCCGGATCGGACGCTCCGTTCCACGGTCTCCGCAGCGCTGCGGACATCTTCGGGGCTCCGCGCGGCGAGGAGGACTGGCCGTCGCGGCGGGAGCGCCGCGAGGCCGAGCGAACCGCCCGTGAGACGGGCGCGCCGCTGCCGGAGCCGTTCGTGGCCGAGGGGGAGGCGGAGGGCGCCGAGGCTGCTGCTCCTGCTCCTGCTCCTGCTCCTGCTGCTCCGGCGCTCGACGACGGCGCGACCCAGGCCATCTCGATGCCGCCCGAGCTGCTCGCACCCTCCGAGAACCCCGACGCCGTCGTCGAGCACGAGCGCTCCACACTGCACGACCGGATCCCGGCCGCCGCCGACGTCGCGCCGGACTCCACCGCGCCGCACCCGTCGTCGATCGTGTTGCCGACGGCACAGACCCACCGCGACGAACGAGCTGCCGCGTCGAAGGCCATCGAGGACGAGCGTCGCCGCGTCGACCCGTTCGGCGAGGGCCGCGCCGACGTCGACTGGCTCGGCCGTGCGACCGGCAACCACCCGGAGTCCGTGGCGCCCGCTGCTGCTGCTCCAGCTGCGCCGCAGCCCCTCGGCGTCGAGAACGTGCTGCCTCCGACCGAAGAGCCGCCGACCTTCACCGACCTGCTGCGCATCACCAGCACCGGGCCGGTCCCCACACAGACGGGCGCGCACGACCGGCCGTTCGACTGGGCGCTCGGTGACGACGAGCCCGGCGAGGTCCCGGCGACGCTGACCACCGACTCGTTCGACACCACCGCGCTGTCCGCCGGGTCCTGGTCGCTCGCCGACGAGTTGGACGACGAGGACGAGGTCGTCGCCGGCGAGGTCGACACCCCGGCCTCCGGGCTGCCGCAGGCACCGCGGACCTACCCGGTGCCGCCGGCGGTCCCCGTGCCGCCGGTGGTGCCGCCGGCGGTTCCGGCTGCGCCCGTGTCGGACACGGCTGCTCCGGCTGCCGTTCCCGCCGCTGATGCTGCTGGTGCTCCGTCGGAGGCGACCGAGGCCGTGGACGTGCCCCGTGAGCGCGCCGGAGGCGACGTGCCGGACGCGACCGAGGGCCTCCAGGCCGATGCCCCGACCACCGCGATGCCGGCGGCCGGGACGCCCTGGTGGTCCGAGCCCGACGCGACCGTGCCGCCGACCGCCGCGCCGCCGCTCGTGGAGCCCGCTGCGGGTGCCCAGGAGTACCCGGCGCACCTGCCGCCGTCGGTGGGGCAGGACCTCGACGCCGTGCTCGGCCTGCGTGGGAACGACACCGGTCCGCAGCCGGAGTCCCTTCCCGCTGCGGCGCCGGACGACCTGGACCAGTCCGAGTGGGACGGCCGCGAGACCAGTGACACGAGTGCCATCAAGGACCTGTTCGGCACCGAGGCCGTCGGGCAGCTCGGCGGGACCGGCTACGACCCGGAGGACACCGGGACGCGGATGATGCCGGCGGCTGCCGTGCCAGCGGCTGCTGCCGCTCCTGCTGCTGTCCCCGCGCCCGCTGCTGCTGGACGGCCGGCCGGCGGTCCGGACCGGCAGCCCGGCGATCGCGACAACTTCATCAACGAGGGCTTCGCGCGGCTGCGGAACGAGGGCAAGCGCGGCAAGCAGCTGCTGATCTACGGGTCGATCGCGCTGATCCTCGTGCTCATCGTGCTGGTGTTCCTGCTGTCGAAGTGGATCCTCGGCAACAACATCGCCGACCAGGCCGTGCCGACGAAGTCGCCGGTGGCTGCCTCCTCGGCGCCGGCGACCCCGAGCGCTGCGCCGTCGGCGTCGGCCTCGCAGCCGGGTGACGCCGCAGCACCGGCCGCCACGCTGCAGTTCGCCACGACCCCGGCCCTGCCCGGCGAGCACCCGTGGACCGACCTGGCTGGCGGGGAGTGCCTGTCGCCGTTCACGAACGCGTGGGCGCAGACCTTCACGGTGGTGGACTGCGCGACGCCGCACATCGGGCAGCTGACCGCACGGCTCGCGGTCGAGGGCGACACCTACCCGGGCGCCGAGGCCCTCGCGACCCAGGCGGCCGACCAGTGCCAGTCCGACGCGGCGCTGAACGCCTCGGCCGCCGCTGCCGTGGGGGACGTGCAGGTGCAGGGTTCCTACGCGCCGGACCAGGCGACGTGGGACCAGGGTGACCGGTTCATCGCGTGCTTCGTGACGCGGTCGTCGGGGCAGCCGCTGACCGGGTCGTTGGCGCCGGGGGCGTAGGGGCGGTCTGTCGGCCGGTCAGCACGGCAAGTCGGCGCGGGTCGGGCGGTCGACGTCCGACGCCGTACGACGATGTCGACGTCGTACGACAACGACATCGTCGTTCCTCGTGCCCCGGGACTGTCCGCGTGTGCAACGAACGACATCCCCGAGGTCGTGCGACGTCGGGGATGTCGTTCTGCGTCGGCGGCGGTGCGGGCCGCGCGGCGTCAGGCGCTCGCGGGCACCTTCGCCGACACGTCGGACAGCGTCTGCAGCTCGTCGGCGGTGAGCTCGAGCTCCGCCGAGGCCAGCAGCGCCGGCAGCTGCTCGGTGTTCCGGGCGCTCGCGATCGGCGCGACGACGTCGGGCTGCGCCTGCAGCCAGGCGAGTGCGACGGTGGCGATCTCCGAGCCGTGGGCGTCGGCGATCGAGGACAGCGCGTCCACGACGGCGAGCCCCTCGTCGGTGAAGTAGCCGGACACCTGGCCCTCGCGGTCCTTGCCGGCGAAGTCGTCCTTCGAGCGGTACTTGCCGGTCAGGAACCCCGCGGCGAGCGAGAAGTACGGCACGACGCCGAGTCCGTGCTCCTGCGCGAGCGGTGCGATCTCCGCCTCGTACGGCTGGCGGGTGACCAGGTTGTAGTGCGGTTGGATGGCGACGGGCTGGGCGAGGCCGTTCTCCGTCGCGATGCGGATCCACTCCGCGGCGCGGTCCTTCGAGTAGTTCGAGATCGCGGTGTAGCGGACCAGGCCGTCCTGCACGAGCTGGTCGAAGGCGCGGACGGTCTCCTCAAGCGGGGTCGACTGGTCGTCGAAGTGCGCGTAGTACAGGTCGATCCGGTCGGTGCCGAGGCGCTCGAGGCTCGCGCGGGCAGCGGCGGCGACGGTGCCCGCGGCGAGGCCCTGGAACTCCGGGTGCTGCGAGCCCTTCGTCGCGATGACGACGTCGTCCCGCTTGCCCGAGGCGCGCAGCCACGAACCGATGACCCGCTCGGACTCGCCGCCCGAGTTGCCCGGCGCCCAGGCCGAGTAGACGTCCGCGGTGTCGATGAAGTCGCCACCGGCCGCGGTGTAGGCGTCGAGGACCTGGTGCGAGGTCGACTCGTCCGCTGTCCACCCGAAGACGTTGCCGCCGAGGGCGAGGGGGAACACGTGCAGGTCACTGGTACCGATGCGGGGCATGCGGAGGTCCTTTCGTGGTCGGAGGTGCGGTGGGAGCGAACCGCACGTCTCCCGACGCTATGCCCCGATGCTTGGCACGGCCCCGGCGCGAGGGGCTTCGATGGACGGATGACCACGCTCACCGATGCCCTCGCCGATCCGCGATCCTCCGCCCGGCTGCAGGCGGTGATGGCCGCGGGGACCACCCCGGACCCCGCGGACCTCGAGGTGCTCGTCGCGCAGTGCGCCGTCGAGCCGGACTTCTTCGTCCGCGACATGCTGACGTGGGCGCTCACCCGGCACCCCGCCGACGACATCGTCGCCCGCGTCCTGCCCGAGCTCGAGCGCCCCGAGCCCCAGGCCCGCAGCCAGGCGCTCCACACCCTGTCGAAGATCGGCGACCCGGAGGCGTGGCCGGCGGTGCGCCCGCTGCTCGAGGACCACGACGACGAGGTGCTCCGCGCCGCCTGGCGCACTGCGGTCGTACTGGTGCCGGACGACGAGCGGGCGTCGCTCGCGCGGACCCTCGCGGTGCAGCTCGGCATCGGCGACCGCGAGCGTCGGCTCAGCCTGTCGCGTGCTCTGGTGGGACTCGGCGAGGACACCTTCGGACCGGTCCTCGCCGCGGCCGCCGACCGGGGGACCGACGCCGTCCGGGCGCACGTGCACGAGACCGAACGGCTGCTGCACGACCCGGATGCGGCATCCGCGCTCGCCCTCGAGCGCGCCCGGCGCGAGGTCGCGCTCGGCCGGACGCGCTCCGTCAAGGGCTAGGGCCGGCGGGCGCGCGCGGCCGGGCGGGCTGAGCGGTCGCGAAGCGTCGGCTGCGCGGTGGTGGGGCGGGCGCGTCGCGCGGTCACGACACCCCGTGGGCGGGGTGCCGAGTGGTCGCGAACTGTCGGTTGCGGGGCTGCCGGGCGACGGTTCCTGACCGCTCGGCGGAGGTGAGCGGGGTGCCGTGACCGGTGGGGGCGTCGGACGGGAGGCGCGTGGCGGCCGCGCACCGGGCCTCCCGTCCGACGCCACGCGCGTTCGCGGGCCGCGCTGCGGTCACGACGCCCCCTGCGCTGGGCGCCGAGTGGTCGCGAACCGTCGGTTGCGGGGCTGCCGGGCGACAGATGGTGACCGCTCGGTGGACGTGAGCGGGGTGTCGTGACCGACCGACCAGCCGGCCGACCATCCCGCCCGCGCACGCCGCGCGGTCAGTCGCCGTCGGGTGCGAGCCAGATGGAGGACGCGGCGGCGGCCGGCAGGTCGACGAGGGACTCCGAGCCGTCGGTCGCCCGCCGCGACACCGCGATGACGCCGGCGTAGTCCCGCACCCGCTCGACCCGCAGGTGCGTGCCCAGTCCCACCCCGAGCTCGTCGAAGTACCGCAGCAGTGAGGGGTCGTCGTCCGAGACCCGGTCGACGGTGCCGCACGCTCCCGGCTCGATCGCGCCGAGCAGGGTGCCGGGGGAGTCCGGCACGATGCCGTCCGCTCCGGGGATCGGGTCGCCGTGGGGGTCGTGCGTCGGGTGGCCGAGGTCGGCGTCGACCCGGTCGAGGAACTGCTCGGACACGGCGTGCTCCAGGGCCTCGGCCTCGGTGTGGACCTCGTCCCACGAGTAGCCGAGCCGCTCCACCAGGAACGTCTCGATCAGCCGGTGTCGCCGGACCATCGCCACCGCGACCTGCTGCCCGAGTGGGGTGAGCACGACGCCGTAGTACGGGGTGTGCTCGATCAGGCCGTCGCGGTCGAGCTTCTTGAGGTTGCCCGACACCGTCGACGCCGACACCTTCAGCGACGCCGCGATGTCCCGCGTCGCCAAGCCGGGCCCGCCGCGCTCGCTGGCCTTCCAGATGAGCTTGACGTAGTCCTCTGCCATGGTGGACAGGGATGGCAGGCGCATACCGCCAATCGTACGACCCGCCTGGTACAACCGGGAGGTGACCACCACCGCCCCCGTCCGAGCCCGCCGCCGTCGCTGGCCGGTGCCCCCGTCGCTGCTGCTCGGGCTCGCGCCGATCGTGGTGTTCGCGGCGATCAGCGCCTGGCGGTCTCGGCCGAGTGACGACTACGCGACCCTCGGGCAGACCGTCGACAGCGTCGTGCACGCCCTGGTCATCCCCGAGGGCATCGCCGTCGTGGCACTCGCCCTGTTCGTCACGGCGCTCGGCTGGTGGCGGATCGCCACGGTCGACCCGGTCCGGACGCGGCTGCGGTGGACGATGCTCGCGCCGATCCTCGTGCTCGTGGTGTGCGTCGTCCGGCTGCCCCTGATCGACTGGACGGCGCTGCCGGCGCACTACTTCCTGCTGCTCGCCGTCGGGGTGCTGTTCGTCGGGGTCTTCGAGGAGCTCATGGCCCGCGGGACCCTGCTCGTCGGGCTGCGCCGCCGCCTGCCCGAGATGGGGGTCTGGGCGCTGTCGTGTGTGCTGTTCGGGCTGCTGCACCTGCTCAACGCGCTCGCCGGGGCGGGCATCGGACCGACGCTGATCCAGGTCGTGTTCGCGGCGTCGTTCGGGTCGACGCTGTACGTCGCGCGCCGGCTGACCGGGTCCCTGCTCGCACCGGTGCTGCTGCACGCCTTCTGGGACTTCGGGTCCATCGGGTTCTCGGCGACCGCGGACACGGGCGACTTCGGGAAGCTGACGCTGCTCGGCCTGATCGGGCTGTTCTCGTTCGGGGTGCTCGCGTTCGGCATCGTGGCCGGCGGGGTCATCGCCTGGTACGACGACCGACGCCGTCGGCTCGCGAAGCGGTGGCGGACGGTACCGCCCATGGGAGCGGTCGTGGTGCCGGGAGGCGAGCCGCGCCTCCAGGTCGACGTGGTCTGAGGGAACGGACGCGACGGCCGCTGCACTGACGGACGCCGCGTGGCGACCCCGCGCGGACGCGACGGTGCCCCGGAGCGCAGCACGCTCCGGGGCACGGTTCGGTCGTGTCGGTCGACGCGACGCGACGTGTCAGTCGGCTCGACGTGTCGTGTCAGTCGACCCGACGCTCCGTGTCAGTCGGCCCGACGCCGGAGCTGTCGACGGCGGACGACGACCAGCGCGATGCCGGCCATCAGGAACACGATCGCGGCGATCGTGACCCCGGTGAGCTGCACGCCGGTGAAGGCCAGGCGCGTCGCGGACGGGTCGGTCGCGGACGGATCGGCGGCGACGGTCTGCCCCGCGGCCCCGGCTCCTGCTGCGGCGCTCGAGGCAGTCGCGGCCCCGCTGCCCGTGCCGGCGCCCGTGCCTGCCGTTCCTGCTGTTCCTGCCGCTCCACCGGAACCGGTGCTCGCGCCCGTGCCGCTGCCGCCGCCGGTCCCCGTGTGCGGCTTCGTCGTGGGCTTCGGGGTCGGCTTCGGCTTCGGCGTGACGGCCGTGGACACGATCCGCGAGACCGCACCGCTCTTCGTGTTCAGGAGCACCTCGCGGTGCTGCGGGTGCGTGAAGTCGAACATGCTCCGGATGGACCCGGCCCGAGCGTCGAACGACTGGTCGCCGATCCGGCCCGTCGACCAGTTGTCCTCGATGAACTTCGTGGTCGACGTCTGCTCGATGGCGGTGTGGTCGACGTGGTTCTGCTTGGCGAACGGCGAGATGACGAGGTACGGCAGCCGCTGCGAGGGGCCGCAGCGGTCGAGGTACCCACCGGCGACACCGACCTTGGTCGCGGCCGTGGTGCAGACCGTGGTGTCGTTCGAGGAGTCCGTCGAGCCGTTCAGGATCGTCGGCGCGACGTGGTCGTACCAGCCGTCGGAGTCGTCGTAGTTGATGACGATGGCCGTGCTCGACCACTCCGGCGACCGCTCGATCTCGTTGATCTTCGACGTCAGGAACTTCTGCTCGTCGAGCGGGTCGGAGTACGCGGCGTGGCCGTCCTGGGCCTCGGGCGCCTTGAGGAAGGACACGGCGGGCATCCGGTGCTCGGCGAGCGCGGTGTCGAACGCCGACAGGTCGTACTGGTGGTTCGCGCGGTCGGTGGAGCCGATCATGCGGTCGCTCGTCGGTGCCAGGTGGTGCGGGTTCGAGGTCGACGCGTAGTACGCGAACGGGTTGTGGTGCGGCGAGTAGTCGTTGCTGACCGAGCCGCCCACGTTCGTCGTGGTGGCGTCGCACTTGGCGAGGGTGCCGGTGCCCGCGTAGGCCGTCGTCGGGGTGAAGCCGCCCTGGAACCAGCCCCAGGTGACGCCCTTCGCGTTGAGCAGGTCGCCGATGTTCTTGCCCGACATCTCGACCAGGTTCGACGTCGACGTGTGGTCCTTGTCGGAGCAGTCGTCGAAGGCGGGGTCGGGGTCGGCGGTGACGGTGCCCTGGCCGGCGGCGTCCTTCGCGACGACGGCGGTCGAGGTCGGCACCGTGGCACCGGTGACGGAGTCCACGCCCGTGCCGCCGTGGGTGTTGCCGCTGATCAGGTTGAGCGCTCCGGGGGTCGAGGGGCCGAAGCCGGTGTCCCAGGCGTTGTCGCTCATCGCGTAGTTCTGGGCGTAGTTCCACAGCCCGGTGGTGGTGTTGCCGTCGTAGTAGTCCATCGTCAGGCCGGGGGACCCGTACAGGCCGGTGCAGGTGTCCACCGAGGTGCTCTCGACGAACTCGTCCATGGCACCCCCGTCGACGGCCTTCTGCTCGGGCAGGTAGTTGTGGTTCTGGTCGCACGTGAGCGCCTGGGCGGGCGTCAGCCGTGACGGGGCGTAGGCGTTCGGGTTCTTCGTCAGGGTGCCGGAGGACGCGAGCGTGTTCACCTTCGGGGTGCTCCGCGCAGCGGTGAAGCGGGTGCCGTCGGTGTTCGCGGCCTTCGGGTAGGTGCCGAAGTAGTGGTCGAACGACACGTTCTCGTCGTACATGACGACGACGTGCTTGATCGGGGTGGTGGTCTTCAGGGAGTTGTCCGCGGCGGACGCCGACTGCGGGATGGCGAGGGCCGTCCCGGCGACGGCCGCCAGGGCCATGATGGCGAGTGCGCCCTGCTGGACGCGTCGTTCGGAAGGTCGGAACACGTGGAACCTCTCACTGGTCGGGACGGTGGGGTGGTGGGGAGCGGTGGGGCCCTGCGGCGGGCGGGCGCGTTCGAGCGACGGCCCGGCTAGGTCCGTGCGAGCAGCCGACGACCCAGCCAGTCGTCCGCGTGGCGGACCCCGGGCAGGGCGAAGTAGTAGCCGCCGCCGACCGGTGACACGTAGTCGACGAGCGGCTCGTCGACCAGGCGCTTCTGCACGGCGACGAACTGCCGTTCCAGGTCGGCCTGGAAGCACGCGAACAGCAGGCCCATGTCGAGGTCGCCGTTCGTGTCGGTGCCGTTGTCGTAGTTGTACGGACGACGGAGCATCTGCTGCGCACGGGCTTCGGCGGTGCGCGGGTTCGCCAACCGGATGTGCGCGTCCATCTGGATGACGTCGCCGGTCGGGTCGTCCTGGTACCGGGGGTCGTCGAACTCGCCGCTGCGGGTGAGCGGGGCACCGGAGTCACGGTGGCGGCCGATCATGTTCTCCTGCTCGTGCAGCGAGACGCGGTCCCAGAACTCGACGAACATCCGGATGGTCCGCACGACGTGGTAGCTGCCCCCGGTGACCCAGTCGGGTTCGCCGTCCTGTCCGCCGCGGGTCCAGACCAGGTCGTCCATGACGCTGCGGTCCGCGGTGGACGGGTTGCCGGTGCCGTCCTTGAACCCGAGCAGGTTGCGCGGGGTGCCGGAGGGGCGCGGCGGGGACGCGAAACCGTCCTGCCGCCAGCGCACCTGCATGCCACCGCGGGTTGCCCGGGCGATGTCGCGGATCGCGTGCAGGACGGTGTCGGTGTTGTGCGCGCACACCTGCAGCAGCAGGTCGCCGTCCGAGATCGACCGGTCGAGGTCGTCGTTCGGGAAGTCCTCCATCGTCCGCAACCGCGCCGGGCGCTGCCCCGACAGGCCGTACCGGTGGTCGAAGAGCGAGGCGCCGACGCTCGCCGTCACGGTGAGCCCGTCGGCCGCGACCTCCGGTCCGAGCACGCCGGAGTCGGCCGGCGGCGCGGTGATCCCGACGTCGGCAGGCGTGCCGCCGCGGGTGAGGAACCGTGCCCGCTCGGTGATCGTCCGGAGCAGGTCGGCGAGCTCCCCGCGGTCGGCCGCGGTCACGTCGAACGCCAGGAACGCCGACTGTCGCTGCGCGGGCGTGGTGATCCCCGCCTGGTGCGCCCCGTGGAACGCGTACGAGGAACCGGGCGAGGCGTCGGCACCGCCAGTGGTCGCGGCGGCTGCCTGGAGGCCCGTCCCACCCCCGGCGGTCAGGCTCGCCGCCGCCGCGGCGGCTCCGGCACCTGCCCCGACCGCGCTGGTCAGGAACGCGCGGCGGCCGACGCCGCGGGTGGGGCCGGTCGGCGGCTGCTGGTCGTCCGGGGCACTGGCGGGACACGCGCTGCCGTCGGCGGACAGTCCGAGGCGGGCGTGCGCCTCGGTCATCCGTCGGTACGTCGCCGCGTCCATCCCGCGTGGGAGTTGCCGGCTCTGGAGGCCCTGCCGGCCCTGGCGCTGCGGTCGTTCGGTCACGAGGTCCTCCTCGGGTCGCAGATGGCGGCGACGGGGGCGAGTCGTTCGAGCGCAGCGTCGAGGTCGGCGTCGAGGTGCTCGCGGGCGGTGCGGTCGAGACCGTCGAGGGTGTCCCAGCTGCCGTCGGGCCGTCGGTGTGATTCCACGTCGGCGCGGAGGGTCGCCAGCGCGCGATCGGTGGCCCGGAGTCCCGGGTAGCGGGTCCGCAGGATCGACCGGAGCGGCTCGAGCGCGTGTTCCGTCCCGATGGTGTTCGCGTCGATCGTCGCCAGTGCGGTGTGGCTGCCGGCGTCGGTGGCCCCGGTCGCCTCGAAGCGGAGTGCGTTCTCGAGGATCTCGTGCGAGCGCAGGCCGATGTCGAGCGGGCCGACCCGTTGGGTGGGGAACGTCCGGCGCAGGTGTGCGACGGCGGCGACCAGGGCGTCGGCGGGCGCGACGGCGCGACGGCTGGGCGCGCCCGACCACAGCAGCGCCTCGACGCGGTGGAAGCCGGTCAGGTGCGGGTCGTCGAGTGCGGTCCGTCCGGCGGCCGGGAGCCCGTTGATCGCGGTGTCGTCGTCGCCGAACGCACCGTAGGCGGCTCCGAGCTGCTCGTACTCTCGGCGCCCGGTCAGCCAGTCCCGCCGTGCGGCGCGGACGTCACCCGCACGGACGTCGGCGTCCAGCGCACGCACGTCGTCGAGCAGCGCCGGCAGGCGGCTCTGGATCCAGGCGCCGTACGACTTCGCGGCGGGGATCAGGTCGTCGCGGGTGACCGGGACGATCCCCGGGGTCTCGTCGCTGACGTGGGTGGCGCCGCGCAGGTGGACGACGGGTCCGGTGCTCGGGTTCGCGTCGGCGGGCAGGCAGCGGAACCGGTACTGGCCGCTTGGGAGTCGGACGCCGTAGTCGTGCGTCGCACCCGACCCCAGCCCCTCCGCGTCGAGGTAGACCGCGCCGTTCGTGGGGTCGACCAGCTGCACCTCGATCCCGGCGACGGAGGTGTTGTGGATCCGGAATGTCTGGGGGCCGGCGAGGGCGCGGTCCGGGCTCGCGGGCCACCCCGTCCCGCACGCGTCGGTGCCGGCCTGCACGGTGACCGCCGACGTCCGCGGCGCCGGCGAGGGGACCAGGTGCGGGGCGACGATCGCGGTCCCCACGAGCGCCCCGAGCGCGCCGACGATCACTGCCGTCGTGGCACGAACCGACATCGGCACCGATGACCCCATCCTGTAGCAACTCACAGAAAACCCTGATCAGAGCCACTTTCGGCTCGACCAGGGCAACCATAGAGTCGCTCCAGGGGCAGTTTTCCCGTCGTTCACCGCAGGGCGGTTCTGTTCACCGGATCGTCATCGAGCGGTCTGCGGTGAACGGGCGCACCCGGGTGGGGTGGGCCGCTAGAGCTCGACCTCGAACGGCTCGGTGCGCACGAGCTCGTGCACGCCGGAGATGACCTCGCTCGGGCGGAACGGGTACCGGTCGATCTCGGCCTGGTCGCTGATGCCCGTCATCACGAGCACGGTGTGCAGCCCCGCCTCGATGCCGGCCTGCACGTCGGTGTCCATGCGGTCGCCGATCATGCCGGTGTTCTCGGAGTGCGCGCCGATCCGGTTCATCGCGGAGCGGAACATCATCGGGTTCGGCTTGCCGACCACGTAGGGCTGCTTGCCGGTGGCCTTCTCGATCATCGCCGCGATGGCGCCGGTGGCCGGCAGGACCCCCTCGGCGCTCGGGCCGGTGGCGTCGGGGTTCGTCACGATGAAGCGGGCACCGGCGCGGATGAGCCGGACGGCCTTGGTGATCGCCTCGAACGAGTAGTTGCGGGTCTCACCGACGACGACGTAGTCGGGCGCGGTCTCGGTCATGATGAACCCGGCCTCGTGCAGGGCGGTGGTCATGCCGGCCTCACCGATCACGAACGCCGAACCGCCGGGCATCTGCGACTTGCAGAAGTCGGCCGTGGCGAGCGCACTCGTCCAGATCCGCTCCTCGGGCACGTGCAGGCCCGAGCCCCGCAGTCGGGCGCTGAGGTCGCGCGGCGTGAAGATCGAGTTGTTCGTCAGCACGAGGAACTCGGTGCCGTCGTCGAGCCACTGCTGGATGAGTTCCGGCGCGCCCGGGAGCGCCTGGTTCTCGTGGACGAGCACGCCGTCCATGTCGGTCAGCCAGCACTCGACGTCGTCTCGGGTCGCCATGGCCCTCACCCTACTGCGCAGGGGTTCAGGCCCGGCTCGTGGCCGGCTCGGAAAGGGCCGGGAGGCCCGGGGCGGCTCTTGCGCGCTGCTCCGAGACCCGAGAAGGTCGAGACACCGAACCGCGGTCGGCTTTTGCCCTACGCTTTTCGGGACACGTACCGAATCAAGGAGGCCCCTCGTGCTCGTCGAACCCGGAACCCCGTCCGCCGCGCCCCGACCCACCCCGGTGTCGGAGACGGAGCTCGAGGTGACGCCGCGACGACGCCGAGGCCGCCCGAACGTGCTCTCCCGCGAGCAGGTGATCGACGCCGCCACGACCATCGCGAACGAGGACGGCCTCGACCGGCTGTCCTTCCGAGCCCTGGGCGTGCGGCTCGGGGTCGCCCCGATGACCGTGCACCGGACCATCGGCGGGCTGGACGACCTGCACGCCGAACTCGTCCGCCGCACCGTCGACGAGTTCACCGCGACCTTCGTCTGGCCGGACGAGTGGCACGCCGTCGTCCGCACCTTCGCCACGACGTTCCGTGACCTGATGCGCACCCACCCGCTCGTGCTCGAGTCGCACAGCCAGCGCGCCCCGCTCGCCTCGACCGAGTCCGACGCCGTCGTGGCGAAGGTCGTCGGTGCCCTGCAGGACGCCGGGCTGCCGCCGGCCGAGGCGATGTACACCTTCTTCGTCGTCTACGACTTCGTGGTCGGGCACGCCGGGGTGCAGGTCGGGCGCGGGGACTCCGAGGCCGGCCGCCCCGAGCGGCACCGGCTGGTGGGCGAGATCCTCGGCGAGCACTCCTACGACGACCGGTTCGCGCTCGGCCTCGACATCCTGATCGCCGGCATCGAGTCGCGCATCGCCCACGGGGCCGGCACCGCCTGAGCCCGCGGCGCCGCCGGGCGCTGCGGTCGTCGGGCCGGTGCCGTGTGCGCCGTACGCTGGTCGGGTGACCACTGCGCCCGAACCGTCGCACGAGCTGACGACCAACGGGGTGGGGCCGCACCCGGAACCCTGGCCCGACGACCCGAGGCTCGACCCGGAGCTGCTGGCCGCCGGGGACTCCCGGAACGTGCTCGACCGCTACCGGTACTGGTCGATGGACGCGATCGTCGCCGAGCTCGACACCCGCCGGCACGCGTTCGACGTGGCGATCGAGAACTGGCAGCACGACCTGAACATCGGGTCGATCGTGCGGAGCGCCAACGCGTTCCTGGCCGGCACCGTGCACATCATCGGGCGACGCCGGTGGAACAAGCGTGGAGCGATGGTCACCGACCGGTACCAGCACGTCCGCTACCACCCCGACGTCGAGGCCTTCCTCGCCGCGATGGCCGAGGAACAGCGACCCGTCGTCGCCATCGACAACACCCCCGGGGCTGAGCGCATCGAGACCGCGACGATCCCGGAGCGCTGCGTGTTCCTGTTCGGGCAGGAGGGCCCCGGGCTGACCGACGAAGCGGTGGCCGGGGCGTCCGGGCACCTGGAGATCACGCAGTTCGGGTCGACGCGGAGCATCAACGCCTCGGCGGCGGCCGCGATCGTCATGCACTCGTGGGTCGTCCAGCACGCGGAGCTGCCCGGCGCGACTCCGTGAGCAGAAATGGTCGGGTACGGGCCCTGGACCCGACCATTCGTGCTCACGAAGCGGGCGGGGCGGAGGCGGGGCGGGCCTCCCGGCCGGGGTCCGTGCTGACGCGTCAGCGCGCGGCGGTGGTGCGGCGCGCGACCAGGCGGGGTTCGACGAGGAGTTCCGTGGCGGCGATCCGCGGATCGGCGATGCGGGCCAGCAGGCGCTCGCCGGCGCCGCGGCCGATCTCGACACTGCGGTCGTCGATGCTCGTCAGGCCGACGTACCGCATCGCCGCCACCGGGGTGTCGTCGTAGCCGATGACGGAGACGTCCTCGGGGACGCGCAACCCGCGTTCGGCGAGTTCGGACAGGGCGCCGAGGGCCATCACGTCGTTCGCGGCGAAGACGGCCGTGACGTCCGGGTGCTCGTCGAGGAGCATGCCGAGGGCGCGGGAACCGGCCTCCTCGGTGGGTTCGCCGGGCAGCACCGTCGTGACGACAGAGGCGCGTGCTGCTGCGGCCTGCTCGAACCCGGACTGGCGTTCGGCCGAGGCCGCCGAACTCGCACCGACGAACCCGAGTCGGGTGTGGCCGAGGTCGAGCAGGTGCTGCGCCGCGATGCCGCCACCGGCGTGGTCGTCGTTCGCCACGGTGTCCGCGCGGGGGATCGCCACGCGGCCACCGGCGATGACGAGCGGCATCGAGGCGGGGATCGCGAGGTCGGTGGTGGGCTCGCCGGCGATCACGATGCCCTCGACGCGCATGGAGAGGAAGCCCTCCACCGGAGACGCATCGAGCCCCGTGTTGAGGAACCGGTCGGCGACCACGAGCCGGTGCCCCTGGTCCTGCAGGCTCTCGCGCAGACCGGTCAGCAGGTCCACGAACCACTGGTTGCGGAAGTCGTCGAGGACCACGCCGATGGTGCGGCTGCGCGTGCCGGCGAGGGAGACGGCCGCGGTGGAGGGCCGGTAGTCGAGCTCCTGGATCGCCTTGAGCACGGCGGCCCGGCGCTGGTCGCTGACCCGGGGGGAGCGCTGCAGCACGAGGGAGACGAGGGACTTCGAGACCCCGGCGCGTGCGGCGACGTCGTAGATGGTCGCGGGCTTGCCGTCTCCCATGATGCGCTTCGACCTCCGTTGGCTCGTGGGTCGATCGTAGCGGTTGACGTGACATGGGCCGGGCGGTGGTGGGGCGGGGCGTCGAGTGAGCAGAAGACGACGGGTCTCGAACAGTCACTCGTCGTCTTCTGCTCACTCCCTTGGGTTCGCGAGTCCTCCACAGCGGAGGCACGGTGCCGGTTCTGCACGGAACTCCGGTTCGGTGAGCGGGGCGTCGGCGCGGGGCGCGAGCGTGTCGGCATGCGACCACGACCACTCCCTCCGGCGCTGCGAGGCCGGGCCTTCGACATCGGCGCGGCTGATCGAGCCGGAGTTCCCCGACAACGACTCCAGCGGAAGGACCTGACGTGCCCGACGCGATCGATCCGATGGCCCCGGGACCGACCACCCGATCCGATCCGCCGCATCCAGGCACTGCGGCCGGTCCTGTTGCCCGGACAGTTCGTCAGCCACACCTCTGCGGGGGTGTTGTGGGGTCTGCCGGTGCCGTGCGGCCCTGACGTACCGGTGCACATCACCAGCGTGCACCCGCAGGCGCAGCCCCGGCGCGTCGGCGTGGTCGGGCACCGTGTGGCTGCTGACCGAGTGAGCACCCGGCAGCGCTGGGGTGTTCCGTCCAGCAGCCCCGCGGCGCTGTGGGTGGAGTGCGGGGACCTGCTCGGACTCGATGAGCTCGTCGTCCTGGGTGACGCCATCGTCACGTCGCGGGCGTGCGCGACCGCGCTGGAGGACCTCGCCGCCGCGCTCGCCGGGGCGGGGAATCGTCGTGGCGTGCGGAAGCTGCGCGTGGCACTCGAGCTCGTGCGGGTGGGGGCCGGGTCGCCGCAGGAGACCCGAGCGCGGCTGGCGATCGTCCGCGCGGGGCTGCCCGAGCCCGAACTGCAGGTCGACGTGCTCGACGAAGCCGGTCGATTCGTCGGCCGCGTCGACCTGGCCTACCCGGAGCACCGCATCGTCATCGAGTACGAGGGCGACCACCACCGGACCGACGCCGAGCAGTGGGGCCGTGACCTCCGTCGCTACCGCGAGATGGAACGACTCGGCTGGGCGGTCGTCCGGTGGACCAAGTCCGACCTGACGCTGCACCGGTCAGCCGCAGTGGCGCACCTGCAGACGCTCCTTGCACGCGGAGGTCGCGTCGAGTGAGCAGAAGACGACGGGTCGCTATTGCACACCCGTCGTCTTCTGCTCACTCGATGTCGCGGGCGGCCCTGCGCGCGAGCGGCCCGCGCCCGCCGCCCCCGCTACCCGATCAGGCTCGGGCGCAGGTCGCGCAGCGTGCGGGAGCGGGTCTGCCGCGCCGTGACCACGAAGGACACCAGGAGCGCCCCGAGCAGCCAGCAGAGCAGCACGCCCGCGTCCGACCACGCGGCACCGAGGTTCCCGCCGTACATCGTCTGCCGGATCGCGTCGACCGAGTACGTCATCGGCAGCGCGAAGTGCAGCGCCGCCAACGGCCCCGGCAGCGTCTGCCACGGGAACGTCCCGCCGGCGGTGACGAGCTGCACGAGCATGAGCACCAGGCCGAGGAACTGCCCCACCGATCCGAGCAGCACGTTGAGCGCCATGATGATCGCCGCGAAGGTCGCCGAGGCCAGCACCATGATCCCGATCGTGCCGCCGACGTGCACCACGTTCAGGTCGAGGGCGAAGCGCACGATGAAGAACAGCGCCACCATCTGCACCAGGCCGAGGAGTGCCGGGGTCAGCCAGCCGCCGAACACCACGGCGAGGGGCTTCCGCACCGCCGTGATCGCACGCTTGGAGATCGGCTTGAGGATGAGGAACAGCGCGTACATGCCGATCCAGGCCGCGAGCGAGATGAAGAACGGCGCGAGGCCGGCACCGTAGTTCGACGCGGCGGCGACGTTGTCGTCCCCGACCTTGACCGGGTCGGAGATGACCGAGGCCTGCGACGCACGCTCCGAGGCGTTCGACGCCGGGATCTTCGTGCGGCCCTCGTCGAGCGACGACGCGAGCTTCGACGAGCCGGTCGTGAGCTTGTCCAACCCCGATGCGAGTGATGACGCGCCCTGGTCGGCGGTCTTCGCACCGGTCGCGAGCTGGGACGCACCCGACGACAGGGTCGGAGCGGCCGAGGCCAGCTTCGACGTGCCGTCGGCCACCTTCGAAGCCCCCGACGAGAGCGTCGAGGCGCCCGTGGCCGCGTCCGCGATCCCGGACGACAGCTCCGGAGCCTTCGCGGCGAGCTTGCCGGTGCCGGCGGCGAGCGTGTCCGAGCCGTCGGAGAGCTGCTGGATGCCGCTCGTCAGCGCCGGGGCCTGCTCGGCGAGCTGGGAGGCGCCAGCGGACACCTGCGCGCTGCCGGTCTTGAGCTTCTGCAGGTTGCCGGACAGGTCGCCGGCACCGGTACCGAGCTCGGTGCTGCCGGCCTGCAGGTTGTCGAGCCCGGCGAGCAGCCGGGTCTTCTGTTCCTCGGAGAGCACCGTGGAGGCTTGGACGACGGGCTTCAGCGACGCGACGAGTTCCGGCGACTGCGCAGAGAGCTGCTGGACGCCCGCGATGAACGGTGCGGCCTCGTCGGCCAGCGTGGCGTTCCCGGCGGCGACCTGCGACGCACCAGTGGACAGGCGCGCAGAGTCGGAGGGAAGCGAAGCCGTCTGGTCACGGAGCTGGTGCAGCCCGGACTGCAGCTGCTTCGCCCCACTGTCCAGCTGCTGCGTCTGCGACGGCAGCGCCGCAGTCTGCTGCTGCGCGCTGGCCAGCCCGGACGCCAGGGTCGACGCCCCCGACGCCACCTGCTGCGCCCCGCTGTCGAGCTGCTGGGTCTGCGACGGCAGGTCGGCCGTGCCGGACGCGAGCTCCGCCGCACCGGACGACAGCTTGCCGGTGCCGTCGGCGAGCGTGTGCGCACCACGGTCCGCCTTCTTGGTCCCGGAAGCGAGCTCATCGGCACCGTCGACGGCGTCGCCGAGGCTGTCGCGGACGTCGGCGAGTCCGACGAGCAGGGTCTTCGCGGCCTGCTTGCCGACACGCTCGGCGACGGCGGTGCGCATGGTCTTGCCCGCCTGCTCGGCGATGGTCGAGGCCAGGTACGAGTTGGTGTCGGCCGTGGTCATGACGAGCTTCGCCTGCGTCGGGTCGTCGGACTGCGCGGACACCAGGTGCTCGGAGAAGTCGTGCGGGATGGTGACGACGAAGTCGTAGGTGCCGTTGCGGACGCCGGAGCGGGCGTCGGCGGCGCTGGTCTTCGTCCACTTGAAGTCGGCGCCGTCGATGGCCTCCTTCGTGACGTCCTTGCCGTAGTCGACGTGGTCGCCGTCCAGCGTGGCGCCGGCGTCGAGGTTCACGATCGCGGCGGGGATCTGGTCGAGCTTCGCGTACGGGTCGCGGTTCGCCCACAGGTAGGCGCCGCCGTAGAGCAGCGGCACGATCATCAGCGCGATGAACGCCAGGCGTGCGAGCGGGGTCGCGGTGAGCCGCGCGAGTTCTGCGCGGACGAGCGAGGTGGTGGTCACTTCTGTGCCTCCGTCGGGACGGTTGCGGATGCTTCGGTGACGGAAGGAGCGGCCGGGAGGCCCGGCTCGGTTCCGTCGGTTCGGGCCACGTCCTCGGGGTCCTCGGTCTGGGGCGTCGCGAGCGTCGCGACGTCGTCGTGCGTTTCGACGCCGCCGTGCGTCTCGACGCCGTCGTGCGTGTCGATCGTGTCGAGCAGGTGCTCGACGGTGGTGGCGGCGGCCTTCGAGGTCACGAGGACCACGGTCACGCCCCGCCGTGCGACGTCGCGGACCACCTGGAACCAGTCCTCGACGGCGCCGCCGTGCCGCTCGGGCGAGGTGATCACGATGCCGGTCACACCGTCGCGGAGCAGGGCGAGTTCGACCAGCAGCCGGACGCGCACGACGGTCGGCACCCGCTGCACGGCGGTGTCGACGTAGTCCCGCAGTCCGAGCTCGTCGAGCACGGTGTCGACGTGCTCGCGGTTCGGGCGCTGCCCGGCGAACGCGAGCTCCTCGCGCACGATCTGCTTGAGGGTCATGACGGGGAAGGGCTCGGCGACCCCGGGGGTGTCCACGAGCGCGAACGAGCGCCGGACGGCTGCCGGGTCCTCGTGGCCGTCGAGCAGCAGCCGACCGGTGTCGGGCTGCATGCGGCCACCGGCGACGAGTGACGCGAGCACGGGTGCCTGCTCGGTCTCGACGGCGAGGACCCCGGGGCGTCCCGGGGCGGCGACGGCGGAGACGACGGGCAGGGGTGCGCCGGGCTCCTCGCCGATGCCGACGTGGTCGAGTTCGAGCGTCATGCGTGGTCCTTCGGGGCAGGAGTGGGAGCGGGAGCAGCGGGTTCGGAGAGCAGTGCCGTGCGCCAGTCGATGCCGGCCATGCCCAGCGCCGACACCACGACCATGCGCCGTCCGTCCTCGTCGCTCGTGCCGGAACGGGTGGCCTCGTCGAGGACGGCGATGCACGCACCCTCGACCAGACGGCCGAGGGTCTCGGGGTCGACGTCGTCCCGCATGGCACCGTCGGCGATCCCGAGCGCGCACGCCTGGCGTACCTGTGAGCGCAACGGCGCGAACACCTCGGCGACGGGTTCGGCGAACGGGCTGCGGACGGCGACCCGGGCCATCGAGCGGACGTGCGACACCTCGGTCCAGAGCGTCACCGCGATGGCGGCGAGACGTGCGGCCGGCGGGAGCTCCTGCAGGTCCGATGCGGTGGGCATGGCTGCGGCGATCCGGGCGGCACCGGCGGTCACGACCTCGCGCACCAGGTCGTCGCGCGAGGGGAAGTGTCCGTACACCGCACGGCGCGAGAGTCCCGCAGCCGCGGCGATCGTCTCGATCGAGGCGTCCGGGTCCTGCTGCAGACAGGTCTTCGCCGCGTCGAGGAGGGCTGCCCGGTTCTCCGTGGCGTCGCGGCGGGGCGCGCGGGAGGGCTGCTCGGTGGTGGTCACGCACCCCATCGTAATAACGTGCACACGGGTGTGCAACTTAACAGGTTCCGTCCCGCGGACGAGGGGAGTCCCCCAAAGTGCGGACTGTCTTCCCTGAGAACGAACGCATAGCTTCACAGGAATCTCATGCGAACCACGGACTGAGCCAGGAGTGCCCTCTTTGAACCGTGCAACACCGAACACCGACCCGAACCCAACCCCCCATCGCTTCACCCGCGTCCTGACCGCCGGCATCGCCGTCGCGGCCCTCGCGTGTGGCGGTCTCGCAGTCGGGGGCGCGGCCTCCGCAGCTCCGGCCGGGATCTCGGTGGCCGACCTCAAGCTCTCCGCCCCGCTCCGCGACGCCAAGCCGACGAAGACCGTCGCCGCGTTCGTGCGCACGACCGGCCAGGGTGCCCTCGAAGTGGACGCCAAGGCGAAGGGCGGGGACCTGACGAAGTCGCGGACCCAGTCCTCCGCGGCCAAGGACCGCGTCGAGGCGATCCAGTCGACCGTCGCCGCGGTGCGGTCGGCCGTCAAGCGCGCCGACGCCGACGCGACCGAGCTCTACTCGACCGAGTACACCGTCCCCGGCGTCGCGGTCGTCGCCGACGTCGACGCGTTCCGGAAGATCGCGGAGCGCTCCGACGTCGAGAGCATCATCCCGCTCACGCCGAAGAAGATCGTCGAGCCGACGGTCAACGAGAACGCCGACGCCGCTCCCTCGGGTGTCGACCCCAGCCTGGTGCAGCCCGGTGCCGACGGCGTCGCGCCGAAGAACGCCGCGAGCGACGTCTACACGCGCTCGCTCAACGCCTGGCAGCAGACCGGCCACACCGGCAAGGACGTCAACGTCGCCGTCCTCGACACCGGTCTCGACTACACGCAGGCCGACTTCGGTGGCCCCGGCACCACCGAGGCGTACCAGCAGGCCCTGGCGAACGCGAGCAGCGGCGCCCCGGACCCCAGCCTGTACGACGCGTCGAAGTTCCTGGGCGGGTACGACTTCGCCGGTGCGACCTACAACGCCGACCCGACGGACCCGGACGCCTACGACCCGGTGCCGGCTCCCGACGACAACCCGATCGACGGCAAGGGCGGCGACCACGGCACGCACGTGTCCGGCTCGATCGCCGGCTACGGCCTGACCGCCGACAAGCAGCAGTTCGACGGCGACTACACCAAGCTCACCACGCAGCAGGTGCAGGACATGTGGATCGGTCCGGGCACCGCGCCCGAGGCCGGCCTGTACGCCCTGAAGGTCTTCGGTGACAACGGTGGCTCGACCGACGTCACCGGTGCCGCGCTCGACTGGGTGGGCCAGGCGCTCACCGAGGGCAAGGACATCAACGTCCTGAACCTGTCGCTCGGCTCCGACTACGGCGCGCCGGACGACCCCGACAACGCCAAGATCGACGCACTGACCGCGCGCGGCGTGCTCCCCGTGATCGCCTCGGGCAACGCCGACGACTTCACCGACATCGGTGGCTCGCCGGGCAACGCCGAGGGTGCGCTCACCGTCGCCGCGAGCGCCACCGGCCAGTCGCTGTACGACGGCGTCCAGGTCACCGCACCGGCCGACGTCGCGAAGACCTACCGCTCGCAGTACTCGTCGAACTTCAAGGGCACCCTGCCCGTCGAGGGCGACGTCGTCGTCCCGACCGCGAACATCGACGGCTGTGCCGCGTTCAGCGCCGCCGACGCCGCGAAGATCAAGGGCAAGGTCGTCTGGCTGAAGTGGACGGACGCCGCGCTCGAGTGCGGTTCCCTCGTGCGCTTCAACAACGTCGAGGCCGCTGGCGGCGTCGGCGTCCTGCTGGCGGGCACGCTCGACACGTTCGAATCCGGCATCGGTGGCAACGCGACCATCCCGGGTGCCGAGCTGACTGCGAAGAGCGTGGCGAGCCTCCAGGCCACCGCCAAGGCGGGGACCCTGCACGTGCGCTTCGCGGACGAGCTCAAGGGCTTCGAGGTCGCCATCGAGGCGGACGCCGTGAACACGCTCGCGTCGTTCACCAGCCGTGGTGTGCACGGATCGTTCGACGACATCGTCAAGCCGGACATCGCCGGCCCCGGGGTCAACGTGATCTCGGCGGCCAACGGCACCGGTGACGGCCGCATGTCGATGAGCGGTACCTCCATGGCCACGCCGGACGTCGCGGGCATCGCGGCGCTGACGTTCCAGTCGCACCCGACCTGGTCCGCCCCGCAGGTCAAGGCGGCCCTGATGAACACGGCGACGCACGACGTAAAGGACGGCAACCGTTCGGCCACCCTGCTCCGCCAGGGCACCGGTCGCGTGGACGCACTGCAGGCGGTCACCGCCGGCACCACGGTCCGCAGCGCCGAGAACGACCAGCTCGTCACCGCGTCGTTCGGCGTCGTCGAGGTCGCGAGCGGGACGAGCGAGACCCGCACCCTGCAGATCGACAACACCGACAGCACGGCGCACACGTACAACGTGTCGTACCAGCCGCAGGTGTCGCAGCCGGGTGTGACCTTCGCGCTCAGCTCGAAGCAGGTCACGGTGCCCGCCAACGGCACCGCGTCGGTCACGCTGACGTTCTCGGTCGCCGACGCGACGAAGCTCCGCCGGGTCATCGACCCGACCCAGGAGGCCGTCCAGCAGGGCTACCAGCGCGAGTTCGTGGCCGCCGCTTCCGGCATCGTGGCGTTCGCGCCGACCGACAGCTCGCTCAACCCGATGCGCCTCGGGGCCTACGTGGCCCCGAAGCCCGTCAGCGCGGTGCGGGCACGGACCACGATCTCGTTCACGGGACCGGGTAAGTCGGCCGAGCTGACGCTCAAGGGCCGCACGCTCGACCAGGGTGGACTGACGACCGGCTACCACGCCGCCGTCGCTCCGTTCGTGCTCGGCGGCACCGACCCGGCCGAGGCGTTCCCCGAGGGTTCGGCGACGCGTTCGCTGCAGGCGGCCGACGTCCGTTCCTACGGTGCGTCGTACGACAAGGCGTCGGGAACCCTGGCGTTCGGCGTGCAGACCGCCGGTCCGGACGCGAACCCGGGCGCCGTGACCAACGTCGAGGTCCTCATCGACACGGACCGTGACGGCGAGCCCGACTTCCTGGTGTACAACGCGAAGTCGGCTGCCGTGGACGCCACGTTCGCCACGACGGTCGACTTGGCGAAGGCCGCCCTGGACGACCCGGACGTCGACCCCGTCGTCGACGTCCAGCCGCTCAACGGCGGTGCGCCCGGACAGGACGTGAACACCTTCGACAGCTCCGTGAAGGTGCTGACCGTCGCTGCGAAGGCCATCGGTTCGTCGAAGAAGTTCGACTACACGGTGCTGACGGAGTCGGCCTACGCCCCGGGTGCTGCCACCAGCGGTTCCTCGGTCGTGGACGAGACGAAGACGGCCACGTTCGACCCGTCGAAGCCGAAGCTGTCGTTCTCGCAGGACGGCACCTCCGGCGTGCTGTTCGCCGACGCCGACTCGCTCACGGTCACCCGTGCCTCGGGTGTCACCAAGGCGACGGTGCTGCTGCTCCACCTCGACAACGCGGCGGGCAAGCAGGCCGACACGTCGACGATCAACGTGGTCCCGCCGAAGCTCGCGCTGGCGAAGGGGAGCAAGGTCACGGTGAGCGGGTCGGCGAAGGTCGGCTCGACCCTCACCGCGAAGCACGGTACGTGGAGCACGACGAAGGCGACCTACAAGTACCAGTGGCTGCGTGACGGCAAGGTCGTCAAGTCGGCAACGGGTACCAAGTACAAGCTCGGCTCGTCCGACGTCGGGCACCGCATCAGCGTGCAGGTGACGGCCCACGCCTCCGGGTACAAGGACGGCACGGCCAAGTCCGGGGCGACCGCGAAGGTCACGCGCCGCTAGGACAGGGTGCGCGCGCGGTTCACGCGCCACATGGTGAGCAGAAGAGGTCGGGTCCCGAGTGGGGATCCGACCTCTTCTGCTCACCAAGCGCGGGGCATCCCACCCCGCGAATGCGTGTTCGGGACAGGTAGTTAGACAAACTAGTGAAGTGGTGCCACTGTTTGTCCCATGCAGAACACGCTGAACCAGCTCCGGTCCAACCCGGTCGAGTGGCGCCGTCGTGGACTCACCCCGCCGGACGTCATCCAGGCCATGATCGAGCAGCGCCTGGCCGAGCCGGGGCACTCCCAGCCCGTCGGTGACCCGTCGTACCAGGACTTCTTCCGGAGCTGATCCGGGGTCGGCCGGGTGGCTCGGGACGCACCGGCAGACAGACGGGAGGCGCGGTGCCAGCTGGCACCGCGCCTCCCGTCTATACGTCGGTGACGTCTCGGACGTCACTTGCCGATCTTGCCGTCGGCCGCGTCCTCGGCCTTGCCGATCTGGTCGCCGTGTCCGCCGCCGGTCGCCTTGTCGGCCGCGTCGCCGGCCTTGTCGAGGCCGGCGTCCGTTGCCTGCTCGCCCTTGTCGCTGTCGGTGAAGTCCTTCGCCTTGTCTCCGATGCCGCTCATGTCGTGCTCCTTTCGCGTCGTGGATCTGGACGCGTCCGACCGTGCTCCGACCGATCCGGACGGACATCCAGGTGCGCTCCATGTGGACAAGCGACCCGCCGTCCACAGGACGTCACAGCGGGTGACGCGCAGGTGACCAGCCGATAGACTCGGGTGGACCACCGGCCCGGACGGCCGTGTGCGGTCCTCCGCCAACGTGAGGAGAACCAGATGCCCGCAGCAGTCATCATCGGAGCCCAGTGGGGCGACGAGGGCAAGGGGAAGGCCACCGACCTCCTCGGCTCCCGCATCGACTACGTCGTGAAGTTCAACGGCGGCAACAACGCCGGCCACACCGTCGTCGTCGGCGGCGAGAAGTACGCCCTGCACCTGCTGCCCTCCGGCATCCTGACGCCCGGCGTGACCCCGATCATCGGCAACGGCGTCGTCGTCGACCTCGAGGTGCTGTTCCAGGAGCTCGACGCCCTGCGCGCCCGCGGCGTCGACGTCTCGAAGCTGCTCGTGTCGGCCAACGCCCACGTCATCACGCACTACCACCGCACCGTCGACAAGGTGACCGAGCGGTTCCTGGGCAAGCGCCAGATCGGCACCACCGGTCGCGGCATCGGCCCGACCTACGCCGACAAGATCAACCGCGTCGGGATCCGGATCCAGGACATCTTCGACGAGAACATCCTGCGGCAGAAGGTCGAAGCCGCCCTCGACCAGAAGAACCACCTGCTGGTCAAGGTCTTCAACCGCCGTGCGATCGACCCGGAAGAAGTCGTCGAATCGCTGCTGTCCTTCGCCGAGCGCCTGCGCCCGATGGTCGCCGACACCGCCCTCGAGATCCACCGCGCGCTCGAGCGCGGCGAGACGGTCCTGTTCGAAGCCGGCCAGGCCACGATGCTCGACGTCGACCACGGCACCTACCCGTTCGTCACCTCGTCGTCCGCGACCGCCGGTGGCGCCGCGACCGGTTCGGGCATCGGCCCGGGCAAGCTCGAGCGGATCATCGGCATCGTCAAGGCGTACACGACCCGCGTCGGCGCCGGTCCGTTCCCGACCGAGCTGTTCGACGAGTCGGGCGAGTTCCTTCGTGCCAACGGCTTCGAGTTCGGCACCACCACCGGCCGCCCGCGCCGCTGTGGCTGGTACGACGCCCCGATCGCCCGCTACACGGCACGCATCAACGGTGTGACCGACTTCGTGCTCACCAAGCTCGACGTCCTGACCGGGCTCGAGACGATCCCGGTGTGCGTCGCGTACGAGGTCGACGGCGTCCGCGTCGACGAGGTCCCGGTCAACCAGTCCGACTTCCACCACGCGAAGCCGGTGTACCAGGAGTTCCCCGGCTGGACCGAGGACATCACTGGAGCCCGCACCTTCGATGACCTGCCGAAGAACGCCCAGGACTACGTCCTGGCGATCGAGGCGATGTCCGGCGCACGGATCTCCGCGATCGGTGTCGGCCCCGGCCGTGACGCCATCGTCGTGCGGCACGACCTGCTCGGCGACGACGAGCGTGCCGACCAGCGCGCCGGCGAACGCACCGACGCAGCGTGACGATGCGGATCCTGTTCGTCTGCAGCGGCAACATCTGCCGGTCGCCGCTCGGCGCGCAGGTCCTGACGGCACGACTCGGCCCGGACGCCCCCGCGTTCGTGGTCGAGTCGGCCGGCACCATCGCCGACGACGGCGCCGCGATGGACGCCGCCGCGGCGGAGCAGTCCGTCCGGCTCGGGGGCGACCCGTCGGCCCACCGGTCGCGGTACCTGACGGCCGAGATCGTCGCGAGCGCCGACCTGGTGCTGACCGCCGAGCGATCGCACCGTGCAGCCGCCGTCTCCCTGGCGCCCCGGGCCTCCAAGCGGACGTTCACGATCAAGCAGTTCGCGCGGGTGCTCGCCGGCCTCGAGCCCGGTGACCTGGCCGACGTGACGACCCCGCAGGAGCTCGTGGAGCGCGTCGCCCGGCTGCGCGGCACGGTCTCGCCGCCCGCGGACCCGGCCGACGACGACGTGGACGACCCCTACCGTCGCTCGACGGCGACGCACCAGCGCGTGGCCGACGAGGTCGACGTGGCCCTGACGGGCATCGCGGACGCATTGCGCGCCGTGGTCTGACCCCCTGACGGACAGGAGGCCCGGTGTCAGCTGACACCGGGCCTCCCGTTTGTCTGGACTGCTCGTGTCCTGCGAGTGATAACGATTCTCAGTTGCATGTAAAGTCGCTGTGGCAGCGCGCAGCGCTGCGTCCCCGCCTCTCAGCAGACCAGGAACCCATGCGTCCACGCTTCCTCATCGGTGCGCTCGCGCTCGCCGTGATCATCCCAGGCGCGCTCCTCGTGCGCCCCGCACCGCCCTCGCCCGACCGACCGCTCGCGGACTCCGTCCCCGCCTGGACCGCACACGCGGAGCGCGGCGACCCGGTGACCGCCGACGAGTTGTCCCTCACCGTCCTCCTCGACCCCGTGCACCTCGACCGCGCCCCGGCCGTGGCGACCTGGTTGCGCGGTGCCGGGCTCCACGTAGGCCCCGTCGAGCGCTCGATCGCATCCCTGCCCGTTCGCGGGACGGCCGCGCGCATCGCGGACGCCTTCCACACCTCCTTCGTGCGGTGGGGCGTCGCCGGACAGAGCGCCGTGGCACCGGTCCGCGCCCTCGCCGTGCCACGCGGGCTGACCGCCGTCGTCGGCGTGTCCGGAGCCGTTGACTCCGACGCCGTCCGACCGACCGAGACGACCACTGCAGCAGCGGTGGCACCCACCCCGGCACCGGGTGAGACCGTCCCGCGACCGCCGGTCCTGGCCGACGACGGACAGTGCGCAGCATGGTGGGGCGAGCGCCTCACGACGGACTGGCCCGCATCGGTGCCGGTCACGCACCGATCGAACGCGCTGTGCGGGTACCAGCCGGCCCAGTTGCGCGAGGTCCACGACGTGCCGGCCGGGTACACCGGACGCGGCGCGACCATCGCGATCGTCGCCGCCTACGACGACCCCGACGTCGAAGCGAACACGGACACCTACTTCCGGGCGGCGGGCGCCCAGCCGTTCCGCTCGGGGCAGTACCAGCACCACGCTCCGGCGTCGCCGGACACCTCCCGCTGCGGCGGGCCGCAGAGCTGGACAGAGGAGCAGCACCTCGACGTGCAGGCGGTGCACGCGATGGCCCCCGACGCCGACATCGAGTACTGGGGTGCCGACGACTGCAGCACCACCTCGTTGTTCTCGCGGATCCTCGACGTCGTCGAACACGGCAGTGCGGACGTCATCAGCCTGTCGTTCGGGTCCACCGAGGACCTGGACACCGCGGACGACCGGACGCTGCTGAACCGGGTGCTCGTCGAGGCGGGGGCCCGGGGCATCTCGGTGTTCGCGTCCTCCGGCAACGACGGCGACAACAGCGCCGTCGGTGACCACGACTCCGGCCCCGACGTGTCGTCGCCGGCGTCCAGCCCGTACGTGACCGCGGTCGGAGCGACCAGCACCGGGCTCGCCCGTGACGGTTCCGTCGCGGTCGAGGCTGGTTGGGAGACCGAGACCCGCTTCGCGCGCAACGGTGCCCTCATCCCGCCGGGCTTCGCGTACGGCGCAGGCGGCGGCGAGTCCGACGTCTACGACCGACCGACGTGGCAGCGCCAGCTGCTCGACGAACCGGGGACCGGGCGACTCGTCCCCGACGTCGCGTCGATCGGCGACCCCAACACCGGCTTCGTCGTGTACGGGCCACACAAGGGCGTGACCGGCTACGTCACGCACGGCGGCACGAGTCTGGCGACCCCGATGGTCGCCTCGATGGTCGCCATGGCCAAGGCCGCCACGGGGGTCCGGATCGGGCTCGTCACGCCGATGCTCTACGAGATGCTCGGGACCGACGCCGTCCGCGACGTCCGCCCCGCTTCCGCTGCCACCTGGTCGCCGCGCGGGCCCGATGCCGGAGCGCTGTGGCCCGAGACCCTGTTCCTCTGGGACACCGGTCGGCAGGGACTCCGGTCCGCACCCGGCTGGGACGACGTGACCGGGGTCGGCGTCCCCGCCGGCCGCGCCTTCTTCACCGCGTTCGCCGAGGAGGCCCGCCGATGACCGATCGTCCACGCACCAGTTCCGTCATCGCGCTCGCGGCCTCGGCGCTGCTCGGCATCGGCCTCGTGGCGCCCATGCTCGCGCTGCCGGCCAGCGCGGACACCGCGGCCGACGGCACCACCCTCGCCGCCGCGTCGGGCGTCGAACTCACCGACATCGACGGTGGCACGCTCACCGCACCGACCCCGGCCGTGCGCTGGGACTCGGGCGACCCGACGGTGGCCCGGGTCGACACGACGCAGGACGTCCTGAAGCTCAACACCACCCGCACGAGCGGTCTGCGCTCGGAAGCCGGCCCGGACGGGGCGACCTCGACGATCGCGAGCGGGGAGTTCACCCTGCGCGATCGTCCCCCCGTCGTGTTCACCGGACTCCGCGCCGCGTGCACTCCCGGCGGTACCCCCGCGGTGTCGTTCGACCGCCTGACCATCGACGGCGACGACGTCACCACCGAGGCCACCGCGACGCCCGGGTGGAGCCGCGACCTGCCGGAGTCCCGTTACGGCGCCACCAAGGTCGTCGTCGGCAGCACCACGACGGCCGCCGACGGCACCACGACGACGGTCGCGCTCCGCATCGACGCCGAAGCCGGTGCCTCCGAGATCTGGCGCGTCCGTGCCGGATCGGTCTCCTGCGCGGCGGGTGACCGCTGGCCGGCACCCACCCCGACGCCGACGCCGACGCCGACGCCCACCCCGACCCCGGCTCCGACGCCTGATCCCGCGCCGCAGCCGACCCCGGCCCACGGCGACGCCCTGGCCACCCGGAGCGTCAGCGGTGTGCAGGTGACTGCCCCGGACGGAACCGTGCTCATCGACGGGCAGCCCACGGTGACCGGCGTCGCGAAGCGCACCGCCGACCGGGTCGACGCTGCCGACGGTTCCCCGTCGACCGCACGTGGGGTCACCGTCTCGACCGCGGCGGACGGTACATCGGACGTGCACCTCGACTCGTTCGAGCAGATCCCCGACCGCGCCTCGGACCCGGTCGCGGAGTACCGCTGGCCAGCGCTGCGCGTGTACGGCCTCGACGCCCACCTCACGCCAGAGGGGACGATGACCGTGGACTTCGCGAACGAGTCGAACGCGGTGTTCGTCAACGGGGTGTGGATCAACACCGCCACCGACCTGTACACCGGCGTCGACGCTGACGGCAAGGAGCGGGTCAGCGTGGCCTTCGGGGAGCGCACGGTGCACGCGGACGGCAGCACGACCCTGACCGCGCTGCACTACCGCGACCTGACGGGGGCGCACCCAGACGTGCGGCTCGGCGCCGTCACGATCCCGGCGAGGGCGAGCAGCCCGACGGACGCTCGGGTCACCGCCGCCTTCGGGGTGGGCGTCCGGGGGACGGACGGTACGGCGCTGGTCGCCCCGCAGCCCCGGGTCACCAGTGCCGGGGAACACCGTTCCGCCGCCCGCATCGACGCGATCGCCGACTACCCCGCCCGGGCAACCGACGTCACGGCGGCGATCGGGGACGACGGCGACACCGCGACCATCTCGGTCGGGCACTTCGAGCAGATCCCGGACGAGGCCACCGACCCCGTCGCCGCCTACCGCTGGCCGGCACTCCGCGTGAACGGATTGCACGCCGAGGTGACGGCGGCCGGCACGATGACGGTCTCCTTCGACGACGAGTCGAACGCCGTGTTCGTGAACGGGGTGTGGATCAACACCGCCACCGACCTGTACACGGGGCTCGCCCCGGACGGGACCGAACGGGTCCGCGTCCACCTCGGCGAACGGACCGAGAACCCGGACGGGACCGTCACGCTCACGGCGCTCCGCTACGAGGACCTGACCGGGACGCACCCCGACGTACTGCTCGGCCAGGTGACGTTGGCGGCGGCGCAGCCCGCCCCGGACCCGACCCCGGGCGGGGGCGGCACCACGCCGACACCGGAGCCGCACGACCCGGCCATCGCACGCTGGCATGCCTTCGGGCTCCGGGCATCCGGACCGAGCGACGTCCCGGCGCAACCCGTCGCTGCGCCCGCCGCCGACGGCACCACCGTGACCGAGCGGGCGGACCAGGTCGGGGACGGCGCCACCGGACAGCTGCGTGTCGACGGGGTCACGGTGCGGTCGGCGACTGACCGCGGCGAGGTCCGACTCGAACGGGTCGTCCTCTACCCGGGCACGAGCATCGCCGGCGAGCTCCGTGACGTCCGTGTCCGGGTGACCCACGGCGGTGCCACCGTGACGACCGCGGGTGGGCGGATCGCGGGCACCACCATCCCGGCGGGCACGATCCGGGCGAACACCCGGATCGCCCTGCCCGGCGGGCTGGGGAAGGTCGTGCTCAACGAGCAGCGGACCCGCGGGCGGGACCGGACCGTCACCGCGCTGCACCTGAGCGATCCCGCCGGGTTGGCAGCCGACGTGTCGGCAGCGGTGGTCACCACGGCAAAGGTCGATCCGCCCGCGAACGGCGGGAATGGCGGGCAGGGCGGCGGCAGCGCAGCCGGAGGCCCGGGCAACGAAGCGGCTCCCGGTGCCCTGACGCCGGACGGCACGAGCCCGGCCGGTACGAGCGGTACGAGCGGCATCGGGACGGGCAGCGGAGACCTCGCGTTCACCGGTGCCTCGCTCCTGCCGGGCCTCATCGCGGCGGTGCTCCTGCTCGGTGCGGGTACCGCGATGGTGGCGCTGCGGCGTCGACGGCGCGTGCGCTGACCGCAGGCCCGCGGGATCGCGGACGTCAGGCCCGGTGCCGGTCGGCACCGGGCCTGACGTCCGCGATGGGGAGGCCCGCGCGACCGCCACGTGCGAGGATGACTCATGCCCGTCGTCGAGTCCCGCTGCGTCATCCCGGTCGAGCCCGACGTGGCGTTCGCCGTCTCGCAGACACAGGGAGCGATCCGGAAGCGGTGGGACCCCTTCATCCGCCGCCAGCACCTGATGGACGGTGCGACCGTGCCGGCGAAGGGCGTCCGGACGTACACGGTGCAACGGTTCGGGTTGGCGATGGAGAGCGAGTACGTCTCGTACCACCCGCCCTCGAACGTGGGGATGAAGATGACGAAGGGCTCGTGGTTCTTCGAGCGGATGGGCGGAGGATGGCGCTTCCAGGCGGCTGAGGGGCACCCCGGGCACACACTCGCGGTCTGGCGCTACAACTTCACCTGCCGGCCGAAGTGGCTCGCGCCGATCGCCGAGCGCATCGGCGTGCTGGTGCTGCAGCGGGACATCGACCGGCGCATCCTGGGGTTCGCCCGCGGCTGCGAGGACCCCGTCGTCCTGGCCCACGTGGCCGCACAGCGCGGTACCTGACCGGACCCGCGAGACGTCGGGGTCCTGCGGGCCGAGTCGGTTCGGAAGACGCCGTCGTCGAGCGATGACGACGGCGTGTTCAGGAGTGCCGAACCCACCCGCAGCGCACTTGCATCCTTCGATGGAACTCCCGCAGGTGCATCCCGAAGCCGGTCGTCCCCGAGCGCCCGGTTTCCTAGCGTCGTGTGCATGACGAACACCACCGAAGTCCGGCCCACCGCCGGCACCGCAGCCCGCGACCGAGGGGGTGTCCGCGGCCTCATCGCCCGGCACCCGCTCGTGTCCTTCTTCACCATGGCACTCGGCCTGAGCTGGCTCGCGTGGGTGCCGTACATCCTGTCCCCGCACGGCATGGGTGTGTGGGACATCCACTTCCCCGAGGTCCTGGGCAGCGGACAGTTCACGGGCGTCCTGCCCGGTGCGCTCCTCGGCCCGTTGGGCAGCGCGTTCATCGTCACCGCGGTCGCCGACGGTCGCGCGGGGCTCCGCCGCTGGGTGGGACGGCTGTTCCGCTGGCGGGTCGCCTGGTACTGGTACGCGCTGGCGCTCGTCGTCGTGCCGGCCCTGATCGTCGTCTCCGCGCTGCCGTTCGCCGGTGGTGACGTGCGTGCCCCCTCGGCCCTGGCCTTCGCCATGCTCGTGCCCGGCCTGATCATCCAGCTGTTCTCGACCGGCCTGAGCGAGGAGCCCGGCTGGCGCGACTTCGCCCTGCCGCGCCTGCAGCACCGCTTCGGGGGCCTCGGCGCCGCAGCGATCCTCGGTCCGATCTGGGCGCTCTGGCACATGCCGCTGTACTTCAGCGACTGGGGCGGGTGGCCGAATGCGCACTGGAGCGAGCCCGTCGTGTTCGCCCTGTTCACCATCACCTTCAACGTCGTGATGATCCAGGTCTTCAACAAGACCCGCGAGAGCCTGCCCCTGGCCCTGCTGCTGCACGTCGGCGTGAACAACACGATCTCGACGCTGTTCCCCGAGATGTACCCGAGCATGACCGCCGGCACGCTGATGATCGGCCTGACGATCATGTCGACGATCGCCGCCGTGGTGCTGCTCGCCGTGACCCGTGGCCGCCTGGGCTACGACCCCGCCCGACGCGCCCTGCCCCTCGACGCACCGGTCCCCACCCACGCCCGCCTCGTAGGATCCAACGATGGCACCCGCTGAGCACGACGCGCTGCGCGCACCGGCCGAGCCGGCAGCGCAGCGCGAGCCGGCAGCGCAGCCCGCGCGATCGGCCCAGCCCGAGCAGCGCGCCCGCCGCGTCGACGTCGTCGTCGCCCTCGGCACGGCCGTCGTCGCACTCGGGCTGCTGCTCGGCCTGCCGCCCCTGGACGCCCTCGAGCCGGACGGCCCCGCCCTGGCGATGCGGGTCCCCGCGCCGTTCACCCTGGCGTGGACCGTGCTCGCCCTCGGCCTGCTGGCCCAGTCGGCCGCCCTGCTCGCCGCCCGTCGGGCACCGCGCACCGTCCTGATCGCGGTCGCCGCCCTGCCGGTGGTGGTCGCGGCGCTCGCCTCGGAGTCGTCCGACCTGTTCGGCCTCACCGCACTGCCCGTGGTCGTCGCCGTCGTCCTCGCCGCACTCCGCGTCCCGCTGGCCCGCCTGTGGCCGACGCTCCTGGTCGCCGGCGCACTGGTCGCCGCCGGCAGCGCGGTGTTGGCCGCCGTCGCCGGTGACACGACGGCCGCCGTGTCCGGCTCGCTCGGGCAGGGCGTGCTGCAGGCGATCGGCGCGGTCGGCCTGCCCCTGCTGGTCACCCTGCTCGTGCAGTCCCGCCGCGAGGTCCGCGTCGCCCGCACCGCCGAGGCCAGCGCCGTGAACCGGGAGCAGGACGCCCTGGTCGACGCCGCGGTGTCCCGCGAACGTGCCGCGATGGCCCGCGAGCTCCACGACATCGCCGCGCACCACCTGTCCGGCATCGCACTGATGGCCGCCGTCATCGACCGGCAGATCGACGCGGACCCGGAGCGCGCCCACGAGGGCGCCCGCCAGGTCCGCGAGCAGAGCACCGCCGTGCTCGAGGACCTCCGCCGCCTGGTCGGCCTGCTCCGCGACGACGCCCCTGCCGAGCGTGCCGTCGAGACGGTCGCCGGGATCGTCGACCTGGCCGAACGTGCCCGGTTCCGCAGCGACGTCCGGCTCGACGTGCTGCCGGGGGACCGCCCGCTGGCCGACGGCGTCGGCCCGCTCGCCCAGCTCGCCGCCTACCGCACCGTCCAGGAGGCGCTGGCCAACGCCGCCCTGCACGCCCCGTCCGCCCCGTGCGCCGTCACCATCGACGACCGCGACGCGACCCGGGTGGTGATCCGGGTGGAGAACGCACCGGCCGCCGTGCCGGCAGCGGGGACCTCTCCCTCGGGCGGCAACGGCCTGCGGGGGATGCGCGAGCGGGCGGACCTGGTCGGGGCGCGCCTCCAGACCGGCCCGACCACGACCGGCGGATGGCTGGTGGAGCTGGCGCTCGGCCGGGAGGCACCCGCCGCACCCGCGCAGGCCGCCGACGGCCCCGGGGTGGTCGCGTGATCCGCGTGCTGGTCGCGGACGACCAGCCCCTGGTCCGCGCCGGGGTGTCCGCGCTCCTCGGTGCGGAGCCGGACATCGAGGTGGTCGGCGTGGCCGCCGACGGCGGCGAGGCGCTCGCGCTGGCGCGCGAGACGCGACCCGACGTCGCCTGCCTGGACATCCGGATGCCGGTGATGAACGGCATCGAACTCGCCCGGATCTTCTGCGCGCCGGACGCCGATCCGGCGATCCCCGCGCTCATGCTGACGACGTTCGACCTGGACGACTACGTGTTCGGGGCGCTCGAGGCCGGTGCGTCCGGGTTCCTGCTCAAGGACGCCGAGCCGGACACCATCGTCGACGCCGTGCGGCAGGTCGCCGCCGGCAACGGCACGCTCGACCAGGCCCTGACCCGGCGGGTGCTGCGGGAGTTCGTGTCGCGGCGGAGCCTGCAGCCGGTCTCCGGCGACCGGGCCGACGGCGTGCTGACCGCCCGTGAGCGCGAGGTGCTCCTGCTGCTGGCGCAGGGGATGTCGAACGAGGAGATCGCCGCAGCCCTGGTGCTCGAGGTCTCGACCGTCAAGTCGCACCTGGCGCGGATGCTGCCGAAGCTCGGGGTGCGGTCGCGGCTGCAGGCCGTGGTGTGGGCGTACCAGAACCGGATCGTGACGGTGCCGGAGCAGCCGTAGCGGCCCAGGTGTCAGCCGGCGGGCTCCGGCGTCAGCCGGCGGGCTGCGGCTCGGTGGCGCCGGGGACGACGAGCTGCCAGACGTCGTCGTCTCCGTCGTGGGAGAGGTACAGGCGGAAGGCGCCCTCGTCGGCGAGGGGGTCGCCCGAGGAGTACTCGACCGGTTCGCCGCTCGTCTCGCACTGGTCCGACGTGCTGATGACCTGGATCGTGTCGCCGGGAGCGACGGCGTCGCCCTTCGTGACGTCCGTGATCGTTGCCTCGTACACCTCGTAGATGCCCTGCGGTTCCACGGTGCGGGCGGTCTTGGTGACGTCGGCGTCGACGACGAGTTCAGCGGCGTCGCGGCGTTCGGCCGGGGTCTTCAGGGAGACGTAGTCGGCGCAGAACCCGGAGTGCAGCGGCCCGGCCTGGGTGCTCGGGTCCGTGGGGCTGGCGTCGCCACTCGTCTCGCTGCCACAGCCCGCGAGGGTGCCGCCGAGCACCACGACGAGTGCCACGACCGGTGCGATCCGTCCCCACTGCATGGGGCGAGTATGGCTCACGACGCGACCGCGGGGCTAGCCCGCTGCGCCCTTGGCACCCTCGGCGGCGATGTGGATCGCCTGCTGCATCCGGACCGACACTTTCTTGGACATCGCGACCGTCGGGTGGACGCCGTCGTAGGTGCGCGAGGACGGCCAGCCGCCGTCGAGCCGGCGGTCGGCTGCCCACGGGTCGACGAACATCCAGCCGCGGGTGAGCGCGTGGTTCTGCAGGTCGCGGTTCAGGATCTCGCCCTGCTTGCGGCGGTCGATGTGCTTCTTGCTGTAGTTCGTGATGTTCGACGGGGCGATCGCGGCGATGACGACGTGGCGCGCGCCGACCTTCTTCGTGATCTTGTCGATGTTGTTCAGGATCGACTTCGTGCTGTAGCCGTAGCGCAGGTCGTTCGTGCCGGCCATCACGACGAGGACGTCGGCATCGTGTGCCGAGCTCCGTTCGAGGATCCGCGTCGAGGTGGCTCCTCCGATCGAGGTGCCTCCGACGTTGGCCATCGTCGGGTCCTTCATCTGCCGCATCCACGAGGCGTCCATGGCCGTGAGCGAGTCGCCGGCGTAGGTGAACGTCAGCTTGCTCGGTGTCGGCGCGGGCGTCGGGGTCGGCACCGGTTTCGGCGTGGCCGTCGGGGCGGTGCTCGGCGTCGGGGCGCTGGTCGGAACGGGCGTGGGCTCGCTCGGCTGGCTCGTCGGCTCCGTGGTCGGAGACGGTGCCGGAACGTCGGTCGGCGCGGGGGCGGGGGCGATCGTCCCGGTTCCCTCCACGGCGGTCGCGGTGTTCGGGACGGTGGCGAGCAGGGTGCCGGCGAAGACGGCGACGGATGCGGCTGCGGCGATGAAGGGCAGGCGGGAGGAGCGCTGGTGGTGAGGCAACGTGAGCTTTCGTTTCGGGTGCGAACTTCCCCACCCTAGAAGCTCCGTGACATGTCATCGTCCCCCAGGTCTGGGGGCGCTGGCGGCTCGCGCTGCGCGGACAGACAGGTCGTTCCCTGTGCTACACGACGCCGGACCCTGTCCGGGGAACGCACGTTCCCGTTCGGGGGACTGTGCACGGTCGCGTCGGGCTGGTGCAGTGTATGCATGCACATCGAAACGCCGCCGGTGACCACACCCGACGACCCCGCCCTGCGGGGTGAGGTCATCCACGGGATGATCACGGCGCTGCGTTCCCGTCCGCTGCACGAGGTGACCCCCGAGGTCGTCGCGGCTGCGGCCGGGGTGGACACCGACGTCGTCGGCCGCACGTTCCCGAGCTGGGACGGCCTGCTGCTCGCGACCATCGACCGGTGGAACGAGGACCGCACCGTGCCGCTCATGCCCCTGGCCGATCAGCACGGCACCATCCGGTTCCTGCGTGCGATCGTCACCGCGAACGTGGCCGACCCGTCGCTCATGCGGTTCCTGACGGCGACGCTGAACATCGCGGCATCGCCCGAGCACCCGCTCGCGCCGATGCTGCACGCCCGGTGGCGACGCTTCCACGCCTTCGTCCAGCACGCCCTGGAGCGCGACGTCCTGCTCGGGCGTGAGCCGAGCACGATGGAACCGGCCCGCGGCTCGGAGCAGCTGCTCGCGACCTACGAGGGACTGCAGCTGCAGTCCATGGTGCGACCGGAGATGGACCTGCTCGAGGCCTTCGACCGCGCCGTGACGCGCCTGCGCGAGGGCTGGTCCCGCGCGTACGTGCCGCCCGTCTGGGACCTCGCCCGGGTCGGTTGACCCGCCGGGCGGCTCGTCGGGCCGCCCCCACAGACCGAGGACGCTAGGGCGTCCGAGGGCAGACGCTCATCGTCTGCACGCGTCGCCGCACGATTCGGGTTCGAGCGGCGGCGCGTACCAATCTCTGCGAGACGGACGTGCGTTGCGCACCGGTCGCCGTGCGCCGGTCGCTCGTTCCGCGCCGTCAGTCCGCGTGCATCGCGAGCGGTCGCTCGGTGTCCACCTCGACCGGCTGCCGGCGGATCGCGATCACCGTGACGTCGTCGTCGTGCGGCACCTCGTCGGCGCGGGCCGACAGCGCGAGGACGACCGCGTGCGGGTCGCGGACGGCGCGGGCGATCGCTGCGACGGAGTCGATCGTGTCGTCCAGGTCGTCGTACAGGTCGAGCACGCCGTCGCTGAACGAGACGAGCAGGTCGCCCGGTTCGAGGGTGCCGTCGGAAGTCGCCCACTCCTCGCGGATGCCGAGGCCGAGCGGCATGTCGCCGGAGCGCAGTCGGTCGACGTGTCCGTCGGCCCGCAGGACGAAGCTCAGCCCGTGCCCGGCGTCGGCCCACTGGAGGGTGCCGTCGTCGGAGATCCGGGCGTGGAACAGCGTGGTGAAGGCGAGGTCGGGTCCGACGCCCTCGGCGGTCAGCCCGTCGGAGGCCCGCTTCAGCGCCTCGCCGGGGTCCTCGACGGTCCGGGCGCTGCGCAGGGTCGCGCGCACGGCGGCCGCGATCAGCCCCGCGCCGACGCCCTTGCCCATGACGTCACCGAGGCTCACCGCCACGCCGGTCGGCGTCGGGTACCAGTCGAAGAAGTCCCCACCGACGCTCCGGGCCGGCAGGCAGGCACCGGCGACGACGACGTCCTCGGTGATGCGGCCCGTCGTCGTCGGGAGCAGGGACCGCTGCACGGCGGCCGCCCGGTCGATCTCGGCGCGGACCTTGCCCTCACGTGCCTCGGCCGACCGCAGGTTCAGGCGCGAGCGGCGGGAGAGCTCGTGCACGACGACGGCGACGGTGCCGAACACGACGACGAGGATGCCCAGACGGACGAGTTCACTCGCGCCGGGCGCGTCGGACGGGGTCAGGACGTAGGGGGCGAGGATCACGACCACGATGCCCGCGATCGCGAAGAGCACGGTGCGACGGCCCTCGAGCGACGCCCACCAGACCACCGGGAGCACCACGATCGCCGTGAACAGCGAGGAGCCGGAGCCCGTCCCGGTACGCAGCAGTGCGATCGTCAGGAAGTCGACGGTGAGCAGGACCGGCACCACCCAGGCTGCGCGCCGCACGAGCGTGGGGATCGCGCTCATCAGCGTCGCGACCACCACGCCGACCACGCTCGCGACGAACAGGTGGTGCTGGGTGATCGCCAGCGTCGGCATCACGACGCTCAGGAACGCCGACAGCGCCAACAGGCCGCTGATCGGAGCCTGACGGACGAGAGGGTTGTCGACGATGCTGGTTGGGCGAGTCATGCTCAGTGCAGGCTAGTGGTCCGCGCTGCCGAGCGACCGCCCCTGACCCCATCTGGGGACGCAGCCCTGGCCGCTCAGCGCGGCCAGGTGGCGACGACCGCGACCGCGTTGAACAGCACGTGCGCCAGGATCGCGCCGCCGATGCGGTCGGTCATCGCGACGAGCGTGCCGGTGAGCAGGCCGAGCAGGAACGTGGTCACGAACACCTGGAACCCGCCGAGCGACGTGCCACCCGCACCGAGCAGCAGGTGGAGCAGCGCGAACAGGAACGCCGTGACCAGCACCGCGAGGAACCGGGTGCGGGGTGTGAGCTCGGCGGCGAGCCGGCGCTGGAACAGCCCGCGGAACACCACTTCCTCGAGCATCGGGCTCACGACGACGATGCCGATCGCCGACACGAGCAGCAGCCCGACGTCGGGCGTGCCGAGGGACGGCGCGGGCACCAGCCCGGTCGTCCCCGTGAACGCGAGTGACATGACGACGTCCACCGCGCGGCACACGATCACGATGCCGATCGCGAAGACCACGATCCCCAGGTCGAGTCGCAGCCGCGACACCATGGCCGATCGCGGGGTCCGACGGAGCACCACGGCTGCCGCGACGACGAGCGGCACCCACACGGCTACGTCCGCGGCGAGCACCTGCAGGACCGGCGAGGGGATGCCCCCAGTCCGGGTGACCTGTCCGACGATCCGGGTCAGGATCACGGCGACGCCGAGCGCGACGAGGATGACGATGAGGTCCCGCTGTCGCCGCACGCTGGGCTCGGTGGTGGTCTGGGCCGTCTCGGAGCGCATGGGGCCACCGTAGAGGACACCGCGCGGCGGATGGCGACTTCCCCCGAGCAGGACTCAAACCTGTGACACTATTTGTATGCCGTGCGCCGGGAGTACCCCGGCGTGCCTGTGTCGGGACCACAGGGACGGTTCGGATCGGGGAAGGCAAAGGCGTGGAACTCCGCGACTACATCACGGTGCTCCGCAAGGGTTGGGTACTCATCGTCGTGCTCGCCCTGGTGGGAGTGGCCGCAGCCGCAGGGTTCTCCCTGCTGAAGAAGCCGGTCTACTCGGCATCGGCGCAGGTCTTCGTCTCCACGGAGACGTCCGGCAGCGCGAGTGATCTGGCCCAGGGCAACACGTTCACCCAGCAGCGGGTGCTGACGTACTCGAACCTGGTGTCGACGCCGATCGTGCTGCTGCCGGTCATCTCGTCGCTCAAGCTCGACATGAACGCAGACCAGCTCGCGACGATGGTGTCGGCGACGGCGCCGACGAGCACGACCCTCATCGCGATCTCGGTGGAGAGCACCGACCCGGTGCAGGCCGCGGACATCGCGAACGCGACCTCGCAGAGCCTGACCAACGTCGTGCAGGACATCGAGGCCACCGACGCGAGCGGCAAGAGCACGGTCAAGCTCACCCGCGTGAAGCAGGCCGACGTGCCGAGCGTCCCGGTCAGCCCGAACGTGCCCGTCAACGTGGCGCTCGGGCTGCTCGTCGGGCTCGCCCTGGGCATCGGGATCGCCGTGCTGCGCGAGACCCTGGACAACCGTATCCGCACCGAGATCGACGTCGAGAAGATCAGCGACAAGCCGGTCGTCGGCGGGATCGCCTTCGACGCCAAGGCCGCCGAGCGCCCGCTCATCGTGCAGGTCGACCCGCGCAGCCCCCGTGCCGAGTCGTTCCGCACGCTCCGCACCAACCTGCAGTTCCTCGACATCGGCAGCGGTGCCCGCACCTTCGTCATGACGTCGTCGATGCAGTCCGAGGGCAAGAGCACCACCGTCGCGAACCTCGCGATCGCCCTGGACAGCGCCGGGTTCCGCGTCATCCTGATCGACGCCGACCTGCGCCGCCCCCGCGTCGCCGAGTACATGGACGTCGAGAGCAACGCCGGTCTGACCGACGTGCTGATCGGCCGTGCCGACCTGGAGGACGTCGCCCACCCCTGGGGCCGCGGCAAGCTCGTCGTCCTGCCCGCCGGTCAGATCCCGCCGAACCCGTCCGAGCTGCTCGGCTCGCGCGCGATGCAGGACCTGATCGACCTGCTCGAGCAGCAGTTCGACTACGTCCTGTTCGACGCACCGCCGCTGCTGCCCGTCACCGACGCGGCGATCCTGGCCAAGAAGGCCTCCGGTGCGATCGTCGCGGTCGCCTCGGGACAGACGCTGAAGGGCCAGCTCGCCGCGGCCGTCGCCACCCTCGAGAACGTGGGGGCCCCGGTCTCCGGCTTCGTCCTGACGAAGATGCCGCTGAAGGGTCCGGGTGCCTACGGACACGGCCGCTACGGCTACGGCTACAGCTACGGCCACGACGAGGACGACAACACCGTGACCACGTCGACGCACCCGCCGAAGCGCGCCGGCAAGAAGCTGGGCGTCCTGCGTCGAGCAGGACGCTGAACGGAGTCGAGGGACATGGACACTCGCCGGGGGACCCGAAGCCTCGGACGTGCACTGCCACGGACCACACTGATCATCGTGGCTGCCGTGGTGGTGGCGCTCGTCGTCGTCGACGTCGTGCTCGTTTCACTCGCCCTCGGCCGCACCGCGCCCGAACAGAACGGGCCAGCCGGCCCCATCCCCACCTTCACGAGGTCACCCGACTCGAGCGAGACGCCGCGGGCGAGTGCGTCCGCTGACGCAGACGCCACTGCGACCAAGCAGCAGGGTCGCCGCCTGTTGGCAGCGGTCGACGGCCAGGAGGCGTGGCGAGCGACCGGTGGGTCGTGCGGCGGCCCGCGGCCGGTGCTGGAACACTCCGTGGACGGCGGGGCGACGTGGGTCCCGGTGGGACTCGGGACGGATGTCGGATCGCTCATGGCGATCCGGGCCTCCAGTGCGGAGCTCTCGGTACTGGTGGGCGTCGGCGACGACTGCACAACGACGGCGCGGACCAGCACCGACGCCGGCGTGACGTGGGAAGCCGGGGCGCCCGGCGCCGCCGGCGCCGGCATCAGCACCGACGGTGTCGTGCTCGCGAGCGGGACGGAGCAGGCGCCGTGCGGCGATCCGATCGACGCGTTCCAGGGTGAGAAGACCGCCGTCGTCATCTGCGACGGCCAGCTCGAGTGGCGCACCGGCGATGCCGCCTGGGTCGACGTGCCGATGGGCGGCGTCCGTTCGATCGGCGTCGACGGCGGCAACTACACGCTCGCCCGCGTCGGTGCAGCAGCGTGCGACGGTGTGCAGATCGAGACCATGTCCGCGTCGGACGTGACGCCCTCGTCGTCCACCACACCGATCGGCTGTGCCGACGGCGCCGACACCGACAACACCGTCACCATCGACCGTGCCGGCCAGGATGTGTGGCTGTGGGACGGCAAGACTGTGCGGGTCTCGTCGGACGGTGGCGCGACTTGGTGACGGTCACCGATCGAGCTGACCAACGCAACGACTCCTGGGAGACGACCTACGCGCGTCGACTGGTCCTCACCGATCTACTGGCCGTGGCCTGGGTGACCTTCGGGGTGCAGATCGCGTGGTTCGGACTCGACAGCCAGATCGTTGACGGCAGCATCCCGGACCTGGCCGTTGGGTACACGACGGTCTCGATCCTGATCATCGTTGCGTGGTTGGTTGTTCTCGCGCTGTACGACACTCGTGACCCGCGATACATCGGGACGGGTGCTGGCGAGTACCGCCGGATCGTAGACTCGGCCATCCGCCTCTTCGCGTTCGTCGCGATCGTCGCCTATGCATTCAAGATCGACCTCGCCCGCGGCTACATCTTCATCGCGTTCCCACTCGGCGTCCTCCTGCTGCTGCTCACACGGTGGATGTGGCGGCAGTGGTTGAACGCGCAACGGCGCAACGGAAAATGTTCTGCCCGCGTCCTGCTTGTCGGTTCCGTCGGCTCGGTGGAACATCTCGCCTCGGAACTCGGGCGGCACCCGGAGGAGGGCTACCGGGTGGTCGGTGCATGCGTCCCCAACGCAGCCGCAGGGAGCCTGCTCCCCAAATCAGGCGTGCGGGTGTTCGGCCAGATCCCTGATGCCTTGCGGGTTCTCGGAGCGAGTGGGGCGGACACCGTCGCGGTGACCAGCTCGGACGAATTGGGCGCTCAGGCGGTCCGTGAACTCAGTTGGGGCCTCGAGGCAGGCCGCCAGCACCTCATCGTGGCGCCGAGCCTGACGGAGATCAACGGCCCCCGCATCCACACGCGTCCGGTCGCTGGGCTGCCGCTCATCCACGTGGAGATGCCCCGGTACGACGGATCGACGCTGTACCTGAAGCGTGGGTTCGACGTCGTCGGCTCCGCGCTCCTCATCGTCGTGCTGTCACCGCTCCTGATAGTCCTCGCCCTGATCGTGAAGTTCACCAGTGCCGGTCCTGTGCTCTACCGCCAGGAGCGGATCGGCCTGAACGGGAGGCCCTTCGCGATGCTGAAGTTCCGTTCGATGCGTGTCAATGCTGACGCGGAGCTCGCGGCGCTCCTCGCAGAACAGGGCCGAGGGGACACCCCGCTCTTCAAGCTCGAGAACGATCCGCGTGTCACGCCGATCGGGCATCTGCTCCGCAAGCACTCGCTGGATGAGTTCCCCCAACTGTTCAACGTGTTGCTCGGCTCGATGAGTCTCGTCGGGCCGCGGCCGCAACGTGAGGGCGAGGTCGCGCTCTACGACGAAGCAGCGCGTCGCCGCCTGCTGCTCAAACCCGGTATGAGCGGGCTGTGGCAGGTGGGTGGCCGTTCGTCGCTCGGATGGGAGGACGCCATCCGTCTCGACCTGTACTACGTGGAGAACTGGTCGATCACAGGGGACCTCGTCATCCTGTGGAAGACGGTGCGGGCAGTCCTCGCCCCTGGACAGGAGGCGCACTGATGCCGGGGCTGATCGCGCATGAGTGGGTTGCGCCGCATGGGGGCTCTGAGAATGTCGCTGAGCTGATGGCTGAGACGTTTCCGAACGCCGACATCCTCGCGCTCTGGAATGACGCACCTAGCCGTTTCGTCGGAAGGCGCGTGCGGGAGACCTGGTTGAGCCGCTCTCCGATGCGTCGACACAAAGCCTTGGCCCTGCCCTTCATGTCGCCGACTTGGGCAGCGATCGATCTGAGACGCTACGACTGGGCGCTCGTCAGCTCCCACGTGTTCGCGCACCACCTCGGTGACGCGCGTCGGGGATCAGCCACGACCGCGAAGTTTGTGTACGTGCACACTCCGGCGCGAACTATCTGGGCGCCCGAGCAGGACTCACGAGGAGCGAGCAGGCTGGTTCGCCTAGCAGCTCCCGTGTTCCGCACTCTTGATAGGTCGCACGTGTCTCAGCGTGTGCAGTACGCGGCGAACAGTAACTATATCAAGGCTCGTATTCGGCACGTGTGGGGGCAGGATGCGCGCGTGATCTACCCTCCGGTCAACGCAAGCGACCTGCTGAACGCACCAGCCGACTTCACTGAGGCAGAACAGGCAACACTGGCAAATCTGCCCGACGGCTATGTTCTGGGTGCCTCGCGCTTCGTGCCGTACAAACGGCTCGACCTCGTGATGCTCGCCGCAGCCGAGGTTCGACGACCAGTTGTGATCGCCGGCGGCGGCCCTGAAGAAGGCCGGCTCAGGGAACTAGCGGCACGTCTGAAAGTGCCAGTTCAGTTCATCGCTTGGCCAAGAAACCCGCTGCTCCACGAGCTCTACCGGCGTGCGTCCGTCTTCGTTTTCCCTGCAGTGGAGGACTTCGGCATCATGCCAGTAGAAGCGATGGCGGCTGGGGTGCCAGTGGTCGTCACGAGTGAAGGCGGTGCGCGTGAGAGCGTCGATCTCGTTGACGGCGGTGAAATCGCTGAGGAAGCTGAGGTTGCTTCGTTCGGGAGGGCGATCAATCGCGCTGTCTCTCGCGACATTTCCTCCGTGCCAGCACGAGTGGTTTCTGCTTTCGGGCGTGAGCGGTTTCAGCGTGAGATCACGGAGTGGATAGCTTGTGCCGATGAGAATTTGTCATTGCCGGGCGCGTAGCGACTGACGCCCTAAGTCTTGTACTTCGAATTAGAAAAAAGCCGTCATCGCGCGATCGTGAGTCCTTTTCACCTTCTGGAGGAATCTGCATGAGAATCGTCGCCGTAAGCCGCTCCTTGCCGGGCCATTCCATCTCCGGGGGCATGGAGCAAATAGCGCACGACCTGTTCAGCGAATGGAGCAGGCGTGGGCATGAAGTGACCTGCGTGACAACTCCCGGCTTTCGGGATCACGGGCAGGCGTACAACGTGGTCACCGTGCCTGGACGGTCGGCAAGATACTCATCCAAATGGCGGAGGGCGCTACCTGGGCAGGTGAAGGCTCTGCAGCCGGACCTCGTGTTCAGTGTGAGTGGAGGAGCGCACGGTCCACTCGTGAAGAATGCGCTAGCGCCGGTTGTGATGCAAGCGCATGGCACCTCGATCGACGAGATACGTACCAAGTTGCGTTCGATGAGACCATTGGACTGGCTGAAAGCGGCAAAGAACGTGCTCGGTCTGATAGGCGATCTGCGGAGCTACCGGCACTACGCGGTGGCGGTCGCTGTCAGTGACACCGTCGCCGAATCGATGAAGCGTTTCCCCAAGCGGCTCCAGGCAAAAATGACACGTGTCATTCCCAACGGGGTGCCGCTTTCTGCGAATCGGAGTGATCGCAGGGATGGGCCGTTGAAGGTACTGTTCGTCGGCCGCATGAAACACGAGAAGGGGCCAGATCTCCTGGTGGGCGCGGCCCGCGGTTCCGACTGGCTCGTGAAGATCATCGGTGACGGACCGGAATTGACATCGTTACGAGAGTCGGCCGGGGAGAACGTCGAATTCACCGGGAAACTCGGTCGAGAATCCGTTCTGATGGAACTCGAGCTTGCCAACGTGCTCGTCGCTGTCTCGCGGCGCATCGAAGGCTTGCCGCTGGTGGTTCTTGAAGCACTGGCTGCGGGGGTGCCTTGCGTCGTGTCCGACTCGATCGCGCATTCGTTCGGTTCGTCGATACCTGACGGATTGGTCGTGGTGGAGCCTGATTTCGCAGAGGTCCGTAGGGGCGTCGCTGCCGCTATAAATATGACTGCTTCATTGCCGCCGGAATTCGGGATAGAAGTCTGCGCTATTCGCTACGAAGAACTCTTCCAGAAATTGGTGGTCGGCGTTGACTGAGTCCGAGGCTAGACTTGTTGGAATCTTCCGAAACACGCAGTTTGTGCCCTCCGAACCGTTTATTGTTGACCAGGCGAGTCGATTGAAAAGATACACTCCGGTCTTGCTTGCCCGAGACAGGTTTGCCCCAAGGTCAATCCCCGGATACTCCTTATCCGGTGAATCACGTTTTGCTGGGCTGGCCTATAGGGCCGGATTCCGAAGCGCGCTTCGACCACTATTTTCTGCGGCACGCGTGCAGCTTATCCACGCGCACTTTGGTGTTGATGCGTTTTGTGCCCTACCAGCCGCTCGGGCAGCTTCTATGCCAATGGTCGTGACTCTGCACGGATTCGATGTCACTTTGGATCCGGATGAGTTCCGGCGTTCATACAAGCCAGCGTGGCGGCAGTACTACAGAGGTCGGAGCAAGCTTCTGAGCTCGAGCGACATCGAGTTCGTGGCAGTCTCTCGATTCGTTGCACAGAAGGCGATCGCCTTGGGCGCCGACGGCGAACGGATCACAGTCGTGCCAACTGGCGTTGACACGTCTTCTCTCTTGCCGAGTCCGCTTCCAGAGGTGCCACGTATCGTCCACGTGGCACGTCTCGTGGAGGTCAAGGGGACGGAGTTCTTGCTTCGCGCCGTCGCTCGTCTCGCCCGCGTCATCGCTGCCGTGCATCTGGACATAGTTGGGGACGGTCCTCTGCGGGAAGATCTCGAGGAGCTTGCTAAGTCCCTCGGTCTGGCTAACCACATCACATTCCATGGGGCACTCCCTCACAACGAAGCGCTGACGCTGATCGGGCAAGCGCGTGTTCTCTGCCTACCGTCGGTGCGTGCTGCTTCTGGTGCCGCGGAGGGCCTCGGACAAGTAAGTTTGGAGGCCATGGCACTGGGGCGGATTGTTGTCGCATCCGATTCCGGGGGGATCGCGGAGGTCGTGCGGAACGGAGAAACTGGGGTGCTCGTTTCCGAGCGACAACCCGCAGAACTAGCCCGAGCTCTTGAGTTCGCGCTCACGTCAGAGCGTGCAGGCGCGCTGGCTGAGAACGGTCGGAAGATGGTGGTGAGTGCGTTTGATTCGACGAAGCAGGCCGGTCGTCTGGAGGACGTCTACGATCGTGCTTGGAGGTCAGCTTGAACTTCTCAAAGGTTTTGATCATTTCAACGGCAGACTGGGACCACCCTCTCCAGACGAACAAGCAGCACGTCGCTCGGTCTCTTGCCTCGATGGGCCTGCAGATCCTCTACGTTGAGACCCTTGGGCTGCGGCCGATAACGCAGCGAGAAATCGGCGACGGCGCTCGTATTGCGCGACGCCTCAAGAACGCTTTTCGCGGGCCCCACCAGCGCGCCAGCAACATCTCGGTTGTCTCTCCTCTGGTGCTGCCAAACTGGGGAAGCGGAATAGTTCGGTCCGTGAATCGCCTAGCGCTGGGCGTTCAAACGTCGCTCTGGATGCTGGCATGGGGGCGTCCTGATTTGGTCATCAGCTACTCTCCGGTCGGTGCGGTCGTGCTCACACCCTTCGTCGTTGGGCTGAAGAAAGACCGTATGAAGGTCGTATACCACTGTGTCGATGATATAGCCGCGCAGCCTGGTATGCCGTCGGGTGTCATTGAGCGCTTCGAGGGATCCCTCATCAAGAAGGTCGACGGTGTAGTTACGACGTCGAAGCGCCTCGCTGAACGGGCGACGGCACTGGGGGCCAGTCGTGTCCTTGAGCAAACGAATGTCGTCGACTACGAGCGCTTCGCTCCGGCCCGCGAGACAACCGCGCGACGCCACGACGGGGTCGTGGTGGGCTTCGTGGGAGCGCTATCCGAGTATAAAGTTAACATGGCGTGGGTTGAGAAAGCAGCGCAGCTTCGCCCAGACCTCGAATTCCGACTCTACGGGCCGCAGGATGAAACGTCGCTCAAGGGCAGCGCTGGGGCTATCCCTGAAAACATTCGCTTCATGGGACCCTTGGGCTCCGATGACGTTCCGTTGGCCATGGCGGAGTTCGATGCGGCTATCATTCCGGCACCCTTCAACCGTTACACGGAATCGATGTTTCCGATGAAGTTCTTCGAGTACATGGCTGCCGGGGTACCCGTCGTGGCCAGCAATTTGTCGTCGCTGCGGGCATTCCGTGACAGCGCAATCTTGGTGAACGATTTCGACGGCTTCCTCGCCGGAATAGATAGCGCACTTGCCGGTGGTGGTCCGTCTCGGGAGGCCAGGTTGGCGACTGCCGAGATGCACACTTACGAAGTCCGTACACGAGAAATGCTTATCGAAATCGAGTCTTGGTGAATGCGAACCGCTGGTGGCGCATTGCTTCGCGTCTCACAGGGTTTGGCCTCATCCCTGCGTTGTCGATCGCCTCGACAGTTATTCTCCTGCCGCTGGTGGCCCACCGGTTCGGCCCCGGAGGTTGGTCGGCCGTGTCCGTGGGTAGCTCAGTCGGTGCCTACGTCGGCGTTCTCGTCGGTTTGAGTTGGCCCATCGTCGGTTCCCATCTCGTAGCCGAGAGCGCCCCCTCAATTCGTCGGTCGATCTACATCAACAGCCTCCGCAGCCGCGGGCTGGTTTTTATTCTGGTGATTGCGCCAGCTCTCGTGTTGTCGTTGCTGTTGACATCGGGGACTGGATATGGTCTTCCGGCGATGCTTGTCACGCTCGCTGTGGGCCTTAATGGATTCACCGCTGCGTGGTTCTTCTCAGGCTCCAACAGGCCCTGGGCATTGGTCCGAAACGAGGCACTCACTCGGTTCGTGACATACGCTCTGATCATCGCGGTGCTCGCGATAGGAGCGCCTTTCTGGATGTATGGAGTGTTGTTGAGCGCTTCCGGTATCGCCATGTTAATTTTCAATCAAGTGACCATACTGGGATGGAAGCGGGCTGGCGAAAGTGTCCGCGACGTTGGCCCTACTCGGCTCCGTGATCACTGGAATGGCGCAACAGCGCGTCTCTCGAATTCTGCGTTCTCGACCCTAACGCCGGTTCTCTTCGCTGCCAGTGGCGCACCCGGCCTGCACATATTCACCGCCTACGACCAGGTGCAGAAGGCGGCCGGTAACGCTCTCGGGGTTGTGCCGCAAGCGTTCGTCAGCTACGTTTCGGGCCAAGTTGATTGGGCTTCTAGAAAGCGGCGATTGCGTTCGGTTGTCGTTGGTGCCGCGATTCTTGCGGTGGCGATACTCGCTTGCTGCTTAACGCTTGGTGGAACTGTCATCGAAGCCCTGTACCGCGGTGAGGTTTCGCCGCTTTGGGTGCAGGTTACACTTGCTGGGGTGGTGGTCACTAGTCAGTTCTTCGCACAGTTCCTGCAGCAAGTGGTGCTGGTCCCCCTCGGACAAGTCGGGCACTCGTACGTTGTGATGTCAGTGGTCAGCATTGTTGCGGTCGCAGTCTTCCTATTGGCGGTCGGCTCAGGAGGTGTGACGGGCGGGCTCCTCGTCGTGGCCGCCGCCTCCCTGCTGACAGTTCTTCTGTACAGCGCGTTGGCGTTGAGCGGAATGTTTTCCATGTGCAAGGGCTCGTGAAGCAGTCGGATGGCATGGTCCGAACGACTTCGACATCAGGCGAACCCGTTGACGGCAGCGCGTGCTCGCCGTGGAGGTTCTTGCGGCGCCCGGGTGTTTCGACGAGGACCTCTGAGGGACTCGCCCGCGGGCTGTGACGTGCTTTCTTGATGGTGCCCGGACGTAGGGGTACGTTCATCCGCTCGTTCTTGAATGCGAATCGTGGGCGACTCCTGCTGAGCTGGTCGCGCGGCACCGGAGCAAGCAGGAGGCAGCGCTCGCGATCAGGTGACGCGGTGCGCAAGGGCCCGCACCGGCGTTGCCGGTTTCAGGATTCTCCGGGTACGCTTCGAGCCGTTGAAGGGGGGCCCGGTGGACTCGACTGCGCTCATCGCCACAGCGCTCCTTGCGCTCGTTCTCGCCGCTCTCTCGCTGACCCTGCGACGGCATGTCAGGCTCTACATCTTGGCGTTCGTCGCCATCCCGCAGTTCTACCTGCCGGGCGTTCCGGTCCCTCTCGCTCAAGCGTACGCGTTGTTCTTGCTCGTCGCGTCCTTCTTTGACACCGACCTTCGCATTCGAAAACGAGCCATCACCGTCCCGATCGGCATCGTTGCGACTCTCACTCTGGTCGCCTTGATCTTCCCGCCGCATCCAGGTAGTGCGATGAGTATCCTTGTCTACTACGGCACTTGGGTGTGCATACTCCGCTACATCTGGGCGGAGCGATCGAGCCCTAGGCACCTGAACATCGCGATCGCCTCGACGATCCCGTGGATTGTTCTTGAGGCGGTCCTCACGGTGTCCTTTCGTCTGCGTCCCTCGCTCGAAAACGCCTTCCTGCACTCACCCGTCGCCGAGCTACTCATCGGTCCGGCCGCTCCTTCGCTGTTCAGCGGTGAACCAAACAATGTGCTTGACCCGGCGAAGGCAGGTGGTCTCTTTGTCAACGGCAACGTCGCCTCAATGTTCCTCGGCGTCGCGTGCCTCACCATCGCAGTCCTCGCCCGGCGGCTGCGCAGCCGTCTCCTCGGCGTCCTCTCGATCGCAACGCTTGCGGCTGTCTTCGCGACAGGGTCCAAGACGGGAGCGGTCCTCGCGATTCTCATCCCTATCGTCGCCTGGGTCATCGTGCGCGTTTCTCGTGGCAGTCGCCGCGTCTTCATCCTCCCTGCGCTGCTCGCCGTCGTGGGCGCGTCAATTGCTGCACCAGCGGCGATCTCCACGCTGTTCCCTTCCTTCACAGCCCAGGGCGACGTCAGCCTCGGCACCCGCGGTGGCCTGTGGGGACTCGCCGGGCGGCTCTTCGTCGACCATCCGTTCGCCGGCGTCGGGTGGGATGAATTCCAGGAGTACGCGCTCCGCCTCACCGGAAGCGCGTTCCCGCCACATAACCTCATCATCGCTGCGTGGGCGAACACCGGGATTCTCGGCGGGATCACCGTCGTCGGGTTCATCGTCGGCTGTGTCGTCGGGGGCCTCGTCGCCGCATTCCGCGCAACTGATCAGCGACAACGCCGAATCATCGTCTACGCGCTCTGCGGCTCGGGATGGGTTTTCATACACGGGATGGCCGATAACACCAGCATCTACGGAGAACCGAAAACCATGGTGCTGCTGTCGTTGCTCCTCGCACTGAGTCTCCCAGCTGCAGCACGCCTGGGAACGGATCGTGTTTCGGCACCTGCCGAGGTCGTATCAGCGGTGCAAGCAAAGTGATCGCGTTCGACCGGTACCGATCTGCGAGGCACTTCCCCCAGCTTGATGGTCTCCGCGCGGTGAGCATCCTGCTGGTGCTGACAATTCACTCGCACGTCTCGCAGCTTCGGTTCCTCAACGGCTACACGGGCGTCACAATCTTCTTCGTTCTCAGCGGCTACCTCATCACGACATTGCTTCTCAGAGAGCAGGACAAGTACAGACGCGTCTCTCTCAAGGGCTTCTACATCCGCCGGGTGTTCCGAATCCTCCCGCTCTACTACCTCGTCCTCGCTGTGAACGTCGTTGCCGTGTACGCCGGCTTGGGCCAGGATCCTGGTGATTTCGCGCATCGACTGGTTCTCTTCCTCACGTACCTCAACGAGTTCGCCAGCCCCGGCACATTCGGGCACAGTTGGTCGCTCGCGATCGAGGAGAAGTTCTACCTCGTGTGGCCGCTTCTGGCCTTCACGCTCCCTGTTGTCTGGAAGTGGCGCGTGGCGATCGCGGGAGCACTCGCCCTTACTGCAGCAGTCAGCGGTCTCTGGGGTGGCTACCTCAGCATCTACGCCCCCATTATCTTTGGCTGCCTCATCGCTCTCCTTCTTCACAACGAGCGCGGTTTCGCCCTCGCCGGTCGTGCAACCCGGCCGTTGCCCGGGATACTTCTCGGCACGCTGGCAATCGTTGTCCTGCTGCTCTCAACGGCGGACTCGCACCACCAGGTTTGGTTCGGGTTCGCGTTCGCGATCGCTCTTCCGGTCCTCATGATCGGTCCTGCCGGTGCGCACGGATGGCTCTCCTGGAAGCCTTTGGTCTTCATGGGCCGCCGGGCCTACGCCACGTACTTGATCCATCCGCTCGTGGGCAGCGGTCTCGATGGCGTTCTTCCGAACACTAGCGAGCTCCCGTGGAGCGTCGTCCACCTCATCCTCATGGCGGCGGTCTCAATAGGCGTTGCGCATCTCCTCTTCATTCTGTTTGAGAACCCGGCGACACAGTTCGGCAAACGGCTGGCAGCCTCGCAACGGCCAGTCGGCTCGCTTCTCGCTGATCCTCGGTCCTGAGCCCGGGTCGCCTCTGCCGCCTCGGTGATCACGTGCCCTCGATTGGGTCAGCTCGATTTCGCGTCCGTGCAGTTGTCCCCGTTGACTCTGCTGGTACCGAAAGTCTCGTTCCGGGCGGGGTTGCAATTGGCGTTAGGGAGACACGTTGAAAGACGATTTGCGGGGCTCAACGCGGTTGTGCAGTGATGGACGAACGTGAACGATCGGTCAGCCGCTGGCCCGGTCGAAGGCCGGGGTGCCCGGGCTCCCTTATCCTGATCCCATGTCCGACGTGCCCGAGTCGCGACGCACTGCAGCACGCCGGGGGTCCAGGGCCCGGGTTGTTCTGTGGGTCGTCCTCGCCCTTGTCCTGTTGTTGATCCTCGCCGTCGCTTGGGTGGGGGTCCGTGGTGTCCTCGCGAAGGGGCACCTGGAGCGTGCCGTTGGGGACGTGGACATGTTGCGGTCACAGTTGAGCGGTGGGGATTCCGCCGCGGTGAAGAAGACCGCGGCGCAGCTCGAAGACGAAGCTGCGTCGGCCCGGTCGCTGACCGGTGATCCGGTGTGGGGTGCGGCGCAGTACGTGCCGTTCTTCGGCGCCAACCTGCGTGCTGTGCGTGAAGTGTCCGTGATTGTGGACGACGTGGCGCAGAACGCGGTGAGTCCGGTCGCCGGCGTGGTCGGTGAACTCGGTTCGGACTCCTTCGCGCCGAAGGACGGCAAAATCGACCTGCGGCCGATCGCGGATGCGCAACCGTCGGTGGCGAAGGCGACGAAGACCCTCGCCGCAGCACAGCAGGACGCCTCGGCGATCGATGTCAGCGGAACCTTGTCGCCGGTGACCACCGCGGTCGGGCAGTTGCGGAACGCGCTGTCGACTGCGTCCGCGCAGGCAGACGCTGCGAACCGAATCGTGCAGCTCGCGCCGGCCATGCTGGGTCATGACGGCGACCGGAACTACGTGCTGTTGTTCCAGAACAATGCCGAGTTGCGTGCTGGTGGGGGGATCCCTGGAGCCGTGGCGCTCCTGCAGGCCAAAGACGGCGCCATCGACCTGCAGACGCAGGCGTCGAGCACTGACTTCGGTCACTTCGAGCAACCCGTGCTGCCGCTCGACGCGGACACGCGGGGCTTGTACGGCAACATCACGGGCGAGTACGTCCAGGACGTCACCCTCACGCCGCGGTTTGACGTGTCGGCGCAGCTTGCGCGGGAGATGTGGAAGCAGAAGTTCGGCCAGCAGGTCGACGGCGTGCTCGCCATGGACCCGGTGACGTTGAGCTACATCCTCAAGGCGACAGGACCGGTGCAACTGCCAACCGGCGACACGCTCACGTCCGCCAACGCCGTCAAGCTGTTGCTGAGCGACGTCTACGCCAAGTACCCCGACCCGGTCATGCAGGACGCGTTCTTCGCCTCCGCGGCCAGTGCGGTGTTCGACAAGGTGTCGTCCGGCGGATTCGATGCGAAGGCCTTCGTCTCGGCCCTGACGCAGAGCTCGTCCGAGGGACGACTGCGCGTCTGGAGCGTGGACAAGGCTGAGCAGCGCCAGATCAGCGGGACGTCGGTCGCCGGGGAGCTCCCGACCGCCACTGCGGACGGACGGCAGCTCGCCGTCTACCTGAACGACGGCACCGGCGCGAAGATGGACTACTACCTCGACAAGCGCCTGTCCGTGGGCAGCTCGGTGTGTCGAAAGGACGGGCGGCCGACGTCCGTCGTCCAGATCACCATCAAGAACACGGCACCGGCTGACGCGGCGACGAGCCTGCCCGAGTACGTCACGGGCGGCGGCAGCTTCGGTGTGGAGCCAGGCAAGATCAAGACGCTCCTCGCCGCGTATGCACCGGAGAACGCGATCTTCCTCGGCGCCACGAAGGACGGCAAGACGACACCGGTGCAGACCCAGACCGACGGTGGGCACCCCGTCGCGCAGCTGCAGACCCTGCTCGCGCCGGGCGAGAGCCTGACCTACCGAGTGGCGTTCCTGGGCGAGTCGGAGTTCGGGCGGGCACCCGTGAGCGCGACCTCGACCCCCGGCGTCCGCTCCACGAAGACCCAGCCGCTTACGTTCTCGTGTGCGGACCCGCTCGCGGCGGGCTGACGAGCACTCATTCCTTCGAAAGATCCGTTGAGCGCGAAGGGCACGCCCCCACTCCGGGGGGCATCCCGCGTGCCTGTCCGACCGCAAAGACTCCTGAAGTGACGATCAGGACGACCGCGGCGCCACAAGCACTGCCGATTGATCAGGGGTTTTCCTGCCGGGTGTCCGCAGAAAGGTCGACAGGGGGTGCCCTGGCGCTCGATCGAGCACGGTGAACACATGACGACCAATGACCAAAATCCAAACGATCTGGCACCTGGCTGTGAAAGTCCGCTAGATTGAGGGAACTTCGCCATAACACCCGCCATAACCATGGCCTGGGTTCGGGTCGGCGGGGGAGCGGGCTCTGGACGTCAGGGTCTGGAAATCAGATCTTTAGGGGAACATTCATGAAGAAGCTCATCGCAGCGGTGGTGCTGGCTGGCGCCGCACTGCTCGCCACTCCGGCCGTCGCCAACGCCGCCGGCTACACGCCTGACTCCGACGTCTCCGTCTCCGGCTCCGCCGTCGCCGGTGGCACCGCTTCGGTGAACTTCACCGAGGGCGCGTTCCAGGACAACGAGACCGTCAACGTCCAGGTCACCGGTGCCGGTGCGGTCACGCTCGGCGCGCTGCCGACCACGACCGTCTCGAAGACCTACACGGCCGCTTCGGATGGCTCGCTCGACGTCAACGTCACGTTCCCCCAGGGCGCCTCGGGCACCTACAACCTGACCGCCACCGGCGCCACCTCGGGCGTCGTCGGCTTCGCGGCCTTCACCGTCGCCCCGGCTGACGCTGCTGCGGTTCCCGCAGCTGGCGCCGGTGCTGGCAACGGCACCGACGGCACGCTGGCCTTCACGGGTTCGACCGTGTCCGCCCTGGCCCTCTGGGTCGCCGGCGGCGCAGTCGTCCTCGGTGGTGGCCTCCTGCTGGTCCGCGGCTCGGTCCGCCGCCAGCGCGAGTCCGTCTGAGTCTCGACACACTGAACGAAGCCCCCGGAGCATCTGCTCCGGGGGCTTCTTCGTGTGCGGAGAACGTCGTCAGCGACGCCGGGCCGCCCGGCTGAGCAGCAGCACACCCGCCACGGCCCCCAGGAGCGCCCCCACGCCGTTGGCGACGACGTCGTCGATGGTCGCGGTGCGGGCGGGCAGGAACAGCGCCTGGCCGGTCTCGATGCACGTGCTGACGACGAGCCCCGCGGCGATGGCGGCCCACCACCAGCGGGCGCCGGCGAGCAGCACCACGAGCAAGCCGAGCGGCACGAAGTAGACCACGTTCGCCAGGGACTCCACGGTGGCGTAGTCGATGCGCTCGGGCAGACCGTGACGGTGCGCGGTCGCGAGGACACGGGTGAGCCACGGGGCCCCTGCGGTGTCGACGGGGGAGCCCCAGAACCCGACGAGCGCCAGGGCGACGCCGTAGGCGATCGCCAGCCCCGTCGCGAACCGACGGCTGCGCCAGGTGGCCGGGGCGCGGTCGTCGACGCGGGGCTTGTCGGAGGTCACGTGCCGACGCTAGCGAGTCGCGCCTCCAGGCAGGTGTCCGCACCATCTCGTCCCCCGATCCCGGCGATCCGGAAAACGAGTACCCCGATCCTGGCGCTGTACCCCGGAAGTGCGACGCATCTGCCCGGAAATCCGGGGCTGTCCGATGGACGGCATTGACGAAACCCGTGAATCGACGGGCCTGGCTGGCGATCCCCTCGGCACTTCTCGTAGCGTTCTGGTGTCAGCAGATGTACCCCGGATCGTGAAGGAGAGCGACATGAGCATCACCGTGAACAACGCGACGCAGGCCGAGGTCACCCTCGACACCGACACCGTGGACACCATCGCGATCCTCGAGGCCGATGCAGCGCTCTCCTCGCGCCCCAAGCGCGCCAAGGTCACCTGGGTGCAGGAAGACCAGGGCGAGTGGATCGCCGGCTACGGCGGGTACTTCGGCGGCAGCGTCGACAAGCGCGACGACCGTTACGTGGCCTCCGACACCTTCGGGCTCGTCGTGGGCGAGTTCTCCTCCCTGGAGGAGGCACAGACCAAGCTCGAGGACCAGCTGCACGTCATGCTCCCGCCGGTCATCCGGCCGGTCGAGTGACGACGACGGACACCAGCTCCACCGGCGTCGATCGCGACGCCCGCACCACCCGGAACCACCGGCACCACCCAGTACGCAGCACAGCACGAAGGAGCATGACCATGAGCACGACCGTCGCCCACCGCCAGCAGGCCGAGGTGACCCTGGACACCCAGACGATCGAGGTCATCGCCGAGATCGAGGCCCAGGTCGTGGCTCCCGTGCAGGCAGCCCCCGTCCGCATCTCGTGGGCCCAGGCCGACACCGGCCTGTGGGTCGCGAACTACGGCGGGTACTACGGCGGCACCGTCGACCGTCAGGGCACCCACTTCTTCGTCTCCGACACCTTCGGTGAGTACGTCGGGGACTTCCGTTCCCTCGACGAAGCAAAGGCGCGCCTGTCCGAGCGCCTGCACGTGCTGCTGCCGGACGTGATCCGTCCGACCGCGTGATCCACTGCTGATCGCTCGCTGATCCTCGAACCCCCGCCGGCCTGCCGGCGGGGGTTCTTCCGTGCGCCCGGGGCGCGAACGGGTCGCGACGGTGGACCGAGACGTGCCGGACCGCCGCGTACCCCCTGAACGAGTGGTCCCCCCTATTGGGGACCCGGATTGTCCCCATCCGAACACGAGGAACTGCCAGGATCAACCTGGCGCCAACGACCGTTCTCCCTGATCCTCCGGTCGGTCTCGGTGCCCGCATCGTCTCGACCCGAAAGTGATCATGCAGCGTACGAACCCGGGCACCGCTGTGCCCAGAAGCCGTCCCGGCCTGCGCGCCGTCGCCATGCTCGGCGCGGCGCTCCTCGCCGGCGTCGGTCTGACCCAGGCCGTCGTGGCCGATCCCGCCGCCGCAGCCGGCGCGCTGGCCTGCGACCAGAACACGCTGTACGGCATCAACACCGCCGCGAACCAGCTCGCCGCCATCGACGCCACCACCGGTGCCGTCACGAACGTCACGAGCATGGCGCCGGGCGACAACGCCCTCGCGGTCGCCCGCAACGGTGTCGCCGCGTACGCGTCGATCAACAACGGCAACACGATCACCGGGTACGACGCGGTGAACGATGCCCGGATTGCCGACGTGACCGCCGCGGACCCGAACGGCAGCCACCAGCTGCTCCGTGGTGCGATCAACCCGGCGACCGGCATCTACTACTACGCGAGCGGCGCGAACCCCGCGTACCTCGGTGCGTACGACACGAAGACCGGCGCGAAGATCGGCCAGGTCGGCACCATCGGCAACCTGCTCACCAACAAGAACGGTGACATGGCGTTCAGCACCCGCGGGCTGCTGTTCGTCGTCACCGGCAACGAGATCCGTCGTGTCGACACCGAGACGGTCCCGACGACCGCGGGCACCACGGCTCTGACGACCTCGAAGGTCGCGACCCTGCCGATCGACGCGAGCACGAGCGGCAGCCCCGGTATCGCGTTCTCGTCCGACGGCTACCTGTTCGCCTCGGTCGGCTCGACCATGTACAAGATCGATCCGGGTTCGGGCGCGCAGGTCAGCACGTTCACGATCGCGAACGGCTACTCGCCGAGCGACCTGGCGTCCTGCAACTACGCCAACACCCTGGCTGCGCAGTCGAGCGTCGATCAGCGGTGGAGCCCGTCCGACCAGTTCGGTCTGGCGGTGACCGGCGGCGGCGTCTCGACGGGCAACACGGCCACCACCAACGGCACGGCCGTCGGCACCCAGCCCCAGAAGGCGGGCGCGGTCCTGTCGACCCCGAACAAGACCTACACGGCTCGCCAGACGGCGGTGGGCACCACCGACCCGTCGAACTACACGACCACGTGGAAGGCCGTGAACCTGAACAGCGACGCGGTCGTCGCCAGCGGCACCGGCACCACGGGGACCTTCACGTTCCCGGCAGCCACCACCGCGGACGGCACGGACGTCCTGGTCACCTTCACGAACACGCTGAAGGCCACGCACGTTGCCACCAGCAGCGACACCGCCACGACCCCCACCGGCACGGCGCTGTCGGTGCCGGCATCCTCGGGTGTGCTCGCGAACGACCAGGGGACCGGCCTGTCCGTGGTCTCGAACACCACGCCGGCGCACGGCACCGCCACGGTCGCGGCCGATGGCTCGTACACGTACACCCCGGCCGGCGGGTTCTCCGGCTCGGACACGTTCCAGTACACGGCGAAGGACTCGTCGGGGCAGACCTCGAGCAGCACCGTGACCGTCACCGTCGCACCGAAGGGCTCCGACGACGCCTACAGCGTGCACGCGGGCACCGTGCTCACGGTGAACGCCGCGGACGGCGTCCTGACGAATGACCGCGGGTCGGACCTGACCCTCACCGGTCACGGTCGGCCGTCGCACGGTCTGGTGAAGATCGGCCCCGACGGGTCGTTCTCCTACGGCGCCGACAAGGGGTACTCCGGTCCGGACTCGTTCACGTACACGGCGAAGGACGGCTCCGGCGCGACCGTCACCGCGACGGTGCGACTCACCGTGCTGCCGACCGCGACGGCCGATGCCGTCACCGCGACGGCCGGGTCGTCGACGACCGGCAACGTGCTCGACAACGACCTGGGCACCGGCCTGACGGTCACGGGCAACAGCGCCCCCGCCCACGGCTCGGCGACGGTGCGTCCGGACGGCTCGTACTCGTACACCCCGGCCGCCGGGTTCTCCGGCACCGACTCCTTCACGTACACCGTGACCGACGGCAGCGGCGGGACCGACACCGTCACGGTGACCGTGCAGGTCGCCCCTGCGGCACAGGACGACACCGTCAAGGTCGCCGCGGGCGGCACTGCCACCGCCGGCACCAGAGCGACCGGCGTGCTCGGCAACGACTCCGGCACCGGGCTCACCGTGGCGTCGAACACGTCCCCCTCGCACGGTGCGCTGACGCTCGACAAGGCCACCGGTACGTTCACGTACACGCCGGCCGAGGAGTACTCCGGCCCCGACGCGTTCACGTACACGGCGGTCGACGGCTCCGGTTCGCCGAGCACCGCGACCGTCACCATCACGGTCAACCCGACCATCGGCGCCGACACCGCGTCGACGGACGCCGGCACCCCGGTGACGATCGACGTGCAGGCGAACGACCGTGGTGCGGACCTCGAGACCACGATCGTCGCCGGCCCGTCCCACGGCACGGCCGTCGTCGCAGCGGACGGCTCGGTCGAGTACACGCCGACCGCCGGAGCGTCCGGCACCGACTCGTTCACCTACACGGTGACCGACGGCAGCGGTGTCACCACCGGTGCGGCGACCGTCACGATCACCGTGCGGCCCGTCGCGACCGCCGACACGGTGTCGACCCGGGCCGACGAGGCGCTGACCATCGACGCCGCCACCCTGACCGGCAACGACCGGGGCACGGGGCTGACCGTGACCGACGTGACCGCAGGCGGGGCCGCCGGCAGCGGCACCGGCAACAGCACCGGCGAGACCGGCGCCGCCCGCGGTACCGTCGCCCTCGACCGTGCCACCGGCCGCGTCGTCTACACCCCGGCCGACGGCTTCTCGGGCACGGACACCTTCACCTACACGGTGGTCGACGGAGCAGGTCGCTCCACCACGGGCACGGTCACGGTCGTCGTCGGCCCCCGCGCCACGGCCGACACCGTCACCGCCACGGCCGGCTCGACGCTGACCGTCGCGAAGGGCGACGGCGTGCTCGCGAACGACCGGGGCACCGGCCTGACCGCGGCCGTCGACCAGCAGCCCGCACACGGCACGGTCGAGCTCGCCGCGAACGGCTCGTACACGTACACGCCGAAGGACGGCTTCTCGGGCACGGACACCTTCACCTACACGGCGACGGACCCTGCCGGCCGCACCACCACCGGCACCGTGACGGTCACGGTCCGCCCCGGCACGGAGCCCGACACCATCACGGTCGCGGCGGGCGGCAGCACCACGGTCACCTCCGGCGCCCTGACGGGCAACGACCACGGCACCGGCCTGACCGTCGTGTCCGTCACGGACGGCAAGAACGGCACCGCGACCCGCAACGACGACGGCACGATCACGTACACGCCGAAGGACGGCTTCTCGGGCACGGACACCGTCACCTACACGGTGACGGACCCGTCGGGCACCACGAACACCGGCACCGTGACGGTCACCGTCACCCCGGTCGCGGGCGGCGGATCGACCTCGGCCGAGGCCGACGCCACCACCACCGTGCCGGCCGGCACCGGACTGCTCGACGGTGCGAAGGGCACCGACCTGGCGGTCACCGACCACACCAAGCCCTCGCACGGTGACGTGACGGTCGACGAGGACGGCTCGTACACGTACAAGCCCGAGCCGGGATACTCCGGCCCGGACGGGTTCGACTACACGGTCACCGACGGCTCCGGCGGGACGACCACGGGCACCGTGACGATCGTCGTCGCCCCGAAGGCCGCCGCGGACACCACGACGACGAGCGCCGCGACCCCGGTCGACGTCGCCGTCACCGGCAACGACTCGGGCACGAAGCTCGCCGTCACCGCGGTCTCGAAGCCCGGCCACGGCACCGCGACGATCACCGGCAGCACGACGCCCGGCGGCACCGGCGGCGGCGCAACCGGCCCGACCGGTGCCAGCTCGGTCACGTACACGCCCGCCGACGGGTTCTCCGGCACGGACACGTTCACCTACACGGTGACCGACCCGACCGGCGGCACCGCGACGGCGACCGTCACCGTGACCGTCACGCCGACCGCGGTCGCCGACGCCCTGCGCACCGCGGCGAACACCGCGCTGCCGATCAGCGGCGCGACCCTGACCGGCAACGACCGCGGCACCGGTCTCGCCGTCACCGCGCACGGTCGCGCCGAGCACGGCACCGTGACCGAGGGCACCGAGCCCGGCTCGCTCGTCTACACCCCGGCGAAGGGCTTCTCCGGCGCGGATACGTTCGAGTACACGGTGACCGACGGCGCCGGACGGACCTCGACCGCGACGGTCACGGTCGTCGTCGGCGTCGCCGCGGTCGACCACTGGCACACCATGTCGACGAACCGCAGCATGCGCATGACCGCCGACAAGGGCGTGCTGGTCGGTGACTCCGGTCGTGGGCTCTGGGCCGCCATGGAGACGAAGCCGTTCAACGGAAAGCTGTCGCTCGAGAAGGACGGCTCGTACGTCTACACGCCCACCTCGAACTGGTCCGGTCGTGACTGGTTCACCTACTCGGCCAACGATGCCGACGGCACCGCGGCGTTCGCGCGCGTCGTCATCGACGTCGCCCCGGCCGCGAAGGACGACAAGGCCTCGACCACGGCTGGCAAGACGGTCCGGGTCGCCGGCCACGGCGTGCTCGGCAACGACCACGGTGACGCCCTGACGGTCGTCGCGGTGGGCCAGGCCCGTCACGGCACGGCCTCCATCGCCGCCGACGGCACGTTCGTCTACACCCCGGCGAAGGGCTTCTCGGGCACGGACACCGTCACGTACCGTGCGCAGGACTCGATGGAGCAGCAGGTCGACGCCACCGTCACGATCACGGTCGGCATCGCCGCGGCGGACGACTCCGGGCACACCGTGTCCGGCACGCCCGTCACCCGCGACGCCCGCCACGGCCTGCTCGCCGACGACCAGGGCGCCGGCCTCACCGCCGCCCCGGCCCGGAAGCCCGCCCACGGAACCGTGACGATCCAGCGGAACGGCGCGTACGTCTACACGCCGGCCGCCGGCTTCACCGGCACGGACACCTTCACCTACACGGTGACGGACGCCTCGGGGCAGACGGCCACCGCCACCGCGACCATGACCGTGGTCGCCGCGGCGGTCGCCACCGACGACTCCGCCACCGGGATCGTCGGACACCGGGTCGTCGTGGATCCGCTCGACAACGACTCCGCCACCGGCGGCGCCACGTTCGAGCCGGGCACGCTGCACCTGCTCCACCCCGAGTCCGGCACACCGACCGACCGCGTGGTCGTCGCCGACCAGGGCACGTGGACCATCCGCGACGGCCGGGTCGTCTTCACCCCGCAGGAAGGCTTCACCGGAACCACCTTCGTCGGTTACGAGGTCACCGACAGCGCGGGACAGACGGTCAGCGCGACCGTCACGGTCCGGTTCCCGACCGGGCTCGCCGCGATCGTGCACGACACCGAGCTCGCCTTCACGGGCGTGACCGGGCTGGTCGGCCTCGGGCTCGCGGCACTCGCGCTCATGCTGGCGGGCGTGCTCCTGGTGACCCGACGACGGATCGCGGTCCGCGTCGCGCCGGGCATCCGCCGCAGCGCACGTCCGTAACAGGGCACCGGACTGGAGGCCCGGATCACCGCAGCAGACCCGCTGCGGTGATCCGGGCCTGCTGTCTGCGCGCGGGGCGCGACCGCCTACGCGACGGGCGCGATGAGCTGCGGTCCGTCGTTCCGCACGCTGTTCACCGTGCGGGAGACCTCGTACTGCGCAAGGCCCGCGGCCACCGCCAGCGACTCGTGGTCGAGCAGGGCAAGCAAGTCGTCTGACCGGAGGTCGCCGCCGAGCCAGTCGTCGTAGCCGTCGGGCGTCAGGAACGCCGGCATGCGGTCGTGGACCTCGCCCGGGGCGACGTGGGCGTCACGGGTGATGATCGCGAGCGACAGCCGCCACTTGTCCGGGTCGCCCTCGGGCTTCGTGGGGTCGGGCCAGGCACTGACCACGCCGGCCATCGCCAGGGCGCCGCCGGGTTCGTGCACGAAGTGGGGTTCCTTGCCGTCCTCGCGCACCACCCACTCGTAGTACCCCTGCGCCGGGACGATGCAGCGGTTCGTGGCGAAGGCCCGCTTGAACATGCCGCTCGTCGCGACCGTCTCGATGCGGGCGTTGATCGGCTTCGGGCGCTGCTTCTGGAAGTCCTTCGCCCAGCTCGGCACGAAGCCCCAGCTGATCTGCGGCAGCTCGCGTTCGCCGTGCCGCTGGCGGACGGCGTACACGGGGTCGGTCGGGGCGACGTTCCAGCTCGGGGCGAGGCCGGGGTGCACCTCGCCGGTGTCCTCGTCGACGTGCTCGGTCCGGGCGGCGAGCTCGCCCATGAGCTCGGGCAACAGATCGGCCGTGGTGTCGGAGACGACGAACCTTCCACACATGTGCCCAGTGTGCCCGTCGCCGCCGACAGTGGTGCGCGTCGGGGTGCGCCGTTCACGCTTCGTGAGCAGGAATGGTCGCGTGCCCCACAGCAACTCGACCCCTTCTGCTCACGAAGTGGGGCGTGCGGGGGTCTCGGGTGCGGGTGCGGGCTCGAGGGACTCGGCGGCCAGGCGGGCTCGTTCGGAGCGGCCGAGGCGGACGACGTACTCCGACAGCCCGATCGTGTACACCGCGATCAAGAGCACCTGGAACCCGCTGGCGGCCCCGAGGACGAACGCCCCGAGGACGGCGACGAGCCCCGAACCGAGCAACGGTGTGACGCGGGCGAGCATGCCGATCAGCCCCCGCCGCAGGAGGACGGTGTCGGTGCGGACGATCTCACGGTGCTCCGGCAGGACCGGCACGGGTCGACGCTGCACGTACAGCTGCGTGGCACGCCGCGCTGCGAGCTGCCACGAGGGCCGCACCTGCCGACCGTTGATCGTCGTCGAGGGGTCCGGCGGCCGCCACGTCGGGATGCACGCGAAGGTGAGCAGCCCGACGCCGAGCGCCAGCAGCACCATCGCGACCACGCTGCGGACCGGGGTGGTCCCCGTCCAGTCGACCCGGGCCTCCAGGACGGCCATGCCGACCAGCGCGACGACCGCCGCGATGCCGGACCACAGAGCAGCACGGCGGACGCGTGCCGGATCCAGCACGTCCGTGACGTGCCGGCGGAAGACCTGCCAGCCGAGCGTGAACATCAATCATGTCTACCCGGTGCTGGTGCGGGGTGCCCGCGCGCTTTGCGTTCAGTGAGCAGAAGATGTCGGGTGCGGGCGGGGGACCCGACATCTTCTGCTCACCAAGCGACGCGCTCGCACACGCCGCCCCGCATCCCACACCCGGACACGCCCGAGCGCTGCGCGCCCGGAGCCGCCGCACCCGCGACGTGATGCTGCCGCTCAGGATTCGTCCAGGCGAGCACGGTGACCTCGGACCATGAGTCTCGACATCGTCTACACCGCCGCTGCCCACGCCACCGGAGGCGGCCGCGACGGGCACGTCCGCAGCGAGGACGACCGGCTCGACCTCGACACCCGCCCGCCCAAGGAGATGGGCGGCAGCGGCGAGGGCACCAATCCCGAGCAGCTCTTCGCCGCCGGGTACGCCGCGTGCTTCCTCGGTGCCCTGCACGCCGCCGGCAAGGAGCTCGAGGTCGACACCACCGGCGCCGAGGTCTCCGCCGAGGTCGGCATCGGCGGCACCGGCAACGGCGCCTTCGGCCTCGCCGTGGAGCTCGACGTCTACGCCCCGAACGCCCCGCAGGAGCAGCGCCAGCGCCTGGCCGAGCGTGCACACGAGATCTGCCCGTACTCGAACGCCACCCGCGGCAACATCACCGTCACGCTGTCCATCGTCGACTAGCGTTCGGCCGGTGGTCACCGACACGACGCGCTGCCCCTGCCTGAGCGGCAACCCCTACGGCGAGTGCTGCGCCCCCCTGCACGCCGGGGCCGTCGCGCCGACCGCGGAACGTCTCATGCGCTCCCGCTTCAGCGCCTTCGCGCTGGGCCTGCCGGAGTACCTGCTGCTCACCTGGCATCCGCGCACCCGCCCGGCGGGTCTCGAGTTGGACCCGACCCAGCGCTGGACCCGCTTGGACGTGTTGGCGACCACCTCGGGAGGCCCGTTCGACTCCCACGGCACCGTCACGTTCCGCGCGTGGTGGCGTTCCGACGACGAGCGCGGCACGCTCGAGGAGACGAGCGACTTCGTCCGCGAGCAGGGACGATGGTTCTACGTGGACGGCGTGGTCGCCTGACGACTGCGCACCGCGCCAGCTGACAGGAGCCCACATGCCCGCACGCGACCTCACCCGCTTCGGTGACCGGACCACGGCCGCCGAGGTCGTCGACGGCCTCGACCTGACGGGGCGCACGGCGATCGTCACCGGCGCTGCGTCCGGCATCGGCGTGGAGACCTCCCGAGCACTCGCCGGAGCCGGGGCACGCGTGACGCTCGCGGTGCGGGACGTCGATGCCGGCCGACGGGTGGCGGACGACATCGCCCGGACGACGGGGACGGAAGCGCCGGCCGTCCTGGAGCTGCACCTGGACCGTCCGGCTTCCGTCGAGGCCTGCACCGCAGCGTGGTCGGGGCCGCTCGACGTGCTCGTCGCCAACGCGGGCATCATGGACGCACCCGAGTCGTACATGCCCGCCGGGTGGGAGTCACACTTCGCGACGAACCACCTCGGGCACTTCGCCCTCGCGCTCGGGCTGCACGACTCCCTGGCCGCCTCGGGTTCGGCACGGATCGTCTCGGTGTCGTCGAGCGGACACGGTGGTTCGCCCGTCGTGTTCGACGACCTGTTCTTCCGCCGGCGTCGCTACGAGCCCGGACTCGCGTACGGACAGTCGAAGACCGCCAACGTGCTGTTCGCCGTCGCTGCCGGCCGCCGGTGGGCCGCCGACGGCATCACCGCGAACGCCCTCATGCCCGGCGGGATCTGGACCGGGCTGCAGAAGCACTGGGACCCGGAGGTCCTGGCCGCCACGAAGATCGCCGCGGCCGATGCCGTGAAGACCCCGGAGCAGGGAGCCGCGACCTCGGTCCTGCTCGCCACCGCACCGGAACTCGACGGGGTCACGGGCCGGTACTTCGAGGACTGCCACGAAGCGGCGGTGGTGGAGCGGATCGAGGACGGCCTGCACGGCGTGCTGCACTGGGCGCTCGATCCGGACCAGGCCGATCGGCTGTGGGACGTCTCCGTCGCGCTGCTCGACGCCGAGGCGCGGTCCCGCGGCTGACCGCGGGGCGCCAGCGTCGTCGTCGGCTAGCTGCCGATGACGGCGGGCAGGTCGACCGCGGTGCGCATCGCCCGGCGGACCCCGGCCTCGTCGGGGAGTAGCTCGTCCTCGTCACCGGTCAGGAAGAACCGGATCTGTCCGATCGCCTGCTCGGTGAGCATGTCGAGGCCGTTCAGCACGCGGCCCCCGGCGTCGGTCCAGCGGCTGGCGACCGCGGTGGGCCACGGTTCGTAGGCGACGTCGAACAGCACGGCCTCGGGCCCCGACGGACCGAACTCGAGCGGGTCAGCTGCACCGCCCGGCAGCGTCGAGAGGACGAACCCGTGGTGCGTGCCGGCGAGTTCGGTCAGGGGATGCACCTCGAGCGTCACCCCGAGCCGGACGGCCAGGTCGACCAGCGCACGCGTCTTCGCGGTGTCGCGGACGAACACCCGGACGAGCGACGCCCCGAGCCGGACGGCAGCGGTCAGGGCGCTCGCCGCGGTGGCTCCGCCGCCCAGGATCGTGGCCTCGCCGGGCAGGTGTCCGAGCGCCTCGACCGGGCGGACGAGGCCCTGCACGTCGGTGTTCGCGCCGGCTCGGACGATCGTGGAGCCCTCGTGGCGGAACGCGACCGTGTTGGCGACCCCGAGCTCGTCGACGAGCGGAGTGGTGCGGTCGAGCAGCGGTAGCACCTCGCGCTTGAGCGGCATCGTGAGGCTCAGCCCACGCCATTCCGGACCCAGCCCCGCGACGAACGCGGCGAGCTCGCCGGACGCGACCTCGTGCCTCCCGTAGGTGAAGGGCAGGTCGAGCGCATCGTAGGCCGCAGCGTGGAGCGTGGGCGAGAGCGAGTGCGCGATGGGGGAGCCGAGCACCGCGAGGTGCGTGCGGCCTGGATCGGTGAACGCCACGGTCACCCAGCCTAGCCAGCCGTTTTCCTGCGCACCCCGTTAGGTTAGGCTACCCTTCGTGAACCGTTCTCCCTTGCGTCTCCGACGCGTGCTCGCCGCAGCCGGCGCCGTCGTCGCAGCGTCCCTCGTCCTCGCCGGCTGCGCGTCCGGCTCCGGCTCCTCGACCGACTCGGCGTCGTCGGGGTCGTCCGATGCCGCGTTCCCGGTCTCGATCACGACCGGCCTCGGCACCACCACCATCGAGTCGGCACCGAAGCGCGTCGTCGCGCTCGGGTGGGGGGACGCCGAGACCGCGCTCGAGCTCGGTGTGCAGCCGGTCGGTGCGAGCGACTGGCTCGCGTTCGGCGGCGACGGTGTCGGTCCCTGGCTCAAGGGTGCGTACGACAAGTCGCCGAAGATCATCCAGACGCTCGAACCGAGCTACGAGGACATCCTCAAGCTCAACCCCGATGTCATCCTCGACGTGAAGTCCTCGGGTGACAAGGAGCGGTACGACAAGCTCTCCGCGATCGCGCCGACCGTGGCGATCCCGAAGGGCGGCGCGAACTACCTCGCGTCGACCGAGCAGCAGACGACCATGATCGCGAAGGCGCTCGGCAAGGAGTCCGAGGGCAAGAAGCTGCTCTCCGGCCTCGACGACGCCTACGCCGCAGCACGCAAGGCGCACCCGGACTTCGAGGGCAAGACGGCCGTCGTCGGTGCCTACAGCTCCGAGGGCTTCGGGGCGTACGCCTCCACGGACAGCCGTTCGACCTTCATGCGGAACCTCGGCTTCGAGATCCCGAAGGCCATCGACGAGCAGGCCGGCAAGGAGTTCTCCGTGCACCTGTCCGACGAGAACCTCGACCTGCTCGACGCCGACCTGACGCTGATCCTGCCGATCTACGTCGACGCGTCGGAGGCCTCGTCGAACAAGCTGTTCCAGAAGGTGCCGTCGGTCGAGGCCGGACACTCGATCGTCTTCGACGACAAGGACGTCTCGTCCGCGTTCTCGATGGGCACCACGGCTGCGATCGAGTGGGCGCTCGACAAGCTGCCGGCGCAGTTCGAGGAGAAGCTCGGCTAGGGCTGGTCGTCGCTGCTGGCCGGTTCCGCTGGTCAGCACCGCTGGTCAGCACCGCGAAAGCGACAGGGTGCCGCCGATGTTCGGTGGCACCCTGTCGCTTTCGCAGTTCGGGGGAGGGTGAGCTGGGCTAGACGCCGATGGTGGAACCCAGCAGCGCGAAGAGCAGCGCGATCAGGGGGAGCGTGCCCTGCTTGAACGCGGAGTTGACGTACTTGCGACCCGAGCCGATCAGGATCACCGCGGCACCGAGCATGCTCGCGGTCGAGAACACCACGAGGGTCCAGCCGCTCACGGTGTTGCCGGCCAGCACGAGCACGACGCCGAGGATCGCCCCGATCGCCAGGAACAGGTTGTAGAAGCCCTGGTTGAAGGCGAGCGAACGGGTCGCCACGGCTTCGGTCTCGGAAGCGATGCCGAAGATCCGGCGCGCTTGCGGACTGGTCCAGATGACCGATTCGAGGAAGAAGATGTACACGTGGATGAGGCCCGCGAGGACCGCACAGACACCCGAGATCACCAGCAGGACCGACATGTGCACATTCTCGCAGCAGCGGGCCGGGTTCCGCTGCACGTCCGCCAGTAGGCTCGGACCATGAACGACGACGTCACCCTGTCCGAGGCCGACGCGAGCGCCGTCGACGAACTGCGGAGCATCCGGCAGAGCATCGACAACATCGACGCCGCCGTGATCCACATGCTCGCGGAACGCTTCAAGTACACGCAGCGCGTGGGGCACCTGAAGGCCGAGTCGGGCATGCCCGCCGCCGACCCGGACCGCGAACGGATCCAGGTCGCACGGCTCCGGTCGCTCGCCGCCGACTCCCACCTCGACCCCGCCTTCGCCGAGAAGTTCCTCAACTTCATCGTCGCCGAGGTCATCCACCACCACGAGCGCATCGCGGGCCGCGACGAATGAGCGCCGAGCTGCCGTCGCTGCTCATCGGTTCGTACACGGCGACCGGTGGCGGGAACGCCACGGGCATCTCGCTGGTCGACGCCGGACCGGTCGGAGCCGTTCCGGCACCCCGGACCGTCGCGGTGCTCGACGACCCCTCGTTCCTCGCCGTCTCGGGTGACCGGGTCTACGCGGTCTCCGAGACGAACGACGGTGCCGTGTCGGCCTTCCGGCTGCAGGGCGGCGCACTCGAACACCTGTGGGACGCCCCCGCCGGCGGAGACGCCCCGTGCCACCTGCGGGTCGACCCCTCGGGCGCGCTCGTCGTCACGAACTACGTCTCGGGCACGGTCACGGCGATCTCCCTCGCGCCGGCCGAGTCACACGCGGCGTCGGTGACCGCCAGCGACGGCGTGGTGCTGCACGGGGACGCCGACCAGCGTTCGGTGCCGGCCGAGGCCGTCGCGGTCGCCGTGCTGCCCGACGCCACGGGTCCTGACGACGACCGCCAGGACGGCCCGCACGCCCACCAATCGATCGCCACCCCGGACGGCACGGTGCTCGTCGCCGACCTCGGCGGCGATGCCCTGCACGAGTTCCGCGTCACGGTGTCGGCCGACGGGGTCCCCGCCATCGAGGCACTCCGCGTGCACCACGTGACACCCGGCGCCGGCCCGAGGCACATGGCCTGGGTTGACGGTGACCTGCTCGTCGCCGGTGAGCTCGACGGGCGTGTGCACCGCCTGCGCCGCGACGACTCCGGGTCGTTCGTGACGATCGCTGCCGTGCCGACGTTCGACGGTGCGGTGGGGGAGTCGCTGCTCAGTCACATCGAGGTCGACGAGGCCGGCCGCGTGTACGTGGCTGTGCGCGGGCGGGACCTGCTCGTGGTGCTCGACGCTCGTGACGGCGGGCTCGCCGTCGTCAGTTCGGTGCCCTGCGGTGGGGTCTGGCCGCGGCACTTCGCGCGGGTGCCCGGGTTCGTCCTGGTGGCGAACCAGATGTCCGACGCCGTCGCCGTGCTCCCGCTCGACGCCGAGGGCATGCCCGGCGAAGCCGTCGCGCAGATCCCGGTCGGCACGCCGACGTGCGTCGTCCCGCTCTGACGCCGGGAACAGCCGGCTAGAACTCGATCAGGTTCTCGAACGGGCGACCCTCGGCCAGTGCGGCGACCTGCTTGCGCATCAGCTCGATCGACCGCGGCACGCTCAGGTCGGTGTTGCCGCCGACGTGCGGGGTGAGCACGGTGTTCGGCGTCGTCCAGAGCGGGTGTCCGGCGGGCAGGGGCTCCGGGTCGGTGACGTCGAGGGCCGCGAACAGCCGCTCCGACCGCAGTTCGGCGACCAGGGCGTCGGTGTCGACGACCTTGCCGCGCGCCACGTTCACCACGAGGGCACCGTCCGGCAGCGCCGCGAGCAGCTCCGCGTCGACCAGGCGTTCGGTCTCGGCGGTGAGCGGCGCGATGAGCACGAGGACGTCGGTCGTCTGAGCCAGCTCGGGCAGCTCGCCGAACGCGTGCACGTGCCGGCCGTCCTGCTCGCGCGCGGTCCGGGCGACCACGGTCACCTCGGTGCGGAACGCCTCGAACCGGGTGGCGATCGCGGACCCGATCGCCCCGTAGCCGACGACGGTCACCCGGCGGTCGGCGAGCGATCGGGTCTCGCGGGCGTCCCAGACGCCGTTGGTACGGTCGATCTGGAACGCCGAGATCTCACGGAGCGACGTCAGCGCGAGGCCGACCGCGAGCTCGGCGGTCTCGTCGTCGTGGATGCCGCGACCGTTCGCCAGCTGCGCGTGACCGGGCACGTGCGGGACGGCGTGCTCGTACCCGGCGCTCGGCAGCTGCAGCAGCTGGAGCTCGGGCAGGTCGTGCACGAACTGCCAGCGGTGCCGCCCCTCGAAGTAGAACGGCAGGAACGTGATCGCGACGTCGTCCGGGCGACCGTACGGCGACTCGACGTCCCAGACGTCCAGCTCGATGCCGTCCGGCACGGGGCCGAACCGGTCGACGAGCTCGGCGAAGGGCAGGGTGACGATCGACATCCGCGACCCGGGCCTAGGCGTCGGTGCGCGGCGAGAAGGCACCGTCGGAGTCGAGCGGCCCGCGGCCGACGTACCCCTCGGTGACGTCCTCGACGATCACGTCGCCGAAGCGGGCCGGCAGCGTCGCGGCGTGGGTGCCGCGCAGCTCGTCGACCGTGGCCTCGAACGCGCCCTGGACCTCGAGCGTGCTCGACGTTGCGTCGGTCACGCCGATGCGCAGCACCGGGAAGCCCCGGCCGTCGCACATGCCCTGGAACCGCACGTCGTCCTCGCGGCGGACGGTGACGATGACGCGACCGGTCGACTCGGAGAACAGCGCGGTCGCGGTGTCGATGCCGTCGCGGGTCTCGAGCTCGTCGAGGACCACGCGAGCGCCGATGCCGAAGCGGAGCACCGACTCGGCGAGGGACTGGCCGAGGCCGCCGTCCGCCAGGTCGTGCGCGCTGGTGAGCAGCTGCTCGCCGGACGCCGCGTACAGCAGCTCGGCGAGGGCCTTCTCGCGCTCGAGGTCGACCGCCGGCGGACGCCCGCCCAGGTGCCCGTGCACGGTGCCGGCCCACGCGGAACCGTCGAGCTCGAGGCTCGTGGTGCCGAGCAGGTAGATGTTGTGGCCGTCGTCCTGCCACCCGGACGGCACGCGCTTGGCGACGTCGTCGATGATGCCGAGCACGCCGACGACGGGCGTCGGGTGGATGGGGGTCGAGCCGGTCTGGTTGTAGAACGACACGTTGCCGCCGGTGACCGGGATGCCGAGCTCCATGCAGCCGTCTGCCAGGCCCTCGACCGCCTCGGAGAACTGCCACATGACCTCGGGGTTCTCGGGGGAGCCGAAGTTCAGGCAGTCGGTGACGGCGGCGGGGACGGCACCGGTGACGGCGACGTTGCGGTAGGCCTCGGCCAGGGCCAGACGGGCACCCTGCTTCGGGTCGAGCTGGCAGTACCGGCCGTTCGCGTCGGTGGCGATGGCGACACCGAGGCCCGTTTCCTCGTCGACGCGGATCATGCCGCCGTCGTCGGGGAAGGACAGCGCGGTGTTGCCGAGCACGTAGGTGTCGTACTGGTTCGTGACCCAGTTCTTCGACGCCAGGTTCGGCGAACCGAGCAGGCTGAGGAACTGTGCCTTCAGCGCGGGGCCGTCGGCCGGGCGGTCGAGCGAGGCGGCGGTGTCGGCCTGCAGCGCGTCGATCCAGGTCGGGTAGGCGACCGGGCGGTCGTAGACCGGGCCGTCGACGGCGACGGTGCGCGGGTCGACGTTCACGATCTCCTGGCCCTGCCAGTCGATGACGAGTCGGCCGGTGCCGGTGACCTCGCCGAGCACGCTGGTCTCGACCTCCCACTTGCCGACGACGCTGAGGAACTCGTCGAGCTTGTCGGGGCGGACGACCGCCATCATGCGCTCCTGGCTCTCCGACATCAGGATCTCTTCGGCGGTGAGCGTGGGGTCGCGGAGCAGGACGTCGTCGAGCGAGATGTGCATGCCGCCGTCCCCGTTGCTCGCGAGCTCCGAGGTGGCGCAGGAGATGCCCGCGGCGCCGAGGTCCTGGATGCCCTCGACCAGGTCCTTCTGGAACAGCTCGAGGCAGCACTCGATCAGGACCTTCTCGGCGAAGGGGTCGCCGACCTGCACGGCCGGGCGCTTGGTCGGGCCACCCTCGGTGAAGGTGTCGGACGCCAGGATCGACGCGCCGCCGATGCCGTCGCCACCGGTGCGGGCACCGAACAGGACGACCTTGTTGCCGGCACCGGACGCGTTCGCCAGGTGCAGGTCCTCGTGGCGGAGGACGCCGACCGCGAGGGCGTTGACCAGCGGGTTGCCCTGGTACACCGGGTCGAAGTAGGTCTCGCCGCCGATGTTCGGCAGGCCGAGGCAGTTGCCGTAGAACGAGATGCCACCGACGACGCCGTGCACGACGCGTGCGGTGTCCTCGTGGTCGATCGCGCCGAAGCGGAGCTGGTCCATCACGGCGACGGGGCGGGCGCCCATCGAGATGATGTCGCGGACGATGCCGCCGACACCGGTGGCCGCGCCCTGGTACGGCTCGACGTAGGACGGGTGGTTGTGCGACTCGACCTTGAAGGTCACCGCCCAGCCGTTGCCGACGTCGACGACACCGGCGTTCTCGCCCATGCCGACCATCAGGTTCTTCGTCATCTCCGGCGTGACCTTCTTGCCGAACTGACGGAGGTAGTTCTTCGAGGACTTGTAGGAGCAGTGCTCGCTCCACATCACCGAGTACATCGCCAGCTCACCCGAGGTGGGGCGGCGGCCGAGGATCTCCTTGATGCGGGCGTACTCGTCCGGCTTCAGGCCCAGCGCGTCGTACGGCTGCTCCTTGTCGGGGGTGGCTGCCGCGTCCTGCACGGTGTCGGGCTTCGGGCGAACGGGTGTCGTCACGGTGTCGTTGTTCCCTGTCACTTGACGAGCGCGTGCTCGATCACGGAGGTGAAGAAGGTCAGGCCGTCGGTGCCCGAGGCCATCGCGGCGGGGGTGTCCGGGCCGAACCCGGCCTCGGTCGCGTGCTCGGGGTGCGGCATCAGGCCGACGACGTTGCCGCGTTCGTTCGAGACGCCGGCGATGTCGTCGATGGAGCCGTTCGGGTTCACGCCGACGTAGCGGAACACGACCTGGCCGTTGTCCTCGATGCGCTTGATGGTGTCGGCGTCCGCGACGAAGCGGCCGTCGGCGTTCTTCAGCGGGATGGTGATCTCCTGCTGGGCGCTGAAGCCGGAGGTCCAGGCGGTCGCGGTGGTCTCGACGCGGAGCTTCTGGTCGCGGCGGATGAACTGCTGGTGCGCGTTGCGGGTGTGTGCTCCGGGGACCAGGCGGGCCTCGGCCAGCATCTGGAACCCGTTGCAGATGCCGAGCACGGGCATGCCCTTGCCTGCGGCGTCGATGACCTCGGCCATGATCGGGGCCTTCGCGGCGATCGCGCCGGCACGCAGGTAGTCGCCGTACGAGAACCCACCGGGCAGCACGATGGCGTCGACACCCTGCAGGTCGTGGTCGCCGTGCCAGAGGGCGACGGGGTCGGCACCGGCGAGACGGACGGCGCGCTGGGCGTCGCGGTCGTCGAGCGAGCCGGGGAACGTGATGACGCCGATGCGCATCCGGGTCACTGGCCTTCGACGGTCACGGACACGACGTCCTCGATGACCGCGTTCGAGAAGACGTCGGCTGCGATGTCGCGGACCTCGGCGAGCTTGGCGTCGTCGACGGGGCCGTCGACGGTCACCTCGAAGCGCTTGCCGATGCGGACGTTGGTCAGGTCGGCCTTGCCGAGGCGGGCCAGGGCGTTGCCCACGGCCTTCCCCTGGGGGTCGAGGATCTCGGCCTTGGGCATGACCTCGACGACGATCGTTGGCACGTGTTCTCTCCAGCACTTCAGGGGTGGGGGGACGCGACCAGTCTACGGGGCGCGCGCGACACGCCGGGACGGCCACGGGCCTCCAGGCCGGCCCTTGCTGTGCGGTTGCTCATGTCTGTTCCAACACGTATATTCCACTTCGAATAGTCAACAACGAACAAGCGGACTGGAGGCACGTGTGCCGTCGCTCACGCCACTCGCGTTCGCCGCGCTCGGGCTCCTGGCCGAGGGGCCGACGCATCCCTACGAGATGTTCCAGACGATGACGCACCGACGGGACGGTCGGAACGTCAAGGTCCGGCCCGGCACCCTGTACCACCAGGTCGGCCGCCTGGTGGAGCTCGGCCTCGCCGAGGTCGTGGGGACCGACCGGGCGGGCAACCGTCCGGAACGCACCACCTACGCCATCACGGACGAGGGGTGGACGGCCCTGCACGACGGGCTCGTCCGGCTGATCGCCGAACCGGCCGAGGAGTACCCCGTCTTCCATCTGGCCGTCGCCGAGATCGAGAACCTGTCGGTCGACGAGGCCGAGTCCGCACTCCGGGCACGGGCCGTCGCACTCCGGGCCCAGCGCGACGAGACGGACGAGATCCTCGGGGTCGTCCGTGCCAAGGACCTGCCCGAGCGGTACTGGCTCGACGTGTCGTACGTGCGTGCCATGCTCACGACGCAGATCGAGTGGCTCGCCGCCACGGCCGACCGGATCGCCGCCGGCCACATCTCCTGGGACGCCTCCGTCGCGTCCGCAGACACCACCACGAACAGCAAGGAAACCACTCGATGACCACCGTCACGCCTCCGCGGACGACCGAGAAGAAGCCGTGGCCTGCCCTGTGGGCACTCGTCGTCGGGTTCTTCATGATCCTCGTCGACTCGACCATCGTGTCGGTCGCCACCCCCACCATCGCGCAGGAGCTCGACGCGGACATCAACTCCGTGATCTGGGTGACGAGCGCCTACCTGCTCGCCTACGCCGTGCCGCTGCTCATCACCGGCCGGCTCGGTGACCGCTTCGGCCCGAAGGTCATGTACCAGATCGGCCTCGTGGTCTTCACGCTCGCCAGCCTGTGGTGCGGCCTGGCCGGCTCGATCGAGGTGCTGATCGTCGCCCGCGTCGTGCAGGGCCTCGGCGCCGCCATGATGAGCCCGCAGACCATGTCGGTCATCACGCGCATCTTCCCGCCGCAGAACCGCGGCGCGGCCATGGGCCTGTGGGGCGCCGTCGCCGGTGTCGCGTCGCTCGTCGGCCCGATCGTGGGCGGCCTGCTCGTCGACGGCTTCGGCTGGGAGTGGATCTTCTTCGTGAACGTCCCCGTCGGTGTCGTCGCGTTCGTGCTCGCGCAGCGCTTCGTGCCGTCGTTCGAGCGGCACGGACACCGCTTCGACTACCTCGGCATCTTCCTGTCGGCAGCGGGCCTGTTCCTGCTCGTCTTCGGCATCCAGGAGGGCGAGACCTACGACTGGGGCGTCATCGCCGGCCCGATCTCGGTGTGGTCGCTCATCATCGTCGGTCTCGTGGTGCTCGCCGGCTTCGTCGTCTGGCAGGGCGTGCAGAAGGGCGAGCCGCTGCTGCCGCTCGGCCTGTTCAAGGACCGCAACTTCACGCTGGCCAACGTCGCCATCACGGCCGTCGGTGTCGCGATCGCGTCGTTCGCGCTGCCGATCATGCTGTGGGCCCAGGACGTCCTGCGCTTCTCGCCGACCCAGGCCGCACTGCTCCTCGTGCCGCAGGCCGTGCTGTCCGCCGCGCTCGCGCCGATCGTCGGCAAGAACCTGAACCGCTGGAACCCGCGCTGGGTCGCCTCGTTCGGGCTCGCCTGCTTCTCGGTCGGCCTGTTCTGGTTCGGCGCCCTGCTGTCGAGCGGTGCCGAGTGGGGCTGGGTGCTCCTGCCGAGCGCCCTCCTCGGTCTCGCCAACGCCTGCATGTGGGGACCGCTGTCCGTCTCGGCGACGCGCAACCTGCCGCCGAAGCTGGCCGGTGCCGGCTCGGGCGTCTACAACACCACCCGCCAGATCGGTGCGGTGCTCGGTTCCGCCGGCATCGCCGCCCTGATGGAGGCCCGGATCACCGCGAACTTCCCGGCGTCGTCCGGTGGGGCCTCGGCCGGTGGTGCCGAGCAGCAGGTCGGCGCGCTGCCGGGCTTCCTGCTCGAGCCGTTCTCCAAGGCCATGGGTGAGTCGCTCTACCTGCCGGCGATCGTGCTGATCGTGGCCATCGTCGCGGCGCTGTTCCTGGCGAAGCCGAAGCAGACCGTCGCGTGGCAGCAGACCGGCTCGGTCACCACGCAGCCCGACGCCGAGCCCGCGGGGGCCCCGTCGAAGTAGGGCACGAGCGCTTCGGCGCCCAACGAGTGAGCAGAAGAAGTCGAGTCACCTCCGGGTACTCGACTTCTTCTGCTCACTCGTGTCGGGGACTCACCCCCGCCCGTCAGCTGCGGCGCTGCAGGTGCGCCCGGGTGAGCTCGTCCATCTGTTCGTCGGTCAGGGCGTCGACGTCCCGGGCCTCACGGCGGTCGGTCCGCTGCCACCGGATGAACAGGGCGACGAGCACGGGGATGTCCGCCACCTCGGCGATGAACCACAGCAGGTCGCCCGCCAGGTGCTGGTCCTGCAGCGGCGACGGGTACCAGGCCCGCCCGACCGCCGGCACGAGGGACCCGTCGAGCACGTGGTTCGTGATGCGCAGCACGATGCCGGGCACCGCGTCGATGACGAGCTCGACGAACGCGAGCAGGAACTCGGCCGTGGCGAATGTCGACGAGACGAGCACGCCGACCTCGGACAGCGGCGCGAGCAGGCCGAACCCGAGTGCCGGCACGGTCACGGTGATGACGGCGGCCCAGGCGGGGGACTCCCGGATCACCGCCGAGAACGGGGTGAGCAGGACGGCGAACAGCGCGAGCGCGACCAACGGGGCGACGATCGCGTTGCCGAGCAGCCGCACCGGACGTGACCCCATGACCGCGTCGGCGACCTGCGCAAGGCGAGCCGGGCCTCCGATCCGGAGCAGTGCGACGGGCGCACCGAGCGCGGCGAAGGTGGGGACCGCGAAGAACAGCAGGGCGGCCCGCAGGACGAACGCCCAGCGCAACCGCTCGTCGTCGACGCCGACGATGCCGAACTGCAGCACGCCGAACAGCACGAGCGCCGTGGCGAAGGCGAGCGTGCGCCACCACGGCCACCGGGCACCCCGTCGGACCGCTCCGACGACCCAGCGGCCGTAGGCGAGCGCGGCGACGACGAGGAGCACCGCCGCCAGTGGGTCGAACCGCCAGGTGCTCCAGAACTCGGGTGTCGACGGCGTGGGGAGCCTCCTGGGGATCAGGCGGACTCGTCCTTCGCGCCGCCGGAACCATCCTCCGTCCGCCCGACGCCCGCCGGGTGTCCGTCGTGGCCCCGCGACGGTGAGAACCGGTTCAGATCCGGGCGACCCCGGGTGCCGGGACGGTCCGTGACAGCAGCCAGACGCCCACCGGTACGGCCACGGCGCCGACGAGCGCGACGCCGAACGACAGGTGCAGCTGCATCACGAGGAACGCCGGGCCGATCGTGCAGAGGGCGGCGACCGCGACGACCGGCCACGACGGACGGTCGGCCGACGGCAGCAATCGGGGGAGCGGCCGGTCGAACCAGCGCAGGGCCCGGGCCACCCCGATCGCGACGGCGAGCACCACCACGAGTGCGACGATGCGCGACGCCCACCACGGACCGGAGCCCGGCGCCGGGAACGGCACCCCGACGAGCAGGGCGATGCCGTTCAGTGCGATGAACAGCGGCAGGTGCCACAGGTAGATGGTCATGCCGTCGCGGCCGAGGACGAACACGGCCCCGAGGGCGGCCCGCGTGCGCATCAGCCGGGTGAGCGGCGCGTGCACGAGCTGGACCAGGCAAGCCTGCGCGATCGCCAGGAACGCCAGCGGGAGCATCGGCGGGTTGAGGTCCTGCAGCATGTCCGGTGCCCAGAGCCCGACCGAGGTCATCGGCACGAGCACTGCGTACGCGGCGACGGCGATGCCGAGCAGGAGCACCTTCGAGCGGCGAGCGAACCAGCCGTCGGCCCAGAGGAAGCCGAGCTGCTGCGCGAAGAGCCACACCGGCCCGAGGTTGAGCAGGCCGACCTCGGCGACCCCGGTGGCCAGGCGGACGGCGTCGACCGCCCCGGCGAGCACGAGCAGCACGGCGAGGGTGGCCCACGGTGCTCGCTCGTGCAGGCGCATCATCACGGGGACGCAGCACTGGGTGATGCCGTAGGCCGCCAGGAACCAGAGCGGCGAACCGATGCCGAACGCGACCTCGGCCAGGAGCTCCGGCGGCGTGCCAGCGGCCGTGGCGACCCCGAGCCCGAGCGCGAGGAACACGAACAGCGGCACCGCGGGCCGGAACAGCCGCACCAGGCGGGTGGCCAGGAAGTCGCGGGCGGGGCTCGGCGCACCACGGGCGACGGTGCTGCGCCAGCCGACGGCACTCGCGAACCCGCCGACCACGAAGAACAGCGGCATCACCTGCCCGACCCAGGTGGCAGCGACGTACCAGGGGAGTTCCTGCAGCGGGCTCGTGACCCGCACCCCCTGGTCGTCGGCGGCGACGCCGACCATCGTGACGTGCACGATGACGACGAGGACGACGCAGGCCGTCCGGATGAGGTCGACGACCAGGTCCCGCTTCGCGATGATCCCCCGGACGTCCGCGGTGCTGTTCGCCTGTTCAGGTAGACCCTGGCTCGTGGACATGTCCGGACGTTAGCGTGCGGAACGGTCGGTCCAGTGTCGTCCCAGCTGATCGCGACCGGATCGTGACACTTCGTATTCCGGTGGCGGCATGCGTCCCCTCGCTGGCCGGCAGCAGAAGCTCGTGTACAGTGAACGCGTTGTCTTGATTCCTGCAAAAGAAAGGCTCAGCATGGACGCCGACGCCGATCTGCTCCGTTCCTCGGGGCTCCGGGTCACGACCCCGCGACTCGCGGTGCTCCGAGCGACCGACTCGATGCCGCACGCCACCGCGGACGACATCGTCACCGCGCTCGCCGTGGAGCTGCCGACCACCAGTCACCAGGCCGTCTACGGCGTGCTGAACGCCCTGACCGGCGTCGGGCTCGTCCGCCGCATCGAACCGGCCGGTAGCCCTGCCCGGTACGAGCGCCGCACCGGTGACAACCACCACCACATCGTCTGCACCCTGTGCGGCGCGATCGAGGACGTCGACTGTGCGGTCGGCCACTCGCCCTGCCTGACCCCGTCCGAGACCCACGGCTTCGCGGTCACCACCGCCGAGGTCACCTACTGGGGCATCTGCGAGCGCTGCGCAGCGGCAGAGCGCGACGACGCAGAACGCGACGACGCAGAGCGCGACGACGCAGAGCGCGACGCCCCAGACGCGCCCGACGCGAGCGCGCAGGCCCCCGGCGCCCCCACGCCCGCCTGACGGCGACCGCCCACCGCACCGGCCGCACGACGCGCCGGACCCCGAACCACCCGAGCACCCCTGACCGAACCAACGTCCCACCTCCAGGAGGAACCGTGTCCGACCAGAACACGCCGACCGGCACCCCGACCACCACGACCAACAGCGGCGCCCCCGTCTCGAGCGACGAGCACTCGATGGGCGTCGGGGCCGACGGCCCCCTCGCGCTGCACGACCACTACCTGGTCGAGAAGCTCGCCCAGTTCAACCGCGAGCGTGTCCCGGAGCGGGTCGTGCACGCCAAGGGCGGCGGCGCCTTCGGTACCTTCACCGTCACGCAGGACGTCTCCCGCTTCACCCGTGCCGCGTTCCTGCAGCCGGGCAAGCAGACCGAGATGCTGGCCCGCTTCTCCTCCGTCGCTGGTGAGCAGGGCTCCCCGGACACCTGGCGCGACCCCCGCGGCTTCGCGCTGAAGTTCTACACCGAAGAGGGCAACTACGACCTCGTCGGCAACAACACCCCGGTGTTCTTCATCCGCGACGGCATCAAGTTCCCCGACTTCATCCGCTCGCAGAAGCGTCTGCCGGGTTCGCACCTGCGCGACCACGACATGCAGTGGGACTTCTGGACCCTGTCGCCCGAGTCGGCGCACCAGGTCACGTGGCTGATGGGCGACCGCGGCCTGCCGGCGAGCTGGCGCGAGATGGACGGCTTCGGCTCGCACACCTACCAGTGGATCAACGCCGAGGGCGAGCGCTTCTGGGTGAAGTACCACTTCATCACCGAGCAGGGCCACAAGACCCTGACGCAGGAGGACGCCGACCGCATCGCCGGTGAGGACGCGGACTTCCACATCCGTGACCTGCACGCCGCGATCGAGCGTCAGGACTTCCCGCGCTGGACCCTCAAGGTGCAGGTCATGCCCTACGAGGACGCCGCGACCTACCGCTTCAACCCGTTCGACCTGACGAAGGTGTGGCCGCACGCGGACTACCCGCTCATCGAGGTCGGCACGATGGAGCTCAACCGCAACCCGGAGAACTACTTCGCGCAGATCGAGCAGGCGACCTTCGCCCCCTCGAACTTCGTGCCCGGCATCGCGGCGAGCCCCGACAAGATGCTCCTCGCGCGCATCTTCAGCTACGCGGACGCACACCGGTACCGCGTCGGCACGAACCACGCCCAGCTGCCGGTGAACGCCCCGAAGAACGAGGTCCACTCGTACTCGAAGGACGGCGGCATGCGCTTCGACTTCCAGAAGTCCGAGGTGCCGGTGTACGCGCCGAACTCGCTCGGTGGTGCGCACGCCGACCCGAACGCGACCGACGACGCCCCGGGCTGGGAGTCCGACGGTGCGCTGCAGCGTTCCGCCGCGACCCTGCACCCGGAGGACGACGACTTCGGCCAGGCCGGCACGCTCGTCCGCGAGGTCCTGGACGACGCCGCCCGTGAGCGCCTGGTCGGCAACATCGCCGGCCACGTCTCGAAGGTGACGCGCGACGACCTGCGTGAGCGCGTGTTCGCCTACTGGACGAACGTCGACGCCGACCTGGGTGCGCGCGTGCGCGCCGCGGTCGTGCCGAGCGCGCCGGGCTCCAACGAGGACCCCGAGAAGGTCGCGGTCGAGGCGTAAGCCCCGCTGCACGACCTGACGGACGGGAGGCCCGGTACCAGCTGGTACCGGGCCTCCCGTCCGTTGGTCGTTGCGTCTAGACCTGCTGGCCGTTCAGCCAGATCGGGCCAGCGGGCCAGTCCTCGAGCTGCGCTGCCACCGGCAGCGCCATCCAGCCGCCCTGCTCGGTGTTGCTGACGCCCGCGCCCTCGGCGGTGAACGCCGAGAAGGTGCCGACGGCCTCGGGGAACTCGTGCCAGCCGAGCTTCGCGTAGAAGGGGATCCGGTCCTCGCCGGCCCCGAGGAACCCGAAGGGGACGCGGAGTCCCTCGAGGACCGCCGCGGTCCGGGTCATCAGCTCGCGGCCGACGCCGGTGCCCTGCAGCCGGGGCGACACGGCGACCAGGCCGGTGTCGCCGACCAGGACGTCTTCGCCGCCGACGGAGATGTACATGCGGCGGATGCCGACGTGGGCCAGGACGACCCCGTCGGCGTCGTGCGCGAGCACCCGGCGTTCCGGCTGCATGCCGGACCAGCTCCGGCCGCCCACGTACCAGTGCGACCAGTCGGGGAAGGCCTGCCCGAGCAGCGCTGCGATCGCTTCGTGGTCGGGGAGCGACAGCGTGCTCTCCTCGACCACCTCCCACCGGATGTCGTCAGTCACGGGTCCATCCTGCACGGATGTGGTGGTGGTCGTTGCATTCTTGCCCCGTCCGGTAATACGTTAACGGTGAAATCGGAGTGATGTCACAATCAAAGGGGAGATCGATGTCGATCAAGAACGTCGTACTGGGTGCGGTCGTGCTGGGGAGTGTCGTGGGCGGCGGGATCGCGGTCGACACCGTGACGGCGCCGGAGGCGAGTGCGGCGACGTGCTGGCGGAAGGTGACGCAGAGCACGGGCTTCAACGATTCGGGGTGTGGTCGCGCTCAGCACTTCAACCGTCTGCGGAGCGGGACGATGAAGTGGGGGAACGTGGTCGGTGGCAACAAGTGGTCCTACCAGGCCGCCTGCTGGACCAACATCGCCCAGTACGGCATGACCCGGGCCTGACGCGGTGATTCGGAGCAGGCTTCGGGCAGCAACGATCGTCGGGCCGATCGCCGCCGTGGGGCTCGTCGGCTGTGCTCAGGCGGATGCTGCACCCCGGGTCGTCGATCCGTCGGGCTTCTCCGCGGCCGGGCCCTGGGCGGGTGAGTTCGCGGAATCAGCCGCCGACGCCAGCCCGTACCAGCGGCAGATCCTCTCGGACGGAACGATCTCGGCGCGGGAGGTCGCAGATGCGCAGTCCCGCATGAGCGCATGCATGCGGGATCTCGGCTACGACTACACGACAGCGGAGGACGGCACGTCCGAAGCCTCGCCGCTCCCCGGGCGGAAGGCTGAAGACGCCACGGCCATGAACGATTCGAAGTCGAAGTGCGCGAAGGACTTCGACAGCGACGTGACCTACCTGTTCAACGAGGTCCGGCGGAACCCGGAGAAGCAGGACGAGGCAACGATCACCGTCGCGTGCCTCCGTGCTGCGAGACTCGTCGACGACACGTACACCGAACGTGAATGGCGCACCCAGAACGACGACGGGAACTTCTCCTTCTCGCCGTGGGACCCCGCAGCCGTACAGTGTCGGCTGGACCCCCTCGGCCTCTGGCGGCAGTGATGCGCTTCCCGTCTGCCGCACTCCTGGCGCTCGGGGCGATGGTGGTCGCGGCGGCGACGGCCGCCGCCATCGTGGTCGTTGTGCCGGCCGAGGTCCCGGCGGCACTCCGGACGGCGGCCCCCGCGAGCACCGTCCGGGTGACCGAGCGCACCGATGCCGACGAACGACAGGTGCAGCTCGCACTCGACACCGGTGCCCCACGGGCGGTCGTGACGTCGCGGAGCGGCACGGTGACGACGTCGACGTGCTCGACCGGGGCACCCGTGCGGAGTGGGGACGTCCTCGCGCGGGTCGACGGGCGGCCGGTGATCTCGCTCGCCAGTGACGAGCCGCTGTGGCGCGACCTCGAGCTCGGCGACCGCGGGGCCGACGTCACGGGGTTGCAGCGGGAACTCACGCGCCTCGGTGCCGGACTGAGCATCGACGGCATCCTCGGTCGGGGCACACTCCGTGCTGCGCAGCAGTTCCTGGTCGACCGAGGCGTCGACCGTGACGACCTGCCCGACGACGTCGTACTGCGGGACCCGTTCGCATGGGTGCCAGCCGCCGAGAACGCCGTCCTGGCGTGCGTGGCCGTCGTCGGGGCCGCGGTCGGCGCCGATGGTGTCCTCGTCGAACTCCCGGCTGAACTCCGCGGTGCACGCATCGAGGCGCTCCCGGTCGATCCGGCGTCGGGGGAGCGCGTGCTGCGGATCGGGAACGCCGATGTCCCGATCGACACCGCAGGGGTGGTCTCCGCGTCGACGGACCTCGCTGCGATCACCGCCCTGCCGGAGTACGCGGCGACGGTCGCTTCGGCGGACGGCGCACCGACGGTGGCCGCGACGTGGACGCTCAGTCGCCCACGAACCGTCCAGGTGGTGCCACCGACGGCCCTCTGGGACCTCGAAGGTGACCGGGCGTGTGTGCAACCGACGACGGGGCGGCCGCTCCGGGTCGAGGTCCTCGGGTCGGAACTCGGGCAGTCGTTCGTCCGGGTGCCCGGCGGACGAACGCTTGACCGGATCCGTGCCGCGCCGGACCGGTCCAGCTCGTGTCGGTGACGCTCGAGGGCGTCGGACACGTCTGGTCGAACGGCACCGTGCTGTTCGACCGCGTCGACCGCACCTTCGCCGAGGGGACCGTTACCGCGGTCGTCGGGCCGAGCGGTTCCGGCAAGTCCACGCTGCTCGCGATCCTCGCCGGGATGCTCCGTCCGACGCGCGGTGCCGCCGTCCGTCCGCCGGGCTGTCGGCCGCTCTGGGTCTTCCAGAACCCGTACGGGGTGGCCCGCCGCCACGTGCTCGACCACGTCGCGCTGCCGTTCGTCGCCCAGGGGGCGGATCGTCGGACCGCGGACGTCCGGGCGCTCGAGGTCCTCGAGCGCTTCGGGCTCGGTTCGCGGGCGCACGCGCGGTTCGCCGAACTGTCCGGTGGTGAGGCGCAACGCCTGATGCTCGCGCGCGCCATCGCCAGCGCGCCGGGTCTGATGCTGGTCGACGAGCCGACGGCGCAACTCGACCGGGCGACCGCGATCGAGGTGAACCGTGGGATCGGTGCGCTCGCCGCGTCGGGGACGGTCGTCGTCGTCGCCACGCACGACGACGCGACCCGTGACGCCTGCGACGGGGTGCTCGATCTCGGGCGGTACCGATGAGCCCTCGCCGGATGCAGGTGACCGAGGTCTGGCTGGAGGCGTGGCGCGACATCGCTTCCGGAGCCTCGTGGGCAGCCACGGCCGCTGTCGTCCTCGCGGTGCTGCTCAGCGGCGTCGTGGGCATGCGCGCCGGAGCGGTCGCCGGTGACGTCCGAGCGGCTGCGGTGTTCGTCGCGAGCGGTGCGGCGACGACCGTCCAGCGGGCCGAGGGCCGGATCGACGGCCGCGTGTGCGATGCCCTCGCGGATGCCGAAGGGGTCATCGCGTCCGGTGCGTTCCGGCGCCTCGACGCCGGGGTCGTCCCCGCCGCGCTGCCGGGCTCGGCGATCCCGACCTACGAGGTGACCGCCGGGGTGCGTGGTCTGCTCGGCGGCTCCGATGCCGACGGCACCGCGGGAGTGATCGTCTCGCCCACGGTGCACGAGACCCTGGGTCTTGCTGCCGGCGATCGCCTCGTGACGGTGGGCGGCGCGGGCACCGGAGTCGCCGGCGTGTACGACTACCCCGACGACGGCCGGGACCCCGACCTGGAGTACTCGGTCCTCGCGCCGACGGTCGACGACGGGTCGCCGTTCGACGCCTGCTGGGCGACGGTGTGGCCGCAGCGCGACGACACGGTCTCGATGCTCCGGCGCACCGTCTTGCCGGCGAGCGGGGCCGAGGGCGAGGACCGACCGACCGCCGGGCAGCTCAACCCGACGCTGGGCGCGGTCTTCACCCCCGCGGCGCGGCAGCCAGTCCTCGTCCCGTTCGGTGCAGCGGCCCTCGCGGGGCTGACGATCGGCGGGGCAGCGGTCGCACGGCGTCGGCTCGCCCTGGCCTCCGATCGGCACGTCGGGGTACCGCGGAGTGCGCAGGTCCTCGGCGTCGTCCTGCAGCACCTGGTCTGGGCATCTGTCGGGGCGGTGGTCGCGACGAGCGTCGCGGTGGTGTCGGTGCGTGGCCTCGAGGTCGACGATGCGCTGCCGATCGTGCGCGAGGCAATCGCGATCGCGTCCCTCGGGCTCGTGGGCGCGCTGCTCGGTGGGGCGCTCGCCGCAGCCGCGATCCGCGAGCGCGCGCTGCACCGCTACTTCCGCTCCCGCTGACCGCGGCCGGCGGGGCGGACGCGCGCCGGGCCTCCCGTCGCCTGCGCGCCCCGTCCGCTGTGCGCCCCCGTGCGCCAAAGCGACAGATCGCCGCAAACCGTTCGCAGCGATCTGTCGCGTTGGCGGGTGCCTCGCGCCGGGATTGCGTGGATCTGTCGCTCTGACGCAGCGACCGATGCCCATTTGGTTGACGCGTCAACTAAATGGGCGCACACTGGTGCCATGCACACGCAGGACCTCCTCGCCGCCGACACCGGGATGGGTGCCGTCACCCTCCGCGTCGCGAACCTCGACCGGATGATCGGCTACTACCGCGACGGCGTCCAGCTCTCGCTGCTCTCGAACGAGGGCGGCGTCGCCGTCCTCGGGCGACCGGGCGCCGGTGGCCTGGCGGTGCCGATCGTGATCCTCGAGCACGCGCCGTCCATGCAGCACGCCGGCTCGCACGACGCCGGCCTGTTCCACACCGCGATCCTGTTCGACACGAGGGCCGACCTGGCCGCCGCGCTGTACTCGGTCGCAACGAAGTTCCCGCAGACCTTCACCGGCAGCGCCGACCACCTGGTGAGCAACGCGTTCTACTTCACCGATCCCGAGGGCAACGGCGTCGAGCTGTACTGGGACCGCGACCGCACCGAGTGGTCGTGGACGCACGGCACGGTCGACATGGACACGAAGTACGTCGACCCGAACGCGTTCCTGCAGTCCCACCTGACGCAGGACGCCCTGGACACCGCCGCGGCACGCCCGGGCAAGGTCGGCCACGTGCACCTGTCCGTCGGCGACGTCGACGCCGCGCGCTCCTTCTACGTGGACACCCTCGGCTTCGAGACCACCGCCGGCTTCGGCGAGGCACTGTTCGTCAGCGCCGGCGGCTACCACCACCACATGGCGATGAACACCTGGAACTCACGTGGGGCCGGGCGCCGCCAGCTCGCGCTCGGGCTCGGACTCGTGCGGATCGAGGTGCCCGGGTCGGACGACCTCGGTGCCCTCGTCGCACGCATGCACGACACCGGGGTGCAGACCGCCGACGACGGCCGGACGGTCGCGTTCGAGGACCCGTGGGCGAACCGCATCGAGGTGACCGCGCCCGGTCGCGGCTGACGAGCGGGTCGCGAGGGGCCGACAGGTCAGGCGCTGTTCGAGATCCCGCCGTCCGACTTCAGCAGCTGCCCGTTCACCCAGGCGCCCTGCTCCGAGCAGAGGAACCCGACGAGCGCGGCGGTGTCCGACGGGCGTCCGAGCCGGCCGAGCGGGGTGCCCTCGACGGCCCAGCCCTTGACCTCGTCGGACATCCAGCCGGTGTCGTTCGGGCCCGGGTTCACCACGTTGGCGCTGACACCGAGGCTGCCGAGCTCCTTCGCGGCGCCGAACACGATCCGGTCGAGCGCGCCCTTCGACGCCCCGTACGGCAGGTTGTACGCGATGTGGTCGCTCGTCAGGGCGACGATCCGGCGTCGGTCGCGCGGTGCGGCGTCCCCGGCGAGCTCGAGCCCGGCCGCGTAGGCCTGCACGAGCAGGAACGGTGCGCGGGCGTTCACGGCGAAGTGGCGGTCCCACGACTCGACGGTCGTGGTGCGGAAGTCGGAGTCGACGGACTCGCAGTGCGACATGACGAGGGCGGTGACCGGGGCGCCGGCTTCCGCCTCGGCGCGGCCGACGAGGGCGGCCGCCTGCTCCGGGTCCTCCAGGTCGACCGGGAGGCGCGTCACCCGTGCTCCCGCCGCCTCGCACTCCTGCACCACCGACTCGACCCCGTCCGGGTCCGCCCCGCCGCTCACGCGGTCGTCGTAGGGCCCCCACCACGAGATGGCGAGGTCCCAGCCGTCGGTCGCCAGCCGGGTGGCGAGCGCTGCGCCGATGCCGGCTCTGCGGCCCACGCCGGTCACCAGGGCGAGTGGTCGTGCGGACGTCATGCGTGCCTCCTGCTCCGGCGCTCCGTCGCGCCGATCGGCACCCAGTCTGCCGGAACCGGCCACCCGTGTGACCATCGCACCCGGTGTCCTGTCGGCGGACGGCCGACCGCGGGGGCCAAGATGGACGGATGCCACGCACACGACGGCCCTCCCGACCGGGGCGCGGACCCCGCGGCGGTCGCCCGGATCCCCGCGACCTGCCGCTCGAGCACGTCCGCGACCGGATGTCGTCGTACATCTACGGCAACATCACGGTGCTCGCCGTCGCGATCGCGGTGAACCCGGAGCAGATCCACCACGGCGCCGCGGTGGCGACCGTCCTGGCGACCGCGGTGCTGACGTACCTGGCGCACGTGCTCGCGCACCTGGTCGCGCACGGACTCGGCGACGACGGCGAGGAATCCGCTGCGGACCGCGCTGCGCGCCGCGACTCGGTCGCGACGATCATCCGGAACGCCAACCCGATCGCGACCTCCGGCATGATCCCGGCGGTCCTCTACGCGGCTGCCTGGATCGGGTGGCTGCCGGCCGAGTGGGCACAGATCGCGGCGACGGTGATCCTGGTCGTGCGCATCGGGCTGGTGGGCGTGTTCATGCAGCGGTTCAGCGGGAAGCAGCCGACGTTCCTCGGGCTGTGGGGCGGCATCGTGCTGGCCGCGGTGGCGTTCGTGATCGGTGTCGTCAAGGTGGTGTTGACGCATTGAGTGACACGCACGCCCACGCCGAACCTCACTCCGAACCCGCCGCCGAGAGCGAGCCGAAGCGCGGCGGGCTGCGGTTCCTGCGCGACCTCGTCATCATCGTCGTCGTGGCGCTGTTGGCGTCCTTCCTGGTCAAGGCGTACCTGGTCCGCGCGTTCTCCATCCCCTCGGGCTCGATGCAGAACACGCTGCTCATCGGGGACCGGGTGCTCGTCAACGAGCTCGTGCCCGGGGTCGTCCCGCTGCAGCGCGGTGACGTCGTGGTGTTCCAGGACCCGGGCGGCTGGCTCGGCATGGGCCAGGGCGATGACCTGATCAAGCGGGTCATCGGCCTGCCGGGCGACACGGTGTCGTGCTGCGACGCCCAGGGGCGCCTGTCGGTGAACGGGCACGCGGTGGACGAGCCCTACGTCGTGCTCGAGCGCGGGTCGGACCGTGTCGCCGGGAAGGACTTCGAGATCACCGTGCCGAAGGGGCGCATCTGGGTGATGGGCGACAACCGGTACGACTCCGCCGACTCGCGCGTGCACGGCACCGTGCCGGTCGACGACGTCGTGGGGCGGGCCTTCGTGACCACGTGGCCGATCTCGCGGTGGTCGGTGCTGTCCCGGTACGGCGACGAGTGGGACCGGGTCCCGACGCCGTGACCACGGACGACGAGGGCTTCGGCTACGAGACCGGCGGGGACGACGACCTGTCGATCCACCGGATCGCGACACCGGGCAAGCGGTCGGGGACGATCGGTCCGCGCCCCGACCACGTCGTGTTCTGGCTCGCGGACGGCCGGGCCAGCCTGACCGCCGACGACGGCGAGCACTGGGAGGTCGGCGCCGAGCGGCCGATGATGCTCTCGGCGTCCGTCGCGTACGGGTTCGAGACCGACGCGACCGCCACGACGCTGCTGCACCTGTCACCGTCGCTGCTCGGCGACACGGGGGAGTCCTCGGTGTTCGGGCAGCCGGACGCGGCCGATCCCGCACTCGAGCCGCTGCGGGCACTGCTGCGCGAGGCCTCCGGGCGCATCCTCGACCCGGCCCTGCCCGCCGACGACCGTGCGGCCCTGAACCGGCGGATCGCGACCGTCGTCCTGTCGACCTTCGCCCGGTCGCGAGCGGACGTCGCGGACCGGATGCGGCGGGCGATCGGCTTCGTGCACGACCACGCCGACCGGACGCTGACCGTGGCGGACGTCGCAGCGGCCTGCGACCTGAGCGAGCGCGGCCTGCAGGACCTGTTCCGCCGTCGTCTCGGCGTCACCCCCATGCAGTACCTGCGCGAGGTCCGGCTCGACCGGGTGCACCTGGAGCTGGGGCGGCCGGGTTCCCGCGCGCTGCTCGTCAGCGAGGTCGCGCGGCGGTGGCGGTTCACCCACCTCGGGCGGTTCGCGGCGTACTACCGGGAGCGGTTCGGGGAGCAGCCGCACCAGACCATCGCGCGGAGCGGCACACCCGGAGAACGGTAGTTCTCGCGTTCTTTGCGGATTCCGGCTATCCTGCTCGCGTGGATGCGCGACGGTCCGAACTGGGGCAGTACCTCCGCGCCCGTCGGGCACTCGTCCAGCCCGAGGACGTCGGCCTCACTCGCGAGCCCGGACGACGAGTGGACGGCCTGCGCCGTGAAGAGGTCGCGCGGCTCGCGGGCATCAGCCCCGAGTACTACCTGCGGCTCGAACGCGGCCGCGATCACCAGCCGTCCGACCAGGTGCTCGTGGCGCTCGGCCGGGCCCTGCGGCTCGACCACGAGGCGGTCGACTACCTGCGCCGCCTCGCACACGCCGAACGCCGCCGCCCCGAGGGGGTCGTGCCGCCGGGGCTCGACGACTCGGTCCGGTCGCTCCTGGCGCAGTGGTCGCACACCCCGGCGTTCGTGATGGACCGCAACCAGGACATCATCCTGTCCAACGCCCTGGCGAGCGCCCTCGGCCCCGGGTACATGGAGCCGGGCGCGAACCTCGTCCTGCAGATGTTCTCCGAGGCGTCCCGGCAGCACGCCGCCGACTGGGACCGCACGGCGCACCGGGTCGTCGCCGCGCTCCGGCTGCACGCCGAACCCGAGGACCCGCGGCTGCAGGAGATCGTCGGCACGCTGACCCTGCAGGACCCGGACTTCGCCCGCATGTGGGCCCGGCACGACGTCGCCGTGCAGCGCACCGGGGTCTCGCGGCACTGGATCGACCCGATCGGGTGGGTCGAGTTCCGCTGGCAGAACCTCGCGATCCCGGGCAGCTCGCACGTGCTCGTCACCTTCTGGGCCGACCCCGGCACCCCTGCAGCCGCGGCCGTCGCCTACCTCGCCGCGCAGGTCCAGCAGGGCACCGCGCGCCGGGAACCGGTCGCGGGCGAGACCGCGGTGGGCTAGCCAGGCGGTCGTCACGGTGGCCGGTGGCCTCGCTCGCCGCGGTCGTCAGGGTGGCCGCGCCCGCGGTCAGGCGGTCGTCGCGCCCTCGTCGAGCAGCCCCCGGAGCGTCGTGAGCCGTGCGGCGGACTCGTCGTCCGCCGCCGTCCACACCACGAGCACGTGCTCGGGGTCCTCCAGCCGACGCAGTTGCTCCCACCGCAGGTCGATCCGGCCCACGAGCGGGTTCTCGAACGCCGACTCCCCGCGGCGAGTCGGCCGGACCGCTCCGCCGGCCCACTCGGTCGCGAACGTCGTGCTCCGGGCCATCAGCTCGCCCAGGAGCTCCTGGAACCGGTCGTCGGCGTCGTGCTCGTCCAACGAGTCCCTGAGCATCGCGGCGGTGCGGTGCGCCTCGGCCTCCCAGCCGTCCACCGAGTCCTCGACCCAGGGGTTCAGGAAGGTGAACCGCGCCAGGTTCGTGCCGACGGTGAGGGACGCGGACAGGGCACCGGCGAGCCGGTTCGCCGCCACGACGTCCAGGTGGCGGTCGAAGACCACGACCGGTTCGGCGAGCGCGTCCACGAAGTCCTGGGCCGACGTCGTCGTCGTGCCGTCCTCGTGTTCCATGCGATCACGCTAACCGGCCGCGCCGTGGAGCAGGGGGGAGAAGGGGGCCCCGGCGGGGACCCCGTCGCCGTGCCTCCGCCCCGCAGGGGGACCCCGGCACGGTGTGTCCGACTGTCGGAGGGCACCGTGCGCCGCACCCGGCGCCGCCGGCACGGGCTGTCGTCGGGGGTGACGGGCAACGACAGGGACACGACGACGCAGCACCCCCAGCCCTAGCGTGACGACGCCGAGACCCCCCGGTCCCCGCACCACCCCAGACGTTCGTCACGAAGGAGACCCGCAGATGGCTGCACCCACCATCGTCCTCGTCCACGGCGCGTTCGCCGACTCCGCCAGCTGGGCACCCGTCACCCGCGAGCTGCTCGACCGCGGCCACACCGTCCTCGTCCCGCCGGTCTACAACCGGAGCCTCGCCGAGGACGCCGCCTCGATCCGCGCCGTCGCCGAGCACGTCGACGGGCCGGTCGTCCTCGCCGGTCACTCGTACGGCGGGGCCGTGATCACCGTCGCCGGCGAGGCCGAGAACGTCGTCGGACTCGTCTACGTCTCCGGCTACGTGCTCGAGGTCGGCGAGAGCCTCGGGCAGCTGCAGGGCGGGTTCCCCGACTCGGACCTCGCCGCGAACCTGGTGTACACGCCGTACCCGGTCGCCGGCGCCGAGGACGGCACCGACGTCTCCGTCGCGATCGACGCGTTCCCGCAGGTCTTCGCCGCCGGGGTCGACCCGCGCGTCGCCGAGGTGCTCGCCGTCTCGCAGCGCCCGCTCTCCGGCGCGGCCTTCGGCGAGCCGGCGTCCGCCGCCGCGTGGAAGACCACCCCCGCGTGGGCGATCGTCTCGTCCGACGACCACACCATCAACCCCGAGGTCGAGCGCTTCGGCTACACCCGCGCCGGCATCACCGACGTGACCGAGCTCGCCGCCCCGCACCTCGTCATGCAGACCCACCCGAAGGACGTCGCCGACGTCATCGAGCGGGCCGTCGCCGCGACCAGCGCGACCGACGCCGCCGCCTGACCCGACCATCCCTGGAGGCGCGGCGTGCGCCCGGCGCACACCGCGCCTCCAGGATGTCCCCGTCCCACCCCAGGAGGCGACGTGACCACGGAACGCACCACCCCCGTACCCCGCGGCGGCGCCCTGGCGCCGCTCGCGATCCCGGTCTTCCGCGCCCTGTGGATCGCGGTGCTGGTGAGCAACATCGGCAGCTGGATGCAGACCGTCGGCGCGCAGTGGCTGCTCGTCGACGAGCACGCCGCACCCGTCGTCGTCGCCCTCGTGCAGACCGCGTCGAGCCTGCCGGTGCTGCTCGTCGGGATCCCCGCAGGCGTGATCGGCGAGTTCGTCGACCGGCGGCGGCTGCTCATCGGGGTGCAGGCGTTCCAGGTGGTCGTCGGCGTCGTGATGACCGTGCTCACCGCGACCGGCGACATGACCCCGGCGCTCCTGCTCACCGTCACGTTCCTGCTCGGGACCGCCTCGGCGCTCCAGCTGCCCGCGTACCAGGCGCTCGTGCCCGAGATCGTGCCGCGCGCCGCGATCACCGACGCCGCGGCGCTCAGCTCCGTCGGCGTCAACGTCGCCCGGGCGATCGGACCGGCGCTCGCCGGAGTGGTGATCGCGCAGCTCGGCGTGCCGTTCGTGTTCGCCGCCAACGCGCTGTCGTTCGCGCTCTTCCTGGTGGTGCTCGTCGCCTGGCACGGCTACCAGCGCCCCGAGACGCGGGCCGAACCGTTCATCGACGCCACCCGCGCCGGGCTGCGGTACGTCCTGCACGCGGCGGTCGTCCGCCGGCTGCTCGTGCAGCTCGCCGTCTTCATGGTGCCCGCGAACGCGCTGTGGGCACTCCTGCCGCTCGTCGCCGACGGCTCGCTCGGCCTGTCCTCCGGCGGGTACGGACTGCTGCTCGCCGCCGTCGGCATCGGGTCCGTCGGCGGGGCGTTCCTGATGCCGGCGGTCCGTGCGCGGCTCGGCATCGGCCGCACGGTCGGCATCGCCTCGGTGGTGTTCGGCGTCTGCACCACCGTCGTCGCGCTCGTCCCCGTGCTGGCGGTCGTCCTCGTCGCGCTGCTGGTCGGCGGGGTGGCCTGGATCGCCGTGGTGACGACGCTGAACGGGACCGTGCAGGCGTTCCTGCCCGCCTGGGTCCGGACCCGCGGGCTCGCCGCGTACCAGCTCGTGCTCTTCGGCTGCACCGCGATCGGCGCGGCGCTCGCCGGCGCGGTCGCCACGCCGCTCGGGGTGACGGGGGTGCTCGCCGGGGCCGGCGTCCTCACCGCGCTCAGCGCCGCAGTGCTGCTCGTGTCCGGGTTCCCGGTGCTCACCGACCGGCAGCGCGCCGTGACGCCGATGCCGTTCGGGGACGAGGTGTTCGTGGCGGACGACCACGGCGCGGCGACGGGGGAGACCCTCGTGCTGCTGCACTGGACGGTCCCTGCGGACGCCGTCGACGAGTTCCGTGCGCGTGCCGAACGGCTCGGGCGGAGTCGTCGGCGGACCGGTGCTCGTGACTGGAACCTGTACCGGGACGCGGCGTCCGGGCCGGACGCCTGGGTCGAGGCGTTCCGGGTGGGGTCGTGGCAGGAGCACGTCGACCAGCACGAGGTCCGGCAGACCGGGGACGACGCGCGGACCCTGCAGGCGGTGCGCGAGGTCGCGGGCGAGCCGCGTGTCGAGCACCTGGTCGCGGAGGGGGTCGGCAGCCCGTCGTCGGGGTGAGGAGGGGTCAGCGGCCCGTCGGGGCGACGGGCTGGGTCAGCAGTCCGTCGTGGTGGCGGGCGGCGTCAGCAGCCCGTTGTGGTCAGGGTGACCGTCGCGACCGTGCCGTCGGACACCTTGGTCGTCTGCGGGCAGAGGTCGCCGGCGCGGACCGTGACCTGGCCGAGGGGAACGCCCGCGAAGTCGGCCGTACCGCCCGGGAACACCCGCTGGTGCTCGGAGAGCTTGCCGGTCGAGGCGAACACCTTGACCTCGTAGGGGTGGTCGGCGGCGTTCGGCGACACCGTGACCGACACCTGGCCGGTGGAGTCGTGGGCGCCACAGCCGGCGAGGGCCAGGAGCGCGGCCACGCCGAGGACGGTTGCGGGGACGACTCGGAGCACGACGACCAGGGTACGCCGCCGCGCCCGAGGACCTGCGCCCTCCGGACTGGGGCCAGGCCCTGTCCGTTCCGCGCGTTACCGTGGGAGCATGCAGCCGGAAACCGCGATGTCCGTGCCCGCGACGACCGGGGCCCATGCCGTTCGGCGAGCGGCCCTGATCGCGGCACTCGACGTGGTCGACGGTGGCGTCGAGGAACGGTTCGAACGGATCACCCGCATCGCGCGCGAGGCCCTCGGGGTCTCCGGCTCCTTCCTCAACCTGGCCGGCGAGACCACCCTGACCATCAAGTCGCAGCAGAGCGACGCAGCCTTCGGCCCGGTCATCCCGCTGCAGGACACCTTCTGCGGCCGGACCCTGGGCGAGCAGGGGCCCGTGGTCGTCCCGGATGCCCGCGAGGACGCCCGGTACGCGGACCTGCCGATGGTGCTCGGCGACCCGAACGTCCGGTTCTACGCCGGTGTCGGGCTCCGTGCCGGCGACGACGACCTGAAGATCGGCACCCTCTGCCTGATCGACCCCGAGCCGCGCACCCTCGACGCCGACGAGCTCGAACTGCTGCAGGAACTCGGCGTCTGGGCGGAGCGCGAACTGCTCGCCGGAGCCGACGAGGACCGCCTGCGCACCGTGCTCAACGGCCTGCAGCCGACCGAGGTGCAGGTGCCCGGCTACCGGATCACGGGGATGTCGATCCCGCACGGGCTCGTCTCCGGTGACTTCCACGACTGGCACCGCTCCGGCGAGGACTCGATCCACCTGACCGTGTCGGACGTCATGGGCAAGGGGATGTCCGCCGGGCTCCTCGCCGCGAACATCCGCGGAGGCCTGCTCGCCCGCGGCGACCAGGACCCGGGCACCGCCGTCGCCGAACTCGAGGCGCAGGTCGCCCCCGAGCTCAGCCGTGCCGAGTCCTTCGCGACGATGTTCCACGGCCGGCTGACCCCGTCGACCGGGCGACTCGACTTCGCCGACGCCGGCCACGGGCTCGTGCTCCAGCTCCGTGACGACGGTGCCGAGCGGATCCTGCGGTCGTCGGACCTGCCGATCGGGCTGCACCCCGCCGGGATGCCCCGCGCCGCCGGGTCGCTCGTGCTCCGGCCGGGTGACGTGCTCATCGTCGTGACGGACGGCGCGCTCGAGCTCTGGGACTCCACGCTCGCGTCGCTGTCCGAGCTGGGGTCGCTGTACCGGGAGTCCCCGGACGTCGAGACGTTCCTGCAGCGGGTGCGCGCACGTGTCGCCGAGAACGACCCGGGCGACGACCTGACCGTCGTCGTCGTGGCGCGCGACGCACTCGGCGCGTTCGAGGCCTGACCGGTCGAGAACTGTCGGCTGGTTCGTCGGCGGTCGCGCGGCGAGTCGTCGCCGGTCGAGTGGTCGTGACGTGTCGTGGGCGGGGCGCCGAGTGGTCGCGAACTGTCGGTTGGCGGGGCCTCGGGCGACGGTTCGTGACCGTTCGCCGGACCTGAGCGGGGTGTCGTGACCATTCGGCCGGCGACGGGCCTCACGCGGCGAGTGGTCGCGACGTGTCGTGGGTGGGGCGCCGAGTGGTCGCGAACTGTCGGCTGGCGGGGCCTCGGGCGACGGTTCGTGACCGTTCGCCGGACCTGAGCGGGGTGTCGTGACCGTCCGGCCGGCGACGGGCGTCACGCGGCGAGGGGTCGCGACGTGTCGTGCGTGGGCCGCCGAGTGGTCACGAACCGTCGGTTGGCGGGGGCTCGGGCGACGGTTCGTGACCGTTCGCCGGACGTGAGCGGGGTGTCGTGACCGGCCGGGCCACGCCACACCACGCGACACCCCGCGCCGGCCTGGCGCGGTGTCAGGCGCCGAGGCGCTCGATCAGCTCGGCGTAGCGCGCAGCCGTGCGCTCGACGATCTCGTCCGGGAGCACCGGCGGCGTGCCCTGGCGGTCCCAGTGCGCGCTGAGCCAGTCCCGCACGATCTGTTTGTCGAACGAGTCGGTGCGGTCGGCGGAGCGGGCGTCCCAGTAGCGGCTGGAGTCGCTCGTCAGGACCTCGTCGGCGATGCGGATCCGGCCGGTGGCGTCCTGCCCGAACTCGAACTTCGTGTCCGCGATGACGACGTCCCGCTCGAGGGCGATGGCCGCGGCCTCGGTGTAGACGTGCAGCGAGAGCTCGCGCAGGGTGGCCGCGGTCTCGGCACCGACCAGGTCGACGGTCTGCTCGTACGAGATGTTCTCGTCGTGCTCGCCCTGGGCCGCCTTGTACGCCGGCGTGTAGATCGGTTCCGGCAGGCGGTCACCGTTGGACAGCCCCGCGGGGAGCGCGACGCCGCACACGCTGCCGGTCTCCTGGTACTCGGCCCAGCCGCTGCCGACCAGGTACCCGCGCACGACGCACTCGACGGGGAACATCGTGAGCGGCATGACGTGCATCGACCGTGCCTCGACCTCGGCCGGCACGGGGGTGCCACCGGAGGACGGACCGATGATGTGGTTCGGGACGTCGCTCAGCTGGGTGAACCAGAACCGCGACAGGCGGGTCAGCAGCTCGCCCTTGCCCGGGATCGGCGGCTCGAGCGCGAAGTCGTACGCGCTGACCCGGTCCGAGGCGACGAGCAGCAGCTCGGACGCACTCGCCAGGTCGGCGGTGCCCTCGGGCACGTAGAGCTCGCGGACCTTGCCGGACGAGACGTGGCGCCAGCCGGCGATCGGCGCAGGGGCGGTCACTTCGCGACCTTCGCGGCGATGTCGGTGCGGAACTGCGCGCCCTCGAGCGTGATGTCGCCGAGCCCGGCGTAGGCACGCTCACGGGCCTGGGCGAAGTCCGACCCGGTCGCCACGACGCTGAGCACCCGGCCACCCGTGGCGACGAGCGTGTCGTCGAGGACGCCGGTGGCGGCGTGCGCGACCGAGACGCCGTCGCGGGCGTTCGCGTCGTCGATGCCGGTGATCGGTCGACCGGTCTGCGGGTTCTCCGGGTAGCCCTCGCTCGCCAGGACGACGGTCACGGCGACCTCGTCGCGGAACACGGGCGCGGGCACGGCACCGAGCTGCCCGGTGGCGGCGGCCAGCAGGAGTTCGCTGAGCGGGGTCGCCAGGCGGGGGAGCACGACCTGCGTCTCCGGGTCACCGAAGCGCGCGTTGAACTCGATCACGCGGACGCCCTGCTCGGTGACGATGAGGCCGCAGTACAGGAGCCCGACGAACGGCGTGCCCTCGTGCTCGAGGCGGCGGACGGTCGGCAGCGCGACGAGCTCGGTGACCTCGTCGACGAAGGCCCGCTCGGACGGCCAGCGCTCGGCGAGCCACGGCAGCGGCGAGTACGCGCCCATGCCGCCCGTGTTCGGTCCGAGGTCGCCGTCGGCCAGGCGCTTGTAGTCCTGCGCGGGGCTGAGCGCGCGGACGTCGTGCCCGTCGCTCAGGAAGAACAACGAGACCTCTTCGCCGTCGAGGAACTCCTCGACCACGACGTGTCCGTGCTGGAGCCAGTAGGTGGCGTGGTCGATCGCAGCCTGGCGGTCGTCGGTCACGAGCACGCCCTTGCCGGCGGCGAGCCCGTCGGCCTTGACCACGTACGGGGCGCCGAGCTCGTCGATCGCGGCGACGGCTTCGTCCGCCGTGCCGGCGTAGACCGGACGCCCGGTGGGCACACCGGCCTCGCCCATGATCCGCTTGGCGAACGCCTTCGAGCCCTCGAGCTGCGCGGCGGCCTTGCCCGGCCCGAACACCGGGATGCCGCGGGTGCGCACCGGGTCGGCCACGCCGGCGATGAGCGGGGCCTCGGGGCCCACGACCACGAGCTCGACGTCGTTCTCGATCGCGTACTCCGCGACGAGCGCACCGTTGGTGGGGTCGAGGGAGACGGTCTCGACGTCGGCGGCGATGCCGGCGTTGCCGGGCGCTGCCGTGATGACGTGACCGGCATGCTCCGCGAGGAGGGCCGTGATGATCGCGTGCTCGCGGGCACCGGAACCGAGGACGAGGATTCGCACCCGATCACCCTACCCAGCCCGACTCGCCGCCCGCGATGCGAGGGCTAGCCTGTGGAGATGCCACCCAGGAGGATCGAGGACGCCGACGGGCGCGCGGCACTGGCCGCGGTGCGTCGTGGGGAGACGGCCCGACCGGCCGTCGCGACCGCGGTTCGGTGGACGTTGCAGTGTCTGGCGGACGAGGTCCCGGGCAACAGCGTCGAGGTTCGGGTGCCGCCCTTCGCCGCCGTCCAGGCCGTGCCCGGACCCCGGCACACCCGTGGCACGCCGCCGAACGTGGTCGAGACCGACGCCACCACGTGGCTCGCCCTCGCGTCCGGCGAGCTGACCTGGGCCGAGGCGGTCGCGCAGTCGCGCGTCAGTGCTTCGGGCTCGCGCGCCGACCTGACGGCGTTCCTGCCGGTCCGGCTGCCCGCCCCCGGCGCCTGACCCTGCGAGCCGCCGGCACCGATCCGCCAGCACCGATCCGCCAGCACCGGTGCGCGGCGGCGAAAGCGTCTGCGGAGAACTCCCACGCGAATTAGGTAGTGCCTACCGATGCGCCCGCATCGACCGGGTTCCTAAGCTTGAAGTCGCCGGGATTCGGACCCGACCCGAACGGGTCCGAACCCGGCGACAGGCACCAAGGTACGCGATGTTCCACACAACGTGTCAATCGTGGCGGCGCGTCGTGCTGCAATCCGCAACGTTCTTGCGTGCGCGACAGCCGACGCGGAACGCGGAACCGGCCGTACCGAGTACCGAGCAGCTCAGAGCAGCTCGCTGAGCTCCGACCGCGCGTGCAGGTCCCACTTCGCGAAGACCCGCGACAGGTGCGCGTCGATCGTCCGCGTCGAGAGCCCGAGGGACTCCGCGATCCGCCGGTTGCTCAGCCCCTGCGCGGCGAGCTCGGCGACCTCGTACTCGCGCTTCGTCAGCGGCGGCTTCGAGTGTCCCGCGGTCACGGAGATGCCATGTGCCGCGAGCAGTCCCTGCGCCGCGATCACCCGCGTGCGGTCGCCAGCGCGCACGGCGTCGGCGTACTCGATCACGGCGGCGGCGAGTGGTCCGTCGACGCGGGTGGCGGCCTCGCGCATCCGCTCGAGCGAGCCGGTCGAGTCGCGCCCCTGCGCCATGCCGACCGCGTGGTGCAGGGCGTACCCGTACATCACGTGCGTCCACGAGCCGTTCGCCGTGCTGCGTTCGATGATCTCGTCGGCGTGCTGCAGTCCGGCCGGGTTGCCGAGCACGGCCTCGGTCCAGGCGATCGACACGGCGACCTGCTCGCCGGTGATGCGCATCGCCCGTTGCGGGGTGGTCCGGGCACGGTCGAGCGCGCTGGCGGCTGCTTCCGGGCGTCCGCCGTACGCGAGCGCCAGGGCCAGCCGCGCCCAGGGGTAGGCAGCGAACCCGCCGTGGTCGGCGATGTCGTACCGCTCGCACGCCGCCGAGAACGCGGCGACGGCGTCGTCCCAGCGGCGCTGTGCGATCGCCAGGTTGCCCTGACCGATGAGCTCGAGCGTGAAGTCGTACTTCAGGTAGGGGCTGGACCGGCCCGCCGGCACCTCGATGATCAGGCCGTCCAGGTCGCCGCGCCACATCTGCACCTGGTGCAGGACGGAGGAGTTCTCGCCGACGCTCCAGGGCGCTGCCTCGACGTGGGCCACGGCGGTGGCCAGGGCACGGTGACCGAGCGCGGACGCGTCGTCCAGTCGGCCGGCGGTCGCCAACGCCATCACGGCGCAGGGTGCGACGGCGAGGAACGACATCGGCATCGTCGGGGCGTCCACGATGCTGCTGCGCTCGATCTCGGCCCGGACCTCGGCGAAGTCGCCGCCCCAGCCCTGGTGCGCCATCCGCAGCAGCCGGAGCCGTTCGACGGCCTCGTCGGACACCACCAGGCGCGTGGCGGCATCGGTCAGGGCGACCGCCGCCGCGATGTCGTCGTCGTGGAACTGGCGGATGTTCGCCAGGGTCTCGCACGCTTCGATGACGGCCTCGTCGGTGACGTCGCCGACGTGCCGCTTCGCCACGGCCCAGGCGGCTTCCGCGTCGGCGCGGCCGGCTTCACGGCCGTCCGAGTACGAGTACGCCAGCGAGCGGAGGCAGTGCGCCGCGACCTGTTCGGTGGGGGTGAGCGTCGTGCGGAGCGCTGCCGAGGCCAGGGCGATCGCGCTCTCGTGCTCCTGCAGCCGCACGGCGACCTGCGCCGCGTCGAGCAGCTGGTCGACCGACGGCAGGACCCCGCACTCGAGCGACCACAGTGCGGCACGCAGGCGTGCGGCGGGCGGTGCGCCCTCGGGCCGGTCGGTGCGGAAGGCGTTGGCGCGCGCGAAGAGTGCCGTTCGCCGGGCCACCGGCACCAGGGTGCGGATGACCTCGCCGACGAGCGGGTGCGACGGCCGGACGACCGCGGCGCCGTCGTCGAGCGAGTCGATCCGGACCAGGCCGAGCGCGACGACCCGGTCGACGTCCCCGCCGGTCACCAGACCGAGCAGGCGGGCGAGCGGGATCGGGTCGGCGAGGGCGACGATGTCGACGACGTCGCGCAGGTCCTCCGGCAGCGACCCGAGTTCGGTGCGGTACATGTCCGCGAGGCTGTCCGACGCGGTCACGCGCCCGCGCCAGTACCACCCGGTCGCGGTGTGGTCGAGGGCGCCGGAGACCCGCGCCGCACGGACCACCTCGCGCAGGTACAGCGGGTTGCCGGCGGTGGCGCGGTGGACGCGCTCGGCCGAGGCGTTCTCGAGCGGCGAGCCCAGCGCCTCGGCCACGAGCGCCGCGGTCTCGTGCAGCGCCAGGGGCTGCAGGTCGATGCGCTCGAGCAGGTCGTCCTGCCACAGCGCGCGGAGCGGCTCGGGGAGCGCCGTGAAGTCGCGGCAGGTCAGGACGAGCCGAGCACCCTGCCGGCGGACCAGCCAGGCGACGTACCGCGCGGAGATCGCGTCGAGGTGGTCGGCGTCGTCCACGCGGAGCAGGACGTCGCGGTCGACGAGGTCCTCGATCGCTCGGAAGCGCTGCTCGGCGCCGGTGTCGTCGGACAGCTCCGAGATGGACGCCGGCAGCTCGCCGAAGCGCTCGGCGACGGCACCGAAGGGCATCGACCGGCTCGCGGCGACCGCCGTGATCGGCACGACGACCGTGCGGCCGGTGCCGTCGCGACCGGCGACGCGGTCGGTCACCCGCGCCGCGGCGGTGCTCTTGCCGATGCCGGGGGCACCGACGAGCGCGACGCTCCACCGGTGCTCGGCGACGACGGCGACGGCGCGGTCCTCTTCCGCGCGCTGCGCGACGGGCCAGGCCACGCGGGCGGGGGCGGCCGGTCGGCGTCGGCGGGCGGGTGCCATTCGTTCACGCATCCGACACACCTCCTCCGCTTGGGATACCGACCAGTAGCGTCCATCCTCTCCCGGATCGGTCGCCGCGCACAGGCCGCGGGACGTCCCACAGTGGGGGACAATGGACGGGTGAGCAACACCGATCAACCCGACGAGCAGCCGCTCCCCACGCCGGCACCGGCTCCCAGCGCGGTCGCCAGCCCCGACGAGGTCACCATCCGCCGTGCACCGAAGTTCGGCGTGTTCATCGTCGGCGGTGCGGTGCTCGGGTTCCTCGCGACCCTCGTCGTGGTCGCCCTCACCATGAACCTCGGCGGCCAGCGTGACCAGACGAGCTTCGGCAGCCTGGTCGGCTACTTCAGCCTGTGGGGCGTCACGATCGGCGCCTTCGTCGGTGCGGTCGTCGCCGTCGTGTTCGACCGGGTCTACGCCCGGCGGTCTGCCCGCCTGACGGCGGAGCGCGTCGAGGTCGAACTGCCGCCCGAGACGGTCGACGGTGAGCTCGACGACCACGGTGACCAGCGGCCGTAGCCGCTCCCGATCAACGGACTGGAGGCCCGGTGCCAGCTGGCACCGGGCCTCCAATCCGTCGTCTGGTCGCGTCTCGGACGCGACCTAGCTGAGCTGGTTCGCCTCGACCCAGGACAGGTACTCCGGGCTCACGGTGCCCGTGACGTACTCGCCCGTGAAGCAGCTCATCTCGAGGTCGGTCACGTCCGAGCCCTCGATGATGGCGTCGCGCATGTCCCCGACCTCCTGGTAGATCAGGTGGTCGCTGCCGAGCACGCGGTTGATCTCCGGGATCTTCCGGTCGTGCGCGATGAGCTCCGCACGCGTCGGCATGTTGATGCCGTAGACGTGCGGGAACCGGACAGGGGGAGCGGCGCTCGTGAACGTGACCTCGTTCGCGCCGGCGGCCCGGGCCATCTCGACGATCTCGCGGCTCGTGGTGCCACGCACGATCGAGTCGTCGACGATCAGGATGTTCTTGCCCTTGAACTCGGACGACATCGCGTTGAGCTTTTGGCGCACCGAACGCTTGCGCTCCGCCTGCCCCGGCATGATGAAGGTGCGGCCGACGTAGCGGTTCTTGTAGAAGCCCTCGCGGTACTCGATGCCGAGCTTCCGGGCGACCTGCATGGCCGCCGGACGGCTCGAGTCCGGGATCGGCATGACCACGTCGATGTCACCGGTCGGCGCGTACTGCTCGATGGTGTCGGCGAGACGGTTGCCGAGGCGCAGACGTGCGTCGTAGACCGAGATGCCGTTCATCACCGAGTCGGGACGTGCCAGGTAGACGTACTCGAACGAGCACGGCACCAGACGCGGGTTCTTCGCGCACTGGCGGGCGTGCATCTGGCCGTTCATCTCGATGAAGACGGCCTCGCCCGGGGCGATGTCGCGGACGATCTCGTAGCCGCCGGACTCGAGCACGAGCGACTCGCTCGCGACGACCCACTCCGGCTGCCCGGCCTCGTCGAACTTGTGGCCGAGGATCAGCGGGCGGATGCCGAACGGGTCGCGGAAGGCCAGCAGTCCGTGCCCGGCGATGGTCGCGATCGTGGCGTAGGAGCCCTCGACCCGCTCGTGCACGCGCTCGACCGCATCGAAGACCTGACCCGGGTCGAGATTCGCGCCGCGGACCTGGCCCTGCAGCTCGTGCGCCAGCACGTTCACCAGGAGCTCGGTGTCGCTCGTCGTGTTCAGGTGACGACGGTCGATGTCGAACAGTTCACGCGTGAGTTCCCGCGTGTTGGTGAGGTTGCCGTTGTGGACGAGGACGATGCCGTACGGCGCGTTCACGTAGAACGGCTGGGCTTCTTCTTCGTTCGTCGCGGCGCCCTTGGTGGCGTAGCGGACGTGTCCGAGCCCCATGGTGCCGAGGAGGGCACGCATGTCGCGCGTGCGGAACGCCTCGCGCACGTGCCCGCGGGTCTTGTGCATGTGGTGCACGTGACCCTCGACCGTGGCGATGCCCGTCGAGTCCTGCCCTCGGTGCTGCAGGAGGAGCAGTGCGTCGTAGATGGATTGGTTGGCGGGGCCCTGCGCAACAAGGCCGACGATGCCGCACATTCGCGGGTGTGCTCCAGACCGTAGAATCGGGGGGTACCGAACAAGTCTGCCATGTCACCGCGAAGGACTCCGCATGCCCAACCCGTACGCCGAAGCCGGAGTGGACACCGCTGCCGGTGACCTGGCCGTCGAACTGATGAAGTCCGCGGTCGCGGCCACCCACAACGCCTCGGTCCTCGGAGGCGTCGGTGGGTTCGCCGGGCTCTACGACGTCTCGTTCCTGAAGGACTTCTCACACCCGTTGCTCGCGACGTCGACCGACGGCGTCGGCACCAAGGTCGCCATCGCGCAGGCGATCGACAAGCACGACACCATCGGGCAGGACCTGGTCGGCATGGTCGTCGACGACATCGTCGTGGTCGGCGCGAAGCCGCTGTTCATGACCGACTACATCGCCTGTGGTCGCGTGGTGCCTGGCCGGATCGCCGACATCGTCGCCGGCATCGCCCGCGGCTGCTCGGAGACCGGCACCGCCCTGGTCGGCGGCGAGACCGCCGAGCACCCGGGGCTGCTCGGCCCGGACGACTACGACGTGGCCGGTGCGGCGACGGGTGTCGTCGAGGCCGACGCGCAGCTCGGAGCGCACCTGGTGCAGGACGGCGACGTGGTCCTGGCGATCGAGTCGTCGGGCCTGCACTCCAACGGCTACTCGCTCGTGCGGCACATCCTGGCGTCGCGGGGCGTCGGCTTCACGGACCAGCTGCCCGAGCTGAGCGGCGTCGGGTTCGGCGGCGCGGTCTCGGTCGGCGAGGCCCTGCTCGAGCCGACCCGCCTGTACACCGCCCCGCTCCTGGCACTGCTCGAGCAGCACCCGGGCGCGGTGCACTCGCTCTCGCACGTGACCGGTGGTGGCATCGCCGCGAACCTGGCGCGTGTGCTGCCCGTTGGCTCCTGGGTCGAGGTCGACCGTTCCACCTGGCAGCCGCTCCCGGTGTTCCGGGTCCTGGCCGACATGGCCGGCACCCCGATCGAGGACACCGAGGGCACCTGGAACCTGGGCATCGGCATGTTCGCCGTCGTCTCGGCCGGGGCTGCTGCCGAGGTCATCGCCTCGCTCGGTGCCGCCGGCATCCCCACGTGGCCCGTCGGCACGATCGCCACGTCCGCACGGGACCTGACCGGGTTCGAGCAGGGCGCCAAGGGTGTCGACGGCGGCGCGGTCCGGCTCGTCGGGAGCTACGCGGGCTGACCCGCCGGGCGGCGTGCTGCCGCCGCGCCGTTCTGCCTGCGGTGAGTGGTCACGAACCGTCGTTCGGCGGGCCTGCAACCGACGGTTCTTGACCGCTCGGCGTCGTGCACGCGGTGAGTCGTGACCGCCCGAGGCCGGGATCCGAGCGCGCCGACGGGCGTCCGGGCACGCGGAAACGCCGCGCTGCCCGAGGGCTGCGCGGCGTGACTGCGAGAGAGGTCAGGCGGACTTGTTCTGGTCTGCCTGGGTCTCGAACTCGTCCTCGTCTTCCGCCGGTTCCGGACCGTACTGGTCCGCCCAACGGTCGACGTAGTTCTCGTCGGAGTGTTGTCCGGCGGAGAGCTCCTGCTCGAGCGCACCGTAGTTCGTCTGCGGGCTGAAGTACTTCAGCTCACGGGCGACCTTGGTGTGCTTCGCCTTCTGACGGCCGCGCCCCATGCGTGACCCCCTCGTTCGGCTCTGGTCCGGTCCTGGCGAATGACGGAAGATCACTCGGGGAACCAGACGGTTCGTGGTTTGAAATCTGCCGATCACTCTACCATGTACCTCGATCTGGACGTCGCGCGACGGCTGGCCCGCACAGCAGAATCGAAGTGATGACGGAACCCCTCGAGACCCCGGTCGACCAGCACGCCCGCGTGGTGGTGATCGGTGCGGGGCAGGCGGGGCTCTCCGTGGGATACCACCTGCGTCGCCTCGGGCTCGTCCCCGGCAGCGACCTGGTGATCCTCGACCGCGCGCCGAGCACCGGTGGGGCGTGGCAGTTCCGGTGGGAGGCGCTGCGGCTCGGAGCGGCGCACCGGGTGCACGACCTGCCCGGCATGCGCGCGATGGGCCTGGAGTTCGACGACGCCGACCGGTCACGGCCCGCGCGGGACGTCGTCGGGGAGTACTACCGGCGGTTCGAGCAGCACTACGACCTGCGGGTGCGGCGCCCGGTCACGGTGACGTCCGTCTCACGCATCGACGGCGACGGCGGCGTGGCGGGCCATGCCGCGACGGACGGTGGCCTGTGCGTCACGACCCGGAGCGCCGACGGCACCGTCACGCGCATCCGTGCCGAGGTCGTGGTGAACGCATCCGGCACGTGGGGCACCCCGTTCGTGCCGTGGTACCCGGGGCGCGACGTGTTCCGCGGACGCCAGGTCGACACGACCGAGTACCGCAGCGCCTCCGAGTTCGCCCGCCAGGACGTCGTGGTGGTGGGCGGTGGGACGAGCGCGATCGGGTTCCTGCTCGAACTCGACGGCGTCGCCCGTTCGACCCGGTGGTTCACCCGGCGCCCGATGGTCTGGGCCGGGACGGCGTCGCTCGACGTCGAGTCCGCGGTGGCCGCCGTCGACGAACAGGACCGTGCTGCCCGCGCCGGCGAGGTCCTGCCGAGCATCGTCAGCGGCACCGGGGTCCCGGTGTCGCGACGGATCCGCGCCGGCATCGACCGCGGCGTGCTGCGCGACGAGCCGATGTTCACGCGGATGGACGAGACCGGGGTGGTGCGGGCAGACGGCACCCACGTACACGCCGACGCGGTGATCTGGGCGACGGGGTTCCGGGCCGACCTGCGGCACCTCGCGCCGCTGCACCTGCGGACCACGGCGGGCGGGGTGGTGGTCGAGGACGGCCGGTCGGCCGAGGAGCCGCGCTTGTTCCTGGCCGGCTACGGTCCCCAGGCATCGACCATCGGTGCGAACCGGGCCGGCCGACGCATCGCCCGCCAGGTCATGGACGCGCTGGCGGGCTGAACGGCCGCGCGGCCCCTCGCACGGTGCGAGGGGCAGCGTGAACGGTGCGAGGTTCCGTTCCCGGAGCGGGCCTCGTGAGCTCTCACCGGGAACGGAACCTCGCACCGGACGGACCGGGACGCGCGCTCAGGCGGGCAGGGGCTCCTCGACGCCACGACGACGGCGCGACGACTTGAGTACCAGGGCGTCGAGCGAGAACCGCCCGGGCCCGGTCAGCGCCACGGCGAGGGACGCCACCGCGAGGACGAGCACGTACTCGAACCCGCCGTCCTGCGAGTAGAAGCCCGCGGTGCCGTGGGCCAGGAACCCGGCGACGACCATGTCGACTGCCAGCAGCACGCCGACGACGCGGGTCGCGACGCCGAGCACGAGCAGGACGCCGCCGACGAGCTCGAGGCCGGCGACGAGGGGTGCTGCGACCTCGGCGAGGGGAACGCCCATGCCCGAGAAGCCCTGCACCACGTTGGGGATGCCCTGGGCGAACTTCTGGGCGCCGTGGGCGATGAACACCACCCCGAGGACGATGCGGAGCGCGGTCAGGCCGATGGAGGTCGATGTCGTTCGCATGGCCACGAAGGTAGCCGGTGACGCGTCATCGATCGTCCTCGAACAGGGGACTGACCGCGCTTCGCCAGAACATGCCCAGAGCATGCCCAGACAGCGGTCCGCCGAAGGGTGGACTGCTTCTCAGGAATCCGCGCCGCGGCCGGTCTGCTGCTGGAGGCGGTCGATGTGCTCCGACGCCTGCGCCTTGGTGAGGTCGGCGGGGAGTTCCTCGCCGGCTTCACGGGCCAGGGTGTCGAGGTAGCTGCGCTGCGGTCCGGTCATCGGCTCGTCGCCGGTGACCCACTGCTCGGGGTCCTTGCTCGCGTCGGTGGAGGGGTCGGGTCGGGGGCCGCCGAGGGTCTCGCCCTGGATCGGTGCGTCCGGGGTCTGCTGCTGGTCGCGGTCTGCGTCACTCATGTCCGCGACGGTACGCCGCACCCCCGTCATGACACGCAGCAGCGGCGTCCCCCGAAGCGGCCCAGCGGCACAACGGCACCCATCTGCCCGAAGCGGCTCAGACGGCCGTCGCCGCGTACCGCACCAGGTCGGGTCCGACGGCACTCGTGGCGATCGGCACGACGCGGTCGTCCCGCCGGATCCAGATGGTCGCCGCACGCTCGTCGATCCGGTCGACCTCGTGCAGCTCGCCGTCGAGCAGCACCGACGCCGTGACCCGGACGTGCCCGCTCGCCGGACGTGGCGGCAACCCGACCACGTCGTCGCCGTACGCCGGGTGCTCGCCGGGCTGCAGGAACGGTGACACCGGGGCCGTGACGACCTCGAGTCCCGCGTCGACCGCGGTCACCGCCACCAGGCGGACGGCCTGGTCGGTCGGCAGCGGCACGTCGACGACGGGCTCGGCTGTGGGGCCGGCCAGTGCGCGGAAGGCGGGCCGACCGTCGGGGGCGAGGTGGGCCTCCAAGCCGTCGATCCGGACGCGACCGCGCCCACGGGAGTCGGCGTAGACACCGGGCTCGATGCCGGACTGCCGCGCCTCGAGCCGGGTGAGGACGACGCGGTCCGGGCGGTACCAGTCGCGGAGCGCGGCCGGGTCCACCCACCCGACGCTCGGGACGCCGCGGGAGAGCGCGGCGGACTCGTCGGCGGCGCGCTCGTCGCGCGCGCCGAGGGGGTGCTCGCCGCGCACGGCGACGAGTCCTTCGAGCGGGCTGCCGGCCGGCGGTTCGTGGTCGAGCACCTCGACGCGCTTCGAGACCTTGCCGCCGTGTCCGTCGAACGTGGCGAACGTCCGCAGGTCACTGATGGTCATGGGGCCACATGCTACGACTCGTCGGCTCCCCGTCGCGGCGGGGAGGGCACGAGGGCGTGGATCTCGCCCGTGCAGAGCGCGGGATCGACGCCCTCGGCGGGGCCCGCCGGACGGGTCGCGCGGCGCGGCTGGATGCTGTTGCGCTCGGCGGACCGGAGCAGGCGGTCCGAAGCCGAAGCCGAGGCCGCGGCCTCGGCCGACGAACCGGGCTGCGCGGGGCGGCGGAGCGGGGGTCGCACGGGCTCGCCGCGGCGCTCCTGGCCGGGCAGCGGGCGGGAACGGCGGCCGTAGAGCAGCTCGGACGAGTCGAGCAGCCACGGCACCAGCGCCACGGTGACGCCGTGCACGAGCAGCAGCTTCTTGCGGATGCGGCGGCCGCGGTGGTTGTGGAGCAGGCCCTCCCACCAGTGCCCGACGATGAAGATCGGGGTGTAGACGGTGACGACCTCGGACCCGTGCTCGTTCCGGTGCGCCTTGATGTACTTGATCAGGGGCATCGAGATGTCGCGGTACGGGCTCGGCACGATCGTCAGCGGTACCTGGATGCCGTACTCGGCCCACTGGTCGCGCAGGCGCTGGGACTCGGCGTCGTCGATCGCGACGTGCACCGCCTCGATGCTCGCGTGCTCGGCGGCGACCGCGTAGTCGAGCGCCTTGAGCACGGGCTTCTGCAGCTTGTTCACCAGGACGATGGCGTGGTCGCCGGTGGCGCCGAACTTCGTCTCGACGTCGGCCTCGATCTCGTGCGAGACGTCGCGGTAGTAGCGGTTCACGCCGAGCATGAGCACGTACAGCACCGGCATGATCAGGAACACGAGCCAGGCACCGTGGGTGAACTTCGTGATCGTGACGATGACGAGCACCACGAGGGTGAAGGTCGCGCCGATCGCGTTGATCGTGCGGGAGCGGACGACCTGCCCGCGGTTCACGGGTGGCTCGCCGTCTGCGGTGGGCGCCCCGTTCCGGTCTCGATCGGCCCGCAGCAGCCGTGTCCAGTGCACGACCATGCCCGTCTGTCCGAGCGTGAACGACACGAAGACACCGATGATGTAGAGCTGGATGAGGCTCGTGACGTTCGCGCGGTAGACCACGAGCAGCGCCGCGGCGACGAGGGCCAGGACGATGACGCCGTTCGAGTAGATGAGCCGGTCGCCGCGGGTCGAGAGCGCTTTCGGGGCGTAGGAGTCGCGCGCCAGGATCGAGCCGAGCAACGGGAACCCGTTGAAGGCCGTGTTCGCGGCGAGGAGCAGGACCGCCGCCGTGGTCGCCTGGATCACGAAGAACAGCACGGAGTTGTTGCCGAACGTCGCGGCCGCGATCTGCGCGATGAGCGAGCGCTGCGGCGTGGTGGCACAGTTCGCGAAGCCCTGCAGGTCGCAGGCGCGCTCGGCGTAGTGCACGTGCGACACGAGCGCCAGGGTGATGAGCCCGATGAAGAGGACGATCGCGATGCCGCCCATCGCGACCAGGGTGGCCTGCGCGTTCTTGATCTTCGGCCGGCGGAACGCCTGCACGCCGTTCGCGATGGCCTCCACGCCGGTCAGCGCCGAGCAGCCCGAGGCGAACGCGCGGAGGAGCAGCAGGATGAACGCCGCCTGCGTGGTGTGCTCGACGTTCTGCACGGTGTACGCCGCGGACTCGGCGACCGGGGCGTTGCCGGCGGCGACGCGGACGAGACCGGTGACGACCATCACGAAGACGCTCGCCACGAACAGGTAGGTCGGGATCGCGAAGGCCTTGCTCGACTCCCGCACACCCCGCAGGTTGGCGGCGGCGAGCAGCACGACGAACAGCAGGGCGAGCTCGACGCGGAAGTGGTCGAGCATCGGGAGCGCCGAGATGATGTTGTCGACACCGGAGGCGACCGACACGGCCACCGTCATCACGTAGTCGACGAGCAGCGCACTCGCGACGACGAGCCCGGCCTTCTCGCCGAGGTTCCGGTGCGCCACCTCGTAGTCGCCACCACCGGACGGGTACGCCTTGATGAGCTGCCGGTACGAGGCGACGACGACCACGAGCAGCAGCACGACGAGTGCGGCGACCCACGGCGCGAACGTCAGGAAGGCCATGCCGCCGAGCAGCAGGATCATCAGGAGTTCCTGCGGCGCGTACGCGACAGAGGACAGCGGGTCACTCGCGAAGATCGGCAGGGCCAGGTGCTTCGGGAGGAGCTGTCCTTCGAGCTTCTCAGAGGGGAGGGGATCCCCGATCAGTCGTGCTTTCAACGACCGGATCTCGTTCGTCACGAGCGGCAAACCTACTCAGTTCCGGGCGCGAGTCAACACGGTTCGCCTGCCGCACATTCCCGGTCGGCTGCGGGCGCTCCACCCTGGGTGTCGGACACCCCTTGCGGTTGACGCAGCGTCAAGCATTACAGTCGCCAGCATGAGCGCATCGACAGGCCCGGGTGACGCAGCTGCGAAAGCTCCCCACGCCATCACCGAGGTGGCGCGTTCCGCCGGTGTCTCGAGTCGGACCCTTCGGCACTACGAGGCCGTCGGACTGCTGCCGGCCACCGCCGTCGGCGCAGGTGGGCTGCGGCGCTACGACGACCGTGCGCTCGTCCGGCTGCAGCGCATCCTGCTGCTGCGCGGGCTCGGACTCGGGCTGCCGGAGATCGCGCGACGGCTCGACGACGAGGGCGATGACGTCGCTGCGCTCACGGCGCACCTGACGTGGCTCGAGCACGAACGGGACCGGCTGGCCCGGCAGCTGGCCGCGGTCCGCACCACCGTGGCGCGCGTCGAGCACGGGGAGGACCTGACGGCAGGCGAGGCGTTCGCCGGCTTCCCGCCGACGCGGCTGCCGACCGCCGATCCGCCGGGTGCGGGTCGCTGAGGAACCAGGTTCCGGACACCACACCGCGCATCTGCACGGTGCTGTGTCCGGAACCTGGTTCCGGGGGCGGGCCCGGTTCCGCAGGCGGTCCCGGTGACGGCCGGGAGGCCCTGGTCGCCACCGCCTGTCGGCCGCGGGCCGTCAGAGCGACTTGCGCAGGGCCTCCAGGCCGTCGCGCAGACGCGTCACGGTGTCCGCACCGAGCGTGCCGCGGGTCGCCCGCCGGCGCAGGTCCGCACGCACCTGCTGCCGGAACGACGACAGGGCCATCTCGAGCTCGCGCAGGGCGCGGGCGCTGTCCGACGGGACGGACACGGGCTCCTCGGCGGAACCCGTCGCCGGGCTCTCGGCGGCGGCGGCCAGGTCGGCACGGAGCGAGCGCATGGCCTCGCCGACCGAGGCGCGCACGCCGTCGGCCAACGACTTCACCGAGTCGCTGACGCCGGACTCGACCGCGGCGATCTCGTCGGCACGTGCCGCGAGCTCGGCACGGCCGGCGTCCGTGATCGCGTAGACGGTCTTGCGGCCGTCGGCGGTCTTCGTGACCAGGCCGTCGTCCTCGAGCTTCGCGAGCCGGGGGTAGACGGTGCCGGCGCTCGGCACGTAGGTACCGCCGAAGCGGTCGCCGAGTGCCTGGATGAGCTCGTAGCCGTGCATGGGGTGGTCGGCCAGCAGGACGAGCAGGTAGAGGCGCAGGTGGCCGTGTGCGAAGACGGGGCTCATTCGGGCACCTCGCTCTCGTTCGTCGGGGTGGTCGGCGGCGTGGTTGTCGTCGTCGGGGGTGTCGGCTCGGCGACCGGCGGGGCGTGCAGCACCGCGATGTCGCCGGAGACGGAGTTCACCCGCAGGTCGATCCACTGGCCGGACAGTTCGCCGCCCTGCTTGACGTACGAACCGCGCACCCCGCGGATCTCGGCGTCGTCGAACTGCAGCTTGCCGGTCGCGGTGTTCACCGTGCACTTGTAGGCGACGCCGTCCGCCAGGCGGACGCTCACCGACCCGGACACCGTGTTGACGCGGGCGGACTCGGGGACCCCGTGCAGGTCGAGCACGACGTCGGCCGAGACGCCGTCGGCCTGGAACCGCGGGATCTCGCCGGTGGCCACGACGTCGCCGGAGACGGTGTGCACCGCGAGCGCGCCGTCGAGGTCGCGGATCGTGGTGGCACCCGAGACGGCGTTGACCGTGACGTCACCCGCGACGCCGTCGACGACCAGGTCGCCGGACACCGTGTTGAGCGTGGCACCGCGGTTCGTGCCGGACAGCAGCGCACCGGCCGAGACGACACCGAGCGTGATGCCGGCGTCGCGGGGGACCAGGATGCTGACGTCGGCGTGGGCCTTGCCGCGGAAGGACTTCAGGAACCCGATGGGGTCGTCCCACCGGACCTGGGGGTGGTCGACGGTGAGGGTGTCGCCGTCGACCTCGATGAGCATCTGCTTGCCGGACACGCTGTGGACCTCGACCCGGGCCGTGGGTTCGTCGTGCGCGACGACGTCCACCTGCCCGCCGACGAGGCCGACACGCACGGTGCGCACGATGCCGGTGTCGATGACCTTGGGCTCGTCGACGAGCCACTTCTCCTGCGCCATGTTGCCTCCTGGAACTCGCGATGTATCGCGTCTGTGGAGGTCACGCTATATCGCGTTGCACCGAGCCGCAAGGGGTCGCACGCGATCGCCGGGTGATCGTGAGCAGGAATGGTCGGGTGGGGGCCGTGGACCCGACCGTTCCTGCTCACGAAGCGGGCGTGGCGGGGGTGGGGCGGGCCTCCAGTGTGGGTGTGGCGACGTTCGCTGCGGGCGCCGCCGTGCGCTCGGGGCTCCACGGGAACCGGCGGAAGTGCGGCATGAGCGGTTGGACCATCGGGCCGATCGCGAACGCCGCGATGACGGTGCCGGCACCGACGTCCCCGCCGAGGATCCACCCGACGATCACCACGGTGACCTCGACCAGGGTCCGGGCGAGCCAGATCGGCCAGCCGAGCCGCTGGTGCAGGCCCACCATCAGGCCGTCTCGCGCGCCCGTGCCGAACCCCGCACCGATGTAGAACGCCGTCGCGACCGCGAGCAGCACGAGTCCCGCCGCGAACAGCCCGATCCGGGCCACGATCCCCGACGGCTCCGGCACCAGCCAGAGCACCAGGTCGGCACTCGGACCGATCGCCAGGGCGTTCAGCAGCGTCCCGATGCCCGGCTTCTGGCGGAGCGGGATCCACAGCAGCAGGATGACGCCGCTCGACACCACCGTGATGACGCCGAACGACCACGGCACGACGTTCTCGAGCCCCTGGGTCAACACGGTCCACGAGCTCACACCGACCACCGCGCGGACCTGCAGTGCGGTCGAGGCGCCGTAGAGGAACAGTCCGACGAAGAGCTGGACGAAGCGCAGGGTGAGGGCGGTGCGACGGGGCATGTGGCCATCGTCCCGACAGATTGGCCTGCTGGTCGAGAGCCAATCGCGCTACCGTGGACCCGTGCCCCCTGTCCTGATCAGTGCCCGCGCCGCTTCCCACCTGCTGACCGACTGGCGCGCCGGGACCGACGCCCCGGCCTACGAGGCGCTCGCCGATGCCCTCCGGGTCCTCGTCATCGACGGACGGGTCGCCCAGGGCGTCCGGCTGCCGGCCGAGCGCGGACTGGCCGCAGCCCTCGGCGTCTCGCGCACCACCGTCGCGAACGCGTACGCCCGCCTGCGCTCCGACGGGTTCCTGGTGTCCGTCCGCGGCTCCGGCAGCGTGGTCCACCTGCCCCGTGACCTGGTCGGGCGGCCCGACCCCGAACGCCTGGGCGGAGTCGTCGAGGGGGACCTGCTCGACCTGCGCAAGGCGGCCCTGCACGCCGCCCCCGGCATCGACGAGGCGGTCGAGCGGGCGGTCCGGCACGTCCCAGCGGCGCTCGCCGGGATCGGCTACGACACCGTCGGCGACCCCGGCCTCCGCGCCGCGATCGCCGCGCGCTACACCGAGCGCGGATTGCCGACGGAGCCCGCCCAGGTCATCGTCACCCTCGGCGCGCAGCACGCGATCGCCCTGCTCGCGCGCGTGCTCGTCCGCCGTGGCGACGCCGTGCTCGTCGAGTCCCCGACCTACCCGCACGCGCACGAGGCCTTCCGCGAGGCCGGCGGCCGCCTGGTCGGCGTCCCCGTCGACGCGCGGACCGGGTGGGACGCCGCCGCGCTCGAGACGACGCTGCGTCGCACCGCGCCCTCCGTCGCGTACGTCATGCCCGAGCTCCACAACCCGACCGGTGCGACCATGTCCGCGTCGACCCGCCGGCTCCTGCTGTCGGTCGCGTCCTCGGTCGGCACGATCGTGATCGCCGACGAGACGATGGGGGAGCTCCGGATCGACGGGGAGCCGTCGCCACCGTTGGCAGCGGCGGACCCGTCAGGGTCGTCGGTCGTGATGATCGGTTCCGCCGCCAAGGTCTTCTGGGGCGGCCTGCGGATCGGCTGGATCCGTGCCGACCCGGCGCTGCTGCAGCGGCTGCTGCTCGCCCGCCCCACGGGCGACCTCGGCACCCCCGTGCTCGACCAGCTGGTCGTGCGCGAGCTGGTCCCGCGCACGGCGGCCTTCCTGGAGGCGCGACGTGCGTCCCTGCGCGAAGGTCGCGACGCGGTCGTGGGGGCGCTCCGGGCGCGGCTCCCGGAGTGGGACGTCCCGGCGCCGGCGGGCGGGTTGACGACGTGGGTGGGGCTTGGCCGACCGGTGTCGAGCGCGCTCGTGCTCGCCGCGCGGGCCGAGGGAGTGGTGCTGGCCTCGGGCGGGGTGTTCGGGCCGGACGGTGGGTTCGAGCGGTTCCTGCGGGTGCCGTTCACGATGGCGCCGGCGGATCGGGGGCGGTTGGTGGACGTGCTGTCGCGGTCGTGGGAACGGGTGGGCGGCGAGACGAGCGGCGTGCGGGGGTCGTTGGCGGCGGTGGTCTGAGCGGTGCGTCGTCCTGGGGTCGGCGTCATCCTCTGGGGTGAGGTCGGGTCGGGGGTTCTCGCTCCTCGGGGTGATGCGGCTCCGGCGGGGTCCGGCGAGGCTGGTGCCATGAACGCGACCCTGTCCGCCGGAACCCGTTCCGCTGTGCCGACGCCCGTCGAGCCGCCCGCGGCGGTCCCCGCCGTGGTGCGGGTCACCATCGCGCTCAGCGGGGCGTTCCTGGCGGGCGTCCTGACCTCGTTCGGGCAGGCCGTGCCCGCACTCGCCTCCGTGTCGAACTCGGCCGGGCCGTGGTTCCTCGTCGCCGCGCTGCTGTGCCTGGTCGCCGGAGCACGAGGGGGCCGGGTCGCCCTGCCGCTGGCGATGGTGCTCGGCGTCGTGCTCCTCGAGCTCATGCACGTCGGGTACTGGGCCACGACGGTCCTGCGCGGGTTCCCCGACGTGCTGTCGATCACGAACCCCTGGGTGCTGCTCGGGGTGCCGGCCGGGCTGCTGGCCGGAGCGGTCGCCGTGGCGGTGCGGTCCCGCGACGCCCGGTGGCGCGGGGGGGCGTTCGGTGTGACGGCTGCGGTGCTCGTCGGCGAGGGGATCCGCGGGCTGCTGCAGGTCGCCGCGACGACGGGACACGTCACCTGGGCCGTCGAGATCATCGTCGGCGTGGTGCTGCTCGGCATCGGGGTCCTCGGCACCCGCTCACCCGTCGGGCGCGTGGTGGCGCTCGGCACCGGGGTGGTCGGCACGGTGGCGGTGCTCGGGGCGTACCTGGTGCTCGGCGGGTTCTGATCCTGCAGTCCTGATCCGACGGCGGGTCCTCGCCGCTCCGTCCTGATCCGACGGCGGGTTCTGGCTGCCAGCCGAACGTTCGTCGGTCGGTCCTGCGAGGATCGATGACGTGCACCTCCTCTCGGTCTTCAGCCTGCGCAACCGGGCCCTCATCGCGCTCGTCACGATCGTGGTCGCGGTCTTCGGCGGCATCGCGCTCTCGAGCCTCAAGCAGGAGCTGATCCCCAGCGTCGAGTTCCCGCAGGTCGCGATCGTCAGCGCCTACCCCGGAGCCACGCCAGAGGTCGTGTCGAACGACGTCTCGACCAAGATCGAACAGGCGATCCAGGTCGTCCCGGACCTCGAGTCGACCAGTGCGACCTCGTCGACCGGGCAGAGCGTGGTGTCGGCGTCGTTCCAGTACGGATCGAACCTGGCCAGCGCCGAGGACAAGATCCAGACCGCGGTGAACGCGCTGTCGCTGCCCGACTCGGTGCAGACGCAGATCGTCACCGGGTCCTTCGACGACCTGCCGGTGCTGCAGGTCGCCGTCTCGGCGTCCGGCAACCAGGAACAGCTCGTCGACCGGCTGCAGGCCTCGGCGATCCCCGACCTCGAGAAGCTCGACGGTGTGCGGCAGGCGGACGTCTTCGGCAACCCGGGTCGTCGGGTCGTCATCACGCCGGACCAGGACGAGCTCGCCGCCCGCGGCCTCAGCCAGACGGCGATCTCGGACGCGCTCGACGACAACGGCACCCTGATCCCCGGCGGCACCATCACCGAGGACGGCTCGACCCTGTCGGTGCAGACGGGCGAGCGGATCGCGTCGCTCAAGGACATCCGCGCCCTGCCACTCACGAGCTCGTCGAGCTCGTCGAGTTCGGACGGGACCGGGTCGGGTGCCACCGGTGCCAGCGGGACAACCTCGTCCGGTGACGGCACGGCTGCGGGTGCGACCGGCACGGGCGCGACCGGTGCCGCGCCCACGGGTGACGCCGCGACGGGCGGGTCGACGCCCGCGGCCACGCCGACGGACACCACCCTGGGCGACGTCGCGAAGGTCGCCATCACCGAGTCGCCGCGCACCTCCATCAGCCGCGTGGACGGGCAGCAGGCCCTGACGATCTCGATCACGAAGACGCAGGAAGCCAACACCGTCGACGTCTCGAACACCGTCCGCGACGCCCTGCCCGGCATCGAGGACAAGATCGAGGGCGACCCCCGCTTCACCGTCGTCTTCGACCAGGCGCCCTACATCCAGCAGTCCATCGACTCCCTGGCCGAAGAGGGCCTGCTCGGGCTCGCCTTCGCGGTGCTCGTCATCCTGGTGTTCCTGCTGTCGTGGCGCTCCACGCTCGTCACCGCGATCTCGATCCCGACGTCGGTGCTCCTCGCGGCGATCGGCATGCGCGCCGCCGGGTACACGCTCAACATCATCACGCTGGCGGCCCTCACGATCGCGATCGGCCGCGTGGTCGACGACTCCATCGTCGTCATCGAGAACATCAAGCGGCACATGCTCCCCGGCGTCGACCGCGGCCAGGCCGTGCGGGACGCCGTTCGCGAGGTCGCCGGAGCGGTCACCGCCTCGACCCTGACCACCGTCGCGGTGTTCCTGCCGGTCGCCTTCGTCGCAGAACTCGTGGGGGAGTTGTTCCGACCGTTCGCCGTGACGGTCACCCTGGCACTCGTCGCGTCGCTGTTCGTCTCGCTCACCATCGTGCCGGTGCTGGCGTACTGGTGGCTGCGCCCGCCGAAGGCGAAGCCGGGCGACGCGACGGCGGCAGCGGAAGCGCCCACGGACGCGCAAGCGACACCGTCGGCGATCGATGCCGAGCGCGCGCACGAGGGCGACCGCTCGGAGGGTGCGCTCGCCTCCGCCGCGGACCTGCACGACGCTGGCCGGGTCGACCGTCTGCGCCGCGTCTACCTGCCGGTGCTCCGGTGGGTCGTCCGCAAGCCGGTCGTCGTCATCCTGCTCGCCGTGATCGTGCTCGGCGGAACGGTCGCCACGCTGCCGTTCGTCACCACGAACTACCTGGGCGACTCGGGGCAGAACACGTTCACGGTCACGCAGGACCTGAAGGCCGGTTCGAGTCTCGCCGTCCAGTCCGAGTCCGCACGCAAGGTCGAGCGGGCACTGCAGGACGTCGACGGCGTCGAGACCGTGCAGACCACCATCGGCACGAGCGGCCAGTCGATCCAGGCGGCGTTCGGCGGGGGCGGCAGCGCCTCGGTGCAGTACGCCGTCACGACCGACGCCGAGGCCGACCAGCCCACGATCCAGGCCGACGCGCGGAAGTCGATCGGGACTATCAAGGACGTCGGCGAGGTCACCATCGCGTCCTCCGGCGGCGGGTTCGGCGGCAGCAGCGACATCGAGGTCGACGTGACCGCGCCGACCCAGTCGCAGCTCGAGACGGCGTCGCGCCAGGTACTGAAGACCATGCAGTCGGTCCCGGACACCACGGGCGCCACGAGCAACCTGTCCGCGGCAGAACCGTTCCTCGCCGTCCGGGTCGACCGTGCCAAGGCTGCGTCACTCGGTCTCACTGAGACCCAGGTGGGTGGCCTCGTCGCCGCCGCGGTCTCGCCGCGGGACACCGGCAGCATCGAGATCGACGACGCGACGCTCGACGTCTACATCGCCGACCCGGAGCCGCCGACCACCATCGCCGCGCTCCGTGCACTCGACGTGCCGACGAGCACCGGCACGGTCCCGCTGTCCGACGTCGCCACGGTCGAGGAGTCCGAGGGCCCCACCACCGTCACCACGACGAACGCGGCCCGCACCGCCACGATCACCGTGACGCCGGACGCTACGAACCTCGGTGCGGCCGTGCAGTCCGTCACGACCGCCGTCGACGAGCTCGACCTGCCGAAGGGTGCGACCGCCTCGATCGGTGGCGTCGCCGCCAGCCAGTCGTCGGCGTTCTCGCAGCTCGGGCTCGCGGTGCTGGTCGCCGTGCTGATCGTCTACGTGATCATGGTCGCGACGTTCCGGAGCCTGCTCCAGCCGCTGCTGCTGCTCGTGTCGGTGCCGTTCGCGGCGACGGGCGCGATCCTGCTGCAGATCGCGTCGGGCGTCCCGATCGGTGTCGCGTCGCTGATCGGTCTGCTCATGCTCGTCGGCATCGTCGTGACGAACGCGATCGTGCTCATCGACCTCGTCAACCAGTACCGACGGCGCGGGTTGCGAGTGCGCGAGGCGTTGATCGAGGGCGCCACACGACGCCTCCGTCCGATCCTGATGACGGCGATGGCGACGATCTTCGCGCTGCTGCCGATGGCGATCGGGCTGACGGGCAAGTCCGGCTTCATCTCGCAGCCGCTGGCACTGGTGGTGATCGGTGGCCTGGTGTCCTCGACGCTGCTGACGCTCGTGGTGCTGCCGGCGCTGTACTTCGTGGTCGAGCGGGCTCGCGAGCGCAACGACGACCGGATCGCCGCGGGCAAGACCCGGAAGCAGGCGCGCGCTGAGCGACGCCAGGAACGCGTGGAACTCCGGCAGGAACGACAGCGGCGACGAGCGGCGCGTTCCGGCAGCGCTGCCTAGCGGCGGTACTCGGCGTCGATCGCGGCGAGGGGCGAGACGACGACGCGCTCGGTCCGCTCCTCGCGCTCGACGGCCCGGAACCAGGACACCAGCACGAGGGTCAGCGTCACGAGGAACACCACGGCGGCGACCTGCGACACGACGGCCAGCTGTCCGGTGACCGAGGCGTACCCGCCGAACGACACCGCGGCGACGAACGACAGCCCGAGCAGCAGCTCCCCGAACGTCTGCAGCGCAGGGCGGTCCCAGCGGGTCGCAGCGGCGCGGGCAGGGCGGGTCGAGGTGTCGGTCACCCCCGAAGTCTGCGGCCAGGGGGTCGGCAGCGGCAGTCCCGACTCCGGGTGGCACCCACCCGGGGCACGCGGTCGGTCTCCTGCGCCGGCAGCCCCAGCCGGCCGCCGGTCGGCCGCCCGCGGTCAGCCCAGCTGCGTCCGCAGGAACGTGACCACCCGGCGGCTCATCGCCTCGTCGAGCTGGGCGATCGAGTGGGCCGTGCCCTCGACCGCCACGAACGTCACCGGGACGTCGTGGGAGCGGAGCGTCGCGGCGAACTCCTGCGACTCCCACATCGGGATGAACTCGTCGGTGGAGTGCCCGATGAAGAACGGCGCGGTGTCCGAGGTGACGTGGAACTCCGGCGACGCCCGCGTGGCCGCCGGGCACCTGGCATAGGACCGGCACCCCAGGTAGAGCAGCTGCTTGCGCTGGAAGGCCGCGGACACCCCGTCGGGCTCGGTGGACCGGGTGGTCAGGTTCGTCGGCCCGCTCAGGTCGACCACGGCACGGATTCGGTCGCCGTCGGCGTACGCGGCGGAGTCGTGGTCGGTGACGGCGAGCATCGCGGCGAGGTTGCCACCGGCGCTGCCGCCGAACACGCCCACGCGCTGGGAGTCGACGTCGTAGGTCTCGAGCGTCGCGGGACGGAACACGTAGTCGAGCGCGCGGCGGACGTCGTCGAGCCCGGCCGGGAACGGATCCGTCGGGGCCAGGCGGTAGTCGACGTTGAACGTCACGAAGCCCTCGGACGCCAGGTACTTGCACACCGACCGGTACGCGGCCGTCGCCTTGTCGCCGTGCGACCAGCTGCCGCCGTGGATCATCAGGACCGCCGGGCGTCCGGTGGTGGCCTCGACCGCTTCGGCATCGGGGTCGGCGGTGGCCGAGGCGGACGGCGTCGCAGTGGGCGTCGCCGTCGTCGCGGGGTCGCTGTCAGCGGGCAGGCACACGTCGAGGCGCTGCAGCGGGTCGGTGCCGTAGGGCACGTCGGCCACCACGTCGATGCCGTGGTACCGCAGCGACAGCGGGTAGATGACGCTGTCCGCGGTCACGGTGGCGTTCTCGTCGCCGACCGGGTCCGTGCTGCAGGACGCCATCGCGCCGAGCGCCACCACCGCGGCGACGAGCGCGAGCACTGAGCGGCGGCCGGACTTCATCACGTCCACGCTAGCCGCCCCGGCGACCGCCCACGTCACCCGAGCGGAGGACGGCAGTGCGAGGATGAGCACGGCAGCCGCCGACCGGAGCACCGCAGGAGGACCCGTGAGCAATCGCAAGGCCTGGAACGCCGATCCCGAACCACTGCTCCGCGTCGAACCCGGGTTCCGCCTCGACCAGGTGGACCCGGACGGCACCCCGGGCTTCCCCGGCCGAAAGATCGACGGCCTCGAGGCCCTCGCCGCCGGTGCCTCCCGTCTCGCCGCCCTGCAGGAGCGCCTGTACGCGGCGTCGACGGCCGGCGACGAGCGCCGGGTGCTGCTCGTGCTGCAGGCGATGGACACCGCGGGCAAGGGCGGCATCGTCTCGCACGTCGTCGGTGCGGTCGACCCGAACGGCGTGCACTACGCCGGCTTCAAGGCCCCGACGGCCGAGGAGCGCGAGCACGACTTCCTCTGGCGCATCGAGAAGCAGCTGCCGGCAGCCGGGCAGCTCGGCGTGTTCGACCGCTCGCACTACGAGGACGTGCTCGCCCAGCGCGTCCGCGGGCTCGCCGCGCCGGACGAGATCGAACGCCGCTACGGCGCGATCACCGCGTTCGAGGACGGCCTCGCCGCCGCCGGCACGACCATCGTCAAGGTGATGCTGCACATCTCGAAGGACGAGCAGCGCGAGCGTCTCGGCGACCGGCTCGACCGCCCCGACAAGCACTGGAAGTTCAACCCGAGCGACATCGACGACCGCCTGCTCTGGGACCGCTACCAGCAGGCGTACCAGATCGCCCTCGACCGCACGTCGACCCCGCAGGCACCCTGGTACGTCGTCCCCGCGAACCGCAAGTGGTACGCCCGCCTCGCCGTTCAGCAGCTCCTGCTCCGGGCGCTGGAGGACATGCACCTGTCCTGGCCGAAGGCGGACTTCGACGTCGCCGAGCAGCGTCGTCGGCTCGCGGAGTCCTGAGCGCACGACCTCCGGCCTGGAGGCCCGTCCCGCGCCCGGCACGCCGCCACCGGACCGCGTGGGGCTGGCGTCAGGGCACCGGCTCGCGTAGACTCGCTCGGTCGGCCTTCGACGTCGTGACATTGTGATCACGGAAATTCTGCTGGGTGTGTGTTGCTCGAGGGCTGGAATCACGTCGACTCGCGACGGGATGAACCCCCTCTCCGCAAGCAGCCCCCGCCGATGTCGCTGTCGGGCGCTGCGGTACGTTGCGCACCCGAGAAAGCAGCCATGGCCCCGTACAACAAGGGCGGCGCGGACAACCGCGCCTCCGACCGCGTCCGCCACCCGAACGGCACCCCCGCCGCCCGCAGCAGCAAGCACCGCGGGTTCCGCGCCGCCGACTCGTCGCAGCCGCGCCAGAAGCAGCGCTGGGACGCCGAGGAGCGTCGCGGTCGCGCGTCGCAGGGCGAGCGTCCGGCCCGTCCGAACTGGGAGCCGCGTGACAGTGGCGGCCAGCGTCGCCCCGACCGCGACGACCGTGGTGGTCGCGGCTTCAACCGTGACGACCGCGCCCCGCGTCGCTTCGATCGTGACGACCGTGCGCCCCGTCGTGACAACGACGACCGTCCCCGTCGTTCCTTCGACCGCGACGACCGTGCACCGCGCAGCTTCAACCGTGACGACCGTGCCCCCCGTCGTGACAACGACGACCGTCCCCGTCGCTTCGACCGCGACGACCGTGCACCGCGCAGCTTCAACCGTGACGACCGTGCGCCCCGTCGCGACAACGACGACCGTCCCCGTCGCTCGTTCGACCGCGACGACCGTGCACCGCGTCGTGACAACGACGACCGTCCGCGTCGTTCGTTCGACCGCGACGACCGCGCACCGCGCAGCTTCAACCGTGACGACCGCGCGCCCCGTCGGGACAACGACGACCGTCCCCGTCGCAGCTTCGACCGTGATGACCGCGCTCCGCGCAAGTTCGACCGTGATGACCGCGCTCCTCGTTCGTTCAACCGCGACGACCGTGCGCCCCGTCGGGACAGCGACGACCGTCCCCGTCGCAGCTTCGACCGCGACGACCGCGCCCCGCGCAAGTTCGACCGCGACGACCGTAGGGACCGCACCCCGCGCCGCTCGTTCGACGAGCCCGAGCGCGGCAAGTTCGTGCCCGCAGACGACGTCAAGCTCGAGAAGCTCCAGGCCGAGGCCACCATCGCGGCCGACGTCGAGGGCGTGACCTTCGGCGACCTGGGCATCGGTGGCAACATCTCCCGCGCCCTGCAGGAGCTCGGCGCCTCGAGCCCGTTCCCGATCCAGGCGGCGACGATCCCCGACGTGCTCGCCGGCAAGGACGTCCTCGGCCGTGGCCGCACCGGTTCCGGCAAGACCATCGCCTTCGGTGCGCCCCTGGTCGAGAAGCTCATGGAGCACGGCGGCGGCACCAAGCGCAAGATGGGCCGCGCCCCGCGTGCGCTCATCCTCGCGCCGACCCGTGAGCTCGCCCTGCAGATCGACCGCACGGTGCAGCCGATCGCCCGCTCGGTCGGCCTGTTCACGACGCAGATCTACGGCGGCGTCCCCTACGGCCGCCAGGAGGGCGCACTCGAGCGCGGCGTCGACATCATCGTCGGCACCCCCGGCCGTGTGCAGGACCTCATGAACAAGGGGAAGCTCGACCTCAGCGAGGTCATCATCTCCGTGCTCGACGAGGCCGACCACATGTGCGACCTCGGGTTCCTCGAGCCGGTGCAGGAGATCCTCTCCGCCACGGCCGAGGTCACCCCGCAGGGCAACCGCGCACAGAAGCTGCTGTTCAGTGCGACGCTCGACACCCAGGTCGCGGCGCTCGTCGAGCAGTTCCTGCACGAGCCGAGCGTGCACGAGGTCGCGGGTGAGGACCAGGCGTCCTCGACCATCGACCACCGTGTCCTCGTGGTCGAGCAGCGCGAGAAGGACCGTCTGCTCGAGGAACTGGTCGCCGGCGACGGCAAGACCATCGTCTTCGCCCGGACCCGCGCCTACGCCGAGCGTCTGGCCGACCAGTTCGAGGACGCCGGCATCCGCGCGACCTCGCTCCACGGTGACCTGAACCAGTCGCGCCGCACGCGCAACCTGCAGCTGCTCACCAGCGGCCGGGTGAACGTGCTCGTCGCCACCGACGTCGCCGCCCGCGGCATCCACGTCGACGACGTCTCGCTCGTCGTGCAGGCGGACGCCCCGGACGACTACAAGGCGTACATGCACCGCTCCGGCCGCACGGGTCGTGCCGGCAAGGAGGGCACGGTCGTGACGATCGTCCCGCGTGGCCGCATCCGCAAGATCGAGGGCATCCTCGAGCGCGCCGAGATCGAGGCGGACCTGGTGCAGGCCGCACCCGGTGACGGCATCGTGTCGGAGCTCGCCGCGCGCTAAACGCGACCAGACGACGGACGGGAGGTGGGCCCCACCCGCCGGTACCGGCGTGACGCGCCAGCGGCACGACGGCCGTGACGGGAGGGACGGTACCAGCTGGTACCGGGCCTCCCGTCCGTCACATGGTGAGCACCAATGGTCGGGTCGCGACGTCGGACCCGACCATTCCTGCTCACGAAGCGACCGCGCGACCGTGCGACCGCGCGCGCTCAGCGGTTGAAGAACAGCAGCCCGCGCACGAAGCCGGCCTGTCCGGCGTGCTGCGTGCAGTCGTCCAGGATGCTCACGAGCCGCGCGCCGGCCGTGACGGGCGGGTCCCACGCGTCGTCGACGACGGGGTCGAGGTCGTCCGGGCCGAGCGTGCCGACGTACGCGACGGTGCGCTCGTGCACCGCACGCAGGTACCCGGTGAGCAGCTCGGCAGAGGCCCGAACCCGCCCGACGTCGTCGCGGGACATGCCGTACCCGAGCGCCTCGGCCGGGAACGGCAGCCCGAACCGGTCGTACCAGCCGTCCGCCGTCCAGACCTGCTCGGAGCCGGCGAGCTCGGCGATCTGCACGTCCTGGCCACGCGCGATGTGCCACGCGAGCCACGCGAGGGTGTTCGCCCCGGCGGCAGGTCGTGCCGCGAGCTGGTCTTCGGAGAGCCCGTCGACGGCCCGCTCGACCGTCTCGGGGACGCGGGAGAACGCTTCGGTGAGGAGTTCAGAGGGGGTCATGGCGCTCACGCTACGCGCGGGCCGTGACACCCGCTGTCACACGGCGGCGCTGCGGTGGTGGCGCTCCAGGGCGGCGCCGAGGCCCTCGAACGCGGCGGCGACCACGGCGCGGTCGGACGGTGCGACGACCTGCCGGAACGCATCGGAGTACACGGCGCCGACCTCGCGGGCGACTGCCGTGCCCGACGGCGTGAGGTGCAGCAGCACGCTCCGGCGGTCCTCGGGGTTCGGGCGACGCTCCAGGTGTCCGTGCTTCTCGAGCCGGTCGATCAGCGACGTCATCGCGCCGGTCGTGAGTTCGAGGTACTCGCCGGCCTGCTTCGGGGTGACGCCGTGGCCGCCGGCGGCGCTGAGGAAGAACACGAAGCGGGTGTCCGTGGCGTTCAGTGCGCGGACCGTGCTCTCGTGGTGCAGGACGCGCGCGTGCTGCATCTGGAGCACCCGGAAGGTGGTGAGCAGTCGCGGCAGGTCGGCGTCGGGGTCCGTGTCGGCGGTGACGGGGTCGAGCGCAGTGACGTCGGGCGACATCGGTGCCGGCGGTGTGGTGGGGGCGACGCGTGCCGCGGGGACGGCGGGTGCGTGCGGGGGGAGGACGACCGGGTCGGTGTCCGTCATGGGAGCTCTTCTCGGGTACAGGGTGGGAACTTCAGTCAACAAGTAACTCACTCGTCAAGACACCCCCATCAGTGGGGACATCTCAGGTCTTGTGAGCTGCTCGAGGGCCAAGTAGCTTGATCGTCGTACCACCTCGGCACGTAGCGCGACCAACCACCGCGGGCCCGTCCGAACCACCGATCAGACCTCTTCCTCACGGAGTCCAACCATGTCTCGTGTCACGCCTCGTGCTGCCCGCCTCGCCGCCTGGATCGCCATCCCCGCCGCCCTCGTCGCCTCGGGGGTCGTCGTCTCGACGGCCTCGTACGCGGCCTTCTCCTCGACCACCGTCAACCCGACGAACAACTGGACGGCCGGCAGTGTCGCCCTGTCCGACGACGACAACAACACCGCGCTGTTCACGGCGAACAACCTGAAGCCCGGCTCGACCGGTGCGAACTGCATCGCGGTGACCTCGACCGGTTCGCTGCCCTCGGCCGTGAAGCTCTACGGCACGAACGTCTCGACCACGAAGGACCTGGCGGCGAACGTCAACCTGACCGTCGAGCAGGGCACCGGCGGCGGCTTCGGCTCCTGCTCCGGCTTCACCCCGGCCGCCACCGGCGGCTCGCTCTACAGCGGCACCGTCGCGGGCTTCGGCGCCGCCTCGACCAACTACGCGACCGGCGTCGGCACCTGGGCCCCGACCGGCACCGCGTCCGAGACGCGCGTCTACCGCGTCACCTACACGGTCTCGAGCACCGCCCCGAACACCGTGCAGGGCGGCACCGCAGCCCTCGGCTTCACCTGGGAGGCCCAGAACAGCTGACCCGGGACCGGGGCCGAACCAGCCCCGTCCGTTCCCTCTCCGCAACGCGCCCCCGGTCGAAGGCAGTCATGAGCAGCATCGCAGTGCACGGTGGTCCCGCACCGCACGCAGCGGTCCGTGACGCCGTCGACTGGGGGCGCGTCGTCGTCGCCACCCTCGCCCGAGGCGTGGTCGCGACGCTGCTCGGCCTCGCGCTCTGGGCGGCCGCGCCGGCGCTCATCGGGTGGCAGCCGACCACCGTGATGACCGGTTCGATGGAGCCGCGGATCGTCCCCGGCGACGTGGTCGTCTCGCGTCCGGTCGGCTCGGGCGAGATCGCCACGGGCAAGGTCCTGCTCGCCGACGACCCGGACCAGGCGGACCACCTGCGCATGCACCGGTACGTCGAGGACGGCCCCGGCGGCACCATGGTCACGAAGGGCGACGCCAACCCCCAGCAGGACTCCACACCGATCGAGCGCTCGGCCGTGCACGGCATCGCCTTCCTGCGCATCCCGTTCATCGGGACACCGATCCGGTGGATCAGCACGGGGGAGTGGGGCCCGGTCGCGATGCTCGCGCTCGGTCTGACCGCGGTGCTCGCGCTCTGCACGATCGACGGGTCGCTCCGGCGACTCGTCGAGGCCGAGGCCGACGGTGCGGCCGGTGGCCCCGACGACGCGGCCGGTCCGGACGACGCTGCCGGTCCGGTGGGCGGTACGGACGACGGCCTGGAGGCGCGGGACGGCGCCGCCACGGGCCTCCCGACCGCCGCGCCCACCGTCCTCACCCGTCGCGCGCTGCGTCGACGAGCGCGTCGCAGGCGGCGGCTCCGCCGTGTCGGCGGCGGCGCCGCGGTGCTCGTGCTCGCGGCGGCCGCCGGCGTCCTGCTGCCCGGAGCGGCGGACGCGGCCCCGTGGTCACGGACCACCGTCGCACCGACCGCGACCTTCACGGCGGGCACGGCGACCGGTGTCCCCACCCTGACCTGCGCCCCGGCCGGGTCGAACACGGTGACGATCGCCTGGACCTACGACAACGGCGCGACCGTGCCGGTGTCGTTCGACCTGATGAACGGGACGACGCAGGTGGCCAGCACGACCACCGTCGGTGCCCGTTCGATGGTCTACGGGGGCGCCGGACTCCTGAACCTCGGCACCACCTACACGCTGCACCTCCGCACGAACCTCGGCAACAACTGGACGGCGACGAGCACACCGACGGTCAAGGTCCGGGTCGTCTCGGTGCTGGGCCTGGCGTCCGCGAGCTGCGTGACCGCCTGAGTCCTCCACAGGGCACCGCGAGGTGTCCGGAGATGTCCCCGGCCGGCGTTACCGTGGCGGCATGCGCATCCTGCACACCGGCGACTGGCACCTCGGCCGCACACTGCTGGGTGCCGACCTGCTCGAGCACCAGGCCGCGTTCACCGACTGGCTCGTCGACCTCGCCCGCGAGCGCGCGGTCGACCTCGTCGTCATCGCCGGCGACGTCTACGACCGTGCGATCCCGCCGGTGGACGCCGTCCGCATGCTCTCCCGCGTGCTGGAGCGCCTCGCCGAGACCACGACGGTGGTCCTCACGCCGGGCAACCACGACTCCGCCGCACGGCTCGGCTTCGGGGCCGGCGTGATGGGGCAGCGCGTCCGCATCCTCGCCGAGCCCGCCCACGTGGCCGATCCGGTGCTCGTGCCCGACGACGACGGCCCGGTGGCCGTGTACGGCATCCCGTACCTGCACCCCGACCTCACGCGGTACGCCCTGGCGGCGGTCCCCGACGAACCCCTCGCCCGCTCGCACCACGCCGTCGTGCACGCTGCCACCGAACGGATCCGCGCCGACCTGGCGACGCGGGCCGACACCCGGAGCGTCGTCGTCGCGCACGCCTTCGTCGGGGGCGCCGACCCGAGCGACAGCGAGCAGGACATCCGCGTCGGCGGTGTCGACCGCGTGGCCGAGTCGGTGTTCGACGGGTTCAACTACGTCGCCCTCGGGCACCTGCACGGCCCGCAGCGCGTCGGCGACGACGGCCGGATCCGGTACGCCGGGTCGCCGCTGGCGTTCTCGTTCGGCGAGCGGCACCAGCGGAAGTCCGTGACGATCGCCGACCTCGACGCGGCGGGTGCTGTCACCGTCGAGCTCGTACCGACCCCGGTGCCGCGGCGGCTCGTCGACGTGCGGGGCAGCATCGACGCCATCGAGTCCGGGGAGTTCCGGGCCGATGCCGACGCCTGGGTCCGCGTCGCGGTGACCGACACCGTGCACCCGGAACGCATGTACGCCCGCGTGAAGGACCACTTCCCGCACGCCCTGGCGATCACGCACGAACCGGCGGACCGGCCGGCCGCCACCGCAGCGCGGGCCGTCACCGCGACGTCCGACCCGGTCGAGGTCGCCGGCGACTTCGTGGCCTTCGCCACCGGCGGGCTGCCCGACGACGACGAACGCGCGGTGCTGACCGAGGCGTACGAGGCCGCGGTGCTCGCCCTGCAGCGTGAGGGGGACCGCTGATGTACCTGCACCGACTCGAACTGCGCGCCATCGGGCCCTACCCCGACCTCGTGACGATCGACTTCGCGGCGCTGGCCGCCTCCGGGGTCTTCCTGCTCGAGGGGCCGACCGGTTCCGGCAAGTCGACGATCATCGACGCCGTCGTGTTCGCCCTGTACGGCGGACTCGCCGGTTCCGACGCCAGCTCCGACCGGCTGCACAGCCAGCACGCCGACCCCGCGGTCGAGCCGTTCGTCGAGCTCGTGTTCGAGACCGGTGCGGGCACGTACCGGGTCCGTCGCACCCCGCAGTACGACCGCCCGAAGCAGCGGGGGACCGGCACGGTGAAGCAGCAGGCGTCGGTGCAGCTGTTCCGGCTCGCCGCGCCGACCGACGTCGCCGGCGAACCCATGTCGTCCCGCATCCCCGAGGTCGGGGTCGAGATCGCCCGGATCGTCGGGCTCGACCGCGCGCAGTTCCTGCAGACCGTGGTGCTGCCGCAGGGCGAGTTCGCACGGTTCCTCCGCTCCCCGGGGGAAGACCGCCGGAAGCTCCTGCAGTCGCTGTTCGGCACCCAGGTCTACGACCGCACCGCCGACGAGCTCGCCGCTCGCCGCCGAGCCGTGCAGGCCGAGGTCGAGGGGGCCGACGACCGCGTCCGCGAGGCCCTGGCCCGGTTCGCGCAGGCGGCCGACCTCGCCGACGCCGACGAGTCCGTCGTCCCCGGCACGGTGGCGTCCCTCCGCGCGACGGCCGACGCCGCCGGGGCGGCCCGGACGGCTGCGGCTGCCGCTGCGACGGCGGCGACCGAACACGAACGATCGGTGACGGCCCGTGCGGGCGCCCTCGAGCGACGAGCGGCGCTGCTGCGGCGGCAGGCGGTCCTCGAGGACGACGCCCCGGCGATCGAGCAGGCACGGGACGCGGTCGCGACGGCCGAGCGCGCCGCCCGGGTCGCCGCGGTGGCCGACGGCCTCGACGCCGCGACCGTCCGGGCGGACGACACCGCCGCGGCAGCCGCCCGGTTGCGCGAGCAGCACGCACTCGGCGCGGTCGACGCACAGCAGGTCGCCCGGCGCCGCGACTCGCTGACCGACGCCCTGTCCGACGTCCGGCACCTCCTCGAGGTCGAGGCCGATGCAGACGCCAGGCGCACCGCCATCGCCGAGGCCACTGCGACCGCATCGCGCCTCACCGACGACCTCGCCGCCCTCGACACCGCGCTCGAGGCCCGGCCGACGGAACGAGCCCGGATCGTCGAGGCCGCCCGCACCGCCTCGACGACCGCTGCCGACGCCGACGCCGCCGCGCACGAGGTCGCCCGGGTGCAGTCGCTCCGCGCCGACCTGGCCGCCCGCGACCGCGCCGAACAGCGGGTCGCCGGTGCCGAACGCATCGTGGCCGAGGCCCGCCGTCGGGCCACCGAGGCGCTCGACGCCGAACGCTCCCTGCGCGAGCGGCGGATCGCCGGACTCGCCGGAGAGCTCGGTGCCGCGCTGACCCCCGGCGACCCCTGCCCGGTGTGCGGATCGACGGCGCACCCGTCGGTGGCCGCGCCACAGGACGACCACCCGACGATCCAGGCGGTGGAGTCCGCGGGCGACGCCACGCGTACGGCCGACCAGCAGCTCGCCGACGCCGCGGCCGACCTGGCCGTCGAGCGCGCCGAGCACCTCCGGCTGACCGACGTCGTCGGCGCCGTCGACACGGTCGCCCTCGACGCCATGGCGGTGGCCGCCGACGAGCGGGTCCGAGCGGCGCACGACGCCGCGGCGCTGGTGCTGGAGCACGAGCGCGAGCGGACGGCGCACGACACCGCGACGTGGGCGCTCGAGCGCGAGCGGAACGACCTCGACGCCCGGCGCACGGTGCTCGCGTCGACCGCGGCCTCCGACGCCGAGCGGCTCGAGGCCGACCTGCGATCCGTGCACGAGGCGATCGACCGGCTCGCAGCACTGCTCGACAGCGACCACGGCAGCTCGCCTGGGTCGCTCCGGGCCGTGGTCGACGAACTCGACGGACGGCTCACAGTGCTCCGCGCCGTCGCCGAGGCCGACGACCGCGCGACTGCCGCCGCCCGCGCCCGCGCCGAGCGCAGCGCCGAGGTCGCCCGGGTCCTCGACGAGCAGGGGTTCCCCGACGTCGACGCCGCACGAGCCGGCCTGCTCGAGCCCGACACCGTCGCACGCTTCCGCAGCAGCATCAGCGCAGCCGAGGCCGAACGCGCCGTCGTGCGGGCAGGGCTCGACGACCCCGCGGTGGTGCAGGCGGCCGACGACGATCCGGAGCAGCTCGACGTGCCGGCGGCCCAGTCCGAACGGGTCCGCGCGACGGCCGAACTCGACGAGGCCACCCGGCTCGCGGTGACCGCTGCCCACCGTGCCGAGGCCGTCGAGCAGTGTGCGACCGAGGTCGACCGCACCGTCCGTACGCGACAGGAGACCTCGGCCCGCAGCCGCGCGGTCGTCCGGCTCGCCGACGTCGCGAACGGGGTGGCATCGGTCAACCCGACCGGCATCACGCTCGGCACCTACGTGCTCATGCGGCGCTTCGAGGACGTCGTGGCGGCAGCGAACGACCGGTTGCGCGGCATGCTCGCCGGGCGCTTCACCCTCGAGACCTCCGACGAACGGGAATCCGGGTCACGGGCGCGACGGACGGGGCTCGCCCTCGCCGTGCACGACCACACGACCGACACCGTCCGCGATCCCCGCAGCCTGTCCGGCGGCGAGACGTTCACCGTGTCGCTGTGCCTGGCGCTCGGGCTGGCTGACGTCGTGCAGGCCGAGGCCGGCGGGGTCTCGCTCGGCACCCTGTTCGTCGACGAGGGGTTCGGCACGCTCGACCCCGAGACCCTCGACGACGTCATCGGGCAGTTGTCGCGACTGACCGCGGGCGGGCGACAGGTCGGGATCGTCAGCCACGTCGAGGAACTCAAGCAGCGGATCCCGGAGCGGATCGCGGTGCGACGCACCCCGGCCGGCGGGTCGCAGGTGACGACCACGGTCTGACCAGACCCGACCAGACGCTACGGGGTCGGCGTCGACTCCACCGTGCCGTCCGGCGGCGGCAGGATGTCCGCCGCGATCCACGGGAACACCCACTGGAACAGCACGAACACGATGGCGACGAGGAGCACGAGCAGCTCGAGCACCTTCAGGGCGGTGGGGCCGGGCAGCAGCCGCCAGACCAGGGGGAAGATCACTTGGCGGTCTCCGAGAGTTCCTTCGGGGTGCCCTCGGACGCGGGCATCCAGTAGTCGAGCTTCGCGTGCGTCACGAACCGCTCCGCCGCGGACCACATCGGGTGGCAGGCGGTCAGCGTGAGCCAGCGATCCTGGGGGGTCGGTTCCACACCCGGCTTGTTCGGCACCGGCGCGATCGTCTCGATCTTGTCGGGCGTGACGATCTGGCTGTCGGTGACCTTGTAGACGTACCAGACGTCGAACTTCGTCTTCGCGTCGGTGACCCGGACCACGACCGAGTCGCCCTTCTTGAGCTCCGCGATCTGGTTGAGGGGCTTGCCGTAGGTGACCCGGTGTCCGGCGACGGCGAAGTTGCCGGGTGCGCCGGGCATCGCGGTGTCCTGGTAGTGGCCGAGCCCGATGGTGTTGAGGACCTTCTCACGATCCGTGCCCTCGCCGATCGGCCGGTTGTAGTCCTTGCCGAACCGGGGGATCTGCATCGTGCCGAAGACGTCCGACAACCCCGGCGGTTCGTCCAGCACGGGTGCGGTGCCGCGGTGCTCGGTGCCCTCGGCCTTCGGGGTCTTGACCTGGTCGAGGCCCTGCACGAGCTTCGTCTGCTCGTTCACGGCGACCACGTCGGTCCACCACGCCGTCCACACGACGTACAGGCCGGTGCCGGCGCCCGCGATGATGAGCAACTCGGCGACGAGCGACACGATCGCACCGCCGACCGTCTGCCGTCTGCGCGGGGAACGCCGGGACCGCGAACCGGCTTCGTCGTCCCGTGCGCTGCGGCGCGACGGGAGGGTGTCGTGTGCGGTCACGGGGCTCCTGATCGGCTGGGTGGTCGGACAGGTCTATCAGATCACGGCGACAGGCCGGTGACGACGTTCTCCCCACCCCCGTTAACGTGGGGGCATGGAGTACCGGATCCGCCCCTTCCGCACCGAGGACACCGACGGGGTCGTCGCACTGTGGGAATCGTGCGGCCTCGTCCGACCCTGGAACGACCCCCGACGTGACATCGCCCGCAAGCTGACCGTCCAGCCCGAGCTCTTCCTGGTCGCCGAGCCCCAGGCCGCCGGCACCGGCACCGACGACACCGACACCGACACCGGCGTCGTCGCCGCGGGCATGGCCGGCTTCGACGGGCACCGCGGCTGGGTGAACTACCTCGCCGTGCGCCCCGACCTGCAGGGCTCCGGCCTCGGTCGCACCCTGATGGCCGAGTTCGAGCGGCTCCTGACCGACCTCGGCTGCCCGAAGCTCAACCTGCAGGTGCGTGCGGGCAACGAGCAGGTGCTCGGGTTCTACGCGTCCCTCGGCTACACCGACGACCGCACGGTCTCGCTCGGCAAGCGCCTCATCCCCGACGCCTGACCGCGCCCGCCCGTCGCACCGTGCGGGTTCGCTCATCCGGTGCGGCGTTGGCGGCTCGGTGCGGTGCTGCAAGTCCGCACCGGGCGGTCAACCTCGCACGGTTCGAACGACTCGGCACCGTGCCGGCCCCGCCCGGCCCCGCCCGGCCCCGCCCGGCCCCGCCCGACCCCGCCGCGACCCACGCGCTACGCCAACGCCAGCGCCACCGACGCGACGAACGCCAGCACGATGCCGATCCACTGCTGCGCGGTCAACCGCTCCCGCAGCACCACCCCGGCCAGCACCACCGTCCCGATCGGGTAGAGCGCGTTGAGCACGCTCACGACGGGCAGGGTCGCCGGGTCGTCGCTGCTGTGCAGCCCCGCCTGGATGAACACGTTCGCCATCGCGTCGAAGACGCCGCACACGGCGACGGTGACCAGCAGCCGCGGACCCCATGCGCCACCCGGCCGATGCTCGCGGACGGCGGCAGCCCCGTCGGGGCGGGCCGACGTCGGGGCGGACACCGGGCCTCCCGTCCGGAGCACGACGACGATCGCCGCCGCACCCAGCAGCACCGCCTGCAGCACCCGCGCGACCACGAGGGGTGCGATGCCCGAGTCGGACGGCGTCATGTCGTAGGCCAGCACGATCCCGCCGAAGCCGCACCCGGCGACGGCGGCGGCGACCACGCCTCGGGCGGTGAGCCGCGCACCCGAGGCGTCCCGGACCACCGCGACCAGGACCACCGCGACGACCGCGACCACGAGCGCGCCGGTCGCCACGGGTGACAGCACGATGCCGCGGAACACCGCGACGAGCACCGGCACGACGGCCGCGAAGACGGCGGTGACGGGGGAGAGCACGCTCATCGGCCCGATCGCGAGTGCGGCGTAGAGCAGCAGCACCCCGACACCGCCGGAGAGCCCGGCCACTGCACCCCAGACCGCGGCCGGCCACGAGAACACGCCACCCAGGACCACCAGTCCGACGAGCAGCGGCAGGATCCCGATCGCGGCGGCCACCGCCGTGACGACGATCGGGCGGACCCGGCGCGAGGCGAGTCCGCCCAGGAAGTCGGCGAACCCGTAGACGATCGCGCCGGACAGGCCGAACAGGACGGTGAGCACGGCTCCCATCCTGCCCGGCCCGGTACCCTGCGGTGCGTGAGTGTTCCCTACCAGCGCCTGCCCCGGATCGACGGACGGTGGAGGTGGTGGCGGCCGCTCGTCGCCCTCGCGTTCCTGGCGGGGTGGTACCTCGTGTCGCAGATCGTCATCGCGGTCGCGTACTTCGTGCCGATCGGCGCAACGCAGGGGCCGCAAGCCCTGATCGACCTGCAGAACGACCTGGCCGGTGGCGCGCTCGACCCCACCGACCCGCTGATCCTGTCGCTGTCGCTGGTGTCGCTCGTGGTCCTGCTGCCGGGCATCCTGCTCGCCGTCAAGATCGCGCGGATCGGACCGGCCGGCATCCTGTCGTCGACGCGGTTCCGGGTCCGGTGGGCCTGGACGGCGTGGTGCCTGCTGCCGACGCTCGTCATCGCCGCGGTCATGTTCGTCGTCCAGACCGGCCTGTTCTGGGACGGCGGGATGATCACGACCGACGGCGGCTTCGCCTGGAACCACGACGCGATCGGTCAGTCGACGGTCTCCCTCGGCACCCTCACCCTGACGATCGTCCTCGTCGTCCTGCTCGTCCCGTTCCAGGGCGCTGCCGAGGAGTACATCTTCCGCGGCTTCCTGATGCAGACCGTCGCGTCGTGGATCCCGCGTCGCGTCGGCACGATCATCGCCGTGGCGGTCTCGACGGTCGTCTTCGCGGTGCTGCACATCCCGAACGGCTACAACGTCTGGGGCATCCTCGACGTCGGCTCGTTCGGTCTGATCGCGGCGATCATCGTCCTCCGGACCGGCGGGCTCGAGGCCACGGTCCTGCAGCACGCCTTCAACAACATCATGATCTTCGTGCTGCAGGCGCCCGGCTGGTCCGGGATCGACCTGACCTCGTCGGACGCGAACGGCACGTGGCAGGGGACGCTCGTCACCCTCGTCACGTCGCTCGCGTTCTGGGGCATGGTCGAGTTCCTGGCGTGGTGGCGGGGGCTGGACCGCCGGTTCGCCGGGCACGAGGCACCCCGGTTCCGCGGTGTGACCCCGGCCTGGGCGGGCGGCGTCCGCTGGACCCGGCCGGGAGGCACGGGCTGGGCGACCACGCCGGCCCGCGCCGACGACGTGGCCGGGTCCGACCACCGTGCCGGCTCCGACACGGACGGCGCTGTGGACAGTGCGGTGGGTGTCGCCGGTCGCCCGTAGGCTCGTGGCATGAGCACCACGCCCGCGTCCGCTGCCGTGCCTGCTCCCGCCGCCGTGTCCGCACCCCGTGCCGCTGCGCTCGACGTGCTGCACCGTGTGTGGGGCTACGACGACTTCCGCGGCGAGCAGGCGGCCATCATCGACCAGGTGGTGGCCGGTGGCGACGCCCTGGTGCTCATGCCGACCGGTGGCGGCAAGTCCCTCTGCTACCAGGTGCCATCGCTCGTCCGCGACGGCGTCGGGGTCGTGGTGTCGCCGCTCATCGCCCTCATGCAGGACCAGGTCGACGCCCTGGCCGCGAACGGCGTGCGCGCCGCGTTCCTCAACTCCACGCAGGGCCCCGACGAACGGTCCCGGGTCGAGCGTGCCGTGGTGCAGGGCGAGGTCGACATGCTCTACCTCGCGCCCGAGCGGCTGCGGCTCGAGTCCACCCGTGCGCTCCTCGACCGGGCGCGCGTCTCGCTGTTCGCCATCGACGAGGCACACTGCGTCGCCCAGTGGGGCCACGACTTCCGCCCGGACTACCTCGAGCTGAGCGTCCTGCACGAGCGGTGGCCGACGGTGCCGCGTATCGCCCTCACCGCCACTGCGACGCCGCAGACCCACCGCGAGATCTCCGCACGGCTCGGCCTCGACGACGCCGCGCACTTCGTCGCCGACTTCGACCGGCCGAACATCCAGTACCGCATCGAACCGAAGACCGGTGCGCTGCAGCAGCTGCTCACCTTCATCCGCACGGAGCACAGCGGCGACGCGGGCATCGTGTACTGCCTGTCCCGCAACTCCGTCGAGCGCACCGCGTCCGCCCTGGCCGAGCAGGGGATCAACGCCCTGCCCTACCACGCGGGCCTCGACGCCCGGGTTCGTGCCCGCAACCAGTCGACGTTCCTGCGCGAGGACGGCGTCGTCATGGTGGCGACCATCGCGTTCGGCATGGGCATCGACAAGCCCGACGTCCGGTTCGTGGCCCACCTCGACCTGCCGAAGTCGGTCGAGGGCTACTACCAGGAGACCGGCCGTGCGGGTCGTGACGGGCTGCCGGCCACCGCGTGGCTCGCGTACGGCCTGAACGACGTCGTCCAGCAGCGGCGGATGATCGACCAGTCCGAGGGCGACGCCGCACACCGTCGGCAACTCAGCGCCCACCTCGACGCCATGCTCAGCCTGTGCGAGACGATCGAGTGCCGCCGGGTTCGGCTGCTCGCGTACTTCGGGCAGGAGAGCACGGCGTGCGGCAACTGCGACACGTGCATCGCGCCGCCGGAGTCGTGGGACGGCACGGTCCCCGCGCAGAAGCTGCTGTCCACCGTCGTGCGGCTCGAGCGTGAGCGCCGCCAGCGGTACGGCGTCTCGCACCTCGTCGACATCCTGATCGGCAAGCGGTCGCCCCGCGTGCAGGAACTCCAACACGACACCCTGGCGACCTTCGGCATCGGCGCGGACCTGTCCGAGGGCGAGTGGCGCGCGGTCGCACGACAGGTGCTGGCCCAGGGCTACGCGGCGGTGTCGGGCGACGGCTTCGGCACGGTCGTCCTCAGTCCCACCAGCGCCGAGGTCCTGACCGGCAAGGTGCAGGTGCGGATGCGTCGCGACCCGGTCAAGGCTCCGCGAGCCGGACGCAGCAGTCGACGGACGGTCGTCACCGACATGCCGCAGGAAGCCGTCGGCCTGTTCGAGGCCCTGCGTGCCTGGCGTGCTGCCGAAGCCCGCGAGCAGGGCGTCCCCGCGTACGTGGTGTTCAACGACGCGACGCTCCGGGGCATCTCCGCCGTCCGTCCCGCCGACGTCGACCAGCTCGGCGAGATCTCCGGCGTCGGCGCGGCGAAGCTCGAGCGGTACGGGCGCGCGGTCCTCGACGTCGTCGCCGCGGCCGACTGATCCCCGACCAGCACTGCATGCCGTTCCGGGCATGTGCCCTCCGCGCGCCTCATTACACTCGGTAGCTCGTCACCACGAGGAGGTCCGGTGTCCGGTTCGACGAAGTTCGCCACCGTGCTCAGTCGCGCGGTGGTGACCCCGCTCGCCCGGTTGCTGTGGCGCCCGAAGATCATCGGTCGTCGGAACGTCCCGAAGCGTGGTGCGGTGATCCTCGCGAGCAACCACCGCTCGTTCATCGACTCGCCCGCGATAACGCTCATGGCACCGCGCAAGGTCTCGTTCCTGGCGAAGCAGGAGTACTTCACGGGTTCGGGCCTCAAGGGAGCCGTGTCGCGCGCGTTCTTCGGGGGCATCGGCGCCATCGGGGTCGAGCGTGGCGCGGGTGCGGCAGCGCAGCAGGCCCTCGACCTCGGGCTGGCACGCCTGCAGGAGGGCGAGGCGTTCGCGATCTACCCGGAGGGCACGCGCTCGCTCGACGGCCGGATCTACAAGGGCCGCACGGGTGTGGCGTGGCTGGCGCTGACGAGTGGCGCCCCCGTGGTGCCCGTCGCGCTCACCGGCACCGAGGACGTCCAGCCGGTCGGGTCCCGGCTGCCGAAGCTCGCCCGCGTGACGATCGAGTTCGGGCAGCCGATCGACCTGTCGTCCTTCGGCGAGGCGACGTCCGGTCGTGCACGGCGCCACGCGACCGATGCGGTGATGGCGGCGATCCAGGAGCTCAGCGGCCAGGAGCCGGCGAACACCTACAACAACCCGCCAGCGACGATCGTGGAACGGGTCCGTCGTGCACTGCAGCCGGACGACCCGACCGCGGCTGCCGTCGACCCGGACTGATCGCTGCGACTGTCCGGTCACTATTGCACATCTGAAATATCGATGGTTGAATGGCGGACGTGCCGCTCGGCACGCCGCCATCGCCGGTCGCCCGAGAACGACCAGCCACGACATCCAGATCGGACCGTCCGCAGCATGTCCTCCACCCCGCTCTTCGACTCCATCGCCCAGCGTCGCGATCAGGCCGACGCTCCGCACTCCACCGTGCGCTCCACCCCGTCACCGGCGCTCGCCGTCGTGACCCCCGTGCCGACCTCGCCGATGTCCGCACCCGTCCGCCCGGGTGACTCCACGCTGGTGCCGGCCGCCCTCGTCGCCGCGATCGACGAGATCCCGGTCCGGGTGGCATCGGCCCTGGTGACCGAGGTCACGATCCGCCCCGAGCACCTCGTCCTGGTCGAGACCGTCGCCGACGCGATCACCCGCGCGGTCGTCGACGCCGTCGTGTGCGAGCTGGACCGGATCGCCCGTGACGGCGTCGTCCGCGTCTGACCGGGCTGGTCACCGCAAGATGACGACCCCCGACGACGGCCTGCCCCGGCGCCCACGCGGTGCCGAGCGCCGCGCCGCCGCCCGACCGACCGCGCCCCGGCCGCGCCGTGCACGGCACGCTGCACAGCCGGGGCCGCTCCGAGCCGCCGGGGTGGCGGTGCCCCCTCCCGCCACCCCGGCTTCCACCCAGCCCGCACGACGCATCCGGCCTCCACAGCCCAGCCGGCCCACGCGGTCGGCCGCTCCGACGCAGCCGGCTGCCTCCACGCAGCCGGCCGCTCCCACGCGCCGCCGCCCCGCGTCCTTCCGGATCCCCGCCCGGCGGACCCTTCCCGCCGCGGCGGTGACCGCCGTCACGTGCCTGTTCGTCGCGGTCGGCTCCCCGCAGACCGCCGTCGCCGCTCCGGCCGCTCCGGAACCCACGTCGGCAGCCATCGGCACGCAGCACTTCGTCGCCGACGGTTCGACCGGTCCGACCGCCGGCCGCGACGACTTCTCGGTCGGCCGTGCTGCCGCAGCGCTCCGGGTCCCCGGTAGCTCGGGCCCGACCGGTGGCGCCGCCCGCCCCACGGCCGGTGCGATCCCGGACGCCGGTGGCTTCGGCTCCCGCTGGGTCGTCGGCTGCGCGGCCTGCTCGTCGAACCACCAGGGGGTCGACTTCGCCGCGGCCATCGGGACCCCGGTCGTCGCCGCGCTGCCCGGCCGGGTCGTCTCGGCGGGTGTCCTCGGTGGGTACGGCAACCAGGTCCTCCTGCAGCACGCCGACGGCACTGCGACCCGGTACGGGCACCTGTCGGCGATCGACGTCCGCCCCGGCCAGGTCCTCCGCGCGGGGGAGCGCCTCGGGGCCGTCGGCAACACGGGCGTCTCGACCGGTGCCCACCTGCACTTCGAGGTCATCGTGGCCGGCACCCCGATCGACCCGGCCACCTGGCTGCAGGCTCGCGGCCTCCTCTGACGGCGTCGGGCGTAGCGTCGGAGCGGTCGCGGCACGGAGCCGCGCCAGGACGGAGACGCACGTGCGAGTGACGGTGTTGGGGACGGGTGCGATGGGTGCCGGCGTGGCGGGATCACTGCTCCGCGACGGCCACGAGGTGACGGTCTGGAACCGCAGTGCCGACAAGGCCTCGCCCCTGGGTGACCGCGGCGCGACGGTGGCGAGCGACCCTGGCACTGCCGTCGAGCACGCCGAGGTCGTCCTGCTCACCCTGTTCGACACCGATGCGGTCGTCGACGTCCTCGAGCAGGCCGCCGGCGACGCCCCGACCGACGCCGTGTGGGTGCAGGCCTCGACGATCGGGGTCGACGGCACCGCGACGGTCGTGCAGCTGGCCGAGAAGTACGGCATCACCCTGGTCGAGGCGATGATGCTCGGCACGAAGGCCCCCGCCGAACAGGGCAAGCTCACGATGCTCGCGGCCGGCCCGGCGGACCTGCTCGACCGTGTCGACCCCGTGCTCGACGCGATCGGCGCGAAGACCGTCCGCGCCGGTGACCACGTCGGCGACGGCACCGCACTCAAGCTCGCCGCGAACGCCTGGATCGCCTCGATCACCGCGGCGACCGGGCAGTCCCTGGCCCTCGCGGCGGCGCTCGGGCTCGACCCCGCGCTGTTCCTGCAGGCCATCGAGGGCAGCGCGAGCGACTCCGCCTACGCCCACACCAAGGGCGCCGCGATGATCGCCCGCGAGTTCCCCGCCCAGTTCGCGCTCGACGGGCTGCGGAAGGACATCGGGCTCATCACCGATGCCGCCCGGACTGCGGGGGTGTCCACCACGCTGCTCGAGGCACTCGGGCGCGTCTACGCCGATGCCAGCGCAGCCGGGCACGGGGGCGACGACATCGCCGCGGTCGGCACGGCGTTCTGACGCACGGGCAGACGCACGCGCACAGACACCGGCACCCGCACGCGCACGGGTCGGCCGAGCGATCAGCCTCGACGGAACAGCTGCCGCAGGCGCTTCGTGAGCCGCCCCACGGCCTCGTCGTTCATGGTGTTGGCGAGGTCGAACGCCTCACGAGCCGGATCTGACCCGGCCTGGATCCGTCGGAGCGCGGCGTCGGCACGGGCCCGCGAGTCGAGCTCGGCGAACGGCATGTCGTCCTCGGGGTGGTGTTCGCCGCGAGGGTCCATGCGGTCCAGGCTACGCGCGACGGAGGTGGTCCGACCCGGCGTCGAGCTCGTCCACGACACGGACCATCTCGTCCAGGAAGTCCACGACGACGGCCATCTCGTTGCTCGGCAGGTGCTCGGTGACCTCGAGCGCGCGGGCGTCGAGTTCCTCGATGACCCGGAGCGCGTGGCGCATCGAGGTGCCGGTGGCGGTGAGGATCACGCCACGGCGGTCGTTCGGGTCGGCGTGCCGTTCGACGTGGCCGCTGCGGACGAGCCGGTCGACGAGCGCCGACGTCGACGCCGCGGTGATCTCGAGCCGCTCGGCGAGGTCCTTCGCGTTGACGGTGCGGCCGTCGTGCTCGGCGTCGATCAGGAACCGGAGCGCCAGCAGGGCGTTCTCGCCGATCCCCAGTGCCTCGCGCGCTCGGCGCTGCGCAGCGCTCTCGGCCGTCCGGTACCGCCGCAGGGCGTTGAGGACGTCAACGGCGGAGACCGCGGAGTCCTCGTACCAGTACCCCGCGGTGCTGGTCATCACCTCGGACGTCATGCCCCAATGCTAGACGCTCTAGTTAGATTGTCTAGCGAGCGCGGAGACGGGACACCTGCAACACCCGTGACGCGGTTCTGTAACACCCCGGCAACGCCGGCTCGTTAGGTTCTGGACATGCAGGAGCAGCCGTGCTGAGCCGCCTCGCGGGGAACGTCTTCCACGTGGGGAGCGCGGTGGAGCGCACCGACGTCGTCGCACGGTTGCTCGACGTCTACGTCGCCCGCCGCGAACCAGGCACCCTCGACGACGACCGGCTCGTGTCCACCGAGCTCCGCAGCGTCATCGGGACCACCGGCCCCGCGAACGACCCGGACCGTGCCGCCACCGTCGACGCCCTCGCACTCGACCGGCACGAACCCGCGTCCATCGCCGCCGCGGTCGCCGTCGCCCGCGACCACGCACGCCGCGCCCGCGAGGTCGTCTCGAGCGAGCTCTGGGACTGCCTCGACGTCACGCGGTCGCGGATGCCCCGGAAGATCGCCCCCGACCGGGCGCACGAGTTCCTCGGCTGGGTGCGGGAGCGCAGTGCCCTCGCCATCGGGGTGGTCGAGGGGGACGCCAGCCGTGACGAGGTGTGGGAGTTCTTCACCCTCGGGCGATCACTCACCCGCTGCGCCTCCACCGCACGGCTGCTGGCATCGCGGCTGCTCGAGCCGGACGCGGTCACCTCGTGGACGGCGGCGCTCCGGGCGTGCGGCGCGGGCGAGGCCTTCCTGCGCGGCCGTGACCACGCCCCGGTGCCGTCCGACGCCGCCGCCTTCCTGCTCCTCGACGCGCACAGCCCGCGGTCGTTGCGCTTCACGGTGCACCGCGCGGCCGAGTGCCTGGCCGACGTCGCCCCGTCCTGCGTCGCGGACGAGGTCGCCGGGTTCGACGAGGTCCGCGCCCTGCTCGACGGGATCCCGGAGGAGTCGGCCCTCGCCGTGGCGGGTGACGTCGGGCAACGGCTGGCGGTCGCTGCCGACCGCGTCGCCGCGGCCCTCGACGAGCGCGTCTTCGCGTCGTCCGCACCCGTGCTCTGAGCCCACCCGGCGCGCGTGTCCGGAGCCGCGTCGGCGCGGGTGTGGCTGGACCGGGCCGGTGCGCGCGTCGTGACCGCGGCCATGTGCCCGGGTGGCGCCGGACGGGAGGCCCGTGGCGGCGCCGGTGCGGGCCTCCCGTCCGACGGTCGGTGCGTCACGAGCCGTCGGCCGACGGGCAGGGCGACCCGCCGGTCCGTCAGACGGCGCTGGAGCGGTCGGCGAGCGTCTCGTCGCGTTCCAGCTCGCGGCGGAGCGCCGCGCGCGAGCCGACCACCGGCACGGCGTGCGTGATCGCCAGGTGCAGCCGTGAGTCGGCGTCGTAGCGCAGCCGGACCCGCTGGTACCGGACGAGCCAGACGAGCGCGATCCCGAGTGCGACGAAGCCCGAGGCCGCGCCGACGACGATCGCCCAGCGTGGGCCGAAGGCGTCGGCGACGGCACCGACGAGCGGGGCGCCGATGGGGGTGCCGCCCGCGAAGATCGCCATGTAGAGCGCCATCACGCGGCCGCGCATCGCGGGCTTCGTCGTGGTCTGCACCAGGGCGTTCGCCGTGGTCATGAAGGTCAGGGACGCGAGCCCGACGAACACCAGCACGATCGCGAAGGTCCAGTACGTCGGGGCGAGGGCAGCGGCGGTGCACGCGAGCCCGAACCCGCCCGCCGCGAGGACGAGGGTGCGCATCCGCGGCCTGTCCCGTCGGGCGGACAGCAGCGCACCGAGCACCGAGCCGACCGCCATCACCGAGTTGAGCAGCCCGAACTCGCCGGCGCCCTGGTGGAACTCGACCCGCGCCATCGTCGAGGTGAAGATCGGGAAGTTCACGCCGAACGTGCCGACGACGAAGATCATGCAGAGCACGACGACGATGTCCGGCCGGGTGCGGACGTACCGGAAGCCGGCGACGATCTGCCCCTTGCCGCGGCCCGCCCGGACCCGTTCGGCGAGCTGGGCGGGGTCGACGAACCGGAGTGCGAGCAGGACGGCCAGGAACGACCCGGCGTTGATGACGAACACCCATCCGGAGCCGATCGCCGCGATGAGCACACCGGCGACCGCGGGGCCGATCAGGCGTGCGGCGTTGAACGACGCGGAGTTCAGGGCGACGGCGTTCGAGACGTCCTCGCCCTGCACGACGTCGGAGACGAAGGCCTGCCGGATCGGGGCGTCGAACGCGGCGACGATGCCGAGTGCCAGGGCGAAGCCGTACAGCGCGAGCAGGGTGGCGGTGTGCGTGAGGACCATGACGCCGAGTCCCAGCCCGAGCAGCCCCATCAGGCCCTGGGTGAGCATGAGCATCTTCCGGCGGTCGAACCGGTCGGCGGCGAGCCCGGTGAGTGGCAGGAGCAGCAGCTGGGGGCCGAACTGCAGGGCCATCGTGATGCCGACCGCGACGGCGTTGTTGTCGGAGAGCTGGGTCAGCACGATCCAGTCTTGGGCGGTGCGCTGCATCCAGGTGCCGACGTTCGACACCAGGGCCCCGGCGAACCAGATGCGGTAGTTGCGTCCGGCGAGGGAGCGGAACATGGCGGTCACTGCTGGGCCAGCCTCCTCATGATCTCGGTGGCGTCGGCGAGGGTGCCCCGCTCGTCGGCGGTGAGTGCTGCGAGCCGCGGGGAGAGCCAGCCGTCGCGGCGGCGTCGGGTCTCCTCGACGAAGGCGGCTCCGGCGGGCGTCGCGCCGAGCAGCACCTTGCGGCGGTCGTCGCCGTGCCCGCACTTGGACACCAGGCCCCGCTCGACCAGCACCGCGATGGTCTTCGTCATCGAGGGCGGGGTGACGCCGTCCTGTCGGCTCAGGTCGGCCAGGGTCATGGCGCCGTCGCGGTGCAGTCGGGCGAGGGCGGAGAACTGCGCGTCCGTGACGCTCGAGTCGGCCTTCTGGGCACGGAGGGTGCGGGACAGCCGGTTCACCGCGATGCGGAGGTCGGTGGCGTCGGTCATCGGTCGTTAGCCTATCTCATTAGTTCAGCGAACGAACTTCAATTCGGGTGTACCGTGGTTGTAGACAACACGTGTTGCCGAGAGAGAAGGAGAACATGTCCGAGTTCGAGGGCAAGGTCGCCGTCGTCACCGGTGGTGGCAGCGGCATCGGTGAGTCGGTCGCGAAGGAGCTCGCCGCGGCGGGCGCCACGGTGGTCGTCGCCGACATCAACCTGGCGGGCGCCGAGCGCGTCGCCGCGTCGATCGTGGAGGCCGGTGGCACCGCCCGCGCGTTCGAGGCCAACTCCGCGGTCGCCGCGGACAACGAGCGCATGGTGCAGTTCGCGGTCGACACGTTCGGCGCGCTGCACCTGGCCGTGAACAACGCCGGCATCGGCGCAGCACCGCAGCCGATCGGCGAGTACGACATCGCCGCCTGGGACCGCGTCCGTGCAGTCGACCTGGACGGCGTCTTCTACGGGCTGCGCTACGAGATCCCCGCGATGGTGGCCGCCGGTGGTGGTGCGATCGTGAACATGGCGTCGGTGCTCGGCACGGTCGGCATGGCGCAGAACGCGGCCTACGTCGCCTCGAAGCACGCGCTCGCCGGACTGACCAAGGTCGCCGCGCTCGAGTACTCGTCGCAGGGCGTCCGCACGAACGCCGTGGGCCCCGGGTTCATCGACACCCCGCTGCTCCGGAAGTCGCTCTCGCCCGAGGCCATCGCGGCGCTCGAGGACGAGCACGCCTCGAAGCGGCTCGGCACCGACGCCGAGGTCGCCGCGCTCGTGCTGTTCCTGCTGAGCGACAAGGCCTCGTTCATCACTGGCAGCTACCACCTGGTGGACGGCGGCTACTCCGCGCACTGACGGGTCCGGTGCACCTGGTCGTTCCGGGCGTACCTGGTCGAAACGGGCGTACCTGGTCGGTTCTTCCGACCAGGTACGCCCGTTTCCGCTTTCCAGCGCGGGTGCGATGGGAAGGAACGTCGGACGGGAGGCCCGCCCAGCGTGCGCCGGTCGGCTCGCGCTGGGCGGGCCTCCCGGCCTTCAGAGCCGCGCGTCCGTCAGGATCGCGTCGTGCGGGAGCAGGGCGTGCACGCCCCACGTGCGGTTCGCGACCTGCGTGATGCGCATGCTCACCGCCACGCTCGCCATCGCGAGTGCCTCGGCGCGGCCGATCCCGTGCAGCCCGGCGATCCAGTCGACCATCCGGTCGAGCGCCGTGGCCGTCGCGACGTTGAGATCGGCGTCGAAGCCGAAGGTGATGCGTCCGGCGGGGGTGTCGGCGTGCACACCCTCGACCGGGGCCGCATCGAGGAGCGTCAGGGTCATCGTCGTCGTCATGCCGCACTCGACCGCCGTGCCGGAGACCTCGCCGTCGCCCTGGGCCGCGTGCCCGTCGCCGACGTGGAGCAGGGCGTCCGGCACCGTCACCGGCAGGTACAGGGTGGAGCCGGCGACGAGCTCACGGCAGTCGACGTTGCCGCCGCCGACCGTGCGGGGTGGGATCGTGGAGTGCTCCCCGGTGGGCTCGGGTGGGACGCCGACGACGCCGAGGAACGGTGCCGTCCGCACCCCGAGGCCGAGCTGGTTCACGGCGACTCCGGCGGGCACGTCGATGTCCCAGAGCAGCGGGCCGCGCGACGCCGGGTCGGTCAGGCCGAGTGCGCGGTTCACCGGGGAGTCGACCCCGCCCGAGGCCGTGTAGCCCCAGTCGTCGGGCACGAGGTCGTCGAAGTGCACCGCCAGGACCATCCCCGGACGTGCTCCCGCGACGGCGATCGGCCCGACCAGGCAGTGGCCCCGGCGCGGGTCGATCAGGGTCGGGGCGTCGACGCCCGGGCCCGGCTGGCGTTCCGTGTAGCCCGCGGCGCTCAGGGTTCGGACGGTCACGGTGTCGCCCGGTTCGACGGTCAGGACCGGCTGGCGTTCGGCGGTGAAGACGTCGACGGCGGAGTCGACCGTGGCGTCGAGGTGGTGGGTGGTCACCGTTCGATCATCCCAGGCGGGGCAGGGCGGTTCCGGGCGTACTTGGTCGGAACGGGCGTACCTGGCGGAATCGGGCGTATCTGGTCGGAAGTTCTGACCAGGTACGCCCGATTCCACAAGCCATCGCGGGTGTTCCGGGAAGGAACGTCCTCAGTGGAACTGGGGGATCGTCAACCAGATGCCGGCCAGCACCGCGGCGACGCACAGCGCGAAGCACAGCACGGCTCCCGCGAGTGCCGCCGGCGGGGTGTGCCCGGAGCGCGGGGTCTCGTCGGAGTACTGCGTGCGCTCGCCGCCCGCGTCGTCCGGCTGCCCCGTGCCGAGCAGCCGCAGGCCGAGCGTGTACACGAGCACCAGGCCCACGGCGGCCACGAAGCCGACGCCGGCGACCGTGCCGATCGCGGTGAAGTCGATGTCCATCGTCGTTCCCCTCAGTTCGCTGCGCCGGTCGGCTGCGGCTCGGCCTGCTCGGCCGGCCCGGACTCGGTCGTGATGTCCTCGTGCGAGATCGGCTTGCGCTTGGCGAGGACGTAGAAGGTGAGCCCGCCGGCCAGGGCGAGGACCGCGACGAGCACCAGCCCGAAGGCCGAGGTCGACGCGAGCCAGGTCGCGAGCGCCCCGACCACCGCAGCGGCGGGCAGCGTGATCACCCATGCGATGACGATGCGGCCGACGACCGACCAGTGCACGTCGGCGAGCTTCTTGCCGAGGCCCGAGCCGACGACCGCGCCGCTCGTCACGTGGGTCGTCGAGAGCGCGAAGCCCAGGTGCGACGAGATGAGGATCGTCGCGGCGGAGCTCGTCTCGGCGGCGAAGCCCTGCGGCGACTGCACGTCGGAGATCTTCTTGCCGACGGTCTGCATGATCCGCCAGCCGCCCATGTACGTGCCGAGGCCGATCGCCAGCCCGCAGGCCAGGATCACCCAGAGCGCCGGACCGGTGCCGGCGGCCTGGTAGTTCGCGGCGATGAGGGTCAGCGTGATGACGCCCATCGTCTTCTGCGCGTCGTTCGTGCCGTGCGCGAGCGACACCAGCGACGCCGAGATCGTCTGCCCGTGTCGGAACCCGGTCGCGGCACCGTGCGTCGTCGCGTTCTTCGTGAGCACGTACGCCAGGTACGTCGCGACCAGGGCGATCACCCCGGCGATGACCGGGGAGAGCAGCGCCGGCAGCACGACCTTCGACACCACCGTCGCCCAGCTGATCGAGTTCAGCCCCGCTCCGATGATCGAGGCCCCGATGAGCCCGCCGAACAGCGCATGGGTGGACGAGGACGGCAGCCCGAGGTACCAGGTCGCCAGGTTCCAGAGCACCGCGCCGACGAGCCCCGCGAAGATCATCGTGGGGGAGATGTGGATGCCGTCCTGCCCCTCGCGGATGATGCCCTGCGAGACGGTCTTGGCGACCTCGGTGGACAGGAACGCGCCGACGACGTTGAGCACGGCGGAGATGAGCACGGCGGTCCGGGGCTTGAGCGCTCCCGTGGCGACCGACGTGGCCATGGCGTTCGCGGTGTCGTGGAAGCCGTTCGTGAAGTCGAACACGAGGGCCACGACGATCACCAGCGTGACGATGACGATGACGTCCATGCGCAGGACGGTAGGCCCGCCCGGAACGCCCTGCGTGAACGCCGGGTGAACAGGTCCGGGATGAAGCGCGTCTGCGAGGATGCTCACGTGCCCACCTTCTCCGCCGCTCGCGGCGACGCCTCGTTCACCGACGCTCACGGCGTCGAGATCGTCTACTCGACCTGGCGTGCGGCGCGGCCGAAGGGTGTCGTGCAGATCGCGCACGGGGTCGGGGAGCACGGGCTCCGGTACGAACCGCTCGCGCAGGACCTGGTGCGCGCCGGCTACACCGTGCACGCGAACGACCACCGCGGGCACGGACGCACCGGCCTGACCCAGTGGGACGGCGACCGCGCCAAGCTCGGTCGGCTCGGCCCCGGCGGCCTGCGCGCGGCGATCGCCGCGGTGGAGCAGATGAGCGCGGTCGCGCGGGCCGACGAACCGGGGCTGCCGCTCGTGCTGCTCGGGCACTCGTGGGGGTCACTCATGGCGCAGCGGATCGTGAACACCTCGTCGGACCGCTACGACGGCGTCGTCCTGTCCGCGAGCGCCTACCGGCTGCCCGGCTGGATGAACAGCGGCGACCTCAACGCCCGGCACGCGGGGTCCGGGCCCACCAAGTACGAGTGGCTCACCCGCGACCGGAAGATCATCGACGCGATGGCGGTCGACCCCCTGGCGGTCGAGGCCGACGTCATCGGGCTGTTCGGGCTCGCCGACACGCTCCGGCTGCTCGGGGTGCCGCGGCGGGGGATCCCGCACGACCTCCCGATGCTGCTGCAGGTCGGCTCCGATGACACCCTCGGGGGTCCGCGCTCGATCGAGCGTCTGGCGCAGGCGTACCGCCGACGCGGCCGGCTGTCCGACGTGACCGTGCAGGTGTACGAGGGCGCGCGGCACGAGGTCTACAACGAGACGAACCGCGCCGAGGTCATCGGCGACCTGGTCGCGTGGCTCGACCGGGTGACGACGCGCTGACGGCGCTCGCCGCGTCCTGCGACGCGACCGGCGACGGACGGGAGGCCCGTGGCGGCGCCGCCACGCGCCTCCAGTCCGTCACCAGGCCGGCTCACTGCCGGGCCGTCGGCCGTCCGGAATAGGGTGGCGGCATGCACGGTGAGTACAAGGTCCCCGGAGGCAAGCTGGTCGTCGTCGACCTCGAGGCCGTCGACAGCACGATCCAGCAGTTCCGCCTGGCGGGTGACTTCTTCCTGGAACCCGACGACGCGCTGCCGCTCATCGACGCGGCCGTGAACGGGCTCCCCGCCACCACCGACGCCGCGGGCATCGCCGCAGCCGTGCGGGCGGCCCTGCCGACCGATGCGGTGCTGCTCGGCTTCACGCCCGAGTCCGTCGGCGTCGCGGTGCGCCGCGCGCTGTCGCGGGCTTCGACCTGGCGCGACCACGACTGGCAGATCGTGCACGAGGGGCCGATCAGCCCGAACGAGCACCTCGCGCTCGACCAGGTGCTGACCGAAGAGGTCGGTGCCGGCCGTCGCGGTCCCACGCTGCGCATCTGGGAGTGGGACCAGCCGGCCGTCGTGATCGGGTCGTTCCAGTCGCTCAAGAACGAGGTCGACCCCGCCGGCGCCGAGAAGTACGGCGTGCAGGTGGTCCGACGCATCTCCGGCGGTGGCGCGATGTTCATGGACGCCGGCGCCGTCATCTCCTACTCGCTCTACGTGCCGTCCGACCTGGTGCAGGGCATGACGTTCGCCGACTCGTACGCGTTCCTCGACGAATGGGTGATCGAGGCGCTCAAGTCGCTCGGCATCGAGGCCTACTACCAGCCCCTCAACGACATCACCTCGACCAAGGGCAAGATCGGCGGGGCCGCACAGAAGCGCCTCGGTACCGGGTCGCTGCTGCACCACGCCACCATGAGCTACGACATGGACGGCGAGAAGATGGTCCAGGTGCTGCGCATCGGGCGCGAGAAGATGAGCGACAAGGGCACCACCAGCGCTGCGAAGCGCGTCGACCCGCTCCGCTCGCAGACCGGGCTGTCCCGCGCCGAGATCATCGAGCGGCTGATCGGCACCTTCACCCGCCTGTACGGGGCGACCGAGGGGCACGTGACCGAGGCCGAGCGCGAGCGGGCGCAGGAGCTGGTGCGGACGAAGTTCGCGACGAAGGAGTGGCTCGAGCGGGTGCCGTGAGCCCTGCTCGGTCGACGGTGGACGCGACGGCCGGAGCTGAGGGGGGACGTCCCGGCCGCCGCTGCTTCGAGTGTGCGCCTCGACCTCATGAACCAGACGTGTGGATGATGAGAATCCCCCGCGCGGCTGATCCGCTCGCCGCGCAGCCCACGTAGCGTCGCTGCCGTGAACTGGTTGATCTTCCTGGGGGCGGTGGCCGCCGTGGCCGTCGTGGTGTGGATCGCCGATCGCATGGGGTGGATCGACCTGTCGAACAAGTCCCAGCGGAGCGGCGGATCCGGAGGCATGGGCGGGATGCTGGACGAGGTGTTCGCACCGACCCGGCACGAGACGCAAGCTGAGTACGAGCGGCAGGCGCGCCTGCCGAAACAGGCCCCGTCTCCGGCGGGCCACGACCACGACCTGCTCAGCGGCAGCGTGCTCATCCGGGTGCCGGCGGTGCGGAGCGCCGGGCGGCACGAGGCCCGCGCGGGGACGCACGACCGGTCGTACTGAGCTGACGGGCGCCGTGCTCGTGTGTGCCTCGCTCGTGTCAGCGCGTCGTGAGCTCCTGGTAGTCCGGGTGCCGCTCGATCCACGCGTGCACGTAGCTGCACTGCGCGACGACCCGGCGTGACGAACTCGCACGCACGTCGTCGAGGGCGTGCTGCACCAGGATCGACGCGTGCCCACCACCGCGGTGCTCGGGATCGACCTCGGTGTGCACGAAGCGGATCTCGTCGCCGTCGATCTCGTACGCCGCGAGGCCGATGACCTCGCCGTCCTCGATCAGGGAGTACTGCTGCTTGTCGGTGTCGTTGCGGACCTCGGGTGCTGCTGCCATGCACTCGACCGTACGCCGGGGCCGAGGCGTGCGGTGCGTGTCCGCTCGGTGCGGCGCGGTGCGGCGCGGTGCGGTGCGGTGCGCGTCGAGCGTGCTCGCTCGGTGCGCGACAATGGGTCCGTGCGCAGGGGAGACGACCGAGGCCCGGACCGCGTCGTCCTCGGCGACGCCCTCGACGTGGTCCCCGCGTACCCGGACGGGTCCTTCACGCTGGTGTACCTGGACCCGCCGTTCAACACCGGCCGGTACCAGCGGCGGCACGCGACCTCCGCCGTCCCGAAGGCCGACGGTCCGGTGATGGGGTTCCACGGCCGGACCTACGAGCGGGTGCGCGGCGACCTGATGCGCTTTGACGACCGGTTCGAGGACTACTGGTCGTTCCTCGAACCCCGACTCATCGAGGCCTGGCGGCTGCTCGCCGCTGACGGCACGCTGTACCTGCACCTCGACTACCGCGAGTCGCACTACGCCAAGGTGCTGCTCGATGCGCTGTTCGGCCGCGAGTCGTTCCTGAACGAGATCGTCTGGGCCTACGACTTCGGTGCCAAGTCCAAGACGCGCTGGCCCACGAAGCACGACACGATCCTGGTCTACGTGAAGGACCCGTCGCGGTACTGGTTCGACTCCGAGGCCGTCGACCGCGAGCCGTACATGGCGCCGGGGCTCGTCACACCCGAGAAGCGCGAGCGCGGCAAGCTGCCCACCGACGTGTGGTGGCACACGATCGTCTCGCCGACGGGCCGCGAGAAGACCGGCTACCCGACGCAGAAGCCCGAGGGGGTGCTGCGGCGGATCGTGCAGGCGTCCTCACGCGAGGGGGACTGGGTGCTCGACTTCTTCGCGGGCAGCGGGACCACGGGCGCGGTGGCGCAGGCGCTGGGGCGGCGGTACGTGCTGGTGGACGACAACCCGGCGGCGATCGACGTGATGCGGAAGCGGCTGCCGGGGGCGTCGTTCGAGGTGGCCGAGGCCGGGGCGGGGTCGGCAGCGGGGGACGCGGCGCCGGCGGTCTGAGGCTGGCGGGGTCTGCGACCGGTGCGCATGGTGCATACGGGTGCACCGAGCGACAATCCACGAGTCGTTCGACGCGCGTTCTGTCGGAAGATGCACACGCACACGATGCGGGTGCATGCTGCGACGATCCACGAGTCGTTCGACGCGTGGATCGTCGGAACATGCACACACACCGAGCGAGCGCCCGCACCGACTACTCCGCCGAGTGCCGCCCGCGCGCGTGCGCGTCGTCAGCGTCCGTCCGGGAGGCCCGGCTCGCCTCCGCCGGGTCGGCTCCGGCCCCGGGAGCGTCCGGCTCCACGACCGGGGCAGCGTGGGCAGCCCGGGTCCGGATGGCACCGGTCGTCGTCGGGGGTTCGTCCACCGGCGCAGCCGCCGAGTGCGCACCGTGCGTGGTGGCGTTCGGCAGCGGCGCGCGGGTGTCGTCGACCCCGTGCGGTAGCACCGAGACGTCCGACGCTCCCGCGGCCCGGGCGGACCGCGGCTGCACGTCCGGCGACGTCGGAACGTCGGGCGAGGTCGGGACTTCGGCGGACGCCGCCCCCGACGGCACCGGACCGGCCCCGGGCGCCGCGGCGGCAGCGGCTGCGGCGGCACTCCCGTCCGACCCCGCCCCGGCAGCCGTGCGTGCGGCATCCGCCTGCTCCTGCAGCGCCGAGGTCTTGCGGAGCGGCGGCACCCGGAAGAACCACGTCAGCACGAACGCGAGCAGGATCACCGCGAGGCCGACGTAGTAGACGCGGACGGCCGAGTCGCTGAACCCGACCAGGAACGGACGGCTCAGCCGGGGGTCCGCCCCGTTCAGGAACGACGTATCGCTCGTCGCCGAGTCGGTGGACGAGCTCGCGGCCGAGTCACCGCTCTTCAGCTGCTTGATGAGCGTCGGGGCGACCTGGTCGACGACGTTCTCCCGCTGAGCCTCGTCCGAGTAGTCGATCTGCAGCGTGCCGTCGACGACCGAGGCGTTCGCCTTCGTGGCCGCCGTCTCGAGCGCCTGCTGCTCGGCTGCGGGCTTCGCGTCGTCGACCTGCTGGGCGATGATCGTGTCCGCTGCGGCGGCGGGGACCGTGCCCGCGGCGACCTGCCGCTGCACGGCTGCGGTCACCTGCTTGGTCACGGCAGCGTCGGCAGCCTGCTTCGCCTGGGCGGTGCCCTGGTCGAGACCGTCCTGCACGTTCTTCTGCACCGGGTCGACGATCTTCGTCCAGATCTCGTCCATCACGCCCTGGTTCTTCGACGCGTTCGCGACCGAGGGCGTCATCGCGGCGTTGAGCGCGCTCTTCAGGTCGGACTCGTTCTGCATCGCGGCGCTGATGTTCGTCGGCATCAGGGTGAAGAGCACGGAGAGCAGGACGGCGGTACCCATGGTGCCGCCGATCTGGCGGAAGAACGTCGCGGCGCTCGTGGCGACGCCGATGTCCCGCGGCGAGACCGAGTTCTGCGCGGCCAGGGTCAGCGTCTGCATGAGCTGTCCGAGTCCGAGCCCGATGCCGAACATGCCGAGCATCAGGAACCACAGGGGTCGGTCGGCGGTCAGGAACGTCAGGACCGTGAATCCGATCGCCGTGAACGCCGTTCCGGTGATCGGGAAGATCTGGTAGTTGCCGGTGCGGGAGATGATCTGGCCCGAGGCGATCGACGAGATCATCAGGCCGAGCACCATCGGCAGCATGGCGAACCCGGACTCGGTCGGGGTCACGCCCTTGACGATCTGCAGGTAGAGCGGGATCGTCAGCATCGCGCCGAACATGCCGAAGCCGACGAGCACGGACAGGATCGCGGACATCGAGAACACCCGTGACCCGAACAGCTTCATCGGCAGGATCGCGTCGTCGCCCATGGCCCGTTCGACGATGATGAACGCGATCAGGCCGAGGGCACCGATGGCGTAGCAGGCGAAGGCGGCGGGGGAGTCCCAGCCCCACTCACGGCCCTGCTCGGCGATGAGCAGCAGCGGCACGAGCGTGACGATGACGAGCGTCGCGCCCCACCAGTCGATGCGGGGCTTGCCGCGGTCGCCGAACTTCGGCAGGTGCAGGAACGTCAGCACCATGAACAGGGCGATGATGCCGATCGGCACGTTGATCAGGAACACCCAGCGCCAGCCGGCGATGAACAGCAGCTGGTCGGCGCCGGCGAAGACGCCACCGACCAGCGGGCCGATGACGGACGAGATGCCGAAGACCGCCAGGAAGTAGCCCTGGTACTTCGCCCGCTCGCGCGGGGCGAGCATGTCGCCCATGATCGCCAGCGGCAGGGACATCAGGCCACCGGCACCCAGGCCCTGCAGTGCGCGGAACCCGGCGAGCATGAGCATCGAGTCGGAGAACGACGCCGCGAACGAACCGACGATGAAGATGCCGATCGCGGTGATGAAGAGCGGCCGGCGACCGAAGATGTCGGAGAGCTTGCCGTAGATCGGGGTCGTCACCGTCGAGGCGATGAGGTACCCGGTGGTGACCCAGGCCTGCTGGTCGAGCCCGTGCAGGTCGTCACCGATGGTGCGGATCGCGGTGCCGACGATCGTCTGGTCGAGGGCACCGAGGAACATGCCGGCCATCAGGCCGTAGATCACCAACAGGATCTGTCGGTGGTTCATCACGACGTTGGACGCCGTGGTGGGGGCCGCGGGTGCGGTCGCCGTCTGGGTCATGAGCAGGGTCTCCCGGGGTACCGATGCGCTGGCAGAACGATTTTTGCGCTGCCTGCAAAGTTACAACTGCCGCAAGTGCTCGGTCGCACCGAGACGGCTTCCTGAGTGGATCGGCAGTCACGGTACGCCCAGTGGACCCCGGTGGCACACGGCCTGGAGGCCCGGCTCGGTTCCGGCGGACGGGCTGCGGTGTCCGAGACCCGCAGCCCGTCCGACGAGGGCGCTACGCGCCCAGTGCTGCGTCGACGATCTCCTTGGCCTCGCGCTGCACCTGCTCGAGGTGCTCCTGCCCGACGAAGCTCTCCGCGTAGATCTTGTAGACGTCCTCGGTGCCCGACGGCCGCGCGGCGAACCACGCCTTGTCGGTGACGACCTTCACGCCGCCGACGGCTGCGTCGTTGCCCGGGGCCTTCGACAGCTTCGCGGTGATCGGGTCGCCGGCCAGGGTGTCCGCGGTGATGGCGTCGCCGTCGAGCTTGCCGAGGCGGGCCTTCTGCTCCTTCGAGGCCGCGGCGTCGACGCGCTGGTAGACCGGCGCGCCGAAGCGCTCGGTCAGCTCGGCGTAGAGCTGCGAGGGGGTCTTGCCGGTGACGGCGACGATCTCGGACGCCAGGAGCGCCAGGATGATGCCGTCCTTGTCGGTGGTCCACGCGGTGCCGTCGGTGCGCAGGAACGACGCACCCGCGGACTCTTCGCCGCCGAAGGCCACGGAACCGTCGATCAGGCCGGGGACGAACCACTTGAAGCCGACCGGGACCTCCCACAGGCGACGGCCCAGGGACTCGGCGACGCGGTCGATGATGCTCGACGACACCAGGGTCTTGCCGATCGCGGCGTCGTCGCGCCACTCGGGCCGGTGCGCGTAGAGGTACTCGATCGCGACCGCGAGGTAGTGGTTCGGGTTCATCAGCCCGCCGTCGGGCGTGACGATGCCGTGCCGGTCGGAGTCGGCGTCGTTGCCGGTGAGCACGTCGAAGTCGTCCTTGCGGGCGAGTACCGAGGCCATCGCCGAGGGGCTCGACGGGTCCATCCGGATCTTGCCGTCCCAGTCGAGCGTCATGAAGGCCCACGTGGGGTCGACCTCGGGGTTCACGACGGTCAGGTCGAGGCCGTAGTGGTCGCGGATGGCGTTCCAGTACGGCAGCGAGGCACCACCGAGCGGGTCGGCACCGATCTTCACGCCGGCACGCTTGATCGCGGCGATGTCGATGATGTTCTCGAGGTCGGCGACGTACGTGTTCAGGAAGTCGTAGCGCTCGGGTTCAGCGTCCTCGGTGCGCTGCACCTCGGCGTTGCCACCCTCGATGATCGCGTTCGCCCGGTTCGCGATCCAGCTCGTGGCGTCGCTGTCGGCGGGACCGCCGTGCGGCGGGTTGTACTTGAAGCCGCCGTCGCGGGGCGGGTTGTGGCTCGGCGTGATGACGATGCCGTCGGCCGTGTCCGGGTTGCCGGCGCGGTTGTAGCGGATGATCGCGTGGCTCAGCGCGGGCGTCGGCACGAAACCGTCCTCGCTGTCGGCGAGCACGCGGACGCCGTTGGCGGCGAGGACCTGCAGCGCGGTCTGCTCGGCGGGGGCCGAGAGCGCGTGGGTGTCGCGGCCGATGAAGAGCGGCCCGTCGGTGCCCTGGTCGCGGCGGTACTCCACGATCGCCTGCGTGATGGCGGCGATGTGGGTGTCGTTGAAGGCGGTGTCGAGCGACGACCCGCGGTGTCCGGACGTGCCGAACACGACCTTCTGCTCGGGGACCGAGACGTCGGGCACTCGGTCGTGGTAGGCGGCGAGGAGCTCGTCGAGGTCGACGAGGTCGTCTGCGGTCGCTGGGGTGCCGGCGCGGTCGTTCATGCGTCCATCCTGGCATCGGCCGCCCTGGCGCGTTCGGGGGAAGTGCACCGGAGGTCGGGGGAACGCGAGCGAGCGGCCGCCCCACCCGGGTTGAGGGGGGACCCCCGGGGTGGACGACCGCTCGCGGTCTGTGGAGGCAGGTGCCTCAGGCGGTGCGGAACGAACCCGTCGCCGTGCGGAACGAGCCGGTCACGGTGCGCGTCGAGGACGTCGCGGTGCCAGGACGGCGGAACTGCGTGTCGACGAAGCGGCCGAGTGCGCGGCCGGTGCCGGTGCCGGTGTAGCTGCCGATCGGGCTGCGGGTCGCGTCGCCGGTGAAGGCGCCGAGCTCGGCGCGGGTCTCGAGGCCGGTCACGTAGGCGCCGCCCAGGGGGTTCTGACGGTTCTGCATGGGTGCTCCTCGTCGTCGTGCCGAGGTCCGCAGGTCACCGAGCCGGCGACCGCGACGCCGTCGGCTGGATGACCACCACTCTACGCGCTTGTCTTGCATCGTGCAAAACAAGCGCGTGTCGGAGCCTCAGGCGAGCAGCTCGCAGAAGTTCCGGCCCTCGGCCGTCCAGCTCTGCCGCGCGACCAGTCCGGCTTCCGCCGCGTGCCGGTGCAGGGCGTCGAGGCCGACCTCGGCCCAGGGGAACCCGGCGCTCTCGTTGCCGTCGGCGTCGACCACCCGGGCGGTGTACACGCGGTCGGCCGTGACCTCGGGGTTCGTCTCGACGATGACCCGGCCTCCGGCGCGCACGATCTCACGACAGCGGGCGAGCAGGGCGGTGGGGTCGCCGCCGATGCCGATGTTGCCGTCGATCACGAGCGCGGTGTCCCAGTGGCCCTCGTCGGGCACAGCGTCGAACACGGAACCCTGCAGGGCCGTGCCGCCGGAGCGCTGCGCGATGGCGACGGCCTCGGCGGAGACGTCCACGCCGAGCGCCGGGATGCCCCGGGAGCGGGCGGCGACGAGCATCCGGCCCGGGCCGCAGCCGATGTCGATGACGCCGCCGTCGACGTCGTCGAGCAGCGAGCGGTCGACACGGTCGGCGGCGGCGCTCCAGCGGCCGACGTCCATCGTGGTGACGGCGTCGGGACGGTCGGCGTCGGTCAGGCGCAGGTGGCCGTCGGTGCGGAGCGCACGGGCGTACGGCTCGCCGCCGCCGGCACCGAACGAGACGGGTGCGTGCATGGTCATCGGGTGCTCCCCACGGTCTCGGCACGGAGTGCCCGGGTGAAGTCGGAGTCGGGTGCGAGGTCGGCGACCCGCTCGGCGTCCGGCATGGTGTCGACGTCGAGCAGCTCGCCGAGCACGCCCACGTCGAGTCCGGCGTCGGACAGGCGTGCGAGCTGCACGGCTCCGGTGTCGTCGCGCGACATCGGGACGCCGCGCAGCAGGTCGCCGGTGGGCTCTCGCAGGTACAGCGACCAGAAGCCGCCGTCCTCGGCCGGGCCGAACCAGGCATCGCGGGCGGCGTCGTCGAACACCGGGGCCAGGTCCGCGGTGGACACCTGCGGGGTGTCCATGCCGACGAGCAGCAGCGGACCGTCGACGGCGTCGAACAGGAACCCGAGGCGCTCGTCGAGACCGCCACCGGGCTGGTGCAGCACCTCGAACCCCTCGGCCGCGGCGGGCACGACGTCGCCGTCGAAGAACAGGACCCGGCGTGCCGCGGGCAGTGCGCGGACGGTCGCCAGGGTGTCGGCGAGGCTCGCGGACGCGACGCGTGCGGCGCCCTCGGGGGAGAGCGCCGGCGTCAGCCGGGTCTTCACCTTGCCGGGCAGGCACTCCTTCGCCACGACGGCGACGGTGACGTCGGTGCGCGAAGCGTCGCCGGCGTGGACGTGGGTGGGGTCGGCGGTCACGAGCGGGCCTCCTCGACCACGGGGGTGGACTCGGCCGCCTGGCGGAGCGGTCCCGGCGCGACGACCCGGACACGGGCCTCCCGGCGGTACGCACGGAGCAGACGGGACATGTCCCGCACCGCGTTGACCGTGCCGCGGAGCGTGCCGGTGACCTTGCTGTCGCCGATGCGCTGCGCGTACCCGATGTCGGATTCGTCGACGCGCCAGCCGGCGGCGTGCGCGGCGAGGACCATCTCGAGCGGGTAGCCGCTGCGGCGGTCGCGCAGGTCGAGGGAGACGAGGTCCTCGCGGCGCATCACGCGCATCGGGCCGAGGTCGCGCAGGCGGTAGCCGGTCGCGCGGTGCATGAGGACGGCGAGGACGCGGTTCGCGAAGCGTGCGTGCGGAGCCCACGCACCGCGGCCCGTCGGGACGCGGCGGCCGAGAGCCAGGTCGACGCGGCCACTGGCCACGCGGTCGACCAGGGGCGGGAGCTCGGCGGGGTCCATCGAGGCGTCGGCGTCGCAGAACGCGACGAAGTCGGCGGTCGCCGCGGCGACCCCGGCGGCACAGGCCGAACCGAACCCCTTGACGGGCTCCGTCACCACCAGGGCACCGTGGGCGCGGGCGACGTCGGCCGATCCATCGGTCGATCCGTTGTCGACGACGATGGCCCGGTAGCCCGCGGGGAGGCGCGCGATGACCTTCGGCAGGGCGTCCGCCTCGTCGAGGCACGGCAGGATCACGTCGACAGTCATGTCCGTCATTCGGTGCGGTCGGTCGGATCGACGGGTCTGTCCTGGCATGCACTCGACACAACACGACGACGCGCTGCGGGGTACAGGAAACTGCCGGGTCCTGGTCGTTCAGCGCGTCCGGTTCGCGGACGGTCCCCAGAACGGGGGACAGGGTGCGCGCGCGTCGCGCGTTCCGTGTTGCCGAGACGCCGTCGTGTTGCCGAGACGCCGCCGAATGGGGCGGCGTCTCGCGCACCTGGGGGCGTGGTGCCGACACGACGGCGTCTCGCGTGGCCCTGGGGGCGGGGACTGCGGACGGGAGGCGCGGGGCGGCGCCGTCACGGGCCTCCCGTCCGGTGGCTGGTCGCGCTCTCAGGCGCGGCCAGCGGTGCGCCGCTCGCGCACGCGTTCCGGCTAGCGGACGGCGCTTCGGAGCGGTGCCGTCGCGAAGTCGCGCATGCCGGCCTCGAAGTCGACCTCGGCGTGCCAGCCGAGCTCGGCGGCGATGCGTGCCGAACTCGCGGTGACGTGGCGGACGTCGCCCAGGCGGTACTCGCCCGTGACGACCGGCTGCGGGCCGTCCGGTCCGGCGATCGCGGCGGCCATGTCGCCGATGGTGTGCACGGTGCCGGAGCCGACGTTGTACGCGCGGAACGTGTCCGACGGCAGGTCGGCGGTCGCCGCGATCGAGGCGGCGTTCGCGCCGGCGACGTCGTCGACGTGCACGAAGTCGCGTCGCTGGGCGCCGTCCTCGAAGACGCGGGGTGCCTCGCCGCGGGCCAGTGCCGAGCGGAACAGGGACGCGACACCGGCGTAGGGGGTGTTCGCAGGCATGCCCGGTCCGTAGACGTTGTGGTAGCGGAGCGCGATCGCGCGGCCCCCCGTGGCTCGGGCCCAACTGGAGGCGAGGTGCTCCTGCGCGACCTTCGTCTGCGCGTACACGTTTCGGGGGTCGAGCGCGGCGGACTCGTCGATCAGGCCGGGCAGCAGGGGCTGACCGTCGGGGCCGATCGGGTCGAAGCGGCCGGCGTCGAGGTCCTCGCGGCGGCGGGCCGGCGGACGGGTGGGTTCGCCGGAGGCGGTGGTGTACGCGCCCTCGCCGTAGACGACCATCGAACTGGCGACGACGAGCCGGCCGATGTCGTGCCGGTCCATGCCGGCGAGGACGTGGGCGGTGCCGGCGTCGTTCGACGAGACGTAGTCGGGGGCGTCCTGGAAGTCCACGCCGAGGCCGACCTTCGCGGCCTGGTGGCACACGACGTCGATGCCGTCGAGGGCGGCGTCGAGGGCGACCCGGTCGCGGACGTCGCCGTGCACGAACGCGATGCCCTGTTGCTGGTGGGCGCGGATGACCTCGGCGGGGTCGCCGTGCACGTCGTCGCGCAGGGAGTCGAGGACGCGGACCTCGTGGCCGTCGGCCAGGGCGCGGCGGACGATCGCGGAGCCGATGAAGCCGGCGCCGCCGGTGACGAGGAGGCGGGTCATGCGGTGGCGCCCGTGGTGGTGGTGGCGGCGGGCTGGGCCTTCGTGGCGGTGGGGCCCGCGGGCTGGGCCTGCATGATGCTGGCGCTCGCGCTGGTCGGGACGAGTTCGCGCGGGGTGAAGTCGGCGGGGATGGCGGCGACGATCTGGCCGATGGCGCGGACGATGACCTCGTTGGCACGGGCGAGGCGTTCCATGACGAGGGCGTGGGTGACGACGGCACCGGCGTCGTCGACGTCGGGGCCGCTGGCTGCGGCTGCGGCTGCGGCTGCTGCGGCGGCCTCGTCCTCGGTCGGGGCCAGGCCGGCGTCGGCATCGGTGACGAACGACAGGTTCACCGTGGCGATGCCGAGTTCGGCGGCCAGGGGGACCTCGGGCGTCATCGTCATGTTGATGGTGTGGCCGCCGGCCTGGCGGAGCCAGACGGACTCGGCGCGGGTGGAGAACCGGGGGCCCTGGATGACGACGCAGGTGCCGGTCGGACGGAACGGCACGTCGAGTCCGGCGACGGCGTCGATCGCCGCGCGGCGGAGCGTCGGGTCGAACGGGTCGGCGAAGGACAGGTGCTGCACGTCGTCCTCGAAGAACGTGTCGGCGCGGCCCCAGGTGCGGTCGATGAGCTGGTCCGTCACGACGAAGGTGCCCGGGGCGTAGTCGGGGTGCAGGCCGCCGACGGCGCTCGAGGACACGATCGCGCGGACGCCGAGCGAACGGAGCGCCCAGACGTTCGCACGGTGGTTGATGCGGTGTGGGGCCACGGAGTGCTCACGGCCGTGGCGGGTCAGGAACGCGACCCGTCGTCCGGCCATCGTGCCGATGCTGATCGGGCTCGACGTCGGGCCGAACGGGGTCGGGACGTCGAGCTCGTCGGCGGTGCCCTCCTCGAACAGCTGGTAGAGGCCGGAGCCTCCGATGACACCGATCGTCACGGCTTCGTCGTTCTCCACAGGTCCTCCGGTTGGTCGTCGGCGCGGGCTGCGCGCTGGATACGCTACTGACGGCACCACCGGGCGAACCGGGAGCGGCGCCACCAACCCCCTGTTCGGAGGCACCTGTGCGAACGATCGGTCAGCACCGCGACGACCTGGCGGCGTTGCTCGCGCCGGTGGTGGCGGGCCTCGGAGCAGAAGAACTGTCGATCGGCGAACTCGCCGGTGCGGGTGCCGGGTTTGCTCACCGCGTGCTCGCGGCAGCCGTCCGGTCGCCCGTTCCGCTGCCGCCGTTCGACAACAGCCAGATGGACGGGTTCGCCGTGCGGGCAGCGGACGCGGGGCAGGCCGTCCGGGTCGTCGATCCGATCCCGGCCGGCGTGGTGCCCGAACCGCTCGAACCCGGCACGGCCGCGCCGATCATGACGGGTGCGCGGATCCCGACCGGTGCCGACGCGGTGTTCCCGGTCGAGGCGACCGAGCCCGGTGCGTTCCCGGCGGCGCTCGAGCTGCCCCGGGTGACGGTGCCCGCCGACCTGACCGCCGGCACCTTCGTGCGGGTGACCGGCAGCGACCTGCCCACCGGTGCTGAGCTCGCTCCGGCCGGTTCCCCGGTCACGCCGGCGCTGCTCGGGGCGCTGGCTGCTGCGGGGGTGACGACCGTGTCGGTGCGCCGACCACTGCGGGTCCTCGTCGTGTCGACCGGGTCCGAGCTGCAGGGTGCCGACGCGGACGCGGCGACCATCGGTGACGCCAACGGCATCGCGCTGCGGGCAGCCCTTGCCCAGGTCGGTGCGGACTCACGGGCCGTCCGGGTGCCCGACGACGTCGCTGCCTTCGACCGGGCCCTCGATGCAGCCGTGGGGGACTGGGCCGACCTCGTGCTGACCACCGGGGGCATCAGCGCCGGGGCGTACGAGGTCGTTCGGCAGGCGCTCGAACCCCGGGGGCTCGCGGTGACGCCGGTCGCGATGCAGCCCGGTGGGCCGCAGGCGTTCGGCAGCGTCGTGTTCGGAGCCGACGGCGTCGCTCGTGCTGGTCGCGCCGTGCCCGTCGTGTCCTTCCCCGGCAATCCGGTGTCGGCGCTCGTCTCGTTCGAGGTGTTCCTGCGCCCGCTGCTCGCTGCCGCCGTCGGACTCACGCCGGACCGCCCCACGCAGGTCCTGCCGGCGGCGTCCGCTGCCGGCTCACCCGTCGGCAAGCACCAGGTCCGTCGCGGCCGGGTGCAGGACGGTGCCGTGCACTTCGTCGGTGGGCCGAGTTCGCACCTGCTCGTCCACTACGCCGCCGCCACCCACCTGGTGCACGTCCCCGTGGGGGTCGACGCCGTCGAGGTCGGCGACCCCCTGACCGTCTGGAGCCTCCGATGACCGACCCGTCCGCCGCTGACCAGTTGTCGCACGTCCGCGCTGACGGCACCGCGCACATGGTCGACGTCTCCGCGAAGGACGTCACCGACCGGTCGGCCACCGCCACCGCCACCGTCGTCACCCGTCCCGACGTCGTCACACGCATCCTCGACGGCTCGCTGCCCAAGGGCGAGGTCGTCGGCACCGCCCGGATCGCCGCGATCATGGCGGTGAAGAAGACCTCCGACCTGATCCCGCTGTGCCACCCGCTGCCGATCGCCGGCGTGCAGGTCGACATCACCGGCACCGACGACCGCGTGCTGATCGAGGTGTCGGTCCGCACGACCTCGCGCACCGGCGTCGAGATGGAAGCCCTGACCGGGGCGAGCGTCGCCGCCCTGACGGTGTACGACATGGTGAAGGCCGTCGACCGAGCGGCCGTGATCACGGACGTCCGCGTGCTCGAGAAGCACGGCGGACGCTCCGGGGACTGGAGCAACCGATGACCGCCGAGCCGACCAGGGGCCGGGCCGCCGTCGTCGTCGTGTCCACGCAGGCCGCCGCCGACCCCGCACTCGACCGCACCGGACCCGTGATCGCCGACTGGCTGCGCGACCACGGGTTCACCACGAGCGACCCGATCATCGTCCCCGACGGCGGCGCGATCACCGAGACCATCACCGCGGAACTCCTGGCCGACGCCCGGGTCGTCATCACCACCGGCGGCACCGGGGTCACCCCGACCGACCGGACCCCCGAGGCGGTGGCGGGGCTGATCGACCTCGAACTGCCCGGCATCACCGAGGAGATCCGTCGACGCGGACTCGCGGGTGCCGGCCCCACCGCCCTGCTCACCCGCGGCGTCGCCGGGGTCACGAACGCCGGCTGTCTGCTCGTCACCCTGCCCGGGTCGCGCGGTGGGGTGTCCGACGGCCTCGCCGTGCTCGACGGAGTACTCGACCACGTGGTCGCACAGGTGCACGGTGAGGGCCACGCCCCGCGGAGCGCCTCGTGAGCAGCACTGAGACCGCCGCACGGGTCGTGCTCGCCGACGTCGTCGACCGCGACATCAGCGTCGACGAAGTCGCAGCCGTGGTGGCCACCGAACAGGACGGCGCGGTGGTGACCTTCGCCGGCATCGTCCGTGACCACGACGGTGGCAAGGGCGTCACCGCGCTCGACTACGAGCAGCACCCCAGTGCCGGCGAGGTCATCACCGAGGTCGCCCGGACCATCGCCGAGGACCACCCCGACGTCCGGATCGCCGTGCTGCACCGGGTCGGGGCGCTCGGCATCGGGGACGTCGCGCTCGCCGCAGCGGTGTCGTCGTCGCACCGGGCGCAGGCGTTCGCCGCGTGCGGTGCGCTGGTCGACCTGGTGAAGGAGCGCGCGCCGATCTGGAAGCACCAGCGGTTCACCGACGGGACGGACGAGTGGGTCGCGGCGCTGTGACCGGCCACCACCCTGTGCACCTTCGCAACCGCGACGCTCGTTCGGGGAATGGTGAGACTCCAAGCGGATCCATAGAATCGCGAACATGAGCGTCTTGCTGCCCGGGATCACCGTCATCCTGCTGGTCTTCGCCCTGATCGACATCCTGACGAAGACGGATGACCAGATCCGCGGCCTGCCGAAGATCGCGTGGGTGATCCTCGTGATCCTGGTCCCCGTCGTCGGCAGCATCGTCTGGTTCGCCATCGGCCACGACTGGGCTCCGGGCGAACGGAACCACGGTCGCTACATCGAGCCGACCCGCCACGAGGACCGGTACGCCACCCTCGGCGACGCCCGCAGTGCGCACGGCGCCAAGCGCGTCACCGGTACCGAGCAGGAGCTCGCCGAGCTCGAGCGCGAGATCGAGTACTGGGAGGCGCAGGCCCGGTTGAAGCGCGCGAAGGAAGCCGCGGGCGAGGGCGACGCCGCCCCCGCGAGCTGATCGTGTCCACGCCGGCCCCGCATGAGTTCGCCGGAGCCACGGTCTCCGAGGAGACCTGGCAGCAGGTGGAGGACCGTCTCGCGGGGGCGTCAGTCGGACCGCGTGTCCGCCGTTCGATGGTCCGGCGGGTCATCTGGATCGTGCTGGCCGTCGTCGCCGCGGTTGCAGCCGGGTGGCTGAGCGCCGAACACCTGCCGCGCTTCGAGCTGCCCTCGACCGGAAGTGGCCTGCCGGGCTGGGCGTTCTTCGTCATCGTCCCGCTCATGATCGTTGGCCCGGTCTGCTGGGTGATCGCCATCGTCCGGGGCGGTGGGCAGTTCCAGAGCGCGATCTCCGACCCGTTGCTCGGGCTTCCCCGTGCCGACCGCCGACGGCTCGAGCGCATGGCTCGTGGGCAGCAGCCCGCCGACCCGCAGCACCGGACCGCGCTCGTCGCACTCGCCGGCCGTCGGCTCGGTCAATCGACATCGACGTTCTGGCTCGCCCTCGGATGGACGCCGTTCGCGTTCGCGCAGTTCCTGCTCAACTGGGCGACGTTGTTCGGGCTGCTGTACGCGCTCCTCACCGTGTTCTTCCTCGCGATGCTGCTCTGGACCGTCAGCAAGCGGAAGCAGTGGCGAGCGTTCCTGCAGGAGACCGAGCCCCGCGCCGGGGCCGAGCCAGCCCCCACGAGCTGACCCGGGCCTCCAGGCCGACGCGCCGACGCACCGTGCGCGGTCCGTCGGCTGGTGCGAGGTTGCGCGTTCCGTGTGCCGCTCCAGGCTCGCACCGAGCGGGCAACCTCGCACCACTCGAACAAGCGCGCACGGTGCGACCAGAGCCGGCCGGCCGAACACCCGAACCACCCGCCCCGCACCCACCACCCCGCCGCGCCACCTACCCTTGACGCGTGGCACATCTCCTCGGCGCCGAGAACCTGCATCTCGAGTTCCCCACCAAGGTCGTCTTCGACAACGTCACCCTCGGCATCGACGAGGGTGACCGGATCGGCGTCGTCGGCCGGAACGGCGACGGCAAGTCGACCCTCCTCGCACTGCTGTCCCAGCGCCTCGAGCCGGACGGCGGCCGCGTCACGCACCGCCGTGGGCTGACCATCGGTTACCTGGACCAGCGCGACATCCTGCCCGAGGGCGCGACCGTCGGCAGCACCGTCGTCGGCGACCTCGAGGAGCACGAGTGGGCCGGTGACCCGAAGATCCGCGACATCATCGGCGGTCTGGTCTCGGACATCCCGTGGGACGTCAGCGTCGACGAGCTGTCCGGTGGGCAGCGTCGTCGTGTGGCACTCGCGCGGCTGCTGGTCGGCGACTGGGACGTCCTGTTCCTGGACGAGCCGACCAACCACCTGGACGTCGAAGGCATCGAGTGGCTCGCCGGGCACATCAACCGCCGCTGGTCGTCAAACCAGGGCGGCATGGTGGTCGTGACGCACGACCGGTGGTTCCTCGACGCGGTGTCGACCGACACGTGGGAGGTCCACGACGGCGTCGTCGACCCCTTCGAAGGTGGCTACGCCGCGTACATCCTGCAGCGCGTCGAGCGTGACCGGCAGGCTGCCACGATCGAGCAGCGCCGGCAGAACCTGGCCCGCAAGGAGCTCGCGTGGCTCCGCCGCGGCGCTCCGGCCCGCACGAGCAAGCCGAAGTTCCGCATCGACGCGGCGAACGCCCTGATCGACGACGTCCCGCCGATCCGCGACACCGTCGCGCTGTCCCGGACGGCGACCGCGCGCCTCGGCAAGGACGTCGTCGACCTGCTCGACGTGAGCGTCTCGTTCGACGGCACGCAGATCCTCGACCGCATCGAGTGGCGCATCGCACCGGGGGAGCGGACCGGCATCCTCGGCCCGAACGGCGCCGGCAAGTCCACGCTCCTCAACCTGGTCTCCGGGCGGCTGCAGCCGACGAGCGGGCGGGTGAAGACCGGCAAGACGGTGCAGGTCGCGGTCCTCGACCAGCAGCTCGCCGACCTGCAGCAGTTCGCCGACGACCGCGTGCGCGAGGTCGTGGCCCGCAAGAAGACGAGCTACGTCGCCGACGGCAAGGAGATGACGCCGTCGCAGCTGCTCGAGCGGCTCGGCTTCACCTCGGAGCAGCTCTCCACGCCGGTCAAGGATCTGTCCGGTGGGCAGAAGCGGCGCCTGCAGCTCATGCTCATCCTGCTCGACGAGCCGAACGTGCTGATCCTCGACGAGCCCACCAACGACCTCGACACCGACATGCTCGCCGCCATGGAGGACCTGCTCGACACCTGGCCCGGCACCCTGCTGGTCGTCAGCCACGACCGGTACCTGCTCGAGCGCGTCACCGACCAGCAGTACGCCGTGCTCGGCGGGCACCTGCGCCACCTGCCCGGCGGCGTCGACGAGTACATGCGTCTGCGCGAGGCCGGTACCGGTGGCGGGACCGCCTCTGCGGCTGCCGCCGCGTCTGCCGGGAGGCCCGACACGGTCGGCGGGACCGGCTCGGCCGGTGCTGTGGCCGGGTCCAAGGCCGCTGGTGCGTCGGCCCTGTCGGGAGCGGACCGGCGGACGGCCGAGAAGGAGATGTCGGCGCTCGACCGGAAGATCGCGAAGGTCGGCGCGGACCGCAAGAAGCTGCTCGACCAGTTCGCGACGCACGACCAGTCCGACTACGCCGGGCTCGGCGAACTGCAGTCGAAGCTCGGTGCGCTCGAGGCAGAGGTCGAGCAGCTCGAAGAGCGCTGGCTCGAGGTCGCGGAGCTGCTCGGGGTCTGATGCGGTCTACTCGACGGACGCGGGGTCGACCGCGTCCTGGCCGCTGTCCGTCGGTGTGGCGTCCTCGGGGGCCTCGCCGCCGGGGTTCGCCACGACCTCCCACAGGTGGCCGTCCGGGTCCTGGAAGAAGCCGGACCACATGCCCCACGGGCGCGTGTACGGCGGTTCGGGCATCGTGGCGCCCGCTGCCTGTGCTCGCTCGAGGAACGCCTCGGCCTCTGCCTGGCTGCCCGTGAAGTGCCCGATCGTGCTGCTCGGTGCCGTGGCCAGCTGCACGCCGGAGTCCTTCGCCATGTCGTCTCGGCCGTAGACGCTGACGATCAGGCCGTCGTCGAGGGTGAACATCGCCGTAGTGCCGCCGGCCTGCGTCTCGGTGGCGGGGTACTCGGTGCCGATGACGCCGCTGCCCTCGATGCCGAGCAGCGCGCGGTAGAACTCGGCCGATCGAGCGACGTCGGCGACGGCGAGGGTGATGGCGTGCATGCGGCGCACGCTACGCCGGGGCCGCTCGGCCCGTGTCACGCTTTCGGTCAGTCCCCGAGACCCAGGATGAGGCGGCGGAGCAGCCCGGCCAACTGGCCCTGCTCGTCGGCGGAGACCCCGGACAGGATGTCGCGCTCGGCGGCCAGCAGGTCCGCGATCGCCGCGTCCACCGCCACCCGGCCCTTGCCCGTCAGCGAGACGAGGATGCCGCGGCCGTCCTTCGGGTCGGTCCGACGCCCCACGAAGCCGCGGGCCGCCAGACGGTCCACCCGGTTCGTCATCGTTCCGCTCGACACCAGGGTCTGCTGCAGCAGGGTCTTCGGGCTCAGCTCGTAGGGCTCACCCGCTCGCCGCAGGGCCGACAGGACGTCGAACTCCCACGGTTCCATGTCGCTCGCATCGAAGGCCGTCCGCCTGGCGCGGTCCAGGTGCCGGGCGAGCCGGTCCACCCGGGACAGCACCTCGAGCGGGCCGAAGTCGAGGTCGGCACGCTCACGACCCCACGCCGCGACGATGCGATCGACCTCGTCCTCATGCGGCATCCCTCCATCTTGGCCGAACCCGGAGCGGACAGCCAGCCTCGTCGGTCGTGGGAAGATGGAGGAGCACCCCTCGGTGCGTTCCGCCTTGGTGTAATGGCAGCACGACGGCCTTTGGTGCCGTTAGGTCCGGGTTCGAATCCTGGAGGCGGAGCAACTCCGCGCTGACCGGTCGCATCTTCGCTGCTCAATTCGAGCGACCCGACCGCAGGGGCGAGTGCGCTGCATCTGTCAGGGATTGCCCGGAAGTGGTTCCTTCTGGTTGCTTCCCATCACTATAGTGACCTACGCGTCACTATAGTGATGTTGGATGACCGAGGTGAGGAGGGTGTCGTGCAGCTGCAGAGCCCGTTCGCGGCGTTGTCGAGCGGCCTCGATGGTGACGTTCTGATGGTGCTGAGCAGCCTGTCGGACCGACCCTTCACGGTGTCCGCGATCCAGCGGCTCGTGCCCGGAGGCCGTTCGCGAAACGGCGTGAAGAAGGTGCTTGACCGTCTGACGGAGCAGGGCATCGTTGTGTTCGACGACATCGGCGGCGTGAGCACGTACGCGCTCAACCGAGACCATCTCCTCGCGTCGGCGGTCCTCGAGGTCGCCGGAGCTCGTACCCGCTTCCTCGACAGGGTCCGCGGGGAGATCGCATCGATGCCGGTCCGCTACGCAGCGTTGTTCGGCTCGGCCGCGCGAGGTGCGATGCGACCGGACAGCGACATCGATCTGTTCTTCGCCGTGGATGCCGTTTCGCGGACGGATGCTGAGGACCGCATCTACGACCTCACCATTGCCGTTCACCGGTGGACCGGCAACCAGGTGAACCCCATCGTGTACGACGTCTCGGGGGTCAGCCCCGATGACCCGCTCATCGGTTCCATCGCGAGTGAGGGTATTCCCCTCGTGGAAGACCGCCGATGGCTCCAAGCCCACCTCAGGAAGGCCGCACGTTGACTCCACCGAAACTGCCGTCGACCACTGACGGCGACAACGCTTTCATGCGCGGTCGGCTCGAGAAGGCCAAGGGCTTCCTCGAGTCAGCCGAGACGCTGTTCGAGTTCGGTGCCGAGGACGGGATCCTGGTTCCGACGTCCCCTCATGCCGACTCCTTCGTCGACCTGTGCGTCGACGCAGGGATCGCCGCGGCAGACGCCATCTGCATCGGCAAGACCGGGAGGTACAGCAGTGGGGCGAGTCACAACGACGGCGTCTCGATCCTGCAGGATGCGACAGACCGGCCGATTGCGAAGCACCTCGAGACGCTCGTTCGGGTCAAGAACAAGGCGGCCTACAGCGCGAGGTCAGTAGACGCATCGGACATCCACAATGCCGGTGCGGCCGCCCGCGCACTCGTTGCCGTCGCGGAGGACTTGGTCTGACGACCCGTCGCGGACAACGCGCTCAGGCCCGATTCGTCACCACGAGCTCGGCGCGTAGTCCTTCAGGAAGACGCCGAACACGTCCTCGCCGGCTTCGCCCCGGACGATCGGGTCGTAGACGCGAGCTGCGCCGTCCACCAGGTCGAGCGGTGCGTGGAAGCCCTCTTCGGCGAGCCGGACCTTCGTGGGGTGCGGCCGTTCGTCGGTGATCCAGCCGGTGTCGACGCTCGTCATCAGGATGTTGTCGGTCTCGAACATCTCCTGCGCGCTCGTGCGGGTGAGCATGTTCACGGCGGCCTTCGCCATGTTCGTGTGCGGGTGCCCCGGCCCCTTGTAGGCGCGGCCGAACACCCCTTCCATGGCGCTGACGTTCACCACGTAGGTGCGGCGTCCGGTGCTGGCGGCCATCGCGGGGCGGAGCTTCGAGATGAGGATGAACGGAGCCGTGGTGTTGGCCAGCTGGACCTCGAGCATCTCGAGCGGGTCGACCTCGTCGACCTGCTGGGTCCACGAGTTCTCGTCGTGCAGGTCGGGGACCAGGCCGCCGGCGTCGATGGCGGTGCCCAGGGCGAGCCGTTCGAGCGAGCTCGATCCCGGCGCCATCGCCTGTTCGGTCAGCTCGTCGGCTCGGGCTGCGGCGGCCGCGAGGATCGGGTGCGCGGCAACTGAACGGGCGAGCGCCAGCGGGTGCTGGTCGTTCGTGTGCCCGAAGGTCACGAGTTCGGGCAGCGGTCCGTCGGGCAGCGGCGCGAGTTCCGCGTCGACCAGCGGCTGGTAGGCCCCGGTCGACCGGCGCACGGTCTGCGTGGCGTTGTTGATCAGGATGTCGAGGGGGCCGGACGCTGCGACGTCCTCGGCGAGCCCGATCACCTGGGCGGGGTCGCGCAGGTCGATGCCGACGACCTTCAGACGGTTCATCCAGTCGGCCGAGTCGGGCAGGCTCGCGAACCGGCGCACCGCGTCGCGGGGGAACCGCGTGGTGATGGTGGTGTGGGCCCCGTCGCGCAGCAGCCGGAGGGCGATGTACATGCCGATCTTCGCGCGACCGCCCGTGAGCAGCGCCCGCTTGCCGGTCAGGTCCGTCCGGGCGTGGCGCTTCGCGTGGCTCATGCGGGCGCACGCCGGGCAGAGCTGGTGGTAGAACGCATCGACGACCGTGTAGTGCTGCTTGCACATGTAGCAGGGCCGTGACTTCAGGAGCGTGCCCGCGGTCGTCGACGCGGTCGAGGTGCTGATCGGGACGCCTCGGGTCTCGTCGTCGATCCGGTCGGCGGCCCCGGTGGCGGTGGCGGCGATCACCCGGCGATCGGCCTCGGCGATGACGCCGCGCTTCTCGAGGCGGTGCGCACGCTTCACGGCCTTGAACATCTTCGCGGTGGCCTGGCGGACCCGGATGAAGTCCGGGTGCGTCTCGTCGATCGACGGAAGCTGCTCGAGCACCCGGAGCGCGACGGTCAGGTCGTCGGGGTCGATGCCGCTGGGTTCGGGGTGCTCGGAGCTCACACGCGATCCTACGTCGGGACCGAGCACCGATCAGACGAGCTGCTGCTCCATGCACACGCTCGTCGGGTCGTCGACGTACGGGCCGAACCGGGGGATGTCCGCGTACCCTGCCTTCCGGTACAGCGCGATCGCCGCGGCTTGCGGCAGGCCGGTCTCGAGCCGGACGGTCCCGATGCCGACCGCGCGGCCCCGGTCGTGCAGGGCGTCGAGCAACCGCGTCCCCACGCCGAGCCCACGCGCGGCGTCGCTCACGAACATCCGCTTGACCTCGCCGGTGCCGTCGCCGGTGTCGACGAGCGCCACCGTGCCGACGGCGGTGCCGTCCTGGCGCGCCACCAGGAACGTGACGTCGGGCTGGTCCAGGTCGTCGACGTCGAGGGCGTGGTAGTTCTCGGCCGGGTAGAGGCTCAGTCCGTAGTCGTCGCCCTGCTGCAGCAGGTGCAGGACGTCGTCCTGTCGGGGGCTCTCGATCCGCACGGTCAGCACCGTCACACAGTAGCGAGGACGACGAGAACAGTGCGCAGACGAGGCCCCCGGCCGACGGCGATCAGGCCAGGAGTCCCTCGCTGACCTCCCACAGGCGCCGGGCATCGTCGGCGTCGAGCATTGCCGAGTTCGCGTCCGACGGGATGCGGTCGGCGGTGAGGGGCAGGACCCGGTCGTTGATCACGGCGACGTCGCTGTCCTTCAGGTAGACCCCGCCGACGCCGTCGAGCAGCGGGCTCGCGGCACCGAACACGAGCGTCGCTGCGCCCTGCTCGACGGTCTTCTTGCCGACCTCGGGGTCGATGACGGTCACCCCGTGGTCGTCGACCAGTCCCTGCTCGCGGTACGACGCGAGCACCGTCGGGTCGTGCGGTCCGGGTCCGATGATGACGCCGGGGTGCGCGGCGAAGGCGCGGATGCCCTGGTCGGCGTACCGGCGGTCGAGCTCCACCGTGAACAGGACGTTGGCGCGCTTCGACTGCCCGTACGCGGTGACCGGGTCGTACCCGTGCGCGAACGTCAGGTCGTCCCACCGGATCTGCCCGAACCGTGCCGCGCCGGAGGTGACGGTCAGGACCCGCGCACCACGGGCCTCCAGGAGGGCGGGGAGGAGCGCTCGCGTGAGCTGGAAGTGCCCGAGGTGGGTCGTCGAGAACGCCAGTTCGTTGCCGCGGCCGTCGAGCCGGCGGTCCGGGGTGAAGAGCATCGCGGCACTGTTCACGAGCATGTGCAGCGGGCGGCCGGAGGCCGACCAGCGCGCGGCGAAGGCGTCGACCGACGACGGGTCGGTGAGGTCGAGGGCCTCGACGTGGATGCCCGGGATGTCGGCGACGGCTGCGGATGCCCGGTCGACGTCGCGGGAGGCGACGGTGACGTCGGCGCCGGCCGCCGCGAGGGCGCGGCTGGTCTCGCGGCCGAGGCGGCTGTGTCCGCCGGTCACGACGACGTTCCGGCCGGTCAGGTCGACGCCGTGCAGGACGTCGGCGGCGGTGGACGCGGCGGTGAACGGAGTGGGCAGGGGGTGCTGGTGGGTGATCACGAGTGGTACTCCTTCGATTCGATGTGGCCGACGGCGGCAGCGGGGCCGACGGCGGCAGCAGGGCCGGCCGCGTCGGCGGTGGTGGGGCCGACGGCGTCGGCGACCGCCGACCACGCGTCGGGGTCGAGGCCGAGCTCGGTCCGGAGGAACGCCGTCGTGGTGTGGCGGACGAGGTCCACACGCTCGGGGCTCTCGTCGGTGGTGGCGGTCGACTCGTAGTCCTGGATCCCGCCGAGCAGGTGCTCCCCGCCGTGGACGGTCACCAGGTGCCGCGCGCCGGGGCTCAGGTGGTAGACGTCGGTGAACCAGTCCGGGCCTCGGGTCGAGAGCTGGGACTGGTCGTGGTCGCCGGCGACCACGAGTGACGGGGTGTGCAGCTGGCTGAAGTCGGGGCTCATGAACGCGAAGTGCTCCTGCGCGAACGGCACGAGGTCGCCTCGCGCGATCCCGGTGGTGGACAGCAGGACCCCGGCGCGCACGCGGTGGTCGGTGCGGTCTTCGCCCGGCCGTCCGTCGGCGTCCAGGACGCGGGCCCCGAGCAGCATGCCCACGGACTGTCCGCCCCACGAGTGTCCGACCGCGGCGGTGCGCACGGTGTCGACGCGCCCGCTCAGGCCGGGGACCGCGTCGATGAGCTGGTCGAGGTCGTCGAGCACCCGCTCGAGGTCGTCGACGCGCGTCCGCCAGATGGTCGGGTAGCGCGGGTCGTCGAGCGTCAGCCCGTAGGTCTTCGCGTCGAGGAACGTCGGTTGGACGACGACGAAGCCGTTCGCGGTCCAGTGGTCGACGAGGGGGTCGCCGCCGGTCATGGACTGGCCGAAGCCGTGGGCGAAGACGATGACGGGCAGGTCCGTTCCGGTCGTCGGTGCGGTGATCCGGACCTCGAGGTCCTGACCGCGCGAGGGTGCGGGGAGTGTGACGGGGCGCACGCTGATGACCTGTGGTCGGGGTGCTGTGGGTGCCATGCGGGGCCTTTCCGGGATGCCGTGTCGCCCGCGGACGGAGCGACTGTCGTCCGAAACGGAGCGACGTTCCGGAACGATACGGAACAGCGATCCGGATTGCAAGAGGAAGCGGAGCACTGTTCCGCATCGCGTCGGTGTCGTGCGATGATCGAGGCATGAGCACCCCGTCGCCCGACCCCGCGCCGCGTCGCCGTCGCGACGTCGAGCGCAACGAGCGCACGATCCTCGACGCCGCTGCCGCGGTCTTCACGGCCTCGGGCGTCGGCGCACCGGTGCGCGAGGTCGCCACCGCCGCGGGGGTCGGGATCGGCACGCTCTACCGGCACTTCCCGACCCGTTCGGACCTGGTCGTCGCCGTCTACCGGCACCAGATCGAGGCCCTGGTCGACGCGGGGCCGGCGCTGCTCGACTCCGAACCGACACCGTTCGCCGCCCTGCTGCGCTGGGTGCACCAGTTCGTCGACTTCCTCGGCACCAAGCACGGTCTGGCGCGCGTCTGGGAGGGCGACGCCGACGGCTTCACAGCGCTGCACACCCTGTTCGTCGACGAGCTCGTGCCCGTGCTCGGCCGGCTGCTCGACGCCGCGCGGGCATCCGGCGAGGTGGCCGCACCGACCCCGCCGTACCAGCTGCTCCGGGCCGTCGGCGACCTGGTGGCGTGGAGTCCCCAGGACCCCGACTACGACGTCCGGACGATCGTGACCCTCCTGGTCACCGGGCTGCGGCAGGCGCAGCCGACGGTGACCGACAGCGCGTAGCCGGCCACGCGCACTGGTCGCGACCGGCACCGGACTGGAGGCGCGGTGCGGGCCCGTCACGCGCCTCCCGTCCGGCGTCGCGACCGTCTCGGGCCGCACCAGCGCCGTCGGGGCCGGTCCGGGCCCTACGATCGTCCCGACGAAGGGGGACCACCATGACGGAACTGGCGGACTGGGAGACCGAGGGGGCCAGGGCTCGTCCGGCTCGACCGGGTGACCACGAACCGGCGCCGGCCGCGCTGCGGGCCGTGACGATCATCGGGGTGTTGTTCCTGATCGCCGCGGGCTGCGTGTTCGTCGCGACGGCGTTCCTCCCCACGTCCGACGAGACGGCCGTGCCGGACGGCCTTCGACTGCTGATGGCGACGGTCGTGTCGGTCGGCATCGCCGTGGTCGGCGTGGTCGCCCTGCTGCTCCGACTCGTCGCCGGGGTGCTCGTCCGCCGCTGACGGCCGGCTCAGCGTCGGCCCGGCTCCGCGATGCCGGGCTCGGGGTCCCCGTGCTCCGGCAGCACGTCGACGTCGGTGACCGTGTACCCGAGCGGCACCTGGCCCAGCGCGAGCAGGAGCGCCGTCCGCCGGTCGTCGTGCTCGGTCTCGATCACCCGCCGCTCGGTCGGGACGACGACGAGTCGGACCCGGTGCGTCACCGGTGCCCCCATGCGGCGGTGCCGCGCAGGCGTCGCCCGGCGTGCTGACCACGTCGCCGACGCAGCAGCAGATGGCGGACCGCGAGCAGGTGCGGGAACTCGACGAGCATGCCGACGACGATCGCCGTGGTGACCAGCGGCTGGTGGGGGAGTGCGGCGCTCGTCAGCCCGATCATCAGGGGTGCGTTGCGGGCCGCCGTCGTCATCGCGAGCAGCGCCGACCGCGGGTACGACAGGGCGGCGAGGCGTGACGCCCACTCGGCTGCGATGAACATCACGGCGAAGAAGACCACCGCGCACCCCAGTACGGCGACGAACACCGGCAGGTTCGCCAGCAGCAGCCCGATGTGCGAGGCGAAGAGCCCGGCGACCATCGCGCCCACGATCCAGGGGACCGCGCGGCCGGGCAGGGCGGCGGCGCGGGCCCGAGCGCCGTCCGGCAGGAGCGAGATCCCGAGGCGGATCACCACGGCGATCGCGGCGGGCAGGACGAACCACTGCAGCAGGGTGCCGATGGTGCCCACGGCATCGATGCCGGCGTTGCCGCCCAGGACCGTGATCCACACCGGGAACAGCAGCAGCTGGGTGACCATGTTGATCGGCAGCAGGGTCGCCCCGACGGCGGTGTCCCCGTCGCTCAGGCGGGTGAACGCCAGGAACCAGTCGGTGCAGGGCGCCAGGAAGTACAGCATCACGCCGAGCTGGACGGCCGGGTGTCCGGGCAGGGCCACGCGCGTGAGCAGGAACGCGACGAGCGGGGCGAGCAGGAAGTTCATGCTCCAGGCGATGCCGATGACCTTCCAGGCGCCGGGCGTCCGTGGCAGGCGGTGCAGGGGGACGTCGACGAACAGGGCGACGACCAGGGTGATCACCAACGCGTCCACCACCGAGCCCATCGCGTCGCCGGCCGAGGGCGAGACGCCGCCGATCACCGACCCGAGCAGGATGGCGCCGCCGACGATCGCGGGGGCGGCCCAGAGTCGTGCACCGGCGGGGCGGGCGGCCCGCTGTGCCGGCATCAGCACGCGCATTCGACACCACAGCAGCTCAGGTCGGCGGTGAGCATCCCGGCGTCGTCCCACTCCTGCAGGGCGCCGCAGTCGCGCCCTGCTCGTTCGCCGATGACGCGGGCGACGTGGGCGAACCGCTGCCGGAACTTGTAGACGAAGCAGAACTGCAGTGCGCCGTGCCGGAGCGCGGTGCCGGCCAGGAAGAGTCCGGGCGTGGTGGTCGACTCGTCGTCCTCGGTGAGCAGCGGCCAGCCGTCCGCGCGGGTGTCGAACAGGCTCGCGGCCGGTCCGAGCCCCGGGCCGTACCCGGTGGCGAGGATCGGTGGCGCGTCCGCCACCAGGGCGGTCCGTCCGGCGACGCCGACGGTGAACCCGTCTCCGGACCGTTTGATGCCGGTGACCTGGCCGTCGTCGACCAGGGTGAGGCGTCCACTGGCCCGTGCGGCCGCGAGCCGTTGACGGGTCCGCGGCGCGAGGCGGAACGACGGGTCCGACCCGCTGCCGGCGTCCCAGGGGTGGGACGGGTCGACGACCGTCACCGTCGCCCCCTGTTCGACGTGGTGGCACGCCAGGTCGATGCCGGACTCGAAGCCACCCACGACCACCACGTGGCCGGGCCGTGCCACCCAGGCTGCCTCGGCGGAGGCGTGCACCCCGAGCGAGGTGCCCGCGCAACGGGGCAGGATCGGGTCGGAGAACTCGCCGCCGGCCCAGACCACGTTCCGGGTGATGACGGGGCCGCGGCTCGTGGTCACGCGGAAGCCGTCGTCGTCCGGCTCGATGCGCTCGACCTCGGTGTCGAGCAGGGTCGGCAGGTGGAAGGCCGCGACGACGCCCCGCAGGTACCGGGCGTACTCGGGCCCGGACGGGTAGTCGGTCCCCAGGCTGTAGGCGGGTGAGGTGCGCGGGTGGACCGCGTTGAGGTCGGTCGCCCCGAACCCGTTGCCGGTGAAGGACGGCGTCAGGAACCGCTGGTGCTCCGGCCACCGACGGAACGTGTCCCCGACGACGCCGCGTTCGACGACGCCGAACAGCAGGCCGTCGACGGCGTGGAGTGCCAGGCCGGTGCCGACGCCGGCCGGTCCGGCTCCGACCACGAGGGCGTCGAGGGTCTCGGTGGGGTGTGGTGCTGGCATGGGGTCGGTCTTCCCAGCAGCTGCGGCTGCGTCGATGGAACGGCCACCGTGGTGTGGTCGCTGCACACCATCTTAGTGAGAACCGTTATCAACATGCCATCACGGCATCAACCGACCGGCGACGAGTACAGGACCGCCAGGGTCGCCACCAGTCCGACGACCACGATGCCGAGGTCGAGCAGGGCCAGGGTGACGAGTCGGGTGCGCTGCGGCCGCACGGAGGCCCGCACCACGACCATCGTCACGAACAACACGACGACGAGCACCAGCGCCGGCCAGCCGATCGCCGGCGCCCGGATCGCCATGAGGACCATCACCGCGGCGACGATCACGGCCGTGACGGCTCCCCACACGAGCCAGTTCGAGCCCGACGCCGTCCGGAGTGCGGGCTGGTCGCCGACGCGGGTGGGATCGGGGCGGCGGGGCTGTTCGTCGGACACGAGCCGGACGGTACGCGGCGGCCCCTGCCCGTGCCCGCAGGCGCTCGGCCACGAGAGGATGGGGTTGTGCACACTGCCGCGACCATCCTCGACGCCGTCGTCCGGCACATCGACACCACCGGGTTCGCCGCACACGGCATCCACGTGCGCACGCGGACTGCGGCTCCGGGCACCGAGAGCACCGCGGACGACGTCGCCGAGCACCACTGGACCCCCGACGTCCGACGCGAGATCCACTCCGCCGCGAAGGGCGTCTGCGTCCTGGCCACCGGCATCGCCGCCGACGACGGCCTGGTCGACGTCGACGAACCGATCTCGACGTCCCTGGTCGGCACCGGCCTCGGTGCGGAGACCGGGCTCGAGCTCGGCGACGGCGTCGACCGGGTCACCCTCCGCCACCTGCTCACCATGACCAGCGGGATCGACATGCCCTGGTCGGCGACCGAGCTGACGGACTGGCCGGACCTGGCGGCCGAGTTCCTGCGGCGACCGTCCCGCGGCCGGGTGTTCCAGTACGCGAACGCCAGCACCTACACGGCGATGCGCGTGCTCGAGACCCGGGTCGGCGACGTCGGCGCGTTCGTCACCGAGCGACTGTTCGCGCCGCTCGGCATCCAGGACGTCGAGTGGCAACGCTGCCCGAACGGGTTCGTCGCCGGCGGCGAGGGACTGTCGCTCCGAACCGAGGAACTCGCCCGCATCGGTCGGCTGATCCGCGACCGCGGGGTCGTCGACGGACAGCGGATCGTCAGCGCGCGGTGGTGCGACGCGATGCACACCGACTGGGTGGAGCGCGAGGGCACCGGCCCCGGCTACGAGCGGTACGCGATGGCCGGATGGGGTGGTCCCGGCCGACTCTGGCGACTGCACGGTGCGTACGGTCAGATGCTGCTGTTCGACGAGACCGAGGCGAGCAACGACTCCGGCACCGTCGTCACCATCACTGCCGACGACCACTTCGGCGCCGACGCGCTCGCCGCCTTCGTCGCCGACGAGCTGGTCCGCCAGGACCCCCGCCGGTAGCGACCGCGACCATCCGACCTGCACGTCCGCGCGCGCCCGGCGTGGGAGGATCGATCAGTGCAGCAGCAACCCGTCGCGATCATCATCGCGGCCATGAGCGAAGAGGTCTCGGCCTTCGCCGACCTGTTCGGCGGTGTCCCCGTCCTCGACGGCCCGGTCGGCGGCCACGACCCGCACCAGCTGCTCGACATCGGCGGCGCCACGGTCGTCGTGCGCCGCAGCGGCATCGGCTTCACGAACGCCACGGCCGCCGTTGCCCACGGCTTCCACGACTTCGGCCCGGGCATCCCGGTGATCAGCGTCGGGACCGCCGGTGGGCTCATGCACGGTGTCGCCATCGGTGACGTCGTGGTCGGCGACCGGTACGTCAACCTCAACGCCGACGCCACCGCGTTCGGCTACGCCCTGGGCCAGGTCCCCGGCATGCCGACCGGCTACGCGCCGGACGCCCGGCTCGTCGAGCTGGCGATGGGTGCCGACATCGCGTGGCCCCTGCGGTCGGCGACGATCGGCTCGAGCGAGGTCTTCGTGACCGAAGGCCGTGCCCGCGCGCTCCGGGTCGCGTTCCCCGAGGTGGCCGCGGTCGACATGGAGTCGGCCGCGATCGCGCAGTTCGCCCACGTGCACGACATGCCGTTCGTGTCGGTCCGGTGCATCAGCGACCTCTGCGCGCCGGACGGCGCCGAGTTCCGTGAGCACCTGGACGACGCCGCGGCACGCGCAGCGCGCGTGGTCCACGACCTGGTGCTCGGCCTGCGTTCCTGAGTCCGCCCGCGCGCTCCCTCAGCCAGCTCGCGTGCCGGCGCTCACGCGACGACTCCCACGGCACGGAGGCGTCGGACGGCGAGCCGGTCGGCGGCTCCGGGCGCTGCGCCGAGGGCGTGCGACGCGATCGTGACGTCGCCGTGACGGAGCAGACAGATGCCGGCGTCCCGTGTCTGCCCGCTGTGCCAGATCAGCCCGTCGCGGTGCTCCCACGCCAGGAAGTCCGGCTCGATGCGTCCGATCCCCACGCCGAAGCGCAGGAGGTCGGACATGGTCGACCAGATCCCGGCGGCCGGTGCGTAGGGACCTGATCCGACGGTCCAGGGTTCACGGGGACGGCCCCGCCACGACCGGAGCAGGGTTCGTCGTTCGGGTGCCGGGTCGAGGGTGGCGCTCGTGATGCCGAGCGGAGCCAGGACCTTCCGCTCGGCGACCGTGGACCATGCTTCCCGCGCGACGTGCTCGAGCAGCCGACCGAGCACCGCGTAGCCGAGGTTGGAGTAGTCCCGCTCACCCGGTGTCGTCGGGGTCTGGCGCAGCGCACGCGTGATGTCCGCCTCGGACACGTCCGCGTACGGGTCGCCGACGATCCCGGCCGACATGCCCTGGTGCACACGGGGCAGGCCCGAGCGGTGTCGGATCAAGTCGTCGACCGTGTAGGTGGCGTCGTCGGGGACGTCCGGCAACAGGTCCCGGGCGGGGGTGTCCCGTGGGATGTCCCGTTCAGCGAGGAGGACGAGCACGGCGGCGGCGGTCACGGTCTTCGTGACGCTCGCCCACTCCACCAGCGCGTCCGCTTCGTAGCGACCGCCGAGGTCTGCGGTGACGTCGCCCCCTGCGTCGATGATCACGGCTCGGTTCGCAGCGGTCACGCTCGTCCTCCTGATCTGGTCGAAGCCACCATGATCGCAGCCGGTCATGCGGGGAACCTCGTTCGGCGTGGACGAGCCCCCCCCGGTGCCGGAGGGGCACGGTCCGGCCCTCGGCACGGCCGGAATTGCGTTCCACGGACGTTCCGGGACGGATCGCGAACTCGCCTCCGAGGCCCTCGCTAGCCTCCATCCCGGGGGGCCAAGGAACCACGGCCAATCACACAGGGAGATCAGCCATGAGCGCCTACACGAGCGACGAGAACGTCGAACCTGCACGCATCACCACCTTCAAGCGCGTCCGCAAGCAGTGGCGTCGGACGGGTGAGGTCGGCTACACCCACAGTGGCAGCGACTTCTTCCGCGACGACGCTCCGGAAGCGGTCCAGCGGTAACCAGCGGCAGCCACGAAGTGCCCGCCAGGAGCGATCCTGGCGGGCACTTCTGCGTCAGCGACCGAGCTGGTCCCGCAGGTACGGGGCGGTCCGGCTGGTGGTCGACGCGGCGACCTCGGCGGGCGTGCCGGAAGCGACCACCTGGCCACCCTCGACACCGCCGGACGGACCCATGTCGATGACGTGGTCGGCGCTCGCGACGACGTCCATGGCGTGCTCCACCACGACGACCGTGTTGCCCGCGTCGGTCAGGCGGGCGAGCTGGGCGGTGAGCAGCTCGACGTCGGCCGGGTGCAGGCCGGTGGTGGGCTCGTCGAGCAGGTACAGGGTGTGGCCGGTCCGCGCGCGCTGCAGTTCCGTGGCGAGCTTGATGCGCTGCGCCTCGCCGCCGGACAGCTCCGGAGCAGGCTGGCCGAGTCGCAGGTAGCCGAGGCCGACCTCGCGGAGGGTCTCGAGTCCGCGCCCGGCTGCGGGCAGGGAGGCCAGGAACGGCGCCGCTTCGTCGACGGTCATGCCGAGGACGTCGGCGATGGACGCCCCGTTCCACCGGACCTCGAGCGTCTCGGCGGTGTAGCGGGAGCCGTGGCACTCGGGGCACGGGGCCCAGCTGCCGGGCAGGAAGAGGAGTTCGACGGACACCGACCCCTCGCCCTGGCAGACCTCGCACCGGCCGCCGGCGACGTTGAACGAGAACCGCCCGGCGCCCCAACCGCGGGCCTTGGCCTCGTCGGTCTGGGCGAAGGCTGCCCGGACCGCGTCGAACAGGCCGGTGTAGGTGGCGAGGTTCGAGCGGGGCGTCCGGCCGATCGGCTTCTGGTCGACCTGCACGACGCGGTCGATGAGCGGGTGCGACGTCGCGACACCGGGCAGCACGCCACCGACGAGTGACGACTTGCCGGAGCCGCTGACCCCGGTGACCGCGGTGAGCACACCGAGCGGCAGGTCGACGTCGAGCCCACGCAGGTTGTGCAGGGTGAGGTCGCGGAGTTCGAGCGTGCCGATCGGGGTCCGGACGGCGCGGTCGGCGGTCGGCTGCCGGGGCTCCAGGAAGCGCCGGGTGACCGACGCCTCGACCTCGGCCAGGCCGGCGACCGGGCCGCTGTACAGGACGGTGCCGCCGCCGGTGCCCGCGCGGGGGCCGACGTCGACGATCCAGTCGGCTCGGCGCACGATGCTCATGTCGTGTTCGACGACGAAGACGCTGTTGCCGCCGGCACGCAGGTCGTCGAGGACGTCGACGAGGGACTCGGCATCGGCGGGGTGCAGCCCGGCGCTCGGTTCGTCGAGCACGTAGACGACGCCGAACAGGCCGGAACGGAGCTGCGTCGCGATCCGCAGCCGCTGACTCTCGCCGGGCGAGAGCGTCGGGGTGGCGCGGTCGAGCGCCAGGTACCCGAGACCCAGGCCGACCAGCACCTCGACACGGGTGAGCAGGTCGCGCGAGATCGCCACGGCGACCTCGGTGTGCTCGCCGGACGATGCCCGCGACGTCGCCGCTGCTGCGTCGGTGATCGCCGCGATCGGGCGTAGGACGTCGGCGAGGCCGGTCAGCGGCAGCGCGTTCAGCTCGGCGATCGAGTGGCCGCCGATCGTCACGGCGAGGGCGGCTCGGGTCAGGCCGGTGCCGCCGCAGAGCCCGCACGGGCCGGACTCGACGAACTGCAGCACCTTCTTGCGCTGGGTCTCGCTCTGCGAGTCGGCGAGGGTGTGCAGCACGAACTGGCGAGCGCTCCAGAACCGGCCCTTGTATGGCTTGGCCACGCGGTCGCGCTTCGGCTGCACCTGCACGACGGGCTGTTCCTCGGTGAAGAGCAGCCAGTCACGGTCCTCGCGCGACAGCTCACGCCACGGGCGCTCGATGTCGTAGCCGAGCACCGCGGTGACGTCCCGCAGGTTCTTGCCCTGCCACGCACCGGGCCAGGCGGTGATCGCGCCGTCGCGGATGCTCAGCGACGGATCGTGCACGGCCGATGCCTCGGTGACCTCGTGCGCGGTCCCGATGCCGTGGCACCGCGGGCAGGCGCCGGCGACGGTGTTCGGCGAGAAGGAGTCCGACTCGAGCCGGTCGGCGCCGGACGGGTACGTGCCGGCGCGCGAGTAGAGCATGCGCATCGAGTTCGACAGCGTGGTCATGGTGCCGACGGTGGAACGGGAGCTCGGGGCGCCGCGACGCTGCTGCAGGGCGACGGCGGGCGGCAGTCCGGTGATCGAGTCGACGTGCGGGGTGGACCCCTGCGCGATCAACCGCCGCGCGTACGGGGCGACGGACTCGAGGAACCGGCGCTGGGCCTCGGCGAAGACGGTGCCGAAGGCGAGCGAGGACTTGCCGGAGCCGGAGACGCCGGTGAACGCGACGATCCGGTCGCGGGGGATGTCCACGTCGACGTCGCGCAGGTTGTTCTCGCGGGCACCACGGACGCGGATGAAGTCGTCCGGCCCGGGTCGGTCGTCGGTCTGGGTCGAGCGAGGAGCGGGCATTCGCTCGATCGTAGGCTCGGCCACTGGGAGAAGCAGTACCGGTGCGGAACCGCGAACGACGAAGAGCCGCTCCGCCCTGATCGGCGGAGCGACTCTTCGCATCGTGCGGTGGTGCGGCAGGTGCTACTTGATCTGTGCGGTGATGGTGGCGGTGCCGACGAGGAGGCCGCGCTTGACGGCGTCGGTGCCGAAGGTCTTGTTCAGCAGGCCGGCGGCGTCTTCGGAGATGTGGACGGTGGTGCCGGTGAGGATGGCGTTGTCGCCCTCGAGCTGGAGGGGCTTGAGGGAGCCGCCGTGCAGCTCGAACAGGAACGCGTTGGCCGCGGCGACCTTGCCGTTGACGAGGACGTCGCCGTAGAGCTTGGACGAGCCCGGGTTCACGACGAAGTTCTCCAGCGTGACGGTGGTGTCGCCGGCCTTCAGGGTCAGACCCGAGTCGTCGTGGTTCAGCAGGCCCTGCACGTACGGGCGGTAGTTGCCATCCGGCGACCAGTAGGTGACCGACCCGGCGGTGATCGGGAACGACACCGACCCGTCAGCCAGGGTTGCATCGCCGGAGACGCCGGGGGTGAGCTTCAGGGCGGTGAGGGCGTCGGTGAAGCCGGAGTCGAGCTTCACGGCGGTGGAGCCACCGAGGACCTCGGGGACCGAGGCGACGGGTGCGGGGATCTTCGACTCGGACGACGAGGACACCGTGTGCACGTTCGGGGTCGCGGCCTGGGCGGAGGAGATCCCGAACGCGGCACCGCCGAGGACGAGGGCGCCGGTCGTGGCGAGGGTGATGGAGGTCTTGAGGCTCTTACGCATCGTGATCAGTCCTTTGCTGTTGTCGCGCTCGGCGCGGTTGCTGTGTGCGCGCCGAACACACCCTTGGTGGGGTGGAGAACCAGCGATGTGCGGCTGGTGAGCGCTCCGGGTGTTTCCCGGTCGTTGCAGGTGATTCGGCACCCTCCGGCGAAGGGTTTGGACGGATCTGCCGTCGTTACCGCTCTGTGACCTTCGGGTGCATCCGGACAGCGCTCACGCCTCCAAGTACGTTCGCTGTGAGGCCGCTGAACGCGGTCCATCGAGAAAGGCACTCCCCATGGCATCGACGTCCAGTCGTCCCACGTCCGTCACCGTCGCGTTCGTCATCTGGCTGGTGGTGGTCCTGGCGAACATCCTGCAGGGCATCATCAACCTCACGTCGGGCTCCTCCGCCGACGTCGCTGACAGTGTCGGCACCGCCCCGCTCGTCGGCGGCGCGATCTTCGCGTTCATCCTCGCCGTGATCGAGCTCATCATCGTCTTCAAGATGCGCGACGGCCGCAACTGGGCCCGCATCGTGCTGACGGTCCTCGCGGTCCTGCAGCTCATCGGTGTCGGCGTCGGCGCGGCCTCGGGTGGCAACGCCTTCGGCTGGATCGGTGGCGTCGCGGTGCTCATCGCGACGATCCTGATGTACGTGGGCGGCGCGAACGGGTACTTCCGTCGCCACTGAGCGCGCGTGCGTGCGTATGCGCTCCTGCGTGACGCACATCGGTCGCTGAACGCGACCACCTGACGGACGGGAGGCCCGGTGCCAGCTGGCACCGGGCCTCCCGTCCGTCGTCCGCTCGGGTCAGAACGCCTTGCCCGGGTTCAGGGTCCCCGCCGGGTCGAGCGCGTCCTTGACGGAGCGGTGCATCGCGAGCACGCGGTCGCCGAGCTCGACCCGCAGGCCCGGCAGCTTCAGCAGCCCGACGCCGTGCTCACCGGTCACGGTCCCACCGAGCGCCAGGCAGTCCGCCACGATCTGGTCGAACGCGGTCTTCGCGCGGGCCTTCGCGGCGTCGTCGCCCTCGGGCGCGATGATCAGCGGGTGCAGGTTGCCGTCGCCGGCGTGCGCGATGTTGGCGATCGTGACGTCCTGTGCGTCCGCGGTCACCTGGATCCGCCGGAGCATCTCGGGCACCGCGCTCCGCGGCACGCAGATGTCCTCGGTCAGCACCGGACCGAGCCGTTCGAGCGCCGGGTAGGCGAGTCGGCGGGCCTGGAACAGCCGGTCGATGTCCCCGGGGTCGGTGGCCCGCTCGACGTCCGTGCCGCCGGCCTCGGCGAAGACGTCCGCGACGTGGTCGGCGATCGCGTCCCCGGCGGCACCGCGCTCGTCGACCCGGGCGAGCAGCAGGGTGTCGACGTCCGCCGGCAGCCCGAGGTGCATCCAGTCGTCGACGGCGCGCAGGCAGGTGCGGTCGACGATCTCGAGTGCTGCGGGGATGATCCCCGCCCGCGAGATCGCGGCCACGGCGTCGCCCGCGGCGGTCAGCGAGGGGAAGTACCCGATCACCGCCCGTTCGTCACGGCCGGCCAGGGGGAGCAGCTGCACGGTGACCGACACGACGATGCCGAGCGTGCCCTCGGAACCGACCATCAGCCCCGTGAGGTCGTACCCGGCGACGCCCTTCGCGGTCCGGCGGCCGAGCTCCACCACCGACCCGTCGGCAAGCACGACGGTCATGCCGAGCACGTAGTCGCGGGTGACCCCGTACTTGACGCAGCAGATGCCGCCGGCGTTCGTCGCGACGTTGCCGCCGATCGTCGAGATCGCCGAGCTCGCGGGGTCCGGCGGGTACCAGAGGCCGTGCTCGGCGACCGCGGCGCGGAGCGCGTCGTTGATGACGCCGGGTTCGGTGACCGCGTACCGCTCGTCGGTGTTCACCTCGAGCACCCGGTCCATCCGCTCGAGCGACACGACGATCGAGTCGGCCATCGCGTTGGCGCCGCCGGACAGGCCGGTACCGGCACCGCGGGGGACGACCCGGAGACCGGCGGCGGCTGCCCAGCGGACGGCGGTGACGACGTCGTCGGTGCTGCGTGCCAGGACGACGGCGAGCGGTGCCGTGGAGTCTGCCCACTCGGCGTCGTCGTGGCGGTAGCGCTCGAGCGACTCCGGGTCGCGGAGGACCTGGTCGGACCCCAGCAGGTGTTCGAGGGCGGTGGCGTCGGCTGCGGTGGCGGATGCGGCGGTGACGGTCATGCGGGGTGGGGGTCCTTCCGGGGCGCGGCGGTGCGGTTCGGGTCCGTCGACGATACGCCGGTCAGTCCAGGCAGAACTCGTTGCCCTCGACGTCCTGCATGACGATGCACGACTCGTTCACCTGGTCCGCCGTCATCCGACGGACCTGGGTGGCGCCGAGCCCGACCAGACGGGCGCTCTCGGCGTCGAGGGCCGCGAGCCGTTCGGCGCCGGTCATCCCGGTGCCGACCCGGACGTCCAGGTGCACGCGGTTCTTCACCGTCTTGCCCTCCGGGACGCGCTGGAAGAACAGGCGGGGGCCGGCGCCGGTCGGGTCGACGCACGCGAAGGCCGAGCCCTGGTGCTCCGGCGGCAGCGACCGGTCGAACGCGTCCCAGTCGGCGAACCCCGGTGGGGGCGGTGGCACCACGTACCCGAGGACCTCGCACCAGAACCGGGCGACACGCTCCGGCTCGGCGCAGTCGAACGTCACCTGGACCTGTCGCACCGTTGCCATGGCGCCGAGGATACGACGATGCACGACCGGCGTCCGCTCAGCGTCCGCCCCGTCAGCGGTGGGCGCACGGTGCGCCGGACGGGAGGCGCGGTGCCGGGCCGCCACGGGCCTCCCGTCCGTCGCGCAGCCGCGTCAGTGCTGCGTGCCGCGCAGGCGGCCGATGCCCAGCACGATGCCGACGACGACCATGCCCAGCGCGAGGCCGGCCACGGCCGAGACGGCGGTGTCGGCGATCCAGACGACGACGGCGCCTGCGGCCTCGAGCGCGTGCTCGATCACGTGCAGCAGGTCGTACGGTCCGTGCCAGACGGTCTCGGCGAGGTTCGCGATGACCAGGTGTCCGCCGACCCACAGCATCGCGACCGTGCCGATGACGCTGATGACCCGGAAGACCATCGGCATCGCGCGGACGATGCGGGCACCGATCCGACGGGTGCGGCGGACGGAGTTCTTCATCATCTGCAGGCCGATGTCGTCGACCTTCACGAGCAGTGCCACGGCGCCGTAGACGACGGCCGTCATGACCAGACCGATCACGATCAGGGCGCCGAGCGTCGGCCAGAGCCCCAGATCGGGGTCGAGGCCCGCCAGCGCGATGAGCATGATCTCGGTGCTCAGGATGAGGTCGGTGCGGATGGCGCCGAAGACGAGCTTCGGTTCGGTGACGGCCTCGTCGGACCCGCCCTCGTGGTGGACACCGAACCACTCGGTGACCTTCTCGGCGCCCTCGAAGCACAGGTACGTGCCACCGAGCAGCAGCAGCCACGGCAGCACCCCGGGTGCGAACGCCGTGAGCAGCAACGCCAGCGGGATAATGATGATGAACTTGTTGAACAGGCTGCCGAGGGCGATGCGCCCGACGACCGGGAGTTCACGAGCGGGCTCGAGGCCCTGCACGTACTGGGGCGTGACGGCGGCGTCGTCGATGACGACCCCGGCGGTCTTCGCGCTGGCCTTGAGGGCTGCGGAGAGGATGTCGTCCACCACGGCGAGCAATCCGACTGACAATGCGTTCTCCACTCGTCTGACCTGTGACCGTGCACAGCGTAGTGGCCGCGGGGCATCCTGAACGCCAGCCGCGGGGCGTCCGTAGGCTCGCGGCATGGCTGACTTCACCGCATCCCAGGCCGCCGTCGTCCGGATCGAGCGTTCCGAGCAGGGGCGCTGGGACCTCTCCGTCATCAGCGACGCCGGTGTCGCGATGGGGCACGGCGTGTACCTGTTCGACGCGGCCCACGACGACGCCGAGGACGAGCAGGCCGCGGCCCTCGACTTCGTGCGCGACTACGGGTTCCGGTTCGAGCGCGACGCCGTGCAGGCCGACGGGCCCGACGCCTTCTGGGCGCCGCTGCTGCCGTCCGACCAGCAGTAGGCGCTGCAGCGCGCGAGAGTCAGCGCGCGGAGTCCTCGAACCCGATCAGCCAGGTGACCCCGTGCGCGTCGCGGACGGTGCCGTCCCAGTCGCCCCACGGGCGCTGCTGCAGCGGGTCGATCACCATGCCGCCCTCGGCGAGCTGGTCGAACCACCGACGCAGGACGTCCGGTTCCGCAGCGCCGAGCAGTGAGAAGAGCAGCCCGGTCGCCGAGAACGGGGTGTCGCCCTCGCTCGCGTCCGCGGCGAACAGCTGCAGCTCGCCGGTGAGCTGGCCGTGCGCGACAGCGTCGGCCGGGCCGTCCGTGCGGGAGAAGTCCGCGTAGGTCGCGATCTGCACGTCGCCGCCGAACACCCGCTGCCAGTGCTCGAGGGCCTGCCTGGCGGTGCCGGCGAACTGGAAGTACGGCGCGGGTCCGGTCGTGTGCATGCCCGGCAAGGTACTCCGGAGTGCGGCGTGCGGGAACCCCGGGGCTCGTCAGTCGAGCAGCGCGAGTGCGCGCTCCAGGACGTCCTCCGGACGGCCGTCGCCGTGCAGTGCCCACCAGGTGAGTGCGGCGCTCGCGGCGGCGGCCAGCGTGTGGGCGCGCACGGCGACGGCGAGGTCGTCGGCGGTGACCCCGTCCCGCTCGGCCACGTACCGCAGGATCTCGTCGGTCAGGGCCGTGACCGTGGCGGCGCCGACGTGCTCGAGCGACGGGTTCGCGCGGATGACCCGGAGCCGGTGTCGTGTGACCTCGACCGCGTCGTCCGGGAACGTCGCACCGATCCGGTAGGCCGCCCGGAGCGCCACCGCCGAGGGCTCGTCGGCCGGCCGTGACCGCAAGGCTTCGCGGAACCGTGCGGCGAACTCTTCGAGACCGCCCCACACCAGCGCCGCCTTGTTCGGGAACAGCCGGAACAGCGATCGGCGACTCACCCCGGCCGCCGCGGCGACGTCGTTCATCGACACCGCGTCGAAGCCCTGGTCGTCGAACAGCCGGAGTGCGACGAGGGACACGGCGTCGGGGTCGATGGTGCGCGGGCGCCCCGTCGGACGGTCGTTCGTCGAGCTCATGGAGACCTTTCGGCACTGAGTGCTATAACCGGTGTGGCGCAGCGAGCGCCTCTCATCGAGGAGACGACATGACCGACACCACCACCGCCGGACGGTTCACCGGCAGGACCATCATCGTCACCGGAGCGGGTTCCGGCATCGGACGCGCCACGGCGACGCGCATCGCGAACGAGGGCGGCCGCGTCATCGCGACCGACGTCGTGGCCGAGCGACTCGACGCACTCCGCACGGAGCTCGAGGGCTTCGCCGTGGAGACCGTCGTCGGTGACGTCGCCGCGAGCGAGACCATCGACGCACTCATCGCCGCCGCCGGCGACCGGGTGGACGGGCTCGCCAACGTCGCCGGCATCATGGACGCGTTCCTGCCGCCGGACGAGGTCGACGACGCCACCTGGGAGCGTGTCTTCAGCGTCAACGTCACCGGCCCGATGCGCCTGACCCGGGCGGTGCTGCCGCTGATGATCGCCGCCGGCAAGGGCTCGGTCGTGAACGTCGCGTCCGAGGCCGCCTTGAAGGCCTCGGCCGCCGGTGCCGCCTACACCTCGTCGAAGCACGCCATCGCCGGGTACACCAAGAGCGTCGCGTTCTTCCACGGGCCGCAGGGCATCCGGGCGAACGCCGTGGCGCCGGGTGCGGTCGCCACGAACATCGAGGCACCGATGCGCAGCGAGTACGCGGCTCGCCGGGTCGGTCCGATCATGCAGACCACCATCCCGCCGGTGGCCCAGCCCGAGCAGCTCGCCGCCGCCATCACCTGGCTGCTGAGCGACGACTCGGCGAACGTCAACGGTGCGGTGCTGCCGAGCGACGGTGGCTGGTCAGTGGTCTGACGGATTTGCTCAGATACGAGTAGAAATCTACCTGGAGTGGTAGATTTCTACTCGATCTGATCGGACATCTCCATGCAGTTGCAATCTCCCCTCGCGACGGTCACCACCTCCGTGGACGGCGATGTCCTCGCGGTGTTGGCACTGGCCCCAGGGCCGTTGACTATCGCGGGCATCTGCAACCTGGTACCGGACCGGTCGTACGCCGGGGTCCGGAACAGTGCGGATCGGCTGGTCGAGCAGGGCCTCGTCGACGGGCATCGGACCGGACGGACGAAGTCCTTCACCCTGAACCGAGAGCACCTCGCCGCCGATGCGGTCACCGCCCTGGCCGACCTCCGGCGTGCCCTGCTCGAACGACTCAGATCCGGCTGTCGGTCGATCCCCCTCCGGTACGCCGCGCTCTTCGGATCCGGGGCCCGCGGTGCGATGCGCCCGGACAGCGATCTCGATCTCTGCTTCGTCGTCACTCGCGGCCGACGCCCGGACGCCGAGGACCAGATCCACGCCTTGTGCCGCGCAGCCGGTCGTTGGACCGGCAACGCCGTGCGGCCGGTCGTCTTCGACGAGGACGAGATCGAGGGCACCGATCCGCTCCTCGCGTCCGTTGCTCGGGACGGGATTCCCATCGCAGGTGACGGTCGTTGGCTGTCTCGGAAGCTCCGTACGCTGAACGGATGACCCCGCGAACCGGCACCACCGCACCGGGCGACGATTCGTTCCGGAGGGGCCGGCTCGCCAAGGCGACGGAATTCCTCGACGCCGCTGACGTCCTCCGCGCGTTGGGTGGTGACGGAGGGGTGTTCAGCGCCGGGTCACAGTTCGCGAACGCGTTCGTCACACAGTGCGTCCTCAGCGGCATCGCTGCGGCTGATGCGATCTGCGTGGCTCGGACCGGCAACTACTCGCGATCGGGAGCGCACCACGAGGCGGTGCCCGTGCTCCGCGCAGCTGCCGGGCCGGCGGTCGCGAAGCACCTCGAGGTGCTGTTGGCGGTGAAGACCAAGGCCGAGTACAACGCGAGGTCGGTCAGCGACGGTGACATCGTGCGCGCCGGCGAAGCCGCTGAGGCACTCGAGGCAGCCGCGCGGTCGGTCTGACGCGCTGGTCGAGCGGGCGACCACGACATCGTCGTACTGCGCGTGCTCCGGTTCGCCCGCGACCGCTCGCGTGACGCACTCGTGTGGCACCGACCGGCGCGGCGGCGTCAGGGCGTGACCACCTGACGGACGGGAGGCCCGTGGCGACGCCGCCACGGGCCTCCCGTCCGCCCCTCGGTCGCGTCGACGACGCGCGGTTCCTTCCCAGAGTGCGTGCGCTGGAAAGCGGAATCGGGCGTACCTGGCAGGAAGTTCCTGCCCGGTACGCCCGATTCGACCAGGTACGCCCGATTCGACCAGGTACGCCCGATTCGACCAGGTACGCCCGAAGGCCCCCGCGTCAGGAGACGAGCGCCGCCATCTCGCGCACGACGGCACGGAGCCGGTCCGCGAGCTCGTCGTTGCTCCGCACGGTCTCGCGGTGCGCCACCTCGCTGAGCGCGGACATCACCAGGGTCACCGCGGTGCGGGCGGTCTGCGCGTCCGTGCGGGTGCCGACGACACTGAGCAGGGACTGGCGTGACTCGGCCATCCACTGCATCACCATCGAGGACATCTCCGGCCGGAGCACGAGCAGCTCCTTCATGCGACGGCGGTCCTGCGAGAGCGGGACGGTGGCCGCGACCAGGGCGCACAGGTCGTCGACCAGGGCACCGTCGGCCTCGGCGAACCAGGCCGCTGAGCGCTCCGGGACCTCGACGGAGTCGAGCCCGAGCGCCGCGTGCGCCTTCGACGAGAAGTAGTTGAAGAAGGTGCGGGGGGAGACGTCGGCGTCGGCGCAGATCTGCTCGACCGTGACGCCGTCGAGCCCGTGCGCGGACACCAGCGTGAGCGCTGCGTTGTGCAGTGCCTGCCGGGTCTGCTGCTTCTTCCGTTCACGCAGCGTGCACGGCTCCGTTGCCGCAGCCGCTGCCGGGGTGGTGATCACGTGGACTCCTGCTGGGTTGGTGTGTGTGGGAGGGGCGCCCGCCCGGAAAGGGGGCACGGACGGACGCCCCGGTCGGTCACCGACGGTGCGTCGGCGTGGATCCGGTCGAACCCGAGCCGGTCGAACCCGAACCGGTCGGCACGGACCCGGTCGGCACGGACCCGGTCATCGGGCCCGTGAACGAGCCGGCCTCGGCTGCGGCGGCGCCCGCCTCGGCCTCGAGCTGCGCCTCGGCGGACATGTCGGCCTGCTCCTGCAGTGCGGACCGCTGGCGCAGCGGCGGCACCCGGAAGAACCAGGTCAGCACGAACGCGAGCAGGATGACGCCGAGACCGACCCAGTAGATCGTCACGGACGAGGCGTTGAAGCCCGCCATGAACGGCCGGGTCAGGCGGCTGTCCGCACCGGTCAGGAACGAGGTGTCGTTCGTGCTGGTGGCGCTGTCGCTCGTGGTGTTGCCGTCGTCGATCTTCTTCGCCAGCTCCGGGGTGAGCTCGTCGACCCAGTACGAGCGCTGCGAGGCATTCGACCAGTCGACGGACACGGTGTCGCCCTGCACGCTGGCGTGCGCCTGGTCGGCGACCTGCTCGAGTGCGGACTGCTCGGCGGCCGGCGTGGCCGCGGCGACCTGCTGGTCGATGACGGTCTGCGCTGCTGCGGCGGGCACGGCACCGGCGGTGACCTGCTGCTGCACGGCCGCGGTGACCTGCTCGGTGACCGCGGCGTCGGCGGCCTGCTTCGCCTTGGCCGAGGCTGCGTCGAGCTGCGACTGCACGGTCTTCGTCAGCGGGGTGACGACGGGCGTCCAGATCTTGTCCATGGCGCCCTGGTTCGCCTTCGCGCTGGCGACGGTCGGGTTGAGCGCGGCGTCGAGCGCCGGACCGAGGTCCTTCTGGTTCGCGGTCGCGGTCAGGATGTTCGCCGGCATCACCGAGAACAGGATGGACAGCAGGACGGCGGTGCCGAGCGTGCCACCGATCTGGCGGAAGAACGTGGCGGAGGACGTGGCGACGCCCATGTCACGAGCCTCGACGGAGCCCTGCGACGCCAGGGTCAGCGACTGCATGACCGAGCCGAGACCGAGACCGATGAGGAACATGCCGATCATCAGGAACCAGAGCGGCTTGTCGATCGACATGAAGGTCAGGACGACGTAGCCGGCGGAGACGAGCGCGGTGCCGATGACCGGGAAGATCCGGTACCGGCCGACGCGGGCGACGATCTGACCGCTCGTGATCGAGGCGATCATCAGACCGCCGACGAGCGGCAGGGTCGCGAAACCGGACTCGGTCGGGGTGAGCCCGACGACGATCTGCAGGTAGAGCGGGATCGTGAGCATCGCGCCGAACATCGCGAAGCCGACCAGGAACCCGATGACGGTCGCCATCGAGAACGTGCCCGAGCGGAACAGCTTGAGCGGGATGATCGCCGCGTCGCCCATCTTCGACTCGATGAGCAGCAGACCGATCAGGCCGACGACACCGACGACGTAGCAGGCGATGGCGGCGGGGGAGCCCCAGCCCCAGATGCGGCCCTGTTCGGCGACGAGCAGGAGCGGCACGAGGGTGACGATGACGGCGGTCGCGCCCCACCAGTCGACCTTCGGCTTCGCGTCGCCGGTGCCGTGCACCTTCGGCAGGTGCAGGAACACGATGACCATGAGGAGCGCCGCGACGCCGATCGGCACGTTGATCAGGAGCACCCAGCGCCAGCCCGTGATCCACAGGATCTCGGAGGAACCGGCGAGCAGACCGCCGATGAGCGGGCCGATCACGGACGAGATGCCGAACACGGCGAGGAAGTACCCCTGGTACTTGGCACGCTCACGCGGGGCGAGGATGTCGCCCATGATCGCGAGCGGCAGCGACATCAGCGCGCCGGCACCGATGCCCTGCACCGCGCGGAAGGCGGCGAGCATGAGCATCGAGGTGGACATCGACGACAGGACGGCGCCGAGGATGAAGACGACGATGCCGAAGATGTACAGCGGGCGGCGGCCGAAGATGTCGGACAGCTTGCCGTAGATCGGCGTCGCGATCGTCGAGGTGATGAGGTACGCGGTCGTCACCCAGGCCTGCTGGTCGAGCCCGTGCAGGTCGTCGCCGATCGTGCGGATCGCCGTGCCGAACACCGTCTGGCCGAGCGAGGACAGGAACATGCCCGCCATCAGGCCGTAGATCACCAGGAGGATCTGACGGTGGGTCATCAGCGGCTGCTGGCCGGCGCCTCCGGAGGCCGCGGGGGCCTCGGCGGTGTGCCGACCGTGCTGCACCGAGACGGGTGCGGTGGCGGTCATCGAACTCCTTTTTCTGGCTGTGAAACTTTGCAGACCGCGCAACGATACATCTGTTGCTTCCGGCAAGCAACTAAATGTGCCCGCTACGCTGAGCGCGTGACCGACGACCGGCGTGCCGCCGAGCGACTCCTGCGATCCCAGCTCGACCGGCTGTGGGTCCGGCAGACCCTGCGCTCCTCGCTCATCGAGTCCCGGGGCGGCCTCGACCCGACGGCCCGCGTGATCCTGCGCGCCGTCGCCGGGCACGGCCCCGTCCGGGCGACCGCGATCGCCGACGCGACGGGGCTGTCGCGCCCGGTGATCAGCCGCCGGGTCGCCTCGCTGATCGAGGCCGAACACCTGATCGGGTCGCCGGACCCCGCGGACGGCCGCGCCACGCTCGTCACGCTCGCCCCCGCCGGCCGACGGCTGCTCGACGAACTGGACGCCGCCGGTGCCGAGGTGTTCGACGACCTGACGGAGGAGTTCGCCTCGGACGAGCTGCGCTCGCTCGCCGAGATGCTGACGCGACTGAACGACCGGGCGGACGCGGTCCTGGGGATCGGCACCACGCGCTCCTGACGTGACCAACACGGCGGACGGGAGGCCCGTGGCGGCGCCGCCACGGGCCTCCCGTCCCTGCGGAGCGCGCATTCGAGATACCGTTGGTGGTATGAGCACGGACACCACCCCCACCACTGAGACCCTCGACGACGGGCCCGTGGTGACGTTCGCCGATCTCGGCCTGAGCGACGCTGTGCTCAAGGCCGTCAAGGACATCGGTTACGAGACCCCTTCCGCCATCCAGGAAGCCACCATCCCCACCCTCCTCGCCGGGCGCGACGTCGTCGGCCTGGCACAGACCGGTACCGGCAAGACCGCGGCCTTCGCGCTGCCGATCCTGTCCCGCATGGAGTCCGGCAGCAAGAAGCCCCAGGCGCTCGTGCTGTCCCCGACGCGCGAGCTCGCCCTGCAGGTGTGCGAGGCGTTCGAGCAGTTCGCGTCCCACATGAAGAACGTCCACGTCCTGCCGGTCTACGGCGGCCAGGCGTACGGCGTGCAGCTCTCCGCCCTGCGCCGCGGCGTCGACGTCATCGTCGGCACCCCCGGTCGCATCATGGACCACCTGGCGAAGGGCACGCTCGACCTGTCCGAGCTGAAGTACCTGGTGCTCGACGAGGCCGACGAGATGCTCAAGATGGGCTTCGCCGAGGACGTCGAGACGATCCTCGCCGACACTCCGGACGACAAGCAGGTCGCGCTCTTCTCGGCGACCATGCCCGCGCAGATCCGCCGCATCTCGCAGCAGTACCTGACCGACCCGGCCGAGATCACCGTCAAGACCAAGACGAAGACCGCCGCGAACATCACGCAGCGCTACCTGATGGTCTCGTACCCGCAGAAGGTCGACGCGCTCACCCGCATCCTCGAGGTCGAGGACTTCGAGGGCATGATCATCTTCGTCCGCACCAAGAGCGAGACCGAGACCCTGGCCGAGAAGCTCCGTGCCCGCGGGTACGCCGCCGCCGCGATCAGCGGTGACGTCGCCCAGGCCCAGCGTGAGCGCACGGTCAACCAGCTGAAGTCGGGCAAGCTCGACATCCTGGTCGCCACCGACGTCGCCGCCCGTGGCCTCGACGTCGACCGCATCACGCACGTCGTGAACTTCGACATCCCGGTCGACATCGAGTCCTACGTGCACCGCATCGGTCGGACCGGCCGCGCCGGTCGTTCGGGTGACTCGATCAGCTTCGTCACCCCGCGTGAGCGTCGCCTGCTGTCCGCGATCGAGCGCCACACCAAGCAGCCGCTCACGCAGATGCAGCTGCCGACCATCGACGACGTCAACGAGACGCGCCTGACCCGCTTCGACGACGCCATCACCGCGGCGCTCGAGGACCAGGGCCGGATCGCCGCCTTCCGCGACGTCATCGCGCACTACGTCGAGCACCACGACGTCCCCTCGGACGACGTCGCCGCCGCCCTGGCCGTCGTGGCGCAGGGCGACTCGCCGCTGCTCCTCACCGCAGCCGACGACGCCCTCCGCAGCCAGATGGAGCGCGACGCCCGCCGCAGCGAGCGTGACGAGCGTGGTGCCCGCGACGACCGTGGCGGCCGCAACGACCGCGGCGACCGTGGTGGCGACCGCGACCGTGGCGACCGCGGCGACCGTGGCCCGCGCCGTTCGCAGCCGATGTCGCCGTACCGCATCGAGGTCGGCCGTCGTCACCGCGTCGAGCCGCGCCAGATCGTCGGCGCCCTGGCCAACGAGGGTGGCCTGCGCCGCGACGACTTCGGTGCGATCCAGATCCGACCGGACTTCTCGATCGTCGAACTGCCGGCCGACATGGACCCCGGTGTGCTCGACCGCCTGACCGACACCCGGATCAGCGGCAAGCTCATCGAGATCCGTGCGGACCGCCGTGGGGGCGGCCGCCGCGACGACCGCGACGACCGTCCGGAGCGCAAGCCGCGCTACTGAGACGCGACCCCCTTTTTGACGGGAGGCCCGGTGCCAGCTGGCACCGGGCCTCCCGTCCGTCGTCGGTGCGGGTCCCGTGCCCGCGAGACGCCGTCGTGTCGGCTCCACGCCGCCGAGTCGGCGAGACGCCGTCGGATTCGGTGGCGTCTCGGGAACACGACGGCGTCTGCCGGTCGAGCCCTGCGGCATCTTGCGGTGCGGGGAACCGCAGATCCGACCCGCAAGCGTTCCCCTGGGGGCGGCGCGGTGCTGTGATACGTGGAGCCGTGACGCAGGGAGCCGCGGGGAAGGCAGGGGAACCATCGTGTACCGAGCACTCATCACCGCGGTCGCCGCCGCGGCGCTCGTCTTCGGAGGTGCGGTACCGGCGACGGCGCACACCTCTCCGTCGGTGCCGGGCGCACCGACCGCCGTCCGCGTCACCGGCGACGCGGACAGTGCCACGCTGACGTGGCGCGGCCCGAAGCACGGCGCGAAGGTGACGGGCTGGAAGGTCGCGGTCGCCGCCGTCGCGAACCGGCACGACCGTCAGGTCGACCGACTCCACCCGCGTGCCCGCTCCGACCGCTTCGACGAGCTCTCGCCCGCGACCACGTACCGGTTCTCGCTGCGTGCCCTCGGACACCGGGGGACCGGACGCACGATCACGCTGCGCTGGACGTCACCGTCGGTGCCCGAGCCGGAGACGACGCAGTCGCTGTTCGCGCTCGACGGCAACGGTGACGTCGTGCGGTTCGCGGACTCCGGCAGCGGTGCGGAGACCGTCGTCGCGACGGACGGCGAGGGCTTCACCGCGAACGCCGACGGTGACGTGTTCACCCCGTCGGCGGACGGCACCGAGATCCTGCGGGACCCGGCCGACGGCAGCGGGGTCTCGATCATCGCGTCCGGCCTGCACCTGACCCCGGACCTGCGTTCCGACGCCGACGGCAACCTGTACTGGGTGGACTCGGTGAGCGGTGCGGTGCAGAAGCTGTCCGTCGGCACCTCGACCCCGAAGGTCGTGCTGGACCTGGGTGGCAAGGCCGTCGGGAGCGATCAGCGTTTCTGGACGGTCACCCCGGACGGCAAGGTCGTCGTGCTCGGCGGAACGGTCAGCCAGCCGTACGTCAAGGGCACCGGCATCGCGCCCCGCACGTTCACCGGGCCCGCCGGCTCGACCGTCGGCTACCCCGCCGGTGTGCTCGCGGACTCGCAGGGCAACGTCTACGTCGACATCCGCTCGCCCGGTGCCGCCGGGTCGTGGATCTGGTACCAGCTCAAGCCCGGGGCGACCGAACTGACGAAGATCGAACCGCGGTACGCGTTCGAGTACGCCGCCGCGAACGCGGACGGCTTCTCGCTCCTGCAGTCGGCGCAGTTCTGCCCCGCCCCGTCGGAGTACCCGACCAGCCCGACCGGTTGCACGATCGACCGCGGCATCCCGGACAAGCTCGTGGTGGGCAGCGGCGGGACGTCGACCGTGCCGGTCACCGGGCTGACCGCCGGGTCGCGTGGCGAGCACCTGGGTGCCGCCTCCGCCGACGGGGACGTGTTCGTCTCCATCGACAGCGGCCCCTCGGTCGGGCTGTGGAAGGTCCCCGCCGCGGGTGGAGCTGCGCAGCAGCTCGACGCGGCGCAGTACTCGAGGCTGCTGGTGATCTGACCGGCGGTGCGAGGCGGAAGGGGGTGGGACGCAACGGCGCGTCCCACCCCCTTCCGTGTGTGGTGGCAGCGGGTGGCGGCGGTGTCGGCGGCGGTGGTTCAGGCCGCGCCGGCGGCCGTCCGGCGGCAGACCTCGTCCCACGGGGTCGGTTCGATGCCGAAGTGCGTCCGGCTCTCGCGGTCGTCGACCACGTACGGCGCGGTCCACTGGTAGGACATCTCGGCCAGCTCGCGGAGCATCGGCGACACGAGCCCGCCGACGCGGAACAGTGACGCGGGCATCCGCCGCACCGGCACCGCGGGCTTCCCCGCCGCGGCGAGCACGTCGGTGAGCGCCTGCCGCTGCGTACGCGGCGCGTTGCTCGGCACCATCCACGTGCGGCCGTGCGCGCCCTGGTCCTCGGCAGCGGCGACGAGGGTCCGAGCGACGTCGAGCACGTCCGTGAAGGTGTGCGGCAGGTCCGTGCGACCGACCATCGACACCGCCCGTCCGCGCAGCGCCGCCGGCAGCACGCGCGTGACGTGCCCGTTCGCGCCGATCCCGGGGCCGAGGTAGTCCGAGGCGCGGACCTCGACGGCCCGGACGCGGCCAGCGTCGTGCGCGGCGAGGGCATCGGCCCACAGGGTCGCCCGGAGCACCCCCTTGTGGTCGGTGGCGGCGTCCGGCAGTCCCTCGTGCATCGGCCTGTCGACCGGGCCGTACGGGTACAGGTTCCCGGTGATGGCGTAGGTCGCCCCGGTGCGTTCGACCGCCGTGAGCAGTGCTGCGGCGAGCGGGGGCCAGGTGCGCTCCCACTGCGTGTAGTCGCCGGGGTTCGCGCAGTTGTAGAGGGTGGCTGCTCCCTCGGTGGCGCGGGAGAGGGCGTCGGCATCGGAGGCGTCGAGCGCGAGGTGCTCGACACCGGCGATGCCCGTGCTGCGACCGGAGCGGGAGACGACGGTGACGCGGTCGCCCCGGACGGTCAACAGCTCCGCGACGTGCCGGCCGACGGGGCCGGCGCCGACGATGAGGTGGTGGGTCATGGTCTCCTGCTTCCTGGTTACGAGAGCACCGCTCTCGAAAACGAGCATGACGGTTCGTCGACGTGAAAGCAAGAGCAGTGCTCTCCTTTGTGTGCGCTGCTCTCCCGTGCCAGGATCGTCGGATGGCACCCACCGCCCGAGCACTCGCACGGCAGACGGTCACCGCGGACATCCTGGCCGCGGCACGCACCCGCCTGACCGACGAGGGTCCGGCCGCCCTCAGCCTGCGTGCCGTCGCTCGTGACGTCGGGATGGTCTCGTCGGCCGTGTACCGGTACTTCCCGAGCCGGGACGACCTGCTGACGGCCCTGCTCATCACCGACTACGACGAACTCGGCGCCGCGGTCGAGGCCGCCGGTGCCGCGGCCGGACCGGCTCCCGGTGCACGCTGGGTCGCGATGTGCCGGGCGATCCGCGACTGGTCGATCGCGCATCCGGGGGACTTCGCGCTGCTGTTCGGTTCGCCTGTGCCCGGCTACGCGGCGCCGCGCGAGACCGTCGTGCCCGCGTCGCGGACGGCGCTGGCGCTGGTGCGCGTGGTCGCGGACGCCGTCGGGTCCGGTGCGCCCGGTACGTCCGGTGCTCCTGGTGCGTCCGGTGCGGCGGGCTCGTCCGTCACGTCGACGCCGGGGGCGGCCGGGAGGCCCGGATCACCCACCGCGCCCACGGCGGCTCCCGGGGTGGCCGGTCCGGCCGTCGCGGACGGGGTCGCCACCCTGCGCTCGTTCGGCATCACCCTGCCCGACGAGGTCCTCGTCCGCACCCTGATGGCCTGGACGACGGTGTTCGGGACGATCTCGTTCGAGCTCTTCGGACACTTCGTCGGTTCCGTGTCCGACCCGGCCGCCTACTTCGACCAGGTCATCGTGCGCCTGGCGGATGACCTGGGGTTCACTGCCACGTTCTGACGCGCGTGCTGTCCCCAGATCGGGTGCGCAGCCTGACACAGGCCCCGCCCGTGCGGTAGACAGGTCGTCACGCCGAGGTCGTGCCCGATGACCGGAGCGGACGACCGGCACGGTGCCCTCGGGGCAGCTGCCGGCCGGAACCACACTCGGGCGTGTGCGACGCGGCCGGGGCCCGCGCTGATCAGGAGGCATGCTTGCGACGCAGCACGTGCGGCGGCACGACGGACGGGGCGACCCGGTGACCGCGCTCGACGTCAGCCGACAGGACCGCCGCCGCCTGACCACCGGCACCGCCCGCCGACGCCTGGTGACCGTGCGGACGGTGGCGCTCCTGGCGTCCCTCGCCGGGGTGAACTACATCGTCTGGCGCTGGGCGGCCTCGGTGAACTGGCACTCGTGGTGGATCGCGGTGCCGCTCATCCTCGCCGAGACCTACAGCGTCATCGACTCCCTGCTCTTCGCCCTCGGGGCCTGGCGGCTCCGGGAGCGCGGCGAACCACCGGCGAAGCCGTCGACCGACGTCACCGTCGACGTCTTCATCACGACCTACAACGAGCCGATCGACCTGGTCGAGCGCACCGCCCGGGCGGCGAAGGCGATCACCCACCCGCACACCACCTGGATCCTCGACGACGGCAACCGCCCCGAGATGCGTGCGGCGGCCGAGGCGCTCGGCATCGGCGTCATCACCCGCGGTGCCGACTGGGTGGACCGACCCCGGCACGCCAAGGCCGGCAACCTCAACAACGCCCTGCTCGCGACCCAGGGCGAGTTCCTGCTCATCCTCGACGCCGACCAGGTGCCCGACCCGGCGATCCTCGACCGCACCCTCGGCTACTTCAAGGACCCGGAGATGGCGCTCGTGCAGACGCCACAGTGGTTCGAGAACGTGCCGGACGACGACCCCCTCGGCAGCCAGGCGCCGCTGTTCTACGGTCCGATCCAGCAGTCGAAGGACGGCTGGAACGCCGCGTTCTTCTGCGGGTCCAACGCCATCCTGCGACGCGAAGCGCTCATGCAGCTCGGCATCTCACGCTACGTGGCCGAGGTCGAGGCGTCCGTGCAGCGCACCCTCGCCACCTCGCGCAAGCTCCTCGCCCGCTCCCGTGAGACCGAGACCGACCCGCGCGTGCTCGCCGCCCTCGACGACGCCGAGGCCGTGGTGGACCAGGCGCGCGAACAGGTCCGCGCCGGTGAACCCCTCGGTGACGTGACGTACGGGTTCCAGCGGGGGATCGACGCCATCGCCTTCCGGTTCGCCGCCGCCGACCTCGAGTCCGTGCGGAACGACCTGCAGGAGCTCGCGGCGATGTCGACCGACGCCAACACCTTCGCCGGTCTCGACGACGCCGCGCTCGACGTGCTCGGCCGGCGCGAGGCTTCACCGGTCGCTGCCATCGAGTCCATCGCGGTGCTCGCCCGTGCCCTCGACGTCAACCGCGACGACGAGGCGCAGCCGATCATGCCGCTGGCGACGATCTCGGTGACCGAGGACATGGCCACGGCGATGCGTCTGCACGGCCTCGGCTGGAAGTCGGCGTACCACGACGAGATCCTGGCGAAGGGCCTGGCCCCCGAGGACCTGCCGACGATGCTCGTGCAGCGACTCCGCTGGGCGCAGGGCACCATGCAGGTGTTCTTCCGCGAGAACCCCCTGGTGCAGAAGGGGCTGTCGTGGGGGCAGCGGCTCATGTACTTCTCGACGATGTGGAGCTACCTGTCGGGGTTCGCCGCGATCGTCTACATCGCCGCCCCGGTGCTCTGCCTGTCGTTCGGGGTCATCCCGGTGCAGGCCTACAGCGTCGACTTCTTCGCCCGGCTCATCCCGTTCCTGGTGTGCAACCAGCTGCTCTTCTGGGTGGTGGCCGCCGGCAGACCGACCTGGCGCGGGCAGCAGTACTCGCTCGCACTCTTCCCGGTCTGGATCGAGTCGGTGACCAGCGCCTTCCAGAACGTCTACCGGGGCAAGCCGCTCGGGTTCCGCGTCACCCCCAAGGTGCGCGACGAGACCGAGCAAAAGCCGCGGTGGGACCTCGTCAAGCCGCAGCTGTACGCGATGGGTGCCCTGGTCGCCGCCCTGGTCATGATCGGCATCCGCTACCTGACCGGCCAGGCCGAAGGGATCGCGCCGCTCGTGAACACCGCGTGGGTCGTCTTCGACCTGTTCATCTTCAGCATCGTGATCCGGGCCGTCCGGTACCGGGGTCCGGCCACCCCAGCCCAGTCCGAACACGAGTCGAGCACCGCCGGAGGACCCCTGTGAGCACCGAGACCACGTTCGAGGTCGCCGCGACGCCCGACTCCCTCGACGAGGTGCAGGACCGCTTCGCCGCGTGGTGGGACGGCCTGGGCATCGACGACGTGCGGCTCCGGTTCGCACTCGAGACCGCGTTGGCCGAGGTCGCCGCGAACATCGTCGAGCACACCGTCCGTGCCGACCGGGGGACCGGGCGCCGGTACTCCGTGCGCCTCGAGGCCACCGACCAGGCCCTGACCGCGGTGCTGACCGACAACGGGATGCCCGTCGACATCGACCTGAGCGCCGTGACGATGGCGGACGTCGAGCAGGAGAGCGGCCGCGGGTTGGCGCTCGCCATTGCCGCCCTCGACCGCCTCGAGCACCGGCACGAGCCCGGCCACAACGTCTGGACGCTTGCGTGCGACCGGTGAAGCAGCCGGTGGTCCGCGCGGTCGCCCTCCTCGTCACGATCGCCACGCTCCTGCTCGGTGGTGCGCTGCCGGCGTCGGCTGCGTCCGTGCACCCGGCGGCCGCCGTACAGCCGGCCGAGGGGTCGACGTGGTTCGGCCCCGACCTCGACTGGGCCAGCGATTCGCCCGAAGGGTACGAGGGACGGCTCGGCGCGACGCCGTCGATGTACGGGGTCTCCGTCGACTACCCGCTCGACCGCACGGCGAAGCAGGAGCTCCTCCGCTCGGCGCGTGCGGCGGCGACCCAGGGCGCGGTGCTCGTCGTGAGCCTCGAACCCGACCGCGAACTGCGGTCGCTCGACACCGCGGACACCCGTGCCGTCAACACCGTGTTCGAGGACCTGCACGACCAGTACGACACCCAGGTACTCGTCCGGTTCGCACCGCAGATGAACGGCACGTGGGTCCGCTGGGGCCAGCAGCCGACGGAGTTCGTCCGGGCGTTCCGGGCGCTCGGGACGACCGTGCACGCGGGCACGTCGGACGCGCTCATGGTCTGGTCGCCGGGGTACGGTGCCGGCTACCCGTTCGGCGAGTCCGCCGGGCGGCTGCGGAACCTGTCCCCGGTCGACGTCGCGAAGGCTGACACGAACGGCGACGGACAGCTCACCGGTGCCGACGACCCGTACGGGCCGTACTGGCCGGGCGCCGAGGCCGTCGACTGGGTCGGGCTCTCGATGTTCTCGTACGGCAAGGGCGACCCGACCGAAGCCGCAGGTCGCGCCGTGCCGCTCACCCGCAGCGGTGAGGTCGAGTCGCGGTTCGACGAGGACTGGGGTTACGACCAGCCGCAGTCGGGCACGTTCTACGACCGGTTCGCGGCGGCCGACGACCGTCCGATGCTGCTCGACACCGGTGCCCTGTACAACCGTGAGCTGCAGGGCGACACCGAGCTCCAGGTCAAGCGGAGCTGGTGGCGGCAGGTGCTCGCGGCCGTGCAGGAGCGCCCGCTGATCCGGGGCATGACCGTGCTCGAGGCGGAGCGACGCGAGCCCGAGGCCGGCAACCGCGTGGCCGACTGGCGGCTCACCGCGGACCCGGACGTCGCGGAGGCCTTCCGCGCCGATCTCGAGCGGTCCGGTGACTTCGCCTTCGGCCCGGTCACCGACCGCGTGACCGTGCAGCAGGGCAACGCCGCGATCTCCCAGGAGTACGAGACCGGCGGCGACCAGATGGCGTGGATCGTCTGGCTGGCCGCCGGCCTGGCGATCGTGTTCCTGCTGAGCGGGGTGTTCGGACGGCTCCTGCCGAGCTGGCGCTACCCCGACGACGGCAAGCCCGGCCGTGACCTGCGCCTCGACCTGTTCCGCGGGTTCATCATCCTCGCCGTGGTGATCACCCACATCGAGATCGGCGGGCCGTACTCGTACCTCACGCTGCACGCCGTCGGGGCGATCACCGGCGCCGAGATGTTCGTGTTCCTGTCCGGCATGGTCCTCGGCATGACGTACCCGTTCGCCGTGAAGAAGTTCGGCGAGTGGGCGGCCGCGATCGGGGCGTGGAAGCGCGCGCGCAAGCAGTACATCGTCACGCTCGTGGTGATCCTGGTGGTCTTCGCGCTGAGCTTCGTCCCGTTCCTGAACACCGACGCCATCACGACGTTCACCGACCGCGGCACGGGCACCGGCGGCGTCGAGGCCGAGGGCCGGGTCTACGACCTGTACCCGAACGCGATGCAGCTGCTCGCCTACCCGCCGCCCTGGTACGCGATCCGGCAGTTCCTGCTGCTCGAGATGGGGCCGTGGCCGTTCAACATCATGGGCCTGTTCGTGGTGCTGAGCCTGTTCATCCCGGCGTTGATCTGGGTGATCCGCCGCGGGTTCTGGTGGGTGGTCCTCGCCGCCAGCTGGGCGCTGTACGTGTTCCAGGCGCTCAACCCCGACTTCCGTCCGCTGAACTCGCAGTTCGAGGCGGTGTTCCCCCTGTTCACCTGGCAGGTGGTGTTCACCCACGGGCTCGTGCTCGGGTACTACCGGCGGCAGATCGTCGGCGCGCTCACCGGGCGTCTCGGCAAGGTCCTGGTCGGCATCGCCGTCGGCGGGTACGCGGCGTTCCTGGTCTACGTGTGGGCCGGCGACCACTTCGGGTTCACCCCGGTGCCGTTCCCGGCGACGATGTACGAGTCCCTGTACAACACGGCGTACCAGCGGGTGGACCTGCAGTGGGGCCGCCTGGTGGACATCGCGTTCTTCGCGGTCGTGTCCTACGCGATCCTCACGGTGTTCTGGAAGCCCATCGCCGCGGCCATCGGCTGGCTCTGGATCCCGCTCGGGCAGGCGAGCCTGTACGTGTTCGTCTGGCAGGTGTTCTTCGCCCTGGCGATCGCGTCGATCCCCGGTGTGCCGTGGGGCGACTTCTGGATCGGGTTCGTGGTGCACACGGCGCTGATCCTGCTGGCCTGGTACATGGTCCGCAAGAAGTTCCTGTTCTCGGTCATCCCGCGCTGACCGCGTGCACGGATGGTGAGCAGGAATGGTCGGGTCCGACGTGCGGACCCGACCATTCCTGCTCACGAAGCGAGGGCGGACGGACGGGAGGCCCGTGGCGGTGTCGCCACGGGCCTCCCGTCCGTCCTGCGGTCGCGTCTCAGGACGCGGGCAGGCGCTCGCGCAGGGCGCCGCGGACCGACTCCCACCCGGCCAGGCGGTCGCGGATCGCGTCGTCCTGCTCGGCGGCCAGGGCGTCCCGGTGCGCCTGTTCGAGCACCTCGTCGATGACGACCCGGCGCCCGCTGCGCGCCGACGTGATGGCCGCGTCGACCATGGTCAGGCTCATCACGTTGCCGTGCACCTCGCCGTCCGGCACCTCGCCGGAGCGGACCGCCCGGACGAAGGACGCCAGCGACCCGGCGATCTCGTGCCCGACCGACGGCGCAGCGGCAGGGGAGCCGGGGGTGCCGTCGAGGTCGCTCGACGGGTCGTGGTCGCCGTCCCAGAGCGCCGTGCCGGCCGCTCCGGAGGCACGCCAGTCGCCGTTCCACGAGGTCTCGGCACCCGGCGCGCACCACGAGCCGTCGTAGACGTAGCGGACGTCGTCCTCGAACGTGAAGACGGCTGCGGCGGCCGCGTCGCCCCGGTACCAGGACCACGACGGGTTCCACGACTCGCAGTACACCGACACCGGGTCGCGTTCGAGCACGTACCGGGCGGAGTCGAAGGCGTGGATGGCCATGTCGAGCAGCAGGACGTCGTCCATCTCCTCGCGGAACCCACCGAAGTGCGGCGCCTTCGCGAACCGGGTGCTCAGCCCGCCCACGGCACCGAGGTCGCGGACGTGCTGCCGGAACGCGACGAGCTGGTCGTTGTAGCGGCGGGACTGCGACACCATGAACAGCTTGCCGGTGGCCTCGGCGGCGGCGGCGAGCGAGAGCGCCTCGGCGACGGTCTGCGCGGCCGGTTTCTCGCCGAGCACGGGGAGCCCGGCACGGAGTGCCTGCAGTGTGACCGGGTGGTGCGCGACCGGCACGGTGATGTCGAGGACGGCCTCGGCACCGGTCTCGGCGGCCAGCACGGTCAGGTCCGTGCCGACCGGGATCGACGGGTCACCGGCGTGCTCCGCCCCGGCGCGGGCGGCGTCGAGGTCGAGGTCGACGATGCCGACCAGCTCGACCTCGGGGTCGGCGGCGACGGTGGCGAGCCAGGCCCGTCCCATCCCGCCGGCGCCGACCTGCAGGACGCGGAGCGGGCTCACGCCTGCGCCCCGTCGCGCTCGGCCACGGGCTCGGCGGTCTCGGGCTCGGTCGCCGGCTCGCTGGCTGCCGGCTCGGCGGTCTCGGGCTCGGCGTCGTCGAACGGGCCGCGGTAGTGCTGCCCGTCGAAGTACTCGCCCAGGTCGTAGCGGCGGAGCGTCGGGATCTCCCGTTCCCGCTCGGGCCGGGCCCACTCGGCGCCGTTCGCGATCACGCGGCGGACGTCCGGGTGGTGGTAGACGGGGAAGTCCTGGTCACCGGGGGAGAAGTAGAAGATCTTCCCGAGGCCGCGGCGGTAGGTCATGCCGCTCCGGAACACCTCGCCGCCCGTGAAGCCCGAGATGAACACGAGCTCGTCGGGCGTCGGGACGTCGAAGTACTCGCCGTACATCTCCTGCTCGGGGATGACGATCGGGTTCGGCACCCCGCGGGTGATCGGGTGCTGCGGGTTGACGGTCCAGACGAGCTCCTGGTCGTGCTCGCTGCGCCAGCGGAGGGTGCAGGTGGTGCCCATCAGCTTGCCGAAGATCTTCGACCAGTGGCCGGAGTGCAGGACGAGCAGCCCCATGCCGGAGAGCACGTGCTTGTGCACGCGGTCGACCACGGCGTCGTCGACGTCCTGGTGTGCGGCGTGCCCCCACCAGGTGAGGACGTCGGTGTTCGCGAGGACCTCGTCGGTGAGGCCGTGCTCGGGCTCCTGCATGGTGGCGGTCCGGACGACGGCCTCGGGCAGGTGCTCGCGGATGCCGTCCGCGATCGCGCCGTGCATGCCGTCGGGGTACCGCTCGGCGACGTGCTGCTCGACCTGTTCGTGGACGTTCTCGCCCCAGACGGTGATGCGGAGCGGGGTGCTGGTCATGGTGTGCCTTTCGGGGGATGCGTGGCGGCGTCGGTCCGGTGCCGTCACTTGACGGCACCGCCGAGGGCACCAGCGGAGATGTACTTCTGCGCGAAGATGAGCAGGACAGCAGCGGGCAGGGATGCCAGCACCGAGGTCGCCATGACGGGCCCCCAGTCGGTGACGTTCGACCCGATGTAGTTGTAGATGCCGAGCGTGATCGGTCGGACCGCGGTCGTCGACGTCAGGGTCAGTGCGATGAGGAAGTCGCCCCACGCGCCGAGGAAGGTGAAGAGCGCCGCGGTGACGATGGCGTTCCGGCTGATCGGCACGACGATCGACACGAACGCCCGGAAGTCGCTGGCGCCGTCGACCAGTGCGGCCTCGACCAGGCTCGGCGGGATCGACTCCATGAACGCCCGCATGAGCAGGATGGCGAAGGGCACCTGGACCGCGCTGTCGGCCAGGATCAGGCCGACGTAGCTGTTGAGCAGCCCGATGTTGTTGAACAGCGTGTACAGCGCGTTCGCGATGACGATCGCCGGGATCATCTGGGTGATCAGCAGCACGAGCAGGAACACCCGGCCGCCGCGCATCCGGAACCGTGCGAGCCCGTACGCGGCGGGTGTCGCGATGGCCAGCGTCAGCAGGACGGTACCGAGTCCGATGATCATGCTCGACACGAAGTTCTGCCCCTGCTGGGCGAACGCGGCCTGGTACCCGGCGAAGGTGGGGGAGAACGGGAACCACGTCGCCGTGGCGGCCCCGGACGTCGCCTGCAGGCTGGTGTTCACCATCCAGTAGACGGGGAACACCATGATCGCGAGGAACACGCAGCCGAGGATCGTGAACGGGACGCCCTTGGCCGAACCGCGTGGCCGGGGAGCACGGGCGCTCTTGGTCGTGATCGCGCGGGTGGCGGTGACGGTCTGGTTCGCGAGTCCGACGCTCATTCGTCGACCGCCTTCCGTGAGATCGCGATGTAGACCATCGCGAAGACGAACGAGACGACGATCAGCACGTTGCTGACCGCGGCTCCGATGCCGAACTGGAAGTTGATGAACGACTGGTGGTAGGCGTTCGTGGCCAGGGTCTGGGTCGAGTTCGCCGGGCCGCCGCCGGTCAGGCCGAGGATGATGTCCACGACCTTCAACGTGTAGACGACCCCGAGCACGATCACGACGCTGACCACCGACCGGATGCTCGGCCACGTGATGTACCAGAACGCCTTGAACCCGGTGGCGCCGTCGAGCGAGCCGGCCTCGTAGAGCTCCGGGGGCACGGACTGCAGACCGCTGTACAGGATCGTCGTGTTGAACGGGATGCCGAGCCAGACGTTGACGCCGATCACGGCGATGAGCGCCAGGCTCGGGCTGACCAGCCACGGCACGGGGGCGATGCCCACCACTCCGAGGAGCTGGTTGAGCGCGCCGCTGTCCTGGTCGAGCAGCCACTTCCACACCGCGCTCGACGCGATGAGCGGCAGGAGCCACGGCAGGAGCAGGAGCCCCCGCAGGAAGCCCGACAGCGGGAAGTGCCGGCGGAAGAACAGCGCCAGGCTCAGCCCGATGACGAACTGCAGGATGATCGAGCCCGCCGTGAACAATGCGGTGTTCACGAGGCTCGTCGTGAAGACCGAGCTCTGGAACACCGAGATGTAGTTGGCGAGTCCCACCCAGGGGGCCTCGCCGGTGAAGAAGGTCGCCGTCGTGTAGTCCTGGAAGGACATGACGATGTTCTTCACCACCGGGTAGCCGAAGAAGACGGCCACGAAGACCGCCGCTGGCACCACGAAGAGCCATCGGGTCACGCCGGATCGGAACCGGGCTCGTCGTTGCCCGGGTCGTGGTGTCGTCACGGGCGGGATCGTCCGTGGTCGTGTCTGTGTCGAGGCGCTCACGCCGGGGTCCTTTCCTCGTCGCCGGAGGGAGCCGACCGGTCGGCCGGCTCCCCGTGGACTACTGCTCTTGGGACTGCGCCTGCTTGAGCGCTGCCTCGGGGCTGGCCTTGCCGGTGAGGGCGAGCTGGACGGCGGTGTAGATCTTCGTGGCGGCCTTGGGCCAGTCGGGTCCGAGCTCACCGGTGCGGGCGCGAGCGGTCTGCACCGTGGTCACGAAGGACGCGACCTGCGGGTGGTCCTTCGCCCACGCGGCGCCGGCCTCGAGGTTCGTCGGCACGTTGCCGCTCACCTCGGACAGGGCCTTCTGCATCTTCTGGGTGTGCAGGCAGCCGACGAACTTGCCGGCGAGCTGCATCTTGTCCTTGTCGCCGGTCTGCGGGACGGTGAAGGCCTCGCCGCCGAGCGGTGCGACCGTGGCCTCGCCGGTGCGTGTCGGGATCGGCACGCTGTCGAACTCGAGGCTCTTCTTCTCGTTGAGCGCCGGGAGCTGCCAGGGGCCGTTGATCATCATCGCGGCCTTGCCGGCCAGGAACTGGTTGTTGACGTCCGCCTGGGCCCAGTTGATCGAGCTCTTGGACATCGAGCCGTCGTCCTGCAGGTCCTCGACGAGCTGCAGGGCCTGGGTGGCGTCCGCGGTGGCGATGTTCTTCTCGTCACCACCGTTCGACCAGAAGAAGGGCAGGAACTGCCAGGTGCCCTCGTACGTGTTGATGTTGCTCATCGCGAAGCCGTAGGTCGAACCCTTGGTGAGCTTCTTCGCGGCGGCCTTAAGTTCGTCCCACGTCTTGGGCGGCTGGACACCGGCGTCCGAAAGCAGCTTCTTGTTGTAGTAGAGCGCGATGGAGTTCGTGTTCGACTGCAGGCCGTAGAGCTTGCCCTTGTAGGTGCTCGCCGCCTTCACGCCGGGGACGTCGCCGTCGGCGTCGAGCCCGTAGGCCGACAGGTCGGACAGCGCACCAGACGAGGCGATCTGCTGCACGTCGGGGTTGTCGAGCATGAGGACGTCGGGCAACGTCTTCGACGACGCCTGCTGCAGCACCTTCGAGATCAGGCCGGCACCGGCGACGTGGTTGATCGTGACCGTCGCGCCGACCTCCTTGGCGCACTGCTTGTAGACCGGGTTGTAGTTCGCGTCGTAGTAGTCCTCGATCGTCAGGGCCTTGCTGCCGCCCGACGAGGCCGAGCCGGAGCCGGAGCACCCGGACAGGACCAGGGGGACCGTGGCGAGCACGGCGACGGCGCCGACGAGGGCGCGGGTCCGGCGCGACTGGGAGGGGAATCTTTGCTTCATTGCAGAGCTCTTCTCTTGACGGATGCTGGGACAGGCACGCATCGACGAGGCCGCTGACGTCATCGTCGCTGTGCTCCTGGGGCGAGAAGCTAACAGATAAGCGCTTCACCTGTAAAGCGCTTTTCTGACTTGACGAGCGCTAGGATCGGCGGCATGGCCACGATGCAGCAGGTCGCCGATCGGGCGGGGGTCTCGATCGCCACCGTGTCCTTCGTGGTGAATGGGACGAAGTACGTGACCCCCGGAACCACGGCGCGGGTGCGGACCGCGATGCGCGAGCTGAAGTTCCGCGGCAACGTCGTCGCCCGTGCGCTCGCGAGCCGGCGGACCCGGATCATCGCACTGCTGTTCCCGACCACCGGCAACCGCTTCAGCCCGACCACCTCGCAGTTCTTCATGAGCGCGGCGGAGCGTGCGTCCGAGCGGGGGTACCACCTCGTGCTCTGGCCCGTGGACCCCGCGGGAGACGACCTCGACGACCTCGTGTCCGGCGGGCTCGTGGACGGCGTCATCCTGATGGAGGTGCGGATGGACGACCCTCGCGTCGCCGTCCTCACCGACCTGGACGTGCCGTTCACCCTGATCGGCCGGACCCGCGACAGCAGCGGGCTGCCCTTCGTCGACATCGACTTCGAGACGACGATCGAGGACAGCCTCGACCACCTCCAGGCCCTCGGGCACCGGCGGTTCGGGCTCGTCCTCGAGGACCTCGAGGGCACCCCGATGGCCGGCTACGCACCGCACCTGCGCGTCGATTCGACGTTCCGGCAGGCGATGGTCGAGCGCGGACTGTCCGGGACGATCGTCACGGCTGGGCCCGGCAGTGACGGCGGGCGGCAGGCCACGAGTGACCTGCTCGCGGCGGACCCCGACGTCACCGCCGTGCTCGTGATGAAGGACGACTCGTCCGCGGGCGTCCTGGTCGGGCTCTACACCGCTGGGCGGCGGGTCCCCGAGGACGTCTCGGTGCTCAGCATCGCGTCGTCCGAGGCGAACGCGGACCAGCACTACCCGCGGCTGTCGACGATGGTCGCTCCCGGCCCGGAGCTCGGTGTGCGGGCGGCCGACGCCCTCATCGAGCAGCTCGATGGCACCTCCGAGGACCTGCCGCACTTCCTGCTGCCGTGCACGCTGCGGATCGCCGAGTCCACGGCCCCCGCCCCGGCCTGACCACCCGCCGGTCTGGAGGCGCGGGGCGGCCCCGCCACGCGCCTCCCGTCCGCCGCCCCGCGGTCCCGCGCACCCGCCCGCGAAAGCGACAGATCCCTGCGGACGTTCCGCGGCAGGGTGTCGCTTTCGCGACAGCGACCGCGCAGGCGCCCCGCCATCGCCCCCTGGCGGACAGCCCAGGCTCCGCCTGGTTGTGTGGATGCACAGGTTCGCAGCACCACACGTCGAGGAGGACGGATGGCAATCGACCGGAGGACGTTCATGCTCGGGGGAGCGGGGGTGCTGCTGCTCGCCGGCTGCTCCACCCGACCCGAGCGCACCCGGGTCGAGGACTGGCCCACCGAACCGCCCGAGGGCGAGGCGACGATCAGCTGGTGGGCCGGCCAGGTCGCCTCGAAGGACGGCGGTGACCTGCGGCGAAGGCTCATCGCGGAGTTCCAGAAGGAGCACCCGAACATCCGCGTCCGGATCGTCAGTGCCCCGAGCGACACCGACACGAACCGCACCAGCCTGACGACCCAGATCGCGGCCGGCAGCAGCACGCCGGACGTCTACCTGGGTGACGTCGCCTGGCCCGGGCAGTTCGCGAAGAACAAGCTCGCGACCCCCGTGAACCAGCTCGTCGGCGAGGACTTCTTCGACCAGTTCCCCGAGGGCCTGCGGCTGGCGGCGAGTGTCGACGGCACGTACTACATGTTCCCGCTCTACATCGACGAGTCGTTCTTCCTGTACCGGAAGGACCTGCTCGCGAAGCACTCCCTGCAGGTGCCGGGGTCGTGGGAGGAAGTGCGCGAGACCGCCGCGAAGCTCGTGGACACCGGCGACGTGTCGTACGGGTTCGCGTTCCAGGGCGACGTGTACGAGGGACTGACCTGCAACGTCACCGAGTTCGTCGCCGACGCGGGCGGATCGCTGCTCAACGACGACCTCACGAAGCCCGAGACGACGAGCTCCGAGACCAAGCGCGCGTTCGAGTTCATGCGGTCGCTGGTCACGTCGGGGGCATCGCCACGGGCCACCCTGACGTACCAGGAGCAGGACACCAACGACGCCTTCTCCGGCGGCCGCGCGGCCTTCCTCCGCAACTGGTCGTACGCGTGGGGGATCGCGAACGGCCCGGACAGCAAGGTCGCCGGCAAGGTGGGGCTCGCCGCCCGGCCGACGTTCGACGGCATGGACGAGCACCACTCGACGATCGGTGGGTGGGGGAACTACATCAATCCGCACACCCAGGAACCCGCGGCGGCACTGACCTTCGCGCGCTGGATGTCGAGCGAGACCGCACAGCAGTTCCTGACCCGCGAGGGCGGGGTCCTGCCGGCCCGGTCGTCGAGCCTGGTCAGTGCGGACGCGAAGCGGCAGGAGCGCCCGACCTACGACACGGCGGCGGGCATCACGCTCGTGCCCCGCCCGACCTCGACCGCTTACTACCCGAAGGTCTCGCAGGGCGTCTACCAGAACGGCAACAGCATCCTCGGCGGGCAGGCGTCCGTCGACGGCGGCACCAGCGCGATGGCCTCAGCCATCTCGCTCGCCCTGCAGGGAGCAGCGCTGTGAGCGCCGGCACCGCGACACGACCGGCACGGCCTGGAGGCACGGGTCGCGTCGATCCGCCGCCCCGGCCTTCGGGGCGGTCACGTCTCGACCGCATCCGCTCACGGGGCGCGTGGGGCTTCGCGGCACCGGCGCTCCTGGTGGTCGCGGCGGTGACGATCTTCCCGATCGTGTACTCGGTGGTCCTGAGCTTCGCGGACGTCGAGGTCGGCTACGAGGGCTTCACGATCCAGTCGTTCGGGTTCGACAACTACGCGGCCCTGCTGCAGAGCGCCGACTGGTACCGGGCGCTGGGCTTCACGGTGCTCTACACGGTGGTGACGGTGTCGGTCGAGCTCGTGCTCGGCATGCTCGTCGCGCTGGTCCTCGAACGGCTCGGCGCCACCCGCGGGTGGATGCTCGCGCTCATGCTCATCCCGTGGTCGCTCGTGACCATCGTCAACGCGCAGCTGTGGAAGTACATCTACGACAGCACCTACGGCGTCGCGACGTGGTTCTTCGGGTTGTTCGGGGACGCCCCGGTGATCCTCGGCGAACCGGTGCCCGCGATCACCGGGCTGATGGTCGCGGACATCTGGAAGACGACGCCGTTCGTCGCGATCATCCTGCTCGCCGGACTCGTGCAGATCTCCGAGGACCACTACGAGGCCGCCGAGCTCGACGGTGCGAGCACCTGGCAGACGTTCTGGCGCGTGGTGCTGCCGCAGCTCACTCCGACCCTGACGATCGCGGTGCTGTTCCGCATCCTGCAGGCGTTCGGGGTGTTCGACCTGCCGTTCGTGCTGACGAACGGCGGACCGGGCACCGCCACCCAGTCGCTCGCGATCATGGGCTACAAGGTGCTCTTCCAGGACATCAACATCGGACCGGGCGCGGCGATCGCGACCTCCACCGCGGTCATCGTCGCGGCCGGGTGTCTGCTGTTCCTCCGGGCGTTCCGGAACCAGGCGAAGGGAGGGGACGACTGATGCCCCGTCAACGTGTGCGCAAGGGTTGGCGCAAGTGGGTCAACACCGTCAACGTCAGCGGTGTCGTCATCGCGGTGCTCACCGCGCTGCCGCTCTACTGGCTCGTCACGACGTCGCTCAAGCCGGCGTCCGAGATCGGGCAGTCGCCGCCCACCGTCTGGCCGCAGTCGTTCACCTTCGACAACTTCGTGGTGGCCTTCCGCGACAACGCGCTCGGCCAGTACATGGTGAACAGCGTCATCGTGTCGGTGTCGACCACGGTGATCGTGCTCGCGCTGGCGTTCCTCGCCGGGTACGCCCTGGCCGGCCGGTTCATCCGGGGGCGCACGGCGATCATGACCTCGCTGCTCATGCTGTCGGTGTTCCCGGCGATCGCGGTGCTGACGCCGCTGTACCTGCTCGAGCGCAACCTCGGGCTGCTCAACTCGTACCCGGGTCTGATCGTGCCGTACGTGGCGTTCAACCTGCCGTTCGCCATCTGGATCATGCGGAACTACCTGCAGGGGATCCCGTCGACGATCGAGGAGGCGTCCGAGATCGACGGCGCCGGGGCCTGGCGGACCGTGCTGTCGGTGATCCTGCCGATGGCGAAGCCGGGCCTGTTCACGGTCGGCGTCTTCACCTTCACGGCCTCGTGGAGCGAGTTCCTGATGGCCCTGACGTTCAACAGCGAGAACTCGTTCCGGACGATCCCGGTCGGCATCGCGCTCTTCGGGACGCAGTTCACGGTGCCGTTCGCGCAGATCTTCGCCGCGAGCGTCGCTGCGACGGTGCCGATCGTCATCCTGGTGCTGGTGTTCCGCCGCTCGATCGTGTCCGGTCTGACCTCCGGAGCCGTCAAGGGGTGACGGGTGTCCGGCATGCGGAGATAGGTAGAGAACTTACCTAGCTGCGCATGCTGGACATTCGTCCGAGCGCCGTCCTGACCGCCCGTACCCTGCCGTCAGGGGCTCGGTGCGCCGAGATCGACGGCTGCGACGATGCGGTCGATGATCCGCACGAACCTGGCCCGCTCCCGTTCCGAGAAGGAGGCCATCAGGTCGTGCAGGTGCTTGTTCGTGCCGTCCATCGCGCGCGCGTAGTCGCGGCGGGCAGCATCGGTGAGCTCGATGTACCGGCTGCGGCCGTCGTCGGGGTTCGGGACACGGCTGAGGTGTCCGCTGTGCTCGAGGCGGTCCACCATGCCGGTGACCGCCGGGCCGGTGAGGCCCAGGTGCTTCGACAGGTCCTTCACGCGCACCGTCCGACCCGCTTCCTCGGCGCGCGAGACGAACTGCAGCAGCGTCAGGTCGCCGCCGGAGACGCCGAGCTCGTCGCGCAGTCGACCGCGCAGTTCGGAGACAGCGGCCTCGAGCCTGGTCAGCGCCGCGTTCAGGTCGACATCGCTCACGACAACGTCCCCTCTGCACGGGTCTCGTCCGGGTCACGATACGCCGCAGTCACCGCACCAGCGTATCCACATAACGCGGAGCGTGGAACGGTGCGGGTGACGGCATCGGGAGCGGGGCACCGTGGCTGACCCCGTCCCGAGTCCACAGTCCGCTGCACCCGCCGGGGAACCGGTCCGTTTCGAGGTCTCCGGCGGGGACCCTGACGCCGCCGAGCGCGACCTCGCCGCCGTCCACGGCGCCGATCGGTGGTCCGTCCGGCGCATCGACGAGGACTTCTCGTACCGGTACACGGCCGTCGGGGACTCCGACGTGAGCATCCGGCGTTCGCAGCTCCGCGGTGCCGTGCGCGGCTCGGTGCCCGTCGGTGCCGACTACGTGGTGACGTGGATCACCAGCGGGACCGCGCACCTGGACTCCGGGCGCGTCCGGATGGAGTTGCGCCGGGACGTCCCCGTGCTCCTGCCCCCCGAGGACGACTTCGTGTTCACGGCCGAGGACCACGACCAGCGGCTGGTGCACTTCGGGCGGGAGTACGTGCACCGCGTCGCGTTCGAGCACCTGGAGGTCGAAGCGGCACCGCTGCGGTTCGACCCGACCCGCATGCCGGAACCGGAGACCGCCGAGCGCTGGCAGGGGGCGCTCGTGGCGCTGTCCCGCGCCTTGCGCGCCGAGGGCCCCGACTCGGACGCTTGGCACGAGGCCAAGCGGTCGGCGGCCACCGCGTTCCTGGACACCTTCCCGCCGCAGGCCGACGACCTGCCCGCGGTGCTCGGCCTGCCCCGGAACGCCCGGCTGCGGGCAGCGGTGGAGTACATCCACGCGCACGCTGCCGAGCCGGTCACGGTCCAGGAGTTGTCCGAGGTCGCCGGCCTGAGCGTGCGGTCGGTCCAGGAGTCGTTCCGCCGGGTCTTCGACGTGTCGCCGCTGACCTACCTGCGCGAGGTCCGGCTCGACCGGGTGCGCGGCGAACTGCTCGAGCTCGACCCGCAGGCCGGGGTCGTCGGCGACGTTGCCCGCCGCTGGGGGTTCGCCCACCTCGGCCGGTTCTCGGCGGCCTACGCGGCCCGGTTCGGCGAGTACCCGAAGCAGACCCTGCGCCGCTGACGGCGGCGGGTGCTCAGCGGCCGGGCGTCGGCCTCGGCGCGGGGCCCGTGCTTGCCCGAACCCGCAGGGTCGTGGGGAGCCGGACGTGGTCCGTGGTCGGTTCGCCACGGAGCATCGTCAGGAGCATCTGCACGGCGTGCGACCCGAGTTCGGCGAGCGGCTGCGACACCGTGGTGAGCGGCGGGGTCGTGGTGGACGCTTGCGGCACGTCGTCGAAGCCCACGACGGACAGGTCCTGGGGGACGCGGAGCCCGACCTCGGCCGCGGCGCGGAGCACACCGATCGCCGACGAGTCGTTCGCGGCGAACACCGCGGTGGGGCGGTCGGCGAGGGTCAGGAGCTCGCGGGCGACGGCCGCGGACTGGTCCTCCTGGTAGCCGCCGTCACGCAGCAGGCACTCGTCGACCGTGATGCCCGCGGCGGTCAGGGCCGAGCGGTACCCTGCCGCGCGCAGCTGGGCGGAGGCCAGGTCGGCGCGTCCCTGCAGGTGCGCGATGCGGGTGTGCCCGAGGGACAGCAGGTGTTCGACGGCCTGCACCGCGCCGGCCTCGTTGTCCGCGTCGACGGTGGCGTGCCCCTCCGGCCCGGTGTGCGGGTCGATCGCCACGACGGGGATCGACGAGCTCGACAGTGCCGTGGTCGGGGTGACGACGATCGCGCCGTCGATCAGGGTGCCGGACAGGCGGGACAGCGACCGGCGCTCCCACCCGGGTCGGTCGGCGCCGGTCATCAGGCCGGCGTAGGCGAGGAGCTCGTAGCCGGTGCCGGTGGCCGCCCGCGAGATGCCGCGGAGCAGCTCGGTCGAGAACGGCTCGAACTCGGGCACCAGGATGCCGACGACCCCGGTCCGCGAACTCCGCAGGCTCCGGGCGACCAGCGACGTCTCGTACCCCAGGTCGTCGACCACCTGCTGCACGCGGAGCATCGTGGCGGGTGCGACCCCGTCGCGCTGGTTGATCACCTTGGAGACCGTCGGGATCGAGACCCCGGCCACCCGCGCCACGTCGCCGATCGTCACCCGGCCGGCACCGGGACGCGCGCCCAGTGCCGAGTCCATGTGCACACCGTACCGCTGCGGCACCATGCCATCGGTAAAGAAAACGTTATCGATATCGATTGACATGGGCCCGGAGCAGCAGGCATGCTCTCCGCAGCGGCAGTCGATGTCGCGCATGTCAACGACGACACTTCAGGAGTTCCACGATGACGAGGAAGATCCGTGCCGCGGCAGCCATCGCGCTGATCGGGGCCACAGCACTGGTGGCCAGTGGGTGCTCGGCGGGCAGCGATGCCTCCGAGGACGGCGGGAAGGTCACGATGACCTTCTGGCACAACTCGACCACCGGACCGGGCAAGGCCTACTGGGCCTCGACGGTCAAGGCGTTCGAGGAGAAGTACCCGAACGTCACCATCAAGACCCAGGCGATCCAGAACGAGGACCTGGACGGCAAGCTCCAGACCGCCCTCAACTCCGGCGACGCCCCCGACGTGTTCCTGCAGCGCGGCGGCGGCAAGATGGACGCGATGATCGCTGCCGGGCAGCTCATGGACATCTCCGACTCCATCAGCGCCGACGCGAAGAAGTCCATCAGCGCGGGCACGTTCGCCGGGTACGAGAAGGACGGCAAGACCTACGCCATGCCGGGCGCGGTGCTCCCCGAGGGCATCTGGTACTCGAAGGACCTGTTCAAGGAAGCCGGCATCGAGGGCACGCCCACGACCATGGACGAGCTGAACGACGCGATCACGAAGCTCAAGGCCAAGGACATCGACCCGGTCGCCGTCGGCGCGAAGGACGCCTGGCCGGCCGCCCACTGGTACTACAACTTCGCGCTCCGCGAGTGCAGCCAGAAGACCCTCGAGGACACGGCGAAGTCGCTGAAGTTCGACAACGCCTGCTGGACGAAGGCCGGCGAGCAGCTCGAGGACTTCAACGCCACCAAGCCCTTCAACAACGGCTTCCTGACCACCGCAGCACAGCAGGGCGCCGGCAGCTCCGCCGGTCTCCTCGCCAACCACAAGGCGGCCATGGAGCTCATGGGCGCGTGGGACCCGGGCGTGATCGCGTCGCTGACGCCGGACGCCAAGCCGCTGCCCGACCTCGGCTGGTTCCCGTTCCCCGCGATCGACGGTGGCAAGGGTGACCCGAAGTCGATGATGGGTGGTGTCGACGGCAACTCCTGCTCGGCACAGGCCCCGAAGAAGGCGTGCACCGACTTCCTGAACTTCATCGTGCAGAAGGACAACCAGGAGGCCTACTACAAGGCCTTCAACGCCATCCCGGTCAACAAGGAGGCCCAGTCGGTCGTCGACTCGGACTACCTGAAGTCGGCCCTGGCCGCCTACCAGGAGGCGCCGTTCGTCTCGCAGTACCTCGACACCCTGTACGGCCAGAACGTCGGCAACGCGCTGAACACCAGCGTCGTCGACCTGCTCGCCGACAAGGGCAGCGCGAAGGACATCGTCGAGACCACCAACCAGGCTGCGGCCAAGGGCTGAGCATGACCCTCGACACCTCGCTCGGTACGACTCCGACCACCGGGTCGGACACGGCCGCGGGGACGTCCCCGGCGGGGAGCGGTTCGCCGCTCCCCGCCGGTCGGCGGACCAAGCGCCGCATCGCGGACTGGCGGAAGCGCGTCGAGATCGCGGTCCTCGCCGGACCCGCGGTCATCGTCTTCGTCACGTTCGTGATCCTGCCCGTGGCGCTCGCCGCCTACTACGGGTTCTTCAAGTGGCAGGGCTACGGCCCACCCACCGACTTCGTCGGGCTGCAGAACTACCTGATCATCTTCCAGGACAAGGCGTTCCACGCGGTCCTGATGCACAACGGCTTCATCGTCGTGCTCTCCCTGGTGCTGCAGGGGCCGATCGCGATCGTGCTCGCGCTGCTGCTCAACCAGAAGATGCACGGCCGCGGGCTCGTCCGCGTGCTCGTCTTCGTGCCGTACGTCATCTCCGAGGTGATCGTCGGCACCGGGTGGAGCCTGATGCTCCAGTCGAACGGCGCCGTGAACGACCTGTTCCAGAGCATCGGCCTCGGCGGACTCCGTGCGGACTGGCTGTCGAACCCCGACATCGCCATCTGGACGCTGCTCGTGATCATCTCGTGGAAGTACATCGGCTTCGCGGTGATCCTGTTCCTCGCCGGCCTGCAGAGCATCCCCGAGGAACTGTTCGAGGCCGCCGCCATCGACGGCGCCGGCTACTGGCAGATCCAGCGGCGCATCACGCTGCCGCTCCTCGGTCCGACCATCCGCATCTGGGCGTTCCTGTCGATCATCGGCTCGCTGCAGCTGTTCGACCTCGTCTACATCATCTGGGGGCAGTACATCGCGTCGACCGCGGGCACCTCGACGATGGCGACGTACATGGTCGCCAACGGCCGGACCTCGGGCAACTTCGGCTTCGGCAGCGCCGTCGCGGTCGTGATGTTCGTGATCTCGCTCGTGGTCGCCCTGATCTACCAGCGCTTCGTGCTCCGCCGCGACACCGCGGGTGCACTCACCGAGAGGAAGAACTGATGGCCACCACGAGCATCGTCGCCCCCGGGCGCCGGGCCGTGCGGGAGCGCCGGTCCAGTGCCGCGATCGGACGCGCGAACCCGCTGACGTACGTCGTCGCGATCCTGTTCGTCGCCGCCAACCTGGCACCCGTGCTCTACATCGTGCTGGGCGGCTTCCGGACCAACTCGCAGATCACCACGAGCCCCGCCGGACTGCCGGCACCGTTCGAGTTCGGCAACTACGGGTCCGTGCTGTCCAGCGGCATCTTCTGGCAGCAGCTCGGCAACTCCACGATCAGCGCCGTCACGACCACCCTCGGGGTCGTCGTGCTCGGGCTGATGGTGAGCTTCGTGCTCGCCCGCTACCGGTTCGCCGGCCGCGGGGCGCTCTACGCCCTGTTCGCCGCTGGTCTGATGTTCCCGATCACCGTCGCGATCACCCCGCTGTACCTGCTCGTCAAGGACCTCGGTCTGACGAACAGCTTGGCCGGCGTGATCCTGCCGCAGATCGCGTTCGCGCTGCCGACCACCGTCATCATCCTGGTGCCGTTCCTGCGGGCGATCCCCGACGAGCTCGAGGAGGCGGCGTCGATCGACGGAGCGAGCCGTCTCGGGTTCTTCTTCCGGATGGTCGTGCCGCTGTCGCTGCCCGGCGTCGTCACGGTCGGCATCCTGGCGTTCATCGCCAGCTGGAACAGCTACATCCTGCCGCTGTTCATCCTGAACAACGAGGCCGCGTACACGCTGCCGCTCGGGGTCCAGTCGTTCTCGTCGCAGTACTCCGTCGACACCGCCAAGGTCCTCGCGTTCACCTCGATGTCGATGATCCCGGCGCTCGTGTTCTTCACGATCTTCCAGCGCCGGATCGTCGGCGGCCTGACCGGGGCGGTGAAGGGGTGACCGCGACCGACGCGACGCGGACCGCCGGACGCGATCCGCGCCTCCAGGCCGACAGCATGACGGACGCGACGACCGCGTCCGACGCGACCGCGACCACCGCCGGACCCCGCGCCGACGCCCTGCTCGCCGTGATGACCCTCGACGAGAAGGTCGCCCAGCTCGTCGGCTACTGGCTCGACCAGAACGGCGTCGTCGCCCCCATGCAGGGCGAGATGGCGGCCGTGCAGCAGGGCAGCACCCTGGCGGACATCACCCGCGACGGCATCGGGCAGTTCACCCGCGTCTACGGCACCCGCCCCGTCGAACCCGACGAGCGTGCCGCCTGGCTCTGGGCCGAACAGCGCCGCCTGCAGCGCGAGACCCGGCTCGGGATCCCGGCGCTCGTCCACGAGGAGTGCCTGACCGGCCTCGCCGCGTGGAAGGCCGCGACGTTCCCGACCCCGCTGGCGTGGGGCGCGTCGTTCGACCCGGAACTCGTCGAGCAGGTCGGCGCCGCGATCGGTGCGTCCATGCGCCAGCTCGGCGTCCACCAGGGGCTCGCACCGGTGCTCGACGTGATCCGCGACCCGCGTTGGGGGCGGGTCGACGAGTGCATCGCCGAGGACCCGTACCTGGTCGGCACGGTCGGCACCGCGTACGTGCGCGGGCTGCAGTCGGCCGGGGTCGACGCGACCCTGAAGCACTTCCTCGGGTACTCGGCGTCGCAGGCGGGGCGCAACCACGCCCCCGTGCACGCCGGTGCCCGCGAGGTCGCCGACGTGTACCTGCCGCCGTTCGAGATGGCGCTGCGCGACGGCGGCGCCCGGAGCGTCATGAACTCGTACGCCGAGATCGACGGCGTGCCCGTCGCGGCGAACGGCGAGCTGCTCACCGACCTGCTCCGCGACCGGCTCGGCTTCGACGGCACGGTCGTCGCGGACTACTTCTCGGTGGCGTTCCTCGAGGTCATGCACGGCATCGCCGCCGACCGTGGCGAGGCCGCGGCGCTGGCGCTCGAGGCCGGCATCGACGTCGAGCTCCCGACCGGTGACGCGTACCTCGCGCCGCTGGTCGAGCGGGTCCGCAGCGGGCAGGTGGACGAGGCACTCGTCGACCGTGCCGTGCTCCGGGTGCTCCGGCAGAAGGAGCGGCTCGGCCTGCTCGAGCCGGACGCGTTCGCCGAGGACGCTCCCACCGGGATCGACCTCGACACCCCGCTGCACCAGGCACTCGCACGCCAGCTGGCGGCGAAGTCGCTCGTGCTGCTGTCGAACGACAGCGGCACCGCCGACGGTGGCACCGTCGACAGCGCCACCCCCGTCCTCCCGCTCGCACCGGGGGCGTCCGTCGCCGTCATCGGCCCGAACGCCGACCGCGCCGAGGCCCTGCAGGGCTGCTACTCGTTCGCCAACCACGTGCTCGCCTCGCACCCCGACCTGCCGCTCGGCTTCGCGATCCCGACCGTCCGCGAAGCCGTCACCCGGGCCCTCGGCCCGTCGGCGGTCCGCTTCGCCGCGGGCTGCGGCGTCACGGGCGACGACCGGGCCGGCTTCGCCGACGCGGTCGCCGTGGCCGCCGCCTCGGACGTCGCTGTGGTCGTCATCGGCGACCAGGCCGGACTCTTCGGCCGCGGCACGGTCGGCGAGGGCAACGACACCGAGTCGCTCGACCTGCCCGGCGTGCAGCGCGAGCTGGTCGAGGCCGTCGTCGCGACCGGCACCCCCACCGTGATGGTGCTGCTGACCGGCCGGCCGTACGCGATCGGCTGGGCGCTCGACGGCGATCAGCCGCGTCCGGCCGCGGTCGTGCAGGCGTTCTTCCCGGGCGAGGGCGGCGGGTTGGCGATCGCCGACCTGCTCACCGGCGCGGCCTCGCCCTCGGGCCGGCTGCCACTGTCCCTGCCCCGGTCCGCCGGCGCGCAGCCGTTCACGTACCTGCACCCGCGGCTCGGCGGTCCGTCCGACGTCACGGCCGCCGACTCGACGCCGGTGCGACCGTTCGGCTTCGGCCTCGGCTACACCGACTTCGGCTACGACGAGCTCGTCGTCGACCCGGACGTCCGCTCCGACGGCGTCTTCACCGCGTCGGTGACGGTCCGCAACACCGGGTCCCGTGCCGGCGAGGACGTCGTGCAGCTCTACGGGCACGACGTGCACGGCAGCGTCACCAGGCCCGAGGTGCAGCTCCTCGGCTACGCGCGGGTCGCGCTCGCCGCGGGGGAGTCCGCGCGGGTCCGCTTCCGCGTCCCGGTGCAGCGCTTCGCGTTCACCGACCGACGGATGCGCAAGGTGGTCGAACCCGGCGACGTGCAGGTCTGGGTCGCGTCGCACGCGGCGGCGTCCCGGCCGGGAGGCCCGGTGGCAGCGGGTGGGATCGTCGCCTCGGGCGACGGGCCGGTCCGACACCCCGTCCCCGGCACCGCCACGGAGCGCGCCACCGTCGCGGTCACGGGCGCGGTGCACGAGGTCACCCTCGACGACCCCCGCCTGGTGGAGTGGTCGCTCGTCTGACCTGGTGACGGACCACGCGCCCTGAGCGTGACCGGGTGACGGACGGGAGGCGCGGTGCGGGCTCGCACCGCGCCTCCTGTCCGTCAGTGGGTCGGAATCACCCGACCGGTTCGATCCGGTCGGACAGGTCCAGCGACCAGACGGCGACGCCCGTCAGGCGGAGCCGCTCCGCCAGGGCGACCCGTTCGCGCAGCGAGCGTGCGTCGGACCACCAGAGCGCCTCACCGCTCGGCAGGGTCGCGGTCCACTCGCCGACCGTCGCGTCCCACCGGGCGGTCGCGCCCGCCTTCCGGACCCGGAGCCGGGCCTGGGCGTCGGACAGCTGACCGGCCGGGCGCGTGCCCTTCCAGTGGTAGCCGTACCCGGCGACACCGAGCACGATCTGGTCGGCGGGAGCGAGGGTCGCGAGTGCACGGGCGGCCTTCGACGACCACGCGAGCGATCCGACCGGGCCGGGTGCGTCCGGCTCCCAGGGGCCGTGCTGGTCGTAGGCCATGAGCGTCAGGTGGTCGAGCGGGGCGCGGAGGGCGCGGACGTCGTAGCCGAGGCGGGCGTACCCGGTGGCGGTGGTCGACGCGGACAGGGCGATGTCGAGCCGGACGCCGTCGCCGACGGCGGCCCGGAGCTCCCGGGCGAAGGCGGTCAGACCGGGCTTCTCGGCCGGGGTCAGCGCCTCGAGGTCGATCATGACCGAGTCCCAGCCGCCCGTGGCCACGTCGGCGGCGAGCGATCGGACGACCCGGGCGCGGTTCGCGGGCGAGGTGAGCAGCTTCCGCGCGATCGGCTCGCTGAAGTCCCCGTCGGCCTCGGAGTAGTTGCTGACGAGCAGCTGCGCGGTGAGCCCGTTCGCGTGCGCCCGGTTGCGCTGGGCCTTGGCGGCGCGCGACGGTGCGGTGACCTTCGTGCCGGTGCGGTTCACCAGCAGCCCGTCGACGCCGACCACGTCCATCGCGATGGCGTTCGCGTCCACCAGGGCGGTGTCGGCGTTCTCGGGCTGGAAACCGGTCACGTCGAACCCCTCAGCGTGGGCGGCGGCCGGGGCCGTGCAGCCGGCGAGTGCGAGTCCTGCGGTGAGCGCGGCGGCGAGCAGCGCGGAGCGGCGTCGACGCGGGGTGGTGGTCACGGGGAGGGGCATCCTGTCGTTCGTGCCCGGTCGGGGCGCGTCGTCAGCGCTCCGGTCAGGAGGCGCTGATGGTCGTGGTGGGTCGTGCCGGTGGGGCGCCGGCGACGTCGTCGGCGGAGACCGGCCCCTCGGCGTCCGTCGGTTCCGGGCTCAGGACGAGGCCGGAGCCGCTCGCCGCGCTGGCGTAGAGCTCGTCGAGCCACGAGCGGTTCACGCTCGGGGACTTGCCGCCGGCGAACTTGAAGTGCAGTCCACAGTACGGGTGGATCCAGATGCTGCTGCGGCCGCCCCCGACGGCGGGGTCGTCCTTCCACGAGAACACGAAGCTCTCCCCGCGGCGGATGAGGTTCACGATGACGATCTGCAGGTGCGTGAGGGCACGGTCGTCGAGGCGGAGTTCGAGGGGTTGCGAGTCGTAGATGAGCTGGCCCATGGCGCTGCCTTCCGTTTGCTGGGGCCCGCCGCACGTGCCGGGCCCGCGGGGTCCATCCTCCCGCGGATCCACGAAGTGTGGCGCATTCCGTCCATCGACGGCGTGATCAGTCCCGTTCCGTGCCGGTGCCCGACGGCGGGACGGCCGGTGCCGACCACGGCGGGAGCTCGGCCGACGGGTACCCGCCGTGCTCGTCCGGCGCCCGCAGCATCGGGTTGACCGCACGCAGCCGGATGCCGGAGGTGTCCTCGGCGACCCCGCGGACGGCGTTCGCCAGCAGGAACGCGACGACGTCGGCCGTGCTGCCGTCGGGGTCGTAGCCGTGCCAGGGGCGGTCGTCGCCCTGGGCGCGGCGCAGGGCATGGGCGAACGTCGCGTCGGCGTCGTCGACCTCCACCTCGCAGTCGAGCACGATCCGGAAGCGTGATCCCTCGCCCGGGGACCCGGCGAGGTCCGACGTGGCGCGGGGGTCCGGGTCCTCCGGGTCGAACGACCGGAGCGCCGCCGACGGTGCGGTGCCGAACGCGGCGCGGTACTCGGCCGCCATCCGGCCGGCGTTGCTGAAGTGCCAGTGCTTGGCGACGTCCGCGATGGTGCGACGGTCGGCCGGTGTCATCGACAGCAGGTCGCGGCGGACGCCCTCGAGCCGCACCCCGCGCAGGTACGACGCGGGTGAGGTCTGCAGCTCCCGTCGGAACGCGCTCTGCAGGCCGCGGGTCGACAGGTGTGCGGCGGCGGCGATGTCCGGTACGGAGATCGCTTCGCGGGCGTGGGCGTGCACGAACCGCAGCGCCTCGTGCACGGTGCGGGACAGCCGTGCTCCGCCGTGCTCGGGACCACTCGCCGTGGTCGGTGCCTGGTCCATACGTGGAGAGTACGAGTCGGTCGGGCCGATCGGCCTCCGACGCCACGACGCCGCCGTTATCCGGCGTGCGCGGATGTGGATCGCACCCGTTCGGGGGTCATTGTGGACCCCGGTGAGGGCGCTTATCGTCCAAGAGGTACTCAAACTGTCCCCCTCCGAACAGGGTCGGAGGCACGGGGACAGATCGGAGGATCTGATGAGTGGTTACGAGCGTGCACCGGGGGTCGCCCCGGTCCACATCACCTCCTACCGGGCTCGCGCACGCGCTGCCCGACGCGGGTGGATCGTGCAGTCCGAGGACGACGTCGACCGTGAGCGGTTCACCTTCGCGGACCTCCGCGCCCGGCGAGGGTCGGGCCAGTGAGCAGCGACACCGTCCCGCGGGTCGCCGTCGGCAACGCGCCCCGGACCGCCGAGCGGTGCGGCCGGACCACCGCGGACGCCGTCCGGACGGTGCGTGCCGTGTACGACGGCCGCGACGTCCGGTTCGCGCCCACCGACCGGTTCGCGTTCCGCCACCGGACGGTGCGCCACCACAACGTCGCGCTGCTGTCGTCGGCGGTGTCGACCGCCGCCGCCGCCTCGTTCACGCCGGACGGCACGCCGGTGCTGGCGTGGTCGACCGCGGGGTGCCTGCGGGTCGACGACGACGCGCCCGCCCGGCCCGGTGTGCCGGTGCTCCTGCCGACGGACCGGCCGTTCACGCTGCTCGTGCCGGCGGGGACCGTCCAGGTCCTGCGGGTCGACCGCGGATTCCTCGACGCCGTCAACGGGGTCGTGTTCGACCACCGCTTCGCCGGCCGACTGCGATCCCGCCCGGCCGAGGCCGAGGTGTCCTACCTGGTCGCCCGCATCGACGCGGTCGCCGTCAACGCACTGCACCCCGACCGCAACCCGGGCGGGCACCTGTCGGCACAGGTGCTGCTGGCCGAGTCCGTGCTGCGGGCCTTCGGCGGGACGGACGCCGAACCCGACGCATCGCCGGTCCGCCGGACGGTGAACACCGTGCAGCTCGCACAGGCCTGGCTCGCGGAGCACTGCGACCGGCCGCTCCAGCTCGCGGACGTCTGCGGGGCCGTCGGGGTCAGCTCCCGCACGCTGCAGGAGAACTTCGTGCAGCACGTCGGCGTGAGCCCCATGACCTACCTGCTGCAGGTCCGCCTCGACCGGGTCCGGATCGCGCTCCAGCTCGCCGACTGTGCGCAGACGACGGTGGCCGAGGTCGCGCACCGGTGGGGGTTCCGCCACATGGGGCGGTTCTCGAGCACGTACTTCCAGCGCTTCGACGAGTACCCGAAGAAGACGCTCCAGACGAGCACCTGAGCGCCGATCCGTGCGTACCCGACAACAGCGGCTGATCGGGCTGGCGGAGCGGGTCCTGCTCCACCAGCCGGACGTCGTGCCGGACAGCATCCTGTTCGAGTGGGGCGACCACCGCGGACGCGACTGGGAGCAGACCCTCACCGTGCACTACGACGTCGGTGGCGGGAGCGCCGGCCCCCACCACCGGCACCACTACTTCATCTGACGGAGCGCTGCAGCCGGTCCGCCAGGAACGCCGCCTGACGCTCCCAGTGCCGGAAGCCGCCACCCTCGTGCCCGTTGTACGGGTACACGACGATCTCGCGGTCGGTGGAGCCGAGGGCGTTGAACGCGGCGAAGGTCGTGCGCGGCGGCACGACGTCGTCCATCAGCGCGACCGAGAACAGCGCCGGGGCGGTGATGCCGGCGGCGTGGTTCACCCCGTCCAGGTACGCGGCGGTCGCCCACACGGTGTCGGCCGCGTCGCGGTGGACGGCGAGGTACTGCGCGAGCTCCAGGTACGGCCCGCCGACCGCGACGTCGGTGCCGTTCCGCCAGTCGGCCAGGAACGCCACGTCGGGCAGCACCGCGGCGACCGGTCCGACGTGTGCCTCGACCAGGGCCGCTGCGGCGATCGTGATGCCGCCGCCCTGGCTGCCGCCGGTCAGGGCGATGCGCTCGGGGTCGATCCCGGGCAGCGTGCGCACCGCCTCGACGAGCCGCACGGCGTCGGTGTAGACGCGGCGGTAGTAGTGGTCGGCGGGCGAGCCGATGCCGCTCGTCATCCAGCCGCTGGCGTGCGGTGCGGAGCCGTGCGGGTCCGGGGTGTCGCCGCCGGCCCACCCGGAGCCCTGGCCGCGGGTGTCCATCACCACGTGCACGTACCCGGCGAGGGCCCAGTGCACGCGCTCGCCCGGGCGACCACGGCCACCGCCGTAGCCGAGGAACTCGACGACGACCGGCAGCGCGCCCGGGTCGTCGGTCACGGGACGGTTGACCCACGCCCGCACCGGGTCACCGGCGAACCCGGGGAACGTCAGGTCCTCGACGACGAGCCCGGTCACCGGGGTCTCGGCCGGCACGAGGGTCGTCTCGAACCCCTCGCCCGCGGTCCGGGCGGCGGCGATCGTGTCCGCCCAGAAGGCGTCGAAGTCGGCGGGACGACGGACGTCCGAGTGGTGGGCGCGGAGCGCGTCGAGGGGCAGGTCGGTCAGTGGCATGGGTGTCCTCCGGGGACGATGATGCCCCCGGCGCCCTGGTGGAGGGCGCCGGGGGCGGGGAGTGTCGGATCCGGTGCGTCGGTCAGCGCGCCGCAGCGCGGTACTGCTCGAGCACCTCGGGGCGCGGGTCGGACGGCACGGTGGTCGTCGCGGTGTCCCACGTCGGCAGGGCACCGGTGAGCGCCCACGCGGCCTGCTTCGCAGCACCCGCGGCGACGTACTCGCCGGGCTCCGGCACCAGGACGTCACGGCCGAACACCTGCGCGGCGACGGCGCGGACCGCCGGGTTCCGCGCAGCGCCGCCGATGAGCAGCAACCGCTCGACGGTCACCCCGGTGTCCTGCACCGCGGCCAGTCCGTCGGCGAGGGCGCAGAGCATGCCCTCGACGGCCGCCCGGGCCAGGTGCGCCCGGTCGGTGGTCGCCGGCGTCATGCCGAGCAACGATGCGGTCGCGTCCGGCCGGTTGGGCGTGCGCTCGCCGACGAAGTACGGCACCAGCACGAGGCCGTCGGCCCCGGCCGGCGCCTGCAGCGCCAGCTCGCCGAGTGCGTCGTGGTCGACGCCGAGCAGGCCGCCGATCACCTCGAGCACGCGGGCCGCGTTGAGCGTCGTGACGATCGGGAGGCGCGACCCGGTCCCGTCGGCGAAGCCCGCCACGGTCCCGCTCGGGTCACGCACCTCGGCGTCGCTGACCCCGAAGACCGTGCCGCTCGTGCCGAGGGACACCGCGACGTCACCCGGGCCGAGACCCAGGCCGAGCGCTGCCCCGGCGTTGTCGCCGAGTCCGGCACCGACGACGAGGCCGGACCGGGCGACCGCGCCGCCGGGCAGCTCGACGTCGGTGGACAGGGTGCCCATCGCCTCGTCGGGAGCGACCACGCGGGGCACGACCACGGCGTCGTCGTCACCCATCGACGCCGGCCGCATCGGCCGCCCGAGCGCGAGCTCGAACAGCTCCGGGTCGTACTCGCGGCGCACCGGGTCCCAGTACGCCGTGCCGCTGGCGTCGGACGCATCCGTCACCAGGGCGTCGAGGTCGGGGCCGAGCGGGCTCTCGTCCGCCGGTCCGTACCCGCGGAGCCGCCACGACAGCCAGTCGTGGGGGAGCGCCACGGCCGCGACGCGGGCCGCGTTCTCGGGCTCCGCGTCACGGAGCCACCGCAGCTTGGTACCGGTGAACGACGCGACCGGCACCAGCCCCGTCCGGGCGACCCATGCCTCCTGGCCGAGCTCGTCGACCATCTGCGCGGCCGCGTCCGCACTGCGGACGTCGTTCCAGAGCAGGGCGTCGCGGACCACGCGGCCGTCGGCGTCGAGCGCCACCATGCCGTGCTGCTGCCCGGCGATGGCGACGGCACCGACGTCGTCGAGGCCACCGGCATCCGCGACGGCGGCACCGAGGGCGTCCCACCAGTGACGGGGGTCGACGGCGGTGCCGTCCGGGTGGGACGCGCGTCCCTCGCGGACGACCGCACCGGTCGCGGCGTCACGGATGGTGACCTTGCAGGACTGGGTCGACGAGTCGACCCCCGCGACGAGTGCCATCAGTTCTCCTCGGCGGCAGGCCGCCTCGGCGCGCAGAATGCGGCCGCTGGCGCGTCCGCGTTCAATTCCGCGCGCCCATGAGGTGCTCCATCGCGAGCTGCTGCAGGCGGACGAAGCCGAAGCCCTTGCCGCCGAAGTACGCGTCGGCGTCGAAGTCCTCGTAGGCGGAACGGTCGGCGAGGAACGTGTCGTACGACTCGCCGTCGTTCAGCGTCGGCGTCGACAGCTCGCCGACCTTGGAGGCCTCGAGCGCTGCCTGCACCTCGGGGTCGGCACGGAACGCCTGCGCACGCTCCTTGAGGAGCAGGTACATGCGCATGTTGGCCGACGCGGAGTCCCAGACGCCGGTGATGTCCTCGGTGCGGCTCGGCTTGTAGTCGAAGTGGCGCGGGCCGTCGTACGCCGGGCCGCCCTGCGGGGCGCCGTGCTCGAGCAGGTCGACGAGCGAGAACGCGTTCTGCAGGTCGCCGTGACCGAACACCAGGTCCTGGTCGTACTTGATGCCGCGCTGACCGTTGAGGTCGATGTGGAAGAGCTTGCCCTGGTAGAGCGCCTGGGCGATACCGGCGGTGAAGTTCAGGCCCGCCATCTGCTCGTGGCCGACCTCGGGGTTGATGCCGAACAGCTCGGGGCGCTCGAGCGTCTCGGTGAAGGCGATCGCGTGGCCGAGGGTCGGCAGGAGGATGTCGCCGCGGGGCTCGTTCGGCTTCGGCTCGATGGCGAACCGGATGCCGTAGCCCTTGTCGGTGACGTACTGGGCGAGCAGGTTGACGGCCTCGCGGTAGCGCTCGAGCGCGGCCTGCACGTCCTTGGCGCTGTCGTACTCGGAGCCTTCGCGGCCACCCCACATCACGAACGTCGACGCGCCGAGCTCGGCGGCGAGGTCGATGTTGCGGAGCACCTTGCGGAGCGCGAAGCGGCGGACCTGCCGGTCGTTCGAGGTGAAGCCGCCGTCCTTGAAGACCGGGGCGGAGAACAGGTTCGTCGTGACCATCGGCACGACGAGCCCGGTCGACTCGAGCGCACCCTTGAGGCGGTCGATCTGGGTCTGGCGTTCGGCGTCGGTCGAACCGAACGCGAACAGGTCGTCGTCGTGGAAGGTCAGGCCGTAGGCCCCGAGCTCGTCGAGCTTCTCGACCGCCTCGACCACGTCGAGGGCGGGTCGGGTCGGCCCGCCGAAGGGGTCGGAGCCGTTGTAGCCGATGGTCCAGAGACCGAAGGAGAACTTGTCTGCACGGGTGGGCGTCGTTGCCATGGTGGTCACCGTTCGTCGTCGAAACAAAATGTTGCCGCGCCCAACATAAGCGGTAGTGTTGGCTGTGGCAAGCACGTGATCGCAAAGGAGCGAGCGGATGGCAAGTGAGTCGACGGTGCAGCAACGACTGCGGGTCGCGATGGTGGGGCACGGCTTCATGGGAGCCGCACACTCACAGGCGTGGCGGACCGCCCCCAGGTTCTTCGACCTCGGCACCGAGCCGGAGATGGCGGTGATCGTCGGGCGTGATCCCGAACGCACCGAGGCCGCTCGGCAGCAGTACGGCTGGCAGGCGGCGTCCACCGACTGGCGCGCCGTCGTGGCCGATCCGGACATCGACGTGGTCGACGTCGTGTCCCCGGGGTCCTCGCACGTCGAGATCGCGATCGCCGCGCTCCAGGCCGGCAAGCACGTCCTGTGCGAGAAGCCGCTCGCGAACACCGTCGCCGAGGCCGAGGCGATGACCGCCGCCGCCGACGCGGCCCGTGCACAGGGTGTCCGGGCGATGGTCGGGTTCAGCTACCGCCGGGTGCCGGCCATCGCGTTCGCGCGGCAGCTGGTGCAGGACGGCCGGATCGGCACCGTGCGTCAGGTCCGTGCGCTCTACCTGCAGGACTGGCTCGCCGACGCCGACGGCCCGATGACCTGGCGCCTCGACAAGTCGCTCGCCGGCTCGGGGGCGCTCGGGGACATCGGCGCGCACGCGATCGACCTGGTCGAGCACGTCACCGGCGCGTCGCTCGCCACCGTGTCCGGCACCCTCGAGACGTTCGTGACCGAGCGTCCGCTGATGGCCGAGGGGGTCGGGCTCTCCGGCACCGCGTCGAGCGAGCGCGGGCAGGTCACCGTCGACGACGCCGCGTTCTTCACGGCGCGGCTCGACGGCGGCGCGGCCGACGGTGCGATCGGCACGTTCGAGGCCACGCGCTACGCGACCGGGCGGAAGAACGGTCTGACGCTCGACATCAGCGGTTCCGAGGGCGCGATCCAGTTCGACCTCGAGGCGATGAACGAGCTCCGGCTGTACGAGTCGAACGCCCCGGCGGGGGAGCAGGGGTTCCGCCGCATCCTCGTCACCGAGCCCGAGCACGACTACATGGCCGCGTGGTGGCCGACCGGGCACCTCATCGGGTACGAGCACACCTTCAGTCACCAGGTGAAGGACTTCGTCGACGCGATCGTCGCCGGCACCGACCCGTCGCCCTCGTTCGCCGACGGCCTGCACGTACAGCGGGTCCTCGACGCGGTCGAACGCAGCGCCGCCGCCGGCAGCACCTGGACGGCGACCTCGTGAGCGCCGCCGAGCAGAGCCGCCAGGCGCTCGTCGTCCGCGGCGGGTGGGACGGCCACCAGCCCGTCGAGACCACCGACCTGTTCATCCCGTTCCTGCGCGAGAACGGGTTCGAGGTCCGGGTGTCGGACTCGACGGCCGTCTACGCCGACGCCGCCGTCATGGACGAGGTCGACCTGATCGTGCAGGTCGTCACGATGTCGACCATCGCCGACGACGAGTTCGCCGGGCTGCAGCGCGCGGTCCTGGGCGGCGCCGGACTGGCCGGCTGGCACGGCGGCATCGCGGACGCGTTCCGGAACACCGCCGACTACCTGCACATGATCGGCGGGCAGTTCGCGCACCACGCGGGCAAGCACCCCGACGAACGGGTCGGGGAGCAGTCGGACAACTACATCCCCTACACGGTGCACCTCACCGACCTCGGGCACGAACACCCGATCACGCAGGGCATCGAGGACTTCGACCTCGTCACCGAGCAGTACTGGGTGCTGTCCGACGAGTACAACGACGTCCTCGCGACCACCACCCAGGACGCGCGCGACTTCGACGCCTGGAACCGACCGGTCACCGCACCGGCGATCTGGACACGGCAGTGGGGCGAGGGCCGCGTGTTCGTCTCCGCACCAGGGCACCGCCTCGAGGTCGTCGAGTCGCAGCCACTCCGCACCATCATCGAACGGGGACTCCTGTGGGCAGCACGGTGAACGAAGGGGTGCTCCGCGTCGGTGTCGTCGGCGTCGGGGTCATCAGCCAGCAGTACTTCGAGCACTTCCCGGCGCTGCCCGGGCTGTCGCTCGTGGCGGTCGCCGACCTCGACGTCGCCCGTGCCCAGCAGGTCGGTGCGGCACAGGGTGTTCGCGGCACCACCGTCGAAGACCTGCTCGCCGCCGACGACGTCGACGTGGTGCTCAACCTGACGATCCCGGCCGCGCACGCCGACATCGCCACCCGGGCCCTCGCCGCCGGCAAGCACGTCTACGGCGAGAAGCCGCTCGCGATGTCCACCGCCGAGGCCGCACCGGTGCTCGAGGCCGCCCGAGCCGCCGGCCTGCGCGTCGGCAGCGCCCCGGACACCGTCCTCGGCACCGGCATCCAGACCGCACGGGCCGCCCTCGACGACGGCGCGATCGGCACCCCGGTCGGTGCCGCCGTCGCCTGGAGCGCCCCCGGGCACGAGCTCTGGCACCCCGCGCCGGCGTTCTACTACCAGCCGGGCGGCGGACCGCTCCTCGACATGGGGCCGTACTACCTGACCAGCCTCGTCACGTTCTTCGGGCCGGTCGTCCGGGTCAGCGGCAGTGCGACACGCTCCACCCGCGAACGGACGATCGCGACCGGACCGAACGCCGGCACGTCGATCCCGGTCGACATCGACACCCACGTCGTCGCGATCCTCGAGCACGAGGGCGGCGTGGTCTCCACCGTGACCGTCTCGTTCGAGGTCTGGGCCACGCGCGCCCCGCTGTTCGAGGTGTGCGGCACCGCCGGCACCCTGTCCGTCCCGGACCCGAACCGGTTCTCGGACACCGTGTCGATCGCCACCGCCGACGACCGCTCGTGGCGCGACCTGCCGGTCGCCGCCGGGTACGCCGACGCCGGCCGCGGCTACGGCCTCGCCGACATGGCCCACGCGATCGCGACGGACCGGCCGCACCGAGCCTCCGGTGACCTCGCGTTCCACGTGCTCGAGGTCATGGAGGCGGTCTCCGCCGCCGCCCGAGACCACTCGGTCGTCGACGTGCACTCGCGCGTCGAGCGACCCGCCACCGTCCCCGCCGGGTCCGCACCCGGATCCTGGTGACGGAACCCGACCACCGCGAAGAAGGACGACGACGATGACGACGACGGACGCGATCGACACGACGGAGACGACCCGGGCCTCCAGGCCGGTCACCCTGTTCACCGGACAGTGGGCCGACCTGCCCTTCGAGGAGGTCGCCCGGCTCGCCGGCGAGTGGGGCTACGACGGGCTGGAGATCGCCTGCTGGGGTGACCACCTGGACGTCCGGCGCGCCGCGACGGATCCCTCGTACGTCGCCGAGCGCAAGGCGATCCTGGAACGCAACGGGCTGCAGGTCTGGACGATCGCCAACCACCTGGTCGGCCAGGCCGTGTGCGACGACCCCATCGACCAGCGGCACGAGGACATCGTCCCGCCGCACGTGTGGGGCGACGGCGACCCCGAGGGCGTGCGGCAGCGTGCGGCCGAGGAGCTGCAGTGGACCGCCCGTGCCGCCGCGGCGCTCGGCGTGGACACCGTCACCGGCTTCTCCGGCTCGTCGATCTGGAAGACCGTCGCCGGGTTCCCGCCCGTGCCCCCGGGGATGATCGACGCCGGGTACCAGGACTTCCACGACCGCTGGTCACCGATCCTCGACGTCTTCGAGGAGGTCGGGGTCCGGTTCGCACTCGAGGTCCACCCGTCCGAGATCGCCTACGACTACTGGACCGCTGCGCGGACCCTCGAGGTGTTCCGCGACCGGCCGGCGTTCGGGTTCAACTTCGACCCGTCGCACTTCGTCTGGCAGGACCTCGACCCCGCGGCGTTCCTGCTCGACTTCGCCGACCGGGTGTACCACGTGCACTGCAAGGAGTCGGTGAAGCAGCTCGACGGGCGCAACGGTCGGCTGTCCTCGCACCTGCCGTGGGGCGACCCCCGGCGCGGGTGGGACTTCGTCACCGCCGGCCACGGGGACGTGCCGTGGGAGCGGGTGTTCCGCGTGCTGAACCACATCGGGTACACCGGACCGACCAGCGTCGAGTGGGAGGACGCCGGCATGGACCGGCTCGTCGGCGGGCCCGAGGCGCTGGCGTTCGTCCGGCAGCTCGGTACCATCGCGCCGCCGGACGCTTCGTTCGACGCCGCGTTCTCGCAGTCGCGCTGACCGGCCGACCACGACCGCACCCACCACCGAGGAGGACCCATGGCACGGCAGCCCACGGCGACGCCGGGCAACGCCGCGCGCGTCCTCCGGCTCGTCCACGAGGACGGCCCCGTCACCCGCGCCGAGCTCACCCGGCGCACCGGCCTGAACCGCTCGACGATCCTCGCGCTCGTCGGGGAACTCGTCGACGCCGGGCTCGTGCACGAGGAGACCCCCGCCGCGGGGACCCCCGGTGCCGGTGTCGGACGGCCGAGCGGGGTCGTCCGGGCGTCCGCCGACGTCCTCGCCGCCGCGGTCACGGTCGAGATCGACGCCGTCGGGGTCGCCCTCGTCGGCCTCGACGGCACCGTCCGCGACCGGCTGGTCGAGCCGCAGACCACCGTGCCGACCGCGGCGCAGGCGATCGACGCCGTCGCCCGGGTCCTCGCAGCACTGCTCGCCCGCACCGGACCGGCGGCCCGGATCGTCGGGGTCGGCGTCGCCGTGCCCGGCATCGTGCGGGTCGAGGACGGCACCGTGCGCGACGCCCCGCACCTCGGCTGGCGTGACGAACCCCTCGCCGCACCGCTCGCGGAACGCCTGGGGCTGCCGGTCCGGGCCGCGAACGACGCCAACCTCGGTGCCTGGGCGGAACGGCTGTACGGGAGCGCCCGCGGCGTCGACGACCTCGTCTACCTGAACGGTGGCGCGAGCGGCATCGGTGGCGGGATCGTCAGTGCCGGTCGACCCTTCAGCGGCGCCGACGGGTACGCGGGGGAACTCGGGCACACCTTCGTCGCGGCGAACGGGATCCGCTGCCACTGCGGTGCGGTCGGCTGCCTGGAGACCGAGGCCTCACGCTCCGCCCTCACCGCCGTCACCGGGAGCCCGCCGGACGACCTCGACGCGCTCGCCGCGGCGCTCGCCGAGGGCCGCCCCGAGGTCGAGCGGGTCGTCGACCGACAGGTCACCGCACTCGCGACCGCACTGCGGAACGCCATCCACACCGTCGACCCCGAGGTCGTGGTGCTCGGCGGGTTCCTCGGTGCACTGCTCGGGCACGTCGGCGACCGGGTCGAGACCGACGTCCGGGCGCAGACGATGGCCGCCATGACCGATCGGCTCCGGATCGTCCCGGCGGCACTCGGCCGCGACGTCCTGGTCCGTGGCGCCGCCGAGATCGGCTTCGCGGAGCTTCTGCGCGACGCCACGATGCCGGCGGCACCGGCACCGGCGACCATGTCCTCGGCGCCCGCAGCCGCCCCCTCCACCACCCTCACGTCCGGCCGCGACGACGCGACCGAGGAAGCGAGAACCGCATGACCTCCACCCAGCGCACCAGCGTCCTGCTCGGCACCCAGGACCTCACCGTCGAGGACCGCCCCGTCCCCGCCGTCGACCCCGGCGACGTGCTCGTCCGGGTCGCCGCCGTGGGTGTCTGCGGCTCCGACGTGCACTACTACCGCCACGGCCGCATCGGCGACTTCGTCGTCGAGGAGCCCCTCGTCCTCGGGCACGAGCTGTCCGGCACGATCGAGGCCGTCGGCGAGGGCGTCGACCCGTCCCGCGTGGGGGAGCGCGTGGCCATCGAGCCGCAGCGCCCCTGCCACCGCTGCGCGCAGTGCCTGGCCGGCCGCTACAACCTCTGCCCGCACATGCGCTTCTACGCGACGCCGCCGGTCGACGGGGCCTTCACCGAGTTCGTCACCATCGAGGCCGAGTTCGCGCACGTCCTGCCCGACGCCGTCTCGTTCGAGGCCGGCGCGCTCCTCGAGCCCCTGTCCGTCGGCATCGCCGCCGTCCGCAAGGCCGGCATCGTCCCCGGTTCGTCGGTGCTCATCGCCGGCGCGGGTCCCATCGGCATCATCTGCGCCCAGGTCGCGAAGGCCTTCGGTGCGTCGCGCATCGTCGTCAGCGACCTGGTGCCGGAGCGTCGTGCGCGGGCCCTGGAGTACGGCGCCACCGAGGTCGTCGACCCCACCGCCGTGTCCGTCGCGTCCGACATCGTCCCCGTCGACGCGTTCATCGACGCCAGCGGCGCACCCCGAGCGGTGTCGGACGGCATCAAGGCGGTCGGTCCGGCGGGTGCAGCGGTGCTGGTCGGGCTCGGCAACTCCGAGATGACACTGCCCGTCGAGCACATCCAGAACCTCGAGGTCACGGTCACCGGGATCTTCCGGTACACGAACACGTGGCCGGTCGCCATCGAGCTGGTCGCGTCCGGGCAGGTCGACCTCGACTCGCTCGTCACCGGTCGCTTCGGGCTGGACGACGTCCGCGAGGCCCTCGAGAGCGACACCGACCCGGAGTCGCTCAAGTCCGTCGTCTACCCCGGCGGCGTCCCCGCCTGAGCGAGCACGGTGCGGGCTTCGCCGGCCCGGGCCGCGTTGCGCGCCTGGTGCGGCGTTGCAGCCGGGCACGGTGCGTGGAAGCTCGCACCGGGTGAGGACGCACGCACGGTGCGGACTGGAGGCATGGGGCCGGGCCGCCCCGCGCCTCCCGTCCGGCACGGTGCACGGCTTGTCGGACGGTGCGGTGTCGGCCGCCTGGTGCGGCGTTGCAGCCGGGCACGGTGCGTGGAAGCTCGCACGGGGTGGCGACGCACGCACGGTGCGGACGGGAGGCGCGGGGCCAGGCCGCCCCGGTCCTCCCGTCCGGCACGGTGCACGGCCTGTCGGACGGTGCGGTGTCGGCCGCCTGGTGCGGCGTTGCAGCCGGGCACGGTGCGTGGAAGCTCGCACCGGGTGACGACGCACGCACGGTGCGGACTGGAGGCGCGGGGCCAGGGCCGCCCCGTGCCTCCCGTCCGGCACGTGACCCGGAACGGGGCCACCGCCGCGTCACCGGGACGCGCTACGGTTCGCGCATGACCGCTTCACCGGCCGCCGTCGTGCCGCAGCGCACCGACCGGCGCGCGCTCGTCTCCTGGGCGCTCTGGGACTGGGGTTCCGCCGCGTTCAACGCGGTCGTCACCACCTTCGTGTTCAGCACGTACCTGGCCAGCCGGGCGTTCGTGGACCCGGCGCTCGTCGGCGACACATCCGCGGCCGGCAAGGCGATCGTTGAACGCGAGCTCGCGCACAACGCGGCCGTCGTGTCCACCGCACTGACCATCGCGGGCATCGTCGTGGCCCTGGTGGCGCCGGCCATGGGGCGGCTCGCGGACTCGTCCGGACACCGCCGTCGGTCGGTCCTCATCGCCACGATCGGCGTCGCGCTGTCGATCGGGGGCATGGTCTTCGTCGCGCCGAGCCAGCCGTACCTGCTGCTCGGAGCGGCCCTGCTCGGCATCGGGACCGTCGCCTACGAGATCGCGAGCGTCGGCTACAACGCCATGATCGGGCAGGTCGCCTCCGGGGAACGCACCGGCCGCGTCTCCGCCATCGGCTGGGCGGCCGGGTACTTCGGCGGGATCGTGCTGCTCGTCCTGCTGCTCGTGCTCTGCATCCAGGACTTCCGGGGTGACGGGGTCGTCGGCGGGCTCCTGCAGTTGCCGGCCACCGTCGCCACCGGGCAGTGGGACGTCCGCGTCGCGATCGGCATCGCCGCCGTCTGGCTGGCCGTCAGCTCGATCCCGCTGTTCCTCACCGTGCCCGAGGCGGTGCCCGACCGCACCCGCGGCGGCGGCGTGTTCAGTGCCTACGCGGACCTCGGCCGGGACATCGCGCGGCTGTGGCGCGAGCGCCGCAACGTCCTCGCGTTCCTGCTCGCCAGCGCGGTGTTCCGCGACGGCGTCGGGGCCGTCTTCACGTTCGGCGGGATCGTCGCCGCGCAGGTGTTCGGGTTCACGCCGTCGCAGGTCATCCTGTTCGCCATCGCCGCGAACGTCGTGGCCGGCATCGCGACGTTCGTCTCCGGACGCCTCGACGACCGGTTCGGGTCGCGTGCGCTCATCATGGTCTCGCTCGTCGGTCTCGCCGTGTGCGGGGTCGGGGTCTTCGCCGCCGGCAACGAGACGCAGTGGTTCTGGGTGCTCGGGCTGACCCTCGCCGTGTTCGTCGGCCCGGTGCAGTCGTCGTCCCGCGCGTACCTGGCGCGGCTGACGACCCCCGGCCGCGAGGGCGAGCTCTTCGGCCTCTACGCCACCACCGGCCGGGCCGCGTCGTTCCTCGCGCCGGCGCTGTTCGGCGTCGCGGTGACCGTCGGTGGGTCGACCCGGTTCGGGATCCTCGGCGTGGTCGTCGTGCTCGTCGCCGGGCTGGTGCTGATGGCGTTCGTCAAGCGGGAACCGCAGGGCGCGCGGGCCTGATCCTCGGCGTGCGGGGTCTGCCAGAGCTCCCCGTCAGGCGGCCTGGAGGCGCGGTTCCCGTCCGTCCACAGGCTGCGGTTGTGCGCACGGTTCCGCACAGGGCCGTGGTCGCGTCGGGCGGCCCGGGCTGCGGTGCGCCAGGATGGGTGCATGACCGACCAGCGCATCGCCGTCGTCGTCCTCGCCGCCGGGCAGGGCACGCGCATGAAGTCGTCCACGCCCAAGGTGCTGCACCGGCTCGCCGGACTGCCGCTCATCGGGCACGTCCTGCGCACGGCGTCGTCGCTCAGCCCCGAGCACGTCGCCGTCGTCGTGCGGCACGAGCGTGACCTCGTCGCGGCCGAGGTCGTCGAGCGCGCCCCCGACGCGATCGTCGTCGACCAGGACGACGTCCCCGGCACCGGCCGTGCGGTCGAGGTCGCGGTCGAAGCACTGCCCGCCGACTTCGACGGCGCCGTCGTGGTGCTGTCCGGCGACGTCCCGCTGCTCGACGCCGCATCGCTCCGGCTCCTCGTCGACGCCCACGTCGGCGGCGGCAACGGCGCGACCTTCGTGAGTGCCATCGCCCCGGACCCGACCGGCCTCGGACGGATCGTGCGCGATGCCTCCGGTGCCTTCGTCAGCGTCGTCGAGCACAAGGACGCGACGGCCGAGCAGCTGACCATCACCGAGGCGAACGCGGGCATCTACGCGTTCGACGTGGCACGCCTCCGGGCGGCCCTGCCGTCGCTCACCACGGCGAACGCCCAGGGCGAGAAGTACATCACCGACGCTCCCGCGCTGATCAGCGAGCGCGGCGGGCGCATCGACGTGGTCACCCTGACCGACCCGTGGCTCGTCGCCGGCATCAACGACCGTGCCCAGCTCTCCGACGCCGCGCGGGAACTCAACGCCCGTATCGTCCGCCGCCACCAGCTCGCCGGCGTCACCGTGCAGGACCCCGCGTCCACCTGGATCGACCTCGACGTCACGATCGAGCCCGACACCGAGGTCCTGCCGGGCACCCAGCTCATCGGCGCCACCGCGATCGCCGCCGGCGCCGTCGTCGGGCCGGACACCACACTGCGCGACACCGAAGTCGGCGCGCGCGCCACCGTGAACCGCGTCGACGCCACCCTCGCCGTGATCGGGGACGGTGCCTCGGTGGGCCCGTTCGCCTACCTGCGGCCGGGCACGATCCTCGGTGACGACGGCAAGATCGGTACCTTCGTCGAGACGAAGAACGCCCGGATCGGCCGGGGCAGCAAGGTCCCGCACCTGTCCTACATCGGCGACGCCGAGGTGGGCGAGGACTCGAACATCGGCGCGAACACCATCACCGCGAACTACGACGGTGTGCACAAGCACCGCACCGAGGTCGGCTCGAACGTCCGTACAGGCTCGCACAACGTGTTCGTCGCCCCCGTTAGGATTGGTGACGGTGCGTACACCGGCGCCGGGACGACCGTCCGCAAGGACGTTCCGGCAGGATCGCTCGCGATCAGCTACGCCCCACAGCGCAACACCGACGGATGGGTCGAGGAACACCGACCCGGCACACCGGCGGCCGAGGCTGCTCGGCTCGCGAACGGCGAATAGATCCCGGCGACCACCCGTCGCCGACATCGACCCCTCGTGGGTCAGGGAGTGAGCACCGCACTTGTCCGGAATCAAGACAACCGGCCAGAAACGACTCGTCCTCGTCTCGGGGCGAGCACACCCGGCGCTCTCTGCCGAGATCGCGGAGGAGCTCGGGGTCGACCTCGTGCCGACCGATGCCCGGACCTTCGCGAACGGTGAGCTCTACGCCCGCTTCGACGAGTCGGTCCGTGGCTGCGACGCCTTCGTCATCCAGTCGCACACCGCGCCGATCAACGAGTGGCTCATGGAGCAGCTCATCATGGTCGACGCACTGAAGCGTGCCTCGGCGAAGCGCATCACGGTCGTGGCGCCGTTCTACCCGTACGCCCGTCAGGACAAGAAGGGCCGCGGCCGCGAGCCGATCTCGGCTCGCCTCGTCGCCGACCTGTTCAAGGCCGCCGGCGCGCACCGCATCATGAGCGTCGACCTGCACGCCGCGCAGATCCAGGGCTTCTTCGACGGCCCCGTCGACCACCTGTTCGCCATGCCGGTGCTGCTCGAGCGCTTCCGCCAGATCCTCGACCCGAAGACGCTCACCGTCGTGTCGCCCGACATGGGCCGCGTCCGTGTCGCCGACATCTGGTCCGAGAAGCTCGGCGCCCCGCTCGCCATCATCCACAAGCGCCGCGACCCGCTCGTGCCGAACCAGGTCTCGGTGCACGAGATCGTCGGAGACGTCAGCGGCCGCGTGTGCCTGCTCGTCGACGACCTCATCGACACCGGCCGCACGATCGCCAAGGCTGCCGAGGCGCTCAAGAACGCCGGCGCCACGGGTGTCGTCGTCGCCGCGACCCACGCCGTGTTCTCCGACCCGGCCACCGAGCTGCTGCAGAGCGAGTTCATCGACCGCGTGGTCGTGACGGACACCCTGCCCCTGCCGATGGACAAGCGCTGGGACCGCCTCGAGGTCCTGCCGATCGCCCCGCTCATCGCCCGTGCCATCCACGAGGTCTTCGACGACGGTTCCGTGACGTCGATGTTCGACGGCGCAGCGTAGCGGAGCCGTCGAACCATGGGCACAGCCGACGGCGCAGGACCATCTCCGCGACGTGACGTGTCCCGTTGCCCGTGGTGACCCATCCCGCGCGTGACGCCCTCGCGGCCCGGCTCCGGGCCGCGGGGAGCGTCTTCGCCGAGGACGAAGCCGACCTGTTGCTCGAGGCCGGTGACGGTGAGCCGGTGCGACTCCGGAGCCTCGTGCAGCGTCGGCTGGCCGGTGAGCCGCTCGAGTACGTGCTCGGCTGGGCCGCCTTCGACGGGCACCGTATCCGTGTGACGCCCGGCGTCTTCGTGCCGCGAGCCCGCACCACCGTCGTCGTCGAGCAGGCTGCGCGTCGGCTGCAGCGCTACGACCGCGTGGTCGACCTGTGCTGCGGCGCCGGCGCGATCTCGGTGGCCCTGTTCGGTCGGGTCGGCGCGCTCGACCTCGTCGCCACTGACATCGACCCCGACGCCGTCGACGTCGCAGCCGAGAACATCGGCGACCGCGGCATCGTCGTCGCCGGTGACCTGTTCGCGCCGCTGCCCGATCGGTTCCGCGGGGCCGTGGCGGTCATCGCGGTGAACGCCCCCTACGTGCCGACGGCCTCGATCGAACTCATGCCAGCCGAGGCCCGCGAGCACGAACACCGCGTCGCCCTCGACGGAGGTGCGGACGGCCTCGACCTGCACCGCCGGATCGCTGCGGGTGCGGGGGAGTGGCTCCGCCCCGGTGGTGCCGTGGTCATCGAGGTGTCCGAGGACCAGGCCGAGGCGTCCGCCGCTGCGTTCACGGCCGCCGGCTTCTCCGCCGTGGTCGAGCGGGACGCCGAGGTCGACGGCACCTGCGTCGTCGCGACCCTGCCCGCCTGACCCCGGTCTGCCCGCCTGACCCTGGTCTGCCTGGCCGTGGTGCCGAGTGGTCACGACATGCCGCTCAGGTTCGTCGAGGTGGCACGAAGTGTCGCCTGAGCGTTCGCGAACCGACGCTTTCTGCACCCCCGGCGTGACGCACGTGGCGTGTCGCGCGACCACGGCGAGGGGCGGGGCGGGGTGTCACCGGGCCTCCAGGCCGTCGGGTGAGCGGAGCGCGCCGGCGTCGAGTGGTCACGACATGCCGCTCAGGTTCGCCGAGGCGGCACGAAGTGTCGCCTGCGCGCCCACGAACCGACGCTTTCTGCGCCCCCGGCGTGACGCACGTGGCGTGTCGCGCGACCACGGCGAGGGGTGGGGCGGGCTGTCACCGGGCCTCCAGGACGTCGGGTGACCGAAGCGCGCCGGCGCCGAGCGGTCACGACATGCCGCTCAGGTCCACCGAGGTGACGCGAAGTGTCGCCTGCGCGCCCGCGGACCGGCGCTTTCTGCCACCTCGACGGCCGTCTGCGGGCGTGTCGCGGACCCGCTCCCGGGCAGTCAGCGCGCGTCGACCGTCACCGTGTGCCAGCCCGTCGCACCGTTGGGCGCCGGCGGCCGGTCCACGCTCGTCTGCACCTCGCCGTCCGCACTGGTCGCGCGCACCTCGATGCGGTGCGAGCCGGCGGTCGGCGTCCACCGCACCACCCACTGCCGCCAGGTGTCCGCGGAGACCGAGTCGGCGAGTTCGGCGCGCTGCCAGCCGCCGCCTCCGACGCGGACCTCGACGGCCTTCACGCCCTTGTGCGGCTGCCACGCGACCCCCGCGATCGCGACCGGCTTGCCCGCGGTCACGGTCGACCCGTTCCGCGGGGTGTCGATGCGGGACTCGAGCTTGACCGGGCCACGCTCCGACCAGCCACGCGGGGTCCAGTAGCCCTGCGCGTCGGCGAACCGGGTGACCTCGAGCTCGGTGACCCACTTCGTCGCCGAGACGTACCCGAACAGGCCCGGCACGACCATCCGCACCGGGAACCCGTGCTCGGTCGGCAGGGGCTCGCCGTTCATCCCGACCGCGAGCAGCGCCGCGGTGCCGTCGTCCTGCAGCACGTCGAGCGGGGTGCCGGCGGAGAACCCGTCGATGCTCCGTGAGAGCACCATGTCGGCGTCGCCCGTCGGACGCGCCCGGGCGAGGAGCTTCCGGATGGGGTAGCCCAGCCAGCGGGCCGTGCCGATGAGGTCACCGCCGACCTCGTTCGACACGCAGCTCAGGGTGGCCACGTGCTCCTCGAGGGGCAGCGCGAGCAGTTCGTCCCACGTCAGCGTGATCTCGTTCTCGACCGCGCCGTGGATGCGGAGCGACCAGTCGGCGGGGTCGACCTGCGGTACCCGCAGGGCCGTGTCGATCCGGTAGAAGTCGGCGTTCGACGTGATGTACGGGGTGATGCCGTCGACGTCGAGCGACGCACCCGCGGGGACCGCCGGTGCAGGGGTCGCCGCGGCGGGCAGCCGGATGGCCCGCCTGGCAGCAGCGGCCGCCTGCATCGCGGACGACCCCAGCCGGGAGGCGGTGCCCACCATGACCGCGACGGTCGCCGTCGCGACGCCCCAGACCAGGAACGTCCGCCGCTCCGTCGACGCCGGTCGCGGTGCCGCCGTCGGCACGGTCGCCGCGGCCTCCCACCGGCGCAGCCGCTGGAGCAGCAGGCGCAGGACGACCACCGCTGCCGCGATGCCGAGGACCGTCGGGGCGCCGTCGAGCGTCCCGCTGCCCGAGCGGGTGCTGACAGCCAGCAGCGCCAGCACGCCACCGGCGGCGAACACGAGGGCACCGAAGGGCGGTCGTGCACGTTCGAGGACACCGGCACCGGCACTGATCGCGATGACGATCACCGTCATGAGCACGAACAGGGCGACCTTGTCCCCGGTGCCGAACACGGCGACCATGAAGTCCTTCGCACCCGGGGGAGCGAGGTCGATGACGGCGGATCCGACGGCGACCAGGGGGCTGCCCGCTCCGCCGAGCAGCAGCGCGCCGAACTCGGCGACACCGAGGAACGCGGCGGCGGCCACGACGCCGACGATCGCGGCGATCAGCGTCCAACGTCGGGTCGAAGGGGCATCGGGCCCGCCCGGGCCGTCCGACGGACCCGCCGTCGGTCGACCGATCGGTTCGTCCGTCGTCTCGGTGGTCACCGCCCGAGCGTAGGTCGCCCGGCCGCTCGTGGGCTGTGTGTGCGGGCTTCCCCGCGCGTTCATCGGGTTCGGCCAGCAGGTGGCGCGCGGCTCGTGGGAGGATCGGACCGTGCTGCAGCGTCCGGATGGTGTCCCGCGGTCCGGTCGTGCCCGCGGTGCCGGGCGGACACCGATGTCTCCGGCACGTCGACTCGCCACCCTGCGCTGGGTCATCGTCGTCGTCTGGCTGGTCCTCCTGATCACCCGGATCGTCGTGGTCTCGACGGCGCCGGGCGTCGACCTCTCCTGGTACGGCATCGTGGAGTTCGGCGCGATCGCCCTCGGTGTCGTGGTCATCGTGGTCGCCGTCGTGCGGACCGCGACGGCACGGCGGCGGCAGGCGGACGAGGCCCTCGCGCTCGCCATCCGGCGGATCGACCCGACGGTGTGGCTGGTGCCGGCGGCGCCGACGCCCGAACTCCGTGGCGTCGTCGACGAGGTCCGTCCGGACACCCACCTCGGTTCGCGCGTGACTTGGGCCTTCGGCGCTACCGAGGCCTCCCTGTGGGAACTCGACGAACGGCGGGCGACCCGGCTGCTCGTGATCCGGTGGAGTCGTGTCGTGCACGTCGGACTCGAAGACGTGGCGGACGGCGTCGACGGCTCGGACGGCTCGGGGCGAGACGGTGGCTCCGAGCGCCCTGGCCGTTCCGCTGGCGCTCGCCGCGCGTGTGCGGTGGCGATCCACCACGTACGACCGGACGACACCCCCGCGGTGGCGACGTTCTTCGTCCGGACCGCCCCCGGTTCGCGTCGGCTGCTCGGGCGCGGTCCACGGCTGGACCGGCTCGTCGCCGACCTGGCACGGGAACGCATCGTCGCCTGACGCGACGGAGGGCCCCGTGGTCAGCGAGGCCCTCCTTGCAGGACCCGCACCGACCTCCGTGGTCGGCAGCGGGTGCGGTCGTCAGTGCGTGGACGGCTCCTGCTCGACCTCGCGGCGGTCGTCGTCGGACCACAGCGTGTGGAAGGTGCCGTCCTTGTCGATGCGCTGGTAGGTGTGCGCGCCGAAGAAGTCGCGCTGGCCTTGGATCAGCGACGCGGGCAGACGGTCGGACGCGAGCGAGTCGAAGTACGACAGCGCGGACGAGAAGCCCGGAGCGGGGACGCCCGACGCAGCCGCGATGCCGACGATGCGGCGCCAGGCGGCTTCGCCCTCGGCCACCGCGTTCGCGAAGTACGGGTCGACCAGCAGCGACTCGAGCTTCGGGTTCTCGGCGTACGCCTCGACGATGCGGTTCAGGAACTGAGCTCGGATGATGCAGCCACCCCGCCAGATCTTCGCGACGTTGCCGAGGTCGATGTCCCAGCCGTACTCCTTCGCCCCGGCGATGATGAGGTCGAAGCCCTGTGCGTACGCGACGACCTTCGAGGCGTACAGCGCCGCACGCACGTCGTCGGCGAAGGTGTCCGGCACCTCGGCGATCTGCGGACGGTTCTTGACCGACTGCTGCACCGCGGCACGCTGCGTCGGCTTCGACGACACGGCGCGGGCGAACACGGCTTCGCCGATGCCCGAGACGGGGATGCCCAGGCCCACGGCGTTCTGCACGGTCCAGACGCCGGTGCCCTTCGAGCCGGCCGCGTCACGGATGACGTCGACGAGCGGCTTGCCGGTGTCGGCGTCGCGCTGCTTGAGGATCTCACCGGTGATCTCGATCAGGTAGGACTCGAGGTCGCCCTTGTTCCACTCGTCGAAGACCTGCACCAGGTCCTCCACCGAGAGCCCGCCGACGCGACGGAGCAGGTCGTACGACTCGGCGATGAGCTGCATGTCGGCGTACTCGATGCCGTTGTGCACCATCTTGACGAAGTGCCCGGCGCCGTCGGTGCCGATGTGGGTCACGCACGGTTCACCTTCGGCGACCGCGGCGATCGACTTCAGGATCGGCCCGAGCGTCTCCCAGGCCTCCTTCGAGCCACCGGGCATGATCGACGGGCCCTTGAGTGCGCCCTCTTCTCCACCGGAGATGCCGGTGCCGACGAAGTTCAGGCCCTTCTCGCGCAGGTCGTGCTCACGTCGGATGGTGTCGTGGAAGTTCGCGTTGCCGCCGTCGACGATGATGTCGCCCGGTTCGAAGCGTTCGGCGAGCTGTCCGATCACGGCGTCGGTGCCCTTGCCGGCCTGCACCATGATGATGGCGGTCCGGGGCTTCGACAGCGAGGCGACGAACCCGTCGATGTCCTCGGACGCGATGAACCCGGCGTCGCCGTGCTCCTGGAGCAGCTCCTCGGTACGGGCGTACGTGCGGTTGTAGACCGCCACCGTGTTGCCTTCGCGCGATGCGAGGTTGCGGGCGAGGTTCGAGCCCATCACTGCGAGTCCGACGACTCCGATGTTCGCCTGACCGTTGTTGTCTGCCACGAGGGCCTCCTTTGTCCTGACGTTGGCGCCCAACCTACGACCGGCGGTCTGGGATCGCACAGGTGTTGCGGGAACTGGGGACCAGAGTTCACCGGATCAATACTGTGGAGGGATGAGCGAGCTCGCTGTCCACCCGCCCGTCCTCGTGATGGGGGTCTCCGGCTCCGGCAAGTCCACCATCGGCCAGGCGCTCACCGACGCCCTGGTCGCGCAGGGCGAACCGTGCGTCTTCGTCGACGCCGACGACCTGCACCCGGTCGCCAACAAGGAGAAGATGCGGCAGGGGATCCCGCTCACCGACGACGACCGCTGGCCGTGGCTCGACGCCTGCGCCGAGCGGATCGCCGCGGTGGAATCGGACGGCTCCCGGTGCGTGATGGCGAACTCGGCGCTCAAGCGCGCCTACCGGGACCGGCTGCGCGAGTCCGCGCCGGGTCTCGTCATCGCCTTCCTCGACGGGTCGCGCGACCTGATCGCCGAACGGCAGTCCCACCGCCAGCACGAGTACATGCCGACGACGCTGCTCGACTCGCAGTTCGCGACCCTCGAGTGGCCGCAGCCCGACGAGGCCGCCGTCGCGGTGTCGATCGACGGATCGGTCGACGACACCGTGCGGGAGATCCTCGCCGCGCTCGCGGTCACCACCGCCTGACGAGCGTCGACGACCCGCGACGGATCCGGGCAGTTCCTCCACAGGGCGCAGCGCGGCCGTCGCCATCCCCAACCGATCCCCGGTCCCGTCCGCGTCGAGGGAGACGCTCGTACCGTCGCTCCATGACCACGATCACTGCCGCGCGTTCAGATACCACTCTTGATACCATCGACCCCATGGCCATGACCCTCCGACTCGACGACGACGAGGCAGCGGCGTTGCGCAAGCGTGCTGACCTCGAGGAGCGCTCGATGCAGGACGTCGCGCGCGCCGCCATCCGCGAGTACGTCGAGCAGCACAGCCGCAGCGATCTGATCGACGGCATCCTCGACCGAGAACTCCCGCGCTACGCCGAGGCGCTCGAACGACTCGGCAAGTGATCCACCTCACGACCGACGAGGCGTTGCACGTCGCTCGTCGGACCCTGGGAGCTGACTACGCGATCCGCGACGTCGGACTGCTCGAGGCGGCGGTCGCGCGACCCGCCGCGTCGGTGGGCGGGAACGACGCCTACCCGACGCTGGTCGAGAAGGCGGCGGCGCTCGTCCACTCCGCCGTCCGGAACCACGCCCTGGTCGACGGCAACAAGCGCCTCGGGCTGATGCTGCTCGTGGTCTTCCTCGGCGTGAACGGCGTCCGGCTCCACGCCTCGAACGATCAGGCGTACGACTTCATCGTCGCGATCGCCGAGGGGGAACTCGATGCCGTGCCGGAGATCGCTGCTGCTCTGACCGCGATGGTCTCGGACGCCTGACCGGCCGCTGGAACGGACAGCGGTCAGCGATCAGCGGCGCACCGCACTGATCGCCCCGTGCGGCCGGGCCCCCGGGTCCGTGCGGGTGTGGACGTCCACGACGTCGAAGCCCGCTTCGTCCAGCAGCGCCGCCAGGGACGCGACCGGCCAGCGGTAGGCGGTGACGACGGCGTGGTCGAAGGCCTCGACCGCGGCGCCCTCGAAGAACCCGAGCAGCAGCCCACCGCCGGGGGCGAGCACCCGACGGAACTCGGCGAGTGCCCCACCGATCTGCGACGGTTCGTGGTGGATCACCGAGTACCAGGCCAGGACCCCGTCGACGCTGCCGTCCACGAGCGGGAGCGCGTCGAGCGACGCGACCCGGAAGTCGATGTCCGCGTCCAGGGCGCCGTGCGTCCGTCGTGCGTGCTCGACGAACTCAGGCGCCGCGTCGATGCCGCTGACACGGTGCCCCTGCCGTGCGAGGTGCGCCGTCCAGTGACCGGGGCCGCACCCGGCGTCGACCAGGGGACCGCTTCGACCGGCTGCCCAGGCGTCGACGAGGGCTCGGTCGTCGGGGTGGACGGTGTCCATCGACCCGAGCAGTGCCGCGTACTCGTCGGCCCGAGCGCCGTACGCCGCCGTCACCCGCTCCGTCATGCGCCCGACCGTACCGCCGCAGCGCCGAACCGTGCGAGGTTCCGTGTTCCGTGCGACCCGGCACCCCTCGCACCAGGCACGGAACCTCGCACCACGCGGCAGTGCGGCGCCGCCAGCGTCAGAGCTTGAACGTCGCCCGAGGGATGTCGGACACGATGCGGCGGGCGGTGCGGACGGCGTCCTCCTCGGAGACCTGGTGCGTGACCACGAGCGACGCCAGGTACGCCGCGTCTGCCCGCCGCGCCATGTCGTGCCTCGCGGGGATGGAGCAGTACGCGCGGGTGTCGTCGATGAACCCGGAGGTCTTGGTGAACGACGCCGAGTCGGTGACGGCCGACCGGTAGCGCCCGATGGCCGCCGGGGTGTCGATGAACCACCACGGTGCGCCCGCGTACACGGCGGGGTAGAAGCCCGCCAGCGGCCCGATCTCGCGCGAGAAGACGGTCTCGTCGACGGTGAACAGCACCAGATGGAACCCGGGAACGGTGCCGAAGGACTCGAGCAGCGGCCGGAGCGGCTCGGTGAAGGACCCGACGGCCGGCAGGTCGTGCCCGGTGTCCGGCCCGAAGCGCTCGAGCGTCGGGGTGTGGTGGTTCCGGATCACCCCGGGGTGCAGCTGCATGACGAGGCCGTCCTCCACGCTCATCTCCGCCCAGCGGTAGAGCATGTCGTGCCGGTACGCCGTCGCCTCGGCCTCGGTGACCGAGGACGCATCGCGCAGCGCCGCGGCGTGGATGCGTTCCCGCTCGCTCGACGGCAGGGGAGCGGAGCCCGCGTCGAGCACCCCGGTGTCCGTGGCGGTCGCACCGTGCTCGATGAAGTAGTGGCGACGTGCGCGGAGAGCCGCCAGCAGCCCTGCGTGGCTGCCCGTGTCGATGCCGGCGGCCTCGCCGATCGACGCGACCACGGGCCTCCAGTCCGACCGCGTCGGGTCGAACACGGCGTCCGCGCGGAACGTGGGGAGCACCCGGCCGGTGAAGCCGGGGTCCGCGGCGAGCTGCGCGTGCGCAGCGAGGTCGTCCGCCGGGCCGTCCGTGGTGGCGAGGACCTCGATGCCGAAGGCGTCGAAGAGCGCGCGTGGCCGGAAGGCGGGCGACGCTAGCAGGCCGGCGAGGTGGTCGTACTGGTCGTCCGCGTTCGCCGTGGACGGCGCCTGGTCGAGCCCGAACACGTCGTGCAGCTCCGTCTCGAACCAGTAGCGCACGGGGGTTCCGAGGAAGTCGTCCCAGTGCTCCGCCAGCTGCCGCCAGATGGCACGGCCTGGCGGCGTCGGCTCAGCGGCATCGCGCCAGCGATGCGCCGACGCCGCCGGGCGAGCCTGCGAGCCCGGGCGGGGCCCCGACAGGTCCGCGCGTCCCAGCGCGGCCAGGTCCACCCCGTTCGCGTGCAGCAGGCGGAGCACGTAGTGGTCGGGGGTGATGAGCAGCGACGCAGGGTCGCTGAACGGCTGGTCCGAGGCGATCAGCGCCGCGTCGACGTGCCCGTGCGGCGAGATGATCGGGGCGTCCTTGACCGCCTCGTACACGGTGCGTGCCACGGCTCGCGCTCCGGGGTCGGCGGGGAACAGCCGGTCGGGGTGCGGTGCGAGCCGGGTGGGGGTGCTGGTGCGGGTCATCATCGACTCCTTCGGGGGCGGCGAGTTCGGGTGGTGCGAGTGTGGGGCGGCGGGATTTCCGGATCAGGCGGTTCCGGCACGGGGCGCCGGCCCGGTCGACTCGCGCACGGTCAGGTGGGTGGGCAGGGCGACGGCGCCGGACATGTGCTCCCCGGGGAGTTCATCCGCGGGCAGGGCGCCGAGCCGTCCGAGCAGCATCCGGATCGCGACCCGGCCGGCACGTTCGATCGGCGAGGTCATCGTGGTGAGCGGCGGGTTGCAGAAGTCGGCGCCGAAGATGTCGTCGCAGCCCACGATGCTCATGTCCTCGGGGACGCGGACTCCGCGCTCCCGCAGCCGGGCGAGCATCCCGATGGCGATCAGGTCGTTGAAGGCGATGCACGCGGTCGCACCGGCGTGCACGGCGGCGTCGGCGGCCGCGGCGCCGGAGTCGACGAAGGGTGCGTGCGGCCCGACCCGGGCGACGCGGATCGCCAGGCGCTTGGCGACCTGCACGAGCGCGCGCCACCGACGCTCGTTCGACCACGAGCTGTCCGGCCCGGCGACGTACAGGATCTCCCGGTGTCCCAGCGACACCAGGTGCTGCACCGCCTGCTCCACCCCGCCGGGGGTGTCGATGAGCACCGATGGCACGCCGGTGGGTCGGCGGTTCACCACGACCAGGGGGATCCGTTCGGCGAACCGTGCGATCTGCGCGTCGGACAGTCGTGACGCCGTGAGCACGACCCCGTCGGCCTTCGCCCCCACGGCGGTGAGCGCGGCTATCTCGGCGTCGGCGGACTCCTCGGTGTCGACGAGCAGCTGCGTCCAGCCGGCCCCGGCGAGCTGGTGCTGCGTGCCCCGGATGACGTCGAAGTAGAACGGGTTCGTGATGTCGGACACGAGCACGGCGACGGCGCGGGTGCGCCCGGACGTCAGCGCCCGTGCCTGCGAGTTGGCGACGTAGCCGAGCTCGCGAGCTGCCCGCTGGATGCGCTCCTGGGTGACGGGGTTGACCCGGTCGGGCAGGGACAGGGCGCGGGAGACGGTGGACGCGGCGACCCCGGTGGCGTCGGCGATGTCGCGGATGGTGACGCGACGCGCGGCACCAGCGGCGGTGCCCGCGGCACCGCCCGTGCGCCCGCCGCCGTCCGTCGAGAGGTCCTTCACGAGGCCGAACGTATTCGCGTCTGGCAACAAGTGGCAACCGGTTGCCGCATGTTGCCAACGGCGGAACAGTGGTGCCACCGAGCAGCGCCGCTCGGAGGAGGTCTCGAGGAGGAAACCCCCGTGAAGACGCGAAGACTGCAAGTCCGCACCCTCGTCGGTGCCGTCGCCGTGGTCGCCCTCACCGCACTGTCCCTGCAGGGATGCGCTGTGGTGAACGGCAGCGGCGACGACCCGAACACCCTCCGCGTGATGATGGGCGCGGACACCACCTACCCCAAGGAACGCAAGCAGTGGCAGCGGGAGACCGCCGCCGAGTTCAAGCGCACGACCGGTGCGGACATCCAGTGGGAGACCTACTCGTCCGCGCAGGAGGAACTGACCGCGATCCAGACGAGCGTCATCTCCGGCCAGGGCCCCGACGTCTACGCGATCGGCACGACCTTCACCCCGACCGCGTACGCCACCGGTGCCTTCGTCGAGATGGGCACGAAGGAGTGGGACGCGATCGGCGGCAAGGACCAGTTCGACCCCGCGTCGTTCGGCATCTCCGGTCCGAGTGCGTCGAAGCAGATCGGGATCCCGTTCGCCAGCCGTCCGTTCGTGATGGCGGTGAACAAGGACCTGCTCGCGAAGGCCGGCATCACCGACATGCCCACGACGTGGGACGAGCTCACCGCCGATGCGAAGGCCACCACGGGTGACGGACGCCACGGGATGGCGATCGCCTACGCCGACGGCTTCGACCCCTGGAAGTTCGTGTGGGGGATGGCCCAGAACGCCGGCAACACGATCGTCGACGGCTCGAAGGCCGAGATCGACAGCAAGGCCGTCGAGAACGCCTACCGCACCTACTTCGACTGGGTCACGAAGGACGGTGTCGTCGACCCGGCCGCGATCGGTTGGAACAACGCCCAGGCCCTCGCGCAGTTCACCGAGGGCAAGGCCGCGTTCTTCCCGATGACGACCACCACCGCCATCAACTCCTTCAAGGACACCAAGGTCGACGGCAAGTACGAGTTCGCCCTGCTGCCGACCGTCCCGCCGGGGGCGTCCGAGCGGCCGTCCGACGGGATCGAGGCCGCCAGCATCCTGTCCGGCGACAACTGGGTCGTCGCCGACTACGGCAGCAAGCAGGAGCTGTCGTTCGCGTTCGTCAAGCAGCTCAGCGCCCCGAAGGCCCAGCTCGAGTACTACGACCTGTTCGGCAACCTGCCGACCAATGCCTCGGCCGCCGCCGACCTGGCAGCCGACAACCCGCAGCTCAAGCCGATCATCGACGCCGGCCGCCTGTCCAAGCCGACCGCGTTCACCGGCGCCTGGTCCGACATCCAGCTCGCCCTGGTCGACGTGGTCGTGCAGTCGATCCCGTCGCTGAAGTCCGGCGAGGTCACCGACGACCAGCTCCGCAAGCGACTGCAGGACGCCCAGAAGGACGCCCAGGCCACCCTCGACCGTCAGAAGAACGGAGGTCTGTGATGACCAGCATGCAGACCAGGCCCCGCACGGACGCGGCGCCGCCCCGGCCGGTCCGCCCGGCCGGCAAGACGCCCCTCTACAAACGCGAGCGCCCGCTGTGGATGCTCCTACCCGGCGGGGTCCTCATGCTCGCCGTCATCGTGGTGCCGCTGCTGGTGGGCTTCTGGATCGCGATGCTCGACCTCGACCAGTACACGCTCCGCCAGTGGTTCAGCGCCCCGTTCGTCGGGTTCGCCAACTTCACCGAGGCGTTCACGAACTCGCCGCTGCTGCACTCCATCTGGATCTCGGTGTCGCTGTCGGTGCTCGTCACCGCGGTGACCGTGCCGATCGGGGTCGCCGCCGCGATCTCGACGCAGAACCGGTTCCCCGGTCGCGGGCTCGTCCGATCGATCTACCTGATCCCGTACGTGCTGCCGGCATTCGTGGTCGGCACGTTCTTCCGCACGATGCTCCAGCCGCAGGGGGTCGTGAACTCGATCCTGCACACCGACGTGCTGTGGCTGAACGGCTCGGCGTCGTACTGGGCGCTCGCCGGCGTGATGATCTGGACGAGCTGGCCCTTCGTCTACCTGCTGTCCCTGGCCGGCCTGCAGGCCGTGGACAACGAGGTGCACGAGGCCGCAGCGCTCGACGGGGTGACCTGGTGGGCGAAGCTGCGGTACATCATCTTCCCGTACCTGCGCGGACCCCTCAGCCTCGCGGTGATCATCTCGATCCTGCACAACATCAACAACTTCACGCTGCCGTTCGTGCTGTTCGGCATCCCGCTGCCGTCCAGCGTCGAGGTGATGCCCGTCCTGACGTACATCGCGAGCTTCCAGTCGTTCCGCTTCGGCCTGTCCGCGGCGATGGCGATCTGCTCGCTCGTGATCGTCGCGATCCCGCTGTTCGTCTACCTGCGGGCGGTCAAGCTCGACACCGGCGACGACGCCGGCCCCAACCGGAAGCAGCGTCGCGCCGACCGCGCCACGCTCGCCGCCTCCCCGACCGCCGCCGACATCGACGGAGCCCGCGCATGACCACCCCGAGCACGTCCTTCAGCACCCGCACCCGCCCCACCGCGACGCTCACCGAGAGCATCACGACCGGCAGCGGCGGCCGACGGAGCAAGCGTCCCTACGACACCGACGTCACCCGGTTGCTGCCGCGCTGGCTGCTCGTCGCCGTCATCGCGGTGATCATCGCGTTCATCGCCGTCCCGGTGCTCTACATCCTGTTCGGCTCGGTCAACTCCGACGTCGCCGTCGCCCGTGGCGAGTACTTCCCGTCCGAGTTCACCCTGTCGAACTACGTCGAGATCTGGTCCACCGTCGCCCTCGGCGAGGGACTGGTGAACTCGATGCTCACCGCCGGTGCCGTCGCCGTCGCGAGTGCCGCGCTCGCCGTGTCCACGGCCTACGTGCTCGTCCGGTTCCGGTTCCTCGGGCGGCTGACCATCCTGCGTGGGCTCCTCGCCCTGCAGTCGATCCCCGGCACGCTCCTGCTCCTGCCGGTCTTCGTGGTGTTCTCGAACATCGCCAGCGCCACCGGCGTGCAGATCATCGGCACCCGCTGGGGCCTGTTCGTCACCTACCTGACCTTCGCCCTGCCGTTCTCGACGTGGGTGATGGTCACGTACCTGCGCGGCCTGCCGAAGGAACTCGAGGAAGCGGCGCGCATCGACGGCGCCAGCTCGACGAAGATCCTGACGAAGATCGTGCTCCCGCTGTCGTGGCCGGGCATCGTCGTGTCCGCGATCTTCGCGTTCCTGCTCGGGTGGAACGACGTCCTGTTCTCCACGATCATGACGACCCCGAACACCCGGACGGTCGCCGTGGTGCTGCAGGTGCTCGGCACCACGCAAGAGGGCGGTGCCGTCCCGATCTACGGCCAGATGATGGCCGCCTCGATCGTGTGCGCCGTCCCCGTCGTCGCCCTGTACCTGATCTTCCAGCGCTACCTGGTCGGCGGGCTCACCGCCGGCTCCGTCAAGTAGGCCGCAACCCAGAACCGGACTGGAGGCCCGTGGCGGCCCCGCCACGCGCCTCCCGTCCGAACGAAAGGACACCATGACCGACCAGCCCAGTTGGGAACTCTCCGGTTTCGGCGACGAGATCGACGCCGACCCGGTCGTCCAGGTGGCGGTCCTCCAGGCGCTCGGCGCGAGCGCCATCGAGGTCCGCAGCGCCTGGGGCGTCAACGTCGTCGACCTCGACGAGGACCAGCTCGCCGGACTCCACCGGCTGCTCGACGAGCGCGGGCAGACCGTGTCCGCGATCGCCTCGCCGATCGGCAAGGTGCCCGTCGACGAGCCCGTCGAGCACGAGGTGTCACGGCTCGCCCGTGCGATCCGTGCCGCGCACGCCCTCGGCACGACGAACATCCGGATCTTCTCGTTCTACTTCGAGGGCCGCAGCCCCGACGACGTCCGCGACGACGTCCTCGTCCGGATGCGGGCGCTGGCCGACCTCGCCGAGCGCGAAGGCGTGACGCTGCTGCACGAGAACGAGAAGGACATCTACGGCGACGTCCCCTCGCGGGTGCTCGACATCGTCGAGAGCGTCGGGTCGCCGGCGCTCCGCCTGGCCTGGGACAACGCGAACTACGTGCAGTGCGGCGTCCGGCCCTTCACCGACGGCTGGGAGCAGCTCGCCCCGTACGTCGACTACCTGCAGGTCAAGGACGCCCTCGCCGCCGACTCGTCGGTGGTCCCCGCGGGCGAGGGTGACGGCGAACTGCTCCAGACCCTCACCGCGCTCCGCGACGCCGGCTACTCCGGGTACGCCTCGCTCGAACCGCACCTCAGCGACTTCACCTCCCTCGGCGGGTTCTCCGGCCCCGCGGCCTTCGGCCGTGCCGGCCGGGCCTTCCGCACCCTCACCGACCAGATCGGAGTCACCCTGCGATGACCGAACCCACCAACCCGCTCCGCCTGGCCGTCGTCGGCGCCGGTGTCATCGGCCGCCACCACGCCACCGTCGCCGTCCACCACCCCGACCTGCAGGTCGTCGCCCTCGTCGACGCCGTGCCCGAAGCCGCCACGAGCGCAGCCGACGCAATCGAGGCGATGGGCGTCGCCCGCCCGATCACGACGTCCACCATCGAGGAGGCGATCGACCAGACCGACATCGACGTCGTCGCGATCTGCTCGCCGTCCGGCATGCACGTGCAGCTCGCCGAGGCCGCCCTGGCCGCCGGCAAGCACGTCGTCATCGAGAAGCCGCTCGACACCACGATGCCCCGGGCCCGGCAGATCGCGGCGCTCGCCGCAGCCGCTCGTGACCGCGGGCTCGTCACGAGCGTCATCAGCCAGCACCGCTTCGACCCGGCGTCGGCAGCCGTCGCCCGGGCCGCGCACGACGGCGGGTTCGGCACCGTGACCTCGGGGCTCGCGAGCGTCGCGTGGTACCGGTCGCAGGGGTACTACGACTCCGGTGACTGGCGCGGCACCTGGGCGCTCGACGGCGGCGGCGCGGTGATGAACCAGGGCGTGCACACCGTCGACCTGCTCGTCTGGGCGCTCGGTCGTCCGGTCGAGATCTCCGCGCAGACCGGCCTGCTCGCGCACGACCGGATCGAGGTCGAGGACACCGCCGTCGCCACCGTCCGGTTCGCCGGCGGGGCGCTCGGGGTCGTCCACTGCACGACCGCGGCGTACCCGGGGCTCTCCGCCCGGTACGCCGTGTACGGCACGCACGGCTCCGCCATCGTCGACGACGACCGGCTCGCGTACTTCCACATCGCCCCGGACACCGCCACGCTCGAGTCCGCGTCCACCACGTCGAACGCCACCGCGGTCGCCGGTGCGGTCGACCAGAAGGACCAGGTCGTCCCGCCCGAGCACGTCGTCGGCGGCCCGGCTGAACCCGACCACTTCGCCGCGGGGCACGCTCGGCAGTACACGGACATCGTCGACGCGATCCGGCAGGGACGCGAACCGGGTGTCACCGTCGACGCGGCCCTCGTGTCGCTCGCCACCGTCCGCGGGCTCTACGTCAGCGCGACGCTCGGACACCCCGTGCGCATCGACGACGTGATCGAGGGGGAGTACGACGACGTGGTGCCCGTCGTCGGCACACCCGCCACCGCCAGCGCGACCGAAGGAGCCACCCGATGAAGTTCTCCGTGTTCACCGCCTCCACTCCCGACTGGACCCCGTCCGAAGCTGCCGAGACCCTGGCCACACAGGGCTGGGACGGCATCGAGTGGCGCATCGTCGACGACCGCCCGGCCGACGGCGTCGAGGTCCCCGCTGAGCGGTCGTTCTGGGCGGGCAACAACTCGACCTGGCAGTACACGGGCATCCGCGACCGGGTCGGCGAGATCGCCCGGGTCACCGCCGCCGCCGGGCTCGAGTACTCGGGCATCGGCGGCTACCAGCCGACCGCCGACCACGACGGCGTCGAGACGATGCTGCGCGTGACCAGCGAACTCGGCGCGCGCCAGGTGCGGGTCACGATGCCGCACTACCGTGCCGAGAAGGAACGCACCGGCGAGACCTACCCGCAGCTCTTCGACCGCACCCGCGCCGATCTCGAGTGGGTCGCGTCGCGTGCGTCGGAGCTCGGCGTGAAGGCACTCGTCGAGCTGCACCACATGACGATCACGCCGTCGGCATCCGCGGCACTGCGACTGATCGACGGTCTCGACCCCGCACACGTCGGCGTCATCCACGACCTCGGCAACCTCGTGATCGAGGGGTACGAGGACCACCTGGCCGCGTTCGAACTGCTCGGGCCGTACCTGGCACACGCCCACGTGAAGAACGCCCGCTGGGTCGACACCGGTGACGCCCGTGCCGACGGCAGTTCGATCTGGCAGCACGAGTGGGCACCCCTGCGCACCGGCCAGGCGTCGGTGTCCGAGTACCTCGACGCGCTCCGCCAGGTCGGGTACGACGGATGGGTCACCATCGAGGACTTCTCCACCGACCTCCCGCTCGAGGCCCGCACCGCCGACAACCTGGCGTACCTCCGCTCCCTCGTACCGGTGTCGGCATGACCGATCGGCGTCCGGGCATCGTCCACCTGGGGGTGGGGGCCTTTGCTCGTGCCCACCTCGCCTGGTACACCGCCCACACCACGGGGGAGCCGTGGGGGATCACCGCCTTCACTGGCCGCTCGCCCGCCGCCGCGGACGCGTTGACCGCGCAGGACTGCCGGTACACGCTCGTCACCCGAGCCGCGTCCGGCGACGGAGCCGAGGTGGTCGACACGATCGTGGCCGCCCACCCGGGCAGCGACGACACGGCCTGGAGGCACGTGGTCGCGTCCCCGGAGACGACCATCGTCACGCTGACGGTCACCGAGCAGGGCTACCGGCCCGGTTCCGACGTGCCCGCGCGGCTGGTCGCGGGGCTCGACGCCCGCCGTGCCGCCGGGTCCGGGCGCATCGCGCTGGTCAGTCTCGACAACCTGACGCACAACGGGGCGGTCCTGCGCGACGCCGTGCTCGACGCCGTCACCGACGACGCCCTGCATGACTGGATCGAGGCGAACGTCACGTTCCCGAGCTCGATGGTCGACCGGATCACCCCGGCCACCACCGACGACGACGTCGCGCGCCTGTCGGAACTGCCGGGTGCGCTCGCCGGAGACCGGGTCCCCGTCGTCACCGAGCCGTTCGCCGAGTGGGTGCTCGAGGACGCCTTCGCGGGCACCGACCGGCCCGCGTGGCAGACGGCCGGCGTCCGGATCGTCGACGACGTCACCCCGTACGAGCAGCGGAAGCTCTGGCTGCTGAACGGCTCGCACTCGCTCCTCGCCTACCTGGGGCTGCAGCTCGGCCACGACACCGTGGCCGAGGCGATGGACGACCCGGTCTGCCGCACCGCCGTCGAGCAGCTCTGGGACGAAGCCGCGCTCGAACTCCCGCTGCCCGAGGCCGAGGTCAAAGACGCCCGCACGGCCCTGGTCGAACGGTTCGCCAACCCGCGCATCCGGCACACGCTGCGGCAGATCGCGTCCGGCGGCTCGCAGAAGCTGCCCGTCCGTGTCGTCGACGTCGTGCGGCACCGGCTCGCCCGCGACCCCTCGGCCGGCATCGGCACCGGAGCGGCCACCGCCCTCGCCGCGTGGTGGCTGCACGTCACCGAGCAACCCGACCTGGTGGACGACCCCGGTGCCCCCGGGCCAGACTCGGACGTGCACGACGTCCTGGCCGTCGTCGCGCCCGAACTCGACACCACCCCCGTGGTCGCCGCCGTGACGGCGGCGGCCGACCGCATCCGCACCGCCGCGGCACGCGCCCGCGAACGCTCCAACGGAGGAGTCCACGCATGACCGACACGACCACCACCAACCCCGCGGCCCCGGTCCCCGGCGCCACCGACAGCGGGCCGGCCGAGACCACCGCCGGCCGTCCGGACACCTGGGCCTCGGCGGACCGCGGCCAGCTGATCGAGCGGGCCGAGGTCATCGTGACCAGCCCGAACCGGAACTTCGTGACGCTCAAGCTCACCACGGCCGACGGCGTCACCGGGCTCGGCGACGCCACCCTGAACGGCCGCGAGCTCGCGGTCTCCGCCTACCTGTCCGAGCACGTCGTCCCGCTGCTCGTCGGCCGTGACGCCAGCCGCATCGAGGACGCCTGGCAGTTCCTGTACCGGTCGTCGTACTGGCGCCGTGGTCCGGTCACGATGGCCGCGATCGCCGCCGTCGACATGGCCCTCTGGGACATCAAGGCGAAGGTCGCCGGGATGCCGCTGTACCAGCTGCTCGGCGGGGCATCGCGCACCGGGCTCATGGCGTACGGCCACGCCTCGGGCAAGGAGCTGCCCGAGCTGTTCGACTCCATCCGCGAGCACCAGGAAGAGGGCTACCGCTCCATCCGGGTGCAGACCGGTGTCCCCGGCCTCGAGTCCATCTACGGCATCGCCTCGAACAGGACCACCGAGGGCAACGCCGGCGTCCGCTACGACTTCGAGCCCGCCCAGCGCGGTGCGTACCCGGCGATGGAGGACTGGGACACCCGCGCCTACTTGCGCCACGTGCCCACCGTGTTCGAGGCCGTCCGCAACGAGTTCGGTCCCGAACTGCCGCTGCTGCACGACGGCCACCACCGGATGACCCCGCTGCAGGCCGCCAAGCTCGGCAAGTCGCTCGAGCCGTACGACCTGTTCTGGCTCGAGGACTGCACCCCCGCCGAGAACCAGGAGGCCCTGAAGCTCGTCCGGCAGCACACCACGACGCCGCTGGCGATCGGGGAGGTCTTCAACACCATCTGGGACTTCAAGGACATCATCCGCGACCAGCTCATCGACTACGTCCGCGGTGCCGTCACGCACATGGGCGGCGTCACCCCGCTCAAGAAGACGATGGAGTACGCGGCGCTGTACCAGGTCAGGTCCGGGTTCCACGGACCGACCGACATCTCCCCGGTGGGTCTCGCCGCGCAGATGCACCTCGGGCTCGCGATCCACAACTTCGGCATCCAGGAGTACATGCAGCACGGACCGCAGACCAACCAGGTGTTCCACCAGACGTTCACGTTCACCGACGGCTACCTGCACCCGGGGGACGAGCCGGGCCTCGGGGTCAGCCTCGACGTCGACGAAGCCGGCAAGTACCCCTACGAGCAGGCGTACCTGCCGTTCAACCGCCTGGCCGACGGCACCGTCCACGACTGGTAGTACCCGGCATCCTGGCTGGCACAGTGGTCGCATGGAGTTCGCCGACGTCGCCAGGGAGCTGTTGCTCGTCGCGCCGCAGGACTTCGTCGCCGAGCGCACCGCACGGCAGCGCGCGGTGCGGAAGGACGACCGTGCCCTCGCCACGGCGGTCGGGAAGCTCCGGAAGCCCGCCCCGGCCGCATGGGTGATCGACCTGCTCGCCCACGACGGTGCCCTCGACGACGCCGTCGACCTCGGACCGGCGCTCCGCAAGGCGCAGGCCGACGCCGACCCCGACGCGATCCGGACGCTCCGTCGGCAGCGCGCCGAGGTCGTCGACGCCCTCGCGCAGGCCGGTGCGGACCTGGCGTCCGACGCCGGGCACCCCGTCACCCCGGCGGTGCTCGAGCAGGTCCGGTCGACGATCGAGGCGGCGATGGCGGACCCGCACGCCGGCGCGGCCGTCCGGTCGGGGCTGCTCGTGACGGCGCTCGAGAGCGTGGGGTTCGACGCGGTCGACCTCGACGGGGCGCTCGCGGATCCGGACGCGGTGCCCGATGCCTGGTCCGGCAGCGATGCCCCACCCATCCCCATCTCCCAGGCGAGGGGTGCGCGGAAGGCGAGCCGTGCCTCCAGGCCCGCGCAGCGCGACGCCCCGGAGTCGGAGCCGGACGCCGAACCCGAACCGAAGCGCGACCCGGCCGCCGACCGGAAGGCCGCGCGCCAGGCCGAGACCGCAGCGCGCACGGAGTCCCGCGACGCCGACGCAGCACTCGACACCGCCGAGGCCGATCTCGAACAGGCGGAGGAGCGCCGCGCGGAGCTCCAGCGTGCCCTCGAGCAGGCCGAGGCCGAGATCACCCGGCTCGAGACAGCCCGCGACGAGGCCGAGGTAGCGAGCGACCGGGCGCGCGACGTCCTCCACGCCGCGCAGGAGCACCGTCGGCAGGTCGGCCGCTGAGCGTCGTCGCAGCCGGAGCGGGCAGATCATGGGACGACACGCCCGGACGGCCCTGCTAGACTCAGTCCCTGACTTCGGCGAGGGCTGCGTACGCGCGGCCGTGATCGACGCGGTGGGATACCCGGCAAGACCCTGGGATCGTTCCTCACGCGTGCACGCGTTCGAGTTGCAACACCACAGACCCCCACGATGCCGGCACCCCGGCGTCGTCCCCGACACCAGGAGGCACCATGGCCGACTACACCAAGCTCGCAGCGGAAGTCCGCACCAAGTTCGGCAAGGGCGCTGCTCGCAAGCTCCGCGCGGCCGACAAGATCCCCGCGGTCGTCTACGGCCACGGCACCGAGCCGAAGCACATCTCGCTGCCCGGTCACGAGACCATGCTGCTCGTCCGTACCGCCAACGCGGTCGTCGACCTCGACATCGAGGGTGCTGCGCAGCTCGCCCTCGTCAAGGACGTCCAGCGTGACCCGGTGCGCCAGATCATCGAGCACATCGACCTCGTGGTCCTCCGCCGCGGCGAGAAGGTCACGGTCGACGTGCCCGTCGTCATCGAGGGCGAGTCCTTCTCCGGCACCATCCACGTGCAGGACCTCAACACGATCTCGCTGCTCGTGCTCGCCACCGACATCCCGGAGCACGTCTCCGTGAACGTCGAGGGCCTCGAGGACGGCGTGCAGATCCACGCCGCGCAGCTCGAGCTCCCCGAGGGCGCCGAGCTCGAGACCGACCCCGAGGCGCTGGTCGTCGCGATCGTCACCCCGCGTGGCACCGCTGACGACGACGCTGCGGACGAGGCCTCGGCCGAGGCCGGCGCCGAGTCGGGTGCCGAGGGCGCCGCGGACTCCGAGTAACACCCCTTCGAAGACATCTGGTCGACGCTGTGACGGATCGAATCCTCGTGGTGGTCGGGCTCGGGAACCCCGGGCCCGACTACGCCGGCAACCGCCACAACGTCGGCCAGATGGTCCTCGACGAACTCGCCTCCCGCATGGGAGCGACGTTCAAGAAGCACAAGACGCCGAACCAGGTCGCCGAGGGGCGCCTGGTGCCCGGCGGCACCCGACTCGTGCTGGCGAAGCCCGGGTCGTTCATGAACACCTCGGGTGGACCGGTCTCCTCGGTGCTCGGGTTCTACAGCGCCACCCCGGCCGACCTCGTCGTCGTGCACGACGAGCTCGACCTGCCGTTCGACACCGTCCGCCTGAAGGGCAGTGGCGGGCACGGCGGGCACAACGGGCTGCGCGACATCATCAAGGCCACCGGGACGAACGAGTTCATGCGCGTCCGGGTGGGCATCGGTCGTCCGCCCGGTCGGCAGGACCCGGCCGACTACGTGCTGCGTGACTTCTCCGCAGCCGAGAAGAAGACGCTGCCGATCCTGCTGGCTGACGCCGCCGACGCGGTCGAGGCGATCGCCGAGGTCGGGCTGCTCGCCGCACAGCAGCGCGTGCACGCTCCGTCCTGAGCGCTCCGTGCCGGGCGTCGGCGCTGTTCGCCCGTCGCGCACGTCGCGGCCGGTGTCGGTGGCGGCCGGTACCATCTCCTGAGTGACGATCTCGGGCATCATCCCTGCGCTCTCGCGCGCCTCCGCCTTCGATCGCGTGCTGCGCGCCGCACCGCGCGACGCCGACTTCTCCGTCGTGGACGGCCTGCGCGTGCCGCTGCTCGGCGCGCTGCTCGCCGAGCGCAACGGCCCGCAGTGCGTCCTCGTCATCACGGCGACCGGGCGTGAGGCCGAGGCGGTCCGCGAAGCGTTCGGCAGCTACGTCCCCGATGCCGACGTGCTCGAGTTCCCGGCGTGGGAGACCCTGCCGCACGAACGCCTCAGCCCGAGTGCCCAGACCGTCGGCACGCGCATCGCGACGCTCCGGAAGCTCGCGGCGTGGCAGGCGGCGGACCCGGCCGAGCGTCGCCAGACCATCGTCGTCGCGAGCGTCCGCGCCGCGCTGCAGCCGATCGCGAGCAACCTGACCTCATTGGCACCCGTGGTGCTGCGGACCGACTCGCGGGGCAACGACCTGGCGGCGATCGCGTCCCAGCTGGTGGACCTCGCCTACTCGCGCGTCGACCTCGTCACCCGCCGTGGTGAGTTCGCGGTGCGCGGCGGCATCCTCGACGTCTTCCCGCCCACGGCCGACCACCCGGCACGCGTCGACTTCTTCGGCGACGAGATCGAGGCGATCAAGGCGTTCTCCGTCGCCGACCAGCGCACGACCGAGGACGACCTCGGCTCGGTCGAGCTGACCGCCTCGCGCGAACTCCTGCTCAGCGACGACGTCCGGCAGCGGGCGCGCGAGATGCTGCACGAGTTCCCGAACCTGTCGCAGATGCTCGCGAAGATCGCCGAGGGCATCCCGGTCGAGGGCATGGAGTCCCTCGCCCCGGCGCTCGTGCAGGACCTCGTGCCGATGACCTCCTACCTGCCGGACGACGCCACCATCGCGGTGTTCTCGCCCGAGCGGGTGAACGGCCGCGCGAACAGCCTCGCCGAGACGAACACCGAGTTCCTGCAGGCGGCCTGGAGCGCAGCGGTCGCCGGTGCCCAGGCGCCGATCGACCTCGACGCGGGCAACTTCCTGACCGTGCAGCAGCTCAAGAACACCCGGGGGCAGCGCACCTGGTGGACGGTGTCGCCGTTCGACTCCGGCCTCGACGAAGGGGACACCGAGCGCGTCCTCACCGACGCCGAGGCCGCTGCCGAGGCAGGCGAGTACATCCGCGTCCGGGCCGAGGCCGTCCCGAGCTTCGCCGGCAGCGCCGACGGGGCGATCGCGCACGTCAAGTCGCTGACCGACGACGGGTGGGCCGTCGTGGTGACCGCGCAGGGCCAGGGCCTCGTCGAGCGGGCGGTGCAGGTGCTCGCCGACGCCGGGGTCGCCGCCCGTGCCGCAGTAGTCGACGCGCCGCCGGAGCCGGGGTTCGCCGTCGTGACGACCGCGACCGTCGAGCACGGCTTCGCCATCCCCGACCCCCGCATCGCGGTCCTGAGCGAGGCGGAGTTCTACGGCCGCAGTGTCCAGCAGGGTGCCCGCACCGTCAAGAAACTCGCGAGCCGACGCAAGAACGTCGTCGACCCGCTGCAGCTCAAGCCGGGCGACGTCGTCGTGCACGCGACCCACGGCATCGGCAAGTTCGTCGAGCTCGTCAGCCGCGAGGTCTCCAGCGGTGGCCGGAACGCCGTGAAGACGCAGCGCGAGTACCTCGTGCTCGAGTACGCGCCGTCGAAGCGCAACTACCCGGGCGACAAGCTCTTCGTGCCGACCGACCAGCTCGACCAGCTGTCGCGCTACGTCGGTGGCGAGTCCCCGACCCTGTCGAAGATGGGCGGCTCGGACTGGTCCGCCGCCAAGTCGAAGGCCCGCAAGGCCGTCCGCGACATCGCCGTCGACCTGGTCAAGCTGTACTCGGCGCGGATGGCGTCGAAGGGGCACGCGTTCGGTCCGGACACCCCGTGGCAGCGCGAGCTGGAAGAGGCGTTCCCGTTCGCCGAGACCGCCGACCAGCTCACCACGATCGACGAGATCAAGCGCGACATGGAACGCCCGATCCCGATGGACCGCCTGCTCTCCGGCGACGTCGGCTACGGCAAGACCGAGGTCGCGATCCGTGCCGCGTTCAAGGCCGTGCAGGACGGCAAGCAGGTCGTCATGCTCGTCCCGACGACCCTGCTCGTCCGCCAGCACATGGAGACGTTCCAGGAGCGCTTCGCCGGGTTCCCCGTGCACCTGCGCGCCCTGAGCCGGTTCCAGACCGAGAAGGAGTCGAAGGAGACCATCGCCGGGCTCGCCGACGGCACGGTCGACATCGTCATCGCGACCCACCGGATCCTGTCGCAGGGCATCACCTTCAAGGACGTCGGGCTCGTCATCATCGACGAGGAACAGCGGTTCGGCGTCGAGCACAAGGACCAGCTCAAGAAGTTCAAGACGAACGTCGACGTCCTGGCGATGTCGGCGACCCCGATCCCGCGCTCGCTCGAGATGGCGGTCACGGGCATCCGCGAGATGTCGACCCTGGCCACCCCGCCCGAGGACCGCCACCCGATCCTGACCTTCGTCGGACCGCAGTCCGACCTGCAGGTGGCGGCGGCGATCCGCCGCGAGCTGCTGCGCGAGGGCCAGGTGTTCTACGTGCACAACCGCGTGAAGGACATCCAGTCGGTCGCCGCGCACCTGGCCGAGATCGTGCCGGACGCGCGCATCGCCGTGGCGCACGGGCAGATGTCGGAGACCGCCCTCGAGCAGGTCATGGTCGACTTCTGGGAGCGCCGCTTCGACGTCCTCGTCTCGACGACGATCATCGAGACCGGTCTGGACATCGCGAACGCGAACACGCTCATCATCGACAAGGCGGACAAGTACGGCCTGTCGCAGCTGCACCAGCTGCGCGGACGTGTCGGCCGTGGGCGGGAGCGCGGGTACGCGTACTTCCTGTACGACTCCGAGAAGCCGCTGTCCGAGACCGCACAGGACCGCCTCGAGACGATCGCCGCGAACAATGAGCTCGGCGCGGGCATGCAGGTCGCCATGAAGGACCTCGAGATCCGCGGGGCCGGCAACCTGCTCGGCGGGGAGCAGTCCGGCCACATCGCGGGCGTCGGCTTCGACCTGTACCTGCGGATGATCGGCGAGGCGGTGTCGCAGTTCCGTGGGGACGTCGCCGAGGGGCAGACCGAGCTCCGGCTCGAGATCCCCGTCGATGCGCACATCCCCGAGGACTACGTCGAGTCCGAGCGACTCCGGCTCGAGGCGTACCAGAAGCTCTCGGCGGCCTCGGCCCCGACGGCCCAGCCGAACGCGATCGACATGGTGCTCGACGAGCTCACCGACCGCTACGGGCAGCCGCCGCAGGCCGTGCAGACCCTGGTCGAGGTCTCCCGCCTCCGTCGCATGGCGCAGCAGGTCGGCCTGTCCGACGTCGTGGTCATGGGCTCGAACCTGCGGGTCGCCGGCAAGGAGCTCGCCGACTCGTCGCAGGTGCGCCTGAAGCGCATGTTCCCGGGCGCGCGCTGGTTCCCGCAGCAGAACGCGACGAGCATCCCGATGCCGCGTCCGCACGACCAGGCGCTGCCGGACGACGGCCTCATCCAGTGGGTGGAGAGCATCCTCACCGCCGTGTACGGGGCGACGACCCCGGCCGAGGCGCCGGCCGCGTAGACGCGAGCGGAGACGGCCTGGAGGCACGGTGCGGGCCCGCACCGTGCCTCCAGGCCGTCCATGGCCACGTCCACGGCACGCACGCCCTTCGCGACGATCCACGCGTCGAACGACGCGTGCCCTGTCGCGGAACGGGTGTGAACCCCGGCCCGCGAGCCGCTACTCGGTGTCCTCGGCCTCGGACAGCTCGCGGCGCGCGCGGTACGCCCGCGCCCGCAGCGTGACGACGACCGCCGACGCGACGATGGCGATGCCCGAGCCGACGAGCACGGCGAGGACGCCCTCGTCGAGGATCTCCTCGTTGCGGGCGAACGCCAGCTCGTTCATGAGCAGCGACACCGTGAACCCGATCCCACCGAGCACACCGACGGTGATGATCGAGAAGAACGACAGCGACGAGCGGCCGGGCGAGCGGAAGATCCGCGTGGCGATCGTGCCGAACAGCGTGATGCCGATGACCTTGCCGACCGGCAGGGCGAGGACGACCGCCCAGAACGTGGGGGAGAGCTCGCTGATGCCGACCGAGGGGATGATGACGGCTGCCGACGCGAACGCGAACACCGGCAGCACGATGGCGTTCGACCACGGCTCGACGTTCTCGTGCAGGGTGTGGCCCGGGCGGCGGGGGAGCACGAGCCCGAGGGCGACGCCGGCGATGGTGGCGTGCACACCCGAGTGGTAGACGAGCCACCACGTCAGGAGCCCGACGACGACCATCGCCACGATGATGAACGTCTGCCCGCTGCGCCCGGGACGGAGCATCCGGCCGAGCAGCCAGAACACCGCGAGGGTGACGACGGCACCGGCGAGGGCCAGGAAGTCGGTGTCGTGGGCGAACACCACGGCGATGATGATGATCGCGATGAGGTCGTCGAGCACGGCCAGCGCGAGCAGGAACACCCGGATGCCGCTCGGCAGCCCGCGACCGAACATGGCGAGCACCCCGAGCGCGAACGCGATGTCCGTCGCCGTCGGGATCGGCCAGCCGTGCGTGTACTGCGTGCCCGCGGTGACGAGCAGGAAGATGCCGGCCGGGACGAGCACGCCGCCGACCGCCGCGATGGCGGGGATGATCGCGGTCTTGGGGTTCGACAGCTCGCCGTCGACGAGTTCCTGCTTCAGCTCGATCGCGACGAGCAGGAAGAACACCGCGAGCAGGCCGTCGCTGATCCAGTGCGCGATCGACAGGTCGAGGCCCAGGGCACCGAGCGGCAGGTGCGCGTCGAGCAGCCGTTCGAGGCCGGGGCCGATCGGGGAGTTCGCCACGACCAGGCCGAGCACGGCGGCGGTGAGGAGCGCGATGGCGCTGAAGCGGGGGGAGCGGACGAGGGACGACATGGATCTCCGTCTCGAGGGGTCGGGTGAGTGTCCGTCGACCAGACTTCCCGACACACCACGACCAGTCTACGCGGGTGGCACGATGACGTGATGACCGCCGTACCGGACCTCGTGACCGTCGTCGACCGCCTGCTCGCCGAGGACGGGGGGTGCGTCTGGAACCGGGCGCAGACCCACGCCTCGCTCGCCCGCTACGCCGTCGAGGAGTCGTACGAACTCGTCGACGCCATCGACGACGGCGACCCGGACGACGTCCGCGAGGAACTCGGCGACCTGCTCTACCAGGTGGTCCTGCACGCGGGGATCGCCGCCCGCGCGGGGGACTTCACCCTCGAGGACGTCGCCGCCGGGGTCCGGGACAAGATGACCAGGCGGCACCCGCACGTGTTCGGCGACGAGACGGCGGACACCGTCGAGGACGTCGTGCGGGTCTGGCGTGCGGCCAAGGCGGCCGAGAAGGCGAGTCGGCGGAGTGCGTTCGACGGGGTGCCGCGGGCGATGCCGCCGCTGGAGCGCGCGGTGAAGCTGCTGGAACGCCTGGAGGAGCGTGGGGACGCCGACGCGGTCGTCTCGTCCGTCGTCGGGGCCGGTTCCGGCGTCGGCCCGGAGGCCCGTGGTGCGTCAGCCGCGCCCGCCGCGTCGGCCGCGCCCGCTGCGGACGACGGGGTGGGGACGGTCGACGCCGGATGGGGGCGAGCGGTGCTCGGGGAGGTCGCGGCTGCAGCACGACGCGGGGTGGACCCGGTCGCGAGTCTGCGGGCCGCGGTGTCGGCGCTCGAGGAAGCCGGTCGCGCCGTGGAGTGATCCCCGGTCGGGAGATCGCTCCGGGCAGGGGAGAACGGGCGCCCTCCCAACCCGAAAAAGAGAGGGCGCCCGTGAGCGGGCGTCGGCTCCACCAGGGAGAGGGGCCGACAGGGAAGCCCGCTCGAACCGCGGGACGCACTGCAGCACGTCGCCCCGCGAATCGGTCCGGAGCGTGGATCAGGCACGATCCGGACCGAGGTTCTGCATGCAGTATGCCAGTGGGTCGGCAGGCGCGCAAGCCGGAGACGCCCGTCTGCCAGAATTGACCGCATGGCAACGACCGTGACGGCACCCCGTGGCATGCGTGACTTCCTCCCGGCGGACAAGGCCCGGCGCGAGCACGTGCTCGGTGTCGTGCGGGACGTCTACTCGCGGCACGGTTTCGACGAGATCGAGACCCCGGTGGTGGAGGACGCTGCGCGGCTGCACTCCGGGCTCGGCGGTGACAACGAGAAGCTGGCGTTCGCGGTGATGAAGCGCGGGCTGACCACCGAGGACCTGCAGGCTGCCGAAGCGCCGCTGGACCTCGCCGACCTCGGTCTCCGGTTCGACCTGACGGTCCCGCTCGCCCGGTTCTACGCCTCGCACCGTGCGGAGCTGCCGTCGGTGTTCCGGTCCGTGCAGATCGCGCCGGTCTGGCGTGCCGAGCGCCCGCAGAAGGGCCGCTACCGCCAGTTCGTGCAGTGCGACATCGACATCCTGGGGGAGCCCGGGCAGCTCGCCGAGATCGAGCTCATCCGCGCGACGACCGCGGCCCTCGACGCCCTCGGGGTCCGCGGCACGACGATCCGGATCAACGACCGCCGGATCCTGCTGGCGCTCCTCGCGTCGTGGGGGATCACCGAGCCCGCCGCCGCCGACCGCGCGCTCATCACGATCGACAAACTCGACAAGATCGGTGCGGACGGCGTCGCGGCGGAACTCCGCAGCACCGTGGGCGCCGACCTGCCCGGGCTCGAGGACACCATCCGCGCGCTCGAGGCCGCCGACTGGACGTCGGTCGAGGGGGCGCCGTGGCTCGACGCCGAGGCCTTCGCCGACCTGCTCCGCCTGCGCGAGGCGCTCCCAGGGGTGGATCTGCGCTTCGACCCGACGCTCGTGCGCGGCATGGGCTACTACACGGGCACGATCTTCGAGGTCGCGCACCCCGACTTCGGCTACAGCCTCGGTGGCGGCGGCCGGTACGACGGCATGATCGGCCGGTTCCTCGGGCAGGACGTCCCCGCGGTCGGGTTCTCGCTCGGGTTCGAGCGGCTCGTCGACCTCGTGACCCTCCCGGAGTCCGCCGAGGCCGACGCCGTCGTGCTCGTGTACGACAAGGACGTCGATCCGGTCCGGCTCGCCGCGCTGAAGACCGAGGCGCTGGCGTCCCACCGGCGCGTCCGGCTCGAGCGCCGCACGAAGAACACCAAGAACCTGCTCGCCGGCCTCGCCGCCCAGGGCTTCACGGCGTTCGCGACCGTCTCGGCGGACACCGCGTCGCTCGAGGGCGTCGAGTTCCGCCCGCTCGACTGAGCACCCAGTCCTCGTTCCAGCACGGACTCGTCCACAGCGGGGCGTCACGGCCGACGTCGTGTTCACCTCCGCTCGCTAGGATCGACACCGCAATCACCACAACCAATGTGTAGGGAGTACCCCGTGGCCCTGATCGATGCCGTAGGCGCACGCGAAGTCCTCGATTCCCGAGGCAACCCGACGGTCGAGGTCGAGGTCCTCCTCGACGACGGCGTCGTGTCCCGCGCGCTCGTCCCGTCCGGTGCATCCACCGGCGCGTTCGAGGCGTACGAGCTGCGCGACGGCGACGCCTCGCGCTACGGCGGCAAGGGCGTGCTCAAGGCCGTCGACGCCGTCCTCGACGAGATCGGCCCGGCGCTCGAGGGCTTCGACGCCACCGACCAGCGCCTCGTCGACGCCGCGCTCATCGAGCTCGACGGCACCGAGAACAAGTCCCGCCTCGGCGCGAACGCGATCCTCGGCGCCTCGCTCGCCGTGGCCCGTGCCGCGGCCGACTCGGTCGACCTGCCGCTCTTCCGCTACCTCGGCGGCCCGAACGCGCACACGCTGCCCGTCCCGCTGATGAACGTCGTCAACGGTGGTGCCCACGCGGACACCAACGTCGACATCCAGGAGTTCTTCCTGGTGCCCTACGGCGCCGAGTCCTTCTCCGAGGCACTCCGCTGGGGCGTCGAGACCTACCACGCCCTCAAGGGCGAGCTGAAGAAGCAGGGCCTGGCCACCGGCCTCGGCGACGAGGGCGGCTTCGCGCCGGAGCTCGCGTCGAACCGCGCCGCGCTCGACTTCCTGCTCACCGCGATCGAGAAGGCCGGCTACACGCCCGGCAAGGACATCGCCGTCGGCCTCGACGTCGCGTCCACCGAGTTCTTCTCGGACGGCAAGTACCAGTTCGAGGGCAAGCAGCTCTCGAGCCAGGAGTTCACCTCCTACTTCGCCGAGCTCGTCGCGAACTACCCCCTCGTCACCATCGAGGACCCGCTGGCCGAGGACGACTGGGAGGGCTGGTCGCACCTGACCGCCGAGCTCGGCGACAAGGTCCAGATCGTCGGCGACGACCTGTTCGTCACCAACCCGAAGCGTCTGCAGCGGGGCATCGACGAGAAGGCCGCGAACTCGATCCTCGTCAAGGTCAACCAGATCGGCACGCTCACCGAGACGCTCGACGCGGTCTCGCTCGCGCACCGTCACGGCCTGACCTCGATCCTGTCGCACCGCTCCGGCGAGACCGAGGACACCACGATCGCGGACATCGCGGTCGCGGTCGACGGTGGCCAGATCAAGACCGGCGCCCCGGCCCGCTCGGACCGCGTCGCGAAGTACAACCAGCTGCTCCGCATCGAGGAAGAGCTCGGCGACGCCGCGGTGTACGCCGGTCGCTCGGCCTTCCCGCGCGCCGCGTCGCTGTAACCAGCCGCTCAGCAGTACCCGCACCACCGAGACGCCGTCCTCCTCCAGGAGGACGGCGTCTCGTCGTCTGTGCCGCCCCGAGGTGCCGAGCGGTCAGGACGTGCCGTGCGCGCTGCGTCGAGTGGGCACGAGTCGTCGGTTGGCCCGGGCCCGGCCGACAGGACGTGACCACCGGACGTGCGTCGGGCGGTGTGTGGTGACCACTTCGGGTGCGGGACCGACGGGCGGGCCGGAGCCGTGCCTCCCGGCTGCCTCGACCGGACCCGGACCCGCCCGCCGTCGGCGTGACGCCGTCGTGTCAGCCTGACGCCGCGAAGTCCGTGAGACGCCGCCGAATCCGGAGGCGTCTCGAAGAGACGACGGCGTCTTCTGCTGGGCGGCACCGTGGGACGCGAGACGCTGGGAGGGCGCCGAACGGCCGCGTGCCGGGCGGCCCGACCGGCCGTGCCGGGTTATCGTCGGACCGTGCCCAGCCAGAAGCCCCGCGTCCGCCGCGTCCCCGTGGCGATGCCCGACGGCAGCACGCCCGCGCAGCCCTGGTACCGCTCGATCCACTTCTCCGGGTTCAGCCTGCTCATGCTCGCGATCATCGTGCTCTTCGTGGTGGTGCTCGCGCCGTCGCTCCGGACGCTCATCCAGCAGCAGGAGCAGATCGCCCAGCAGCAGCAGGAGGTCGCGAGCCAGAAGGCCGACGTCACGCAGAAGAAGCAGGACGTCGCACGCTGGGACGACCCGGCGTACATCGAGGCGCAGGCCCGTGACCGGCTGCTCTACGTGTACCCGGGCGAGGAGAGCTACCTCGTGATGGGCACCGAGGACAAGCGGGCCGAGAAGACCCCCACCACCGACTCCGGCACCCCCGTGAGTGCGAAGGTGCAGACGCCCAAGGTCGACTGGGTGCAGGCGATGCTCTCGTCGGTGCTGCAGTCCGGGCTCACCGACGAGCGTGCCGCCGACCTCGTCGCCCCCGACGTGTCCGGCACGGGCGACAGCAAGTAGTCCGGACCGCAGGGCGCGGAGCCGTCCGGCCCGACGGTGCGAGGGGTTCCGCTTCTCCGGTAGGCTCACGTTCCCGTGACGACCCCTCCCTTCGACCCGCCCTCCGACCGCGACGTCCAGGTCGTGTCGGCGCAGCTCGGCCGACCGGCGCGTGACGTCATCGGGATCGCGGCACGCTGCGTCTGTGGCAACCCCACCGTGGTCTCCACGAAGCCCCGGCTGTCGAACGGCACCCCGTTCCCGACGTTCTACTACCTGTGCCACCCCGCGGCCACCGCTGCGGTCAGCACCCTCGAGGCCAACCAGGTGATGCCCGAGCTGGCAGCCCTGCTCGAGGACCCCGAAGTCGCCGCGCAGTACCGCGCGGCCCACGAGTCCTACCTGGCCGATCGCGAGTCGATCGAACACGTCGACGAGATCGACGGCATCAGCGCCGGTGGCATGCCCACCCGCGTGAAGTGCCTGCACGCCCTCGTCGGCCACGCCCTCGCCGCCGGACCCGGCGTCAACCCCATCGGCGACCTCGCGCTCGAGCGCGCGGACTGGTCGCCCTCCCGGTGTGAGTGCCGGGCGTATGATGACGGTGCAGACGCTGGAGTCGGGGCGGGTGGCGGCGAAGTCTGACCCGACTCCCGCACACCCCCATCCAAGGAGATCATCCCCCGTGCCCAAGATCCTCGTCGTCGGCGGCGGTTACGCCGGTTTCTACACCGCATGGAAGCTCGAGAAGCACCTTCGCCAGGGCGAAGCCGAGGTCGTCATGGTGGACCCGCTGCCGTACATGACGTACCAGCCGTTCCTGCCCGAGGTCGCCGCCGGTTCCATCGAGCCGCGTCACGCGGTCGTCGCGCACCGTCGTCACCTCAAGAAGACCCGCGTCGTCACGGCGAAGGTCACCAAGGTCGACCACGCCACCAAGACGGCGACGATCACCCCGACCGAGGGCGAGGCGTGGGAGGAGTCCTACGACCAGATCGTCATGACCGCCGGCGCGGTGTCCCGCACGTTCCCGATCCCGGGCGTCGCGGACGAGGCCATCGGCCTGAAGACCATCGAGGAAGCCGCGTCCATCCGTGACCGCATCCTCAGCAACTTCCACAGGGCGGCGAACCTGCCGGCCGGTCCCGAGCGCGACCGCCTGCTCACCGTCGTCGTCGTCGGTGGTGGCTTCGCCGGCATCGAGGTGTTCGCCGAGCTCCGCTCCTTCGTCACCGACCTGCTGAAGAGCCACCCGCAGCTGTCCTTCGACGACACGCACTTCCACCTGGTCGAGGCGATGGGCCGCATCATGCCCGAGGTCTCCCTCGAGACCTCGCACTGGGTGCTCAAGAACCTCGCCGAGCGTGGCGCGACCGTGCACCTCGAGACCCAGCTGGCCTCGGCCGTCGGTGGCGTCTGCGAGCTCAAGACGAGCGACGGCGCGATCGAGACGATCCCGTCCGACCTCATCATCTGGACCGCCGGTGTCATGGCGAACCCGATGGTCAAGGGCACCGACTTCCCGCTCGAGCAGCGTGGCCGCATCCGCGTCCAGCCCGACCTGCGCGTGGTCGACGACAACGGCGTGATCGCCGACGCATGGGCCTGCGGCGACGTCGCAGCCGTGCCGGACCTGACCGGTGGCGGTGTCGGCGGGTTCTGCGTGCCGAACGCCCAGCACGCCGTGCGCCAGGCCAAGCAGCTCGCGAAGAACGTCGTCGCGACCATCCGTGGTGAGGCGACGACCGACTACAAGCACGAGAACCTCGGTGCCGTCGCGGGCCTCGGCCTCGGCACCGGTGTGTTCCAGTCCGGCAAGTTCGCCATGAAGGGCTTCCTGGCCTGGGGTGCCCACCGCGGCTACCACGGCCTGGCCATGCCGTCGTGGGAGCGCAAGTGGCGCGTCATCGGCGACTGGGTCGGTGGCTTCTTCCTGGGCCGCGACATCGTGTCGCTCGACGACCGCGAGACCCCGCGTGCCGCGTTCGAGGCGTTCGCGTCCCGTCCGAAGCCCGCTGCCCAGGCTCCGGCCGCGCCCGCCGCGGCCCCGGCTCCGGAAGAGGGCAAGGTCGCCGGTGCCGCCGGCCCCGTCTACGGCGAGCCCGCGAAGGACGTCTCCAACGCCCCCGAGCCGGTGACGGCCCCGGCCGACGCCAAGTAGCAACGCTCGTCACGAAGGCGGTCACCTGCGAAGGGTGGCCGCCTTCGTGCATCGGTAGGCTGTTGCGGCCCGCCCCCGTGGCCCAATCGGTAGAGGCACGCGACTTAAAATCGCTGAGTTGTGGGTTCGAGTCCCACCGGGGGTACCGCCGAGGCTCTGGCGCGGCGCCCGCCGCGTGGCGCCCGCCGCGTGCCGCTGCGAAAGCGACAGAACTCTGCGAACAGTTTGCGTCGTTCTGTCGCTCCGGCCGCACAGTCCGAGCGCTGGTCCTGCCATCTGTCGCTTCGACGGTGGGATCGGGTCGCCCTGGGCATCGGACTGGAGGCGCGGGACCGGCCCGCCACGTGCCTCCCGGCCCGCGGACCGTCGCCTTCCCGCGAAGACGGCGCGACTGCACGACCGGCTCGCCGCCCAGTAGCATCGACGATCGTGGTCGGACTCGGAAGCGCACTCGCCAACCTGCAGAACGCCCTCCGCCGACCGGAGGCCCACGTCGAGGTCGTCGACGGCGAGAGCGTCCCGGTCGGCATGCTCCTCGGCACCCTCGGAGCCCTGCTCCTGGACGCCGGCAGCTCCGTCACCGACGTCCGGTCGGCGCTCGAGAAGGCCCGGGACGCCGCCGGGGTCGGACCGACGCTCGCGATCGGCGTCCTGCCCGCCCTGGTGATGGTGAGCGAGGTCTCGACGGGCGCCGCCACCATCGTCAACGCCGAGGGCGTCGAACTGTCCTCCCGCCAGGCCGCCCGCGCCAACCGCGTCGTGCTCGGGCTCGAGAGCGGCTCCATCGCCCTCGCCGAGATCCCCGCCCGCGTCCGGGCCATCCGGGCCGGCACCGTCCCGCCGCCCGCGCTGCCGTGGATCCTCGGCAACGCCCTGACCTCCGCCGGCCTGGCCGTCGTCTTCCGCTGCCCCTGGTGGGCGATCGTCCTGGCGCTCGTCGTCGGCGGCCTGGTCGGCGTGATCGGACTGGTCCTCCGGCGGTTCCGCGAGGCCGTGGCGATCATCCCGTTCCTGGCCGCGTTCGTGTCGACGGCGATCGTCGGCCTGGTCGCCGCGGGTACCGGGTTCGAGCAGGTCCCGCTCTTCGCGGTCTGCGCCCCGGTGGCGGTGTTCGTCCCCGGCGCGCTCATCACCAACGCGTTGCTCGAACTCACCGCCGCGGACATCGTCACTGGGTCGTCCCGACTGGTGCAGGGGCTCATCATGCTCGGCTTCATGGCCGCCGGCATCGCGTCCGGCAGCGCCCTGACCGGGTTGCACGTCGACCCGTCGTCGGCCGCGCTCGTCGGCGAGGTCGCGGGGGTCGGCACGGACCTGGCCGGCTGGGAGTCCGTGCCCGCGTACTGGGTGTCGTGGGTGGCCGTCGTGGTGCTCGCGGTCGGGCTCGGTCTGGTGTTCCGGTCCGGGTGGCGCCTGACGCTCGTGTCGGTGGCGGTCATGGTCACCGCCTACGCCGTGGTGAGCACGACGACGCCGCTCTGGGGCAGCGTCGTCGCGACCGGGGCCGCAGCGGCGCTGCTGTTCGTCGCGACCCGGTTGCTCGAGCGGCTCGTGCCGGCGATCCCGGCGACGGTGTCGTTCTTCCCGGCGTTCCTGCTGCTCGTGCCGGGGACGGTCGGGCTGGTGGCGGTGGCCACCTTCGATCCCGAGGCGCTCGCGACCCCGCTCGCGACCTTCGTCAGCCTGTGCATCGGGACGAAGATCGGCGGGCTCCTGCCCGGCCTCTTCGCCCGCAACGCGCCCCGGCGCGCGGTGGACGCGACCAGCTGACGGACGGGAGGCCCGTGGAGGCGCCGCCACGGGCCTCCAGGCCGTCACCGGCCGGGTACCGGGCCCGCTACGGCTCGATCAGCCGGCCGGCTGCCTGGTCCGCCGCGGCCGTGTCCTTCGCCAGGTAGTGCACCTTCTTGCCGGTGGCGTTGTAGGGGACGTCCGGGACGAAGCGGTACCGCCGCGGGCGCTTGTACCGGGCGAGGCCCGGGTGGGAGCCGGTCCACTCCTCGAGCACGGCCGCTGCCTCGGTGTCGTCGGCCGGCAGCCGGTCGCCGGCACGGACGACGTACGCCGTGACGACCTCGCCCCACCGCGGGTCCGGCACGCCCACCACGATGGAGTCGGCGACCCCGGGGTGCTCCTGCAGCACCGCCTCGACCTGGACGGGGTGCACGTTCTCGCCGCCGGAGATGACCATGTCGTCCTTGCGGCCCACGATCGTCACCCGCTCGTGCTCGTCCCACGTGGCGAGGTCGCCGGGGTAGAACCAGCCGTTCGCGAACTTCTCGGCCTCGAGCCCGGGGTTCCGGTACGAGTAGCCGGACTTCACGGTGCGGACGGCGAACTCGCCGATCTCGGTGCCGTCCTTCGCCACCGTGTCGGTCGGGTCGGCCAGACGGTCCTCGTGCACGCGGACGACGGCGACGTCGTCGTCGGTGGAAGCGCGACCGGTGGAGCCGGCGCCGTCCGGGAAGTCCTCGGGGCGCAGGAACGTGTTCCAGAAGGTCTCGGTGGTGCCGTAGCCGTTGAAGATCCGGGGCGACAGCAGCTCCTGGTACCGCAGCGCCGCGGCTCGGTCGAGCGGTGCGCCCATCGTGACGATGCCGTTGAGGCTCGACAGGTCCCGCGCCCGGCGTTCCTGCGCGTCGGCGAGCTGCACCAGGTTCGGCGGAGCCCCGATCAGGAACGTCAGGCGCTCGGACTCGACCAGGTCGAGTACCCGGTCGGCGTCGAAGTGCCGCAGCGTCGTGAGTTCCGCGCCGACGTAGAACACCGGGTTCGGGCCGCCGGAGTACAGGCCGCCACGGTGGAAGAGCGGTGACATGTTGAGCGTCCTGTCGAACGGACTGAGCGGGAAGTGCATGACCACGTCGTGCGCGCTGAGCACCTCGACAAGGCTCGGCAGCGGGACGGGCTTCGGCCGACCGGTCGTGCCCGAGGTGTAGAGCCGGGTGGACTCGTCGTAGGTGCTGCGCGGGCCGATCGCCGCGAGTTCCTCGGAGGAGACGGGATCGGACGCGAGCAGCTCGGCGAACCGGTCGTGGTCGCCGCCGACCGGGACGACGTGGTCCGGCCGGTGCGGCGAGGACTCGATCGCGGCGGCGATCGCACTCGTCCGCTCGGTGTCGTGCACCAGGACGGCGGGTGCGGAGTCCTCGATGATGAACGCGACCTCGTCGGGGGCGAGCCGGAAGTTCGTCGGCGAGAACACCGCGCCGATGCGGTGGCAGGCCAGGTAGAGCATCGCGAACTCGGGGGTGTTGAACAGCTCGACCATCACGACGGAACCCCGTCCGCCACCGTGCCGGACGAGCCACCCGGCGATCCGGTCGACGGTGTCGCCGAGCTCGGCGTAGGTCCACGAGCGGTCCGTCTCCGGCTCGCGCAGCGCGGGTCGGCCGGCGAAGCGGTGGGTGTTGCGGGCGAAGCCGTTCGCGTAGGTGAAGCTGCCCTCGAACACCTCGCGGAAGCGCGTCGCGTCGTAGTCGGACCGGGTGTCGGTGTGGGGTTCCGGGTCGGGTCGGGTGTCGGTCATCATCGCTCCTGCCGCGGTCGTGCGGTGCACACCGTCGGTGCTGCGCGGGCACCGGTCGCGCGGCACTGCTGCACCGCTGGTCCGGTGCGGCGTCGGTCGTCCGTGCGGGACGGCGAGCGTCCTCCGTGCGGTGCGACCAGCACCGATCGTCACACTAGCCCGCTGTCCGCGAACCGGCTCGGAAGTGCGTCTTCTGTCCGACGGGTGGTGCGGTACGCCGCTCTGGAGGCTCGGGTCAGACGCGGGCCGCGCGCCGGTCGGTGCGCAGCCAGACCAGGGCCGCGATCGCGGCCGCCACGCAGGCCGCGGCGATGCCGACGAGCAGGGCCGGTGCGGCGTGCGTGCCGGTCGTCCCCGAGTAGACCGCGGTGGTCAGCGCGACGGCGACCACCGCGAGCGCGACGTACCGACCGCGGGAGGCGGCGAGCAGCGCGCTGCCGGCGGACCCTGCGACGGGCAGCAGGGTCGCAACCACGGCACCGAGGCCGCCGACGCACAGCGTGATGGCGAACTCCGAACCGAGTGACACCCAGAAGCCACCGCCCGCGAGCAGGCTGTGCAGCACCCAGCCGGCCGCGGCGAGTCCGAGGAGGGCCAGCACCCGCCAGGTCGCACCCCGGGCGCTCGCGGCGATCCCGGTACCGAGGCGGAGCGGTCCGGTCCCCAGTCCGGGGCGGACGGACGGCACGAGGACGACCCCGACGATGAGTGCGGGGGACAGGTCCGCCGCGCGGGTGACGCCGCACGCCACGAGGGCTGCGAGCACGAGCCACGGCGACACCCGGAACCCGATCGTGCGGTGGTCGCTGCCGGCTGCCCACCGCGTGGCGAACACGACGGCGGCGGTCAGGACCCCGGTCCCGGCGAGGACGGCGATCGCCAGACGGGCGTACCGGGCCTCGAGCTCGACGCCGACCCCGAGCAGGGTGCACACCGCCGCGACGGACACCGCGATGGTGATCGACGCCCAGGTCGGCAGGACGTCGTCGCCGCGTGCGCGGTCCGACCGCGAGCGGTTGCGGCCGAGCAGCCCGGCGAACGGCGAGCGGAGGCGACCCCGGGTGACCGCGGCCACGAGGGCGAGCGGCGCCGCGATCAGCAGGAGGAACCCGGCGGCGACGGCGGTGGCGACCAGGACGGTCCGCCACGAGAACGCGGCCTGGATGGTCGGGACGGTGCGGTCGTAGGTGGTCGCCGCGGTCCAGTCGCCGGCGGGGCCGGACCAGTCGGGGTGGCCTCCGGCGCTGCCGACGCCGGCCGGGGTGCTGCCGGTGCCGTCGCTGGGGCCGTTGCCGGTGCCTGCTGCGCCGCCGTTTTCACCGCCGTTGCCGCCGTCGCCCCCGTTGCCGGCAGCGTTCGCGCCGTTGCCGTTGCCGTTGCCCTTGCCAGTGCCGGTGCCACCGTGGCCGATCGCGCCGGGGGCGCCCGTCGTCGCGCCGGACCCCGGCGTCGACGTGCCCGGCGTCCCCGGGGTGTCCGTGGCGCCCGGGGTCGGTGTGGCGGTCGGGGCCGTGGTGGTGGACCACACCGTGACCCGTACGGCGGCCGACGACCGGGAGTAGTTGCCGGCGACGTCGTGCTGCGTCGCGGTGAGCTGGTGCCCGCCGGCGCGCAGCGTCGACCCCGCGGTGGAGCACGACCACGAGGCGTCCGACGCGACCACCACGCCGCACACCGGGGCACGGTCGACGTACACGGTCACGCGGGCGCCCGGCTCACCGGTCCCGGACACCGTCGTCGAGCGGGTGCCGATCCGCTGGCCGTCGTCCGGTGACGTGATGCGCGGGGCAGCGGGCGCCGTGCGGTCGACCGTGACCGTCACGGGAGCGGACGCGGCGCTCCGCAGGTCGGACCGGTAGCCGCGCGCCGTGCTGGCGGTCTGCGACGCGGTGACGGTGAACCGGCCGTCGGCGAGCGACCCGAGGGCGGCCACCCACCGGCCGTCCGCACCGACCCGGGCGGTCTGCTGGGCCGAGGAGCCGGACACCGACAGCAGCACCGTCGATCCGGGGTACCCCGTGCCGGAGACCGTGCCGCCGGTGGGCCCGGCGGCCGCCAGGGTCGGCGGGACGATGACGTCCGAGGCCGGTGCACTCGCGACGGGCAGTGCGGCGACGAGGTCACGCACCGTGAAGACCTGCTGCGGGCCGGAGCGCACGGTGCCGAGGCAGGCCCAGGAACCGTTCGGCTCCACCCGGGTCGTGCACCCGGACGAACCCGTCGCGGCCGGGCCGGTCACCCGGACGGTGTGCCCGGGGGTGCCGGTGCCGTGGAAGCGCGTCGTCCCCGTCGTGACGTCACCGGGGTCGGCGATGGTGGGCCGAACGGCGGGACGCGTGGGGGTGGGCGTCGGGGCGCCCGGTCGGCCGGGGCTCGGCGGAGCGATCTCGCTCGGCTCGGGGGTGGCGGTGGGGGTGGCGGCTGCCCGGGCGGCGGGGGCTGCCGGGGCGTCCGCAGCGGCGGCGTCGACCGACGTGCCGTCCGCGGCGACCGCGATGGCCGGGGCTGCCGCGGCGCCGAGCAGGGCGGCGACGAGGACCGTCGTCGCCGCTGCGAGCAGGGCGAAGCGGGGACGACGACGAGGGCTGTCGCCCCCGACAGCCCCCTCGTCCACGTTCTCCCCGCTCGTGTTCACCGGACCCATCCCACGGGATCTGCGGCCTCCGGTCAATACACCTCGCGGATGAGGTTCGGGATCGGGCCGCAGTCCGGGAACCCGGTGTGCGTGACTCGGGAATCGCCCGTGAACACTGCTCACGGAACGGAGCATGCTCAGTGCGTCGATAGACTTCACGATGGCCGTTCAGGCCAACGCAGCACCGCGGATCCCGACGCGCAAAGGAGTACGCCCGCATGGACACCGGACTCGTCACGACGCTCATCGTCGTCGGAGTGGTGGTGGTCGTCCTGGTGATCATCGGGATCTACCTCTGGGTGACGTACAACTCCCTCGTCACGCTCAAGGTCCGGGTCGACGAGGCCTGGAGCGACATGTCGGTGCAGCTGAAGCGCCGCGCCGACCTGATCCCCACCATCGTGGACACGGTCAAGGGGTACGCCACGCACGAGAAGGCGGTCTTCGACGACGTGACGAAGGCCCGCGCCGAGACCCTGTCCGCCGGTGACGCCGACACGGCCTCCACCGCCGAGGGGCACATGCAGAAGGCCCTCAAGAGCGTGTTCGCGGTGGCCGAGGGGTACCCGCAGCTGCAGTCGAGCCAGAACTTCCTGCAGCTGCAGTCCGAGCTCGTCGACACCGAGGACAAGATCCAGGCCGCCCGCCGCTTCTACAACGGCGGAGTGCGCGAGCTGAACACGAAGATCCGGGTGTTCCCGAACTCCACGTTCGCGAAGAACCGCGGTTTCTCCGAGGCCCCGTTCTTCGAGACGAACGAGCCGGCGGCCATCGCCGAGCCGCCGCGCGTCCAGTTCTGACCCCAGCGTCGGATCCGACGTGTACAGCGCCATCGCGCGGAACAAGCGCAACACCGTGGTCATCGTCCTGGTGTTCCTGCTGATCATCGGCGCGCTCGGGTTCCTCGGCGGGTACCTCGCCGGCAACGTCTCGATCGGCTTCATCGTGCTCGTGGTGGCCCTCGGGTACGCGGTGCTGCAGTACTTCCTGGCGGCACGGCAGGCCACCGCGATCGCCGGCGGGGTCGAGATCGAACGCGTCTCGGAACCGCGGCTGTGGCGCACCGTCGAGAACCTCGCCATCGCGACCGGCATGCCGATGCCCCGGGTGTTCGTCATCCCCGACCCCTCGCCGAACGCCTTCGCCACCGGGCGTGACCCGGAGCACGCGGTGGTGGCGGCGACGACGGGGCTGCTCGAGCTCATGGACGACCAGGAGCTGCAGGGCGTGATGGCGCACGAGCTCGGACACGTCCGGAACTACGACATCCGGGTGTCCACGATGGTCTTCGGTCTCGTCGTGGCCGTCGGGCTCATCGCCGACGTCCTGCTCCGCATCTCGATCTTCAGCGGCCTGTCCGGCGGGCGGAACCGCAACTCGGACAACGGCGGCAGCGCCAACCCGGTGCTGCTCATCGCCGGGATCGTCGCCGTCATCGTGGCCCCGATCGCGGCGGCCGGCGTGCAGGCGGCGGTGTCCCGGCAGCGCGAGTACCTGGCCGACGCCACCGGGGCGATGACGACCCGGTACCCGGAGGGCCTCGCCCGGGCCCTCGAGAAGCTCGGCGCGTACGGCCGACCGATGCAGACGCAGAACTCCTCGATGGCGCACCTGTGGATCGCCGACCCGATGCGCCCCGGTGTGATGGACCGACTGTTCTCGACGCACCCGCCGCTGCCCGACCGCATCGCGCGGCTGCGGGCGAACGCCGACCGGTTCTGACGGGTCAGCCGATGCCGTCGGCGGCCGTGTCGTCGGCCGTCTCGATCGGTTCGGGGGTGTCCGCGTCGTCAGCGGACTCGTGCGGCACCAGGGGCACTCCGAGCGCCCCGGCGACGGCCGCAGCAGCGGTTCCTCGGTCGGTCACCTCGATCGCGCCGAGGCCCTGCCAGGTCGCGGTCCGTCGCAGTGTGTCGGCGAGCCGCTCGGGGTCCAGGTGCTCGCCCGGTTCCTGCCACGCGGTCCGGACGCGGAGCACACCGCGCTGCCGGTCGCTCTTCAGGTCGATCCGCCCGACGAGCCGGTCGTCCTGCAGCACCGGCAGCACGTAGTAGCCGAAGACCCGCTTCGGCGCCGGCGTGTAGATCTCGATCCGGTAGTGGAAGCCGTACATCCGCTCGGCCCGCCGCCGGAACCAGACGACCGGATCGAAGGGGCTCAGCACCGCGTCCGCCGCAAGCTGCCGGGGGACCCGAGCCCCAACGTGCAGCCAGCCCCGCTCGCCCCAGCCCTCCACCCGCACCGGCAGGAGCTCGCCGGCGTCGGTGAGGTCGGCGATCGCGGTGGCCGTGTCGTCGGAGCGCAGCCGGTAGTAGTCCGCGATGTCCGCTCGGGTGCCGATGCCGAGCGCCCGTGTGGCCTGGCGCACGAGTTCGAGCACGGCGTCGGCACGCGGCGGGGCGGTCTCGAGGAAGCCTGCGGGCAGCACCTGCTCCGGCAGGGCGTACACCCGCTCGAACCCGGCTCGTCCGGCACTCACCGCCTCGCCCCAGCGGAACATCTGCTCGAGCCCGAGCTTCACGTCGCTCCACCCCCACCAGGGGCCGCGCCGCACGTTCGATTCGTGCTCCACCGCGCTCGCCCGCATCGGCCCCTCGGCCCGGAGCAGGGCGTGCAGTTCGCGCCGGACGGCAGCGACCCGGATGACGCCGTCGACCCGGGTCGGGCCGGCGTCCCGCTCCCGCAGGGCATCCATCCGCCACCGGAACAGTCGCAGGTCGTCGCGGGGGATGAACGCCGCCTCGTGTGCCCAGTACTCGGTGTACGGGCCGGATCGGCCGAGCGTCAGCCGGTCGAGCGTCGACCGGTCGTACGCACCGAGCCGGGCGAAGAGCGGCAGGTAGTGACTGCGCTCGAACACGTTGACGGAGTCGATCTGCAGCAGCCCGAGCCGGCCGAACGCGGCGTTCAGCGCGCGCGTCGAGACCGGCTCGGCGGGTGCCCGTCCGAACCCCTGCGCGGCGAGTGCGACCCGGCGGGCCTCGGCGGCGGAGAGCGTCGACCTGGGCATGCCGCGACGCTACCGAACCCCGCCGACATGAGGGTCCACGAACGTATGCCGCATACGGCACCTGACGCGAAGCACATCGCTACACTCGGGCCCATGGCATGGGGAAGCAAGCAGACACACCCCGACCCCGTGGTCGAGGAATCCGTCCCGGTCGGCGTGCGCATCGCCGGGGCGTGGTCGTGGCGGGCGCTCGTCGTCGTCGGCGTGATCGCCGTCTTCATCTGGCTCGTCACGGTCTTCAGCCAGATCCTCATCCCGTTCCTGGTCGGCATCGTGGTCTCGGCGCTCCTCGTGCCGATCTCCAACTGGCTGCAGCGGCACCACGTGCCGAAGTGGCTCGCCGTCGTGATGAGCCTGCTCGGCGGCATCGCGGCGCTCGGTGGCCTGATCTGGCTCGTCGTCGACCAGATCATCGCCTCCTACCCGTCCCTGCGTGACCGGACCGTGGACCAGTACGCGAACATCAAGGACTTCGTCCTGAGCTCCGGGTTCGGCATCAGCCAGTCCGACGTGAACGGCTGGCTCGACGACGGCACGAAGTGGCTGCAGGACAACTCCGCGTCGATCCTGTCCGGGGTCGCCAGCGCGGGTTCGGGCGCCACGCACGCCTTCGAGGCGCTCTTCATCATCCTGTTCACCACGATCTTCCTGCTGATCGACGGCAAGAACGTCTGGCGTTGGTCCGTCCGGCTGTTCCCGAAGAAGGCGCGGGCCGCGGTGGACGGCGCCGGTGTCGCCGGCTGGATCACCCTGACGAGCTTCATCCGCGTGCAGATCTTCGTCGCGTTCGTCGACGCGGTCGGCATCGGCCTCGGGTCCTTCATCGTCGGGCTCTTCTTCGGCGGCATGCCACTGGTGATCCCGATCGCCGCGTTCGTGTTCCTCGGTGCGTTCATCCCGGTCGTCGGTGCCATCGTCACCGGCTTCCTGGCGGTGTTCGTCGCGTTGATCTTCAACGGTCCCCTCGCCGCGGTCCTGGTGCTCGGGGTCGTGCTGCTGGTCCAGCAGATCGAGGGCCACATCCTGCAGCCCCTCGTCATGGGCAACGCGGTCAAGGTCCACCCGCTGGCGGTCGTCCTCGGCGTCACCGCGGCCTCCGGGCTCGCGGGCATCGCCGGAGCCTTCTTCGCCGTGCCGCTGATCGCGACGCTGAACGCCATGGTCACCACCATCGCGAGCGGACGCTGGCGACGGCTCGACTCCGACCACGTCCTCGAAGCGACGCCGAAGCGCGGGCAGCACGGGCAGATCCAGTTGCTCCGACGCCGTCGGCACAAGGTCGGCGACGACGTCCCGGCGCCGGGCGTCGACTCGGGTCCCTCGGCCGAAGAAGACACCGCCAGCACCAACTGAGCGTCACACGAGTTCGCCGCGGGGCCCCGGAACGACGATGATGGGGGAGTGACCGACACCAGCGCCTCCCCGCACACGCTCGCCGCGATCCCGACCCTCGCGGACATCGAGGCGGCGCGCGAGACCATCAAGGGCGTCGCACGCGTCACCCCGATGGAGACATCGCAGTTCCTCGCCGAGCTGCTCGGGTCGCCGGTGCACCTGAAGTGCGAGAACCTGCAGCGCACCGGTGCCTACAAGGTGCGCGGTGCCTACAACCGGCTCTCGACCCTGTCCGCCGAGCAGCGCGCCAAGGGCGTCGTCGCCGCGAGCGCCGGCAACCACGCGCAGGGCGTCGCACTCGCCGCCCGCGAACTCGGTATCCCCGCGACGATCTTCACGCCGGTCGGCGTCGCCCTGCCCAAGCTGCAGGCCACCCGCCACTACGGCGCCGACGTCGTGCTGCGGGGCCACTCCGTCGAAGAGGCGCTGAGTGCCGCGAAGGACTTCGCCGCCCACACCGGCGCCGTGTTCATCCCGCCGTTCGACCACCCGGCCGTGATCGCCGGGCAGGGCACGCTCGGCCTCGAGATCATCGACCAGGTGCCCGACGTCGACACCGTCGTCGTGCCGATCGGTGGCGGCGGTGTCATCTCCGGCATCGCGCTCGCCGTGAAGGGCATGGCCGAGCGGCTCGGACGGCCGATCCGGGTCATCGGTGTGCAGGCGGAGAACGCCGCTGCCTACCCGTCGTCGATCACCGCCGGCGAGCCCGTCACCATCACCACGAAGCCGACCATCTCCGACGGCATCGCGGTGGCGCGCCCCGGCGACCTGAACTTCCCGATCATCCGCGACCTGGTCGACGACATCGTCACCGTCTCGGACGACGACACCGCCCGAGCACTGCTCGTCCTGCTCGAGCGCGCCAAGCTCGTGGTCGAGGCAGCGGGGGCCGTCGGCGTCGCCGCGATCATGTCCGGTGCCGTCCGCGACACCGGCCGCACCGTGGTGCTGCTGAGCGGCGGCAACATCGACCCGCTCATGATGGAACGCGTGATCACCCGCGGGCTCGTGGCGGCCTCGCGCTACATCGGCATCCGCATCATGCTGCCGGACCGCCCGGGTCAGCTCGCCCGCGTCGCCCAGGTCATCTCGGACGCCGGCGCGAACGTGGTGGAGGTGCTGCACACCCGCCACGGCCAGGGCCTGGTCATCAACGAGGTCGCGCTGGACCTGTCGATCGAGGCGCGCGGCCCCGAGCACGCGCAGGAGGTCATCCAGCGCCTGCACGAGGTCGGCTTCCGCCCGGAACTCCTCGAGCACTAGTCCGCGACGATCCACGAGTCGTTCGACGCGTGGACTGTCGGAAGTGCGGCGCGCGCTCTGGGCGCGACCAGCGGACAGACGGGAGGCCCGTGGCGGTGTCGCCACGGGCCTCCCGTCTGCAGTGGGCCGGGTCTACGGCTCGTAGCGCTCGATCTTGACGACCTCGACGGCGATCTCCTTGCCGTTCGGCGCCGTGTACGTGGCCTTGTCGCCGGCCTTGAGGCCGACGATGGCCGCGCCGACGGGGCTGACCGGGCTGTAGACCGTCAGGTCCGAGCCCTCGGCGACGATCTCGCGGCTGCCGACCAGGAAGGTGGACTCGTCGCCGGCGATGACCGCCGTGACGACGGTGCCCGGCTCGACGGTGCCGTCGAACTCCGCTTCGCTGACGGTGGCGTGCTTGAGGAGCTCGGTGAGGACGCGGATGCGGGCCTCGATCTTGCCCTGCTCGTCCTTCGCGGCGTGGTAGCCGCCGTTCTCCTTGAGGTCGCCCTCTTCGCGAGCGGCCTCGATGCGGCGCGCGATCTCGGCACGGCCCTCGCCGCTCAGCTCGTCGAGCTCCGCCTTGAGACGGTCGTGCGCCTCCTGGGTCAGCCAGGTGACCTGCGTGTCGTTGCTCATGTTCTGTCCCTTCGACCATGAAAAAACGAGACCGGCCGAGTGGTCGGTCTCGAGAGGCGAATCAGGACAGTCTAGGGAATCCAGCAGTCGTGGATCAAGCCGGTCACGCCCCGCGTCGTCGTGGTGACCTGCGTGGAGATGCTCCGGCTGCGCTGTTCGGACGCCGGGACGGTGATCTCCTTCCAGCCCACGATCGAGTAGCTCTTGTCGAGGACCTGCACGGCGCACTTCGCCTCGACACCCGGGTCGACGGACACCTGCGAGTGGACGACGGTGCTGTGCTCGGACAGCACCTCGTACCCGATGACGTCCTGGTCGAGGCCGCGGTCGGACTGGTCGAGCCCGGCCCAGATCACCCACGCACCGAACACCACGACGACGGCGATGGCCGCGACGATCGCGAAGAGGCGGCTGCGGCGCTTGCGGGCCGGGGTGCGGCCGTAGCGCTCGTCGAGGGTGGCGGTCTGGGTCTGTTCGGACAGTTCGGGGCTCCCGGGGTGGATATCCTGATCCCAGGGTAGTTCACGCGATGCTGTGCGCTGCCCGCGTCCGACGCCGCTCACCCGCAGTGAGGAACCCCACGTGCCCTACCGTCTGCTGGCCGTCCACGCCCACCCCGACGACGAGTCGAGCAAGGGTGCCGCGACCGCCGCGAAGTACGTGGCCGACGGGCACCAGGTGCTCGTCGTGTCCTGCACCGGTGGCGAGGCCGGCGACATCCTGAACGACCAGCTCGGCGAGCCGGCGACGAGCCGTGCGCACCGTGACATGGCCGGGTACCGCCGCACCGAGATGGCCGCGGCGCAGCAGGCGCTCGGCATCGACCACGTGTGGCTCGGCTACCACGACTCGGGGCTGCCCGACGCCGAGAAGGGCGAGACGGTCCGGCCGGGCACGTTCTCCACGGTGCCGCTCGAGTACAGCACCGAGGCCCTCGTCCGCGTGATCCGCCGGTTCCGCCCGCACGTGCTCGTCACCTACGACGAGAACGGCGGCTACCCGCACCCCGACCACATCCGCACGCACGAGGTGTCGATGGCCGCGTGGTCCGCCGCCGCCGACCCGTCCGCGTACCCGTCCGCCGGTGCCCCGTGGTCGATCGCGAAGCTCTACTACGAGCGCACGATGAACCCGCGCCGCTTCAGCACGATCTTCGAAGCCCTGCAGGAGCGCGACCCGGACAGCCCCGCGATCGAGCAGCTGCGCGAGTGGGTCGAGCGGTTCGCCGACCGGCCCGACCTCGCCACCACCCACGTCGACGTGCACGAGTACTTCGACCAGCGTGACGCCGCGCTCCGCGCGCACGCCAGCCAGGTCGCACCGGACAGTGCCTTCTTCTACTGGCCGAACGACCTCCTCGCGACGGTGTGGCCGACCGAGGACTACCAGCTCGTGGAGGCACGCGTGCCGACCGAACTCCCGGAGACCGACCTGTTCGCCGGGATCCCAGCCGACAAGGAACCGACCTCGTGAGCACCATCGCGGCGGCACTCGCCGCCACCCCCAGTCCCAGCCCCTCGGTCGTCCCCGACGTCGACGTCACCCCGGGTGTCGTCGGGTTCATCGCGATCGCACTCGTCGCGATCGTGACGATCCTGCTCGTGGTGGACATGACCCGACGCATCCGTCGGACCCGCTACCGTGCCGAGGTGCGTGAGCGGCTCGAGGCCGAGGCGAACGGCACCGCGACGGACGAGCCGGAGCGGCGGGCGGCCGAGGACGGCCGGGCCGACGTCGGCGACGACACCGAGCGCGGCTGACGCGACTGCAGGGCGGCTGACGCGACTACAAGGCGGACTGGAGGCCCCTGGCGGTATCGCCACGGGCCTCCAGTCCGCCTTGTGCGCGCCTACCGGAACCGGGCGTACCTGGTCGAACCGGGCGTACCTGGTCGGAACTTCCGGGTGAGTACGCCCGGAACCACCCGGCATCGCACCCGTTCTGGGAAGGAACGTGCGACGGTCAGCGCACCGGGTCCAGCGCGACGATGAGCACGCCGACCCACTGCGCACCGAAGGCCACCACGGTCAGGGCGTGGAACACCTCGTGGAACCCGAACTGCGTCGGCACCGGGTTCGGCCGCTTGAAGCCGTAGACCAGGGCGCCGATGATGTAGGCGACGCCGCCGGACAGGATGAGCACGGTCATCGGGACGCTCGCCCCGAAGAACTGCGGCAGGAGCCCGAGGGCAGCACACCCGAGCACCAGGTAGATCGGGACGTACAGCCAGCGGGGCGCGTTGATCCAGAGCACCCGGAACGCGATTCCGAGCGCGGCGCCCGACCACATCACCCAGAGCACGACGACCATGAGCGTGTGCGGCAGGGCGCAGATCGCGACGGGCGTGTAGGTGCCGGCGATGAGCAGCAGGATGTTGGTGTGGTCGATGCGCTTCAGCACGGCCTTCACCTTCGGCCCCCACGGGAACCGGTGGTAGGTCGCCGAGACGCCGAACATCGCGAGCGACGTCGCCATGAACACCGCGCTGCCGACCTTCGCCGCGGTGCTGTCGGCGAGGGTGATCAGGACGATCCCCATCGCGATCGCGAACGGGAACGCGCCGAGGTGGATCCAGCCGCGCCAGGCCGGACGGGGTTCGGCGGCGGTCGTGGTCGTGGTCGCGGTCGCCGACGCCTCTTCCGTGAACGGGACGTGGGGGAGTGTTCCGGTCTCGTGCTCGTCCTGCATGGTCCCGACCATAGGGCCTGACCCCGAACGACAGCCACGTGTCCGCAGAGCGGGAGCCTCAGGGACTCGGTGTCGGTGGTGCACTACGCTCGGTGCGTGACCGGGACGGCGGGATGGACAGGGCGAGGGATCCTCTACCGCGCCTACCAGCGCCGGATCCGCCGCCAGCTCGAGGGTGCAGCGAAGCCAAAGCACGTCGCCATGATCGTGGACGGCAACCGCCGCTGGGCGAAGCAGCTCGGGCTCGAGTCCGCCGCACACGGCCACCGCGCCGGCGCCGCGAAGATCCCGGAGTTCCTGACGTGGTGCGACGACCTCGGCATCGAGGTCGTGACGCTGTACCTGCTGTCGGCCGACAACCTGACGGGTCGTGGCGGCGAGGAGCTCGAGGAACTCGTCGGCATCATCGCCGACCTCGCCGGGGTCCTGGCCGACAACCGTGACTGGCGCGTGCAGCACGTCGGGTCGAACGAGGGGCTGCCGGAGAACCTGGTGACCGCGCTCGAGCAGGCCGAGCAGCGCACCGCCGGCCGCACCGGCCTCCACGTCAACCTGGCCGTCGGCTACGGCGGGCGGCGTGAGATCGCGGACGCCATGCGCAGCATCGTGCAGGCGCACGGCGCGGGTGGCGGCACCATCGACACCCTGGCCGAGGTCCTGACGCCGGAGCTCATCGGCGACCACCTGTACACGCAGGGCCAGCCAGACCCCGACCTGGTGATCCGGACCTCGGGCGAGCAGCGGCTGTCCGACTTCATGCTGTGGCAGAGCGCGCACAGCGAGTTCTACTTCGTCGAGGCCTTCTACCCGGACCTGCGCGAGGTCGACTTCCTCCGGGCGGTCCGTGACTTCGGACTCCGGTCGCGTCGGTTCGGCGGCTGACCAGCCACCTCCCGCACCGGGTTCGTCGGCGGAGCCGCGTCCCAGTAGGCTCTCAGGGTTCAACCCTGTGAAAGGTGCACCACCTGTGAACATCGACGAGTACGCCGCCGGCTTCTCCGAAGACCCCGGTTACCTCGACCACGCTGCGTTCGGCCCCGTGCAGACCGCCGTGCTCGAGGAGCAGCGTGTGCTCGGCACCATCCAGGCACACATGCGCTTCGGCGCCATGGAGACCCTCGACGAGCAGGACGCCCGCGTCCGCACCGTCGCCGCCCGCCTGGTCGGCCGCCGCGAGGACCAGGTCGTCTCGCAGGCCGCGACGACCCCGGGCCTGCTGCACACCGCCTTCGGCCTGACCGGCGGTGTGCTCGTGTCCGCCGACGAGTACCCGTCGCTGCCGCTCGCACTCGCCAGCGCGGCCTCGGCCACCGGCGGACGGGTACAGCCCGTCGTCATCGAGTCGGGTGCCGGCTGGGTGACCCCCGAGCTGATCCGTGAGCGCCTGTCCGACGAGGTGACCGCCGTCGCGGTGTCCCTGGTCGACTGGCGCACCGGCTACCTGACCGACCTCGCCGCCATCCGCGAGGTCATCGGCGACCGCCTGCTCATCGTCGACGCGATCCAGGGCTTCGGCGTCGTCGACGCCCCGTACGAGGTCGCGGACGTCGTCGCCACCGGCGGGCAGAAGTGGTTGCACGCCGGGTGGGGCACCGGCTTCGTGGCGTTCAGCGACCGCGCCCTGAACCGGATCCGTCCGGCACTGTCCGGCCCGCACGGCACGTCCGGATGGCCCACCGAGGTCCCGGCGGTGCGTCCGGGGGCTGCCGGCTTCCAGATGTCCCGCATCGACCCGGTCGCGCAGGCCCGGCTCGCGGTGTCGCTCGAGCGTCTCACCGCCGTCGGCGTCGCCGCCGTGCAGGAGCGGGTCACCGACCGCGTCGAGCGCGTGTTCGCGATCGCCGACGAGTTCGGGCTCGAGGTCGAGTCCAGCCGTGACCCGGCCGAGCGCGCCGGCATCGTGGTGCTCCGGCCGACGCAGGGTCGCGTGACGGCCCTGTCCGCCGCGATGCACAACCACGGCGTCACCGCGACCACGCGGCTCGGCGTCGCGCGCGTGTCCGTGTTCCCGTCGACCACCGACGAGACCCTGGACATGTTCCGCGACGCCTGCGTCTCGTACGCCACGATGCAGTAGAAGCGGCGGGGTGCTGCGCTTGCTGCCTCCCGTCCGCAGCCCGCGAGCGGTCAGGACACCCCGCTCACGTCCGCCGAGTGGTCACCACCTGTCGGCTGGCGCCGTCGCAGCCGACGGATCGTGACCAGTCGGCGCTGCGCGCGCGACGAGTCGCGACCACCGGACGGCCTGGAGGCGCGGTGCCAGGCCGCCACGGGCCTCCCGTCCGGAGTCCGCGAGCGGTCACGGCACCCCGCTCACGTCCGCCGAGTGGTCACCACCTGTCGGCCGGCGCCGTCGCACCCGACGGTTCGTGACCACTCGACGCCACCGCCGCGCGCGGCGTCGCGAGCCGCGCTCGCGTTGTTCACGCGACCGTAACTCCGGAAACCGCGTGTCGCTGTCGGGGTGTCGGGGGCCGGACGTACGTTGTCCCCATCGGGCACCGCGCCCGATCGAAGCGGCCACAGTCGGTGCTTCGGGACCCGCTCCGTGGCCGCGTTCGAGGACAGGACCGGGCCCGTCGCGGCCCGGGGATGGAGTGGTCGTGACCTCTCAGAACGTCTCTCGCGGAGCACAGCAGCAGCACACCGCGGACTCGTCCACATCGGTCGCCCAGCGCACGTACGTGCTCGACACGTCGGTGCTCCTCAGCGATCCGCGGGCCTTGTTCCGCTTCGCCGAGCACGCCGTGGTCCTGCCCGTGGTGGTCGTCAGCGAACTCGAGGCGAAGCGCAACGACCCGGAGATCGGGTACTTCGCCCGGCAGGCCCTCCGGCTGCTCGACGAACTGCGCATCGAGCACGAGCGGCTCGACTTCCCGATCGCGATCGGCGACGGCGGCTCGTTCCGCGTCGAACTGAACCACTCCAACCAGTCCGTCCTGCCGTCGGGTCTGCAGCTCGGCGACAACGACTCCCGCATCCTCGCCGTCGCGTCGAACCTCAAGAACGACGGACTCGACGTCGTGGTCGTGTCGAAGGACCTGCCGCTCCGGGTCAAGGCGTCGTCGATCGGCATGGCGGCGGAGGAGTACCGCGCCGAACTCGCGGTCGACTCGGGCTACACCGGCATCGCCGACCTGCAGGTGTCCGGCGAGCAGATGTCCGACCTGTACGAGAAAGAGGAGATCCGGTCCTCGAAGCTCGACGGCGTCCCGGTGAACACCGGCGTCGTCATCCACTCCGAACGCGGATCGGCCCTCGGCCGCGTGCACGTCGCCGGAGCCGTCGCCCTGGTGCGCGGCGACCGCGAGGTCTTCGGCCTCCGCGGGCGCTCGGCCGAGCAGCGGCTCGCGATCGACGCCCTGCTCGACTCCGAGATCGGCATCGTCTCGCTCGGCGGCAGCGCCGGCACCGGCAAGTCGGCGCTCGCCCTGTGCGCCGGACTCGAGGCGGTGCTCGAACGGCAGCAGCACAAGAAGATCATGGTGTTCCGGCCGCTGTACGCCGTGGGCGGGCAGGACCTCGGCTTCCTGCCCGGCGACGCCGGCGAGAAGATGAACCCGTGGGCGCAGGCCGTCTACGACACCCTCGGTTCGGTGGTGTCGGACAACGTCCTCGACGAGGTGATCGAGCGCGGCCTGATCGAGGTGCTGCCCCTGACCCACATCCGCGGCCGCTCCCTGCACGACGCCTTCGTGATCGTCGACGAGGCGCAGTCGCTCGAACGGAACGTACTGCTCACGATGCTCTCGCGCATCGGCCAGAACTCGCGGGTCGTGCTCACCCACGACGTCGCGCAGCGCGACAACCTGCGGGTCGGCCGGCACGACGGGATCGCGTCGGTCATCGAGCGGCTCAAGGGGCACCCGCTCTTCGCGCACGTCACGCTGACGCGGTCCGAGCGCTCCGCGATCGCGGCCCTGGTCACCGACCTGCTGGACTCGCCGGATCTGGTGTAGCGCGCGTCGAGCCGCCATCGGACGGACGGGAGGCCCGGTGCCAGCTGGCACCGGGCCTCCCGTCCGTCCTGGGGGTGCGTCAGGAGGGTCGCGCTAGTTCGGGTGGGTCATGCTCAGGACGTCGAGCGCCTCGTCGAGCTGCGCCTCGGTGACCTCGCCGCGCTCGACGTGGCCGAGGGCCACGACGGCTTCGCGCACGGTGATGCCCTCGGCGACGGCGTACTTCGCGACCTTGGCGGCAGCCTCGTAGCCGATGACCCGGTTGAGCGGGGTGACGATCGACGGCGAGGACTCCGCGAAGGCGCGGGCACGCTCGAGGTTCGCCTGCAGCCCGTCGATGGTCTTGTCCGCGAGCACCCGCGAGCTGTTCGCCAGCAGGCGGATCGACTCGAGCAGCGCCGTGCCCATCACCGGGATGGCGACGTTGAGCTCGAACGCACCCGAGGCACCGGCCCAGGCGATGGTGGCGTCGTTGCCGATGACCCGGGCGCCGACCATCAGGGTGGCCTCGGGGATCACCGGGTTCACCTTGCCGGGCATGATCGAGGAGCCGGGCTGCAGGTCGGGGATGTGCAGCTCGCCCAGACCGGTGTTCGGACCGGAGCCCATCCAGCGCAGGTCGTTGTTGATCTTCGTCAGGCTGACGGCGAGCACCTTGAGCGCACCGGAGGCCTCGACCAGGGCGTCACGCGCGCCCTGCGCCTCGAAGTGGTCGACGGCCTCGGTGATCGGCAGGTCGGTGTCGCTCGCGAGCTGGGCGATGACCCGCTGCGGGAAGCCCTTCGGGGTGTTGATGCCCGTGCCGACCGCGGTGCCGCCGAGCGGGACCTCGGCGACGCGGGGGAGCGTCGCCTGCACCCGCTCGATGCCCAGGCGGATCTGGCGGGCGTAGCCGCCGAACTCCTGCCCGAGGGTGACGGGCGTGGCGTCCATCAGGTGCGTCCGGCCGGACTTCACGGCGTCGGCCCAGAGCGTGGCCTTCGCTTCGAGTGATTCGGCGAGGTGCTCGAGGGCGGGCACGAGGGTGCGGAGGAGCGCCTCGGTCACGGCGACGTGCACCGAGGTGGGGAAGACGTCGTTCGACGACTGCGAGGCGTTGACGTGGTCGTTCGGGTGGACCGCCGAACCCGCGATGTCGGATGCCAGTGTCGCGAGCACCTCGTTCATGTTCATGTTCGACGACGTGCCGCTGCCGGTCTGGTAGACGTCGACCGGGAACTGGTCGTGGTGCTGGCCGCCGATGATCAGGTCGGCGGCGCCGGCGATGGCGTCGGCGACGGCGGGCTCGACGATGCCGAGTTCACCGTTGACGATGGCCGCCGCCCGCTTGATCCGTGCGAGCGCCACGATCTGCGCCGACTCGAGCCCGGTGCCCGAGATGGGGAAGTTCTCGACGGCGCGCTGGGTCTGGGCACGGTAGAGCGCCGACTTCGGCACCCGTACCTCGCCCATGGTGTCGTGCTCGATGCGGAACTCGGTCGGGGTGGTGTCGGTCACGTCGTCGTGGTCCTTCCTGGGGTGCTCGCCGGTCGCGGTCGCGCCGGCCCGTGCCTGCGCCCCGGGGTCGCCGGGGCGGTCGTCGTCGGGGTCGCTCTTCGTCTGGCTCGGTCGTCGTCGGGTCGGTCAGACCTGGCCGACGACGGTGTCGATGGTGACTTCTCCGGTGGCGAGGTCGTACGTCGCCCCGACGACGGCCAATCTACCCTCGGCCACGGCGTCGGAGACCGCGCCGGAGCGCTCGATCACCTGGCGGAGGGTGGCTTCGAGGTGTGCGGCGCCGACGGCTTCCTGCGGGAGCTCGGCGTCGGTGAGCCGGACCTTCTCGACGCTCGGGGCGATCGCGTCGACGAGGGCCTGCAGGTGCGGAGTGGCGACGGGCTCACCGGAGCGCGCTGCCGCGACGGCACCGCACCGGGTGTGCCGGAGCACGACGACCAGCGGCGTGCCCAGGGCGACGACCGCGAACTCGATCGAGCCGAGCACGACGTCGTCGACGATCTGACCGGCGTTGCGGATGGCGAACAGGTCACCGATGCCGGCGTCGAAGACGTGCTCGAACGGCACCCGCGAGTCCGAGCAGCCGAGGACGGTCGCGAACGGCGACTGCGAACCTTCGAGCTCGGTGCGGCGGTCCGGGTCCACGCGGCCCATCCGGCGCTTGTCGGCGGCGAAGCGGGCGTTGCCGTCGACCAGCAGGCGCAGGGCGTCGGACGGGGTGGAGGCGGCGCGGTCGGGCATGGGGCTCCTCGGTTCGGGTGGGACGGGGTGGTGACTGGCGGGGCGGTGCCCGTCGTCTACTCGGTCAGTTCTCGGGAGACGGCGGTCGCGACGGTCCGGAACGCCTTGTCGTCGGCGGTGCCGGAGAGCACGATCGTGTTCTTGCCGAACGTCGAGACGAGCGAGTACGCGTGGTTGCCGGCATCGGTGCCCTCGGCGCGGCGGTCGTAGACGGTCCACTCCGTGTCGCCGATGGTGCGGTCACCGGTGGACGGGCGCTGGTCGAGCTGGTTCGACACCCACGAGGCGTTGGCGTCGATGCCCTGCTGCAGACCGAGGTACTGCTTGTCCGGCGTCACGAAGCCGACGGTCCAGACGTCCACGCCGTCGGTGGTCTTGCTGGCGAAGTCCGCGCGGTTGGCGCTGTAGCCGTCGGGCAGCGGCGGCGCCACCAGGGTGACGTCGTCGACGTTCGCCTTCGCCGCGATCTGCTGGTAGTCGACGGTGCGGTCCACCGTGGTGTCGGGCCGGACGACGACCGCCACCAGGAACAGCACGATGCCGAGCGAGGCGATGAGCGCGATGACCAGGTTGAACGCGGTCTGGTGCTGTCGGCGGGCGGTCCGGGCGGCGTCCTTGCGGGCCCACGTCTCCTCTGCCGTCTCGGGGCGACCGAGCTCAGCGACGATCGGGCGGCCGTCGGCGTCGGTCATCGGCCGGAGCCGTCCTGGGCGTCGCTGGCGGCACGGGCCGCGTCGAGCCGAGCGCGGGCGCCGACGAGCCACTCTTCGCACCGGGCGGCGAGGGCTTCGCCCCGCTCCCAGAGCGCCAGCGAACGCTCGAGGGTCGCGGAGCCCTGTTCGAGCTCGCTCACGACGCGCACGAGTTCGTCGCGGGCCGCTTCGTAGCTCAGCGACTGGACGTCGGTCTGCTCGGGTTCCTGCTGGGATGGCACGGGTCGATCCTACCGAGCGTCCACCGACGATCCGTCGCCCGGTCCCAGGCTGTGGAGAACACCCGCGGTGGTCAGGAGCCGTCCGGGCCGGGGCCGTCCGGTTCGAGCGTGCCCGTGGCCGTGCCGGCACCGAGCGTGACGTGCACCGGCGTCGCTCCGGACAGGTCGTCGGTGCCGCGGACGACACCCCCGTCGGCCCGCTGCACGATGGCGTACCCGCGGCGCAGGGTGTCCCGCGGCGAGAGTGCCCGGAGCCGGGCGGTCAGGTGCCCGACCTCGGAGTGCCCGCGCTCCAGTCGGCGGTCGAGCAGTTCGCGGGCGCGGGACAGGTCGCGGGCGACCTCTTCCGCACGGGTGTCGACGAGCCACGCGGTCGACGCCAGAGCCGGGCGCGACCGCAGCGCGGCGAGCCGGTCGGCCTCGACCGACAGCGTGTGCGAGAGCCGGAGCCCGAGCCGGGCGCGGGCCGCCCGGACGTTGGCGAGCTCCTCGGCGACGTCGGGCACGACCCGTTTGGCGGCGTCCGTCGGGGTCGAGGCACGTAGGTCGGCGACCTCGTCGAGGATCGGGCGGTCGGCCTCGTGCCCGATCGCCGAGACGATCGGGGTCGACGCCGCGGCCGCCGCACGGACGAGTCCTTCGTCGCTGAAGCCGAGCAGGTTCTGGAAGTCGCCGCCACCGCGGGCGATGATGATGACGTCGACCTCGGGGTCGGCGTCGAGCTCGAGGATCGCCGCCGTGACCTCGCCCACGGTCCGTTCGCCCTGCACCGCGGTGTGCACGGTGCGGAACTCAACCTGGGGCCACCGCAGCAGCGCGTTCCGCTTGACGTCCTTCTCGGCGTCGGAGTCCTTGCCGGTGATGAGGCCGATGCGGTGCGGCAGGAACGGCAGACGCCGCTTCCGGGACGGGTCGAACAGCCCCTCCTCGGCGAGGGTGCGGCGGAGGCGCTCGAGGCGTTCGAGCAGGTCACCGAGCCCGACGTGCTTCATCTCGACGACCTGCATCGTCAGCGAGCCGCCCTTGACCCAGTAGTTCGGCTTGAGGGCGGCGACGACCCGGTCGCCCTGCTTGATGTCCGCCGGCACCCGGGAGCGCACGCTCGACCAGATGGAGAACGACACGGTGGCGTCGACCTCGACGTCCTTGAGCTTGCCGTACACGTTGCCGCCGGCGACGTTCCACTGCGTGATCTCGCCCTCGACCCACGCGGTGCCGAGTCGATCGATCCAGTCGCGGAGCTTCGCGCCGAGGAGCGCCACCGGCCACGGGTTGTCGGCCGTCGGCGGGCCCTGTTCGATAGCCATGTCGCTCCTCGTCCTGCTGGGACGTCCATCGTGCCCGAGACCGGTGACAAGCGACGGACGTCGTGTTCTCCACAGGCACCCCGCGCGCCCAGGTCGCGTGCGTGCCGCTCACCTATCATCGGGGACGTGACGATCACCAACGGCCACACGGTCCCGCTCGCCCCGCCGCGTGTGCACGCGGCACGGGGTCGACTGCGTGACGAACCGGTCGCCGGCCCCAAGAAGGTGCTGCTCGCAGCCCCCCGTGGTTACTGCGCCGGGGTGGACCGTGCAGTCGTCGCGGTCGAGAAGGCGTTGGAGCAGTACGGCGAGCCCGTCTACGTCCGCAAGCAGATCGTCCACAACGTGCACGTGGTGTCGACGCTCGAGCAGCGCGGTGCCGTCTTCGTCGACGACGTGGCCGAGGTCCCCCGGGGCTCGCACGTCGTCTTCAGCGCGCACGGGGTGTCGCCGGCCGTCGTCGCGGGTGCCGCCGAGCGCGACCTGCACGCCATCGACGCCACCTGCCCCCTCGTCACCAAGGTCCACCGCGAAGCCACCCGGTTCGCCAAGGCCGAGCGCACCATCATCCTGATCGGCCACGCCGGCCACGAAGAGGTCGAGGGAACGATGGGGCACGCCCCGGACCGCACGATCCTGGTGAACGGTCCCGACGACGTCGCCGCGCTGTCGGTCCCCGATCCGGACAACCTCGTCTGGCTGTCGCAGACCACGCTCAGCGTCGACGAGACGATGGAGACCGTGCGGCTGCTGCGCGAGAAGTTCCCGGCCATCCAGGACCCCCCGTCGGACGACATCTGCTACGCCACCCAGAACCGCCAGGTCGCGATCAAGAAGGTCGCGCCCGGCGCCGACCTGGTGATCGTGGTCGGCTCCGCGAACTCGTCGAACAGCGTCCGCCTCGTCGAGGTCGCGCTCGAGCACGGTGCCCGTGCCGCCCACCGCGTCGACTACGCGGAGGAGATCCAGCAGGAGTGGCTCGACGGTGTCGAGACGGTCGGCGTGACCAGCGGTGCGTCCGTGCCGGAAGAACTCGTGGCCGAGGTGCTCGAACAGCTCGCCGACGCCGGCTACGCCGCCGTCGAAGAGGTCGTCACCGCACACGAGGACCTGATGTTCTCGCTCCCCAAGGAGCTCCGCACCGACGCGTCGGGCAACCCGACGCGCGCGCTCGGCGGGCGTCGGGCATGAGCGGCTCGGACGGCTGGTCCTCGGTCCCGCGTCGCGACCCGGCGAACCACGGCGACGCCGGCGCTGGTACCGGCCAGGAGGCCCGGGGTGCGTCCGCGACGTCGGCCGCCGGTCCCGCGAACGGTCGGCCCCAGGGCCGTCCCGCCCCCGGGTACGGCGAGTACGCACCAGAGGGTTGGGTGAACCCGGTCCTCGTCGAGCAGGAACGCCAGGAGCGGGAGCGTCAGGCACGGGAGCGGCAGGACCAGGCCCCCGCCACCAGCGTGCGCGACGCTGCTCCGAGCGACGGCGTCCGCGGCGACCGCGCCGGTGCGGACGCTCGCTCCGGTGCAGTCCCTGCCGGGGCGCAGCGGTCGATGGCCCGCAGCCGGTTCGGTCGCACACCGGCGGACTTCGTGCTCACCGTCGGGCTGCTCGCCTTCGGGCTGGTCTCCGTGGTGCAGTCCCTGTCCGTGGGCGAGGTCGCCTCCACCGTGCGGCGCACCCTCGAGACCCAGTACACGGCGCTGAACGACCCGAGCGCCCTGAGCACGGCGGCCGCCATCGCCGCGATCACCAACGTCGTCGTCTTCGCCCTGGTCGCCTGGTGGTCCATCCGTCGGCTCCGCGCACGGAAGCGGACGTTCTGGGTGCCGCTGGTCGGCGCGGTCGTCGCCACGGCGATCAGCACGATCGCGTTCGTCGTCGTGGTCATGCAGGACCAGGCCTTCGTCGACTTCATGCTGCGACAGTCCGGCGCCTGACCGCCTGACCGCCTGACCGCCTGACCGCCGGGCTGCTCGCGGCGGCCGCCTCCGCGCGCCGAGTGGTCGCAACACGCCGCGGCCCCGCCGTCGAGTGGTCACCAAGTGTCGTCTGGCACCGGCGCAACCGACACTTCGTGACCCCTCGGCTCTGCGCGCGCGGGGAGTCGTGACCTCTCGGCAGCCCCTCCCTCGGCCAGCCGCGGTGCCGGTGTGCCTCCGACGAGCTTCGTCAGCCTCGCGGGCGAGCGCAGCAGCCACCGCCGAGTGGTCGCAACACGCCGCGGCCCCGCCGTCGAGTGGTCACCAAGTGTCGTCTGGCACCGGCGCAACCGACACTTCGTGACCCCTCGGCCCTGTGCGCGCGGGGAGTCGTGACCACCCCAGCCCGCCGACGCCAGCCGGAGGTCAGCCGGCCAGGAACGCCGCGACCGCTCCGTGCAGGGCAGCCAGGTCGTCGACGTGCACGAGCTCCCGGATCGAGTGCATCGACAGCAGTCCGACGCCGATGTCGATCGTCGGGATCCCGAGTCGGGTCGCCGCGATCGGGCCGATCGTCGAGCCGCCGGGGATCGTGTTCACGTTGACGAACGGCTGCCACGGCACACCGGCGGTCTCGCAGGCGGCGGCCCAGACGGCCTCGCCCTTCGCCTCGGTCATGTAGCGCTGGTTCGCGCTGATCTTCAGCAGCGGTCCGGCCCCGGGGCGCGGACGGTTCGTCGGGTCGTGCTTCTCCGGCTGGTTCGGGTGCACCAGGTGCCCGGCGTCGCTCGACAGCAGCCACGACGCACGGAATGCTCGGGCGGCTTCGGAGCGGGTGGCGCCGAGGCCCTCTTGCACACGGCCGAGGACGTCCTCGAGGAACGGACCACCGGCACCGGACGGCGTCGACGACCCGATCTCCTCGTGGTCGAACGCCGCGAACACCGGGATGTGGTCACCGTCGGTGGGAGCGTCGACGATGCCCCGGAGTCCGGCGTGCACGCTCGTCAGGTTGTCCATCCGGCCGGACGCCAGGAACTCCCGCTCGATGCCGATCCGGGCCGGCGCCTGGGTGTCCGCGAGGAACAGGTCCCACGACACGGCGCCCTCGCCGAGCCGGGCGAGCAGCCACTCCACGACGGAGGTCCCACCGGCGTCGCCGTCGACCCCGACGATCGGCAGGGTGTGGCGCTGGCGGTCGATCTCCTTGCCGTCGTTCACCCCGCGGTCGAGGTGGATCGCGAGGTTCGGGATGCGGGCGACGGCGTCGGTGCTGACGAGCCGCACGCTGCCGTCGGCGTCGACGACCCGGCCGGCGATCCGCAGATCACGGTCGAACCAGGTCGACAGGAGCGCGCCGCCGTAGACCTCGACGTTGAGCTGCTCCCAGCCCCCGGTGCGCACGCCGGGGTTCGGCTTCACGCGGAAGCCGGGGGAGTCGGTGTGGGCACCGAGGATCCGGAACGGCGTCGTCGGGACGGCACCGTCGGGCAGGCGCCACGCGATGACGGCGCCGTCGCGGACGACCACGTACGCACCGGGTTCGGTCGGCCAGGCGTCGAGCTCGGACAGCTCGGTGAACCCGGCCGCGACGAGACGGTCACGGGTCGCCGCCGCCGCGTGGAACGCGGTGGGCGACTCGGTGACGAACTGGGCGAACTCGGAGGCGATGGCGTCGACGGTCACCCGCCCATCGTGGCACGGGGTGGAGGCGACCCGACGCAGAACGGGGCGCGTCCGTCGGACGCACCCCGTTCCTCCAGGCCGGTGGACCCGACCGGACGGACCTGCTCAGCCCTTGGCGTGGCCTGCCGAGCCGAGGACCTTCGCGGCCTCGACCACGCGGGCCGCCATGGCGGTCTCGGCGACCTTGCCCCAGGCGCGGGGGTCGTACTGCTTCTTGTTGCCGACCTCGCCGTCGATCTTCAGGACACCCTCGTAGTTGCGGAACATCGAGTCCGCGATCGAGCGGGTGAACGCGTACTGCGTGTCCGTGTCGATGTTCATCTTGATGACGCCGTTGCGGACGGCCTCGTGGATCTCGTCATCGGTCGAGCCGGAGCCGCCGTGGAAGACGAGGTCGAGGGGGTTCTCGCCGGTGCCGTGCTTCGCCGCGACGGACGCCTGGATCTCGCCGAGGAGCTCGGGACGGAGCTTGACGTTGCCCGGCTTGTAGACGCCGTGCACGTTGCCGAAGGTGAGCGCCGCGATCCAGCGGCCCTTGTCGCCGAGGCCGAGCGCGTCGACGACCTTCTCGACGTCGTTCGGGGTCGTGTAGAGCGCGTCGTTCGTGCCCTCGTGCTGGACGCCGTCCTCTTCGCCGCCGACGACGCCGATCTCGACCTCGAGGATCGCGTTGATGTTCCGCGTCTTCTCGATCATGGTCTTCGCGATCTCGATGTTCTCGTCGAGCGGCACGGCCGAACCGTCCCACATGTGCGACTGGAAGATCGGGTTGCGACCCTGCCGGACCTCTTCCTCGCTCGCCGCGATGAGCGGCAGGACGAAGCCGTCGAGAGCATCCTTCGGGCAGTGGTCGGTGTGCAGCGCGACCGTGATGTCGTAGTTCTTGGCGACCTCGTGGGCGAACTTCGCCATCGCGAGGGCACCAGCTGCGCGGTTCTTGATGGTGTGGCCGGCGAAGTAGTCGGCACCGCCCGTCGTGACCTGGAGGATGCCGTCGGAACCGGCTTCCTGCAGGCCCTGGAGGACCGCGTTGATGGTCTGCGAGGAGGAGACGTTGACCGCGGGGTACGCGAACTTGCCCGCCTTCGCGCGTTCGATCATCTCGGCGTACTGTTCCGGCGTTGCGATGGGCACGTGGATCTCCTTCGACTTCGGTGATGTCCCCGCCGATCGTAGTCAGCCGGACTGGAGGCGCGGTCCGGGTTACGCGGTCGGCTCACGTCCGGCGTGCACATGCGTGCACGGGCCCGGTGTCCGGACCGTCGGTCGGCCGCCGGTCGGTAGGCTCGGGTCGTGACTCCCACGACTGAGACCGGCTCCCTGTTCCTCCAGCCCGACCGCAACCTCGCGCTCGAGCTCGTGCGTGCGACGGAGGCCGCCGCGATCCGTGCGCAGCCGTGGGTCGGGCGTGGTGAGAAGAACCTCGCCGACGGCGCCGCGGTCGACGCGATGCGCAAGTTCCTCGGCACGGTGAACTTCGACGGTGTCGTCGTCATCGGCGAGGGCGAGAAGGACAACGCCCCGATGCTCTACAACGGCGAGCACGTCGGCAACGGTCACGGCCCGGCCTGCGACATCGCGGTCGACCCGATCGACGGCACCTCGCTCACCGCCGCCGGCCGCCAGAACGCCATCTCCGTCATGGCCGTCTCGGACCGTGGCTCGATGTACGACCCCTCCGCCGTCTTCTACATGGACAAGATCGCCGCCGGCCCCGAGGGTCGCGGTGTCCTGGACCTCGAGAAGCCGATCGGTGACAACATCCGCGCGCTGGCGAAGGCCAAGGGCAAGGACCTCGAGGACATGGTCGTCGCCGTGCTCGACCGCCCGCGCCACGACGAGCTGATCCGCGCCATCCGCGCGACCGGTGCCGGCACGCGACTGCTGCTCGACGGTGACGTCGCCGGTGGCATTGCCGCCGCCCTGCCCGGCTCGACGATCGACATGTGCGTCGGTGTCGGCGGCACCCCCGAGGGCATCATCACGGCGTGCGCGATCAAGGCGCTCGGCGGCGTGATCCTCGGCAAGCTCCAGCCGAAGGACGACGAGGAGCGCGAGCGCGCCATCGCCGCCGGCCACGACCTGGACAAGGTCCTCGACCAGGACGACCTGGTCACCGGCGACAACACGTTCTTCGTCGCCACCGGCGTCACCGACGGCGTCCTGGTCGACGGTGTCCGTCGTTCGCGCGGCGTCATCCACACCGACTCGCTCGTGCTCCGCTCGCGCTCGAACACGATCCGCCGCATCCAGGCGGACCACCGTGCGGAGAAGTGGTTCTAGGCCGGACGATCGTCCGCCGCTTCGGGGCGTCGCCGGTCTTCCGGCGGCGCCCCGTTGTACGAGCCCTTGCGTAGGCTCGACGCATGACTGCGACAACGGCACGGATCGTCGGACTGGACACCGCGGGCATCCGCACGCTGCACGCGGAGGCGGACGGCACGGCCGACCGGCTGCCGCACGTCGTGCCGGTGGCGCCCGACCTCGGCGTGATCCTGGCGGACGAGGACGGCGCGATCCTCACCGCGCCGGCGCTCGCCGAGATGGGCTGGGCGGACGAGGACGTCCTGCGTGCAGCCGTCGCCGCCGCGCAGGAGCAGGCCGGAGGCGACGTGGCGGTGATCCAGCCCGGCACGATCGTCATCCAGGACCCCGACCTCGCCGTGGTGCTCGTGCTCGCACCGCAGGCGTTCCAGGGGATCGAGTTCCGCGGCAGCGCAGTGGTCTTCCCGGTTGCGCCGACGACGTTCATCGTCACCGGCGACCAGGACGAGGACGGGCTCCAGGTCGCGGCCGGTGTCGCCCAGCAGATCCTGGCCGACGACGAGGGCGAGGTCCTGAGTGGACCGCCCATGGTGCTGCGCGGTGACGGGTGGGTGCGGTTCGAGCACCCGTCGCTCGACGGCGAGCTCCGGACGATCCGCGCGCTCTGGACGGCGACCGCCGCGAACCTGCAGCAGGACGCCCTGCAGGAGTCGTTCGACCGGCGGGGCGAGGACGTCCACGTCGGTGCGGTCTCGGTCGCCCGGCTGGCCGAGGACGACCCGGCCTTCTCGTACTCGTCGTGGACGGAGGACGTCGAGACCGTCGTCGCCGCGGTCGACACGATCGTGCTCGTGACCCTCGACGGGCAGACGCAGCCCGTGCCGTTCGGTCGGCTGCGGGAGCTGGCCTCCGGGTTGATCGAGGAACTCGAGGTCCGCCCGACGCGCTACCGGCTCCGCGGTTTCCCGGACCTCGAGTCGGTCCGCGCAGCCCTCTGACGGGTCGACCCCGGTCGGTGGAACTCGTCCCCGTCGCTGCCCCCTGATATGGTCACACTCGCGCGCTTGTGGACAACGGCGCGAGAGATCGGACCTGGGGAGGAATGATGGGGCGACCGTCGGGGTGGGACGTTGTCGATCAGGGTGATGATCCGGTCAAGGGGGATCCGTCGACGTTGCGGATGATGGCGCGGGAGTACCAGCGCATCTCCGACGCGGCCGATGACGCCTCGACCCGGCTGAAGTCGGTGAAGGGCTCCGGGTGGCTGACCGACTGGGAGGGTGAAGCCGCGGATGTGTTCGTCGACGCGATCGAGGACACCCCGTCGGACCTGACCAAGCTCGTCGATTCGTACGAACTCGCCGCGACGGCGTTGTCGGGGTGGGCTGACACGGTCGATGACACCCAGTACCGGGCTGATGGTGCGTTGGCGGACGCGAAGGACGCCACCGGGGACCTCGCCGCGGCGCAGGACCGGTTGGCGGATGCGCAGTCGACGCTGTCGCACTACGAGTCGGCGTCGAAGGACCTGTCGAAGGTCGCGGACAAGTACCCCGCGGGTTCCGACGTGCCGGACGGGGTGGATGTTCCCTCGCCGGCGCAGTTGCGGGCAGCGTCCGACAACGCTTCCGTCGCGCAGGGGTCGGTGTCGTCGGCGCAGGGGGACATCTCGGCGGCGCAGTCGCGGATCGATGCGGCGAAGCGGCTCGTGGCGGACGCGAAGGGCGACTGGCAGGACGCGGAGCAGCGGACCGCGACGAGGATCGGTGAAGCTGCGGACGCGGGCCTCGGGAAGCAGTCCACGTGGGACAAGATCTTCGGGTCCGAGGCGTGGGAGACCATCGTGTCGGTGGCGAAGGTCGTCGTGGCGGTGGGTGGGATCATCGCGATGATCATCCCGGGGCCGTGGACGTTGGTCATCGCGGCGATCGCGCTCGTGGTGTTGGCGGACACGTTGTACAAGATGAGCAAGGGCGAAGCCGACGGGTGGGACCTCGCGTTCTCCCTGCTCGACTGCGTCCCCGCAGGCGGCGCGGTCGGCACGCTCTTGAAGAGCACCCGAATCGCCACGCAGATCGCACGCGTCGGGTCGATCAGCATGAAAGGCGTGGCGGTCGTCGGCCGTTCGACCGGCCCGTTCAGTATGGCGAGCCGATCGGCGCGTGCGCTCCTCACGAGGGTCCAGCGGCCACTCTCCGGTCTCAGCGACGTGAGTAGCTCGGCTCTCAACCCGCTCCGGAAGCTGACAGATGCGGCTAACCCCACCGGAAGGTCGATCTCTCGCTTGAGCTCGAACAAGACAAAAGCTGAGTTCGGAGAAGCGCAGACCAAAGCCTTCTTCGAGTCTCATGGTTTTGTAGATGTCACAAGGCCGAAGAGCGTGTTCAAAAACGGTATCGACCATGTATTTCATCACCCAGAAACTGGGCAGTATTTCGTTGTTGAGTCCAAATTCTCGTCCAACGCGGGCAAGAGTGGAGTGGACCTACTCGGAAGCACGAAGAATCATGGCCGACAAATGTCGGACACGTGGCTTAACGGGATACTTCCTGGACAGCCCGGTTCGCGACTCCGAGTCGGCACACAGTCCGAACACTCTTCTGCTGTTGTGAACTCGTTGATCGACGGTACGCTTGAGCGCGTGGTTGTCAAGATCAGTCCGGACGGTACGTGCCTTCCTCAGCTACTCGACGCAGCGGCACGTCTACGCTGAACATCATGACTCCACGTGATGACCGAGTGAATGCTGCCTACTGGGACGACGCGTTCAGAGTCCTCGAGCGGGATATCGAGAAGTTTCGTCCGTTCAGCCATACTTTCCGGTCGGATGACGTCAGGGCTGGCATCATGCGGACCACGGCGAACTTGGAGAATGTGCTGTTCCTGCTGGGAGCGCGCTATTCAGCCGGAGCGCCCGTGCTCGAGCTCGCGGCGGACGTCGATTCGGCCGTCACTGTCTGGGAGACCTGGAACCGCTACGCGGCGGTGCCGGATGCGGGATTCCCATTGGATCCATTGGAGTTCGACAACAAGTCGACGTACTACAACGCGTTGTGGCTGTCGTCGATAGCGCGGTGCATCGGTGTCGCTCCGGAGTTGATGGATCGGTTGATCGGGATTGTTGCTGCTGCTGGCGGTGCTGATCCAGTGCTCGGGGTGCTGCTGGGGGTTGATCCGGTGCGGGACACCGTGTGGCACAAGCGACCGTTCCAAAACCTTGCTACGGCAGCGAGTGCTCCGTACGATCGTGCCGTTTCTGCGTTGAACAGGTATGTGCAAGCGTGGCAGAAGAACATCTCGTTCATCTGGTGGGCGCCGGCACTGCAGGCAGTGCAGGGAGACCGGTTCGAAGCGTACTTTGGGTACTGGGCGTGGGAGGCCGCGGGGCTCGTGGTGGCGCGGGGGCTTGACGATTCGGCGCTACGGTCGTCGCCGTACTACCCAGTCGATCTCGTCGACGTCCAACGGGACAGATGAGTTGCCTACTTTCTCGAGCGAGGACCTCGGGGAGGGGCCGCGGCTGATTCAGAGATGTACCGGGCGGCCATCGTGGAAGCAGGCGCTGCGCGCATCCGGTCCATCCGCGGGACAGGGGTGACTTCGATCAACTCTTCCTACTCGAGACACGGTGATGTTGCATGCGAACTCTGAAGGATGCTCAGGACGAATTTGCGAAGGAAGTGCGCACTGACGAAGACCTTATTTGGGATAGGGGATGGATCGAGACCGACGATTGGTGGATCGTTCTGTACAATTGTCGAAAGTATTACGAGACGCAAAATCCATTGTTTAGCCTGGCTGGAAATGGCCCGTTTGTTGCACCAAAAGACGGCGGTGCATGTTTCACTCTTCAAGCGAATACCTCGGTCGAATCACAAATAGAGCAACGGGGTCAGCGGGTCATCAGTCGGTCTCGGTGAAGCCACTTGTGGCTCGAGCGTAGAAGAACGAGGTGGCGGTCGAGGGTCGTACCCGTAGCGTTTTTAGCTCGAACTCTTTGCGATTGCTCGGGATTCCGTTGATCGTTGGTCGGGTAGCAGGGCAAGGCAGGAACTGATCAAGCGCCAATCTGAATTGATCCGACGATCTGCCAAATCTCACACTGAATCTCCGGTGCAGGGGCCGAGCACGCGAACCTCATCAACGCTTCACGAAGCGTGGCCATGCCGAGCCCAGAACGTTGGGGGCGCTGAGGTTCGGATAAAGTTACAAGGCGCGAATTGGTCGAAAGTGAATCCAGATGGGTGTCACGACCCCCGAGGCTCCCCGGAGGACCACAGTGAGGGAACATCGACTAACAACCGTCGAGGAACGGCAAGTCGAGGCGCGCTTGATCGCGCCCGAGGGATTCCAGTACCCCGAGCGCTTTCAACGTGCCCTTGCACAACACCCGCTTCCCGACATCGATCCCTTCATGTGGACGTCTGAGTACGAGAACCAGACAACGGACTGGGTTGACATCGTTGGGAAGCAGTATCCGACCCGTTCCCTCGTACCCTTCGCAAAGCACCAGGACACGGACGATGTGTTCTGCTTTGACGGTGGCGACCATTCGGGCAACCCTCCGGTGCTGATCATCCACACGTTCGCTTCGCCGGGGACGGAGTACCGGGGTCAGTGGACGTCGTTCGACGTCTGGTGGGAGGAGATGGAGGAGCATCGAGCAGCGTGGCTCGCGGAGCAGGAAGAGGACTGAGACATGCCTCGTAGGGACACGTTGATCAGCAAGGCGATGTCGCACGCGTTGCGGCACGAACCGGGTGCGTACGGGCTGGAACTCGGCGCTGACGGGAGCGTCCCGCTCGCAGATCTTGCCGACGCTTTGGAGCGGTCGGGCATTCAGTCATCGTTGGAAGATCTGCGCCGCGTGGTCGCCGAGTCCGACAAGCAGCGCTTCGCCGTCGAAAGCGACCGGATCCGTGCTCAGTACGGGCACTCGACGGACGAGCGCATCGTGAAGCCGTCGATCGTTCCGCAGCCGGTGCTCTGGCATGCAACTTCCCCCGCTGCGGCTGAGTCGATCCTGCGCGAAGGGCTCTTACCGATGGGGCGCCAGTACGCGCATCTTACGACCGATCGCGAGTTGGCTATGCAGGCTGGGCGGCGCAAGTCCACCGCTCCCGTCCTGTTGCGAATCGATGCAGCTCGCGCGCACCGGGAGGGCGTGGAGTTCACGGAGGGCCACGGCCGGGTGACCCTGGCCTTGCTCGTTCCCGCGCGGTACATCTCGGCGGAATGACGCGCCTGCCTCAGCCGCGCGAGTAGCGGGGCTCCTGCATTGCTTGGGCGATGCGCTCGAGACGGTCACCCGTCGAACGGATCGATTTCTCAGTCTCCCGCGAGTGCGAGGGGGCGATGGCAGTCTCATCTCATCAGACGTGAGACTGCTCGGAAGAAGCGCAGGCCCGACCAGCTGGGCTTGCAGTCGGGTGGCGTGGAAGTCCTGGATAGCATCATCCGATGAGCACAGCGATGGACAGTTCTGCGTTCTGGGATGCGATCATCGCGGACGATCCGCAGGCGATCACGAGGATCGCGTCGGAAGGCTTCGAAGTGTCTTCAGCATCACGCGCCAATGCCGACGCCCTCACGCCCCTCCACTTCGCGGCTCAGACCGGTGCGGTGCATGCGATGCGAGCACTCCTGGACCTCGGGGTGGAGGTGGACTCGCCGGACCGTTGGGGGACGACGCCGCTGCAGCTCGCAGTGACGAACTCAGGCGACGGCGGACTTGATCCGGTCGCCGTCTTGCTCGACGCCGGCGCTGATCCGTGCCATGTCAACGACCTTGGTGCGACCCCACTGAGCTATGCCCGAATCTCGGGGGACGCACCCGCCGGGCTCATCACCATGCTGCAGCAGGATCGGGTGTTCGAGGATGATGAGGCGGGCGTATCCGTCGTGTTCGAGGCCGCTACGCATGGGTCCCTCATCGACATCCAATCAGCAATTCGTGCCGATGCGGCTCTGCTCAACTCTGCCGTGGCTGGAGAGACTCCGCTCCGACTGCTCGTACGACGTTCTCTCCCCGTGCGACCGAATCGATCGAACCCACACCCGGTCTCTGTGGACGACGCGGTGGCTGGCGCCAGTGCAATGCTGAGTGCCGGAGCGAAGGCCAGGTTGGTCGGTGCAGACGGCTTCACCGCTCAAGGGCTGGCACGAGCGTTCCTGGCGCCGAAGCCGTTGATCAAGGTGCTCGATCGTGCGGCGAAGCTCGAGCGGAGGTAGACGGCGTGAATGATCAAGAGGCAATGAAGTGCGCTATCGCGGCGAAGGCTCCCGGTCGCGACACGAACGAAGGTGGTTCAAGGTGATCGACGTCGAAGTACTCCGCACAGCGCTCGATCCGTCCTCGATGGACGTTCCGAAGCGGGTCCGGAACGCCTTCGAGAAGGCGGCTCGGGTGAAGTCGTTCGTCACGGTTCCGGGCGGGGCTGCGCTGATCTGGGGATCGGTGTTGATCGCGGTCTACGGGGACGCTCCCCGTGTGAGCACGGCGGCACGCGCGCTGCGCGTCCCTGACGAGGGTGTGTCCCACACCCAATGGACGAGGCAGCGTGGTGCCTACGCGGCGGTGGCATTCGCAGCCGCTCGCGACTCCGACCCACCATCGGTTGCGGCACGGACTGCCGGATGGACGGTGAGAGAGCCGTTGATGCAAGGGAAGGCGCTTCGGCACCACATCGACCGGTCTGCCGAGGAGCGGGAGATGGATGAGTTCATGCCGGTTTCGGGGCACCTCGCCGCCTTCGCATCGGACATGGTGATCCTGGGGACCATGTGGCTGTTCGGCGGGTCTGACGCGTGGCCGATCGGGCGGATCGCAGCGGAGTGGGACCGCAACGCCGAGGCCGTCCGCGCGCTCCCCGGGTACTCCGACGCATGAGCCGTCGCCCCGAGGGTGATCCTGTCGTGGTCAGGAGACCGACGCGTCGTCCTCGTCCGCCCACAGCGGGTCGCTGACGGTCCGGGGCAGCAGCACCCCCGGCGACGCCGGCCACGGCAGCCGCGTGATCGGCCAGTTCGAGGCGAAGAGCTCACGCCGCCCGGCATCGAACTCCTGCACCGTCTTGAGCTCGTCGTAGACCAGGGCGTACGCGGCCCGCAGGTTGTCGAAGTAGTCGTCCCACGAGTCGAACAGGGTGAAGGCGACATCGGAGACCAGGTCGATCGACGACCAGGCATCGTCCTCGCTCAGGAGCCCGGCGGCGTACGCACCTCGGACGGCGGTGACCGCGTTCTTGACGTCCATCGACCAGAGCAGCTTCGGCGGGCGGTCCGCTCGGCGTTCGAGCAGGCTCGACCCTGCCCACGGGTCGGTGCCGAGCAGTGAGGACAGTCGGGTGAGGCGGGTCTCACCCTCGGCGGATCGGCTCAACGCGAGGAACTGCCACGACACGCTCTTCGGGCCGAGCAGGTCGACGGCGAAGGCCTGTGCGTCCCGCCCGCTGGCGGTCTTGTAGGTCTCGTCGAGTTCGCGGCGCAGGAACGTCAGCGGGGGCAGGGGGATGGTCACGAAGGGCGACGGCGTGGTGTCCTGCAGGTACTCGCCGCCGAGCTCCACCCGCGAACCGTACGGGGCGAGCGACGCCGGCCACCATCCGTCGTGGAAGTCGCCGAACGAGGCGAGGGCCAGCTGCTGCAGTCGGCGGACGGGCAGCTCGCGGGCACCGGTGCGCTCCCGGTACCGCCGCTGTTCCCGCACCGGCAGCCCGATGTCACGGAGCGAGGTGATGAAGGTCAGCACGAACCACACGACGACGGCGATCAGGAAGCAGCGCCACACCGCCTGGATGCCGTACCCGAAGTGCGCCCGGACGTCGTACGGACCGGCTGTGGCGGCGACGAGGGCGACGAAGAACGCCACGATCGCGATCGCCATGATCATCCACGCTGCGGCGCGGTCCCGTCGTCGCCCGGTCTGCTTCCGCGCCTTGGCGACCATCGCCCGGTGCCGCCAGCGTGGACGGACCGGGAACTCGCGGTCGCCGGGATGGTTCTGCAGTGCTTCCCCCATGACGATCGATCGTAGCGAGCAGCTCAGTCCTCGTCGACGGCGCCGACGAGCTCCGGCGCCGTGAGCAGCCGCGGCTCGTCCTCGATCGACGACGGGTCGGCGATGACCTTCGACTCGTCGAGCAGCGAGAGCCGACGGGCGCTCGGCAGCACCTGGCGTTCGAGCGACCCGACGAAGCGGTTGTAGTCGACGACGGAGCCGCGGATCGAGCGGCCGAGCTTGTCGACGTGCCCGGCCATCGTGGACAGCCGGCCGTAGAGCTCGCGGGACACCTTGAAGAGCTCGTGCGCCTCTTGCGAGACGACGTCCTGCTGCCACGAGAACGCCACGGTCTTGAGCACGGACCACAGGGTCACGGGAGAGGCGAGCGCGATGCGCTTGCGGAAGGCGTGGTCGAGCAGGCCGGGGTCGGCGGCGAGTGCGCTCGAGATGAGCGACTCGGACGGGATGAAGGCGACGGTGAGCTCGGGGGAGGCGTCGTAGCCGGTCCAGTACTCCCGTGCGGCAAGGGCGTCGACGTGCGCTCGGAGCGCCTTGACGTGCTGGGCGATGAGCTGGTCGCGTCGAGCTGCCTCGGCACCGGTGGCGGTCGCCGGGATCTCGGCGGCCTGCAGGTAGGCGCTGAACGGCACCTTGGCGTCGACGGCGATGGTCTTGCCGCCGGGCAGGTGCACGACCATGTCCGGGCGGGCGGAGCCGACGGCGGTGGTGACTGACGACTGCACGTCGAAGTCGACGCGTTCGAGCAGCCCGGCGGCCTCGACCACGTTGCGCAGCTGCGTCTCGCCCCAGACGCCGCGCGTGCTGTTCGACGACAGGGCGCTGGCCAGGGTGTCGGCGGTGGCGCGCAGGCGCTCTTCCGACTCGGCGGCCGACCGGAGCTGCGCCGACAGCGCGCCGTACTGCTCGCTCCGCGATTGCTCGAGCTCGGCGATCTTCGTGCGCATCACGTCGAGCGTCTGCGCCACGGGGCTGAGCGCGGAGAGCACCTTGGACTCGTTCTGGTTCCGTGCCGCGTCGACGCCGTGCATGCGCTGCACCAGGTGCTCGAGCTCGGCGGAGCGCCGTTCGAGCGAGTCGACCTGGCGGCGGTACTGCGTGTCCTGGGCGTCGAGGCGTTCCTCGGCGTCGCGTCGGGCCGCCTCGAGCTGGCCGCGGAGCGCCTCGGCGGTCGCACGGGACGACGCGGCGTCGATGCCCGCGCGCGAGCGGGCGAGCGACCAGGCGACGACCGCACCGACGGCGATGCCGATCACGAGACCGATGACCAGGGCGAGGATCTGCATGTCGCGACCCTGGCAGAACCCACCGACACCGCGCCTCCCGGCACTCCGGCGCGCCCCGCAGAACCAGCGTGACCAGCGCCACGGGACCAACGTGACGGACCGCGGAATCCATGTTATGACATTAGGGCAAACAGGGTGTACAGTCGTGATCGTCCGCCGATGAAGCCGCACGGAAGGTCCACCGCGTCGCATGACGAACCAAGCTCCCCACGCCTACGACGTGATCACGATGGGACGCGTCAGCGTCGACATCTACCCGCAGCAGACCGGCCCGCTCGAAGACGTCTCGACCTTCTCGAAGTCCGTCGGCGGCAGCGCCACGAACGTCGCCATCGCCGCCGCTCGCCACGGCGCGGACGCCGCGGTCATCACCCGGACGGGCAACGACCCCTTCGGCCGGTACATCGCCCGCACGCTGCCCGAGTACGGGGTCGCGAACGCCTTCGTCGAGACGGTGGAGGGGCTGAACACCCCCGTCGCCTTCTGCGAGATCTTCCCGCCGGACGACTTCCCGCTCTACTTCTACCGGGCCCCGAAGGCGCCCGACCTGATGATCACGGCGAAGTCCCTGCCGCTGCACGAGATCGAGCGCGCGAAGATCTTCTGGACCACGGTGACCGGGCTCAGCGAGGAGCCGAGCCGACAGGCGCACCACGTGGCGTACGAAGCCCGGTCCGCCGCGCAGAACAGCACGAAGACCCACACCGTCTTGGACCTGGACTACCGGTCGATGTTCTGGTCGAGCCCCGAGGCCGCGACGCGCGAGGTCGCGATCGCCCTCGAGCACGCCACCGTCGCCGTCGGCAACCGCGAGGAGTGCGAGGTCGCGGTCGGTGAGACCGACCCGGTCCGCGCCGCCGACGCCCTGCTCGACCGCGGTGTCGAGATCGCGATCGTCAAGCAGGGGCCGAAGGGCGTGCTGGCGAAGACCCGCGACGAGTTCGTCGAGTTCCGTCCGCACCACATCGACGTCGTGAACGGGCTCGGCTCGGGCGACGGCTTCGGCGGCGCGCTGACCCACGGACTGCTGCAGGGCTGGAGCCTCGAGCGGATCCTTGCGTTCTGCAACGCCGCCGGCGCGATCGTCGCGACGCGGTTCGAGTGCTCGACGGCGATGCCGACGAGCGACGAGATCGAGCAGTTCCTGACCGACAACCCGGCCGAGGGCACGACGCACACGGGTGCGACGCAGACGGGTGAGACGCACACCGAGGAGAAGACCCATGCCTGAGCTCAGCCCCGCTGACTTCCAGCGCCTCCGCGACATCCGTGCCGGCCAGCCGGACCTGGTGCGTGCCATGCTCGACGCCCGCCGCAAGCGCTCCCTGCTCGCCGCCGACGGCAAGCTCTTCATCGTCGCCGCCGACCACCCCGCACGCGGTGCGCTGGCGGTGCGCGACGACGAGTCCGCGATGGCGGACCGCTACGACCTGCTCGAGCGGCTCGTCACGGCCCTCGGCCGGCCGGGGGTCGACGGCGTGCTCGGCACCCCCGACATCCTCGAGGACCTCGCGCTGCTCGGCGCCCTCGACGGCAAGGTCGTCGTCGGGTCGATGAACCGCGGTGGACTCCGCGGCGCGACGTTCGAGATGGACGACCGGTACACGGCGTACTCGGCGCAGGCCATCAAGGACTCCGGGCTCGACTTCGCCAAGCTGCTGGTGCGCATCGCCCTGGAGGACTCGGGCACCGCGCCGACGCTCGAGGCCACGGCCCGCGCCGTCAGCGAGGCCGCGGCGCTCCAGCTGCCGATCATGCTCGAGCCGTTCATGTCCGAGTGGCGGGACGGCCGGGTCGTCAACGACCTGTCAGCCGACGCCGTGATCACCTCGATGGCGATCGCTGCGGGACTCGGTGAGTCCAGCGCCTACAGCTGGCTCAAGATCCCCGTCGTCGACGACATGGAGCGCGTGATGGCCGCGACGACGCTCCCGACGCTGCTGCTCGGCGGCGACCCGGCTTCGCGCCCGCTGGAGACGTACGCCAAGTGGGCTGACGCCCTGGCCCTGCCCGGTGTCCGCGGCCTGGTCGTCGGACGCACCCTGCTCTACCCCTCGGACGGCGACGTCGCCGCCGCCGTGGACGTGGCCGCCGGTCTCGTCCACAGCCAGGAGGCCCGGGGCGGGTTCTCCACAGATGCCCACGACCCAGCCGCTCGGCTCGCGGGCGCCACCACCATGGACTCGTCCATCTCGGAAGGAAGCAACGCATGACGCTCACCGACACGACCACCACCACCGTCGGGCACTGGATCGACGGCAAGCGCGTCGAATCCGCGTCGGGCAACACCGCCCCCGTGTACGACCCGGCGCTCGGCGTCGCGACAAAGCAGGTCGCGCTGGCCGACGAGTCCGAGATCCAGGCGGCCATCGGCAGCGCCAAGGCGGCGTTCCCCGGCTGGAGCAACCTGTCACTGGCCAAGCGCCAGGCGATCCTGTTCTCGTTCCGCGAGATCCTGAACCGCGACAAGGCCGAGCTGGCCGAGATCATCACGAGCGAGCACGGCAAGGTCATCGACGACGCCCTGGGTGAGATCGCCCGCGGGCAAGAGGTCGTGGAGCTCGCCACCAACATCCCGAGCCTGATGAAGGGCGAGTTCTCCGACCAGGTCTCGACCGGCATCGACGTCTACTCGATCCGCCAGCCGCTCGGCGTCGTGGGCATCATCAGCCCCTTCAACTTCCCGGCGATGGTGCCGCTCTGGTTCCTGCCGATCGCGATCGCCGCGGGCAACACCGTCGTGCTGAAGCCGAGCGAGAAGGACCCGTCGGCCGCCATCTGGCTCGCCGAGAAGTTCAAGGAGGCCGGGCTGCCCGACGGCGTCTTCAACGTGCTCAACGGCGACAAGCTGTCCGTCGACGGCCTGCTCACCAGCGACGACGTCGAGTCGATCTCGTTCGTCGGCTCCACGCCCATCGCGCAGTACGTCTACGAGACCGGCACCAAGCACGGCAAGCGCGTGCAGGCCCTCGGCGGCGCGAAGAACCACATGCTCGTCCTGCCGGACGCCGACCTCGACCTGGTCGCCGACAACGCGATCAACGCCGGCTTCGGTTCGGCCGGTGAACGCTGCATGGCGATCTCGGTCGTCGTCGCCGTCGAGCCGGTGGCCGACGAGCTCATCCAGAAGATCAAGGACCGCGCGGCGACCCTGCGCATCGGCGACGGTCGTCGCGGGTGCGACATGGGCCCGCTCGTCACGAAGCAGCACCGTGACAAGGTCGCCTCGTACATCGAGGTCGCAGAGCAGGACGGTGCGGTGGTTGTGGTGGACGGCCGCACCGTCCGACCCGACGGCGACGAGAACGGCTTCTGGCTGGGCCCGACGCTGATCGACCAGGTGCCCACCACCAGCCGCGTCTACACCGAGGAGATCTTCGGTCCGGTGCTGAGCGTCGTCCGCGTCGCCACCTACGAAGAGGGCCTCGAGCTCATCAACTCCGGCGCGTACGGCAACGGCACCGCCATCTTCACGAACGACGGTGGCGCCGCCCGACGGTTCCAGCGCGACGTGCAGGTCGGCATGATCGGCATCAACGTCCCGATCCCGGTGCCCGTCGCCTACTACTCGTTCGGTGGCTGGAAGAACTCGCTGTTCGGTGACCACAAGGCGTACGGGGCTGACGGCGTGAGCTTCTTCACCCGTCAGAAGGCGATCACGAGCCGCTGGCTCGACCCGTCGCACGGCGGCATCAACCTCGGCTTCCCGTCGAACAACTGACCCGCAGCATGGCGAACGAACAGCACCAGCACGACCAGTGGTTCATCCCGGCGGGCTCCCGGCCCGAGGCGGGCTGGACCGACGTGGTCGACGGTCGCATCGAGGGGTGGGCGCACACCGGGCTCCGGACCGGCGCGCTGACCGACGGGGGCGAGCTGCGCCTCCCGGCCGACGCCGTGGAGCGCATCGTCGTGCCGCTCGCCGGGTCGTTCCACGTGACCCACTCGGGCGCTGCCGGTGACGGCGAGCAGACCCTGCAGGGGCGCGGGAGCGTCTTCGACGGCCCCACCGACGTCCTGTACCTGGGCTCGGGCTCCGCGGCCACCATCACCGGCAGCGGCCGGTTCGCCGTCGCGGAAGCTCCCACCGACACCGTCAAGCCGACCACCTACGTGGCCCGGCCGGACGTGCCCGTGGAACTCCGCGGCGCCGGGCAGTCGAGCCGCCAGGTGCACAACTTCGGCACCCCGGCCGCGCTCGACGCCGTCAAGTTCATCGTGTGCGAAGTGATCACGCCGGCCGGCAACTGGTCGTCGTACCCGCCGCACAAGCACGACACGAACGTGCCCGGTTCGGAGTCGAACCTCGAGGAGATCTACTACTACGAGGCCGCGGTGTCCCGCGGGCTCGAGTCGATCGCCCCCGAGGCCGCCGACCCGTTCGCCCTGCACCGCACGTACGCCTCGGACGACCGCGCCATCGACGAGTTCCGGCAGGTCCGGACCGGTGACGTCGCCCTGGTGCCGTACGGCTGGCACGGTCCGGCGGTCGCCGCTCCGGGTTACGACATGTACTACCTGAACGTGATGGCCGGGCCCGACCCGGAGCGCGTCTGGAACATCACCGACGACCCCGCCCACGGGTGGGTCCGGCAGGCGTGGGCATCGGAATCGATCGACCCACGACTGCCCTACGAAAGGAAGCAGGCGTGACCACCACCACGCGGAAGATGACGGTCGGCCAGGCACTCGTCGAGTTCCTGGCCAACCAGTGGACCGTCGACGGCGACGTCCGCGAACGCACCATCCCGGGGATCTTCGGCATCTTCGGGCACGGCAACGTCGCCGGGGTCGGTCAGGCCATCAAGCAGCTCCACGTCGAGCAGCCCGGTCTGCTGCCGTACCACCAGGCCCGCAACGAGCAGGCGATGGTGCACGAGGCCGTCGGCTTCGCCCGCATGCACCGCCGCCGCGCGACCTACGCGTCGACGGCGTCGGTCGGCCCGGGCGCCGCCAACATGCTGACCGCCGCGGCACTCGCCACCACGAACCGGCTGCCGGCACTGCTGCTGCCGTCGGACACCTTCGCCACGCGCACCACGGACCCGGTGCTCCAGCAGATCGAGCTGCCGCACGACACGTCGTTGCAGGTCACCGACGCCTTCCGTCCGCTCTCGCGCTACTTCGACCGTGTGGAGCGTCCGGAGCAGCTGTTCTCGATCGCCCTCGCCGCGATGCGGGTCCTCACCGACCCGGCCGAGACCGGTGCGGTGACGATCGCCCTGCCCGAGGACGTCCAGGCCGAGGAGTTCGACGTGCCCGTCGCGTTCCTGCAGCCGCGCGAGTGGCACATCCGCCGTCCGTTGCCCGAGCGTGGCCCGCTCGAGCGTGCCGTCGCCGCGATCCGTGCCGGCCGGCGTCCGGTCATCGTGGCCGGCGGCGGGGTGCTGTACTCCGACGCCGCCGACGAGCTCCGCGCCTTCGTCGAGGCCACCGGCATCCCGGTCGGCACGTCGCAGGCCGGCGGCGGATCTCTGGTCTGGGACCACCCGCAGTACCTCGGCGGCATCGGCGCGACCGGCACCGCGGCCGCCAACGCGATCGCCGCCCAGGCCGACGTCGTCATCGGGATCGGCACCCGCTACAGCGACTTCACCACGGCGTCGCGGACCGCGTTCCAGAACCCCGACGTCACGTTCGTCAACGTCAACGTGGCCGCGTTCGACGCCTACAAGCACGGTTCGCAGCTGCCGCTGATCGCGGACGCCCGGGAGGCGCTGGTCGCCCTGACGGAGTCGCTCACCTCGGACACGGCGTACGTCGTCGAGCGCGGCTACGCGTCCGAGATCGCCTCGCTGAAGGCGGCGTGGGACGCCGCCGTCGACGGCGCGTTCGCGCCGTCCGGCGCGGACCTGCCCGGTCAGCCCGAGATCATCGGCGCCGTGCAGTCGGTCTCCGACCCGCGCGACGTCGTGATCCAGGCCGCGGGCTCGCTGCCCGGCGACCTGCACAAGCTCTGGCGGGTCCGCGACGAGCTCGGGTACCACGTCGAGTACGCGTTCTCGTGCATGGGCTACGAGATCGCCGGTGGCATCGGGGTGCGACGCGGGGCTCCGGAGCGCGACGCGATCGTGATGGTCGGTGACGGCAGCTACCTGATGCTGCACACCGAGCTCGTCACCGCCGTGGCCGAGGGCATCAAGATCATCGTCGTGCTGATCCAGAACCACGGGTACGCGTCGATCGGGCACCTGTCCGAGACCGTCGGCTCCGAGCGCTTCGGCACGAAGTACCGCTACCTCGACGAGACCGAGTCGTTCGAGAACGGCGAGCCCCTGCCCGTCGACCTCGCCGCCAACGCCCGCTCGTACGGCGTCGACGTCATCGAGGTGCAGCCCGGCCCGGACAGCATCGAGGACCTGAAGGCCGCACTGCGTCAGGCGAAGGCGAACGACCACACGACCCTGGTGCACATCAACTCCGACCCGCTGGTCTACGCCCCCGAGGGCGACGGCTGGTGGGACGTGCCGGTCGCGCAGACCTCCACCCTCCCCAGCACCCAGGCCGCCCGCGCCGAGTACGAGCAGCAGGTCGCCACGCAGCGTCCGCTGCTCGGCTGAACCGTTCACGAGACAGAAAGCGACAGCGACGTCATGACCGACACCGCCACCCCCATCGGCAGCCCCGCCACCGACGCGGCGCCCGCCTCGATCCGCATCGGCACCGCCCCGGACTCGTGGGGCGTCTGGTTCCCGGACGACCCGAAGCAGGTGCCGTGGCAGCGCTTCCTCGACGAGGCGTCCGCCGCCGGGTACGAGTGGATCGAGCTCGGCCCGTACGGGTACCTGCCGACCGACCCGTCGCAGCTGTCCGACGAGCTCGAGTCCCGCGGGCTCAAGCTGTCGGCGGGCACGGTCTTCACCGGGTTCCACAAGGGCGAGGACCAGTTCCAGCGCGCGTGGGACCAGGCCGTCGCGGTCGCCGGTCTGGCAGCGAAGCTCGGCGCCGAGCACCTGGTGACGATCCCCGACCTGTGGCGCTCGGACGCCACCGAAGAGGTGCTCGAGTCGCGCACGCTCACCGACGAGAAGTGGGAGCGACTCGGCAAGGGACACGACCAGCTCGGCAAGGCGCTGCTCGAGGAGTACGGCGTCCACCAGCAGTTCCACACCCACGCGGACAGCCACGTCGGCACCTACAAGGAGACCGTGCGGTTCCTCGAGGTCACGAACCCCGAGTACACCAACCTCTGCCTCGACACCGGCCACTTCGCCTACTACGGCGGCGACAACCTCAAGCTCATCGCCGCCCACCCGGAGCGCATCGGCTACCTGCACCTCAAGCAGGTCGACACCGACCTGCTGTTCGACGTGCTCAAGAACGACGTGCCGTTCGCCACCGCCGTGTCGCAGGGCATCATGACCGAGCCGCCGCACGGCACCCCGGAGCTCGCCCCGATCATCGAGGCCGTCGCCGCGATCAACCCGGACGTCTTCGGCATCGTCGAGCAGGACATGTACGGCTGCTCCGTCGACGCCCCCGGCCCGATCGCCGAGCGCACCTTCCAGCACATCTTCGGCTCGACCTCGGCCGCCCGCGCCTCCTGACGCGCCGTCCACGCAGCGTCAACAACCCCCAGGAGAACACCACCATGACCACCACGCAGAACCTCCGCGTCGCCGTCGTCGGCGCCGGCATGATGGGCGCCGACCACGTCCGCCGCATCACCGCCAAGATCTCGAACGCCGACGTCGTCGCCGTCGTCGAGCCCGACCAGGCCCGTGCCGCTGCGGCAGCCGCCCTGGCGCCCGGCGCGATCACCGCTGCGTCCTTCGACGAGGCGCTCGAGCAGACCGAGATCGACGCCGTCATCATCGCGACGCCCGGTTTCCTGCACGAGCCGATCCTGGTGACCGCGCTCGAGCGCGGACTCACCGTCCTGTGCGAGAAGCCGCTGACGACCAGCGCCGAGGACTCGCTGCGCATCGTCGAGCTCGAGCAGCAGCACGCCGCCCGGCCCGTCATCCAGGTCGGCTTCATGCGCCGGTTCGACGCCGGGTACCAGGAGCTCAAGGCCCTGCGCGAGTCGGGGGCGAACGGCGCCCTGCTCGCCCTGCACCACGCGCACCGCAACCCGACGACGCCGCCGAACTTCAGCGAGTCGATGCTCATCCACGACTCGGTGATCCACGAGATCGACATCATCCCGTTCCTCACCGGTGAAGCGATCACGAGCGTCGAGGTGAAGAAGCCGCGCAAGAACTCCCTGGCGCCGGCCGACCTGCCCGAGCCGCAGTTCGTCCTGTTCACCACCGAGTCCGGCACGATGGCGATCGTCGAGATCAACGTCAACGCCCAGTTCGGCTACCAGGTCACCACCGACGCCGTGTTCGAGTCCGGTGTCGCGTACATCGGCCGCGACACGTCGCTCTCGCTCGTCGCAGCCGGAGCGACCTCGCAGGGCGTCACGCCGTCCTTCAAGGAGCGCTTCGGTGCCGCCTACGACGAAGAGGTCCAGCGCTGGGTCGACGCGGCCCGGACCGGCGGCATCGACGGGCCGAGTGCCTGGGACGGCTACACCGCCTCCGTCGTCGCCGAGGTCGCGGTCCGGGCCCAGCAGTCCGGCGCGCACGAAGTGGTCGAGTACGCGGTCACCAAGCCGGCGTTCTACGACGAGACGAGCGGCGCGACGAGCGACGCGACGAGCGACGCAACCGCCGCGCTCGCCGGGGCCTGATCGATGCCGAAGATCGCGCTCGACCCGACCCCGTTCCACCACGACCTGTCGCTGTTCGAGTTCCCGCGCAAGGTCGCGGAGCTCGGCTACGAGTACCTGCAGCTCACCCCGCACAAGGACTTCATCCCCTTCTACCGGCACCCCAAGGCCGACGACGACCTCGTCGACGCGTTCGCCGCGGCCTGCCGTGACGCCGGGGTCCAGGTGGCGAGCGTGCTGCCGGTGCTGCGCTGGTCGGGTCCGGACGAGGACGCCCGACAGGCTGCGGTGCGGAAGTGGAAGCGGGTCATCGAGATCACGAAGCGCCTCGGCGTGGACACCATCAACACGGAGTTCTCCGGCCGCCCCGAGCGTGCCGAGGAGTCCGAGGACCAGTTCTACCGGTCGATGGAGGAACTGCTGCCGATCATCGAGGACGCCGGCATCCGTGTGCTCATCGACCCGCACCCCGACGACTTCGTCGAGGACGGGCTCGAGGCGCTCCGGGTGATCCGCGGCCTGAACTCGAAGCACGTCGGCTTCGTGTACGTCGCCTGCCACACGTTCCACTACGGCGGCAACATGGACGAGATCATCGACGCCGCCGGTGAGTCACTGCAGCTGGTCCACGTCGCCGACGCGTACGACCACCGTCGCTCGCACGGCCTGCGCTACATCACGAACCCGCCCGGCAACCCGGTCCGCGTGCACCAGCACCTGCCGGTCGGCCAGGCGGACGTCGACTTCGACGCCTTCTGGGCAGCACTCGACCGGGTCGGTTTCTCGGCGCGCGAGGACACCGTCGCCGTCTCGAGCGTCTTCGCCGAGGACGAGAACGCCGACGCGGTGTCGCGGTTCCAGCTCGACACGATCACGAAGGGACTCCACCGATGACCACCACCCTCGAGACGCAGGCGTCCACCGACGCCGACTCCCGTCCCGTCACCCTGCAGGCCGCGGAACAGACCCCGACCGCCCTGTGGAACGACTCCGCCGACCCGCGCGAACTGTCGACCGCCATCCACGAGTACGGTGCCGTCGGTGCAACCTGCAACCCGGTGATCGCGTACACCTGCATCCAGCAGGACCCGGAGACCTGGGTCCCGCGCATCCGCGAGATCGCCGAGGAGCACCCGACGGCGGGGGAGTCCTGGATCGGCTGGAAGGCCGTCGAGGAGCTCTCCATCGCCGCCGCGGCGCAGCTGCTGCCCGCGTTCGAGGCGTCCGGCGGCCGGAACGGTCGACTGTCCATGCAGACGGACCCCCGGTTCCACCGTGATGCCGACGCGCTCGTCGAGCAGGCCGTCCGGTTCTCGCAGCTCGCGCCGAACATCATCGTGAAGATCCCCGCCACCAAGGTCGGCATCGCCGCGATCGAGGAAGCCGCCTACCGCGGGGTCTCGATCAACGCCACGGTGTCCTTCACCGTGCCGCAGGTCGTCGCCGTGGGCGAGGCCATCGAGCGCGCCCTCGACCGCCGTGCTGCCGAGGGCCTGCCGGAGCAGGAGTTCGGTCATGTCGTCACCCTGATGGCCGGCCGCTTCGACGACTGGCTGAAGACCGTCGTCAAGCGCGACCACGTGATGGTGGACCCGGGCATCCTCGAGTGGGCCGGTGTCGCCGCGGTGAAGAACGCCTACCGCGTCTTCCAGGAGCGTGGGTTCCGGTCGCGCGTGCTGGTCGCCGCGTTCCGCAACGCACTGCAGTGGTCGGAGTTCCAGGGCGGGGACCTGGTGGTGTCGCCGCCGTTCCAGTGGACGAAGGACATCAACGACAACGCGTTCCCGTTCCGTCCGCACGCCATCGACGACGAGGTCCCCGTGCACGTCATCGAGGCGCTCCGGGCCGCGACGCCGGAGTTCGCCCGCGGTTACGACGTGGACGGCATGACGATCGACGAGTTCGACCGCTTCGGTGCGACCGTGACGACGCTCCGGCAGTTCCTGGACGCCGACGCGAAGCTCGATGCCCTGGTCCGCGACATCATCGTCCCCGCGATCTGAGAAGCGATCCAAGACGCGGTCTGATGCGCGGTGCGATCCGCGGTCGCAACCACGGGTCGCGCCCCGCGCGCTGACGCACCAGCCTGGAGGCCCGGTGCCGGTCCCCGAGACCGGCACCGGGCCTCCAGGCGGTTGCGTCATGTGCTGACAAAGTCCGCCGCATCGGCTACGCTCGTTGTCGCGCTCCAATGCGCGTCACCTGAACGAAGGAGTTCTCCATGGACAGCATCGGCGTCGGGCTGATCTCGGTCGGCTGGATGGGGCGGTTGCACTCGCGTGCCTACCGAGCGTTGCCGGACCACTTCCCGGAGCTCGGCGTCCAGCCGCGGCTCGTCGTCGCGGCCGACCCGATCGAGGCGGCACGCGACCAGGCGGTGACGCGGCTCGGGTACGAGCGGGCCGTCGCCGACTACCACGAGGTCCTCGCCGACCCGGCGGTCGACGTCGTGTCGATCTGTTCGCCGAACTTCCTGCACCGCGAGATGGCCGTCGCCGCGGCCGAGGCGGGCAAGCCGTTCTGGATCGAGAAGCCGATGGGACGGTACGCCAGCGACTCGCGCTCCATCCACCAGGCGGTGCAGCACGCCGGCGTCATCACGAGCGTCGGGTTCAACTACCGGCACGCCCCGGCGATCGAGCGCGCCCGTGAACTCGTCCGCAGCGGGCGGCTCGGGCGCATCACGAACGTCCGCGGATCGTTGCTCGCCGACTACTCGTCCGACCCTGCTGCACCGCTGACCTGGCGCTTCGAGCGTGAGCGTGCCGGATCGGGTGTGCTCGGCGACCTGCTGTCGCACGGACTCGACCTGGCGCAGTACGTGGTTGGACGGATCGCCTCCGTCAGTGCGCTCGCCGAGACGTTCATCGAGTCGCGTCCCCGCCCGGGTGCCGGCATCGTCGACCGCAGTGCGGCGGCCACCGGCGAGCTCGGTGCCGTCGAGAACGAGGACTACGCCGCGCTGCTGTTCCGGTTCGAGGACGGTGCGGTCGGCACGATGGACTCGAGTCGGGTGATGCGCGGGCCGCACGCCGAGTACACGCTCGAGATCTACGGCACCCGCGGCTCGGTCCGGTGGGACTTCCAGCGCCTCAACGAGCTCGAGGTGTACCTGGACGGGCAAGAGGTCGACGGGTACGCGACGCACTACGTCGCTCCCGGGGACGGTGACTTCGGTCGCTTCCAGCCCGGCGCCGGGACCGCGATGGGCTACGACGACCTGAAGACGATCGAGGCGGCGCAGTTCATCGCGAGCGTGCAGCGCGGGGAGCAGCTCGCACCCTCGGTCGCCGACGGGCTGGCCGCGGCGTCGATCGTCGAGGCGGCGGAGGCCTCGCTGGTCGACGGCGCGTGGCACGACGTCGCTCGTGTCGACGGGCCGCTGACGTACGGGGCACCGACGCCGAGGTTTTAGACACGTGGCGGCGTCCGCTTGTTAGTATGTAAGGACAAAGTCCGAGCAACCAGGAGGCACCATGCCGCTCGTCCGTATCGACCTCGCCACCGGCCGCACGCCGGAGGCCGTCCGTGGCATCGCCGACGCCATCCACCAGGCCATCGTCGACGTGTACGGGATCCCGGTGCGTGACCGGTTCCAGGTGATCACCGAGCACCCGGCGCAGCAGATCATCGCCGAGGACGCCGGCCTGGGGTTCGAGCGCACCGAGGGCGTCATCGTCATCCAGGTGTTCACGCAGCGCGGGCGGACCGACGAGGCGAAGGCGGCGCTGTACCGGGCGATCCACGACGCCCTCGCGGCGATCGGTGTCGCGTCCGAGGACGTCTTCATCGGCTACGTCGAGAACGGGCCGCAGGACTGGTCGTTCGGCTTCGGACGGGCCCAGTACGTCACCGGTGAGCTCGGGGTGCCCGCGCTCGGTTGAGGCCGTGCGGTCGCGGGGCGGTCACGACACCCCGCTCAGTTCCGCCGAGTGGTCACGAAGTGTCGGTTGCCGGGCGTCCGGGCGACAGTTCGTGACCACTTGGCGCATCACCGACAGCGTGTCGTGACCACTCGACGAGCGGCCTACTTGTCGACGAGCGTGACCTCGAACGAGTACCGGTCGGGGCGGTAGCAGTGCACGCCGTACTCGACCGCACGGCCCGAGGCGTCGTACGCGGTGCGGCTCATCGTGAGCACCGGGTCGCCGTCTTCGATCTCGAGCAGGCCGGCCTCTTCGTCGGTGACCGCGCGGGCCCCGATCCGCTGCTTCGCCACCCGCATCGTCACGCCGCGGCCGCGCAGCAGCTGGTACAGCCCGTACGCCTGCAGGTCCTCGTCGGTCAGGTCGAGGAACTCCGGCGGCAGGTAGTTCTCGAGGATCGCCATCGGCACGTCCTCGGCGAACCGCACCCGCCGGATGTGCGCGACGGTCGTGCCGGGCTCGATGCTGAGCGCCGCGGCGACCTCGTCGGACGCGGGGACGTCGTTGCGCTGCAGGAGCTTCGTCGCCGGAGCCTGCGCACCCTGCGCCAGGTCGTCGTACAGGCTCGTCAACTCGACCTTGCGGGTCACCGGCCCGTGCACGACCTGGGTCCCGATGCCGCGGCGGCGCACCAGCAGACCCTTGTCGACGAGGTCCTGGATCGCGCGCCGGATCGTCGGCCGCGACAGACCGAGACGCTCACCGAGGGCGATCTCGTTCTCGAGCCGGGCCCCTGGCGGCATCGCGCCGGAGCGGATCGACTCCTCGATGCGCGAGGCGACCTGGAAGTAGAGGGGCATGGGACCCGACCGGTCCAGGTCCATGAACAGGTCGGACGGCAGCTGGCCTTCGTTGGTCATCGCGGTCCTTCACACGTGCGGAGATGCCGGCGTCGGTGCCGACGGCATTGTCGTGACAATACCACCGGGGATGTGACACCCCGGCCGCGCGCAGCGGGCGTTGCGTCAGTCGGCGAACACCGTCAGACAGCGCAGACCCTCAGCCAGCGCAGACCGTCAGTCGGCGAACACCATCGGCCGGTTCGACAGCCGCGGCTGGTTCGCGGCCTTCGGCTTCTCGGCACGCGCACGGACCGGGGCGATCGTCACCCGGGTCACCGCCCCGAGCGCCTCCACCGTCTCGACCCCGTGGTGCCCGGCTGCGTGCACGACGATCGCGGCGCAGGCCTCGGCGTCGGCGGCGGCGTCGTGGTGCTGGAAGCCCTCGAACCCGGCGGCCATCGCGGCGACCGGCAGACGGTACGAGTCGAGCGTGTAGGTCTTGCGGGCCACCGCCAGGGAGCACAGCGAGTGGTGCTCGGCCAGGTCGATGCCCGTCGCAGAGCAGCCACCGGCGATGACGCCCATGTCGAAGCGGGCGTTGTGCGCCACCAGGACGTCACCCTCGGCGAAGGCCACCAGGTCGGGGTACTGCTGCTCCCACGTCTTGGCGTGCGTGACGTCCTCGGCGACGATGCCGTGGATCCGCGTGTTCCACTCCAGGAACGCGTCGTGCCCGAACGGCGGGCGGATGAACCACGACGCCCGATCGACGACCCGGCCGGCGCGGACCTTCACGAGCCCGACGGAGCAGGCGCTGGCGGGCGAGCTGTTGGCGGTCTCGAAGTCGATCGCGGTGAAGTTCAACGGCACGGTCCCGATCGTCGCACGGGGTGCCGACATCGCCCTCCGTTCCCGTCGGCGTTGCGTGTGGCTACTGTCGGCGCATGGGGAACGAGGCCGACCGACGTCCGCTCGTCCTGGTGCTCGCCGGCGCCGGCTACGGGCAACAGGCGCCGCTGCTCTGGTGGACGAACGAGATCGCTCTCGCGTCGGGGTGCGAGGTCGTCGCGCCTCGATGGCACGTCGACGACGCTGCCGGTGCCGATCCGGTCGGGTTCGTCGAGACCGCTGTCGCCGCCGCCCTGGGGGACCGGCTACCGGACCTCGTCGTCGCGAAGTCGTTCGGCTGCTTCGCCCTGCCGTGGGCGATCCGCCACGAGGTGCCCGGGGTCTGGCTGACGCCGGTCCTCACCCACGACGACGTCGCGGCAGCGCTCGCCGCTGCCACCGAAGCGCACGTCGCGATCGGGGGTGGAGACGACACCATGTGGCGGCCTGAGCGGGTCTCGGGGACGGCTGCGCGCCTCCAGACCGTCGACCATGCCGACCACTCGCTGCAGGTGCCGGGGGACTGGCGGCGATCGCAGCGGCTGCAGGCCGACGTCTTCGACGTCGTCGAGCGCCGCATCACGGCTCTGCGGCCTCCGATGGGCGGGTCGCGTCCGCTGATCTGACGGACGGACTGGAGGCCCGGGTCGGCTCCGACAGGCCGCCGCCGGTAGGCTCTTCTTCCGTGGCTCTCACCATCGGAATCGTCGGTCTCCCGAACGTCGGCAAGTCGACCCTGTTCAACGCCCTGACCAAGAACCAGGTCCTCGCCGCGAACTACCCGTTCGCGACGATCGAGCCGAACGTCGGGGTGGTGAACCTGCCCGACTCGCGGCTCGACCAGCTCGCTGAGCTCTTCCACTCGGAGAAGACCGTGCCGGCACCGGTGTCGTTCGTCGACATCGCGGGCATCGTCAAGGGCGCGAGCGAGGGCGAAGGCCTGGGCAACAAGTTCCTCGCCAACATCCGCGAAGCCGACGCCATCGCACAGGTCGTCCGCGGCTTCACCGACGACGACGTCGTGCACGTGGCGAACAAGGTCTCCCCGAAGGACGACCTCGAGGTCATCAACACCGAGCTGATCCTCGCCGACATGGAGACCATCGACAAGGCGCTCCCGCGGTACGAGAAGATGCTCAAGCTCAAGCAGGCCGAGCCGGCCGTGCTCGAGACCGCTCGCGAGGCCCGTGCCGCGCTCGAGCAGGGCACCCTGCTGTCCGCGACCAAGATCGACCTGTCGCCGATCGCCGAGCTCGGCCTGCTCAGCGCCAAGCCCTTCATCTTCGTCTTCAACGTCGACGAGGCGATCCTGACCGACGAGTCCCGCAAGGCCGAACTGGCCGCGCTCGTCGCCCCGGCACAGGCCGTGTTCCTCGACGCCCAGGTCGAGTCGGAGCTCATCGACCTCGACCCTGCCGACGCCGCCGAGCTGCTCGAGTCGACCGGGCAGACCGAGTCGGGCCTCGACCAGCTCGCCCGCATCGGGTTCGACACCCTCGGGCTGCAGACGTACCTGACGGCCGGTCCGAAGGAAGCCCGAGCGTGGACGATCGGCAAGGGGTGGAAGGCTCCCCAGGCTGCCGGCGTCATCCACACCGACTTCGAGAAGGGCTTCATCAAGGCCGAGGTCATCTCGTTCGACGACCTGGTCGAGACCGGCTCGATCGCCGAGGCCCGCGCCGCCGGCAAGGCCCGCATCGAGGGCAAGGACTACGTCATGCAGGACGGCGACGTGGTGGAGTTCCGCTTCAACAACTAGATCGTCGATCTGGAGCGGTTCCACTGGCGTGCTGACCGATAGAAGCGGCATCACGGTCATGCCATGCGCGTCCTGCGCGGGTTGGCGCAGTCTGTGGCACGTGGTAGACGTGACACATGACAGACGTGACCAGGGAAACTCCCGCCGAGGACCAAGAGGAGACCGGTGAAGACGCCGCGCCTTCCGAAGGCGGCACCACACGCCGGACGCGCAGGACGACGAAGTTCCCCGCCGGCACCCTTGAGGAGGCCATGGGTCTCGCCGAGGCAATTATCCAAGCCGCCCCAGCGGGGTCCATACGTCGATTGACGTTGTTGGACCAGCTTGGACGAAGCCCGTCCAGTGGCACCACTCGGCAGTGGATCACCAACAGCAGCAAGTACGGCCTCACAACCGGGAACTACAACGCTGAGACGCTGGCACTGACCGTCCTTGGGCGAAAGGCCGTGGACGAGACCGACACTCTTGCGGCTAGGACGCGGGCCAGGTTTCAAGCCGGCATTGATGGCGTTGAGGTGTTCAAGCGCTTGTACGAGTCGAACCTGGGGAACCGGCTCCCGCTGCAGGCGGTCCTCATTGACCAGGCCAAGGATTTCGGGATACCTGACGCCGACCTAACGGAGTGCATCGAGACATTTACGGTCAATGCAAAGTTCGTCGGAGTGCTTCGCACTTTGTCTGGGGCCGAGCGGCTCGTCACGCTGGACGCACTTGTGGACGATTTCCTGCCGAAGGCCATAGGCAGGGGCGGTGACCGCGGCATCTCCATCCCGCCGGTTCCGCTGTCGGCTAACTCTCCATCGACTGTTGCCTCGAAATCAGCCGAAGGCGATTTCGAGCAGATCTGCTTCTACATCACGCCCATCGGCAGCGAGGAAAGCGAGGATCGCAAACACGCTGACCTATTCATGGGTTCCTTGGTCGAGCCCGCCCTCAAGGAATTCGGGCTGCAGGTTGTGCGCGCCGACCTCATCGGAGATGCGGGGATGATTACGCGCCAGATCATCGACTACATCGTCCACAGCAAGCTCGTCATCGCCGACTTGTCATTTCATAATCCGAATGTCTTCTATGAGCTCGCGCTGCGGCATGCGGTTCGCAAGCCGATCGTGCAGATCAGTCGTGCGGCCGATCGCCTCCCGTTCGACATCGGTCAGGTACGGACCGTCGTGGTCGACACAACGGACATTTTCACCCTCGTTCCTCAGCTGGATACGTTGCGGGCGCAGATATCGGCTCAGGTGAGGGCGACGTTGGCGGAAGGAGCCGAGGTGGAAAACCCGCTCAGCATCTTTTCGCCGGACTTCTGGGCTCATTTGCCGCACTCCGGGCGAGCTGGGGGAGGCGACGCGTAGATCGAACCAAGCCGCTGCCTGCACAATGGTGGGGAGGCGTTCGCAGATGCCAATCTTGCACGCAATGCGGTGGAGTTCCGCTTCAACAACTGACCTCGCCGTGGGCGGTGCGCCAGGATGAGCGCATGACCAATGCACAGGCAGGGTGGTACGACGACGGCTCCGGCACCATGCGGTGGTGGGACGGTTGCGCGTGGACGGAGCAGGTGCAGCAGCAGGCCCCCGCGGTGTCGGGTGTCGGTGGAGTGATCGGCCGGATCCAGGCCGAAGCCGCTTCGGGTGGTCAGCCGCGTCCGGCACAGAACGGCATGAGCTACGTCGTGCTGCAGGTGGTGCTCAAGGAAAAGTTCTTCGGGACGGGTTCGGGCAACCTCACCGAGCTCGAGAAGGCGATCAACGCGCAGGCTGCGCTCGGGTACCGGCTGCACACGATCACGACGGCTTCCTCGGGGAGCACGGGTTTCGGCGGCGGCGACCGGGTGCAGGCCACGATGGTCTTCGAGCGCCTGAATTGAGGCGAGCGGTCCGAGTCGTCGGGACGTCCGGTGGGGTCAGCCGACGAGCGCCAGGATCACCGCGGGGATGCGGTGCTCGATCGCGTCCCAGACGATCTCCTTCCGCGCCCTCCGGTAGTCGTGGGACAGGATGTTGCGGGTCTTCCGGACCGCCGCGATTGACAGGTCCGACGGAAGTCGTGCCTCCCGGTCCGGGGGGATGCGAGCGAGCAGGTCGTCGAAGTGGATGATGACCGCTTCGGCTGCTCAGTAGGTGAGACTGCGGGCTGCGTCGAACTCGCTCCGCCCGTGCTCGACGATCATGGAACACTCGGCGAGCAGTTCGAGGAAGCTGGCCTGCATCGACGGCCACCGCTCCTCGAGGGCAGCAGGGTCACGGTCGTTGCGGGGCCGAGGCGTGAACCGGGGAGCCGGCATCACAGCGGCACGGCTTCGTCGAGGACGTGGGCGAAGTGCTCGTCGTCCTCGAGGTCGTCGGTGAGGACGTCGACCTCGAAACCGGTGATGCGCTCGACCTCGTGCGCGAACCCACCGAGATCGAACAGCGATGCCGCGGGGGTCAGGTGGACCAGCAGGTCGATGTCACTGTGTTCGGTGTCCTGCCCGCGCACCGCGGAGCCGAAGACGCGGACGTCGTCGAGGTGGAAGCGCTTCGCCTCGTCGAGGATCGCGTCGGCGTAGACGGCGAGCGGGATGCTCGGGCGGGTGTGCGCCGCTTCGAGGATCCGCCGGAGCGACTCCGGTCGCGGCCGCTTCCGTCCGCTCTCGTACGCCGAGATGGTGGGCTGCTGCATGCCGGCGGCGGCAGCGAGACCGGTCTGCGAGAGGCCGAGGTCTTCGCGGGCGGCGCGGATCAACTCCGCAGCACGTTCGATCCGCATGGCGACCTCCCCTATAGCTCTCGACTATAGACGAGCACCGGGAACGACGAAGCGCCGCCGAGCGGACTCGGCGGCGCTTCGTGGTGGTGCTGGTCGGACCTAGGCCGCGAGGGCCATCTCGCCCGCCTGCACGGACTGTGCCTGCAGCAGGGTGCGGCTGGCCTCGCCCGCCCAGGAGCGGCCCGGGACGGTCCAGCCGGCCTCGCCGACGGCGTCGAGCCGGGTGCCCCGGGTGACGAAGGTCCCCAGGTCGTCGGCTGCGATGCGGACGAGGTACTCGCGCTGCGAGCGGTCGTCGCGCACCGGGAACTCGGCGATGCGGTCGGGGGTGATCGTCGGGGCCGCGAGTGCGGTCCCGAACACGGTGATTCGTTCGTTGCTGGTCATGGTGCTGTACTTCCTGGTCATTCGGCGCCAGGGCGACTCGGTGTCGGCGGACGTCTCAGTCCAGCGCGACGCATCGAGTGCGGGGCGCGCACGTCGAGTTTCAACGTGCAGCTCGTCCGTTCGGATCGAGCGGTGTCTCGAGTGGAATGCGACTCGGGTGAGTCGGTGACGAGAGGTTGGTGTGCGCGAGTCAGATGGGTTCGCTGCAGTGCACCAACCAGAGACTATACGCCCACCCCGCCGAGAAGTCCAGCGAGCGACCGGACCGAGCGTCAGGACGCCAGGAAGGCTGCCCAGCGTTCCCCGCCTGCGACCACGTTGCCCGAGCCGTCGAGGCGAGCGGCCGCGGACGACGGCTTGCGCGAGGCCTGCTCGCGGATCAGCCCGTCGAACGACGCCGAGAAGTCCAGGCGGGGCAGCGCGGCCGTGACGTCCCGCAAGGCGTCCGGCGACCACCTGTCGAAGCCCACGCCGGAGACGTCGAGCGAGGTCGCCACCTCGAGCAGGTGCCCCTCAGCGTCGAGCTCCGGGTCGACGGACCGCCACATGTGCCGCTCGATGATCTCGCCGACCCGACGGGCTCGCACGGCGTCCCACCCGGCACCGAGCGCGAAGACCGAGCCGACCGCGCCGCCGGCGTCCTCGAAGGGCACCCGGTGGGCGTCGAACGACGGGGTCACGCCGAGGTCGTGGAGCATCGTCGCGACGAAGAGCAGCTCGGGGTCCGGTTCGAGGTCGACCGTCGGGGCGAGCAGGACGGCCCATGCCCACGAGCGCAGGCAGTGGTTGACGAGGGCGGGTTCCGACCACGCCCGGACAACCTCCAGCGCGCGTGCCGCGACGGGGGAGGGCGGGGTGAGCAGGGCTTCGACGTCGAGCGACATGGCACGACAGTAGCGGCAGGGACGAGCCGTAACGGAGCGGAAACGTGCCGGGCCAGAACCGGAAACAGCGCCCCGTTAGCTTTCGGTTCACTGAGTACCCGCTCAGCGCCCCTCCACCCCACCCGAAGGAACTGCGCCCATGCAGCACCGACCACGGCTGCGCCCACGCGCGACGATCGTCTCCTCGACGCTCGTCGCCGCCGGGGCGTTCGGCCTCGCCGTCCTGACGGCCGCTCCGGCCCAGGCAGCGCCCACCGCGACCACCGCCACCATCGACGCCCCGGCCACCGTGACCGTCGGCACGGCGTTCGACGTCGACCTGACGATCCCGGACACCGCCGACGTCTACGCCTACGAGATCACGCTCGAGGCCGACTCGGTGGAGTACCGGGACGACAGCGTCACCGGCCCGGACGGCGGCTTCGACACTGTCGAGCAGGACGGCGACGCCCTGACGATCGTGCACACCCGCCTCGGCACCTCGCCGGCACTCGACGGCGACCTGGCCACCTCGATCTCGCTGACCCCGACCACGGTCGGCAGCGTCGCCCTCGACGTCACGAGCATCACCCTCGTCGGCTCCGACGGCACGTCGACGACCCTCGACGACCCGGCGAGCACCACCGTCGTGGTCGCCGCGGCCGCGACCACCGCCCCGACGGCCACGCCGACCCCGGGAGCGACCACGCAGCCCGGCGCCGGTGGCGGCACGGCTGGCCCCAGCGTCCCCGGCGACCCGACCGCCCCGGGCACCGACCCGACCAGCGGCGCCACCGCCGTGGCGGCAGCCGGCGGGGACGACCGTCCGACCGGAGGCGACCTCGCCTGGACCGGCGCCGACGTCGCGCCGTGGATCGCCGCGTCCATCGCCCTGCTCGCAGCCGGCGGCACCCTGATCACCCTGCGGGCCCGTCGTGCCCGCCGCGACCGCACCGGAGCCTCCGCATGACCGCCACGAAGCAGGCCGCCTCGAAGCAGGCCGCCACGAAGCGGGCCTCCAGCAAGCAGCGCACCACCGTCGCCGGCGCATCGCTGATCGCCCTCGTCGGCACCGTCCTCGCCGCGACCCCCGCGATCACGGCCGCCGCAGCACCCGCAGCCGTCGACGCCAGCCCCGCCGCCATGCTCGCGCCGTACTACACGGACCTCGACCTGACCGGCGACGACCAGGTGACGAGGGCCGACCTCTCCGTGCTCACCGACCACCTCGGCGCGACGACCGCGAGCACCGACTGGGCGACGGTCAGCGCCGCGGACACCGACGCCGACGGCACCATCACCGTCGCGGACCTGGCCGGGTTGTCCCAGCGGATGATCTACGACGACGGCCCGTTCCAGCTCGTCGAGGCGTCGACGATCGACATGCAGGCCGCGATGAACGCCGGGGTCACCACGTCGGTCGCGATCACGCAGGACTACCTCGACCGCATCGCCGCGTACGACCGCACCAAGGTCGACACCGCGTCGACCGGGCGCGCGCTCAACTCGATCGTCACCACCAACGCCGACGCCCTGGCCGCCGCGAAGACCGCGGACGCCGAGCGCGCCGAGCACGGGATGACGAGCATGCTGCTCGGCGTGCCGATCGCTGTGAAGGACAACTACGACACGAAGGACATGCCGACCACCGGTGGCTGCGGCTGCTGGGACGACAACCAGACCGACACCGACGCCGCCATGGTCACCGGCCTCCGCGACGCCGGCGCCGTGATCCTGGCGAAGGCCAGCCTCGACGAGTTCGCCTTCGGCTTCGTCTCCGAGTTCTCGTCGAACCAGCCCGCCGGCTCGTCGCTCCTGGTCGCCAGCCCGTACAACACGGCGCAGACGGCCGGTGGCTCGAGCGGCGGCACCGGTGCGGCGATCTCCGCGAACCTCGCCGGGATCGGCTTCGGCACCGACACAGGCGGGTCGATCCGCGTGCCGTCGACGTACAACCAGCTCGTCGGCATCCGGCCCACGGTCGGCCTGACCAGCCGTGACGGGATCATTCCACTCGCCCTGTCGCAGGACACCGGCGGCCCGATCACCCGCTCGGTCACCGACGCGGCGGTCGCGCTCGACGCCGTCACCGGCGTGGACGCGGCGGACCCGGCGACGGCTGCGCAGGCCGGCAAGGTGCCGACGTCGTACACGTCGTACACGTCGTCGCTCGACGCCGACTCCCTGCAGGGAGCCCGCATCGGCTACGTGACGAGCATGGTCGGCACGAACGCCACGACGAAGCGCCTGTTCGACGCCTCCGTCGCGAAGCTCGAGGCCGCCGGTGCCACCGTCGTCCCGATCACCGCGACGACGGCCTTCAACCGGGTCCTGTCCGAGGGCAGCGGCAGCACGAACGAGTTCAAGCACGACCTGGACGAGTATGTCGCGAAGCACCTCGACCCCGACGTCACCGCGCGTTCCCTGCAGAGCATCCTGGCCTCGGGTGAGTACGTGCCGAGCCGCAAGAGCACCTACCAGTCGCGCGACCTGATCACCGACACGCAGTACCAGGCGTGGGCCGGACCGACGGGGTCGCACACGACGCAGCTCGCCACCGGCAAGCAGCTCGTGACGCAGATGCTCGACGACCAGGACCTCGACGCGCTCGTCTACCCGTCGGGCACGCCGTACGGCACGCAGTCGACGAACATGCGCCTCAGCCCGAACACCGGCATGCCGGCGATCACCGTCCCGATGGGCCAGGCGACCGCTGCCGACGACACCATCACCGGTGCCGGCGTGAACCTGGAGTTCCTCGGCCGTTCGTTCGACGAGAGCACGGTCATCGGCCTCGGCTACGCCTTCGAGCAGGAGACGCACGCGCGCACCACGCCCGCGCTGTACCCGGCGCTCGGCTGAGCTGAGCGGGTCGCGATCGCGACCATGTGATGGACGGGAGGCCCGGTGCCAGCTGGCACCGGGCCTCCCGTCTGCACTGGGCTCAGTTCAGGGTCGGGGTGTCCTCCGGCACGACGCCGTCGGCGTACAGGTCGGTCGCCAGGTCGCGGAGCGCGCGCAGCGCGACCCGCTGCGTGAGCGGACCGTAGGAGATGCGGGCGACGCCGAGCGCCTCGTACTCGGCGGCGGGCAGGGCGCCGGGCAGGCCGATGACCGAGAGCTTGCCGCGGCCCAGACCGGCGACGAGCCGCTCGACCACCGAACGCTCGATCGCGCCGGGCACGAAGACCAGGGCGGCGCCGTTGTCCAGGAACGCCTTGCCGCGGGCGATCGCGTCCTCGATGCTCTCGTCGACCGGGCGCTCGCCGCCGCGCACGATCGCGTCGGTGCGGGCGTTCAGCTGGAAGTCGACGCCCTCGGCCTGTGCCGCTGCGGTGATCGCGGCGACGCGGGCGACCGCTTCGTCGAAGGGACGCAGCCGGTCCTCGACGTTGGCACCCACGATGCCGGAGCCGATGGCGCGGCGGATCGTCTCGGCGGGGTCCTCGTAGCCGTCGTCCAGGTCGGCGGTGACCGGCAGGTCCGTGGCTGCGGCGACGATCGCCGCCCCGGACAGGGCGAGGTCGAGGGACATCCCGCCGTCCTCGTACCCGTACGACGCGGCGATCGAGTGCCCGGCGGTGGCGATCGCCTTCGTGCCGGGCAGGTCGCTGACGACCTTGGCGGTGATCGCGTCCCACACGTTCACGACGCGCAGGATCTCGGGGGCTTCGTGCAGCTGCTTGAGGGTGACGGCCTTGTCGGCGGTGCTCGTGCTCATGCTGCCGACAGTAGGCCGACGGGGCGGCCCCCGGCCGCGAGCCCAGCCGAAGACGACGTGGGATGACGTCGGGAGTCGCGCCGGGCCTCCCGGCAGGGGCATGCTGGGACGCATGGCGAGCGACGAGCAGGACCCGGTCGGCACGCTCCGCGGGGTCCGGACGAGCATCAAGTGGACGCGGTACGCGCCCGACGTGCTGCCCCTGTTCGTCGCCGAGATGGACCACGACGTCGCCCCGGCGATCCGGCAGGCCCTGATCGAACGGGTCTCGCAGTCCGACCTCGGGTACCTCGACGGCCCCGGTCCGCTCGCTCCCGCGTTCGCGCAGTTCGCGCTGGACCGCTGGGGCTGGGAGATCGATCCGTCGCGCATCCACCTGGCCACCGACGTCAGCGTCGGGATCGTCGAGTCGCTCCGGCTCGCGCTGCCTGACGGCGGCCGAGTCGCGATCACGCCGCCGGTGTACCCGCCGTTCTTCGAGCTCGTCGAAGAGGCCCGATGTCAGGTCGAGGAGGTCCCGCTGCTCGAGCAGTGGGGGCAGTACCGGCTCGACCTCGAGGGCCTCGAGCGGGCATTCGCCGGCGGAGTCGGCGTCTTCCTGCTCTGCAACCCGCACAACCCGGTCGGGCTCGTGCACGACCGGGCCGACCTCGTCGCGATCGCCGAACTCGCTGCGAAGTACGACGTCCTCGTCATCAGCGACGAGATCCACGCGCCCCTGACCCACCCCGGCGTGCAGTTCACCCCGTTCGCCGCCGTCGCCGAGCCGCTCGGTGCCCGCAGCGTGTGCGTGACCTCGGCGAGCAAGGGGTGGAACCTCGCCGGGGTGAAGTGCTCGGTCATCGTCGCCGGGGATCCCCGGACCGCCGCGCTCCTCGACACCCTGTGGGAGGAGGTCGCCTGCCGCACGAGCATCCTCGGGCTGCACGCGAACCTGGCGGCGTTCACCCTGGCGACGGACTGGCTCGACGACGTCGTGGCGCGCATCGTGGCGAACGACCGGCTGCTCGCCAAACTCCTCGCCGAGCACCTGCCCGGGGTCGTCTACACGCGGCCGCGCGCCGGGTACCTGGCGTGGCTCGACTTCCGCGGCATCGGCCTCGGTGACGACCCCGCGGTGCCGCTGCGCGAGAACGCGTACGTCGCGCTGAACTCCGGGCTGGGGTTCGGGTCCGAGGGGCGCGGGTTCGTCCGGCTCAACCTGGCGTGCTCACCGGAGACCCTGCGCGAGGCCGTGTTCCGGATCGCTTCGGCGTACCCGTCGAGCGCGCAGGAGGGGCTGGTCTGGCACGTCGCCTGACCTGTGGAACGGCGTCGTTTGCCGGCTACGCAGCACCGAGTGAGCACAAGACGTCGGGTCGGCTGCACGCACTCGATGTCTTCTGCACACTCGAGCCCGCTGCGGTCAGGCCACGTACTGGTTGCGGCCGACGACGCGGATGCGCAGGTCGTCGTCACGGTCCATCGCGAGGAGCTCGCGGGCCACGAACCCGACGGACGGCCACCGGGACACCTCGGTCACCATGAAGCCGTCGATGAAGACCTGCCACGCGCCGGCCTCGCGGACCGCCTGCACCTCGTACGTCGCCATGCCGCGAGCGTACCGGGACCGGGGCGCCGTCAGTGCAGGTCGAACGGCGGTGCAGGTCGAACGTCAGTGCAGGTCGAGGGTCATGTGCACGTCGGCCCGGACGTACGGGCTCGGGGCGATCTCGTCCGCGCGCAGGTGCCGGAACCCGAACGCCTCGTACAGGTGCACGGCGCTGGCGAGCTGCGCGTTGCTCTCCAGGTCGATGCGGTGTGCACCGAGCTCGCGTGCCCGGTCGAGCGCCGCGGTGATGAGCTTCCGCCCGGTCCCGTGCCCCTGGTGATCGGGGGAGACCGCCATCTTCACGAGCTCGAACACGCCGGAGGTGGTGGGCACCACCCCGATGCACCCGATGACCTGGTCGTCGAGCCGGGCGACCAGGACGGCGCCGCCCCGCTCCACGACCCGGCCGACGGGATCGGAGAGGAACACGCGGTCCTCGTCCTCGAGGGTGAAGTACCGGGTGATCCACGCCTCGTTGAGCGTGCGGAACGCCTCGGCGTCCGCGGGGGTGGCGAGGTCGGCGATGGTGATGGTGGAGGTCGCTTCGGGCATGCATCCATCCTCGATCGACGATGCAGTCACGTCCAATACTCGTTCGCGCTGATCGATAGCCTGTGTGCATGGATCGAGAACCGGACGTCGACCTCCGGCAGCTGCGGGCGTTCCTGGCCGTCGCCGACGAGCTGCACTTCGGCCGAGCGGCCGAGCAGCTGCGGATCGCCCAGCCCGCGCTGTCCCAGCAGATCCGGCGCACCGAACGCGCGCTCGGGGTCGACCTGTTCGTCCGGACCAGCCGCAGCGTCGCCCTGACCGCCGCCGGCCGGGTGCTGCAGGGCCGGGCGCGGTCGTTGCTCGGGCAGGTGCGACGGGACCTCGACGAGACGGTGCGGGTCGGGCGCGGCGAGGTCGGTCGGCTCGACGTCGGGTTCGTCGTCTCCGCGCTGCCCCTCGGTCCGATCGAACGCGTGCAGGCGTTCCGGGAGCGCTACCCGCTGGTCCGGGTGGAACTGACCGAGGGGTACTCGTCGACCCTGCTCGCCCGGATCGTCCGCGGTGAGCTCGACCTCGCCGTCGTCCGCGATGCCGACCCGGACCCCACCGTGCGGCTGCTGCAGTTCCGGTCCGAGGCGTTCGTCGCCGCCGTGCCGCGCGGGCACCGCCTGGCGGACCGCGAACGCATCCGCGGCACCGAACTGGTCGACGAGCCGTTCGTGTTCTTCCCGGCGGTCGCGGGGGCTCTGGCGACCGAGCGCAACCTCGCTCCGGTCACCGCCGGTGGCCGCCGTCCCGTCATCGTGCAGGAGGCCACGACCTGGGCGACCGTGCTGCACCTGGTCGGGGTGGGCCTCGGTGTCACGGTGGTGCCGGAGAGTGCTGCGCTCGCCGCACCCGACACGGTGGCGCTCCTGCCGCTCGAGGGCAGCGACCACCGCAGCGAGCTCGCCTGGGCGATGCGCGCCGACGACGACCGCGAGATCCTGCGCAACTTCGTCGCCGCGGACTGACCGAGCGGACCGGCTGCGCGAGCGGACGCCGTTCGGGCGTCCTCGCTCAGCCGAGCGACAGGACGGGCGCCCGGTGGTCACCGAGTTCGTCGATGCGCCACGGCCGAGCCCCGCGCAGCGTCAAGCCGAGCTGGACGAGCACGAACCCGACGTGCGGCTCGACGTCGGGGTCCCACGGCCCCTCGACGCCCAGACCGAACGCGCCGAGTTCGTCATCGGCCTCGTCCCGCAGCGTCAGCCGCCACCGGCCGTCGCCGAGTTCCTCGACCACAGCCCAGCGGGCGGTGCCGAACCGGCTCACGCCGTCTTGGTGATGTCCGCGGTGAAGTTCTGCACGCGCTGCAGCAGGGAGGCACCACGCATCGCGATGGTCGCCGGTGGGTTCAGGTGCGGGGGCGCGGTGCGGATCAGCATCGGGCACCCGAGGTCTTCGCAGATGTACGTGCCGATCGTGTTGCCGTTGCGCCCGGACTCACCGGCACGCGCGGCGGAGAACAGCCGGACCTGGGTCGCGGGCTGCGGCGAGTGACAGAACGAGCACATCGCGGCGATGCCGGGGCGCAGCGAGCCACCGGCGGACCGGACGACGATGCCCACGGGGCGCTCGTCGATCCAGGACACGATGTACCCGCGGCGGGCGGCCTGCGGGTCGCGCCAGCCCAGGAACTCGCGCTCGTCCCAGAGTGTCTCGTGCAGGCCCGGGATGGGCAGCTGTGCGAGCTCGTCGGGGGTGGCGTTCACGAACGACGATCGGATGTCGGCTTCGGTCAGTGGCTTCACGGTCCGATCACCATATGCCTCGCCCCCGACACATGGTGCGTCACGACAGCCTGGAGGCTCGGATGGCGCCGAGCGCGCTGCTCCCGTCCGCCACCAGCACCGCCCGGCGCAGGGCGTCGCGTCCGACGCGACGGGCCGCCGCGTCGTCCGCGGCGAACTCCACGAGCACACGCGTCGACCGCGCCATGGCGCGCGCACCGGGCACCCACGGGACCGCACGTTCGATCGATTCCGCGACCGCGACCGCAGCCGCGTGGTGCTGGGTCAGGTGGGCGCGTTCGTGGGCGACCACGGCCTCCAGTTCGTCGGTGCGCAACCGGTCTGCCAAGCCGGTGCTGACGAGGACGCCACCGCTCCGACCCGGCACGGCGCACGCCAGTGCGTGGTCGGCCTCGACGACGGCGACGGGGGTGCCGTCGATCTCGCGGTGCGGGGCGACGCCGGAACGCATCGCCCGCCGGACGGCCTCGTGTTCCGGGCCGGGGCGCACCCGGACCGCGACGACGAACGCGACGACCGCGAGGAGCGCGACGCCGACGTTGAAGCCGTGCGTGGGGGAGCCGTCCCCGCCGAACAGTTCGGTGACCGGACGGTCGGCGAGCACCACGAGGGTGATGCCGGCCACGAAGCCGACGACGCCGAGCAGGACCGCGACCGACCAGCAGACCAGCGCGGTGCGGGGCAGGTCGATCGTCCAGGCGGAGCGGGTCAGGACCCGGGGCGCGAACACCACCACCGCGAGTGCGAGGACGATGAGCGCGATGCCGGCGACGACCACGGTGCGCAGCCGGTCAGGAGCGGGCGCGGGCGTCGAGGGCGCGGCGCAGGGCCTCGAGGTCGTCCGAGGCGAGCGAGCCGGTGAACTGCAGCAGTGCGGCCTCACGGTCGGACGACGCGGCCAGCGCGCTCGACATCAGCGACGCGGTCTGCTCGTCACGACTGTGCACGGCGCGGAACGTCAGGGGAGCGTCGTCGTGCTGCTCCCGTTCCACCTGGCCCTTGCGGCCGAGTCGGTCGAGCACGGTGAGGACGGTCGTCAGCGCGGGGCGAGGCTCCGGGAACGCGTCGAGCACCTGGCGTGCGGTGCGCCCGGAGTCGGCGGAGCGGAGTGCGTCGAGCACCGCCTGCTCCAGCTGCCCGCGGGGGCGCGATCGTTGTCCGGCCATCCCCGCATTCTACGAGATGTCGAAGGCTCGCTCGCGACACACGCTCGAAACGCGGCCTCGGTATGCTCGTCGCGGACAACTGAACACACCGGCCGCTCATCCGTCGCGGGAGACGCCGTGCACGTACCTCCGGGTACGTCGTGCCTCTGGGTACATCGTGCCCTCGGGCGCACGCACGGCACCGAAGGAGCAATCCCCCCGTCAATCTCTCAGGTCCCACACCGCAGCGGACAGGCCACTCTGAAAAGCAGACGCTCGGTCGTCTCGCCCACGGTGAAAGCCGCCGGACCTCACGGGCCGCGGTGAAACTCTCAGGCCCATGACAGAGGGGGAGTTCCACCCGGCGATCGTCGCCGGGCCCTGCCGATGCCAGGAGAACTCCGCCATGAGTCCGTCCCCACTGCCCACGCCGGGTCAGCGTTCGTCGCCGCTCGAAGCCGTGCACGAGGCCGCCGGTGCGACCTTCACCGACTTCGCCGGGTACCGCATGCCCGTGCGCTACTCGTCGGACCTCGCCGAGCACCACGCCGTGCGCCAGGCCGCCGGGGTCTTCGACCTGTCGCACATGGCCGAGATCGGGGTGACCGGCAGCGATGCCGTCGCCTTCCTCGACCACGCGCTCGCCGGCTCCTTCGGCACGATGCCCATCGGCCGCGCCAAGTACTCGCTGCTGCTCGCCGAGGACGGCGGGATCCTCGACGACCTCGTCGTGTACCGGACCGACGACGACGTCTTCCTCGTCGTCGCGAACGCGTCCAACCGCGACGTTGCCGTCACCGCGCTCACCGCCCGGGCCGACGGCTTCGACGTCGAGGTCTCCGACGACTCCGACACGACGGCCCTCGTCGCGATCCAGGGCCCCGCGGCTGCCGGCACGCTCGACGCGCTCGTCGTCGCCGACCGCCTGCAGCCCGAGACCCCGCTCGACGAACTCGGCTACTACCGCGTGCTGCACGCGCTGTTCGACGGTGCCGACGTGCTCGTCGCGCGGACCGGGTACACCGGCGAGGACGGCTTCGAGGTCTACACCGACCCGGACACCGCCCCGGTGCTCTGGGACGCCCTGCTCGAGGCCGGTGCCGACCGCGGCGTCGTCCCCGCCGGGCTCGCCGCGCGCGACACCCTGCGACTCGAGGCCGGCATGCCCCTCTACGGGCACGAGCTCGGCACCGACGTCCGTCCGGCCCAGGCCGGCCTCGGCCGCGTCGTCGCCAAGGACGGCGACTTCGTCGGCGCGGCCGGCGTCACCCCGTCGGCGGACGCCCGCGTGCTCGTCGGTCTGGTGACCGAGGGCCGCCGTGCTCCCCGAGCCGGCTACGACGTCGTGCTCGACGGCACGGTCGTCGGCACCGTGACCTCGGGCGCGCTCTCGCCGACGCTCGGACACCCCGTCGCGATGGCCTTCGTCGACCCGGCCGCGCTCGCCGCCGTGTCGGACGGGGCACAGGTCCTCCACATCGACGTCCGCGGGACTGCCGTCCCCAGCACGGTCTCCGCGTTCCCCTTCTACCGCCGCGCCTCGAAAGGCTGACCCCATGACCGACCAGACCGCACTCCAGTACACGGCCGACCACGAGTGGCTGCTCGTCGAGGGCGACACCGTCACCGTCGGCATCACCGACCACGCCGCCGAGCAGCTGGGTGACGTCGTCTACGTCGAGCTCCCCGCCGTCGGCACCGCCACCACCGCTGGCGACCAGATCGGCGAGATCGAGTCGACCAAGAGCGTCGGCGAGCTCTTCGCCCCGATCGAGGGCGAGGTCGTCGAGGTCAACGACGCCGTCGTCGACACCCCCGACACCGTCAACCAGGACCCGTTCGGTGCCGGCTGGCTCGTGAAGATCAAGGTCGACGGCACCTCGTTCCCCGAGGACCTGATGGACCACGACGCGTACCGGGCCTCCATCGCATGACCGCGTTCGAGAACCTCCAGACGTCCTTCGCCGACCGCCACATCGGCACCACCCCGGCTGACCAGCAGGCCATGCTCGACGTCGTCGGGCAGCCGTCGCTCGACGCCCTGGTCCGTGCGGCGATCCCGGAGTCCATCCACGTCGGCCCCGTCGCCGACTCGGTGATCCCGGCTGCCGTCGGCGAGACCGAGGCGCTCGCCGAACTCCGCGCGAAGGCCGGCCGCAACACCGTCCGCCGCGCCATGATCGGCCTCGGCTACCACGGCACCCACACGCCCGCGGTGATCCAGCGGAACGTGCTCGAGAACCCGAGCTGGTACACGGCGTACACGCCCTACCAGCCGGAGATCTCGCAGGGCCGCCTCGAAGCGCTCATCAACTTCCAGACGATGGTGTCCGACCTGACCGGCATGGCCACTGCCGGCGCCTCGATGCTCGACGAGGGCACCGCCGTGGTCGAGGGCATGCTCCTCGCCCGCCGCGCGTCCAAGGTCAAGGGCGACGCGTTCCTCGTCGACGCCGACCTGCTGCCGCAGACCCGTGCACTGCTCGACCACCGTGCCGACGCCGTGGGCATCACGCTGCGCGCGTTCGACGCTGCCGACGGCCCGAGCGACGACCAGCTCGACGGCGCGTTCGGCGTCATCCTGCAGTACCCGGGCGCCTCGGGCCGCATCGTCGACCCGTCGTCCGTCATCGAGCGGGTCCACGCCGGTGGCGGCATCGCCGTCGTCGCGGCCGACCTGCTCGCGATGACCCTGCTCGCCAGCCCCGGCGACCTGGGTGCCGACGTGGCGGTCGGGACGAGCCAGCGCTTCGGCGTCCCGCTCGGCTTCGGTGGCCCGCACGCCGGTTACCTCGCGGTACGCGCCGGCCTCGAGCGCCAGCTCCCCGGTCGCCTGGTCGGGGTGTCCTTCGACGCCGACGGTCAGATGGCCTACCGCCTCAGCCTGCAGACCCGCGAGCAGCACATCCGCCGCGAGAAGGCGACGAGCAACATCTGCACCGCGCAGGTCCTGCTCGCCGTGATGGCCTCGATGTACGCGGTCTACCACGGGCCCGAGGGCCTGCGGTTCATCGCCGGTCGGGTCGCGCGGGCCACCGGTGCACTCGCCGCCGTGGCGCGTGACGCCGGGGTCGAGGTCGTGCACGACGCCTTCTTCGACACGCTCACCCTGCGGGCCGTCGGTCGCGCCGAGGCGATCGTCGCGGCAGCGCAGGACGCCGGCTACCTGCTGCACGTCGTGGACGCCGACACGTTCCAGCTGTCCGTCGACGAGACGACCACGCCCGACGACGTCGTGGCGCTGGCGAACGTGCTCGGGGCGGTGGACGTGACCGTCCCCGCGACCGAGACCGCCGTGCGCGACGCGGCCACGGGCCTCCCGGCCGCCCTGCAGCGCGAGAGCGACTACCTGACGCACCCCGTGTTCAGCGCACACCGCAGCGAGACCCGCATGATGCGGTACCTCAAGCACCTGTCCGACAAGGACTACGCGCTCGACCGCGGCATGATCCCGCTCGGCAGCTGCACGATGAAGCTCAACGCGGCGACCGAGATGGCTGCCGTGACCTGGCCGGAGTTCGCGAACATCCACCCGTTCGCACCGCGCGAGGACGTCGAGGGGTACCTCGACATGATCGGCGACCTCGAGTCGTGGCTCGCCGAGGTCACCGGCTACGACACCGTGTCCCTGCAGCCGAACGCCGGCAGCCAGGGCGAGCTCGCCGGGCTGCTGGCCATCCGTGGGTACCACCAGGCTCGTGGCGACGAGGACCGGACGGTCTGCCTCATCCCGTCGAGCGCGCACGGCACGAACGCCGCGTCCGCCGTGCTCGCCGGCATGAAGGTCGTCGTGGTGGCCTGCGACGAGAACGGCAACGTCGACCTCGAGGACCTCCGGGCCCGTGTCGCCGCCCACGCCGACACCCTCGCGGCGCTGATGATCACGTACCCGTCCACCCACGGTGTCTACGAGCACGACATCCGTGAGATCTGCGACGCCGTGCACGACGCAGGCGGCCAGGTCTACGTCGACGGCGCGAACCTCAACGCGCTGCTCGGCCACGCCCGCTTCGGTGACTTCGGCGGCGACGTGTCGCACCTCAACCTGCACAAGACCTTCTGCATCCCGCACGGCGGTGGCGGCCCCGGCGTGGGACCCGTCGCCGCGAAGGCGCACCTGGCACCGTTCCTGCCCGGTCACCCGTTCGCGCAGCAGGCCGACCGGCGCTCCGGTGCGACCGCTGCCGAGGCGGACGACCGTCTGGCCCACGCCGGCGGCCCGGTCAGTGCCGCGCCGTACGGCAGCCCGAGCATCCTGCCGATCACGTGGACGTACGTGCGGATGATGGGGCTCGAGGGCCTCACCCGTGCGACCGAGGCCGCGGTCCTCGGGGCGAACTACATCGCGGCCCGTCTACGCGACGCGTTCCCCGTGCTGTACACGGGCGACGACGGACTGGTCGCGCACGAGTGCATCCTCGACCTCCGCCCGCTGCGTGACACCACCGGCATCACGGTCGACGACGTCGCGAAGCGCCTGGTCGACTACGGGTTCCATGCCCCGACGATGTCGTTCCCGGTGGCGGGCACGCTCATGGTCGAGCCGACCGAGAGCGAGGACCTCGCCGAGCTCGACCGCTTCGTCGACGCCATGCTCGCGATCCGGGCCGAGGCAGCGGCGGTGGAGCGCGGGGAGTGGCCGGCGGACGACAACCCGCTCGTGCACGCGCCGCACACCGCCTCGTCGGTGATCTCGGGGGAGTGGGCACACGCCTACACCCGCGAGCAGGCCGTCTACCCGTTGCCGGGCATCAGCGCCCGGAAGTACTGGCCGCCGGTGCGCCGCATCGACCAGGCGTACGGGGACCGCAACCTGGTGTGTGCCTGCCCGCCGATCGAGGCGTTCGCCTGATCCCGACCGGCGCCGACACTCCGTCGTCGCCGTGCGCTCCGTGCCCCGTCCGGTCCTCCGGGCGGGGCACGGTCGTGTCCGGCCGGCGGCACGGTCCCGTCCCGGCTGGTCACGACACCCCGCTCAGTTCCCCGAGCGGTCACGAACCGTCGTCCGGACCCGCTCCCACCGACAGTTCGTGACCACTCGGCGTGCCACCCACGGCAAGTCCTGACCGCTCGACGCAGCCCCCGAGCCGTACCCCTGAGCGATGCTCGGCCGTCCCCCGACTTGCACAGAAGTGTGACGGAGTGCAATGGATTTCATGCGGATGCAACAAAAACGCACCCTTCACCGGCACGCGCGCGAATGTTGCATCTTGTCGCAAGGATCGTGCAAGTTGGTTACCGGCGTGTAACCGTTCGCCCCTGGGTTTGGACGCCGCTGTTCACCTTGCCTACGCTGCAAAGGTCAAACGCGCCCGGGCGACACCGCTGTGCCCTGCGCGTCCCATGCACCAGGAGGAACCTTGATCAAGAAGCGCGCCGGGCTTTCCGCCCTCGCCGTGCTCGGGGCCACAGCACTCGCCCTGACCGCCTGCTCCAGCAACAGCTCCGACGGGGGTGGCTCGGGCTCGGCGAACGCGTCCGGGATCGTCACCACGAACGGGAGTGAGCCGCAGAAGCCCCTCATCCCGTCGAACACCACCGAGACCGGTGGCGGCAAGGTCATCGACTCGCTGTTCGAGGGCCTCGTCTCGTACGACGCCGACGGCAAGCCCGTCAACGAGGTCGCGAAGAGCATCGACACCGATGACTCGAAGACCTTCGACATCAAACTGAACACGGGTTACACCTTCACGAACGGCGAGAAGGTCACCGCCGAGTCCTTCACGAAGGCGTGGAACTGGGCGGCCCAGTTCTCGAACAAGCAGAGCGCCTCGTACTTCTTCGAGAACATCGAGGGGTACAACGCCGAGAAGGACTCCGAGCTCACCGGCCTCAAGGTCGTGAACGACGACGAGTTCACCGTGAAGCTGAAGTCGGCACAGTCCGACTTCCCGCTCTCGCTCGGCTACTCGGCCTTCGTGCCGCTGCCGTCGGCGTTCTACGACGACACCAAGGCGTTCGGTGAGAACCCGATCGGCAACGGTCCGTACAAGCTCGACGGCAAGAAGGCCTGGACCCACAACCAGTCCATCAAGCTCGTCGCCAACAAGGACTACGAGGGCAAGCGCAAGCCGAAGAACGGTGGTCTGACGATCACGTTCTACACCTCGCAGGACACCGCCTACGCGGATGCTCAGGGCGGCAACCTCGATGTCCTCGACGCCGTGCCGGACGCCAACTTCCAGACGTACAAGTCCGACTTCCCGGACTCGAACGTCAACCAGCCCGCCGCGATCTTCCAGGGCATCTACCTGCCCTACTACCTGGACCACTGGAAGGGTGAAGAGGGCAAGCTCCGTCGCGAGGCCGTCTCGATGGCGATCAACCGCAAGGAGATCACCGACAAGATCTTCGACGGCACCCGCACCCCGGCCAAGGACTTCACCTCGCCGGTGATCGCCGGTTGGAACGACGACCTCGAGGGCTCTGACGTCCTGGAGTACGACAAGTCCGAGGCCAAGAAGCTCTGGGCCGAGGCCGACAAGATCTCGAAGTACGACGACACCCTCACCATCACGTACAACGCCGATGGTGGCCACCAGGCATGGGTGACCGCGGTCACGAACTCGATCTCGAGCACGCTCGGCATCAAGGCCGAGGGCAACGCGATCCCGACGTTCCAGGAGGCCCTCGACCTCCAGACGAACGACAAGCTCACGGGCGGCAGCCGCACCGGTTGGCAGGCCGACTACCCCTCGCTGTACAACTTCCTCGGCCCGACCATGGGCAAGGGCTCGTCGAGCAACTACGCGCGCTACGACTCGGCCGAGTACAACGAGCTGCTCGCGAAGGGCCGTTCGGCAGCCACTGTCGAAGAGGGCAACAAGATCTTCGACCAGGCTCAGGAACTCCTGTTCGAGGACCTGCCCGAGATCCCGCTCTGGTACTCCAACGTGACCGGTGTCTGGAACGCGGACAAGGTGTCGAACGTCAAGTTCGGCTGGAACTCGGTGCCGCTGTACTACGACGTCGAGGTCAAGAACTGACCCTGGTCTCGTAGAGACCACCACGCGAGCAGGTATCCTGCCTCGCGACCACCGGACGGGGGTTCGGGGGCCACATGGCCCCCGAACCCCCGTACCGCGGCGGTAAGACCTTCCCCCACACCGCGGGCGCCCTCCCGCACCGGACTTCCGTGCCGACCCTCGGACCGTCCACCCCTCACCACAATGAACCTGATCGACATCGCTCCGGACCGGGCAGTGATCTGATGCTCTGGTACCTCGGCAAGCGCCTCCTGCAACTCATCCCCGTGTTCTTCGGGGCCACGTTCCTCATCTACTTCATGGTCTTCTCGCTGCCCGGCGACCCGATCGCCGCGCTGTTCGGCGACCGCCAGCCGACACCGCAGGTGATCGAGCAGCTGCGACAGCAGTACAACCTCGACAAGCCGTTCATCGTGCAGTACCTGCTCTGGATCGGCGGCGTGTTCCGCGGCGACCTCGGCGTGACGTACTCGGGTCTGCCGGTCAGCTCGCAGCTCGCCTCGGCGTTCCCGATCACCGCCCGTCTGGCGATCCTGGCGCTGCTGTTCGAATCGGTCGCCGGCATCGTCGTCGGTGTCATCGCTGGTCTGCGCAAGGGCAAGCTGTTCGACGCCACCGCACTCGTCGTGTCGCTGCTGCTCATCTCGGTCCCGACCTTCGTCGTCGGGTTCCTGCTGCAGTACGTCTTCGGCATCAACCTCGGACTGTTCCGGGTGACGGTGTCCGGCGAAGCGCCGTGGGACGAACTCGTGTTGCCCGCGATCGTGCTCGCCTCGGTGTCGTTTGCGTACATCGTGCGTCTGACGCGCGCGAGCGTCGCCGAGAACATGAGTGCTGACTTCGTCCGCACCGCGACGGCCAAGGGCCTGCCCCGTCGTCGTGTCGTCGGCGTGCACATCTTCCGCAACTCACTCATCCCCGTGGTGACGTACCTGGGTGTCGACATCGGCAACCTGATGGTCGGCGCCGTGGTGACCGAGGGCATCTTCAACATCCACGGTGTGGGTGGCACGGTGTTCCAGGCCGTCAAGCTCGGCGAAGGACCGACCGTCGTGTCGTTCGTCGCCGTGATGGTCATCATCTTCATGCTCGCCAACCTCCTGGTCGACCTGCTCTACGCCGTCCTGGACCCGAGGATCCGCTATGCCAAGTAACGCCGCATCCCGCTCGGCGACGCACTACGTCGCTCCGATCGAGGAGACCCCGCTCCAAGCGGTCGACCAGGTCGACGAGAACGAGAAGACCCGGTCCACCTGGACCGATGCCTGGGACTCCATGCGTGTCCGCCCGATGTTCTGGGTGTCCGCCGTGCTCATCCTGCTCATCATCGTCGTGGCGTTGTTCCCTGGCCTCTTCACGCACATCGACCCGAGGAAGGCGATCCTCGCCAAGAGCAACGAAGGCTCGGAAGCAGGCCACATCTTCGGGTACAACCGCCAGGGCTACGACGTGTACTCACGTGTCATCTGGGGTGCACGGAACTCGCTGATCGTCGGCATCGTCGCCACGGTGCTGGTCACGTTCGTCGGTGTCATCATCGGCGCTCTCGCCGGCTTCTACGGCGGATGGCTCGACACGATCGTGTCCCGCATCGCGGACATCTTCTTCTCCATCCCCACCGTGCTCGGCGCAATCGTGATCATGTCGGTCATCCCGGCGCGGAACGCGATCACAGTGGCGTTGGTCCTCGCCGCGTTCGCCTGGCCGCAGATCGCTCGCATCATGCGTGGTGCCGTGCTCAGCGCGAAGCAGTCCGACTATGTGATGGCCTCGGCCGCGCTCGGCGTGAGCCGCTTCAAGACGCTGGTCCGTCACGTGATCCCGAACTCCGTGGCCCCGGTCATCGTCGTGTCGACGGTGTCGCTCGGCACGTTCATCGTGGCTGAGGCGACCCTGTCGTTCCTCGGCATCGGGCTCCCGGACTCAGCGCTCAGCTGGGGCCTCGACATCGGAACCGCACAGGTCTCGATCCGAACGGCACCGTCGACGATCTTCTGGCCGTCGGCAGCCCTGTCCATCACCGTGCTCGCGTTCCTGCTCCTCGGTGACGTGGTGCGCGACGCGCTCGACCCGAAGGCGAGGGCCCGCCGATGAGCGAGACACTGACCCAGACGAACAGCAGCCGCACCGGTGGTTCCGGCGCCCCGCTGCTCGAGATCACCGACCTGCAGGTCGGCTTCAAGACCCAGAGCGGCCTCGTGCAGGCCGTCCGCGGCGTCAACCTCACCCTCGAGCAGGGCGAGCGGCTGGCCATCGTCGGCGAGTCCGGTTCGGGCAAGTCGACGAGCGCCCAGGCGATCATCAAGCTGCTCCCCGGCACCGGTGAGGTCACCGGCGGCTCGATCAAGTTCAACGGGCGCGAGCTCGTCGGGCTGAGCGACAAGGAGATGTCGGAGATCCGCGGGAAGGAGATCGGCTACGTCCCCCAGGACCCGATGTCGAACCTCAACCCGCTGTGGTCGATCGGCTTCCAGGTCGAAGAAGCGATCCGTGCGAACGGCATGGCGACCGGCAAGAAGGCCGTCCGTGACCGTGCCGTCGAGGTCCTGCAGGAGGCCGGCCTCGGCGACGCCTCGACCCGCCTGAAGCAGTACCCGCACGAGTTCTCCGGCGGCATGCGCCAGCGCGTGCTCATCGGCATCGGTCTGTCGAGCCGCCCGCAGCTGCTGATCGCCGACGAGCCGACGAGTGCGCTCGACGTCACCGTCCAGCGCGTCATCCTCGACCACCTCGAGAGCCTGACCCGCGACTTCGGCACCTCGGTGCTGTTCATCACGCACGACCTCGGCCTCGCCGCCGAGCGCGCCGAGAAGCTCGTCGTGATGTACAAGGGCCAGGTCGTCGAGGCCGGTCCCTCGAAGGAGATCCTGGCCAACCCGCAGCACCCGTACACGCAGCGGCTCGTCGCGGCGGCCCCGTCGCTGGCCAGCCGTCGCATCCAGTCGAAGGTGCAGCACGCGCGCGTCGACATCGCCGACGCCGGCAACGACGACGCCGAGCTGATCGCCCGGGCCCAGGAGCGCGAGCACCGTCCGGCCGAGGACCTCATCGTGGTGAAGAACCTCGAGAAGGTCTACAAGCTGCGCGGCAAGAGCCTCGCCACCCGCGAGCTCAAGGCCGTCGACGACGTGTCGTTCTCGATCCAGAAGGGCACCACCACGGCGCTCGTCGGCGAGTCCGGTTCGGGCAAGTCGACCGTCGCGAAGCTCGTCCTGCAGCTCGAGAGCATCACGAGCGGCACAGTGCAGTTCGACGGGATCGACATCGGCGCGCTGAAAGGCAAGGACCTCTTCGACTTCCGCCGTCGCGTGCAGCCGGTGTTCCAGGACCCGTACGGCTCCCTGGACCCGATGTACAACGTCGGGAACACGATCGCCGAGCCGCTCGCCACGCACAAGGTGGGCGACAAGGCATCGCGTCGCGCCCGGGTGCTCGAGCTGCTCGACCAGGTCGCGCTGCCGAAGTCGATGGTGAACCGCTACCCGAACGAGCTGTCCGGTGGCCAGCGACAGCGCATCGCCGTCGCTCGCGCGCTGGCGCTCAAGCCGGAGGTCATCGTCCTCGACGAGGCCGTCTCCGCGCTCGACGTGCTCGTGCAGGGGCAGATCCTCGACCTGCTCACCGAGCTGCAGACCGAGCTCGGCCTGACGTACCTGTTCATCACGCACGACCTCGCGGTCGTCCGCCTCGTCGCGGACAACGTGTGCGTCATGCGCCGTGGGCAGATCGTCGAGAAGGCGACGACCGACGAGGTCTTCGCTGCCCCGAAGGAGCAGTACACGAAGGACCTCCTGGCCGCCATCCCCGGCGCCGGGTTCGAGTTCGGACGCTGATCCACCTGGACACGAACGAGGCCGGACGCCCCGTCGTCCTCCGCGCTGGTCGCGGTGGCGCGGTGGCGTCCGGCCTCGTCGCCGTCCTGGGCCTGTTCCTCCTCGGCGATGCGGCGTTCCGGGGGAGCTGGGACGTCGTCCTCCGTGCCGCCGGCCCGATCGCCGTGCTCGTCTGGGCGCTCTGGGTCCTGACCTACCGTCCGTGCATCGTCATCGACGAGCGCGCGGTCACCGTGGTCAACCCGCTCCGCCGCACCGTGGTGCCGTGGCAGGCCGTCGCCGACGTCCGGCTCCGCTGGCAGATCGTGATCGAGACGGTCGCCGGCCGGAAGGTCCAGTGCTGGGGTGGGCCGTCGCTGCCGCGGCCGAAACCGGCCCGGCGCGGTGAGCGGGCCGTCCTGCGACAGCCCGACGAGATGACGGTGCTGCTCGACCGCTGGTCCGAGCACCGCGACGGCACCGGCGCCGGCGACGCCGTGCGCGGCTGGGACGTGCCGGCCCTGGCGGTCGGCGCAGCGGCGCTGGCGCTGCTCGCCGCCTCGCTGCTCAGCCTGTGGCTGGGGGCCTGACGCGGCTCGCGATCGCGACCACACGACGGACGGGAGGCCCGGCGCACGACGTGCGCCGGGCCTCCCGTCCGTCTGCTGGTCACGTCCACGGCGTGACCGGCGTCGTCAGACGACCGCGCCCACCCGCTCGGTGAGCAGGTGCTCCTGGTCGGTCTGGATGCAGGCGACACCGCGGCCGTGCACGGGCTCGAGACCCGGGTCGATCGTGCGGCACTGCTCCTGCCGGCCCTCGTCGAGGAGCTGGTAGAGCGGGCAGCGCGTGCGGAACCGGCACCCGTCGATGCGCTCCGTGGGGGAGGGCAGGTCGCCGTCGAGCAGGATGCGCCCGCGGGCGGCCTCGGCCATGGGGTCCGGCACGGGCACGGCCGACAGCAGGGCCCGGGTGTACGGGTGCTGCGGGTCCGAGAAGACCGAGTCGCCGTCGCCGTACTCGACGATGCGGCCGAGGTACATGACCGCGACGTCGTCGGCGATGTGCCGGACGACGGACAGGTCGTGCGCCACGAACAGGTAGGACAGCCCGAGGCGGTGCTTGAGGTCCTCGAGCAGGTTGATCACACCGGCCTGCACGGAGACGTCGAGCGCGGAGACCGGCTCGTCGAGCACCAGGATCTTCGGCTCGACGATGAGCGCTCGGGCGATGCCGATGCGCTGTCGCTGGCCGCCGGAGAACTCGTGCGGGTACCGGTCGATGTAGCTCGGCTCGAGCCCGACCAGCTCGAGGACCTCGCGCACCCGCCGGCGGATCTCGTCCTTCGCGACGCCGTGCACGGTGAGGGGTTCACCGATCACCGAGCCGATGTCGAGGCGCGGGTCGATCGACGCCATCGGGTCCTGGAACACGACCTGGATGTCGCGGCGCAGTGCCAGACGGTCCTTCTTGGACAGCGAGGCGGTGTCGACGCCGTTCACCCGGATGGTGCCGTGCTGGGCACCGGCGAGCTCGAGGATCTCCATGATGGTGGTCGTCTTGCCGCAGCCGGACTCGCCGACCAGACCGAGTACCTGGCCGCGCTTGAGCGTCAGGGAGATGCCGTCCACCGCGTGCACCTCGCCGATCTGCCGGCGGAAGAGCGCGCCCTTGGTGAGCGGGAACGTCTTGACGACGTCCTGCAGCTCGAGCACGACCTCGTCGCCGTGGTCGACCGCTGCCTCGGGGACGTCCTCGGGGCGGGGGAAGATCTCCGAGCGCTCGAGGGTGCCCGCGGCGATCTCGTCGCGACGGATGCACGCGGCGGTGTGGTCGTCGAGCAGAGTGCCGTTGCCGATCGTCTGGACGGCACCGGTCAGGACCGGGTTGTCGGCGCTCTGCGGCACCGACGGTGCGACGAGGGCGGGTTCGCCGTCGCGGCAGGCGTCGATGACGGCGGGGCAGCGGTCGGCGAACGGGCAGCCGGTCGGCTTCTGCGTGAGCAGGGGCGGGCGGCCGTCCAGCGGGACGAGCCGCTCGGTGCGGGCGGACGTCATGTTCGGCATCGAGCGGAGCAGCCCGATCGTGTACGGCATCACCGGCTCGCGGAACAGGGGGAGCACCGGTGCCGTCTCGACGATCCGGCCGGCGTACATCACGGCGACGCGGTCGGCGTTGCCGGCGACGACGCCGAGGTCATGGGTGATGAGCACGACGGCCGCACCGGTCATGTCCTTCGCGGTCTGCAGCACGTCGAGGATCTGCGCCTGGATCGTCACGTCGAGCGCGGTGGTGGGCTCGTCCGCGATGATCAGCTTCGGGTCGTTCGCGATGGCGATGGCGATCATCGCGCGCTGGCGCATGCCGCCGGAGAACTCGTGCGGGAACGCGTCGAGTCGTCGAGCCGGGTTCGGGATGCCGACGATGCGCAGGAGTTCCTCGGCGCGGGTGCGTGCGGCGTGCTGGGTGAGGGAGCGGTCGTGCAGGCGCAGGCCCTCGACGATCTGCTGGCCGATCGTGTACACCGGCGTCAGGGCGGACAGCGGGTCCTGGAACACCATCGCGATGTCCCGGCCGCGCAGCGCCGACATCTCGCGATCGTTCCTGCCGACGAGCTCCTGCCCGTCGAACCGGATGCTGCCCTGCACCTGGGCGGACGACGGCAGCAGGCCCATCACGGCCATCGAGGACACCGACTTGCCGGAACCCGACTCGCCCACGATGCCGAGGAACTCACCGGGGGCCACCGAGTAGTCGACACCCCGGACCGCGTAGACGGGCTTGGTCTTCGGGTTGAACGTGACCGACAGGTCGGACACGGTGAGCAGCGGCTCAGTCACGGTTGGCTCCGGAGGTGGGGTCGATGGCGTCGCGCAGGGCGTCGCCGAGCAGGCTGGTCGAGAGCACGGTCGCGACGAGCGTCGCGGCGGGCAGGACGAACAGCCACGGGCGGGTGACGGCGGACTGGCTGCCGGCGGCGAGCAGGGTGCCGAGCGACACGTCGGGGATCTGGATGCCGAAGCCGAAGAAGCTCAGCGAGCTCTCCGCCAGGATCGCGGCTCCGACGCCGAGCGTGGCGTCGATGATGAGCAGCGACGCGACGTTCGGCAGGATGTGCCGCCGGATGATCGTGAACGCCGGGACGCCCATGAACCGGGCGGCCTTGACGTAGTCGCGTTCGCGGAGCGACATCGTCTGACCGCGGATCACCCGGGCCATCACCATCCAGCTGAACACCGCGAGGCCGACGATGAGGGCAACCCACGTCAGGTTCTTGAACACCGGGCTGAGCAGCACGAGCGCGTAGAACGACGGGATCACGAGCAGCAGGTCGATGACCCACACGAGCAGCCGGTCGGTGAGGCCGCCGAAGTACCCGGCGATCGCGCCGACGATGCCGGCGATCAGGGTCGCTGCCGGTCCGGCGATCAGGCCGATGAGCAGCGACTTCTGCAGGCCGACCAGGGTCTGCGCGTAGATGTCCTGGCCGATGTCGTTCGTGCCGAACCAGTGCGCAGCGCTCGGCGGCATGCCGAACGCCAGCCCGTCTGAGTCGACGGCGTTCCAGTGGTACAGGTACGGGCCGAGGAACGCCCAGAGGATGATGAGGAGTAGGGCGCTGCCACCGATGCGTGCGCGCCAGGTGCCGAACACCTTGCGCCAGAGCGGGGTGCGGCCGCCCTTCACCTCGATGACGTGCGCCGGCGTCCCGGCGTTGCCGTCGCCGGGGTCACCGGCGGTGGTCGTGGTCGTGGGGTCGAGAACAGACACGGGTCACACCCTCACTCGCGGGTCGAGCGCGGCGTACAGCAGGTCCGCGAGGGTCCCTGCGATGAGCACGAGGATCGCCGTGAAGAGGATCGTGCCCGACGCCGCGTTGATGTCGTTGTTGCTGATGCTCTGGACGAAGTACTCGCCCATGCCGTGCCAGCTGAAGACCAGCTCGGTGATGCTCGCGCCGGTCAGGATGAGTCCGAACGAGTACGCGAAGAAGGTCGACATTGGGATGAGGGCGACCCGCACACCGTGGCGCATGATCGCCGAGCCGCGGGTGCGGCCCTTCGACCGTGCGGTCCGGATGAAGTCGTTCGACAGCACGTCGAGCATCGCCGAGCGCTGGTAGCGCGAGTAGGTGGCGACGGCGCCGATGGTCAGCGAGATCGTCGGTAACAACAGGTGCACGAGCCGGTCGCCGAGCACCGGGAAGAACCCGGTCACCCCCGGCGTGTACTCGCCGGTGAACCGGATCACCTGCGTCCCCACGCCCTGGTTGAGCGTGGTCGCGAGGATCATCAGCACGACCGCGATGACGAAGGTCGGGGTGGCGAGCACCGCGAACGACAGGTACGTCGACACCTGGTCGGAGGTGCGGTACTGCCGGACCGCGTTCCAGACGCCGAGGAGCACCCCGAGGATCGCGCCGAGCAGTGTGCCGATCACGAGCAGCCGCAGGCTCGTCCCGGAGCGGGCGATGATGTCGGCCGTCACCTCGGTGCCGCGGGTGCTCATGCCGAGCGAGCCGTGCGTCACCAGCCCGACCCACCAGTCCCAGGTGCGGACGAGGAGTGGGGTGTCCGGATCGGCGCCGAGCATGCGGAGCGACGCCTGGATGGTGCCCGGCGGCACGGCCGGGTTGCGCCCCAGGAACCGGGCTGCCGGGTTGAGCGTCGTGCTGGCGAGGATGTACCCGAGCGTGGTCGCCACGATCGTCAGGACGATGTAGTTGACGATCCGCTTTGCGATGAAGGCGAGCATGTGGTTCGTGACCTCTGGGTGCGGCCGTCCGACCGGACGGCGTTGTCGGTGGCGACAGGCTAGCCGTTCGAGCGACTGGGTGGGACAACGGAAGTGACGCTATGCAACATTCGTTACGAGCGTGTTTCGATTCATCGCACAGACCCTTGTGCCGCCTTCGGATGTGGCTAGGGTTCTCAACCAACAGGCGCGACGGCGGGGGCCGCCGCGGTCCCGCGCGATCTGCGCGAACCACAACGAAAGGGAATCCTCGCCATGCGAAAGAGGATCAAGGGCATCGCCGTCCTGGCCACCGCTGCGGCTGCTGCCGTCGTGCTGGCCGGCTGCTCCGGCGGCGGAGAAGCGGGCGGCGACAACTCCGCGGTCGCCGAGTCGTCGCTGAAGTCGACCGGCTGGACCGTCGCGGACCGCGCCGACGTGAAGGACGGCGGGTCGATCACCCTGCCGATCGACACGGCTCCGGCGAACTGGCAGCTGGCCAACCTGGACTCGGGGACCGTCGACGACACGACGATCTCGCAGACCTACCTGCCGGGCTTCATCCAGTTCAAGGAGAACGGCGAGTGGGAGGCGAACAAGGACTACGCGACGTCCGTCGAGCTGACCAAGGACTCGCCCCAGACCGTCGAGATCAAGATCAACCCGAAGGCCGTGTGGTCGGACGGCACCCCGATCAGCGCGAAGGACGTCATCGCGAACTGGAAGGCGCTGAACGGCACGAACAAGGCGTTCGCGCCCCTCGCCACCAACGTGTGGGAGGACGTGGACTCGGTCAAGCAGGGCTCCGACGAGCGTGACGTCATCATGACGTTCTCGAAGACCAACGCCGACTGGGCGAGCGTCCTGACCGCCATCTACCCGTACTGGGCCGTCGACACCCCGGACCACTTCAACAAGGCCTGGGCCAAGGCGCCGTACGCCGCCGACGGCAAGACCTACGTCTCCGGTGGTCCGTACATCCTGAAGTCCTTCGACACCAACGGTGGCGTCGTGACCTTCGAGAAGAACTCCAAGTGGTGGGGTGACCCGGGCAAGCTCGACACGATCGTCTTCAAGACGGTCTCGCGTGACGGCGTCGCCCAGGCGTACGGCAACAAGGAGCTCGACGCCTTCAACCTGAACGGCAGCGCCGACAACCTCAAGACGGCGAACTCGCGCTCCGACTCGAAGATCGAGCGCTCGCTCGGCACCACGCAGCGTCAGATCACGCTGAACGGCACCTCGGACGTCTTCAAGGACCAGGACGTGCGCCAGGCGTTCGCACAGGCCATCAACCGCAAGGTCGTGGCCCAGGCGATCCTGTCGCCGGTGAAGAGCCCGGGCGACGTGCTCAACAACCTCGTCTACCTGCCCGGACAGCAGGGCTACGAGGACGACGCGTCGAGCGTCTACGGCTACAGCACCGACAAGGCGAAGTCGAAGCTCGAGGACGCCGGCTGGAAGATCGGCTCGGACGGCTACGCAACCAAGGGCGGCAAGGAACTCGACGTCCGCTTCGTGATCCCGTCGGACAACCCGAACTCGGCGAACGTCGCGCAGCTCGTGCAGCAGCAGACCAAGCTCGCCGGCTTCAAGGTGACCATCGACACCGTGCCCACCGATGACTTCTTCACGAAGTACATCACCACGACGACCCGTGACTTCGACGCCACGTACTTCGCGTGGCAGGGCACCCCGTTCCCGATCTCGTCGCTGAAGTCGATCTACTACCCCGCCGACGCCGGCCAGAACTACACCGGCGTGACGGACGACTCGCTCGGTGCCGCGTGGGACAAGGCGAACGGCGAGCTCGACCCGGATGCCCGCATCAAGGACGCGCAGGCCATCGACAAGAAGATCGTCGCGGTCGCCGGCACCATCCCGCTGTTCGCCGAGCCGTACGCCTGGGGTGTGCGCAAGGACCTGGTGAACTACGGTCCGGCGCAGTTCCAGCAGTCCTCGGTCAAGTGGCAGGACGTCGGCTACACGAAGTAGTCGCGACCGCGTTCACGAACGCCACCGCACACGAACGACACCCCCGACGTCGCACGACGTCGGGGGTGTCGTTCTGCGTCGTGACCGTCAGAACCGTGCCGCCGCCAGCGACGCCGCGACCCCGAGGACGACCATCGCCAGGATCGTCCAGCCGTGGGTGCGGTGCGTGATCGGCGCAGCCGTCACGGTCGACGGGGGCGGGCCGTCCTGCTCGGCCGGGGCGGGCACGTGGGCCAGCATCTGCGCGGCCGCAGCGTCGACGTCCAGGCGATCCGGGCCTCCCGGCTGGTCACCGGTGTGCGCGGCGAGACGCGCCGTCGGGCGGGTCGCGATCCAGACGCGGCGGACGCCCTCGCTGGTGACCACCTCGATGCCGTACTTCGTGCGCACCTCGCTGATCCGTGACCAGGTGTAGGTGCTGGTCCGCCGGACGTCCACGATGCGCAGGTGCTCCGGCGTCAGCTCGATCCGGGGACGCCACAGCGCTGACCAGGCGACGAACGCGACGGCGATGCTCGGGATCGGCACGAGCCAGGGGGCGCCGCCGCCGAGCAGCGCCAGTGGGACGAGCACGACGGCCACGACCCAGAGGACGACGGCGAGGGCGCGCAGGCCGGGGGCGACGATGGTGGTGGGCACCGGACGAGGGTACGAGATGCCTCCCCGGAGACGCCCGGGGAGCGGGTGTGACACACCGGCGCGTATCTCCGGACGACCCGATTCCCCGGGGAGGCAGATCCTGGACGGACCCTCGTGCCGTCAATGGTCGTCGCCCCCAGTTGGGGTGTCAATACCCCATCGCGACGCATTCAGGGGAATCCCACGCCGAGGACTACGAAACGAGCAGTTCGATCTGTTCGCGGATGGTCTCGGCCTTCGGGAACCGCAGACCGACCAGGCCGACGTGCCGCCACCGGACCACGCCGTCGGGGCCGATCACGAAGACCGACCGACGCAGGCCGATGCCCGGTGCCTGCACCCCGTAGGCGCGGATCACCGAGCCGGCGGTGTCACTGAGCAGCGGGAACGCGAGCGAGGACCCGCGGGCGAACCCCTCGTGCGAGTCGAGTGCCTGCGGGCTGATGCCCCACACGGTCGCGCCGAGGTCGGTGAACTCGTCGAGTTCGGCCTGGTAGCTGCAGAGCTGGGCCGTGCAGACCGCCGTCGCGTCGCCCGGGTAGAAGGCCAGCACCACGGTGCGGCCGATCTCGGCGGACAGGTTGTACTCGTCGTCGGTGCGGACGCCGCCGCGCACGACCATCCCCGGCAGGGTGAACGACGGGGCGGACTCGCCGATCGCGGGGATGCTCATGGGTCTCACGGTAGGGCGACTCGGCGGGGGGTGACCCTCGGCGCGCTGTGCGGGGGCTGTGGATGCGCTCCGTGGCCTACGAGAACAACTGCGGGAACGCGTGCGCCACCCAGGGGTACCCGACGAAGACCACGGCGTCGAGCAGGGCGTGCGTGATGACGAGCGGCAGGAGCCGGCCCCACCTCGTGTAGATCCAGCCGAACACGACGCCCATCACCGCGTTGCCGATGAACGCCCCGAACCCCTGGTACAGGTGGTAGCTGCCGCGCAGCAGGGCGGTCGACAGGATCATCTGCCAGCGGCCCCACCCGAGGTTGCCGAGTCGGGCGTAGAGGTACCCGATCACGATCACCTCTTCCTGCAGGCCCGAGCGGATCGCGGACAGGAGCAGGACCGGGACCGTCCACCAGTACGAGTTCAGCGCGGCGGGGTCGACCGCGACCGTGATGCCGAGCGCCCGCCCCGCGAAGTACAGCGCGAGCCCCGGGATCCCGATGCACAGCGCGATGAGCGCCGGGCCGCCCAGGTCCGGCTTCGCCCGGAACCGGTCGATCCCGAGCCGGCCGAGGTGTGGTCGCGACGTGCTCCACAGCAGGTAGCAGACGAGCGCGACCGGGGCCAGGTCCACCGCGATGCCGAGGATCTGCCGGGCGAGGTCGACGTACTGCACCGTCGTCGACGAGGTGTTCAGCGCCGTCGACTGCTCGCCGAGCGGGGTCGTCTGGGACAGGTCGTCGATGATCTGCAGGATCGAGTAGAGGGCGCTGGCGCCGAGCGAGAGCAGCAGGACGATGGCGATCTCGACCCACGTTCGCCGACGGCTCATGCGCTGTACTCCTGTCGCTTGCGAACTACCGGTAGACTGGCGTGTCGGGCGTTCTGCCCACGGGTGCGGTGCTGTGAAAACACTGGCCCGACACTCTCCCAGAAATTGAAGGATGTCCTGTATGGCGCTCGCCACCCGGTCCGACCTGCGCAACGTCGCCATCGTGGCACACGTCGACCACGGCAAGACCACCCTCGTCGACGCGATGCTCACGCAGACCAACTCGTTCGACGCCCACTTCGAGGGCGAAGACCGCATGATGGACTCGAACGACCTCGAGCGCGAGAAGGGCATCACGATCCTCGCGAAGAACACGTCGGTGCTCTACAACGGCAAGCACGCGACCGAGTTCGGCGCGGACGGCCCCATCACCATCAACGTGATCGACACGCCCGGTCACGCCGACTTCGGTGGTGAGGTCGAGCGCGGCCTCTCCATGGTCGACGGTGTCGTGCTGCTCGTCGACGCCTCCGAAGGTCCCCTGCCCCAGACCCGCTTCGTGCTGCGCAAGGCGCTCGCCGCGAAGCTCCCGGTGATCCTGCTCGTCAACAAGACGGACCGGCCCGACTCCCGCATCGACGAGGTCGTCTCCGAGTCCCAGGACCTGCTCCTCGGCCTCGCCTCCGACCTGTCGGACGAGGTCGACGACCTCGACCTCGACGCGATCCTCGACGTCCCGGTGGTCTACGCCTCGGGTCGCAACGGCGCCGCGTCGCGCAACAAGCCGAACGACGGCGAGCTGCCCGACAACGACGACCTCGAGCCGCTGTTCGAAGCGATCCTCCAGCACGTCCCGGCCCCGAAGTACGACGACGAGCACCCGCTGCAGGCGCACGTCACGAACCTCGACGCCTCCCCGTTCCTCGGTCGCCTGGCGCTCCTGCGCATCTTCCACGGCACCATGAAGAAGGGCCAGACGGTCGCGTGGGTCAAGCACGACGGCACCGTCGTCAACGCCCGCATCACCGAGCTCCTCATCACGAAGGCGCTCGACCGCTACCCGGCCGAGTCGGCGGGCCCCGGTGACATCGTCGCCGTCGCCGGCTTCGACACGATCACCATCGGCGAGACCCTGACCGACCCCGAGGACGTCCGCCCGCTGCCGACCATCACGGTCGACGACCCGGCGATCTCGATGACGATCGGCACGAACACCAGCCCGCTCGTCGGCAAGGTCAAGGGCCACAAGCTGACCGCCCGCATGGTCAAGGAGCGCCTCGACCGCGAGCTCGTCGGCAACGTCTCGCTCAAGGTCCTCGACATCGGCCGCCCCGACGCGTGGGAGGTCCAGGGTCGTGGTGAGCTCGCACTCGCCATCCTGGTCGAGCAGATGCGTCGCGAGGGCTTCGAGCTCACCGTCGGCAAGCCGCAGGTGGTCACGAAGCGTGACGAGAACGGCAAGCTGCAGGAGCCGTACGAGCACATGACGATCGACACGCCGGAGGAGTACCTCGGCGCGATCACGCAGCTCATGGCCGCTCGCAAGGGCCGCATGGAGAACATGACGAACCACGGCACCGGCTGGGTGCGCATGGAGTTTATCGTCCCGTCGCGCGGCCTGATCGGCTTCCGCACGTCCTTCCTCACGGAGACCCGCGGCACCGGCATCGCCAACGCGATCTTCCACGGCTACGACGAGTGGGCCGGCGCGATCCAGACCCGCATCAACGGCTCGATCGTCTCCGACCGCTCCGGTGTGGTGACGCCGTTCGCCATCACGAACCTCCAGGAGCGGATGTCGTTCTTCGTCAACCCGACCGAAGAGGTCTACGAGGGCATGGTCATCGGCGAGAACTCGCGCGCCGACGACATGGACGTGAACATCACCAAGGAGAAGAAGCTCACCAACATGCGGTCGGCCAACGCCGACACGTTCGAGTCGATGACGCCGTCGCGTCAGCTCTCGTTGGAGGAGTGCCTCGAGTTCGCCCGTGAGGACGAGTGCGTCGAGGTCACCCCCGCCGCCGTGCGCATCCGCAAGGTCGAGCTGGACGCGTCGGCTCGCCAGCGCTCCTACGCGCGTCTCAAGCGCCAGGACGCGTAAGCACCAGCACGAGCAACACGCGCGGAGGCCCGTCCTCCGTCCGACGGCCCGGTCACCTGCAACAGGTGGCCGGGCCGTTCGCGGTTGTACCGTGGTCAGCGTGACTCTCGACCTGCTCTCGATCTACCAGGACCTGCACGCCCACCCGGAGCTCGGCTTCCAGGAGCACCGCACCGCCGGTGTCATCACTGCGAAGCTCGCCGAGATCGGTGGGATCGAGGTGACGACGGGCGTCGGCGGCACCGGCGTCGTCGGTGTCGTGTCGAACGGCGAGGGCCCCGTGGTCTGGCTCCGCGCCGACATGGACGGCCTGCCCGTGCAGGAACGCACCGGCCTGTCCTACGCCAGCGAGCACGTCGGCACCGACGACGAGGGCCGCGAGGTCCCGACCATGCACGCCTGCGGCCACGACATCCACGTCACGTGGCTGCTCGGCACGCTGGAGCGCCTGGTGGCGACCACGGGGGACTGGCGCGGCACGGTCGTCGCCGTCTTCCAGCCTGCTGAAGAGGTCATCTCCGGCGCCCGCGCGATGGTCGAGGACGGCCTGGTCGAGCGGTTCCCGAAGCCGGATGTCGTGCTCGGGCAGCACTCCGCACCCGCACCGGTCGGCATCGTCGCGGTCGGCACCGGCCCCGTGATGGCGTCGAGCGACCGGCTGACGGTGACCTTCAACGGTCGTGGGGCGCACGGTTCGGCACCGCAGGCCTCGCTCGACCCGGTCGTCACCGCGGCCTCGGCCGTCGTGCGGCTGCAGACCGTCGTCGCCCGCGAGGTCTCGCCGAGCGACGCGGGGGTCGTCACCGTCGGCAGCTTCCACGCCGGCACGCGGGCGAACATCATCCCCGACGAGGCCGTCATCGAGATCTCGACCCGGGCCCGCAACGAGGAGACGCGCCAGCGCATCATCGCCTCGATCGAGCGCATCGTCCGGGCCGAGAGCACGGCCGGAGGCCTGTCCGAGCCGACGATCGTGCGCGCGCCGGGCGCCGAGGTCACCGTGAACGACGCCGATGCCGCCGCCACCGTGCTCGAGGCCATCCGCGCCGAGGTGCCGGGAGCCCGCGACCTGGAGATCGGGCTCGCCATGGCGTCGGAGGACGTCGGCCAGCTCGCCACCGCCGCCGGAGCGCCGCTCGTGTACTGGTTCACGGGCATCACCGCCCCGGAGCGCTTCCGCCGCGGCGAGGAGATCCCGAGCAACCACTCGCCGTTCTACGCGCCGCAGGCCGAGACCGCGATCCCGGTCGGTGTCGATGCCCTGGTCGCGGCGACGCGCGCCTACGTCGCCTGACACGTTCTTCGGGAAGGAGGCCCGGGGCGGCCCCGCCGCGCACGTGACCGCCCCGGGGACGGCACGTTCACAGCCAACTCGCGCCGGGCCTCCCGGCTCGTCCGTTACGGTCGCGCCATGCGCTCCCTCCGCACCCCGCTGATCGCCGCCGTCGCTGCCGGCATCGCCCTGGCCGGACTCACCGGCTGCTCGACCCAGGCCGTGCAGCAGGCCACCGACCTCGGGTCCTCCGTCGCGTCGAACGTCGCCGACGGGGTCGCCGGCATCGACGGCAAGGCGATCCAGGACGGCATGTCCTCGGTCGCCGGTGGCATCGACGGCGCGCTCGACACGGCGCTCAAGGGTGCCGATGTGACCTCCGACGGCAAGGTGCCGGACGGGTTCCCGTCGGCCGACGTCCCGCTCGTCGACGGCACCGTGCTCGGTGGGGGAGCCGGCCCGAACGGCTCCGGGTGGGTCGCGCAGGTCCGCGCGGCCTCGGTCGATGACTTCCAGGCCGCCGTGCAACAGCTCACCGACGCCGGGTACACCGAGTCGGCGAAGCGTGCGGACTCCTCGAGCGCGTTCGGCATGTTCCGGAGCGACGCCTACCGCGTCGTCCTGACCTTCTCGGAGACCAAGGACAGCGGCGGCGTCACGGCGACCTACATCGTCACGCCCCGCTAGTCCCGTACCCTTGGGGACGATGTCGAAGGCCCCCGCCACGCGCCCCGAGCGCGTCCTGATCGTGCACGCCCACCCCGACGACGAGACGCTCTCGTCGGGCGGGACCATCGCGACCCTGCTCGAGCGCGGCGCCGAGGTGACCGTGCTCACCGCGACCCGGGGCGAGCGCGGTGAGATGCTCACGGAGCAGTTGGCCCCGCTGGCCGGCGACCCCGCGCGGGTGGCGCGGCACCGGGAGACCGAGATCGCCGCGGCCCTGGCCGCCCTCGGTGGTCCGCAGCACCTGTGGCTCGGCGGGCGCGGTGCCCGGCCGACCGACCTGCCGGAGCGTCGCTACGTCGACTCGGGCATGCAGTGGGGCCCGGACGGGCGGGCCACCGCCGCGGACGACGCCCCGGCCGACTCGCTCACCGCGGCGGACCTGGGCGAGGTGGTGGACGACGTCCGTGCAGCCATCCGCTCCACCGGTGCCGACGCCGTGATCAGCTACGCCGACGACGGCGGCTACGGGCACCCCGACCACGTGCGGATGCACCACGCGGCGCAGTACGCGGCCCGAGCCGAGGAAGTCCCGTTCTCGATGATCGTCGACCCCGCCAGCGGTCAGGCCGACGTCACGGTCGACGTCCTGCCGGTCCGGGCGAAGGTGCGGGCGGCCGTCGAGCAGTACCGCTCCCAGGTCGCTGTCGACCCCGTGGACCCCGCCGACCCGAGCGCCCTGTCGTGGGTGATGCCGCACGGCGTCCGGCAGCACGCCCCGGCGGTCGAGGCGTTCCGGCACGACGCGGCCCCGCAGCCGGCGGCCCCGCAGACCTACGCCGAGATGTCCGGCCAGGGCAAGGCCGCGGCGGTCGTCGTCTCGCTGCTGCTCGGGCTGCTCGCCGGCGGGCTCGGGACGGTCACGCACCAGCAGACGCTCGGCGCGTTCCCGGTCGGGCTCGTCGTCACCACCCTCATCGTGCTCGGCCTGACCGTGGGCGTGCGGCTCGTCTACCGCTCGCGGGCGATGGTCGCCGCGATCGGCATCGGGATCCTCGTCGCGACGCAGGTGCTCGTGTCGGTCGGCGGGGAGAGCTCGCCGCTCGTCCTCGCCAACGCGGCCGGGTACGTGTGGACCTTCGCCCCCGCGGTCATCGCCGCCCTGGTCCTCGCGTGGCCGGACCTGTCGGGGCTGCGGTCCCGGACGGCCCCGGGCCGCGAGTAGACTCGAACCCGCTCGTCGAAGGGAGCACCCGAACCGTGACCTACGTGATCGCCCAGCCGTGTGTCGACGTCAAGGACCGCGCCTGCATCGACGAATGCCCGGTCGACTGCATCTACGAGGGTGACCGCTCGCTCTACATCCACCCCGACGAGTGCGTCGACTGCGGTGCGTGTGAGCCGGTCTGCCCCGTCGAGGCCATCTACTACGAGGACGACCTGCCCGACCAGTGGGCCGACTACTACAAGGCCAACGTCGAGTTCTTCGACGAGGTCGGGTCGCCCGGCGGCGCTGCGAAGGTCGGCGTGATCCACAAGGACCACGCCGTCGTCGCGGCCGAGCCCGTCCGCGGCTGACCGGACCCCTCGTGGCGCTCGACCTCCCCGACTTCCCCTGGGACCAGCTCGTCCCGTTCAAGCAGCGCGCCGCGGCGTACGAGGGCGGCATCGTCGACCTCAGCGTCGGGTCGCCCGTCGACCCCACGCCCGAGGTCGTCCGCACCGCCCTGGCCACCGCGACCGACGCGCACGCCTACCCGCAGGTCGCCGGCACCCCGGCGCTGCGGCAGGCCATCGCCGACTGGTACGGCCGCCGGCACGGCGTCGCCCTGACCGAGGCGAACGCGCTGCCGACGATCGGCTCGAAGGAGTTCATCGCGGGCCTCGCGCTCTGGCTCGGCATCGGCCCCGGTGACACCGTGGTGTTCCCGGCCGCCGCGTACCCGACGTACGAGCTCGGCGCCGCACTGGTCCGCGCCGAGGCCCTCGCGTCGGACGACCCGGCGGCGTGGCCGTCCAGCACGAAGCTCGTGTGGCTGAACTCCCCGGGCAACCCCGACGGCCGCGTGCTGACCATCGACGAGCTCCGCGCCGCCGTGGTGCGCGCCCGCGAGCTCGGAGCCGTCATCGTCGGCGACGAGTGCTACGCCGAGCTCGGGTGGGACCCGGAGTACGCCACCACCCCGACGCCCACGATCCTGGACCCCCGGGTGGTCGGTGACTCGCTCGACGGCGTGCTCAGCGTGTACTCGCTGTCGAAGCAGTCGAACCTCGCCGGCTACCGTGCGGCCTTCGTCGCCGGTGACGCCGCGATCCTGGCCGACGTCCTGGCCGTCCGGAAGCACGCGGGGCTCATGCCGCCGCTGCCCGTGCAGCAGGCCATGGTCGTCGCGCTCCAGGACGAGACCCACGTGCAGCAGCAGAAGGCCCGCTACCGAGCGCGACGGAACATGCTCCGGCGAGCACTCGAGGATGCCGGGTTCCGGATCGACCACAGCGAGGCCGGTCTCTACCTCTGGGCCACCCGCGGCGAACCCGCACTCGACACCGTGGCCTGGCTCGCCGACCGCGGGATCCTCGTCGCACCGGGCACGTTCTACGGCGCAGCAGGGGGCGAGCACGTCCGCGTGGCCCTGACGGCGACCGACGAGCGCATCGCCGCAGCGTCGCAGCGACTGGCGAGCAGCCGTCGCCTCGGCACCGCGTAGCACGGACACGAGTCGTTCCGGTGGTGCCCGCAATCCCTGGGAACCACCAAATCGTCACCTGGGATGTGTGCACGACCGACAGGTGCCGCGATTAGGCTGTCCTCGTGACTGACACTGCCAATGACGCTCAGAAGACGGCCACACCGCCCACCACGCCCGTCCCCGTGAGTCCCGCCGCCGAACAGCAGGGCGCGACCGCGACACTGACGTTCCCGGGTGGCACGGCGGAGTTCCCGATCCTGCAGAGCGTCGACGGCGCGTCCGCGATCGACATCTCGACCTTCAAGAAGCAGACCGGGATGAACACGCTCGACTACGGGTTCGTGAACACCGGTGCGACGAAGAGCGCGATCACCTACATCGACGGCGACCAGGGCATCCTGCGCTACCGCGGGTACCCGATCGACCAGATCGCCGGCAACTGCACCTTCCTCGAGGTCGCGTGGCTCCTGATCTACGGCGAGCTGCCGACCCCCACCGAGCTCGAGCAGTTCGACGCCCGCATCCGTCGGCACACCCTGCTGCACGAAGACCTCCGCCGCCTGTTCGACGCCCTGCCGCACTCGGCGCACCCGATGTCCGTGCTCTCGAGCGCCGTGAGCGCCCTGTCCACGTACTACGAGGACGACATGGACGTGGACGACCCCGAGAAGGTCGAGCTGCAGACCGTCCGGCTCCTCGCCAAGCTCCCGGTGATCGCGGCCTACGCCCACAAGAAGGCCATCGGGCAGGCGTTCCTGTACCCGGACAACTCGCTGTCGTTCGTCGACAACTTCCTGCGGCTGAACTTCGGCACCATGGCCGAGACCTACAAGCCCAACCCGGTGCTCTCGAAGGCGCTCGAGCGGCTCCTCATCCTGCACGAGGACCACGAGCAGAACGCCTCGACCTCGACGGTGCGCATGGTCGGCTCGACGAAGGCGAACATGTTCGCCTCGATCTCGGCCGGCATCAACGCCCTGTACGGTCCGCTGCACGGCGGCGCGAACGAGGCTGTCCTCGAGATGCTCCAGCAGATCAAGGACTCGGGCGAGCCCGTGACGCGCTTCGTCGAGCGGGTGAAGAACAAGGAGCAGGGCGTCAAGCTCATGGGCTTCGGGCACCGCGTCTACAAGAACTACGACCCGCGCGCGAAGCTCGTCAAGGAGTCCGCGCACGAGGTCCTCGAGTCCCTCGGCGTGCAGGACGACCTGCTCGACATCGCGATGGAACTCGAGCAGATCGCACTCGAGGACGAGTACTTCGTCAGCCGCAAGCTCTACCCGAACGTCGACTTCTACACCGGCATCATCTACAAGGCGATGGGCTTCCCGCCGCGGATGTTCACCGTCCTGTTCGCGATCGGTCGTCTGCCGGGCTGGATCGCACAATGGCGCGAGCTGAACAACGACCCGCTCAACAAGATCGGTCGCCCGCAGCAGCTCTACGTGGGTGCGCCCGAGCGCGACGTCCCCGAGCGCTGATCGACCCCGAGCGCCCCGCCCCACGGTTCCGTGGCGCGGGGCGCTCGTGCGTACGCGCCGCGTGCCGCCGTCCGGCAGGACGCGCCGCTCGCCTCCGCCGAGTGGTCGCGAACTGTCGTTGAGCGGGTGTCGAACCGACGGTTGGTGCGCCCTCGGCGCACGCGGACGGCGTGTTGTGACCACTCGCGGGGCACTGGACGCGACCGCCTGGAGGCCCGGTGCCGGTCTCGTGGACCGGCACCGGGCCTCCCGTGCGGGCGTGTCGGGCGCGGGGCGGCGGGGCGCGCCGCTCACCTCTGCCGAGTGGTCGCGAACGGTCGTCCGGCGGGTGTCGAAACGACGGTTCGTGCGCCCTCGGCGCACGCGGACGGCGTGTTGTGACCGCTCGCGGGGCTCTGGACGCGACGGCCTGGAGGCCCGGTGCCGGTCTCGTGGACCGGCACCGGGCCTCCCGTGCGTGCGTCGGTGGGAGCGCGATCGTGGGCCGCGCCGCTCACCTCCGCCGAGTGGTCGCGAACTGTCGTCCGGCAGGTGCCGGAGCGACAGTTCGTGCGACCTCGGCGCGCGCAGGCGGCGCGTCGTGACCGCTGGCCGGGCGCTACGCGTGCAGCGCGGTGTTCAGCTGGATGCCCTCGCCCTTGCGCTGCAGTGCCTCGACGGCGCCGCTGATGCTGTTGCGGCGGAACAGGATGTTCGGGGTGCCGGAGAGCTCCGCGGCCTTGACGGTCTTCGGGGTGCCGTCGGGGTTCGGTGCCGCGCCGACCAGCACCACCTTCGTGCCGGCCGTGACGTAGAGACCGGCCTCGATGACGGAGTCGTCGCCGAGCGAGATGCCGAGGCCCGCGTTCGCGCCGAGCAGCGCGCGTTCGCCGAGCGAGACGCGGTGGGTGCCGCCGCCGGACAGCGTGCCCATGATCGAGGCGCCGCCGCCGATGTCGGTGCCGTTGCCGACGACGACGCCCTGCGAGACGCGGCCCTCGATCATGGCGTCACCGAGGGTGCCGGCGTTGAAGTTGACGAAGCCCTCGTGCATGACTGTGGTGCCCGGCGCCAGGTGTGCGCCGAGGCGGACGCGGTTGGCGTCACCGATGCGGACGCGGTCCGGCACGACGTAGTCGAGCAGGCGCGGGAACTTGTCGATGGCGTGCACGGCGATGCCGGCGCGCTGCAGGGACGGGCGCAGGCGCGTCAGGGAATCGGGGTGCACCGGGCCGGCGTTCGTCCACGCGACGATCGGCAGGTGGCCGAAGACGCCGTCGAGGGAGACCTCGTTCGGGCGGACGTGCAGGTGGCTCAGCAGGTGCAGGCGGAGGTACGCGTCCGGGGTGTCCGTCGGAGCGGCGTCGATCGTGATCTCGGTGGTGACGGCCTCGATCCGGACCTGGCGGCGGGGGTCGTCACCGACGTGCGCCTGCAGCTCGGCGGGGAACACGGCGTCGGCGGGCAGCGCGCCGAGGTGTGTCTCCGGGTACCAGGTGTCGAGCGTCGTGCCGTCGGCGGCGATCGTCGCGAGGCCGTGGCCCCAGGCGTGGGTCGGGCGGTCGGTGGCAGTCGTGTCGGTCACGGCTCCAGGGTACCGAGCGGCCGTCGGCGGGCACCGTCCGGCCGGACTGCCGGGGCGGTGCGAGGGGCGGCCGGTAGGCTGCCCGCATGCCGGAGCACCTCGACCTCACCGCCTCGTCCATCGACATCACCCGTGCCATCTGCGACATCGAGTCGGTGTCCGGGAACGAGCAGGCCCTCGCCGACGCGATCGAGGCCGTGCTCGCACCGCTGCCGCACCTCGAGGTGATCCGCGACGGCGACGCGATCGTGGCGCGGACGAACCTGGGCCGCGACCGCCGGGTCGTCATCGCCGGTCACATCGACACGGTGCCGCTCAACGACAACCTGCCGACCGAGTTCCGGACCACCGAGGACGGCACCGAGATCCTCTGGGGCCGCGGCACCGTCGACATGAAGGCCGGCTGCGCGGTGCAGCTCAAGCTCGCGTACGACCTGGTCGACCCCTCGGTCGACGTCACGTGGGTCTGGTACGACCACGAGGAGGTCAGCGATGCCCTGAACGGCCTCGGCCGTCTGGCCCGGACGCGACCCGAACTCCTCACCGCCGACTTCGCGATCCTGGGCGAGCCGTCCGGGGCACAGATCGAGGGTGGCTGCAACGGCAACCTCCGCGCCGAGATCCGCACGTTCGGCAAGCGTTCGCACAGCGCCCGGAGCTGGATCGGCGACAACGCGATCCACAAGACCGCCCCGATCCTGGCCACCCTGGCCGCCTACGAGCCCCGCACCGTCACGGTCGACGGGCTCGAGTACCGCGAAGGCCTGAACGCGGTCGGCATCAGCGGCGGCATCGCGGGCAACATCATCCCCGACGAGGCGATGGTGCACGTGAACTACCGGTTCGCCCCCTCGCGCTCGGCCGACGAAGCCGTCGCCCACATCCGCGAGCTGTTCGACGGGTACGAGGTCACGATCGTCGACCTCGCCGCCGGTGCCCGCCCCGGACTCGACGCCCCGCTCGCGCAGGACTTCGTCGCGGCCGTCGGCGGACCGGAGCCCCGTCCGAAGTACGGCTGGACCGACGTCGCACGCTTCTCGGCGCTCGGGGTCCCCGCAGTCAACTACGGCCCCGGCGAGCCGGTCTTCGCCCACCACGACGACGAGCAGGTCCCGGTCGCGCAGATCACCGCGGTCGAGGCCGGGCTGCGTCGGTGGCTGACGGCCTGACGACGGCGGGGGCCACCCGGAGGACCCCTGCCCGGAACCGCTGGCGGGCCCGGTACCGGGTCGTCCCGTGGTGGGTGCGCATCACGGTCGTGTACGTGCTGGCGCGGCTCGTCACGGGCGCCATGATGCTCGCCTTCGCCCGCGTGCAGGCGGCGAACTCGTTCACCGTGCAGAGCCCGGGCTACCTGTCGTTCGCGTCGATCTGGGACGGCGCCTGGTACCGCGTGATCGCCACGGGCGGGTACCCGTCGACGCTGCCCGTCGACGCCGCCGGACACGTGACCGAGAACGCGTGGGCGTTCATGCCCGCGTACCCGTTCCTGGTGCGCGCGCTCACGCTGCTCACCGGAGCGTCGTTCGAGTTCGTCGCGGTCTCGGTGTCGTTGCTCGCCGGACTCGGGGCCGCGCTGGTGTTCCGCAGGCTCATGGGACGGTTCCTCGACCCCGCACGGGCGACGTTCGCCACGGTGCTGTTCTGCGTCGCACCGGTGTCGGCGATGTTCCAGGTGGCCTACGCGGAGTCGATGGGTCTGTTCCTGCTGCTCGTCGCGCTGCTGCTCATGGTGGATCGACGGTGGTGGGCGATGCTGCCCGTCGTGCTCCTGCTCGGCATGACCCGACCGACGGGGCTCGCCTTCGCGTTCCTGGTGGTGCTCTTCGTGGCCGCGTGGGCGATCCGGCCGGCGTGGGTGCGCTCGTCGGAACCGCTGACCCTCCGCCGGCTCGTCCCACCCGCGGTGGTCGCCACGGTGTCGGGTCTGGTCGGTCTGGCTTGGCCGGCCATCGCGTGGGCGGTCACCGGCGTGCCGAAGGCCTACACGGACACCGAGCTCGCCTGGCGGTCGTCGTACATCGGGTGGAAGGAACTCGTGCCGTTCGCGCCGTGGGTGCAGGGGTTCGGGTGGTGGTTCGGGCAGCCGGCCGGCACGGTGCTGCTCGTCGTCGTGCTCGTCGGGTTCGCGGCGTTCGTGTGCATGCCGGCCGCACGCCGGATCGGCATCGAGCTCCGACTCTGGGGTGTGGCGTACCTGGTGTACCTGCTCGCGGTGTTCTTCCCGCAGTCGAGCACCTGGCGCATCCTCGTGCCGATCGCGCCGTTGCTCGGGATCGTGGCGCTGCCGCGGTCGCGGGTGTACCGCGTGGCCGTCGTCGTCGCGTTCGTCGGGCTGCAGTGGGTCTGGCTGTACTACACGTGGTGGATCGACGGCTACGACTGGACCCCGCCGTGATCGATGCGGGGCGCCGGAGGCCCGTGGATCCGCGTTCTGCGGAGCATCCGGACGGCGCATCCGACACCCCCAACCTGGGCGGTTTCGCAGTTGCCCCCTCCATACGGGATAATGGGGCTGCATTTACTGCACGAAAGGGGACATCTGATGGCAGCCATGAAGCCGAGGACCGGTGACGGGCCGATGGAGGCTGTTAAGGAGGGTCGACTCATCATCGTGCGGGTTCCGCTCGAAGGTGGAGGCCGCCTGGTCGTCTCGGTCAACGATGCCGAGGCCAAGGAACTCCACGACGCACTCGCTGAGGTCGTCTCGGCCTAGTACGTCGAAGCACCAGAACGGAAGGCCCGGAGCGTGTACGCTCCGGGCCTTCCGTCTGCCCGCCGGTAGCGGGCGTGCACACGCGGTGTCGGTCGGCTCCGGCAGGATGGGGCCGTGCCGAGGACCCACCTGCCCATCCGACGCGTCGAGGAGTACCGCGACCCGGACCCGATGCCGCGCGACGAGTGGCCGGCCACGCTCCCGCCGATCCGGCAGCTGCTCGACGAGGGCCTCGACCTGGACCCGGTGACGGTGTTCGTCGGGGACAACGGTGTCGGCAAGTCGACCCTGATCGAGGCCATCGCGCTCGCGTTCGGGATGTCCCCGGAAGGCGGCTCGACCGGGGCACACCACTCGACCCGTCCGTCCGAGTCGGACCTGTGGCAGCACATCGCCCTGCGACGTGACTTCGGTGCGCCCCGCGGTGGTTTCTTCCTGCGTGCTGAGACGATGCACGGCTTCTTCACCTACCTCGAGGAGCACCCGAACCGCAGTCGCCCCGAGCCGGTGTTCCACGAGCGCAGCCACGGCGAGGCATTCCTGGACTTCGTCATCGACCGGGCGCGTTGGCCCGGCCTCTGGATCCTCGACGAGCCGGAGTCCGCCCTGTCGTTCTCGGGCTGCCTCACCCTGATCGCACTGTTGCGCTCGATCGTCGAGAGCGGCGTCGGCCAGGTCGTGCTCTCGACCCACTCGCCCGTGCTCGCCGCGTTCCCGGGCGCGACGATCCACGAGGTCGGCGAGTGGGGCCTGCGGCGCACCGAGTGGCGCGACCTCGACCTGGTGCGGAACGAGCGTGCGTTCCTCGAGTCGCCCGAGCGGTACCTGCGGCACCTGGACTGACCTGCGCGAGCGCCGGCGGGTCGAGCGCTAGTTGGTGACCTTCGTCAACTGCAGCAGCCCGTCACCGGCGGGCGACAGCGCGCTGCGCACCGCACCCGAGGTCGACACCTCGGTCAGGAGCAGCCGGAAGTCCGTGGTGGCGCGGTCGCGCTTCACCGGGTCGGCCACGCGTCCGCGCCACAGGGCGTGCGGCACCAGGACGGTGCCACCCAGGCGGGCGAGCCGCAGACCGTGCTCGACGTACTCGATGACGTGCTCGGGGTCGGCGTCGACGAGGACGACGTCGTACGAGGCCTCGTTCATGCGGGGGAGCACCTGGTTCGCCCGACCGGGGATGAGCCGGATCCGTGCGGGAGCGGTGCCGGCGCTGATGTAGGCGTCGCGGGCGAACTGCTGGTGGTCGACCTCGACGTCGATCGTCGTCAGGGTCGCGTTCGGGGCGCCGGCGAGCAGGTACAGGCCGGAGACCCCGAGGCCGGTGCCGATCTCGATGATGCTCGTGGCTCGCGAGGCTGCCGCGATGACCCCGATCTGCGCACCGATCGCGGGCGAGATCGCTTCGACCCCGAGTTCCAGGGAGTGCTCACGAGCACGGGCGATCGCCTCGGTCTCCGAGACGATGTCCTCGGCGAACTTCCAGTTCGACTCTTTCTCTGACACGCACACTCCGTTCGGGAGACAACTCTAGAGGTGCAACGCAGCAGCACGCGTTAGGCTCGCTCGCGTGGACATCCCGCTCGACAAGATCCTGATCATCGGGGTCATCGGCGTCCTCTTGCTCGGGCCGCAGCGCCTGCCGATGTACGCCCAGAAGCTGGCCGAGTTCGTCAAGGCCGTCCGTCGCTTCGCCGACACCGCGAAGGAGCGGATGCGCGACGAGATGGGCCCCGAGTTCGACGACATCGAGTGGCAGAAACTCGACCCGCGCCAGTACGACCCGCGCCGCATCATCCGAGACGCCCTGCTCGACTCCGGTTCCAGTGCGGCCGCCGTGCAGACCGCGCAGGTGACGGCCTCCAAAGTTCGCGCGACGGCTCCCGTCGTGCCCCTGGCCGCCGGTGAACCGGCTCCCTTCGACGCCGAGGCGACCTGACGCCCGTCACGTCCCCACGTGACGGACTGGAGGCCCGGTGCCAGCTGGCACCGGGCCTCCAGTCCGTCTGGGGGTTGCGTCGTCAGTCGCGGGTGGCGACGATCGTGTAGGTCGTCGGCATCCGGTCGCGGTCGTGTTCCGGCCAGGCCCACGAGCCGGTGTCGGTCTCGACCATGCGGGAGCTGAAGCGCCACGGCAGGGTCCGGCCCTCGTCGAGCCGTCGGAGCCGCAGCCCGGCACCGAGCAGGGCGTTCACGATCTCGGACAGCGGGTGCGGCCACTCGAAGGTGCGGGTGTTCGCCACGGTCCCGTCGCCGGCGTAGGTGCCGGCGTCGTCCCACTGCTGCGCGGTGCCGTCCGGGAAGTACCGGTACCGGGTGACGAGCTCGTCGGCGTCCTCGTCGAGGGCGTACAGCGCCGGGTGTCCGTCGCGGATGAAGAACACCCCGCCGGGGCGCAGCAGGCCGGCGACCTGCGCAGCCCAGCGGTCGAGGTCGGGGAGCCAGCAGATCGTGCCGATGCTCGTGTACACGACGTCGAAGTCACCGGTGACGGCGGCCCGGGCATCGAGGACGTCGGTCTCGACCCAGGTGACGTCGAGCCCGAGGCGCGATGCGAGTCCGGCGGCCGAGGCGAGGGCGGCGGGGGAGAAGTCGACACCGGTCAGTCGGGCACCCTCGCGGGCGAGCGACACCGTGTCGGTGCCGATGTGACACTGCAGGTGACAGACGTCGAGGCCCGCGAGCGAGCCGTTCGGCAACCAGGGCGTCAGGGCCGGCAGGTCCTCACGGACGACGTCCGAGCGGTGGCCGGGGTCGGCGAGGGCGTCGATCGCGTAGGCACCCTCGTGGATCGGCACCCGGTCGTCCCAGTTCGCGCGGTTGGTGGCGCGTGCGTGGTCCCAGTCGACATCGACGTGATCGGTGCTCATGACCTCGAGCCTAGGACAGCGACAACCCGAGCTTCCGGCCGGCGAGTCCGCGTCCCATCGTGGTGATCCGGTCGGCGATCGCCGTCAGGGCCACGGCGGACGGGTCCTCCGGGGCGCCGAGCACCACCGGGACGCCTGCGTCGCCGCCCTCGCGCAGCGGCACGGACAGCGGCACGCTGCCGAGCACCGGGACGGGGGTGTCCTGCCCGCGGGAGAGCCGTGCGGCGGTCTCGGCGCCACCACCCTCGCCGAACAGGTGCAGCACCGAGCCGTCGGGCTGCACGAGCCCGGCCATGTTCTCGACCACGCCGATGACCCGCTGCCCGGTCTGCCGGGCGACGATCCCGCTGCGCTCGGCGACGTCGGCCGCGGCGGCCTGCGGGGTCGTGACGACCAGGACCTCTGCGTGCGGCAGCAACTGCCCCACCGAGATCGCGACGTCGCCGGTGCCCGGCGGCAGGTCGAGCAGCAGGACGTCGAGGTCGCCGAAGAACACGTCCGTCAGGAACTGGTTCACGGTGCGGTGCAGCATCGGTCCGCGCCACGACACCGCGGTCGACACGTCGTCGACGAACATGCCGATCGACACGACCTTCACGTCGTGCGCCACCGGCGGCAGGATCATGCTGTCCACGCGGGTCGGGCGGGGTGCGACCCCGTGCTCGTCGGTCAGGCCCATCAGGCCGGGGACGCTGAAGCCGTGCACGTCGACGTCGACGACCCCGACCCGCAGGCCCCGGCGGGCGAGCGCGACGGCGAGGTTCACGGTGACGGTGGACTTGCCGACGCCACCCTTGCCGCTCGTGACGGCGATGACGCGCGTGAGTGAGTCCGCGGTGAACTGGACGCCCTCGGGGCGGCCGGCTCGCAGCCGCTCGGTCAGCGCGGCACGAGTGGCCGGGTCCATCACGGACACGTCGACGTCGACTGCGGCGACCCCCGGGACGGACCCGGCGGCGACGCGGACGTCGCGCTCGATGGTGTCGGCGGCGGGGCACCCCACGATCGTGAGCTGCAGGTCGACGCGCACCGCGCCTCCTGGCTGCACGTCGACACCACGGATCATGTCGAGCTCCGTGACGGGGCGGCGGATCTCGGGGTCGATGACGCGGCCGAGCGCAGCGAGGACCGCCGTGCCGAGCTGTTCGTCGGTGGGGACGGCGTCAGCCACGGGTGGAGCTGTCGTGTTCGTCCGCGTAGCCGGCCTCGTCGGCGTCGCGGCGGTCGAGCTCCTCGAGCAGGGAGCGGAGCTCGGCGCGGATGAAGTCCTTCGACGCCATGTCCCGCATCGCCAGGCGCAGGGCCACGACCTCGCGGGCCAGGTACTCGGTGTCGGCCAGGTTGCGTTCGGCGCGCTGGCGGTCCTGCTCGAACTGCACGCGGTCGCGGTCGTCCTGCCGGTTCTGCGCGAGCAGGATCAGCGGGGCGGCGTACGAGGCCTGCAGCGAGAGCACGAGCGTCAGAGCCGTGAAGCCGATGGCCGCCGAGTCGAACTGCCACGGCTTCGGCGCCAGGGTGTTGTAGCCCATCCAGACCACGCAGAACAGCGTGAGGCCGATGAGGAACCACGGCGTGCCCATCCCGCGGGCGATGCCCTCGGTCGCGCGACCGAAGGTGTCCCCGCGACCACGGCGGCGGCTGGGGAGCACACGCGTGCGCATGCCCTTGGGGGAGTCGAGCCGGACCTCTTGGCGGTCACGGTCGCGACGGTTGTCATCCGTTCGGGCCACGGGTGGTCCTCCTTCCCGTCGTCACGGGTGTCCTGCGCGGGCGTTGGCGTGGAAGCGGTGAGGGTTCCCCCTCGCCCTGACTTCGCCAGTCGTCCGGCAGGACGTGGTCGAGGACATCGTCGATCGTCACCACCCCGACGAGACGGTGGGCGTCGTCGACCACGGGGACGGACAGCAGGTTGTAGGTCGCCATGATGCGGGTGACCTCGGCGGCGCTCGCGTCGACCCGGACCGGTTCGGTCTGCTGGTCGATGAGCGTGCCGAGCCGCTCGTTCGGCGGGTAGCGGAGCATCCGCTGGAAGTGCACGAGCCCGAGGAACCGACCGGTCGGCGGCTCGTACGGCGGCAACGTGACGCAGACGGCGGCGCCGAGCACCGGCGCGAGCTCGTGGCGGCGGACGAGCGCGAGGCCCTCGGCCACGGTGGCGTCGGCCGAGACGATCACCGGTTCGGTGGTCATCAGACCACCGGCGGTGTCCGGCTCGTACTCCAGGAGCATGCGGACGTCCTGCGCCTCCTCCGGCTCCATGAGCTGCAGGAGGGCCTCGCTCCGCTCGTCGGAGAACTGGGCGAGGACGTCGGCCGCGTCGTCCGGCTGCATCTGGTCGAGGACGTCGGCGGCACGGGCGTCGACCAGCCGGGTGAGGATCTCGATGCGCTCCTGGTCGGGCATCTCCTCGAGCACGTCGGCGAGGCGGTCGTCGGGGAGCTCCTCGGCGACCTCGAACCGGCGCTCGGCGGGCAGGTCGAGCAGCGTCGACGCGAGGTCGGCGGGCAGCAGGTCGGAGTAGGCGGCGATGACGTGCTCGGCGGACTGGGCCTCGCCGGGGAGCTCGTCCTCGGTGACCTCGTTCCACGTCGCGAACGTCGTCGGGCCCTTGCCGAACGGCGACGGCGTGGTCTTCGGCTTGCGGAGGAAGAGCTGCGCGACCTCCCAGTCGCCCTGCCCACGGTCCTCGATCGCGACGTCCTCGATGGTGGCGCGGATCCGCTGGTTCTTGATGAGCACCTTGCGGCCGAGCATCTCGGCGATGACGCGGACCTCGCCGCCACGCTGCTCGAAGCGGCGCATGTTCACGAGGCCGGTCGTGATGACCTGCCCGGCACCGATGGAGGTGATCCGGCCGATGCTCACGAAGATGCGGCGCTTGCCGGGCACCTCGACGATGAGCCCGACGACGTGCGGGGGATCGGCCCGGCGGTAGACGACCAGGACGTCCCGAACTCTGCCGACGCGGTCGCCCGCGGGGTCGAAGACGGAGCACCCGGCGAGGCGGGCGACGAAGACCTTCGTGGCGCTCACCCGACCCAGCGTAGTCGCTCGGGTGTGCGCGTTCGCTCGCGCCGCCGACGGCACCGGTCGACGGCTTGCGATCGGCTGCTTCCCTGAGAGTGCACGTGCGATTGCAAGGTGTGCGGTGAATGATGGCTGTGTGAGCAATCAGAGCCCCTTCGCCGGCAGGACCGCCCAGGCGTTCCCGACGCTGCCCAAGGGCGACGTCCTGGGAACGTACGACAGCTACCCCGACGCGCAGCGCGTGGTGGCGAAGCTGGCCGAGGCCGACTTCCCCGTCAACCAGCTCTCGATCGTCGGCAACGACCTGAAGACGGTCGAACGGGTCACCGGCAAGATGACCTACGGCCGTGCCGCCATCGCCGGCGCGCTGTCCGGCCTGTGGCTCGGCATCTTCTTCGGCATCGTGCTCACGCTCTTCTCACCGAGCGCCGGCGGCCTGATCCTGGCCGCCGCGATCATCGGTGCCGCGTTCGGCATGCTCTACGGCATCGTCTCGTTCGCGATCACGAAGCGGCAGCGCGACTTCACGAGCGTGCACCAGGTGCTCGCCACGAACTACCAGATCGTCGTCAACCCGCAGCTGACCGGGCAGGCGCAGCGGATCCTCGGTGAGCACGGGGCGACCCCGTCCACGCACTGGAACGACGCTCCCCAGCAGCAGCAGCAGCAGCAGTGGCGTCCGGGCCCCGGTGGGGTCCCGCCGCAGCAGCAGTCGCCGTACGGCGGGCACGCCACGCCGCACCAGCAGCCGGGAGGCCCGCAACACCCCGGCACGTCGGCCCCCGGCGCGCAGACGGGTGCGCCTTCGGGCCCGCCGCGCTACGGCACGAACGACGGACCCCGGTACGGGGAGACCCCCGAGACGGCTGCCGCCCCCGCGGCCCCGCCGGTGCCGGAGCGTCGACCCGAGGAGCCGCCGCGCTACGGCGAGCGGGTCGCCGGTGCCACGCCGCCGGAGCCCTCGTCCTCGCCGGATGCGCCGCGCGAGGGCGACGGGGACAGCGACCGCCGCTAGCCGGACTCCGGCTGGCGCGACTGGGCTTCGTCCTCGGGTCGTGCGCGATCGGGTCGTGCGAGGTCGGGTCGTGCGAGATCGCTCGACACGCCGTTTGCGTTCGTCGAGGTCGCACGAACTGTCGCCGCCGAGCTCCGCGGGCGGCACTTCGTGCGACCTCGGCGGTCGTCCGGGTGGTCCGAGCGGTCGCAACACCCCGCGCGCACGGCGTCGAGCGGTCGGAGATCGTCGTCCGGCGCCGCCCCGGACGACGGTTCGTGACCGCTCGGCCTCGGGCCGACGGCACGTCGTGACCGAGAGCCGAGCGGGCTCGGGCGCGCGCGAGCCGGGCTTGCGCGCGGCGCGGTCCGGGCAGGTTCGGGCCGGCTAGAGGACCTTCGAGAAGCAGACCGACTGGGGCGCCCCGACGTACGGCCCGAAGTTCGCGATCCGCCGGAACCCCTCGCGCTGGTAGAACCCGACGGCGCGCTGCTGCTCCGTGCCCGTCTCGAGGACGAGCGCCGGGGACCCGAGGTCGAGCGCCGCTTCTTCCAGCCGGCGCAGCAACGCAGCCGCGGCGCCGGACCCGCGGGACTCCGGCCGGACGTACATGCGCTTGATCTCGGCGATGCCGTCGTCGACGATGCGCAGGCCCCCGCACCCCAGGGGAGTCCCGGACTCGTCCCGTGCGACGAAGAACACCGCGATCGACTCGGCGGTCGGCTTCTCACCCGGTTCGGTGTCGCCGCCGTGCGCCCGGTCGATCTCCAGGCGCTGGGCGGCGCGGAGTCGCTGGGCGTCGGGGGAGTCGAAGTGCTCGACCTCGATCGAGATGGTGTTCGGGGAGGCCTCGGGCGTGGTCACCCGATCAGGCTAGCGGCCCGAGCGGGCGATCCACCCCTCCACGTCCGAGGGGGTCCGGGGGATGCCGACCGACAGGTTCTCGGCGCCGTCCTCGGTCACCAGGATGTCGTCCTCGATGCGGACACCGATGCCGCGGAACTCCTCCGGCACGGTCAGGTCGTCCTGCTGGAAGTACAGTCCGGGCTCGATCGTGAAGACCATGCCGGCCTGGACGGTGCCGTCGAGGTACATCTCGCGGCGAGCCTTCGCGCAGTCGTGCACGTCGAGCCCGAGGTGGTGGCTCGTGCCGTGCACCATGTAGCGGCGGTGGAACTGGTTGTCCGGCTCGAGCGACTCGGCGGCAGAGACCGGCAGGAAGCCCCACTCGGCGGTCTTGCGCGCGATGACCTCCATCGCGGTGGCGTGCACCTGGCGGAACGTGATGCCCGGCTTGACGATGGCGAACGCGGCGTCGGCGGCCTCGAGCACGGCTTCGTAGACCATCCGCTGCACCGGTGAGAACGTGCCGCTCACCGGCAGCGTGCGGGTGATGTCGGCGGTGTAGAACGAGTCGACCTCGACCCCGGCGTCGATGAGGATGAGGTCGCCCGGCTGCACGGCGCCGTCGTTGCGGGTCCAGTGCAGGATGCAGGCGTGGTGGCCAGAGGCGGCGATGGTGTCGTAGCCCACGGTGTTGCCGTCGGCGCGCGCCCGGCGGTTGAACGTGCCCTCGACGATGCGCTCACCGCGCGGGTGCGCGAGCACGGCGTCGAAGTCGCCGATGACGTCGTCGAACCCGTGCTTCGTGGCGTCGACGGCCTTGCGGAGCTCACGGACCTCGTACGCGTCCTTGACCAGTCGCAGCTCGGACAGGTCGCGGGCGAGCAGGTCGTCGGTGGCCGGCGACCCCTCGGTCTCGTCCGCGCCACCGATGGCCGCGCCGATGCGGGCGTCGAGGGAACGGGTCAGGTCGTCGTCGGCTTCACGCACGAGCAGCGCCGATGCGTCGAGTGCATCGGCGACGGCCGTGAACGCCCCGAGGTCGGCGGTGGCCAGTCCGAGGTCGGCGGCGACGGCGTCGAGCGAGGGGCGCGGCCCGACCCAGAACTCCCCGATCTCGGGGTTGGCGTAGAACTCTTCCGAGTCGCGGCCCGCGGTGGCGCGGAAGTACAGCGTGGCGTCGTGGCCGGAGCCGTTCGGCGTCATCACGAGCACGGATCCGACGACGGTGTCGGTGCCCCAGCCGGTCAGGTGCGCGAAGGTGGAGTGCGGGCGGAACGGGTAGTCGCAGTCGTTCGAGCGGACCTTGGCCTGCCCGGCCGGCACCACGATCGTGCGGCCCGGGTGCAGCTCGGAGATGCGCGCGCGACGCTCGGCGGCGAACACGGCCTGCTCGCGGGGCTCGGGCTGCGCTTCCGAGCGCTCGGCCCACTGCGACCCGATGAAGTCCTTGAAGGTCGAGGACCCGGGGGTCGTGGATCGGTTGCTCGTCGCGCGGGGAGTCGTGTCGGCCATGCGTCCATCATCGCACCGCCGGGCGACACCCGGCCTGTGCGGCCGCTCACCTGTGGATAGCATTGGCCACGTGCCAGACCCGTTCATCGACCTGCACGCGCACTCCAGTGTCTCCGACGGCACCGAGCGTCCCGCGGAGCTCGTCCGAGCGGCCGCGGCCGCCGGACTCGACGCCGTCGCGCTGACCGACCACGACACGACCGCGGGGTGGGCGGACGCCACGGCCGCGGCACACGAGCTGCCCCTGACCCTGCTGCCCGGCCTCGAGCTGAGCACCCGGATCGGCTACCGCAGCGTGCACGTGCTCGGCTACCTGGTGGACCCCGAGCACCCCGGACTGGTCGAGGAGACGACCCGGATCCGCGACGGCCGGCTCTCCCGCGCGCACCGCATGGTCGACCGCATCGCCGAGGACCACCCGATCACCTGGGCGGACGTCCTGGCCCAGTCCAGCCCCGGTGCCACGATCGGCCGTCCGCACATCGCCGACGCCCTGGTCGCCCGCGGGCTCGAGTCCGACCGGTCCGCGGCGTTCCGCGGCATCCTGCACCCGGCGTCCGGCTACTACGAACCCCACGAGGCACCGTCGCCCCTGCGCGGCGTCGAACTCATCCGGCAGGCGGGCGGTGTGCCCGTCATCGCGCACCCCGCGGCGTCCTCGCGCGGGATCGTCATCGACGAGCCGATGCTCCGCGACCTGGTCGACGCCGGGCTCGGCGGGCTCGAGGTCGACCACCGCGAGAACCTGGCACACGGCAAGCGCACCCTGCTCGACTGGGCGACGCGCTACGGCCTGTTCGTCACCGGTTCGAGCGACTACCACGGCACCGGCAAGCCGAACCGGCTGGGGGAACACCGCACCGCACGCGTCTCGTTCGACGCGATCGTGTCCGAGGCGACGGGCAGCGCTCCCGTCGTCGGACCCGGCTCGCGCCTGTCCTGACGCGTCACGCCGTCCCACCGAAGCGACAGATCTCGGTCGGCGCGGCTTGACCCATCCGCGAAAGCGACAGATCCCCGCTGACAGTTCGCGGCGATCTGTCGCCCTCGCGGGGCAGTCGGCGGGTGGGGACGACGAAGGGCCCGTCGCGTCAGCGACGGGCCCTTCGGTCTGGAGGCGCTACTCGCCGTCCGACGTGCCCTGCGGTGCCGAGGCGGTCGCCGAGGCATCGCCGGTGCCGGCTCCGCGACGGCGGCGACGGCGACGGCGCTTCGCGGCGCCGTCGGTGGAACCACCTTCGACGGCCGAGCCGTCCTCGGTGCCCGCCGCGGTGGTGGGGGCGACCGATTCGGTGGCCGGAGCCTGCGGGGCGGACTGCTCCGAGCCTCCAGACCGGGTGCGGCTGCGCGACCGCGAACGCGACGCGTCACGCGAACCCGAGGCCGGGCGGTCGCTGCTGCGCTTCTCAACGGGCGCGCCGGCAGAAGCAGCGTGCGACGACGAGCCGGGCAGACGGCCCTTGGTGCCCTGGGGGATGTCGAGTTCCTCGAACAGGTGGGGCGACGACGAGTAGGTCTCGACGGGCTCGGGGATGCCGAACTCGAGCGCCTTGTCGATCAGCGTCCACTTGTGCAGGTCGTCCCAGTCGACGAACGTGACCGCGATGCCGGTCTTGCCGGCGCGGCCGGTGCGGCCGGCGCGGTGCAGGTACGTGTCCGGGTCGTCCGGGATCGTGTGGTTGATCACGTGCGTGACGTCGTCCACGTCGATGCCGCGGGCGGCGACGTCGGTGGCGATGAGCACGTCGCGCTTGCCGGCCTTGAACGCCGCCATCGCGCGCTCGCGCTGCTCCTGGTTGAGGTCGCCGTGCACCGCTGCGGCGTTGAACCCGCGGTCCTTCAGCTCCTCGACGAGCTTCGCCGCGGCACGCTTGGTGCGGGTGAAGATCACGGTCTTGCCGCGGCCCTCGGCCTGGAGGATGCGGGCGATGACCTCGTCCTTGTCCAGGGAGTGCGCACGGTAGATGAGGTGCTTGATGTTGGCCTGCATGAGGCCCTCGTCCGGGTCGGTCGCCCGGATGTGCACCGGACGGCTCATGAACCGGCGGGCGAGCGCGACGATCGGCGCGGGCATCGTCGCCGAGAACAGCATCGTGTGCCGCACCTCGGGGACGGCCTGGAAGATGCGCTCGATGTCGGACAGGAACCCGAGGTCGAGCATGCGGTCGGCCTCGTCGAGCACGACCTCTTGCACGTGGGAGAGGTCGAGCAGACGCTGCCGCTGCAGGTCGATCAGTCGCCCGGGCGTGCCGACGACGATCTGGGCACCGGCCTTGAGCTGCTCCACCTGGCCCTCGTAGGCCTTGCCGCCGTAGATCGAGACGACCGTGGTCGGACGGTTCGAGGCCGCGAGTTCGAGGTCCTCGGTGACCTGGACCGCGAGTTCACGGGTCGGGACGACGACGAGCGCCTTCACGCCGTGCGCCGGGTCGGCACCGAGTCGCTGGATCAGCGGCAGGCCGAAACCGAGCGTCTTGCCGGTACCCGTCTTGGCCTGGCCGATGATGTCCTGGCCGGTCAGGCCGAGCGGGATGGTCTGTTCCTGGATCGGGAAGGGCTCGATGATGCCCTTGCCGGCCAGTGCATCGACGATGTCCTGGTCGATGTTGAGGTCTGAGAAAGTCAAAGAATCACCTTAGTTCTGGTGGAAGTCCGGGCCAGTCTACCGACGGGCGCGTGGTCCGGGGCGCTCCGGGGCGCTCCGGGGAGTCGGGCGGTCCGGTCCGGGCGCCGAGCGGGGCGACCGGCGGGTCCCACGGGGCGCGCCCTCTATGCTGGTCGGGTGGTGTCGTGGTGGAACCGGAAGCGCGCGGCGCAGCTCGCTGCAGCATGGCTCGCGTCGCGGAACCCGCGCGGAGCCGCACAGGTCAAGCGCCTCGCGCTCGACGACGTCACCCCGGAGCTCGACGTCTACCTCGGGCAGGCCGCGTACCTGCAGCTCTCCGTCTACGAGACGATGGGACGAGCCGGTGCTTCGGCCCCGACGCTCTCCGGCCGTCTGGTCACCGGGGTCCTCGCGACCACGGCGCTCGAGCGGCACCGCACGATCGTGGCCGAGATCGAGCGCACTGGCGGGGACCCGGCGGCGCTGATGGCCCCGCACCGCGAGGCGATCGACCTGTTCCTCGAACGGACGAGCGGTGCCGACTGGTACGAGTCGATGCTGACCGGCTACGTGACCGCCGGCATCCTGAACGACCTGTTCGGCAACCTGCTCCGCTCGCTGCCGCTCGACGTGCGGCAGCGGCTGCGGTCGGTGTTCGACGCGCGCGAGGAAGCGGCGGTCGTCGAGGAGCTGACGGCTCACATCGAGGACGACCCGCAGATCGGTTCGCGTCTGGCGATGTGGGGACGCCGTCTGGTGGGCGACACCCTGCTCGTCGCCCGGTCGGCGCTGGCGTCGCACGCCCGCGAGGACCAGGAGCGGCTCGAGCCGGTCTGGACCGAACTCATCGCCGCGCACACCCGACGGATGGACGCGCTCGGGCTGACGGCCTGAGCGGTCGAGCGTCAGGCGCCGCGCGTCTGAGTTGCTCGAGCGTCAGGCGCCGCGCGTCTTGAGCTGCTCGTAGTACTCGGCGTCGCGCTTGTCGCGCTGGGTGCCGAGGAGCCACTCGACGACGAGGACGACCACGCCGGACCCCACGAGGGCCACGACCCAGATCCAGGTGCCGTCGTACCGCCACCCGGCCCAGGTCAGCGCTTCCCAGAGCACTGCTGCGGCGATGCCGCCGACCGATGGGCCGACGAGCACGCCACGGTTCGACCGCCACGGCAGGATCACGTGCGCGACCGCACCGATGATGACGCCGCCGAGGACGGCGAAGAGCAGTTCCACGTCGTCAGGCGACGAAGCCGATGCGCCGTGCCTCTTCCGCGCCGACCTCGACGTACGCCAGGGCCGAGACGGGGACGATGAAGCGACGGCCCTTGTCGTCCTGCAGCGACAGGTGCGTCGACTTGGCGGTGAGCGCCTCGGACACGGCCTTCTCGACCTCGTCCGCGGTCTGGGCGGTCTCGAAGGCGATCTCGCGGGGGCTGTTGATGATGCCGATCTTGATGTCCACGAGCACAGCGTATCCGAGCGGTCCCGTGCGGCATCGGGCGTTCGCCGCGGGCGCACTCGACGGCGTGACGACCGGTGCCCCGCGCGTCAGCAGCGGTGCTGTCGGCGGTCCTGGGTACCGTACGAGCGTGCCGCAGACCACGCTGATGCCCGCTCCCGAGGACACCGGGTTCGCGCGCGCACTGGTCGACGACCCCTCGCAGGCCGCGGTGCTCGCGTTGCCGGACGGCCGTCACGCCGCGGTGATCGGTGCGCCGGGCAGCGGCAAGACGACCACGCTCGCGCGGCTCGTCGCCGACCGGCTGACCCGACCCGACGCGATCACCCCCGACGGCCACGCGACGGTGCTCGCCCTGACCTCGGCGCGGACGGCCGCGACGGCGCTGCGCGACCGGCTCGCTCGGGCGGTCGACCGGGTCGTGCCGGGTGCACTCGCCCGCACCGTGAACTCGCTGGCGTTCCAGATCGTCACCCACGCGGCGTCGGTGCAGGGACAGGAACCCCCGACGCTGCTGACCGGCGGGGAGCAGGACCGGATCATCGCCGACCTGCTCGCCGGCCACGAACTCGACGGAGCCGGACCGACCTGGCCCGACCCGATCACCGCCGTCGTCCGGGAGCGAGCGGGGTTCCGTACCGCCCTGCGCGACGTCATGATGCGTGCGGTGGCCGCCGGCGTCGAGCCCGACGACATGCGGGAACTCGGCGACGAGCTCGGACGGCCCGAGTGGCGGGCCGTCGGGGACTTCGTGGACGACTACCGGGCATCGGTCACCGCGTTCCGACCGACCGGACTCGACTCCGGCGAACTCGTGGCGTACGCCACCGCCGCGGTGCTGCGGCACGAGCTCCCCGCGAGCATCGCCGCCCTGCGCCTGGTCGTGGTCGACGACACGCAGGAACTGGTGGAGGGTGAGATCGCGCTGCTCGGGGCACTCGCGCGCTCCGGCGTGCAGGTCGTCGCCTTCGGGGATCCGGACATCGCCGCCTCGGCGTTCCGCGGCGCCGAACCGGACGTGCTCGGTCGGCTGGCCGTGCGACTCGGGGTGGACCGCGTCGACGAGCTGTTCCTCGGCGCCGTGCACCGGCACCCCGCCCCGATCCGTGCCCTGGTCACCGGCGTCACGGGTCGCATCGGCACCGCGGCGGCCGGTCGGCAGCGCAGCGCGTCGGCGGGCGACCAGGATGCGCGGCCCGACGCCGTCGTGCACCTCGAAGCCGCCAGCCGGTCCGCGCTCGTCGTGGCGATCGCCCGTCGACTGCGCGAACACCGCCTGCTCGACGGTGTGCCGTGGCACCGGATGGCCGTGGTCACCCGCAGCGGTGCTGCCATCCCCGAACTCGTCCGGGCGCTCTCCGTGGCCGAGGTCCCGGCGACCGCCGGTGCCGCGCCCGTCCGTCCGCGCGACGACTCGGCGGCGCGGGCGCTGCTCGACGCGGCCGCGGTGGCGCTCGACGTCCTGCCGCTCGACGCCGCCCTGGCCACCGCGTTCGCCACCGGACCCCTGGGTGGCCTCGACACCCTGGCGATGCGTCGGCTCCGGCTCGCCCTGCGGCGTGAGGAACTCGCGGGCGACGGCAGCCGCACCGCCGACGAACTGCTCGTCGATGCCCTGGGCGCACCGGAGCGCCTGGCGACGGTGGACGCCGGGTTCGCACGACGAGCGACCCGGCTGGCCCGGAGCCTGGTGCAGGCGCGTGCCGACGCCCAGGCGGGATCGAGCATCGAGGAGATCCTCTGGGGCCTCTGGGAACGCAGCGGTCTCGCGAAGTCATGGGGCGCCCAGTCCGCCGCCGGTGGGGTCGGCGCCGGGGAAGCCGACCGGCACCTGGACGCCGTCGTCGGCCTGTTCACCGCGGCCAAGCGCTTCGTCGAGCGCACGCCGGACGCCCCCGCGCGGGTCTTCGTCGACGACCTGCTCGGCGCCGACCTGCCTGAGGACTCGATCGGCCCCGACCGGACCGCCGGCCGGGTGCGGGTGCTGACGCCGTCGGCGACGATCGGGCTCGAGTGCGACGTGGTCGTGGTGCTCGGTCTGCAGGACGGCGTCTGGCCGAACACCCGGGTGCGCGGCAGTCTGCTCGACCCGGACGGACTGGTCCGCGCTGCCGCCGGGGTCGAGCGTTCGCCCATCGACGACCGTGCCGCCGTGGTCGCCGACGAACTCCGGCTGTTCGCCCGGGCCGTCTCGCGCGCCACCACCCAGGTCGTCATCGGCACGGTCGCGAACGACGACGAGTCGCCGTCACCCTTCGTCCGGCTCGTCCCGGTGCCGCCGGACCGTCAGCCGACCGTCCACCCGCTGTCCCTGCGTGGGCTCGCCGGGTCGCTGCGCCGCCGCGTGGTGGGCTCCGGCGACCACGAGGCCGCGTCCGCGCTGGCCCGCCTGGCCGAGGCCGAGGTCCCCGGGGCGGACCCGGACGAGTGGTACGGGCTCGCCGAGCCGACCACGGACGACCCCCTGGTGGACCTCGACGCCGAGCCCGCGCCCGAAGCCGAGGGCGGCGAGCCCGTCGCCCCGGCAGTATCCGTGTCGCCGTCGCGGATCGGCACCTTCGAGGAGTGCCCGGTGCACTGGTTCGCGCAGACCTTCGGCGGCGGTGCCCCGAGCCCGGCGATGGGCATCGGCACGATCGTGCACGAAGCGATGGAGCACGCCACCGAGATCGACGTCGAGTCGCTGTGGGAGCGGGTCGAGGCGCGGTGGGACGAGCTCACGTTCGAGTCGCCCTGGGTCGCCGACCGCGAACGTGCCCGGACCCGGCGGATGATCGAGGGGCTGAGCGACTACCTCCGCACCTTCGCCAGCGCCGGCCGTCGACTGCTCGGCGCCGAGACCTCGTTCGCGCTCGTGACCGGGCCCGCCCGGATCCGGGGGAGCATCGACCGCATCGAGGTCGACCCCGAGGGGCGGGTGAGCGTCGTCGACCTGAAGACCGGCCGTTCGATGCCCAGCGAGAAGAACGACATGCCGGAACACCCGCAGCTCGGCGCCTACCAACTCGCAGTCGAGGACGGCGCGGTCGAGGGCGTGCCGGCGGGGTCGCCGATGACCGACGCCCGGCTGGTCTTCGTCCAGAACCCCCGCGGCGGACAGGCGTACTCCGAGCGGACCCAGCACGCGTTCGACGCCGAGGCGCGCGAGGCCTACCGCGAGCGGTTGCACGGGGTGGCGCGGGGCATGGCCGGACGCACGTTCGTGGCGAACGTGGACGACCACTGCGAGAAGGCCCGGACCGGGGTCGAGTGCCGGATCCACGTGGTGGCGGAGGTGACCTGGTGAGCGACACGGCGGACACGACCGACACGGCGGACACGACCGGCACGGCTACTGCTGCCGACACGACTGCTGTTGCTCCGCCCGTCATCCAGCACGGCGCCGACGCCATCGCCGACGCCCTCGGCCGCCCCCGTCCCACCGCCCAACAGCGCGCCGTCATCGAGTCACCGCTCGTGCCGGCGCTGGTCGTCGCCGGTGCCGGCAGCGGGAAGACCGAGACGATGGCCTCGCGCGTCGTCTGGCTGCTGGCCAACGGACTCGTCCGCCCCGACGAGGTCCTCGGCCTGACCTTCACCCGCAAGGCCGCCGGCGAGCTGTCCGTCCGCATCAACGACCGCATCCGCGCGCTCGAGGACGTGGGGTTGATCACCCCCGGTGACGCCTTCGAGGCCCCCACCGTCTCGACGTACAACGCCTTCGCCAACGCGGTCTTCCGCGAGAACGCCCTGCTCGTCGGGCGTGACGGCGAGTCCCAGGTGCTGACCGAACCGTCGGCCTGGCAGCTCGCCCGTCGGGTGGTGGTGGCCGCCCGCGACGACCGGCTCGCCGGACTCGACCGCGACGTCGACACCCTGACCGCAGCCGTGGTCGCGCTCGCCGGTGCCACCTCGGAACACCTCGTCGAGCCGGAGGACCTGCGCCGGTTCGCGATCGAGTTCTCGGAGCTGCTCGAACTCCCCGGCAACCGCGGCAAGCCGTACAAGGCGATCACCGACGCGGTCGCCGCGATCGGCGCCCTCGAACCCCTGGCCGACCTGGTCGCCGAGTTCCGACGACAGAAGGTCGACCGCGGGTTCGTGGAGTTCTCCGACCAGATCGCCCTCGCGCTCGCCGCGGCGGAGTCGGCGCCGCGGGTCGTGACGGACCTGCGGAGCCGGTACGGCGTGGTGCTCCTCGACGAGTACCAGGACACCTCGGTGGTGCAGACCCGGTTCCTCGCGCGGCTGTTCCGCGGGCACTCGGTGATGGCGGTCGGCGACCCGCACCAGTCGATCTACGGTTTCCGCGGTGCGAGTGCCGCGAACCTCGCCCGGTTCCCGCACGACTTCGGCGGCGACGAACCCGGCGTGGCCGAACCCGTCACCTTCGCGCTGTCGACCAGCTGGCGGAACCCGGTGGACGTGCTCGCGGGGGCGAACGCGATCGTGTCACCGCTGTCCGAGGCGTCCGAGGTCGACGTCGAACGGCTCTCGCCCCGGCCGGGTGCGGACGCCGGCACCGTGCGGGTGGTGTTCCCCGAGACCCTGCCGGAAGAGGCCGACGAGGTCGCGGCGTGGTTCCAGGACCACCGCAGGCAGAACCCGGCGGGCTCGATGGCGCTGCTGCTGCGGGCTCGGAAGGACCTCGCGGCGTTCACGGCGGCGCTCGGTTCCCGTGGGGTGCCGTACCACGTGCTCGGCACGGGCGGACTGCTCCAGCGTCCGGAGATCGTCGACCTGGTGGCGTGCCTGCGCGTCCTGCACGACCCGGCGGCCGGCAACGACCTGATCCGGCTGCTCGCGGGTGCACGGTGGCGGGTCGGGGCGGCGGACATCGTCGCCCTGCACCAGCTCGCCCGGTGGCTGTTCCAGCGCGACCACACCCAGCAGCGCCTCGACGATGACCTGACCGCGGCCTTCCGTGCCTCGGTGGCTGCCGGGGAGCACGGGTCGATCGTCGACGCGCTGGACTTCGTCGCGACCGCACCCGACGAGCACGGCGCGCTCGAGGGCATCACCCCCGCGGGTCGCAGCCGGATGCGCGCGCTCGGCGGGCAGCTCGCGATGCTCCGGTCACGTGCGGGGAGCGACCTGGTCGACTTCGTGACGCTCGTCGTGCAGGAGATGCGGCTCGACATCGAGGTCGCCGCGCACGAACAGGGCAGCGGCGCGTACCTCGACGCCTTCATCGACGAGCTCGCCGGTTTCGTGTCGACCGACGACCGCGCCGACCTCGGTTCGTTCCTCGGGTGGATCGACGCCGCAGCCCGACGGGACGACATGGGCCCGCGGTCCGAGGAGCCCGAGGCCGGCACCGTGCAGATCCTGACGATCCACGGGTCCAAGGGGCTCGAGTGGGACGCCGTCGCAGTGCCCCGGATGGTCGAGGGCGGCCTGCCGGCGCGTCCGCAGGAGGGCTCGTCGGGTTGGCTCGGGTTCGGCCGACTGCCGTACGAGTTCCGTGGAGACGCCGCCGAGCTGCCGCGACTCGCATGGCGCGGGCAGGAGACCCAGAAGGACGTCACCACGGCGATCGACGCCTTCAAGGAACAGGTGAAGGCCCGCAACGAGGACGAGGAACGCCGGCTGACCTACGTCGCCCTGACCCGTGCCAAGCACGACCTGCTGGTGTCCGGCTCGTTCTGGGCGGGCGGAGTCCGACCCACCGAGCCGAGCCGATACCTGCGCGACCTGGTGGACGCCGGCGTCATCGACGGCGCGGCGATCCCGGAGACGACGGTGCACGACGAGAACCCGATGGGGGAGAGCGGCGCGACCCAGACCTGGCCGCACGTGCCGTTCGGGCAGCGTGCGCCGCGGGTCCTGGCTGCCGCCGAGCGGGTGCGGAACGCGAACCCCGGTGCCGCGGGGCGCTTCGCCGCCGACATCGACCTGCTGCTCGCCGAACGGCACGCCACCCGGAACGCGAAGCACGCGGTCGCCGTCCCGCACCGGGTCCCGGCGTCGGGCTTCAAGGACTACCTGACCGAACCCGACTCCGTGGCCGAGCGGCTCCGCCGGCCGATGCCGGAGCGCCCGTACCGGGCCACACGGCTCGGCACGCTCTTCCACCAGTGGGTGGAACAGCGGGCACGGAGCGGCGGCGCGCTCGAGACGCTCGACGTGTGGGACGGCGAGCTCGACCTCGATGCCGACGACCTCGCCGATTCGTCGCCGGACGCCGTGGTCACCGACGACGACGCCCGTCGCCTCGCGGACTTCCAGGCGACGTTCGCCGGTTCACGGTGGGCCGGGCTGACGCCGGTCGAGGTCGAGCGCGAGATCCACATCCCGTTCCTCGGCCACAGCGTCGTCTGCAAGCTCGACGCCGTGTACGAGATCGACGGGCGCGCCGAGGTCGTCGACTGGAAGACGGGCAAGGCGCCGTCGGGGGTGGACGACCTGGCCCGCCGCACCCTGCAGCTCGCGTTGTACCGCGTCGCCTACGCCGAGTTCACCGGGCGACCGCTCGACCAGGTCGACGCGGTGTTCTACTTCGTCGCCGACGACTTGGAGGTCCGTCCGACCGAGCTGCTCGACCGCGCCGGACTCGAGCGCGCGTGGTCCGAGGCCGTCGGCTGACGTCCTGCGGGCGCGCTGCGCCCGTCGCGCGCGCTGCGCCCGTGTCGCGCTCCGCCCGTGTCGCGCTCCGCCCTGGAGGCCCGGTGCCGGTCCGCCGGACCCGCGCCGGGCCTCCAGGCGGTCGCGTCCACGACTCCTGCCGCACGTTGATGAGCAGGAATGGTCGGGTGCGCCGCAGCGACCCGACCATTCCTGCTCACGAAGCGTCAGCCGTGGCGGCGTTCGGTGGAGGACAACAGCTGCTCCACCTCGCCGATCTCCATCGTCTCGGGTGACACGGACTGCAGTGGTTCCGCACTCGGGGCGTGCACCGCGTCGACCAGGCGGTGCATCATCGCGACGGCGTCGTCGACGACCTCGGTGCTCTTCGCCTGGACGCCGTGCAGCAGCCAGTGCGCCGTCTCGAGTTCGTGGTGCACGCGTGCACGCTGTGCGAGCTGGCGGTCGCGTCCGCCGCCGTTCGCCTCGTAGACGCTGAGGACGGTGTCGAAGGCGTCGCGGCGGCCGGCGAGCACCCAGGCGAGGTCCTTCGCCGGGTCGCCGAGCCGCAGCTCGCCCCAGTCGAGGACCCCGGTCACCGCGTCGCCGTCGACGAGCAGGGCGCCGGTGCCGAGCGAACCGTGCACGACGGTCGGCGTGAACTGCCAGAGCTGCTGGTCGCGGGCGGCACCCTCCCAGCGTTCGACGAGCGCGGCCGGGACGAGCTTGGTCGCCACGGCGCGGTCCATCACCGAGACGGCGGAGCGGAGCACCTCGAACGGCGTGAGCGACGGCAGGCCGGCGTCGGAGACGAAGCTCGTCGGCAGCTGGTGGATCGCGGCGAGGGCACGGCCGACGCTGGTGGCGAGGTCGGGGCGCTCGACGAGCGACGCGAGGGTCGGGTGAGCCCCGGCCAGCCGCGTCGTGACGATGGCGCGCGTCGACCCGATCGGCGCCTGGCCGCGGTACTCGGCGACGCCGAACGGCAGGCGTGTGCGGATGCCGGCGCTCAGCGCGCGGATGGCGACGAGGTCGGCCGACTGCCGCGCCTCGGCACGCTGGTTCCGGGGGCGGCGGATGACGATCTCGGTGCCGTCGGCGTCGCGGAGGAGCGCCGACTCGTAGTCGCCGGCCGCGGCCGAGCCGAGCGTGCGCGTTCCCGTGACGAGGAGACCTGGAACGGCCGTCGTCGCCAACGCGGCTAGAGTGAACTGGGATCCCGCCATGCCCCTCAGGGTAGGCGCGTGACGCGTGCACGGCTGCACGCCACGCTGTTCGGCGGCCCGCACGCCCACCGCACGTCTCCTGCACGTCCGCACCCGATCCGAGGAGCTCTCCCGCCGTGACCGTCGAGTTCGCCGCCCGGCTCCCGCTCTCCCGCAACGAACTCGACCGCGACGCCGAGTTCCGCACGACCGACGACGTCGAGCGTGTCCTGCGCGAGGACGAGCACACCCGGTACCTGCCGGTGCGCGGTGCCGAGATGCTCCGGAACGCCGACGGCACCCTGCGCTTCGTGACCGCGACGGAGATCCCGGTCGACACCGTGACCCTGTACCTCGGCCGTGCGGTGTCGGACGCCGCCGATGCCCCGGCGGGTACCCGCTTCGTCGCCGCCCTGATCGACAGCGCGACGGCCACCGCCATCGAACCCGACGACGACGCCTGGCAGAGCCTCCGGATGTTCGGCACCGAGCTCTCGCCGCGCGACCAGGGCCTGGCGGTCGAAGCCGTCGCGATGGCCAACTGGCACGCCGTGCACGGCTTCTCGCCGCGCACCGGCTCACCCACTGCCGTCGTGAGCGGCGGATGGGTCCGGCGCGACCCCGAGGGGCACGACCTCTTCCCGCGCACGGACGCGGCGATCATCGTCGGGGTCGTCGACGCCGACGACCGGATCCTGCTCGGTTCCAACGCCGCGTGGGACGCCGACCGGTACTCGCTGCTGGCCGGGTTCGTCGAGCCGGGGGAGTCGCTCGAGGACGCCGTCCGCCGCGAGGTCTGGGAGGAGTCCGGCGTCCGTGTCGAGGAGCCCGAGTACCTCGGCTCGCAGCCGTGGCCGTTCCCGGCGTCGCTGATGGTGGGCTTCCGTGCCCGCGCAGCCGGCGGTGACCCGACGACCGCCCGCCCCGACGGCGTGGAGATCCTGGACGTCCGGTGGTTCTCGCGCGACGAGATCCGCGAGCGCGCCGGCGACACCCTGCTGCTGCCGGGACGCACCTCGATCGCCCGCGCCATCATCGAGGAGTGGTACGGCGGGCCGCTGGACCTGCCGTGAGCGTCACCGGTCCGCGCGGTGCAACGGGTGCCGGGGCAGTCGAGCCCCGGCCGCCGTCGCCCGACGAACTGCTCGCCGCGCTCGACGCCGAGCAGCGGACTGTCGCCCGCACCCTGCTCGGTCCGGTCGCCGTGCTCGCCGGCGCCGGGACGGGCAAGACCCGTGCGATCACGCACCGGATCGCCTACGGCGTCGCCACCGGGACCTACGCGCCGAACCACGTCCTCGCGCTGACCTTCACGACCCGTGCCGCAGGCGAACTGCGGTCGCGCCTGCGCGCGCTCGGGGCCGGGACGGTCCAGGCGCGCACCTTCCACGCCGCGGCGATGGCGCAGCTCAGCTACTTCTGGCCGGACACCGTCGGCGGGCACGCCCCCAAGATCGTCGAGTCCAAGGGGCGGATGATCGCCCACGCCGCGGACACGGTCGGCATGAACGTCGACACCCCGGTGCTCCGCGACCTGGCCGCCGAGGTCGAGTGGCGCAAGGTGCAGATGCTCTCGCTCGACGAGTACGAGGCCGCCGCCGCCGACCGGGTGATGCCGCGGGACACCACACCGCGCCGGGTCATCGACCTGATGAAGGCGTACGAGCGACTGAAGGACGACCGGCGGCAGCTGGACTTCGAGGACGTCCTGCTGGCGACCCTCGGCATGGTCGAGTCCGAGCCCCGCGTGGCGTCGTACGTGCGGCAGCAGTACCGGTTCTTCGTCGTCGACGAGTACCAGGACGTCTCGCCCGTGCAGCACGACCTGCTGCGGGCCTGGCTGGGCGGCCGTGACGACCTGTGCGTCGTCGGTGACGCCAGTCAGACCATCTACTCGTTCGCCGGCGCATCGAGCGACTACCTGCTCGGGTTCGGGTCGGAGTTCCCGCGCGGGTCGGTCCTGCGCCTCGAGCGGAACTACCGCTCCACCCGCGAGGTCGTGTCCGCGGCGAACACGCTGATGCGCGGCCAGCCCGGCGCGCTCGACCTGGTGGCCCAGAGCCAGGAGCCGGGCCCGGAACCGGTCGTGCTGGCCTGCGTCCACGACGGCGACGAGGCACAGACCATCGCCCGGCGCATCGCCGAGCTCGTCGGGGCCGGAGCGTCCTACGGGGACTGCGCCGTGCTCTTCCGAGTCGGAGCGCAGTCCGCTGCGCTCGAGTCCGCGCTCGGCCGGAACGGCATCCCCTACCGCGTGCAGGGCGGGACCCGGTTCTTCAACCGCCCGGAGGTCAAGCTCGCCGTCCACCACATGCGCGGCGAGGCGATCCGGCAGACCGACGACGAGCTGACCCGACGGGTCCGGCTGGTGCTGCAGGTCAGCGGCTGGACGGAGACGCCGCCGGAGGGCACCGGCGCAGTCCGCGAGCAGTGGGAAGCGCTGCAGGCGATCATGGGCCTGGCCGAGGACGCCCCCGCGGGTACGACGATGCAGCAGTTCACCCAGGACCTGGTGGACCGTGCGGCGACGCACCACGAGCCCGAGGTCGACGCCGTCACGCTCGCGACGCTGCACTCGTCGAAGGGTCTGGAGTGGCCGCACGTGGTCATCGCCGGCGCCGCCGAGGGGCTCCTGCCGATCTCGCACGCGTCGACCGACACCGAGGTGGACGAGGAACGACGCCTGTTCTACGTCGGGCTGACACGCGCCCGCCGTTCCGTCACGATCACGTGGTCGCAACAGGGCTCCACGCGTGGGGGAGCCCGGGCTCCGAGTCGGTTCCTGGCAGCGCTCGGCACGCGCACCGCGGATGGGGCCGGACCGGCGAACGGCTGACCGACAGGTCGTCGCGCTCGAAGACGAGCTGGTCGGGGTCGGCTCGTTGCGTCCGGAGCGGGAGTCGTTCCAGCAGCATCCGCGTCGTGGCGGCGGCCACCGCCGCCGCCCGCCACGGGGACAGCGGTGTCGGGTGCCGCCCCCACACCTGGGCGGCGATGGCCGGCCAGGCCGGGTCGTCGTCGACGCGTGCGTACTCAGCACACTGGAGGCACGGCCCGGCTCCCGGCACGACGAACGGACCGAGACGGACGCGTCCGTCGCCGACGACGACCGCCAGGTGCGGCACACCCCGGCGGGTCCACGCGGCGCGGAGCGCCGGGTCGACGACGTGGTCGGCCACCACCACGGCCAGGCGTGGTTCGGGCTCGGGCAGCACGATCGGCCCTCCGGCGGGCGCGGTGGTGCGGCTGACCGTCACGCCCTCGCCGGACAGGAACGTCGCCACGGCGTCGGCGAGGACACCGGTGCCGTGCACCTCGATGCGTTCGAGCGGCTCGGGCAGGACCTCGACCACCGCGGGCGACGCGGCACCGAGCACACCCGCAGCACGTTCCGGCGAGCACCCCGACGCGGCCGCCAGGCCTGCCAGCACGTCGTGGCCGGTCTCGCGTCGCAGACCGTTGAGGAACCGTTCTTCCCCCGTGCTGGGCACCGCGACGACGGCGCGTGGAGGATCGACCCCGAGCTGGACCGTGGCGGGGTCACGCCAGACGAACTCGAGCGTCGGATCGATGCGGATGCCCATGACCCCACGGTGCCGGAGTGCGCGGCACGCGTGGGGTCACCAGGGGGATCTGTGGAGAACTCAGCGGGGCTGGTCGCCCGTGTCGTTCCCGGGCTCGTCGCCCGCTCCACCCTCGGGGTCGTCGGCCACGCGGCCGGACTCGTCCTCGTGCGGACGCGCACCGGTCGAGTCGTTCAGCAGGTCCTCGAGGGCCTTGTCGAACGCGTCGTCCTCGTCGGTCTGGGACGGGTTCCGCAGCCGTGCGACGAGGGCGTCGGGTGCGTCGACGTCGTCCGAGGTCGGCACCAGGTCGAAGTGCGACCAGAGGGCGTCACGCTCTTCGGCGCCGAGCTCGTCGGTCACCCGCTGCCACATCGCGGCAGCTTCACGCAGACGACGCGGACGCAGCTCGAGGCCGACGAGTGTCGCGAACGCCGACTCGGCCGGGCCGCCGGCCGCACGGCGACGGCGCACCATCTCGGCGATCGCTCCGGCCTTGGGGAGACGGACCGTGGCCGCGGCGGTGACCGTGTCCACCCAGCCCTCGACCAGGGCGAGCATCGTCTCGAGTCGGGCGAGCGCGGCGTCCTGCTCGGCGGTCCGCGGCGGGATGAGGGCACCCGAGGCGAGTGCGTCGCGCAGCTGCTCCTGGTTGGTCGGGTCGATGTCGGCCGCGAGTTCCTCGACGCGGTCGAAGGGGATGTGGATGCCCCGCGCGTAGTCCGTGATGGACGAGATGATGTGCAGGCGGAGCCACCGTGCCGACCGGAAGAGCCGGGCGTGGGCGAGTTCGCGGACCGCGAGGTAGATGCGGACCTCGTCCTCGGAGACGTCGAGGCCCTCGGCGAACTCGGCGACGTTCTGGGGCAGGAGTGCCGCGACCTGCTCGTCGAGGAGCGGTACGCCGACGTCACCGCCGGACACGACCTCCTTCGACAGCTGCCCGACGACCTGGCCGAGCTGGATCGCGAACAGTGCCCCGCCGATGCCGCGCATCGCCTTCGAGACGTCGCCGAGCATCGCCTTGAGCTGCTCGGGAGCACGCTGGTCGATCGCCTCGGTCAGGGCATCGGCGATGCTGAAGGCCACCGGCTCGGCGATCTGCGTCCACACCGGGACGGTCGCCTTGGCCCACTGCTCACGCGTGTAGAGACTCGGGGTCGCGGTCAGCTCGGCGACGGTCGTGACCTCGTCGAGCCACAGCGCGGCGACCTGGAACGCCTGGTCGGCCGCCTGCGAGGTGGCCGGGTCGACGGGGTGGCCGCCGTCCCGAGCGATCGCGCTGGCGCGTTCCGCGGTGGCCGAGAAGTCGATGCCGTCACCGCCGGACTGCGCGGCACGCTGGAGCTGGCTCATCAGGTTCGCCACGGATGCCGGGTCGTTCGGCAGACCGGCGGCACCGGCGAGCTGCGACGGGTCGATCTGCCCCTCGCCCGAGAGCAGCTTGCGCAGCATCTCCTGGAAGTCGTCGTCCGGCCCCGGCTGTGGTTCATCAGGCATGCCGACTACGCTAATCGCTGCTCACGGGGCCGCACCTGGGATGCCCCCGTGGGAACGCCCGAAGCGCTGCGCCCAGGGCGAACAGCCCCGTCGCGAGACGCGGGCGACCACCCTGCCTCCAGGCGCGGGTGCCCACCTCGGAAGGACCCCGCGTGACCCTCTTCGCCCCCGCGCCCCGTCGTCGCTCGCGTGCCCGGACCGTCGGGTGGGCGTTCCTGATCGGCGCGGTCGTGCTGGGACTGCTGGCGAGCCTGCTGCCCAGCCCGTACCTCATCGAGGTCCCCGGGCCGGTCTACAACACGATCGGCACCCAGGAGCAGGGGACGGGCAAGGACGCGAAGGACGTCAAGCTCATCCAGGTGTCCGGCCACGAGACGTACCCGACGGCCGGCGCCCTCGACATGCTCACCGTCGGCATCCAGGGCGACGCCACGAACCGCCCGTCGTGGACCAGCGTGATCCGCGCGATCTTCACCAGGTCGCAGGCGGTGATCCCGGTCGAGGCGATCTACCCGAGCGGCACCACGACCGAGCAGGTGAACGAGCAGGACTCCGCCGACATGCAGGCGTCGCAGCAGTCAGCCGTCGCCGCCGCGCTCATCCAGCAGGGGAACGACCTGCCCACGGAACTCGAGGTCAGCGCCGTGCAGGAGGGCTCAGCGGCCGACGGCACGATCGAGAAGGGCGACGTCATCACGGCGTTCGACGGCAAGTCGCTCACGACCAACGCCGACGCGGTGAGCCTGCGCGAAGCCGTCGCGCAGCACGGCACCTCGAGCCCCGCGACCGTCACCGTCGAACGGGACGGCGCGACGAAGGACGTCCGGGTGACGCCGCGCAGCGAGCAGGGCACGGCGCTGCTCGGGGTCGGCGTCACCGAGCGCTACGAGTTCCCCTTCAAGGTGTCGATCCGCCTGCAGGACGTCGGCGGTCCGTCCGCCGGCATGATGTTCGCGCTCGGGATCATCGACGAGATCACGCCGGGCAAGCTGAACGGCGGAAAGCACGTCGCGGGCACCGGCACGATCACGGCGGCCGGCGAGGTCGGCCCCATCGGCGGGATCCGGCAGAAGCTCTACGGTGCCGCGGACGCGGGCGCCACGGTGTTCCTCGCCCCCGCGGACAACTGCGACGAGGTCGTCGGGCACGTGCCGGACGGGCTCGACGTCTACAGCGTCTCCACGCTCGACCAGGCCGTCACCGACCTGCAGACGATCGCCGACGGCGGGAGCACCGCGAAGCTCGCTCGCTGCGGGTCCTGACCCGGTCCTGAGCCCCCGTACAGGTTCACGCTCGGTCCGGTCCCATAGGATCAGTGTCACTGACGGCCCGCCGCGAGCCGGGCCCGCCGGTCCGACACGTCTGGAGCACATCAAGTGACGACAACCTCGTCCACCTCGGGGCGGCGTTCGCCGCGGGTCCCCATCGTGGTCACGATCATCGTGCTGGCCGCACTGGTGATCGCCTTCTTCATCTTCGCCAGCCTGTACACCGACTACGCGTGGTTCGCGCAGCTCGGGTTCCAGCAGGTCCTCACCACCCGGTGGATCGCCGGGACCCTGATGTTCCTGGCGGGCTTCCTCGGCATGGCGGTCCCGGTCTTCGTGAGCATCGCGCTCGCGTTCCGGTTCCGGCCGGTCTACGCGAAGCTCAACTCGCAGCTCGACCGCTACCAGCAGGTCATCGAGCCGCTGCGGCGCGCCGTGATGATCGGCATCCCCGTGGTCCTCGGCATCTTCGCCGGGCTCTCGACCGCGGGCCGCTGGAGCATGGTCCTCGAGTACTTCAACCGCACGCCGTTCGGCAAGACCGACCCGCAGTTCGGACTGGACATCGGGTTCTACGTGTTCGAGCTGCCGTTCTGGCGCTCGATCGTGGCCTACTCGTCGGCCGTCGTCCTCATCGCCGGCCTCGCCGCGCTCGCTGCGAGCTACCTCTACGGTGCGCTCCGCTTCGGTGGTCGCGAGGTCCGGATCTCCCGTGCCGCGCGCATCCAGCTAGCGGTCACGGCGGCGCTCTACATCGCGCTGCAGGCCGTCAGCCTCTGGCTCGACCAGTACGCGGCGCTGACGAAGTCGAACTCGCTCATCACCGGTGCCCAGTACACCGACGTCAACGCGGTCATCCCCGGCCGCGAGATCATGGCGGGCATCGCGGCGATCGTCGCGCTGCTCTTCATCGTCACGGCGGTCATCGGCCGCTGGCGCATCTCGATCGTCGGCACGGGCCTGTTGCTCGTCGCCGCGATCGTCGTCGGCGGCATCTACCCGTGGGTCGTCCAGCGTCTGCAGGTGAAGCCCTCGGAGCGCACCTTCGAGTCCGCCTACATCGAGCGGAACATCAAGGCCACGCGAGACGCCTACGGTGTCGCCGGCGTCGAGGAACAGAACTACGACGCCACGACCGAGACGAGCTCGGGTGCGCTCGCGAAGGACGCGCAGACGACGGCGAACATCCGCCTCATCGACCCGAAGATCGTCTCCGACACGTTCAGCCAGCTGCAGCAGTACCGGCAGTACTACCAGTTCCCGAAGGAGCTGGACGTCGACCGCTACGACGTCAAGGGCGAGACCGAGGACACCGTCATCGCGGTCCGCGACATCGACCTCGCCGGCCTCAGCTCGGCCGCGAACACGCAGTACAACCGGGCGTTCGTCTACACCCACGGCTACGGCGTCACCGCGGCCTACGGCAACCAGCGCGCGAGCGACGGCAAGCCGGTGTTCCTGGAGTCCGGCATCCCGTCGAACGGTGCACTGGGCGACTTCCAGCAGCGCGTGTACTTCGGTGAGACCTCGCCGCCCTACTCGATCGTGGGTGCGCCGAAGGGCACGAAGGACGTGGAGCTCGACTACCCGTCCGGTTCGGACGACGACAACGGCGGCAACGCGACCACCACCTACGCCGGCGACGGCGGTCCGAGCCTCGGCAACTTCTTCAACCGGCTCGTCTACGCCGCGAAGTTCCAGTCGGAGCAGATCCTGCTCTCGAACGCGGTGAACAAGGACTCGCAGATCCTCTACGACCGCGACCCGATCACCCGTGTGCAGAAGGCGGCGCCGTACCTGACCGTCGACAGCGACGCCTACCCGGCGATCGTCGACCACCGCATCCAGTGGGTGGTGGACGGCTACACGACGAGCGACGCGTACCCGTACTCGCAGAGCCAGAGCCTGTCGGACAGCATCGCCGGCGCCGAGTCCTCGACGTACCGCACCGACCAGGTGAACTACATCCGGAACTCGGTGAAGGCCACCGTCGACGCCTACACGGGCAAGGTGACGCTGTACACGTGGGACACGAAGGACCCGGTCCTGAAGACGTGGCAGAAGATCTTCCCGACGTCGATGAAGCCGGTGTCGAGCATGAGCGCCGAGCTCCTCGACCACGTGCGGTACCCGACGGACCTGTTCAAGGTGCAGCGCTCGATCCTCGGGACGTACCACGTGACCAACGCCAACTCGTTCTACTCGGGCGACGACGCGTGGAACACCCCGCAGGAACCGACCAGCACGGCGACGTCGGACAGTGACGCCGACACCGCGGCGACGTCGACGAACGCACTCGGCGCGCAGACGACGACGACCGCCAACAGGGCGAACCTGCAGGACCCGTACTACCTGACGATGAAGGTGCCGGGGCAGGGGACGGCGTACTCGCTGTACACGACCTACATCCCGCAGCAGTCGGCCGGGGCGAACAACCGCAACGTGCTGACCGGCTACCTGGCGGTGAACTCCGACGCGGGTGGTGCCGGCAAGGGCGAGAAGGCGTCGGGTTACGGCAAACTCACGCTGTTGACGATGCCGAAGACCGACAACATCCCGGGCCCCGGACAGGTGCAGAGCCTCTTCAACGGTGACTCGACCGTGTCGCAGGAGCTCAACATCCTGAAGCGGGGCAACTCGACCGTGAAGCAGGGCAACCTGCTCACGCTCCCGGTCGGCGGTGGGTTCCTCTACGTGCAGCCCGTCTACGTCCAGTCGACCTCGAGTGGTTCGTACCCGCTGCTGCAGAAGGTCCTCGTGGCCTTCGGCGACAAGATCGCGTTCGAGGACACCCTCGACGAGGCGCTGAACTCGCTGTTCGGCGGCGACTCCGGTGCCGCGGCGGGCGACTCCGGCGCGAGCGGCAGCGGTTCCGGCAGCGGTTCCGGTTCCGGTTCCGACAGCGGGTCCGGCTCCGACACGGGGTCCGGTTCCGACACGGGTTCCTCGGGCTCCGGCTCGACCGGCTCGACGGGTTCCGGCTCGACCGACAACGACGCCCTGCAGGAAGCCCTGGCTGACGCCAAGGCAGCCCTGCAGGACCGCCAGGAGGCCTACGCCGACAACGACCTGGTCGCCGCGGCGGAAGCCGACCAGCGCCTCCAGGACGCGATCGAGGCCGCCACGGCAGCCGAGAACGGCAACTGACACACCGTGGCGGGGCACTCGATTTGTGTCCCGCCACGGCCCCGTGTAGGCTTCTAAACGTGCCGCGGGGTGGAGCAGTTCGGTAGCTCGCTGGGCTCATAACCCAGAGGTCGTAGGTTCAAATCCTGCCCCCGCAACCAAGCGTCACATGAAGGCCCCGGTCCAACAGGACCGGGGCCTTCTTCGTGTCCCCACCGCGAGACGCCCCGACGCGAGACGCGAGACGCGAGACGCGAGACGCGAGACGCGAGACGCCCGGCGCAGGACGCCCAGCCGCAGGCCCGCCCGCCGCAGGCCCCCGGGTACGCTCGCCCCATGGCCACCCTCACGATCGCGGCGGCGCAGTTCGCCCCCGTGGACGACCCCGTCGCCAACCTCGACACCGTGCGCACCGCCGCCGTCGACGCGGCGGCCCGTGGCGCGGATCTCCTGATCACGCCGGAGTACACCTCGTACTTCACCGCCGACATCGACGATCGCTTCGTGGCGGCCGCGCAGCCCCTGGACGGTCCGTTCGTCTCCGGCCTGCGCGACATCGCCCGCGAAACGGGCATCGCCCTGGTCGTCGGGGTCGCCGAGTCGGCAGGCACGCCGGAGCGCTTCCGGAACACCCTGGTCGCGGTGCTCCCGTCGGGCGACCTGGCGGCGACGTACCGGAAGGTCCACCTCTACGACGCCTTCGGCTCGCGGGAGTCGGACCGCATCGAGTCCGGCGACCCGGAGCAGCTGCCGGTCTTCGAGCTCGGCGGAGTCCGCGTCGGGCTCGAGACCTGTTACGACCTGCGCTTCCCCGAGGTCACGCGACGGCTCGCCGCTCCCGATACCGGAGCGGCCGACGTCGTCGTCCTCCCGGCGGAGTGGGTGCGCGGCCCCGGCAAGGAGCACCACTGGCACACGCTCCTCACCGCCCGCGCGATCGAGAACACCGTCTGGGTCGTCGGGGTCGGGCAGACGCCGCCGATCGGGATCGGCGGCTCGGTCGTCCTCGACCCGTCGGGCGTCGCGGTCGTTTCGGCCGGCGCTTCGCCGACCACGCTCACCGCCACGATCGACACCACCGTCACCGACGCCGTCCGACGGGTGAACCCGTCGCTGTCGCTGCGGCGCTACGACGTCGCACTGCGCACCCTGCCTGGAGGCCCGGGGCAGCCCTGACGCGTCGGTCGCGTCCCCGACGCGGTCGCGTCTCAGGCGCCGGGGCGCGCTCCGAGGGTCGCCAGGCGTGCGGCGGCGTCCTCCAGGACACTCCGGCGCTTGCAGAACGCGAAGCGCACCAGAGACCGGTAGCCGGAGACCCGGTCCGGGCGGACGAACGCCGAGACCGGCACGCCCGCGACACCGGCCAACGCGGGCAGTTCGAGGCAGAACGCACGGGCGTCGTCGTACCCGAGCGGCGCGGCGTCGGCGAGCACGAAGTAGCCGCCGTCGGGTCGCATCACGTCGAACCCCGCCGCCGTCAGTCCGTCGGCGAGTAGTTCGTGCTTCGCGCGCAGGTCGGCGGCGATGCCGGTGAAGACCGCGTCGGGCAGGCGGAGTCCCACGGCGACGGCCGGTTGGAAGGGCGCGCCGTTCACGAAGGTCAGGTACTGCTTCACCGTCGTGATCGCGTCGACGAGTGCCGGCGGAGCGGTGAGCCAGCCGACCTTCCACCCGGTCGTGTTGAAGGTCTTGCCCGCGCTCGACACCGACACCGTCCGCTCGGCGGCGCCCGGCAGGGTCGCGATGGGCGTGTGTGGGACGTCGAACGTCAGGTGCTCGTAGACCTCGTCCGTGATGATCACCGCGTCGCGCTCGGTGGCCAGGTCGACGATCGTCTGCAGCACCTCGGTGGGCAGGACCCGGCCGGTCGGGTTGTGCGGGGTGTTCACGAGCACGGCGCGGGTGCGGTCGGTGAAGGCCGTGCGGAGCGTGCGCTCGTCGGGCAGGAAGTCGGGCGCGGTGAGCGGGACCGTGACGTGCACGCCGCCGGCCAGCCGGATGAGCGCGCCGTAGGCGTCGTAGAACGGCTCGAAGGTGATCACCTCGTCACCGGGTTCGACCAGCGCGAGGACCGTGGCGGCCAGCGCCTCGGTGGCGCCGGCGGTGACGAGGACCTCGCGGTCGGGGTCCACCTCGAGCCCGTACCACCGCTGCTGGTGCTCGGCGATCGCCGCCCGCAGGTCAGGGGTGCCCCGGCCCGGCGGGTACTGGTTCACGCCGTCGCGGATCGCCTGCACCGCGGCCTCGAGCACCTCGGCCGGCCCGTCCTCGTCGGGGAAGCCCTGCCCCAGGTTGACCGCGCCGGTGCTGGCGGCGAGGGCGCTCATCTCGGCGAACACCGTCGGTGCGGGGACCCCGTCCGGTCCCAGCAGCATCGCTCCGTCGGCGGCTCGCAGCCACGGTCCTGCCTGGCGCATGTGGTTCCCTCCCGTGCGGGCGACGACGCGTCGCGCTGAACGGACCCCAACCTAGCTGTCCGTCCCGCGGCGGACCGGGCCACCGTGTACAGCGCACGCATAAGATCGCCAGGGGTGGCTCGCAGCCTCGCCAGAAGGACCGCTCAGGTGCTTGCGACAGACTGCACGAGCTTGAAAGGAGCACGTCCAGCATGACCGACACCACGCCCAGCGGGCAGGGCGACGACCGCCGTCCGGACGATGCGGCTCCGCCTGCCGCCAGTGAGGACGCCGCAGCAGCGGCCACGAGAGGGAACACGTCGATGCCGAACGACTCCGACCAGCCGGACGAGACCCGTCGCCCGAACCAGGACCAGAACCAGAACGACGAGACGACCCCGGACCACACGGATGTGATCCCGTCGTCGACGGACCACCCGACCGACCGTTACACCGCGCCGTACCCCGCCGTCTCGGGCGACTCCTCGGGTGCGCAGCAGGGCGGCTACGGCCAGCAGACGTCGCCGTACGGACAGCAGCCCCAGCAGAGCCAGAACCCGTACGGCCAGCAGCCCCAGCCGAGCCAGAACCCGTACGGCCAGCAGTCGCAGTACGGCCAGCAGACGCCGCAGGCCCAGAACCCGTACGGCCAGCAGAGCCAGTACGGCCAGCAGCCCCAGAACCCCTACGGGCAGCAGGGCCAGTACGGCCAGCAGCCCCAGAACCCGTACGGCCAGCAGTCCCAGTACGGCCAGCCGGGCGGCGAACGCCCCCGCTACGGCGAGTACGCCCAGCCGACGTCCTCGACCGCTCCGAGCTCGTCCTCCGAGTACGCGAACGCGTCCGCGCAGGCCCCGCAGTCGGCCACGAGCGGCTTCGGTGACGTCGACGGCGCGAACCAGCGCAACGGTCACTACTTCAGCGACGACGCCTCGGGCGCAGCCGCGACCACGACGACCAAGGACCGCTCGGGCCGCAGCAAGCTGCTCCTGCCGGTCATCGCCGCGGTCATCGCCGGTGGTCTGGTCGGCGGCGGTGCCGGTTGGGCCGTCTCCTCGGGCAACGACGGTGGCAGCGTGGTGTCCTCCGGTTCGTCGCAGGGCGGAAACCTGACCGTCAACGACTACGACTCCGCCACCGTGGTCACGGCCGTCGCGGCACAGGCGACCCCGTCCGTCGTCACGATCAACGTGTCCGCGAGCAACGAGGCCGGCACCGGTTCCGGCGTGGTGATGAGCAAGGACGGCTACATCGTCACGAACACCCACGTGGTCACCCTCGACGGCGACAGCTCGAACGGCCGGATCACCGTCACGACCTCGAACGGCAAGATCTACGCGGGCAAGCTGATCGGTACCGACCCGACGGTCGACCTCGCGGTCATCAAGATCGATGCGACGGACCTCAAGCCGATGGAGTTCGCGGACTCGTCCAAGCTCAACGTGGGCGACACCGCGGTCGCGATCGGCGCGCCCCTGGGCCTGTCGAACACCGTCACCGACGGCATCGTCTCGACGCTGAACCGCAGCATCCAGGTCACCTCGAGCGCCCCCAGTGAGGGCGGCGACTCGAACGAGGGCGGCAACGGCGGCTCGGGTCCCTTCGACTTCTGGGGCAACGGGGACAACGGCAGCAGCTCGTCCGCGAACACCACCGTCTCGCTCCCGGTCATCCAGACCGACGCATCGATCAACCCGGGCAACTCCGGCGGTGCGCTGCTCGACTCGAAGGGCCGACTGATCGGCATCAACGTGGCGATCGCCTCGGCCGGCAGCTCGTCGTCGTCGGAGTCGGCCGCCGGCAGCATCGGCGTCGGCTTCTCGATCCCGGCCAACCTGGTCAAGCGGGTCGCGAACGAGATCAAGGACAACGGGTCGGCGACCCACGGTCTCCTCGGCGCAACGGTCGGCGACGCCACCGAGGACGCCAGCGCCACCCAGGTCGGCGCCCTCATCAAGTCGGTGTCCAACGGCGGTGCCGCGGCGAAGGCCGGTCTGCAGAAGGGCGACGTCGTCACGAAGATCGGTTCGGCGTCGGTCTCCGACGCCACCGACCTGACCGCGCAGGTGCGCTTCTTCGCGGGTGGCGCCTCGACGACGATCAGCTACGTCCGCGACGGCCAGACCCGCCAGGCCGACGTGAAGCTGGGAACGTTCGACAGCAAGGGCTGACGCCACCACACGACGGACAGGAGGCCCGGGGCACGACGTGCGCCGGGCCTCCAGTCCGTCACGGGGCGCGTCCCGCGTCGACGCAGGTGGGCGGTTCGGCCTCTTGATAGGCTCATGGTCGCTCTGCGGGGCGGCACCGCCCCGGTGCGTCCCGTGCCGCCAGCCAGCACCCCGAGGTACGCATGCAGTCAGACGGACAGCCCCTGCCGGGCGTCTCGTACGTGATGCCCGTGCTCAACGAGGTCACCGAGGTCCGGGCCGCCGTCGGCAGCCTGCTCGACCAGGACTACACGGGCCCGTTCGAGGTCATCCTCGCGCTCGGGCCGTCGATCGACGGCACGAACGAGCTCGTCGCCGAGATGAGCGCTGCCGACCCCCGGATCCGCGCGATCGACAACCCCGTCGGGTCGACGCCCGCCGGGCTGAACGTCGCGATCCGTGCGTCGGTGCACCCCGTCGTCATCCGGGTCGACGCGCACTCGGTCCTGCCCACCGACTACACGCGCATCGCGGTGCACACGCTCCTCGAGTCCGGTGCGGACAACGTCGGCGGCATCATGCGCGCCGAGGGCCGGACCCCCTTCGAGCGGGCCGTCGCCCTGGCCTACGGCAGCCGTGTCGGGCTGGGTGGCACGCCGCACCACGTCGGCGGCACCGCGGGCCCGGCCGAGACCGCCTACCTCGGTGTGTTCCGACGCGAGCGGCTGTTCGACGTCGGACTCTTCGACGAGGGCATCAAGCGCGGACAGGACTGGGAACTCAACCGGCGGCTGCGCCAGACCGGTGGGACCGTCTGGTTCACGCCCGAACTCGTCGTCACGTACCGCCCGCGGCCGAGCCTGAAGCGCCTGGTGCGGCAGTTCGTCGCCACCGGGCTCTGGCGCGGCGAGCTCGCCCGTCGGTTCCCGGCGAACAACGGCCTGCGCTACTTCGTGCCGCCGGCCATGGTGGCGGCGATGGCACTGGGCATCGTCGCCGGGCTCGTCGGCGTCGTCGGCGCCGTGCTCGGTACGCCGCTCGCCTGGGCGCTGCTCGGGTTCGTGGTGCCCGTCGTCTACCTGCTCTTCGTCGTCCTGGGGTCGATCGCCGTGGCGCGCCGCTCCGGGCTGCCGACGCTCCTCTGGCTGCTCGTCGTGCTGCCCTGCATCCACGTGGGCTGGGGGCTCGGGTTCATCATCGGGTTCCTGACCCGCACGTCCGAGCTGACCACCCACACGGGACGGTGACCGAATGACCGACCAGCCCACGACCGGCCGCGGATCCGCACGGCCGACCTCGATCGCCGAGCTCCGGGCCGTCGCCCAGCCGGACGAGGTCCGTGCCCGCGCCAACGCCGAGCACTGGACGGCCTCGCTGTACCTGCGCGACGTCTCGCCGTACCTGACCTGGGTGCTCCTGAAGACCCGTGTCAGCGCGAACCAGGTCACCGGCCTGATGATCCTGGTGGGCTGGAGCGTCGCTGCCGCCCTCCTCATCCCCGGCATCTGGGGCGCCGCGCTGGCGCTCGTGCTCGGCCAGCTGCAGATGCTCGTCGACTGCTCCGACGGCGAGGTCGCCCGGTGGCGCGGCACCAAGTCGCCCGCCGGGGTGTTCCTCGACAAGGTGGGGCACTACACGACCGAGGGCCTGATCCCGGTCGCGCTCGGCATCCGGGCAGCCACCTGGCCGATCCACGACGCCGACTGGATGTGGACCACGATCGGCTGCGCACTCGGACTGGTCATCGTGCTGAACAAGGCCCTCAACGACATGGTGCACGTGGCCCGCGCGAACGCCGGGCTCGACAAGCTCGTCGACCGACGGGACGCCTCCACCGCGCCGTCGGGTCGGAAGCTCGCCTCGCTCCGCCGTCTGGCGAAGTTCCTGCCGTTCCACCGCCTGTACCACTCGGTCGAGCTGAGCATGCTCGCGTTCGTCTTCGCCCTGCTCGCCCTGGTGATCGGCGACCCGCTCGCCAGCCGGATCCTGGTCGGTGCGCTGTTGCCGCTCGCGGTGCTCGCGACGGTCGGGCACTTCCTGGCGATCATCGCCTCGAAGCGGGTCAAGGCGTGACCGAGGACACGACCGTGCCCGGAACGCTGCGCCGCCACGCGGTGGTGCACCGCGGACGACCACGCGTCGCCGTCGTGAGCCTGTCGCAGGGCACCCGGCCGGACGACCTGCGCCGCGGGCTGGACAGCGTGCTCGCGCAGCAGGACGTCGAGCTCGACGTCGTCTGCGTCGGCAACGGCTGGGCGCCGACCGGGCTGCCGGACCGCGTTCGGGCGCTGGCCCTGCCCGAGAACGTCGGGATCCCGGCCGGGCGCAACGCCGGGGCCGAGGTCGTCGACGGCGACTACGTGTTCTTCCTCGACGACGATGCGTCGGTGCCGTCGCCGACGTTCCTGCGCGACGCGATCGCGGTGTTCGAGCACGATCCGTCGCTCGGCCTCGTGCAGCCGCGGGTCGTCGACCCCACGGGCGCCGCGAACCCCCGCCGGTGGGTGCCGCGGATACGGAAGGGCGAGCCGGACCACTCGTCGCCGGTCTTCTCGGTCTGGGAAGGCGCCGTCGTGCTGCCGATGGACGTGTACCGGGCCGTCGGCGGCTGGGGTGCCGAGTACTTCTACGCCCACGAGGGCATCGAGCTCGCCTGGCGGGTGTGGGACGCCGGCCGTCGGACCTGGTACGCCGGGGACCTCGTCGCGCACCACCCCGCGATCGACCCGGCGCGGCACACCGAGTACTACCGGTTGAACGCCCGGAACCGGGTGTGGCTCGCTCGGCGCAACCTGCCGACGGTGCTGCGACCGCTGTACGTGGGGTCGTGGGCCGCGATCCAGATCGCGCGCTGGTGGCGTCACCCCCGCCGACTGGCCACCTGGTTCGGTGGGATCCGTGAAGGATGGACGACCGACTGCGGTCCGGTCCGCCCGATGGGCTGGCTCACAGTCGCACGGATGACCATCGCAGGGCGGCCGCCGGTCGTCTGACCCGCCCGCCCCGTACCGCCCGAGCAGACCCGGAGAACGACCATGTCGATCATCAGCGACCTGCGGACCGCACTGCGGCTCGTCGAGCGACTCCTGACGTCGCGCCGGAGCCGGCGGCAGCTCGCACAGCGACTGCCGTCCGCGCCGAAGCCGACGCCCGGTTCGGTCGAGATCGCCGTGTACTTCGCCGACGGTCCGGTCAACATGTACCAGGTGCGCCAGTGGTACGCGCCGCTGGCCGAACTCGCGAAGACGCACCCGGTGGCGATCGTCTCGCGGAGTCCGGGCACCATGCTGACCCTGCTCGACGAGTCGCCCGTGCCCGCGGTCTACGCCCGGCAGGTGGTCGACCTCGAGCACTTCGTCGACACCCAGGCGCCGAAGGTGGTGCTGTACGTCAACCAGAACGCCCGCAACTTCCAGATGATGCGGTACGGGCGGATGTGGCACGTCTTCGTCAACCACGGCGAGAGCGACAAGATGTACATGACCACGAACCAGTTCAAGGCGTACGACTACGCCCTGATCGCGGGGGACGCAGCACGCAATCGTCTGGCCGAGGCGCTGTGGGACTACGACCTGGACGCCCGGACCATCGCGATCGGACGCCCGCAGGCCGACCACTTCGCCGGAGCGGCCCCGTACCCGGACGACGACCGGACCGTCGTGCTCTACGCCCCGACGTGGGAGGGCGACCGCGGTGCCGCAGCGTACGGGTCGATCGCGTCGCACGGCACGGCCATCGCCGAGCAGGTGCTGGCGTCGCCCCGCCACCGGCTGGTCTACCGCCCGCACCCGCGCAGTGGTGTGCTCGACCCGGCGTACCGCGTGGCGCACGAGCGCATCGTGGCGGCGATCAGCGCGGCCAACGCCGCCGACCCCGCCGCGCACCACCTGTACGACGACGGCGGTGACCTCGGCTGGCAGCTGGCGGACGCCGACGTCGCGATCACGGACATCAGCGCGATGATCTACGACCGGCTGGCGGTCGGCAAGCCCCTCATCGTCACGCGGCCGGTCTCGCCGGAGGCCGACGTCGACGAGCGGGGTTACCTGAGCGACGCGAACTGGCTGACCGCGGCCGATGCCCCGTCGGTGCTCGCCCGTGTCGACGCGGCCGCGAGCGACGCCGAGGAGCTCGCACGCCTGCAGCACTGGGTCGCACGGTACTTCGGCGACACGACCCCGGGCGCCGCCACGGAGCGGTTCCACGAGGCCGTGGAGTGGCTGCTCGAGCGGTGGCGGACCGTCGCGGCCGAACGCGACGGGCGCTGACGGCCGGTCGTCACCCCGGGTGCTCCGTGGAGCAGGTCGGCGCAGGGTCACGGCTGGAGCCCCGGCCCGACGAGTGACATCCGCCAGAGGTACTCGGACCGGTCGGGCCGACGCCACCGCACGATGACGACCCCCGTGTCCTCGGGGTCGGCGCCGAACACCGCCAGCGACAACGACCTGCCCGGATCGAGGCGGCGCACCGCGAGCGGCGGGCAGTAGCCGTTGCCCAGATGGGTGAGGGAGAGCCCGTCGACCGGCTCGTGGCCGGTGTTGACGAGGTCGTACCGACGCGGTGCGTGCGATCGGTCGACGGCGAACGGGACGGCGTACGCGGTTGGTGGGTGGTGCATGGGTGGAACGTTAGGGGGAGGGTCCGACGGCGGGACCCCGGGGGCGCTCACGAGGACCGGGGCTGTGGAGGGAGCCAGCGATACCGGTGTTGGTGCAGGGGGAGTACCCCGGCCGGTCAGGAGCCGTAGTCGGCTGCGTACCGGGCCAGCGCGGCCTCGATGGTGCCGTCGAGCTGCAGACGACCCTTGTCGAGGTAGAGCCCCCGGTCGCAGAAGCGACGGAGGTCCTTGTCGCTGTGGGAGACGAAGAACAGCGTCCGGCCGCCGGCCAGGAGCTGCTCGATCCGCTTGTAGCACTTCTCGCGGAAGGCCTTGTCGCCGACCGCCAGCACTTCGTCGACCAGGATGACCGGTTCGTCGAGCCGCGAGATCACCGCGAACGCGATACGGACCTTCATGCCGCTCGACAGGTGCTTGTAGGGGGTGTCCACGAAGTCGGCGATCTCGGCGAAGTCGATGATCTCGTCGAAGGCGTCGCGGATCTCGGCCCGCGACATGCCGTGCAGGCCCGCCGTCAGGTACACGTTGTCGCGCACCGTGAGGTCCCCGACGAAGCCACCGGTGATCTCGATGAGCGGGGCGACGCCGGCACCCACGTCGACGCGGCCCTCGTCGGGCAGCATGACCTGGGCCACGAGCTTCAGCAGGGTCGACTTGCCCTGGCCGTTCCGTCCCACGACGCCGATCGCCTCGCCCGGGCGGACGTCGAACGACACGTTGCGGAGCGCCCAGAACTCATCGGCACGCTTCCGGCGCCCGCGTCCGGCGAACAGGTCCTTGAAGTTCCGGCTCGCGCGACGGTTGCGCTTGAAGCAGATGCCGGCGTCGCGCACCGAGATGACCGGTGCGACGGTCTCGGTGCGACGGGTCTGGTCGGTCGCGGTCATCACAGCTCCTTCAGCACGCGGTGCTCGCTGCGGCGGAACACCGCGAACCCGATCACCAGGACGATGCCGGTCACGACCACCGAGGCGCCGACCTCGAGCAAGTCGAGCTGGCCGGGGAAGAACGCCGCGCGGTACATGCCGAAGATGCCGGTGAGCGGGTTGATCGCGGCGATGTCACGCAGGGCGGAGGGCAGCGCGTGCGTGCCGTAGATGATCGGGGACGCGTAGAACAGGAACCGCAGCACGAGCTTGGTGGCGCGCTCGAGGTCGCGGAAGAAGACCACCAGCGGGGCGACGATGAGGCCCAGGCCGTAGACCAGTGCGCACTGCAGCACGATCGCCAGCGGGAAGAACACGACCTGCCAGTGCAGGTGGGCGCCCGTCGCGATCGCGAAGGCCGCCAGGACCGGCAGGCTCAGCAGGAACTCGATGCCCTTCGACGCGATGATCCGTGCCACCCAGATGGTGCGGGGGATGGTGGTCGAGCGGATGAGCTTCGATTCCTTGATGAACGCCCGGGTGGAGTCGGAGACGCCGCCGGTGAACCACATCCACGGCAGCAGCGCGGACAGCAGGAACACGATGTACGGATCCTCACCGACCGAGCCGCGGTGGAACACCTGCGTGAAGACGAACCAGTAGATCCCCGACATCACGAGCGGGTCGAGGATCGACCACACGTAGCCGAGCGCCGACGTCGAGTAGCGGACCCGGAGGTCGCGGACGGTCAGCAACCACAGGGCCTGACGATAGCGCCGACCGGCGCTCCGGGCCTTCGCGGGTGCGGGAGCCACGGGCGCGGTCGGCGCACTCGCTGTCGTCACGGTTTCCCTCCGGGCGGAACCGCCGAGGGGGTCCTGACGGTGGTTCAGGCGAACAGGTTGTTCGCGCGCTCGAGGTCCTCGGCGAAGTCGATCTCGACCGCGTACAGGTCGGAGATGTCGATCGGCGTCCAGCGTAGCCCGTCCTCGGCGATGGCAGCCTCGATGCCGCCCTCGAAGTACTCCTGGTCGTCGACGCGCCCGAGCTGGCGGATGAGGGCCTGCTTGTCGGCGGCGGAGACGTAGTTGATGCCGACGGCTTCGCCGAGACCCCCGACGACCTGCTTGGAGAGCTTGTGGATGAAGCCCTCGGCGTCGACGGTGTACTTGACCTCTTCGTCGGAGACCTTGTCGGTGTTGACGCTGACGAAGGAACGGCCCTCGTCGATCATGTCGGCCGCACGGACGAGCGCCATCGGGTCGAAGACCACGTCGCCGTTCATCCAGAGGACACCGCTCTTGCCGGTGGCCTTGAGGGCACGCAGCAGGCTCTTCGAGGTGTTGGTGGAGTCGTAGGACTCGTTGTAGACGAAGTTCGCTTCGGGGAACGCCTCGACGATGTGCTCCGACTTGTAGCCGACGACGATCGTCACGCGGGCGCTCGAACCGAACGCGGCGCGGATGTTGTCGAACTGCTGCTGCATGATGGTGCGGCCGTCACTGAGCTCCGTGAGCGGCTTCGGCAGGCTGCGGCCGAGACGGCTGCCCATCCCCGCTGCGAGGATCACGATCTGCGTGGTCATGCTGGTCCCTTCTGGTGTCCGCCCGCGCACCCTGGGGTACGGGCGGGCCTCGTCGAGTCTGCGCTTCCAACGTCCGAGTTGCCCGAGAACCGGTCGCGTCGACGTGGTCGTCGCAGCGAGGAGGCTGCCGGGATCGCCTGCTGGAGCAGGTTTCCAAGTGGTGAACACTCCTTCGTGCCCTGGTGAATGATACGGAAACACCCCCTCGCGGGGTACGGGTCTGCGTGCTTCGTACTCAATTCGTGACCCTGGCCGCGACGGTTCCCGACGGTCGGAGAGCGTTGGTACGGTGGGTCGATGCCAGCGCGAGCAGAGAACGAGGACGTGTACGCCACGGCCGACGCTGCCTGGATGACCGAGGCGGGGGACGCCGACGACGCGGACACCGCCGCGGCTGCTGAGGACGACGCAGCCGACGACGACACGGGGGACACTGATGCGGACGACGCCGCCACTGATGACGCGATGACCGACGGGACGGCCGTCCGCACCGACGCGACGACGGCGACCAACCCGGACGACGCGACGACCGGCACCGACGCGACGACCGAGACCCGCACAGACGACACGACGACGGACAACCGCAGCGACGACGCGACGGCCGCAGCGCCCCGCCCCGCGAAGGCGCGCAACGGCAAGGGACGCACCAAGCGCCCGACGAAGGCCGCCCCGCGGACCGACGCCGCGCATCCCGTCCCGACCGACGCGGACGAGGCGACGGACGTCGCCGACCGGGCGAGCACCGCCGCGCCCGCGGCGAAGAAGCGTGCGCCCCGCACCGCCGCCCCGAAGCAGCCGCAGACGCTCCAGCCTGTCGTGCTCGCAGCGAGCGGCCTGGTCAAGCGGTACGGGCAGACCCTGGCCGTCGACGAGGTCGACCTCGAGATCCGGCAGGGCTCCATCTTCGGCGTGGTCGGCCCGAACGGCGCCGGCAAGACGACGACCCTCTCCATGATCACCGGACTGCTGCGCCCCGACGCCGGCTCGGTGACGGTGCTCGACCACGACGTCTGGGCCGACCCGACGGCGGCGAAGCGCAGTCTCGGTGTGCTGCCGGACCGGCTCCGCCTGTTCGACCGGCTGACCGGTGCGCAGCTCCTCTACTACTCGGCCACGCTCCGTGGGCTCGACGGTGCCACCGCCCGGAAGCGCAGCGCCGACCTCGCCGAGGCCTTCGGGCTGGGCGAGGCGCTGGGCCGCCAGGTCGCCGACTACTCCGTCGGCATGGCGAAGAAGATCGCCCTGGCCGCGACCCTGATCCACTCGCCGCGGGTGCTCGTGCTCGACGAGCCGTTCGAGTCGGTCGACCCGGTGAGCGCGGCGACGATCACGGACATCCTGCGCCGGTACACCCGGGGTGGCGGCACGGTCGTGCTGTCCAGCCACTCGATGGAGCTCGTGCAGCGCACCTGTGACTCGGTCGCCATCATCGTCGGCGGCAAGGTCCTGGCGTCCGGCACCATGGCCCAGGTCCGCGGGCGCAAGAGCCTCGAGGACAAGTTCGTCGAACTCGCCGGCGGTCGTGTCGTCGCGGAGAGCATGGAATGGTTGCACAGCTTCTCCGGCTGAGGGCGGACCTGCTCGCGGGCGAGGTCCGCGGCACCGCCCGCCGGTCCGTCGCCGTCGTGCTCGGGAGCCTCGTCGGACTCCTCGCCGCCGTGTTCGTCGCGTCGCAGACCATCGCCCTCGGTGACGCCGACCCGGACGTCGCACGTGCCGTCATCGTGCCCGTCGGCACCCTGATCACCTTCGGGTTCACGGTCGTGCCGCTCGTCGTCGGCCGGAGTGACCAGCTCCACCCGCGGCGCTTCGCGGTGTTCGGCATCGAGCGCCGTCGCCTGGCGATCGGACTCGTCGTCGCCGGCCTCGTCGGCATCCCGGTGATCGGTGTGGTCGTCGTCGCGGTCGGCCAGGTCGTCGCCTGGGCTCGCGACCCCGGTCTCGGGCTGCTCGCGGTGCTCGGCGGGCTGCTCGGCGTCGCCACGTGCGCGCTCCTCATCCGGGTCTGCTGCACCGTCGGCTCCCGGCTGATCGGGCCGGACCGCTCCCGCGACGCCGGGTGGCTGGTGGCCCTGGTCATCATCGCGCTCTCGATCCCGACGGTGGCGCTGCTGCTGCGCGTCGACTGGCTCGACCCGCAGGGCGCCGAGATGCAGCGCGTCGCGGACGTCGCCGGGTGGACCCCGTGGGGTGCCGCGTGGGCCGTGCCCGCCGAGGTCGCGAGCGGCCACGTCGGTGCCGGTGTCCTGAAGCTCCTCGTCGCGGTCGTCGTCGTCGCGCTCCTCGCCTGGGCGTGGTGGGCACTCGTCGGCCGTGCGCTCGAGACCGTCGACGACCGCGCCCGCACCCGCCGTTACCAGGGCCTGGGCTGGTTCGACCGGTTCGGTTCGGCCCCGGTGTCGGCCGTCGCCGCCCGGGCGCTCACCTACTGGGTTCGCGACCCGCGGTACCGCACGTCGTACCTGATCATCCTGCTCGTGCCGATCGTCGTCATCCCGCTCGGTGTCGCCGGGGTGCCGTGGCAGTGGACCGCCCTCGTGCCGCTGCCGCTGATGGCCCTGATCGCGGGGTTCCTGCCGCACAACGACGTCTCGTACGACAACACCGCCGTGTGGCTGCACGTCGCCTCGGGTGCGCCCGGGTGGAGCGACCGGCTCGGCCGTGTCGTGCCCGTGCTGGTCGTGGGGGCGCCCGCGATCGTCGCCGGGGCCGCACTGTCCGCCCGGCTGTTCGGAGACTGGGCGGCGTTCCCGCTGCTCATCGGCGTGAGTGCGAGCGCGCTGCTGTCCGGGCTCGGGTTGTCGAGCGTCCTGTCCGTGCTCATGCCCTACCCGACGGTGCGCCCGGGCGACCACCCGTTCCAGCAGCCCCAGGCCGCCGGCGTCACCGCCACGGTCGCGCAGGCGTCCATGGTGATCGGCATCGTGCTCTGCACGGTCCCCGCAGCCTGCCTCGCGGTGCTGGCCGTCGTGCAGGGTCCGGAGCCCTGGTCGGTGCTGACGCTCCTGGTGGGCATCGGGGTCGGTGCCGTCGTGCTCGTGATCGGTGTCTCCGCCGGCGGACGCCTGTTCGACCGCCGCGGCCCCGACCTGCTCGCCGCGGCACAGCGCAACTAGCAACTCCGAGCACCGAGCGACTCCGCGCGACGATCGCCCAGCGCGGACGAGCGGCGCGCCCGAGGGCGGACCGTCGTACCCTGGACCCATGAGCATGACGGAACCAGGCGGCGGCCTCGACGTGATGGACCGGGAGCTCGAGAAGCTCCTCGAAGACGAAGCGATCGAACCCGGTGACCACGAGCGGTTCTCGCACTACGTGAAGAAGGACAAGATCCTGCAGTCGGCCCTGTCCGGCAAGCCGGTCAAGGCCCTGTGCGGCAAGAAGTGGATCCCGGGTCGCGACCCGGAGAAGTTCCCGGTCTGCCCGGACTGCAAGGCCATCTACGAGAAGATGAAGGCCGAGTAGACGCGACCAACAGACGGACGGGAGGCCCGTGGCGAGGCCGCCACGGGCCTCCCGTCCGTCATTCGGTCGCGACGCGGCGCGCGAGGTGCCGCGCGACGCGCGCGTGCGCCCTAGATCACCAGGGTGGGGATGGCGGGGTCGCCGCGCCCGATGCGCGACGCGTCGGCGGGCAGCTCCGCCTTCGCGCGCTTGTGGTGCGCGCGTGCGGCCTCGACACCCTGCGTGCCGAGGAACGCCGGGTCGACCTCGCCGCCGGTGACCACGGGGACCAGCAGCGGCCGCTCGTCCGGACCGACCTGCGCACCCGTGAGCACGATCTCGGCGGTGGCGACGCCGTTGCGGAGTCGTCGGCCCGCCTCCTTCCGGCCGCCGATCGACGCCTTGTCGGCCGACTTCTTGGCGACGGGGACCCAGTCGCCGCCGTCCGCGTCCCGGTGCGCGACGAGCTTGAACACCATGCCGGCGGCCGGGTGCCCGGAGCCGGAGACGACCGAGGTGCCGACGCCGTACGAGTCGACCGGGGCGGCTCGGAGCGCGGCGATCGTGTACTCGTCGAGGTCGTTCGTCACCGTGATCTTCGTGCCCGTCGCGCCGAGGCGGTCGAGCTGCGCACGCACGGCGGCGACGACGGACGGCAGGTCGCCGCTGTCGATGCGGACGCCGCCGAGCTTGCCGTCGGTGAGCCGGACGGCCGTCTCGACCGCGGCCTCGATGTCGTAGGTGTCGACGAGCAGGGTCGTGCCGTTGCCGAGCGCGTCGAGCTGTGAACGGAACGCCTGCTCCTCGGAGTCGTGCAGCAGCGTGAAGGCGTGCGCGGCGGTGCCCATCGTGGGGATGCCCCAGGTGCGGCCGGCCTCGAGGTTGCTCGTCGCACCGAAGCCGGCGATGTAGGCGGCACGGGCGGCGGCCACGGCGTTCCACTCGCCGGTGCGGCGGGAGCCCATCTCGGCGAGCGGGCGGCCGTCGGCGGCGGACACCATGCGGGCGGCGGCGGAGGCGATCGCGGAGTCCGCGTTGAAGATGCTCAGGGCGAGGGTCTCGAGCACGACGGCCTCGGCGAAGGTGCCCTCGATCTGCAGGATGGGGGAGTTCGGGAAGTAGACCTCGCCCTCTCGGTAGGCGCGGACGTCGCCGCTGAACCGGTAGTCGGCGAGCCACGAGGCGGTGCCGGCGTCGATGACACCGCGGTCGCGCAGGAACCCGATCTCCTCGTCGCCGAAGCGGAAGTCCCCGAGGGCGGTGAGGAAGCGTCCGAGCCCGGCCGCGACGCCGTAGCGACGGCCGTCCGGCAGCCGCCGGGCGAACACCTCGAAGACGCATCGGCGGTCGGCGGTGCCGTCCTTCAGGGCGGCGTCCACCATGGTGAGCTCGTACTGGTCGGTGAGGAGCGCGCTGGTCACGTCTCCGACACTAGTGACGTGACGGTGGGGAGGCCCAGAGCACCCCGTGCGCCCGGCCTGCGTGGCGTGCGTGGTCGCGTCGGTGCTCGTCGGCCTGCGTCGGTACGCTGGTGCCGTGACGGATGCACCGATCGGAGTCTTCGACAGCGGGGTCGGCGGCCTCACCGTGGCCCGCGCCATCATCGACCAGCTCCCGCGCGAGAGCATCCGCTACGTCGGCGACACCGTGCACTCGCCCTACGGCCCGAAGCCCATCGCCGACGTCCGCCGCTACGCGCTCGAGGTCATGGACGACCTGGTCGAACAGGGTGTGAAGGCCCTGGTGATCGCGTGCAACACCGCTTCGTCCGCCGTGCTCCGCGACGCCCGCGAACGGTACGAGCAGGCGTACGGCATCCCCGTCGTCGAGGTCATCCAGCCCGCGGCCCGCGCCGCCGTCAAGCAGACCCGAACGGGCCGCATCGGGGTCATCGGCACCGTCGGCACCATCGCGTCGCGCGCCTACGAGGACGCCTTCGCGGTCGCCGCCGACGTCACGCTGACCACCGCCGCGTGCCCCCGGTTCGTCGAGTTCGTCGAGGCCGGGGACACCTCCTCGCCGTCGCTGCGCGAGATCGCGGCCGGCTACCTCGACCCGATCCGTGCCGCCGACGTCGACACCCTCGTGCTCGGCTGCACCCACTACCCGCTCATGTCCGCCGCGATCCAGTTCGTCATGGGTCCGGAGGTCACGCTCGTCTCCAGCGCCGAGGAGACCGCGAACGACGTCTACCGCCGGCTCGTGGAGCACGGGCTCGAGCGCACCGCGACCTCCGCCCCGACCTACTCGTTCGAGGCGACGGGCGACGACAAGAACGGCTTCATCCGGCTCGCCCGGCGCTTCCTCGGTCCCGAGGTCTCGAGCGTCGGCCACCTCCAGACGGGGGCCATCACGCTGCCCCGCACCGAAAGGACCCCATGACCGACAACCTCCGCGTCGACGGCCGCACCGCCACCGACCACCGTCCCGTCACCATCGAGCGGGGGTGGAGCACGCAGGCCGAGGGCAGCGCGCTCATCTCCTTCGGCAACACCAAGGTGCTCTGCACCGCGTCCTTCACCAACGGCGTGCCCCGCTGGCTCGCCGGCAAGGGCACCGGCTGGGTCACCGCCGAGTACTCGATGCTGCCGCGGTCAACGAACGAGCGCATGCAGCGCGAGTCCATCAAGGGCAAGGTCGGCGGCCGCACCCACGAGATCTCCCGCCTGATCGGGCGTTCGCTCCGCGCGGTCGTCGACACGAAGGCCCTGGGTGAGAACACCCTGGTCATCGACTGCGACGTGCTGCAGGCCGACGGCGGCACCCGCACGGCGTCGATCACGGGCGCGTACGTGGCGATGGCCGACGCGATCGAGTGGGGCCGCGCCAAGGGCTTCATCGCGAAGAAGGCCACCCCGCTCACCGACAGCGTGCAGGCGATCTCGGTCGGCATCGTCAAGGGGGAGCCGATGCTCGACCTGGCCTACACCGAGGACTCGGCCGCCGACACCGACATGAACATCGTCACGACGGGGTCGGGCAAGTTCATCGAGGTGCAGGGCACCGCCGAGCACGCGCCGTTCGACCGTGACGAGCTGAACGTCCTGCTCGACCTCGGCCTGGCCGGCAACCAGTCGCTCGCGGCGATCCAGCGTTCGGTCCTGGGTCTGGCGTGACGTCCCGCGAGGTGGTGCTGGCCACCCACAACCAGGGCAAGGTCGTCGAGCTGCGCGAGATCCTCGGGTCGGCGTTGGGCGAGGGCGTCGAACTCGTCGGGTACGACGGCCCCGAGCCGGTCGAGGACGGCGACAGCTACGCCGCGAACGCCCTGATCAAGGCGCGTGCCGCCGTCGCGCACACCGGGTTGCCGGCGCTCGCCGACGACTCCGGGATCGCCGTCGACGCCCTCGGGGGCGCACCGGGCATCCACTCGGCCCGCTACGCCGGTACCCGCTCGGACGCCGACAACATCGCGCTGCTGCTCACGAACCTGCAGGGCGTCGTCGAGCGGACCGCCGCGTTCGTGTGCGCTGCCGCCTTCGTGACGCCCGACGGTCAGGAGCACGTCGTCGAGGCGGTCTGGAACGGGGAGGTGCTGACCGAGCCCGTCGGTGACGGCGGCCACGGCTACGACCCGGTGTTCCGGCCGGACGACGCCGACCGCTCGTCGGCGGAGCTCACCCGCGACGAGAAGAACGCCCTGTCGCACCGCAGCAAGGCGTTCCGGGGCATCGCGCCGATCGTGCGGGAGCACTTCGGCGTCTGAGCGCCGGCGCTCTCTTCGTCCCGCAGAACCGAAGTCGCCCCGAACCACGTGATCGCGTGGTCCGGGGCGACTTCGGTTGTGCGCCGGTGCTGCGGCTAGAGCGTCGGGTCGACCGTCGGGGCCGTGGTGGCCTCGGCCTCGTTCGTGTGCTTCGCCTTGCGGGCGTTGCGCAGGTACGTCAGCGCCATCGGCACGACGGTCACGACGACCGCGGCGAGCAGGATGATGTCGATGTACTCGCGGACGATGTGTGCCACGAACGGGATGTGCCCGATGAAGTACCCGAGGAACGTCACGCCGACGCCCCAGACCACGGCACCGATCGCGTTGTAGAGCGAGTACTTCTTGTAGTCCATCCGGCCGACGCCCGCGGCGATCGGGGCGAAGGTGCGGACGACCGGCACGAAGCGCGCCAGGATCACGGCCAGGGGGCCGAAGCGGTGGAAGAACGCGTTGGTGCGCTCGACGTTCGCCTTCGAGAAGAGCCCGCTGTCCTTCCGCTCGAAGATCGGGGGCCCGGCCTTCTTGCCGATGTAGTACCCGAGCTCGCCGCCGAGGAACGCGGCGGCGCCGATCATCAGTGCCGCGACCCAGATCGGGATGCCGCCGATCTCGCCACCGCGGTCGAAGGCGAACAGGCCGGTGATGACCAGCAGGCTGTCGCCCGGGAAGATGAAGCCGATGAGCAGACCGGTCTCGGCGAACACGATCGCGCAGACCACGAGCACGGCGATGGCCCCGAAGTGGTCGAGGATGTACTGCGGATCGAGCCACGGGATCAGGGCGAGTGCGACGGAGTGCATGGTTCTTCCGGTCGTGGAGCGGGAGTCACGGGGAGGACTCCCGCGGGATGAGGGTACCGCCCGGAAGTGACCGGGCCATCCCTCGCAGGGTTGACCTGCACGAGGCGTGCGGATGACCGCAACGTGCGCCAGGAGGGACTCGGTGCGGAAGGAGGGACTCGAACCCTCACGCCTGGGGCACAGGAACCTAAATCCTGCGTGTCTACCGATTCCACCACTCCCGCGAGCAGCGGCAGTCTACCGAGCGCGGGCTGCGGGGCGGACGTGCGCCGGGCCTCCAGGCCGTGGGACGCACCGTGCGCGGGACGTGGCCCGGTGCGAGCTCGGCGGCTGGGTGCGGCGCTGTGGGTGTGCACGGTGCGGTCAACCGCGCACGGAGCGGAGGAGCGCGCACGGTGCGCCAGCGCGGCAGCGCGGCAGCGCGTCAGCGCAGCGGGCGCGGCAGGTACCGGGGCACGTACCGGAGCAGGATGCCCGCGCCGACCAGGCCGAGCACGCCCATCACCCCGCTCGCGACGGCGATGGACGCGACGGCGGTCACGCCGGAGATGAGGAGCGGTGCGGCCGCCGACCCGAAGTCGCCGGTGAACCGCCACGCCCCGAGGAACGGTGCCGGGGCGTCGCGCGGTGCGAGGTCCGCGCCGAGCGTCATGAGGATGCCGGAGCCGACCCCGTTGGCCAGGGACATGCCCATCGCGATCGCGACGAACCAGCCGACCCGGGCGTCCAGGTGGCCGCTCCAGGCGAGCAGGAAGTAGCTGATGCTCAGGCCGAGCATGCAGGGCAGGGCGCTCGCCAGCCGTCCCCACCGGTCCATGATCTGCCCGCTCGTGTAGAACAGCGCGAAGTCGACTGCTCCGGCGATGCCGATCACGAGGGCCGCGGTCGAGTCGTCGAGACCGACGCTCACCGCCCAGAGCGGCAGGATCACCTGCCGCCCGGCGCGCATCGCACCGATCAGGCCGGCGCCGCTGCCGAGCCGCAGCAGGACCGCCCCGTTCGCGCGGATGGTGCGGAAGAGGCCCTGCGCCTCCTGCTGGACGAACTGCGCGCCCGTGTCGGCGGGCGGTTCGGTCGGTTGGTCGCTCGCGTCGGACGCGTGGTCGGCCGACAGCCGGGAGGCCCGTGGCGGCAACCGCAGACCGCGTGTGCCCGTCGCGGGGTCGCGCAGCACCAGGAGCACGGTCGCCGCCGCCAGGCAGCAGACGACGTGGATCCAGAAGGCGCTGCTGGTGGTCCCGGTCAGGTGGATGACGCCGGCGGCGATGAACGGGCCGACGAAGTAGCCGAAGCGGAAGACGCCGCCCAGGCTCGACAGCGCCCGGGCCCGGATCCGCAGGGGGATCGCGGTGGTCATGTAGGCGTGCCGGGCGAGGGCGAACACCGCGGTGGAGACGCCGACCAGGAACACCCCGAGCGCCAGGACCCAGGCGTTCGCGGCCGTCGTGGCGACGACGAGCCCGACCACGGAAACGAGCGCGGCGCCGATCATCGCGTTCCGCTCGCCGATGCGGGCGACGACGATGCCGGACGGCACATCGCCGATGAGCTCGCCGACCAGGATGAGCGAGGCGACGAAGCCCGCGAAGGCCAGGCTGGCACCGAGCGAGTCGGCCGCGATCGGGATGATCGGGATGATCGCGCCCTCGCCGATCGCGAAGAGCGCAGCGGGCAGGAACCCGGACAGCAGGACGGACCGGAAGTCGAATGAGTCGTTCCCCGTCGTGGCCATCGCCCGACCAACGGTACGCCAGCGGTACCGCTTCGTCGGCGGGTTACCCTGGAGGCATGCGTGTTCTTGCGGCGATGAGCGGTGGTGTCGACTCGGCGGTGGCCGCGGCCCGGGCGGTCGACGCCGGCCACGACGTGGTGGGCGTGCACCTGGCCCTGAGCCGGATGCCCGGCACCCTGCGCACCGGCAGCCGCGGGTGCTGCACCATCGAGGACTCGATGGACGCCCAGCGCGCCGCGTCGGCCCTCGGGATCCCGTACTACGTGTGGGACTTCTCGGCCCGGTTCAAGGAGGACGTCGTCGACGACTTCGTGGCCGAGTACCAGGCCGGCCGCACCCCGAACCCCTGCATGCGCTGCAACGAGCGGATCAAGTTCGCGGCGCTGCTCGAGAAGGCACTCGCCCTGGGGTTCGACGCCGTCGCGACCGGGCACTACGCCTCGATCGTCACCGGTCCGGACGGCTCCCGCGAACTGCACCGTTCGGCCGCGTGGGCGAAGGACCAGTCGTACGTGCTCGGCGTCCTGACCGCCGAGCAGCTGCAGCACGCGATGTTCCCGCTCGGAGCCACCCCGTCGAAGGACGAGGTCCGGGCCGAGGCCGCCGAGCGCGGGCTGACGGTCGCGCAGAAGCCGGACTCGTACGACATCTGCTTCATCCCGGACGGGGACACCCGCGGCTGGCTGGCGGACCGCGTCGGCACCGCCCCCGGCGAGGTCGTCGAGCGCGACGGCACGGTCGTCGGCTCGCACGAGGGAGCCACCGGCTACACCGTCGGACAGCGCCGCGGCCTGGCCCTCGGTCGCCCGGCACCGGACGGCAAGCCCCGGTTCGTGCTCGAGATCCGCCCGAAGGACAACACGGTCGTCGTCGGCCCGAAGGAGGCCCTCGCCGTCACCTCGATGTCCGGCTCGCGGTTCACCTGGGCGGGCACGGCCCCGGCCGACCCCGCGACGCCGTTCGCCTGCGACGTGCAGATCCGCGCGCACGCCGACCCGGTGCCCGCGACCGCCCGGGTGCAGGACGGCGTGCTCGTGATCGACGTCGACGAGCCGCTGCACGGGGTCGCTCCCGGGCAGACGGCCGTGGTCTACGTCGGCACGCGGGTGCTCGGTCAGTGCACGATCGACACCACGGTCAGCGCCGTCCCCGTCGACGCCTGACCCCGCCGCTCCCGGGGCACACGCTCGCTGCACGCCGCGTCGGTGGTGCACGGTAGAACTGATGCCATGAGCGAGACCGACGCGACGTTCGAGACCATCGACCCCGACGGGCTCGACGCCGCCCAGGCCGCGCGCGAGGTCGACCGGTTGCGCGCCCGCGTCACCGAGCTGCGCCACGACTACTACGAGGGCAACGCCTCGCCCCTGTCGGACGCCGACTACGACGCCCTGGTGCACCGCCTCGACGCGATCGAACGGCGGTTCCCGGAACTCCTGACGCCCGACAGCCCGACGCAGACGGTCGGCGGGCAGGCGCAGACGACGCAGTTCGCGCCGGTCGAGCACGCCGAGCGCATGCTCTCGCTCGACAACGTCTTCAGCCCCGACGAGCTCACCGAGTGGGCCCTCAAGGTGCAGCGGGACGCCGGTGCCGAGCGGGTGCGGTTCCTGACCGAGCTGAAGATCGACGGCCTGGCCATCAACCTGCGGTACGAGCACGGTCGGCTCGTCTCGGCCGCCACCCGCGGTGACGGCGTGGTCGGCGAGGACGTCACCGGCAACGTCCGCACGATGGGCACGATCCCGGACCGCCTGTCCGGCACCGGTCACCCGCCCCTGGTCGAGGTCCGGGGCGAGATCTTCTTCCCGGTCGCCGAGTTCGACGAGCTCAACGCCAACCAGCGCGAGGCGGGGGAGCGCGTGTTCGCCAACCCGCGCAACGCCGCCGCCGGGTCCCTCCGCCAGAAGGAAGAGGGCAAGTCCGAGGCGAAGCGGGCACTGATGGTCGACCGGCTGCGGCGTCTGCGGATGCTCGTGCACGGCATCGGGGCGTGGCCCGTCCGTGAACTCGAGCAGGGCACCGACGTCCGCAGCCAGTCCGAGGTGTACGAGCTGCTGCAGACCTGGGGCCTGCCGACGAGCAGCCACTACCGGGTGTTCGACACCATCGACGAGGTCAACGGCTTCGTCCGGACCACGGGGGAACGCCGTTCGTCGGTCGAGCACCAGATCGACGGCGTCGTGGTGAAGGTCGACGACCTCGCCCTGCACGAGGAACTCGGGTCGACGTCGCGGGCGCCGCGGTGGGCGATCGCGTACAAGTACCCGCCGGAAGAAGTGCACACGACGCTCACCGACATCGTGGTCAGCGTCGGCCGCACCGGCCGTGCCACCCCCTTCGCGGTGATGGCCCCGGCCGAGGTCGCCGGGTCCGTCGTCCGCCAGGCCACATTGCACAACCAGCAGGTCGTCAAGGCGAAGGGCGTGCTGATCGGCGACACCGTCGTGCTGCGGAAGGCCGGCGACGTCATCCCCGAGGTGCTCGGCCCGGTGGTCGAGCTCCGTGACGGTTCCGAGCGCGAGTTCGTGATGCCGACGAACTGCCCCGAGTGCGGCACTGAGCTCGCCCCCGCGAAGGAAGGCGACATCGACCTGCGCTGCCCGAACGCGAAGAGCTGCCCGGCGCAGGTGCGCGGTCGGGTCGAGCACATCGCATCGCGCGGGTCGCTCGACATCGAGGGGCTCGGCGAGGTCGCGGCCGCGGCGCTCACGCAGCCCCTCCGCCCGGAGACCCCGCCGCTCGTCACCGAGGCCGGACTGTTCGACCTGACGATGCAGGACATCGTCCCGATCGAGGTCATCGTCCGCGACGCCGAGACCGGCATGGAGAAGGTCGACGACGACGGCACCCCGAAGCGCGTCACGCCGTTCAGCCGGGCGCGCAAGAAGACCGACCCGCCGTTCGACCCCGAGGCACGCGGCGCCGACTACACCGGTGAGCCGAGCCGCTACCCGTCGAAGAACGCGTTCGAGATGCTCGCGAACATCGACGCGGCGAAGACGAAGCCCCTGTGGCGGATCCTGGTCGGCCTGAGCATCCGCCACGTCGGACCCGTCGCCGCCCGGGCCCTGGCGAACCACTTCGGCTCCCTCGACGCGATCCGGTCGGCGTCGCGCGAGGACCTCGCCGCCGTCGACGGGGTCGGCGGGATCATCGCCGACGCCCTGCTCGCCTGGTTCGACGTCGACTGGCACCGCGAGATCATCGACCGCTGGACCACGGCCGGCGTGCAGTTCACCACCCCGGGCCACCCCGGCCCGGGCAGCGCCGACGTCGAGGGCGGCGTGCTGAGCGGCGTCACCGTCGTCGCGACCGGGTCACTCGAGGGCTACACGCGCGAAGGTGCACAGGAGGCGATCATCACCGCCGGTGGCAAGGCTGCCTCGAGCGTCAGCAAGAAGACCGACTTCGTGGCGGCCGGTCCGGGTGCCGGTTCGAAGCTCACGAAGGCCGAGCAGCTGGGCGTCCGGATCATCGATGCCGAGCAGTTCCACCTGCTCGTGACCGAGGGGCCCGCGGCGCTCGCCGAACCGGAAGCGCCCACGACCGAGGACTGAGGACCGACCGGGGCGCACAGCACGCCCGGTCGCATCCGCTGAGCGCGGCGCGCCGCCGAACGCGCCCAGTTCGGGGGACAAGTTGCATCGCGCATGGATGATCCGCGGACATCTCCATAGACTCGACCGAGCATCACCCGTCGTCTGCAGGGGGACGTCGGGACGGCCTTCCCGGGGGAGACCCGAATGCTGCTCATCGCTGCGGCTCTGCTCACCGCCTCGGTGCACTCGCTCGGAGTGATCGAGGCCCCAGGCATGCCCCCGGCGCACCAGGTCACGGTCGCCAGCACCGCCACGTCCCGCATCGTCCCGGTCGACGACGTGCTCTCGTCGGCGTCCCTGTCGGCGTCGGCATCCGTGTCGGCTCCCGTGGCGACGCCGGTGGCTGCAGCGGCGTCGTCCACGACCGCGGTGCGGGTCGACGACCTCGCCGCCGCGCACGGACGAGCCTTCGTCGAGGACCTCGGTGCGCTCGGTGCCGCCGACCTGCGGAGCGCAGCCACCGACCGCGGCGTCGTGGCGACGGTGCAGGACGACCCGCCGCCCGCGCAGACCGTCGCGCAGTGGTGGTCGCACCTGCCCGCCGACGAGCAGGACCGCCTCCTCGTGCACGCGCCCGCCCTGGTCGGGAACCTCGAGGGCGTGCCGTACGCCGTCCGTGACGAGGCCAACCGCTCGACGCTGACCTCCGGCCTCGCCGACGCCGACCTCGGAGCAGCCCGGGCCGCGATGCTCGGGCAGGTCCGGGACTCCCTGGTGCAGCAAGCCGGCGACCCGCGGCGCTTCCTGGTGGCGCTCGACACCCGGGGTTCCGGGCGGGCGGCGATCAGCATCGGCGACCTCGACACCGCGGCCGACGTCACCGTCGTGGTGCCGGGCATGTTCTTCACGGTCACCGGGCAGATGACCGACTTCACGAACACCGCCAACGACCTGTCCCGCGAGCAGGCCACCCTGGCGCCGCTCGCCGCCACGGGCAACGGGTCGGGAGCCGCCGTCGTCGCGTGGATGGGGTACCGCACGCCGGACCTGTCGAACATCCTGTCGCTCAGGCTCGCCCGGACCGGGGCGGAGCGCCTCGAACGGACCGTCGCGGGACTGCGTGTGATCCGCGCCGGCGACCAACCGCGGGTGAACATCGTCGCGCACTCGTACGGGTCGACCACGGCGATGACGGCCCTGGCGTCCGGCCGGATGACCGCCGACACCTTGACCGTGCTCGGGTCGCCGGGCAGCGACGTCCGGACGGCGGACGACCTCGCCGTCGCCACCGGGCAGGTCTTCGTCGGCGGTGCGCACAGCGATCCCATCGCGGGCTCCGGGTACTTCGGCACCGATCCGGGCGGGGCGTCGTTCGGGTCGACCGTGCTCGACCTCGCCGGGGGCGCCGACGCGCTGTCGGCCGGTGACGTGTTCCGGCGACCCGTGGGGCACAACGACTACCTCAAGCCGGGCACGGCATCGCTGCACGACGTCGCCCTGATCGGCATCGGACGCGGCGACCTGGTGCGCGAGCAGGTCCGACGCGGCAAGTCGGGTGGTGACGGCATCGTCGGCGCCTCGCCGGACATGTACCTCGTGCGCCCGCAGGACCTGCAGCCCCGTGACTGACCGGCCGTGGCCGACGGGCGGTGGGCGGCCGGCCCTGACCGACCGGGCGGACCCGCCGGTCGTGGCGACGCGGTGGGCGTGACCCGATCGTGACCGGCGGCCGACGTGGCGGAGCCGATGCGGGCCTCCCGGCCGGATCGGTGCGCCCGCGCGGATCGCGACGCGTCCTCGGAACCGCCTGGGGGGCAACCTGAGCGCGACCGCAGCCTGCACTCGTTCCAGGGCAGAACCAGTACAGCCCTGCTGCCTACGGTGCCGTCATGCGTGTGGTGCGATGGCCTGGTGCTCTCCTGATGTTCGTGGTGATGTCCGTGCTCGCCGGCATGCTCGTCGCCGTCGCGGTGACCCCGGCGGTCGCCGTCGCGGGTGAGGGGACGTCCGGGGCGGTCTCGTTCTTCGAGGACCTGCCGACCTACCTCGACGTGCAGACCCCGCAGCAGGTGTCGTCCGTGTACGCGGAGCAGGGCGGGAAGCAGGTCAAGATCGCCTCGTTCTACGCCGAGAACCGCACGAACGTGACGGCCGACCAGATGGCGGACTCGCTCAAGCAGGCGGCGATCGACACCGAGGACCCGCGCTACTACGACGAGGGCGGCATCGACGTGCTCGGAACGCTCCGCGGGGTCGCCGCGACCGTCGTCGGCGGGGACGTGCAGGGCGGCTCGAGCATCACGCAGCAGTACGTCAAGAACGTCCTGGTGCAGCAGTGCGAGGAGCTCACGGGCAAGGACCAGGCCGCCACCGAGAAGAAGGTCGACGCCTGCTACGAGGACGCGGCCGGCGTCACGCCGCAGCGCAAGCTGCAGGAGATGCGGTATGCGATCGCGGTGAACAAGAAGTACTCGAAGGACGAGATCCTGACCGGGTACCTCAACATCGTCGGGCTCGGCGGGCGGGTCTACGGGGCCGAGGCCGGGGCCGAGTACTACTTCGGCGTGCACGCGAAGGACCTGTCGCTCGTGCAGTCGGCCACGCTCGTCGCGATCCTCAACAACCCGTCGAACCTGCGCATCGACGTGCCGAGCGACAAGGACAACGGCAAGGCCAACGGGTACGAGCTGACGAAGGAGCGCCGCGACTACGTGCTCCGCCGGATGCAGGCGCACGGGTCGATCACGAAGGCACAGATGACGAAGGCGATCGCGACGCCGGTCACGCCGAAGATCACCGAGACCGCCAACGGGTGCTCGACCGCCGCGACGAACCACGACGCGGGCTACTTCTGCGACTACGTCCGCGACCAGGTGCTGCAGGACCCGGCGTTCGGCAAGACCGCGGCGGCACGCATCGCCACGCTCGACACCAAGGGCCTGCAGATCCACACCTCGCTCGACCTCGACCTGCAGGGCCAGGCACAGTCCGCCCTGTCCACCTACGTGCCGGCCACGATGGCGGGCGTCGACGTCGGCGGCTCGAACGTCACCGTGGAGCCCGGCACCGGCCGGATCATGTCGATGGTCCAGAACACCACGTACACGCAGGGGGACAACGCCGCGGCCGGGGCCACGGCGGTGAACTACAGCGCGGACTCCGCGTACGGCAACTCCGGTGGGTTCCAGACCGGCTCGACCTACAAGGTGTTCACCCTGGCCGAGTGGCTCGCCAGCGGGCACACCCTGTCCGACTCGGTCACCACCTCGGAGCACCAGTTCGCGAACGCCGAGTTCACCAACAGCTGCCAGAACGTCGCGGGTGGCACCTGGAACGTCGCCAACGCCGAGAGCGTGCCGTCGTCGATGTCGGTCGAGGCGGCGACGGTCGAGTCGATCAACACCGCCTACGCCCAGATGGGCAAGCAGCTCGACCTGTGCAAGATCGCCCAGCTCGCGCAGTCGATGGGCATCCACCGCGCCGACGGCGGTGACCTGACGCAGACGCCGTCGTCGATCCTCGGCGTGAACGAGCTGTCGCCGATCGACCTGGCCGAGGCCTACGCGGGCTTCGCCAACGGCGGCATCGTGTGCACGCCCACCGCGATCGACTCGGTGACCGAGGCGGACGGCACGAAGATCACCCCGACGCCGTCGTCCTGCACGCAGGGCGTCTCGGCGGACGTCGCGGGCACGGTCGACTACGCGCTGCAGGGCGTCCTGTCCGGGTCGGGCACCGCGGCGAGTGCGAACCCCGGGGACAGCGTGGCGAAGTTCGCGAAGACCGGCACCACCGACGGCGACGTGCAGAACTGGCTGGTCGCGTCGTCGACGAAGTACACGAACGCCACCTGGGTCGGCAACGTGCAGGGGAGCGTGAGCCTGGCGAACTGGCCGTTCCTGCAGGGCACCACCGGGTACAGCGCGAAGTTCGGGGTCGGGAAGTCGATGATGGCGTACCTCGACCAGACCGTCGGCGGGGGAGCGCTGCCGGCGCCGAGCCAGGCGATGATCGGGCAGGCGAGCAAGTCGTCGTCATCGTCGTCGTCTTCTTCGTCGTCGGGCTCGTCGGGGACCTCGTCCGGGCAGGGGACGGCGCAGGACGACCAGACCACGCCGACGGCTGCTCCGGCTGCGCCCGCTGCTCCGGCTGCACCCGCTGCCCCGGCTGCTCCGGCACCCGCCGCGACGGTGGCGCCGGCGGCACCGGCTGCGAGGGGCCAGAACGGGAAGTGACCCGCTGACGCCCTGGAGGCCCGGTGCCGGTCCCACGGACCGGCACCGGGCCTCCAGGGCGTTGTCCACAGCCGCGCCTGCGCGCCCGACGCAGCCAATAGACTGTGGGGCATTCCACGAACCGATCGACGGAGCACCATGCCTGACATCACGAGCGAGCAGGTCGCACACCTGGCGAACCTCGCACGTATCGCACTCACGCCCGACGAGATCGAGAAGCTGACCGGGGAGCTGTCGCACATCGTCGAGAGCGTCGCCAAGGTCGCCGAGGTCGCGACCGACGACGTCCCGGCGACGAGCCACCCCGTGCCGCTCGGCAACGTCACCCGACCCGACGTGGTCGGCACGACGCTGACGCAGGAGCAGGCGCTCTCCGGGGCGCCCGACTCCGACGGCGAACGGTTCCGCGTGACCGCCATCCTCGGCGAAGAACAGTAGGGCGAAGAACAGTGACTGACGACATCACGAAGCTGAGCGCCGCGGCGCTCGCCGACGCCCTCGTGGCGCGCGACGTCTCGAGCGTCGAGGCCACCCAGGCCCACCTCGACCGGATCGCCGCCGTCGACGGCGACGTGCACGCGTTCCTGCACGTCAACCAGAACGCCCTGGCGGTGGCGAAGTCGATCGACTCCCGCCGTGCCGCGGGCGACGACCTCGGGCCGCTCGCCGGTGTGCCGATCGCCGTCAAGGACGTCCTGTGCACGCAGGACATGCCCACGACCGCCGGGTCCAAGATCCTCGAGGGCTGGGTGCCGCCGTACGACGCCACCCCCGTCGCGAAGCTCCGCGCCGCCGGCCTCGTGCCGCTCGGCAAGACCAACATGGACGAGTTCGCGATGGGCTCGACCACCGAGTTCTCGGCCTACGGGCCGACTCGCAACCCGTGGGACCTCGACCGGATCCCCGGCGGGTCCGGCGGTGGCTCGGCCGCTGCGGTCGCTGCGCACGAAGCCCCGTTCGCCCTCGGTTCGGACACGGGTGGCTCCATCCGCCAGCCGGGTGCCGTGACGGGCACGGTCGGTGTGAAGCCGACCTACGGCGGGGTGAGCCGCTACGGCGCCATCGCCCTGGCGTCCAGCCTCGACCAGATCGGCCCGGTGTCCCGCACCGTCCTCGACGCCGCGCTCCTGCACGACGTCATCGGCGGGCACGACCCGAAGGACTCCACGTCCATCCCGGACGCCTGGCCCTCGATGGCCGCGGCCGCACGCGAAGGGCTGCAGGCGGACACGCTCCGCGGCCTGCGCGTCGGCGTGGTGAAGGAACTCGCCGGGGGCGACGGGTTCCAGGCCGGTGTCACCCAGCGCTTCCAGGAGACGGTCGCGCTGCTCGAGTCGGCCGGTGCGGTCGTCGTCGAGATCGACGCCCCGTCGTTCGCGTACGCGATCAGCGCGTACTACCTGATCCTCCCGGCCGAGGCGTCGTCGAACCTCGCCAAGTTCGACTCGGTGCGCTTCGGCCTCCGGGTCACGCCCGAGAACGGTGCCACCGTCGAGGACGTCATGGCCGCCACGCGTGAAGCCGGCTTCGGCCCCGAGGTCAAGCGGCGCATCATCCTCGGCACCTACGCCCTGAGCGCCGGCTACTACGACGCCTACTACGGCTCGGCGCAGAAGGTCCGCACGCTCGTGCAGCGGGACTTCCAGGCCGCCTTCGAGCAGGTCGACCTGCTCGTCAGCCCGTCGGCGCCGACGACCGCGTTCCCGATCGGTGAGCGCATCGACGACCCGCTGGCGATGTACCTCAACGACCTCACGACGATCCCGGCGAACCTCGCCGGCGTGCCCGGCATGAGCATCCCGAACGGCCTCGCGCCCGAGGACGGCCTGCCCGTCGGCGTGCAGCTGATGGCGCCCCAGCGTGAGGACGCCCGGCTGTACCGCTACGGTGCCGCCCTCGAGCGTCTGCTCGAACAGCAGTGGGGCGCGCCGCTCATCGCGTCCGTCCCGGACCTCGACCAGAGTCAGCAGTCCGCTGCGCAGGAAGGTGTGATCTGATGGCGCAGAAGGACGCGCTGATGGACTTCGACGAGGCGCTCGAGCGCTACGAGCCGGTGCTCGGCTTCGAGGTCCACGTCGAACTCGCGACGAAGACCAAGATGTTCTCGGACGCCCCGAACTTCTTCGGCGGCGAACCCAACACGAACGTCACCCCGGTCGACCTCGGGCTGCCCGGGTCGCTGCCGGTCGTGAACGCACAGGCCGTGCGGTACTCGATCCAGCTCGGGCTCGCGCTCGGCTGCTCGATCGCCGAGTCCTCGCGGTTCGCCCGGAAGAACTACTTCTACCCGGACAACCCGAAGAACTACCAGGTCTCGCAGTACGACGAGCCCATCGCCTACGAGGGCGAGGTCGAGGTCGAGCTCGCCGACGGCACGATCTACAACATCCCGATCGAGCGCGCCCACATGGAAGAGGACGCCGGCAAGCTGACGCACGTCGGTGGTGCCACCGGCCGCATCCAGGGCGCCGAGTACTCGCTCGTCGACTACAACCGTGCCGGTGTGCCCCTGGTCGAGATCGTCACGAAGCCGATCTTCGGCGCCGAGCACCGTGCCCCCGAGCTCGGAGCCGCCTACGTGCAGGTCATCCGCGACCTCGTCCGGGCGCTCGGTGTCTCCGAGGCGCGCATGGAGCGCGGCAACCTGCGGTGCGACGCGAACATCTCGCTGCGCCCTCGCGGGCAGGAGAAGCTCGGCACCCGCACCGAGACCAAGAACGTCAACTCGTTCCGCGCCGTCGAGCGTGCGATCCGCTACGAGATCCAGCGCCAGGCCGCGATCCTCGCCGCCGGTGGCACGATCACGCAGGAGACCCGCCACTGGCACGAGGACACCGGTCGCACGTCGGCCGGTCGACCGAAGTCGGACGCCGACGACTACCGGTACTTCCCGGAGCCCGACCTGCTGCCCGTCGTGCCGGACCCCGCCGTCATCGCGGAGCTCCGTGCCTCGCTGCCCGAGGCACCGGTCGCACGTCGCCGTCGCCTGAAGGGTGACTGGGGCTTCGCCGACCTGGAGTTCCAGGACGTCGTGAACGGCGGGCTGCTCGACGAGGTCGAGGGCACCGTCGCCGCCGGCGCCGCACCACAGGCCGCCCGCAAGTGGTGGACCGGTGAGATCAGCCGCGTCGCCAACGCGCAGGACGCCGCCCCCGGTGACCTGGTGTCGCCGAAGCACGTCGCCGAGGTCATCGCGCTCGTCGAGTCCGGCGACCTGACCGACCGCCTGGCACGCCAGGTGCTCGAGGGTGTCATCGCGGGCGAGGGCTCGCCGGCGCAGGTCGTCGAGGCCCGCGGGCTCAAGGTCGTCTCGGACGACTCCGCCCTGACGGCCGCGGTCGACGAAGCACTCGCGGCGCAGCCCGACGTGCTGGCGAAGATCCAGGACGGCAAGGTCCAGGCGGCCGGCGCGATCATCGGCGCGGTCATGAAGGCCATGAAGGGCCAGGCCGACGCCGCCCGCGTGCGCGAACTCGTGCTGGAGCGCGCACAGCAGTCCTAGGCAGTTCCACCTCGGAGGGCACGGTACCGGTCGGTGCCGTGCCCTCCGAGCGTCCCGTCGCCGTGGGTCCCGTTGCCGTGTGCATCCTGGGGACGCGTCAGCGATCCGGTGACAGGATGAGTCGTGTCCGCAACGATCCGCGCCATCGGAACCGCCGTCCCCGAGACGACCCTCGACCAGCCCCGGGTGCGTGACCTGTTCTCCGCCCAACCCGACCTCGGGCGGCTCGGCAAACGGCTCGTCCCCGCCGCGTTCGACGGGTCGGCGGTCGACCAGCGGCACACCGTCCTCGAGGAACTCGACTCCGCGCGTGCCGGTGGGGCCTTCCGTGACGACGACGGCACCCTGCGCTCGCCGTCCACCGGCTCGCGGAACGACCGGTACCGCGAACTCGCCCCGCCGCTGTTCGTCGCGGCCGCCCGCGACGCCGTCGCACGTGCCGGCATCGCGCCGGAGGCCGTCACGCACCTGGTGACCGTGTCGTGCACCGGGTTCACCCAGCCTGGGCCCGACATCGACGTCGTCGAGCAGCTCGGGCTCCCCGGTGGGGTCTTCCGGCACCACATCGGTTTCATGGGGTGCTGCGCCGCGTTCCCCGCGCTCCGCATCGCCGCGGCGTTCGTCGACCAGGACCCGGACGCCGTCGTGCTCGTGGTCTGCGGCGAACTCTGCACCCTGCACGTCCGCGCCTCGAACGACCCCGACCAGATCGTCGCGAACAGCGTCTTCGGTGACGGTGCGGCCGCCGCGGTCGTCGCCCGGGACGGAGCCGGTCTGCGCTTCGACGACTTCACGACGGCTGTGGTGCCCGAGGGGGCGTCCGAGATGGCGTGGAACATCGGGGACGAGGGGTTCGAGATGGTCCTGTCCACCGCCGTGCCGAAGCTCGTCGGCCTGCACGTCCCGAGCGCCGTGCAACCGCTGCTCGACGGCGGGTCGGCGTCGGACGTGCCGGTGTGGGCGGTGCACCCGGGCGGCCGGGCCATCCTCGACCGCACCCAGGAGTCGCTCGGTCTGCCCGACAGTGCGATGGAGTCGAGCCGGCGGGTGCTGCGCGAACACGGCAACATGTCGAGCGCCACCGTGCTCTTCGTGCTGCGGGACGCCGTCGACGCCGGTCTCGAGGACGGCAGCGCCGTCGTCGCGCTCGCCTTCGGCCCCGGGCTCACCGTCGAGAGCGCACGGCTCACCGCGGTGCGGACCGAGGCGTCGCCGGCCGTGGAGCCGCTGCGCGTGCCCGTCGCGACCACGGGCGCGGCGTGAGCCGTCAGGACGGCGGCACCACGGGCCTCCCGGCCGTCGACCTGCGCACCCGCGCGCTCGACCTGACCGAGCTGATGGACGACCCGGACTGCGACCCGCGCGCCCTCGCGCGCACCTTCCGGCGCTTCGCCGTCGTGAACGCGCTCGTGAGCGGCTGGCGCGCGGCCTGGCGGTCCCACGTCGTGCCGGCCCTGCCCGCCAGCGGGCGCGGCCGGGTGCTCGACCTGGGGTGCGGCGGCGGCGACCTGGCCCGCTCGCTGGTGCGCTGGGCGGCGAGCGACGGATTCGACCTCGAGGTCGTCGGGGTCGACCCGGACGAACGTGCCATCGCCGCGGCACGGCGGTCGTCCCCGACCGGCGTGACGTTCCGGCAGCAGTCGAGCGGTGACCTCGTCGCGGCGGGTGAGCGGTTCGACGTCGTCGTGTCGAACCACGTGCTGCACCACCTGGGCGACGAGGAACGGCGGGGGTTCCTGGCTGACTCCGAACTGCTCGCGAGCGGGCGCAGCCTGCACTCGGACATCCGTCGGTCGCCGGCGGCCTACCGGGCGTACGCGCTGGCGTCACCGCTCGTGGCGGCGGGGACGTTCATCCGCGTCGACGGCCTGCGGTCGATCCGCCGGAGCTTCACGGTGCCCGAACTCCGCGACGTGCTGCCCGGCGGGTGGCGGGCCGAGGCGGCCGCGCCGCACCGGGTGTTGGCGATCCGCGACGCGTGAGCGGGCGGGCCGCCGGTTTCCCGACGCGACCAGACGACGGACGGGAGGCCCGTGGCGACGTCGCCACGGGCCTCCCGTCCGTCTGCCGGTGCGTCCACGACGCGCGCCGCTACGGGCGCAGCAGCACCTTGATGGCCCGGCGCTCGTCCATCGCGCGGTGGGCCTCGGCGGCCTCGTCGAGCGGCAGCTCCAGGTCGAAGACGCGACCGGGGTCGATCGCGCCGGACAGCACGTCGGGCAGCAACTCGGGGATGTACTTCCGGGCCGGGGCCATGCCGCCCGCGATGGCGATGTTCGTGTCGAACAGGTAGCGCGTGCCAATGGTCGGCACCCCGTGCGGGACCCCGACGAAGCCGACGTTGCCACCGGGGCGCACCGAGTGCAGCGCCTGGTCCATGCTCTCCTCGGTGCCGACGGCCTCGACCCCGCAGTCGGCCAGGTCGCCGCCGAGCAGCGCGCGGACCGCCGCGACGCCCTCGTCGCCGCGCTCCGCCACGATGTCGGTGGCACCGAACTCGCGGGCGAGTGCCTGCCGGTCGGCGTGGCGGCTCATCGCGATGATGCGCTCCGCCCCGAGCCGCTTCGAGGCGAGCACGGCGGACAGGCCGACCGCGCCGTCGCCGACCACGACGACGGTCTTGCCGGGGCCGACCGCTGCCGACACGGCGGCGTGGTGGCCGGTCGAGAAGACGTCGGACAGGGTGAGCAGCGACGGCACCAGGGCCGGGTCGACCGGACCGGGGACCGCGACGAGCGTGGCGTCGGCGTCCGGGATCCGCACGTACTCGGCCTGTGCGCCGCCGACGGGGTCGCCGTACGCGTCCGTGCTGCCGAACCCGGACAGGTGGTCGCAGCCGGTGGTCATGCCGTTGCGGCAGGCCTGGCAGGTGCCGTCGTTCATGGTGAAGGGGGAGATGACGAAGTCGCCCTCGTGCAGGCCGGTGATGTCGTCACCGACGGCGACGACCTCGCCGACGAGCTCGTGGCCGATCGGCCGCGGCTGCTTCGTCTCGGTGACGCCGCGGTAGGGCCAGAGGTCCGAGCCGCAGACACAGGCCGCGAGGACCTTGACGACGACGTCCTTTCCGGACAGCAGCCCGGGTCGGTCGCGCTCCTCGACGCGGATGTCGTTCGGGGCGTGGATGATCGCTGCGCGCACGGGCGGGCCTTCCGTCGAGATGATGGGGAACCGGCGCGGTCGACGTCGTCCGGGCCGTCGTCGACAGTACCCTCGTGCGGGTGGACGACGACCGGTACGGCGGCGATGTGCTCTCGGGGGACTGGCGCTCGCGCGGGGTGAAGAAGGTGCGGCAGGTGCCGCTCGAACGGGACATGGTGCTCGAGGACCCGGAATCCGGGTGGGCCGGTGCCGTGGTGGGACTCGAGGCGGGCAACATCGCGCTCGAGGACTGGAAGGGCCGCACGCGCTCCTTCCCCTTCACCGGGCAGTTCCTGCTCGAGGGTGAGCTGGTGACGCTGGGGCGGCCGTCGGCGCCGGTCGGGCGGTCGGCCGGGGGCGCTGTTGGGGCTGGTTCCGCTGGCTGTGCGGGTGCCGCTGGTTCCGTCGGTGCCGTGCACGCGGACTGGAGGCCCGGGGGTGCGCCCGCCGTGCGGCAGGCGTCCGACGGTGGTCGCCTCCGCACCGCGTCCGGATCGTTCGCCGTGGAGTCGCAGCGTGCTCGGATTGCGCTCCCCAGCCGCATCATGGTCGAGGGCAAGCACGACGCGGAACTCGTCGAGAAGGTCTGGGGTGCCGATCTGCGCGTCGAGGGCGTCGTGGTCGAGGAGCTCTCCGGCGTCGACAACCTGGCCGCCGTGCTCGACGAGTTCCAGCCGACGCGGGAGCGCCGGGTCGGGGTGCTCGTCGACCACCTGGTGCCCGGGTCGAAGGAGTCCCGCTTCGCCGACGCCGTGATGCGCGGCAAGTGGGGCGCGCACGTGCTCGTCGTCGGGCACCCGTTCGTCGACGTCTGGCAGTCGGTCAAGCCGGCACGGGTCGGGCTGCGGGCGTGGCCGACGATCCCGCGCTCGATCGAGTGGAAGGCGGGCATCTGCCAGGCACTCGGCTGGCCGCACGCCGAGCAGGCCGACATCGCCAGGGCATGGCAGCGGATCCTCGGGCAGGTGCGCACCTTCGCCGACCTCGAGCCGGAGCTGCTCGGCCGTGTCGAGGAGCTGATCGACTTCGTGACGGAACCACAGGCCTGAGAACCGGCGGATTGCCCGACCGGCGCGGTGTGCCGGGGGTGATCCGCGCCTCCAGGCCTACTGTTGAGGGATGGACGGCATCGACGGTCGCGTGCGGGGCGCGGTCGACCTGTGGCTGCGCTGGCTGCCGCGCTGGCAGATCGGGACCGCCCGCCCGCGCACGCGCATCTGCCGGAAGTGCACCGGGTCCCCGATCGCTGCGGCCGCGGGGTTCGGACCCGACGTGCCGCACGCCGTCCAGCACGCGCTGATCGGGCGGATCTCGACGATCGTCGAGGACGCCGTCGACGACTACACGGCGAAGAACCTGCCGCTGCTGCAGCGCGAACTCGAGCGGGCGGCGGCGCGGAAGCGGCACGCGGGGTACCAGCCGGCCGAGGGGTTGTCGCCGGAGTTCCAGGGCCTCGACGTGGACCCCGAGCCGTCGCCGGGGTCGCCGTTCCTCTTCACGCTCGGCGAGCTGGCAGGCACCGGTGCGGGGGAGCAGACGCCGCGCGAGCCGCTGTCCGACGAGGCGAAGGCCGCGCTCCGGCACGAGATCGCGCTGTCCGACGAGTGTGCGCGGTCGACCGGCACCGCGGTGTGCCTGGCGCTCCTCGACCACCGGCCGCGGATCGCCGAGGCCGTGGAACGCCTGGTGGAGCCGCAGATCGAGGCGCTGGTGTCGGACATGTTCCGCGGGTTCGACGGGCCGGAGGACGGGCCGCGCAGCGGGCTGTTCTAGGCGCGGGCAGCTGCGCGGGTGCGGGCGCGTGCGGCTGCGGCTGCGGTTGTGGCTGCGGCCGTGGGCCGAAGCCGCACGGTGCTGTCTGAGTCGGCCGGTGCGAGGTTGAGCGCTCGGTGCACGCTTGTAGCGCCGCACCGAGCCACCACGGTGGCATCGCGTGACGAACCTCGCACCGTGTGTGCTTCTCGAGCCTCGCACCGCATCACGAACCGTGCGCGGTTTGAGCGACCTCTCACCGTGCGCCAGGCCCGGAGCCTGCACGGGTCGAGTCGACGCGCACCGTGCGAGGTCGGCGGGTCGGGGGATCGGCGTCAGCGGGGGAGCAGGGTGCGGCCGGGGATCACGGTGCCGCGCAGTGAGCGGTGCTCGACCGGGCGCGTGGGGTCGTCGATGCGGCCGATGACGAGGTCGATGGCCTCGCGGCCGATGCGCTCGATTGGTTGCTCGAGTGTCGTGAAGCCGATCCAGTCGCTCGCCAGCGGGTAGACGCCGTCGAACCCGGTGACGGAGAGGTCGCGCGGGACCTCGACACCGCGGCGGGCGAGCGCCTCGCACACGTCGAGCATGAGCCGGTCGGTCGGGCACATCACCGCGGTCACGCCCGACTCCTGCACGGCGTCCACCAGGTCGGCGGCGAGGTCGTCGGGTGGCCGCACGAAGCTCGCGTCGATGTCGATCACCCGGACGCCTCGTGCTCGGAGCCGCTCGAGCATCGCCGACGATCGTGCGTGCTGCGTGATCGCGTTGTCGAGCGGGACGGTGAACACCGCGGCCGTGGTGTGGCCGGCATCGGCGACGGCGTCCGCGATGGAAGCCCCACCGTCGACCTCGTCGCAGTAGACGCTCGAGAGCGCCGGGTGCAGCTCGGGCCGACCCGCGACGACGGTGGCGATGCGGGGCGCGAACTCGGCGATGTCGGCGGACGGCATCAGGCCGCTGCACACGACGAGCCCGTCGACGCGCATGGACACGAGTGCGGCGAGGGCGGACTTCTCGTCCTCGACCCGACCGACGCCCGTCGTGGTGACGACGCGGTAGCCGAGCTCCGATGCGCGGCGCTCCATCACGGCGTGCAGTGCGGTGTAGACCATCGACGATGCATCCCGGACGAGCATCCCGATCGTGTTCGTCCGCCCGCTGACCAGCCCGCGAGCCATCGCGTTCGCGACGTACCCGAGCTCGGCTGCCGCTCGTTCGACGCGCTCGCGGGTCTCGTCCGAGAACCGTCCGGTCCCGGAGAGTACGCGGCTCACCGCCGACTTCGAGACCCCCGCACGTGCGGCGACGTCGAGGATCGTCGGTTGGGAACCGCGGCTGCCGTTCACGCGTCGGACGCTGCGGCGTCCCGTCGCGACCGCGACGCGGTGAACCGGAGCACACCGCGGGCGATCGCGCGCCAGCCGAGCAGGAACACCCCGAGCACGATGGTCGCGACGATGACGAACGAGATCGGCAGCGGGTTGCCGTCGACGTCCCCCTGCCCGGTGGCGACGCGGATGGCCAGACCGACGAAGACCGTGAGGACCCAGACCACGACACCGGTCGGCCAGAAGCGCAGCGGTCGAGCCCAGGCACCGCTCGTCACGTACCCGATCGCCCAACCGGCCAGGAACGGGTAGGCGGTGGTCCAGAGCGCCAGCGCCGTGTTGGCCTCACCGTGCGACGAGCGCCCGATGAGCGCGAAGACGACGATGAGGACGACGTCGATGACGGCTGCGAGCCAACCCCAGGTGCGTGCGTTCACCCGCTCATTCTCGCAGGCCCCGGGCTGCCCGCTCATTCCTCCACAAGGTGGTCGACGGGGCTGGTCCTCCACAGCACTCCCATGCGGTGCTGCTCCGAAGGCGGAGGATCCGGAGCATCACGAGTATGTCGATGAACCTCAAGCTCGCACCGGTCCCCGAAGTCCTCACCTTCCGAACGTCCGCCCAGCGCCCCGACGAGTCCGATGTCATCAGACGTCGGGCCGCTGCGGGGGAGCTCACACGGGTAGCACGCGGACTGTACGCGGAGTCTGCGGGATGGGCCGCACTCCGCCCCAGCGAGCAGCACCACGTTCGGCTGCGCTCGTTCGCCGACCGGATCCGCCCCGGAGACCTGATCTCACACGTCTCGGCCGCCGTCGTCTTCGGTGTGCCCCTGCTCACCCCACCACCGACACGGATCCACGTGACCTCACGCGGTGCCGACCGGCGCACCACGAACGCGACCTTCGTGGTGCATGCCGACCTCGACGCCGAACGGAACGAGCGTCCGGTCGCCACGCCCGACGGGTTGCTGGTGTGTGGACTCGATCGGCTGGCGACTGATCTCGCACTCACGCTGCCGTTCACCGACGCAGTCGTGTCCCTCGATGCGCTCCTCCGTCGCGAGGTCGAGCGCGAAGACGTCCGGTCGGCGATCGAGCGGCGCGGGCAGAAGGGACGACGTCGGGCGCTCCGGGCGATCGGGTTCGCCGATCCCGCATCGGACTCACCGGGGGAGTCGTACGCACGAGCGCGGTTCGACCAGTTCGGGACACCGCCGCCGGTCCTCCAGCACCGCTTCCGAGCGCCCGGCGAGCCGGACATCGTCGTGGACTTCTGGTTCCCGGATGCCGGGGTCGTGGTCGAGTTCGACGGAGCCGTGAAGTACCGGAGCAGTGCGTACCTGCGGGGACGGACGCCGGAGGAAGCGCTGTTCGACGAGAAGATCCGGGAAGACCGGCTCCGCGCGTTCCCCGAGGTGCGAACCGTGGTGCGGCTCACCTGGTCGGACCTGCGCAACGAGTGGGTCCTCCGCGCGAAGCTCCGCCGGGCCGGAGTCCGCATGTCGCGCTGAGGGGCTTCAGCCACGCACCGTGCGAGTTTGTTCGGCCTCTTGCCGGTGCGCACGGTGCGCGGTTCGTCGCCCAGGGCAGACCTGGCTGCTGGGTGCGGGGGCGTCGGCAGCGAACGGGGCCGCGCACGGTGCATCCTTCGCCGGTCGGGGGCGAATAGCCCGCTCCGTGCAGGGTTGTAGCCGGGCACGAAGCGGTCAACCCCGCACGGGTCAGCGGAACTCGCACCGTGCGCCGTCACCGCATCCGACGCGCAGCACCGCAGCACCGCGCCGCGCCCGCGCGCCCCCGCACCCGGAGTTCACCCGGCGGCGACGCCGGAGGCACCCGGAGTTCACCCGGCAGCGCCACACTCGACCCCGGCGCGGGAACGTTCCCACACGGCCCGCCCGCACGAACCTCGCACGCCCGCAAGCACGCACGCACGCCCCCACCCCGCACACCCCACGCACCACGGAACAGGGAGAACCCACGTGAAGACCCGAGTCCTCGCCGGCCTCGCCATCGCGGCAGCCGCGACCGTCGCACTCTCCGGCTGCGTCCAGAGCGCCAACGCCTCGAACGCCTCCGACACCGACGGCACCACCGACCTCACCGTGTTCATCAGCGGCGACACCAACGTCCAGGACCTCTGGGACAAGTCGCTCATCCCCGCCTTCGAGAAGGCGAACCCGAAGATCCACGTCAGCACGAGCATCGACCTGCACGGCGAGCACGACGCCCAGACCCAGGCGAACCTCGCCACCGCGGTCAAGGCCGGCAAGTCCGTCGCGTACGACCTCGTCGACGCCGGCTTCGTCACCACCGCCGGCAAGGCCGGGCTGATGGCGCCGGTCAGCGACAGCACGATCCCGAACCTGAAGGACGTCCCGGACGCCACGAAGCAGCAGGGCGGCGACAGCGCCATCCCGTACCGCGCCTCGAGCGTGCTGCTGGCGTACGACGCGAAGAAGGTCACGGACCCGCCGAAGACCCTCGACGACCTGCTCGCCTGGATCAAGGCCAACCCGGGCGAGTTCGCCTACAACTCCCCGTCGTCCGGCGGTTCGGGTGGCTCGTTCGTGGCCACGGTGCTCGCGAAGTACCTGACGCCCGCCGAGCAGGAGACGATGCAGACGAAGTACGACAAGTCCCTCGAGTCGAAGTGGGACAAGGGCTTCGCGGCCCTGAAGGACCTCGGTCCGTCGACGTACCAGAAGGGCGTCTACCCGAACGGCAACGACCAGGTCGTGCAGCTGCTCGGCAGTGGCCAGATCGCGATGGCCCCGGTCTGGAGCGACCAGTTCATCACCTCGCAGAAGACCGGCATCATCCCGAAGACCACCAAGGCCGTGCAGATCGACGACCCGTCGTTCACCGGCAGCGCGAGCTTCCTCGGCATCCCCAAGACCGAGCCGAAGGCCAAGAAGGCGGCAGCCGAGAAGCTCGCCGACTTCGTGCTCAGCGCGAAGGGGCAGCAGCTCGTCGCGAGCGCCGTCTCCGGCTACCCGGTGATCCCGCTCGACAGCCTGCCCAAGTCGGTCGCCGAGCAGTTCGCCGACGCGAACCCCTCGCAGCTCCGCCTCGGGTTCCAGAGCGACTTCGCCGCCGACATGAACGCGGCGTGGGACGCGAAGGTCCCGCAGTGACCCAGACCGTCCAGGACGGCCCGGCAACCGGCCGGGAGGCCCGTGGCGACTCCGCCATGGGCCTCCCGCCCGTCCCGCCCCACGCCCAGGGCCCGGCGCACCCCGCCAGCGGGCGCACGACGCAGGAGCGACTGGCCCGCCGCCACCGGTGGCAGGGCCTCGCCCTCGTCGCCGCCCCCGTGCTGGTCGTCGTCCTGTTCGTCGGCGTCCCGGTGGTGAACGCCGCGCTGTTCAGCCTCGGGTTCACCGGCGGCCTGAACCAGGCGCTCGCCGACATCGGTGGCGACACCGTGCGCGGCTTCTCGTTCGCGGTCTACGCGACCCTGCTCGGCAACGCCACGTTCCTGCGCGACCTGGTCGCGACGCTCGGGGTGACTGCACTGTCGACCGGCCTGACGGTGGGGCTCGCCGTCGTCGTCGCGGTGATCCTGCGGCTCCGCGGAGGCTTCCTCGGCAAGACCCTCAGCGTCCTGGCCGTGGTGCCGATCTTCGTGCCGGTGGTCATCGCGAGCTGGTCGATCCTGACCTTCACCGACGCGCAGGGGTTCCTCCGGAGCCTCGGTGCGCAGTTCGGCCTCGACGTCCCGGTGTGGGGCTACACCCTCGTCGCCGTGGTGTTCGGCAGCGTCTGGACCAGCCTGCCGTTCGCGGTGCTCATGATCGCCGGGGCGCTGCAGGGCACACCGGACGCCCTGGTCGAGGCCGCGAAGGACGCCGGGGCGAGCACCTGGCGCGTCGTCTGGCAGGTGCTCCTGCCGATGGCCGCGACCCCGCTCGTCATCGCGACGACGTTCACCGTGATCGGGGTGCTCGGTTCGTTCACCGTGCCGTACTTCACCGGTCCGAACGCGCCGACGATGCTCGGCGTCGACATCTCGAAGTACTTCCAGGCCTACAACCGTCCGCAGCAGTCGACGGCGATGGCGTTCATCGTGTTCGCGTTCGCCGCGGCCGCGAGCGTCTTCTACCTCCGCTCGACGGTCCGCTCGAACGCGGGCGAACTCGACGAGAAGCGTCAGGAGCAGCAGTGATCAAGCGTCTGACCGGCAACGCCCTCGTCTGGGCGACCGCGATCGTGCTGGCCGTGTTCATCCTCGGGCCGCTCGTCTGGCTGGCCGCCCGGGCCTTCGCCACGACGTGGACCTACCCGAACCTGCTGCCCGACGGCTGGACCCTGCAGTGGTGGGGCACCGTGTTCGAGGACCGCAGTCTGGCCGTCGCCGTGCAGAACTCGCTCGTCCTCGCCCCGCTCACGGTCCTCATCGCCGCGGTGGTCTGCCTGCCCGCCGCGTGGGCGATCAGCCGCATCGAGTTCCCGGGGCGGCGGCTCGTGCTCGTCGGGCTGTTCGCCACGAACGCGTTCCCGAAGATGGGCCTCTTCGTCACGATGTCGGCGATGTTCACCGCGCTGAACCTCATGAACACGGTCACCGGCATCCTGATCGTGCACGTCCTGGGCTGCGTCGTCTTCATGACGTGGCTGCCCGCCGCTGCCTTCTCGGCCGTGCCGCGGTCCCTCGAGGAAGCCGCCCGCGACGCCGGGGCCAGCCGCTGGCGCACCTTCTGGAAGGTGACGTTCCCGATCGCCTGGCCCGGGATCCTCGTCGCGATGGTGATGTCGTTCCTGGCGTCCTTCGACGAGGCGCAGGGCACGTACCTGGTCGGCGCCCCGACGTACATGACGATGCCGACGGCGATGTACTCGCTCGTCCTGAACTCCCCGCGCCAGGTCTCGGCGGTGTTCGCGATCGCGCTGAGCATCCCGTCCGTGGTCCTGCTGCTGCTCGCCCGGAAGCACATCATGGGCGGCCGACTGGCGGACGGCTTCCAGATCCGATGACCCGGCCGCGACCGACCGGGCCGACACCCGGACAGACACCCGGACCGACACCGATGACCCACACCAGCACGAAAGGCGACCAGATGACGGACGCAACGCTCGTCGCGGAACGCGCACCGGGCCTCCAGGCAGACGGCAGCACGACGGACCGGACCCGATCCGGCGGCCTCACCCTCCGCGGACTGCGCAAGACGCTCGGCGGGCGCGACGTCGTCGCCGGCATCGACCTCGACGTCGCGAAGGGCGAGCTCGTCTCGCTCCTGGGGCCGTCCGGCTGCGGCAAGACCACGACGCTCCGGATGGTGGCGGGGTTCCTGCCCGCCGACGGCGGCGTCGTGACCATGGGGGACCGCGACGTCACGTCGCTCGGTCCGGAGCGCCGGCCGAGCGCGATGGTGTTCCAGAACTACGCGCTCTGGCCGCACATGACGGTGACGCAGAACGTCGCGTTCCCGCTGCGGACCCGACGGGTGCCGAAGGCGCGGGTCGCCGAGCGGGTGCGCGACGCGCTCGAGCTCGTCGGCCTGAGCCACCACGCCGGCTCGAAGCCGACCGCGATCTCGGGCGGTGAGCAGCAGCGCGTGGCCCTGGCCCGCGCCATCGTGCAGGAGCCGGACGTCCTGCTCCTCGACGAGCCGCTGTCGAACCTCGACGCGAAGCTCCGCGTGAGCGTCCGCGACGAGATCCGCCGCATCCAGCAGCGCCTCGGCATCACGACCGTGATCGTCACGCACGACCAGGACGAAGCGCTCAGCATCTCGGACCGGATCGCCGTGATGCACGACGGCCGCATCGAGCAGATCGCGACCCCGACCGAGCTCTACGCCCGCCCCGCCACGAGCTTCGTCGCGTCGTTCATCGGGTCGACGAGCGTCGTCACCGGCCGGTTCCTCGCCGGCACCTCGGTCAGCCCGACGGCGGCCGACACGGTGGTGATCCGTCCCGAGCAGGTCGTGCTCACCGAGGACTCGCCGATCCGCGCGACGGTCGCGCGGGTGCTCATGCGGGGGCACTTCGCCGAGGTCGTGCTCAGCACCGACGGCGCGGAGCTCCGCGCCTACGTCACCGGGCCACCGCCGGCGGTCGGCACCGAGACCGGGGTGCGCCTGGGTGAAGTGCTCGTCCACTGCGACGGCGTGCTGCTCGAGGTCGCCCGATGAGCGCCGGGGTCCCGACGTCGACGGTCTCCGCTGCGGCTGCGGTCGACCGTGTGGTCGCCACCAGTCCGGACGGGAGGCCCGGCGTGCGTCCGCCACGCCTCGTCGCCCACCGCGGTGCGCCGCGCGTCCGGCGCGAGAACACGCTGCCCGCCATCGCGGTCGCCGAGGCGCTCGGCGCCGAGGCGATCGAGGTCGACGTCCGCCGCACCGCCGACGGTGTCGCCGTCCTGCTGCACGACGAGACCCTCGGCCGGATGTGGGGTGACGCCCGCCGGGTGTCCGACGTCGACTGGTGCGACGTCGCCCGGCTCGGCAACGGCCTCGACCGGATCCCGCGGCTCGACGGTGCGCTCGAACGTCTCGACGGCTGCCGGTCCACCCTGCTCGTCGACCTGACCGACGCCGAGGACGCCCTGGTCGCCGCCCGCACGGTCGCGGGCTTCACCGGTTCCACCGCGGTGGCCTGGTGCGGGGCGCCGGCGGCGATGGCGGCCGTCCGCTCCGTGCTGCCCGATGCCGACGTCTGGCTGGCATGGGAGTCGCTCGACCCGCCGGTGTCGGCGGACCTCGAGGCGCTCGAGCCGTCGACGCTCAACCTCGACGTCGCGTTCCTCACCCCGCGCACCGTCGAGGTCGCGCACGCCCTGGGCCTGCGCGTCGCCGTCTGGACCATCGACGACGTCGAGCCCGCGATCTGGGCAGCCCGGCTCGGTGTCGACTCGATCACCACGAACGACGTCGGGTCCATCGGCGCAGCCCTGTCGGCGGCCGAGCGCGACGGCTGGCCCGAGCGCGACCGCGAGCCCACCGAGACCGAGGTCGCCTCGCGCGCCCAGGCCCTGGCCCACCGCATCGCCCACGAGGTCATCGCCTACACGCGTGAACACCCGGTCAGCGAGGTCCACACCAAGGCGAACCCCGCCGACCTGGTCACCGACGTCGACCGCCTGGTGGAGCAGCACGTCCGCTCCCGCGTGCGGATGGTGTTCCCGACGCACGGGTTCACCGGCGAGGAGTACGGCGAGGCCCCCGGCGACCGGCACCGCTGGTTCCTCGACCCCGTCGACGGCACCACCAACCTGGCGAACGGCGTGCCGTGGACCTCGATGTCGCTCTGCCTGACCCGTGGCGGCCGCCCGCTCGTCGGCGTCGTCGCGGATCCCTGGCGCGGTGAGGTGCTCGAGGCCCGACGCGGTCGCGGCGCCACCCTGCGCGACCGCCAGCTCCGACTCGACGACACACCCCGGCCGCTCGCCGGTGCCGTCGTCGGCACCGAGCTCGACGGACACCGCCCGTGGCCGGGGTTCGGGGCGTTCCTCGACGCCCTGGCCGACCGGTCGTGCACGCTCCGGGTGCAGGGATCGGGCACGTTGACGATCGCCCAGGTCGCGGCCGGGCGGGGCATCGGCGGCTGCGTCTCGGCGTTCAACCCGGTCGACCACGGTGCCGCGGTGCTGCTCGTGCACGAGGCCGGGGGCGTCGTGCTGACGCGGTCCGGCCCCGTCGAGGGCTTCCCGCCCGTGGGGGAGCCGTTCCTCGTGGCGCACCCGGGGGCCGCGGACGAGCTGCACGCGGTGTGGACGGCGGCGCTCGTCGCGGGGTGAGCCACGCGGCGCAGACCGGAGGCACGGTGCTGGGTCTGCGATCCGGTGCGGGGTTGGCTGCTGGGTGCGATGCTGCAAGCGCGCACCGGGCTGGGAACCGCGCACGGGGTGCGCAGGTGCGCACGGTGCGGACTGGAGGCACGGTGCCAGCCCGGCACGCGCCTCCCGGCCGGTGGGTGGTGCGCACGGTGCGGGGTCGGCGATCCGGTGCGGGGTTGGCTGCCGGGTGCGGCGCTGCAAGCGCGCATGGGGCTGCGAACCGCGCACGGGGTGCGCAGGTGCGCACGGTGCGGACTGGAGGCGCGGTGCCAGCCCGGCACGCGCCTCCCGGCCGGTGGGTGGTGGGCACGGTGCGGGGTCGGCGATCCGGTGCGGGGTTGGCTGCCGGGTGCGGCGCTGAAAGCGTGCACGGGGCTGGGAACCGCGCACGGGGTGCGCAGGTGCGCACGGTGCGGACCGGGGGCGCGGTGCCAGCCCGGCACGCGCCTCCCGGCCGGTGGGTGGTGCGCACGGTGCGGGCTCGGCGATCCGGTGCGGGGTTGGCTGCTGGGTGCGGTGCTGCAACCGCGCACGGGGCTGCGAACCGCGCACGGGGTGTGCAGGTGCGCACGGTGCGGGCTGGAGGCGCGGTGCCAGCCCGGCACGCGCCTCCCGGCCGACTCTGAGCGGGCGCTCAGTCAGTCGACGCCGGGGGTTCGTAGTGTTGCAGTCCACGACCGGTCCGACCGGGCCCACCGTGCACCCGAAGGAGCATCGACCATGGGATTCCTCGACCGCCTGCTCGGACGTCCGGAGCGTGACCGATCCGCTGACGCACAGCAGAACCAGTGGGGGCAGCCGCCGCAGCAGCAGGGCTACCGGTACGGCCAGCAGTCTTACCAGCAGCCGGCGCCGTCCGCACCGCAGGGCGCAGGCGACCAGTACGGCGTCCCGCAGTGGGGCGGTGCACCGACGCAGCAGCAGGGCGCCACGACCGACGACGAGCGTGCGGTCGAGCGCTACCGCTACCTGCTCCGCACGGCACCGCCGGAGCGCATCGAAGAGGTCCACGCCGAGGCCTTCGCCAAGCTGACCGACGAGCAGCGCCGCATGGTCTACGACGAGTTCACCCGGACCGCGCCTCCCGGTGAGGCACCCCGTGGCGACGACCCGCGCTCGCTCGCCCAGTCGGCGACCCGCTCCGAGATCCGCCAGCCGGGCTTCATGGAGCGCTCGCTCGGCGGCGTCGGCGGTGGCGGCGGACGCTTCGGCGGCCAGCGCGGCGGTCCGTCGTTCGGCAGCATGATCGGTGCGTCGATCCTCGGGACGGTGGCCGGCTACGTCATCGGTTCGGCGATCATGAGCGCGTTCCTGCCGGACCCCGGTTCGTTCGATGGCGGTACCGACGCTGCGGGTGACGGTGGTTCGGAGGACACTGGTGCTGAATCCGGCGATGCCGGGGCGTCCGACGGCGGCGCATCCGACGGCGGCGGCTTCGACAATGCGGGCTGGGGCGACAGCGGATCCGACTTCGGCGGTGGCTTCAGCGACTTCGGTGGTGGTGACTTCGACGTCTGAGTGACGTCCGTCGCTCCACCGGACCCCCGGGTACCCACCGTGTCCGACGAAGGAGCGACATGGCCATCATCGAAGCCTCCGGGCTGACCAAGACCTACAAGTCGAAGTCCGGGCCGGTGCACGCGCTGGCCGGACTCGACCTGTCGGTGCCGCAGGGCACCGTGAAGGCGCTGCTCGGGCCGAACGGCGCGGGCAAGACCACGGTGGTGAAGGTGCTGACCACCCTCATCACGCCCGACTCGGGCACCGCGACGATCGACGGCATCGACGTGATCGCCGACCCGCAGGCCACCCGGCGGTCGATCGGGGTGTCCGGGCAGTACGCGGCGGTGGACGAGAACCTGACCGGGTTCGAGAACCTCGAGATGATCGGGCGGCTCTACCACCTGGGTCGCCGGACAGCGCGCGATCGTGCCCGGGAGCTCATCGACGTCTTCGACCTGTCCGAGGCGGGGGACCGTCCGGTGAAGGGCTTCTCCGGCGGCATGCGGCGACGCATCGACCTCGCCGGGGCGCTGGTGATGAACCCGCGCGTGCTGTTCCTCGACGAGCCAACGACGGGCCTCGACCCCCGAAGCCGACTGGCGCTCTGGGGCATCATCGAGGACCTCGTGGCCGAGGGAGCGACGGTGCTCCTCACCACCCAGTACCTGGAAGAAGCCGACCGGCTCGCCGACGACATCGCGGTCATCGACGACGGGGCCGTCATCGCCGAGGGCACCGCGGACCAGCTCAAGGCGCAGGTCGGCGGGCACCGGGTGGTCGTGACCCTGGTGGACGAGGCCGACGGCGACGCGGCGACGACGGTGCTGCGCCGGTACGGGGTCGGCGAGGTCGAGACCTCGGGCGACGGCCGAACCCGTGCCATCGCGGTGGAGGCCGGTCCGGCCGCCCTGCAGCGCGTGCTCGCCGACCTGGGCGAGGCCGGCATCGAACTCCACGACGCCGGCATGCGGCGCCCGACCCTCGACGACGTCTTCCTCCGCCTGACCGGACACGCCGCGACGGACGATGACGCCGGCGCACCCGCGGCCACCAAGCAGAAGGAGACGGCACGATGACCACCACGTCCCTCGCGCCGGGCCGCCAGCTGCCCGTCGTCGTCACCTCGCCGCTCGCCGTCTGGGTCGAGGACGGTTGGACCGTCACCAAGCGGAACCTCATCAAGCTCAAGCGGTCGCCGGACATGCTCGTGTTCGCCGTGCTGCAGCCGATCATGTTCGTGCTGCTCTTCAGCCAGGTCTACGGCGGCGCCATCCAGGTGCAGGGGACCGACTACACGCAGTTCCTGATGGCGGGGATCTTCGCGCAGACCGTGGTGTTCGGTGCGACGTTCTCCGGGTCGGCGATGGCGCAGGACCTGAAGGAGGGGCTGATCGACCGGTTCCGCACGCTGCCGATGTCGGCGTCCGCGGTCCTGGTCGGGCGCACCAACTCCGACCTCGTCCTGAACTCGATCTCGATGGCGATCATGATGCTCACCGGGCTCGCGGTCGGGTGGCGGGTGAACTCGTCGCCGCTCGAGTTCCTGGCCGGCATCGCCCTGCTGCTGCTGTTCAGCTACGCGTTCAGCTGGGTCATGGCGCTGCTCGGCATGAGCGTCAAGACGCCCGAGGTCATCAACAACGCCTCGTTCATGATCCTGTTCCCGCTGACGTTCATCTCGAACGCGTTCGTGCCGAGCGACACCCTGCCGCTGGTGTTGCGCGTGTTCGCGGAGTGGAACCCGGTGTCGTCGCTCGTGCAGGCCGCGCGGGAGCTCTTCGGCAACGTCGGATCCGCCCCGGTTCCGGACATCTGGACGATGCAGCACCCCGTGCTGACCGTGCTGATCGGGATCGCCGTGATGCTCGTGGTGTTCGTGCCGTGGGCGGTCAACAAGTACACCCGCATCAGCGCGAAGTGACGCCGGCGTGGGCGCTCAGAGCAGCTTGCGCTGCAGCGCCCACGCCGTCAGCTCGTGCCGGTTCGACAGCTGGAGCTTCCGCAGGACCTTCGACACGTGCGTCTCGACGGTCTTCACCGAGATGAACAGCTCCGTCGCGACCTCCTTGTAGGCGTACCCCCGCGCGATGAGCCGCATGACCTCCTGCTCGCGCGCGGACAGGCGGTCCAGCTCGGCGTCGTGCTGCGCCGTCTCGCCGCTGACCGCTCCGAACGCGTCGAGCACGAAGCCGGCCAGGCGCGGCGAGAACACCGCGTCCCCGTCCGCCACACGGGCCACGGCCTCGGCGACCTCGGTACTCGACGAGCTCTTCGTGATGTACCCGCGGGCGCCGGCTCGGATGACCCGCACCACGTCGTCGGCGGCGTCCGACACGCTCAACGCGAGGAACCGGGTGTCCGGGTTCTCCGGTGCGGACCGCGTGATGACCTCGGCACCGCCGCCGCCGGCGCCGCCCGGCAGGTGCACGTCGAGCAGGACGACGCGTGGGCGGGTGGCCGCGACGAGCGTCACGGCTTCGTCGACGGTCGCCGCCTCACCCACGACCTGGAGGCCCGGTGGCAGTCCGGCGCGCACGCCGGCTCGGAAGATGGAGTGGTCGTCGACGATCGCGACGGTCAACGGGGCGGGCTCGGTCATGCGTGCTCCTCGTCCTGGGCCGCGGGTGCGAGCGGCAGGGTCAGCCGGACCTCGGTGCCGGTGCGGCCCGGCCCCGGCGCGATGGTCGCGTGGCCGCCGAGGCGCTGCATCCGGCCGATGATCGACTCGCGGACGCCGTACCGGCCCTCGGGCACCGCGTCGACGTCGAAGCCCGGGCCGCGGTCGCGGATGCTGAGCTCGACCCGGTCGCCGGCGGTCTCGGCGTACACGCTCACGGTCCCACCGGCGTGCCGGGCGGCGTTGAGCATCGCCTCGCGGGCGGCGGCGACGAGCCCGTCCGGCAGGTCGCTGCGGGCGGGTCCGACCGCGATGACCTCGATGCGGGCGGGGTACTCGGCCTCGATGTCCACGGCGGCGTCCTGCAGCTGCGCGCCGAGGTCGCGCGCCGGTTCCGCCCGCTCGGTGAAGAGCCAGGACCGCAGTTCGCGCTCCTGCGCCCGCGCCAGCCGTGCCGCGTCCGAACCCGGCTCGGCCTTCTGCTGGATGAGGGCGAGGGTCTGCAGCACCGAGTCGTGCAGGTGCGCCGCGAACTCGGCGCGCTCGAGGTCGCGGACGCGGGCGGCGCGTTCCTCGGCGAGGTCGCGGACGAGTCGGACCACCCACGGGGCGACCACGACGGCGACCCCGACCAGGACGGCCACCGCCGCGGTGAGCACGGTCCAGACGTTCGGGCGGCTGCTCGTCGTGAAGAACAGCAGGATGCCGAGCACGACGAGCACCAGGGCCCCGAGCGCCCGGACGACGAGGGCGGATGACCCGGCCGTGCGGACGTTGCGGAGCGCGTCGAACTGCCGCCAGGCGAGTGCGGCACCGGTGACGACCACGACGCCGGGGACGATGACCTCGAGGGGGACGGCCACCCCCATCCGCGCTGCGACCACCGCGCCGGCGGCGGCGAGCAGAGCCACGCCGAGCAGGATCTCGACGACCGGGGCACGCCGGGCGGACGCGGTGGTCTCGTCCTGGTCGACGACGGCGGCCGGGGTCAGCACGGACTTGAGCGGTGCACGTCCGGCGGTTGCCCCGGCGGCGGCGCTCGGCACGGTCGCCCAGAGCCAGGCGTAGAGCAGCAGCCCGGCGCCACCGCAGACCACCAGGACCGCGGTGGCGAGCCGGACGGCCCCGACCGGCAACCCGGTGTGCGCCGCGAACCCGCTGCAGACCCCGCCGACGACCCTGGGGGTCGGGCGCGTCATCGTCGCGGTGGCCATGGGGCAATCCTGGCACCCGGACGGCGGTCGCAGCAGGGTCCGGGGCCGGGATCAGGGACCGGTCAGGGGGAACCCCGATGGTGTCGGCGCAGCACTGCCGGGATGCTGGTGGCCATGACCGATCACCAGCACGACTCCGCTCCCGGCACCGCCGCCGGCAGCGCCGACTCGACGACCCGGTTCTTCGACTGGGTCCGCGGCCTCGGCATCGTGCGCACCGACGACCGCTGGCTCGCCGGCGTGTGCGGTGCCGTCGCCCGCCGCACCGGGCTCGACCCGCTCGTGGTCCGCGGCGTGACGATCGTCGTCGCGCTGCTGGGCGGGCCGGTCTTCCTCGCCTACGCCGTCGGCTGGGCGCTGCTGCCCGACACCGCCGGACGCATCCACGTCGAGCGGATGATCCGCGGGGTCCTGGACCCGGCGCTCATCGCGATCGGCGCCTTCGTGGCGCTCACCTTCGTGCCCGCCGCCCGCGGCCTCTGGTGGCAGGGTGTCCCGGACGCCTGGGGGATGCCCGGCTGGCTCGAGGCGACCCTGGCCACCGCGTGGAGCATCGTGCTCGTCGGCGGGATCGTCTGGCTGATCGTGGTCCTGGCCCGACGCGGGGTGGACGGTGAGCGGACCGCGAGCACCGGCACCGGCACCGGCACCGGCACCGGCACCGGACCGACCGCTGCCCCGCGGGGTGACTTCTGGACCAGCCCCGAGGAACCGCACCCGGCCCGGAAGGCGTGGACCGCGGAGGCGACCGGCGCGGCGGACGCGGGACGGGCCTCCTGGCAGTGGGGTGCACCCGCGAGCCCCGAGGACCGGCGACGGCAGCACGAGGAGCGGATGCGCGCGGAACGGGAGCGGGCGGCCGAACGGCGGGCCGAGCGGGTGGAGCGGCGACCCGGGGCAGCGTACGTCGCCGTGTCCCTCGGACTCGCACTCGTCGCCGGAGCCGGGGTCGCGTTCTGGGCGCAGCAGGCCGGGTGGTCCGTCCCGGTCCTCGGGATCGCTGCCGCGCTCGCGGTGCTGGCGATCGCGACGATCGTCGCCGGGATCCGCGGCCGCGACGACGACGTGCTCGGACTGTTCTCGACGGTCGCCGCGGTGGCCCTGGTGGTCACCGGGGTCCTGCCCGCCGGCACCCAGGTCTCGCTGATCGGCGGCACCACGTGGCAGGTGGAACGTGCCGCCCCGGGCACCGAACGGAACTTCGCGATGCTGGCCGGCGGTCCGACGCTGGACCTCCGCGAGCTCGAACCGTCGGCGGTCGGGGGCGACGTGAACCTCTGGCTGGGTGCCGGCGGGGCCGAGGTGCTGCTGCCGACCGACGTGCCGGTACGGGTCGAGGTGAGCGGTGTCGGCTACGGGATCGACACCGGCGGAGGCGACGACGACGGCGCCGGTGGAGTGCTCCGGACCACCACGCTCGAGAACCGTGCGGCACGCACGGCCGATGCGGACGAGACGACGACGGTGCACCTGTGGATCCTCGGCGGCGGCGTCGACGTGCCGCGGGCGATCACGGTCGGCGAGTGAGGAACGGGACGATGACGAACGACGGAACGACCAACGACGAGACGACTGCGCCGATGGCTCCACCGGCGGCTCCCGACGAGCCCGTCCGGCGGCCCGCACGCCGTGGCGCACGGTTCGGCACGATCCTGTGGGGTGTCCTGATGCTCGTGTTCGCCGGAGCGATGGCCGTGAGTGCGCTGCCGATGTTCTCAGTGGACACCACGACCCTGCTGCTCGCCGCCTGCATCGCCGCCGGTGTGCTGCTGGTCGTGGCCGGGATCGTGGCGACACTGTCCCGCACACGGCGGTAGTGGGAGCGCCCCGTCCACAGGACCGTCCGGGTGTGCACGGGGGTCACCCGGACGGCTTAGCATCATCCACGTGACCGCGACAGACGCCGAGCGGGCCGCCCAGCGCGACGCCACCGAGCAGCCCCTCGACCGCAGCACCCGCCTGCGCCGGTGGATGCTGCACGGGGCCGACCAGGGAGCCTCCCACCAGGGCCCGCACCAGGTCGAGGTCGAGAAGACCCACCCGTGGTGGCGGGTCATGTGCCTGACCGGTGTCGACTACTTCTCCACCCTCGGGTACCAGCCCGCCATCGCCGCGCTCGCCGCGGGGCTGCTGTCGCCGATCGCGACGATCGTCCTCGTGCTCGTCACGCTGTTCGGGGCGCTGCCGGTCTACCGCCGGATCGCGCACGACAGCTTCCGCGGCGCCGGGTCGATCATGATGCTCGAGAAGCTCCTGCCGTGGTGGGCGGGCAAGCTGCTCGTGCTGGTGCTGCTCGGGTTCGCCGTGACGGACTTCATGATCACGATGACCCTGTCGGCGGCCGACGCCACGGCGCACATCGCCGAGAACCCGTACACGCCGCACTGGTTCACCGAGATCCCGGTGCCGCTCACCCTGGCGCTGCTGCTCCTGCTCGGCATCGTGTTCCTGCGCGGGTTCAAGGAGGCCATCGGCATCGCGGTCGGCCTCGTCGCGGTGTTCCTCGCCCTGAACGCCGTCGTCATCATCGTCGCCCTCTGGCACGTGTTCGAGAACCCGATGGTGGCGAGTGACTGGTGGTCCGGGCTGACGGCACAGCACAGCAACCCGCTCGTGATGGTCGGCATCGCCCTGATCGTGTTCCCGAAGCTCGCGCTCGGCCTCTCCGGGTTCGAGACCGGTGTCGCGGTGATGCCACAGGTCCGCGGCGACGCCACCGACGACACCAGCGACCGACCCGAGGGCCGGATCCGTGGTACCAAGCGCCTGCTGACCGTCGCGGCGCTCATCATGAGCTCGTTCCTCATCACGTCGTCGATCGTGACGACGTTCCTCATCCCGCAGCGCGAGTTCCAGCCGGGCGGCGGTGCGAACGGGCGCGCCCTGGCGTACCTGGCGCACGAGTACATGGGCGGCGTGTTCGGGTCGATCTACGACTTCTCGACCGTCGCCATCCTGTGGTTCGCCGGTGCGAGTGCGATGGCGGGGCTCCTCAACCTGGTGCCGAGGTTCCTGCCGCGCTACGGCATGGCACCGCAGTGGGCGCGCGCGGTGCGTCCCCTCGTGATCATCTTCACGCTCATCGCGTTCGTCATCACGATCATCTTCCAGGCCGACGTCGACGCCCAGGGTGGCGCCTACGCCACCGGCGTGCTCGTGCTCATCACGAGCGCCGCGGTCGCGGTGACGCTGTCCGCGCGCCGCAAGCAGCAGCGCAAGCGCACCATCGCGTTCGGCGTGATCTCGGTCGTGTTCGTCTACACCACCGTCGCCAACGTCATCGAGCGGCCCGACGGCGTGCGGATCGCGGCGATCTTCATCATCGCGATCGTCGTGGTGTCGCTCATCTCGCGCGTGCGGCGTTCGTTCGAGCTCCGGGCATCGTCGATCGAGCTCGACGCGACCGCCCGCCAGTTCGTCGAGGCCGACGCCGACCAGTTCAGCTCCGTCTGCATCATCGCGAACGAACCCGGTGCCGGCACGGCCGAGGCGTACCGGGCGAAGGGGCGCGAGGAACGCCGCGACTCCGGCATCCCGGCCCGCGTGCCGACGATGTTCCTCGAGGTCCTGCCCGCCGACTCCTCCGACTTCGAAGAGGACCTGGTGGTCGAAGGCCACGTCATCCACGGGTTCCGCGTGCTCAAGGTCCGTTCCGGGAACGTCCCGAACACCATCGCGTCGACGCTCCTCGCCATCCGCGACCTCGCCGGGGTGGTGCCGAGCATCTACTTCGAGTGGAACGAGGGCAGCCCGATCCGCAACGCCCTGCGCTTCGTGTTCACCGGCGCCGGCGACGTCGCCCCCGTCACGCGCGAGGTCCTGCGCGAAGCGGAACCCGAAGTGAACCGACGGCCGAGCGTCCACGTCTCGTGAGCCACGGACCGGGCGCGGGGCGTGCCTCCAGGCCCGTCGGCGGCCTGGCGGCGATCGCCGTCGCGGCGGCGGTCTGGGGCACCACCGGGACCGCGACGCACTTCGCGCCCGGTGTACCGGCGTTCGTGTTCGGCGCGGTCACCTTCGGGCTCGGCGGCCTCGTGCTCGCCGCGACCGCTGGTCGGGGCACGCTGCGTGCCGTCGCCCAGCGCCGGACCCGCGGCTGGGCACTGCTCGGCGCCGCGTCGCTCGTGGTCTACGCGGTCGCGTTCTACGCGGCCCTCGCCGACGCCGGGGTCGCGCTCGGCACGACCCTGGCGATCGGCTCGTCGCCCGTCTTCGCCGGCCTGGTCGAGTGGGTCGCCGACCGGAGGCGCGTCACCCGGCGGTGGGTCGTCGCCACCCTGGTGAGCGTGGTCGGCATGGTCGTCGTCACCCTCGCGCGCTCCGAGCACGACGGCGGCGGGCGGTCACTCGCGGTCGGCGTCGGCAGCGCCCTGGTCGCCGGTCTGACGTACGCGCTGTACTCGTGGGCGGTGGCGCGGGGGATGCACGCCGCGACGAGCCGGATGCCGATCGCCGTCGGTCGTGCGGAGTCCGACAGCATGCCGGTCGGTGGGGACGTCGGGGTCGCGGCCGCGCGGGCTGCCCGCGGGCCGAACGAACGCGGCCTCGTCGGCGCGGTGTTCGGGGTGGCCGCGGTGCCGCTCGTCGTGCTCGCCGTGGTGGCGGGCGGGCCGTTCCTGACCGACGCCGGCAACTGGCCGGTGTTCCTGTACCTGGCTCTGGTGCCGACGGTGATCGGGCACTCGCTGTACGCGCTCGGGCTCCGGACGGCGACGGCGTCGGTCGCGACGCTGCTGTCCCTGCTCGAGCCCGTCGTGGCCGCGGTACTCGCGGTGCTCGTGGTGGGGGAGCGCCTGGGCGTCGGCGGATGGGCCGGCATCGTGCTGGTGGTGGCCGGGCTGTCCGTGCTGACGCTGCCCGCGCGGCGCGCCCGCTGATCAGCGGCGGCGCCCGCGCGTCAGCCGGAGCGGCGCCGCCCCGGGAGTGCCCGTCAGCCGTCCAGGATCTGGTCCCGCACCTTCCGCCGCAGCACCTTGCCGATCATCGAGCGCGGCAGGTCCTCGACCACGACGACCCGGCGCGGCACCTTGTACGCCGCCAGGTGCTCGCGTGACCAGGCCCGGAGCGCGGCCGCGTCGAACGTCGAGGGGTCCTTCGGCACGACGGCCGCGACGACCTGCTCGTTGCCGCCCTGCGTGATGCCGACGACCGCGACCTCCTTGACGCTGGGGTGCTTGAGCAGGGTGTCCTCGACCTCGGACGGCGACACGTTGAAGCCGCCGGTGATGATGAGTTCCTTGAGGCGGTCGACGATCCGGACGTACCCGTCGGCGTCGATGGCCACGATGTCGCCGGTGCGGAACCAGCCGTCGGGCGTGAAGACCTCGTCGGTGGCCTCGGCCTTGCCCCAGTAGCCGCGGAACACCTGCGGGCCACGGACCTGCAGTTCGCCGGGCTCGTCGATGCCGAGCACCTTCGTGTCGTCGTCGGGGTCGACCACGCGCGCCTCGGTGGAGGACAGCGGCAGGCCGATCGACCCGAGTCGACGCTCGGGGGAGACCGGGTTGGCCATCAGGACCGGGGAACACTCGGACAGGCCGTAGCCCTCGACCAGGTAGCCGTCGGTCCGGGTCTCCCACGGTTCGACGATGTCCTGCGACAGCGGCATGGCACCGGAGATGCCGATCTCGATGCCCTTGAGCGACACCTTCGCCGAGTCGGCCGCGTGCTGCAGCCGGGCGTAGATCGGCGGCACGGCCGGCAGGAACGTCGGCGGGTGGCGCTTGATCGCCGTCAGGACGAGGGCGGGGTCGAACGCGGGGAAGAGCACGAGCCGCGAGGCCATGCTCATCGCGAAGGTCAGGCAGAGCGTCAGGCCGTAGGCGTGGAACATCGGCAGCACCGCGTACACGACGTTGTCGCCGCGGCGGATCTGCGGCACCCACGCCCGGGCCTGCGCGGCGTTCGCCAGCAGGTTCCGGTGGCTCAGCACCGCGCCCTTCGGCGTCCCGGTGGTGCCGGACGTGTACTGGATCAGGGCGACGTCGTCGGTGGCCGGCCGCGGGTGCCGCTTCGACAGCTTGCGGGTGTCGGCGAGGTCGTCCCACTTGACCGTGCCGCGGACCTTCGCCGTCAGCTTCGCGCGGGACTCGCGGGCCTTCGCGACCGGCAGCGACAGGGCGAGCCGGGTGCTCCGGGGCATGGCCCGGGTGATGTCGACCGAGACGATCGCGTCGAGGTGCACGTCGGCCGGGAAGTCCTGCAGCGTCGCGACGGACTTGTCCCACGCGATGGCGACCTTGGCGCCGTGGTCCTCGAACTGGTGGCGGAGCTCCCGCGGCGTGTACAGCGGGTTGTGCTCGACCACGATCGCACCGAGCCGCAGCACCGCGTAGAACGCCACGATGTGCTGCGGGCAGTTCGGCAGGACGATGGCGACGCGGTCACCCGCGCCCACGCCGAGCTTCCGCAGGCCGTTCGCCGCGCGGAGGATCTGCTCCTCGAGGTCGGCGTAGCTCGTGGTGCGCTTGAAGAACTCGAGGGCGACCTGCCTGGGGAACTTCCGGGCCGACTGCTCGACCAGGTCGTACAGGGAACCACTCTGTTCCTCGATGTCGTGCGGGACCCCCGGGGCGTACGAGGCAAGCCAGGGACGAGGCGTGTCGATGCTCACCCGACCCAACCTAGTGGGCCACCCCCGTGCACGCTGGGAGGGCCACTTTGCGCGATGCCACCCCCGCGCCCAGGTGACGGACGGAACATGACGACATGTCCACTGTCTCCGACGTCTTCCGGTCCCGCCTCAACCAGACGTTCACGGGTGGTTCGACCGGCACGGAAGCCTGGATGGACGACCTGGAACACGGCACCGACGCGGGCTTCTTCGGTCCGGGCTCCGCCACGTGGGCGGTGCACGGCGGCAGCCACGGCATCGTCGCCGGCGTGCGGGCACTGCTCGTCCAGGCGCTGCACCCCGGCGCGCTCGCCGGCGTCGCCGACCACTCCCGGTACCGCGAGGACCCGTTCGGCCGCCTGGCCGGCACCAGCCGGTGGATCGCCACCGTCACGTACGGCGACCGCCAGACCGCCCGCAGCGGCAGCGACTGGGTGCTCCGGCTGCACGAGCGGGTCCGCGGGCAGTACGTCGACGCGCACGGCACCACCCGCCCCTACGCGGCGAACGACCCCGACCTGGCGCGCTGGGTGCACCTCGCCTTCACGGATGCGTTCCTCCGCGCCGCCCAGCGCTGGGGCGGCCCGATCCCCGGAGGCGCGGACGCCTACGTGCGCGAGTGGGCCGAGGCCGGACGGCTCATGCGCATCGTCGACCCGCCCGAGTCCGAGGCGGAGCTCCGCGCCCAGATGAACGGGTACCTCGACCGCGGCGAACTCCTGGTGGACTCGCGCACCCGAGACGTCGTCAGGTTCATCAAGGACCCGCCGCTGTCCCGCCTGCTGCGACCCGGCTACCGCGCCGTGTTCCAGGGGGCGGTGTCCACGCTCGACCCGCGGCACCGCTCGCTCCTCGGCCTCCGTGCGCCGATCGTCGGCCCGGTGGAGCTGCCGGTGGTCCGCACCACGAAGCTCGTGCTCGACGGGATCGGTGCGGTCCTCGACGACCAGACCGGGTCCGAACGAGCCGCGCGGCGGCGCATCGCGCGCCTGCAGCGCGCCGACGGCAGCGCGGTCGCCTGACCACGGCCGTCACCGCGACCACCTGACGGACGGGAGGCACGGTGCCAGCTGGCACCGTGCCTCCCGTCCGCTCGTGGGGGCGTCAGAAACCCGACGGCACCCGGGGCGTGTACGCGGACTCGAGTCGCGTGACCTCGTCGTCGGTGAGCGTCAGCGACGCTGCGGCCACCGCGTCGTCGATGTGGTGCTCCTTCGTCGCGCCGACGATGGGCGCGGAGACCGCGGGCTTGCCGGCGACCCAGGCCAGGGCGACCTGCGCCATCGGGACGCCGCGCTCGGTGGCGACGGCCTCGACCGCGTCGACGATCGCACGGTTGGCGTCCTCGTCCTGCTTGTAGAGGGTCTTGCCGAACTCGTCGGTCTGCGCGCGCGAGCCCGAACCGGAGGCGTCCCAGGGGCGGGTGACGCGGCCGCGGGCGAGGGGGCTCCACGGGATCACGCCGACACCGGTGTGCTCGCAGAAGGGGAGCATCTCGCGCTCCTCCTCGCGTTCGAGCAGGTTGTACTGGTCCTGCATGCTCACGAACTTCGTCCAGCCGTGGCGTTCCGCGGTGTGCTGCATCTCGGCGAACTGCCACGTCCACATGCTGCTCGCGCCGATGTAGCGCGCCTTGCCGGCCTTGACGACGTCGTGGAGGGCCTCCATGGTCTCCTCGATCGGCGTCACCGGGTCGAAGCGGTGGATCTGGTACAGGTCGACGTAGTCCGTGCCCAGCCGGGTCAGGGAGGCGTCGATCTCGTGCATGATCGCCGCGCGGGACAGCCCGGCGCCGTTCCGGCCGGGACGCATCCGGTTGAAGACCTTCGTGAAGACCTGGACGTCCTCGCGCGGAGCCAGCTCGGCGAGGAGCGTGCCGGTGATCTCCTCGCTGCTGCCGTCCGAGTAGACGTTCGCGGTGTCGAAGGTCGTGATGCCGGCCTCGAACGCGCGGCGGACGAACGGGCGGGCCTCGTCGATGCCGACGCTCCAGGCGTGCGAGCCCCGGTCCGGGTCGCCGTACGACATCATGCCGAGGACGACGCTGCTGATCTCGAGCCCCGAGTTGCCGAGGCGCTTCGTGTCGGTGGTCATGCCGTCACTCTGGCATCGCGACCTGTGACGGCGAGCAGGCGGACCTGGAGCGGGGAGTCCTCGGTGACGTCGACCGGGGGTGCGTACAGGCCGGTGGCGGCGAGGTCCTCGATCTGCGGCTCGAAGTACTCCCACACGGCGCGGACGAGCTCGTCGGGCAGGGACTCCTCGGTGCCGGTCGCCCGGGCGAGGTCCCACGTGTGGATCGTGATGTCGCTCGTCTGCTCGGTGAGGTACTGCGCGGCGGGCACGACGTCGGTGCTGAGGTGCACGGGGGTGTCCTGCGGTGCGTTCCGCCAGGCGTCGGTGGCCGCCGTGGCGAACCGGTGCCACTCGGCCACCAGGTCGTCGCCGATCGGCTCGAGGTCCGCCTGGGCCTGGGCGTAGTCGCACCCGGTCAGGAGCTTCGGGATCCAGCGCTGCTCGTCGACGACGTGGGCGACGAGGTCGCGGGTGGTCCACTCGGAGTCGGGGGTGGGGGCGTCCCAGTCGGCGACGGCGGCGACGCGGCGGCCGAACTCGGCTGCCGCGAGGGCCTGCATCGCGATCCAGTCGGTCGCCATGGTGGTGCTCCTGTTCGTCGTGCGGGCGTGTTCTTGGTTGGTGCTTCTCGTGCAACTCGGGGTCCGTCGTGCGGATTCCCCTCGGTGCCGTCGCACGTGCCAACGTTACGCGGGGGCGGGGGCGGTGCCGGGGGCCGGGGCGGTGCCGGGGCGGGGGGCGCCCGGGCGCTCGTCCGCTCGTGCGCTCGTGCGCTCGTGCACGCTGGCTCCCTGTCCCGCGCGTGCTCGCGCCCCGTTCCGCGAGCGGGCGAAATGCCGCACTTCGTCCCCGCCGTGTCCCGGGCATTCCGCCCGCTCGGCCGCGCTCCCGATCTCCGCCGGGGTCGCTCGCGCACCGCGCGGGTCCTTAAGCGAGCGGGCGAAATGTCCGGCGTGCTACGGAGATCGGCGTGGTATTTCGCCCGCTCGTGGCGTGGGTGTTTGCATGGGCACGGGCGCCGGCATGGGCGTGATTGCGGGGATCAGCGTCGACTTCGGCGCCCGGCATCGTCGAGCGGGCGGAATGCCTGACGTGACAGGACGAAGGGCCGGGGTGTTTCGCCCGCTCGTGGTCGGCGGAGCGGGGCCGACAACGAAGAACGCCCCGACTCCGTGCGGAGTCGGGGCGTTCTTCTCGGGTTCGGGGAGTGCCGCTCGGTGCCCTCAGTCGGGCGTTGAGTCAGGGGTGGCTCAGGCCGCCTGGAGGACGAACTGGACGTCGAGGTTGATCGTGACGTCGTTGCCGAGCGTGAAGCCACCAGCCTCGAGCGCCGCGTTCCAGTTCACACCGAACTCGGTGCGGTCGATCTTCGTGGTCGCCTCGGCACCGAACTTGACCTGGCCGTAGCCGTCCGTGGTGAAGCCGCCCAGCTCGGCCTTGAGGACGACCGGCTTGGTGACGCCGCGCAGGGTCAGGTCGCCCGCGATGTGCAGGTCGTCGCCCTTCGCCTCGATGCTCGTCGAGCGGAAGGTCAGCTGCGGGTGCTCCTCGGTGAGGAAGAAGTCGCTCGTCTTGAGGTGCTGGTCGCGCTGCTCCTGGCCGGTGTTGATCGACGCGACGTCGATGTTGGCCTCGACGGTCGACTCGAGCGGGTTCTCGGCGGTGACGACGGTGGCGTCGAACGTCTCGAACTTGCCCTTGACCTTGCTGATGGCGAGGTGGCGGACCGAGAACGTGACCTCGGAGTGGGTCGGGTCGATCTTCCAGGTGCCGGTCTTGTAGCCGGGAACGGTGTCAGCGGTGAGCGTCATGGTGGTCCTTCTTCCGAACGAGAGTCTGCGGTGCGACGCGTTCCATGCGCCTGCATCGAGTTGATACTACGCCAGTGTGCACCGTTTTGGTTGAAGCGTCAACCATTGTTCACCCAAGTGTCGCAAACCGCGTGTCGTGGGCTCCTTTGGCGCCGGCCTCGAGCAGCCGTCGGATGCGGTCCACGAAACGGTCGACGCCGTGCGCGACGTCGTCTGCTGTTGCTCTGACGAGCCACCAGTCGACGTCCTTGAGGTGCTCCCCGCGCGTCAGGTCCTTCCGGAAGGTGGCTGGATCGGTGCGGTGCAGATCACTCTCGTACTCGATCGCGACCCTGGCCTCGGGGTAGGCGAGGTCCACACATGCGACCCACTGCCCGTCGACGACGACATCGTGGTTGAGTGCCGGTTCCGAGAGTCCGCGGCGGACGAGTGCCAGCCGTGTCCGGGTCTCTCCGGGAGACCGGGATCCCCTCCGGATCTCGTCGAGCGCGAGGCGGAGCTTCACGATCCCGCGAATGCCCCGTCGTCGTCGGACGGCCTGGGCGAGTTCGTCGAGCGTCGCCCAGCCGAGCCAGCCCACGAGCGCATCGCCCGCGACGATGAGTTCGTCGAGCGTCAGCATCGAGCCCAGTGCGACGAACGTGTCGGCCGGAGTGGTCAGTGGCACTCCTCGTGCGATCGTCGCGCGGACTGACCCGTACCGGGCTCGGTGGCCGACCGTGCCGCGGACCCGGAGCGCTTGGTCGGTCCCGATCGTCGTGACGTGCAACCGCTGATCGCGTTCGAGACGACGGGGGAGCGGGACGCCGATGATCGCTGCCGCAGTGACGTGACTGAAGACCTGATCGGGGCGGAGTCGAGGAGCGAGCGCCCTTGCGCGTTCATCCACGGATTCCGGTGGGAACGCTGATCGGATGCCGTGGAACGGGCGGACGAGATCTCGAGCGTCGAGTCGGCCACGTGAAACGCCTCTGTGCAGCGCATCCCGTACCCGGAACGAAGCGTCGCGGAGTGCCATCGGGAGTCGGCGTCTTGCGGTCATCTCCACAGCGTGACGGCGAGCCGACCCTGAGGACGGGAGTCGGGCCTCCTCTGTGGACTGCTTGCCCGCTCTCGCCGCTGTGGAGGGACGGTTGCCCCCGTGAGCGGGTGAAACACCGCGCCCGCCGCCGACGGCACCGCGGTGTTTCGCCCGCTCGCGGGGGTGGAGGCGATCGCAGGGAGCGCGGAAGTCGCAGCCCGGGGTCATCCAGGCGAGCGGGCGAAAGGTATGGGTGGGCTGGCGAGAGCACCGTGGCATTTCGCCCGCTCGCGGATCCGACCCCCGCCCCACGCACGCACCCACACGCCCCACCCACCCCGACAGGCACTCGCGGGACCCCTCACGTGCGCGCTCACTCCAGTAGCGTCGGGACCATGGAATTCAGGTACCTGGGCAACTCCGGACTCAAGATCTCCGAGATCACCTACGGCAACTGGCTGACGCACGGCTCGCAGGTCGAGAACGACGTCGCCACCCAGTGCGTGCGGGCAGCGCTCGACGCCGGCATCACCACGTTCGACACCGCGGACACGTACGCCAACACCGCCGCCGAGACCGTCCTCGGCGAGGCGCTCAAGGGCGAGCGGCGCCAGTCCCTCGAGGTCTTCACGAAGGTCTACTGGCCGACCGGCCCGAAGGGGCACAACGACGTCGGCCTCAGCCGCAAGCACATCATGGAGTCGATCGACGGCTCGCTCGAGCGACTGCAGACCGACTACGTCGACCTCTACCAGGCACACCGCTACGACTACGAGACCCCGCTCGAAGAGACGATGCAGGCCTTCGCCGACGTCGTCCGCCAGGGCAAGGCGCTCTACATCGGCGTCAGCGAGTGGTCCGCCGAGCAGATCCGCGCCGGTGCCGCACTCGCCAAGGAACTCGGCTTCCAGCTCATCTCGAACCAGCCGCAGTACTCGATGCTGTGGCGGGTCATCGAGGGCGAGGTCGTCCCCGCGTCGAAGCAGCTCGGCCTGTCGCAGATCGTCTGGTCGCCCATCGCGCAGGGCGTCCTGACCGGCAAGTACAAGCCGGGTCAGCCCCTGCCCGAGGGCTCGCGTGCCACGGACGAGAAGGGCGGCGCGGACATGATCAAGCGGTTCATGCGCGACGAGGTCCTCGAAGCCGTGCAGCGCCTGCAGCCCGTCGCCGACCAGGCCGGCCTCACGCTCGCGCAGCTCGCGATCGCGTGGACCCTGCAGAACGAGAACGTCGCGAGCGCCATCGTCGGTGCCTCGCGTCCGCAGCAGGTCACCGACAACGTGAAGGCCGCCGGGGTCAAGCTCGACGCGGACGCCCTCGCGGCGATCGACGAGGCACTCGGCGACATCCCGGAACGGGACGCGTCCAAGAACGTGTCCCCGTCGTCGCGCCCCGCGTAGACGCAACCGACCGACGGACGGGAGGCCCGGTGCCAGCTGGCACCGGGCCTCCCGTCCGTCGTCCGTGCGCCCCTGACCACCGCAGCTGACGGATCATCAAGATGAACGGCATGTGTCGCGCATCTGGCAGAGGCCTGGCAAGTCGCGTACCCCGCCCAAACCACCCAGCCACGCCCCCCGAATCGGGGGCATGACCCGAACTCGTACCCCCGTTCTGGTGTCACCCGACACCGGTGCGGTGCGGACCGTGCGCCCTGGCACGGTCCCGCGCCTGCTCGCCACCGCGAGGCAACTCGCGTCGTTCGGCACCATCGGTGCCGTCTGCTTCGTCATCGACCTGGGTGTCTACAACCTGCTCCGCGCCACCGTCATGTCGGACGGTCCCATCGCCGCGAAGATCGTGTCGGCCATCGTGGCGACCTCGGTCGCGTGGCTCGGCAACCGCTTCATCACCTTCCGTTCCCAGCGCCAGACCGGCCGCCGCGAGACCGTCCGAGAGGGGTTGCTCTTCGCTGCCACGAACCTCGTCGGCCTCGGCATCGCCGCTGCCTGCCTGTTCGTCTCGCACTACGTCCTCGGCTTCACGTCCACCCTCGCCGACAACGTCGCCGGCAACGGCATCGGCCTCGTCCTCGGCACCGCGTTCCGGTTCGCCGCGTACAAGGCCCTCGTCTTCCGGTCCACCGACACACGTCCGAAGGGGTTCCCCGAATGACCATCTCAGCCGTGTTGCTGACGGCCGCAGGGCCGCTGCTCCAGCCCGACGAACGCCCCGGCACGACCGGGGACGTCCCGAACCGCGGGACCACGGACGTGCCGACGGGAGGCTCGGGGCAGCTCCCACAGGCCGCCTGGTCGCTGGGCGAGTGGCTCGGCTACTCGACCCTCATCGCCCTCTCCGTGCTGCTCACGATCATCGCGTTGACCACCCTCTGGTGGATGCTGCACGCCTGGCGGTCCCGGGACGCGCTCAAGTCCACCAGCTTCAGCCAGACCCCGCGGCCGGCGGCACACCGGTTCACGCTCCTGGTGCCCGGTCGGCACGAGCAGGACGTGATGGGGCAGACGCTCGACATGCTCGCGACCCAGGACCACCCCGACTTCGAGATCATCGCGATCGTCGGGGAGGACGACCCGGAGACCGACGCCGTCGTGCGTGCGGCGGCGGCTCGGCACCCCTCCCTGATCAAGGTCGTGGTGGACGACACCCTGCCGAAGAACAAGCCGAAGGCGATGAACCTGGCGCTCCAGCACGCGACGGGCGACATCGTCGGGGTGTTCGACGCCGAGGACGAGGTCTACCCGCGGCTGCTCTCCCTCGTCGACTCGCGGTTCCAGGAGACCGACGCCGACGTGGTGCAGGGCGGCGTCCAGCTGATGAACTTCACGTCGAGCTGGTGGTCGCTCCGGAACGTCCTGGAGTACTACTTCTGGTTCCGCTCGCGCCTGCACTTCCACGCCGGGTCCAAGTTCATCCCGCTCGGGGGCAACACCGTCTTCGTGACGCGCTCCCGCCTGGAGTGGTCGAACGGCTGGGACGCGCACTGCCTCGCCGAGGACTGCGAGCTCGGCGTGCGGCTCTCCGCCGACGGCGCGAAGGTCGTCGTCGCCTACAGCCCCGAGGCCGTCACCCGCGAGGAGACCCCGCCGACCTTCGCCTCGCTGCTCAAGCAGCGCACGCGGTGGAACCAGGGCTTCCTGCAGGTGCTGGGCAAGGGGGAGTGGAAGAAGCTGCCGTCCTTCCGGCAGCGGTTCTTCGCCCGCTACATGCTCACGATGCCGTTCATCCAGGCGGCCACCGGGCTGCTCATCCCGCTGAGCGTCCTGATGATCCTGTTCGTCAAGGTGCCGACGGCGATCGCCCTGGTGTCGTTCATCCCGGTCGCACCGACGCTGATGCTGCTGGCCGTCGAGATCGTCGGGCTGAACGAGTTCGGCCGCCTGTACGGCGAGAAGGTCCGCCTCCGCGACTACGTGCGGCTCGTGCTCGGCCTGGTGCCGTACCAGGTGTTCCTCGCCGCCGCGGCGGTCCGGGCAGTCGTCCGGCACGCCAAGGGCCAGAACGGGTGGGAGAAGACCGAGCACACCGGCCAGCACCGCAACGGACAGGTGGTCGGCTTCGCCTCGGACCTCGACGGGTCGGGCGCAGCGTCGTCCGCGGGCGCAGCGTCGTCCGATCATGCGTTCGCCGGCACCACCACGGGAGGCACCCGATGACCGCCAGCATCACCGACACCACGGGCATCCCGATCCGTGGTGCCTCCACCGCCCACCGCACCGGCATCGGGGCGTGGTTCCGCCGGCACGCAGCCAGCCTGACGTGGTTGCTGCCCGTCGTCGCGGTGACCGTGCTCGTCCAGGCCTGGAACATGTCGGGCACACCGCAGCGCATCGACGACGAGGGGACCTACACCGCCCAGGCGTGGGCGATCACGAACCTCGGCGAGCTCACCCACTACACGTACTGGTACGACCACCCGCCGCTCGGATGGATCCAGATCGCCGGGTACACCGGGCTGACGGGGGCGTTCGCGCGGTACCCCTTCGCGGTGGAGGCCGGGCGCGAGGCCATGGTGTTCTTCTCCGCCGTCTCGAGCATCCTGCTGTTCGTCCTGGCCCGGCGGCTCGGTGCCGGACGGATCACGGCGGCCGCGGCCGGACTCGTCTTCGCGCTGTCACCGCTCGCGCTGCAGTACCACCGCACCGTGTACATCGACAACGTCGCGACGCCCTGGCTGCTCGCCGCGTTCGTCCTCGTGCTGAGCCGTCGCCAGCAGCTCGCCGGGTTCGCCGGTGCCGCTGCCTGCCTCGGCATCGCCGTGCTGTCCAAGGAGACCTACCTGCTCGCGCTGCCGTTCCTCATCTGGATGGCCGTGCGTCGCGCCGACAAGAGCACCCGCCGGTACACGCTCAGCGTCGCCGGGGCCGTGCTCGTGCTGATCGGCGGCGGGTACCTGCTGCTCGCCGCGGTGAAGGGCGAACTCGTTCCGGGTGCCGGGCGGGTCAGCCTGTGGGAGGGCGTCACCTACCAGCTCGGTTCGCGGACCGCTTCCGGATCGGTGTTCGACGGGGGCAGCCTGGCGAACGAGGCCGCCGCGCAGTGGTGGGCACTCGACCCGGTGTTCATCGTGCTCGGCTCGGTCGCCGCAGTCGTGGGGCTGTTCCTGCGCCGGGTCCGACCGATCGCCGCGATGCTCGTGTTCCTGCTCGCGGTGATGTTCCGGCCGAACGGGTACCTGCCGGTGCCGTACGTCATCATGCTCATCCCGTTCGCGGCGCTCCTCGTCGCGTACACCGCCGAGCGTGCCGTCCTGACGATCGCCGGTCGGGTCCACGCCCGGAGCCGGTTCGGCCCGAGGGCACGGCGCGGCCTCGGCATCACCTGGGCTGTCGTCACGGCTGCGGCGCTCGTCGTCGCGGTGCCGCTGTGGGGGACGCAGCTGCGCGGGTTCCTGCTCGGCAACCTCGACCTGCCGATGCAGCAGGCCGAGCAGTGGGTGGGTGACAACGTGCCGAAGTCCTCGCGTCTGCTGGTCGACGACGCCATGTGGGTCGACCTGGTGGACGACGGCTTCGCCCGGAACAACGTCGTCTGGTACTACAAGCTCGACACCGACGGAGCGGTGGAACGGCAGTCCCCGAACGGCTGGAAGGACTCGGACTACGTCATCACGACGGACTCCATGCGCACCGGCGGCAACTCGTCCACCGACGTGCGGCAGGCCATCGAGAACTCCACGGCCGTCGCGACCTTCGGCACCGGTGACCAGCAGGTCGAGGTCCGCCGGATCCACGCCGAGGGAGCCAGTGCCGCCGAGACCGCGATCACCCGGGCCACCGACGTCCGGAAGGCCCTGGGGACCGAGCTCGCCTCGAACCCGGCCCTGCGTGCGGACGACGGCACGAAGTCGCAGTTCCGCGCCGGACAGGTCGACTCGCGGGCGATGATCGCGCTCGGTCAGGTGCTCGCCGACCAGGACGTGCGGGTCGACCGGTTCACCCCGCGCACCGGGGAGACCGGCCAGCCGTTCCGCACCGTCGTCCTGCACACGAGCGACGACGCCTCGGCCGCCCGGGTCCTCCGGACCTTCGACGCCATGTCCGAGGCGTTCCGGCCGGACTCGGTCGAGCGTGAGGGAGCACGGCTCACGGTGACGTACGCCCCGGCCGACCCGACGACGACCGCGACGAGCGCCTCGTGACCCCCGATCGCTCGGCCGAGTGGGAGCTGGCCGAGCTGGCGTCCCGCGAGCGGGCAATCCGCGAGCTGGCGTTCCGCGAGCGGGCGAAATGCCCGGAGGGCTCCGGCGTGGACCCTGGCATTTCGCCCGCTCGCCGGGGCGGCCGCGGAACCGTTCTCCGCGAACACGTCGGGGCGGAGCGCCCGCTGGCCGAGCGGGCGAAATGCCCGGAGGGCTCCGGCGTGGGCCCCGGCATTCCGCCCGCTCGTCCGGGGGCCCGCACGACCCGCACGACCCGCACGACCCACACGAACCGCACGACCCGCACGACCCGCACGGCCCGCACCTCGACACGACACCCGCACGGACACCCGCACGCCAACCGCACCTCGACCCGAAGGAGCACCATCATGACCGCACGCACCACGAACCGCCGCCGCACCGTCGTCGTCGGAGCGCTCGCCGCCACACTCGTCGCCGCGACGGTCGGGCTCGCCGCCCCGCAGACCGCCTCCGCGGCGACGGCCGACCAGGGCTGGCTCCGCGTCGGACACCTGTCGCCGGACACGAAGGGCGTCGACGTCGAACTGTCCAGCCTCGCCGGGGGCAAGACCGTCTTCGAACTCGACGACGTCACCTACGGCCAGGTCAGCCCGTACAAGAAGCTGCCGGTCGGCACCTACGTCCTGTCGATGCGCGCCGCCGATGCCCCGCGTGCCACCCCCGTCATCTCCACCGACGTCACCGTGCAGAAGGGCGACGCCAGCACCGTCGTCGCCTACGGCAAGAACGACGGGCTGAAGACGACCGCGTTCACAGACGACCTGCAGCAGCCCGGCGACGGCAAGGCGAAGCTCCGGCTCGTCCAGGCCGCGACCACCGCGAAGCGCGTCGACGTGCAGACCTCCGACGGCACCCCCATCGCCGAGGACGCCACCTTCGGCAGCGCCACCAAGTACGCAACGGTCGACGCCGGCAAGTGGTCGCTCGACGTCTCCGGCAGCGGCCAGCGGGGCACCGCCAAGGTCGACCTCGCCGGCAACACGGTCTCGACCCTGTTCGTCCTCGACGACAGCAAGGGCAACCTGACGGTCGTGCCCGTGACGGACGCCGCGGCGACCGCCGCCACCCCGTCCGGCGGTGTGCAGACCGGCGGTGGCGGCGCAGCCGCCGACCGACCGGTGACGGAGGCGGTCCACGCGGCCGTCGCGATGCTCCGTTCGCTGTTCCGCTGACGCCCCGGACTGGAGGCGCGGATCACGTGCGCTGAACGGCCCACGTGATCCGCGCCTCCCCTTCGACCCCCCCCCACCATCCCCGGAGAGGCAGGCCAGCATGACCCGCAGGACCTGGATACCGGTCGTCGCAGTGGCGGCGGTGCTCGTCGCCGTCGTCGTCGCGATCGTCGCCGTCCGCCCCTGGTCGTCGAGCACCACGACCGCCGCTCGCGACACGGCGACCCCGACCTCGACCACCGCGCCCGACGGGGCGCGTTCACCGCAGCAGCTGCGGTCGGCGTTCCTGGACCGCTACGTCGAGGGCGGTCGCGTCGTCCGCACCGACCAGGGCGGTGACACCGTCAGCGAGGGGCAGGCGTACGGCTTGCTCATCGCCTACGCGAACGACGACCGTGCACGCTTCGACGCGATCTGGGAGTGGACGAAGGACCACCTGCTCACCGGTGACGACCTGCTGGCGTGGCGGTGGACGTCCGACGAGGGCGTCGCCGACGAGCAGTCCGCGAGCGACGCCGACCTCGACGCAGCCCGGGCGCTCGTGCTGGCGGGGAAGGCCTGGGACGACGACCGGTACACCGCCGCGGGCAAGCGCATCGCGGCGGCGATCCTCCAGCACGAGACGGCCCGGACGGACCTCGGCACGATCCTGCTGCCCGGACCGTGGGCGGATCAGGAGCCCTACAGCTACAACACGTCGTACGCCTCGCCCGCGGCCTTCTCGGTGCTGGCGGACGCCACCGGGGACGACCGGTGGAACGCGCTGAACCGGGGTTCCCGCGCCGTGACGGCCGCCGTGCTGGACGCCTCCGATCTGCCCAGCGACTGGTCCCAGGTGCACGCCGACGGATCGGTGGACCCGATGCCGGCCGTCGGTGGCGACGGGCGCGTGCTCTACGGGTACGACGCGATGCGGACGCCGCTCCGGTACGCCGAGGCGTGTTCGGCGCCCGACCGGGAGCTCGCGGCGGCGCTCGCGCCCACGCTCGGACGGACGACGCGGCTCGCCTCGCAGCTCGACCTCGGCGGCACCCCGGTGACGCAGGACACGAACGCGCTGGCCTACACCGCGCGGGCCGCGGCCGAGCAGGCTGCCGATTCCTCCCGTGCGGCTGCCGCCGACCTCGAGCGGGCCGACCGTACCGCGGCGACCACACCGACTTACTACGGCGACGCCTGGTTGGCCATCGGTTCGACCATGCTGACCTCCGACGTGCTCGGGGGATGCGCCAGCGACGTGGGAGGCGGCTCGTGAGCGGCCGTCGGAGCGCCGGGCGCGTCTTGGCCGTCCGGCGCCGAGGCGTGGTGATCGGTGCCGTGGTCGCCGCCGTCGTGGTGGTCGGGGGCGTGGCCGGGGTGGCGGTCGCGTCGACCGTCGGCGGTGGCGCGTCGTCCCCGCCGCAGTCCTCGTCGTCTCCGTCGCAGTCGTCGTCGTCGTCCTCGTCCTCTTCTTCGTCCTCGGGCTCCGGCACCGACGGGTTCCAGGACCCGGCCGCACCCGAGGCCCGCTCGACGGCCACCCCGGTCAGCGTGTCGATCCCGGCCATCGGCGTGCGGTCCTCGCTCGAGGACCTGCACCGCGGTGCTGCCGGAGAACTCGACCCGCCCGTCGACTGGGACAGCGCGGGCTGGTTCAGCGACGGGATCGTCCCCGGCGAGGTCGGCCCCGCCGTCATCGCCGGTCACGTCGACAGCCCGACGAGCGCCGCGGTGTTCTTCCGGCTCGACGAACTGGTCGCCGGCGACGAGGTCCACGTCCGGATGTCCGACGGCACCACCCGCACCTTCACCGTCGACCGTTCCGAACGCGCCGCCAAGTCGGCGTTCCCGACGAGCGACGTCTACGGCCCCACCCCCACCCCGCAACTCCGACTCATCACCTGCGACGGCACGTTCGACACCGCCACCGGGCACTACACGGACAATCTGATCGTGTTCGCAGACCTCTCGTCGGATTGACCCACCAAGCCAGCGATACATTCGACTGCGAGCACGAGGAGCACCATGAGCGAGACCCTGGTCATCATCCCGACCTACGACGAAGCCGAGAACGTCCGGCCGATCGTCGAGCGCACGTTGGCCGCGACCGACGACTCCGTGCACGTGCTCGTCGTCGACGACAACTCACCCGACGGCACCGGCGACATCGCGGACGCGATCGCCCGTGAGACCGACCGGGTGCACGTCATGCACCGCACCGTCAAGGACGGCCTGGGCGGCGCGTACCTGTCCGGCTTCGCGTGGGGCCTGGAACACGGCTACGCCAAGCTCGTCGAGATGGACGCCGACGGCTCCCACCACCCCGAGTACCTGCCGTGGATGCTCGAGCTCGCCGACTCGAACGACCTGGTGCTCGGCTCCCGGTGGATCAAGGGCGGCAAGGTCGAGAACTGGCCCTGGTACCGCCTCCTGCTCTCCCGTGGCGGCAACCTGTACACCCGCCTCGCCCTGGGCATCGCGGTGCGCGATGCGACCGGCGGGTTCCGGGTGTTCACCTCGCGGGCGTTCGAGCGGATCGACCTCGCCGGGGTCGCATCGAAGGGGTACTGCTTCCAGGTGGACCTGTGCTGGCGTGCCCTCGAGGCGGGTCTGCGGGTCGTGGAGACCCCGATCACGTTCACCGAGCGGGAGTTCGGCGTCTCGAAGATGAGCGGCAACATCGTGCGCGAGAGCCTGGCACTCGTGACGAAGTGGGGCATCGACCGCCGGATCCGCGAGACCCGCTCCCTGGTGAAGGACCACCGCAAGCTGCCGTCCGTGCGGAAGAACGCGCACGCGGTCGCCGACCACGCGGGCTGACGCCGGGGACACACGAACGTCTGCACACACGAACGGCGACGGACCCAGGGGTTCGTCGCCGTTCGTGTGTGCTGCCAGCGGGTGGCTCGCGCAGCCCGCGGTCGGCTAGCGCAGCACGACCACGCCGCGGCCGCGGAACCGGACGACACCGGCATCGACCTCGGTCGCTCCGAAGCCGTAGAGCTCTTCGCCCACGGCGTCGGGCACCGGCACCTCGGCTGCGTCGTCGGCGAAGTTCACCACGACGTGCACCGGAGCCACATCGGGGCCGAGCAGCCCGCGGGTGAGCACCAGCCAGCGGCGGTCCTCGCTGAAGCGGACGGCGTTCGCCTCGTAGCGGTGGTCGACGAACGCCTGGTCGGTGCGCCGCAGGGCGATGAGCACCCGGTAGGCCCGCAGGATCGCCGCACCGCGCTCGGAGCTGACGTCGGCCCAGTCGAGCTTGGAGTTGGTGAACGTCGTCGGGTCCTGCGGGTCCGGCACCGCTGACTCGTCCCACCCGTGCTCGGCGAACTCGGCGATGCGCCCTTCTGCGGTGGCCTTGCCGAGCTCGGGCTCCGGGTGCGAGGTGAAGAACTGCCACGGCGTCGAGGCCGCGAACTCCTCGCCCATGAACAGCATCGGCGTGAACGGCCCGAGCAGCGTCAGGGCCGCGGCGATCACGAGCCCCTCGTCGTCGAGCGTCGCCGCGAGCCGGTCGCCGGCGGCGCGGTTGCCGATCTGGTCGTGGTTCTGGTTCGCGACGACCAGGGCCGTCACGGGAGAGGTCCCGCGGTCGATCGGCCGGCCGTGCCGCTTGCCGCGGAACGACGACCAGGTGCCGTCGTGGAAGAAGCCGTCCTCGAGCACCTTCGCCAGCGCCGACAGCGGGGCGAAGTCGGCGTAGTAGCCGTTCGTCTCGCCGGTGAGCGCCACGTGCACGGCGTGGTGGAAGTCGTCCGACCACTGCCCGGCGAGGCCGTACCCGGCGGCCTCGCGCGGCCGGAACATCACCGGGTCGTTGAGGTCGGACTCTGCGATGAGCGACAGCGGACGACCGACGAAGGACGAGTAGGCGTCGGTCTCGTCGGCCATCGAGGCCAGCACGTGCGGGCGGGTGGTGTCGCGGATCGCGTGCACGGCGTCGAGCCGGAGCCCGTCGACGTGGTGGTCGCGGAACCACATGCGCACGTTGTCGAGCACGTACCGGCGGACCTCGGGGTGCTCGACGTTCACCGAGTCACCCCAGGTGTTGCCGAGCCCGGCCAGCAGGTACGGGCCGTACAGCGGCAGGTAGTTGCCGCTCGGTCCGAGGTGGTTGTAGACGACGTCCTGGATGACCCCGAGCCCCAGCGCGTGCGCCGTGTCGACGAACCGGTCGTAGGCGTCCGGGCCGCCGTACGGGGCGTGCACGGAGAACCAGCCGACACCGTCGTAGCCCCAGTTCCACTCGCCGTTGACGGCGTTGACGGGGAGCAGCTCGACGAACTCGACCCCGAGCTCGACCAGGTGGTCCAGCTTCTGGGCGGCGGCGTCGAGCGTGCCCTCGGGCGTGTAGGTGCCGATGTGCATCTCGTAGATCACGGCGCCGCGGGCCGGGCGTCCGGTCCACGACTCGTCGGTCCACGCGAACCGTGCGGGGTCGACGACCTCGGACGGGCCGTGCACGCCCTCGGGCTGGTACCGGCTTCGCGGGTCCGGTCGGACCGCGTCGTCGTCGCCGATGCGGAACCCGTAGCGTGCGCCGACGACCGGCATCACGGCGTCGGTGGACCACCAGTCGTCGTCGCCCTTGGTGAGCGGGTACTCGACGTCGTCGACGACGAGCCGGACCCGGTCCGGCTCGGGCGCCCAGACGGCGTAACGGTCGGGTGCGGTCATGCGTGACCCTCCAGGATGTCGATCTCGGCCTGCGCGTCGGTCTCGGTGGCGTCCGTCGTGCGGTCGGCGGCGGGCCGGGAGGCACCGCTCGCGTCGGACACGGCGGTCACCGCGTCGGCGTGGCCGGCTGCACCGACCGCGTCGGCGGGCACGAGCAGCGCGACCGGGTAGGTGGTGAGCAGGTCGGCCAGCGCGATCCCGCGATCAGCGGGGACGTGTCGGCCGGTGAGCAGGTCGACGCGCTCGACGGGGACGGCGTGCACGAGCGTGTCGCCCCAGCCGCCGACCCGGTCGAGGCCGATCGGCAGACGCGTCGCGATCGTCACGGCACCGCCGCGGTCGAACGCGATGACGTGGTCGGCCGCGCTGCCGGTGGCCTCGAGCTCCAGGTACCGGGTGAACAGCTCCGGGTGGTCCCGACGGATGCGCAGTGCGCGGGTCGTGACCAGGAGCTTCGCGGCACCGTCGATGCCGATGGCCGGCAGGTCCTCGGGGCCGTCGTCGTCCGGGCCGTCGAGCTCGGCGAGCACGTGACGCCGTTCGGCGTAGTCGACCGGACGACGGTTGTCGGGGTCGACGAGCGAGCGGTCCCAGAACTCGGTGCCCTGGTAGACGTCGGGGACGCCCGGGGCGGTGAGCTGGACGAGCTTCTGGGCGAGACCGTTCGACCACCCCGCGGCGTCGATCTGCTCGTCGAGGGCGTCGAGCACGGCGACCACGTCCGGGTCGTCGAACGCGGCGTCGACGATCGCGTGCATCTGCTGCTCGAACGCCTCGTCGGGCTCGGTCCAGGTGGTGCTGTCACCGGCTTCGCGGGAGGCCTTCTCGGCGTAGGCGTGCAGACGCTCACGGCTGGCGGGCCGGGCGCCGACGATCGCCTGCCAGAGCAGGTCGGCGAACACACGGTCCTGCAACGGCACGAGCGACTGCAGACGCTCGAGCGTGGCGGCCCACTCGTCGCCGAGCTCGGCCAGCACGGCGATGCGGGCGCGGGTGTCCTCGCTGCGCTTGGTGTCGTGGGTGGTGAGCGTCGTCATGGTGTGCGGCCAGCTGCCGAGCCGTTCGCGCTGTGCCTGGTGGAAGTCCGCCACCGAGACCGCGAAGACGCTCGGGTCGCCGCCGACCTCGCTCAGGGACGACAGGCGCGAGGTGCGGTAGAACGCCGTGTCCTCGACGCCCTTCGCCATCACCATGCCGCTGGTCTGCTGCAGTCGGACCGCCGCGGCGTTCGTCGGGTCGACGAGTGCCGGTGCGATCCGGTCGATGACGTCGTCGAGGTCCGGGCGGGCCTCGGCGGCGCGCTCGAGCGCGGTGATGAGGTGGTGGGCGCCCTCGGGCAGGTACGTGCGGTACACGTCGAACGAGGCCACGATCTCGGCGACCGCGTCGACGATCCGCTCGTGCGTGATCGTCTCCGTCGCGGCGCTCGGAGCGAGCAGGCGTGCGAGCCGCTCGACCTCGCTGCCGAGGATGCCGTCCGCGATGCCCCGTCGGGTGTCGTGCGTGAGCTGCTGCCAGTCGGTCGGTTCGGCGCCCGACGCCGCGGTCAGCGCCTGCTCGCCCGCGGGGTCGACGAACACGCGGTCGAGCACCCCGAGGGCGTCGTACCCGGTGGTGCCGTCGACCGGCCACGAGCTCGGCAGCTGCTCGCCGGGCTCGAGGATCTTCTCGACGAGGGTGTAGGCCCCGCCGGTCAGCTCCGCCAGGTCCTGCAGGTAGCCCGCCGGGTCGTACAGCCCGTCCGGGTGGTCGATGCGCAGGCCGTCGACGAGCCCGTCGCGGAACCAGCCGCCGATGACCCCGTGCGAGGCCGCGAAGACCTCGGGCTCCTCGACCCGGATCGCCGCGAGGGTGTTCACCGCGAAGAACCGGCGGTAGTTCAGGTCGTGGTCGGCACGCTTCCAGTGCACGAACGCGTAGTGCTGGCGGTCGTGGACGATCTCGACGGTGTCGCCGTCGTGCACCGTCCCGGGTGCGGTGGGGTAGGCGGTCTCGCCGACGCGGAGCACCGGACGCTCGGCGTCGGAGGTGTCGAGCGTGATCGCCTCGAGCAGCCGGTCGTCGAGCACGGGGACCCGGAGCTTGCCGTCGCCGGCCTCCCAGTCCACGTCGAAGGCCCACGCCACGGGGGAGCCCTGCCCGAGTTCGAGCAGGGACCACCACCACGGGTTCGACTCGGGGGTCGCGACGCCGACGTGGTTCGGCACCACGTCGACGATGACCCCGAGCCCGACGGCGTGCGCGGCCTCGGCCAACGCTCGCATCGCCTGGTCGCCGCCGCGGTCGGTGTCGACCCGCGTGTGGTCGACCACGTCGTAGCCGTGGTTCGACCCGGACTCGGCCTGCAGCACCGGCGACAGGTACAGCCAGTCGGCGCCGAGGTCGTGCACGTAGTCGACCAGGTCGCGGGCAGCGTCGAGGTCGAAGTCGGCCGAGACCTGCAGCCGGTACGTCGACGCGGGGACGCGGTTCGCGGCGCCGGGCGTTCCGGCGGTCATCGGGCGGTTCCGCTCGGTGCGGTGGAACCGGCCGGGTTCACCGGGGTGACGGCGTCCTGCGGGGCGTCCGGTTCGGGGGCGCCGTCCTGCTCGGCGTCGACCGGGGTGCTCGTGACCTCGTGGTCGGGCTCGGCACGCAGCACGATCATCGACCGGGCGGGGACGTCGAGCGGGGTACCCGCGTCGAGCACCTCGTCGCGGGCACCGGGGTCGGCGGTGTCGATCCGGACGGTCCAGCCGGGGGAGTACTCCTCGGGCGGGAGCGTGAACGTCACGACGTCGTCGTGGGCGTTGAAGTACGTGATGAAGCCGACGTCGGTGACGCGCTCACCACGGGCGTCGCGTCCGCGGATGCCCTCGCCGTTCAGGTACATGCCGACGCTCTTGCCGAAGCCGGAGTCCCAGTCTTCGGGGTCCATGGCGTCACCCGAGGGGGTCAGCCAGACCACGTCGGGCAGTGGCTCGCCCTCGCCACGACGGACCGGACGGCCGTTGAAGTACCGGGTCCGGCGGAACGTGGGGTGGTCGTGCCGCAGCTTCACCACGTCGGCGGTGAACTGGATGAGGTCTTCGTCCGCGCTGTCCCAGTCGATCCAGCTGAGCTCGGAGTCCTGCGCGTAGACGTTGTTGTTGCCGGACTGCGACCGGCCGAGCTCGTCGCCGTGCGCGATCATCGGCACACCCTGGCTCAGGAGCAGGGTCGCCAGGAAGTTCCGGCGACGCTGCAGCCGCAGGGCGTTCACGGACTCGTCGTCGGTCGGGCCCTCGGCTCCGGAGTTCCACGACCGGTTGTGGCTCTCGCCGTCGTTGTTGTCCTCGCCGTTGGCCTCGTTGTGCTTCTCGTTGTAGGCCACCAGGTCGTACAGCGTGAAGCCGTCGTGCGCGGTGATGAAGTTGATGCTCGCCTTGGGCGTGCGGCCGTCGTGCTCGTACAGGTCGGCCGAGCCGGAGATCCGGGAGGCGAACTCGCCGAGCGTCGACGATTCGCCGCGCCAGAAGTCACGGACGGTGTCGCGGTACTTGCCGTTCCACTCGGACCACTGGGGCGGGAAGTTGCCGACCTGGTAGCCACCGGGGCCGACGTCCCACGGCTCGGCGATCAGCTTGACCTGCGACACGATCGGGTCCTGCTGCACCAGTTCGAAGAAGGCCGACAGCCGGTCGACCTCGTAGAACTCGCGGGCCAGCGCCGAGGCGAGGTCGAAGCGGAACCCGTCGACGTGCATCTCGGTCACCCAGTAGCGGAGCGAGTCGAGGATGAGCTGCAGCGAGTGCGGGTGCCCGACGTTGAGCGAGTTCCCCGTGCCCGTGTAGTCCATGTAGAACTTCTTGTCGTCATCGACCAGGCGGTAGTAGGCCGCGTTGTCGATGCCGCGGAACGACAGCGTCGGGCCGAGGTGGTTGCCCTCGGCGGTGTGGTTGTAGACGACGTCGAGGACGACCTCGATGCCGGCGCGGTGCAGTTCGCGCACCATCGTCTTGAACTCCTGGACCTGCTGGCCCTGGTCGCCCGACGACGAGTACGCCGAGTGCGGCGCGAAGAAGCCGATGGTGTTGTAGCCCCAGTAGTTCGACAGCCCCTTGTCCTGCAGGGTCGAGTCGTTCACGAACTGGTGCACCGGCATGAGCTCGAGCGTGGTGATGCCGAGGCGCTGCAGGTGCTCGATGACCGCGGGGTGGGCGACGCCGGCGTAGGTGCCGCGCTGCTCTTCCGGCACGTCCGGGTGGGTCTCCGTGAGCCCCTTGACGTGCGCTTCGTAGATGACGGTCTCGCCGTACGGCGTGCGCGGCGGGCGATCCCCCTGCCAGTCGAAGAAGGGGTTGATCACGACGCCCTTCATCATGTGCGACGCGGAGTCCTCGTCGTTGGTCGAGTCCGGGTCGCCGAACGTGTACGAGAAGAGCGACTGGTCCCAGTCGATCTCGCCGCTCGTCGCCTTGGCGTACGGGTCGAGCAGGAGCTTCGACGGGTTGCAGCGCGCGCCGGAGTCAGGGTCGTACGGGCCGTGCACGCGGAAGCCGTACTCCTGCCCGGGGCCGATGTTGGGGAGGTACGCGTGCCAGACGTAGGCGTCCACCTCGAGCAGGCGGACGCATTCTTCGTTGCCGTCGGAATCGAACAGACAGAGTTCGACGCGCTCGGCGACCTCGGAGAACAGCGCGAAGTTCGTGCCGCTCCCGTCGTAGGTCGCCCCGAGCGGGTACGGGTTTCCGGGCCAGGTGTGCAAACGGTCCTCCAGGTGTGGGTGCGGCCAACATATCGGCGGCGCTCGTCCGCGTCCGCAGACAAGCCCCAGCTGTGGATGCGTGATGCGCCCCGCGGCCTGTGGAGGAACGGACGAGTAGCGTCGCGCGCATGGCCAACATCGTCTCGAAGATCGCAGACCAGGTCCGCCCGCTCGGGGTCTCCACGAACTACGGAGAACCCGTCGAGGTCGGCGACCAGACCCTCATCCCCGTGTCCGTCAGCTGGTTCGGCTTCGGTGGCGGCGGAGACGACGAGAACGGTGGCGGCGGTGGCGGCGGCCTGTCGGCCCCCGTCGGCGCCTACGTGCGCCGCCCGGGCAAGGACCTCGTGTTCGAGCCGAACCCGATCTCGCTGATCGTCGTCGGCATCCCCTTCGTGTGGGTGGCCGGGCGTGTCCTCCGCAAGCTGGTGCGCGCGCTCAAGAAGTGACCACCTGACGGACGGGAGGCCCGTGGCGACGCCGCCACGGGCCTCCCGTCCGTCACGCGGTCGCGACCGCGTCTAGACTGCTGGCACACACACGGGAGTCCGGGACCGCCGGGCTGAGAGGGAGCGATCGGCGCTCCGACCGTCGAACCTGATCCGGATCATGCCGGCGCAGGGAGGAGTCAGCAGCATGCCTTCAGGCACGTCCACAACCGTCACCACCGCTCCGCGGCGATCGCTGCGGTGGCGGGTCGTCGACATCGTCGTCGCGAGTGTCCTCGCGGTGGCCCTCGGAGTCGTCTTCCGGCTCTGGGAGTTCGGCTACGAACCCATCAGCGCCGTCATGGACCTCGTGCTCCCCGGCACGAAGGCCCTGTTCGGCGGGGTCTGGCTGCTCGCCGGCCCGATCGTCGCGATCGTCGTCCGCAAGCCCGGCGCCGCGCTCTACGGCGAGATGGTCGCCGCCTCGGTCGAGGCGTTGTTCGGCACCCAGTGGGGATGGCTCACGCTCGAGGCCGGACTCGTCCAGGGTCTCGGCGCGGAGATCGTCCTCGCGCTGTTCCTGTACCGCGTCTACCGCCTGCCGGTCGTCGTGCTCGCCGGTGCCGCAGCCGGACTCGCGCTCGGCATCAACGACACCGTCCTCTGGTACCCGGGGCTCGACGTCGCCTTCAAGGTCGTCTACGTGATCTGTGCGGTCATCTCCGGTGCCGTGATCGCGGGGGCGGGCTCGTGGCTCATCGTCCGGGCACTCGCCCGTACCGAGGTGCTGTCGTCCTTCGCGGCCGGCCGCGAGCACAGCCGTCGCGAACCCCGCGCCCTGGTGTGACCGTGCCCGCTCCGTCGGCGACGTCCCCTTCCACCGGCGGCGACGCCGGCGCAGGTGCCGGCGTCCGCGGGGCGCGCATCGCGTTCCGTGGCTGGGGCTGGCGGTACCCGGAGCGCGACGCCTGGGCCGTCCGTGACGTCGACCTGACCGTCCAGCCGGGGGAGCGGGTCGCCGTCGTCGGGCCGTCCGGTGCCGGCAAGTCGACGCTCCTGCGAGCGGTCGCCGGCGTGCTGCCCGACGAGCCCGACGCCACCGACGACACCGCTGCTTCGGTGCAGGGGACACTCCTGGTCGACGAGGCCGACCCCCGCGCGCTCCGCGGGCGTGTCGGTCTCGTCATGCAGGACCCCGAGGCGCACACGGTGATGTCCCGGGTCGGCGACGACGTGGCCTTCGGCTGCGAGAACGCCGGCGTCCCTCGTGACGAGACCTGGGACCGGGTGCGGACGGCGCTCGACGTCGTCGGGCTCGACCTGCCGCTCGACCGCTCCACCGCGCAGCTGTCCGGTGGGCAGCGGCAGCGGTTGGCGCTCGCGGGCGTGCTCGCGATGCGGCCGGGTGCGCTCGTGCTCGACGAACCCTGCGCGAACCTCGACCCGGACGGCGTGGCGCAGGTGCACGACGCCGTCCGGGCACTGCTCGACGAGACCGGGGCAACGCTGCTCGTGGTGGAGCACCGGATCGGCACCTGGCTGGACCTGGTCGATCGGCTCGTGCTGCTCGAACCGGGCGGCGGCGTGGTCGCTGACGGTTCGCCGGCCCGGGTGCTGGCGGACCACGGAGAGGCGCTCACGGCGGCCGGGGTCTGGGTGCCCGGTGTCGAGCCGGCGCGCGGTTCGGCCCGGCGGCTGCGGCGTGCGCGCGGACGAGCGGGCGAAATGCCCGGGGCGTCCGGCGGAGCGACCGCGGCATTCCGCCCGCTCGGCGAGGGGGAACCCGGCGAGCAGGCGCGTGAGATGACGTCGGCGGGACGAGCGGGCGAAATGCCCGGGGCGTCCGGTGGGGTGACCGCGGCATTCCGCCCGCTCGGCGAGGGGGAACCTGGCGAGGGGGTCGGCGCGGGGGAGCGTGACGACGCGGCGGCGGCTGCGGTACTGCTCGACGCCCGGGGGCTCGGCACGGCACGGGGGAAGCAACCGGTCGGGAACGGCATCGACCTGGAGCTCCGGGCCGGGCAGGTCCTCGCCGTCACCGGACCGAACGGCGTCGGCAAGTCGACGCTCGGGCTGACCCTCGCGGGCTTGCTCCCACCGGCCGCCGGTGAGCTCCGCGCCACGGACGCCCTCGCCGACGGCATCGGCACAGCGCCCCACGCCTGGACGAGCCGGGAACTCGCCGCCCGGATCGGCACGGTGTTCCAGGACCCCGAGCACCAGTTCGTCGCCCGCTCCGTCCGCGAGGAGATCGAGGCCGGACCCCGAGCACTCGATGCGCCGGACGCCGCCGAACGAGCCACCGCGCTGCTCGACGAGTTCGGGCTCGCACACCTGGCCGACGCCAACCCCTTCACGCTGTCCGGGGGCGAACAACGACGGCTCGCGATCGCCTCGGTCATCGCGGCCCGGCCGCCGGTCGTCGTGCTCGACGAGCCGACCTCCGGGCAGGACCGTGCCACGTGGCAGTCCGTCGTCGGTCGGCTCGGGGCCCTCGCCGATGCCGGCACCGCGGTGGTGGCGGTCACCCACGACCGCGACCTCGTCCGGGCACTCGACGCCGACGAGGTCGTGCTCGGGCCGGACGGTGCCCTGACCGTCGGTCGCGACCAGGGGCCGTCGGTCGCGACCGCCCCGGAGACGGGACCGACAGCCCGGAGCCGCCCCGGGCCTCCAGACCGGACCGACACGGCCGACCACGCGGCCGACCGGACGGACACGGCGGACGCGGCGGACGCGGCGGACGCGGTGGACGGAACCGACCGGACGAACCCCCTGCGACGACCGCTGCCGGCCCGCGCGACCGGCATCCCCGGCGTCCAGCCGGTCGCGTCGCTGATCGGTGTGCTCGCCCTCGGCATCTGCCTGGTGCTCAGCCTCGACGTCGTCTCCGCCGCCGTCGCCCTGGCGCTCGAACTCGCACTCCTGCCGCTCCTGCGCCTGCCGGTCCGGACCCTGCTGCTCCGACTCGCACCGGTGCTCCTCGCGGTGCCGCTGACGGCTGTGAGCATCGCGCTGTACGGCAGGCCCTCGGGTCGGGAGTGGTTCGACCTCGGGTTCGCACACGTCACCGACGGGTCGCTCACGCTCGCGTTGGCGACCGCGCTCCGGGTCCTCGCGGTGGGGGTGCCAGCCATCGCGCTCTTCGTGCGGGTCGACCCGACCGACCTGGCCGACGGGCTCGCGCAGGTGCTCCGGCTGCCCGCGCGCTTCGTGCTCGGCGCGCTCGCCGCTGTCCGGATGATGACCTTGCTCGTCGACGACTGGCGACAGCTCGCGATGGCGCGGCGTGCCCGAGGGCTGGCCGACTCCGGACGGCTCCGCCGCGGGGCGACGATGGCGTTCGCGCTGCTCGTGCTCGCGCTGCGGCGTGCGACGACGTTGGCGGTGGCGATGGAGTCACGGGGGTTCGGTGCTCCCGGACGGCGGACCTGGGCGCGGGTCGCACGGTTCGCCGGGCCGGAGTGGGCGATGGTGGCGGTGCTGGTCGGCGTCGGCATGGTGTCGATCGCGGTCGCGGTGAGCGTGGGGACGTGGCGTGCCTGACGCGGAACGCGCAGCCGGCGCGACGGGCGGCGACCGGCCGACGCAGACGTCGGCCGGCGACGGCGCGACGGGCGCGACGGGCACCGCCGCCGGTGACCTCGCCCCCGGCCTGGCCGCTGCTGCTGCCGGTGTCGCCGCTGCCACGGGCCGGCGCGCCGTCGTGCTCATCGACGGCCGGTCCGGCACGGGCAAGACCACCCTCGGAGCACAGGTCGCGGAGCAGCTCGGCGCGCAGCTCGTGCACCTGGACGACCTGTACCCGGGGTGGGACGGCCTGCGTGCGGCTGCCGATGCCGTGGTGACGGACGTCCTCGGAGCGCCGAGCGGGTACCGACGCTGGGACTGGGCGGCCGATGCGCCCACGGACTGGGCGTCGGTGGACCCCGACCAGCCGATCGTGGTCGAGGGGTGCGGTGCGCTGTCGCGGGCGTCGGCACCGCTGGCGTCGTTGCGGGTGTGGCTCGACGCCGACGACGCCGTGCGCTGGGACCGGGCGATCGGCCGCGACGGCGAGGTCTTCGCACGGGAGTGGGACCGCTGGGCCGCGCAGGAGCAGGCCTTCATCGCCGCCGAGGACCCGGCTGCCCTGGCCGACGTGGTCCTGCGGACGTAGCGCGCGGCGGGCCCGCGGCGCCGCGCGGCGCCACGCGGCGGGCCCGCGCGCGTGGCGGCACCGAGGATTCGCGCTGAGCGACACCTCACGGCCTCCGGAAGGCGAGAACTGCCGCCCAGCGCGAAACGTCAGCCCGCCGCGCCCGCGCCGCCCGTGCCCGCCGTGCCGGCGCCGCCCGCACCCGCGCCCGCCCGCGCCTCCCGCCGCGCCACCGCCCGCGGATCCACCGCGAACACCGCCGCCACGATCGTCAGCACCGCGTACACCCCGAGGTACCCGCACAGGATCCACGGCGACCCACCCCCGAGCTGCACGAACACCGCGGCCAGCAGCGGCGTCAGCCCCACCGAGAAGATCGACCCGATCTGGTACCCGAGCGACATCCCCGAGTACCGCCGCCCGGTCGGGAACTGCTCCGCGAACCACGCCGCCTGCGGCCCGTAGATGCTGTCGTGGAACACGCACATCCCGATCAGCGCCACGAGCGGCAACAGCACGAGCGGCCCGGCGTCGAGGAACGCGAAGAACGGCCAGATGAGCACCGCGATGCCCACCGCCGACCAGATCGTGAGCACCCGCCGCCCGACCCGGTCGGACAGCCACCCCCAGAACGGCGTGGACACGAGCGACACGGCCGAGATCACGAGCACGGCCTGCAGCCCCGCGTCCGAGCCCGATGGCCCCCGGACGTTGCCGAGGTAGGTCAGCGAGTACGTCGTCAGGATCGAGTACAGCGCCGGCTGCACGAGGCGCAGGCCCGCCGTCACCAGGATCGACCGCGGGTGCTGCCGGATCGCCTGCCACACCGGGAACCGCTCGACCCCGCCCGAGGCGCGCAGCTCCTGGAACACCGGGGCGTCCTGCACACCGAGCCGGATGACGAGCCCGACCGCCACGATCACCGCCGAGAACAGGAACGGAAGCCGCCATCCCCAGGCCAGGAACGCCTCGGTGCCGAGCAGGGACCGCACGAGCGTGAAGACCCCGGTCGCCAGGAGCATCCCACCGGCCGACCCCATCTGCGTGAACGCCCCGAACAGCCCCCGGTGCCGCTCCGGCGCGTGCTCGACGGACAGCAGCGCCGAGCCGCCCCACTCCGCACCGGCCGCGACGCCCTGCAGCAGCCGCAGGAACACGAGCGCCACGACGGCACCGACACCGATGGTCGCGGCGGACGGGATGACCCCGATCAGCGTGGACGCGATGCCCATCAGCACGAGCGACGCGACGAGCAGCTTCTTCCGCCCGATCCGGTCACCCAGGTGGCCGGCGATCACGCCGCCGAGCGGCCGCGCCACGAACCCGACGCCGTAGGTCGCGAACGACGCGATGACCCCGACGGCCGGTGTCACGGACGGGAAGAACGTCGGCGCGAACACCAGCGCCGAGGCCGTCGCGTAGAGGTAGAAGTCGTAGTACTCGACGGTCGTGCCGACGAACGACGCGAGGGCGACCCGACGACGGGTCGCGCTGGTCGACGGTGCAGCGGGACGGCCTGGAGGCGCGGTGAGGGTGGTCTGGCTCGGCATGCCTCAGGAGCATGGTCGCGTCCAGGGCCGCGGGGAACACCGCGCGTAACGGGAGGTCACGTCGCTGTCGTCGGACGGTGCCCGCCGACCACGATGGGACACATGAGCGATGCACCGAACCGCCCGCTGCGCTTCGCGGCCTTCGTCATGAACACGACCTCGCACATCCAGCACGGCCTGTGGCGGCACCCCGACGCCCGGCAGGCGGACTTCGACGACGTGACCCTGTGGACCGACCTGGCGAGGACCCTCGAGCGCGGCAAGTTCGACGCGATGTTCTTCGCCGACGTCGTCGGGACCTACGGCCCCGGGCGCGGCGACTACTCGACCAACCTGCGCGAGGGGCTGCAGATCCCCTCCAACGACCCCTCCGTGCTGCTCTCCGCGCTCGCCGTGTCGACCGAGCACCTCGGGCTCGCGTTCACCTCGAGCGTCATCCAGGCGCACCCGTTCGACTTCGCCCGCAAGGTCTCCACGCTCGACCACATCACCCGGGGCCGCATCGGCTGGAACGTCGTCACGAGCGCCCTCGACAGCGCCGCCCGGAACTTCGGCGCCGACCGGCTCGAGGAGCACGACGAGCGCTACGTCTGGGCCGAGGAGTACCTCGAGGTCTGCGCGAAGCTCTGGGAGGGCTCGTGGGAGGACGGCGCCGTGCTGAAGGACCCGGTCCGTGGCTACGCCGACCCCGACAGGGTGCACCGCATCGACCACCACGGCATGCGCTACGACGTGCAGGGCCCGCACCTGTCGGCACCGTCGCCGCAGCGGACCCCGGTGCTGTTCCAGGCCGGGTCGTCGCCGGCGGGCCGTGCCTTCGCCGCCCGGAACGCCGAGGCCCAGTTCATCCTGACCTCGAACCGGGACGCCACCGAACAGCTCATCCGCGAGACCCGCGACCTGGCCGAGGCCGCCGGTCGACAGCGGGACGACATCGCGTTCTTCCTCGGCCTGACCTTCGTCACCGGCTCCACCGAAGCCGAGGCCAAGGCCAAGGAAGCGGAGATCGACGAGTACCTGGCCGCCGACGGGTTCCTGGTGCACTCGAACCTCGGCTTCGACCCGGACACCGGCGAGCCCCTCGACCCGGACACCCCGCTGTCCGAGGTCCGCACCCACGCCGGACAGTCGCACCTGCAGTGGCTCCGCGAGGCCGCTGGGGACCGCGAACCGACCATCGCCGACCTCGCCCGGTTGTCCGCGAAGCTCCGCGCCCGGGTCGTCGGCACGCCGGAGCAGATCGCCGACGAGCTCGCCGACTGGCAGCGGGTGGGCGTCGACGGCGTCAACGTCATCAACTGGACGCTGCCCGGCTCCTACGAGGAGTTCGTCGACCACATCGCGCCGACCCTGCAGGAACGCGGCCTGATGCAGTCCGAGTACCGCGAGGGCACCCTGCGCGAGAAGCTCTTCGGCCACGCACAGCTCCCGGACTCGCACCCCGCCCGGCAGTGGCGCGGGGCGTTCTCGGGCGGTGCCGGCGCGACCGAGGCGCGCGACGCGGTGGAGGTGCCCGCATGACGGACGCGACGACGATCGACGGACGCGTGACGGGCCTCCCGGCCGACCGTCTGGCGACCCTGCGCGAACGCTTCGCGCCCGTGTTCGCGACCATCCGCGACGGCGCGGTCGAGCGTGAGCTCGCGTCCGGGAGGCCCGGCGACCGGCCGCTGCCGCATGCCGAGGTCCGGGCGCTCGCCGACGCGGGGTTCGGGCGGCTGCGCGTGCCGGAGGACCGCGGGGGCTTCGGCGTGACGCTGGTCGAACTCGCGCACCTGGTGGCGGACCTGGCGGCGGCGGACTCGAACATCGCGCACCTGTGGCGGGGACACTTCGGGTACACCGAACTCGTGCTGCTTCGGCCATCGTCGTCCTCCCGCGATGAGTGGCTCCAGCGCATCGTCGACGGAGCGATCATCGGGAACGCGACCTCGGAGCGGACCGGGACGACCCTGGCCGACATCTCGACCACGGTGACGCCGGCTGGTGGTTCCCTCCGCCTCGACGGGCGGAAGTTCTACTCGACGGGCACGCTCTACGCGGACTGGATCTACTTGGCGGCGGACCGTGACGGGGAGCGCGTGACGTTCGCCGTCGACGCCTCCGCGCCGGGCGTGACGAGCATCGACGACTGGGACGGGTTCGGCCAGCGGTTGACCGCGTCCGGCACGACCGTGTTCGACGGGGTGTCGGTCGACCCGTCGGTGGTGTCGGCGTACCGGGACGCTCCGCTGTCGCACATCCAGGCCTTCTACCAGCTGTACCTGCTGGCGGTCCTCGCCGGGATCGGGCAGGCCGTGTCGGACGATGCCGTGGCCTTCGTGCGACCACGGACCCGCACCTACATCCACGCCAACGCGGCCGTGCCGGGGGAGGACCCGCAGGTGCTCTCGGTGCTCGGGCGGCTGTCGGCCGGGGCGTTCACCGCCCGGTCACTCGTCGTCGCCGCCGCGGGGCTGCTCGACGGGGTCGTCGCGACGAACGAGCCCGGGGTCGGCGTCGACCGCGTGGTGCTCGACGCGGCCGAGAACGCCGTGTACCAGGCGCAGGTCGAGATCGGGCCGCGGGTGCTGCGGTCGGCGTCCGAGTTGTTCGAGGTCGGCGGGGCGTCCGCGGCCGACCGGACGCGTGGGCTGGACCGGCACTGGCGGAACGCCCGGGTGGTGGCGTCGCACAACCCGGCCGTCTACAAGGAGCGGCTGGTGGGGGAGTACGCGCTGCACGGGCGGGGGCCGGTGGGGGCGTGGGAGAAGTACCACGAGGTGGGGCCGACGCGGTTCTGAGGTGCGTGGGCGGGTGTGGGTGCGGGTGCGCGGGCTGCGGCGGCCGCGGCAGCGGCGGCTGCGGCGCGACTTTTCGCGGTGAGCGACAGTTCTCGCGCTCGTGGGCCCGAGGAATGTCGCTGAGCCCGAAACTCGGGCGCCGCCCGCCGCCCGCCGCCCGCCGGGTGCGCGTCGCTGGCCGCTACGCCCAGCCGAGCTCGTGCAGTCGCTCGTCGTCGATGCCGTAGAAGTGGCCGATCTCGTGCACGAGGGTGGTGTGCACCTCGTCCTTGAGCTCCTCGACGGTGTCGCACTCGGCCAGGTGCTGCTTGCGGAACACCACGATGCGGTCGGGCAGCTCGCCGAAGCCGTACTGCCCGCGCTCGGTGGCTGCGATGCCGTCGTACAAGCCGAAGAGCTCTTCGCCGTTCTCCGGTTCGTCCTCGACGACGAACACCACGTTGTCGAGCCCGTCGACCATCTCGTCGGGGAGCAGGTCGAGTTCGTCGGTCACGAGTTGCTCGAACGCGTCGGCGGACATCTCCATCACGGGTGGATCGTCCCACACCGCGCTGATCACTCGCGGCTCACTACTCGTGGCTCACCACTCGGGGCGAAGCCGCACGGCGCCGGAGCCGTCCAGAAAAACACTGAGGGAGAGCCCCGGTTGCGTCACACGCAACAGGACTCTCCCTCGACTGGGGTGAATAACGGGTCTCGAACCCGCGACCTCCTAGACCACAACCAGGCGCTCTACCAACTGAGCTATATCCACCATGTTCGAACCGGCGGACCGGCGCGACCACTCAATAGTAGTACATGCGGGACGGGGTGCGGACCACCCGTGTCGCTACTCGGCCGCGGGCTGCGCCAGCCGTGACTCCCACTTCGCCACGACGTCGGCCTGGACGGCACGCACGTCGTCGGTGCTCGGGCCGGGCTCGGCGACGAAGCCGGCGCGGCGGTAGTACTCGAGCTCGCGGATCGACTCGAGGATGTCCGCGAGGGCCCGGTGCCCACCGTGCTTCTCCGGCGCGTTGAAGTACACGCGGGGGAACCAGCGGCGGCAGAGCTCCTTGATGCTCGACACGTCGACGCTGCGGTAGTGCAGGTGCCCGTCGACCCGCGGCATGTACTTCGACAGGAACGCACGGTCGGTGCCGATGGTGTTGCCGGCCAAGGGTGCGGAGCCCTCGGCAGGGACGTGCTCGAGGATGTACTCGAGCACCTGGTACTCGGCGTCCGCCAGGCTCACGCCGTTCGGGATCTCGTCGATGAGCCCCGAGGTGACGTGCATGTTCGTCACGAACTCGTTCATGTTGTCGAGCGCCGACTGGTCCGGCTTGATGACGATGTCGAACCCGGGGTGCACGGGCTCGAGGTCGAAGTCGGTGATGACCACGGCCACCTCGACGAGTTCGTCGACCTCGAGGTCGAGGCCGGTCATCTCGCAGTCGATCCAGACGAGGCGGTCATTCGCGGTTGCCATGTCCCCGATCCTATTCCCGCCCCGCGTGCCTCCCGTACGTGCCGCTGCGCCCGTTCCGCGAGCGGGCGAAATGCCGCGGTCGCCCTGCGGAGGCACCCGGACGTTCCGCCCGCTCGTCCGGGACGCGAGCCGCGAGCACTGCAGGCGACCGCCTGGAGGCCCGTGGCGACCCCGGCAGGCCGCCCCGCGCCTCCAGGCGGTCGCCCTCCACCCCGCCTGCCGTGCCGATCCCGCCTCACCACCACGAGTGGGCGAAATGCCGCGGTCACCCTGCGTACGGACCGCGGTATTCCGCCCGCTCGCTGGCGGCGGCGCTGCGGTCGCGGCTCCGCCCGCCCGCGTCCAGCCGAGCGGGCGAAATGCCGCGGTTGCCCTGCGGGCGCACCCGGATGTTTCGCCCGCTCGTCCGCGACGCGAGCCGCGAGCATTGCAGGTGACCGCTTGGAGGCCCGTGGTGACCCCGGCAGGCCGACCCGCGCCTCCCGGCAGTCGCTCTCTACCCCGCCTACCGCACGGTTCTGGCCAGCCCCGTGCGAGCGGGCGAAATGCCGGACTCGCTCTGCAGTCGAGGCCGGACATTTCGCCCGCTCGCGGGTGGGGCGTGGAACGAGGGGCGAGCGAGCCCCCGCGCGGACGCACGAACGGGCGAAATGCCGGGGTGCCCACGGGGGACACTCCGGCATTTCGCCCGTTCGTGGAGAAGTGGGGACGTGGGGCGCGCGTGAAGCGCCCCCGCACCCCGGCGGCTAGGCCATGTCGCCGGCGGTGATGGCCTCGGCCTCGATGCGCTCCGGCTCGGGACCGTCGTCGACGCGGCGCAGGACCCTGGTGGTGCAGAGGATCACGACGAAGGCGACCGCGACGGATGCGCCCGCGAAGACGTAGGCCGCCGAGGGGGAGTACGCGTCGGCGAGCAGGGTCGCGACGGGCGGGGCGATGGCGCCGCCGATGAAGCGGACGGCGGAGTAGGCGCTCGAGGCGACGGAGCGGGGGAGGTCGGTGGCCTCCATGACGCACTCGGTGAGCACGGTGTTCAGGACACCGAGCACGAGGCCGCCGATCACGACGCAGATGATCAGGCCGACCTGGGACCGCACGACGAGGGCCGCGGCGAACAGGTCGAGCGCGAGCAGGGGCAGCGCGATCTTCAACACCGTCGTCCGCCGGAGACGGGCGGTGAGCATCGGGGCGACCCAAACCGACGTGATGGCGAGACCGACACCCCAGCCGAAGAACGTGAACCCGATGCCGAGCGCGCCGAAGCCGAGCGGGAACGGCGTGTACGCCAGCAGGACGAAGAAGCCGATGTTGTAGAACAGCGCGGTTGCGGCGAGGGCGGCGAGTGCCGGACGGGTCAGGGCGCGGAAGGGAGCGGAGAGCTTCGTCGGCGTGGGCTTCTCGAGGCTGCCGGTCTTCAGCAGGGCGACGATGGCGATGAACGCGACGGCCATCAGGGTCGTGACGCCGAAGAACGGGCCGCGCCAGCTCACCGAGCCGAGCAGGCCTCCGACGAGGGGGCCGACGGCGATGCCGAGGCCGAGCGCTGCCTCGTACAGGATGATCGCCGAGGCGGTGCCGCCGGACGCTGCCCCGACGATGGTCGCGAGCGCGGTGGAGATGAAGAGCGCGTTGCCGAGGCCCCAGCCGGCACGGAAGTCGATGATGCTCCACACGCTGTTCGACGTCGCCGCGAGCACCGAGAAGAGCACGATCAGGGCGAGTCCGATGAGCAGGGTGCGCTTCGCGCCGATGCGGCTGGAGACCCAGCTGGTGAAGAACATCGCGACGCCGGTGACGGCGAGGTAGCTCGTGAAGAGCAGTTCGGTCTGCGCGGGGGTCGCCTTGAGGGACGCCGCGATCGCCGGGAGGATCGGGTCGACGAGGCCGATGCCCATGAACGCGACGACGCAGGCGAAGGCGATCGCCCAGACCGCGGACGACTGCTTGAGGATGGAGCCGGACTGGCCGGCGGGTGCGTGGGCGTTCACGCGGGGATCTCCGTTCCGTTGGGGGTTGTCCGGGTGCGCTGGGCGATCAGGTTCGCCGCGTGGTGCAGGACGTCCCAGTCGTCGTCGGTCAGGTCGGCGAACAACGGACCGACCGTGCTGGTGAGGGTGGAGCGCCAGGAAGCGAGCCGTTCGCGTCCAGCCTCGGTGAGTTCGATGAGCTGCCCGCGGGAGTCGTCCGGGTCGACGCTGCGGCTGACCAGGCCGTCGGCGAGCATGCCGGCGACGAGTCGGGTCATGGTGGGCTGCGCCACGCGGGAGGCGGTGGCCAGTTCACCGAGTCGCAGCGGCTCGTCGGTCTCGAGGATGCCGAGCGTGCGCCAGACCGCGGCGGACGTGGTGTTGCCCGTCGACTGGACGGCGCTGCGGATCAGGCGGTTGACGGAGACGAGGAGGGTCTCGATCGTCTGCTCACGCGGTGTTTCCATAGCTGAACTATATAGCCGTGCTATGCATAGCGCAACGACGGGCTCGACAGACTGCACCAGCCACCGCCTGGTAGAAGGGAGGCATGAGCGACATCACCATCCACGAAGGCGACGAGTACACCGCGATCTTCCACGGCGGTCCCTTCGACGGCACGACCGACACCCGCACCGCCACGAGCGACGCGCTGGACGACGAGGTCACGGTGTTCGCCGACGTCGAGGGCCTGCAGACGGCCTTCACCTACCGCGCCACCAAGTCCCGCCAGGTCCTCGACCAGATCTCGGTCGAGTTCACCTACGAGCCCGGCGAGTCCGACCCGGTCGACGACCTGCAGGACCGCGGCGACCGCAGCGGCGAGTTCGACCGGGAGTAGAACCCCCACCCGCCGCGTTGCAGGACCACATGCAGCTCGACCTCTGGACGTCCGCCTTCTGTGCGCCGTGTGCCGCCGCCCGCCGGGTGTCGGCCGAGGTGTCAGAGCTCGTCCCCGGGCTCACCGTGACCGAACGCGACGTGGCGGCACACCCCGACGACGCGGAAGACCTCGGTATCCGGTCCACGCCCACGATCATCGTGCGGCAGGACGACGGCACCGAGGTCTTCCGTTCACCCGGCGTCCCGACCCGTGACCAACTCCTGCTCGCGGTGGCCAAGGCGCTCTGAACGAGCCGCCGCCGCGGCCGGGGCGGCCGCCGCCGCAGCCGTCCCAGCGGCGGTCCCCGGCGCGGGCAGAGCGGCCCGCGCCCCCGCACGCTGCGACGTCGGCGCCGCCACCACCACGGGTTCCGGCGGATCGACCAGCGCCCGCACGCGTCGCGCCAGCCGCTTCGCGCCCCGGATCGGCGCTCCGATGCCCAGTGCCACCAGCCCGAGCGGGCTGCGATCGGCCCCACCGAGGGCGTTCTTCCGCTCCCACGCACGGCGCAGCACGCCACCGCGACTCCGCCGAGCCGGTGCCCGGTCCACCAGCGTGCCGGCGTCCCGTCGGGCCATGAGCTCCACGAGCCGGTGCTGCCAGTCGTCCTCCGAGGTCGGGTGGAAGTAGTTGTCCCGCATCCACTCCGGCCGGACGACACCGAACCGTCCGTCGACCAGGTCGACGGCGTCACCCTCGAGGCCGCTCCCTACGAACACCTCGTTGATCAGGTGCCGCCCGATCCCGAAGTCGGTCAGCGTGAGTGCGGGCACGCCTCGCGCCGCCGCCTCGAGCACCGCGGTCGAGCTGATCGTCACGAGCGCCACCGCCCGGTCGAGGTGCTCGGCCATCGGGCCGCTCTCCACCACGAGGTTGGTCGGCGCGTCCGCGGGCACCAGGTCCGGGTAGGGGTGCTCCTCGCGGTGCGTCTGGTGCTCACCGGCCGCAGCGCGCGTCTTGATGACGACGCGCCACTCCGGGTGCGCCCGCGCTGTCTCCACGAGCCACCGCACGACGAGTGCCCGGTCGGCCCGCTCGAACGGCACACTCGGCTGCGCAGCGAAGACGACGGCGTCGCGGACCGTCGAGCCCGCACCATCGCTTGCGCCGGCACCGCCGGTCGCGCCGACCCCCCGCGCGAAGGGCAGTGTGGCGAGCGCGAAGTGCGGCTCGACGCCGCCCTCGCGCGCCATCTCCTCGTACGCGCGGACCTCACGATGGCTGTGCAGCACGAACAGGTCGGCCCGGGCGCGGAAGAAGATGCCCTTCCACTTCGACGGGAACGAGATCCCCGGCAGCCCCGAGACCAGCACCGGCCGGTCCGGGATCCGCCGGTGTACCTCGTCGATCACGAGCTCGGCCACCGGTCCGATCAACGACACCAGGACGGCGTCCGGCGGGTCCTGTCGGAGCTCCTCGACGACGGCGTCGACGTCCTTCGGCGCTGGCGGTTCCCGGTGCAGGTGGGCGAGGCGCCGGTCCAGCCCGCGGAACGCCGACCGCAGCTGCTTCGGACTCGCCGACCTCGGGGTCGCCACGGTGCGCAGCTCCAGGTCCCAGTCCGCCGGTGCGCTCGCCAGCAGGTGGGCGCCCCACTTCGCGAACGAGTCGGTGTCGACCAGGCCGACCACGCGTCGGACGCGTGGTGACGCGTCGGACGGGAGGCGCGCCTCCAGTCCGTCCGTCGACCCACTGCCGTCAGCCGGCATGTCCAGGGCACGGGTCCCGTCGACCGGGCCGCTCACGCGCCGACGCGACGCAGCTTCGCGAGCGGTGCCTGCTCGCCGGGGAAGATCCTCTTGACGCCGTCACCGAGGGCGGTCTCGATGATGCGGATGTCACGGGCGAGCGTCTTCAGGCCGTGCGGCTCGAGCGATGCAGCGTGGTCGGAGCCCCACATCGTGCGGTCGAGCGTGATGTGGCGCTCGACGGCCGTGGCACCGAGGGCGACCGCGGCGATGGAGATCTGCAGGCCGGGCTCGTGGCCGGAGTAGCCGACGGGGACGCCCGCGTAGCGGTGGGCGAGGGTGTCGATCATGCGGAGGTTCGCCTCCTCGGCCGGCAGCGGGTAGGTCGACGTCGCGTGCATGAGGACGAGGCGGTCGGTGCCGAGGGCCTCGACGGCGGCGTCGATCTGCTCGAGCGTGGACATGCCGGTCGACAGGATGACGGGCTTGCCGGTCGTGGCGACCGCGGCGAGCATGCCGAGGTCGGTGACGGACGCCGAGGCGATCTTGTAGGCGACGACGTTGAGGTCCTCGAGGAAGTCGACCGACGGCTCGTCCCACGGCGACGCGAACCAGTCGAGCCCGCGGAGGGTCGCGTGGTCGCCGATCTCGATGTACTGGTCACGGTCGAACTCGACGCGGTAGCGGTACTCCAGGTAGGTCATGTCGCCCCACGGGGTGCTGCGCGGGGTGTTCTTCATGTGCTCCGGCGTGGAGATCGCGGGAGTGCGCTTCTGGAACTTCACGGCCTGCAGGCCCGCGTCGGCAGCGACGTCGATGAGCTGCTTCGCGATGTCGACGTCGCCGTTGTGGTTGAGGCCGATCTCGCCGATGAGGTACGCGGGGTGGCCCGCGCCGATCGTGGACGTACCGATGGTGACGGTCATGGTGCTCCGTTCGGTGCGGGGGTGGCCCGCGTCGGGGATGGGTCTCGGGTCGTGGTGGGTGCTGGGGCCGGGTCGCCGACGCGTGCGTCGGCCAGCGCGCCGGGCGCGCCGGGCGCGCCGGGCGCTTCGGCGAGGGCTTCGGCGAGGGCCAGGTCGGCCTCGTCGTCGATGTCGATCGCACCGGCACCGTCGACGACGGCCAGCTCGACGCGGCCGTGGAACCGGTGCCGGTTCTCGAGGAACCCCGCCGTCCGCATCACGTAGAAGGCGCCGGTCTCGCGGTACTCGGGCTCGCGGTCCTGCCGGCGGGGCCTGGTCGCAGCGTCGTGGTTCACCGCGACCGCGGTGCCGTCCGGGGCGGTCCGCCACAGGAACGCGTGCGACGGCGTGGCGGCGAACACCGCGTCGGCGTGCCCGTCGACCACGCGCGCGACGGCGGCGTCGAGGTCGGCCGGGTCGATGAACGGCGAGGTCGCCTGCAGGAAGACGAGGACCTCGGGCAGCGGCGTGCTGATCGCGTCGAGGACGTGCAGCAGGGCGGACTCCGATGACGCCTCGTCGCCGGCGAGCTCGGCCGGACGGCGGACCACGGCGGCACCGGCGGCGACGGCCTCGGCAGCGATGGCGTCACCGTCGGTCGTGACGACGACCTCGTCGATGCGGGTGGCGCGTCGTGCCGAGTCGACCGCCCGCCGGACCAGCGAACGGCCCGCGACCGTGCGGAGGTTCTTGCCGGGGATCCCCTTCGACCCGGCACGCGCGGGCACGACGGCGAGGACGGAACCGGTGGTGCGCATGCTCCGGACGCTACGAAGCGCGGGTGTCGCGGAGGGGAACGGGCGGCAGACGGCGGCCGACCGTTGGGCGACCGCCGGGTCCTGTCGCGGCGACGCGGCGGGGCGCGCATCGAGCGTCCGGTGGCCGCTCGCCGCTACAATCGACGCTGCTCGCCTCCGTAGCTCAGTGGATAGAGCAGGTGGTTTCTACCCACCGTGCCGCGGGTTCGATTCCTGCCGGGGGCGCCGAAGACGAACAGGGCCGCCATCCTCTCCGGATGGCGGCCCTGTTCTCGTCGTGTGGGTTGCTACTCGTCGTCGTCCGCGGCGCGGCGTCGGAGTTCGGCGGCGCTGATCGGCTGCGTGTACGGCGCCTCCGACGTCTCGTTCGCGTCCGCGGGCTCGGCGGGGGCCTGGTTCAGACGCGTCGGGACGGACGTGGTGTTCGTCGCGCCGGGGGTGTCGACCCGGGGTGCCGATGCGGGCGGGACGTCGTTCGCGGGCGCCCGGTTGACGTGGGCGTCGGCCGCGGTGGGCGTCGCGACGGGGCGGTCGGACGAGGACGGACGGTCGTTCCGCGGAGCGCGGCCGGAGTCACCGAAGGCGCGGGTGGCGCCGGCGTCGCCGGACGCGCGAGTGGCGCTCGCGTCGCCGAAGGCCCGCGTGGCGCTGTCGTCGTCCACGACCTCGGTGTCGTCCGTGCCGCGGCCCTGGACGGAGCGGGCGGGCGAGGTCGGGGTGCCGAGCGCCGGACGGACCGGGGGTGCAGCCTCGTCGTCGTCGCCGTAGACGCGGGTGGTGTTGTCACCGAAGGAGCGCGTGGCGTTCTGGTCGGCGCTGCCGCGGTTCGGGTTCGTGCCCGCACCACGGTTCACGGAGAACGACGGGGTCGTCGCGCCGGCGGCACCGGCAGACGCAGCGGCCGCCGCCGGAGGGGTCGAGGGTGCGGACGCGGGGCGCTGCGCCGGACGCAGCGAGGTCGTCGTCGGGGTGGGACGCTCGGCGGGAGCAGCCGGAGCCGGCGCCGGGGCCTGTGCGGGTGCCTGGGTGCGCGGGGGTTCGGCCTGGTCGGCGTTCCAGTCCTGCTGGCGCTTGATCAGGTCGGCGTCGGGGTCCGGGGACTCGAACTTCCAGCGCTCGAGGTCGGCCTTGAAGAGCTTGCGCGCACGACTCGGTCGCGCCTGCCAGTCGAGCAGGCGGTCACGGAACTCGGCGAGGGACTGGTCGGCCTGGAAGCTGAACGTCGACGAGTTCTTCTTGATGTCGGCGATCTCGTGCTGGGCCCAGTTGGCGGCCAGCGGCGCACCCTGCACGGGGAGCAGGCGCAGCCGGATGTCGGCGTCCTCGGCGAGGTGGTCCGCGTACGCACGCTCGTCGTGTCCGAGCGATCCCCATGCCGCTGCCTTGCGCGCAGCCGTCAGGATCGCGGCGACGGCCGCGTTCTTCGATTCCCGCTCCTGGAGCGCCACGACCCGCTTGGTCGCGCTGCGCCCGATGAGCGCCGCGATGACGCCCGCCACGACGATGGCGACGAAGGGGATCACAGCGCCCGAGAGCACCCGCCAACCCGTGTCGGACGAAGTCCAGTCGGTCAGGTCGTTCCACCAGTCCATGCGCGCACCATACCCACGGAACGGTCAGGCGTCGGGGAGGCCGGACGGCGTTCCGTGCATCCCGGTGCAGATGATTCCAATGTGGAACATCATGACCAGCGCAGGGTGTCCACGGCGTCGTCGGCGGACCACACGCTCGGCAGCTCGACGAACCGGCGCTCGGTCGCGACGTACCGGCGGGCACGGTAGGCGGTGTCACCGGCGACGTCGATGCGGTCGACGTACCCGACGATCTCACCGTTGGCCCGGGTGACCCGGCTCAGGTCATCGCGGACGTCGAGGATGCGGTAGTCGCCCCGGGCGCGGGCCAGCGGGACGGTGCGGATCCGCAGTGCGGGTTCGGTGATGGTCTGCATCGCTGGCCTCCTGGTCGGTGTGGTGCCGACGCTACGGGGGACCACCGACACGCCGAGGGGCAACGTCCGATCTGGGGAACAGGGTCCCCGCGCACACTGTTGTGGAGGAACGACGGGGCTGCACGGGCAGCCCGGAGAGAGGTTGTGGCCATGACCACGTTCGTGCTCGCAGGTGGATGTTTCTGGTGTCTCGACGCCGTGTACCGCACGCTCCAGGGTGTGCAGGACGTGGTGTCGGGCTACGTCGGCGGACAGGTCGAGGACCCCTCGTACGAACTGGTGTGCACCGGGACGACGGGCCACGCCGAGGCGGTCGCGGTGACGTTCGATGAGTCGGTGATCCCGGCTGACGTGATCCTCGACGTCTTCTTCACGCTGCACGACCCACGGCAGCTGAACCGCCAGGGGGCCGACGTCGGCACGCAGTACCGCTCGGCGATGTTCCCGGCCGACGACGCGCAGCGCGAGCTGTTCGAGCGCGCCATCGAGCGGGCGTCGGACATCTGGGACGGCGGCATCGTCACCACCATCGAGCCGCTCTCGACGTTCTACACGGCAGAGGAGTACCACCAGGACTTCTTCGCGAAGAACCCCGGGCAGGGCTACTGCCTCGCAGTCGCGCTGCCCAAGGTGAACAAGGTGCGGAAGGCCTACAGTCAGTACATCCTGGCGTCCTGACCCCGGGGCGGCAGGGCCACAAGGAGGTGGTTCGAACATGACGGACAACACGGGAACCTGGGTTGCGATCGGTCCGGCCGGAGCGGTGGGCAGCATCCACCGCGCGGCGGACGGGTTCCAGGTCGAGCTCTACGGGCGACGACGGGCGGGCGGGCCGTACCCGTCCCTCGAGTCCGCGAAGGGCGCGGTCCACGCCGCGCTCGGACCGTTGGCCGCCCGGCCCGAGTTCCGAGCGCACTGACCGGGTCCGGACAGGAGGCCCGGGGGACTCGTCCTCCACAGGTCGCCTGATCGGGTCCACACGCCACAGATCGAGCCCGGGGTCGCTGACGCGGCCCCGGGCTCCGTGACGATCGACGCATGAACGACATCATTACCGTCTGCGGAATCGTCGCCACCGAGCCCCGGCACCTCGTCACCGAGACCGGCATCGCCATCACGAGTCTCCGACTCGCCTCACCCTCGCGCCGCTGGGACCGGGCCACCGCCGCCTGGGTCAACGGCGCCACCAACTGGTACACCGTCACCGCGTTCCGGTCGCTCGCGTCGAACGTGTACAAGTCCCTGAAGAAGGGCGACCGGATCGTCGTCGCCGGACGGGTCCGCATCCGCACGTGGGAACGCGACGGTCGCGGCGGGACCTCGGTCGAGATCGACGCCGACGGAATCGGCCACGACCTGGCGTGGGGGATCAGCAACTGGCTGCGGGTGCCGCGGCAGGTCGGCGACGGCGCCTCGGGGCAGGGTGGTCTGCGCGGCGTGGACCCCCGCACCGGCGAGGTCCGCGACCCCGTGGGGCACGGCGCCGGTCACGGGGCGGAGCCGGACGGCGCGCACGAGCATGCACCGGCGACCGAGCACGGTCCGGACGGTGACGGTGACGGTGACGGCGACGTCGACGGGGTCCACGGGGCACCGCCGCTCGGCCACGGCGAGGAGCCCGCGGGGCCGTCCGAGCACGTCCTCGAACAGGACGCCGCCCCCTGGGACCCCGCGCCGCCCCTCGACGACCACGCCCACGACGCCGAAGCGGCCTGACCCGCACGCCGACCGGAGTCGGGGTGCGGGTCAGGCCGCCGGGGACGCAGGCGGTTCACCGCGTCGCGTCGGTCACCACTTCTGGGCGATCATCCCGATGCCGGAGACCTGGGCGGTGTCCCAGTTGCCGCCACGGGGCAGCCCGGTCACGCGGCCGTCGATCTTGAAGCTGGCGCCCTGCACCCGCGGGCTGTTCGTCTGCTTCGCCTTCAGCCCGTGGAACGAGAAGCTCGTGTCCCACTTGCCGTTCAGGCCGGTGTTCGACTTGCGGTCACCGACCGTGATGCGGGTGTTCTGCACCGTCGAGTGCACGACGTCACCGTTCAGGCGAGCGTTGGCCTCGGCGTTGAAGAACAGGCGACCGTCGAGGTTGAGCTTGAGGGTGCCGATCGTCTTGTGGTTCACGATCATCGTCGCGACGTCGTTCTTGTACCAGCGCATGCCGATGGGCGTGAGCTTGTTCGTGGCCAGGCCCAGGTAGCCGTAGGTGAACTTGCCGTTCTGCACGCGCTCCCAGATGTAACGCGGCTTGCCCTTGCTCTGTGGGGAGCCCTTGTCCGACTGGATCCCGAACGAGTACGCGTTGTTGTGGGCGTCGTGCACGTTGATGTACGACGAGTAGCCGGTGCCCGTGCCGTTGGCGCTGATGCTCGCCGTGTACAGCAGGTACGGGCTGCCCTTCGGCACGGCACCGGCGGCCGATGCCGGCGACACCGGGGCGATGAGCGCGACGGTGAGTGCGATCGCTCCGACGAAGGGGAGTGCGAGGCGGCGGAGCCGCGACGGGGTCGTGGTCGTGTGCGTGGTCATGGTCCTCGTCCTGTCCGTGGTCCTGATCCTGGTCCTCGTCGTGGTGGGTGACGGGCCCGAGGTAGCGGGGTGAGGCCAAGCTACGTCGTCCGTGTCGCGAACAACAGGCTTGTTCGTACAGGTGCGGGAAGCGGCGATCCGGCGTCGGGCGAGCGGTGCTCCGGCGGTGTCACTACACTTGGGGCCGATATGGCTGAGTACATCTACCAGATGGTCCGCGCCCGCAAGGCGGTCGGCGACAAGCTGATCCTCGACGACGTCACGATGTCGTTCCTCCCCGGTGCCAAGATCGGCGTCGTCGGACCGAACGGTGCGGGCAAGTCGACGATCCTGAAGATCATGGCGGGTCTCGACCAGCCGTCCAACGGCGAGGCGAAGCTCACGCCGGGCTTCAGCGTCGGCATCCTCATGCAGGAGCCGGAGCTCGACGAGAGCAAGACCGTGCTCGAGAACGTGCAGGAGGGCGTGGGCGAGATCCACGGCAAGCTCGCACGCTTCAACGAGATCTCGGCGCTCATGGCCGAGCCGGACGCCGACTTCGACGCGCTCCTGGCCGAGATGGGCACCCTGCAGGAGGACATCGACGCCGCCGACGCGTGGGACCTCGACTCCCAGCTCGAGCAGGCCATGGCCGCGCTGCAGTGCCCCCCGGGGGACGAACTCGTCACCCACCTGTCCGGTGGTGAGAAGCGCCGCGTCGCGCTCTGCAAGCTCCTGCTCCAGAAGCCCGACCTGCTCCTCCTCGACGAGCCCACCAACCACCTCGACGCCGAGAGCGTGCTCTGGCTCGAGCAGCACCTGCAGCAGTACCACGGTGCCGTTCTCGCCGTGACCCACGACCGGTACTTCCTGGACCACGTCGCCCAGTGGATCGCCGAGGTCGACCGCGGCCGCCTGTACCCGTACGAGGGCAACTACTCGACCTACCTCGAGAAGAAGCGTGCTCGTCTCGAGGTCCAGGGCAAGAAGGACGCTAAGCTCGCGAAGCGCCTGTCGTCCGAGCTCGACTGGGTCCGGAGCAACACCAAGGGCCGTCAGGCGAAGTCGAAGGCCCGTCTCGCCCGGTACGAGGAGATGGTCACCGAGGCCGAGCGCACCCGCAAGCTCGACTTCGAGGAGATCGTGATCCCGGTCGGCCCGCGTCTGGGTTCGCAGGTCATCGACGCCGAGCACCTGCGCAAGCAGTTCGGTGAGCGCGTCATCATCGGCGACCTGTCGTTCACGCTGCCCCGCAACGGCATCGTCGGCGTCATCGGCCCGAACGGTGTCGGCAAGACCACGCTCTTCAAGACGATCGTCGGCCTCGAGCCCCTCGACGGCGGCACGCTGAAGATCGGCGACACGGTCGACATCTCGTACGTCGACCAGAGCCGTGGCGGCATCGACCCGAACAAGAACCTGTGGGAGGTCGTGTCCGACGGACTCGACTACATCCAGGTCGGCAAGACCGAGATCCCGTCCCGCGCCTACGTGTCGCAGTTCGGCTTCAAGGGCCCGGACCAGCAGAAGCGCGCCGGCATCCTGTCCGGTGGTGAGCGCAACCGTCTGAACCTGGCGCTGACGCTCAAGCAGGGCGGCAACCTGCTGCTCCTCGACGAGCCGACCAACGACCTGGACGTCGAGACGCTCGGCAGCCTCGAGAACGCCCTGCTCGAGTACCCCGGTTGCGCCGTGGTCATCACCCACGACCGGTGGTTCCTCGACCGCATCGCCACGCACATCCTGGCGTGGGAGGGCCTCAACGAGGACGGCACGCCGAACTGGTACTGGTTCGAGGGCAACTTCGAGGCCTACGAGGAGAACAAGATCGAGCGTCTCGGTGCCGATGCCGCGAAGCCCGGTCGCGCGACGTACCGCAAGCTCACCCGCGACTGATCCTCGTGGCGAGACTGCACGCTCCCATCCGCATGCGGTGGAGCGACATCGACGCCTACGGTCACGTCAACAACTCCGCGATGCTGCGCCTCCTCGAAGAGGCGCGCATCGTGGGGTTCTGGGGTGCCGATCCCGGTGAAGACCCCGACGGCGACCTGCCCGAGCCGATCATCGACGGTCGGCCGGGTTCCGGCACCATGACGGTGATCGCCGGCCAGCGCCTCGAGTACCTGGCGTCGATCCCGTACCTCCGCCAACCGCTCGACATCCAGATGTGGATCGGGCGGCTCGGGGGCGCGAGCATCGACGTCTCGTACGAGGTCTGGTCGCCGGTGGGGCAGCACCCCGCCGTCCTGTACACCCGGGCGACAACGGCACTCGTGATGGTCGACGCGGCGACGAACCGTCCGCGTCGACTGACCGACACCGAGCGTGCCGCGTGCGAGCGCTACCTCGAGGAGCCGGTGCAGTTCAGCCGGCCGTAGGCACCCGCATCATGCCCTCCTGGGCGACGGTGGCCAGCAGCTGCCCGTCGCGGGAGAACATCCGACCGAACGCGAGTCCCCGTCCGCCCTGTGCGCTCGGGGACTCCTGCGTGTACAGGATCCACTCGTCGGCGCGACCGTCGCGGTGCCACCACATGGCGTGGTCGAGGCTCGCGCTCTTGACCCCCGGGGTGCCCCAGGCGACGCCGTGCCGCCGCATGATCGGCTCGAGGATCGACAGGTCGCTCGCGTACCCGAGCACCGCACGGTGGAGCGCCGGGTCGTCGGGCAGGTCGCCCTGCACGCGGAACCAGACCGCCTGGTGCGGCACGTGCTCGCCCTGCACGTCGACGAACACCGGGCCCTCGACGTGTCGCAGGTCGATGGACCGCGCGGCCCAGGCACGCGCGACCGGGTGGTCGATCGCGGACAGGATCGACGCGGCCGACGGCAGGGACTCCGGGTCCGGGGTGTCCACCGGGTACGGGTCCTGGTGCTCGATGCCGGTGTCCGGCACCTGGAACGACGCGATCATCGAGAAGATCGGGACACCGCGCTGGTAGGCCTGCACGCGACGGGCCGCGAACGACCGGCCGTCGTGGATGCGCTCGACGCCGAAGGTGATCGGCACGTCGATGTCGCCGGGCCGCAGGAAGTAGCCGTGCATCGAGTGGACGTCGCGTCCCTCGATCGTGCGCTGCGCGGCGACGATGCACTGCGCCAGCACCTGCCCGCCGAACACCCGTCCGCCGGGGGACCAGTGGCTGGCACCGGTCAGGATCGTCTCGCCCGTGCTCGCGCCGGTGTCCTCGAGTCGCAGGGTCCGCAGGAAGTCGGGTTCGCCGTTCACGCTGTGCAGTCTACGAACGGCTGCCCGCCGCCGTCGCAGGTCGTCGCGCTCAGGTGCCGCGGCGTCGACGGCCGGTAGGATCGGGGTCGACATGGGCAACTCGTTCACGCTTCCCGACGCCGCCTCACTCGGTGACCTCCGCACGTACCTCGGACGTGCCGCTCGGATCGAGGACGGCTCGGTCCGGCTCATCGCCGACTCCGGCGTCCTGGCCGTCTACACGGCGATCCTCTACCCGCTCGGGCTGCTCGACGAACTGCCGACGGTGCTCGGCCTCCGCACGTTCTCGCTCACCGAGCCGGCGTCGATCGACACCGTGGTCCCGCAGCAGTCGCTCCTCGAGCGTCTCCGCCTGCTGGCCGAGGCGCAGGACGCCGAACACGCCGAGGGCGCCGACCCGACGCGGGCCACCCCGATCGAGGTCGAGCTGCCGCACGAAGTGCACACCGTGACGTGGGCGGCCATCTCCCCGCCCCGCGGTGGCTGGGTCCCGCTGCCGGACGTCTCACCGGAACTCCTCCGCCGCGCCACCCGCGACGGCATCGCCGAGGTCGCCGACGCCGTGCCGTCCAACGCGGGCGAGGCCATCGTCCGGCGGATCCGCGCCGAGGTCTGGGGTCGACCGGTCCCCGGCGTCGAGCACCTGCCCGCCGGTGCGGGCTTCGCGGGCGAGAGCCTCGGGTTCCTCGGGCACGACCCGGTCCGGCTGTTCGAGACGGGCCCGTGGAGTCGACTCACGACCTCGCGCGGCCACGTGCTCGTCAAGCGCCGCGCCTGGACCCTGAGCTCCTAGCAAAGACGACGGCGACGACGACCACACCGCCCGGCCGCCGTGGTTGGCTGGCCGCATGCACGTCTTCCTCACCGGTGCGTCCGGCTACATCGGCTCCTCCGTCCTCCGCTCCCTCGTGGCCCACGGCGACGAGGTCACCGCGCTCGTCCGCTCCGACGAGAAGGCCCGGCACGTCCGTGACGCCGGTGGCCGGGCCCTGGTCGGCGACGTCACCGACACCGACGTCGTCGAACGCCTGCTGCACGAGAGCGACGGCGTCGTCCACACGGCATCGGCGCCCGGCGTCGACCCGGACTTCATCCGCACCGCGATCGGTGCCCTGGCCGGCACACCGAAGCCGTTCGTGCACACCGGCGGCATCTTCACCTTCGGCGACTCGACGGACATCTCCGAGCAGTCGCCGACCGGCCCTCCAGCGTTGACCGCCTGGCGCGGACCGAACGAGGCCCTGCTGCGGGGGAGCGACGTGCGGAGCACCATCGTCGCCCCTGGCATCGTCTACGGGCGCGGCGCCGGCATCCCGGCGATGTTCGTCAGCGACGGCGAGCAGCCGGTGCGGCTGGTGGGCGACGGCTCGCAGCGCTGGACGACGGTGCACGTCGACGACCTCGGCGAGCTCTACGTCCTCGCGCTGCACCGCGGCGAGCCCGACGGGTACATCGTCGCCGCGACCGGCGACAACCCGACCGTCCGGCAGATCGCCGAGGCCGGGGCTCACGGTGCACCGGTCGTCGCCGAGAGCGTGGACGCGAGCCGCGAACGGCTCGGGCGGGACTTCGCCGACGCCCTGCTGCTGCACCAGGAGGCGTCCGGCGCACACGCCCGGTCGGCCTTCGGCTGGCGACCGTCGCGGCCGTCCCTGGTCGAGGACCTCGCCTCCGGCTCGTCCGTGCGCTGACCCGCGCTGCCCGAACACGCCGGCGTCTCGCGCGCACGAGAACGCGGGAACCGGCGGACGGGAGGCCCGTGGCGCCGCCGCCACGGGCCTCCCGTCCGCCGCTCGCGACGATCACTGCACGCCGGCGTCAGCGGAAGACGCCGCGGGAGCGTCGAGACGCCGCCGGATTCGGCGGCGTCTCGACGACACGACGGCGTGTGCCGCGCGGGTCAGTCGAAGGTGTTCGTCATCGCGTGGGCAGCGCGGTCGAGGTAGCCCCAGAGCTCGGCTTCATCGAGGGGCGCGAGCTCGAGTGACTCGACCGCCTCGTGCATGTGGTGGAGCCAGCGTTCCCGGGCCTCGGACGTGATGCGGAACGGGTTGTGCCGCATCCGCAGGCGGGGGTGGCCGCGCTGCTCGCTGTAGGTGCCCGGGCCGCCCCAGTACTGCTGCAGGAAGGCGGAGAGGCGCCAGATCGCACCCTCGAGGTCGTCGGCCGGGTACATCGGCCAGATGACCTCGTCCTGCTGCACGCCCTCGTAGAAGCGCCGGACGAGCCGGTCGAATGTCGGTGCGCCGCCGATCCGCTCGTACAGCGACCCGGTGGCCGAGGCGCCGTGCTCCCCGACGCGCAGGGTGATCGGCTGCGCCGGGACGCCGACCGAGCCGGGCATGCCGGGGGCGCCGGGCATGCCGAGCGAGCCGCGTGCTCCGGGCGCGCCCGTGCCGCCCGGGGGTGTGGGGTCGGTCATCGGGGGTCCTTCCCGCTGTCGGGGTCGTCGGTGCGGATCGGCTGCCCGAGGATGTTGCGCTTGGTGCGCCGGGGCTTCGTGGGGGCCGGCGTCGGCTGGGTCCGGACGGTGCGCAGGCCGTTGATCGAGGTGGCGTTCTCCCAGCCCTCGGGCATGATCATCGCCATCGCCGGCAGGGTGATGCCGAGTTCGTCGACCGCGTGCTTCAGGCGGGTGCGGAGCTCCCGACCGACGACGTCGAGTTCGGACGCCCGGGTCTTCACGACCAGGCGGAAGACCATGCCGGCGTCGGTGATCGACTGCAGCCCCCAGATCTCGGGCTTCTCGACGATCCGCTGCCGCCAGCGGGACTCCTGCGACATCGTGACGGCGGCCTTGAGCAGGGCGTCCTGCACGGCGTCGATGTCGGTGTCGTAGGGCACGGTGATGTCGACGAGCACGCGCGACCAGCCCTGCGACAGGTTGCCGACGCGCAGGATCTGGCCGTTCGGCACGAACCACAGGATGCCGTTCACGTCGCGGATCTGCATGACGCGCAGCCCGACGTTCTCGACGACGCCGGTGGCCTGACCGGTGTCGACGACGTCACCGACGCCGGCCTGGTCCTCGAGGATCATGAAGATGCCGGACAGCAGGTCCTTCACGATGGACTGGGCGCCGACGGCGAGGCCGGCTGCGACGAGCGATGCACCGCCGACGATGCCGACCGCGGCGCCCTTCCACACAGCAGTGGCGATGATGACGAGTGCGATCGCGACCACGACGACGGTGGCGAGGTTCTCGAGGACGCTGCCGAGCGTCCGGGTGCGCTGGACGACCCGAGCTGTCTGCACGGGCGACGCGATGAGGGCCTGGGTGTCAGCGGCTCCCTGGCGCTTCTTGACGCCGTTCACGATCCGGTCGACGACCTGCTTGATCATCCGGCGCAGGATCAGCCGGAGGATGATCGCGGCGATGATCGTGATGACGATCGTGATCGGTGCCTGCCAGGTGTCGACGAAGTCCGTGAACGCGTTCGAGACCAGTTTGGACGTGTCTTCGGTCGTTGCAGCCAAGTTCATATCCGGTCGATGCTAAGCGGCGGGGCCTCGGCATCCCTGGAGGAACACCAAGACCCCGCCGGATCAGAGCAGGGGTCAGGCGTCGGCGGCCTGGACCCGGAGTGCGCGCTCGGTGCCCGCGAGGCTCTCGGACACGATGCGGCGCAGCGCCGGCGTCTCCGGGTGCTCCTCGAGCCACGCGGCGGCGGCGTCACGGAGCTCGGCCGACGCGAGCGGCGCCGGGTAGAGGCCCGAGACGATGGTGTCCGCCATGTGGTAGCTGCGCTCGGCCCAGATGCGCGTGAGCACCTCGAAGTACTTCGGCACGAGGCCCTCGAGCAGCACCGGGCTGTTCACGTGCTGGAACCCGACCGTGGTCTGGCGCACGATGGCGTTCGGCAGCTCGGACGAGTCGACCAGCGACGAGAACGCCGCCAGCTTGCCCTCGGCCGTGGGGATCGTCGCCCGGGCGCGGGCCGCGGCCTGCTCGCCTGACGCGGTCTTGTCCGCGGCGAGCTCGGCGTCGATCTCGGCGTTGTCTGCAGCGCCCGCGAGCACGAGGCCCTCGAGCAGCTCCCAGCGCAGGTCGGTGTCGATCTCGAGGCCCTGCAGGGTGACCGATCCGTCGCGGAGGCCCTGCAGGGTCGCGACGTGCTCGGGCGTGGATGGGACCTGCGCGAAGAACTTCACGAACTGGAACTGCGCGTCCGAGCCGGCCTCAGCCGAGGACGCGAGCTGCCAGAGCGTGTCGCCGACGGTGCGGACCGTGGCCTCGACCGAGCCCGGTGCCACGTAGTTGCGTGCGGTGAGCAGCAGCTGCGAGAGCGTCGTGCGGATGGTCGTCGACTCGGTCTCGGTCGCGATGTTGCCCAGCACGAGGCGGACGTAGTCGCTGGCCGGGGACTCGGCGTCGCGCGTGGCGTCCCACACGGAACCCCAGACGATCGAGCGGGCGAGCGGGTTCGCGATCGACGCGAGGTGCTCGATGGCGGTGCGCCGGGAGTGCTCGTCGAGACGGATCTTGGCGTAGGCCAGGTCGTCGTCGTTCAGCAGCACGAGGTCGCCGCGCTGGACGCCGACGAGCTCGGGCACCTCGGTGCGGGCACCGTCGACGTCGATCTCGACGCGGTGGACCCGCTCGAGCTTGCCGCCGGCGGAGGCCGTGTCGGCACCGAACGGCGCGGACTCGTCGTTCCGGAAGGCGTACACGCCGATCGCCAGACGGTGCGGGCGCAGCGTCGGGTAGTCGGCCGGGGCTTCCTGCAGGACGGTGAACGACGTGATGACGCCGGACTCGTCGGTCTCGATCTCGGGACGCAGGGTGTTGACGCCCGCGGTCTCGAGCCAGAGCTTCGACCACTCGGTCAGCTCACGGCCGCTCGTCGCCTCGAGCTCGACGAGCAGGTCGCGGAGCTCGGTGTTCGAGTGGTGGTGCTTCTTGAAGTACGCGGAGACACCGGCGAAGAACGCGTCGATGCCGACCCAGGCGACGAGCTGCTTGAGGACCGAGCCGCCCTTCGCGTAGGTGATGCCGTCGAAGTTGACCTGGACGTCCTCGAGGTCGTTGATCGTCGCGACGATCGGGTGCGTCGAGGGGAGCTGGTCCTGGCGGTAGGCCCAGGACTTCTCCATCGCCTGGAACGTGGTCCAGGCCTCGGTCCACTCGGTGGCTTCAGCCGTGGCGATCGTGGAGGCCCACTCGGCGAAGGACTCGTTGAGCCACAGGTCGTTCCACCACTTCATGGTGACCAGGTCGCCGAACCACATGTGGGCGAGCTCGTGCAGGATCGTGACGACCCGGCGCTCCTTGATGGCGTCGGTGACCTTCGACCGGAACACGTAGGTCTCGGTGAAGGTGACCGCGCCGGCGTTCTCCATCGCACCGGCGTTGAACTCCGGCACGAACAGCTGGTCGTACTTGTCGAAGGGGTAGGCGACGTCGAACTTCTCCTCGAAGTACGCGAAGCCCTTCTTCGTGATGTCGAACACGTACTCGGGGTCGAGGTACGAAGCGAGCGACTTGCGCGCGAACACACCGAGGGGGATCGTCCGGCCGTCGCGGCTGGTCAGCTCGTCGCGCACGACCTCGTACGGGCCGGCGACGAGCGCGGTGATGTAGCTCGAGATGCGCGCGGTGGGCGGGAAGGCCCAGGTCGCGACGTCGCCGTCGACGTGCGGCTCCGGCGTGGGGGAGTTCGAGACGACCTGCCACCGTGACGGCGCCGTCACGGTGAAGGAGAACTCGGCCTTCAGGTCGGGCTGCTCGAACACCGCGAACATGCGGCGGGAGTCCGGGACCTCGAACTGGGAGTACAGGTACACCTCGTCGTCCACCGGGTCGACGAAGCGGTGCAGGCCTTCACCGGTGTTCGTGTACAGCGCGTCGCTGACGACCACGAGCTCGTTCTGCTCCTGCAGGTCGTCGAGCTGGATGCGCACGCCGTCGTTCACCGCGGCGACGTCGAGCGCCGAACCGTTCAGCGTGATCGAGTGCACGGTCTTCGTGATGGCGTCGATGAAGGTCGATGCGCCGGCGGTGGCGGTGAAGCGCACCCGCGTGGTGCTGCCGAAGCTGTCGGCGCCGCGGGTCAGGTCGAGCTCGACGTCGTACGTCTGCACGGCGACGACGGCCGCGCGCTCCTGGGCTTCGATTCGGGTGAGGTTCTCTCCGGGCACGCAACGCTCCATCTTCGCTGGGGACGCGGACGATCGGTGTCCGCGTACGGGGCCCCGGACGGCGTCGTGCGCCGGCGGGACGATGGGTTCCAGCCTAGCGACGCCGCGTACGCTCGGATCGTGACCGAGACGACTGTGGACAACCCGACCGACCCCACCACCGCGCGCACCGCCGTGGAGTTCTGGTTCGACCCGAACTGCCCCTGGGCCTGGATGACGAGCCGCTGGGTGGGTGAGGTCGCCGAGCACCGCGACCTCGACGTGACCTGGAACGTGATGAGCCTGTTCGTCCTCAACGAGGACCAGGACGTGCCGGAGAGCTACAAGGAGCGCCTGCACGCCGGCCAGGTCTACCCGCGCATCGTCACGGCGGCGAGGCTCCGGCTCGGGCAGGACGTCGTGAAGCCGCTGTACGACGCCCTCGGCGAGCACATCCACCACCGCCAGGAGTCCGACCCGGAACAGGTCGTCCCCGCCGTGCTCGCCGAGCTCGGCCTCGACGCCGACCTGCTCGAGTACGCCTGGACGGACGAGGTCGACGCCGCCGTGCGCGCCAGCCACCAGGACGGCATTGACCGCGTCGGACAGGACGTCGGCACGCCGGTCATCGCCGTCGAGGGCACCGCGTTCTTCGGGCCGGTCATCTCCCCGGCGCCCAAGGGCCAGGAAGCGCTCGACCTGTGGGACGGCGTCGTCGCCGTCGCGAAGTACCCCGGCTTCTTCGAGCTCAAGCGCTCGCGCACCGTCGGCCCGATCTTCGACACCACCGACTGACGTTCCGGAACCAGGTTCCGGACACAGCACCGCGGGATCGCGTGGTTCCGTGTCCGGAACCAGGTCCCGTTCGTCGACGGGCGGCCGGGAGGCCCGTGGTGCGCCCGCCCCGCCCGTCGCGTCAGACGAGCGGCAGGCGCATGAGCGTCAGGTCGAGCCAGCGGTCGAACTTGCGTCCGACCTCGGGCACGACCGCGACCGTGGTGAACCCGAGGCGTTCGTGCAGGGCGATCGACCCCGTGTTGGTGCTGCAAATCCCGGCCATCATGACGTGCCGGCCCTCGGCGGTGGCCCGCGCGACCAGCTCGGCCATCAGGGTCGTCGCGATGCCCCGGCCGCGGAACGCCTCGACCACGTAGACGCTGTGCTCGACGGTCAGCCGGTACCCCTGGTGCGGCCGCCACTGCGAGTACGTGGCGTAGCCGGCCACGGTGCCGTCGACCTCGGCCACGACCACCGGGTACCCGCCGCCCTGCCGCTCGGCGAGCCACCCGTCGAAGTACGCACGCGGGTGCGGGGTGTCCTGCCAGATGGCGGTGGAGTGCAGGACGGCATCGACGTGCAGGGCGTGCACGACGTCGAGGTCGGTCGGGGTGCAGTCGCGGATCACGACCCCGTTCGTCGCATATGCTGTCGTCATGTCTCACATCGTAGACGACGCGCACGCCGATCCCGCAACCGGCGCCGACGACACCTCGGTCGCCGAGCAGCGGGCGCTCGGTGAACGCCTCCAGCGCCTCCGCACCGAGCGGAAGTGGAGCCTCACCGAGCTCGCCGAGGAGTCCGGCGTCTCCCGCGCGATGATCAACCGGGTCGAACGCGGAGTTTCCAGCCCCACCGCGACGATCCTCGGTCGCCTGTCCGGTGCCTTCGGCCTGACGATCTCGCAGCTCCTCGACGATGCCCTGGAGCACGAGGTGCCCAGGGTGACGGATCCCGACGAGGCGCGCGGGGTGCAACGGGGCGCGACCGCCGATTCCTGGACCGATCCCGACACCGGGTACCGCCGCCGTCCGGTCTCGAGCGCGGCGTTCCCCGCTGACGTCACCGAGGTGCGCCTCCCGGCCGGCCGCGAGGTGGCCTACCCGGCGTCCGCCTACGCGTTCCTGCGGCACTGCATCTGGGTCGTCGAGGGCGTGCTCGAGGTCGTCGTCGGCGGCGAGCCGACGCGTCTGGCGGCGGGGGACCGGATCGAGCTCGGCGACCCCGCCGACGTCGTCTACCGCAACCCGGGCGAGGACCCCACCCGGTACCTCGTGGTGGTGGTCCGCGCACCGTAGTCCGTCGTGGTCCGGGCCCCGGAGCCGCAGGAATAGGATCGGTTCCATGCGCATCCACCTCGGAACGGACCACGCCGGCCTCGAGTTCAACAAGACCCTCGCAACCCACCTGACCGAAGCCGGGCACGAGGTGGTGGACCACGGTCCGACCGAGTACGACGCGCTCGACGACTACCCCTCGTTCTGCATCAACGCCGCGCACGCCGTGGTGCAGGACCAGCGCGCCGGTGTCCAGGCCCTCGGCGTCGTCTTCGGCGGTTCCGGCAACGGCGAGCAGATCGCCGCCAACAAGGTCGAGGGCATCCGCGCCGCGCTCGTCTGGAACGAGTCGACCGCCCTGCTCGCCCGTCAGCACAACGACGCCAACGTCATCTCCATCGGTGCGCGCCAGCACACCGAGGACGAGGCGATCCGGTTCGTCGACCTGTTCATCGCCGAGCCGTTCTCGGGCGAAGAGCGCCACGCCCGCCGCATCGCCCAGCTGGCCGAGTACGAGACCACCGGGCTGATCGCCGGCCGCCAGATCGACGCGTAGCCCGGCTCGTCAGGGGTACCGGGTAGAACGGTAGTCATGCCCGAGGGTCACTCCGTCCACCGCATCGCCAACCAGTTCACCCGGCACTTCGTCGGCAAGCGCTGCGAGGTGTCGAGCCCCCAGGGGCGCTTCGCCGCCGGGGCCGCGCAGCTCGACGGCAAGCGGATGATCGCCGCGCGTGCGGTGGCGAAGCAGATGTTCCTGGAGTTCGAGGGCGACCTGTTCCTCCGCGTCCACCTCGGCCTGTACGGGGCGTGGGACTTCGCGGGCGTGATCTCCACCGCCGAGGCACTGTCCGACGACGACGACCGCGAAGAGTCGCTCAGCTCGATCGGCGCACCGCGGCTCGCCCGCTACCGGATGGCCGAGCAGGAGAAGGCGGAGGACCCGATCGAGTCCTTCCCGCCGGACCCCGTCGGCCAGGTCCGGGTGCGGATCCTCACCGAGGACACCGTCGCCGACCTCCGTGGCCCGACCGCGTGTGTCGTGGAGACCCCGGCCGAGGTGCAGCGTGCGCTCGACAAGCTCGGCCCCGACCCGATGAACGACGACGGGCCCGAAGCCGAGAAGACCTTCGTCGACAACGTCCGCCGTCGGAACGTCGCGATCGGGCAGCTGCTCATGGACCAGTCCGTCGTGGCCGGCATCGGCAACATCTACCGCGCCGAGCTGCTGTTCCGGCAGCGCATCGACCCGTACAAGCCGGGCAAGAAGATCACCGTCAAGCAGGCCAAGGCGCTCTGGGCCGACTGGTCGAAGCTGTTGCACGACGGCGTCCGCGACGGCCTGATGATGACGATGGACGACCTGTCCGAGGCCGACCACAAGAAGGCCCTGCGCTCCCGCAAGGACCGCCACTGGGTGTACCACCGGCAGGGCGAGCCGTGCCGGGTCTGCGGCACCGAGATCCGGATGGCCGACATGGCCGGCCGGAAGCTCTACTGGTGCCCGAAGGACCAGAAGTAGTCCACGGGGCACAGACGCAGCCGCCCGCCCTCCTGCTCACAGCTCCCGGTACGTGAACCGTCCGGCGACGGCCGTCCCCAGAACCCGCATGCCGCGCAGTGCGGCGGACGAGGACGCCAGCGGGTCGGACTCGACGAGCACCAGGTCCGCCACGTCGCCGACGGACACCCCGACGCGCCCGTCGGTCGACCCCTGCCACGCGACGAGTGCCGAGAGCCGTTCGGCCGGGTGCCACGGGTCTCGCCCGTCGCGGTCCCGCCCGACGGCCGCCGCCATCGACACCCACGGGTCGAGCGGCGCCACCGGCGCGTCCGAGCCGAGCAGCAGGCGCGCTCCGGCCCGTGCGAGCGACGCGAAGGCGAACGCCCGGTCGGTGTGCCCGGCCCAGTGCCGGTCGGCGATGTCCCGGTCGTCCATGGCGTGTTCGGGCTGCACGGACGCGGCGACCCCGAGCCGGGCGAACCGGTCGACGTCGGTGTCGACGAGCAACTGCGCGTGCTCGATCGTGCCGCGGGTCCCGACGGTCTCGAAGACGTCGAGGGCCAGCGTGTTCGCCCGGTCGCCGATCGCGTGGATCGCGGGGACGAGTCCGGCGTCGACGGCACGGCGGGTGATCGCGACGAGGTCCTCGAACGGCCAGGCGAGCACACCCGAGCCGTCGGTCATGGCGGCGGTCCGGGTGCCGAGCGACCCGTCCGTGACCACCTTGAACGGCCCCATCGTGAGCAGGCCCCGCGTGCCGTCGACCACGTCGCCGGTGCGCAGTCCCCGGGCGATGGCCTCGTCGAGCTCGGCCGGGTACACCCCGGACGCGACCCGGATCGCGTCGGTGCCGGCGTGGATCCGGCGGCGCCAGCGGTCGAGCCCGAAGCGCATCTCGAGGTCGACCACGCCCGTCACCCCGCGGGCCGCCGCGGCCTCGGCAGCGTCCGCAACGTAGGCGTCGAGCAGGTCGTCCGGCACCTGCGACAGCGCACCGGTCACGTCGAACGCGTCCTGCTCGCGCAGGACCCCGTCCTCGCCCGCCCCGAGCGGGCGGCCGACAGCAGCCGAGAAGTGCGCGAGCGCGAGCGCGTTGCACCACACCGCGTGCAGGTCCGCGCTGATCACGACGACCGGGAGGCCCGGTGCGGCCTGGTCGAGCAGCTCGCGTCGTGCCGGGCGCGGCCACATCCCGTCGCGGTAGCCGTGTCCGACCAGGACGCGGTCCGCCACGCCCGCCCGGGCGACGGCGGCGAGCAGGTCGGCGGTCGCCTCGGCGGAGTCGCAGCCGGTGACGTCGACACGGCGACGGACGAGTGCCCACTGGTCGAAGTGCGTGTGGTGGTCGCGGAGCCCCGGGCCGAGCCAGGCACCGGCGGCCTCGACCACGTCGGTGTCGACACTCGTGGGGTCGAGGGTGCCGGTCGGTGCGATCTCGGTGACGCGCCCGTCGACGATGCGGACGTCGGCAGGGGCTCCGGAGGTGCCCACACGTCGGACGGTGCGGAGCAGGATGTCCGTCACGACGCCTCCAGGCCGTTCGCCGGGGACGGGACGGGCCGGACCCGCTCGACCTCGTCGGCGAGCGCCGGCGACGCGTAGGGGCCGTCGCCCCGCAGCCCGGCGACGATGCGGTCGATGACCTCGGGGGCCTTGTTCTGCGAGAGCTTGGCGCGGGCGTCGAACCGGGTGACGCGGATCCGGATGCCGACGGTGCCCTTGGCCATTCGGCGAGCGGTTTCCTCGTCGATCTGCAACGACACGGGCGCGGGCATGACCCGCTCGAAGTGGTCGACGAGTTCGCCGAGCACCCGGAAGTTCTCGTCGTCGGACAGGATCTCGGGGGTGCCCCAGACGTGGGCGGTGACGTGGTTCCAGGTCGGCACGAACTGCTCCGGCGGGTACCAGGCGGGGGAGACGTAGCCGTGTGGACCCTGGAACACGACGAGGACTTCGTGCCGTCCGAGTTCGTGGGCGACCTCGTCGGGGCGGCCGACGTGGGACACCAGGACGAGGGCGTCCGGGTCGTCGTCGGGGCCGGGGGTCTCGAGCAGCACCGGGTAGTGCGACGCCACCAGCCCGGCCGCGGTGTGCGACACGATCGTCGCCCACGGGTTCCCGGTGATGAGGCGTCGGACCTCGTCGACGTCGGTCATCAGGAAGTGCGGTGTGTGGCGCATGTTCCGAGCGTGGCACAACGGGCCCGGTCGCGCGACGGGTGTCGTTTCGTCAGTGTTTCTGCGCGGTAAAACTCTCAGAGCGCATTGAAAGAAGTCTTGTGGTCGGGATTCGAACCGTCCTAGCTTTCCCACCACGACGACCGGGCAGGGATCCGGCCGCACCCGATCGAGGAGAGATCATGCGACGCAGGACGATCGCCGCGCTGGCCGCGGCGGCAACCTTGGCACTGGTGGCGACCGGCTGTTCGGCGGGCGGCGCGGCCGACGACGACGCTCCCTCGAGCCTGGTCTACGCGACCGGCGAACCCGACCACCTGACCCCTGGCCGGCAGACCGTGGCCTTCGACCAGGTGATGAGCGTCTTCGCGCCGCTGACCCAGACCGACGCCGACGGTGACCTGCAGGACGTGGCGGCGAAGAGCGTCGAGAGCGACGACGCCACCACGTGGACGATCACGCTGCGGGACGGCTGGACGTTCCAGAACGGCGAGGCCGTGACGCCGGAGAGCTACGTGAAGGCCTGGAACCACGTCGCCTACGGCCCGAACGCGTGGGAGAACAGCGGTCAGCTCGCCGGGATCGTCGGGTACACGGACCTCAACCCGGCGAAGGGCACCCCGAAGACCAAGGAGATGTCGGGGCTGAAGGTCACCGGCAAGGACACCTTCACGGTCACGCTCACCCACGCGGACAGCCAGTTCCCCCTGCAGCTCAGCCAGGCCCAGACGGCGTTCTACCCGATGCCCGAGGCCGCCTACGACGACCTGAAGGCGTACGACAAGAAGCCGATCGGCAACGGCCCGTACGAGATGACGAAGGCGTGGAAGGCGGACCAGGAGTTCACCGTCACGGCCTGGAAGGACTACGAGGGCACGAAGCCCGCCACCGACGAGGTGACCTTCCGCAGCTACTCCGACATGAACACCGCGTACACCGACGTCCTGGCCGGCAACGCCGACGTGCTGTTCCTGCCGACCGACAAGATGACGAGCGCGAAGGCCGACTTCGGCGACCGCCTGCACTCCTTCGACGCCCCCGGCATCGACTACCTCGGGTTCCCGCTGTGGGACGACCGGTACTCCGACCCCGACGTGCGCCGCGCGATCTCGATGTCGATCGACCGTGACGAGGTCAACGACGCGATCTACGGCGGCCTGTACGACCCGGCCACCGCACTCACCCCGCCGTCGATGTCCGGCACCGAGGAGGGCATCTGCGGCGACGCCTGCGAGTTCGACCCGGCAGCGGCGAAGAAGCTCCTCGCCAGCGCCGGCGGGTTCGACGGCACCATGACGCTCGTCTACCCGGGCGGCACCGGCCTCGACTCCCTGTACGAGGCGTACGCCAACCAGATCCGGCAGAACCTGGGCGTCGACGCCGAGGCGAAGGCCACCACCGACTGGGCGTCCTACTACTCAGAGCTCACCGACAAGACCGTCGCCGGCCCGCACTTCGGCCACTGGGGCGCGCTGTACATCAGCCAGCAGAACACGCTCCGTGCGCTGTTCACCACGGCCGGTGGCTGCTCCCCGTGCACCGGCTACTACCAGTCCGACGACGTCGACTCGCTGCTCGCGAAGGCCGACTCCGCCGGGTCCCAGGACGAGGCGAACGGGTACTACACGAAGACGCAGGAGGCCGTCCTGCAGGACTTCCCGATCGTCCCGACCTTCTTCGACAAGTACTCGTACGTCACGAGCGACAAGATCGCGAAGCTGCCGGCGGTGGCGGGCAGCCCCGTGATCGCGCAGATCGCCGTGAAGTAGGGCGGGGCATGGAGCAGCACACCGTCCTCGACCTGGTCCGCGACGTCCCCGACCGCGACGGCTTCCCGCTCGTCGACGACCTGCACGCCCGGTTCGCCGCGCTCGCCGCGGCGCACCCCGACCGGGTCACGGTCACCCGGATCGGCACGAGCCGCCTCGGCGAACCCCTGCACAGCTACCGCATCGGCACCGGGTCGCACGTGGCCGTCGTGGTCGGCGGGGTGCACCCGAACGAGCCGATCGGTTCGTGGACGGCGCTGCACCTCGCTGAGACGGCCCTCGGTGACGAGCGGGTGGCCGGGCTCGACGTCACCTGGCACATCGTCCCGACGATCGATCCGGACGGCATGCGGCTCAACGAGGCGTGGTTCCACGACCCGCACGACCGCGTGTTCTACTCGCGGCACTTCTACCGGCCGGCCCCGGACAGCCAGGTCGAGTGGACGTTCCCGAACAGCTACAAGTCGGTGTACTTCGACCAGGTGCTGCCCGAGACGCTCGCGTTCATGCGGCTCATCGACGACACCGAGCCGGACCTGCTCGTGAGCCTGCACAACGGCGAGATGGGCGGCGTCTACTACTACCTGTCCGAGGACCTGCCCGCCGTCGTCGACACCCTGCACGCGGTGCCGGCCGCACTCGGGCTGCCGCTCGACACCGGGGAGCCGGAGTCCCCGTACCTGCGGGAACTCGCCCCGGCGGTGTTCGCGATGGACGGTATCGAGACGGCGTACGCCTACCTCGAGGAGCTCGGCGTCGACCCAGGCGAGCACATCCACGGTGGGTCGAGCGCGGCGTGGGCGATGCGGCACGGCGCCCTCTGCATGGTGGCCGAGCTGCCGTACTGGAGCCACCCCGACGCCGACGACCAGACCCCGACCGACGAGTCGTACGCCGACCTGCTCCGTCGGTGCGCGGACGACCTCGGTGCCTCGGGTGCGGAACTGCAGGCGTTCCTCGACGAGGCATCGCCGATGCTCTCGATCCCGTCCCCGTTCGTCGAGGCCTCCCGAGCGTTCGTCCCGATGCTCGCCGGGATCGCGGACACCGACCGCCGCCGGGCCGAGCGGGAACCGGCCGACCGGACGGCCACCGTCGCGGAGCGCTTCGGCTGCGAGGACCTCGTCCGCTGCTTCCGCCTGCGCTACGGCGGCATGCTCCTGCGCGCCGTCGAGGCGGAGACGACCGCCGGTACGGCGTCCGCGCCGCTCCGGCGGCTCCGCGACCGCCTGGCCGAGCGGTACGCGCACTGGCAGGCGGACGCGTCGGCGGGTGCGCAGCCGATCCCGGTGGGGAAGCTCGTGGGCGTGCAGTACGGGGCGATCCTCGCCTGCGCGGCGCACGTGGCGGACCCGACCCGCGCCTCCCGTCCGGTGTCGGCGGCCGTGTCGGGAGGCGCGTGATGCGTCCGACGCTCGCCGTCGGTCGCCGACTCGGCGGCCTGGTCATCGTGTTCCTCGGGGTGACCTTCCTCATCTACGCGATGACGTTCGCGCTGCCCGGCGACCCCATCAAGGCGCTCGGCGGTGAGCGCCCCCTCACCGACTCGGTCGTGCGGGCGCTGCGGGCCGAGTACCACCTGGACCAGCCGCTGTGGCTGCAGTACGTGCAGTACCTGGGCGGCCTGTTCCGGGGTGACTTCGGCACCGACTTCAACGGGCAGTCCGTGGGTGAGCAGATGGCCTCGCGGTGGCCCGTGACGATCACGCTGGCGCTGAGCGCCTGGGCGCTCGAGATCGTCCTCGGCATCGGGCTCGGCGTGGTCTCGGCGCTCAGGCGCGGCACCGTGCTCGACAAGACGGTGCTCGTCGGCACGATCGTCGTCGGGGCGGTCCCCGTGTTCGTGCTCGGCGTGGCCCTGCAGCTGGTGTTCTCGGTGCGGCTGCACTGGTTCCCGGTCGCGGGGGTCACCGCCGGGTGGCCGACCGCGTACGTCCTGCCGGCGTTCGTGATCGCCCTGTTCGGCCTGGCCGCGGTGTCCCGGCTCACCCGGACGTCGATGATCGAGACACTCGACGCCGACTACGTGCGGACGGCCCGCGCCAAGGGGCTCACGCCGGGCCGGATCGTGGGTGTGCACGTGCTGCGGAACTCGCTCATCCCCACCGCCACCTACCTGGCGACCGACCTCGGGTACCTGATGGGCGGCACCGTCATCATCGAGGGCATCTTCAACCTGCCGGGCGTCGGGAACCTGCTGTTCCAGGGCATCCGCTCGCACGAGGGCGCCGTCGTCGTCGGCATCTCGACCGCCCTCATCCTGGTGTTCCTCGTCACGAGCGTGCTCGTCGACCTGCTGCACGCCGCCCTCGACCCGCGCGTCCGGACAGGAGCCTCCCGATGACCACCGAAGCCCTCGGCGCCACCGTCGAACCCGTCGTCGGGGTCCGGCGCCGGCCACTGCTCGCCGCCGCACGGACGCCGGGGTTCTGGGTGCCCGCGTCGGTGCTCGTGGTGGTCCTGCTCATCGCGGCGTTCCCGCAGCTGTTCGCCGGCCTGTTCGGCCACGGCGACCCCCGGGTGTGCGACCTCGGCCGGAGCGGGGCGTCACCGACCGCCGGGCACCCGTTCGGCTTCGACCTGCAGGGCTGCGACGTGTACGCGAACGTCGTCTGGGGCACCCGGTCGTCGATCGCCGTCGCGGTGCTCACGACCCTGCTCGCCGGCATGGTCGCGGTCGTCGTCGGGACCGTCGCGGGCATGGTCGGCGGGTGGGTGGACGCCGTCCTCGCCCGGCTCACCGACGTGTTCCTCGGGTTCCCGTTCCTGCTCGGCGCCGTCGTCGTGCTGAACAGCGTGGGGGAGCGGTCGGTGCTCACCGTGTCGCTCGTGCTCGCCCTGTTCGGGTGGCCGACGATGGCCCGGCTCGTGCGGTCGAGCGTCCGCAGCGTCCGGGGCGCCGAGTTCGTGCTCGCCGCCCGGACGATGGGGCTGTCGACGTGGCGGATCACCACCCGGTACGTGTTGCCGTCGTCGATCTCGCCACTGCTCGTGCTCGCCACCATCACCGTCGGCGGGGTCATCGTGTCCGAGTCGTCGCTGACCTACCTCGGCATCGGGCTGGAGCGTCCGGCGATCTCGTGGGGGCTGCAGCTGTCCGCGGCGACGTCGCAGTTCCTCCGGGCCCCGCACATGCTCATCGCCCCGGCGGCGTTCCTCGCCGTGACCGTGCTCGCCGTCATCGCGCTCGGCGACACGCTGCGCGCCGCGCTCGACCCACGTCGGCGCTGACCGGCACGGCACACGCCGCGTCGCGGCGGGCACCGTCGCGACCGACGCGCCAGACTCGAACCACCGCCCTTCGAAAGGACCACCGTGACCGACACCCTCTCCGCGTACCGGAAGACCCTGCCCTACATCCGTGAGTGGGTGTCGTACAAGGTGTGGCAGCTGCGGGTGCCCGGCGTGCAGGTCGCCGTCGGCTTCGGCGGCGAGGTCCTGTTCGACGAGTCCTGGGGCTACGCCGACGTCGAGGCTGGGCGCCGGCTGACCACCACCGACCTGTTCCGCATCGCCTCGCACTCGAAGACCTTCACCGCGACGGCCCTGCTGCAGCTCGCCGAGCGCGGGTCGCTCCGGCTCGACGACACCGTCGGCACGTACGTCCCGGCACTGGTCGACGGCGGCTCGCCGCTCGCCGACGCCACCCTGCGCGAGCTCATGGAGATGGGCGCCGGCGTCATCCGCGACGGACACGACGGCGACTACTGGTCCCTGCTCCGCCCGTTCCCCGACGAGCAGGAACTCCTGGCGCTCGTGCTCGACCGGGGCCAGAAGGTGCCGACCGGCTCGTCGTTCAACTACTCGAACCTCGGCTACTCCCTGCTCGGCCTGGTCATCGCCGCGGTGTCCGGGCAGTCGTACAACGACTTCGTGCGCGAGTCGATCACCGAACCCCTCGGCTTGCGGAACACCGGCCCCGACTGGGACCCCGCACGCGCCGACGACTTCGTGGTCGGGTACACCGGCTTCCACACCGCCCGGCACCGGCAGCGCATCGACCACGTCGACACCCGCGCGATGGCCGCCGCCACCGGCTTCCACGGCACCGCGTCCGACCTGGTCCGCTACTTCTCGCAGCACGTGATCGGGCAGGGCACCCTGCTCGACGACCACTCCAAGCGCCTCGCGCAGCGGAAGGCCTGGAGCGCCACCGACGACCCCGCGGCCCGCGGCTACGGTGCCGGGTTCATCGTCGACCGGATCGGCGGGCGCGAGATCCGCGGCCACTCGGGCGGATTCCCGGGGCACATCACCCAGTCGATGTTCGACCCGGCATCCGGGCTCGTCGTGTCCGTGCTGACCAGCGCCGCCGCCGGACCCGCCACGGTCATCGCCACCGCGGTCATCGCCATGCTCGACGCCGCGGCCGACGCCGACGCCCCGGGGACCCCGGTACCCGACGACGTCGACACCGCCACGTTCACCGGACGCTTCGCCAACCCGTGGGGCGTCACCGACGTCGCCCGGATCGGTGACCGGCTCGTCGAGGTCGACCCGTCCGGCGCCGAGCCGATGGACACCCCCACCCGGCTCGAGGTCGTCGACGCCGACACCCTGCGGATGACCCACGGCAACCGCTTCGGCTCGGTCGACGAGGACATCACCTACACCCGCGACGAGGACGGCACCGTGCGGGCGATCCGTGGCGGTGGCGGCATGTCGCAGGAGCCGTGGTCGATCCCGGACGAGCGACCCGAGGTGGCCGCCGGGCTCGCCTCGTGACCGACGACCGGCTGCTCGGACCGGAGCGCCAGGCCTTCGTCGAGGAGTTCGCCCTGATGCTCAACGACGGCGCGGGCATGCCCCTCACCGACGCCCGGGTGCTCGGCTACCTGATGATGACCCGCGCACCGCACTCGTCGTCATCCGACCTGCAGGCAGCGCTCGGCGCCAGCTCGGGGTCGGTGTCGATGGCCACGCGGCGGCTCGTCGACTCCGGGTTCGTGAAGCGCCACATCGTCCCCGGCGAGCGCAGTCACTACTTCCGGGCCGAGGCCGACGTCTGGGGCTCCTGGCTCGCCAGCGAACGGAAGTACCTCGACCGGCAGCGCGACATCATCGGCCGCGGGCTCGCCGTCGTCGAGGGTGCCGGCCGCACCGGCACGGGCGATGTGGACGCCGAGGTCCGCGAGCGTCTGCTCAACGGCCGCGACTACATGCAGTGGCTGCAGGGCTACCACCGCAAGATGCTCGAGGAGTGGGAGGCCTTCAAGGCCGCCCGCGACGACACCGACCCCCCGGAGACCCCATGAGCGGCACCACCGACGTCCTGACCGTCGAGCACCTCACCGTCACCTTCGACGTCGACGGCGAGGTGGTCCGCGCCGTCGACGACGCCTCGTTCACCGTGGCCCGGGGTGAGGTCGTCGCGGTCGTGGGGGAGTCCGGCTCCGGCAAGAGCATGACCGCGATGACCGCGATGGGCATCGCCCCCGACGGTGCGCGCGCCTCGGGGAGCATCCGGCTCGGCGACCTCGAGGTCATCGGCACCGACGAGCGCACCCTCCGGTCGGTCCGGGGCCGCAGCGTGTCGATGATCTTCCAGGACCCGTCCGCGGCGCTGAACCCGGTGTTCACCATCGGGTTCCAGCTCGCCGAGGCCGTCCGACGCACCGACGGCCAGCACGACCGCGCCGCCGTCCGGGAGCGCTCGCTCGAGCTGCTCCGCGCCGTGGAGGTCCCCGAACCCGAACGCCGCCTGGGCCAGTACCCGCACGAACTCTCCGGCGGGCAGGCCCAGCGCGTGATGATCGCGATGGCGCTCGCCGCCGACCCGGACCTGCTCATCGCGGACGAGCCGACGACCGCCCTCGACGTCACGGTGCAGGCCGAGGTGCTCGACGTCCTCCGCGCGCTGCGCGAGCGCACCGGCACCGCGATCCTGCTCATCACCCACGACATGGGCGTCGTCGCGGACCTCGCCGACCGCGTGGTCGTGATGCGCCGCGGACGCGTCGTCGAGACCGGCGCCGCCGAGGCGGTCTTCGCCGCACCGTCCGCCGACTACACGCGCGAACTCCTCGCTGCGGTCCCGCGCATGGGCACCGGGTCCGGTCTGGAGGCCCGGCTCGGCTCCGCCACGACGCCCCCGGCCGCCGTCCTGGACGTCCGGCACCTCGTGGTCGAGTACGGCGGCGCCCTGCGCGGGCGCTTCCGTGCCGTCGACGACGTGTCGTTCACCGTCGGCCGTGGCGAGATCGTCGGCCTGGTGGGGGAGTCCGGCAGTGGCAAGACCACCATCGGCCGGGCCGCGGTGGGCCTCGCGCCGATCACCTCCGGCTCGGTGGTCGTCGACGGCACCGACGTCGCCGGCGCACGGCGAGCCGCCCGCCGGCAGATGCGCCAGCACGTCGGCGTGGTGTTCCAGAACCCGCTCCGGTCGCTCAACCCCCGGTACACCGTCGGGCAGACCGTCGCCGAGCCGCTCCGTCAGATCCTCCGGCTGCCGGCGGCGCAGGTCGAGGAGCGTGTCGAGCGACTCCTCGCCGACGTCGGTCTCGACGGCGGGTACGCCGAGCGTTACCCGCACGAACTCTCCGGGGGCCAACGGCAACGCGTCGCGATCGCCCGCGCGGTGGCGCTCGACCCCGCGCTCCTGATCGCCGACGAGCCGACGAGCGCACTCGACGTGTCGGTGCAGGCCCGCGTGCTCGACGTGTTCCGCGAGCTGCAGGAGCGCCTCGGGTTCGCGTGCCTGTTCGTCACGCACGACCTCGCCGTGGTCGACACCCTGTGCGACCGGGTCGTCGTGCTGCACGGCGGCCGGGTCGCCGAACACGGCACCCGCGACGCCATCCTGCGCTCGCCACAGGACCCGTACACACGACGGCTCATCCAGGCCGCCCCGGTGCCGGACCCCGCGGAGCAGGCACGCCGACGCTCCGAGCGCCTGGCCGCTCGCGCGGGCTGAGGCGGGCGAGAGTCCGGGTCAGCGCACCTCGGCCGAGGCCCACAGCACGCCGGCCCCGCGGCCCACCGGGCGCAGCAGCGGCACGGCGACGAGCACGGCCGCGGCCAGGTAGGCGACGGTCTGCAGCAGGCCCGGGACCGCGAAGGCGACACCGAGCGACTCCTGCGGGAGCGCCGTGAGGAGCACGGTCTCCGACAGCAGTGCGGTGACGAACCACGCCGCAGCCGCCACCGTGACGATCCAGCCGAAGGCCCGCTGCACACCCGTTTCACTCCGGACGGTGACGACGCCGAAGGCCACGAGCGCCGCCTGCGCGACGACGAGGAACACGTCGATCAACAGTCCGGGAACCAGCGACACGAGCGCGAACGCGAGCACGGACACCGCGAACGTGAGCGCCCGGCGGTCTCGAGCACGCACCGCGGCGACGAGCACGACGACGGCGGCGATGCCCCCGACGACCGTGGCTCCGAGGAGCAGCCCGCGGGGTAGGTCCCAGGGTGCCAACCAGACCGTCCCGACCAGTCCGGCCGCTCCGAACACCAGCGCCGCCACCACCGCGGCCGCCGACACCACCCGTACCCCCGTGCTGCTCTGCATGCCCGCACACTATGCCCCGGGACCCCGCCAGCGGAACACCTCTCCGCCCGGCGAGGGACGGACGTTCGTGTCCGCGCGATGACGGTTCCGGTTCGCGCCGCCCGGGGATCGTGAACCAGAACCGTCAACGACACGGGAACGCGTGCCCGTCCGCCCCGCCCCGCCGCCCGACGACGACACGCCCGTCCGATGCCAGGTCGTCGTCCAGACGGCGCGGTCGACTTGACTGTCGTTCGAACACACGTTCGAATACCGTCGTGGGACGGCGTCGCGAGAACCGGTGGCAGCCCCCGGAACACCCGGAGGTCGAGCGTCCGCGCGCGTACTCCCTGTCCGAGGACGCCCGCGGCGGCGACGTGTGCCACGCCGTCACCCCGAAGCCGGTCTGGGCGTGGATCCAGTTCCCGACCTTCCACGTCCGGGTGAAGGCCTTCGCGAAGAGCTGGACCCGGGATGCCGTGCTGGTGGAGTGGGCGCAGTTCGGGCAGCAGGCCGAGGCATGGGTGTGGCGCTCAGCGGTGAAGCACCGCACGCTCCGTGCCGACCGCGACAGCGCGAACCGGAGTCCGCAGAACGCACTGCGTTGACTTCCACCCGCACCCCGAGGATGGTTTAGCGAACGCGGGTTCAGCAAGTAACTCACTGATCGAGGCATTCGATCCGGACCCGTACCCACGAAGGAGGCACCATGAAGAACGCAGCGGTGCCGTCCTGGGTCGCCCACGTGCTCACCCCGCCCGAGGTCATCAGTGCCTACGTCGAGCGGCGGATCAACGATCCGTCCCTCCTGTCGGGTGAGCAGTCGGAACCCACGTACGCAGACTTCCTGCGCGACGAGTAGACGGTCTTCTCAGGAGGCCCGGATCACGCACCGCCGTCGGCGGACGTGATCCGGGCCTCCTCTTCGTTCATCCCACCGGTCCGCCGCGTCGGCGACGGGCCGACAGCGTCACGCCGACGCTCGCGGCAGTGACGCACGCCAGGGCGACCGTCTCGAGCACCGAGAGCCCCTCGGTCAGCACGACGAGACCGGCCAGGGCGGCGATCGCCGGGCCGAGGCTCTGCAGCACCCCGAACACCCGTGTCGGCATCCGGCGGAGCGCGAGCATCTCGAGGGCGTACGGCAGCACGCTGGACAGCACGGCGACGGCGCCGAAGACGAGCAGGAGCGTCGGTTCGTGCACGACGCCGTCGACCGCGGAGCGGAGCCCGAACGGCAACGACACGAGCATCGCGACCACCATCGACACGACGAGCCCGTCGACGCCGGGGATCGCGGCTCCGACGTGCCGGTTCATCACGATGTAGCCCGCCCAGCACGCGGCGGCGAGGACCGCCCAGACGACACCGCCCACCTCGGTCACCGCGGTCGGGCCGACGCCGAGCAGCACGACCCCCGCGAGCGCCAGCACGGCCCACAGGGCATCGCGCCAGCGCCGGGTGTGCACGAGCGACAGGGCGAGCGGCCCGAGGAACTCGATCGTCACGGCGACACCGATCGGGATGCTCGCGAACGACAGGTAGATGAAGACGTTCATGCCGCCGAGCGCCAGGCCGAGGCCGACCGCACCGAGCCACTGCGCCCGCGTCCAGTGCCGGACGCGGGGACGGACCACCAGGGCGAGCACGACGGCACCGATGACGAGCCGGAGCGTGGCGGCCCCGACCGCGCCGACGTCGTCGAAGTGGGTCTTCGCGATCGCGGCGCCGAGCTGGACGGACACCATCGCGGTGAGGGCCAGCAGGGGTGCGGGGACCTGGTTCATCCGAGGTAGGCGAGGACGGCGAGGACGCGGCGGTGGTCCTCTCCGGTGTCCTCGAGCGCGAGCTTGCCGAAGATGCTCGACACGTGCTTCTCGACGGCACCGGTACCGATCACCAGGGCGCGGGCGATCGCGGCGTTCGTGCGGCCCTCGGCCATCAGCCCGAGCACGTCACGCTCGCGCGGGGTCAGGGCTGCGAGCGGGTCGCGGCGGCGGCTCATCAGCTGCGTGACGACCTCGGGGTCGAGCACGGTGCCCCCGGCGGCGATGCGGCGGACGGCGTCGTCGATCTCCTCGAGCCGGGTGACGCGGTCCTTGAGCAGGTAGCCGATGCCGGTCGCGCCGGCCGCGAGGACGTCCTCGGCGTAGGTGGCCTCGACGTACTGGGAGAGCAGGAGCACACCCGTCCGTGGAGCGATCCGGCGGGTCTCGACGGCGGCGCGGACACCCTCGTCGGTGAAGGTCGGTGGCATCCGCACGTCCATCACCACGACGTCGGGTGCACCCTCGGGCAGCGTCGCCAGGAAGGCCCGGGCGTCGGAGTACTGCCCGATCACGTCGATGCCGGCCTCGTCGAGCACTCGTGCCAGGCCCTCTCGCAGCAGGACGGCGTCGTCGACGACGACGGCCCGGATGCGTGCTGCATCCGGGCCGTCTGTCATGCCGACCAGCCTAGTGGGAGCGCGGACGCCCCCGTGGGGTCACGGCCGCTGGTTCGCCGCCGTCGGGACGCCGTTCAGGGCACCGAGGGGGATCCGGGCGGTGGCCTCGGTCGGGCCACCCTCGGGGCTCGAGACGACCAGGTCGCCGTCGAGGGCCCGCATGCGGCCGATCAGGCCCTCGATCCCGTGGCCCTGCTGCGGTCGTGCGCCACCCCGGCCGTCGTCGGTGACGCTGACCGTCAGGTACCAGAGGCCCGAGGCGTCGACGACCAGGCCGAGGTACACCCCGGCGGTGGTGGCGCCGGCGTGCTTCATGGTGTTCGTCAGCAGCTCGCTCACCGTGAAGTACACGTTGCGCTGGATCTCCGTGGCGAGCTCCAGGCCCTCGGGTAGCCGGACGTCCAGGCCCACCGGGATCGGGGTGCGGGCGACCAGTGCCTCGAGCGCCGCGACGAGTCCGCGGTCGAGCAGGATCGGCGGGGCGAAGCCGCGTGACAGTGCGCGCAGTTCGTCGAGGGCGTCCTGGGCGTGCTCGGATGCCTCACCGATGAGCTGCTTGGCCTTCTCGGGGTCCTTCTCGAAGGCGCGCTCGGCGGCGGACAGGTCCATGCGGAGCCGCACCAATCGCTGCTGCGGGCCGTCGTGCAGGTCGCGCTCGATCTGGCGGAGAGCCTGCCCCTCGGCGGTGACGGCACCGGCGCGGGAGGCCTGCAGGCCGGCGACGCGCTGCTCGAGCTGCTCGGCACGGAAGCCACCCAGCAGGCCGAAGTCGACCCAGTAGTGCGCGAGGACGGACCCGCGGGCCCAGAGCGGGAAGAGCACGACCGAGGCGGTCATCGACAGCAGCCCGAGGGCGCCGACGCCGGTCACGAACCCGACGCTGTCCGGGAAGTAGCCGACCCGGACGTTGCTCGCGAAGTACAGTCCGCCCACGACGATCGGCCAGGCGAAGCCGACGAGCAGCAGTGCACCGGTCCCGACGGTCACGACCGCGACGAGCGGGTACACGACCGCGGCGTGCAGCAGGTAGAGCCAGTAGTGCGGGTTGGCGACGGCCGAGCCGGTGCGGGTCCACCAGTTCTGCTGCCAGCGGGGCGTCCAGTCCACCGGGCGGATCGGGCGTCGGTCGGCCCAGCTCATGCGGAGCTTCTCGAACTGTCCGAGCCACCGCGCCACGAACAGCGCGATGAAGAACATGAGCAGGACGAAGGGGTTGAAGAGGTCGCGGAACCCGCCACCGAAGATCGCCGTCGGGAACGCGAAGTACAGCGTGCAGAGCAGCACGGCGGTGAGCGCCATGTAGCCGAAGTCCCGCGGCAGGCGCTTCCACGCGTCGCGGTAGAACTGCCCGGCGGTCATGCCGGAACCGCGACCGGAACCACCGACCGGCCCGGACCCGACCCGCGGGGTGGCACTCCACGACGCCGGCGGGGACTGCCGGTCGTCCTGGGTGTCGTGCTGGTGCTGGCGCGGGTACTGGGGCATCGGCTTGGTGGCTCCAGGGGGCACGGAGCCGCCCAGCGGGACGGTCTGGGCCTGGTCGGGCGAAGGCGTGACGTCGTCCAGCGGGACGGTTCGCGCCTGGTCGAGGCGGTCGGTGTCGGTCATGCATCCAGCCTCGCGATCGCGGAGCCGTTCCCCCATCCTGCCCTCTCCCCACCCCGGGTGGGGTTATCCCCCCTCTTCCACAGGTCGCCCGATCCACGCCCGCGCGTCCTGCCCGTGGATCACGCTCGTCGGATGGCTGATGCGCTCCGAGCACTGATCGACGCCGTCGGGCTCCAAGTCGGGCCGGGCACCGAGGTTCGGTCCGACGACGAGGCGTGGACGCTCGACGTCGAACCGACGGGCACCCACGTCTGGGTGGCGACGCGGTCCCGCTCCGTGTGGGTCCGGCACGGAGAGGACATCGCGATCGTCGACGCCGGCACCGCCGCCCTCGTCGAAGGGCACGCGATGATCACGATCGGCACGGGCCCCGAGCGCTCCGGCCCGCCCCGCGTCGCGGAGACGTACGCGTTCCCGCACGAGGCACTCTTCGCGCTGACCGGTGTCCTCCTCGGAGCCGCAACGCTCGGCCCGCTCGCCGACGAGGTCCTCGCACTCCCACCCGTCGCGACCACCGGTCCGCCCGGGGCTCCCTCGCCCGACGTCGGCCTCGCGCTCCGCCACGTCGGGCACCTCGACGGCGGGAGGTGGCACGGCGCGCAGCAGCAGGCCCTCGCCCGGCTCGTCGTCACGACGGTGCTCCGCGACAACCCGCCCCCGATGCTCGGCGACAACGGTCTCGCGCGGATCCTCGACCGCCTGTTCGATCCGGCTGGTCCGTCGTCTCTGCAGGGCATCTTCGTCGGTGTCCGCATGTCGGAGCGCACCCTCGAGCGCCGGTGCGCCGCAGCAACGGGATGCTCGCCCGCGCAGCTCGGCCGCTGGTACCGCAGTCTCGCCGTCCGCAGCGCACTCACCCGTGGCGACCGCCCGTCCGACGTCGCGACACGCTTCGGCTTCAGCACGACGTCGTCCATGCGGCGAGCCCTCGAGCGGGTCCGACCCCCGACGACCCGCCGGTGACCGTCGACCGCGGGGAAGGAGGTTCCGATCCGCGTCGATGACGGTTCCGGTTCACGATCCTCGGGTTTCGTGAACCAGAACCGTCACGGCGCGGAGAAGACCACGTCGTCCCGCGTCGGTGCAGTGCAGTGCGGTGCGTGCGCCAGTTGCAGGCAGCCGCGCCGCGCTTCGGGAGGGGGAGCGGCGGGAGCGGGAGCGGGAGCGGGAGCGGGAGGGAGAACGGCGGGAGCGGGAGGGGGAGCGGCGGGAGCGGGAGGGGGAGCGGCGGGAGCGGGAGGGGGAGCGGTGGGAGCGGGAGCAGCGGCAGCCGGACCGGCGAGCACGGCGGGCGCCTGAGCGCGCGGAATCAGCGGCGGGAGCGGGAGCGGGTCGTCGGCGCCGACGTCCGGAGCGGGTCAGGCGGGGGCGCGGCCGGTGGACTCGCGGACGCTCAGGGTGAGCGAAGGGCCCGGGCGCGAGGGGAGCGGAGCGCTGGCGTCGATCTGCGCGCGCAGCAGGGTCGCCGCACGCTGTCCGAGCTCGACGGTGTCGCGGGTGAGCGAGGTGATCGCCGGGCGGACGAGCCGGATCATCGCCGAGTCGTCGAAGGACACGATCGACACGTCGCCGGGCACCGCGACGCCCATCTCGCTCGCCACGCCCAGCCCGGCGACGGCGAGCACGTCGTTGTCGTAGACGATCGCGGTCGGTCGGATGCTCCTCGACAGCAGGGTGCGGGTGGCGCTGGCGCCGGCCTCGGCCGAGTAGTCCGTCGGCACCGAGACCGTGTCGTCGAGCCCCTCGCCGGCAGCGAACGCCCGGAGCCGGTCCATGCGCATGGCGGTGTGCTCGAACTCGGGCCGGCCGGCGACGTGCGCGATGCGTCGGTGTCCGAGGGCGTGCAGGTACCGCAGAACGGTGTCGGTGGCGTCCGAGTCGTCGATCCAGACCGTGGGGGCGGCGCCGTCGGGGGAGGGGTGCGAGCCGACGACGACGGTGGGCATGCCGAGGTCGGCGAGCAGGGCGAGCCGGGCGTCGTCGCGACGAGGGTCGATCACGATCACGCCGTCGACACGGTGTCCGCGCCACCAGTCCCGGTAGGTCTCGAGTTCTTCCTCGGCATCGCGCGCGACGAGCAGGTTCATGCCGACGTGCGTGCCGGCGAGCCCGAGCTGGATGCCGGAGATCAGGTCGCCGAAGAACGACTCCGTGCCCAGGGTCCGGGCCGGGCGGTTCAGCACGAAGCCGATGGAACCGGCCTTCGCGCCGCCGAGCGCCCGGGCCGCGGTGTGCGGCTGCCAGTCGAGCTCGCGGGCGATCTCGCGCACGCGGCGACGGGTCTCGTCGGAGACGCCGGGGCGGTCGTTCAACGCGAACGACACCGCACTGATGGACACGCCGGCCCGCGCGGCGATGTCGGCGATCGTCGTTCGACGCTTGGTGGCCACGGGGTTGACTATAGCGCTTTAGTCATCCACAGTGGCTGCCACACACGGGTTCGGTGACTGCTGCTGAACCGGTTCAGCTATGACGAGGGAGTCAGACGCCATGAGGACCACCACACGCATGACGAGGGGCCGCGCCACCGCGCTGCTCGCGACGGCCGCCGCCACAGCGCTCGTCCTGACCGGCTGCTCGAGCGGCGGGAACGCGGCCGACAACGGCGGCGGCGAGATCAGCGGCACCATCACCCTGCAGACCTGGGCGCTCACGCCGACCTACACGGGCTATCTCAACGGGGTCATCAAGGACTTCGAGCAGGCCCACCCGGACGCGAAGGTCAAGCTGCAGGACCAGCCCGGCGACGGGTACGCCGACAAGGTGCTCAGCCAGGCCTCGTCGAACAGCCTGCCCGACGTGATCAACCTGCCGCCGGACATCGCCCTGCCCCTCGCGAAGCGCGGGTTCCTGCAGGACGTCGCGAAGGACGACTCGAAGCTCGCCAGCACGTACGTCGCCGGCGCGTTGGACTCCTACGAGTACAAGGGCGTCGACGGCACGTTCGGGTACCCCTGGTACCTCAACACCGACGTGAACTACTGGAACTCGACGATGTTCGCCAAGTGCGGCCTCGACGCGAAGAACCCGCCGAAGACCACCGACGAGCTGTTCACACAGGCGAAGACCATGCACGACAACTGCCCGACCGACTACCTGATGAGCCGGAAGCCCGGCCTCGGCGACTTCACGCTCGCCGGCGTCAAGGTGCTCAACGCCGACGGCACGAAGTTCACCTTCGCCGACTCGTCGAAGGCCGCCGACCTGATCGACCGCTACAAGGACGCGTACCAGGACGGCTACATGCCCTCCAACGTGCTGAACAGCGACTACCTCGGCAACTCCACCCTGTTCACGCAGGCCAAGGTCGCCTGGACCACCGGTGGTGCCACCTCGCTCGCCGACTTCGAGAAGAACAACCCGTCGCTCAAGGGCAAGGTCACCGTCAGCCCCGCACTCGACACCCCGCCGCTCTACGTGCAGGGCCTGTCGGTCTCGAGCAAGTCGAAGCACCTCGCCACCGCCGAGGCCTTCGCGAAGTTCATGACGAACGCGAAGAACCAGGAGGCGTTCGCCCACAAGGTCAACATCTTCCCGTCCACCACGTCGTCGCAGTCCGACCCGTACTTCTCGAAGGACGACGGCACCGTGAACGGCGAGGCCCGGGTCCTGGCGAACGAGGCCCTGAAGACGGCGAAGGTCATCAACCCGGTCGAGGCGAACTCCGCGATGACGGACTTCCTCGACCAGCAGATCGCCCTCGCGATGAAGGGCCAGGTGGCGCCGAAGCAGGCGCTCGAGACCGCCCAGACCAAGATGAACAGCCTGCTGGCCAACGGCTGATGCGTGCGAACCGCTGGTACACGCCCTGGTTGCTCGTCCTGCCGGCACTGATCTGGCTCGTCGCGTTCAGCCTGTGGCCCTCGATCAACACGGTCCGGTTGTCGTTCACGAACGCCAGCCCGCTCGGCGGCGTCAGCCAGTGGGTCGGGGTGCAGAACTTCGAGACACTGCTCGCCGACCCGCAGGTGTGGGAGGCGCTGCTCAACAGCGTCATCTACATGGCGGTGTGCCTGCCGCTGCTGACGGTCCTCCCGCTCCTCATCGCGGTGCTCGTGCAGCAGAAGCTGCCCGGGATCGCGTTCTTCCGCACCGCGTTCTACACGCCGGTCATCGCGTCCGCGGTGGTCGTCGGGCTCATCTGGACGTGGATCCTCGACGACCGCGGTGTCATCAACGAGATGGCGCAGGCCCTCGGCGTCGTACAGGGCAGCGTCCCGTTCCTGACCGACCGGTGGCTGCTGCTCCTCAGCGCCATCAGCCTGACGGTGTGGAAGGGGCTCGGCTACTACATGATCATCTTCCTGGCCGCCCTCGGGAACGTCGGCAAGGACCTGCACGAGGCCGCCGCCCTCGACGGTGCCGGCGCCGTCCGACGCTTCTGGTCGGTCACGATGCCCGGGGTCCGCGGCACCATGACGCTCGTCGGGATCCTGGTGTGCGTGTCCGCGCTCCGGGTGTTCAGCGAGCTCTACATCCTCACGAACGGCACCGGCGGACCCGGCGGGCAGGACAACTCGCTCGTCATGCTCATCCAGCAGTACGCCCGCGGCTTCACCGGCAACCTCGGCTACGCGTCAGCCCTGAGCCTCCTGCTCTTCGTCGTGACGCTCGTGCCGATGCTCGCCCTCGCCCGGATGAACAGCAAGGCGGACAAGTGACGAACACGACCAGCACGACCGAACCCGTCATCGGCGGCGCGCAGGGCGCAGCCAGCCCGACGCCGGACGTGACCGGCGCGACGGGCGCTGGACGGGCCTCCAGGCAGAACGGACGCGACGGACGCAAGCGGCGCCGCGCGGTCTGGGGCGTCATGTCCACCCGCGAGAAGGTCGTCCGCTACGTCCTGCTCATCGTGGTGCTCTTCATCACGATCGGCCCGTTCCTGTGGCAGCTGTCCACGTCGCTCAAGGGCGCCGGTGAGGACATCTACACGGCGAACCCGTCGTTCATCCCGTCCGAGCCGACCATCGATAACTACCTGAAGGTCGCCGCCGCGATCCCGGTGTGGCGGTACATCGGCAACTCCCTGCTCGTCGCCGCGATCGACGTGCTCGGCAACATCGTGTTCGCGACCCTGGCCGGCTTCGCCCTCGCCCGGCTGCAGTGGCGGCACCGGAAGCTCGTGCTCGGCCTGTTCCTCGGCACCCTCGTGCTGCCCGGCGAGGCGACGATCATCTCGCAGTTCGTCACCGTGAAGGACCTCGGCCTCGCCGACAACCTGGTCGGCGTCGCCCTGCCCGGCATGATCGCGGCGCTCAACGTCCTGCTGATGTTCAACGCGTTCCGGCAGATCCCCGAGGAGATCGACCAGGCCGCGGTGATGGACGGTGCGAACGCGATGCAACGTCTCCGCTACATCTCGCTGCCCGCCGTGCAGGGGACCATCGCGGTCATCGCGATCTTCTCGTTCATCGGCGCGTGGGACGACTTCCTCTGGCCGCTCATCGTGCTGCAGTCGCCGGAGAACCTCACCCTGACCGTCGGGTTGCAGTACCTGCAGGGCACGTTCGCCACCGACCAGCGGATGATCGCGGCCGGCACCATGATCGCCTTCATCCCGATCGCCGTGATCTTCGCCGTCCTGCAGCGCTTCTTCTTCAAGGGCGTCGAAGAGGGCGGTGTGAAGGGCTGATGCGCTTCGGGGTCAACTACACGCCCTCGGTCGGCTGGTTCCACTCGTGGCTCGACTTCTCGCGGTCGGACACCGCCAGGGACCTCGAGGCCATCGCCTCGATCGGCGCCGACCACGTGCGGATCTTCCCGCTCTGGCCGGTCGTCCAGCCGAACCGGACGCTCATCCGGCAGCAGGCCCTCGACGACGTCGCCACGGTCGTCGACCTCGCCGGGTCGTTCGGACTCGACGTCAACGTGGACGCGCTGCAGGGGCACCTGTCGAGCTTCGACTTCGTGCCGTCCTGGCTGGACAGCTGGCACCGCCGCAACATGTTCACCGACCCGGACGTGGTCGCGTCGACCGCCGCGTACGTCCGGGCGCTCGCCGGAGCGGTTGCCGGCAAGCCCAACCTGCTCGGCATCACCATCGGCAACGAGGTCAACCAGTTCGCACACGCGCCGCACCCCGCACCGCACGCGATCACGGCGGAGCAGGGGCACGCGTGGGCGGCGGCGATGGTCGCGGCGGCGCGAGCGGGGCTGTCGGACGGGTCGTCGGCGTCGCCCGCGTCGTCCGTGTCGGTCGGCCTGGAGGCGCGGCTCGACCCCGCCTCCACGGTCCCGCCCGCCACCGGGTCGCGTCCCGGGCCACTGGTCACCGTCGCGCAGTACGACGCGGCCTGGTACGACGACGCCCAGCCCTTCGGCCCCGAGCACGCGGCGGACCACGGTGACGCCACGGTCACGCACTCGTGGGTGTTCAACGGCTCGGCGGCCCTGCACGGCGCCCTCGGGGCCGGGTCGGTGCGGCACGGGGAGTACCTGCTCCAGCTCGCCGCGGCCTGGAACCGCGACGCCGCCCGCCCGAACTGGCTGCAGGAGGTCGGCGCCCCCACCAACGTCGTCGACCCCGCCGACGCCGCCGCGTTCACCGAGCAGACCATCCGGCACGTCCTCGACGCGCAGCAGGTGCTCGGGGTGACGTGGTGGTGCTCCCACGACGTCGCCCGGACGCTCGCGGACTTCCCGGAGCTCGAGTACGACCTCGGGCTGTTCACGAACGACGGACGGCTGAAGCCCGCCGGCGAGGCGTTCGCCGCCCTCGCCCGCGCCGAGCACACCCGCGACGCCCGTGCCGCACCGTCGGCCACCGCGCTGGTCCTGGACGACGTGCTGTCCGACGGCACCGACCGGCACGGCACCCGCGCCGACTGCGCCCCCGGCGGTCGGTTCGCCGCCGCCTGGCTCGCCCTGGCCGAGGCCGCACCGGACGGCCGCGGCCCGCAGATCGTCCTGCGCTCCCGACTGTCGGACACCGCGCTGCTGGCCGCCCGCGGCATCGACCGCTGCGTCGACGTGCCCTCCGACCTCGACACCACCACCGTCCGCGTCGCCCACCCGGCGACCACGCCCTGACCCCGGAAGGCCCCATGCACGACGACATCCCCCTCACCACCGGACGCGCCCGACGGGTGCTCGACGAGCGGATCACCCCCGCGGTGCACGCGACCACGACGGCCCTCGAGGCCGCCTGGCACGAGCTGCCGGGGGAGCCGGTCCCGCCGACCGAGGGGCTCGCGCTCACGTTCGAGCCCTACGAGGTCGGCACCCCGTGGGGCGCAGCGTGGGGCACGACGTGGTTCCGGTTGACCGGGACCGTGCCGACCGCGTGGGCCGGACGCCGGGTGGAGGCCGTGATCGACCTCGGCTTCGACAAGAACATGCCCGGGTTCCAGTGCGAGGGACTCGTCTACCTGGCCGACGGCACCCCCGTGAAGTCGATCAACCCGCGCAACCAGTGGGTCCTGGTCACCGAGCGGGCCGAGGGCGGCGAGACCGTCGAACTGTTCGTCGAGGCCGCGTCGAACCCCGTCCTGCTCGACTACCACCCCTTCCTGCCGACGCAGGAGGGTGACGTGCAGACTTCGTCCTCGAAGCGCCTCTACGCCACCCGCCGGATGGAGCTCGCCGTCTTCGAGTCCGAGGTGCACGAACTCGCCCTCGACATCGACGTCCTGCTCGAACTGCAGGCCGAGCTGCCCGCCGGACCCCGACGCATGCGGATCCTGCAGGCCCTCGACGACGCCCTCGACGCGCTCGACCTGCAGCACATCCCGGAGACCGCCGGGGACGCCCGTGCGGCGCTCGCCGAGGTGCTGGCCGCTCCCGCCGAGGCCTCGGCGCACACGATCTCGGCCGTCGGGCACGCCCACATCGACTCCGCCTGGCTCTGGCCCGTGCGCGAGACCATCCGCAAGGTCGCCCGCACCACGTCGACCATGACCGAGCTCATCGACCAGACCGACGACTTCCTGTACGGCATGTCGAGCGCGCAGCAGTACGCGTGGATCAAGGAGCACCGCCCCGAGGTCTACGCCCGGGTCAAGGCCGCGGTCCAGGCCGGCCGGTTCCTGCCGATCGGCGGCATGTGGGTCGAGTCCGACACCGTGATGCCCACCGGCGAGAGCATCGTCCGGCAGTTCTCGCAGGGCCAGCGGTTCTTCGAGCGCGAGTTCGGCATCCGGCCCAAGGGCGTCTGGCTGCCGGACAGCTTCGGGTACTCGCCGGCGCTGCCGCAGCTGATGCGCCGCGCGGGCTTCGAGTGGTTCTTCACGCAGAAGATCTCGTGGAACCAGGTGAACAAGTTCCCGCACCACACGTTCCTGTGGGAGGGCATCGACGGGTCGCGGGTGTTCTCGCACTTCCCGTCGATGGACACCTACAACTCGCGGTTGTCCGGCAGCGAGGTCGCGAAGGCCTCCCGCCAGTTCCGCGAGAACCGGCTCGCCAGCGGCTCGATCGCCCCGGTCGGTTGGGGCGACGGCGGCGGTGGCACCACCCGCGAGATGACCGGCACCGCCGCACGGTTGGCCGACCTCGAGGGCAGCGCGAAGGTCCGCTGGGAGCATCCGGACACGTTCTTCGACCGGGCGAAGTCCGAGCTGGCCGATCCGCCCGTGTGGGTGGGGGAGCTGTACCTCGAGCTGCACCGGGCCACGCTCACGTCGCAGCACGGCACGAAGCAGGGCAACCGCCGGTGCGAGCAGCTGCTCATCGAGGCCGAGCTCTGGGCCGCGACCGCCGCCGCCCGCACCGACTTCGCCTACCCGTACGACGAGCTCGACGCCCTGTGGCAGCAGGCCCTGCTCCAGCAGTTCCACGACATCCTGCCGGGCACCTCGATCGCGTGGGTGCACCGCGAAGCGGTCGAACGCTACGCCGAGACGGCCGCGGCGCTGACGGCGATCATCGACCGGGCGCTCTCGGCGCTCGCCGGTACCGGGGACGCGGCCGTCGTCGTGAACCCGGCCCCGTTCCTCCAGGCCGGTGCACCCGCGCAGGGCGCGGTCGTGGCGACCGACGTGGTGGCGGCGACCGCCGTGTCCCTGACCGAGCAGGACGGCGGGTTCGTGCTGGCGAACGACCTGGTACGGGTCGTGGTCGACGCGCAAGGGCTCGTGACGAGCGCCGTCGACCTGGCGAGCGGGCGCGAGGCGATCGCGGCCGGCCAGGCGGCGAACCTGCTGCAGCTGCACCAGGACTTCCCGAACATGTGGGACGCGTGGGACGTCGACCGGTACTACCGCAACCGCGTCGAGGACCTCGTGTCGACCACCGGGCTGACCGCGTCGGTCGACGAGTCCGGGGTCGCACGGGTCGTCGTGTCCCGGGCGTTCGGTGACTCGACGGTGACGCAGGAGATCGTCCTGGCGCCGGGGTCCCGCACCCTGGAGTTCGACCAGGTGACCGACTGGCACGAGACCGAGAAGTTCCTCAAGGTGGCGTTCCCGCTCGACGTCCGCGCCGAGCACACCGTCGCCGAGACACAGTTCGGCGCGCAGAAGCGGGTGACCCACACCAACACCTCGTGGGAGGCCGCGAAGTTCGAGACCTCGATGCACCGCTACGTGCTGGTGGCCGAGCCGGGCTTCGGTGTCGCGCTCGTGAACGACTCGATCCACGGCTTCGACACCACGCGCGACGCCGTCGACGGGCACGTCACCACCACGGTGCGACTGTCGCTGCTGCGCGCACCGCGGTTCCCGGACCCCGAGACCGACCAGGGCGTGCAGACGCACCGGTACGGCATCGTCATCGGCACCGACCAGCTCGGCGCCACGTCGGCCGGCGTGCGGATGAACGCGGGCGCGCGGACCATCACGGGCGCGCACGGCTTCGAGCCGCTGGTGCAGGTCTCCGGCGACGTCGTGCTGTCGAGCGTCAAGCTCGCCGACGACCGGTCGGGTGACCTGGTCGTGCGCGTCTACGAGCCGTCCGGGCAGCGGGGGACCGGGGGCATCGCGGCTCCGGCCGACGAGGCGACCTTCGGCGCTGGCGTCGAGGTGACCCTGCTCGAGGAACCGCTCGGGGACGCGTCGTCCGACGCCGATGCGTCCTCGTTCGCCGTCGACGCCTACGAGGTCCGCACCTTCCGGTTCCCGCGCAACTGACCGACCAACTGACCGACTGACCGACCGACCGCCCGTCCCACCCAAGGAGGAACCACATGAAGCAGTCCACGAAGTTCAGCATCGCGACCGCACTGGTCGCCATGCTCGCGGCACCACTGGTGCCCGCCGCAGCGTCCGCGGCGCCCTCCTCGTCCGGGTCCAGCCACGGGCACGGACACGGTTCGTCCCACGGCGGCGGGCACGGCCACGGTCATGGCCACGGGCACCAGGCTGCGCCCTCCAAGTCGGGGCCGACGAGCATCGCCTACGTCGAGGTGAACAACGACGAGCTCGCCAACGTCGGGCGGTACACGCTGGAGAACGGCGCGAACGCGTTCGACGTGGCGATCATCTTCGCCGCGAACATCAACTACGAGGACGGCAAGGCGGTCCTGTACAACAACGAGAACGTGCAGCGGACCCTCGACCAGGCGGCCACGCAGATCCGCCCGCTGCAGGCCAAGGGCATCAAGGTGACGCTCTCGGTGCTCGGCAACCACCAGGGCGCCGGCCTGGCGAACTTCCCGACGAAGGCCGCGGCACGGGACTTCGCGGCGCAGGTCTCCGCGACGGTCAAGAAGTACGGACTCGACGGCGTCGACCTGGACGACGAGTACTCCGACTACGGCGTGAACGGCACCCCGCAGCCGAACCAGCAGTCCATCGGCTGGCTCATCAGCGCCCTGCGTGCGGACATGCCGGGCAAGATCATCTCGTTCTACGACATCGGCCCGTCGTCCGAAGCCCTGAAGACCGCGAGCCCGTCGATCGGCGGGAAGCTCGACTACGCCTGGAATCCCTACTACGGCACCTACACGGCGCCGACGATCCCGGGCCTGCCGAAGTCGAAGATCTCCGCCGCCGCCGTCGACATCCAGAACACCCCGCAGGCCACGGCAGTGTCGCTCGCGCAGCGCACGAAGGCCGACGGCTACGGCGTCTTCATGACGTACAACCTGCCGGGAGGCGACGAGTCCTCCTCCGTCTCCTCCTTCACGAAGGTGCTGTACGGACAGGCCGCGTCATACCGCTGACGCGTCCGTCCTGACGGCGACTCGCGCCCCGTGCTCCCCGGCTCCGGCCTGGAGGCACGGGGCGCGTCCGTCGTCCGGCTCCCGCTGCCCGGGGGAGGCACCAGTTCCTCCTCGCGAATGACGGTTCCGGTTCGCAGAACCCGGCGATCGTGAACCGGAACCGTCATCCACCGAGAATAAATACCGACCCGGCGCGCTCGACGCCGCGGCCGTACGATCGCCGCATGGAGCTCGAGTTCCGCGGCGAGGTGATCGAGTGGCGCGGCCCGTCACCGTTCTTCTTCGCCGTCGTGCCACCGGACGCCGCCGAGGTCATCGCCGACCTCGCGCCGGTGCTCACCTACGGGTGGGGTGTGATCCCGGCCCGCGTGACGATCGGCTCGGTGACGTGGACGACGTCGCTGTTCCCGAAGGACGGCGGGTACCTCGTGCCGTTGCGGGCGGCGGAGCGGAAGCGTGCCCGGGTGGAACTCGGCGACTCCCCGGAGATCACCCTGGAGTTCGCCGACCCCTGACGCGCGTGCGCCGAGGGGTTCTGTGGAGGGGATGACGGGAATCGAACCCGCGTAGCCAGTTTGGAAGACTGGGGCTCTACCATTGAGCTACATCCCCGCGCCTGCGCACCCGGCGCAGCCCGACCATCGTAGCGGACGAACGAGCACCGACATGCCGACGCGCGTCATCCCGAAGCCGGACGCCGGTGCCGAGCGCACCATCCGCTGGTCGCGGGTGGTCTCGTACGTGCTGGTGGTCCTCGCCGCCGCGGTGCTGTCCCTCCGTCCCGACCTGTTCGGCGACCCGCAGTCGCAGCCCGCGCACGCACTCCTGCACGTCTGGCGGATCGTCGTCGGACTGCTGCTCGCGGTGGCCGCCCTCGGGGTCCAGGTGGCCGTCGGGATCCGGTGGCGGCGGGGTCTGCGACGCGCCGCGGAGGACGACTGAGCAACCCCCGGGAACAGCGCGCCGTCGGACCGCTAGACTCACCGGGGTCGCATGCGCCCCTCGGCGTGCGCGGCTGATCCCTGGCACGAAGCAACGGGGCGTAGCTCAGCTTGGTAGAGCGCCCGCTTTGGGAGCGGGAGGTCGCAGGTTCAAATCCTGTCGCCCCGACCAGGTCCTCCGAGCACCACCGACCACACGAACGTCAACCAACAGGAGAACATCCCTTGGCCACCAGCACCGTCGACAAGGTGAGCGACACCCGCGTCAAGCTCACCGTGAACGTGACGCCGGACGATCTCAAGCCGAGCATCGACCACGCCTACAAGCACATCGCCGAGCAGATCAACATCCCCGGCTTCCGCAAGGGCAAGGTCCCGCCGGCGATCGTCGACCAGCGCGTCGGCCGCGGCGAGGTCCTGAACCACGCCGTCGGTGACGCCATCGACAACTTCTACCGCCAGGCGGTCGAAGAGCAGGAGCTGCGCATCCTCGGCCGTGCCGAGGCCGACGTCGCCGAGCTGCCGAACGTCGCGGACTTCACCGGCGACCTCGTCCTCACCTTCGAGGTCGACGTCCGCCCCGAGTTCGACCTGCCGGACTACTCCTCGTACGAGCTCACCGTCGACGCCGTCGAGGTGTCGGACGACGAGATCGAAGAGGAGCTGCAGAACCTCCGCACCCGCTTCGGCACGCTCGTGACGGTCGACCGTCCGGCGAAGACCGGCGACTTCGCGCAGATCGACCTCACCGCCAGCATCGGCGACGACGAGGTCGACTCGGCCACCGGCGTCTCCTACGAGATCGGCTCCGGCGACCTGCTCGAGGGCATCGACGAGGCGCTCGAGTCCCTGACCGCCGGTGAGTCGACGACCTTCGAGTCGAAGCTCGTCGGTGGCGACCGCGAGGGCGAGACCGCCCAGATCGCCGTCACCGTCACCGCCGTCAAGGAGCGCGAGCTCCCCGAGGCCGACGACGAGTTCGCCCAGATCGCCAGCCAGTTCGACACCATCGACGAGCTCAAGGCCGACCTCAAGGAGCAGATCGCGAAGTCCAAGACCTTCGGTCAGGGCGCCGCGGCTCGCGACAAGCTCGTCGAGAAGCTCACCGAGGACGTCAACATCCCGATCTCGGAGCAGCTCATCGCCGACGAGGTGCACCGTCACCTCGAGCAGGAGAACCGCCTCGAGGACGAGGAGCACCGCAAGGAGGTCTCCGAGTCCAGCGAGACCGCCTTCCGCTCGCAGATCCTCCTCGACGCGATCGCCGAGAAGGAAGAGATCCAGGTCTCGCAGGAGGAACTGACCCAGTACCTCATCCAGGCCGCCGCGCAGTACGGCATGGAGCCGGCCGAGTTCATCAAGGTCATCGACCAGAACGGCCAGATCCCCGGCATGGTCGGCGAGGTCGCCCGCTCGAAGGCGGTTGCGACCGTCCTGTCCAAGGTGACCGTCAAGGACACCAACGGCGACGCCGTCGACCTCTCCGCCTTCACGGCGGGCGTCGCGCAGGAGCCGGCAGGGGACGCCGAGTAACGATCTCGACGCCACCAGTACGACAGACGGGAGGCGCGGTGCCAGCTGGCACCGCGCCTCCCGTCCGTATTTCCGCACCACCGCATTGCTGTCGGCGAACAGACGAGAACTGGTGCGTTGCACCCGATAAGTTCGACAACAAGCGACAACTGAACGGGAGCTTTTCCATGGCCGAAGCAACACTGAACCCCAGTGTTTTTGACCGCCTTCTGAGAGACCGGATCGTGTGGCTCGGCTCCGAGGTCCGCGACGACAACTCGAACGAGATCGCAGCCAAGCTGCTGCTGCTCGCCGCCGAGGACCCTGAGAAGGACATCTACCTCTACATCAACTCGCCCGGTGGTTCGATCACCGCCGGCATGGCGATCTACGACACGATGCAGTTCGTCCCGAACGACATCGTCACCGTGGGCATCGGCCTCGCCGCGTCGATGGGACAGTTCCTGCTGTCCTCCGGCACGCCCGGCAAGCGCTACATCACGCCGAACGCGCGCGTGCTGCTCCACCAGCCGTCCGGTGGCTTCGGCGGCACCGCTGCCGACATCCAGACGCAGGCCAAGGTCATCCTCGACATGAAGCAGCGCATGGCGGAGCTCACGGCCGAGCAGACCGGCAAGTCGGTCGAGCAGGTCCTCAAGGACAACGACCGCGACAACTGGTTCACGGCGCAGGAAGCGCTCGAGTACGGCTTCGTCGACCACCTCCGCGCCTCGAGCGCCGAGGTCATCGGCGGCGGTGGCACCGTCGGCGACGGCGAGACGCCCACCAGCGCAGCCGAGCCCGACGCCCAGTCCTGATCACCACCGAAGAAAAGGAAACGAGAATGCATCTCCCCATGCTCGGTGGCGCGCAGAACGTCCCGGCTCCGTCCAATCGGTACATCCTGCCGAGCTTCGAAGAGCGCACGGCCTACGGCTACAAGCGCCAGGACCCGTACGCCAAGCTGTTCGAGGACCGCATCGTGTTCCTCGGCGTGCAGGTCGACGACGCGTCGGCTGACGACGTCATGGCCCAGCTGCTCGTGCTCGAGTCGATGGACCCCGACCGCGACATCGTGATGTACATCAACTCGCCCGGTGGCTCGTTCACCGCGATGACGGCGATCTACGACACGATGCAGTACATCCGTCCGCAGATCCAGACGGTCTGCCTCGGTCAGGCTGCCTCGGCCGCGTCGGTGCTCCTCGCCGGTGGCACCCCCGGCAAGCGTCTCGCACTGCCGAACGCCCGTGTGCTGATCCACCAGCCCGCGACCCAGCAGGGTGGCGGTCAGGCGTCCGACATCGAGATCCAGGCGGCGGAGATCCTCCGCATGCGCACCTGGCTCGAGGAGACGCTGTCGAAGCACTCCAACAAGACGCCGGAGGAGATCAACCACGACATCGAGCGCGACAAGATCATGTCCGCGCAGGAAGCCGTGGAGTACGGCCTGATCGACCAGGTCCTCACCAGCCGCAAGAACCTGCCGGCGCTCGTCAAGTAGCACCAGCAGGAACGACGAAGGCCCCGCACCGAACGGTGCGGGGCCTTCGTCGTTGCGCGGTGGTCAGTCCTCGGTGTCGTCGGACTCCGGGGCCGGCTTGCGGCGCAGGAGCAGCAGCACCGCGACGACCACGCCGACCAGCACGACGCCACCGGCGCCGATCCAGATCGCGTCGGACGCCGCCGAGTCGCTCGATCCCGAGGCGGTGCCGGTGGTGGTGTCCGAGCCGGCGTCGTCGTCACCGGCGGTGGCGCAGGTCGGGGGCTTCGCCGCACCCGAGGCCGGGGTGAAGCCCGACGGTGCCTTCCACGTGAAGGGGTACTCGTCGGACACGGTGTGCCCGTCAGCGGAGACGATCTGCCACTCGACGGTGTACTTGCCCGAGTCGCCGAGTGCGGCGGCCGTGGTCATCGACGGCCCCTCGACGTCGACGCAGCCGTCCTCGTAGTACTTGCCGTCGGGGCCGACGATGCGGAACGCGAACCCGGAGCCAGAGTCGCCGATGTCGAGCAGCTTGTCGTTCGTCGTGATGTCGAAGTTCTCCGGCAGCTCGGTCAGGGTGCCGCCGACCTCCGGGTCAGACGAGATCAGGTAGTTGTGCGCGCTGGCCGGACCGGCGAGCCCGAGGACCGCACCACTGGCGATCGCGACGGCCGCGGCGGTCCCGGCCACGAGCCTCCAGGCAGAGGACCGAGGCCGGGACCGACGCGAGCCGCGCTGCGTCACTTGGCGGAGCTCCGACGACGCGTGCCGGCGACGGCGACGACCAGGGCGACGGCGCCGAGCACCAGGCCGCCGAGGCCGAGGAAGCGGCCGACCAGGTCGGGGTCGTTCGAGGCGGTCGAGCCGGCGGCCTCGGCCGTCGGGGTGGCGGCGATCGGGTCGCCGTCGTCGTCCGTCGCCTCGGCGGCGGTCAGCGTGATCGAGGGTGCCGGGTGCTCGGGCTCGGCTTCGCCGGCCTTCTGCTCCTGGTTCCACTCGACGCTGCCCTTCTCGCAGGTCTGGATCGCGGGGAACTCGACCAGGTCACCGGCCTTGCCGTCCGGCAGCGAGAACGAGAGGGCGAAGGTGTCGCGCTCGTCGGCGGGCAGGGGGGTCTTCGCGGTGTACGTGACGCTGGTGACGCGCTCGGCGGCCGTCTCGGCGTGGTCCTCGGCGGAGGCCGAGGCCGACGGGTCGGTGTAGGGCTCGGTCGCCTTCGTGATCGTCCAGTTCGGGTTCACGGTGGGCGTGACCTCGATGACGGACTCCGGCACCTGGAACTGGATCTTCGTCGTGGGGGAGCCGTCGCAGCCGTGCGGGACCGAGAAGGTCGCCGTGGTGTACGAGTTCGCTGCGGTCGACGTGGCCGTGGCGGACACGTGCGCGCTGGCCGCCGTGGCGCTGCCGAGGACGATGACGGCTGCGACACCGAGGGTGACGGCGCCGCCGGCGGCGAGACGCTTCTGCATGGGGTTCCTTCCGGGGTGGTTCTGCACCTGCTGTTCTACAAGATGTAGAGAAGTCCGGATCACCGTAGCAGGCTCGCACGCCCTGGGCGAACGCGCGGGCGGATTCCGGAGGGGCATCGCGGTCGGTGTCACCGGTTGCGGTTAGGCTCGTGTCCACGACGAGGTGCCCACCAGCAGCGGTGCACCAGCGGTGGTGCGACAGCGCGGCCGGCATGTCCAATCAGGGAGGCACGGGAATGGCACGCATCGGAGAGAGCGGCGATCTCCTCAAGTGCTCGTTCTGCGGCAAGAGCCAGAAGCAGGTCCAGCAGCTCATCGCCGGACCGGGCGTCTACATCTGCGACGAGTGCGTCGAGCTCTGCAACGAGATCATCGAGGAACGTCTGGCCGAAGCCGGCGAGGACACCTCGAGCGGGGACTTCGAACTGCCCAAGCCGCGGGAGATCTTCGACTTCCTGCAGGAGTACGTCATCGGGCAGGACCCGGCGAAGCGCGCCCTCGCCGTGGCTGTCTACAACCACTACAAGCGCATCCGGGCGCAGGGCCAGATCACCGCCGCCGAAGACCGCGACGACATCGAGATCGCCAAGTCGAACATCCTGCTCATCGGCCCGACCGGCTGCGGCAAGACGTACCTGGCGCAGACCCTGGCGAAGCGCCTCAACGTGCCCTTCGCCGTCGCGGACGCCACCGCCCTGACCGAGGCCGGCTACGTCGGCGAGGACGTCGAGAACATCCTCCTCAAGCTCATCCAGGCCGCCGACTACGACGTGAAGCGTGCCGAGACCGGCATCATCTACATCGACGAGGTCGACAAGATCGCCCGGAAGGCCGAGAACCCGTCGATCACCCGCGACGTCTCCGGTGAAGGCGTGCAGCAGGCGCTGCTCAAGATCCTCGAGGGCACGGTCGCCTCGGTCCCGCCGCAGGGCGGCCGCAAGCACCCGCACCAGGAGTTCATCCAGATCGACACGACGAACGTGCTGTTCATCGTGGCGGGTGCGTTCGCCGGGCTCGAGGACATCGTGTCCTCGCGTGTCGGCAAGCGCGGGATCGGCTTCGGGGCACCCCTCCACAGTGCGACCGACCACCAGGACCTGTACTCCGAGGTGCTGCCGGAAGACCTGCACAAGTTCGGTCTGATCCCCGAGTTCATCGGTCGTCTGCCCGTCGTCACCACGGTGTCGCAGCTCGACCAGGCGGCTCTCATGCAGATCCTGACCGAGCCGAAGAACGCGCTGGTGAAGCAGTACCAGCGGATGTTCCAGATCGACGGCGTCGAGCTCGAGTTCGACCAGGGTGCGCTCGAGGCCATCGCGGACCTCGCGGTGCTGCGCCAGACGGGTGCCCGCGGGCTCCGGGCGATCCTCGAAGAGGTCCTCGGCCCGGTGATGTTCGACGTCCCGTCCGACGACGACGTGGCCCGCGTGGTGATCACCCGCGAGTCCGTGCTCGAGAACGCGGCGCCGACGATCGTGCCGCGGCCCCGGGCCAAGCGCGTCGAGAAGTCGGCGTAGCCCTCCGAAACCAGCGAACGGACACAGCACCACGGGAATCCGTGGTGCTGTGTCCGTTTCGTGGTGCGGTGCGGTGCGGTGCGGTGCGGTGCGCGGGCGCGGGCGCGCCTACTCGAGCCCGCGGCGCCGCAGCAGCGGCCCGACCTCGGCGTCGCGGCCGCGGAAGTCCCGGTACGCCTCGAGCGGGTCCTTCGCCCCGCCGACCCCGAGCAGACGCTCGGCGAACCGCTTGCCGGCCTCCCGGTCCAGCCCGCCGTTGTCGCGGAACCACTCCACCGTGTCGGCGTCGAGCACCTCGGACCAGATGTACCCGTAGTAGCCGGCGTCGTACCCGCCCGAGAACGTGTGCGCGAAGTACGTCGACGAGTAGCGCGGCGGCACTGCCTCGACCGCGATGCCGGCGGACTCCAACGCAGAGCGCTCGAAGTCCTCGACGGACGTCACCGCCGCGGCGTCGGCTGCCGACAGCCGGTGCCACGCCTGGTCGAGCAGTGCTGCGGCGAGGTACTCGGTCGTGCCGAAGCCCTCGTTGAACCCCTCGGACTCGCTGAGCCCCAGGACGAGCTCGGGCGGCAGGAGTGCTCCGGTCTCGTGGTGCTTCGCGTAGTTCGCCAGCACGGACGGCCACGACAGCCACATCTCGTTCACCTGGCTCGGGAACTCGACGAAGTCCCGCTCGACGTTCGTGCCGGAGAACCGCGGGTAGGTGGTGCGGGCGATGAGGCCGTGCAGGGCGTGGCCGAACTCGTGGAAGAGCGTCTCGACCTCGTCCTGGATGAGCAGGGTGGGGGAGCCGGCGGACGGCTTCGCGACGTTGAGGTTGTTGACCACGACGGGCAGGGTGCCGAGCAGCTCGGACTGCTCGACGACCGGGTTCATCCACGCGCCGCCGCGCTTGCCGTCGCGCGTGTAGAGGTCGAGCAGGTACAGCCCGACGGGCTCGCCGGCGTCGCCGGTGACCTCGAAGACCCGGACCTCGTCGTTGTAGCCGTGCAGGTCCGGGCGCTCGGCGAAGGTCAGGCCGTACAGGGCGCCGGCGGCGTGGAAGACCCCGTCGTGCAGGACCCGGTCGGCCTCGAAGTACGGGCGGAGCGCCGTGCTGTCCGCGGCGAACTGCTCGCCTCGGAGGATCTCGGTGGCGTACGCCCAGTCCCACGACTCGATGTCGAACCCGACCGTGCGCGACCGGACCGCGCGCTCGTCGTCGGCGTTCCGTGCCGCGGCGCCGACGAGCGAGGACAGCAGCCCGTCCACGGCCTCGGGGGTCTTCGCGGTCTCGTCGGCGGTGACCACGGCGGCGTGGTTCGGGAACCCGAGCAGCTCGGCGCGCTCGGCGCGGAGCCGGACGATGCGGAGCAGCACGTCGCGGTTGTCGTACTCGTTGCCGCGACGACCGCGGGCGAGCGAGGCGCGCATGATCCGCTCGCGCAGGTCACGGTTGGCCAGTGACGACAGCCACGGGTGTCCGGTGTAGAGCGGCAGCGTGATGAGCCAGCCGTCGAGGCCCCGGTCGGCGGCAGCGGCTGCCGCGGCGGACTTCGCCCCGTCGTCGAGCCCCTCGAGCTCGTCCTCGTCCGTCACGTGCACGGCGGAGTCGTTGGTGTCCTCGAGCAGGTTCCGCTCGAAGGTCGTCGTGAGGGTCGAGAGCTCCTGGTTGATCGCGGTCAGACGCTCCTTGCCCGCGTCGTCGAGGCCCGCGCCCGCCAGGGTCATCTCGGCGTGGGTCCGCTCGACCAGGCGCAGCGCCTCACCGGTCAGCCCGGCGGCTTCGGCACCGTCGAGCACCTCCTGCACGCGGGCGTACAGGCGGGAGTCGAGCGTGATCGCGTCGCGGTGGGCGGCGAGGAGCGGGGAGACCTCGGCCTCGAGGTCGTGCAGCTCCGGGGTCGAGTCGGCCGACGACAGCGTGAAGAACACGTGGCTGACGCGGGTCAGCAGCTGCCCGGATCGCTCGAGTGCGACCAGGGTGTTCTCGACCGTCGGGGCGTGCGGGTCGGTGGCGATGGCCTCGACCTCGGCGCGCTGCTCGGCCATGCCGGCCTCGAACGCCGGTCGGTAGTGCTCGAGTCGCACGTCGCCGAAGGGCGGCAGGGCGTAGGGGAGGGTGCTCGGGACGTCGAACGGGGTTGCCATCTGCCCACCCTATGCACGGGTGCTGGAGTCCGTTCCTTCCCATGACGCCCGGACTGGGAAGCGGGATCGGGCGTCCCTGGTCGAAAGAACGTACCCGGTACGCCCGGAACGACCAGGGACGCCCGGAACGACCCGGCAGGCGCCCCCGCGCCCGGCGCGACCAACAGACGGACGGGAGGCCCGTGGCGGCGCCGCCACGGGCCTCCCGTCCGCATCGCTGGTCGCGTGTCAGCGCATCGCGGCGTCGATCAGGGTCACCGCGGCACGGCGCGCGTGCGCGGCCGGCGCCGTGGTGCCGGCGATGGCCGCGGTGGTCTGCGCGCCCTCGGCGAGCAGTGCGAGCTGCGCGGCGAGTTCCTCGGCGTGCTCGGGGTCGGCGACGACCTCGGCGGTGAGTCGCTGCACGAACTGCTGGAACGAGTCCTTGTGCTCGCGCGCGATCTCGGCGACGGCGGGCGAGGTCGCACCGAGCTCGCCGAACGCGTTGATGAACCCGCAGCCGCGGAACGTGTCGTCGCCGAACCACGACTCGAGGAAGTCGTAGACCGCCAGGAGCTTGTCTCGCGGGCTGGTCGCAGCCTCGACCGCGCCGTGCACACCCTGCTCCCACATGTCGTGGCGGCCGGCGAGCACCGCGGCGATGAGCTGCTCCTTGCCGGGGAACGCCGCGTACAGCTTCTTGAGGGAGACCCCTGCGCCCGTGCGGATCTCGTCCATCCCCACGGACTGGATCCCGCGCGTGTAGAACAGCTGGTCCGCGACCTCGACGATGTGTGCTCGGACGTCCGGCTCGACGGTGCTGGTGGCCATGTGTGTACCCCGTTCCCTGAGTGTTCACCGTTCTCGACTTGCGCCGGGAACGGGCGTTCTCTACTGTAGTCCACATCGGCGGAGAACGATCGTTCTCCGCGATACTCAGGGAAGGAACGATCATGGGTGCCATCACCGTCGGAACCGAGAACAGCGTCGACATCGAACTCCACTACGAGGACAAGGGCCAGGGGCAGCCGATCGTGCTGATCCACGGCTTCCCCCTCGACGGCAACTCGTGGGAGGGGCAGGTCCCGATGCTCCTCGAGGCCGGCTACCGCGTCATCACGTACGACCGCCGCGGCTTCGGCCAGTCCTCCCAGCCGTCCACCGGCTACGACTACGACACCTTCGCCGACGACCTGCACACGGTCCTGACGACCCTCGACCTGCGCGACGTGATCCTCGTCGGCTTCTCGATGGGCACCGGCGAGATCGCCCGCTACATCGGCCGCCACGGTGAGGACCGGATCGCGAAGGTCGCGTTCCTCGCCTCGCTCGAGCCGTTCCTCGCGATCACCGACGACAACCCCGACGGCGCTGGCCCGATGTCGTTCTTCGAGGGCATCGCCGCCGACGTGGCGAAGGACCGTTACGCGTACTTCACGAACTTCTACCAGGACTTCTTCAACCTGTCGGAGAACCTCGGCACCCGCATCTCCGAGGAGCAGGTCCGCAACGCCTGGAACATCGCGGCCGGCTCCGGCTCGATCGCGTCCGCGGCCGCACCCCTGACCTGGCCGACCGACTTCCGTCAGGACATCCCGAAGGTCACCGTCCCCGCCCTGATCGTGCACGGTACGTCGGACAACATCCTCCCGATCGACGCCACCGGCCGACGCTTCACCCAGGCGCTGCCCGCGGCGGAGTACGTCGAGATCGAGGGCGCCCCGCACGGCCTGCTCACCACGCACACCGCCGAGGTGAACGAGGTCCTGCGCACCTGGCTCGCCGAGTCCTGATCCCTCGGCGATCACGCGGGCGCTCCCCGGCGGGGGCGCCCGCATCGTGAGCACAAATGGTCGGGTTCCCACCGGGGACCCGACCATTTCTGCACTCCAAGCGCGCCGCGCAGCGAGCAGAGCGCGCCGCGCGCCGCGCAGCTCGCCGCGCGCTAGTCCTCTTCGCCTGCGTCGTCGGGGTTCGTCACCTGGGCGTGCCCGGCGTCGTCGAGGTGGATCGAGGTGCCGTCGTCGAGCTCGACGATCGGCTTGCCCTCCAGGAACGTCAGGGTCCACCCCCAGGTCCCCGTGTCGACGGACTCCGCCGCGAGCTCGTCCTCGACCCCGCGCACGGCGACGACCATTGCCTCGGGCAGTCGCGCAGGCGGCTCCCCACTCACGTTCCAGCGTGTGCCCAACTGCATCCGTGCCTCCAGTCCGGTGGTTGACGGGCCGGGTCACCAAGGCGACCCGGCCCGGACAACCGACGTTACGCCTGCTGCTCCGCGAGCTCGATCTCGGTGACGGCGAGCTCGTCGCCGTCGACGAACGACAGGTTCTCGATGCGGCCGACGGCCGCCAGGTCGACCGCCGCGCGCTCGATGAGCACCCGCGTCTCGGCGGGTGCCGCGACGACCGCACGCGTCACGGGCGTCTTCTGGGACGCCTTCGCCGCCGTCTTCGCACCGCGGATCCCGATGAGCGCCTGTCCGACGGCCGCGAGCAGCCCGGTGGGGGCCGCGTCGGTGGGCAGGTCGGCCGCGGTTGGCCAGGAGGCCCGGTGCACGCTGGTGTCGTGGGTCCAGGCCCACACCTCTTCCGTCGCGTACGGGAGGAACGGTGCCAGCAGGCGGAGCAGCACGTCGATCGCGCCGCGCAGCGCCAGGACGGCGCTCGCCTGCGTCTCGTGCGTCGCGTCGGACGCGGTGCCGTAGGCACGCTCCTTCACGAGCTCGAGGTAGTCGTCGCAGAACGTCCAGAAGAAGCGCTCGGTGATCTCGAGGGCACGGGCGTGGTCGAACCCGTCGAACGCCGCGGTGGCCTGCTCGACGACCGCACCGAGCTCGGCGAGCATGTCGACGTCGAGCGCCTCGGTGACGCTCGTGGCGCCCTCGGGCAGCGGGAAGCCGTAGACGAACTTCGCCGCGTTGAGCACCTTGATCGCCAGACGACGGCCGACCTTGATCTGCTTCGGGTTCTGCGGGTCGAACGCCGCGTCCGTGCCGAGCTTGGAGGAGGCCGCCCAGTAGCGGACCGCGTCGGCACCGTGCTGCTCGAGGATGGACAGCGGCGTGACGACGTTGCCCTTCGACTTCGACATCTTCTTGCGGTCGGGGTCCACGATGAAGCCGGAGATGGAGGCGTGCTTCCACGGCACCACGTCGGCCTCGAGCTGGCTGCGGAGCACAGTCGTGAACAGCCAGGTGCGGATGATGTCCTGCGCCTGCGGGCGGACGTCGTACGGGTACACCAGGTCGTAGAGCGCCGGGTCGGTCTCCCACTTGCCCGCGAGCTGCGGGGTGAGCGACGAGGTGGCCCAGGTGTCCATGACGTCGAGTTCGCCCTGGAACCCGCCGGGCACGCCGCGCTGGTCCTCGGTGAAGCCGGGGGCGGGCTCGGAGGCCGGGTCGACGGGCAGCTGTGCCTCGGTCGGCACGATCGGCTGGTCGAACACCGGGTTGCCGTCGGCGTCGAGCGGGTACCAGACGGGCAGCGGCACGCCGAAGAAGCGCTGGCGCGAGATGAGCCAGTCGCCGGACAGGCCACCGACCCAGTTGTCGTAGCGCACGCGCATGAAGTCCGGGTGGAACGCGATCTCCTCGCCGCGCCGGCGGAGCGTGCTCTTCAGCTGCTCGTCGCGCGCACCGTTGACGATGTACCACTGGCGGGTCGACACGATCTCGAGGGGCTTGTCGCCCTTCTCGAAGAACTTCACCGGGTGCTGGATGGTCTTGACGTCACCGATCAGCTCGCCGGACTCGGTCAGCGCGTCGACGACGACCTTCTTGGCCGAGAACACGGTCTTGCCGGCCATCTCGGCGTAGAGCTCCCGGCCCGTCGTGGACCCGATCCAGGCGGGTTCGTCCGAGCGCACGCGGCCGTCGAAGCCGATGATCGCGCGGTTCGGCAGCTGCAGCTCGCGCCACCACACGACGTCGGTGGTGTCACCGAAGGTGCAGACCATCGCGATGCCGGCGCCCTTGTCCTTCTGCGCCAGGTGGTGTGCGAGCACCGGGACCTCGACGTCGAACAGGGGGGAGCGGACCGTGGTGCCGAAGAGGTCCTGGAACCGCTCGTCGTCCGGGTGCGCGACCAGGGCGACGCAGGCCGGCAGGAGCTCGGGGCGGGTGGTCTGGATGACGACGTCGTCGCCGCCGTCGGTGCGGTGGAAGGCGATGCCGTGGTACGCGCCGGGCATCTCCTTGTCCTCGAGCTCGGCCTGTGCGACCGCGGTGCGGAACGTGACGTCCCACAGGGTCGGGGCGTCGGCCTGGTAGGCCTCGCCGCGCTCGAGGTTGCGCAGGAACGCGCGCTGGGCGCTGGCCCGCGAGGTGTCGTCGATGGTGCGGTACGACTGGGTCCAGTCGACCGACAGGCCGAGCGTGCGGAAGAGCTCCTCGAACTGCTGCTCGTCCTGCACGGTCAGGCGCTCGCACAGCTCGATGAAGTTGCGGCGCGACACGGGCAGCTGGTCGGCGGCCTTCGAGGACTTGCCGTCCCCGCCCTCGAACGGCGGCGTGAACTCGGGGTCGTACGGCAGCGTCGGGTCGCAGCGGACGCCGTAGTAGTTCTGCACACGGCGCTCGGTGGGCAGACCGTTGTCGTCCCAGCCCATCGGGTAGAAGACGTGCTTGCCGCGCATGCGCTCGAACCGGGCCTTGAGGTCGGTGTGCGTGTACGAGAACACGTGCCCGATGTGCAGCGAGCCGGAGGCGGTGGGCGGCGGGGTGTCGATCGACCAGACGGCGTCACGGTGACCGGCGGCGTCGCGGTCGAAGCGGTAGGTGCCGTCCTGCTCCCAGACCGGCCCCCAGACCTGCTCCAGTCCGTCGACGCTCGGCTTCTCGGGCATGGGCTTGGTCATGGGTGTGCCTTCCGTACGTGTGTGCGGCACCGAGTCCGTGATGAGGTGCCTGAGTGTTCCGCGCCTGACGCGCGGTGCCCCAATCGTAGCGGCCGCGCACGCGTACGCAGGCGGAGGAACCGGTCGGACGCGGCCATCACCGAGCAGCGCCTAGCACACCGAACTGTCGGACACGCCCGGAGCCTGCTAGTCTTCCTGGGTTTGTCCGGCGAGCGCAGGGTTCGCAGGAGCTGCAACGTCGCCGTCCGCCGGACGCCCGAAGGAAGCACCGCACCCCGGAGGAACGACTTGGCACCGAACAACGCACCCCACCCGCACGGCGATCGGCCGTTGCGCACGAAGGGCGCCGCGAAGCGCGCTCGTCGCGATCTGACGAAGGACGACGTCACCGTCGTCGAGGAGTCGCTGCTCAAGCGTGCCGTCGCGGCTGCCGCGCTCGGCAACGCCATGGAGTGGTTCGACTTCGGCATCTTCGCGTACCTGACGGTCACCATCTCGCAGGTGTTCCTGCCGCAGGGCGACCCGGCCGCGAACATCGTCGCCACGTTCGGCTTCTTCGCCGCAGCGTTCATCGTGCGCCCGATCGGCGGTGCCGTGTTCGGCCCGATCGGCGACAAGATCGGCCGACAGAAGGTCCTCGCGCTGACGATGATCCTGATGGCCGCCGGCACGCTCATGATCGGCCTGATCCCGTCGTACGACACGATCGGCTTCTGGGCCCCGGTCCTGCTGCTCGTCGCCCGCTTCGTGCAGGGCTTCTCGACCGGTGGTGAGTACGGCGGCGCCGCGACCTTCATCGCCGAGTACTCGCCCGACAAGCGCCGCGGCTTCATGGGCTCGTGGCTCGAGTTCGGCACCCTCGCCGGCTACGTGCTCGGCGCCTCGATCGTCACCGGCCTGCAGTTCGGCCTGTCCGAGGACGCCCTGCTCAGCTGGGGCTGGCGCATCCCGTTCATCGTCGCGGGCCCCCTCGGCCTGATCGGCCTCTACCTGCGCCTCAAGCTCGAGGAGACCCCGGCGTTCCAGAAGCAGCAGGAGCAGGCCGCCGAGCGCGAGGGCCAGAAGACCCCGTTCCTCAAGCTCTTCGCCGAGAACTGGCGCTCGCTCATCATCTGCATCGGCCTGGTCCTGGTCTTCAACGTGACCGACTACATGCTGCTGTCGTACATGCCGACCTACCTCGAGCAGAACCTCGGCCAGAACGCCACGTTCGGCCTGATCCTCATCGTCATCGTGATGCTGCTCATGATGGTCGTCATCACGTTCGGCGGTCGACTGTCCGACAGGTTCGGGCGCCGTCCGGTGCTCGCCGCCGGCTGCATCGGCTTCATCCTGCTGTCCTGGCCGGCCCTCAAGCTGGTCCAGACCGGCACCGGTGTCGGCGTCTTCGCCGGCCTGTTGATCCTCGGCGTCGTGCTGGTCACGTTCACCTCGACCATGCCGTCGACGCTGCCCGCGCTGTTCCCGACGATCATCCGCTACGGCGCCCTGGCGATCGCGTTCAACGTGTCCGTGTCGCTCTTCGGCGGGACCACCCCGCTCGCGACCGCCGCGCTCATCAACGCCGCGAAGGACGCCGGGTACGGCTGGGCCGAGGACATCCCCGCGTTCTACCTGATGCTCGCCGCCGTGATCGGCCTGGTCGCGGTGTACTTCACCAAGGAGACCGCCGCGAGCCCGCTGATGGGTTCCGGCCCGACGGTCGGCTCCGAGGACGAGATCGCCGGCGTCATCGAGGACTACAACGACCCGACGTCGGAGCTCGCGCAGTCCGACTGGGCGAAGGACTTCTCGACGAGCGAGATCCCGATCATCTCGGCCGACGCAGCGCAGAAGGAACCCTCCGGTTCCTGACCACGGGGCCGCCCCGCGGCAACCCGGCCAGGAGGCCCGGTGCACGTTCCGTCTCGGAACGCGCCCCGGGCCTCCTGGCCGTTCAGGGCCGTCGGTGACGTCACGCGCGCAGCGACAGTCCACGGGCAGGAGCGCGCGTGGACTGTCGCTCAGTCCGTGAGGTCGGCTGCGGTCCCCGCTGCGGGGCCGGCTGCCAGCCGCTCCGCTGCGTGCAGCAGCCGCGCGGTCACCGGGTGCGCCGGGCGCGCGAAGACCTCGGCGGCGGGGCCGTGCTCGACGACCGCGCCGCGGTGCACCACGAGGACGTCGTCGGCCATCCGCCGGACCGCCCGGAGGTCGTGCGACACGAACACCATCGCCACGCCGGTCTCGTCGCGGAGCCGTTCGAGGAGCCGCAGCACGGCGTCCTGCACCGTGGCGTCGAGGGCGGTCACCGGCTCGTCGAGCACGATCACCTCGGGGTCGGTCGCCAGCGCACGGGCGATCGCGAGCCGCTGTCGTTGCCCGCCGGACAGGGTGCGGGGGGAGCGGGACCGCAGCACGGGGTCGAGGTCGACCTGCCGCAGTGCCGCGTCGACCCGTTCGCCGAGCGCACCGCGCGCCCGCCGTTCGTCACCGCGTGAGAACGCGTCGGCGAGGACCCGCTCCACGTTCCACCGTTCGTCGAACGTCGCGCCGGGGTCCTGCACGACGGCCGCGAGCCGGTGCCGTCGGGGGCGTCGCTCGCGCTCGGGCAGCGGGACCCACGGTTCGTCGTCGAGCGTGACCGTGCCGGCGTCGGGTGTCTCGAGCCCGAGGAGCATCCGCGCCAGCGTCGTCTTGCCCGAGCCCGAGGCGCCGATCACCCCGAGCACTCGGCCGCGTTCGAGCCCGAACGACACGTCGTCCACTGCGAGCACCCCGCCGTACTTCCGCGAGAGCCCCTGCGCCGCGAGCACGTCCCTCGCACAGTGCGAGGTTGCCCGCTCGGTGCCGCGGCTGCCGATCGGCGCACGGTGCGGAGTCGTGCGGTCGGTGCGAGGTTGGCCGCTCGGTGCATCGTCCGACGGCTGCACGGAGCCATCGACCTCGCACCGATCGGCAAGATCGGCACCGTGCTCCGCCTCCGCCTCCGCCTCCGCCTCCGGCTCCGGCTCCGGCTCCGGCGCAGCCGCCGCAGCAGCGCCGGCCGCGCGCACCAGCGCCCGGGTCGCGGGGTGGTGCGGCGCCGCGAAGACCTCGGCGACCGGGCCCTGCTCGACGATCCGGCCCTCGTGCACGACGGCGACCCGGTCGGCCCACCCCGCGACGAGCCCCAGGTCGTGCGTGATGACGAGCAGTCCGGCACCCCGGGCCTGCGCGGCCCGCAGCTGTTCCATCACGGTGACGGCGACCCCGGCGTCGAGCGCCGTCGTCGGTTCGTCGGCGACCAGCAGCGCGGGGGACCCGACGGTCGCCGCGGCGATGAGGGCCCGCTGTCGCATCCCGCCCGACAGTGTCCCGGCGAGCCGGCCGTCGGTCCCGATGTCCGGGTCGAGGCCCACCGCGGCCAGGGCGTCGCGCACGGCGTCCGTGCGCTCGGCCGCACGCATCGCGGTGTGCAGGCGGAGGCTGTCGGCGACCTCGCGCCCGACGGGGCGCAGCGGGTCCAGCGCGCCCAGGGCCTCCTGGCCGACGTAGCCGACCCGCGATCCCCGCAGCCGACGCCACCGCCGGTCCGTGTACCCGCCGACGTCGACGCCGTCGACCGTGAACACGTCGGCGTGCACGGCGGCGCCGGGCGCGGACAGACCGAGCACGGCGCGGGCGGTGACGGTCTTGCCGGAGCCGGACGCCCCGACCAGGGCGACGCACTCGCCGGCGTCGACGCGCAGGTCGACACCGTGCACGATCGGGGTGCCGCCGATGGCGACGGTGAGCCCGCGGACGTCGAGGACGGCGCTCACCGCGCGGCCCCGGTCCGTCGGATCGCCCGGCCGAGCACGGTGACGGCGGTCGCGAGCACCACGATCGCGAGTCCGGGGAAGGTGCTCATCCACGGCGCGGTCTGCAGGTAGGTGCGACCGTCGGCGAGCATCGCGCCCCACTCCGGCGCGGGCGGGGGTGTGCCGACCCCGAGGTAGCTCAGCGCCGAGGCCCACACGACCGCCTGCCCGACCCCGAGCGTGGCGACGGCGACGACGGGCCACAGCGCCGTCGGCAGCACGTGCCGGACCACGGTGCGGACGGGGGAGCGGCCGAGCAGCACCGCCGTCTCGACCACCTGCGAACTCCGGGCGGCCCGGACCAGGCCGCGCACGATCCGGGCGTAGCCGGGAGCGGTCGCGAACCCGACCGCGAGCACCGCCGGCACCGGACCCGGACCGGTCACGGCGATGACGACCAGGGCGACGAGCAGCAGCGGCAGGGCGAAGGCGACCTCGGTGACGCGGCCGATGACGGCGTCGACCAGGCGTCCGAGCCGTCCGGCCCCGGCACCGAGCCCGGCGACGACGCCGAGCAGGACGCCCACGCCGCCGCCGATCAGGGTCGCGGCGACGCCGACGACGAGCGATGCCCGGGTCCCCGCGACCACCCGCGCCAGGACGTCGCGTCCGGACTCGTCGGTGCCGAACGGGTGCGCACCGCTCGGCGCGGCCAGGGCATCTGCGGGGTGCACCGCGAGCGGGTCCCCGCCGCCGAGCAGGGCGGGCCACACCGCCGCCACGACGGCGACCAGGACGACCACCCCCGCGGCGATGCCGCCGGCGCCGAGCGTCCCCCCACGGACGCGCTCGGTGCCGGCGGCGGTCTGGTCGCCGGGCGCTCCGGTCTGGAGGCCCGGGTCGGCGATCCCGCTCACCGCGCGTCCGCCGGACGGCCGGGCCCACGGCGTCGCGCAGCACCGGGGCGCAAGGCCGCGTTCCGTGCGGTGCTGCGCGGGTCGACGGCACGCTCGACCAGGTCGGCCACCGCGAGCACGACGACGTACGCGGCCGCCGACACCATCGCGATGCCGGCGACGAGCGGCATGTCCCGCTGGGTGACCGCGGTGACCAGGGCACGGCCGATGCCGGGCAGGGCGAACACGGACTCCACGACCACGGCCCCGGAGACGAGCGACCCGAAGGCCCACGCGGACAGCGCGATCCCGGGCAGGGCGGCGTGCCGGAGCAGGTGCCGTCCGAACAGGCCGAGGCGGGTCTCGCCCCGACCCCGGGCGGCGAGTGCGAAGGCCGAGCGCTGTGCGTCGACCACGCCGTCGCGCACGGTCTCGGCCAGGTACCCGGCGACCGGCACGGCCACGGTCAGCACCGGGAGCACCCAGCCGCGAGCGGTGCCGTCACTGACCGCCGGCACCCACCCCAGGGACGTGGCGAACACCACGATGAGCACGCTGCCGAGCCAGAAGTGCGGCATCACGCTCGCGGTGACGCTCAGGGCACTGGTGAGCCCGGCGGCGATCCGGCCGCGCTGCGTCGAGGCCCACGCGGCGACGATCGCCAGCACCCAGGCGACGACGAGGCCGGCGACAGCGAGCGTCAGCGTGACGGGCAGCTGCTGGGCGAGGAGCGTCGCGACCGGGGTGCGGAAGGCGTACGAGTCGCCGAGCTGCCCGGTTGCCAGGCGTCCGAGGAACACCGCGTACTGCACCAGGACCGGCTGGTCGAGGCCGTACTCGTGGCGGACCTGGGCGACGGCCTCGGCCGAGGCCTGCGAGCCCGGTCCGCCGAGGATCGCGAGCGCCGGGTCACCGGGGATGAGCCGGATCGCGACGAAGACGATCGTCGCGACGGCCCAGAGCACACCGATGCCCCCGGCGAGCCGCCGGACGGCCCACCAGAACCATCGCATCCGTGTCAGCGGTCGATCCAGGCGGTGCCGAACCACGGCGTCGAGACCGGGGTGGTCCGGATGCCGTGCACGGCTGAGCGCACCAGGAAGTGGTTCTGCTGGTCGTACAGGGGGAGCACCGTGTCGCTCGCCAGGATCGCCTTCTGCGCCTGCTCGTACAGGTCGGCGCGGTCGTCGGCGTCCGAGGTGCGGGCGGCCTGCTCGAGCAGCCGGTCGACGGCGGGGTCGTCGAGCTGGGCGAGGTTCGCGAAGTAGCCGGACGGTGCGGGTTCGATGCTCGCGCTGTCGTACAGGATGCGCAGGACGTCGGGACCGACCTTCGTGTACGGGGCGCTGACGACGTCGTACTCGTTCGCGGCGAGGGCGGCGTACCAGCTGGACAGGTCGAGTTCGTCGAGCACGACCTTGAACCCGACGGCCTTCTCGGACGCCTGGATCTGCTGGAACAGGCTGCGCTCGGCCGGCACCGACTGGTTCGTCGAGACGGGGAACGTCACGGTGAGCTGCTGGCCGTCCTTCTCGCGGATGCCGTCCGACCCGACCTTCCACCCGGCGTCGTCGAGGAGCTGCTTGGCCTTGGTGGGGGAGTAGTCGAACCGGCTCTTCTCCGAGTACGCGAGCGGCTCAGCGCTCGAGAGCACCGAGTACGAGCGCTTCGCGGTGCTGAGGAACAGCGACTGCAGGCCGGGGTCGATCTCGGCACCGGCGATGAAGGCCTGGCGCACCGCCTCGTCGCGGAACACCCCGTGCCCGGAGTTCAGCTCGAGCCGGTTCGAGGCGCCGGGGCGCGGGGCATCGAGGTCGCGGATGGCGCCCTTCGCCGACGCGGCCTTGAGCTGGTCGGGCTGGGCGTTGTCGATCACGTCGACCTGGCCGGACTGCAGCGCGGCGTAGCGCGAGGTCGAGTCCGGCAGGAACCGCCACGTGATGCCGGACAGGCGCGGCTTCGTCGCGCCCCAGTAGTCGGCGTTCTTCGTCAGGGTGACGCGGTCGCCGTGCTTCCAACCGGTGACCTCGAAGGGGCCGGTGCCGACGGGGGACTCGCAGTTCGTCGCCTGCTTCCGTTCGAGCGCCTTCGGGGACTCCATGCCCACCCAGGGCTGCGAGAAGGACTCGAGCAGCGCGCTGTCCGGTCGGCTCAGCGTCAGCGTGACGGTGTGCTCGTCGGTGGCGGTCGCCTTCGTGATGGACTGCAGCGCCAGGTAGCCGGTGCTCGAGGCGGTGGCCGGGTCCTGCACGTGCTCGATGTTCGCGACGACCGCGGCGGCGTCGAACGGGGTGCCGTCGGTGAAGGAGACGTCGTCACGCAGGGTGAACGTCAGGGTCTTCCCGTCGTCGCTCGTGCTCCACTTCGTCGCGAGCTCCGGCGTGGGCTTGCCGTCCTCGAGCCCGACGAGCTCCTCGATGTACTGCGTCGCCAGGAGTGCCTGCGGGTAGTTGCCGCCGACGTGCGGGTCGAGGCAGGTCGGTTCGGCGTCGCCGGAGGCGTAGGTGAGCGTGCCGCCCGCGACCGGGGTGCTGCTCCCGGTGCTCGTGCCCGGTCCGCTGCAGGCAGCCAGGACGAGCAGGACCGCCGAGGCGCCCGCGACGGCGGTGAGGGTTTTCTGTACTGAGTCCAAGATCATGGCTGAACGAGTCTAGCGGTTTACTGGGGCCCATGGACGAACCGATCCGCCGCGGTGGCCGACCCCGACGCTCGAGCGCCGAGGTGCTCGCGGACGCCGCCGCCGAGCTCTTCCTCGAGCAGGGGTACGGACGCACCACGGTCGACCAGATCGCCGCCCGCGCCGGGGTCAGCCGTGCGACGTTCTTCAACTACTTCCCGGCGAAGGCCGACGTGATGTGGCTCGAACTCGACGCCGCCGTCGCCGGGCTGCCCGGGTACCTCGCCGCCTCGACCGAGCCGAGCGTCGTGCGGGCCGTCGAACAGGCGCTGCTCGCAGCAGCCCGTGCCCACGACCCCGAGCGGGTGCCGTGGGCCGTCGCGCAGGCCGAGGTGATGGGCATCGGGCCCGAGCTGGTGGCGGGCGTCGCGGTCCGGGTGACGGCGCAGCACGAGGCCGTCGCCGCCTTCGTCGCGGGCCGCACGGGGGAGCAGCCGCGCTCACTCTGGCCGCAGACGGTGTCCGGCGCGATGCTCGGTGCCGCCGCCGCGGCGTTCGGGGTGTGGGTCACCGACGGGGTCGGCCGCCGTGCGCTCGTCGAGTACGTCGCGGCGGCGCTCACCCCGGTGGTCGCGGGCCTCGACGCCCGTTGACGCGCCGGCGTCTTCGCGCGACGCCGCCTCGACGGCGAGACGCCGCCTTATCCAGCGGCGTCTCGAGCACATGGCGGCGTCTTGCTGACACGCCGGCGTCCTGCGACACCAGCCCGACACCCACCCGCGCGCCCAGTCGCTCACTCCGTGCGCAGGGTCCCCGCGCCACCGGACGCCACGTCCGAAGCCGTCCCGTCCCGGACCACCTCGGGCACGTCGCCGTCGGTCGGCACCAGCGACTCGTCGCCCGGGTAGCTCAGGGTGAGGACGGCCTCCTCGATGTACGGGCTGTCCTCGAGCGACTGCTCGACGTCGCGCAACCGCACCGCCACGTGCTCCTCGGTCTCGTTGCCCGTCAGGTCGACGGCCGCGACGAGGTACACCCGCGACGGCCCCACGAACTCCAGGTGCAGGTAGGTGACCCGCTCGACCTGCGACCGGCCCAGCAGCTCGACGAGCACCGCGTTCTCGAGCTCCGGGGACGTGCTCTCGCCGAGCAGGAACCGGCGGTTGCGGTCGATCAGGACGATCGCCACGACCCCGAGCAGCACACCGATCGCGATGGAGCCGAGCGCGTCGAAGACCGCCAGCCCGGTGACCTGGTGCAGGAACACCCCGAGGAACGCCACGACCAGGCCGATCAGCGCCGCCGCGTCCTCGGCGAACACCGCACGGAGCGTCGGGTTCGACGACTGCAGCACGTGCCGCAGCACCGGGACCTTGCGCTTCGTCGCGGCACCGTGCGCCTGCCGGTACGCCTGCAGGAAGCTCGTGCCCTCGAGCAGGAACGCGACCCCGAGCACGACGTAGTTGAGCACGACGTCCTCGGCTGGCCCGGTGTCCCCGAACTCCGAGATGCCGTGGTAGATCGACACGATCGCACCGGCCGTGAACAGGCCGAACGCGGCGAACATCGACCAGATGTACGTCTCGCGTCCGTACCCGAGCGGGTGCGCGGTGTCCCGCTTCTTGCCGCCCCGTCGTTCCGCGACGAGCAGGAACACCTCGTTGCCGGTGTCCGCCCACGAGTGCGCCGCCTCGGCCACCATCGAGGCCGAACCCGAGACGAGCGAGGCGATCGTCTTCGCGATCGCGACGAGCAGGTTCGCCCCGAACGCGATCAGGACGGTGACGAGTGACTCGGGACGTTCTTCTGCGGGCATCACTCAAGCATGCTCCCGTCCGGTAAAGTCGTGTTCCAAGAGCGTCGATCCGGCCATCACCGGGGAGCTTCCGGAAGAACGCGGAGCGCACCAGCGGCTCCGTCAGTAGAACCGGGCGGGTTCGGGACCGTCACCACCCCCGACACAGAGTGGTCGCACAGCGCACGTTGGGCGGCAAACGAGGTGGTACCGCGGAACCTGTTTCCGTCCTCGTGGAGATCGAGCGAACCCACAAGGAGTCCCGGTGCCGTACCCGTTGAACGCCGATGCCGATGGCGTCGTCCCCTCGCCGAGCTTCCCCGCCGTCGAGCGGGGCATCCTCGCCTTCTGGAAGCGCGACGACACGTTCCAGGCGTCCATCGACGCGCGACAGGGCTGCCCGGAGTGGACCTTCTACGACGGCCCGCCCTTCGCCAACGGCCTGCCGCACTACGGGCACCTGCTGACCGGCTACGCCAAGGACGTCTTCCCGCGCTACCAGACCATGCGCGGCAAGCAGGTGCACCGCCGCTTCGGCTGGGACACCCACGGCCTGCCCGCCGAGCTCGAGGCGATGCGCCAGCTCGGCATCACCGAGAAGCACGAGATCGACGCCATGGGCATCGACGTCTTCAACGCCGCCGCCAAGAAGTCGGTGCTGCAGTACACCGACGAGTGGCAGGAGTACGTCACCCGTCAAGCGCGCTGGGTCGACTTCGAGGACGACTACAAGACCCTCGACGTCACCTTCATGGAGAGCGTGCTCTGGGCGTGGAAGCAGCTCTGGGACAAGGGCCTGGCGTACGAGGGCTTCCGGGTCCTGCCGTACTGCTGGAACGACCAGACACCGCTGTCCAACCACGAGCTGCGCATGGACGACGACGTCTACAAGATGCGCCAGGACCAGTCCGTCACCGTCTCGTTCCCGCTGCACGGCGACCGCGCTGCCGCGCTCGACCTGACCGGTGTGCGGGCGCTCGCCTGGACGACGACCCCCTGGACCCTCCCCACGAACGCCGCGCTCGCGGTCGGTCCGGAGATCGCGTACGCGGTCGTCCCGGCAGGGCCTGGAGGCGCGGCTGACGGTGCCGACGCCGGTTCCGTCTCCTACCTGCTCGCGTCCGACACCGTGGCCGCGCACGCGAAGGAGCTCGGCTACGCCTCGGGTGACGAGGCGCTCGCCGCCGTCGCGCGCACCCTGACGGGCGCCGAGCTCGACGGCGTCGAGTACGAGCGGCTGTTCGACTTCCTAGCCGACCAGGAAGGGTACGAGAACGCTTGGCGAGTACTGGTCGCCGAGTACGTCGAGACCGGTGAGGGCACCGGCATCGTGCACCAGGCCCCGGCCTACGGTGCCGACGACCAGGAGGTCTGCGCCGCCGCCGGCATCCCCGTCGTGCTGTCCCTCGACGAGGGCGGCGTCTTCACGTCGCAGTTCGGCGAGGTCGCCGGCATGCTCTGGTCGGACGCGAACAAGCCGCTGACCAAGGCGGTCCGCGACGCCGGGCGACTGCTCCGCCAGGCGTCCTACGAGCACAGCTACCCGCACTGCTGGCGGTGCCGGAAGCCCCTCATCTACAAGGCCGTCTCGTCGTGGTTCGTCCGCGTCACCGAGCTCCGCGACCGCATGGGCCAGCTCAACCAGGACATCAACTGGGTGCCGGACAACGTCAAAGACGGCCAGTTCGGGAAGTGGGTGGGCAACGCCATCGACTGGTCGGTCTCGCGCAACCGTTACTTCGGCACGCCGATCCCGGTGTGGCAGTCCGACGACCCCGAGTACCCGCGCACCGACGTGTACGGCTCGCTCGCCGACATCGAGCGCGACTTCGGTCGCCTGCCGGTGAACGCCGACGGTGAAGTCGACCTGCACCGGCCGTTCATCGACGACCTGACGCGGCCGAACCCCGACGACCCGACGGGCAACTCGACGATGCGCCGGATCACCGACGTGTTCGACGTGTGGTTCGACTCCGGCTCGATGCCGTACGCCCAGGTGCACTACCCGTTCGAGAACCGCGAGTGGTTCGAGTCGCACAGCCCGGCCGACTTCATCGTCGAGTACATCGGGCAGACGCGCGGCTGGTTCTACGTCATGCACGTGCTCTCCACCGCGCTGTTCGACCGGCCGGCGTTCCAGAACGTCATCAGCCACGGCATCGTCCTCGGCTCGGACGGCCAGAAGATGTCGAAGTCGCTCCGGAACTACCCGGACGTCTCCGAGGTCTTCGACCGTGACGGCGCCGACGCCATGCGCTGGTTCCTGATGTCCTCGTCGGTGATCCGCGGCGGCAACCTCGTCGTCACCGAGGAGGGCATCCGCCAGGGCGTCCGCGAGTTCATGCTGCCGCTGTGGTCGACGTACTACTTCTTCACCCTGTACGCGAACGCCTCGGGCCCCGACGGGTACCGGGCCCAGCGCCGGACCGACTCGACCGACGTGCTCGACCGGTACCTGCTCGCGAAGACCCGGGTCCTCGTCACCGACGTCCGGACACACCTCGACGCGCTCGACACCCCGCTCGCGGCCCAGGCCGTCCGCGACTTCGCCGACGTGCTCACGAACTGGTACGTCCGCCGCTCGCGCGACAAGTTCTGGACCGGGGCCGACGCGGACGCCGGTGTCGAGACCCGTGCGGCGTTCGACACGCTGTACACCGTGCTCGAGACCCTGACCCGGGTCGCCGCCCCGCTCGCGCCGCTCGTCACCGAGGAGATCTGGAAGGGCCTGACCGGCGGACGCAGCGTCCACCTGACGGACTTCCCGGACCCCGACGAGTTCCCCGCCGACGACGCCCTCGTCGACGCGATGGACCGCGTGCGCGACGTCGCCTCGAAGGGACTGGCGCTCCGCAAGGCCACCGGCAAGCGCGTCCGCCTGCCCCTGGCCACGCTGACCCTGGTGGTGCCGGACCCGGCCGCGGTCGAACCGTTCGCCGACATCCTGCGCGACGAGCTCAACGTCAAGCGCGTGGTGCTCGAGGCCCAGGCGGAAGAGTCGCTGGCGCAGTACGGCATCGAGCGGAAGCTCACCGTGAACGCCCGCGTCGCCGGCCCCCGCATCGGCAAGCAGGTGCAGCAGGTGATCCCGGCCGCCAAGAAGGGCGACTGGACCGCGACCGACTCCGGCGTGACCGTCGGCGGCGTCGACCTGATCGAGGGCGAGTACTCGCTCGACCTCACCGTGGCCGACTCTTCGGTGGCCGTGGCGTTCCTCGACGAGGGCGGCTTCGTCGTGCTCGACACCGTGACGACGCCCGAGCTCGAGGCCGAGGGGCTCGCCCGCGACGTCGTCCGCGCCGTCCAGCAGGCCCGCCGCGACGCCGACCTCGACGTCAGTGACCGCATCGCCCTGACCCTCCGGGTGGACGACACGGCCGACGGCGCGGTCCGCGCGCACCAGGAGCTCATCGCCGGGGAGACCCTGGCGACGAGCGTCGAAGTCGTGCCCCTCGGGGCGGACGACACCACCACCGACGTCGGTGACGGTGCGAAGGTATCCGTGGAGGTAGCACGCGCATGAGTGACCACGACCAGTACGACGACCACGAGGCGAACGAGGAGTTCGTCGGACACGACGAGCTCGACGGTCACGGTGTTGATGGGCGCGACGCGGACGGCATCCGGATCCCGGTCGGCCCCTCCGGCGACGCTCCGGCCGACGCCGTGCCCTACGGCGGCGACGACGACGAGGTCCGCCGCGTCGAGGCCGCCCTGTACGCCCGCATCGGCGAACAGGCCCCCGAGCGCCGGCTGACCGCCACGCGCCGCGCCGTCGAGCTGCTCGGCGACCCGCACCTGGCGTACCCGGTGATCCACGTGACGGGCACGAACGGCAAGACGTCGACCGCGCGCACCATCGAGAGCATCGTCCGGGCCCACGGTCTGCGGACCGGTCTGATGACGAGCCCGCACCTGGTGTCGATCCGGGAGCGCATCGTGGTCGACGGTCAGCCGATCGCGGCGGACCGGTTCGTCGAGAACTGGGACGACATCGCCCCGGTGCTCGAGATCACCGACCGCGAGCTCGCCGACAAGGGCGAACTCCCGCTGACCTTCTTCGAGGCGCTCACGGTCCTCGCCCTGGCGTGCTTCGCCGAGGCGCCGGTGGACGTCGCCGTGATCGAGGTCGGCATGGGCGGCGAGTGGGACTCCACCAACGTCGTGCAGAGCCAGGTGTCGGTGTTCACGCCGATCGCCATCGACCACGCGAAGCAGCTCGGTGCCACCGTGGCCGGGATCGCCCGCACCAAGTCGGGCATCGTCAAGCCGTCGTCCGCCGTGGTCTCGAGCCGGCAGGTCCCCGAGGCCCTCGCCGAACTCGAGCGTGCCGCCGAGCTCACCGAGTCCACCCTGGCCGTGGAGGGCACGGTGGGCCCCTTCGAGCCGGTACCTGACCGTCGCGAAGCGGCGGGCAGGCCGAGCTCGCAGGGATTCAGTGTCGTCGACGTCACCCCGGCCGTGGGCGGACAGCTCATCACCGTGCAGGGCATCGCCGGCCGCTACGACGACCTGTTCCTGCCGCTGTTCGGCCGGCACCAGGCCGAGAACGCCGCCGTGGCCATCGCGGCGGTCGAGTCGTTCCTCGGCCGCGGGGCCCAGGCCCTCGACGAGGACGTCCTGTCCGAGGGCATCGCCGGCACGACCAGCCCCGGTCGCCTGCAGCCCATCGCGACCGACCCGACCGTCGTCGTCGACGCCGCGCACAACCCGCACGGTGCGAAGGCCCTGGCCGAGGCCCTGCCGGTCGCGTTCCCGTCCGAGCACGTCGTCGGCGTCGTCGGGATCCTCGGCGACAAGGACGCCCGCGGGTTCGTCCGCGCGCTCAAGGACACCGTCGCCACGTTCGTCGTGACGCAGCCGCCGGGGGAGCGTGCGCTCGACGCGGACGAGTTCGCCCGGGTCGTCGTCGACGAGGTCGGCGAGGACCGCGTCGTCGTCGAGCCGTCCCTGGCGTCCGCACTGCAGGAAGCGCGCAGCCTGGCCGACGAGGCCGACGCCGAGGACGCCCTCGTGCTCGTCGCGGGCTCCATCGTGATGGTGGGCGCGGTCATGGACCTCGTGCACCGCGAAGGCGAGGCGAAGTGACGGACGCACCACGGGCCTCCCGGCCGGGCCGCGCACCGCGCACCCGGAAGCCGCGCCGCGAACGCGGGGCGCAGGAGAGCCTGCTCTCGATCACGCTCGTGCTCGAGGCGATCATGTTCTTCTTCCCCATGCTCGTCGTCTTCGGCAAGGGCACGCTGCCGCCCGCAGCGGCCTTCGGCGGGGGCATCGGCGCGATCATCGTCCTCGCAGCTGCCTCACGTCTGACGGGCAACCGGGCCGGTGTATGGTTCGGGTGGCTGCTGCAGGCGGCCATCCTCGCCACCGGGTTCATCGAACCGTTCATGTTCGCGGTCGCCGTGGTGTTCCTGGCGCTGTGGGTCTTCTGCTTCGTCAAGGGCGGTCAACTGGACCGTCAGAACGCCGCGCGCCGAGCGGCCATGGGCGAGGACTGACCACCACATTCGACCCCGAACACAGGGAGTACTGCGTGTCCGACTTCGAAGAGACCCTCGTCCTCGTCAAGCCCGACGGCGTCGCCCGCCAGCTGACCGGTGAGATCCTCCGCCGGATCGAGGCGAAGGGCTACGAGCTCGTCGACCTGAAGATGCTCACCGCGCCGCGTGACCTGCTCGACGCGCACTACGAGGAGCACCAGGGCAAGCCGTTCTTCGAGCCGCTCGTCGAGTTCATGCAGTCCGGTCCCGTCGTCGCCGTGCGCGTCGCCGGCAACGGTGCGATCGCGGGCTTCCGCTCGCTCGCCGGCACCACCGACCCGACCTCGGCCGCGCCTGGCACCATCCGTGGTGACCTCGGCCGCGACTGGGGCCTCAAGGTGCAGCAGAACCTGGTCCACGGTTCGGACAGCCCCGAGTCGGCCGCGCGCGAGCTCGCGCTCTGGTTCGCCTGAGCGACGGGGACGACGTGACGAACAACGACCGACCCACCAAGAACGAGCGGCGTCAGCACGCCCGAGAGGTCGCACGGCAGCGCGCCGACGCCGAGAAGCGCCGCAAGCGCCGCAACAAGTGGTTCCTGCAGGGCGGCATCGGTCTGGGCATCCTGGCGGTCGCCGCGATCATCGCGATCGTCGCGGTGAACGTGAACAACGCGCCCGTGGTGTCCGCAGCCGGGCCGAAGAACATGGCCACCGGCGCGATCCAGTTCACCGGCCAGGACGGCAAGGTCACCCCGGTGACCACGCCGGCCGTCTCCGCGACGGGCTCGGCCTCGCCGGTCCCGACGGCGAACAGCGACGGCGCCGTGACGGTCACCGAGTACGTGGACTGGGCCTGCCCGGTCTGCAAGCAGTTCGAGGCGGCCTACTCCGACCAGATCCTCGACAAGGTGAAGTCTGGCGACGCGACCCTGGCGATCCAGCCGGTGTCGATCCTCGACCGCAGCTACGCGGGCTCCCGCTACGCCAGCCGTGCCGCGAACGCCGCCATGTGCGTGGCGAACTACGCGCCGGACAAGTTCCTCGACGTGCAGACGCAGTTCTTCGAGAACCAGCCGGCGGAGGGCACCAAGGGCCTGACCAACTCCGAGATCGCGAAGCTCGTCAAGGCGGGCGGCGCGACCGGTTCGGACCTGTCCGAGTGCCTGTCGTCCGAGCAGTTCAAGGGCTGGGTGACGAAGTCGACGCAGGCCGTCACCACGAACAAGGCGCTCGCGGGCACGCAGGGCTTCGGCACGCCGACGATCGTCGTCGACGGCAAGCGCCTGGACGACCTGAGCACCGTCATCACCGCGATCGACGCCGCGGCGAAGTAGCACGCCCCGAACGACCGACGGCCCTCGCTCCCATCCGGGAGCGGGGGCCGTTCGCCGTGTGCGGAGAAGGCTAGGACGCCCTGCCGTGCTCCCGGACGAAGGCCGCGAACGCGTCGACGTCGGCGAGGGACGCTGCGCCGTCCGCGTTGTACTGCGCGCCGTCGACGATGATCGTCGGCGTGCTCGTGATCCCGTCGAGCGACGAGTTCGGCACCGGGTCGTTCATCGCCCGGTTCGTGGCGTCGGCGACCCACCCGGCGAAGTCCTGCCGGGTGATGCACGCTGTCACGGCCGGGTCAGTCGCCCCGGCCTCGTGCGCGAGGGACGCCAGCTCGTCGTTCGTGAGTCCGCGCGTGCTCTCCGACGGCTGGTGGTCGTAGAGCGAGCTGTTGAAGGCCAGGAACGCGTCCGGGTCGTGGTCCGCGACGCACGCGGCAGCCGCAGCGGAGCGGGTCGAGTACCGCGATCCGAGCGACACGCGGTCGAGCAGCCCGAGCGGATGCAGCTCGAGGGTGGCGGTTCCGTCCTCGACCCACTGTCGGATCCGGGGCATCTGGGCCGTCTCGAACTGGTTGCAGTACGGGCACATGTAGTCCGCGTAGATCGTGATCGCGGTCTTCGAGCCGTCCTGCGCGGTCGGCGTCGGGGTCCCGCCGTCGGGCACCGCTCGCGTCTCGACGGGCACGATCCTGCCGCGCACCCCGGTGAGCAGGACGCCGTCGCTCGCCGTGTTCCGTGGACCCGGCCCGGCGGGCTGCACGGAGTTCGCGAGCACCAGGACGACCACCGCGACCACCGCGAGGCCCGCGACGATGATCCCGCTGATGCCGAGTGTGCGGAGGCGCCGGCGTCGAGACTGCTCTGCCGCCCGTGCCGCTCGCGCACGTTCCCGTGCGGCGTCGCGGCGCGCCCTGCTGCTCTCGTGCTCGCTCATCGATCCCGAGCGTAGGGGCAGCGGGGACGGCTCAGAAGCTGGTGAGGACCGCGGGGAACTTGATGATGATCGTGACGATGATGACCAGGTAGTTCGCCAGCACGAACGCCCAGCTGAAGGGCAGGAGCGACCGCCCGACACGCTGTGCCCCGGCGCCGAAGCGACCCTGGGCGGCGTTCCAGATCGTGAACACCCAGAACATCGGGATCGTCATCGACCAGACGAGCATGCACCACGGGCACAGCGCCCCGATGACGAACACGGTCTGCGTGAACAGCCAGGTCACGAACACCCACGCCAGGAAGACTCCGGCGTTGAAGACGATCCAGAACCAGCGCGAACCGTTCCGGAACCCGGCGAGCAGCAGCACGGCGACCGCGATCGGGGCGACGAACCCCATGACGCCGAGCAGCGGGTTCGGGAACCCGAACAGGTGCCCCTGCCAGCTGGCCATCACGTCGGAGCAGTTGATGAACGGGTTCACGTCACAGCTCAGGACGGCCTTCGGGTTCTCGTACTTCGTGAACTCGTCGAGGACGAGCCGGAACGAGCCGAACAGGCCGACGATCCCGGTGACGAGCAGGAAGACCGCCATCGCGATCGGACGACGGGGGGCAGGTGCAGACGCGGTCACGCGGTCATCATCGCATGCGGGTTCCGGTGCTTTCCGGGTGCGGCATGCGATAATGCCTGGAGGTCGTGCGGCCAACCGCACACCGAAGAGAGCTTTCCGAGTGACGCCCCACCGGGCCGAACCCGGACGATCCGGTGCGGTGAGAGCGCACTGTGGTCGGGCAGCGTCACTCCGATGCCGAGCCGGAACGGGCCGGGTGCCCGGACCGGAACGGGCGCGGACGCAACGAGAAGTTGACGCGGACCGATCACGAGACAGCGAGCGCGGGGGCGTCGACGCCGCCCGCCACGACACAGAATTCCCGCCACCCGAAAGGGTGCGAGTGGGGCCGAGGAGTGCACCAGTCCATGGTGGAGCAGAACAACGACAACACGACCAACGACGAGAACGCGCCGAAGCGCCGGAGCCGCCTGTTCGGCGGTCGCCGCGCCCGGTCGTCCGGCCAGGAGGCCCGTGGGGGCGCCGAGCAGGCACCCCACGCCGACGAGACCCTCGCGCTGACGGGCGGCGCTGACGCCCGTCCCGCGGCCAGCGTCGCGTCGGCCGGTTCGCCGGAGTCTCCCGATTCGCCGGACTCGCCCGACTCCCCGGCATCGCCGGCGTCGCCCGTCGAGCCGACCGACACCGGGGCGGTCTCCGTCGCGGTCGAGGCCGTCGCCGACAGCGGTGCCGAGCCGCACGACGTGAGCACGCTGACCGGCGACCTGCCGGTCGTGACGGGCGACCGGTCGGCCAGCGCGACCGACGGGGCGGACGCGGACCGCGCCTCCCGTCCGACCGACGCCGCACCGACGGCCGAGGTGAGCGGCGACGCCGCACCCGCCGACGAGCCGTTCGTGCCGAAGGCCACGAGCACGCTCAGCCTGATCTTCCACGCGCCGGTGCTGCCGGAGCTGCCGCAGCGCGCGCCCCGGTTCGAGCGTGACCGTGACCGCGACCGCGACCGTGACCGCGACGAGGACGACCGCTACGACCGCGAGGACCGCTTCGACCGCGACCGCGACGACCGCGACGACCAGGGCGGCTCGCGCCGTCGCTCGCGTCGCCGTGGTTCGAGCGCCGACCGCGAGGCCCGCGAGCCGCGCGACCACCAGGAGCCGCGCCGCCGCGAGCCGGAGCTCATCACCGAGCCGCAGCGCATCAAGGGCTCGACCCGGCTCGAGGCGAAGAAGCAGCGCCGCCGTGACGGCCGCGACGCCGGACGCCGCCGTCAGGTGGTCAGCGAGGACGAGTTCCTCGCTCGCCGCGAGAGCGTCGACCGCCAGATGATCGTCCGCTCCAGCTCGTCGACGATCGAGATCGGCGTGCTCGAGGACGGCATCCTCGCCGAGCACTACATCACCAAGTCCGAGAACGTGTCGCTCATCGGCAACGTCTACCTCGGCAAGGTGCAGAACGTCCTGCCCTCGATGGAGGCGGCGTTCGTCGACATCGGTCGTGGCCGCAACGCCGTGCTCTACGCCGGTGAGGTCGACTGGAACTCCGTCGAGACCGGCAACCACGGTCGCCGCATCGAAGCAGCGCTCAAGCCGGGTGACAAGGTCCTCGTGCAGGTCACGAAGGACCCGGTCGGCCACAAGGGTGCCCGCCTCACCAGCCAGATCTCGCTGCCGGGTCGCTACCTGGTCTACGTGCCGAACGGCTCGATGAACGGGATCTCGCGCAAGCTGCCGGACACCGAGCGTGCCCGACTGAAGAAGATCCTGAAGGAGGTCCTGCCGGAGCACGCGGGCGTCATCGTGCGCACCGCTGCCGAGGGCGCGACCGAGGAGCAGCTCACCCGCGACGTGCAGCGCCTGACCAGCCAGTGGGAGGCCATCCAGAAGAAGGTCGCCGGTGGCCACGCCCCGGTGATGCTGCACTCCGAGCCCGACCTGCTCATCAAGATCGTGCGTGACGTCTTCAACGAGGACTTCACGAAGCTGATCATCGACGGCGAGGCCGCCGGCGGCACCATCGACGAGTACCTGTCGGCCGTCGCCCCGGACCTCAAGGACCGCGTCGTCCGGTACGAGGGCCCCGACTCCTTCGAGGAGTTCCGCCTCAACGAGCAGATCGACAAGGCGCTCGACCGCAAGGTCTGGCTGCCCTCCGGTGGTTCGCTCGTCATCGACCGCACCGAGGCCATGACGGTCGTCGACGTCAACACCGGCAAGTTCGTCGGTTCCGGGGGCAACCTCGAAGAGACGGTCACGAAGAACAACCTCGAAGCCGCCGAGGAGCTCGTGCGCCAGCTCCGCCTGCGCGACATCGGCGGCATCATCGTCGTCGACTTCATCGACATGGTGCTCGAGGAGAACCGCGACCTCGTGCTCCGCCGCCTGGTCGAGTGCCTGAGCCGCGACCGCACGAAGCACCAGGTCGCCGAGATCACCTCGCTCGGCCTCGTGCAGATGACCCGCAAGAAGATCGGTGTCGGCCTGCGCGAGTCCCTCGACGAGGTCAACGCGAAGATCAACGACAACAACGCCGACCCGGGCCCGAGCAAGGGCCGTCGCAAGGGCCGCGGCGGGAACGGCAACGAGAACGGCCGATCTGACAACGGCAACGGCAACGGCAACGGTGGCAAGGGGAACTCCGGTTCCTCGGGGCAGTCGAACGGTGCCTCCGGCCAGGCGCACCAGATCACCGACGACGTGAAGAACGCGCTGTCGCGGATCGCCGCCTCGACCCTCTCGCACGACGAACAGGAGGCCGCAGCCGCTGCCGTGACCGCGACCGCGACGGAGGCCACGGCACCATCGTCGGACGACGCGTCGACCGGCTCGGACAGCACGGGTGGCGAGCAGCCGACCGGTTCGAAGCGTCGTCGCCGTGGCCGTGGCGGCCGCGGGGCAGAGCAGCAGACCGGCGACCAGCAGGCCGCTGCCGACGCTCGGGCCACCGATGCACCGCAGGCACCCGCTGCCGAGCAGTCGGACGCGCCGCGGTCGTCGGTCACCGCTGAGCCCGCCGTGATCGTCGAGTCCGAGGCTCGCGCGCCGAAGGTCGCCGCTCCGGCCGTCACCGAGCCCGCAGCCGCACCGAAGGCGAAGGCCCCGGCCCGCCGTCGCGTGAGCTCGAGCGCCACCGTGACGCCGACCGACAACACCGTCGCGATCCTGGACATCCCGATCGCCGCGGCGCCCAAGCGCGAGCCCCGCGCGGTCGCCCCGGACGCCGAGTCCCTGCTCGACTCGGTGCTCCAGGCGCTCCCGGAGCCGAAGCAGCCCGGACAGGGGCGCTCGCGCTCCCGCCGGGTCTCGTCGCCGAGCATCAGCGCTCCCGCCACGCCGACGGAGGAGTCGACCGACGACGCCGACGGCTCCGACGGCGCAGTGATCCTGGGGAACTGACGTGTCGAACCCGGGCGACCCGCAGCAGCAGCGTGGGTACTACGGTGCGGGCTGGTCCCAGCCCGCACCGCCCGGACCGGGTGCCCAGCAGCCCGGTGGCCCGGTGCCGCCGCAGCAGGGCGGCGTGCCGCAGTACGGGCGTCAGCCCGGTGCCGGCGCGCCGTACGCCCCGCCGCGGCCGCCCCGTGCCCCGGCCGACCCCCGCCGGGCCTTCGCGCCCGGCGCCTCGGTGACGAACACGGCCGGTGCGCTCATCGCCGTGGTGGCCCTGGTGCTCGTCGAGTTCGTGTCCGGGCTCTTCGGGCTGCTCGGCACCTCGCTCGTGGTCAGCCCGTTCCGGCACTACGGCGCCGGCACGAGCCTGCTCGGCAGCTTCACGACCGGGGTCTTCGTGGCGCCGTTCCCGTACTACGTCGGTGCGTTCCTGGCCCTGGCGTTCCTGACGCCGATCGACCGCCGCAGCCCGCTGCCGAGGCTCCTGCTCCGCGTGGTCCTCGCCGGCGCCGCGGGCACGGTGGCCCTGATGCTCGTCGGTGTCTTCACCGGCTCGTTCGGAGCGGCCACCGCCGGCGGCTCCCAGCTCGTCATCGACGTGCTCACGCGGCCGCTGCAGAACGGTCTGCCGTTCACCGTGATGCTCCTGGCGACCGCCACGGCGGCTTGGCTCTGGCTCGGTCGGCCGCGCCGCGGACGAGGCACACCGACGACCCCGGGGATGCCGGGCACCGTCCGACCCGCCGACGCGGTCCCGCCCTCGACGATCCAGCCGCAGGCACCACAGCAGCCACAGCAGCAGCCGCCGGCACCGTACGGGCAGGGGCGCGTGCAGCCCGACCCCCACGGCCAGTACGGCGGCCAGTACGGCGCCGGGCCACGCCCAGACCAGCAGCAGCCCCCGGCGAACCCCTGGGGCGGTCCAGCGCCCCGCTGAGCCCGTTCGCGCGGCCCTGCAGGCCGGCGGCGCACCGTGCGCGGCGCCGGGCGGGGCGGGCGCACGCCGCGCCTCCCGGGGGTCCGGATGGGCGGTCAGAGACCGCGCTTGTCCCGCTGCGCCACGCGCAGCCCACTGCGGATCAACCGCAGCACGAGCTCGCGTCCGGTCACGGCCGAGGCGCCAGCGGCCACCAGTTCGTCGTACCGCGAGAGCGGGACGTCGTAGTGGTCGTGGTCGAACGCACGGCGCGGCACACCGGCCCGCGCAGCGAACGCGTGGAGTTCCGCGTAGGATTCATCACTGACGAGGTGCGACCACAGTGTGTCGTGGGCGGGCCACGTCGGTGGGTCGATCAACACGGTCACCGTGCAATCGTACGGGTGTCGCCGTTTGACCGGACCCAGGGTGATCGAGTATTCTCGGTCCCTGGTGTCAGCGGGCCGTTCTGCCTGCGTCGCCGATCGGGCCCGGCCTTCCGGGAGCCGCTCGTGCAGAAGTGGGCACCCGAGACTTCCCTCAAGCAGAGTTACGTAAGGATTTCCACGTGGTTTACGCAGTAGTGCGCGCCGGCGGCCGTCAGGAGAAGGTCGAGGTCGGCACCATCCTGACCATCGACCGTGCCAAGGCGGACGACAAGGGCAACATCGACCTCGCCCCCGTGCTCCTCGTGGACGGTGACAAGATCACGTCGGCGGCTTCCGAGCTCGCGAACGTGACCGTCACCGCCGAGGTGCTCGACGACCTCCGTGGTCCCAAGGTCATCATCCAGAAGTTCAAGAACAAGACCGGGTACAAGAAGCGCCAGGGTTTCCGCGCTGAGCTGACCCGCGTCAAGATCACCAAGATCGCGTAAGGGAGTCAACTCATGGCACACAAGAAGGGTGCGAGTTCCACTCGCAACGGTCGTGACTCGAACGCACAGCGCCTCGGCGTGAAGCGCTTCGGTGGCGAGGTCGTCAACGCCGGCGAGATCATCGTCCGCCAGCGCGGCACGCACTTCCACCCGGGCGCCAACGTCGGCCGCGGTGGCGACGACACGCTGTTCGCCCTCTCGTCCGGTTCGGTCGAGTTCGGCACCAAGGGTGGCCGCAAGGTCATCAACATCGTCAACGCGTAGTCGTTCGAACGACTGCAGCTGGAGGGGCGGGCCGAGTGCCCGCCCCTCCTTCGCTTTTCCCGCCGACGATCCCGTCGGCACAACGAAACACCTGGAGTGGACCCATGGCGACCTTCGTCGACCGCGTGACCCTGCACCTCAGCGCGGGGCACGGCGGCAACGGCTGCGTGTCGGTCCGCCGTGAGAAGTTCAAGCCCCTCGCCGGGCCCGACGGCGGCAACGGCGGTGACGGCGGCGACATCGTGCTCGTGGCCGACCCGCAGGTGACGACGCTGCTCGGCTACCACCGATCCCCGCACCGGTCGTCGAAGAACGGGCAGCCCGGCATGGGCGACCACCGCAGCGGTGTCAGCGGCGAGGTCCTCGAGCTCCCGATGCCCGTCGGCACCGTGGTGTACGACGAGTCCGGCGAGGTCATCGCCGACCTCACCGAGCCCGGCATGCGCGTCGTCGTGGCCCCCGGTGGACAGGGCGGCCTCGGCAACGCGGCACTCTCCACCACGAAGCGCAAGGCTCCCGGCTTCGCGCTGCTCGGCACCGAGGGCTGGGCGGGGGACATCAGCCTCGAGCTGAAGACCATCGCCGACGTGGCCCTGGTCGGGTTCCCGAGCGCCGGCAAGTCCTCGCTGATCGCGGCCGTCTCCGCCGCCAAGCCGAAGATCGCGGACTACCCGTTCACGACCCTCACGCCGAACCTCGGTGTCGTCGAGTCCGGTGACACCCGCTTCACCGTCGCAGACGTCCCCGGTCTGATCGAGGGCGCGTCGGAGGGCAAGGGCCTGGGGCTCGAGTTCCTGCGCCACGTCGAGCGGTGCGAAGCGCTGCTCCACGTCATCGACTGCGCCACGCTCGACCCGGGCCGCGACCCGATCAGCGACCTCGACGTCATCCTCGGCGAGCTCGAGCGCTACCCGGTCCCCGAGGGCCAGGTGCCGCTGCTCGAGCGCCCGCAGCTCATCGCCCTGAACAAGATCGACGTGCCCGAGGCGCAGGAGCTCGCCGAGTTCGTCACCGCCGAGCTCGAGGGCCGCGGCTACCGCGTCTTCCCGATCTCCACGGCGTCCCGCAAGGGGCTTCGTGAGCTGACCTTCGCGCTGGCCGACATCGTCGAGCAGGCCCGTGCAGCCCGTGCTGCCGAGCCGGTCCCGGAGCGCATCGTGCTCCGCCCCCGCTCGGTCAACGAGAAGCCGTTCACCGTGCGCGCCGAGGGCGGCGAGGAGCACCGCTTCTACCGCGTCCGCGGTGCCAAGCCGGAGCGCTGGGTCCAGCAGACGGACTTCACGAACGAAGAGGCGATCGGCTACCTGGCCGACCGGCTCGCGAAGCTCGGCGTCGAGGACGGCCTGTTCAAGGCCGGAGCCGTCGCCGGCTCCACCGTCGTCATCGGTGGCGACGGCGGCATGGTCTTCGACTGGGAGCCCACGCTCACGTCGACCGCGGAGCTCATCACGAGCGCCCGTGGGACCGACGCCCGCATCGGTGCGACGGCGCGTCCGACCCGCAACGAGCGGCGCGAGGAGTACTTCGAGCGGATGGACGCCAAGGCGGCCGCCCGTGCCGAGCTCGAGCAGGAGCGCGTCTCCGGACTCTGGGTGGACGACGACGTGGTGACCAGCGACCAGCTCGGCACCGGCGACCAGTTCGACGCCGACCAGGTCGAGACCAGCGACCAGAAGGACTGACCGCGGCATGACCGACACGACCGCCCGCACCGACCTCGGACCCGTCACACGGCGCGAGGACATCCCGCGTGCGCGGCGGATCGTCGTCAAGGTCGGCTCGTCCTCGGTCAGCGGTGACGCCGCCGGCCAGATCGGCCCCCTGGTGGACGCGCTGGCTGCCGCCTACGGCCGGGGGACCGAGGTCGTGCTCGTGTCGTCCGGTGCGATCGCGACCGGGTTCCCGTTCCTCGGGCTCGAGGGCCGGCCGGACGACCTCGCCACGCAGCAGGCGGCGGCGGCCACCGGGCAGAACGTCCTGATGTTCCGGTACCAGAAGGAGCTCGACCGGCACGGTGTCGTCGCGGCGCAGATCCTGCTCACCGCCGGTGACCTGCAGAACCCCACGCACCGGGTGAACGCCCAGCGCGCCATCGACCGCTTGCTCGCCCTGCGCGTGCTCCCGATCGTGAACGAGAACGACACCGTCGCCACGCACGAGATCCGCTTCGGCGACAACGACCGGCTCGCGGCCCTGGTGGCCCGGCTGCTCGGAGCCGATGCCCTCGTGCTGCTCTCCGACGTCGAGGCGCTCTACACGGCACCCCCGGAGCAGCCCGGCGCGACCCGCATCGACGAGGTGCCGTTCGGCGACGAGCTCGCCGGGGTCACCTTCGGCTCGATCGGCACCGCCGGCGTCGGCACCGGGGGAGCGGGGACCAAGGTCGCCGCCGCACGGCTCGCGGCCGAGGCGGGCACCGCGGTGCTCGTGACCGACACGGCGCTGGTCGACCGCGCGCTGGCGGGCGAACACCTCGGCACCTGGTTCCACGCCGCGCCGCGTCCCTGACGCAGTCGGCAGTGCGCCGCGCCGCGTCGCGCCCGTGGCAGCGAGCGGTCACGACTCGCCGTCGGGACGGTGCCGACTGGTCGGAGACCGTCGGTGTGGGCGTCGCGGAGCGACGGTCTGTGACCGCTCGCGTCGCGCAGGACGACGTGTCGTGACCGGTCGCCGAGGTGAACGCGACCGCCTGGAGGCCCGGCGCAGGTCCCGGGGACCGGTGCCGGGCCTCCAGGCGGTCACGACTCACCGACGGGACGCGGTCGTGTGGTCGGGAACCGTCGGTGCGGGCGGCGCGGAGCGACGCTCTGTGACCGCTCGGCAGGCAGATGACGACGTGTCGTGACCGGTCGGCGCGGCGGACCGAGCCTGGAGGCACGGCGAGCGTCAGCAACGCCCGTCACGAACCGAGGGGCGGACCTACAATCGGTCCATGTCGTCGATCGCGCCCGCCCCGACCCTCACCGACAAGCTCGTGGCGGCACGGGCCGCCTCGTCGGCGCTCGCGACCGCGACGACCGCCGTCAAGGACGCGGCCCTCGGCGCGATCGCCTCGGCGGTGCGTGCCGCGACCGACGAGATCGTCGCCGCGAACCACGACGACCTCGTCGCCGGCGAGGACGGCGGGCTCTCGTCCGGGCTGCTCGACCGGTTGCGACTCGACCCCGTCCGGATCGAGGCCCTCGCCGCCGCGGTCGAACACGTCGTCGGGCTGACCGACCCCGTGGGGGAGCACGTGCGCGGGTCGCAGCTGCCGAACGGACTCCAGCTCACCCAGGTGCGCGTGCCGTTCGGTGTCGTCGGGGCCATCTACGAGGCACGCCCGAACGTCACCGTCGACATCGCCTCCCTCGCGCTCAAGTCGGGCAACGCCGTCGTGCTCCGTGGCGGGTCGGCAGCCCAGCACACGAACGCCGTGCTCGTCGCCCGGATCCAGGACGCGGTCGAGTCGGTGGGGCTGCCCCGCGACCTGGTGCAGACCATCGACGAGTTCGGCCGGGCCGGTGCCACCGAGCTCATGCGCGCACGGGGCCTGGTCGACGTGCTGATCCCGCGGGGGAGCGCCGCGCTCATCCAGACCGTCGTCACCGAGTCGCAGGTGCCGGTCATCGAGACCGGTGCGGGCGTCGTGCACGTGTTCCTCGACGCGTCCGCACCCGAGCAGCGTGCTGTCGACATCGTCCTGAACAGCAAGGTGCAGCGGCCGAGCGTGTGCAACGCCCTCGAGACCCTCCTGGTGCACGAGGCCGCGGCCGAACGGCTCCTGCCGCTGCTGGCCGACCGGCTGCGGGCGTCCGGTGTAACGCTGCGCGGCGACGACGCCACGCGGGCGATCGTGCCCGGGGTGCTCCGCGCCACCGACGACGACTGGGCGACCGAGTCGATGGACCTCGACCTGTCGATCCGCGTCGTGCCCGACGTCGACGCGGCGATGGCGCACATCGCCCGGTGGTCGACGCACCACACGGAGTCGATCGTGACGAACGACGTCGACACCGCCGAACGGTTCCTGGCGACCGTCGACTCGGCGGTCGTGATGGTGAACGCCTCCACCCGATTCACCGACGGCGGCGAGTTCGGTTTCGGTGCCGAGGTCGGCATCTCGACGCAGAAGCTGCACGCGCGCGGTCCGATGGGCCTGCCGGAGCTCACGAGCACGAAGTGGATCGTGCGCGGCTCCGGGCAGATCCGCGGCTAGACTGAACGGCGTCTTTCCCCGACCGAACGGAGCACGAACGATGACCCTCCTCGCAGAAGCTGCTGAGCACGCCTCCGGGGCGCCCGCGTTCGTGTTCCCCATGGTCGGCGCTCTCTTCTTCATCTTCCTCGGCTTCGTGACCTGGAGCTTCCGCGACGTGGCCTACCGTCACTCGCAGAAGTTCGAGGCCACCCGCCACCACGAGACGGGTGTCGACGAGTTCGGTCACACCAAGATCTGACCGACCACTCGATGCTCGAGACCACCGGACGGCCACGCATCGGCGTGATGGGTGGCACGTTCGACCCCATCCACCACGGGCACCTGGTCGCGGCGTCCGAGGTGGCGCGGGCGTTCGACCTCGACGAGGTCGTCTTCGTCCCCACCGGACAGCCGTACATGAAGTCCGACGTCACCGACGCCGAGCACCGGTACCTGATGACCGTGATCGCCACCGCGTCGAACCCGATGTTCACCGTCAGCCGCGTGGACATCGACCGCCCGGGGCCGACGTACACCGTCGACACCCTGCGGGACCTGCACGAACAGCGACCGGATGCCCAGCTCGTCTTCATCTCGGGCGCAGACGCCGTTCAGCAGATCGTCGACTGGAAAGACCATGATGGTCTCTGGGACCTCGCGCACTTCGTGGCCGTGACGCGTCCGGGACACGCCTTGAGCCTCACCGGATTGCCCGAGCGGGACGTAAGCTTGCTCGAAGTCCCTGCACTGGCCATATCCTCGACGGATTGCCGTGACCGGGTTCGACGGGGGTTCCCCGTCTGGTACTTGGTTCCCGACGGTGTCGTCCAGTACATCTCCAAGCACCATCTGTATCGGAGCGTTGCATGAGTTCGTCCGACGCGCAGCCGCCCCTGTCGCGGCGCCAGGCGCGCGAGCGGGAGCGTGCCGCCGCGGCCGGTTCGCAGCCCGCGACGCCGCCCCCGACCGTCGCCGCACCCGCCGCCGAGACTCCCGAGTCCCGTCGTCGCCCCGGGTCGCACGTCGCCCCGGCCCCCGGTGGCCCCGCCCAGTCGTCCGCGCCGGCATCGGCGCAGACCGACCCCGGGTCCGCCCGGTCCGTCCCGGTGTCGGCACCCGCGGCCGGTGTGCCGCCGTTCCCACCGGCCTCCGCGACCGAGATCGTCCCCGGCAGCGGTGGGCTCACCCGTCGGCAGATCCGGCAGCTCCGTGCCGCCGAGCGTCAGGCGGTCCTGCCGGTCCCGCTGCAGAACCCCACGCCCCAGTCGTCCGACCGCACCGTCGAGGACGTCCTCGGGTCGGTGGACACGATCGACCCCTCCGCCGCGCCGCAGAGCGCTCCGGACGCCGAGGCCGCGCACGACGAGCAGCCCGCTGCCCCGACGGTCCTCGACCAGGCCGCGGTCGCCCAGGCCACCGAGGCCGACGGGTCCCCGGACGCGCTCGAGCCCCTCGACGAGGCCGCCGCGCACGCCGAGGAGCCCCGCCGCCACCGGTCCACGTGGTCGCCGCCCGCCGACGTCACCGAGTCCGACGCGTCCGCGACCGACGTCCCCGAGTCCGGTGCGCCGGAGACCGACGCACCGGCGGACGACGTCCCCGAGTCCGACGCCCCTGCGGACGAGACGACCGACGTCGCCCCGGCGGACGAGACGTCCGAGGACGCTCCGGCCCGCTCGGCCGACGACGCTCCCGCACCCGCTCCCGCTGCCGGGTCGCAGCCCGCCGTCACGCCGGTGCCGATCCCGACGAACGCCGCCGCGGCGACCCCCGCGGTGTTCCCGCTCTCGCTCGACGCCGAGGACGACGACACCAACGAGGTGCCGCTGCCCGAGCCCGCGACCGAGGCCCCGAAGGTCCCCGCCGCGTTCCAGCGTCCGACCGAGCCGAAGCCGGTGACCACGGCCTTCGCGCCGCCCGCCGGCCACTGGTCGCAGCAGGCGCACGACTCGAACGACTCCGAGGTGCACGACGCCGAGACGGGCACCCGCCGTGTCGCGGTGACGAACACGAACGCGATCATCCTGCCGAACTCGGCCCTGGCCGACCCCACCGGTGCGCTCAACGCGACAGGCGAGGTGATCCTGACCGGGTCGATCGACCTGCCGGCGTCGCTGTCGTCGACGGGGTCGCACCGGCCGATCGACGGCGCCGAGGTCGACCGCCTGCTCGAGCAGCAGGACGAGCAGCCCGAGACCGACGCCAGCCCGGTGCGGGCCAGCCGCGCGGTGTCCAGCCACACCTCGACCCGTCAGGTCGTGCTCGCCGCCGCCAAGCCGAAGGAGTCGCGTACGCCGCTGATCCTCGGTGTGACGGTCGGCGCGGTCGGGCTGGCCGCGGCCGGCGTCATCATCACCGCACTGCTCACCACCCACGCGTTCGGCGGCTGACCGCTGCCGTCCTCGACGTCCGTTCTCCACCACCCCGCCGACCCTGGCCTGGCCGCTGTCGGCGGGGTGGCTTATGATCGTGACCCATCAAGCGAACCGGCTGTCCGTCGGTTCGACGACCGGAAGGAATCCGTGACAGCCTCCACTCGCGCACTGGAACTCGTGCAGGCCGCAGCACTCGCGGCCGACGCCAAGCAGGCCGAGGACCTCGTCGCTCTCGACGTGACCGGGCCGTTGCAGCTCACGGACGTGTTCCTGCTCGCAACCGGTCGGAACGAGCGCAACGTGCAGTCCATCGCCGATGCCGTCGAGGAACGCCTCCTCGAGCTCGGTGCCAAGACGCTCCGCCGCGAAGGCCGTACCGAAGGCCGCTGGGTCCTCATCGACTTCGGCGAGATCATCGTGCACGTCTTCCACGACGAAGACCGCCAGTACTACTCGCTCGAGCGTCTCTGGGCCGACTGCCCGACGATCCCGCTCGAGCTCCCGGTGGACCACACCGCCTGATCAGCGACGCGCCCGGGTGACGGCTTCGATTTCGTTGCCCGGCGTTCGCATGGTGTACGCTTCTATGGTGCCTCCGGGGAACCGGTCGGTACGGAAGCAGCACGATCTGGGTCTGTGGCGCAGCTGGTAGCGCACCTGCATGGCATGCAGGGGGTCAGGGGTTCGAGTCCCCTCAGATCCACCCTCAACCCCGTCGTTCCTCGGAACGGCGGGGTTTTTCGTGCACCCGGCGGGCCTCGGCGGCCCGATACGCTGAGCGCATGAGCAACGACGCGCCGCTGTCCGGGTCCCCGCTGACGATCACCTCCGCCGGGTACACGGCCGACATCGCCACCGTCGGAGCGACACTGCGGACCCTGCGGCACGAGGGCCGAGACCTGGTCGTCCCGTTCGACGCCGACGAGGTCCGCCCGGTCTTCCGCGGTGCCGTCCTGGCCCCGTGGCCGAACCGGATCGTCGACGGCGAGTACTCCTTCGGCGGCGTCGACCACGAGCTGGCCCTGACCGAGCCCGCACGGCACCACGCCCTGCACGGACTCGTCGCGTGGACGGACTTCCGCGTGCAGGAGCAGGCGGACGACCGCGTGGTGCTCGCCACGACCGTCCAGGCGCAGCAGGGTTACCCGTACCGCGTCGAGGTCACCGTGGAGTACCGGCTCGACGCCGAGGGGCTGCACACGACGATCACCGGGACGAACACCGGGGCCGAGGACGCACCGTGGGGGACCGGCCCGCACCCGTACCTCGTCGCGGGTGCCGGCACCGTCGACGACTGGACCCTGACCCTCCCCGCCGCCCAGGTGCTCGAGGTGACGCCGGACCGGCTCGTCCCGACCGACCTGGTCCCCGTGCACGACGAGTTCGACCTGCGCACGCCCACGCTGATCGGCGACCGGTTCATCGACCACGCCTTCACCGGCTTCGACCGCGACGCCGCCGGCCTCGCCACCATCGCGGTCACGGCGGCGGACGGTCACGGGGTCCGTGCGACCTTCGGGCCGGAGTGCGGCTGGGCCCAGGTGCACACCGCCGACCACGTCGTCCCCGAGTACCACCGCGCCGGTCTCGCCGTCGAGCCGATGACGTGCGCCCCCGACGCCTTCAACGACGGCGAGGACCGCGGCCTCGTGGTGCTCGCGCCCGGTGCCTCGCACGCCGCCGCATGGACGATCGCCGCGATCTGAGCACCCCCGACCCCGGCGTCCGCGTCGAGGTCCGCCGACTCGACCCGGTCCCCGACCTCGCGGCCCTGGCGGCGCAGGTCCCCGGGGACCTGGTGTGGCTCGACTCCGGCCTGCCCGACGGTGCTCCCGCCACGGCTCGACCCCGGGCACGGTGGTCCGTGCTGGCGTGGACGGACGGGCCGTTCGCCGCACGGTTCCGGCACCAGGACCGTCGCGCGCACCTGACGGTCGCCGCGCCCGCCGAGGGGTGGTTCGGGCCCGCCCGGTCCGAGGAGCGTCCAGCCTTCGCGGTGCTGGCGGACCTGCTCCGACGCACGCCCCGCCTGCCCGAGCCGGTCGTCGGGTGCGGGTTCGCGCTGGGCTGGGTCGGGTTCCTCGGCTACGAGCTCGGCCGCGAGTCCGGCGGCCCGGACCGCACCGCCGACGGGCACGCCGACGCCGACCTGCGGTTCGTCGACCGCGCCGTCGTCGTCGACCACACCGGTGGCGCCTGGGCGCTCGCGCTCGTCGCCGATGCGGAACCGGCGGCCAGTGCGCGGAACCGCGTGTGGCTCGAGGAGGTGCCCATTCCCACGACGTCGGCCGGCGTCGTGGACGCGGCCACGGGCCTCCCGGCCGGGGTGTCCACGGCGACCGGACGTGTCACGCGCGCCGCCTACGAGCGGGCGGTCGACGCGTGCCGCGCGGAGATCCGCGAGGGGAACGCGTTCCAGGTCTGCCTCACCACTGCCTTCGCGGTCGGACTGGAGGCCCGTGGCGGCCCCGGTACGGACCCGCACCTGGGTGAGTACCTGCGGATGCGGGCGGCCGACCCGGTGCCGTTCGGCGCGTTCCTGCGGCTCGGCCCGCTGCGCGTGGCGAGCCGGTCACCGGAGCGGTTCCTGCGGATCGACGCGGCCGGAGCGGTGCTCGCGGAGCCGATCAAGGGCACGCGGCGGCGGCTCGCCGACGCGGTGGCGGACGCGGCTGCGCGGGACGACCTGGCGGCGAGCCCGAAGGACCGCGCCGAGAACGTGATGATCGTCGACCTGCTGCGGAACGACCTGCTGCGGACCGCGGTGCCCGGGTCGGTGCACGTCGAGCGGCTGTGCGCCGTCGAGACGTACGCCAGCGTGCACCAGCTGGTCTCGACGATCGGGGCGGTGCTGCCGCGGGGGACGTCGCGGGCCGACGTGGTGCACGCGGCGTTCCCGCCGGGGTCGATGACCGGGGCGCCGAAGAGCAGTGCCACGGCGATCGCGGACCGGCTCGAGGGGGCGCCGCGCGGGGTGTACTCCGGGGCGATCGGGTACTTCTCGGCGAGCGGGGCGGTCGACCTGTCGGTGGCGATCCGTAGCCTCGTGACCGTGCTCGACGAGTCGGGGGCGGTGCGTTCCCGGACCCTCGGAGCCGGGGGAGCGGTGACCTGGTCGTCGGTGCCCGCGGACGAGGCGGACGAGGTCGAGACCAAGACGCGGTCGGTGCTCGGCGGGGTCGGGGCGGTTGCCAGCTGGTGAGCTGATGCCCTGATCCGAACACGTGTTCGACCAGGACTGTCCACGGATGTCGGACGCGATTGACATCATCGAACACATGTTCGAATATGAGGGCATGCAGACGGCGGCGGCACTCCGGTCGCCCACCCCGGACCGGGGCGGGCGGAGCGGTGCTGCACGCGGCGGCAGCGGTGCGGGCGGTGGCGGTGCGCGCCGGGGGCCAGACCACCTGAGCGATGCCCGGGCCGCGCTCGACCGCATCACGTCCCTGCGGTCCCGGGTGGCCGACATGGAGTCCACCCGGGTCGACACCGCCGGGCTCCCCACCGCCTCGGCACTCGAACCCCTGCTGCCCGGCGGCGCGATCCGGGTCGGTGGCACCTACGCCGTCCCCGAGTCGGTGCTGCTCGCGATCACCATGCTGCAGGCGGCCTCGGCGGCCGGGGCGTGGTGTGCGGTCGTCGGGGTGCCGTCCTTCGGGATCGAAGCCGCCGCTGCCGCGGGGATCGACCTCGAACGGCTCGTGCTCGTCCCCGATCCGGGTGACCAGTGGCTCGCCGTGACGGCGGCGATGGCCGACGTCGCCCAGATCGTCCTCACCCGACCGCTCGGCCGGGTCGTGCCGGGCGACGTGGCACGGCTGTCGGCCCGGCTGCGACAGCGCGGTGGCGCACTCGTCGCGCTCGGCTCCTGGCCCGGGGCGGACGTCACGCTGCGGGTCACGTCCTCGACGTGGAGCGGCATCGGTCAGGGCCACGGCCACCTGACGGAGCGCCGGGCCACCGTGACCGCGACCGGGCGTGCCGGCGCGGTGCGTCCGGCGACCGCCGAGCTGCTCCTGCCCGCGGCCGACGGTGCGGTCCGGGCCGCCACACCGGTGCCGATGGTGGGCTCCGGGGACACCCGCGTGCTGCGGCCCGTGGCGGTGGCGTCGTGATCGCCTCCGGGCGCGTCCGGACCGACGCGATCACGCGGGGAGCGGCACTGCCCGAACCACCCCCGACCCGGACGATCGTGCTCTGGTGCCCGGACTGGCCGGTCATCGCGGCGGCTCGGGCCGGTGGCACCCCGCCGGAGCAGCCCCTCGCCCTGACCGCGAAGGGACTCGTGTTCGCGAGCTCCGCGTCCGCGCGTGAGCAGGGTGTCGTGCGGGGGCTCCGCGTGCGTGAGGCGCAGGCGCGGTGCCCCGAGCTCCTCGTGCAGCCCTACGACGACGCCCTCGACCACCGCGCCTTCGAGCCCGTCATCCGTGCGGTCGAGGCGGCTGTCCCGGGGGTCGAGGTGCTGCGGCCGGGCACCCTCGCGCTCCGCGCCCGCGGGCCGGCCCGGTACTACGGCGGTGAGCGCGCGGCGGCGGCGACCCTCGCCGGCATCGCCGCCGACCACGGCGCCCCCGCGGTGCGGGCCGGGGTGGCCGACACCCCGTTCGCGGCGGACCAGGCCGCCCGGGCCCGTCCGGTGCGTCCCGGCGAACGGGTGCGGCTCGTGCCCGTCGGGGGATCGGCGGACTTCCTCGCGCACCTGCCGCTCGGTGTGCTCGGCGACCCCGACCTCGCGACGGTGCTCGACCGGCTCGGCATCACCACGCTCGGCGACTTCGCGGCACTCGGCGACGAACAGGTGCGGGACCGCTTCGGCGTGGCCGGGGCGTTCCTGCACCGGTTGGCCGGGGGCCGCGACCCCCGCGAGATCGCGGCGCGTGAGATCCCGCCGGAACTCCGGGTCGAGGCGTCGTTCGAGCCCCCGCTGGACCGTGCCGACCAGATCGCGTTCGCGTTCCGGCGTTCCGCCGACGACTTCGCCGAGCGACTCCGGGCCGCGGGGCTCGTGGCGACGACCATCCGCGTGGGGATCGTCGACGAGCGCGACATCCTGCTCGAACGGACCTGGGCGCACCCGCGCTGGTTCGACGCCGCCGACGTGGTCGACCGGGTGCGGTGGCAGCTCGCCGGCGGGGTGGACCCCAGCGGGCTCGAGGCGCCGGTCACCTCGGTCGTGCTCGAGCCGGTCGCCGTCGACGACATGGCGAACCACGAGCGCGGGCTGTGGGGCTCCGGCCCGGACGAGCGCGTGCACCACGGCCTCGCCCGGATCCAGGGCATGGTCGGCCACGACGGTGTGGTGAGTCCGCGCATCGGTGGGGGCCGCACCCTGTCCGAGCGCGTGGTGCTCGTGCCGTGGGGCGACGCCCCCGCCGGCGGTGAGCGAGCCCTGGCGACCGTCCGCGACCGCCCGTGGCCCGGCAAACTGCCCGGCCCGCCCCCCGCCACCGTGCTCGAGCGCCCCCGACCGGTCGACGTCGTCGCCGCCGGCGGTGCGAGCGTCGACGTCGACGAGCGCGGCGTGCTGTCCGGCGCACCCGACCGGTTCCGCGCCGAGGGCGACCGGGGCGGCGGGTTCTCCGCCGTGACGGCATGGGCGGGTCCGTGGCCGCTCGTCGTCCGGTGGTGGGAGTCCGGCGGCCGACGCCTGCACCGGCTGCAGCTCGTCGACGCCGAGGGGCGTGCCTGGTACCTGGTGCTGGCGGACCACCGCTGGTGGGCAGAGGCGATCGCGACGTGACCCCGACCACCACCACCGACAGGAGCGTGACCTGATGGGCTACAGCAACCCACCCATCCCGTGGTCGCAGTTCGAGCGCGCGCTGTCCGACAAGCGGAGCCCGGGCACGGCGCACGACGGCGACGGCGGCGACAGCCCGGCGTGGTCGCGGAAGCGCGAGCCGTACGTCCCGTCGCCGCTCGACACCGACGGCGGGCCCGTGGTGCCGTACGCCGAACTGCACGCACATTCGGCCTTCAGCTTCCTCGACGGCGCCAGTCAGCCCGAGCACCTGTTCGAAGAAGCCGCTCGGCTCCGACTGCACGCCCTCGCGCTCACCGACCACGACGGCTTCTACGGGGCCGCCCGGATGGCCGAGGTCGCCGAGTCGTACCCGCAGGTCGGCACCGTCTTCGGCACCGAGCTGTCCCTGGGGCTGACCGAACCGCAGAACGGTGTGCCCGACCCCGAGGGCTCGCACCTGCTCCTGCTCGCCGACGGCCAGGACGGCTACCACCGGCTCGCCGGCGCGGTGACGAGCGCACACCTGGCCGCCGGGTCCGAGAAGGGCAGCCCGCAGTACGACCTCGACGACCTCGCCGCGCGGGCGGACGGGCACTGGCGGGTCCTCACCGGCTGCCGCAAGGGCTCCGTGCGGCAGGCCCTCGAGCAGGGTGGCGAGTCCGCCGCCGAGACGGCGCTCCGGGTGCTGCTCGACCGGTTCGGCAGCCGCAACGTCGTCGTGGAGCTGCTCGACCACGGCGACCCGCTCGACAGCGCCCGCAACGACGCCCTGGCCACCCTCGCCGCGAAGCACGCGCTGCCCCTGGTCGCCACCGGCAACGTGCACTACGCCACCCCCGACCGGTTCCCGGTGGCGACCGCGCTGGCGGCGGTGCGTGCCCGCCGCAGCCTCGACGAGATCGACGGCTGGCTGCCGGCCGCCGACACCGCCCACCTGCGCTCCGGCGCCGAGATGGCCAGACGGTTCGGGCGCTACCCCGGCGCGATCGAGCGGACCGTGGAGCTCGCCGACGAGCTCGGGTTCCAGCTGAAGACCGTGCAGCCCGGGCTGCCCGACCTCGACGTCCCGGACGGACACACCGCGATGTCGTGGCTCCGCGAGCTCACGTGGACGGGTGCCCGGCGGTTCTACCCCGGCAGCGCCGACGGCGTCGATCCCCGCAAGCGGGAGCGCATCGAGCGTGAGCTGTCCGTGATCGAGGAGAAGAACTTCCCGGGGTACTTCCTGATCGTGCGCGACATGGTGCAGTACGCCCGCGGTCGGGGCATCCTCTGCCAGGGGCGTGGCTCGGCGGCGAACTCGGCGGTCTGCTACCTGCTCGAGATCACCGCGGTGGACTCGATCCGGTACGGGCTGCCGTTCGAGCGGTTCCTGTCGGCGATGCGCGACGAGGAACCCGACATCGACGTCGACTTCGACTCGGACCGACGCGAAGAGGTGATCCAGTACGTGTACGCCAAGTACGGCCGGCACAACGCCGCCCAGGTCGCGAACGTCATCACCTACCGGCCCAAGGGCGCGGTGCGCGACATGGCGAAGGCGCTCGGCCACAGCCCCGGGCAGCAGGACGCCTGGTCGAAGCAGGTCGAGCGGTGGGGGTCGGTGACCGAGAGCCAGGACCACGACATCCCGCCGGCGGTCGTCGGGCTCGCGAGCGACGTCCTCGGGTTCCCGCGGCACCTCGGCATCCACTCCGGCGGCATGGTGCTGACCGACCGCCCGGTGGGCGAGGTCGTGCCGATCGAGCACGCCCGGATGGACGGCCGCACCGTGCTGCAGTGGGACAAGGACGACTGCGCCTACATGGGGCTCGTGAAGTTCGACATGCTCGGGCTCGGCATGCTCGCGGCCCTGCAGTACTCGTTCGACCTGGCGGCAGAGCACTGTGGGGAGCGCTGGGAGATGCACTCCATCCCGAAGGAGGAACAGGGGGTCTACGACCAGCTCTGCCGCGCGGACACGATCGGGGTGTTCCAGGTGGAGTCCCGTGCGCAGATGGGCACCCTGCCCCGACTGCTCCCGCGGCGGTTCTACGACCTGGTGATCGAGGTCGCACTCGTCCGACCCGGTCCGATCCAGGGCGGCGCGGTGCACCCGTACATCCGCCGGCGCACGGGCGAGGAACCGATCACCTACATGCACCCGGCGCTCGAGCCCGTACTCGAACGCACCCTCGGGGTCCCGCTGTTCCAGGAGCAGCTCATGCAGATGGCGATCGCGGTCGGCAACTGCTCCGGTGACGACGCCGACCTGCTGCGACGGGCGATGGGGTCGAAGCGCGGGCACGAGAAGATCGACCGACTGCGCGACAAGCTCTACACGGGGATGGCGGACAACGGCATCCACGGGGCCGACGCCGACGCGATCTACGCGAAGATCCAGGCGTTCGCGAACTTCGGCTTCGCGGAGAGCCACTCGATCAGCTTCGCCCTCATCGTCTACGCGAGTGCGTGGATGCGGCTGCACTACCCGGGGGCGTTCCTGGCGGCACTGCTCCGGGCGCAGCCGATGGGGTTCTACTCACCGCAGACCCTGGTCGCCGACGCCCGGCGGCACGGCGTCCGCGTACTGCGACCGGACATCCTGCGGTCCGGGGTCGACGCCACGCTCGAACCCCTGCCGGACGGGGACGCCCCTGCCGGTGACGACGCGTGCCTGGCCGCCGAGCAGCCACCGGTGCTGCCCTTCGACAAGGCGCTCCCCGACGACACCGCGAGCCACCGACGCGACGGTGCCTTCGTCGTGCGGCTCGGGCTCGCCGAGGTCGCGTCGCTCAGCCGGAAGAGCGCCGAGAAGATCGTCGCGGAGCGGGACGCGAACGGCCCCTTCCGCGACATGTCGGACCTGGCCCGCCGGGTCGGGCTCACCACGCCGCAGCTCGAGGCCCTCGCCGCCGCCGACGCCTTCGCCCCGTTCGACATCGACCGCCGCGGTGCGATGTGGTCGGCTGCCCAGGCGGCCGCCGAGCGTCCGGACCAGTTGCCGGACACGCAGGTGTTCGTGCAGCCGCCGCTGTTCGGGCAGATGACGAGCGGGGACGTGCTCATCGCCGACATGTGGTCGACGGGCATGACGACCGACGACCACCCCGTCCGGCACGTGCGCGACCGGCTCGCCGCCCGCCGGGTGCTCAGCGTGCAGGACACCGCGACCGCCGAGACCGGACGACGGGTCGAGGTCGGCGGGATCGTGACGCACCGGCAGCGTCCGGCGACGGCCTCCGGCATCACGTTCCTGAACGTCGAGGACGAGACCGGGCTGGTCAACGTCATCTGCAGCGTCGGGGTCTGGGGGCGCTTCCGCCGGGTGGCGCGGGAGTCCCCGGCGGTGATCGTCCGGGGCATCCTCGAGCGCTCGCCCGACGGGGTGGTCAACCTGGTGGCGGACCGCATCGAGCACCTGTCGCTGTCCGTCCGCACCCGCTCGCGGGACTTCCAGTGAGTGGTCTGCTCAGGCGAGCCGTCGTGCTCAGCGCACCTCGGGCAGGCGGATCGTGACCTCGAGCCCACCGGCGGGCACGTTGCGGAGCGACGCCGTGCCTCCCGCCCGTTCCGCCACCGCACGCACGATCGCGAGTCCCAGCCCCGAGCCGCCGGGCAGGGCGCCGGCACCGGTGGACGGGTCCGGGTTCGGGCGGGACGTCCGGGCCTCGTCCGGACGGGTGAATCGGTCGAACGCCACCGGGATGAAGGACTCGGGCACGCCGGGGCCGTCGTCGGTGATCTGCAGCACGCCCTCGCCGCCGGTGCTCCGCCAGGACACGAAGATGCCGCCGCCGCGGGGGAGTGCGGCCACGGCGTTGCCCGCGATGTTCGTGACGAGCTGGGCCATCCCGCCGGTGTCGATCCGGTACCGCGGTTCGACGGTGCCGCCGCCGATGCCCGGGCCGGAACCGCCGACGGCGACGGGCGGCTCGAGGTCGAAGTCGACGGTGACGTCCTTCGCCGACGCGATGAGCCGGACGCGGTCGACCGCGGCCATCACCTCGTCGCCGAGGTCCGACCAGGCGGTCTCGGGGCGCCGGTCGCCGTCCTGTTCACGGCGCTCCGACTCCTCGATCCGCGACAGGGCGAGCAGGTCGTTCGCCAGCCGCGACAACCGCGCGACGCTGTGCTTCGCGCGTTCGATGTGGGCGGCGAGGGCGGCGGCGTCGTTGCCGTCGAGCGAGGCGAGGTCGAGCTGGGTCGTCAGGATCGCCAGAGGCGTCCGGAGCTCGTGGCTGGCGTCCGACACCATCTGGCGTTCGCGCTCGGTCGCCTGCCGGGTCCGGGCGAGGAAGGCGTTGAGCGTGGTCGCCAGGGACGCCAGCTCGTCCTGGGCCGGGCCCACCGGCAGTTCGGCACGCTCCGGGGCGACGGAGAGCCGTTCGGCCTCGCGGCGCATCCGGTTCACCGGGCGTAGCGCGGTGGTCGCGAGCACCCAGGACGCCACGCCGAAGGCGAGCAGGATGGCCAGACCGGTCAGCGACAGCGTCGTCGTGAGGTCGTCGACGACGATGGCCTCGGCCTGCGAGTTGCGGGCGGCGACGACGGTCCAGCGGCCGGCCTCGTTGACGGGGTGCTCCACCACGACGCGGTACTCCGAGCCGGATGCCGTGATGATCGAGGTGCCGGCGGGGGTGGACCGCAGACTGCCGAGCGCCTGCTCGACCCGATCGGGCATCGTCGACAGCACGATCTCGCCGGACGGGGACACGACGGCGACGAGCTGCGCGTTGCCCGGCGGCGAGAGGTCGGGGTCGCTGTCGACCTCGAGCGTGGCGACGTACGGGTCGGCATCGGCGTCGAGCAGGGTGCGGGTCGCACTCGCGACGACGCTCACCACCTGGAACCGCATCACCAGGACGAGCAGCAGGATGACGATCGCGGCGATCGCCGTCGACCCGATCGTGATCCGGGCACGCAGCGACAGCAGACGCAGCGGCCGGATCGGACCGCCGCGTCGGCGGTCCGATCGTGGGGCGTCGTCGGCCCCGCTCACGCCCCGAGCAGATCCAGGCGGTACCCGCGACCGCGGACCGTGGCGATGGCGACGGTGGCCTCGTGCGCGGTGAGCTTCTTGCGGAGGTACGAGATGTACTGCTCGACCACGTTCGGGTCGACGTGCTGCGAACCGTCCCAGACCTCTTCGAGGATCTTCGGGCGGTCGACGACACTGCCGGCGGACCGGGCGAGCAGTCGGAGCAGGGCGAACTCGGTGGGGCTCACGGCGACGCGCTGGCCCTTGATCGAGATGCGGCGGGCCTCGGAGTCGATGGAGACGTCCCCGACCTCGATCGTGCGGGGTGCCCCGGCGGACTCACGACGGCCGAGCGCACGCAGCCGAGCGGTGAGCTCGGCGAAGGCGAAGGGCTTGGTGAGGTAGTCGTCCGCGCCCGCGTCGAGCCCGAACACGCGGTCGTCGACGGCGTCGCGCGCGGTCACGAGCAGGATCCGCACGGGGTCCTCGCGCTCACGGATCCGCCGGGCGAGCTCGAAGCCGGACATGCCGGGCATCATCACGTCCACGACCGCAAGGTCGAACGCCTGCTCGCCGAGGGCGATGAGCGCCTCGACACCGTTCTCGACGGCCGTGACCCGGTACCCCTCGGCCGCGAGTCCGCGTTCCATCAGGGCACGCATCTCGTCGTCGTCCTCGACCACCAACAGCCGCATAGTGGACCTCCTCGGACCCATCGTGGCATCGAACCGGCGCGGACGGCCGTTCTGCGGGTCCGACTCGCTGAATCTCGTCACAGGACAAAGCAGAACGGTCTGTCCCACGTTCTAGGGACGTGAGTGCCGCTTGCTTCGTTGCTAGGCTCCGGCAGCGGACAGCGCGACCCGATGCGCCGCCCGCACTGGGGGATCATGAACGACTCGATCGACCACCCGGCCATCGTGCGCCTGCGCGCCGAACTGGACGCCGCGTGGAAGGGCATCGGCGCGCTCGCGCAGCTGGAGGACGCACCGCGCGACCGCGTGGTCGCGGAACTGCGGACGGCCGTGCCGGACGTGGCGAGCCGTGCTGCACGCGAGGTCGGCACCGAGGCCGTCGTCGCCGAGATCAGCCGGTACGCCGACGCCGGCATCCCGGGTGCGACCGCGACCGACGTCGTGCCGACCGCGGTGATCTGGTCGGACGTCGTGCGGACGGCGTCGGAAGCGGCCTGCGCAGCGCGCTGAAGCGGACCGAGCGGCCTGCGCAGCGCGCTGACGCGGACTGACTAGTCGTCCTCGCCGAGCAGCTCGCCACGCACCCGTCGGATGTCCTCGAGCAGTGCCCCGATGAGCACCCAGTGCCGGGAGTTCGGCCGCACCACCTCGAGCGGCGCGGTGAGCGCCGGCTCGGAGGCCTCCGCCCACGGCCCGACGTCCGGCCCGGAGGCAGCGGCGTCCGCTCCGCCGACCCCGTCCACCGGGTCGAGCCGTGTCGACTCGACCCGCGCACTGAGGGCCCGGACGTCCGCACCGATCCGTGCCACCTCGGTTGCGATGCCGTGCACCACCGGGTCGTCGCGCAGGTCCGGTGCGGTGTTGTCGCGGATCGCCCGGGTCATCCCGGTGACCCGGGTCACCAGGACGCGCAGGTGGTCGGTGGTCACCACGTCGCGGTCGAGGATCGTCCGGTGCCGGCCACTGCGGGGATTCATCGTCAGGGACTCGCGCGCCGACCCCAGGGACGCTTCGGCCTTGGCGTGCTGCTGCCGGAGTGCGCGGGCCGCGACGAGCGCCTCGTCCCAGCGCTCGCGGTCCCACCCCTCGGTCAGGCCGATCGCGATCCGCTCGAACGCCACCGCGGTGTCGCGGGCGAGCCGGGCGACGGCGAGGTGCGCCGGTTCGAGCAGCACGGGCGGCACGATGAGCGCGTTCACGACCAGGGCGACGATCGCACCGATCACGGTCTCGAGGATCCGGTCGGCGGAGTAGTTCGGCGTCACGACCCCGGCGGTGAGCACGAGCATCCCGCTGATCCCCACCTGGGTGGCGGAGGTCGGGGTGAGCCGGAGCGCCCAGGCGATGAGGATCGCGAGCACGATGACGAGCAGCACGACGAACACGCCGTCGCCGAGCAGCAGGTGGAACCCGGTGGCGAGCACGACGCCGATCACCACGCCCGCACTCCGCTCGAGCCCCTTCACGAACGACTGGTTGATGCTCGGCTGCACCACGAGCAGCGCGGCGATCGCCGCGAAGGTGGGGAACGGCCCCTGGATGACCAGGCGGCACAGGAGCACGGCCGCGACCACCGCGACGGCGGTCTTCACGACCTGCAGGAACGGCGTGCGACTGGAGCTGCGGAGACGCGCGACCGGGTTCACACCGACCACGGTAGCCACCGGCCCCGCGCCGAGCCGTGCACGAACGCGACGAAACCCGCGCGACACGGTTGACTGATGTCGTGTGGCCCAACCATGAGCGCGTCATCCCGCAGGCCTTCGCCGGCTCCGGGACCTCCGTGGTGGCCGCGCGGGCGCACTCCGTCGAGCCCTCGGGCAACGGCTACCTGTACGGCTACGAGGTCGACACGGTGGACCGCAACGGACAGCGCGCCACGGTCCTGACCTACGTCGACACCGGCGGCACCCACGACCAGAACAGCGCGATCGTCACCGACCCGGCGACGGGCGACCCGGTGTCGGTGTGGGCGTACCCCAACGACCCCGGCCTGCCGGTGCTGCCGCAGGTCACCTACCGCGACGCCGTCGCCGAGCTGCTGACCACGCTCGGCATGCCCGTCACCGACCCGGTGCTCACCGTGGCGGCGTACCGCCCCGGCAAGCGCGCGGTCGTGCGCGTGGACGCCCCCGAGCGCACCCTGTTCCTGAAGATCGTCCGTCCGCACCGGGTCGCGCCGATCGTGCAGTCGCACGAGCAGTTCGTCGCGGCCGGTCTGCCGGTGCCGCGTGTGCTGTCCAGCCGTGGCGACGGCCTGCTCGTGCTCGAGCGCATCCGCGGCGTGCCCGCCGGCAGCCGCATCCTCGACATCGCCGACGACCCCCGCTTCGTGGCGTCGCTCGCCGCGCTGAGCGGTCGGGTCGCCACCGTCCCGATGACCCAGCAGGCGCGCGCCGACGCGATGGACCACGCCGACTGGCACCGTCGCACGCTCATCGCGGCTCTTCCGCGCGACGCCGAGGAGATCGACCGCCTGTACGACGCCATCGGCCGCCGCTCCATCGGCTGGTCGAGCTCGACCAAGCAGGTCGTGCACGGCGACCTGCACCTGGAGCAGGTGTTCGTCGACGAGGACGAGCCGTGGCGCATCTCCGGCCTGCTCGACATCGACACCGCGGGCTGGGGCTTCCCGGTCCGTGACGTCGGTGCCGTCGTCGCCCACCTCGTGGTCACCGGGCTCTGGCACCGGTCCCGAGGCGACGCCGAGCGCGGCGCCGCCGCCGAGCGCCTCGCCGACGCGATCGCCCGCGACTGGGTCGCGCGCAACCCGCGCGAGGCCGACCGCATCGGACCCGCCATCGGCGCCCAGCTGCTCGCCCACGCCGGCGGCCAGGCGACCACCGGCTCCGCCAACGGGATCCAGACGGCCCAGCAGCTCCTCGCCGCGACGCAGGCCGCCCTGGCGGACGCGGCCCCGAGCCTCCCGACCGGTGGTTCGACCCGCCCGCGGTCCGCACCGCAGGTCTGAGACGCGACGCCGCTGTCGCGAAAGCGACAGTTCTGCGCGGAACATCCGCGGCGTCCTGTCGCTTTCGCGGGGTCACCGGGGCAGGGAACCGGAGACGTGTCGCTTCGGTGGGGTGAACACGACCGAAGGACGGACTGGAGGCCCGGGTCGGGCCCGCCACGGGCCTCCCGTCCGCCATCGCGACGCGCGCGGGCAACGCGCCGGTCGCCTCCGTCGGTGGTCCGGGAGTAAACTGAGCGCGCACGCACCGCGTTCCCGCGTGCCGCGTCGATTCCGGACGCAGCCGTCGATCACTTGATCGACGCGGGGACCGGGCCGTGACCGCCCCGAGGGGGCATCACGTGCGTGTGACGACGCCGGATCCCGGCGCGGACCGTCCGAACCTGCTCCCGGCAGGTGCTCGTGTGGAACGGCTCGCGGGAGTCCACCGGACGTCCCGATGCGGGGACCGGCGATGCGGTGGGCCACGGTGGCCCGCAGCTGAACCGGAGCCGCGCCAGGCGCCGGTGCAGGACTTCCCGCCCCACGGGCGGATCGCCCCGACGTGTGGGCGGAACAGGAGGAGCGTTGGCTCGATCAGGCACCCGGCGTGCTGCCGGCGGGACGCGGACCGCGTCACGCCGCACCAGGCCGCTGGACAACGACGGCGTCATCCCCGTCCTCGCCCGCGCTGTGCGCGAGGTCGAGGCCGCGGCGCAGCGCGGACCGCTCAAGGCATCGAACCGGACGAAGTTCCAGGCGGTCGCCCTGCTCATGCGCGAAGAGCGCGCGCGGGTGAAGGCCGACACGGAGCTCACCGACGCGCAGCGCGCCGAGCAGCTCAAGCGGCTCGACGGCGTGGCCACGATCCTCGCGAAGACGGCGGCGCGCGACACCAGTGTCATCCAGCTCCTCGCCGAAGAGGTGCAGGTGTCCGAGGCGACGCGTGCGGTCAAGCGCGACATGATGATCGCCGGCGGCATGGAACTGCAGCCGGAGGACCTCGTCATCGCGTCCGAGCCCGCCGCGATGGTCGAGACACCGGTGCGTGCCGTCGTGCCGCAGGCGGTCGTGCAGCGCCAGCTGGCGAACCCCTTCATGCCGCCGGACTTCGCCCTCGCCGACCAGCCCGTCGCGCACCCGCGTCGCCTGGCGAACTGGGAGCTGTTCGGACCGCTGTTCAAGTCGTTCGAGTACGGCGCGGGCGGGGGAGCGGCGACGATGCCGCTGCCGGAGCCCACGACGCTGCACTCGCGCTCGGGCACCACGCTCATGAAGCACCAGGCGGAACTCGTCGCCGCCGCGTCGCAGGGGCACCGCACGTTCTTGCTCGCCGACGAGCCCGGCCTCGGCAAGACCGCACAGTCGCTGCTCGCCGCCGACGCCGCGAACGCGTTCCCGCTGCTCGTCGTCGTGCCGAACGTCGTCAAGACGAACTGGGCGCGTGAAGCCGAGCGCTGGGTGCCGAACCACCGCGCCACGGTGATCCACGGGGACGGCAACGACCTCGACGGGTTCGCCGACATCGTCATCGTGAACTACGAGATCCTCGACCGGCATGCCGGGTGGCTCGGCAACTTCGGGTTCAAGGGGATGGTCGTCGACGAGGCGCACTTCATCAAGAACAGGGACTCGCAGCGCGCCCGGTTCGTGCTGCAGATCGCCGAGCGCATCCGGCAGCGCACCGCCGCGCCGCTGCTCATGGCGCTGACCGGTACCCCGCTGATCAACTCGGTCGAGGACTTCCGCACCATCTGGGAGTACCTCGGCTGGATCGACGACAAGAAGCCGCGCGCGAAGCTCATGAACGAGCTCGAGGAGATCGGCCTGACGCCGGCCGACCCCGGGTTCTTCGTCGAGGCCCGCCGTGCCGTCATCGACCAGGGCATCGTCCGACGCCGCAAGGTCGACGTCGCCGCGGACATCCCCGCCCGCCGGATCGCCGACATCCCCGTCGAGCTCGACGGTGACGAGGGCCGCTCCATCCGCGACGCCGAGCGCGAGCTCACGGCGAAGCTCGTCCGCCGCTACCACCAGGCGCTCGACGCCCGCACCGGGCAGGACCCGGTCGTCGGCATCGACCACAAACTGGTCCGCCAGGTCGCCCGCTGGGAGCTCGAGGACCAGGACGCCTCGTCGACCGGCGAGAACGTGTTCTCGATGGTCCGCCGCATCGGCCGGGCCAAGGCCCAGCTCGCGGCCGACTACGCGGCGCAGCTCGCCTCGAACGTCGGCAAGGTCGTGTTCTTTGCGAAGCACCTCGACGTGATGGACCAGGCGGAAGAGGTGTTCGCCCGTCGTGGCCTGCGCACCGCCACGATCCGCGGCGACCAGACCCCGACGCAGCGCACGGCCGAGATCGACTCGTTCGTGAACGACCCCGACGTCGCCGTCATCGTCTGCTCGCTGACCGCGGCCGGGGTCGGCCTGAACCTGCAGGTGTCGTCGAACGTCGTGCTCGCCGAGCTGTCGTGGACGAGCGCCGAGCAGACCCAGGCGATCGACCGTGTGCACCGCATCGGGCAGGAAGAGCCCGTCACCGCGTGGCGCATCATCGCCGCGCAGACGATCGACACCAAGATCGCCGAGCTCATCGACTCGAAGGCGTCCCTGGCCGCCCGGGCGCTCGACGGTTCGGACGAAGAGGTCGTCGACTCCGGCGACATCCAGCTCGACGCGATGGCCGCGCTGCTGACCGAGGCGCTCGGCGGCTAGCTCGGCGCGTCCGGCGCGCGGCGCTGTCCCGGACAGCAAAACACCGGTGTTCGCACTCTGAACCGCGTCATGCGCGTGTTCGGAGCGTGAACACCGGTGTTTTGCGGAGGGCCGCCTGCTCAGATGCGGGACTGCACCTCGGCCAGGGAAGGGTTCGTCGCCGTCGAGCCGTCGGGGAACACCAGCGTCGGAACGGTCTGGTTGCCGCCGTTGACCTCGGCGACGAGCTCGGCGGTGCCCGGGGTCTGCTCGATGTCGACCTCGGTGAAGGGCACCCCGGCCTTCGACATCTGGTTCTTCAGGCGGGCGCAGTAGCCGCACCACGTGGTGGTGAACATCGTGACGCCGCCGGCTTCGGGCGTGAACTGCTCGCGGGTGATCGTGTCGCTCATCCCTGCAGGCTAACCCCGGGTGCGGGGAAACCCCGCAGTGCCTGGTAGACAAGAGCGTGTGAGCCACACGCACCTCGAGATCGAGCGCACCTACGACCTGCCGGAGGGCGGTGCCCTCCCCGACCTCGTCGGCGCGGGCGGCATCCTCCGCACCGAGCACCAGGAGCCGTTCGAACTGGACGCGACCTACTGGGACACCGAGCGGTACGACCTGGTGGCCGCGCGGGTGACCGTCCGCCGTCGCACGGGCGGCCCCGACGCCGGCTGGCACATCAAGCGCTCGGAGTCGGACACGGTCCGCCACGAGCAGCAGTTCCCCCTGACCGACGACGCCGACACGGTGCCCGACGAGGTCCTCGCCGCGCTCTTCACGGAGCGTCGCGGCCGCGGGCTGCGCCCGGTCGTCCGGATCACGACCACCCGCACCGTCACCCGACTGCTCGACGAGGACGGCGACCAGATCGCCGAGCTCGCCGACGACCAGGTCACCGCACAGCGTCTCGACGACGACGCCCCCGAGACCCCGCGCACCTGGCGCGAGGTCGAGGTCGAGACCGTCGACGGCGTCGACCCGCAGATCGCCCACGAGCTGTTCGCGGCCCTCGACGGGCGCTTCGCGGCCGTCGGCGCCGGCCCCGCCGCCGTCGCGTCCAAGCTGGCACGCGGGCTGGCAGGAGCGCCGGCACCGCGCCTCCAGACCGAGGAGAAGCCGGCCAAGGGCACGACCGCACGCATCCTGGCGAAGCGGGTGCGCAAGCTGCGCGTCGCGCTGCTCGGCCAGGAGGCCCGGCTCCGCTCCGGCGACACAGCCGACCTCCGGCAGGCGGCCGACACCACCCTCGAGATCGCCGCGATCCTGGGCGCCTACCGCCCGGCGTTCCCCGACGGCGAGGCCGTCGACCGCGCCGCCGAGGCGGCGGACGGCCTGGCGGGCGTCACCGCGCGTGCGGCGCTGGCCGAGTACCTGATCGACCGGCTGCCGCGGGCGTCGTCGCCGGCGCAGGACGACCTGGTCGACGCGATGACCCGCGAGCGCATCCTCGCCTCGACCCGGGAACGTCGCGACCAGGCGGTGCGGGACGTCGTCGCGTTCCTGCACGGCGAGCCGTTCCTCGAACTGCTCGACGCCCTCGACGACGCGGCCGAGCGACCGGCTCCGACGGCGTGGTCGCTCCGCGCACCGAAGCAGGTCGCGCAGGACGTCGGCGCCGACGTGAAGCCGCGTGTGCGCGAGCTCGTCCGGGCCGCCGTCGCCGACGACACCTCTGACACCGCCGCCGAGCGTGAGGCTGCCGACCGGACCACCACCGAGGCCGCGTGGCAGGAGACGATGCGCGCCCGGATGGCGATGGACGTCCTCGGCGACGACGCGTTCCCGCACGCGCTGTGGAAGCGGATCGGCACCGCCGCCGACGTGCTGACCGAACGGGTGCGGTCCCTGCACGCCCTCGACATCCTGCGGGCGAACGCGGCGATCGCGGAGCGCGGGGGTGAGGGCACCTTCGGGTACGGGGTGCTCGCGGGGGACCGGGTGCGCCTGGCCGAGGAATCCTACGACGAGGCGGTGCACGCGCTCAACCGCGTGTGAGCGGGGTGCGCGCTGCGTGCGCTGCGTGCGCTTCGCTCGCTTGGTGAGCAGAAGAGGTCGGGTCCCGCGTTCGGACCCGACCTCTTCTGCTCACGAAGCGCGTGGCGTTGCTCAGCCCGCAGCGATCGGGTTGGCGGTGGCCGCGGCGGGCGTCTCGTCGGCGAGCCCGAGCACGTCGAGCAGCCAGGCGAGTTCGAACGCCCGCTCCTTCCACGACGCGTAGCGACCGCTGACACCACCGTGGCCGGCGGACATCTCGGTCTTCAGCAGCACCGGCGCGCCGACCTCGCGGAGCTTCGCGGTCCACTTCGCGGGCTCGACGTACAGCACGCGGGTGTCGTTGATCGAGGTCACGGCGAGGATCTGCGGGTACTGCACGTCGTCGCGGACGTTCTCGTACGGGGTGTACTCGCTCATGTAGCGGTAGACCTCGGCGTCGTGCAGCGGGTCGCCCCACTCGTCCCACTCGATGACGGTGAGGGGCAGGTCCGGGTCGAGGATGCTCGTCAGGGCGTCGACGAACGGCACGGCGGCCAGGATGCCGGCGAACCGCTCTGGTGCGAGGTTGGCGACCGCACCCATCAGGAGCCCGCCCGCGCTGCCACCCTCGGCCACGAGGCGGTCGGCGCTCGTGCGGCCGGACTCGATCAGGTGCTCGGCGACCGCGACGAAGTCGGTGAAGGTGTTCTTCTTCGTCAGGGTCTTGCCGTTCTCGTACCAGTGCCGGCCGAGCTCACCGCCACCACGGACGTGCGCGACGGCGAAGACGACACCGCGGTCGAGCATCGACAGGCGCATGACGCTGAAGCCGGGGTCGATCGAGTGTTCGTACGAGCCGTAGCCGTAGAGGTGCAGCGGTGCCGGGGTGCCGTCCTCGACGGCGTCACGACGCCAGACGAGCGAGATCGGCACACGGGTGCCGTCCGACGCGGTCGCCCAGTCGCGCTCCTGCACGTAGTCGGCCGGGTCGTAGCCGCCGAGCACGGGCTGGCGCTTCAGGACGGTGACCTCGCCGGTGGCCAGGTCGAGGTCGCTGACCTCGGAGGGGGTCACGAACGACGTGTACCCGATGCGGAGCGTCGGCTGCTCCCACTCCGGGTTGCCGCCGAGCCCCGCCGAGAACAGTGCTTCGTCGAAGGGGACCTCGTGCGCGTCGCCGTAGCCGTCGCCCTCGATCGGGATGATCGCGACGCGGGGGAGCGCCTCGGACCGGTACTCCAGGGCGAGGTGTCCGGCGAAGGCGTCGACCGACTCGATGCGGCGCTCGGTGTGGTGCGCCACGACGACGCGGCGGTCACGCTCGGACGTCGGGTCGTCGGCGGGGACGTCGACGAGCTCGAAGTTCTCGGCGCCGTCGTTGTGCAGCACCAGGAACCGGTCGCTGCCGCCCACGATGGCGTGCTCGATCTCGTACTCGACACCCTCACGGCGGGGCCAGACGACCTGGAACTCACCGGTCGGGTCCGCAGCGTCGAGGACGTGCGCCTCGGACGTGATCTTCGAGCCGAGCTCGATGACGATGTACTGCGACGAGCGGGTGACACCGACACCGACCCAGTAGCGGTCGTCGGGCTCTTCGAACACCAGGACGTCCTCGGACGCCGCGGTGCCGACCGTGTGGCGCCAGATCTTGTCCGGACGCCACGACTCGTCGACCGTGGGGTAGAACACGTAGCGGCCGGCCGGGTCGAACGTGGCGCCGGCGCCCGTGTTCGGGATGGCGTCGCCGAGGTCGGTCCCCGAGGCCAGGTCGCGCACGTGCAGGGTGTACCGCTCGTCGCCCTCGACGTCGATGCCGTAGACCAGGCGGGTGCCGTCGTCGCTGATGTCGTAGGTGCCGAGGGAGAAGAACTCGTGGCCGTCGGCCAGGGCGTTGCCGTCGAGGACCACCTGCTCGCCGGGGAGTGTCGACTCGCCCTCGACGACGGCGGGCGGCGTCCAGTCGTCGGGGCCGGCGACGGGCACGCGGCAGTGCACGCCGTACTGGCTGCCCTCAGCGGTGCGGGTGAAGTACCACCAGTCGCCCATCCGGACCGGCACGGAGAGGTCGGTCTCCTGGACGCGGCTCTTCACCTCGGCGAAGATGCGGTCCCGCAGCGGCGCGAGGTGCGCGGTGGCGGCGTCGGTGTGGGCGTTCTCGGCTTCGAGGTACGCCAGGGTGTCGGGGGATTCCTTGTCCCGCAGCCACTCGTAGTCGTCGACGAAGTCGATGCCGTGGTGGGTCCGTGTCACGGGCCGCTTGGCGGCGCTGGGCGGGGTGGATGCGGTGTGCTCGTTGCTCACCGTCCCACCCTATTCGCCCGCACCCCCGGTCAGGCCGCCGTGCGCTCGCGCCCGCCCACCGCCGCCTGCACCCGCCGCTCGAACGCCTCGAGCTCGTCGACCACGGCGGGCGCGACCCACGCGCGGTCACGGCGACGAACGGTGACCGGACGGAGCACTCCTGCCAGCACCAGGTCGTGGGTGACGCGCTCGACCTCGTCGGTGGTGAGCAGGGTGTCCAGGTGCGATTCGGTCAGGACGGGGTCGTCGGCGAGCGCACGGCCGACGACGGCGTGCGGGCCCGAGGCGCAGGGGCCGACGGACCGATCGGCGTCGTGCTCGGTGAGCAGCAGGGCGCTCAGCGTCGCCTCGTCGCACACCGTCCCGATCGCCAGGGCCAGGTCGACCACGAACCCGGTGACCTTGCCGTCGCGGTACTGCTCGAGGTGCCGGAAGTACCGCCGCCGATCCGCCGCGAGCGCGGTGGCCACCGGTGCCGTGACCGTGGTCGTCATCCCGCGACGCCGGAGCACGGCACCGATCAGCGCGCGCCCGATCCGACCGTTGCCGTCGGTGAACGGGTGGATCGACTCGAACTGGGCGTGGGCGATCGCGGCCTGGGCGATCGGGTGCAGGTCCACACGGTGCACGAACGCGAACAGGTCGGCCATCAGCGGTGCCACGAGCTCGGGCGGTGGTGGCACGTACACGGCGTCGCGGGGCGTGGCGCCGCCGCCGATCCAGTTCTGCACGTCGCGGTACCGGCCGGCGTACCGTCCGTCCACCGGGTCGTCGCGCGTCAGCAGGCGGTGTGCCTCGAGGAAGGAGGCCTCGGTGACGGTGCCCGAGTCCGCTCCGGACACCAGGTGCTCGACGGCGCCACCGGCCCGGACGACCGCGGTGGCCCCCGTGTTCGCGCGGATGCCGACGAGTGCCCGCGCCAGGTCGTCGATCGTCGCGGACTCGTCCTCGATCCGCGACGACGCCACGGCTTCGGTCCGGCCGAGCACGGACCCGAGCGGTGCGAGCCGGGAGCCGTGGTGGACGTCGAGGGCGCGCAGGGCCGTGGCGCTCCGGTCGAGCAGCGCGACGGTGTCGTCGTCGGGCGTCCACCGAGCCCTCGCGATGGACGGGGGCAGCGACACCCGCACGGTGGTCACCAGCCGGTCGTCACGGCACCCGCGGACGGCGCTGCGCCACGGTCGCTCGCTGCGTTCGTGCGTGGGCCAGGTGTCGCTCCGGTGTGCCATCCCGCGACGGTAGAGCCACCCGGACGCTCGACGCCAGGAATCGGTATTTCGCCCGCTCGCCGCCTGCCGCCGCGCGCCCGCCCGGCCCCGCCGCGCGCTCGTCCGCCCGCCCGCCCGCCGCCGCCCGCCCGCGCACCGCGCCCCGCGTACCGTTGGTGCCATGAGCAACTCCTTCTCGATCACCGGTGCCCACGTCGTCCCCGTCTCCGCTCCAGCCTTCGACGGCGGCGCGGTCGTCGTCGAGGACGGCCGGATCACCGCGATCGGTCCGGACGTCTCCCCGCCCGAGGGGATGACGGTCATCGACGCCGCGGGTTCGTGGCTCGTCCCCGGCTTCGTCGAGGCGCACGGCCACGTCGGCATCCACGAGGAGGCCAACGGCGAGGCCGGCAACGACACGAACGAGATGACCGCCCCGAACATGGCCGGCGTCCGCGCGATCGACGCGATCGACATCGACGACGAGGGCTTCCGGGACGCCCTGGCCGGCGGGATCACGAGCATCGTCGTCAAGCCCGGCTCCGGCAATCCGATCGGCGGGCAGAGCGTCGCCATCAAGACCTGGGGCGGCCGGACGATCGACGAGCAGCTCATCTCCGACTCGGTGAGCGTGAAGAGCGCCCTCGGCGAGAACCCGAAGCGCGTCTACGGCGGCAAGGGCCAGACACCCTCGACCCGGCTCGGCGTCGCGAAGATCATCCGCGACGCCTTCGTGGAGGCGCAGAACTACAAGGCCGCCCGCGACGCCGCAGCCGCGAAGGACGAGCCGTTCGCCCGCGACCTGACGAAGGAGACGCTCGTCCGGGTGCTCGACGGCGAGCTCGTCTGGGACCAGCACACCCACCGCCACGACGACATCGCCACCGCGATCCGCCTGTCCGAGGAGTTCGGCTACCGCCTCGTCGTGAACCACGGCACCGAGGCGCACAAGATCGCCGACGTGCTGGCCGCCAAGGACATCCCGGTCATCTACGGCCCGCTCTTCACCAGCCGCTCGAAGGTCGAGCTCCGCGACCGCGGCATCCCGAACCTCGCCACCATCGCGGCGGCCGGGGTCCGGGTCGCCATCACGACAGACGCTCCGGTGGTGCCGATCAACATGCTCGTCGACCAGGCGACCGCCGCCGTCAAGGAGGGCCTGCCCGCCCAGACCGCACTCGAGGCGCTCACCGTCAACCCGGCCGAGTTCCTCGGGTTCGGGGACCGCGTCGGTCGGCTGGCCGAGGGCTACGACGCCGACCTCGTGCTGTGGGACGGCGACCCGCTCGACGCGACCAGCCGCGCGACGCGCGTCTGGATCGACGGCAAGTCCGTCTTCGCGTGGGCCGACGGGGCCGGCGTCACCACCCCGCGCTGGTAGCGGGTGCAGAGCCGGGAGGCCCGGATCGCGACGTGCGTGCGAGTTGCGATCCGGGCCTCCAGGCCGTTGCGCCGGGGGCGCCGCGTGCTCAGACCTCGCGCGCCAGCAGGAAGTCGTTGATGCGCGTCGTGAGCTCCGCGTCGATCGGCCGCGCGTCGCCGTTCACCGAACGGATCGGCGCAGCCTGCCGCACGCTCGACACGAGCCAGAGCGCGTCCGCCGCCGCCAGGTCGGCGAGCGTGACGAGTTCGTAGGCGGTCTCGATGCCCTCCTGCTCAGCGAAGCGGAACACGTCGGCCTGCGTCGTGCCGGCCAGGATCCCGATGTCGGTGCGGGGCGTGACGAGCCGGTCGCCGACCTTCATGATGAGGTTGGCGCGCGTGCCCTCGAGCACGTAGCCGTCGCTCGAGACGAACAGGGCGTCGTCGGCGCCGCGGCGGACGGCCTCGCGCAGGGCGGCCATGTTGACGCCGTACGACAGCGTCTTCGCGCCTTGCAGCAACCACGGCGAGGTGCGCTCGACGTCGTGCCGGTACCCGCGGTCCAGGACGACGACGGAGATGCCCTCGGTGCGGGCGGCCGTGGAGTCGCCCGACGGCGCGGCGTAGACCCACCCGGTCGGGCGGTCGGTGCCCTCGACACCACGGGTCAGGACGGTCTTGGCGAAGGCCTCGCGCACCGGGTCGAGGCGGGCGCAGACGGCTTCGATGGCCTGGCGCCAGGCCTCCGGGTCGGGCGCGGGCAGGTCGAGCATCGCGGCGGAGCGGCCGAAGCGGGCGAGATGCGCCTCGAGGGCCTGGGGCCGACCGTCGATCACCGTGATCGTCTCGAACACGCCGTCGCCGCGCGTGACGCCGAGGTCCTGCACCTGCACGTGCTCCTCGAGCGGCTTCGCCCAGGTGAAGGCGTCCGCCGCGGGGTCGTGCGGCGCGGCGTCGCGGGAGGGCTGGTTGAGGACGGCGAGCACGGTTTCGGTCATGCGTCCATCCAACCGCAGCTCAGCCGGCTTCGGGCAGCGCGCCCAGCAGCTTCCACACGGCGGGCGTCAGCTCGGGGTGCTGCAGCGCGATCCGGCGCAGCCGGTGGTACTCCTCGCCCAGCTTGGTGCCCTGCCCGGACGCCGGGTGGCTCGACCACTGCGCGTGCCGCTTGCCGATCGCCTCGTCCAGGTCGACGGCATCCGCGCGCAGGATCAGCACGACCTGCTCGTCGACGGTGGGGAGCGTCGGCATGAACTCCCACGGGTCTTCGCCCTGACGACTGCGGTGCTCGACGAGCATCGAGATCTCCTCGGCGGCCTCGGCGCGCAGCACTTCGAGGCTGCGCCCGGTCCTGCGGGGCTCAGCCATGGTGCCCCCGCAGCACGCCTGCCATGGGAAAAGCGTACGACACTCCATCGGTCACACTGGACGCGTGACCCTTCGCGACGAGAGCAAGTCCCAGCATCCCCGGGTGGTGGTCGTGTACCTGCTGCGCGACGGCGAGGCGGGCCCCGAAGTGCTGCTGGGGGAGAAGCGCCGCGGTCTCGGCACGGGCCGTCTGGTCGGCCCCGGCGGCAAGCGCGAGCCCGGTGAGTCGGCGGTCGAGACCGCCGTGCGCGAGGTGCGTGAAGAGGTCGGCCTGCGGCTCGACGCGGTCGACCTGGAGGCCCGTGGCACGTTGGACTACCGGTTCCCGTACCGACCGTCCTGGTCCCAGGTCTCGGACGTCTTCGTCTGCCGCCGCTGGCAGGGAGACCCGTCGGGCTCCGACGAACTGGAGCCGCGGTGGATCCCGGTCGACACCGTGCCCTACGACGCGATGTGGGACGACGCCCGCTACTGGTTGCCGGGGGTGCTCGCGGGCGGCAACGTCCGGGCGCGCTTCACGTTCGCCGAGGACGACGCGACGGTCGCCGGGTTCACCGGGACGGGCGTCGGCGCGGGCGTGGGTGAGTAGCTGCTTGCTGCTTGCTGCTTGCTGCTAGCGCGGCTGCTGGGTGCGGGTGCTGCCGGTGCGCGCTTCCTCGGCGGCGGCCATGACGTCGGCGTCGCCGCTCCGGCCACCCAGGGGCCGCACGAAGAAGTCGATGATGCCGACGACGATCGCGCCGATCATCGAGAACATCGCCCACCCGACGAACAGCCCGGCGGTGCCGCGGCCGTCGGCGGGCGCGAGCAGGACGCTCGCGGCGTAGAAGCCGACCGTCATCACGAGGAACACGACGACGACGGTGATGAGGACGCGGTGCCAGGTGATGCGCGGGTTCATCCGATCAGGATACGCGTCAGCGGTCGGCGTGCTTGCCGTGCGGAGCCGCCGCTGGTCGCGGTTCCTTCCGGTTCGCGGGGCGCTGCACGGCGATGCGACCGGTCGGCGTCGCATCCGGCTCGAGGCCGTCGCGACCGCCGGTGAAGACGTCACCACCGGTGCGGTCGTCCTCCCAGTCGTCGTCCCGCAGCACGCTCAGGGTGCCGGTCTCGGTGGAGGTCAGGCCGTGGCGCTCGAGCTCGGCGTCGCGCTGCCCGCCGAGGAACTCGCGGTTGGCGGTGTTGGCGTCCTGGAACATCGTGGTCCGGCCGGTGACGATCGCCCGGATCCGTCGGCGCTCCCACCACTTCTTGCCGAAGTACATCAGCACCAGGCCGGCCGTGGCGTAGCAGGCCATCGTGATCAGGCCGCGGGCCGGGCCGGGGCCGACGCCGTAGACCTGGTGCTTGATCATGTCGACCATGCTCGAGCCGACGACGACGTTGTTCAGCCAGGCGAAGGGCTCGGGCATGAACCACTTCGGGTAGGCGCCGCCGGACGACGGCATGGACAGGAAGACGAAGCAGATCATCGCGGGTGCGGCGATGAACCGGCCGACGAAGTAGCTCAGGCCGTTCACCGCCAGGCCGATCGCCACGATCCAGCCCCAGGCGATGAGCACGAGCTGGATCCAGTGCCCGTGGATGGCGCCGAGCACGGGCCCGGCGAGCGTGTTCGTGATGAGCGAGATGACGAGGCCGCCGACGACGATGACCGTCATCCGGGTGCGGTGCCGGAGCGGGCCGCCCATGATGCCGATGAACATCGCGACCATGTAGCCGCCGATGCACCACGCGAGCATGACGTACATCGCGACGGTGCCGTACTCGTCCCAGGCGGGCAGCGGTGCGAGCTCGGTGACCTTCGGGGTCGCCACGCCCAGGCCGGTCAGTACCGCGGTGAGGGTGGCCGGGACGAGGCTCGCGACCTGGAACTGGTGCGCGCTCGCCTTGAAGAACTCGTTCGCAGCGGGGTCGTACGCGACCGCCATCGAGCCACCCACCACGTCGCGCTTCGCCTGCGCGAGCGAGTCGTACGTGTGGAACACGAACTCGCCGGGCAACGCCTGCTGCACCGCCTGCACGAACGCCGGGTCGCTGCCGATCAGGGCGATCGGGACGTCGTGCGGGTGCGGGGCGTGGAACGCGAAGACGTAGCACAGGCAGAACCCGACGATGAAGAACAGCGGCATCCAGAGCTGCAGGCCGATCAGCTGCAGCGACGGGTGCAGGGTCGAGTACCACCGGCGGTAGGCGCCGTGCTGCTGGGGCGCGGGCACCGGAGCCTGTCGCCGGGGTCCCGAACGCGTGTGCCCGGCGACCTTGCCGCCACGACGCGGCTTGGTCCCACGTGCGGAGGGCCTGGTCCCACGCGGCTTCGGCGGCGTGGGACGAGAACCGCCGGGGCGCTCCGGTCCGTCGTCGTTCCTGGGGACGTCGTTCCGCGGCGTGCTCACTCGGCGCTCTGCTCCTGCTCTCGATCGGAGCGCCAGGATACGCCCGGGGTGCTCAGGAGCGACTGCGCGACGCCTGCGCCGAGTCCATCGCGAGCTCTTCCGCGTCGAGGGTCACGAGCACGCGGCGCATGACCTCCTCGTCGAGGTTCCCCTTCTCCCGCTCCTCGAGCACGATCTCGCGGCGGCGGTCGAGGAGCTCGCGCCGGATGTCCTGGATCTGCGAGCCACGCAGGCGCAGTGCGACGTTCCGCCCCTCGTCCTCTTCTTCCTCGGCGTCCTGACGGAACGTCTCGGCCTGACGCTCGAGTCGCGCCTTCAACCGGTTCACCACCGAGTCGACGGCCTCCGAGCCGTACTGCTTCGCCCATGCCGGGCGCCGCTTCTCGAGCAGCTCGATCGCGGCCTCGGTGGTGCGCTGGTTGAGCCGCATCTCGCTGCGCACGTCCTCCTCGCCCTCGGCCGGGTCCTGCACCTTGAGCGCGCGGATGACGAACGGCAGGGTGAGTCCCTGCAGCAGCAGGGTGCCGACGGTGACGAAGAAGGCGATGATGAAGATCGTGTCCTGCGCCGGGATCTGCGTCGGGCTCGCCACGACGGAGACCGCGGCCGCCAGGGTCACCACGCCGCGCATACCCGTCCACGAGATGACGGTGAGCTCCCGCCAGTTGAGCTTCGGCTCCGCGGAACCGCGCATCCACCGCAGAGACGGGTGCCCGCGGGACAGCTTGATCCGCAGCGGCCGGAGCCACTTCCCGTTGAACCGGTTGCGCGCGTAGGACTCGAACACGAACAGCGGCCGGACCAGGATCACCACCGCGAGCACGACGGCCGCGGCGGTGAGCGTCTGCCCGAGGCTCCGCTCGCTCTCGACCAGGTCCTGCACGACGGTGTTGAGCTGCAGGCCGATGAGCGCGAACACGAAGCCCTCGAGGATGACGTCGATGCTCGTCCAGAGCGGACGCTCCTGCAGGCGGGTCGCGTAGCCCTCCTTCGGCGAGTTGTAGCCGATGTACAGGCCCGCAGTGACGACCGCGATGACCCCGGAGCCGGACAGGTCCTCGGCGAGGATGTAGGCGACGAAGGGCAGCAGGATGCTCATGATCGTCTCGACCACGGGGTCGTTGATGCGCATCCGGATCCAGTGCACGACGACGCCGAGCACGATGCCGACGACCAGACCGACGCCGATCGCCAGGCCGAAGATACCGAGGTCCTGCCAGATGGTCAGCGACGTGCCCGCGATGATGAGCGTGAACACCCGCACCAGGGTCAGCGAGGCCGCGTCGTTGATCAGGCTCTCGCCGGACAGCACGGTCATGACGCGGCGGGGGAGTCCGAGCTTCCGGCCGATCGCGGCGGCGGACACCGCGTCCGGCGGGGCGACGATCGCGCCGAGCAGGATCGCCGCCGGCAGCGTCATGTCCGGGATGAGCAGGTACGCCACCCCGCCGACGACCAGGGCGGTGACGATCACCAGGAAGATGCCGAGCCGTCGGATCTGCTTGATGGAGCCGCGGAAGCTCTGCCACGACACGTCGAGGGCCGCCGAGTAGAGCAGCGGCGGCAGGATCACCGTGAGGATGACCTCGGAGTCGATCTCCATGGGCGGCAGCCCGGGCAGGAACGAGGCAGCCAGGGCGACCGCCGTGACGAGCAGCGGAGCGGGGAGTCCCTTGGCCCGGGCGAACCCCGTCACCGCGAGCGATCCGATCAGCAGGATGAGGAGCTCAGCGGTGTCCATGGACGCATTCTCCCATCGGCATGGTTCCGAAGCTGAACGAGTGTGAAGCTGCGGTGAACAACAGGTTGCCGATCAGGTTTGCTCGATGGGCCGACGCCTGGGACACTTGCCCGCGGTGGACATCACACTCATAGTCGTCCTGGTCATCGCGTTGGCCCTCTTCTTCGACTTCACAAACGGTTTTCACGACACCGCCAACGCGATGGCGACCCCGATCGCGACCGGCGCCATGAAGCCCAAGGTGGCGGTCACCGTCGCTGCGGTGCTCAACCTGGTCGGTGCGTTCCTCAGCACCGCCGTGGCGACGTCGATCTCGCACGGGTTGATCAACGAGGGGCCCGGTGGCGTCGCCATCAGCCCCGAGATGATCTTCGCGGGCCTGATCGGGGCAGTCGTCTGGAACATGATCACGTGGCTCCGCGGGCTGCCGTCGTCGTCGTCGCACGCGCTGTTCGGCGGGCTCATCGGTGCCGCGATCGTCGGTGCCGGGTTCCAGTCGGTCAACTACGTCGCGCTGCTGACGGTGGTGATCATCCCGGCGTTCGCCTCGCCCGTGATCGCCGCGCTCGTGTCGTTCCTGTCGACGCGCATCGCGTACCGGATCACGAAGCGTCCGGTGTTCCCGAACGAGCGCGGCGGGTTCCGCATCGGGCAGGTCTTCACCAGCTCGATGGTGTCCCTGGCGCACGGCACCAACGACGCGCAGAAGACGATGGGTGTCATCACGCTGACCCTCATCGCCTCGGGCGCGCAGTCGTCGAACCAGGGCGTGCAGTTCTGGGTCGTCGTCGCCTGTGCCCTCGCGATCGCCCTCGGTACCTACACGGGCGGCTGGCGCATCATCCGCACCCTCGGCTCGGGCATCACCGAGATCCGTGCGACGCAGGGCTTCGCCGCCGAGGCCTCGACCGCTGCGACGATCCTCGCGTCCAGCCACCTCGGCTTCGCGCTGTCGACCACGCAGGTGTCCTCGGGCTCGATCATCGGTGCCGGTCTCGGCCGCCGCGGCTCGAAGATCCAGTGGTCGACCGCCGGCAAGATCGTCATCGCCTGGTTCATCACCCTGCCCGCGGCCGCCGCGGTCGGTGCGGTCGCCTCGGGCATCGCCCGCCTCGGCGTCATCGGGCTCGTGCTCGACGCCGTGATCGGTGCCGTCGTGATCCTCGGCCTGTACCTGTGGTCGCTCCGCAAGCCGCACGAGCAGGCCTCCGCGATCGAGGTCGACGTCGCCGCGAACGCGGTCCTGACCCGCAAGGAGCTGCGTGACATGCAGCGCAAGAAGCGTGCCGACGCGGTCGCCCAGCGTCGCGCAGAACTGAGCCGCGAGCGCACGCTCCGTCGCATGGCGGCCCGCAAGGGAGGCCGTCGCTGATGGGCATCGACTGGTTCGCATTCCTCACCGTGGCGCTCGTCGCCGTGGTCTCGTCGTGCTTCGTCGTCGCCGTGTACTCGGTCGGCCTCCGTCTCTGGAGCGCCGCCGACACCCGCGAAGGCAAGTTCACCGTGAAGGAGGACGGCACGATCGGCCCGGCCACCGCCGGCTTCCCGAACCCGGCCGGAGCCTCGGCGGCCGCACGCGCACTGCGCGCCGCGGCCATCGCGTGCTTCGTCGTGTGCGGCGCCGTCGTGCTCTACGGCATCTACCTCATCGTCCCGCAGTTCCACTGACGGGCACGCTCACCGTGTGAGCAGAAGACGCCGTGTCGCCCCTCGCGACCCGGCGTCTTCTGCTCACTCGTCGCGCGTTCGCCGCGCCCGCGGCGCGGGCGGCGCGCTTGGTGAGCAGAAGATGTCGGGTCCCCGTCCGTGACCCGACCACTTCTGCTCACGGAGCGCGCGGGCGGACGGACGGGAGGCCCGTGGCGGCCTGGCACCGGGCCTCCAGGCCGTCGCGGGCGAGCGGGCGAAATGCCGCCGTGCGTGGCTGAAGTGACCCCGGCATTCCGCCCGCTCGCGCGGGCGGCGCGCTTGGTGAGCAGAAGATGTCGAGTCCCGCAGCGCGAGCCGACATCTTCTGCTCACGAAGTGCGCGGGCGGGTCGGACGGGAGGCCCGTGGCGGCACGCCGCCCGCTCCGCCCAGCCCCGGCGCGTTCCCGGACCGGCCGGACGGACGGGACTAGCCTCGACGTGTGACCGGCAACGAGGAGGCACCTGTGACGACGACGACGCGGACCGAGAGCGACTCGCTGGGATCACGGGAGGTCCCGAACGACGCGTACTGGGGCATCAACACGTTGCGGGCACTCGAGAACTTCCCGATCACCTCCGTGCCGATCGCCGTGTACCCGGACCTCATCGAGGCGCTCGTCACCGTGAAGCAGGCGGCGGCGCGGGCGAACCGGGCGATCGGTGTCCTCGACGAAGAGCGCGCCGACGCGATCGACCGCGCGGCGCAGGAGGTCCGCGACGGGGCACTCCGCGAGCAGTTCGTCGTCGACGTCGTGCAGGGCGGCGCGGGGACGAGCACGAACATGAACACGAACGAGGTGCTCGCGAACCGGGCCCTCGAACTCTTGGGCCGTGAGCGGGGCGACTACGCGTACCTGCACCCGATCGACCACGTGAACCGCAGCCAGTCCACGAACGACACGTACCCGACGAGCATCAAGATCGCGATGATCTTCGGGGTCCGTCGTCTGATCGTGCAGCTCGAAGAACTGTCCGCGGCGTTCGCCGAGCGGGGCCGCGCCTTCGCCGACGTGCTGAAGGTGGGCCGGACGCAGCTGCAGGACGCCGTGCCGATGACCCTCGGGCAGGAGTTCACCGGGTTCTCGCACACGATCCAGGAGGACGCGGACCTGCTCCGCAAGGTGATGCCGCTGCTCGCCGAGATGAACCTCGGCGCGACGGCGATCGGCACCGGGATCACCGCGGACCCGCTCTACCGCGACGAGGTCCGTCGGCAGCTGCAGGAGGCGAGCGGCATCGACGTCGTCACCGCCCCCGACCTCATCGAGGCGACGAGTGACGCCGGTGCGTTCATGACCCTGTCCGGCACGGTGAAGCGCAGCGCCGCGAAGCTCTCGAAGATCTGCAACGACCTGCGGCTGCTGTCGTCCGGCCCGCAGGCGGGTCTCGGCGAGATCACGTTGCCGGCTCGCCAGGCCGGTTCGTCGATCATGCCGGGCAAGGTCAACCCGGTGATCCCCGAGGTCGTGAACCAGATCGCCTACGCGGTCGCCGGGGCGGACACCACCGTGACGATGGCGGCGGAGAGCGGGCAGCTCCAGCTCAACGCCTTCGAGCCGATCATCGCCCACTCGATCCTGCAGTCGCTGCAGTGGATGTCCCGCGGCTGCGCGACCCTGCGTGAGCACTGCGTCGTCGGCATCGAGGCGAACGAGGCGAAGCTCGCGGCCCAGGTCGACACGAACGTCGGTGTCGTCACCGCGCTGACGCCGTACATCGGGTACGCGGCGGCTGCGTCGATCGCGCACACGGCGCTGACCACCTCGACGCCGATCTCGACGCTCGTCGTGGCCGCGGGCCTGATGGACGAGGACCAGGTCATGCGGGTGCTCAGCCCGGCACGGCTGTCGGGCATCGAGCTGGCGACGGGTGCGATCCCGATCATCACCGAGGAGATGCTGGACGCCGAGGCGCGCAAGCGCTGACGCGGCGCGTGCAAGCGCCGCGCGCACACCCCCGTCAGGGCAGCGGCCGCTCGCCCACCCGCACCTGCTGCGCCATCGCCCGCAGGCGCTCCTCGCCCGGGGTCAGCTCGGCGTCCTCTTCCTCGGCCACCCGCGCGGCCTCGGCCCGTACGTGCTGGGCGGCCGCGATGTCCTGGTCCCGCCAGCGCGCGAGCGTGAAGTTCCGCGTGACGTCCCGCAGCGGCAGCCGGATCGACTCGTCCGCCTCGATGCCGGCGAGCAGCTGCCGCATCCGGATCACCTCGGAGTCGAGCTCCCCGCCGACCACGAGCACGAAGTTCGAGATGTACAGGTACACGAGCAGCAGGATCGCGCCACCGAGCCACCCGTAGGCGCGGTTCCCGCCGCCGAGGGTCTCCACGTAGAGCGCGAACCCCACCGTGGCGATGGCCCAGGTCACGATCGCGAACGCGGCACCGGCCGACACCCACCGCAGCTGCGGGGTCTTCACGTTCGGCGTCGCGTAGTAGAGCACCGCCACCATCACGACGAGGTCGGCCGCGAGCACCGGCCACTTCACCACGTTCCACACGTCGTCGATCCAGGGCGCCCAGCCGAGCTGGCGGATCACCGCCTCGGAGATCGTCGGCGTCCCGAGCAGGATGACGATGGCGACGGCACCGCCGACCATGACGAGCAGCGTGACGAGGAGCATCATGCTGCGGAACTTCCAGATCCGCCGGCCCTCCTCGACCTCGTAGGCGGTGTTCATCGCCCGTCCGAACGCCGTCGCGTAGCCGGACAGTGACCAGAGCGTCAGCACGACGCCGATCGTGAACCCGAGCCACGGGTTGTCCAGGGTCAGCAGCTGCCGGAGCGGCCCCTCGAGGTGCTGGGCGGTCTCCGGCCGGACGATGAACCCGAGGACCTCGACGATGTCGGTCAGGCTGTCGCCCTTGCGGTCGACGATCGACAGCGCCGACACGACCGCCAGCGCGGTCGGGAACACCGTCAGGAGCGCGAAGAACGTCAGCGACGCGGCCGCGTCGACGACGCGGTGCCGGATGACCGAGTGGTAGGTGCGCCGCACGACGGCGCGGACTCCCGTCCGCTGGAGGTCGCGCGATGCGCTGTCCGGCATGTGTCGTACGGTACCCGACACCTGACGGCCTGGAGGCCCGTGGCGGGCCCGCCCCGCGCCTCCCGTCCGCCCTTCGGTCGCGTCGCGAGCCCCTGCAAGACACCGGTGTTCACGCTCCGCACCGCGGGACGCGGGTGTTCGACGTGCGAACACCGGTGTCTTGCGCACCAGGACCGACCGGTCAGTTGGCGTGCGGGTGCAGGGCGTCGTAGCGGCGGAACGACGGGACCATCCGGAGGAGCAGCGCGACGAGGCCGATGATCAGCACGCCGCCGATGACCGGCGGGTACGCGATGCCGGCCGCGACGACCAGGCCGGCGTACAGGTCACCGAGCCGCGGGCCGCCCGTGACCACCACGATGAAGATGCCCTGCAGCCGACCGCGCATGCCGTCCGGCGACGCCGCCTGCAGGATCGTGTTCCGGAACACCGAGCTGACGTTGTCCGCGCCACCGGCCATCGCCAGGAACAGCGCCGCGAGCCCGATCGCCGGCAGGATCTCGACGCCGAACGCCTCACCCGAGCGGCCGCCGAGCACGTGCGCCAGCGCGATGACCACACCGAACGCCGCGATCGCCCCGCCGTACGCCGTGATGGCCCAGCCGACGGCCTCACCCTGGCGTCGGACGTGCCCGAGCGGCCCGGAGAACACGCTCGACAGCAGCGCACCGATCGCGTACGCGGCGGTCAGGGTGCCGACGGTGATCGACCCGCCGCCGATGACGAGCGCGCCGATCGCGGGGAACAGCACACGCGGCTGCCCGAAGGTCATCGCGATGATGTCGAGCACGAACGTCATCGTGATGTTGCGCGATCGCCGCAGGAACTTCGCGCCCTCGATGAGCGAGCCGAGCCCCGGCCACAGTGCGTCGTGGTCGGCGGCCATCCGCGGCAGCGTGAACACCCCGAGGAACGCGAACGTGAACAGCACGACGTCGATCGTGTACGTCGGCGCGAACCCGACGGTCGCGATGAGCACGCCGGCGATCGCCGGGCCCACGGTGACCTGGAACCCGGACGCGATCCCGCCCAGGGCGCTCGCCGCGGGCAGCAGGTCGGTGCCGACGAGCCGGGGGACGATGGCCGAGCGGGAGGCGTTGCTGACGGTGGCGGCCACGGCGTTCACCGTCGCGAGCACGTAGAGCAGTGCGACGCTGTGCAGGTCGAGCCAGGCGTGCGTGGCGATCAGGGCGACGGCGACCCACGCGATGATCGACGACACGAGCGCGACGAGGCGTCGGTCGAAGGCGTCCGCGAGCATGCCGCCGTACAGGCCGGCGACGATCATCGGCACGAGCGCGATGACACCCACCAGGGCCACGGCGAAGGTCGAGCGGGTGATCTCGTAGACCTCGAGCCCGACGGCGACGGTGGTCATCTGGGTACCGATGCCGGCGATCGCCGTGCCGGCCCAGAGCCGGGCGAAGGCGGGGGAGCGGCGGAGCGGGGTGAGGTCGGCGAGCAGGCGGCGGCGCGGCGGTGCGGGAGTCGATGGTGTCACGGTGGAACCATTCTGCGGGCTGGACGCTCGTTGCGCGTGCCCGGTGCGCGCTCTGGTTGACTGATCGGCATGACTGACCTGAACAGCAAGCCCGAGTTCGACGCCCCCGAGGGCCCCGCCCCCACCGAGCTCGTCATCACCGACATCGTCGAGGGCTCCGGCGAGGAAGCGTCCGCCGGCTCGACCGTCAAGGTCCACTACGCCGGGGTCGAGTACGAGACCGGCGAGGAGTTCGACAGCTCCTGGAACCGCGGCGAGCCCATCGACTTCCCGCTCGCGGCCCTGGTGCGCGGGTGGCAGGAGGGCATCCCCGGCATGAAGGTCGGCGGACGCCGCAAGCTCGTCGTCCCGCCGGAGCTCGCCTACGGCCCTGCCGGTGGTGGCCACTTCCTGTCCGGCAAGACCCTCATCTTCGTGATCGACCTGCTCGGGGTCCGCTGATGCAGGTCGGTGCCCCGACGATCGAGCTGAACGACGGCCACCGGTTCCCGGAGCTCGGCCTCGGCACCTACGGCCTGAACGGCGACGAGGGCGCTGCGGCAGTCGGCACCGCGATCGCGAGCGGCTACCGGCTGCTCGACACGGCGCTGAACTACGGCAACGAGGACGCCGTCGGCAAGGCGGTCCGTGAGTCCGAGGTGGCGCGCGAGGACCTCGTCGTCACGTCGAAGCTCCCCGGCCGGCACCACGGCTACGACGAGGCGCACCGCTCGATCGACGAGACCCTCGGCAACCTGGGGCTCGACCACGTCGACCTGTACCTGATCCACTGGCCGAACCCGTCGGTGGACAGGTTCGTCGACACCTGGAAGGCGTTCGTCGACCTCCGCGACAGCGGGAAGGTCCGCTCGATCGGCGTCTCGAACTTCACGCCGGAGCACCTCCGCCGCATCGTCGATGCCACCGGGGTCGCCCCGGCCGTCAACCAGGTGGAGCTGCACCCGTACTTCCCCCAGGCGGAACTGCGGAAGGTGCACCAGGAGCTCGGCATCGTGACCGAGAGCTGGAGCCCGCTCGCGAAGCGGTCGGAACTGCTCACCGAGCAGCCGATCGTCGCCGCCGCCGCCGCGCACGGTGTGGCCCCCGGCCAGGTCGTGCTGCGCTGGCACGTCCAGCTCGGTGCCGTGCCGGTGCCGAAGTCGGGTGACGCCGCCCGCCAGAAGGAGAACCTCGACGTCTTCGGCTTCGAGCTGACCGACGACGAGGTGCAGGCGATCTCCGCGCTCGAGCGCGGTCGTCTGTGGGACGGCGACCCGGACACGCACGAAGAGATGTGACTCCGACGCGACCCTTCGGGGACAGCGGGGCTCCCGGTGGGCAGTACACTGGTTCCCCCTCTTCCCGAAGGGTTGCGTGTGTCCGAACCGACCGAGATCGACCGTGAACGCGGCTACGTCGACGGCCTCTTCCGTCGTCTCGACGAGCTGACCGCCGAGGCCGAACAGCGCCTCGCCGAGACCCGCCGACAGGCGGTCGGCGGGAACCACCAGAGCCGCAGCGAGCGCGACGCGTACGCGCGGCTCTACGAGGACACCGTCGCGACGCTCGAGCGGGTGGGGGACCGTCTGGTCTTCGGCCGGCTCGAGGTCGCCGAGCCCGACAACCCAGACGACACCTTCCGGTACATCGGCCGGGTGGGGCTGCGCGACGCCGAGCACCGGCCGCTGCTGCTCGACTGGCGCGTCCCCGGTGCGAGCGCCTTCTACCAGGCCACCGCCGCGCACCCGATGGGCATGCGCTCCCGTCGGCACCTGTCCCTGCAGGGCCGTCGCGTGGTCGGCGTCGAGGACGAGGTGTTCGACGCCTCGCTCTACGACGACGAGCGCACCCACCTGCAGGGCGAAGGAGCACTGCTCGCCGCGGTGACCGCCGAGCGCACCGGCCGGATGACCGACATCGTCGCGACGATCCAGGGCGAGCAGGACCGCATCATCCGCTCCCCGCTCGAGGGCGTGCTCATCGTGCAGGGCGGCCCCGGTACCGGCAAGACCGCCGTGGCGCTGCACCGCGCGGCCTACCTGCTCTACTCCTACCGCGAGCGGCTGCGGGGCTCCGGCGTGCTCATGGTCGGCCCGTCGCCGGCGTTCCTGACGTACATCGAGCAGGTGCTCCCGTCGCTCGGCGAGACCGGTGTCGTGATGGCGTCGCTCGGCTCGCTCTACCCGGGCGTGCACGCGACGACGCACGACACCCGCGACGTCGCCGCCGTGAAGGGCGCCGCGCAGATGGCGTCCCTGCTGCGCCGGGCCGTGCGCTCGCGCCAGGTCGTGCCGACCGAGTCGGTCACGCTCGACATCGAGGGCGAGCGGCTCGTCGTGCCGCCGCAGCTCGTCGCCGACGCCATGAAGCGTGCGCAGGACCGCGGCAAGCCGCACAACGCCGCCCGCGTCACGTTCAACAAGACCGCCCTCGACGCGATGACCCGCCTGCTCGCCGAGCAGCTGCGGGAACGCGGCACCACGGTGGACGAGGCCGACGAGAAGGTCCTGCGCGAGGACATCCGGAGTTCGTACGACGCCCGCGTGCTGCTCAACACCGCGTGGTTGCCGCTGCCGCCGGAGAAGTTCCTCGAGGACCTCTACGCCCGGCCGAACTGGCTCGCCTCGCTCACCCCCGACTGGACCCCGGAGCGCCGAGCCCTGCTGCAGCGCGCCCGAGGCGCAGCCTGGACCGTCGAGGACGTCCCCCTGCTCGACGAGGCCGCCGAACTGCTCGGCCCGTTCGACCCGACCGGCGGCGCCGCCAAGCGCGCGGCGAAGGCCAGCCGGAACCGCGACATCGAGAACGCCCGCCAGGCCATCGAGAACATGGGCGTCGAGGGCATCGTCAGCGCCGAGCAGGTCGCCGGCTCGTTCGCCGAGGGCGGCGACCCCCGCTCCACCGCCGAGCGCGCCGCCGACGACCGCGAGTGGACCTACGGGCACATCGTCGTCGACGAGGCGCAGGAGCTCTCGCCGATGCAGTGGCGCGTGCTCGCCCGCCGCAACCCGCTGCGCTCGTTCACGATCGTCGGCGACATGGCGCAGGGTTCATCGCCGGGTGCCGCGCGCACCTGGGACGACGTCATCGGGGCGCTCGCGCGTCGCCGACGCGGCCGTGCGCCGCAGGTGCCGCTCGACCACCGCATCGAGCAGCTCACGGTCAACTACCGCACCCCGCGCTCCATCGTGGAGGCCGCCGGGGCCTTCGCCGACGGTGCCGGCCTCACCGTCACCCGCAACGAGGCCGTGCGTGACGGTGACCCGGTCGAGCGCGTCCGCGTCGCCCGGGCCGACCTGCTCGACACCGTCGTGGCGGTCGCGGACGCCGAGCGTGCCCGGATCGGCTCCGGCACCATCGGCGTCATCGTCCCCGAGGCCCAGGTCGACACGGTCCGGCAGCGGCTCGCCCGCACCGAGGCGGACGTCCGGGGCCTCGCCTCGCCGAACGCCGGCTCGCTCACGGTGCTGACGGGTGCGGACGCCAAGGGCCTGGAGTTCGACGGCGTGCTGCTCGTCGACCCGGACGGCGTGGGTGCCGACGCCGCCCGCGCCGCCGCCGCGGTGTACGTCGCGATGACGCGTCCGACCCGTCGCCTGACGGTCATCGACGTCGACTGACGGTCGCGCGCGTGTCCCCGCGCACTTCGTGAGCAGGAACGGTCGGGTCCGTCGGTCCCACGCGACCGTTCCTGCGCACGATCGGTGGGCGGTGGCGTCCCCGCGGGGCGGACGGGAGGCCCGGTGCGGGCCCGCCACGGGCCTCCCGGCTCAGGTCGGGTCGCCCTCGGACCGCACCCGCGCGACGAGGTCGGCCCACGGACCGTCGAGGCGGCGTCCCGGGATCGTCACGGTGGTGCGCTCGACGGTGATCGTCCAGCTGAAGTCGTCGGGGACGGGCGGTGCCGTCGGTGCCGGGGTGCGCCGCAGCGCGTCGACGACGTCGGACCACGCCGTGGGGTCGCTGCTCGTGTCGGTGTCGACCCGCCAGCGCCGTGTGGTGCCGGCGAAGCCCCCGGAGCGGCGGACCTCGATGCGCATGCCCTCGACGCTACGCCCGGGTGGCGCGATCAGTCGAGGACGCCCACCCGCTGCCAGGCCTGACGGACCGCGGTCTGCTCGGCGGAACCGTCCCCGAACCGCCGCCCGGCCGCGTCGACGGTGACGGCGGCGAAGCCCGCGAAGTCGATCGAGGCGGTCACCTCGGCCGACGTCAGGGCGTCCCACCAGACGGCGCCGGCACCCAGCCACGCGGGGCCGCCGATGGCCGTGGCCGCCAGGAAGAACGCGTGGTTCGGGATGCCGGAGTTCGTGTGGACCCCGCCGGCGTCGTCCGTGGTGACGACGAAACCGGCCATGGTCGCCGGCTGCGGGTCCTTCCCGAGCACCGGGTCGTCGTACGCGGTGCCGGGGGCCCGCATCGACCGGAGCGCGTCGCCCTGCACTGCGTCGGTGAACAGCCCCTCGCCGATGAGCCAGCTCGCCTGCTCCGCCGTCTGCCCCGCCGCGTACTGGGCGACCAGGGAACCGAAGACGTCGCTGATCGACTCGTTGAGGGCACCCGACTGGCCCTGGTAGGTCAGGTCGGCGGTGTACTGCGTGACGCCGTGCGCGAGCTCGTGGCCGATGACGTCGAGCGCGACGGTGAAGCGGCGGAACACCTCGTCGTCGCCGTCGCCGAACACCATCCGGTTGCCGTCCCAGTAGGCGTTGTCGTAGTCCTGGCCGTAGTGCACGGTCGCGTCGAGGGGGAGCCCGGCGCCGTCGATCGACACCCCGCCGAACACCTCGAGCCAGAAGGCGTGCGTGGCGCCGAGGCCCGCGTACGCCTCGTCGACCGCGGCATCACCGGAGTCGGCGTCGCCCTCGCCCCGGACGACGGTGCCGGGCAGCGTCGTGGTGCCGCGCGCGTCGGTGATCGTCCGCTGCGGCGAGCGGTCGACGGCACCGCTGACGCTGCGCGGTGCGACCAGGTGCGCGTGCTTCGGCGCCTGCACGGCGTCGAGGGAGGCCAGCGCAGTGCGGGCCGCCGAGGCCGCCCGGGGGAACGCATCGGCACCGGCGACGGCGCGGAGCAGGTAGGGCGGGACGACGGAGCGGATGCGGTCGGTCGCGGTCATGCGCACATGCAACCACCGGGTACCGACACGGCCCTGCGCGGGCCGTCTCGTGGCGGGGTCAGTCGCGCTTGCGGTGCTCGACGAGGGCCAGCGCGTACGACTCCCACCACTGGCCGGCCGCGGGGCCGCCGTTGCAGGTGCCGTCGCTGAGCCCGGGCGTCTTCACCCAGAGCAGGGCGTCGAGCCGGGTGCTGCCGCCGGTGACGTGCGGCTCCTGGCCGAGGCCGGCGCCCTCGGGGTTGCACCAGGTTCCCCGCCACCCCTGCCCGTTGCGGGAGACGTCGATGACGAAGTGCGGGTCGCCGCCGATCGCGTCGGCGAGCTCGTCGGCGTACGCGCGCTCCTGGTCGACCCGGTAGAAGTTCGACACGTTCGTGAAGAACCCCTGCACCTCGTCGACGCCGGCCTGCCGCAGCCAGTCCGCCATGGTGGCGGTCGGCACACGGTTCTCGTTGCCGCCGTCCAGGTACACGGTGAGCCCGTGGCCGGTCAGCGCGTCGACGGCCTTCCGCAGCAGGGGCAGGCGTTCGTCGCGCAGCCGCTCGCAGTTCTGGATCTGGGCGATCGAGTCGGGCTCGACGAGCACGACGGCGTGCGAACCGGCCATCGCCCGGACGGCGGACCGGACCCACGGCAGGTAGGCGTCGTCCTCGGTGCCGCCCTTCGAGTAGCTGCCGCAGTCGCGGTCCGGGATGTTGTAGAGGACGAACACGGGGGTGCCACCGCGTTGCTCGGCCGTGCTGACCACCGACCGGATCGTGGAGCGGGTCTCGGCCCGCGAGGTGTTCGTCAGCCACGTCGCGATCGGCTGGTCGGCGATCACCGCGATCTGCTCGGCGGTCTGGGTGTCACCGTCGGCACGGGCCTGGCGCTCCCGGAGGCCGGCCTGGTTCACGGCGGTCGGCTGGCGCGCGAGCCCGCCCGGGAACGCCTCGGCCGCGGACTTCCGCTCGGCGACGCTGCGGCCGCTCGGGGTACGGTCACCGTCCGGCGGGCCGCCGTTCCACGGGCCGACGACCACGAGGGTCGTGACGACCGCGGCGACGACGACGGCCGCAGCGGCGATCCACCCCCACTGCCGCAGGCCGCCGGTGCGGTTGCGGCGTGGGGTGCTGGGTGCCTCGTGCTCCGGCATGCTGCGGTGCTCCTGATCTGACCGTGCGGTGTCGGTGGTGCGGGCACCGATCGCGCCCGGACCCATGCTGACAGGTGCGGGGGAGTCCTGACCAGCGCCGATCCGCGATCGCCCAGGTGTCGTACCGACGGCTGACAGGAGCGCTCCAGCGACCGCGCAGGACCGTGCAGCACACTGTGCGGATGTTCCGTCGACTCCTCCTCCTCGCCCTGACCGCGGGCTACGCCTGGGTGATCTGGCGGATGACGCTGACCCCGCAGGTCTTCACGTCGGCCCAGAACTCCCTCGTGCTGCACGCGATCGCCTGGGTGCAGCAGCTGCCGCACGGTGCCTGGTTCACGTACGAGCGCACCGAGTTCCTCGCCAACATCGCGATGTTCGTGCCCGTGGGGATGCTCGCGGCGCTGTGGTTGCCCCGGCGCTGGTGGATCCTCGGCGCGCTCGTCGCGGTCGCCCTGTCCACGGGCATCGAGTTCGCGCAGGCCACCTACCTGCCGTACCGCGTCGCGGACCCGCGCGACGTGCTGTCGAACGGCCTCGGCGGACTGCTCGGCGCGACGCTGGTCGGACTCGTCCGCAGCCTGCTGCCGGAGCGTCGTCGCCGGCGCCGTCTGCACCCCAGGACCGCCTAGGACTCTGGTAGTCTTGTGCGGTTGCCGTCGAACGGCCGCGGACAAAGAGCGCTCGTGCATCAGGCACGAGCACCGCGCAACGGACAGGAAGGGGATCACCATGGCACTTGACGCACAGGTCAAGCAGGAGATCATCGAAGAGTACGCGACCCACCCGGGCGACACCGGATCCCCCGAGGTCCAGGTCGCCGTTCTGACGCGTCGTATCAACGACCTGAACGAGCACCTCAAGGAGCACAAGCACGACCACCACTCGCGTCGTGGCCTGCTCCTCATGGTCGGTCAGCGTCGCCGTCTCCTCGGCTACCTCTCCGACGTCGACATCGCCCGCTACCGCACGCTCATCGAGCGCCTCGGCCTGCGTCGCTAGTCGACCGACACACGCTTGACCGAACGCCCCGGTCCTCTTCGAGAGGACCGGGGCGTTCTTCGTTCCGCGGGGCGTTCGGCGCTCGGCGGGGCCCCGCTCAGTCCGCATTCCGTCCTCGGTCGGTCGCGAGGTCGGTCACGACACCTCGCCTGCGCTCGTCCCGCGGTCACGACTCGTCGGCCACCACGGTCCCACTCGACACTTCGTGACCGCTCCGCAGTCAGCGCGCGGGGAGTCGTGACCGATCGGCACGCTGTTCGATGGCGGGAATGGTTGCGAGGGCAACCCGGTTGGATGCTATGTTCATGCAAACGCATCGAAAGTCGGGAAGCATCATGACCACCATCGCCGTCGTCTCCGCCGGACTCTCCGAGCCCAGCTCCACCCGCCTGCTCGCCGACCGTCTGGGCGAGGCCGCCGTGGCGTCGCTCGTCGCCGAGGGCACCCCGGCACACGTCGTGCACGTCGAACTCCGGCCGCTCGCGCACGAGATCACCGACGCGATGCTCACCGGCTTCGCGGCTCCGGCGCTCTCCGCAGCGATGGCCGCCGTGGTCGAGGCCGACGCCGTCGTGTTCGTCACGCCGATCTTCACCGCGGGCGTCAGCGGACTGGCGAAGTCGTTCCTGGACTTGCTCGACAAGGACTCGTTGGCCGACATGCCCGTCCTGCTCGGGGCCACCGGCGGGACCTCGCGGCACTCCCTCGCGATCGACCACGCCCTCCGGCCGGTTTTCGCGTACCTGCGTGCGGCGATCGTGCCCACCGGGGTGTTCGCCGCGACCGACGACTGGGGGACCGACGGTGACGCGGCCGCCCTGGACGGTCGCATCCGCCGGGCCGGAGCCGACCTGGCCTGGGCGATCCGGGCCTCCAGGCGGGCCCCGCAGGAAGCCGACGCGCTTCCCGCGACGCCGGACTTCGCGAGCCTGCTCGGCGGCCTCGGTCACTGATCCGCGTCCCACCGCCGTCGACGGGAGCGCGTGCTCTTAGACGGACCACAGGGTTCGTACGGTCGGTGCGCGGCGGGTGCGCGGCTGGCTCATCGGTGCCCTCGGGAACCTCGTCATGACGACGAGGAGCACCGATGGACACCAGAGGCAGCGGCAGGCGATCCGCACGGATCACGAGTGCGCTCGTCAGCGTGGGCGGGCTCGTGGTGGCGATGGTCACCGGTGCGGGGCTCTGGCTCGGGCACGAGCAGGCGAGCACGAGCACGAGCAGTGACACGAGCACGAGCAGCTCCAGCAACAGCGACTCCAGCAGCAGCGAGTCCAGTAGCAGTGCCGACACGAGCACCGACTCGTCGACCCAGCCGACCGACTCCGCCACGACCGACTCCGGCACCAGCAACTCGGACACCGGCGTCTCGCAGGGCACCACCGGCGGGACCTCCGACACCACGACGACGGGGTCGTGACCGTGCGCGCCGCCACCGAGTGGGACCTCTGGACCACGACCGCCCGGGTCGTCCTCGACCACCGGGACCGTCGGCACCTCGCGGACGCGGAGTCCTGCGTCCGGCAGGTCACCTCCGCCGTCGACGCCGCGTGCAGCCGCTTCCGCGACGACTCCGAACTCACCGCACGCGCCGACGACCTGGTGCGTGGCGCCGAGGTGTCGCCGCTCCTCGCCGCACTGGTGCACCAGGCCCTCGACGCAGCCCGGCTCTCCGACGGTGACGTCGACCCCACCCTCGGGCGCCGGATGGTGTCCCTCGGGTACGACACCGCCTTCGCCGACGCCCGGCCGGTCCCGTCGCCCGAGGCCCTGTCGCGTGCACTCGACGACCGTCCGGCGTGGCAGCGCATCCTGCTGTCGGGCACGTTCCTGCGCATCCCCGAGGGCGTCACCCTCGACCTCGGTGCCACGGCGAAGGCCGCTGCCGCCGACATGGCCGCGGCGAGCATCACCGCACGGCTCGGCATCGGGGCGCTGGTGTCCCTCGGCGGTGACGTCGCGACCGCCGGCCCGGATCCGTCCGGCGGCTGGCAGGTGCGGGTGGAGGACCTCGAGGGTGACCCGGTCGACCACGTCCGGATCGCCTCGGGCTGGTCCGTGGCGACCTCGAGCACGCAGAAACGCCGCTGGGAGCAGGACGGCACCGCCCGGCACCACATCCTCGACCCCCGCTGGGGTCTGCCCGCCGAGCCGGTCTGGCGCACGGTGACCGTCGTCGCCCCGTCGTGCACCACGGCCAACACGATGACGACGGCCGCCGTGGTGCGCGGTCGCACCGCCGCCGAGTGGCTCCGGCAGAGCGGTCGCGCCGCCCGCCTCGTCGCCGCCGACGGCACGGTCGTGCGGCTCGGCGGCTGGCCCGACGACCGAGGCGCCGACGGCCAGCGCGCCGACGACGACCGATCGGCGGTCGCCTGATGGACACCGCGCTCTGGGTGATCGGCCGGGGCTTCGGGGTCACCGCTGTCCTGCTCCTCACCCTCACGGTGCTCCTCGGCATCGTCACCAGGGGCGGACGACCGCTGCCCGGGCTGCCCCGGTTCGCCGTACAGCTCGTGCACCGGGACGTCGCCCTCGCCGCCACCGTGTTCGTCGCGGTGCACGTGGGTTCGCTGCTGCTCGACACCGAGGCCGAGCTGCGCCTCCTCGACACGGTCGTGCCGTTCGTCGGCGCCGACCGGTGGTTCTGGCTGGGGCTCGGCACCCTGGCCGTCGACCTGCTCGTCGTGCTCGTCGTCACCGCACTGCTCCGCCGTGTGATCGGGCCGCGGGCCTTCCGCGCGGTGCACTGGGCGGCCTACGCCATGTGGCCGATCGCCCTGGCCCACGCGGTCGGCACCGGGACCGACGGCACCTCCGCGTGGTTCCTCGTGCTCGCCGGCGTCTGCACCGCGGCCGTCGTCGGCGCCGTCGTCTGGCGCTGCACCGCCCGTGTCACCGAGTTCCGTTCCGCGAAGCTGGAGGTCGTCCGATGACCCTGACCCACCCCCGCACCGTCGTCCCACCCACCGGCACCCGACGGCTCCTGGCCGCACCCGGTCCGGCCCGCACCGACCACGAGGACACCTTCGGCCCGCTGCCGCAGCTCGGCCCGTGGCTGGTCGACGAACTCGGCCGCGCCGGCGTCGACGGCCGCGGCGGAGCCGGGTTCCCGCTCGCCCGGAAGCTCGCCGCCGTGACCGTCCGCGGCCGCCGTCGGGGTCGGAGTGCGCCCCTCGTGGTCGCGAACGCCGCCGAGGGGGAACCCGCCAGCCGCAAGGACGCCGTCCTGCTCGAGCGCGCACCGCACCTGGTGCTCGACGGCATCGTCGTCGCGGCCGCCGCGGTCGGTGCGTCCGAGGCAGTGCTCGCCACGAGCGACCAACTCGCCGGTCCGGTCCGCCGGGCACTGGCGGAACGCACCGACCGCGGCGGCGACCGCGGCACCGACCGCGGCGGCGACCCCGTGCCGATCAGCCTGCGGGTCCTGCCCCACGCCTCCTTCGTCTCCGGGGAGGCGAGCGCCCTCGCCTCGGCCGTCGCCGGTGGCCGGGGTGTGCCCGAGGACCGCGTGGTGCGGCTCGCCGAACGGGGCCCGAGCGGGCGACCGACCCTGGTGTCGAACGTCGAGACCCTCGCCCAGGCAGCACTCGTCGTGCGCTTCGGGGCGGCGTGGGCCCGGGGCGTCGGCAGCCCGAGTGCCCCCGGCACCCGGCTCGTCACGGTGAGCGACGTGACGGACCCGACCACCGCGGTGGTGCTGGAGACCGCCGGGGGTGCGCCGCTCGGGGAACTGCTGCGGGCCTCCCGGCTGCCCGTGACCGATCCGGCGCACACACGCGCCGTACTGGTCGGCGGATGGGGCGGGACGTGGCTGCCGGCCGCGGCCCTCGACACGTCGTTCGACCCCGAGGGACTGGCTCGGTGGGGTGCCGCGCCCGGGGCCGGGGTGCTCGCCGTGCTCGATGACCGGACCTGCCCGATCGCGGTGACGGCACGGCTGGCGGCGGCGCTCGCCGGAGCGTCGGCCGGACGGTGCGGACCCTGCGTGAACGGACTGCCGCGGATCGCCGACGTCGTCGGGGACCTGGCCTCGGGGCGAGCAGCGGGGGACCTGGCGGGAGAGGTGCGTCGGGTCGCCGCGCTGGTGGACGGTCGTGGGGCGTGTCACCACCCGGACGGGGTGGCGCGGATGGTGCGGAGCGCGCTCGACGTGTTCCACGACGACGTGCAGGCGCACCTCGGTGGCCGGTGCCTGCTGCGACGCGGGGGTGCGCGGTGAGCGGGGGCGTCGGCGCGGGTGCGGGCGACGTCTCGCTGCACGTCGACTGGACGCGCTGCCGGGGCCGGGGGTTGTGCACGGAACTGTTCGCCGAGCGGCTCGAGCGCGACGAGTGGGGCTACCCGATCGCCCGGGCCGGCACCCCCGGTGCCGGCACCCGCGACGTCCCGGTCCGTCCGCACGAGCGGGCCGCTGCGGCCGACGCCGTCGCGATGTGCCCCCTGCAGGCGCTCCGACTGGTGGAGCGGTGAGCAGCCGGCGACCGGCGCCCGGCCGGCCCAGCGCTCAGTACCAGTGCGGGTTGACGCTCATCTCGTGGCCCCACGCCCCGCAGGGTGAGCCGTAGGCGCTCTTGATGTACGCGAGCCCCCAGTCGATCTGCGTGTTCGCGTTGGTGCGCCAGTCGGCTCCGGCGACCGCCATCTTCTCGGCCGGCAGCGACTGCGGGATGCCGTAGGCGCCGCTCGAGGCGTTCAGGGCGTTCGCCCGCCACCCGGACTCCTGCGTCCAGAGCGACACCAGGCACGAGAACTGGTCGGAGCCCCACCCGTACGACCCGAGCGCGCTCCGTGCGTAGGCCTGCGCGGCCGCGGGGTCCACGGCGACGCCTCCGGTGCTCGGGTAGGACGAGCCGGTGCCGCCGCTGGTCGCGCCGCCGCTGGAAGCGCTGCTGCCGGCGTTCGCCGCGGCCGCGTTCGCCGCCGCCTCGGCCGCAGCCGCTGCGGCCCGCTTGCGCTGCTGCTCCGCCTTCTGCGCGGCGACCCGCTGGCCGAGTTCGTACCCGGCCTCCTGCTTCGCGGTGCTGTCCTTGAGCGACGCGAGCTGCGCGTACAGCTCGTCGCTGTGCTGCTCCGTCGACTCGACGGCGGCGTCCGCCGCCTGTTCCGCCGACTTCGCTGCGGCCGAGCGCTCCTCGGCCGCCTGGGCGCGCGTCGCGCGTTCCGTCTCGGCCCGCTCGGCCTGCTCGTGCAGCGACGACGCCGTGCCGGCCGCGACGGACGCGTCGTCCATGACGCCGGCCCAGGTCTCCGACAGCTGGTCGAGGGCGCCGAGCTGGTAAAGCAGCTGGTCCGGGTTCTTCGCGGTCGCGATGCGGGTGGTCATCTGGTTCGTGCTGCCGTCGCGGTACAGGTTCGCGGCCAGTTGGCCGGCCCGCTGCTGGGCCCGGTCCGCCGTCTCGCTCGCGTGCTGCGCCTGGGCCTGGAGGCTCGTGGCGGCCTGGGTGGCCGACGCCAACTCCGACTCGGCCGCGTCCGCCTTCGACGAGGCCACCAGGGCGGCCTGCGACTTCGCGGCGGCTTCGTCCTGCGCCGACTGCAGCGCCGCCTGCACCTTCTGCACCTCGGCGCGCTTGGCGGTCTCGTTGCCCTTGGCGCGCTGGACGTCCTGCCAGGTGGGGTACTCGGTGGCGTTCGCGGGGGCAGCGGTCAGGGCCGGGGCGACGAGCGCGCCGACGACCACGGCGGCCGCGACGAGCACGCCCCGCGAGGGGGTGAGGCGCATGTCGGCAGGCTACCGATGTTCACCAGGAGTCCAGCGAGCCGCGCCGCCGACAGCCTGAGGACTGGTAAAGTCCATCGTGTCCGAGGACTCATTCCCCGGACGTCACACACAACACTGCGCAGGCCGGGCACGGAGCTGGTCATCGGTGGTGGCTCGCGGGCCGGAACGGTTTCCCGAGTGCTTCTACTGCTGGCCAGACATGCGTCCGGAACGATCGGCGCGCACGCACCATCGAGTGCCGTCGCCACGGCCTGCCGGAAACACATCAAGGAGGCGCCCTTTTGGAGGGTCCCGAGATCAAGTTCGCCGAAGCCGTCATCGACAACGGCAAGTACGGCAAGCGCACCGTCCGGTTCGAGACCGGTCGGCTCGCACAGCAGGCCCAGGGCGCGGTCGCCGCGTACCTGGACGAGGAAACGATGCTCCTCTCGGCCACCAGCGCCGGCAAGCACCCGCGTGAGGGCTTCGACTTCTTCCCGCTGACCGTCGACGTCGAGGAGCGTTCCTACGCCGCCGGCAAGATCCCCGGTTCGTTCTTCCGTCGTGAAGGCCGTCCGTCGACCGAGGCCATCCTCGTCTGCCGTCTCATCGACCGGCCGCTGCGTCCGTCGTTCGTCGACGGCCTCCGCAACGAGGTGCAGATCGTCATCACCGTCCTGAGCATCGCTCCGGACGAGTTCTACGACGCGCTGGCGATCAACGCCGCGTCCGCGTCGACGCAGATCTCCGGTCTGCCGTTCTCCGGCCCGATCGCCGGTGTGCGCCTCGCGCTCATCGGCGACCAGTGGGTCGCGTTCCCGAAGGCCTCGCAGCTCGCCGACGCCGTGTTCGACCTGACCGTCGCCGGTCGTGTCGTCACGGACGAGGCCGGCAACGAGGACGTCGCGATCATGATGGTCGAGGCGGAAGCCACCGAGCACGCCTGGGACCTCATCCAGGGCGGCGCCACCAAGCCCGACGAGGCCATCGTCGCGCAGGGTCTCGAGGCGGCGAAGCCGTTCCTCAAGTCCCTCGTCGACGCGCAGGCCAAGCTCGCCGCGCAGTCGGCCAAGGAGATCCAGGACTTCCCGGTCTTCCCGCCGTACGCGCCCGAGGTCTACTCGGCCGTCGAGGCCCTCGCGCTCTCCGAGCTCGGTGACGTCTACAAGATCGCCGCCAAGACCGAGCGTCAGGACGCCGACGACGCGCTCAAGTCGCGCGTCAAGGCTGCCATCGCCGAGCAGGTCACCGCGGGCTCGCTGCCCGAGGTTGCCAACTCGCAGGTCGGCGCCGCGTACAAGTCGGTCACGAAGAAGGTCGTCCGCGGCCGCATCCTGACCGAGCAGATCCGCATGGACGGCCGCGGCCTCGCCGACATCCGTCCGCTCGACGCCGAGGTCGCCGTGATCCCGCGCGTCCACGGTTCGGCGATCTTCCAGCGTGGCGAGACGCAGATCCTCGGCGTCACCACGCTGAACATGCTCAAGATGGAGCAGCAGATCGACTCGCTGTCGCCCGTCACGAAGAAGCGCTACCTGCACCACTACAACTTCCCGCCCTACTCGACCGGTGAGACCGGCCGCGTGGGTTCGCCGAAGCGTCGCGAGATCGGGCACGGCTTCCTCGCCGAGCGCGCCCTCGTGCCGGTGCTGCCGTCGCGTGACGAGTTCCCCTACGCCATCCGTCAGGTCTCCGAGGCGCTCAGCTCCAACGGCTCGACCTCGATGGGTTCTGTCTGCGCCTCGACCCTGTCGCTGCTCAACGCCGGTGTGCCCCTCAAGGCCCCGGTCGCCGGCATCGCGATGGGCCTCGTGTCCGACACCGTCGACGGCCAGACCCGCTACGCGGCCCTGACCGACATCCTCGGTGCGGAAGACGCCCTCGGCGACATGGACTTCAAGGTCGCCGGTACCTCGGAGTTCGTCACCGCGATCCAGCTCGACACCAAGCTCGACGGCATCCCGTCGACGGTGCTCGACGCGGCGCTCAAGCAGGCCAAGGAGGCCCGCTCGGCCATCCTCGGTGTGCTGAACGAGGCCATCGACGCCCCCGACGAGATGGCGGACACCGCTCCTCGCGTCATCTCGGTGCAGATCCCCGTCGACAAGATCGGCGAGCTGATCGGCCCGAAGGGCAAGACGATCAACGGCATCCAGGACACCACGGGTGCCGACATCTCGATCGAGGACAACGGCACCGTCTACATCGGCGCCGTCGACGGTCCGTCGGCCGAGGCCGCTCGTGCCCAGGTCAACGCGATCGCGAACCCGACCAACCCGGAGATCGGGGACCAGTTCCTCGGCACCGTCGTGAAGATCGCCACCTTCGGCGCCTTCGTGTCGCTGCTCCCGGGCCGTGACGGTCTGCTCCACGTCTCCGAGGTGCGCAAGCTCGCCGGTGGCAAGCGTGTGGAGAACGTCGAAGACGTGCTCGGCGTCGGCCAGAAGGTCCTGGTCGAGGTCACCAAGGTGGACGACCGCGGCAAGCTGTCGCTCGCGCCGGTCGTGGCCGACGAGACCGAGGGTGACTCCACCTCGGCCGAGACGGTCCGCGCCCACGCCGAGGACCCGGCCGAGGGCTGATCCTCCCCGCGTCCTGACGCACGAACGGCCGCCGTCCCTTCCGGGGCGGCGGCCGTTCGCCGTTGCGGGGCAGGTGCCACGCGTGCGTTGGCCGCGCGTGCTTTCGCGGTCAGCGACACCTCACGGGCACGGCGCCGCGTGAACTGTCGCTGTGCGCGAAGGATCGCCGCGCCGTGCCACGTGCCGGTCAGGCCGCGGGGGTCTCCTGCGTGCCCATGAGCTGCGCGCGCCCGAGCAGGTGCCCGCGGAGCATGAAGCCCACGACCGCAGGGGTCGCGTCGGCGGGGACCTCGAGCACGGGGACGTCGAGGGCGCTCAGCGTGAAGAAGTAGCGGTGCACACCGTGGCCCGCGGGCGGAGCAGCCCCGAGGAACGTGTCCGTGCCGAACTCGTTGCGGCGGCGGAGTGCCTCGGCGGGCAGCAGGGCGTCGTCGGTGCCGGCGCCTGCGGGGAGCGAGGTCGCCGAGCCCGGGATGTCGGTCAGGCTCCAGTGCCAGAAGCCGGAGCCGGTCGGGGCATCGGGGTCGTAGACGGTCAGGACGAAGCTCTTCGTGCCCTCGGGTGCGTCCGACCACTCGAGTGCGGGGGAGCGGTCCTCACCGCCGACGTCGGAGCCGCGTGCCGAGGTGGGCAGCTCGCCTCCGTCGGTGAAGTCGGGGCTCGTCAGGGTGAAGGACGGGACGTCGGGCAGGTTCCAATTGGGGTCGTTGGCCATGCCCCCAGCCAACACCCGCCGGCTCGGGCTGCGCTCGGTGCGCACGCGGGGCTGTGGGAGTTCGCACAGGACGGCCTGGAGGCGCGGTGCGGGCCCGTCACGGGCCTCCCGTCCGGCCGCGGTCGCCTCGACCGCCCCACGGAAGCGACACATGTGCGTCGCGCGGGTGCGTCCGTGCCGCGAAGGCGACAGGATGCCGCGAACTGTTCGGGGCTATCTGTCGCTTTCGCGAAAGCGACAGCCGACGGCGACAGCGCTGGCGGCGAGCCGAGCGTCAGCCCGCGAGCACCCGGTCGACCACGCGGTTGAGCGCGGCGGTGGCGGCGATCGCGTCACCGGCGTACGCGCCGGCCATCGCACCGTCGCGCGCGAGCATGAGCTCGTCGGCGCCGTCGCCGGGCAGGGGGTGTCCGGCCTCCTGCAGCAGGGTCGCCAGCCGTTCGGTGTACCAGTCGCGGTGCACGGCGACGACCTGGCGGACCGGATCGCGAGGGTCGTGGTACTCGGCGGCGGCGTGCAGGAACGCACAGCCGCGGAACGCCGGGTCGTTGACGTCGTCGGCCAGGGCGGCGACCCACGCGCGAACGGCCCGCTCGGGGGAGCCGGCGTCGGTGATGAGCTGCTCCATCCGCTCCTGCACGCGCTCGTGCTGGGTGCGGATGTAGGCCAGGATCAGGTTGTCCTTCGACCCGTAGTGCTTGTAGAACGTCGCCTTCGTGACGCTCGCCTCGGAGATGAGACGGTCGACGCCGACGCTGTGGATGCCCTCTTCGTAGAAGAGTCGCGTGGCGGTCTCGAGGACACGGACCTTCGCGCCGCCGGAGCGGGGAGTCGGGGGGACGCTCGACCCGTCCGGCGACGCGAGGTTCGTGCTCGGGCCGGGGAGACGCTGGACGGCCGGTTGGGGGGAATCGACCGTCACAGCGTGTACTCCTCGGACTCATCGGCTCCGCGACCGGAGTGGGGGGACTCGGTGGTCGCGCAGGACTGATGTCCCGAGCCGCCGGATCGGAACTTAGGGGGGCTTTCGATCCGGCGTGGCCAACTGTAGCACAAGGAGGACAGACAGACGAGTCGGTCTGTCCACATTTTCTGTACCCCACTTCGAGTGGCATGCGACCGAGACCGGGAAACTGGGCGGGAGGCATCGACGGATCACTAGGCTCGTCTGCGATGAACCAGCCAGTGCCACTGCCGCTCGGGGCCCCGGACACGTCGTTCCTGACGTCCGGCGGGGCCTTCGTCCGTCGCACCGTGCTGCCCTCGGGCGTCCGTGTGCTGACCGAGGCGGTGCCGGGTGCCGCGTCGACGAGCATCGGGTTCTGGGTCGGCGTCGGTTCGCGTGATGAGCGCGACGGGCAGTTCGGGTCGACGCACTTCCTCGAACACCTGCTCTTCAAGGGCACCGAGACCCGGTCGGCGCTCGACATCGCCATCGCGTTCGACTCGGTCGGCGGTGAGCACAACGCTGCGACCGCCAAGGAGTACACCTGCTACTACGCACGGGTCCGGGACACCGACGTCCCGATGGCCGTGAACGTCATCGGTGACATGGTCACCGGCTCGGTGCTCGAACCGGACGCCTTCGCCGTCGAGCGCGGGGTCATCCTCGAAGAACTCGCGATGGCCGCCGACGACCCGGCCGACGTCGCGGGCGAGGCGTTCTTCGCCGCGGCCTTCGGCGGACACCCCCTCGGTCGTCCGATCGGCGGGACCCCGGACAGCATCCGTGCGGTCCAGCGCGACGAGGTGCTGGCCCACTACCGCGAGCACTACGCGCCGAACGGCATCGTCGTCACCGCCGCCGGTGCCGTCGACCACGACCGGTTCTGCGAACTCGTCGCCGGCGTCTTCCACGACGCCCCGGACGCCGAGCCGCTGCCGCGCCGCACCCCTGAGACCGTGGCCGACCCGGTCGAGGCGAAGCTGACCGTGGTGCACCGCCCGACCGAGCAGGTCAGCATGCTCCGCGGCTCGCAGGGCCTCGACCTGCGCGACGACCGCCGTCCCTCGCTCAGCGTCCTGAACGCCGTGCTCGGTGGGGGCATGAGCTCGCGCCTGTTCCAAGAGGTCCGCGAGCGCCGCGGTCTGGCCTACGCGGTGTCGTCGTTCGCCCCCGCGTACCTGGACAACGGTGCCTTCGGTGTCTACGCCGGCTGCGCGCCGGACAACGTCGCCGGTGTCATCGACATCGTGGACGCCGAGTTCCGCCGGATGGTCGACCACGGCATCACCGACGACGAGCTCCGACGTGCCAAGGGCCAGATCGAGGGCGCGCTGACGCTCTCGCTCGAGGACTCCGACGCCCGCATGACCCGCCTCGGCCGCTCCGAGCTCGGCACCGGCGAGTACACCGACCTGTCGACGGCGCTCGAGCGTGTCGACGGCGTCACGACCGACGGCGTGCTCGAACTCGCGCGCGACCTGCTCACCCGGCCGACGATCACCTCGGTCGTCGGTGCCGTGCAGCAGGACGAACTCGCCGCGGCCATCGGGATCGGCAGCTGAGCACGGACATGTCGCACTACCTGTACCTCGTCCGGCACGGCGAACACCAGGACGCCGAACACGGCCTGCGGGACGGCAAGCTCTCCGAACGCGGCAAGCGCCAGGCGACCCTGATCGCGGACCGTCTCGGCGGTGTGCCCTTCGACGGCGTGTACCACTCGCCGCTCGAGGCCCCGAGCGAGACCGCCGCGTTCCTGTCGCAGCGCCTGCCGTCGATCCAGCCCGAGCCCTCGACCCTGCTGTTCGACTGCATCCCCTCGGGCCCGACCCCGGACATGCCGCACGCCTACCAGGGCTGGTACGGCGGCATCACCGAAGAGGAGATCGTCGCCGGGCAGGCCCAGATGGGCGACGCCGTGTCGGAGTGGTTCACCCCGGCGCGCGAGGACCGGCACGACCTGCTGATCACCCACAACGCCGTGATCGGCTGGTTCGTGCGCGAGGCGTTCCAGGCCCCCGAGTGGCGCTGGATGGGCACGAACGTCGCCCACACCGCGCTCACGATCATCCGGATCCGTTCGGCGAAGCCCGCCGAGGTCGTCACGCTGAACGACCTGGCCCACCTGCCGGTGGAACTGCGCACGGGTCTGCCCGTCGACCAGCCCGTCTAGCGGCTGCCCGTCCGGTCCGCGGCGGCGCGGCCGGGAGGCCCGTGGCGGCTCAGACGATCGGCTTGCGGTACCAGGCGGTCGCGTTCGGGTTGTCGTTGAACGGCTCGACCCGCTGGTACCCGCGGCCGCGGTACATCGCGCCGGCCGCCACGAGCGAGTCGTTCGTGTCGAGGACGATGCTCGTCGCACCGAGGTCCGCCCCGGCCCGCTCGAGCAGGTCCATCACGGCCGTCGCCACGCCCGTGCCGCGCCCGGCCGGCGCCACGAAGACGTGCTTGACCTCGAACCGGACGTCGACGGCACCGGTCGCGTCGACCCCGTCCGCGATCCGACGGATGCCGCCGCAGCCGACCGCGACGCCGTCGTCGTACGCCACCGCGAACACCCCGTTCGGCGGCGTGAACTCGGACGCGGGGGTGCGCTTCCGCGAGTACGTGCCCTGCGCGCTCGGGAACGTCGCCTCGCGCTCGTCCAGGTACGCGTCGAGCAGCACGTCGACCTCGGGCAGATCGGCCGGCACGGTCCTGACCTCGACTGACATGCGTCGATCCTAGGATGGACCGCATGGTCACTCCCGTCGCCGTCGTCGGCGCCACCGGTCGTCTCGGGGGCCTCGTGGCGTCCGTCGTCGAGGAACTCCCGGAGTTCGAGCTCGTCGCCCGCCTTTCGTCGAAGGACGGCGCGCACGAGGCGCCGCCGTCGGTCTTCGGCGGCGCGGCCCTGGTGGTCGACGTGACGGTGCCGTCGCTCAGCCCGGCGATCGTGGAGAACGCGCTGTCGAGCGGCGCGAACGTGCTCGTCGGCACCTCCGGCTGGTCGCTCGACCGGCTCGCGAAGCTCCGAACCGGGCTGCGGGAACGCCCGGACCAGGGGGTGCTCGTGGTCCCGAACTTCTCGATCGGCTCCGTGCTCGGCACGCACCTGGCGACGATCGCGGCACCGTGGTTCCCCGCCGCCGAGATCGTCGAGACCCACCACGCCGGCAAGGTCGACTCGCCTTCGGGCACCGCGGTGCGCACCGCCGAGCTGATGGCCGACGCCCGGCGCGAGGTCGGTCCCGTGGACGCCCCGCACGTCGACCAGCGCGCCCGCGGCCAGCAGGTCGCCAGCGTGCCCATCCACTCGCTCCGGCTCCCCGGGGTGAAGGCCGTGCAGGACGTCCTGCTGAGCGGCCCCGGCGAGACGCTGACGATCCGGCACGACACCAACGACGACGTCGCCTACGTCGCGGGCATCCGTGCGGCGCTGGCGAACGTGGTGTCGGCGCGCGGCCTCACCGTGGGCCTCGGCAGCGTCCTCGGCATCGGCTGACCGCCGTGGGTCGGATGGAGCGGGCCGGACGCACGATCCGCTCGCCGTTCTGGGGTGCAGCGCTGATGGCGGTGCTGCTCGCCCTGTACATCGTGCTCGTCGGGCAGCGCGCCGTCGCCTTCATCGCGACCGGGATCCCGATCGGCATCGGCATCGGCGTCGCGCTGTTCGTCGTCGCCGCGATCGGGGCGCTCCTGCTCGTGCTGGAGTTCCGCTTCGGCATCCGCATCACCCGGCTCGGCGCGCGGCTCGAGGCCGAGGGCGGCACCCCGGACGACGTCGTCCCGGTGCGGCCGTCGGGCCGGCCGATCCGCGACGCCGCCGACGAGCTGTTCCCGCGGTACCGCGACGCGGTCGAGCAGGACCCGGCCGACTGGCGTGCCTGGTACCGGCTCGGTGTGGTCTACGACGCCGCCGGTGACCGCAAGCGCGCGCGTTCGGCGATGCGCACCGCCCTGGCGCGCGCCGCCGACCGCTGACCCCGGGGCCGGAGGCGGATCAGAAGACGGCGTCGATCGCGTCCGCCGCCTGCGTGTACCGGAACGTGTAGCCGGACTCGAGCAGCTTCGTGGGGACCATCCGCTGACTCGACAGGAGCATGTCGTCGGCGGCGTCCCGCAGCGCCAGGCGCAGGGCGAACTCGGGGATCCGGAAGAGGTACGGGCGGTGCAGGACCTCGGCGACGTGCTTCGTGATGCGGTCGGCCACGACGGGCTCGGGGCCCGCCAGGTTCACCGGGCCGGACACGTCCGGTGCCGCGGTCGCCAGGTGCACGATGGCGCCGACCTCGTCCTCGAGCGCGATCCACGGCCAGTGCTGGCCGCCGGTGCCCAGCCGGCTGCCGACGCCGAGCTTCGTCAGCGGGACGAGCGGCGCGAGCGCACCGCCGCCCTTGCCGATGACGATGCCGGTGCGGAGCGTGACGACCCGGACCCCGGCGGGAGCGGCGTTCGCGGCGGCTTCCCACGCGGTGCAGACGTCGGCGAGGAACCCCGTGCCCGGGGCGGCGTCGTCCTGCAGCACGTCGGCCGGGCGGTCGCCGTACACGCCCGAGGCCGAGCCCGACAGGAACAGCGCCGGGGGAGTGGCGGCGTGCCGCATCGCCTCGACCAGGGTGTCGGTGGCGTCGATGCGCGAGCTGCGGATCTCCTTGCGGTACGCGTCCGTCCACGGCAGCTTGCCGATGTTCGCGCCGGCCAGGTTGATCACCACGTCGGCGCCGTCGAGGATCGCCGGGTCGAGCGGACGCCGCCCCGGTGCCCAGCGGAACTCGGTCGCGGTGCGCGCTTCGCGGCGGACGAGCGTGGTGACGTGGTGCCCCGCCTCGCGCAGGGCGCGGACGAGGGGCGTCCCGATGAACCCGGACGAGCCGGCCACCAGGATCGAGAGCGGTTGTTCCGTCGTGTCGGGCATGCCCGCAACGCTACTCACACCGACGTAGGCTTCTGTGTGTGACCGACAGCGAGACCGTACAGCCCGACGCCTCCGTCCCGACGCCCTACGAAGACCTGCTCCGCCGGGTCCTGACGGAGGGCTCGCCGAAGGGTGACCGCACCGGCACCGGCACCCGGAGCCTGTTCGGCGCACAGCTCCGCTACGACCTGTCGAAGGGCTTCCCCCTCGTCAGCACCAAGCGCGTGCACTTCAAGTCGGTCGCGTACGAGCTCCTCTGGTTCCTGCGTGGCGAGGGCAACGCCACCTGGCTGCAGGAGCACGGTGTCCGGATCTGGAACGAGTGGGCGGACGCCGACGGTGACCTCGGCCCGGTGTACGGCGTGCAGTGGCGCTCGTGGCCGACCCCCTCGGGCGAGCACGTCGATCAGATCGCCCAGGTCATCGAGCAGATCAAGACCAACCCGGACAGCCGCCGGCTCATCGTCTCGGCCTGGAACGTCGCCGACGTGCCGGACATGGCGCTCGCTCCGTGCCACGCCTTCTTCCAGTTTTACGTGAACGACGGCAAGCTCTCGTGCCAGCTCTACCAGCGGAGCGCCGACATGTTCCTCGGCGTCCCGTTCAACATCGCCTCGTACGCGCTGCTGACCCACATGATCGCGGCGCAGACCGGGCTCGAGGTCGGCGACTTCGTCTGGACCGGCGGCGACTGCCACATCTACGACAACCACGTCGAACAGGTCGAGGAGCAGCTGTCCCGCACGGCGTACCCGATGCCGACGCTCGAACTCGCTCCGCGCGACTCGATCGATGACTACGAGTACGAGGACTTCACCGTCGTCGGCTACGAGCACCACCCGGCGATCAAGGCCGCGGTCGCCGTCTGATGATCGGCATGGTCTGGGCCCGCTCGACCACCGGCGTCATCGGTGCCGACGGCGGCATGCCCTGGCACGTGCCCGAGGACCTGGCGCACTTCAAGCAGGTCACCGGCGACGCGACCGTGCTGATGGGCCGGCGCACCTGGGAGTCCCTGCCCGAGCGCTTCCGGCCGCTGCCCGGTCGGCGCAACGTCGTGCTCACCCGGGACACGACGTGGACGACCGACGGCGCCGAGGTCGTGCACGACCTGCAGGCCGAACTCGAGCGTGCCGACAGCGCCGACGAGACCGTGTGGGTGATCGGCGGCGGTCAGGTCTACGCCGCCGCACTCGACGCGGCCGACCACGTCTCCGAGACGCTGATCGACGTCGACGTGCCCGGTGACACCGTCGCACCCACGCTCGACGAGGCGGCCGGCTGGACGCTCACCGACGAGGGCCCCTGGCAGGAGTCCCGCACGGGCACCCGCTACCGGTTCTTGGAGTGGCAGCGCCGCGCCTGAGCGCCCGCACGGGGCGGGCGTGACCGGCGGGACGGACGTGATCCGGGCCTCCCGTCCGCGCCGCAGGCGGTCCACCGTCCACACGGACGGCGGTCCTCGCGCGCATCCCCGGTACGCTGGTGCCCGTGTCCCCGCGTGAGAATCCCTTCGGTCAGGTCCTCGTCGCCCTCGTGACCCCGTTCACGGCCGACGGCGAGGTCGACTGGCCCGGCGTCGAGCAGCACATCGACGACTGCATCACCGCCGGCGCCGACGGCATCGTCGTCACCGGCACGACCGGCGAGACGTCGACGCTGACCGACCCGGAGAAGCTCCGTCTGGTCGAGGTCGGCAAGTCCGTCGCTGCCGGCCGCGCGAAGATCATCACGGGCGGTGGCTCGAACGAGACCGCGCACGCGATCCACCTGTACAAGCAGAGCGAGAAGGCCGGCGCGGACGGCGTGATGATCGTCACGCCGTACTACAACAAGCCGACGCAGTCGGGTGTCCTCACCCACTTCCGGATGATCGCGGACGCCACCGACCTGCCGGTGATCCTGTACGACATCCCGGGCCGCACCGGCATCCCGATCACGTACGACACGATCCTGCGTGCGTCGAAGCACCCGAACATCCTCGCCGTGAAGGACGCCAAGGGCGACTTCGCCGAGGTCTCGCGGGTGCTGAACAACACCGACCTCATGTACTTCTCCGGTGACGACACGAACGTGCTCCCGCACCTGTCGATCGGCGCCACCGGCCTGATCGGCGTGACCGCGAACATCACGAGCGCGCCGTACCGCACCATCGTCGATGCGGTGAACCGGGGCGACCTGGCCACCGCGACGGCCGAGCACAAGCGACTCGAGCCGCTCGTCCGCGCTGTGATGACGCACGTTCCCGGTACCGTGGCCGCCAAGTACATCCTGCACGGGCTCGGCCGCATCGGCAGCCCGCGCGTCCGACTGCCGCTCGTCGGCCCCGAGGACTCCGAGGCGTACGCCATCGAGACCTCCCTCGAAGCCGTGCGCGACGTGCCCGGCGCCGACTTCTCGAACTTCCGCCCCGACCGCAACGCGGCGGCCGGCGGTGCACTACCGAAGGTGCCAGGCACCACCCGCTAGCGAACACCGCGGCGCGCAGCACGCGCGTCGCCCGAATCCGTAGGACCGAATGCCCACACAGATCTCCGAACCGCAGCCGCTCGAAGCCGGCACCCTCCGCGTCGTCCCCATCGGGGGTCTCGGCGAGATCGGTCGCAACATGACCGTCTACGAGTACGAGGGCAAGCTGCTCATCGTCGACGCCGGCGTGCTGTTCCCCGAGGAGCACCAGCCCGGTGTCGACCTGATCCTGCCGGACTTCTCGCCGATCCGTGACCGCCTCGACGACGTCCTCGGTGTCGTGCTCACGCACGGCCACGAAGACCACATCGGCGCCGTCCCGTACCTGCTCAAGCTCCGCGACGACATCCCGCTGATCGGCTCCACGCTGACCCTCGCGCTGGTCGAGGCGAAGCTCAAGGAACACCGGATCAAGCCGTACACGCTCGTCGTGGCCGAGGACCAGACCGAGCAGATCGGCCCGTTCCACCTCGAGTTCGTCGCCGTGAACCACTCCATCCCGGACGCCCTCGCCGTCGCGATCACGACCCCCGCCGGTCGTGTGCTGCACACGGGTGACTTCAAGATGGACCAGCTCCCGCTGGACGACCGCATCACCGACCTCCGCGCGTTCGCCCGTCTGGGCGAGGCCGGCGTGGACCTGTTCCTACCGGACTCCACGAACGCCGACGTGCCGGGCTTCACCGCTCCGGAGCGCGACATCGGCCCGGTGCTCGAGAACATCATCATGCGCGCCCGCAAGAAGGTCGTCGTGGCGAGCTTCTCGTCGCACGTGCACCGCGTGCAGCAGGTCCTCGACGCCGCCGCAGCCGCGAACCGCAAGGTCGCGTTCATGGGGCGCTCGATGATCCGCAACATGACGATCGCCGCCGACCTCGGGTACCTGCGGGTGCCGGAGAACGTGCTCATCGACACGAAGAAGGCGAAGAACGTCCCCGACGACCAGATCGTCTACATGTCGACCGGGTCGCAGGGTGAGCCGATGGCCGTCCTGGCCCGCATGGCGAACCTCGAGCACCAGATCGAGATCGGCGAGGGCGACACCGTCATCCTCGCGTCGTCGCTCATCCCGGGCAACGAGAACGCCGTGTACCGCGTCATCGACGGGCTGACGAAGCTCGGTGCGAAGGTCGTGCACAAGGGCAACGCGAAGGTGCACGTCTCCGGACACGCCTCCGCCGGCGAGCTGCTCTACTGCTACAACATCCTGCGGCCGCGCAACGTGCTCCCCGTCCACGGCGAGCACCGCCACCTGTACGCGAACGCCGACCTGGCGATCCAGACGGGTGTCCCGCCGCGCAACGTGATCCTCGGGCAGGACGGCATCGTCGTCGACCTGAAGGACGGCGTCGCGACGGTCGCCGGCCAGCTCGACATCGGCTACGTCTACGTCGACGGCTCCACCGTCGGCGAGATCACCGACGCCGACCTGAAGGACCGCCGCGTCCTGGCGGAAGAGGGCTTCATCTCGATCTTCTGCGCGGTGGACTTCACCACCGGGCAGTGCGTGATCGGCCCGGAGATCCAGTCGCGCGGCTTCGCCGAGGACGACTCCGTGTTCGACGACGTCCGCCCGCAGATCGCCAAGGCGATCTCCGAGGCCGCCGCCAACGGCACGCGCGACTCGCACGCCTTCGCGCAGGTCGTCCGTCGCACGGTCGGTCGCTGGGTGAACACGAAGCACCGTCGTCGTCCGATGATCGTCCCGGTGGTCATCGAGGCGTAGGGCCCGTTCGCGGGTGGGCGCGCGTTCGCGTTCGCGTCCGTCCGGCCCGGGAGGCCCGTCCAGCGTCCGTCACGGACGCTGCGGCGGGCCTTCCTGCGTTTGTCCTGAGCGGGCGTTAGGGTTCTGCCCATGGCCGGAGGCACCAAGTCGACCACGCGCTCGCGCGCGTCCACGTCGTCCCGTGGCAACGGGACGCGCGGTTCGTCGCGCACCCAGGCCACGACGAAGAAGCTGCCGCAGGCCGCACCCACGCCGGTGTTCCGCGAGCAGAACCCGCTCGTGACCTTCTGGCTCGCGATGGCGCACGGCGTCGGCGCGATGTTCCGGCTGCTCGGCAAGGAGACCCTCGAGAAGGACCAGCGGCGCGACGGGTTCCCGTTCCTGCTGTTCCTGCTGGCCATCGCCGGCGGGGTCGTCGAGTGGCTCAACCCGACCAACAGTGTCTCCGTCGCACTCGACGCGTACACGTTCGGTGGGCTGTTCGGCCGCCTCGCGTTCGCCCTGCCCGTCATCATGATCGTGTTCGCCGGGTGGTTGTTCCGGCACCCGGCCTCGGTGCACGACAACACCCGGATCGGCATCGGCCTGGGCATCCTGATCGTGTCGATCGCCTCGCTCTGCCACGTCTTCGGCGGCCGTCCGAGCGCCGCCGACGGCATGCCCGCGCTGGCCGCTGCCGGTGGGGTGCTGGGCTGGGTGGTCATCGGCTGGCTCGTCACGATCGCGACCGCCTGGGTGGCCGTCCCCGTGGCGATCGTGCTGCTGGTGCTCTCGCTCTTCATCATCACCAAGACGCCGCCGAACAAGCTCGGGCGACGCCTGCACGAGCTCTACGCCTACCTGTTCGGCGCCCCGGCCCCCGCAGCAGAACCCGAGGCCGACGCCGCCGCCGTGGCGGAGCCCGCCGCCCGCGCCCGCACGTCGAAGCGCGGCAAGAAGGGCGACACCGACTTCCAGCTGTTCGACGACCTCGGGTTCGGTGACGAGCAGGCCGCTGCCGACGCCGAAGCCGGTGGCGACAACGTGCCGTGGTGGCGCCGGAACAAGTCCGGGCGCGAAGAGGACCCGGCGTACGACAGCCCCGTGCTGCCCCCGGCCACCGGGGTCGCCCCGGCTGCCGCTGCCGTCGCACCAGCTGCCCCCGTCGTGCCCGCTGCGCCCGCGGTGAGCCCGAACGCCGGTGCCGCCGCCGGGCTCGTCGACCTCACGCCGGCCGAGCCCGCGTCGGTCAACCTCAACGACTCCGTCGAGCAGGACCTGCAGGACGCCGAGCAGGCGCTCCGCGCGTTCGGTACCGACGTCCCCGCACGGCCCGAGCCGACGGCCGACATCCGTCCGGCGGTGCCCGAGGTGCTGTCCGAGCCCGAGATCGTCGACGAGCCGGAGGACATCGACGCCGCCGCCGAGCTGAGCGCGGCCGTCGCCGGTTCCGACGACGACCCGTCGAAGCCCTACCGACTGCCCGCCGCCACGACGCTGAGTTCCGGAACGCCCTCGGTGGCGCGGAGCCAGGCGAACGACGACATCGTCGCCGCGATCACCGGGGTGCTCACCGAGTTCAAGGTCGACGCGAAGGTCACCGGGTTCTCCCGCGGGCCGACGGTGACCCGGTACGAGATCGAGCTCGGCCCCGGCGTCAAGGTCGAGCGCGTCACGGCCCTGTCGAAGAACCTGTCGTACGCGGTCGCCTCGAACGAGGTCCGCATCCTGTCGCCGATCCCGGGCAAGAGCGCCATCGGCGTCGAGATCCCGAACACCGACCGCGAGATCGTCTCGCTCGGTGACGTGCTGCGCTCGAACGCCGCCCGCAAGTCGAAGCACCCGATGACGATCGGCGTCGGCAAGGACGTCGAGGGCGGCTTCGTGGTCGCGAACCTGGCGAAGATGCCGCACCTGCTCGTCGCCGGCTCCACCGGTTCCGGCAAGTCGGTGTTCATCAACTCGATGATCACCTCGCTGCTGATGCGCGCGAAGCCGTCCGAGGTCCGCATGGTCCTGGTCGACCCGAAGCGTGTCGAGCTCTCGATCTACGCCGGTGTCCCGCACCTCATCACGCCCATCATCACGAACCCGAAGAAGGCGGCCGAAGCGCTGCAGTGGGTCGTGAAGGAGATGGACATGCGGTACGACGACCTGGCGTCGTTCGGGTTCCGCCACGTCGACGACTTCAACAAGGCGATCGAGAACAACGAGATCGTCCTGCCGGCGGGCAGCGAGCGGAAGCTCAAGCCGTACCCGTACCTGCTCGTCGTCGTCGACGAGCTCGCCGACCTCATGCTCGTGGCGCCACGTGACGTCGAGGAGTCGATCGTCCGCATCACCCAGCTCGCCCGCGCCGCCGGCATCCACCTGGTGCTCGCGACGCAGCGCCCCTCGGTCGACGTCATCACCGGCCTGATCAAGGCGAACGTGCCGTCGCGCATCGCCTTCGCGGTGACGAGCGTCACGGACTCCCGCGTCATCCTCGACCAGCCCGGCGCCGACAAGCTCATCGGTCAGGGCGACGCCCTCTTCCTGCCGATGGGCTCGTCCAAGTCGCTCCGCGTGCAGGGCGCCTGGGTGCAGGAGGGCGAAGTCGCCGAGGTCGTCCAGCACGTCACGCGGCAGGCGCAGCCCGAGTACCGCCAGGACGTCCAGGCCGTGGTCGAGCGCAAGGAGATCGACGCCGACATCGGTGACGACCTCGAACTCCTGCTCGCGGCCGTCGAGCAGGTCGTGTCGACCCAGTTCGGCTCGACGTCGATGCTGCAGCGCAAGCTCCGCGTCGGCTTCGCCAAGGCCGGTCGCCTGATGGACCTGATGGAGTCGCGCGACATCGTCGGGCCGTCCGAGGGGTCGAAGGCCCGCGACGTCCTGGTGACCGCCGACCAGCTGCCCGCGGTGCTCGCGAAGCTCCGCGGCGAGGAGCCGCCCGCCGCGGCCGCTCCGGCAGCGCCGGCCCCGACGCCGTCCGGCGACGGCGACCGCTACGGAGCAGACCCCGTCGGGGACATGACCCGCGGGTACGATGAAGTCCACGACGAGCCCGATGAGGACGCGTGGGGACTGACGGGCAGGGAGTGACGGCGATGACCGCCTCGGACAGCACGAACACCACGCACGGCGCACGGTTCCCGTGGCGCGGGCGGCTGCTGCGCAAGGGCCCCGGCCCCGCGTCGACCGCGAACGTCGCGAACATCATCACGGTGGTGCGCATCCTGATGGCGCCGCTGTTCTTCGTCCTGCTGCTCACCGACGCCGGCAACGACGGGCCGCTGCGCATCTGGGCCGCGGTCGTCTTCGTCGTGGCCATCGTCACGGACAGCGCCGACGGCATCATCGCCCGTCGGCAGAACCTGGTCACGGACTTCGGCAAGCTCGTCGACCCGATCGCCGACAAGGTGCTCATCGGTGGTGCCCTCGTCGCGCTGTCGATCCTGCAGGAGCTGCCCTGGTACGTGACGGTGCTGATCATGGTGCGCGAGATCGGCATCACGGTCTTCCGGTTCGCGGTGCTCTCCGACCGGGTGATCCCGGCCAGCCGCGGCGGCAAGATCAAGACCGTGCTGCAGGCCGTCGCGCTGACGGCCGCGCTGTTCCCGTGGTGGAACCTGGTCGGCGACTGGGCGCACTGGGTCAACGGCATCCTGATGACGGCCGCGTTCCTGGCAACGATCCTGAGCGGGATCGACTACCTCTGGCAGGCATGGAAGCACAACCGCACCACCGCATGACCGGGCCCGACCGCTCGACGCAGGCCGCGCCTCCCGTCCCGGTCGCACCGGGACTCATCGCCGAGCTGACGGCACGGGGCGAGACCCTCGCCGTGGCGGAGTCGCTGACCGGGGGCCTCGTCGTCGCGACGCTCGTCGACGTGCCGGGCGCGAGCGCCGTCGTCCGCGGCGGCGTCGTGGCCTACGCCACGCCCGTGAAGCACTCGGTGCTCGGGGTCTCGGCGGAGCTGCTCGAGGCCGAGGGCGCGGTGCACCCGGAGGTCGCCCGGCAGATGGCCGCGGGTGTCCGGATCGCGCTGTCCGTCGACGGGGAACCCGCGACGTGGGGGATCAGCACGACGGGCGTCGCCGGCCCGGACCCGCAGGACGGCAAGCCCGTCGGCACCGTCTACGTGGGGATCGCCTCGGCCGCGGGGGCTGAGGCCTTCGAGCTGCACCTCGACGGCGACCGGGGAGCAATCCGGCACGCCACCGTCTCCGAACTCCTTGCACGGATGTCGTCCGAGGTCCGGGGCCGGGAATAGGTCCCGTTTCCACTGGGTTACATCTCACGAAATCTCCAGCAGTACGGCAGCCAGCCTGGCTAACATGCTGCAACCGGCAACGCTATTGTTGCTGAACCCGAACTCGATCCACCGGACCGAGCGGGCGCGGAGACGACAGAGAGGAGGAGTTCTCATGGTTCTCGTTCGTCAGGAAATCGGCGATGTGCTCCGGGACTTCCGCTTGCAGAAGGGCCGGACCCTCCGTCAGGTCGCGTCCAAGGCCAGTGTCGCGCTCGGGTACCTCAGTGAGGTCGAGCGCGGGCAGAAGGAAGCCAGCTCGGAGATCCTCGCGTCCGTCGCGGATGCTCTGGACACGCCCATCTCGACCATCATGCGCGAAGTGGGTGACCGCCTCGCGATCGTCGAGGGGCTGACCCCCGTCCCCGACACGCTCCCGGACGACCTCGTCGCCGAGTTCGACAACGACCTCGCGGTGCGCTGAGCGCACCGCACCGAACGCCCTCGCCGGTCCTTCCCGGCGGGGGCGTTCTGCGTTCCGGCCCACGACCACGCGCCTAGGCTGGTCGGATGCGCGTGAGTGAGTTCTGGCGAGCCGTCGACCAGGTGTTCGGTGAGGCCTACGGTTCCGTGGTCACCCGTGACGTCGTGCTCGAGGGGTTGGGCGGTCGCTCCGCCGTGGACGCCCTCGCCGCCGGCATCGACGCCCGCCGGGTGTGGGACGCACTGTGCGACTCGCAGGACGTCCCGATGGACCGTCGGCACGGCAAGGGCCTCGCCGAACCCCAGGTCTGAGCGGGTCCCGCGGGGCGGCGCACCCGAAACTGTGTTCGGCGTGTTGCTCGAACGCGTGTTCGATCGGTGGTAGCTTCCTCCACAGCGGCGTCGCCCGGATGTTCCATCCACAGATCGCGTGACCGTCGGCAGTGATGTCGGTGGCTCGCCATAGGTTGATGGACATCGGGAACAGCCCGAAGCCTTGTCGCAGAACCATCGGCCTTGCACCATCGGCCGGCGTGGACGCGACAGCCTACAGGCGGCCGAACACGAGCACGAAGGAGCACCCCATGCCATCACCGGCAGACCGCGAAAAGGCCCTCGAGACCGCACTCGCACAGATCGACAGGCAGTTCGGCAAGGGTGCGATCATGCGCCTCGGTTCGGACGAACGCGCCCCCGTCAACGTCATCCAGACCGGGTCGGTGGCGCTGGACGTCGCGCTCGGCATCGGTGGCCTGCCCCGTGGCCGCATCGTCGAGATCTACGGCCCGGAGTCGTCGGGTAAGACGACCCTCACCATCCACGCCATCGCCAACGCCCAGCGCGCCGGTGGCATCGCGGCCTTCATCGACGCCGAGCACGCGCTCGACCCCGAGTACGCCAAGAAGCTCGGTGTCGACATCGACGCCCTGCTCGTGTCGCAGCCCGACACCGCCGAGCAGGCGCTCGAGATCGCGGACATGCTGGTCCGCTCCGGCTCCATCGACCTGATCGTCATCGACTCCGTCGCGGCCCTCGTGCCCCGTGCCGAGATCGAGGGCGAGATGGGTGACTCGCACGTCGGTCTGCAGGCCCGCCTCATGTCCCAGGCGCTTCGAAAGCTCGCCGGTGGCCTGAACCAGACGCAGACCACGATGATCTTCATCAACCAGCTGCGCGAGAAGATCGGCGTGTTCTTCGGTTCGCCCGAGACCACCTCGGGCGGTAAGGCGCTGAAGTTCTACGCGTCCGTGCGCCTCGACATCCGCCGCATCGAGACGCTCAAGAGCGGCACCGACGCAGTGGGCAACCGCACGCGCGTCAAGGTCGTCAAGAACAAGATGGCGCCGCCCTTCAAGCAGGCCGAGTTCGACATCCTGTACGGCGTCGGCATCTCGCGCGAAGGCTCGCTGCTCGACTTCGGTGTCGACCACGGCATCGTCAAGAAGTCCGGTGCCTGGTACACCTACGACGGCGACCAGCTCGGGCAGGGCAAGGAGAACTCGCGTTCCTTCCTGATCCAGAACCCCGAGATCGCTGCCGACATCGAAGGCAAGATCCTCGCCAAGCTCGGCGTCGGCGGTGCCAAGGCCGAGGACGCCCCGGTCGAGTCGATCGCGCCGAAGCTCGCGGAGCGCAAGGGCGCGTGAGCACCGACCACGACGACGACGGCCTCGCACCGGTCACCGACCTGTTCGGTGCGAGGTCTCGTCGTCGCGCTCCTGTCACGCCGGTGATGCCCGCCATCCCCGATCCTCCGGTGTCACCGGACGAACCGCGCGACACCGACGGCTGGGCGCTGCCCGAGTCGGACGAAGGTCGTGCGGACGAGTTCCCCGCGTCGTTCGACGCCGATTCGCCGGTGCCCCTGCACGGTGCCCGCGGGCCGGCAGCGTGGGTGTCGCCCGTCATCGGAGACGGCAGCGGGCGCTCGAACCGTGCGGAGCAGGACGGCTACGACTCCGAGACCGCTGACGCCACCACCGCGTCGGTGTTCTCCATCGCCGGCGGCGAGGAGATCGACCCGGCCGACGCACCCCGTCCGCTCGACGAACAGCGCGCGGACGCCGAACGGCTCAGCCTGCGTGCCCTCGGGCGCAAGGGCGTGAGCGAGTCCGAGATGCGGACCCTGCTGCTGCAGCAGGACCTCGACCCCGACGTGGTCGAGCACGAGATCGAACGGTTGACCCGTGTCGGGCTCCTGGACGACGTCGCCCTCGCCACCGACCTGGTGGATCGGCTGCACGCCCGCAAGGGCCTCGGTCGACAAGGTGTCGTGACGGAGCTCCGTCGCCGGGGGATCGACCAGGTGGCGATCGACACCGCACTCGACGAGGCCGCCGACGACGAGGACGACGAGTTCCTCCGCGCGCAGGAGCTCGCCGACAAGCGGGCGCCGCAGATGCGCGGACTCGACCGGGCGACCGCGGAACGCCGGCTGTCCGGCTTCCTGATGCGCAAGGGCTACAGCTCCGGTGTCGTCCGGATCGCTGTCGCGCGGGCACTCGACGGCGGGGGGAAGCGGCCGCCTTCCGGCCGCGGGACCGTCCGGTTCGAGTAGCCGCTCCGACCTACACTGGGACGACCATGGCCACCGTCGAAGCGCGCCCCCGCACCTACGAAGTCCGCACCTACGGGTGCCAGATGAACGTCCACGACTCCGAGCGGTTGAGCGGGTCACTGCAGGCCGCGGGCTACACCGCGGCGGACGGTGCGCAGGCCGACGTCGTCGTCATCAACACCTGTGCCGTGCGCGAGAACGCGGACAACCGGCTGTACGGCAACCTCGGGCAGCTCGCGGGGATCAAGCGCGAGCACCCCGGCATGCAGATCGCCGTCGGCGGGTGCCTGGCGCAGAAGGACAAGAACGTCATCCTCGAGAAGGCGCCGTGGGTCGACGTCGTCTTCGGCACGCACAACATGGGGTCGCTGCCGACCCTGCTCGAGCGGGCGCGGCACAACGACGAGGCGCAGATCGAGATCCTCGAGGCGCTCGACGTCTTCCCGTCGACGCTGCCCACCAAGCGCGACTCGACGCACAGCGGCTGGGTCTCCATCTCCGTCGGCTGCAACAACACCTGCACGTTCTGCATCGTCCCCTCGCTCCGTGGCAAGGAGAAGGACCGCCGTCCCGGTGACGTCCTGGCCGAGATCCAAGCGCTGGTCGACGACGGCGCGATCGAGGTCACGCTGCTCGGGCAGAACGTGAACTCCTACGGGGTCGAGTTCGGCGACCGACAGGCGTTCGGCAAGCTGCTGCGGGCCACCGGTGCCATCGAGGGCCTCGAGCGCGTCCGCTTCACGAGCCCGCACCCGGCGGCGTTCACCGACGACGTCATCGACGCGATGGCCGAGACCCCGAACGTGATGCCCCAGCTGCACATGCCGCTGCAGTCGGGTTCCGACCGGGTGCTCAAGGCCATGCGCCGGAGCTACCGCAGCGAGCGGTTCCTCGGCATCCTCGACCGCGTCCGCGCGAAGATCCCGCACGCGGCGATCTCCACCGACATCATCGTCGGGTTCCCCGGCGAGACCGACGCCGACTTCGAGGACACCCTGCGCGTCGTCGAGCAGTCACGGTTCGCCTCGGCGTTCACGTTCCAGTACTCGATCCGCCCGGGGACCCCGGCCGCGACGATGGACGACCAGCTGCCGAAGCACATCGTGCAGGAGCGCTACGAGCGACTCGTCGCCCTGCAGGAACGCATCACCGCGGAAGAGAACGCGCTGCAGGTCGGCCGGAGCGTCGAGGTCCTCGTCGCGTCGGGCGAAGGCCGCAAGGACGACGCCACCCACCGGCTCTCCGGTCGCGCGGAGGACTCCCGGCTCGTGCACTTCACCGTGCCCGCCGGGTCCGAGGTCCCGCGCCCGGGCGACGTGGTCACCGTCGACATCACCCGTGCCGCACCGCACTTCCTGCTCGCCGACGACGACGCGCCGCTGCGCATCCGACGCACCCGGGCCGGTGACGCCTGGGACCGCGCGCAGGCCGAGAGCTGCGGCGTGCCCACGCCCGCTGCCGCCACGGGCGACGGACCCCGTCCGGTCTCGCTCGGGCTGCCCACGCTCCGTGTCGGGCGCTGAGCTCCCCGGGGCTGCGCCGACGAGCGACGCGTTGCTCGCATCCGGTGACGCCGCGGACCTGATCGCAGTCGTCGGGGCGACGGGCACCGGGAAGTCCGACCTCGGCATCGCGATCGCGGAACGGTTGCGTGCTGCGGGCCGGAACGCCGAGATCATCAACGCGGACGCCATGCAGCTGTACCGGGGCATGGACATCGGCACCGCGAAGCTGCCGCCGGCCGAGCGGCACGGCATCCCGCACCACCAGCTCGACGTGCTCGACGTCACCGACGAGGCGAGTGTCGCCGCCTACCAGGTCGCCGCCCGCGCCGACGTCGACCGGATCCAAGCCGACGGTGGCGTGGCCGTCCTCGTCGGCGGCAGCGGCCTGTACGTCTCCGCGGTGTTGTTCGACCTGGCGTTCCCGGGCACCGACCCCGCGCTCCGTGCGCAGCTCGAGCGCGAGCACGAGGAGCTCGGCCCGGGCATCCTGCTCGAGCGACTCCGCGCTCTGGACCCGGCAGCTGCCGTGACGATCGACGCGCGCAACCCACGGCGGTTGATCCGTGCACTCGAGATCGCGAGCCGATCCGAGGTCGTGACCCCGAGCCTCCCGGCCGCGCCCCGCGCCTGGCGACCGTCCCGGATCCTGCACCTGCGGCGTGACCGCGAGCAGCTCGTGTCGGCGCTGCACGAGCGGGCCACGCGGATGTTCGAGGCCGGACTCGTCGACGAGGTCGCGGCCCTCCGCGAGCAGGGACTCGAGCAGGGCAAGACCGCGCGCGGCGCGATCGGGTACTCGCAGGCGCTCGAGGTGCTCGCCGGCACGGCGACCCGCGAGCAGGCGGTCGAGGCGACCGGCATCGCGACCCGCAAGTACGCCCGGCGGCAGGTGTCCTGGTTCCGCCGGTACGCCGAGGCCGAGACGCTCGACGTCACGGGGGCGGACCGCGGCGACCTGTCGGAACTGGCCCGTAGGATCGTGCCGTGACCGAGCTGCACTTCACCAAGGGCCAGGGGACCGGCAACGACTTCGTCCTGTTCGCCGACCCCGACGCCACCGTCGACCTGACCCCCGAGCGGATCCGCGCCATCGCGGACCGACGCTTCGGCGTGGGCGGCGACGGCGTGATCCGCGCCGTGCGGTCCGAGGCGATCCCCGAGGGGCGGGCGCTCGTGGCCGTCGAGCCCGAGGCGACCTGGTTCATGGACTACCACAACGCTGACGGCACGGTCGCGGAGATGTGCGGCAACGGCATCCGCGTGTTCGCCCGGTACCTGACCGAGTCCGGCCTGGTCGAGCTCGCTCCCGGCGAGACGCTCACCGTCGGCAGTCGCAAGGGGCTGGTCGACATCCAGCGCACCACGAACGGGTTCGCCGCCGACCTCGGTCGCTGGGGCCTGGGCATCGAGGGCGGTGGCTCCGACGACGTGCTCGTCCGGGCGAAGAACCTCGACGGGGCGCGGCCCGGCATCGGCATCGACGTGGGCAACCCGCACGTGGTCGTCGCCGTCGAGACCGAGGACGAACTGGCCGACCTCGACCTGACCTTCCTGCCGGTGCTCGATCCGGCGCCGGAGCACGGTGCGAACGTCGAGTTCGTGCTGCCCGGCGACCCCTTGATCAAGGACGGCGTCGGCGAGATCACGATGCGGGTGCACGAGCGGGGGAGCGGTGAGACGCTGTCGTGCGGCACCGGGGCCGTCGCCGCTGCTCTCGCGACGCGCTACTGGGTCGGTGCAGGGGCGCCGGACACCTGGCGCGTGCGGGTGCCGGGCGGGCTGCTGACGGTGCGGATGACGGCGACCGAGGACGGCGAGCACGTGTCGCTGTCCGGTCCCGCCGAGCTCGTGTTCTCCGGCGACCTGACGGTCTGACGGCCTGACGGCCTGACGGCCTGACGGCCTGACGGTCTGACGCGGAGCGGCGGCGCTTCGGCTCGTTGCCGTTTCGTGAGCAGAAATGGTCGGGTGCCCAGCGGCGACCCGACCATTTGTGCTCACGATGTGAGCGCTAGAGCTCGCGCCCTACGCGCTGCGCTGCACCCGGATCACGCGGAACCCCTTCGCCGTCGACTCCCGCGTGACGGCAAAACCCGAGCCGAGCGCCCCGACGAGCCACTTCTGCAACGAGTCACCCCCGAGGTCCTTCGACACGACGAGCCAGGCGTCGCCCCCGACCTCGAGCCGGGGCAGCCACGTCAGCAGGATCTGGTGCAGCTCGTCCTTGCCGACACGGATCGGCGGGTTCGACCAGATCGTGCGGAAGCGCAGGTCGGCCGGCACGTCGTCGGGCAGCGCGACCCTGACGTTCGATGCCCCCGCAGCAGCAGCGTTGGCGCGCGCGAGCCCGAGCACCCGCTCGTTGACGTCGACGCCCCACACGTGGGCGTCGGGGGACTGCAGGGCCATCGTGATCGCGATCGGGCCCCAGCCGCAGCCGATGTCGAGCAGCGCTCCGTCGGCAGCGGGTGCGGGCACCGAACCGAGCAGGACCTTCGTGCCGCGGTCGACGCCGTCGGGGCTGAAGACCCCCGCCGCGGTCGACAGGGTGAGGGGCTGACCGGCGAGCGTGACGTGCACCTGGCGCGGCCGGAGTTCGCTCTCGGGGCTGGCCGAGAAGTAGTGGTCGTTCGCCATGGATGAACCGTACCGGCAACCGAGTGTGTCGCAGGGCCTCCAGAGGTAGCCTGTGCACAGGATGACGGATACCCATCAGCAGAACCACCAGACCAACGACGACAGCGCAGACGGTGTCGTCGAGAGGGTGTTGCGCAACGCAGACCACCGCGCAGCATCGTCCATCTTCGCACCCGCCCAGGCCATCCAGACGCAGTCGGTCGACGACCGCAGCTGGACCGGCGACGGCGACCAGTACGACCGTGAGGATCGTGCGGCGTTGCGCCGTGTCGCCGGCCTCTCCACCGAACTCGAGGACGTCACCGAGGTCGAGTACCGCCAGCTGCGGCTCGAGCAGGTCGTCCTGATCGGCGTGTACCCCCAGGGCGACGCCTCGGACGCCGAGAACTCCCTCCGTGAGCTCGCGGCACTCGCCGAGACCGCGGGCGCCGTGGTGCTCGACGGGCTCCTCCAGCGCCGGCCGAACCCGGACCCGGCCACCTACCTGGGCAAGGGCAAAGCCCAGGAGCTCGCGATGGTCGTCAAGGCCACCGGCGCCGACACCGTCATCGCCGACACCGAACTGGCACCCTCGCAGCGTCGTGCGCTCGAGGACGTCGTGAGGGTGAAGGTCATCGACCGCACGGCCGTGATCCTCGACATCTTCAGCCAGCACGCGAAGACCCGCGAGGGGAAGGCGCAGGTCGAACTCGCCCAGCTGCAGTACCTGCTGCCGCGACTGCGCGGTTGGGGTGACTCGATGTCCCGGCAGGCCGGTGGCCAGGTCTCCGGAGGCGCTGGCATGGGCTCTCGTGGCCCAGGTGAGACGAAGATGGAGCTCGACCGCCGCAAGATCCACACGCGGATGGCGAAGCTCCGCCGGCAGATCGCCGGGTTCACCCCGGCCCGTGAGGCCAAGCGTGCCGAGCGCAACCGCAACGAGGTGCCGAGCGTCGCGATCGCGGGCTACACCAACGCCGGCAAGTCGTCGCTGCTCAACCGGCTGACGAGCGCGGGCGTGCTGGTGCAGAACCAGCTGTTCGCGACGCTGGACGCCACCGTCCGTCGGACCGAGAGCGCCAAGGGCCGGGAGTTCACGTTCGTCGACACGGTCGGCTTCGTCCGCAACCTGCCGCACCAGCTCGTCGAGGCCTTCCGCTCCACCCTCGAAGAGGTCGGCGACGCCGACGTCATCGTGCACGTGGTCGACGGCTCGCACCCCGACCCCGGTGCGCAGCTGTCCACCGTGCGCGAGGTCATCGGCGACGTCGGTGCGGGTGACATCCCGGAGATCGTCGTCTTCAACAAGGCCGACCTGATCGACGACGCGCAGCGCCTCGTGCTCATCGGACTCGTGCCGGACGCGGTGTTCGTGTCTGCGCGCACCGGCGAGGGCATCCCGGAGCTCCTCGGCGTCATCGAGGACCGCCTTCCCGAGCCCGACGTCGACCTGACGATCGTCGTGCCGTACGACCGCGGCGACCTGGTGTCGTCGCTGCACGACACCGGCTCGGTCGAGTCCGTCGACTACGTCGAGGACGGCACGCGCCTGCGGGTGCGCGTCTTCCAGCGGCAGGTCTCCGAGCTCGAGCCCTACGTGGTCACGCCTGTCCCCACCGTCTGACGGTCACCTCCGGCGGGCGCTGGCGCTGGGAAGCGCTGCCGCGCGGCCTGGAGGCCCGTCACGGGTCCGCCGGACGCCGTCACGTCGCCGAGACGCCCCGGAACACACGAAACGCCGCCGGATCCGGCGGCGTTTCGTCGTGCAGGGGGCGTCGTACGGTGACGACGGCGTCTCGCGCCGGTGCAGCGCGGGCCGCGGTCAGAGGGAGCGGAGGACCGCGACGACCTTGCCGAGCACCGAGGCCGCGTCACCGAGGATCGGCTCGAAGGCGGAGTTGCGCGGCAGCAGCCACGTGTGACCGTCGCGCTGGCGGAAGACCTTGACCGTCGCCTCTTCGTCAAGCATGGCCGCGACGATGTCACCGTTCTCGGCGGTCTGCTGCGACCGGACGACGACCCAGTCCCCGTCGCAGATCGCGGCGTCGATCATCGACTCACCGACGACCTTGAGCATGAAGAGCTCGCCGGTGCCGACGAGCTGTCGGGGGAGCGGGATGATCTCGTCGACGTGCTGCTCGGCGGTGATCGGGACACCGGCGGCGATCCGGCCGACGAGCGGCACGAGCGTGGTGGCGTCGATGTCCGGGCCGCCGACGTCGGACGACGGTTCGTCGACCAGGACCTCGAGCGCGCGCGGGCGGTTCGGGTCGCGGCGGATCCAGCCACCGAGCTCGAGCTGGCCGAGCTGGTGGGAGACGCTGGAGAGCGAGGAGAGCCCGGCGGCGTCGCCGATCTCGCGCATGCTCGGCGGGTAGCCCCGTGAGGCGATCGACGCACGGATCGCGTCGAAGATCGCCTGTTGCTTCGGCGTCAGCGGCTTCTGGCCCCGCAGTTCGTCCACCACGTCGTCTCGCTTTCGTCGGTGCCGGTCCGGCCGCGGCGGGAATGTCGGTGGTCCCCGTCAGGCTTGTCCCAGTCGATCGAAACAGTATCCGACCAGCCAGGGCCGGACAAACACCTGTTCGAGCGTGTCGCAAGAAAACCCCGCAGAAATCCACTCCCAGGACTTGTGCGTCGTCTGATTCGAAACTATGTTCGGTACACGACTTCGGTTCCACCCGAACGGGAAGGCAAGAACGACATGAGCACCATCGCCATCGCTGACATCCAGCGCACCGCGGCGCCCGCCGTGCGTACCCGCCTGCGTCTGACGCGTCGCGGCCGCATCGTCTTCACGACGCTGGCCGCGCTCCCGCTCCTCGTCGTCGTCGCCCTCGGCGTGCTGAACGGCGGGCAGGCCTCCGCCGGAGACGCCACCGCCGGCGGCGCCCGCACCCAGTTCGAGACCGTGACGATCCAGCCGGGCGAGACGCTCTGGCAGCTCGCCGAGCAGACCGCGCCGAACTCGGACCCGCGTGACTTCGTGCAGGACGTCGTGAGCCTCAACGCGCTCGACGGTTCCGCGCTGCAGGCCGGCGAAGAGATCGCCATCCCCACCAAGTACACCGACGGCGAGTAGCCGCTCGGGCAGCGCCGTCCGGACGGCTGGTCGTCGCACGGTGACAGCGGCCTACGATGGATCGGTGGCATTCACGCTCGAAGACCTCCCGATCCGAGACGACCTGCGCGGGCAGAGCCCCTACGGCGCCCCGCAGAAGCACGTCCGTGTGCAGCTCAACGTCAACGAGAACACGCATCCCGTTCCGGACGACGTCGCTGCCGACATCGTCGAGTCGATCCGGCAGGCCCTGCTGACGGTCAACCGCTACCCGGACCGCGAGTTCACCGAGCTCCGGCAGTCGCTCGCCGACTACCTCGGACACGACCTGACCGCCGAGCAGCTCTGGGCGGCCAACGGATCGAACGAGGTGTTGCAGCAGCTCCTCCAGGCGTTCGGCGGGCCCGGTCGCTCGGTGCTCGGGTTCCCGCCCACGTACTCGATGCACTCGATCCTCGCGTCGGGCACCGGCACCACGTGGATTCCGGCCCAGCGGGACGACGAGTTCCGCATCTCGCCCGAGACCGTCGTGGCGGCGATCCGACAGCACCAGCCGGACATCGTGTTCCTGTGCGGGCCGAACAACCCGACGGGGACCCCGCTCGACATCGAGACGATCGCGGCCGCCTACGACGCGACCGACGGCATCGTGATGGTGGACGAGGCGTACGCCGAGTTCATGCCGTCCGACGCCCCGAGTGCCCTCACGCTGCTGCCCGGTCGTGAGCGCCTGGTGGTCTCCCGCACGATGAGCAAGGCGTTCGCGTTCGCCGGTGCCCGGGTCGGGTACATGGCTGCGCACCCCGCCGTCGTCGACGCCGTCCGACTGGTCCGGCTGCCGTACCACCTGTCCGCGCTCACCCAGGCGGCAGCGATCGCGGCACTCCGGCACGCCCCAGAGATGCTGGCGATGGTCGACGACATCAAGGGGCAGCGTGACCGCATGGTCACCGAGCTGCAGGCCATGGGGTACCGCACCTACGAGACCTGGTCGAACTTCGTCCTCTTCGGTGGTGTCGCCGACCCGAACGCCGCGTTCGAGGCGCTGCTCGAGCGTGACGTCATCGTGCGCGACCTCGGCATCCCGAACCACCTGCGGGTGAGTGCGGGGACCGAAGCCGAGACGACCGCGTTCCTCGACGCGATGCGGCAGGTCGCCGCCGAGCAGCCGCCGGTTAGGGTTGAGGCATGACCGCCCGCACCGCCTCGATCAGCCGTTCGACGAGCGAATCGAGTGTCGAACTCGAGCTCGACCTGGACGGCACCGGGACCTCGTCGATCTCGACCTCCGTCCCGTTCTTCGACCACTTGCTGACCGCGTTCAGCAAGCACTCCCTGATCGACCTGCGGGTGCGCTCGACGGGTGACACCGACATCGACGTGCACCACACGGTCGAGGACACCGGCATCGTGCTCGGACAGGCGATCAAGCAGGCCCTCGGCGACCGCGCCGGCATCGGCCGCTACGGCGACGCCCTGGTCCCGCTGGACGAAGCGCTGGCCCAGGCCGTCGTCGACGTCTCCGGGCGTCCGTTCCTGGTGCACTCCGGCGAGCCCGCGGGCTTCGAGTTCCACCGCATCGGCGGCCACTTCACCGGCTCGATGGTCCGCCACGTGTTCGAGGCGATCACGTTCAACGCCGGCATCACCGTCCACATCCGCGTGCTCGAGGGCCGCGACCCCCACCACATCGCCGAAGCCGAGTTCAAGGCGTTCGCCCGAGCCATGCGCAAGGCGGTCGAGCTGGACCCGCGCGTCGACGGCATCCCCTCCACGAAGGGCGCCCTGTGACAACCGCCAAGCCGAACGTCGTCGTCCTCGACTACGGGTCGGGGAACGTCCACTCCGCCGCCAAGGCACTCGAGCGCGCCGGCGCCGAGGTCACCCTGACCTCGGACAAGCAGGCGGCACTCAAGGCCGACGGCCTGCTCGTCCCCGGCGTCGGGGCGTTCGCCGCCGTGATCGACCAGCTCGAGGGTGTGCAGGGCGGCGAGATCGTCGACCACCGTTTGGCCGGCGGGCGACCCGTGCTCGGCATCTGCGTCGGCATGCAGGTCCTGTTCTCGCGGGGCATCGAGCGTGGTGCCGACGTCGAAGGGCTCGGTCAGTGGCCCGGCACCGTGCAGGAGATCCAGGCCGAGGTGCTGCCGCACATGGGCTGGAACACCGTGCAGGCGCCCGAGGACTCCGTGCTGTTCGACGGGCTGCACGACGAGCGCTTCTACTTCGTGCACTCCTACGGCGTGACCGACTTCCCGCTCGAGGCGTACGGGCCGTTCCGCGCGCCGCGTCTGACCTGGGCCGAGCACGGGCAGCCCTTCATCGCCGCGGTCGAGAACGGGCCGCTCACCGCCACGCAGTTCCACCCCGAGAAGTCCGGCGAGCCGGGCATCCGCCTGCTCTCCAACTGGGTGCGTTCGCTCTGAACCCGGCCGGTGCCGGGCGCGACGGCCGTGCCGGACGCGCACCGGGCCTCCCGGCTGTCCGCAGCCCCTTCTCCACCGCAACGAAACCGACAGGACCATGACCGACCTCACCGACACCCCGCCCCTCGTCCTGCTGCCGGCTGTCGACGTCGTCGACGGACAGGCCGTGCGGCTCACCCAGGGTGAGGCGGGGAGCGAGACCGGCTACGGCGATCCCGTCGCCGCTGCCCGGACCTGGCGTGACCAGGGTGCCGAGTGGATCCACCTCGTCGACCTCGACGCAGCCTTCGGTCGTGGCGACAACCGCCGGGTGATCGCGCACGCCGTCCGCGAGGTCGAGGGTGTCTCCGTCGAGCTGTCCGGCGGCATCCGCGACGACGCCTCGCTCGAAGCGGCACTGGCGACCGGTGCGGCGCGCGTGAACCTCGGCACCGCGGCGCTCGAGAACCCGGACTGGGCCGCGCGGGTGATCGGTGAGTACGGCGAGCAGATCGCCGTCGGGCTGGACGTCCGCGGCACCACGCTGTCGAGCCGCGGCTGGACCGAGGACGCCGGTGACCTGTGGGAGGTGCTCGACCGGCTGGAAGCCGCCGGGTGCGCCCGCTACGTGGTGACCGACGTCACGAAGGACGGCACGCTGCAGGGGCCCAACGTCGAACTGCTCCGCCAGGTGTGCGACCGGACCGACCAGCCCGTGGTGGCCTCCGGCGGGATCTCGACGCTCGACGACCTCCGTGCGCTCCGCGAACTCGTGCCGTACGGGCTCGAGGGCGCGATCATCGGCAAGGCGCTGTACTCCGGGGCGTTCACGCTGCCGGCCGCACTCGACATCGCGTCCGAGTAGCGCCGTGGCGGGCATCTCGAACGGCCGCGGCACCGGGCCGGACGCCGACGACGCGCACACCCCCGGCGGGGCGGCGGACTCGGCGGGCTTCTCGTGGGAAGGCCGCACGTTCGACCACCACGACACCGCGTTCGCCGAGGACGACGGACTCGCCGACCCCGCGGTGGTCGCCGCGATCGGTGCGCTCGCCGCGGGTGCCTCCCAGGCGGCGATCGTCGAGGCGCTCCGCACCGCCCGGCTGCTCATCCCACTCATCGCCGAGGCCGGTGACGTGGGGGAGACCGACGAGGGCAAGCTCGTCGACAAGACCCAGGAACTCTCGATCGTGACGGTCGCCGGTCCGGATGGTCGCAGCGTGATGCCGGCGTTCACCTCGGTGGACGCCATGCACGTGTGGGACCCGGACGCGCGCCCGGTGCCGGTGGAGTCGCGCCGTGTGGCGATGGCCGCGGCGAGCGAGGACACCCAGCTCGTCGTGCTCGACCCGAAGTCGCCGACCGAGTTCGTGCTGCGACGTCCGGCGGTGTGGGCGCTCGGGCAGGACCTGCCGTGGACCCCGTGCTTCGAAGACCCCGAGGTGGCTCGGGCCTTCGCGGTCTCGGTCGAGGGGGAGCCCGGCGTCGCCCGTGTCGAACTCGCGCCGGGCGACCCGGTCGGCCGGTTCGCCGGGCCGGAGCTGACGGTGGGACTGGCGCTGCACCCGGGGCTCGACCGCGAGCAGGTCGGCGAGCTCGTCGGTCGGCTGCAGCAGCGGTGGTCGACCGACCCCGTGATCGCGGAGCGGGTCGACAGCATGCGCGTCGCCCTGCGCGCTGCCTGACGGGCAGCAGCACCAGCGCACCAGCGCAGCAGCGCCCGCGGCCAGGCTGCCAGCCAGCAGCGCGGCGGTCCCGCGGCGGTGCGACCCGGCCCAACCCGAGGTCGCCGGTACGATGACGGGGTGAGCCCGAACCCGACGACCAACCCCACCGGCGCGACCACCCACGGTCCGACGGGGCGTCCCGTCCGGGACTTCCCCGTGCCCGAGGAGCTCGACAGCACCGGACCCGCCCGCATCATCGCGCTCTGCAACCAGAAGGGCGGCGTCGGCAAGACCACGACCGCCATCAACCTGGGCGCCGCGCTCGCGGAGTACGGCCGCAAGGTCCTCGCCGTCGACTTCGACCCGCAGGGTGCGCTGTCCGCGGGCCTCGGGGTCCGGACGCACGACATCCACACCGTGTACGACCTGCTCATGGGTGCCGTGAAGGACCCGAACCAGGTCATCCAGCCGACGAACACCCCCGGCCTCGACGTCATCCCGGCGAACATCGACCTGTCCGCGGCCGAGGTGCACCTGGTCAACGAGGTCGCCCGCGAGCAGATCCTGGCGAGCGTGCTGCGCAAGGTCGCGAACGACTACGACGTGATCCTGGTCGACTGCCAGCCGTCGCTCGGCCTGCTCACCGTGAACGCCCTGACCGCGGCACACGGCGTCCTCATCCCGCTCGAGTGCGAGTTCTTCGCGCTCCGCGGTGTCGCCCTGCTCATCGAGACGATCGACAAGGTGCGCGACCGTCTCAACCCGGCGCTCAAGCTCGACGGCATCCTGGCGACCATGTACGACTCGCGCACGCTGCACTCGCGCGAGGTCATGGAGCGGGTCGTCGACACCTTCGACGACCGCGTGCTCGACACCGTCATCGGCCGCACCGTGAAGTTCCCGGACGCCACCGTGTCCGCACGCCCGATCACGCAGACCGCGCCGGACCACCCTGCCGCCCACGCCTACCGGCAGCTCGCACGAGAGCTCGTCCAGCGTGGCGCCGTCGCCTGACGCGGGGTTCCGGGTCCGGCTCGCCAACTTCGACGGACCGTTCGACCTCCTGCTGTCGCTCATCACGAAGCACGAGCTCGACATCACCGAGGTGTCGCTCGGTGCCGTGACGGGGGAGTTCATCCAGTACGTCCGGCAGGCCGAGTCCGCCGACGAGCTCGACGAGGCCAGCGAGTTCCTGGTCGTCGCGGCGACGCTGCTCGACCTGAAGATCGTCGGGCTGCTGCCCCAGGGTGAGCTCGTCGACGCCGAGGACGTCGCCCTGCTCGAGGCCCGCGACCTGCTGTTCGCCCGACTGCTGCAGTACCGCGCGTTCAAGCAGGCCGCCGACTGGTTCGGGGAGCGCTGGGGCGTCGAGTCGCGCCGGCACGTCCGCAGCGTCCGGCTCGAGGAGCGGTTCCGCGCGCGGACGCCGGAGCTCGTCTGGACCCTGTCGGTGCAGGACTTCGCCGCACTGGCAGCGCTGGCCTTCGCCCCGCGGGAGATCCCGACCGTCGGCCTCGACCACCTGCACGCCCCGCTCATCAGCATCCGCGAGCAGGCCGCGATCGTCGTGTCGATCCTGCGCACCCGCGATGGTGAGGGCGTCTCGTTCCGTGAACTGGTCGCGGGCGTCGACCAGACGGGTATCGTGGTGGCTCGCTTCCTCGCGATCCTCGAGCTGTACCGGAACGCGTCGATCTCGTTCGAGCAGCTCGAGCCGCTCGGGGAGCTGACACTGCGGTGGACCGCCGAGGACTGGTCCGACGAGAGCCTCGCGAACCTGGGAGCCGACTATGACGGATGACGTGCACGACACGTCCAGCGCCGAACCCGGCGGCGCTGACGAGATGGCCGACGCCCGCGCGATCGAGCACGAGATCCACGAGCGCGCCGCGTCCGAGGCCCACCCCACCATCCCCATCGACCGCCAGCTCGAGGCCATCCTGATGATCGCCGACCAGCCGCAGTCGCTCGTCGCCCTCGGTGCTGCGGTCGGTTCGCCCGTCCCCGCCGTCCGGCAGGCGATCGAACGCCTGGTCGCGGACTTCGACGGCGTCGACGGCACGGTCCGCCGTGGCTTCGAACTGCGCGAGGTCGGTGGCGGCTGGCGCTTCTACGTCCGCGCCGACCTGGACCCCGTGGTCGAGCAGTTCGTCGAGGCCGAGCGCCCCTCGCGGCTGTCGCAGGCCGCACTCGAGACCCTCGCGGTCGTCGCCTACAAGCAGCCGATCACCCGCTCGCAGATCGCTGCGATCCGCGCCGTCAATGTCGACGGCGTCGTCCGAACCCTGGTGGCACGCGGCCTCATCGAGGAGTCGTTCACCGACGCCGAGACCGGCGCCATCAACTACGTCACGTCCGACCTGCTCCTGCAGCAGCTCGGCATCAACTCGCTCGACGAGCTGCCGCTCATCTCGCCCCTCCTGGACGACGGTGCGGACGGCTTCGAGCAGAACGAAGGGATCCCCGATGGCAGGGTTTGACGACCGGGGGCGCGGCGCGCCCCGAGACCGAGACGACCGCAACGGACGCTCGGGAGGCCCGGATCGCTCCGGCCGCCCGGCCGGCGGACGCGGTGGGGCCGGCTCCAGTGCCGGTGGCCGCTCCGGCGGGTACGGTCGCGACGACCGCGGGGGCGCACGCCCGCCGCGCGACGACGACCGTCGTGGCGGGTACCCGTCGCGCGACGACCGCGGCGGCGAGCGTGGTGGGTACCGCGGGACTTCGGCTCCGCGTGACGACCGTGGTGGGTACCGGGGCCGGGACGACCGTGCCGGTGGCGGCGACCGTGGTGGCTACCGGGGTAACTCCGCTCCGCGTGACGACCGTGGTGGCTACCGCGGCCGTGACGACCGTGGTGGGTCCGCTCCTCGCGACGACCGCGGTGGTGACCGTGGGGGCTACCGCGGCAACTCCGCTCCGCGTGACGACCGCGGCGGCTACCGGGGTCGCGACGACCGTTCCGGTGGCGGCGACCGTGGTGGCTACCGCGGCAACTCGGCTCCGCGTGACGACCGCGGTGGGTACCGCGGCCGCGACGACCGTGGGGCTTCGGCTCCGCGTGACGACCGTGGTGGCTACCGGGGCTCGGCTCCGCGTGACGACCGTGGTGGGTACCGGGGTCGCGACGACCGCGGGAGCTCCGCACCGCGCGATGACCGTGGTGGGTACCGCGGCCGTGACGACCGTGGGGCTTCGGCTCCGCGCGACGACCGTGGCGGCTACCGGGGTCGCGATGACCGATCCGGTGGCGGTGACCGTGGTGGCTACCGCGGCAACTCCGCTCCGCGCGACGACCGCGGCGGGTACCGGGGCCGTGACGACCGCAGCGCCGCCCCGCGCGACGACCGTGGTGGGTACCGCGGCCGTGACGACCGTGGGGCTTCGGCACCGCGCGACGACCGTGGTGGGTACCGCGGCCGCGACGACCGTGGCAGCTCTGCTCCCCGCGACGACCGCGGTGGGTACCGGGGTCGCGACGACCGTGGCAGCTCCGCTCCCCGCGACGACCGGCGCGACGACCGCGGCCGCGACGACCGCCGCACGCCGGACGGCCAGCAAAGCCGCGTCTGGCACAACGGCCGCCGCTACGTCGGCGGCACCACGAGCGTCCGCAACAGCGACCGCACCACGCCGAAGCCGAGTGGGCAGCGCGACGACCGGGGCAACCCGGCCGAGGGCACGCCCGAACGGCCGATCATCGAGGACTGGGACGCGGCGGACGGAACGGCGCCTGCCGGGGCCGAGCCGAGCCTCCAGGCAGAGGGTGAGCGCCTGCAGAAGGTGATCGCCGCTGCCGGCGTCGCATCCCGCCGGGTCGCGGAGAACCTGATCGTCGAGGGCCGCGTGACGGTCAACGGCGAGGTCGTGGACGCCCTCGGGCGTCGCGTCGACCCCGAGAAGGACGCGATCAGCGTCGACGGCGTGCCCGTGCAGATCGACTCGTCGCGGCGCTACATCGTGCTGAACAAGCCGACCGGTGTCGTCTCGAGCCTGCAGGACGAGCGCGGTCGCCGCGACCTGACCGAGTTCGTGGACCGCTACGAGGAGCGCCTGTTCAACGTCGGCCGTCTCGACACCGAGACCTCCGGGCTGCTCGTCCTGACGAACGACGGCGACCTGGCACACGTGCTCGCGCACCCGTCGTTCGGCGTGCAGAAGACGTACATCGCGAAGGTCCACGGCAACGTGAACCCCGCCGTGGTGCAGCGCCTGACCGAGGGCGTCGAGCTCGAGGACGGTCCGATCAAGGCCGACAAGGTGCGGTTGCTCGAGTCCTCGCGGGGTGAGTCGCTCGTCGAGATCACGCTGCACTCCGGCCGCAACCGCATCGTCCGTCGCATGCTCGAGGCCGTCGACCACCCGGTCCTCGAACTCGTCCGCCGGTCGTTCGGACCGCTGCACCTGGGCAGCCTGCCGCCGGGCAAGATGCGCGAGCTCGGCACGGTCGAGGTCGGCAAGCTGCTCAGCACCGTCCGTGACGCGAAGCCGTCCGCTCGTGACGACCGCGACGTCGCGCTCGACCAGGACGACGACGAGTACGAGGACGAGTCGGCGGACTGACCGAACCCGACGCTCGGGCATCGACCGATGCCCGAGCCGCGATCGGTAGGCTTGCCCGGTGACCGACGTGACCCCGACCGACATCGACCGCCGTCTGCGCGGCCCGGTCCGGGTCGTCGGTGCCGGGTTGCTCGGCGCCTCGATCGGTCTCGCCCTGCGTGAGAAGGGCGTGGACGTCGTCCTCGACGACGTCTCGCCCGCTGCGCTGGCGCTCGCCGTGGACTACGGCGCCGGCCGTCGACCAACTGCCGGCGACCAGCCGGAGCTGATCGTCGTCGCGGTGCCGCCGGACGTCGTCGCGACGGTGGTGGAGCGCGAGCTCGCCGCCCACCCCGACGCCGTCGTGACAGACGTCGCCAGCGTGAAGTCCGGGCCGCTCGCCGCCCTGGTGGCGGCCGGGGCCGACGTCTCCCGCTACATCGGGTCGCACCCGATGGCCGGACGCGAGCGCAGCGGTCCGACCGCCGCCCGCGCCGACCTGTTCGTCGGTCGCCCCTGGGTGATCGCGGGGCACGACGGCATCACGTTCCAGCGCGCCGCGGTGGTCGAGGACCTCGCGCTCGACGTCGGCGCCACCGTCGTGCCGATGGACCCCGAGTCGCACGACCTCGCCGTCGCGTACGTCTCGCACGCGCCGCAGCTCGTGTCGACCCTCATGGCCTCGCGCCTTCGGGACGCCCCCGACGGGTCGCTCGGCCTGGCCGGCGGCGGCGTGCGCGACGTCACCCGGATCGCCGCGAGCGACCCGGGGCTCTGGGTGCAGATCATCGGGGCGAACGCCGGGCACATCCGGCCGGTGCTCACCGACCTGCGCGACGACCTGTCCCGCGTGATCGACGCGCTCGGCGACCCGGACGGTGCCGGTTCGCCGCGCACCATCGCCGAGACGATCGCCGACGGCAACCGCGGGGTCGAACGGCTCCCCGGCAAGCACGGCACCACCAAGCGCTTCGCCCAGGTGGTCGTCCTGGTCGACGACACCCCAGGGCAGATCGCCGCACTCCTGACGTTCATCGGGGAGATCGGCATCAACCTCGAGGACATGCGCCTCGAGCACTCACCGGGCGCACAGATCGGCATCGTCGAGGTGTCGGTGCTGCCCGAGCAGGAACAGCGACTCGTCGAGGAACTCGAGGGGCGCGGATGGAGGATCGCAGCAGCATGGGCCTGAACGACGACACGAACGCAGCGACGAACGACTCCGGTGTGACCGGCGGACCGGACGGGCCCGACTCCGGCCTCCCGACCCCGGGCCAGGGCGGTGCCGGCGGCCCGTTCAGCGGCAGCGGCGACGGCGGCGCACTCGGGGGCCCGGCCGGCGGCCTCGGCGAACCCGGCGGGGAGCCCGGCTCGACCAGCGCCCCGATGCCGTCCGGCCTGGCCGACGGTGCCTACGTGGCGAAGATCGTCATCGCGGTCGACGGTCCCGCCGGCAGCGGCAAGTCGAGCGTCTCCCGTGCGGCCGCCCGCGCCCTGGGCTACGGCTACCAGGACACCGGCGCCGCCTACCGTGCACTCGCGTGGCACGCCCTGCAGCAGCGGGTCGACCTCGACGACGCCGCGGCGGTCCTGGCGAGCTGGGACACCTTCGACTACGCCATCGGCACCGACCCCGACGACTACTACGTCAAGGTGGGGGAGACCGACGTGACGGAGGCCATCCGCACCCCCGACGTCACCGGCGCGGTCGCCCACATCGCGAAGCTCCCGGACGTCCGGAAGCGCCTGGTCCAGCTGTTCCGCAACGTCATGCGGAAGACCGACGCCCCGGGCATCATCACCGAGGGCCGGGACATCACCACGGTCGTCGCACCCGACGCCGAGGTCCGGATCCTGCTGACGGCCGACGAGTCCGTTAGAATGGCCCGACGCTCGGCAGAGGTCACGACCCAGTCGGCCGCCGAGACCTCCGCAGCACTCGCTCGTCGCGACGCGGCGGACGCGAAGGTCGTCGACTTCATGAACGCCGCCGACGGCGTCACGACGCTCGACTCCACCGACCTCGACTTCGACCAGACCGTGCAGGCGGTCGTCGACCTGGCCCGCGCGGCCACGCACTGACGCACGACCGGACGGCCTCGGCCGCCTGGTCACACCACGGCCGGACCCCCGGCCCCGGCCGGCAACGGCCACCGACACCGCGGCCCCGGCCGCTCGCGAGGAACCCAAGATGGCTCAGCTGGACAACCCGGACAACGACGACTTCCCCCGGTACGACGACGCCCTCGGCGAGCGGCTCGCCGGACTCGACGAGGCCGAGGCCGAGCAGCGCGCGACCGCGCTCCGCGCCGGACTCGAGGAGTACGACCTCGAGGACGAGGACCTCGCCCTGCTCGAGGCCGGTCAGGTCGGCGAGGACGGCGTCCACTACCTGCCCGCCTACCCGGTGCTCGCGATCGTCGGCCGCCCGAACGTCGGCAAGTCCGCGCTCGTGAACCGCATCCTCGGTCGTCGTGAGGCCGTCGTGCAGGACGTCCCCGGCGTCACCCGCGACCGTGTCAGCTACAAGGCCGACTGGAACGACAAGCGCTTCACCCTCGTCGACACCGGCGGCTGGGAGCCCGGCGCCGAGGGCATCAACGCCTCCGTCGCCGCGCAGGCCGAGGTCGCGATCGACCTCGCCGACGCCGTGCTGTTCGTCGTGGACGTCACGGTCGGGATCACCGCCACCGACGAGCACGTCGTCAAGATGCTGCGCGGCACCGACCGCCCCGTCATCGTCGTCGCGAACAAGGCCGACGACGAGCGCCGTGAACTCGACGCCTACGAGCTCTGGAACCTGGGGCTCGGCGAGCCGCACCCGGTGTCGGCCCTGCACGGCCGTGGCGTCGCGGACCTGCTCGACCTGATCATCAAGACGCTGCCCGACACCTCGGCCGTCGCCAAGCAGGAGGTCGGCGGCCCCCGCCGTGTGGCCATCCTCGGCCGCCCGAACGTCGGCAAGAGCTCGCTGCTCAACAAGGCCGCCGGTGAAGAGCGGGTCGTCGTGAACGACATCGCCGGCACCACCCGCGACCCGGTGGACGAGCAGATCGAGCTCGGCGGCAAGGTGTGGCGCTTCGTCGACACCGCCGGCATCCGGAAGCGCGTCCACATGCAGCAGGGCGCCGACTTCTACGCCTCGCTCCGCACCACCGCCGCGCTCGAGAAGGCCGAGGTCGCCGTCGTCGTCCTCGACGTCACCGAGCCGGTGTCCGTGCAGGACCTCCGCATCATCGACCTCGTCCTCGAGTCCGGCCGTGCCCTCGTGCTGGCCTACAACAAGTGGGACCTGCTCGACGACGAGCGCCGCCGCTACCTGGAGCGCGAGATCGAGCAGGACCTGGCGCACGTCGCCTGGGCCCCGCGCGTGAACATCTCCGCCCGCACCGGTCGCCACCTCGAGAAGCTCGTGCCGGCGCTCGAGACCGCCCTCGAGTCGTGGGACACCCGCATCCCGACCGGCAAGGTCAACGCCTTCATCGCCGAGCTCGTGCAGGAACACCCGCACCCCGTGCGCGGCGGCAAGCAGCCCCGCATCCTGTTCGGGACCCAGGCGTCGAGCCAGCCGCCGACCTTCGTGCTCTTCACGTCGGCGTTCCTCGACCCGCAGTACCGACGCTTCATCACGCGTCGCCTCCGCGAGGTCTGGGGCTTCTCCGGCACGCCGATCAACGTCAACATGCGGGTGCGCGAGCGCCGGAAGCGCTGAGCCCTCCCACCCGTCACGCAGAACGCGCCCCGATCCGTCGGGGCGCGTTCTGCGTTCGCGTCCGGCCTGGAGGCCCGCAGCGGGTCCGCCACACCGGTGCGGCATCATGGGGGCGTGGGTACCGGGCCGTGGGCAGCGGACCGACGTCGGCTCGCCCTGGTGGGTGTCCTCGTCGGTGTGGTCGTCGTGGGTTCGGTGTCCCTGTGGATGATCTCGCACGCTCCGGACGACGGCGACACGGTCACCCGTGCCGATTCCGTGCCCTCCGAGCCGGCGCAGTCGCCCGACGTCCGACTGCCGCCGTCCAACGGCCTCGAGGAACCGATCGAGCCGGAACCCGTCCCTCCGGTCGACGGTTCGCCCATCGACCCGTGGTGGCGCCGCGTCCCGCCGGTCTCCGGTGACATCGTCGGCATCGGGGCTGCGGCCTCCGGGCACGTCCGGATCGCCGGGAACACGGGCGACGAGACCCTCGCGGTGCAGATCGACCACCTGGAGACCGGCGGGGACGGCCCGGTCGACGTCGTGCTGTCCGCGGGGACGGTGCGCGGTGGCTCGAAGCCGGTGTGGACACCCGCCGGGGAGTCCTACGACCTGTTCCAGGCCGCCGGGGTCGAACAGGGGCTGACCGTCGTGCTCAGCGACCCGTGGTCACTGCCCGACGAGGTCCGCTCCCTGGTCCTGCTGGACGCCGACACCGGGACCGTGCTGGGCGGCGCGGCACTCGTCCCGTCGGACTGAGTGGGGCCGGGGTGAGGCTGGGCGGGGTTGGGGTGCGCTGCGCCGACGTAGAACGACGGTGTCGTGGTCGTCCGAAGTCGACAGTGTCGTTCCGCATCGGTGCTCGTGGCTGTGCCGCGTCCGCCGCCACCGCCGGGATGGGGCACGATGTACTGGTGACGCAGCAGAACGACGGACTCGGTGTGCTCGCCGACCGCGTGTGGTGCCGTCTGCGGCTCGACCGGTTGGCCGGAGGTCGGCAGTCCGGGTACGTGATCCGCGAGGACATGCTCGAACACCCGGACACTGTCCGTTCGTTCCGGTGGATCCGGTGGCTGCTCGTCGCGGAGACCGTCGTCGGACTCACCGCCATCGTGGTCGCCGTGCTGCTGACCCGCGCAGGGGAGTCCCTGTCGTGGGCGGTGTGGTTCCGGTCCACCGTGGTGCTGCTCATCACCCTGACGCTCTACGTGTTCGCCTGGCGTGCACAGCTCGGGTACTACTGGGCCTACCAGCGGCTGCGGTTGTTCAGCCGGATCTTCCCGATCGTGACGCTGATCGTCGCGGCGATCCCCGGGCTCTACCCGTTCTGGATGGTCATCGAGCAGATCCTGTTCTCGGTGCTCATGGTCGGGATCGGCGACGTGCTGACGAGCGACCACATGCGGGCCACGTTCCCGAAGCCCGCGCGGCGCTGAGACTGCCGTCGGCCGCCGTGGCTCGACCCCGTTCTTCGCGCGTGGCGCGCCGGAGCGGTATCCGGTGGCTGGCGGACCGCGTGTGCGACAACCTACGAGTCGATCAACAGGTGGACTGTCGCGGAAATGGTGCAGAGCCGGTGTGCGCGGGCCGCAACCGGATCGCTGCCAACGCAGGAGAGAATCGAGCCGTGCTGGATCACATCGACAGAATCATCTAGGGGGAAGATGAACGGCTCAGGCAAGCTCATCGCTCCGATCGTGTTCCTGACTCTCCTGACGGGGTGCTCGAGCATCGACGACAACCGATCCGAAGCTTCCGAACCGGCAGCCCCGAGCATCTCTCCCGAAGTCGAGATCCGTGCCGCGAAGGCGCGGACACAACGCGTCGAGCTCGAGATCGCCGACGTCATGCCCAACCGAACAAGCGTCCGCCAGCAGGAGAAGGGTGCGCTCTTCCCGTGTGGTGAGCACCGGCGTCAATGGTCGGGCGGCACGAACGTCGTGACGACCGATGAGCCTGACATGGACGCGGTCGTCGCGGCTGTCGAGAAGGAATGGGGTGATCGGTCGGGCTGGGCGATCGACAAGCGTCAGGACACCGTGGGACTCCCGACCATAGACATCTCGACCAGCGACGGCGAGGGCTACCTGATCTCACGAGGGACCGATGCGAAGACCGTGCACATCAGATCATCGTCGTCGTGCTTCGCGGTGCCCGACGTGTTCTCCGGAGGCGGTGCCTGGTAGTCGAGCGGGGCGGGTGACGGTTCTGGTTCGCGAATCCCGCAGATCGTGTACCGGAACCGTCAGAACCCTGGACAAGCGTGATCTTCCACAGCGGCGCAGCGCAACGCCCGCAGCACCGGGCAATGATCCGGCTCAGGCGACCGTGGCCAGGGCGAACGGGAGCACGGCGGAGGCCCCGGCGCGCCGGAGCTCCCGGCCGGCGACGGTCATCGTCCACCGGCTGTCGACCAGATCGTCGACGAGCAGCACCGGGCCCTCGTGCGCCTGCAGGGCGGCGGCGAGCGACGGATCGACCACGAAGGTGTCCCACACGCCGGACAGTCGGTAGGCGCTGTTCGTCGCACCGTCGCCACGAGGGGTCCCGCCGGCACGGCCGAGCGTGCCGAGGAACTGCAGCCGCCCGATGGTGGACAGCGCCTGGGCGAGGGACCCCACGAGCTCGGGCCGTGACCGCGAGGACATCGCCACGACGCCGGTCGGCCGGGTCTCCCACGGCCAGTCCTTGAGCGCCCGGACGCAACCGTCGACGAGTTCGCGCGAGATCGGGGCATCGGGGGTGGACGTCGAGAACAGCGCACGCAGTGGACCGCCCCAGCCGAGGTCGGTCAGACGCGCCACCGCACGGCCGGGCTGCACGAGCTCGTCCGGGCCGATCTTGCCCCGCACGGAGACCCCGAGCGACGACATCCCCGAGGGCCACTGGGCACGCGGGGCGATCTCGACACCGACCTTGTCGAGCGCGGCCGCTGCACCGGACGAGTCGGTGTCGGACACGGCCGTCGGGAACCACGCCCCGGCGCAGTTGTCGCACCGGCCACAGGGCTCGGCCGAGGGGTCGTCGAGGTCCTGCTGCAGCAGCTGCATGCGGCAGGCCGAGGTGGACTCGTAGTCGAGCATCGACGCTGCCTCCGCAGCACGGGCCGCTGCGACCCGCTCGTACCGGGGCGCGTCGTACTCCCACGGCTGCCCGGTCGACACCCAGCCGCCGGTGACGCGTCGGACGGCGCCGTCGACGTCGAGCACCTTGAGCAGGAGTTCGAGGGTGGAGCGCTTGATGTCGACCAGGCCCTCGAGCGCCACGGTCGACATCGCGGTGTCGGTGGACAGGGCACTGAGCACGGCGGCGGCGCGGGCCTCGGTCGGCATCGAGGCGCTGGCGAAGTACTGCCAGATCTCGCGGTCCTCGCGCCCGGGCAGGAGCAGGACGTCGGCGTTGTCGGTCGCACGACCCGCGCGACCGATCTGCTGGTAGTAGGCGACGGGCGACGAGGGAGCCCCGACGTGCACGACGAACCCGAGGTCGGGCTTGTCGAACCCCATGCCGAGCGCACTCGTGGCGACCAGGGCCTTCAGCTCGTTGCCCTTGAGCTGCTGTTCGAGCTGTTCGCGCTCATCGGTGTCGGTGCGCCCCGTGTAGGCGCGGACGGCGTACCCGTTGTCGCGGAGCAGCCGGGCGATGTCCTCGGCCGCCGAGACGGTGAGCGTGTAGATGATGCCGCTGCCGGGCAGGTCGCCGAGGTGCGCGAGGAGCCAGCCGAGGCGCTGCCGGGCATCGGGCAGCGTCAGCACACCGAGGCGCAGGGACTTGCGGGCGAGCGACCCACGGATCGTGAACACCGGGTCGGCCGGGCCAGCGGTGAGCTGTTCGGCGACGTCCTCGACCACGCGCTCGTTCGCCGTCGCGGTGGTCGCCAGGACGGGGACGCCATGGGGGAGCGAACGGATGAGCTCGGCCAGCCGGCGGTAGTCCGGCCGGAAGTCGTGGCCCCAATCCGAGATGCAGTGTGCTTCGTCGACCACGAGCATGCCCATCCGGGCGATCAGGGTCGGCATCTGCTCGTCGCGGAACTTCGGGTTGTTCAGCCGCTCGGGGGAGACCAGCAGTACGTCGACCTCGTCACGGGCGAGGGCTGCCTGGGTCTCGCCCCACTCGTGGGCATTCGCGGAGTTGATCGACACCGCACGGACACCGGCCCGCGCGGCAGCGGCGACCTGGTCGCGCATTAGGGCGAGCAGCGGCGACACCAGGACGGTCGGGCCGCCCCCGCGTCGGCGCAGCAGCAGCGTTGCCAGGAAGTACACCGCGGACTTGCCCCACCCGGTGCGCTGCACGACGAGGGCGCGTTGCCGGTGCTCGACCAGCGCCGAGATGGCCTCGAGCTGGCCGGGGTGGAACACCGCGTCGGGGCGCCCCGTGAGCGCAGCGAGCGCCTGCTGCGCCTCGGCGGCGATGTCCGCAGAGGGGGACACGGAAGACGACGCGGTGGACCCGACACCAAGACCAGACATGCCCCCATGCTGTCAGCACCGACCGACGTAACGCAGGTCGTGCCTCCAGGCTGTGGAGAAGCTCCCTACTGGTAGGTGACCAACGACGGCGTCGGCTGCACGTCCCGCATCGTCTGCGCGGGCGTCAGCATGGGCGTGTCCTCGTCGTAGAAGTTCTTCCATCCCCAGTGCAGCCCATCCGGCGCGCCCTGGTGCAGTGCCTTCCACGTCGCCTGCTTGTCGGGCTGCGACCCCTGCCCGTCGACGTGCACGAGCATGTCGAGCTCCGGGTGGGTCTGCAGTGCGGAGCGGTCCTGGATCATCGACAGCCGGAACTGGTGCAGCACCAGGGCCTTCGGCGGCAGCCCCTCGTCGCGCACGAGTCCAGCCAGCCACGAGGACACCTCGTTCACCTCGGACGCCGAGACACTCCCGATCTGCTTGAGCGGCACCTGGTCCTTCGTCAGCCGCCACTCCGGGTCGAGCGCCAGCCAGACGCCCGGCTTCTTCAGCAGTGACTCGTACTTCTTGGCCTGCGACAGGAAGTCCGACCGCCCGGGCTGCAGGTCGATGATGACCGGCATGTCCGCATCGTGCGCGGCCTCGACGTAGGGCTCGAGCGTCGACACCGGCAGCTCCGTCGAGTAGTCGCCGTCGGCTCCGGCGTCCCCGGCGGCGACGGTCGCGATGACCTCCATCGCGGGCGTCACGAGCTCGTCGGACTCCGCCCGGTACGGCTTCGCGACCTGCTCGGCACGCTGCACGGTCTCCTTCGGCCCCTGCTCGCCGAGCACGCCCAGCGCCGGAGCCCCGGGAGCCCCGTACAACGCGACGTACCGGTGCCCGTCGAACGGTCGCTGGCCGCCGTTCCGCAGCTGGAACCCGCCCTCGGCAGCCCGGACCGTCCACTCCGGGTCCGGGAGGGCCTCGAACGCCGCACCGACCAGGACGGTCGGGTGCTTCGCCCGTTCGTGCAGCGCCGTCACCACGTCGGGTGCGGCAGCCGGGTCGGCTACACCCTTCGGCATGGTCACGACGCGCGCGCCGGCGGCCTTCGCGGTCGCCACGGCAGCAGCGTCCGCACTCGCGTCCGCCACCACCACCGTCGCCTGCCGGGAGGCCCGGGTCGACTCCGGCGCGTCACCACCGTCCGGCGCCTGCCGCTGTTCGACGTCCGTGTCGACCGACACGTCGCCCTCGGCCTGGTACCAGTCGGCACCGAGCCGGTCGAGCTCGCGGGCGACGGCGGCGCTCTCGTTCTTTGCGGTCAGCAGCACCGGGACGTGGGCGCTCGCCGCAGCCTTCGCCGCACCACGGATGCCGTCGGTGTCGCCGGCCCGGGCGACGACCGCTCCCGGGGCACTCGCGAACAGCGCCTTGCTGACGCGGACCGACCGGGCAGCGGCGTCCGAGGCATCGGCCACCGTGACGGTGTCGGCCGAAGCCTTCGCCAGCGTCGGGCGGCTCGTGTCCGGTCCGCTCGACGTGCACCCAGCGGCTCCGAGCAGCAGCCCGGAGACCGCGATCGCGATCAGGAGACGAGGGGTGGAACGTGAACGCATCGAGCCACCATACGAGCCAGACGGAGAGGTCCCTGGGAATCCGACGGGTGTCGTCTCGTAGAAGGGAGGCATGCCCCACCACCCCGACGACCGCCCGCTCATCGGACCGGTCCGGTCGCCCGAGGTGCACTGCATGACGCTCAACGTGCGTCGCCGCGTGCCGCGACAGCCGACCCACCCCGACGCCTGGGAGCGTCGCCGCGACGCCGTGCTCGCGCTCGTCACGTCCGAAGCGCCCACCGTCCTCGCCGTCCAGGAGGCCCTGCCCACGCAGGCGGACGAACTCACCGCTGGCCTGGGGTCGGGTTGGGAGCCCGTCCTGGCCGGACGGGGAGCGCGTGGCGGTGGCGAACAGGTCGGCCTGTTCCTCGACCGCTCCCGCCTCGACGTCGTCGAGCGCCGCACCTGGGCGCTCTCCAGGTCGCCCCACCGCCCCGGGTCGCGGTCGTGGGCGACGTCTTTCCCCCGGCACGCCGTTGGAGCCGTCGTCGACGACCGCGCGACGGGCATCAGGTTCCTGGCGATCGCCACCCACCTCGACGTCGCCTCGCCGTGGGCCCGGCTGCGGTCCGCCGAACTGCTCGGCCGGATCGTCCTGCAGCGCGGCCTGCCCGCCGTGGTCATGGCCGACTGGAACAGCCCCGCCGGTTCCGCACCATGGCGAGCCCTGGCGGAGGCGGGGGTCGAGGACAGCTGGGGGCGGGCCTCCAGGCAGGTGGGTGAGCCGTACGGGACGTACCCGCACTACGGGAGTCCGCGCGTCGGTGGCCGGCGGATCGACGGGGTGCTCGTGACGTCCGAGGCGGAGGTGGACCGCGTCGCGGTCGACGTGCGGCGGCCGGGCGGCGTGTGGCCGTCCGACCACGCCGCCGTGCACGCGGTCGTGCGGTGGGCGTCGTGATCGCCACGCTCGGACCGACGTTCCTGCGGCCGCGGTTCCTGGTAGCCGACGTGGTGCGGGCGCTGACGATCGTGAGCGTCGTCGTGGCGGCTGTCGGGTGGGGTGGGACGGCATTCCCGGTCATGGCGCTGGCGCTGCTCGGTGTCGTGGTGCCGCGGATGCTCGGGCTGCGGCCGGCCTTCGACGTGGCGGTGTGCGTGCTCGTGCTCGTCGCCGGGTGGTCGAGCGTGCTCGAGTGGTACACGACGGTCTTCCTGTGGGACAAGTTCATGCACGTCGTGCTGACGGGGCTGCTCGCGGCGGTGCTCTACGTCATCGGTGCCGACCTGCGCGCTGTGCCGGCCCCGCACGCCGAGCGCCGGGTGGTCGTCGCGGTGCTCGCGCTGTGTGCGGGACTCGCGGTCGGGGCGGTCTGGGAGATGGGGGAGTGGCTCGGGCACAACTTCGTCGACTCGAAGATCTTCGTCGGGTACGACGACACGATCGGGGACCTGGCGGCGGACGGGTCCGGTGGGTTGCTCGTCGGGCTCGGGTTGCCGTGGTTGGCGGCGCGGCGCGAGGTGGTGCGGCGGGGCTGAGCGTGTCGTTCGGGTCGCGTTGCTCCGACTCGCCGTGGCACGGAGGGGGTCTGACGTCCGCTATGCTGGACCGGTCGCTCGCGCTCCGGTCGGACGCGGGCGAGGATCCTCCGGGATCCTGAGTTCTCCGGAACTCGCGGGCTGTGGCGCAGCTTGGTAGCGCACTTGACTGGGGGTCAAGGGGTCGCAGGTTCAAATCCTGTCAGCCCGACCGAAACGTGTGTGACACGACGGCAGAAGCCCACCGAGGATCTCGGTGGGCTTCTTCGTTCTCATGGCTGTCGTTGGGTCGTACGCATGGGGTGCCTCACTGCGACGTTTAGCGGACCACCCGTGTGCGACGTGGGTCTTCTGACCCCTGCGGCCCGGTCGATTCAGACACCGCGTTGCGCGACGGGACCGGCTTACGAGACGTTCCTACCGGGGCTCGTCACCGAACGAGTGCCTTTGTCCATCGAGGCGAGTCGGACACCAGCTCATGACGGCGACGATAGATTCGCGGCATGACCCCTCGACGCGTTGTACTCGTGACGCTGGGTGCACTGGTCATCATCATCGGCTTCGTGTTGATGGCCCACTCGGACGGCAGGCTCGACCGTCTGGTGGCTTTTCTCGTCATCTTCGCCGGGTTCGCTCTAGTCGTGTTCACCACGGCTCGACCGGGCCAAGCGGCGCTCGCCCGCTACTGGAGCAAGTACGAGAAGAAGTAGCCACGACACATGTCACTCCTGCCGGACCGTTGAGCGCTCGTCATGCAGGACACGGTCAGGGCCGTCAGCCCCGCCCGGTTGTGGATCCCTATCGGCAGCCGATCCGACCTCACCTGCCGTCACTCGGCGGCCCCGGTAGAGTCGGTGCGAACGCCGAAGCGGACGAGATGGGGGATCTCGATGCGCAGGATCGTGTCGGTTGCAGTGATGGCCGTTCTCGCTTGCACCGTTGTCGGTTGCACTGACAGTTCCAAGCCTGACGTCACTCCGGCCCCATCCTCCGACCAACCGTTGGCTTCGGCATCTGCGGTCTCCGAGAGTGCTCCGGCCGAAGATCACGAGAGGACCGTGACGGCGAATGGAAGCGTCACCGGCGGTCCCTCATCATTCGTCTACACCGTGGCATCGGGGGACGCCGTGACAGGAATTGCTGCGCGTTTCGGTCTTTGCACTGCCGACATTTACCTGGCCAATGAAGACCCAGAGGTATATGGGCACGAGCTTGCGGTCGGCCAGCAGCTCACTATTCGCCGGATGGTCGGACCGGGTCATACAACGGAGCAGTGCGACCAGCCCTACCCAGACGGCGTGTACTGACCATGCGAGAGCGAGACTTGCAGGGTCCGCCTACCCAGCACGGCTGGAAGTCAACACCAAGTGCGGTGTTGTTCTGGGTACTCGCGGTGGTCGGGCTGCCCATCATGGCCGGCGCGTGGTTGTGGCTCAGTCTTGCCTCGTTAGAGGAAGCTACAGAACAGCCGAAGGCCGTTGCTGCGGGCACCACGATGGCTGGCACGACGCTGCTCGTGGGCGGCAACCCGCTGGCGCTCACCCATGTCCTCGGACTGGTCGTCCTTGGCGCGGTAGCAGTCAAGGGACGGTGCCACCGGTGGACGGGAATGATCGCAACCCTGGTTGCAGTGCTGTCGCCTCCGCGGCTGGGATCGCGTTCGTATTGATCCTGAACGGCGGGCAGCTGCTCACTCCAGTGAGTGGTTCATACGCCCCGTAGCCGCTACCGGCGCGCAACATGATGCTGAGGTCCCTCGACACGTGTGGGCCGACGAGGCCAGATGAGTTCCGGCGTCCAGTAGCGCATCGGCTACTGAGACATTTGGGCCGGTTCTATGAGCCGGTCACACTTCGTGTCATAACGATGCTGCCGTAGCGCTTACCGGGGAAGCGCACGTCGTCGACGTGCTCGAAGCCCCAACGCGCGTACATGGCGACAAGGTGCTCGGCCGGTGCCGCAGTGTCGAGTCCAATCCGCGTGATACCGTTCCTCGCGGCCCACGCGCACGCGACGTCGAACAGCGTTCTGGCGACGGCGCGACCGCGCAGTTCCGGCCCGACCGCCACTTGGCACAGCCATCCGGTGCCTGGCTTCTGAGCATGCTCCGACAGTGAACGGACGTCGTCCGGTGGAGGCGCGGACATCGTCATGCTCGCTGCGACACGGCCGTCGTTCTCCACAATCCAGCAGACGCCCCCTGCCACCCGCTGACGGGTCGTCTCGACGTCCTGGGTCGCTGCGGTGAAGTTCAATCCCGCATCTTGAAGCTCTCGGTAGGCCGAGTTCAGAAGAGCCGTCAGCTCCACTGCGTCCTCAGGACGGAAAGGACGCGGCTCGACGTTGGTAGTCACTCTGCAAGCCTAGGAGGCTGCCTCACGGTAAGCCGGTCCCGCCCGCCGACGCCCGGATCGGGATCGGCTACTGGACTTCTTCTTCCTCCCCTTGAGCTGAGGGATTTGCCCTATCCGCTTGCGCGGGTGGGACGACGCACGCCTGTCGCCCTGATCTCCGCATCGCCTTTCTTGCTCGTCTCTTGACAGATCCACAGGTTGGGGTCGAAGGTAACTGTCATGGGGACGGATCGGGGGGCTGGCGCTGAGGACCAGCCCGCGGAACGGCTTGAGCGCCTCGTTGCTGAGTCGCCCGGGTCAGTGGTTTCTGCGCCGGAGCAGGCGCAAACCTCTCGTCGAGTCCTCGGTGCGGTGGGCTTGCTTGCGGGTATCGGTGTTGTTGTGGCCGTGGGGTTGATTGCCGTTTGGCACTTCGTGTTGTCGCACGTTGTGCGTGCGGCCATGAGTCATTGGGCCGGTTAGTAGAGATCTGAGGCACGTCCAGCATGGGCAGGGCCGTGTGGGCGTCATTTGGGGGAGAGATGGCTGAGTTGTGGTTGCGTCGACGTTCGTTCCGTACCACCGCAGTGGCGGTTCTGGCGTGCGTGGCAGTGTTTGCAGGAGGTCCAGCACTGGCTGCCGCGCCGCCTGCTGCGGATCCGGACGCCTCGTTGCCGCCGGTTCAGAGCCAGGGGGATGCATCGCAGCAGGTTCCGGAAGGCGACCGGCGTCAGGCTCTTGGATCTGAGTGGGCGTCCTCGGGGGATGCCGCGTATCAGCTGGTGGGGACGGCTGACGGTCTCGCGGTGGTGCGCGGCACCGCGAAGGCGGGGTACCGCTGGGAGACGTTGGCGCAGATCACCGTTCCGGGTGTTGAGACGGACCGGTGGATTGGGAACTTCTGCCTGACCGCTGATGCGTCGCGCATGGTTGTGGTTTATGCCCCGCGGACGACGACGAACTCGGAGCAGGGGTTCGGGGAGGGTGCCTGGGCAAGTGTCGTGGACACGAAGACGGGGGAGCAGTCCTCTCTCGGCCGGGGGTACAGCATCTCGTATTCCAATCCGGGCTGTGGAGCAGGGCAACGAGTCGCTTTGATGCGGTCCGTGGACGATGCGACGTCAATTGCGAGCTTTGACGCGGTGGACAAATCGAGCCAGTGGACGGCTGACATCCCGCGGCAGCTGACATCCCCCGTGCCACTTGCCGACGGGTCAGTGCTCGGCGCCACTGCTGGGAAGATTGTTCGTGTCCGTGACGGTGGTGCGGTGGAAATGGTCGCCAAGACAACCGGTACCGCCTTTGATTTGGTCGTCGCCGGAAGTCGGCTGACGTATGCCGAGTACAAGGGTGCGACCGCCACGGTGAAGACGGGGACAGTGCCCGCGACGGGGACGGCTGCGCTCCGCTCAATTGGCTCCGGGAAACTTGAACAGGTCGGGGTTGCAGCGGATTCCCGCGGCCACACCTACGTCCTCGGCGACCTCAAGGCAGCTGGTTCGGTCCCGGATGGGATCCGTACGGCACCAGAGGTGCAGCCGGGTGCGGACATCTCGACGACGGGGCTAGTGGCGACAAGCGACGCGGCATCCCCGTCCACCCTTGGTGGTAGCGCCGCTGGTGACGCAACGATCGGGGTGCAGTCTCTCGAGACGGGGAAAGCCACAACGCTCGAAGTCCCTCCGGCGGGCGGGGACGTGACTTCTTCGCCAGTCGGTTCTCCTGCCGCATCACGGTCTCGGGTCGCCGCAGCTGCGGTGGGCTCGAAGTCGAATCCATCCGAAACGGAGCGCACGTGCGCGGTGCCCCGCAACGACCCGCGCGCACAGGCGCTGCAGCCCAAGCCGCGGCAGGTCGAGTGGGCCGTCAACCGGATCGTCTCCGGCCAGCTGACCATCTCTCGCCCCGCGAACTGGAACAGCACCGGCATGGCCGCGTACAAGCCAGCAGACCTGTTCCCGACGAAGGCGCTCTCCGGCGGCGGACGCATCCCCTCGCAGGTGCTCCTCGGGATCCTCGCGCAGGAGTCTAATTTGTGGCAAGCGTCCCGCTATACGAAGCCTGGAGCGACCGGGAACCCGCAGATTGGCGTGTTCTACGGCAACCCGCAGGCCGCAGGTGTGAATGACAACGCGTTCTGGGCGGTGGACTTCTCGAACGCCGACTGCGGCTATGGAGTCGGGCAGGTCACCGACGGGATGCGTCTCGCCGGCCGCGAGCAAGGCCGCGTTACCGCACTTCCGGTCGCGAAGCAGCAAGCCATCGCCCTCGACTACACGGTGAACATCGCTGCTGCGGCGCAGATCCTGACGGACAAGTGGAACCAGAGCCGCGCCGACGGCACCACCATCAACAACGGCGACCCGACGAAGATCGAGAACTGGTTTGCAGCGGCCTGGGCGTACAACTCCGGCTACCACGCGAAGGGAGAGCCCGAGTCGAACGGCGCGTGGGGGCTTGGCTGGCTGAACAACCCGGTCAATCCGGCCTACCCGGCGAACCGGAAGGCCTTCCTCGATGGCAACGCGGCGGACGCCGCACACCCACAGGACTGGCCCTACCCAGAGAAGATCATGGGGTTCGCGGCGAACTCGCTGACCTTAACCGAGAAGCAGACCGCCGACGCACCGCCGACCGAAGTGGGCGGGTACCGCACCGCCTGGTGGAACGGCACCGACGAGACCGCTCCGAAGAACCGCACGGCGGTGAAGCCCCCGCTGACAACCTTCTGCCAGCAGGGCGTAAACGAGTGCGCACCGATCTACACCGGCTACTGCTCCCGCTCCGACCTGCACTGCTGGTGGCATGGAAACGCGACCTGGAAGAAGGACTGCGACACCACCTGCGGCAACGAGCTCTACCGGTTCGCCCCCGCTGCCGACTACATGACCGAACAGCCCAACGGGGAAAGCTTCCCGCCTGCCTGCACCCGTACCGGTCTGCCGAGTACCGCGCGAGTCATTGACGACGTCCCGATCACGACGGACGCGGGAACCCTCACCGCCAACCCGACGAGAGCTGGATGCTCTCGAGTAGCCACAGAGGGGTCATTCCGATTCGACTTCGGTGCTGCCGGTGCATCCGGTTCGTACCCGTCGAAGATCGACACGCACCAGCTCGGCGGCGGCTTCAACGATCACTTCTACTTCACCCACACGTGGGCATCCAACAACACCCCGGCCTCTTCCGTGACTGGCACGTGGACGCTCGGCGGCAGTCTCAAACAGTGGGGAAGAGTCTGGATCCACACCCCGGACAACGGGGCATGGGCGAAAGACGCCCGCTACGACATCAATCTTGGCGACGGACGCACCAAAACCCGTGTGCTCCCACAACGCAACTGGTCCAACAAGTGGTCATCCGTTGGGGTGTTCCAGTTCAATGGCACACCGTCGGTATCGCTGTCGAACATTACGAACGACGCCGACGACAACGCCGCACGAGACGACGTCGCGTGGGACGCCGTCGCATTCGAGCCGCTGTCCGCGAAACCGAAGGACATCGTGGTCAACATCGGCGACTCGTACTCCTCGGGCGAGGGAGCGCCAGGTGACACCCCTGGCGGCTACATCCCGGTCAGCGACACCAACGGTGATGATACCTACTACCAAAACGCATGCCACCGCTCGGTGAACTCCTGGACCAACCGGGCCGTCTTGCCCGGAGCGACAGCCACTGTGGCCAGCCGCGACAGCACACGCGACGCCACGCTGGACTACCACTCCGTGGCGTGCTCGGGCGCGCAAGCGACGAATCTGCTGACGACGAAGCAATGGGAACCACCGCAGCTGTCGCAGGGGTACCTCGATGAGAACACCACCCTGGTGACGATGTCCATCGGGGGGAACGACATCGGGTTTGGCGACATCATCCGCGGTTGCATCTTCAAGGGTGTCTGCGAAGACAAGCAGAAGCCTTCCGCATACGCGGCACTCGACATTCTCAAGGGCCGCCTCGACGCCACCTACACCGAGATCAGGCGGCAAGCACCAAACGCCAAGATCGCGGTGATGGGCTATCCGAACATTTTCGAGGACGGCGTCAAATGCGTCGCGGGGATGAAGGAAGCCGACCAGGCGTGGCTCGTACAGCTCGGCGTCGACCTGAACCAAACGATCAAGGACCGCATCACGGCGCAGAACGCGGGCGCGAAGATGGTGTTCATGGACCCGGCGCCGGTGTTCAAGGGGCACAACGTCTGCAGCGCAGACCCAGCCATCCACACAACTCTGCCGATCGTCACGAACCTTTACGGTGCCCGGCGCAGCGGCGAGAAGGCCTGGTTCAACATCCCCGTTACCGAGGGCGCAGACGCGATCTTCGCGGTGTCGCAGCAGAGCTTCCACCCGAAGGTTCTCGGTACTGGCTACGAAGCGAAGCTGCTCGAGGCAGCCCTCAAATAGCAGCCCGCCGCTTTCAGACCAGGCGCCACTCGCCGCAGCACGGGTGGACGGCCGTCACAGAATGCTGCTGTCACAAGGGGATAACTATGGAACTGACCAGCAACCGCCGCATCGTCGCGACACTGCTCGCGTTCGGACTCGCCGCCGGCGCCCTCGTCGGGGGAAGCCAGACCGCCGGCGCCAGCCCGGCTGCCGCGGCCACCACCGCCGCTGCGTGCACCGACGGAGGCGAGACAGCGGACAACTTCGTCGCGTACAACATGTACGTTGAACTTCGCCGCAGCGCCAAGTGCGGAGGCACCGCCTGGTTCCGCATCAACTACAACGGCGGCGGCATCCAAGGCAACGGCGAAGTCACGCTCCAGCTCAAGTCCCGCACCGGGACCGTCTCGTCGGTATACACGAAGGACGTCCTCAGTGCCAGCCCGTCCTGGGTGAGCCCGTACTACACCGGTTACAGCCAGGCTCGGTTGGTCTACAAGAACAAGTCCGGTGGTGTCGCCAACCGCACGGGAGGGTGGAAGTCGATCTACCAGGAAGCACGGTAGTTCGACCACTTACGACTGAACGGGCTTTGAGGCTTCCTATCTCAGGGCCCGTTCAGCGCTTCATCCGACACCCTCGGGGAACGATGCATGGCACTGATCCACCTGATGACCCGGACCCTTCACATGACGGATATCCAGCCGTTGCCCGACCGAGAGTTCCTGCCCTAGGACGTCGTCATTGCTCAGGTAGATGTCCGCAGTGCAGATGCCAAACCGCTGCGCGATCGCTATCACCGCGTCTCCTTGTGCAACCCGGTACCTGTACCCGTTCCCGTCAGCGGTGCTCGATCCCGCGGCGCCGGCACGAGATCCCAGATCAGAGGGATCCGCAGAGACAACCCCCACGGGAGTCGACGAGGCGGACGGCGTAGCCGTTGGCGACGCCGATGGGAGTGGCGACTCTCGATGCGCGGTGCAACCGGTCAACAGGACCCCGCTTACAACAGCAACGACCACTGCCGTAGTCACTCGATTCACTCTGCCCCCTTAGCTCAGTGGACCCAGCATAAGGCGCGCCTTCGACAGGGCGACTCGCCGCCCGGTGGACGACGTCTTGCATCACTTCCAGCCCCGCTGACATGCTCCGAGAAGCAGCATTATCGGAACCGGGCCGCGCCGACTCGGTATCCGTGTGCGCGCATGGCGGCTTCGACGGCGGTGGTGATCAGCTTGCGCTGGTCGGTGTTGTCGCCGGCGGTGAGGGCGTTGAGTTGCACGGTGCCGATCGGCGTGGTGCTGTCAAGGATCGCGACGAGCTGCTCGAGGGGGAGCTGGCTACGGGTGTGGAGGGTGTGCAAGTGGCGGGCGATACCGTCGCGGAGATGCTGTTGGAGCTCCTTGGTGAAGGTGGCGTCGTCGGCGTGTACCCAGCCGGCCTGTCGGTAGGTTCGGCGGGTGGCATAGACAGTGCGTGCGAACGTTGCGGCCGCAGCAAGGCCCGCCAGGACCCAGGTGGCGGTCGTGCCGACGGCAGCGAGCCCAACTGTGATGATCACGCCGCTGATCAGCGTGGCGAGGATCCATGGCACGTCGGATCGTGTTGCAGCGTGCGCGATGCTACGGGCGGTGTCGGCGATCGCGGTGACTTCTGATGCTGCTGGTTTCGGGACGGGAGCGCGGCTGATGGGTTCGTAGGTGGTTGCAGTCCGTTGAAGGGGAGTCGTGGAGCGGATCTGTCCGTCGACTGAGATCCGTGTCAACTGCCCATCGCCACCGAGAGCGCTCGGTCGCCTCCGGTCCCTCCCGAGCCTTGCAGATCGCGAACGGCTGGGAGCCCTCCCGGGCAACACCCACACTGGCCATTGCCTGACCGGCGCAGGCCCAGGAATGCGCCGACACCCACCGCAGCAATGCCTCCGAAGAACGAAAGGCTCATGCTGCTGAACCAGGGCGCGTCCGAGCACCCGGTGTGTGGAGGTTTTGGGCAGAGCCCGTAGGCGTACAGGTTCTCGTTGAACACGTAGCCGGTTGAGATGACCACGGCCACGATTTCCGACCACGACGAATGCCCAGTTCATGACCAGGTCGCCGCGAGCAGCATTCCCTTCCCGAGGTGTGCTTGTGGTGCGTGTCCTCGTTCACGAGTGCTTCGATCGGTTCTTCTCCACCGGCCAGCTCCGTATCTGATCACGAGAGCGGCTGTCGCCGGATCCACACGGTCACCCCGAGGTGAGCGATGCCGGTCGCAGCGAGACAGACCATTGCCCACCCGACGACGCTGTGCCCGGTGGCGAGCCAGAAGATCCCGAAGGCGAGGACGAGGGCGGCCAGGAGAGCACCGACCAGGAGCAGCAGCAGGCTGGTCACGGGGGTGGCGTTCAAGGTGAGCTGCACGTCACGCACCCAGGCCGGGGTCCGCACACGATGCACGAGGATCGCGACCGTACCCACCAGGACGGCGATGCTCGCTGCAAACAGACCTGCTTCAGCCATGGCGAGATGGTACCGGCGAAAGGTGCATGCTTCGGCTGGTCCGCAGCCTCGAACGCCCCGGCTGACGCTGACAGGATGAGTTCGTGCAGATCGAAGACGTGGACGAGCGGCACTACGGCACCGAAGGCGAGCGCGACACGTTCGTCGTGCACTTCTTCCATGGCCCGAGCGGCGAGACGGTCGCGCCCGACTGGGACGCCACGAGTTGGGCGGTCAGAGTGATCCGCGTCACCGACGCGACGTACCGTGCGGCGTTTGCAGAGGCCCGGCGGATCGCCGCAGGCGAGGTGTTGCCGACACTGTTCTCGGTGTCCCTCGAGACCGCGGAGCCGAGTGGTCCTGGGATCCTGCGACTGTTCGGGACCGACCTCAACATGGAGGGACTCGAGCTCGAGCCCGATTCACACGCGGCGAAACGGGAGATGTTCGCCGAGTTCTTCAGCCGCGACCGTTCTGCGCGCGCGTGATCGGGCCTCCAGCCCATCACGCGCCGCGCGCGATGAGCTGCTCGTGTTGTAGCTGCAGTCGACGTCCACATCGCTGTGCAATGCGCTCACTGTGGGTGACGATCACGAACTTGGTTCCCGCTTGCTGCAGCCGATCGAAGAGGGCGAGCACGTCGTCTTCGGTCGTCTCGTCCAGTGCGCCGGTGGGCTCATCGGCGAGGACGACGGCAGGGCGCTTCGCGATGGCTCGAGCGATCGCGACGCGCTGCGCTTCTCCTCCTGACAGTCGTCGTGGGCGCTTGCCAGCGAGGTGGCTGATGCCGACCGCCTCGAGAGCCTCATGCGCTCGGTCGGCGGAGTCAGCGCGAGCAGGAACGCCGAGCCGGACGTTGTCGAGCACGCTCCGGTCGCCGAGCAGGCCGTGGTCCTGGGTGACGATGCCGATGTGTCGGAGTCGATGCGCCGCCATCCTCCGTGCGGTGCGCTCGAGCACGTGCCCGTCGTGCTCGTAGGTCCCGCCGAAGTCGGTGTCGAGGCCGGCGAGGATCCGGAGCAGTGTGCTCTTGCCGGATCCGCTGCGCCCGGTGATGGCTACTGAGCGATCGGCTTCGCGAAGGTCGAAGTCGAGTCGGTCGAACAGCGCTCGGGTCGATCCGTCGGGCTCGGTGATGGTCTTGGAGACGTCGCGCAGCACGATCATCGTGGGGTACCTCTTCGGCGTTGGGTGGTCAGTTCGATGCGGACGGCTCGTCGACCGAGTGCGCCGTCTGCCACACACCAGAGGAGCAGGGCGGTGCCGGCTCCGAGTCGTGCCATCGCACTGTCGTTGGGGAGCAGCGCGCTGGACGTGAGGAACAGCCCGAGCGCGGCGGTGTACTCGGTCAGGCGGCTTGCGCGGAACAGTCGGTTCGTGGCATCCGGGCTCCTCCCGAGGAGATGGTGCACCCGCGCCACAGGCGCTCGACGGTGATGCAGGAGCCGGTGGAGGAACGCCGTGATGATGCCCACACCCGCGGTGAGGACGACGAGCAGCGCGATGACGAGCAGCAGGTTGTCCTGGATGAGCTGGCGGATGAGGGAGAGCTGCACGAGGTAGGTCGGAACTCCGAGCAACGTGTACGACCGGAAGCCGGTGTCGTCTCCGATCGCGTCGAGACGCGCGACGACGTCCCCGAAATCGAGGCTGGGATCGACGGCGAGATCGGCGTTCAGCACCTGGAACACCAGGCGCCCGAACAGCTCGGGATCCAGTCGGTCCAGTGCTGCTCGGTCGAGTCCGGCGAGTGTCGGTGGGTACGGCACGATGATGGTGTCGTCGAGGTAGTGGTTCGCTTCACCGCGGAAGTACATGGCGCTGTTCGGTTCGAGGAAACCGACGACTTCGAGCTCCTGCTCCTGCAGGATGACCGCTCCGGTGAGTCGCTCTCCGAGCTCGTACACGCCGCGGTACTCGTTGCCGAGCAGCACCGGGATCCGGCCGGATCCCCAGTCGACAGCGCTCCACTCGATCGGCTTGCCGTCCTGCACGGAGAGCCCCGCGAACTCGTACGCAGTCTCGTTGGGCTGGATCGACTTGATGTCCTGGACGCTCCGTCCGGACTCGTCCTGGTACTTCCCGTTGAGCGTGTACTCGGTCCCGTAGCCGACGTCGAAGCGGTCGTCGCCGCGGAAGTCCTGGACGGTGACGGGCTGGTCGTACGAGGAGATGAAGTCGAATCCGGGCTCGTCATCGATGCGGTCGACGAACGAGGCGACGTCGTCGAGCGCGTGCTGGTCTCGCCGGATCGCTTCGAACGCATCCGGGTCGAGATCGTCGACCACCGTGTAGAGGTCGGCGTCGGCATCAGCGGACAGGCCCTGGGCCACTGCCTGCGAGGTGGACTGAGTGAACGACGCCACGTTGTACCAGCAGAGTGCGAGCAGCACGAGCAGGACGATCTTGGCGGAGATGATCGTCCAGTTGGACCGGAGGTCCTTCAGCAGTTCCATCGACGGCTTCCCTGCCAGAACGAAGCGACGGACACGGCAAGCACGACGGTTCCGACCGCGACGACTGCGGGGGTGACGTCGAGGTCGAGGATGGTGGTCTGCCTGATGACCGCCGCGCCCGCGAGGGCGGTCGTGCAGGCGGCGGCGCCGATCACAGCGACTCTGGCGGCCGCGCTGCGAAGGGTGTTCAGCGGTCGGATCCCGGTGGTGAAGCGGACGGCGGCGGTGCGGAGTTCCCATCGTCCGGCCTGAAGACCTGCGACCACGGCGATGAGCATGACGACGAGCGCGCCGAGCGCGACCAGGACCGGCGACACGGCGTCGACGTTCGTCCTGCGGTTCGTGCCGTCGTCGATGATCTCGATGCTCCTGCCGGGGAACTCTGCGCTGTAGTGGCGGACGCTGTGCGGGCCGTCCAGGAGTAGCCGCTGTGGTGACGCTGAAAACCGCGACGGATCAGCGAGGACCACATCGTCGGACAGCAGACTGTCGGCTCTGACGCCGAGACGTCCCACCACGTTGTACGGCTTGCTATCGACCGCGATGTCGTTGCCGCGGACGGCAACGTCAGCGCCGGCGAGGGCTTCGCCGGGGCGCCCGGTCAGTGCGTGTCCGTCATGCAGCGGGACGTCTGTCCACCGGCCGGACAGGATCGCAACGGCGCGGACGCCATCCTCGAGTTCCACGAACACCTTGGTTCCCGGTTCGAACGCGCTCCGCGCACGCTCGAGCTCGTCGAGTGTCGCGGTCATCCACGCGCTCTGGCCCGTACGGAGGTCGTTGCCTTCCGCGGCGATGACACGTCGGCGAGCGTCGAACACCCCGATCAAGACCGTCAACAGCATGGCCAGCAGGAGCAGGCCCGCGATTGCCGTGATCTGTTGCTTCGTCACGTCTTCTCCTCGTGCAGCAGCGGGCGTGCTGACACTAGCCGTTAACATGTCAGACGCGGATCAATCTGTCGAGCGGGCGTGCTGGATCGCCGCAGAAGCGTCGTTCTGCTTCAGGCGCCTTCCATTCGAAGGGCCGTGCTGGTGCCGTGACGCTCATCGCTCATCCGAGCGATGTCCTCGTCCGAGCGAGGTGCTCTCCCGGTCGACCGCACCGGTCGCAGCACTCGCTCCGGCTGGTCAGAGCTTGACGGGGAACGTGGCGAGGAGGGCGATGCCGGCGAGCGCGCCAACGACGGCTGTGATCAACAGGACATCTCGCAGTCGCTCGCGCAGTTCCCGTTGGGACAGGGCCGTGAGGAACAGGACGAGGGCGAAGAGGACGGTGAGGATGGAGTAGTTGTCCGCCCGTTGGTTCATCTCGAGCGCCCGGGCGAAGCGTCGATCCGCGCGATCGGCGAGTGCGGTAGCGGTGGCGGTGCCCTCGGGGACGTAGGACCGCTCGGCGAACGGTCCGGCCGCTGCTTTCCCGTCCGCCTGCCAAGCCTCGAACGCGGTCCGGAGCTCCGGGGTGAACCGTTGCTCGACGTAGTCCCGGAGCACCGTGTCGTTGCGTGCATCAGCGAGGACCCACTGCACCCAGATGGTGAGGTCCCACTGCCGGGCGTCGCGCGCTTCAGAGGTCGCGTCGGCGGCTTGCACCCGAGCGCTCGAGGCCTGGCCGAACGCGATCGACATCTCGCCGCTCCACTTCGATGCCTGGAACCCGCACCAGGCGGTGAGGACCGCGGTGATCGAGAGGATGAGGACGGTGATGAGCTCGCGGTTCGAGCGCCAACGTGTCCGGCGATCGGACTGCCCTGTACTGCTCATGCCTTCTGCTCCCGGCCGTCGGTCCGTTGAACGGAACACCACCTTCGTCGTGCTGGGGGAGGCGCCCATCGCCCGGAGCGGGTGAACTCGGCGAGGACCTGGAGCGAAACCACGGACGGACTGGAGGCACGGTGCCAGCTGGCACCGTGCCTCCAGTCCGGCCGTTACCCCGCTGGGGCGGGGCGCCGGGACAGGCTGGTCATCTCAAGAAGCCGCGGATCCGCGTCGGTGTCACTCGGGGGGTCGCAGGCGACGCCGGCGACGCAGCACCAGCGTCCCGGCGCCGGCCAGGAGGAGCAGTGTCGCGAGCAATGCCGGTCCGACAGGTGACTCCGCTCCGGTCGCGGCCAGCGTGCCCGTCGCCGTCGCCGGGATCGTCGCCGGGGTCGTCGGTGCGCCGGCTCCCTGCAATGCTGGTGTCACGGTGGGCGTCGGCGTGGGCTCCGCGGTGGGCGTCGCGGTCGGTCCTGGGACGGCTGCAGCGATCAGCGGGCTCTCGGCCATCGCCGCGCCGGTGAGGCAGTGCTTGAGCTCGGTCTCCTTGACCCAGTGCGACCCTGCGGCGACCGCACGGCACCCCGAGGCGAACGCGATCTCCCGCTCGTTGTAGAGCATGCGCACGAGCGGCGTGTAGGCCGCTCCGGTAGCGGGGTCGATACCCGCACGCGACACGACGTCCCACTGCACGTTCGCAGCCATCGGCGTCACCTGGGAGCCTCGCCACGGGTTGGTGGCGTACCCGTAGACGTCGGCGTCGGATGCCGGAGCAGCGTTGTCGGGCGCGGCGACGGTGGAGCCCGGCAGATGCAGCAGCGCAGCGAACGGGATGATCGTCTCGGCGTGCGCGAAGCGGAAGGTCGCGACCACGTCACCGCCTGCGACGCGGGCGTCGATCGTGGCAAAGAAGTCGTCGAGCAGGGGGTCGGCGATCGAGTAGGTCTCGTCGTGCCCGGCGAGGCTCGGGCCCTTCTCGTAGAAGTCCTCGGCGTCGAGCAGGTACGCGAACCATTCGGCATCCGCCGGCCGGCCAGCGAAGTACTGCGCGAAGTCGAACTGGTGCGGAGCGACGTTCTCCTCTTGCATGTCGGCCGCGATGATGTACAGGTTGTACAGCGACATCGCCGCATCGACGGTGCTCTTGATCGACTTCTTCGGATCGCCGCAGGCATCGGGATCGGCTTTCGTGTCGGCGCCGGGCGCGCACGCCACCGCGCCGCCCTTGGAACCGTCGGCGGTGTTGTACCAGGTGTGTGCCTTGTCCGTGCCGATCGCGGCGATGAACCCGGGCGTGAAGATGCCGGAGAGCAGATCCTGCGCCGCTTCGACGGATCGCGGCTTCGCCTCGATGTACTGCAAGGCCGCGGCGATCGTGCCGCCGTCACCCGTCTGTGCGGCGACGTAGTCCTCGTACGCCTGGGCGCGCTCGCGCTCGGGCGACCCTTCGGCCTTGTCGGTGCCGTCCGGGTTCTCGACGTCGTGGAAGTAGAGCAGGTCAGGGCGCGGCTCGAGCTTGACGCCCGGTGCCCCGAAGCCCCGCAAGAAATTCTCGCCCGACTCCGTCGCGCGAGACTCACCCGAGGTCTCGGCGACGACACGCCCGCCCGTCTTCGCCGCAGCTGCGAACAGCTGCTTGTTGCGCCGCGCGGCCCGTGCTCCGATGCCCTGGTGCTGGGCGGCGCCCTGACCGGTGAGCATGCCGTAGCCGTTCGCGACGTTCGCCGCGGTGATGGCATCGAGGTTCGCGGAGAACTCCTTCCCGATCTCCGGCGTCAGGAACCCGTTCTCGGCCTGCGCGGTCGCGGCGAGACGGTGCAGCAGTGCGTCGTACTTGTAGGCGGAGAGTCCCCGGGATCCGTGTCGGGCGACCGACTCCGTGGCGACGGGTGTGTAGCCCGTCGGCGCCGGCGAGTAGGCGTCGATGTCCGACCGGCTGGGGGCGATGTAGGGCTGCTTGCTGCTGGTGAAGCTGGCCTCGTCGGCGTGCGCCGGTGTCGCGAACACCAGCGAGGCGAGGGCAGCGACGGCAACGCAGGACAGTGCGGTGCGGGTGTTCATGGGTCCTCCGGTATCGGGACCCTCGGGCAGCGGTCCGACAAGCAGAGGTAGCGGCAGCGGGTGAACAGCCCTTGACCTGGCGGTGACCGGACGGTGCTGCCGGGTACGGCGACGCGCGTGGGACGCCACGACAGAGGCGCAGGCCCTGGACGCGTGCCACTGACGGAATGGAGGCCCGGTGCCAGCTGGTACCGGGCCTCCAGTCCGTCAGTTGCGGGCCACCGAGACCTGCCTAGCTGTGCCCGGATCGTCGGGTCAACTTCGAGCTGACGACGCCGTAGAGCAGCCAGGCGACGACAACGACGAGTGCGACCATGCCGTACATCGCCGGCAGGGCGCCCTGCACCAAGAACGGCACGAGCAAGAGACTGACCACGCCGAGGACGGCCAAGGTGATCTTGTAGCTGCGAGGAGACATCAGACCTTCCTGACTTGCACTGGCTGGCGCCCTTGTCGAGGACGAACGGGTTCCACCCCGAGAGCGGGGTTCCGGAGAGCCCGTAACCATCATCGGATGGTGACGACGAGCTTGCCTGACCGGGTCCCGTCCTCCATGTCGCGGTGGGCCTGCACGATCTCCTCGAGCGGATACACCTTCGCGATCGGGACCTGCACGGTGCCGGCTGCGACGGTGTCAAGGTACGTCTGCAGCACCGATGCCGGCAGGTCGCTCGCTTCGCCGGAGTACGCGGTGAGGCGCACCCCGTTGGGGATCACCGCCATCGGGTAGAAGTCGGGGATGGTCCAGACGTCGGAGAGCATCCCGCTGAACGACACGGTGCCGTGGACGGCTGTCGCCCGGAGCGTGTCGGGCAGCGTGTCTGTGCCGATCAACTCGACCGCTCCGTTGACGCCGTCCGGCACGATTCGACGGACCGTCTCGGCGATCCTGCCCGAGTCCACCACGACGTGGTCCGCACCAGTGGTGTGCAGTCGCTCCGTGCGGTCCGGGTTGCGCGTGGTGGCGATGACGGTCATGCCCTGCTGCTTCGCCAGCACGATGCACGCCAGGCCGATCGACGACGTGCCACCGCGGATCAGGATCGTGTCGTCCCGGCGGGCACCGACGCCCACGGTGAGCGAACCGTGTGCGGTCTGCAGCATCTCGGGGACGGCGCCGAGCAGGGACCAGTCGAGGCTGCTCCGGAACGGCACGACGCTGCTGGCCGGAACGACGGTGTACTCGGCGTAGCCCCCGTCGAAGTCGCGACCCATCCCGCCCATCAGCCCGGCCACTTGGGTACCGGCGGGGAACTCCCCACCTGGGGCTGCCTCCACGGTCCCGACGGCTTCGATCCCGGGCACCCGTGGGAAGGTCCCGAAATGGCCCATGCCGCGGCGGAAGTGCAGCTCGGACCGGTTGAGCCCGAACGCTTCCACACGGATCAGCACCTGGCCCGGGCCTGGGATCGGGATCGGCAGCTCACGGAGGTGCAACACGTCGGGGCCACCGGGTGCGTCGATCACGACGGCCCGCATGGTGGCCGTCATCGCCTTGCCTCCAACGTCGACTGCAGGCGCTCGAGTGCCGCGATGCCGTCTGCGATCGCCGTGGCATCGGCATCCGAGAGCACGGCGTCCAGCGCTTGGTCGAACCGCTCGTCCGCGAGGGCGAAGGCGTCTCTCCCCTGGGGTGAGAGCACACTGCGGACACTGCGCCGATCGTCCGGGTCCGTCGAACGCTCGAGGAAACCATCGGCGGCGAGCCGGTCGAGCAAGCGACTGGCTGCAGCGATCGACGTCCCGACGCCGGTCGCGACGTCCTGCACCCGGGCGCCCGATGGGGCTGCCTGGACGATCCGCAACACTTCCAGTCGGGCCAGGCTCAGCACACCCTCGCCCCGCATCCGCTTCTCGACCGCGTTCCACACGTCGGTCTCGTGCCGCACCAGCGCGGCGAAGTACTCGTGCAGACGCGCCGCTCGCCCGGTCCGGTCATCCGGGGCGTCGATTCCAGGGAGGGGGGCGAGGTCCGTGCTCATGCTTCGACTCTACGGCATCTACTTGCTATGTAAAGTAGTTGCCCATGACCACAGACACACGCCTCTCGTTCCTGCGATTCGTCGACTTCATCAACAGCGCCGACCCGTCCATCGGTGAGACGGTCATCGCACCGGAGGCGGCGTTCTTGACGCCGTTCTCGCCCGAGCCGCTGCGCGGGCTGCCGGGGTACCTGCAGATCCTGACGATCATGCGGGGCGCGTTCTCTGACATCCAGTGGAGCATCGACCGGATCGTCGTCGAGGGCGACACGGTCGCAGCACGTTTCGAACTCCGCGGCACGCACGACGGCGAGTTCCTCGGTGTCCCCGCTACGGGGAGGACGGTGGTCGCGAACGCGAGCAACTTCTACCGTTTCGACGAGGGACTGATCGTCGACGAGGTCGGCCAGCCTGACGTGCTCAGCATCCTCGGGCAGATCGGGGCGCTCCCGCCGGCACTCGGCTGAACGGTCACCGTTGAACGCCCTCGAGGACCCACCCGTTGTCGCAGATGCGCATCGGGGGAGTGAGTGACCTGGAACCGTGGATGCTGCTCGGGTTCGGCGAGGACGTGCCCCGATCGCTACGGTGATGCGCGCGCAGCCTCGGGCGGCAGCGGCGTCCGTTGGCAAGGTGCATGGATGCAGACCGAGGACGCTTGGCAGATCGCCACCCGAGCTCCGTCACCGACGCTGTTCGCGGGGGAGTTCGCCGAGTTCTCCAGTCGAGACTGCACCGCGGTCGAGTGATCGGGCGTGACCCGCGGTCGTCGTCGAGGAGGTCCGGAGCGCAGCCGGCGGCGGACTGGGTGTGGCCGCCACATCCCCGGCACGGACGTCACTTCGCCAGCGCGCGCGGATCGCGGAGAGTCGAGAGTTAGATGGGCGCATGTTCTCTCGCGTTCCGCCCCGTGTGTTCGGCCTTGCGTTCGGCCTCGGGGCTCTGGTCGCGGGGCTCGTGATGGCGCTCCTCGGTGCGGGCGTCCAGTACATCGGGCTCGTGGCCGGAGGGCTGGTCATCGCGGCGATGGGATTGCTGGCTGCGATCGTCGGTGCGATCGGCTTCGCACTCCACGGGTCCGCCCGATCCGAGCGTGACCGGACGAAGCGAACCTGAGTCGCTGGCAAGCTCGTTCGGCGGTCGATCCGTTACCGAACGGCGATCGTCCTGAGTGGTGAGCACATCGCCACGACGACGGCGCCGGCGAACACGAGGGTCACCGCGAGCAGCGCGACGCCATCTCCAGCGACGGTCATGAGCGCGCCGCCGCCCACTGCTCCTCCAGCCGCGAGGGTCCTGTTCGCGCTGCGCATCGTGCCGTTCATCCGACCGAGCAGCGCGTCGGGTGTGACGGTCTGGCGGAGACTCATCTCGTTCGCGTTCTCGCAGCCCGCTGCAGCGCCGTGCACGGCGAAGGCGCCGAACAGCACCGCGACAGTCGCCGGTGTTCCTGCGGTGTCGGTGCCAACCGTCGTGAGCGTGATGGCGGCCCAGGCGATCGGGTACGCGGCTCGAGCGGCGATGATCGTCCGGCCGGCACCGAAGCGGGTGCCGAGTCGAGGCGCCGCTGTGGCGCCGAGGAGCATCGCGACACCGCTGACGGCGAGGATGCCCCCGTACACGGCCGCTGGGAGCGCGAAGGTGCGGAGCGCGAGTGTCGCGAACACCGTCAGTCCGGCGGCGTTGGCGAGGAACCAGAGATGTGTCGACAGCGCCAGCGGTGCGAGCGTCGCATGACCGTACGTCCACCGCAGACCGTCGGCGATGTCCCTCCGCAACCGGGTTCCCGCCGTGCGTGCTGGCGTCTGCTCGTCGACGCGGACGCGCGCGATGAGAACGGCGTCGATGAAGTAGCTCACCGCGTCGAGGGCGATCGCGACCGGCGCGGTCACGATGCTGACCAGGACACCTCCGAGAGCCGGGCCCACCGTCTGCGCTGCCGCATCACTCTGATCAACCCGCGCATTCGCCGCCAGGAGGAGTGGGCGAGGGACGATTCGGGGGAGGAGGGACTGCGTTGCGGCGAATCCGATGACGGACAGGATGCCGAACACGAACAACGCCGCCGCCGTCGCCCAGAGGTTCAAGAGCCCCGTGAACCAGAGCACCGGGATCGTGCCCAGGCACACGCCACGACCGACACTCGCCCAGATCAGGAGTGGCTTGCGCCGGAATCGATCGACGTACGCGCCGACGATCAGCCCGAACAACGCGTACGGGAGGAACTGGGCAGCGTTCACCAGCCCCACCTCGAACGGGCTGGCGTGCAGCACTGTCACCACGAGAACCGGTACGGCGACCGCGCTGACTGCTGATCCGAACGACGAGACGGTCGCAGCAGACCAGTACGGGCGGAACCCGGGGACTCCACGCAGCGTGGTCGCGTCCTCGCCCATGCGCCAACGCTGGCAGACCGCGACACTGCGAGCAAGACAGTTCGCCCAAGACACTGTTCAAGCGTCGATGTCGGTCGGCTCCGCGACTCGTACGCGTCCCGGCAAACCCCGGACCGCTCTGTGCCAAGCCCAGGCGGCGGCGAGGAACACACCCGTGGCGATGAGCCAGAGCAGCCAGGGCGTGCGCGAGTCCAAGAGTCCGAGAGTGAGCGGGAACAGTGCCATGCCGATCGAGCTCGCGGTCTGGAACACCCCGATCGCTCGGCCGCGGATTCGAGGGTGTGGAGCTTCGGCCATGACCGCGTTGGCGGCCGGGAGGTAGATCATGTCCGCAGCTGCCAGCAGGATCGCGACCACGATGACGAAGGACCATGCCGCCAGCCCATGCAGCGGAGGGAGAACGATGAGCGGTGCTGCGGTCGCGGCAGTCAAGACTGCACCGAGCGCGATGAGCGTTCCACGCTGCTGACCAGCAACCCAGCGGGTCACGGAGGTCTGGAGCAACGCGCACAGGCCGGTAGCGACAGCGAACTGGACGGGCGCGACCGCTGGGGACATGCCCCACTGCTCGACGAACAGAACACTGAACGCGACGTTCGGCAACACCATTGCGGGACCGATGAGGAACTGTCCGAGCGTGATGAGTCGCATCGACCGGTCGGCGATGAAGGAACGAAGTGACCCGGTCGTGTCCGCCCCTTCCGCATCGGCGAGGGCGGACGTCGGCGTGGATCGGTGCCCGGTGGGTTGCGTCGCGAACACGCCGGCCGCCACAACGCTGGTGACGACGTTGGCGAGGACCAGCCACCGCAACCCGTCTTGGTGGCCGTTCGCGAGGGTGACCGCGGCGATGATCGCGCCAGCGCCGAGCGCTGCGGCCTTCGTCGCTTCGAGGAACGCGAACCACCGCTCGAACGGGCGGCCTTCAGCGAGGTCGTGGACGTACGCGGTCCATGAGGTCCAGTAGAGCCGCTCGGAGCCGCTGGCCAGGAAGATCGCCGCGAAGATCATCATCGGATCGTGAGCGAACAGGTAGAGCGTGAAGCCCGCTGCTGAGAGGAGGTTGTTGAGGATCATCGACGCCTTCGCGCCGAATCGATCGGTGAGGACGCCACCGACCAGTCCGATCGGGAGGGCAACCAGTGTCGCGACGGTGGAGACGGCGCCGAGCACTGCAAGCGGCACGTCGGTGGTGATGGTGAAGTAGACGATCGTCAGTGGCAGCGTGAGGCCGGCGCCGATGGTGTCGGTCAAGACTGCGAAGGTGACGAAACGGTGTTCGCGCAAGCTCGCGAGTGAGGCCCGAAACCGGGCAGGGGTGAAGAGCATGGATGTGGTCCCGTGAAGTCGTCGCGCCGCCGTCGTACGACGGCGCGGGCAAGCAGAAGCACGCGAGCAGGACGCTCGCGTCGGGGAGGGGCCGACCTTCGTGGTCAGCTCAGTACTGCGTTGCCATGACTCCGGGAGGGATCGGCCGCGGTCCGACGAACTCGGGCGCAGGCTTGGTGGGGAACAGTCGACGAGGGGCACAGAACGGCATCGTTGCCACCCTTCGCCATCATCGGACCAGTTGAACGAACGCTAGCAGCGCTCAAGATGACAGATCAACGTGAATAAGCAGCTGGCGATCGGCCAACAAGACCCCCGGTGGTCGGCCGGGCAACCTCGATGGCGTCTATCCGCGGAGCCGGTCCGCGGCATCCGACGCGGCACCGACCATGCGGCGGATGAACGCGGCGTGGTGCTCCAGCTCCGCTGCAGGCACCTGTTGCAGGGCGGCAGCGATCTCGGCGGTCGACCGCTCCGTGAACGCCCGCGCGCGTTCCCGCGCAGCCGGTGTCGGACGGAGCGTCACCCGGCGCCGGTCGGTGTGCTCGCGGCTGCGTGCGAGCAGACCGGCCGCTTCCAAGCGGTTCAGCAGCACCGTCACGGATCCGGAGGTCATACCGATCCTCTGCCCGAGTCGTGCCGGCGACAGCGGGTCCCCGGACGAGTCGGCCCAGAGCACCTGTCCGAGGGCGTTCGCATCCGTGGTCGGCAGGTCGAGCCAGGAGGACATCAGCTGGTTGAGCTCGGCGAACGCCACGGCCCACGTCTGGAGCGCTTCCATCACCTCGACCTGGGGTGCGTCCCACTCCATCTCGAACACGTCGTCCATCAGATTCCTTTACTGTGTAGTATCTTTATTGTAAAGCTCACAACGGAGGAACACCATGGCAAACCGCACCGCTGTCATCTCAGGAGCCAGTATTGCTGGCCTCTCGACCGCCTACTGGCTCCGACGGACCGGATGGGACGTGACCGTCATCGAACGAGCCGCTGCGTTCCGTGACGGCGGACAGAACGTCGACGTCCGAGGCGTCGCGCGCGACGTGCTTCGCAAGATGGGCTTGTTCGACGCCGTGAAGGCACGGAACACCACCGAGACGGGCACCGTCCTCGTCGACAGGCGAGGAGCCGTCACCGCCGAACTGCCCTCCGACGGGGCTGGCGGTGCGACCGCGGAACTCGAGATCCTGCGCGGCGACCTCGCTCGGACGATCCTCGACAACCTGCCGGGCGGCGTCTCCTTCATCTACGGGGACACTGTGTCGGACGTCGCCGACGACGCTGCGGGAGTCACCGTGACGACCGCGAAGGGACAGCGCCTCAGCGCGGACCTGTTCGTCATCGCCGAGGGTGTGCGGTCCCGGACTCGTGGCATGGTCTTCGATGGGGACGACGTCGACCAGCGCGACCTCGACGTCACCATGGTGTTCGGGACCATCCCGCGGACCGACAACGATGACGACCGTTGGCGGTGGCACAACGCCGTTCGCGGACGCCAAGTCCACCTTCGACCCGACCCGTACGGCACCACCCGCGCGATCCTCGCCTACTCTCCCGGGGACGACGTCATCGGTCTGAATCGTGAGCAGACACTGGCGGCGGTGCGGCGCAGGTACGACGGAGTCGGGTGGGAGGCGCCGCGGGTCCTGGACGCGCTCGACACGTCCACGGACGTCTACATCGACCAGCTCCAGCAGATCCGGATGCGGACCTGGCACCGCGGCCACGTCGTGATGGCCGGTGACGCCGGATGGTGCGTCACGCCGATGGGCGGCGGCGGCGCCTCACTCGCGCTCACCGCCGGGTACGTCCTTGCCGCGGAGCTCGCCGACGCGACGCAGGACCAGGAAGCAGCGCTGACCGCGTACGAGAAGTGGATGCGTCCTCTGGTCGACGATGTGCAGGACCTCCCTCGCGGACTCAAGGCCCTGGCCTACCCGCAGTCCCGACTCGCGCTCGCGCTCCGCGGGCTCCTCAACAAGGTGTTGATGTCACGGCCGCTCCGACCCGTCGCCATGAAGCTCACCCAGGTCGCCGAGACCGATCGCGAGTTGCCGGTCCTCCTCGATCGCTGAGCCCGCAGCGCGGGAGGGGCACTCGCTCCGCGAGGAGTCCGGCAAGCTGGGAGCATGGCCGACACAACCCCACGCATCGTCCACTTCCACCAGAAGCACCACGAAGCGATCATCAGCGGCGAGAAGGTCACCACCGTCCGGTGGAACGAGTCCGTGCAGGTCGGCGCGGCGACGTTCGTCTTCGACGATCACCCGACCGCCGAACCACTGGCCGGCACGATCACCGCCGTGCACCCTTACCGGCTCGACACCCTCACGGCAGAACAGGCGCATCAGCCGCCGGAGACGGACATGCGGCGCTTCGGCCAGCAGCTCCGTGAGAACTACTACCCCGACATGCCGGACGATGCGATCGTCGAGGTGGCCGAACTCACGACCGGGCCGTCTCAGTAGTCGCAGCCCGACCTCGACGTGGTCACGCGCGAGTTCACGCTCGTCGGGGTGAACCCCGCCCTCGATCAGTTCACGGAGTTGGCCGACGAGCTGCGGGTCCGCGCCGAAGAGCAGGCGGCCCGGCACGGCCGCACGTTGGCGGCCGTGCCGAAGGCTGCGTGAAGCCGACTCCTACGACGCGAGCATCTGCGCCACCACCGCGTACAGCTCCTTGGGGTCCCCGGCGAGCATCTGCTTGATCAATGCGGCCTGCTCGTCGACCACGACCTCGTAGTCGTCGCGCTCGACCCCGTCCAAGGTCGCGCGCGCCACATCCGCAGGGTCGGTCTTGGCCATCGAGATCCCCGCGGTCATGTCGGTGTCGGCGACTCCGAGGTGCACGGACATCACCGCGGTCCCTTGGCCGGCCAGCTCGTGCCGCAACGCGTTGCCCATGTTCCACAGGGCGGCCTTCGACACCGCGTAGGCGGAGGCTCCGGGCATGGCGAGCCACGAGGCACCCGAGGCGATGTTCACGATGCTCCCACCGCCGTTCGCCGCCAGGACGGGTGCGAATGCGCGGATCACGGACAGGGTGCCCCAGACGTTCGTGTCCATGTCGGCGTGCGCTGCGTCCAGGTCGCCCAGCAGGGTCGCCGTGGTCGCGATCCCGGCGTTGTTGATCAGGAGATCGACGTCGGTCGCGACCGCGGCGGCCGCTGCGACGGACGCGGGGGAGGTGATGTCGAGGGCGAGGCGCTCGGCGCCCTCGAGGTCGATCAGTTCGGGGCGTCGGGCGGTGGCGTAGACCTTCGCCCCGCGTGCGATCAGCTGTGCGGCGAGGTGGCGTCCGATACCGCGGTTCGTGCCGGTGACGAGGGCAGTGGCTCCAGAGAGGTTCATGCCTGCTACGGTAGAACCTGACGTCAACGTGAGGATCAAGCCCGAGGGACAGAACGATGCGGATCGGTGAACTCGCAGAACGTGCCGGCGTCAGCGTCCGGTCACTGCGGTACTACGAGGAGCAGGGGCTCCTCGAGTCGGAGCGGACCACGGGCGGACACCGGGAGTACCGCGAGCCCGATGTCGCGCGGGTGCGCTTCATGCAGATGCTCTACGCGGCGGGCATGCCGAGTCGTCGGATCGTCGAACTCCTGCCCTTCCTCGACACCGGGGTCGCGACGCGGACGATGCTCGACCACTTCGACGAGGAGAGCGATCGCATCCGACGCCAGATCGAGGCCCTCGGTGCCACCCACGACCGCCTCGCGCGGCTCCGCGACATCGCGGCGGAGTCCGTCGCGGGGCGACCACCGGAGGAGTGCCGCTCGTCCGCGAACGCCGCCGCCGCCTGAGCCGCTCCGCCTAGTTGGCGGCGGCGGGCCTGCTGAACAGGTTGACGACGTTGCCGTCCGGGTCGCGGACCAGTGCGGAACGGTTGCCCCACGGCATCGTGGTCGGCTCCAGGACGACGCCGTCGCTGCCGAGCTGCAGTCCGGCGAAGTCGCCGTCGACGTCGGCGACCTCGAACTCGATGAGCACGGAACGGTTCGTCGCGGGCGTCAGGGCGCCGCCGAGCATGGCGACCGTGGCGGTGCTGGCGATCGCGAGGGTCCCACCCGGGCCGGTGAACTGCGCGAAGACCGGAGCGGGGCGCTCGGCCGGCTGGCCGGTGACCCGCTCGTAGAAGGCGACCATGCCCTCGAGGTCGTCGGTGATGATGCGGACGGATGCGAACGACATGGGGTTCCTCACGGTGGTGCTGCTGACTCGGAGCGATCAGCTTCACCGGCCGCCGCGACAGCGTCCTGTCGGTGTTTCCGGAAACCGACCGCGTTTCCGGGGACCGACCGCGCTAGTCGTCGAGGACCGGACGGAGTCGTCCGTAGTGGATTGCGAGGTCCTCGGATCGCAGGACGCGCTGCGCAGGCCGCTCGTCGGTGACCTCGACCGACAGCATCCGGTCGCCGCGGAACGCCCGCACCCCGTCGCGGGTCCGGCACCAGGCGATCAGGTACCACTGACCGTCCTTCCCGATCGACCCCAGCGGTTCGACGTCGCGGACGGACTCCGCTCCGCCGGCGTCCCGGTACCGGAGCCGCACCACTCGATCCGCACGCAGGGCAGCCGCGAACGCGGCCGGGGCGACCGTGTCCTCCTCGTCCTCCAGGAAGTGCACCCGCGAGGCCAGCGCACTGGCTCGTGCGGCATCCCCGGCGGGCATCACCGCGAGCGTCTTCCTGGCCGCGGTCTGCGCCGCGTGCCGGAACGGACTGCGCCCCAGCGAGCCGAGCCCGATCAGCACCGCGAGGGCCTCGTCCGGCGTGAAGCCCGCCGGGCCGAGCGTGGCGGACGCGTCGATGACGTACCCGCCCGTCCGGCCGGGCTCCGCCCAGATGGGCACACCCGACTGCTGCAGCGCGGAGATGTCCCGTTCGATGGTCCGCACCGACACCTCGAACCGCTCCGCGAGACGACGCGCGCTCCGCGGTTGCGGGGCGACGGCGCGCAACTCCTCCACGAGGCCGTAGAGCCGGTCGGTGCGATTCACCTCGCCATCTTCGCTGTCGCCCCGACGTTCCGTCAGATCCACGCCGTCTCGTCTGCCACGTGACGGTCTGGAGGCACGGTGCCAGCTGGCACCGCGCCTCCAGTCCGTCCTGGGGTCGCGCCCAGGGCGTGTCAGGACTCCGACAGGAATCCGGCGCAAAGCGTGAGGGCTCCGTCAGGGAAGCGCTCGCGCCGTCGGCGGTCCGGCATGATCGGCAGGTTGCCCGCATGCACCACGGAACCAGGAGGACACCGGTGGCCCTCATCGACAACGGCATCTACGTCAACGGAACCCGAACGGAGTCGCCGCAGGACCTCAGCCTGACCGACGAGGCGCTCGACGCTGCCGGAAGCGGCGCGATGGCATGGATCGGGCTGTTCCGACCGACGGCCGCCGAACTGGCCTCGGTCGCGGACGAGTTCGGGCTGCACCCGCTCGCGGTCGAGGACGCGCACAAGGGGCACCAGCGCGCGAAGCTCGAGCGCTACGGCGACACCTTGTTCGTGGTGCTGCGACCCGCCTGGTACGACGAGGACGAGGAGACCGTCGAGTTCGGTGAGGTGCACCTGTTCACCGGGCGCGACTTCGTCGTGACCGTCCGGCATGCGGAGCAGCCGAACCTCGCCGACGTGCGGAAGCGACTCGAAGCCGATCCGGACGCCCTCGGGCGCGGGTCCGAGGCGGTGCTCTGCGCGGTCCTCGACGAGGTCATCGACAGCTACGCCCCGGTCGTCGCCGGGCTGCAGGACGACATCGACGACATCGAGGACGACCTGTTCGACGGTGACGTCGACCCGGCGTCCTCGCGGCGGATCTACCAGCTGCTCAGCGAGGTCATCGGGTTCCAGCGCGCCATCGGCCCGCTGCCCGGGATGCTCAACGCGTTGCTGCGCGGCGCCGAGAAGTACGGCACGGACACCGAGGTGCAGAACCAGCTGCGGAACGTGCTCGACCACGCGATCCGCGTGACCGAGCGGGTCGACACGTTCCGGACGCTGCTCGAGAACGCCCTCACCCTGCACTCGACCCTGGTGACGCAGGAGCAGAACGACGCGATGCGACGGATGACCAGCGCGAGCCTGGCACAGGGGGAGGAGAGCCGACGGCTGGCGCGGGCGTCGATGGAGCAGGGCGAAGAGGTGAAGAAGATCTCGTCCTGGGCGGCGATCCTGTTCGCTCCCACGTTGGTCGCGTCGATCTACGGCATGAACTTCGAGCACATGCCCGAGCTGCGGTGGGTGTGGGGGTACCCGGCGGCGATCGTCGCGATGGTCCTGTTGGCGGTCGTGCTGTGGGCGGTGTTCAAGCGGCGGCACTGGCTCTGAGCGTGCGTGACGACGGACTGGAGGCGCGGTGCCAGCTGGCACCGTGCCTCCAGTCCGTCGGTCACTCCGTCCAGGTCTGCTGGACGAGCGCTTTCAGGAGGCCGTCGGTCGGGACGTTCGACTGCGTGATCGAGATCCAGGTGTCGCCGCGCACGAAGAACGTGTGCGTCGTCTCCACCCGGTCCGAGTAGTACATCGCCGTCTCGGTGTGCTGGCAGGAGCGTCCACCGAGCGTGTCGGTGCAGGTCCAGTCCTTGTCGGCGACGACGCGGAGGCGAGCCTGCAGGACGTCACGATCTGCCGTGCCCATCTCGAGGAACAGCCCCTCGTCGCCCTCGGAGGTACCGCCCGGTGTCCAGGAACAGACCAGCTCCGCGTCCTCCTTGAACGGGATCTCGGGGTCGATGTAGTAGTCGGTCCTGCCGCCCGGTACCTGGGGGCGGAACTGGGTGATCTCCAGCGAACCGAACAAGCGCGGAGCATCGGCGGCCGGCACGGCATCGGTGCACGCCCCGGGGATCGTCGCCGTGGTGTCGGCCGGCGCGGGGGTCGGCGTGATGCGGGCCGCGGACGGTGACGGTGACCCGGTCGGTGCTGGTGTCGGCGGTGCAGAGGACGGCGCGGGTGCGGGTGCTGCGGCGAAGGGCGTCGGAACGAGTCCGAGCGCCACCGAACCGCTCGCGGTGCCGATGCCGAGCACGGCGATCAACGCCACGATGAGGCCGACGCGACGGTGTGTGGAAGCCGGGCGTGGCTTGTCGTGCATGCCCCGGACGACCTGCTGCCGCATGCCGGCGAGCATCCGCTGCATCTCGTCACCTCCGGGCGGCTCGTTGCTCATCGGGGACCCGTGGTCGGTTCGTCGTTCATCGTTCATCGTTCGTCACCGCCTTCTTGATCCGTGCACGGGACCGCCACACGCGCTGGGTGACGGCGCCGACGCTCATACCGAGCAGGTCGGCGGCCTCGGCGTAGGAGCGGCCCTCGATGAGGCACAGCTCGCACACCTGGCGATCGAGTGGTGCGAGCGCGTCGATCTCGGCGCGGACCCACCGCAGTCGCTCGCGGGCGTCGTCGTCCGGCTCGGGCGCTGCGAGCTCGTCGGGCAGGTCGACGCCCTCGTGCCGTCGCTGTTGTCGCCGCAGGTTCGCGGCGTGGTTCCGGCACACGACGAGCAGCCACGGCAGGAGTGACTCCCCGGGGACCTCCACGGTGTCGGCCTTCTGCCAGAGGGTCAGGAACGCGTCCTGCACGATCTCCTCGACGTCCATGCGCCGCGTGACCAGTGCCCACGTGTAGCGGGTCATGGTCTCGGCGTGACGGTCGAACAACGCGGTGACCGCACTGCGGTCGCCGCGCGCTGCTGCCGCCACGAGCGCGCTGTCCGGCTCGGCTGATCGGTTCATGTCCACCCCCTTCACTCCGCAGTGTGCACGGAGGGGACATCCTCACAGATCCTTCGCCGCCGGGCGTGTCGTGTGGCCGAGGGGGCACCCCGGAGTCGGCGGTCACAGGGGTGCCATCGCGTCGCCCGGTCGCGTCAGGTGTCGGTCTCCCTCTCGGCCTCCGGCATCAGGTGGGTCCGACGCGAGACGACGTCGTCCGCCTCCATGTCCCGGTAGCGGCGCGCGTCGGCCAGTGCCCGCACGAGTTCGGTGGCGGTCAGCGGGACGACGTACGCCGGGGTCCCGCGTTGGAACCGCCAGCCCTCGCGGAGCGGACCAGCGTCCACGACGTCGAAGCCGATGCTCCGGATGAGCTCGCTGACGGTGTCCTTGGCCGCGGCGTCGTCGCCCGCGACGGGCAGCGCTCGCCGCGGTCCTCCGCCCGGCCGTGCGTCCGTGGCGATCTCCTCGGCGTAGATGCTGTTGAACGCCTTCACCACACGAGCGGCCGGGAACGAAGCCTGCAGGAGTTCCGACGTGGTGGTCGACTCGTCGTCGAGTGCTTCGATGCGCCCGGACCAGTCGGTGTAGTAGTTGCCCGCGTCCATGACGATCCGGCCGTCCAGCGCGGCCGACGGGAGCTGGTCGTACCGGTGCAGCGGGACGGCGAGCAGCAGCATCTCCGCTCGGTCCGCTGCCCCGACCACGGTGTCCGCGGATGCCCGCTCGCCGAGTGCGGCCACGATCTCGGACAGGCTCTCCGGGCCGCGCGAGTTGGCGAGGACGACACTGTGGCCGGCGGCGACGGCTGCCTGCGCGAACCCCGCTCCCACCTTGCCGGTGCCGATCACTGCGATGACTGTCATGGCGACGCTCCTGCCGTGTCGTGGGCGGCGTGTGGCACAGGTCGCACCACGGTGCTGCCGCCCTCGGTCCATCGTGGGGCGGCCCGGCCCCGGTGTCTTCCGTCACGTGACGTAGGGGGAAGGGGCAGGAGGTCAGTGGCCGGCGCCGAGGCTCCCGGCGAGGCGGCTGTGGAAGGCCTGGCTGGCGTCGTTCAGTCCGGCGATCTCGACCCGCTTGCCGTGCTGGTGGTACTTCGTCTCGATGGCGTCGAGTGCGGCGACGGTGGAGGCGTCCCAGATGTGCGACCCGGTCATGTCGATGACGACCAGGTCGGGATCGTCGACGTAGTCGAACTGCGTGGTGAGGTCGTTGCTCGACGCGAAGAAGAGTTCGCCCTCGACCGTGTAGAGCGCGTGCTGCTCACCGGTGCTGAGCGTCTCGATGCTCCGCGACACGGTGGTGAAGTGGGAAACGCGGCGTGCGAAGACGATCATCGCGGCGATGACCCCGATGATCACGCCGATGGCCAGGTTGTCCGTGGCGACGACGATCACGACGGTGAGGACCATGACGACGGTCTCGCCGACCGGCATCCGCTTGAGGGTGGAGGGCTTGATGCTGTGCCAGTCGAAGGTGCCGACGGACACCATGACCATCACGGCGACGAGTGCGGCCATCGGGATGATCGCGACCACGTCGCCGAGTCCGACGACGAGGACCAGCAGGAAGACCCCGGACAGGAACGTCGAGATCCGGGTACGGGCGCCGGAGGCCTTGACGTTGATCATCGTCTGGCCGATCATCGCGCAACCGCCCATGCCGCCGAACAGGCCGGAGGCGATGTTCGCCACCCCCTGCCCGAGCGCTTCGCGGGTCTTGCGGGAGCCGGTGTCGGTGACCTCGTCGACGAGCTTCGCCGTCATCAGCGACTCGAGGAGTCCAACGAGGGCCATGGCGAGTGCGTAGGGGGCGATGATCGTGAGCGTCTCGAGGTTCAGCGGGACGTTCGGGATGAACAGGGTCGGCAGGCTGTCCGGGAGTTTGCCCTCGTCGCCCACGGTGGGGATGGCGATGGACGCCAGCACGGTGACGAGCGTCAGGACGACGATCGCCACGAGCGGTGCCGGGATGGCCTTGGTGACACGGGGCAGGAGCACGATGATCGCGATGCCGACGGCCCCGATGGGCCAGACGAGCCAGTCGACGCCGATGATGTTCGGCAGCTGCGCGGTGAAGATCAGGATCGCGAGGGCGTTGACGAACCCGACCATCACCGACCTCGGCACGAAGCGCATCAGCTTGGCCGCGCCGAGCCCGCCGAGGACGAGCTGGAACACGCCGCCGAGCAGGACGGTGGCGATCAGGTAGTCCAAGCCGTGCTCCTTGACCACGGGGGCGACGACGAGCGCGATGGCTCCGGTGGCGCCGGTGATCATCGCGGCACGTCCGCCGACGAACGAGATGACCACGGCCATCACGAACGCCGAGAACAGCCCGACGCGGGGATCGACGCCCGCGATGATCGAGAACGAGATCGCTTCCGGGATCAGCGCGAGGGCCACGACGAGGCCGGCGAGGACCTCGCGGAGCAGGACCTTCGGGTTCCGCAGGGCGGACAGGACGGTGGGGCTTGCGTGCACCGGAGCCGGTGCGGGCGTGACGGTCGTCACGGTTCTCCTTCGGTGAGGGATGCGGACGCTCGGCGTCCGCGGGGGGAATGTCGTGGGGCGCTTCGTCGCGCGCACTGTCCGAGTGCGGCCAGGGACCTGAACCTTCCGCAACGGAAGAGTTGGTCGTGTCCGACTCTAACGCAACGGAAGGGTTGCTGCGCAAGCATCGGTACGATCGGTCGGGACCGGGCAACCGGGCGGAAGGGGTCAGCAGTGACGGACGCGGCAGGAGCATCGACGATGCGGATCGGTGAACTCGCCGACCGGACCGGGCTCTCCATCCGGACCGTGCGGCACTACGACGACGTCGGGCTGCTCCACCCCACCGGCCGGACCGAGGGTGGCTTCCGGCTGTACTCCGACGACGACCTGCAACGCCTGCTCGTGATCCGCCGGATGAAGCCCCTCGGCTACTCCCTCGAGCAGATGGCCGAGCTCCTCGGCATCCTCGACGGGCTCCAGGTGGCGGACGGCACCGAGCGGGACCGGCTGCAGGCGCAGCTCGACGCGTACGTCGTGGACACCGAGGAGCGCCGGGCGAAGCTCGCCCGCAACCTCCAGTGGGCCGACGAGTTCCTCGGCATCCTGCGCGCGCACTGACACACCGTGACGGACTGGAGGCGCGGTGCCAGCTGGCACCGCGCCTCCAGTCCGTCCGCTGGTCGCGTCGCGCGGCCGACGCCGGCTTGTTCACCCAACCGACGCATGCGCGTGGCAGGGTGGTCCGGGGCATCGTCGCCCGCAGCCCAGCCAGCCGCCAGCGGAGCACGATGCCAACACCCGACCTGATGATCGTCACGGACCTCGACGGGACGTTCCTCGACCACCACGACTACTCGTTCGACGCGGCCCTGCCGATGCTGGAACAGCTGCGGGTGGACGACGTCCCCGTGGTGTTCTGCAGCAGCAAGACGCGTGCCGAGATCACGGCGCTGCAGGCACGCACCGGGCTCGACGGACACGCGTTCGTGGCGGAGAACGGCGCGGTCGTCGTCGGACCGGTGGACGACGTGCTGGTCGGACCGGTCGACGGTGAGCTCGAGCGGCTGCACGCAGCACTCGACCGTGTCCGACAGTCACTGCATCTGCGGTTCGAGACCTTCGGCGGCGTGACCGACGCGGTCGTCGCCGCGTGGACCGGCCTCGACCTCGAAGCGGCCGGACGAGCACAGCAGCGCGAGGCGTCCGAGGTGCTGCTCTGGCACGCTGAGGACGACGACCGGGCGGACGCATTCCGCGCGGCGCTCGCCGCGGTCGGCCTCGACCTGGTGCGCGGCGGCCGGTTCTGGCACGTGCTGCCGGCCGGCCGCGACAAGGGCGCGGCCGTCCGGACGCTGATCGCCGACCACGAGCGTCGGACGGGCACCGTCCCGCGCACGATCGGACTCGGCGACGGCCCGAACGACACCGCGCTGCTCGACGCCGTCGACTTCGCCGTCGTGGTCCGCGGACACGGCCCGGCACCCGGACCACTCGCCGACGACCGCCCCGAGCGCGTCCACCGCACGACCGCCCCCGGCCCGCAGGGCTGGACCGAGGGCCTCACCCGGTTCACCACCCCGTCCGTCAGGAGCCACCGATGAGCGACTTCCACCAGAACGGCGTCATCACGACGTTCCACGACCTCGGTCGCCGCAGCACCGCGAGTCTCGAAGAGGACCTGCGGGGCTTCGCCGAGAAGCGCCCGATGAGCCTGATCCTGCCGGCGCTGTACTCCGAGCTCGAGCGTCCGGCACTGTCGCGGATCGTCGACGAGCTGGCCGAGGCCGACTGGCTCAGCGAGATCGTGATCGGGCTCGACCGCGCCGACCGCTCGCAGTTCGAGCACGCCCGCGAGTTCTTCTCGCGGCTGCCGCAGCGGCACCGGATCCTGTGGAACGACGGGCCGCGGCTGCGCGAACTCGACGCCGAACTGGAGCGTGCGGGCCTGGCGCCGGGGGAGCCCGGCAAGGGCCGGAACGTCTGGTACTGCACCGGGTACGCCCTAGCGTCGGAGCGGGCGGACTGCATCGCCCTGCACGACTGCGACATCACCACCTACGAGCGGGGCATGCTCGCGCGGCTGTTCTACCCGGTCGCGAACCCCGCGTTCGACTACGAGTTCTCGAAGGGCTACTACGCCCGCGTCGCCGACGGCCGGATCAACGGCCGCGCCGCACGGCTGCTCGTCGGGCCCCTGCTCCGCTCGCTCCGCCAGGTCTACGGGGAGTCCGAGTACCTGGAGTACCTCAGCAGCTTCCGGTACCCGCTGTCCGGCGAGTTCGCGATGCGCGCCCACGTGCTGAACGGGCTGAAGATCCCCGGCGACTGGGGACTCGAGATCGGCATGCTCTCCGAGGTCTACCGCGACTACGCGACCCGGCAGGTGTGCCAGGTGGAGATCGCCGACGCGTACGACCACAAGCACCAGCCCCTCGCCGAAGCCGACGGCACCGGCGGCCTCGCCCGGATGGGCAATGACATCGTGCAGTCGCTGCTCCGGAAGCTCGCGACCATGGGCGTCCCGCTCACGTCCGACTCGTTCCGGGTGCTCAAGGCGACGTACTACCGGAACGCACTCGACATCGTCGAGGTCTACCGGCACGAAGCCGAGATGAGCGGGCTCGCGTTCGACCAGCACGCCGAGGAAGCCGCGGTGGAGCTCTTCACCAAGGCGATCCTCGACGCCGGCGGCGCCTTCACGGCGCGGCCGAACGACAAGCCGTTCATCCCGAGCTGGAGCCGGGTGCGCTCAGCGGTGCCGGACGTGCTCGACCGGCTGCGGGACGCGGTGGAGGCGGACCAGCAGGACTGACCGGTTCCCTCGACCGGGTGACGGCGTCGACGAAGCCGTCAACGACCAGACCGGCGCAAGCCGTCGAGGGGGACCCACCCTGGCTGCGAGCGTTGCCACGATCGGAAACGGTCGATGCGCCCCTGCGCGGCTGCCACGGCAGGCCGAGCCCGCCGGATCACGCGGCTCCGCAAGACGAGGAAGCCCGAGCCCACGAGGACGAAGAAGCCCGCCAGAGCCAGCCCCGTAAATCGGATCGGACCGACTACCGACCAGCCGATCGAGGCGCCGCCGAGCGCACACAGCACACACCCCCAGAACAACATTCGGCTCGCGGTGTGCCGGAAGGTCCGGACGAGCCGTTCATCGTGTTCGATCGTCGGCGTGCTGCCGGGCTCTGACTCTGCGAACCCCACCCGGAGCCGCATCACGAGCCCCAGATGACGTACGCGACGACCCCGAGGACGACGACACCGCCGATGGGAACGAAGAAGATCCAGTCGTTCCGGATCGGCGCGCTACCCGGTTGATGGTCTCGCTGGAACGGGGCGACCGGGTTGCCGCTGACCCCGGGGAGGAAGTCGGTCGAGTGCTGTCGGACCGGTTCTTCGGGACGCTGGTCGTGCATGTGACCCCCCAGAGTCGACGGGTGCTGATGACCCTCCCGTCGATCTTGCCCGACATCGGGTGCCTTGACCACCACCGGTGCAATCGGCCGACTCGTCATCCGTGCTGCGGGTCCCACCCGTCGGTTCCCGGCGCCCAACCGAGTTCCGGACCGAGACGCTCAGCGATGTCGGTGATGATCTGCGCGTAGTCGTCGGGCTCGAACGAGAAGGGGAGCGCGAAGGCGACCTCGGTGACCGCCTGGTAGCCGACGTCGGCACGCAGCCGGTCCGCGATCTCGGCCGACGTGCCCACCAGGTCGGCGGCGAAGAGCATCCCGGCGGGGCCCTGCGGCACGCCGACGCGACCCGAGCGGCTGTCGACGTAGGCGCGGTAGCGGGCCGCTTGCTCGGCCGTCGCGGTGTCGGTCGGGATGACGACCAGGCCCTGCGAGACGCGGGCGGCAGCGGGGTCGGGGTGGACGTCGAGGTAGGCGTCGATCTGGGCGCGCTGGTTCGTGGCGAAGTCCGTGCCGTTCTCACTGCGGGTGACGCTCGAGGTGAGCAGGTGGAAGCCGTTCTTGCCCGCCCACACGGCCGACTTCGTGCTGCCCGTGCCGTACCAGATCCGGTCGGCCAGGCCGGCGCTGTGCGGCTGGACGGTGCTCGCGAACTCCTCGATGCCGCGGCGTTCGACGGTCTCGGTGGCCGTCACCGGGTCACCGCGCACCAGGTCACGGAAGCGCAGGAGCCGGTCGTTGCCGAGGTCCTCGTGCTCCAGGGTGTCGGGGTAGATCGCGTCGCGGTACAGGTCGAAGTTCATCGGCGTGCCGACGGAGAACCCGGGGTTCAGGCGGCCGCCGAGCAGGACGTCGACCGTGCTGAGGTCCTCCGCGAGGCGGAACGGGTTCTCCGCGCCGATCGGGGTGACCGCGGTGCCGAGGTCGATGCGCGAGGTGCGCTGCGAGGCGGCCGCCATGACCGCGACGGGGGAGGAGATGCCGTGCTGCAGGTGCCGGTGGCGCAGCCAGGCGCTGTCGAAGCCCAGGGTCTCGGCGCGCTCGATCACGCGCAGGGTGTCCTCGTGGCCCTCGGACGGTCGGGCGGGGTCGAACGACCCGATCGTCAGGAAGCCGAGCCGGTGCAGGGGAGTTCCGTCGAGGGGCATGGGTCGATCGTGCCAGATGCGTCGTCCGTTGCGGCTGTCGATGACCGTCGTGCAGCCGCCGGGTCAGTCGCCGCTCTCCTTGATCAGCGCTTCGACGTTGTTGCCGTCCGGGTCGGACACGAACGCGGTGTACGCGCCGTACTCCGGCCAGTAGCGCGGCTCGTGCCGTGACACCCCGCCGGCGGCGACGGCTTCGCGGTGGAAGGCGTCGACCTCGCTCCGCGATCCCGCCTCGAACGCCAGGTGGAGTCCGCGGGTCGTCGCCTCGGGGGTCCGGGCGGTCTCGAGCGAGACGCTCGGGGTGTCGTCCCCGTGCTGCCAGAACTCGGCGACGGAGTCGGTGCGGTAGCCCGCTCCGATGCCGAGGGGCGCGAGGGCGGCGGTGTAGAACGCGTCGCTCGCGGCGAAGTCGCTGGCGAAGACGCCCAGGTGGTGGATGAGGTGACGACCCGGCATGGGACGACCCTAGGCCGCCGTCACGGCATCCGTCCGGGCAGCTTCCCGGTCCCGCTGGCAGGCTGGATCCGTGCACATCACCCTGGACTCAGCGACCGACATCGTCATCTCCGGCATCCGCTTCCCGGAGGGCAACCGCTGGCACGACGGACGGCTCTGGTACTCGGACATGCACACGGGCCAGGTCTTCTCGGTCGACCCGTCCTCGACCGACGGCCCCCGGCTCGAGGCCACCGTCGACGGGCAGTCGTCGGGGCTCGGGTGGCTCGCCGACGGGCGGCTCATCATCAGCTCGATGGAGTCCCGCACGGTCGTCGCCGTCGACCCGGACGGCAGCACCTCGGTGTTCGCCGACCTGACCACGATCGAGTCGTCGCTCGTGAACGACCTGGTCGTCGACGCCCAGACCGGGCGGACCTACATCGGTGCCTTCGGCTACGACCTGTACGCGGGCGAGGAACTGCGCCCCGGCCCGCTCTACGTGATCGGCACCGACGGCTCCGTCCGCCTCGCCGCCGAGGGCCTGGTGTTCCCGAACAGCGCCAACATCCTGCCCGGCACCCGGACCCTGGTGGTCAGCGAGACGTGGGGCGGCCGGCTCACCGCCTTCGACATCGAGGACGACGGTTCGCTGACCGGGCGGCGCGAGTGGGCAGCCCTGCCCGGCGGCGTGACCCCGGACGGCAGCACCGTCGACCGTGACGGCGCGATCTGGGTCTGCTCGGTCGACACGGGGGAGTTCCTGCGGGTCGTCGAGGGTGGCGAGGTGACGGACCGCATCGACGCACCCGGGGACTGCGCGATCGACTGTGCGCTCGGTGGCGAGGACGGTCGCACCCTCTACCTGGCGACCGCCGACAGCTACGACCCGGCCGTGACGGCGACGACGCGCGCCGGTCGGATCAGTTCGGTGCGGGTCGAGGTGCCCGGGTGGTGAACCCGAGCGACCTCGCCGAGGCGACGCGTCGTGCCGAGTACCTGGTCGAGCACGGGCCGACGGTGGTCGTCATGTCGCAGCAGGCGGGGTTCGCCGGCATGTCGATCCTGTGGGCGTTCATCAGCGTTCCCTCCGTGCTCCGCACCGACTCGGTGATCTGGTTCCTGTTCGCCCTGGCCGGAGCGGTCGTGAACGTGACCGCATGGGTCCGTGCTCGACGCCACCGCAGGCTGCTGCCGTACCTCGTCGAGACGCCGCAACAGCCGCTCGGCGCGCTCACGCCGGCGGACCGCAAGTCCGTGACCCGACAGGTCAGCGGACGGGCACCGGTGCCGCCCGAGGCCGTGCCGCTGGTGCGGGCGATGCTCGCGTGGCAGCGACGCTCCACCCGGACCTCGGCCCCGGCCCTGATCGGCACCGGGCTGAGCCTGTTGGGACTCGGCGGCGCCACAGCCCCGACGTTCGGTTCGGATTGGGCGTTCCTGGTGTTCATCGCCGTCGTCGTGGTGTTCGTCACGGTCGCGACGGTGATCGGCGTACGTCGAAGCCGCCGAGTCCTGGCCGAGCTCGATCGGGCAGGTGCGCCCGTCTCCTGAGCCGGGTCAGTCGCTCGGCTGCGCTCCCGGCCCGAGCGCGATCACCGTGCCGAGGAACCGTTCCGGTTCCATGTCGACCTCGTCGAAGCGGACCGGGTCGGCAGGGGAGATCGGGATCACGCCGGACACTCCGAGGTCGGTCCTGAACCAGACCATCGGTGCGGGCGTCCGACCTGCGCGCGCATCGCGGAGCGCCGCATCAGCCAGCTGCGGCCACACAGCTTCTTGCTGTGCGGAGACACGCATCGTCGTCGCACTGATCGTCAGGATTCGCACACGTCATCATGCGCTCCCGACGACCGGTTGGGGCAACCGCGTCGTCAACCTGGTGGTGCTGGTCGTTCTCCTCGCGCCCGTCAGCGTGGTGCGGGGAGGTCGTGATGGGCAGTCCGGGTTGGTGGGCGGCGATCGGCTGTGCCGTGCTCCTGCTCATCGTCGACGCGGCGATCTGGGGCATCGTGTCGGTCGCTGCCGCATCCCGCGCTGCGAACAGCGTTCCGCGCGACGGTTGATCGGAGCGGCCATGCTGGTCCCATGTCGGACGAGGTGGTCGAGCAGGAGTGGTTCCGAGTCGTCCTGCGCTCCGTCGGCGGATCGGTCGACCGGATCGAACGGCTGCACGGCGGGGCGGTGAACCACACCTACCGGGTGGACCGTGCGGGTGCTGCTCCGGTCGTACTGCGTTTCCCGGTTGACCCGCTTCGACAGGACGAGTACCCCGTCGAGTCGTGGGCAGCACGGAGTGCGAGCCGGGTCGGCATCCCGGTCCCCGAACCGCTCGCCCACGGGTCGGAGGGCGGTGTCCACTTCTCGGTGTCGGCGTACGTCGCACCTGACCCACGACCGATCGACCGCCCGTGGCGGTGGCTCGGTCGCTCCGCGCGAGCCGTCGCCATGATCCCGCTCGTCGATGCGCCTCGGTCGTTGTTCACGAGGTTCGGCGACGACCTCCGGCTCGCCTGGACGGCGCACCTCGACTACAACCTCGATGCGCTCGGCGACGACGATCCGCTGCTCCGTGACGGTGCCTACGCGTCGCCGGACCGGTTGCGTGATCGTCTCGCTCCGCTGTCGGAGGCGCAGTTCGAGTTCGGGCTGGCCCACGGCGATCTCGCACCTCGCAACCTGATCTCCCGCGGTCCGGGCCAGCGGCCGGTGCTCATCGACTGGGGCGCCGCGGAGACCGGGCCGGCACCGTGGACGGATGCCCGCCGGGTGTTCACGTGGACGTTCATCGACGGGTCCGTCACCCGCGCGGACCACGACGAGTTCATGACGGCTGCCGGACTCACGTCGGACGACGACCACCGGCGGCTCGCGTCGATGACTGCGCTGCACCTGCTCGACGTCACACGGTGGGCGCGTGACCGGCGACCGGACCTGTACGACGAGTACCTCGGACGCTGCCGCAGCGGACTCGAGCGCATCGAGGAGATCGTCGGACCGGCCTAGCCCACGCGGCCCCGACCCCGAGCGCGTCCGCGCGGTGCGAGGTTGTACACGTGGTGCGAGGCATCCAGGCTCGCACCACGTGTGCAACCTTGCACCAGACGGAACCGGCGCCAGGCGACCGGGGCGACACGGACGCCACGCGCGCCCGCCACCACGCACCCCCACGTCACCCGCACCCCTCCGGGTACGGCAGACTGCACGGACAAGCATCCAGGAGTGATCGTCATGTTCGTCGCCGCCATCGTCTTCCTCGTCATCGCGCTCGTCGCGCTCTTCTTCCGAACACGCACCTACTCCACCCCCGCACGACCGGCCACGCCCGGTCGCGAGGCACGTCCCGCCGTCCCGACTCGCCGCCCGAACCTCATCGCGACGTGGACAGCAGCAGCCGCGGGCGTCCTGTTCGTCGGGCTCACGCTCGGCAGCACCCTGTACGCGCAGGACACGGGCGAGTCGAAGGTCCAGGTGGACATCTCCGGCAACATCGTCGGGCAGACCACGGACTCCGGGTTCCACTTCAAGGCACCGTGGGCCACGCTCCACACGTTCAACATCCGGAACCAGACCGTCACCTACATCAACGCGGTGAACGGCTCCGACTCGGACAACAACGGCAACGTCCGCTCCGGCCCGTACGTCACGGTGCAGGACCAGGACGGCGTCTCGTCGAACGTCAGCCTGAACCTGCAGTACAGCATCGACGCGAAGTCGGTCACCGACATCTACCGGTCGTACAAGACCGAGGAGAACTTCAAGACGCAGTTCATCGGCAACTCGGTGCGCAGCGTCGTCCGTCAGGTGCCGAACGACTTCACCACCATCGAGCTCATCACCAAGCGCGGCACCGTCGAGAAGGCGATGATCCAGGCGCTCGAGACGCGCTGGAAGGGCTCGGGCGTGCACGTCGACAACTTCGCCCTGCAGGAGATCACGCCGCCGAAGTCGGTCATCGACGCCTACGCCACGGCGCAGCAGGCGCAGATCCAGGTCACGAAGGAGCGCGCGCTCCTGGATGCCAAGAAGGTGCAGGCGCAGCAGCAGGTCGCCGAGGCGCAGGGTCAGGCCGACGCCAACGAGGTCCTCAACGAGCACCCGCTCTCCGACGCCGCGCTCAAGCAGCGCGAGATCGAGGCGCTCAAGAGCGCCGGCGACAACGGCTCGCTGATCGTCGTGCCGCAGGGCACCGACAACATCCTCAGCCTGCCCGGTACCTCGGGTTCGAAGAGCAAGTAGCGCGCCGAGACGCCGCCCAGTCGCCGAGACGCCTCCGTTTTCGGAGGCGTCTCGCGCACGGGGCGGCGTCGGGGGCACACGACGGCGTCTTCCGGATCCGAGACGCGCGCCGAGACGGACGGGAGGCACGGTGCCAGCTGGCACCGTGCCTCCCGTCCGTCCGCGTGGCGGGGTCCGGGGCCCCGCTCAGGCCGCGCCGTGACTGGCGCGACTGCGCCGCGAGAGCGAGTCGATGATGACGGCCAGCAGCAGGACCGCGCCGGTGATCATGTAGCGGATCGACGAGTCGAGGCTCAGCAGGGTGAGCCCGTTCGAGATCGACTGGATCACGATGATGCCGAGCAGTGCCGACCAGGCGCTGCCACGGCCACCGAACAGGCTGGTCCCGCCGATGACGGCTGCGGCGATCGCATTGAGGTTCGTGTCACCGGCGCCGGAGGACAGGCTCGCCGAGTTCAGGCGGGCGGCGGCGAGGATGCCGCCGACGGTGGCGAAGAGCGAGGTCAGCATGAACACCGAGATGTAGATGCGGTTCACCCGGATGCCGGAGCGCCGTGCGGCCTCGACGTTGCCGCCGACCGCGAAGACCGAGCGCCCCCAGCGGGTGCGCTTCAGCACGAAGTTCATCAGCACGACCAGCACGATGAAGAACACGAACGAGGTGCCGGTGCCGAAGTCGCGCGACAGGTACCAGACCATCAGCGCGAGGCCGAGGAACAGGGCGACGGCCTTCACGATGGTCAGCGACATCGCCCCGGTCGACAGCCCGGCACGGCGGCGGCGGGCAGCGCGTCGGATCTCGGTGAAGAAGAGTCCTCCGGCGGCCAGGACGGCGAGCAGGTAGGCGAGCCACGGCGGCAGGTACGAGGCCGAGGCGAACTGCACGATCGGGGAGTCGTACGGCAGGTTGATCGAGCCGTTCGGGCCGAGGATGAGCAGCTGCAGCCCGAGGAAACCGAGCAGACCGGCGAGCGTGATGACGAAGCTCGGCACCCCGAAGCGGGTGAACAGCAGGCCGTAGAGCAGACCGGCGGCGGCACCGACGGCCAGGGCGACGGTGAGCACGAGCCACAGCGGCCAGCCGAGCGTGGTGAGGCCCTGGCCGAGGATCGCGGCGGAGAGCCCGCTGACGCTGCCGACGGACAGGTCGATCTCGCCGAGCAGCAGCACGAGGACGATGCCGATCGCGATGGTTCCGACCGCGGCGCACTGCAGGGCGAGGTTGACCAGGTTCCCCGGGGACAGGAAGTCGGGGGAGAGCGCCTGGAACACCGCCCAGATGACGATGAGCCCGACGACCACCGGCAGCGAGCCGATGTCACCGCCGCGGACCCGTCGGACGAACGCCTTCGCGGCGCCGCCGATCCCCTGGTCGCGCAGGAGCCGCTCGTCCTGCAGGTCCGCCGCCGAGGGGGTCGGGGTCGCTGCGGTGAGGGTCTCGTCGGTCTTGCTCATGCGCTGGTCTCCTGCTCGGTGCGGGCGGCGGCGCGACGGGTGACGGCGTTGTCGGTGGCGCCGGTGATGGCCGCGATGATCTCCTCGTAGGAGACGTCGTCGATGCGGAACGTGCCGTTGTTCCGCCCCAGCCGCAGGACCGCGACCCGGTCGGCGACGGCCTGCACGTCCGCGAGGTTGTGGCTGATGAGGACGACGCCGAGCCCGCGCTCACGCAGGCGTTCGACGAGGTTGAGGACCTCGGCGGTCTGTGCGACACCGAGTGCGGCGGTGGGCTCGTCGAGGACGACCACCTGCGGGTCGCCGATCAGCGAGCGGGCGATCGCCACGGTCTGCCGCTGGCCACCGGACAGCGACGCGATCGGGATCCGCACCGACGGGATCCGCGCGGCGAGCTGCTGGAGGAGCTCCCACGATCGGCGCTCCATCTCCTCTTCGTCGAGGAACGGGTGGGCGATCTCGCGCCCGAGGAACAGGTTCGAGACCACGTCGAGGTTGTCGGCGAGGGCGAGGTCCTGGAACACCGTGGCGATGCCGAGGGTCTGGGCCGCGGCGGGGTTCGGGACGCTGACCTCGTCGCCGCCGAAGGTGATCGTGCCGCCGTCCGGTGTGTAGACCCCGGCGAGGATCTTCACGAACGTCGACTTGCCGGCACCGTTGTCGCCGACGATGGCGACCACCTCGCCCGGGTAGACGTCGAAGTCGATGTCGCTGAGGGCCTGGACGGCGCCGAACCGCTTGGTGATCCCGCGCAGGGACATCACCGGGTCGGCGGAGGGGTGTGCTGCTGGTGACGCGTTGCTCACGGGTGTCGTGCTCACGGGTGTCGTCCTCGATCGGTGAGGCCCGCCCGGTCCGCAGTCGGACCGGGCGGGCAGAGGGGGTCGGACCTACTTGATGCCGGCGCTGTCGCAGGCCGACTTGTACTGCGCGGTGCAGATCTTCGACACCTCGTACAGGCCGTCCTTGACGACCGTCGACTGGACGTTGTCCGTGGTGACGGCGACCGGGTCGAGCAGCGTCGACTGGACGCTGGCGCCGCCGGCGGTGTCGACGGTGGTGTCGCCCTTCGGGGTCTCACCCTTGGCGAACTGGATCGCCAGGTCGGCGGCCTTCGAGGCCTCGGGCTTGAAGGCCTTGTAGACGGTCATGTACTGCTCACCGGCGAGGATCCGCTGGATGCCCGCGAGCGAGGCGTCCTGCCCGGTGACGGGCGGGAGCTCGGTGACGCCGGCCGACTTCAGGGCCGCGATGACGCCGCCGCCGGTGTCGTCGTTCGCCGCGTAGACGCCGGTGATCTTGTCCTTGCCGAGCTTGCTGATCTGGCCGGCTGCCCAGTCCTGCGCCTTGGCGGGGTCCCACCCGGGGGTGTCGTACTCGGCGAGCACCTTGTAGCCGCTGTCGTCGATGACCGAGTGGGCGCCCTTCTTGAACTGCGAGGCGTTGTTGTCGGTGGGGGAGCCGTTCACCATGATGATGCCCGAGCCCTCCGGGACCTTCTTCGCCTTGAGGGCGTCGACGAGTGCCTGGCCCTGCAGCTCACCGACCTTCTCGTTGTCGAACGAGATGTAGTAGCTCAGGTCGGGGCTGTTGATGAGCCGGTCGTAGGAGATCACCGGCACCTTCTTCGCCTTCGCCTGCTGGACGATGGACGCTGCGGCCTCGCCGTCGAACGGGTCGAGGACCAGGACCTTGACGCCCTGCGTGAGCATCGACTGGGCCTGCTGCAGCTGCTTCGACGCGTCGCCGTCGGCGTTCGCGTAGATGACCGAGCAGCCGCTGCACTGCTTCTTCACCTCGGCGGTGAAGAGCGGACGGTCGGCGCTGGCGTAGCGGGCGGTGACGGAGTCGGGCAGGAGCAGGCCGATCTTGGCCTTCGACGCGTCGCCGCCGCCTCCGCCGGAACCGGTCCCGGCGTCCGCGCCGTTGGAACAGCCCGCCAGGGTGGTGATCGCGAGCAGCAGGGCGCTGACGCCCAGCATCGCTCGTGTGGTGGATTTCTTCATTGAAACGTCCTCCAACAGTGGACCGCCCCCATCGGCGGTGCCCTGAGTGTGACAGCGAGCGTTCTTGGCTGCAAGAGTTGAACGCAAGGACCGCGCGCCGTGACGAAAACGTTATCCGGAGGGCGCGGGGCGGCCAGGCCAGCGGCGGGGCGGCCACGTCGGCGGGCGCGTGCGGGTCGGCAGCGACCGTCTCCGCTCAGCGCGCGCGCGTCACGTCCACCGCTTCGATCGCCAGGGCCAGCGCCCCGGTCACCGAGGCCTTCTCGCCGAGCTGCCCCTGCACCACGTCCGGCGTGCCGTCCACGTCGACGATCAACGACGACTCGAGGGCCTGCCGCATCGGGCCGAGCAGGAGTTCCCCGGCTCGTGCGAACTCGCCGGTGACCACCACCCGCTCCGGGTCGAGGACGTTGCAGAGCCCCACCGCCGCCGAACCGATCGCCCGCCCGGCGTCGGCCACGGCGCGCATGCAGACCTGGTCGCCGCCCATCGCGCGCAGGATCAGGTCCGCCAGCTTGAGGGTGCCGACCTCGTCGCGGACGCCCTCGAGCACGGCGGGTGCGCCGGCGATCGCCTCGAGGCACCCGCGGTTGCCGCACCGGCACAGGGGCCCGTTCGGCAGGACGGGGGTGTGCCCGAACTCGCCGGCGATGCCGTGGTGCCCACGGAACAGGTGCCCGCCCAGCACGAGTCCGGCGCCGATGCCGTTGCCGACGTCGAGCGTCACCACGGTGTCGCGGCCGCGTGCCGCTCCGCTCCGGTGTTCGGCCAGGGCGGCGAGGTTGGCGGAGTTGTCGACCTGCACGGGCTTGTCCATCCGCCGGGCGAGCGACTGGCCGAGCGCGACGCCGTCCCAACCCCGCAGGATCCCGCCGCGCGCCGTCATCCCGGTGCGGGCGTCGATCGGGGCGGCCACGGCGAGGCCGACTGCGAGCACCTCGTCCATCGACGACTCGATCGACTCCACCATGTCCAGCACGAGCAGCGCGGTCTTGTCGAGCTCGGCGTCCGCCCGGTGGTCCCGTGCCAGGGGCATGTGCCGCTCGGCCAGGACGGCGCCGTTCAGGTCCGACAGCGCCAGCCGCAGGTGCCGCGGCGAGACGTGCACCCCGGCGACCAGCCCGAGGCCGTGCGGCAGGGTCACGCGGAGCGCCCGACGTCCGCTCGAGGTGCTCGGCGTCGCGTGCAGGGCGCCCGTCGCGACGAGTTCCTTGACGATGTTCGAGACGGTCGCGGGGGAGAGTCCGGTCACCCCGGCGAGCTCGACCTGCGTCAGCCCGCCGTGCCGCTTCACCGCGCTGACGACCCGGCCCCGGTTGGCTTCACGCAGTGAAGCTTGGTTCCCCGGACTGCGGCGCGGCTCTGACACGGGGACAGCGTAACGGGCGGGTCCGGAACGCTCGCCGTGACGGACTGGAGGCACGGTGCCAGCTGGCACCGTGCCTCCAGGCCGTGGGTGGTCGCGTCCACCGCCCGCACCCGTCGTCAGACGCGTCGCGCCGTCCGGTCGAGGCGCGGGGTCGGGATGCCCAGGGCGGCGGCGGTGCGCCGGACGTCCTCGAGGACCGCGAGGGGTTCGGCGGCGGTCGGGTCGTCGTGCGCGGCGAGGCTCGCCCGCGCGATCGGGACGAGCGCCGTGGCCGCGGCGACGAGCGTTGCCGTCGTCCCCGGCAGCCGGACGGGCAGGGTCGTGGAGCGGTGTCGGGAGAGGTCGACGCCCCGTGCCTCCAGGACCGGGCGGAGCTCGCGGCCGGTCAGGAACGCCTCGCGGAGCGCGTGCCGGTCCCCGACCATCGTCGCCAGGCCACCGCTCTGCAGGGCCTGTGCGAACATGCCGGCGTCGAGCACGAAGTGCAGCCACAGCCAGCCGCGGATGTCGTCCTCGTCCTGCACGGTGAACCCCGCCCGCTGGAACACCGACCGCACCAGCTCCCGCCGGTCCGGAGCCGTGCCGGTCGTCCCGAGCCGGACCGAACGGAGGACGGCGCCGTGCAGGACCCCGTCGGCGTCGAACCCGCCGCCGGCGCCCGGGAACCCGAACAGCACCCGGTCCGCGGCGAGCGGTGCGACCGCGGCGAGGGGTTCGTCCCACACGTTGCCGAGGACCAGCACCGTGGCGTCGCCGATGCGGGGCGACAGGGTGGCCACGGCCTCCTGCAGTCGGTGGTGGCCGACGCTGAGGACGACGAGGTCGTAGGCGTCGTCCGGGTCGATCGACTCGACCAGTCGCGTCGGCGACGTCGATCGGGTGCGCCGACCCAGGGGTCCGCGGCGACCGTCGATGACGTCGGTCTGCACGCTGTCGCCGTACTCGGCAGCACGCCCCGGCCGCACCAGGTGGTCGACCTGGTGCCCGGAGTGCTGGAAGGTCTGGCCGTAGATCGTGGCGATGACGCCCCGGCCGAGCATGAGGATCCGCATCAGGCACCTGTCCGCTAGTCTGGAGACGATCTCCACTTTGAAGATATGGAGATTGTTTCCACTTGTCAAGGAGGCTCCATGTCGGTCGAGGAACCCCTGCCTGCCGAGAAGCCGATGCGCGCCGACGCCCGTCGGAACCGCGACGCGATCGTGGCCGCTGCCCGGACGGCGTTCGAGCGTGACGAGCAGCTGCGATTCGACGACTTCGCCGGACGCGCGGGAGTCGGCGTCGGCACCCTCTACCGACACTTCCCGACACGCGAAGCGCTGGCGGCTGCGGTCTACCGGGGCGAGGTCGACGTCCTCTGCCGCCGTGCTCGTGACTCGACGCGACCCGCGGCCGAGAGCCTCGACGACTTCCTGCACGGGTTCGTGGAGTACGTGGTCGACCACGCGGCGCTCGCCCGCACCCTCGCCGCCGTGGTCGACGCCACCACGCAGGCCGAGGGCGGGGGAGACCTGGAGCGGACGCTCGCCGAGCTGATGGCACGCGCTGCCGCCGACGGGACCATCCGGTCCGACGTCGCCCCCGGGACGGTGCTCATGCTGCTGCACGGCATCGGGGCCGGGATCGATCGCCCCGGGTGGGCGACGGAAGCCCGTGCTGCCGCCGACCTGATCTCCCGAGGGCTCCGGGTCCGCTGATCCGTCAGTGCAGTCGCGCCGCCGGAGCGGTGCGGGCACGGAGCAGGCGGGCACGGAGCAGCACGGCCGCGCTCGCAGTTGCGGCGAGCACGACGAGTGACCACGCCACCGCGCCCACCGCGCCGGCGGGGTGGACCACCGACTGTCCGACCGCGGCCTGCACGGTGAGGAGCACGGTGCCCGCCGCCCACGCGACCGCGACGACGACCACGATCCGCACCTGCGTGGTCGGGTGCGCCAGCCACGGCAGGCGCCGACCCGCGGCGGCGACCAGGAGCGCCACCAGTGGGAGCACCTGCAGGGCGTGCATGCCGACGAAGTGGGCGACCCGGTAGTCACCGCCGACGGTGCTCCACCCGAGCAGCGGCACCCCGGGTCCGCCGTCCGCGATCCCCACCGTGTGGGCGCCGACGATCCCGTCCGGAGCGGTGAGCTGGGTGGGGGTCGGGCCGGTCATCAGGAACGCGACCCCGATGCCGAGGAGCGCGATGACGGCACCGGCGCGGACGGCAACCGTCAGTGCCGGGGTGGGCAGGCGCAGGAAGAACAGCGCGATCGAGGTGACGAAGGTGCAGAGGTAGAGCGTCGTGATCGCCACCGCCATCACCGCCCACACCACCACGTGCACGCTGTTCGACACGTTGAAGTGACTCGTCGTGCCGGTGGCGGCGGCCCACACGATGAGCACCTGTTCCACCACCAGGGCCACGGCGACCACGGTGCCGAGTCGGCGAGCCAGCGTCTGCCACTTCGGCAGGTGGGCGATGAGCCACGCCCACGTGACGGCGTAGAGCAGGATCGACAGCGAGAACTTCAGGGGCTTCATCCACGCCGGTGCTCCGAGGATGGTCCGGGGATCCACGACGAGTCCGACGAGGCAGACCGCGGTGGACACGACCATCAGGCCGGCCACGGCCATGAGTGCCGGGTGCCACGCGACCGCTCGGCGGACGGCGGCGATCACCGGGTCACGCTCCGGGCGTGCAGCAGGGCGGCGGCCACGACGTCGGCGGTGGGGGTCGGGTGCACGCCGAAGGTCTGCTCGAACGCCGACGAGTCGAAGACGTAGGGGTCGGTGTACTGGTACCGCAGCTCGAGCGTCTCGCGGGCGGACGTGTTGAACAGCGCACCGAAGCGCAGCGTGGCCGACGACATCACGGCCGTGCGAGCGGCGGGTACCCCGGCGAGCTCGACGTACTGCCGCCCCGTCAGCGCCGGGGCGGTCGGCAGGTGCCAGGTCCGGCCCGTCGCACGGCCGTCGGTGCCGAGGACCACGAGCGCGTCGCCGATGTCGGTCGTGGCGGTGAGGGAGTGCGGCTGGTCTGCGTCGAGCAGCCAGGTCGGGCGCTTGCCGGCGGCGATCCGGTCGACGACGAACCCGTTGAACACGCTCGTCGTCGCCCCGGGGCCGGTGAAGTCGGCGCTCCGCCCGATGGTGACGGCCAGTCCGCGGTCGGCCGCGGTTCGCAGCTGTTCGAGGGCGGCCGCGCGCACCGCACCCTTCCGGCCGGAGGGGTTGATCGGGGTCGCCTCGGTCATCGGCCCGGACACGCGGCCGTAGGCGTAGACGTTGTCGAGGTACACCAGGTGGGTGCCCTCGGCCAGGGCTGCCTCAACGGTGTTGTCGACGATCCGCGGCCACTGGTCCGTCCAGACCCTCGACGAGTACGGCAGTCCGGCGACGAGGTACGCGACGTCGGCACCGTGCAGTGCGCGGCGGACGGCGGTGGGGTCGAGCAGGTCGGCGATGAGGTGTTCGGGGGTGGCGTTGGCGCTCTCGCTCTCGTTGTTGCCTGCCGTTGCTGGTGTCGACGGGCGCCGGCCGACGGACACGGCGGTGACGTCCTGCTCGCGGAGGGCTCGGAGCGTCTCGCGCCCGACGACACCGTTGCCGCCCAGGACGACGTGCAGCGGAGCGGTCATGCGCCGGCCTCGTCCGTGTCGGCGACGGGGAACAGGTCGTGGGTGGCGTCCTGCTGCGCCAGGCGCCGGAGTCCTGCGAAGAGCGGATCGCCGAGGACGGTCCCGATCACCATCAGCTCCGCCATCGCGGTCCGGCCGTCGCGGTCCTGCAGCGCGGCGACGTCGGCACGTGCCGCGCTCGCCGCTGCCGACACGTAGGCGTCGAGGTAGTCGTCCGGAGCGTCGAACCCGATGGTGCGCAGCCCGTCGAGCGCCCGGGCCGCGGTCTCGAGTCCCGGGTTGTCCGACGTCGCGCACCAGCCGGCGGCCGACACCCGTTCCTCGATCCGGGTACGGGCCTCCGGGGTCGCCTCGGGCTCGGGGGAGCGCGGGGTGGTCATCGCGTACTGGGCGACGGCGAAGACCTCGGCCAGCGGTGCGGTCTCGGCATCGAGCACGGCCAGGACCTGCTTCGTCACGGCGACCGAGAGTCCGCCGGTATCCAGGAGTGCCCGGACGAGCCGGACCCGTTCGACGTGCCGGTCGTCGTAGGCGGTCTGGTTCGGCGCCGACTTCTCGCCGGGAGGCAGCAGGCCTTCGCGTTGGTAGTACTTGACGGCGGTGACCGGCGTGGACGCCGCTCGGGCAAGTTCAGATATTCGCACTATCGGAGAGTAGCGGTACCTACTCGCTGACCACAAGGTATCAGCGCAGGTTCCGGAACGTCGCACGGACGTCGTCGACGAGCAGCTCCGGCTGTTCGAGCATCGCGAAGTGCCCGCCGCGCGTGACCTCGTTGAAGAACACCAGGTCGGTGTACCGGCGCGCTGCCCAGCGGCGCGACCGGCGGACGTACTCGCCGGGCATGATGCTCAGTCCGACGGGCAGGGTCAGTGGTTCCTCGACGGTGCCCGGGGTGGCCCAGCCGGTCCGCGTCGCCTCCCAGTAGATGCGCGCCGAGGACGCAGCGGTGTTCGGCAGCCAGTACAGCATGACGTCGTCGATGATCTCGTCGAGCGGGAAGAGCCGTTCGGCATCGCCGTGTTCGTCGTGGGAGCCGCCGACGTCCTGGAACATCGCGTAGATCCACGACGCCAGCCCGACGGGGGAGTCCGCCAACGAGTACCCGATTGTCTGCGGGCGGGTCGACATCTGCTGCGAGTAGGCCGACAGCTCCCGCCAGTAGTGGCCGCTCTCCTGCAGCATGACCCGCTCGTCGGGGGAGGCGTTCCGGGCTTCGTCGTCCGTCGGCATGAACAGCGCCATGTTGAGGTGGATCCCGGCGAGTCCGATGTCCCCGGCGGCCTGCAGTGCCGCGAGCTCCGCGGTGACGGTGGCGCCGAGGTCGCCGCCCTGGGCGAACCAGTCCGTGTACCCGAGCCGGGACATCAGCACCGACCAGGCCCTCGCGGTCCGGGCGGTGTTCCACCCGGTCGTCGTCGGCTTCCCGGAGAAGCCGAACCCGGGCAGGCTCGGGATCACGACGTGGAACGCGTCCGCCGCGTCGCCGCCGTGCGCCACCGGGTCGGTGAGCGGACCGATCGCGTGGCGGAACTCCAGGACGGAACCGGGCCAGCCGTGGGTGAGCAGGAGCGGGCGGGCGCCGGGGACGGCGGACCGGACGTGCAGGAAGTGGACCTCGAGCCCGTCGATGTGGGTCGTGTGCTGGCCCCAGCCGTTCAGCAGTGCTTCGGTCCGGCGCCAGTCGTACTCCGTCGTCCAGTGTTCGACGAGGGCGCGGACCTTCTCGAGTCGGGGCCCCTGCGAGGTGTCCTCGACGGTCTCGGCATCGGGCCAGCGGGTGGTCAGGAGACGGCGGCGCAGGTCGTCGAGTTCCGCCTGGGGGACGTCGAGGGTGAACGGGGTGATGGCTGCGGTGTCCGACATGGGGTCCTCGGCTGCTTGGCGTCAGGGCGGTTGTCCGTCTTGATCGCAGATGATCTTTGCACAAGACGATCTTGTTCCGGTACGGTCTCCGGTATGGACAGTCCGACGCCGACCGACGCGCTCCCCGAGATCGACTGGGGCGCCGAGGGCATCGAATCCGAACTCGGGTGGGCGCTGCCGCTGGCGCTCCAGGGCTTCACGCGTTTGGGCAGCGAGGCGGTCGCCGACGTGCCGGGAGGTCCCCGTGGCTACCAGGTGCTCGTCGCGACCACGACCGAGGAGCCGTCGTCGCAACTCGGGCTCGCGCAGCGCCTCGGGATCGACAAGACCCAGATGACCTACATCGTCGACGCGCTCGAGGCGGGCGGGCTCGTCGAGCGCCGCCCCGCCCCGACCGACCGGCGGGTGCGGCAGGTCCACCCCACCGACGCCGGCCGTGCCCTGCTCGCCCGGACGCGGTCCGCCCTGCGCGGCGCCGAGGGCGTGCTCATGCGGCACCTCGACGACGACGAACAGACGACGCTGCGCCGGCTGCTGGCCCGCGTCGCGCTCACCGCCGGGCTCGGCACCGCCGGACCGGACCAGGCAGACCCCACGTTCCAGCACCCCCTCGCCGTCCCGGAGCGATCCCGACGGCGCACCGCGACGACCACGTCGACCACCACTGCAGTGAGGCCCCGCCCATGACCACCACCATCCTCGTCGCCGGCGCCACCGGCGACCTCGGGCATCGCATCGTCCGCGAGCTCACCCAGCACGACGTGCGGGTCCGGGTCCTCACCCGGCCCGGCAGCAGGACCGCCGCAGAACGCTTCGGCGACGACGCCCGTGTCGACGTGGTTGCCGCCGAGTACGGCGACCACGACGCCCTGACCCGGGCCGTGAGCGGCGCCGACGTCGTGGTCTCCGCCGTGAGCGGGACCCGCCCGGTGATCGTCGACGCCCAGCGCGCGCTGCTCGCGGCGACCGTGGCGGCGGGCGTCCGGCGGTTCATCCCGTCCGACTACTCGGCCGACTACCGGCGGATCGCACCCGGCACCAACCGCAACTTCGAGCTGCGGCGCGAGTTCGCCGCCGACCTCGACGCGGCCCCCGTGCAGGCGACCTCGATCCTGACCGGCATGTTCACCGACCTGCTGACCGGCGAGGCCCCGATGATCCTGTCCGGCCGTCGGCTCGTGCTGTTCTGGTCGTCGGCGGACCAGGTGCTCGACTTCACCACGAAGGACGACGTCGCCCGGGTCACAGCCCTCGCCGCGCTGGACGACGATGCTCCGCGGGTGATCGAGATGGCGGGCGACCAGGTCACCGCACGCGACGTCGCACGCACCATGAGCGAGCTGACGGGGGAGCGCTTCCGGCTGCAGTGGGCCGGCACCACCGGCACCCTGTCCGCGATGAGCGCCGTCGGCAGGCGCCTGTCGAAGGACCCCGACGAGACGTTCCCGGCATGGCAGGGGATGCAGTACTTCGTGAGCATGTTCAGCGGGCAGGCGCAGCTGCACCACGTCGACAACGACCGCTACGGCGTGCAGTCCTGGACGAGCGTCCGTGACGTGCTCCGCGCACACCTCAGCGGACAGGGCCACCCGGCGACGGACTGACGGGCGCGGTGCGCGGTCGTCGGCGGCGGAGCAGGAACGCGAGCCTGACGACGACGACCGGCACCAGCGCGAGTGCGGCGAGCCAGACGACGACGTCCCACTCCGGTGAGAGCGGCACGCCGAGCGTGCTCGACGAGGTCCGCCACACCTGGTCGCCGGGCCCCTCGTGCTCGTCCATCCCCGTGACCGGGAACAGCAGCGCCGTCGCGATCGCCCAGCCCACCAGGACCGCGACGGCGATCAGTGCCCAGGGACGCGCAGCGGACGGGGCGGACATCTGTGTCACCGGACCGCAGTCCGCGAGCGCTCGGCCCGGGTGCCCCACCACGTGGCGACCAAGGCAGCGGCTCCCAGTGCGAGCCCGACGACGCCTGATCCGAGGCACGGGATGAGGGCGAGGCCCAGGCCGATGTTCGCGCCGCCGCCCTCCGGGCCGTAAGACGCGTCGTACATCAGCGCCCCGACGCCGAGGAACCCCACGGCGAGGAGCACGGTGCTGACCCAGTGGAGTGTGCGGGCTGTGGTCATGGCGGTTGTTCCCCTTGAGAGTGCGGTTGACGAATCCTCGCACGGCTGTTCCGCCGCACATTCCTGGAGCGGCATCAGTCGATCGGCACGCGGCCGGCTCGGGCCGCCCGGACGATCTGCCACACGCAGACCGCGAGCACGACGACACCGGCGAAGGCGGCGATCCACGCGCCCGCGACACCGATCATCGGCTCGGTCGTGCAGTAGCTCGTCGCTTCTCCGGGAACGGCATCGGCGCAGGTGGTCGTCGGGATCAGCGTCAGCATCGACATCGTCACGACGACGACCACCGCGACCGTGGGCCACCCCACCACTCGTTCCACCGTGCGCTCCGTCCTGCCTGCCATCGGTGGGTCAACCATGCCGTACGACGGACCGGACCGGTGTCTCGATCAGGCAACGAATCGGCCGTGCCGACAGGCGGACTGGAGGCCCGGTGCCAGCTGGCACCGGGCCTCCAGTCCGTCAGCCGCTCGCGGTGACCGCATCGCTCACGCCACGACGGCGGCCGGCGGCACCGGTCCGACGATCGCCGCGACGTCCCGTCGCCGTGCGGCGCCGGTCCGCACCCCGTGCGCCACCGACAGGGACACGGCTGCGGCGACGATCCACGCACCCAACGTGAGGAGCGCGCCCGTCGCGCCAGCCCCGTCGAAGTAGCTGAACCCCGTGACTGCGCCGAACGCGGCACCCGGCGGGAGGGCCTGTCCGACGGTGGCGAGCACGGGTGGCAACAGGTGGGTGCTGATCGTCGCACCGCTCGTCGCGTTGCCGAGGGTTGTGAAGAGGAGCGTCGAGACGATCACGCCCATCGGTCCGACGATCGAGGTGATCGCCATCGTGGACAGCGAGACGGCGACGGCGAGGAGCGAGAGCACCACGATCACGGCGCCCGTCGCTGCGGGGACGGCGCCGTCGATCGGCCCGGCGATGACGGCGACCACCGCGGCTGCGGCGATGCTCCCCACCACCGTGACGACGATCCGGGTGCGGAGGCGCGCGAGGGCGCCGAGTGAGTTCATGACCTGCGCCAGGATGAACGCCGCCAGGGTCGTGCCGAAGACCAGGTAGAACCCCGCGATGCCCTGGGCATCGTTCGTCGCGAGCGGGACGACGTCCTGTGTGCTGGTGACGGAGGCACCGGCGCCGGCCGCGACCCCGGAGAGCATCGTGGTCGCGGCGGTCGTCGCGCTCCGTCCCTCGGCGCCTGCCGTGTACAGGGACCAACCGTCGCTGCCGGGGACGAGGGCTGCGACCGCGTCGCGGGACCGGACGAGGTCGCGTGCGTCGGAGGGGGAACCGGCGGTGCGCACGTCGGCGCGGTCGCCGAGCGCCTCGCCCGCCGCGTCGGCCACCTGGGTGCCGACGACGGCGATGGGCAGGTGGTGGGGTGTCGGGGCCTTCTGCAGGCCGATGTACAGGCCGGCGAACGCTCCGGCGACGGTCATCGCGACCAGGATCTGGGTGACGAGGACGGGCAGGACCCGGCGGACCGGGGGGAAGCCGGCGGGCTTCGTGGCGTTGTTAGTAATCGATTCATTACTCATGGAATCGAATGATACCCTCGCGGCATGGAGACAGCAAGGGGTCCGGTCCCGAAGGGTGCGGAGCGCATGGCCGGCAGCCAGCGGCGCGAGGCCACCCTGACCGCGGCGGCCGCCGTGTTCGCCCGGCAGGGGTACCACGGCGCGACCACGGAGCGCATCGCCCAGGCCGCGGGCATCAGCCAGCCGTACGTCGTCCGGATGTTCGGCTCGAAGGAGAACCTGTTCCTCGCCGTCGTCGACGGGTGCCTCGAAGCCGTGCTCGACGCGTTCCGGGCGGCACTCGACGACGGGCAGCCGGGCGCCGTCGCGTCCCGCCTCGGCGCTGCGTACCGTGCGCTCGCGACCGAGGACGGCGTGCACCTCATCGTGATGCAGTCGTACATGCTCGGTGCCGACCCCGTCGTCGGACCGGTCGCCCGAGACGGCTTCACCCGGATCCTGCACTTCCTGGTCGAGGAGGCCGGGCTGTCGGAGTCCGCGGCGGAGTCGTTCCTGGCCAAGGGGATGCTCATCAACACGCTGCTCGGCATCCGGCTCGGGGACCAGGACGACCCGCTCGCGCAGCGGTTCACCCAGACGGTGTTCGGCCCGGACCCCACAGGACCCGGGCCGACCGACCGCTGACGAGCGTCGTCGTCAGGCGACGCGCTCGACCCGTTCGACGAGCTCCCTGACGGCGTCCGTCGCGCTCGGGCGCTGCGCGGTCTCGTCGCCCAGTCGCCGTGCCGCGGCGAAGTGACTGCGCTCCGCGAGCATCCGGTGCACCGCAGGACCGACCGCCGACGGCTCGTCGACCACGACCGCGACACCGGCCTCGGCGGCACGGGCGGCGTTGATGAACTGGTCCGCGCCCTGCGGGAGCAGCACCATCGGCACGCCCACGCTGGCCGCGGCGAGCACCGTGCCGGCACCGGCCGCTGCGACGACCAGGTCCACGCCCTCGAGCAGCTCGCGCATCGGGCGGAACGGCACGAAGCGCACGTGCTCGCTGTCGTCGAGGCGCTCGCCGATGACCCCGACGGTCGCCACCAGGTCGGCCTCGTCGGGCTGGAACCCGTCGAGGATCGCCGTCAGCAGCGCGGCGTCGCCGAAGACCGTGCCGAGGGTGACGAGCACCCGCGGTCGTCCTCCGCGCGCCGAGACCGGTGCGAGCGGCTGCTCGGCGGCGGCGGCGTCCGGTCGGCTGTGCGGTTCGGAGCGGAACGGGATCGTGACGGGCGGCTGCGTCCACCCGGGTGCCTGCAGCGACACCGGCGTCGGGTCGAGCAGGGCGATGGGCGGGGTCGGCACCACTCCTCGCTCGGCGTAGCGGGGGAGGACGAGCTCGGCCATCGGGCGGCGGAACTCCTCGGGGACCTCGGGGCCGAAGGCGACGGTCGCGTACGGCACGCCGAGTTCCGCGGCGACGAGCGGCCCGACCAGGTCGACGGCGTCCGCGACGACCACGTCGGGCGCCCACCCGCGCGCTGCGCGCACGGCGTCGTCGACGGTCAGGTCGACGCGGGTGCCGGCGAAGAACTCGGCGACGGCCGCCGGCTCGGGCCGGTTCGCGGGGTCGCTGCCGGGGATGCGGCGGGCCACTTCGGAGAACAGGTCGGGAGGCATGGGTCCGGCCGCCAGGACCGGCACCGTGGGCAGTTCGGTCGCCAGGGGCTCGCGCATCCCACCACTGGTGAGCAGGGCGGCATCGTGGCCGGCCGCCTGTGCGGCACGGGCGAGCGGGACGAGGGGCAGGAGGTGTCCGAGTGCGGGGACGCCGGAGAAGAGGATGCGCAAGAGGGGTCTTCCTGGTTCGGGGTCAGTCGGCGGCGAGGACGAGCGGGATGCTGCGTCGGCGTCCGGTGACGAGGGGGATCGTGCCGGCGGCCACCATGAGCACGAGGCTCACGAGGGCGGCCGGCAGGGCGGCCTGCAGGCCCAGGTGGGGCTGCGTGCCGGGGACGGTGACCGCGAGCGCGACGGCTTGTCCGCAGGCGGTCAGCACGAGGACGACGGCGGCGACGAGGACCGCGGTGCCGACGAGGATGACGGACTCCCACGCTGCGCGGGCGAGCACGGTGGCGCGGGACCCGCCGGCGGCCTCGACCAGCGCGGCCTCCTGCTCGCGGGTGCGTCCGGCCATCAGGACGGTGGCGGCCGCGCCGAAGAGCGACACGAGCAGCGGCCCGCCGAGCATGAGCAGGACGCTCTGCACGTCGAGTCCACCACCCGACGACGACCCCGTGGTCCGGTGCACGGCGTCACCCAGGGTGTCGAAGCCGGCGAAGAGGCTGCCGGGCAGGGCGATCGTGATGACGAGCGCGCTCACCGTGGCGCTGCTCCGGTCGACGGAGAACGCGGCGGCGTTGCGTGCGAGGAACCACGATGCCGATCGGTGCGCGGGCACCACCGCGGTCCAGGCCCGGAGGGTGGCCGGGAACACCACGGGGCCGATCGCGGTGCAGGCCGCCGTCACGAGCGGCCCGATCAGCAGCACCTGCCCTCCGGTCCGGACGCCGGCGTCGACGATCGAACTGGTCAGGAGCCCGGCGAGCAGCAGTGCGACGGCACTCGCGGCCCAGCGGGTCCAGGTCGTCCGGGTGCGGACGGACTCCGGCTCCCGCAGGACCTCGATCGGGCGGACGAGACCGGCTCGGCGCGACGGCCGGAGACTGCTCAGGACGACCACGACCGTCACGGCGAGCACGACCGAGACAGCGCTCGTCGGACCGAACCGTTCGTCGAGGTCCCGGAGCCCGTCGGACTCCGACAAGCCGAAGTGCAGGAACGCCGGCACGAACGGCGCCACGACGAGGCAGCCGATCGTGCTGCCGACCAGCGCCACGACGGCGAGCTGCAGCCGGACGACCGCCGTCACCGTGCGGGACGGCACCCCCACCAGCTGCCAGAGCGCGTAGCCCCGCCGCTGCAGGTCGATCGTCAGGCGGGTGACGCTGCCGAGGACCGCGATGACGGCGACGATCGTCAGCACGACGACGAGCGACGCGAGCGTGGCGAGGCCGCCGGCCCGGAGTAGGTCCGTCGGCCTGCCTGACCCGATGATCGCGAAGCCGGTCTCGAGCATCCCGGCCGCGATGGCGGCAGCCGCCGCGGTGGCTGCGCTGACGACGAGTGCGCCGATCCAGATGCCGGCGTTCTGCCGCAGGTCGCTCAGGACGAGTCGGAGCACGTCAGGCCTCCTGCGCGGCGGCGGTCAGTGCTTCGAGGACCGCGGCGGCGTCCGGGTGCGCCAGCTCGCGGTGCACGGCCCCGTCGCGCAGGACGAGCACACGGTCGGCACGCGCAGCCGCTTCGAGGTCGTGCGTGACCATCACCACCGACCTGTCACCGTCGGCCACCCGGCGCAGCAGGTCGAGGACCGCGTCACCGGCGGTGGTGTCGAGCGCGCCGGTCGGCTCGTCGGCGAACACGACGTGCGGTTCGGACGCCAGGACCCGGGCGATCGCGACCCGCTGCTGCTGCCCGCCGGACAGCGCGCCCGGTCGGTGGTCGCCGCGGTCGGCGAGTCCGACCGAGGCGAGCGCCGCGTCGACCTGGTCCGCGGAGACCGGCCGGTGGGCGAGGCTGGCGGGCAGCGCGATGTTCTGCCGCGCGGTCAGCGACGGGATGAGGTTGAAGGACTGGAACACGAAGCCGACCGTCGAACGGCGGAGTGCCTGCAGTTGCTTCGGTCGGAGGGTCTCGAGGCGTTGCCCGGCGATCGACACCGATCCGCTGTCGTAGGGCTCGAGGGCGGACAGGCAGTACAGCAGCGTCGACTTGCCGGAGCCGCTGGGGCCGACGACGGCGACGAACTCGCCCGGCAGCACGGACAGTGAGACACCCCGGAGCACCGGGACCCTCGACTGTTCCGGCCCGGGGAACGACTTCGTCAGGTCGTGTGCCTGCAGGAGGGGTTCGGTCATGGTGTCAGTCCGTCTCGTTCTCGTCGTCGTTCTCGGGTGTCGGACCGCAGGATGCCGAGGACCCGCGCGTACCGACGCTCCTGGTAGACCCCGTGCACACCGGCGAGCAGGACGGCCGTGACCACCCCGGTCGCCAGGGACCCGGACGGCGCCCACGTGCTCGCGGTCAGCAGTGCCGCCCCGGCACCGGCGACGATGCAGTTCACGACCGCGATCGCGCTCGACAGCGTGAAGAACATCCCGCGCCAGGACAGCCGGAGCCCGATGTCGAGCAGCTCGTTCGGCGCGATCCGGTCCTCGGGCACCGGGAAGTACCGCCGGGCGCCGGGCAGGATCGTGCCGTACCAGCGGCGGATCCGCTGCATCGCGGCGAGGGCGACCACGTCCTCCAGCGAGGTCTGGACGAGTCGCTCGTAGGTGAAGACCCCGAGCAGCACGACGACCGGGATCACCACGGCGAGGTAGCCCGTGGCGAAGTCGGTGTCGGCCAGGAACCCGAACGCCACCAGGGCGCTCGACAGTGTCGTCAGGTAGATCGCTGCCCGGGTCGACGACTCCGAGACGGTGACGCCGCGCGCGGTCTGGAGCACGAAGTGCTCGGTCACGAGGGCCGTGAAGAACGCGCTCGGCGCGTCCGGCAGCCGCGCAGCCGCGTGGTCGGCGGTGTCGTCGGCGGAGCCTTCCGGCATGGGCGCCTCCCGGTGGTCGTCGTGGTCGCGACCCGATGCCGGGTCGCCGCCACGAGGCTCGCAGCTGGTCCGCCCACGGTGCATCCGTTGCGTGACGTAACCCGTGCCTCCAGGTCGTCGCCCGGTGCGTCAGTCCGTCGGACCGGACGCCGCCAGCGCGGCCGCCAGCTCGGTGCGACTCGTCACGCCGAGCTTGGGGAACACCTTGTACAGGTGGGTGCTGACGGTGCGGTGCGACAGGTAGATGCGGTCCGCGATCTCGCGGTTCGTCATGCCGGCGGCGGCGAGCCGCGCGATCTGCAGCTCCTGGGGTGTGAGCCGTTCGCGTGTCGGCGCCGTCGTGCTGTCGGCCCGTTCCGGGGCCTCGCCGGCTGCGCGGAGTTCCGCCGCGGCGCGGGCGGCGAAGCCCGCGGTGCCGGCGGCGTCGAACGCGTGGAGCGCCTCGCGGAGGTGCAGCCGAGCCTCGACCACCCGACGCTCGCGGCGGAGCCACTCGCCGAACAGCAGCTGGGTCCTCGCCAGTTCGACCGGGGAGTCCGCGAGGCGGCCGGCCTCGATCGCGCGGGCGTAGAGGGACTCCGGGTCCGCGCCGCCCGCGCCGTCGGTGTCGGTTCCCGTCGAGTCCGTGCCCTCGGCGAGCAGGGCCCGGCTCCGCACGACGAGGGCGGTCAGGTGCGCGGACCCGGTGGTACGGGCGACCGCCTCGGCCTCGGCGAGGTTCTCGACGACCGACCCGGGTCGACCGCCCCGGACCGCGGCCTCGGCGCGGTCGGCGATCGCCCACAGGGACCGGGTCGCGTGGACGGTCATGTGCGTGAACTCGATCTGGGCGTCCCGGTGGCGCCGCTGACCGAGGGCGACCAGTCCCGCTGCCCACCGCGCGTCGGCGCTGGCCAGGGCGAGCCGCCCGCCGTGCGCGAACTCCGAGCCCTCGCGCAGGGCGGCCAGCGCGGCCTCGTCGTCGCCGAGCAGGGCGTGGCCCCGGGCGAGCGTGGCGTAGGCCATCCCGGCGATGAGCGGGAGCTGGACGTCGCGGGCGATGCGGACGGCGTACTCGGCGTCGGCCAGACCGTCCCGCACCCGCCCGCGCAGCATGAGCACCGTCGCCCGGCCGCGGAGCGCCTGGGTCTCGTCGGCGACGGCGCCGAGCTGGTGTGCACGCTCGTACGCCAGCTCCCAGCACGTCAGCGCGGTCTCGAGGTCCTGCTGGGACTCGGCTGCGATCGCGAGGGACGCCATCGCGAGCGGTTGCTCGGTGAGCTGCGGCACCAGGTGTGCGAGTTCGGTGCGCAGGTGCTGGGCGGAGCCGAGCGGCGCCAGCACGGCGAGGGCCACCGACTTCAGCGGGCTCGCCGAGCGTGTCGCGAGCAGGGCCGCCTCGATGTCCTGCCACTCCGATCGCGGCAGGTTGCGGCCGCGGGCATTGAGGGCCGCCGCCCAGAGCACCCGCACGAGTCGGTCCGCGTGCTCCGGGCCGGCGAGCACGGGTCGGATCCGGCGGAGTTCGATGCGCGGTCGACCGGCAGCACCCGTGGTCAGGCTCAGGACCGTCTGCGTGACGGCGGTCTCGGTGACCGTCTCGGGGTCGGCGGCGAGGGAGTCGACCTGTTCCAGGAGCTCGATCGCCTCGGCCGTCATGCCGGCGGCCCGTGCGGTCTCGGCAGCCCGGCCCAGCCGACGTGCCCGACCGGTGACGCCCTGCGACAGGGTGGCCGCACGCTCGTAGGCCCGGACCGCCTCGGGGCGGGCACCCCGCTGTGCCGCGCGGTCGGCGGCGGTCTCGAGGTCAGCGGCGATGGACTCGTCCCGCTCGAACGTCGCCGAAGCCCGGTGCCAGGCGGCGCGCATGCCGTCGGTGACCACCGACGCGAGTGCCCGGTGCGCCGCGGACCGTGCAGCGGCCGAGGCGTTGCCGATCACCGCCGAGCGCACGAGCGGGTGTCGGAAGCGCAGGGAGACGAGGTCGGTGCGGAGGAGCCCGAGTTCCTCGAGCGGCTCGAGGTCGTCGACCCCGAGGTCCATCGTGCGGGCCGCCGCCATGACGTCCTGCAGGCCGGCGTCGTCGGCCGCCGCGGCGAGCAGCAGGAACGAGCGGCTGCCGGACGGGACGGCGGCGACCTGCTCGAGGAACGCCTGCTCGAGCCGCCGCGTGGTGGGGAGCCGGGACGCGATGGTGGCCGGGCCGCCCGTGGTCCAGGTGACGGGCAGTTCGTGCAAAGCGAGTGGGTTGCCGCCGGCCTCGGCCAGCACCCGTCGGCGGACCGAGGTGGACAGGGTGCCGGCGTGGGCGTCGAGCAGGGCCTCGGCGGCGTCGTCGGCGAGCGGTCCGAGCTCGAACCGCGTGAAGCTGCACGGGGGCACGGCGTCCGGAGCGTGTCCGGTCCGGACCGCCGCGATGACGACGACCGGGGTGTGCGTGAGCCGGCGCCCCACGAAGTCGAGCACCTCGGTGGTGGACCGGTCGAGCCACTGCAGGTCCTCGGCGCGGACGAACACCGGGCGGTGCGACGCGGCCTCCTCGAGCAGCCCGAGCGTCGCGGTGCTCACCAGCAGGCGGTCCGGACTCGGGCCGTCCTCGACCGCGAGGGCCGTGAGCAGTGCGGTGCGCTGGCGCGGCGGCAGGGCGGACGCGAAGGGGAGCAGTGGGTGGAGCAGCTCGTGCAGGCCGTCGAAGCCCACGCTGTTCGCCCCCTGGATGCCGGTGCAGGTCAGCACGCGGAAGCCGGTCCGCCGCGCGTGCCGCTCGACGGCGGCGAGCAGCGTCGTCTTGCCGATGCCCGCCTCACCCTCGACCAGGACCGCGGCGCCGCGCTCTGCCGCTTCGTCCTCGGCCGCCCCGTCCGCAGTCACCGCCGCGGCGTCGTCGAGCAGGCGCGTGAGGGCCGCGAGTTCGTCCGCGCGGCCGAACAGTGCACGGTCGGGGAGCGGCGGTGACACGGCTCGTTCGGCGTCCACACGCTGCCCTTCGCTCGTTTAGGTGATCTTTCACCTAAGTTACGTCGCGCTGGTGCGTGAGGGCAAGCGGAGCTAGGGGTGGTCGGCCGGTCGGGGCAGGGTGCCGTGCTCGAGCACTGACTCGTACACGCGCTCGAGCACGTCGGCGAAGCCCGCCAGCTCGTCCTCGCGCAGGTCGCTGAAGAACATGTCCTTGACGAGTTCGGTGTGGCGCGGCGTGGCTTCGCGGAGCGTCCGCCAGCCCGTGTCGGTCAGGGCGACGGCGGTGGTGCGCCGGTCGTGCTCGCTCCGACGGAGTTCGAGGAACCCGCGTTCGGCCATGCGTTTCGCGTGGTGCGAGGCACGGCTGCGCTCCCACCCGATGCGGGTCGCCAGGGCCGACATCGTCATCTCGCCGCCCGGCTCGCTCGTGAGGGCGACGAGGACGTCGTAGTCGGCGAGCGAGATGTCGCTGTCGGCGCGCAACTGCCGGTTCATCTCGTACCGCAGGCGCAGCTGGAGCTTCATGTAGGCGTACCAGGTCCGCACCTGCTCGGCGCTCATGTAGGCGTACGGGGACTCCGGGGGCACCTCGTGCTGCATCGACATCGCCCGTGTCCTCCTGCCTCGCCCACCGTCCAGACGCCCGACCATCATCGCAGGGTGCGTGACACTGCGGCGGGTCGGGCGTCTGCGGGTGGGTTCAGCTGGTCAGCAGCGTGTAGACCTTCGCGATGCGGTCACCCTCGACGAAGCAGATGTCCATCCCGGACACGACGGGCGGCGCTCCCTCCGGTCCGAAGTGCCAGGCGAGGTACCCCATCCCGTGGTTCTCGTAGACCGGGCCGGCCGGCGAGAACACGAACCCGGGAGCCTCGTCGAGCAGGCGCTGCGCCTTGGTGTGCAGGGCGTCGTGGCCGGTGACGACCTCGTCGGGGTCCAGGAACTCGACGTCGGGGGCGTAGGTCCGCTCGATGGCGGCGCGGCGGCGGTCCGGGTCGCGTTCCCCGAACACCTCGAACAGGTTGGCGTGCATGAGCGATTCGAGCGGTTGCGACATGGTGTCTCCGTCGGTGGTCGGTGGTCGGTGGTCGGTGGTCGGTGGTCGGTGTCCGTGTGCGGTGGCGGTCTCAGTCACGTGTGCGACGGGGACCGGTCGGTCCAGTCGAAGACCAGGTCCCGGTGCCCGATCGCCCACCCGCCCTCGACCCGGACGAACCGGTCGAGGTAGCGGATGGCCATCGTCAGGAGCACCCGCTCGCCGCCGTCGTGCAGGACGTGGAACGCGACGCAGTACGTCTCGCCGTCGGCGGTGTCGGGTCCCGTGAACCGGATCATGGACTGACCGTTGAGGTACGTCGTCACCTCGTACCGGGCGATCAGTCCGGCGAACGTCTCGGCCAGGTGCTCCCGACCGTGGATCGTGTCGACCGGCTCGTGCGAGGAGGGGTCGCCCTCGTACAGCGCGACGACCCCGTCCTCGGTGAACACGGACGCCTCGAGCACGGCGTCGCGTCGGTCGGCTCCGCGGGCGTAGGTCGCCAGCAGCGTCCGGATCTCCTCGCGCGCGACGAGCGTCTCGAGCGTCTCCGGGGTGCTCGCGCGGGCACGCTCCTGCTCAGGCAAGGGCGGCACGGAGCGACGCGGTGGCGAGCATCAGCGCGTGCTTCGCGGCCTCGGTGTCGTGCAGTGCGTTCACCATCACGAAGTCGTGGACGATACCGCCGAAGCGGGCGTTCGTCGCCTTGACGCCGGCTTCGCGCAGGCGTGCCGCGAAGGCCTCGCCCTCGTCGCGGAGCACGTCGGCCTCACCGGTGATGACGAGGGTGTCGGGCAGCGTCGCGAGCACCTCGAGCGGTGCGCGGAGCGGCGACACCGTGGGCAGGGCGCGCACGGCCTCGTCGGTCGTGTACTGGTCCCAGTACCACTGCATGCCGGCACGGGTGAGGAAGTAGCCCTCGGCGAACTCCTCGTACGAGCCGGTGTCGAACGCGGCGTTCGTCACCGGGTAGAAGGCGACGAGCTTCACGAACTCGACGTCCCCGCGCTCGGCGGCGAGGAGCGCCAGGGCGATCGCCATGTTGCCGCCGACCGAGTCGCCCGAGACCGCGAAGCGCGAGGCGTCCAACCCCTTCTCGCCGCCCTCCTTGACGACCCACTGGGCTGCGGCGTAGGACTGCTCGAGCGCGACCGGGTGGCCGACCTCGGGGGAGCGGTCGTACTCCGGGAACACGACGGCGGCGTTCGACCCGATGGCGAGGTCGCGCACCAGGCGGTCGTGGGTGTGGGCGTCGCCGAAGACCCAGCCGGCACCGTGCACGTACAGGATCACGGGCAGGTTCGCGGTGGTGCCGGCCGGCTTGACCAGGCGGATGTTCACGGTGCCGGTGGGACCGCCCTCGATCTCCAGCCATTCCTCGTCGACCTCGGGCTTGAAGATCGGGGAGTCCTGCACGGAGTCGACCGCCTTGCGTCCCTCGGCGGGCGGCAGGTCGTTCAGGAACGGCGGGTTCGACGTCGCGTCGACGAACTCCTGGGCGGCGGGCTCCAGGGCGATGTGCTTCGGGTTTCCGGTCATGGTGGGCTCCTCGTGGGTCGCTGGTGACGGATGGTGCGTGGCGTGCTCCACGCTGACAGGAGGCCCGTCCCGGCAGCATCCGTCAGGTGACGTATCCGGAACCCAGCGTCCAGAGCCGCTCCGCGGCACCGTGGTCCAGCGCGTACCGCGCCACCCCGCGGTCGTGGCCGGTGCCGTCGTCGAGCACGGGCGACTCCTGGTTGTCCTCGAAGTACCGCCCGGTCACGCCGGCGACCAGAGGGGAGGCGACCAGCAGTGCCGACGTCGCCGCGCCCTGCGCCGCGGTCTTGAAGAACGGCTGCTCGATCCGGTTGCCGTCGTCGTCGAGTGCGCCCATCGCCCGGAGCGTCGCGTCGTCGAGGTGGCGCTGCAGCCGGGTCGTGATCCAGCCGGGCATGACCGCGTTCGCGGTGACGCCGTGCTCCGCCCAGCGGTCCGCGACGCCCACCGCGAGGAGCACGTCGGCCGTCTTCGACTGCGCGTAGGCGGCCCACCGGTCGTACGGACGCACGGCGAAGTGCGGGTCCTCGAAGTGGAACGGGGAGCGCAGGTGCGCGGTCGAGCTCACCGTCACCACCCGGGCGGACCCGGCGGCGAACAGGTGTTCCCGCAACCCGAGCAGCAGGGCGAAGTGGCCGAGGTGGTTCGTCGCGAGCTGCATCTCCCAACCCGATGCCGCGAGTTGCTTCTCGGGCAGGGCCATCACGCCGGCGTTGGCGACCACCCCGTCGACCGTGCCCTGCCACGCGTCCGTGAACCGGCGCACGGAACCGAGGTCGCTGAGGTCGAGCGCACGTGGCACGACCAGGCCATGGGCCTCCAGGTCGGCGAACGCCGCGTCCGCGCGGGCCGTGTCGCGCACCCCGACGACGACCTCGGCTCCGGCACCGGCGAGGGCGCGGGCGGTCTCCGCGCCGATGCCGGAGGCGCCGCCGGTCACCAGGTACCGGCGGCCGTGCAGGTCCACGTCGGCGAGGACGTCGGCCGCGGTGGCGGACGCGGAGAAGGGGGTGCGGACGGGATCAGACATCGTCGCGTTCCGTCCGTGCCGTGGCGAGCCGCTCGAGGATCCGGGCCAGCTGCTGCGGCATGTCGCCGGGCTTCCGGGCGGTGACGAACTGGCCGTCCTCGACGACCGGCTCGTCGATCCAGGTGCCGCCGGCCGCACGGACCTCGTCGGCGACCTCGCGCCAGGACGTCAGGCTGCGTCCGTCGACCAGCCCGGCGGAGGCCAGGACCTGGGGTCCGTGGCACACGGCACCGATGAGTCGGCCCGTGGCGGCGAAGTCCCGGAGGAACGCCAGGGCCTCGGGGACGGTCCGGACCTCGGCCGGGGCCAGGCCGCCGGGGATGAAGACCGCGTCGTAGTGCTCGGCGGTGGCGTCCGCGACGCGCTGCAGCCCGGTCCGCAGGGACAGGCCGACGTACCCGGTGACGGTCCCGCCGTCGGGCGTCAGGACGTCGACGTCGTAGCCGGCCTCGACGAACCGGTAGTAGGGGTAGAAGAACTCGACGTCCTCGACGCGGTCCGCGGTGACGATCGCGATGCGGCCGATGGGCGGTCGGTCGGCGCGGATCGCGGCACGGTTGTCGGTGACGCGGGGGTCGGTGGTGGTGGGCACGGTGGTCACTCCTTCGGTTCCGAGGTCGTTGCCTCGGCTTTGTTTGACAAGCATCAAACCATTGAGATCATTCCTGATAGGTTTGATGCATGTCAAACGAAGAGTCGAAGGTCGGGCACGACCCCTTCCCGCTGCCCGACGTCGACGACCTCGAACTCGTTCGGGTGCTCCGGGCGGCCGGTGACCCCGCGCGACTCGTGATCATCGAGCGACTGTCGGACGGCGACTACCACCCGTGCAACCTCACCGACTACCGACTCGACATCCACAAGACGACGCTCTCGCACCACTTCAAGGTGCTGCGCGAGTCCGGACTGACCCGGACCCGTGTGACGGGACGCGAGCACGCCGTGCAGCTGCGCCGGGACGCGCTCGAGGCGCGCTGGCCCGGGCTGCTCGACACCCTCGTCGCGGCTGCGGTGCGGGACGACCCCGAGGCGCAGGCGGCGCCCGGGGTGACGGCGGCGGGCTAGCGGCGAGCCGCTGCCGCCAGAGCGGCGGTCATGCCGGCCCGGTCGTGCCGCACGCCGTACGCCGGCTGGTCGCGTTCGTACCGCCAGCCCTCGCTCAGCGGTCCCACGTCGACCACGTCGAACCCGAACCGGTCGAGCAGCTCGGTGACGACGGCCTTCGCGTCCGCATCGTCCCCGGCGACGGTCAGGGCTCGGCGCCCCGGCGTTCCGGCGGGGGACCCGTCCGTGGTGACGTCGGCGGCGCCGAGGTTGTTGAACGCCTTGATGACGCGAGCATCCGGCAGCGACTGCTGGAGCAGCTCGGAGGTGGTCGGCACCGCGCCCTGCTCGAGCTCGTCCACCGGTCCGAAGAACTCCGGGTAGTAGTTGCCGGTGTCGACGACGACCTTGCCCGCGAACGCCTCGGCCGGCAGGTCCCGGTAGCCGTTGATCGGGATCGAGACGACGACCACGTCACCGGCCCGGGCGGCGTCGGCGACGGTGGCTGCTCCGGCACCGGGGGAGAGCTCGTCGATCAGGGACTCGAGCGTCTCGGGCCCGCGGGAGTTCGCGAGGACGACGTCGAGACCGACGGCGATCGCGCGGCGGGCGATCTGCGCGCCGACGTTGCCGGCGCCGATGATGCCGAGGGTCTCGAGGGGGGTGCTGGTCATGGTCCGTGCTCCTGACGTGGTGCGGGTGGTGTCCCGCCAGGATCCGTGGTCCGGCCGGTCGGGGGCATCCGTCGGACGACGTAACCGCACCGCGGCGGCGTCGTCCGACGGGTGCTGCCCCGGCTACCGGATCTCGAGGTCGTACAGCGAGTAGCCGTACGGGGTCGCCCGTTCGACACCGTGCACGCGGACGTACCGCCACGAGCCGTCCAGGGCGTGCCGGTCGGTCCCGCCGTCACCGTCGGTCTCGGTGGCGAGCGTCGTCCACCCGTCGTCGCCCGCGTTCCGCGCCTCGATCCGGTAGGAGCGTCCGAAGGCGTCCTCCCACCGGAGCACCGCGCCGTGCAGGCGGTGCGGTGCGCCGAGGTCGACGGCGAGCCACTGGTCGTCGGTGTGCCCGCTCGCCCAGCGCGATCCCGGGTCGCCGTCCACGGCGTTGTGCGCGGGCACGCCGTCGCCCTCGTCGGCCGACGACGACACGGTCGCCCGTCGTGCCAGGTCCGGCGTCGGTTTGCCCTGCGTCGAGGTGACGCGGAGGTCCCAGAGGGAGACCCCGAACGCGGTGTGCCGGAGGTCTGCGACGACCCGGACCCAGCGGCCGGTGACGTCGTCGCCCTCAAACCGGTGGGTCGCCTCGCCGCCGGTCCCGTGGGCTTCTTCCGCGACGGTCTGCCAGGGGGCGTCTTCGTCGTCGCGGACCTGGACGCGGTAGGCCTCGGCCCACGCGGCCTCCCAGTCGATCTGCACCTGGTCGATCGGCACGACCTGCCCGAGGTCGACCGCCAACCACTCACCGTCGCGTGCTGCGCTGGCCCACCGGGTCCGGTCGTCGCCGTCCACCGAGTTGCCGCCGGACAGGTCGCCGCGCTCGTCCGACGAGGTGGTGACGGGCTTGCCGGCGGCAATGTCACGAGAGCGGGCGGGTGCCGTTCCGCCGTCGTCGTCACCGTCGGTCGCCTCGTCGAGGGTCGTGACGGTGGCCGTCCCGGATGCTCCTGGCACGGTGGCCGTGACCGTCGCGGTCACGCCGCCCTCGGTCGCTGCGGTGACGACGCCGTCCGGTTCGACACTTCCGCCGCCGTCGACGGCCCACTCCGGGCGGTCCGCGGCGAGCCGCCCGCCGAACCCGTGGCGGTCGAACCCGTAGGCCGCCATCCGGACCGTGTCACCGGTGCGGACGGTCGCGCTGCGCGGTGCGACGAGCACGTCCTCGACGTCGACGGTCGAGGCCGCCGGGGTGCCGGACACGTGCACCTCCCAGATGGAGTACCCGTACCCGGTGAGGCGGTCGGTCAGGTGCAGGCGCACGAACCGGGCGGTCTCGCCCACGGGCACCGTGTCCATGTCGGCCGTTGTCTTGTCGACGGTCCGCACGTCGCGCCAGGGGCCGTCGGCGGTGTCCCGGACCTGCAGCACGTACCGTGCGGCGGCGGCGTTCTCCCAGTCCACCCGCACGGTGCCGACGTCGGTCAGCCGCCCGAGGTCGATCGTGTAGTCGACCTCGTCCACACCGTGCGCGCTCTCCCACCGGGTGCTGCGGTCCCCGTCGACGGCCTTCCCGGCGACGTTCCCGCCGTCCGAGGAGCTCGCGTCGACGTCGGCACCCGCTGCGGCGTCGGGGATCGACGTCACCGAGGCGACGACCGCCGAGCCCTCGACACCGCCACCGGTCGCGACGACGTACCCGGAGCCCGCGGCGGTGGTCGTCACGGTGCCGTCGGTCCCGGCGCTCCCGGCGCCGGTGTACGACCAGGTGACGTCGGCGGGCAGGGCCGCCGGGTCGCCGTACTGGTCGTGGCCGGCGGCACGGAACCGCTGTGGCGTCCCGACGACGAGCCGGTCGAAGCCGGGCGTGACGTCGAACCCGGTGAGGACCGGTGCCGGTGCGACCCGGAAGGCGTACGACCCGTGCACCCCGCCGATCGTGGCGGTGACCGTCGCCTGCTCCGCGCGCTCCGATGCGCGGTGGAGGCCATCGGCGCTGATCGTGCCGGTGTCGGTCGACCAGGTGACCTCGTCCAGCGCGACGGTGGCGCCGTACTGGTCGTAGCCGGTGGCGGTGAAGGTCGTGGTCGCGCCGGGGACGATCGTCTTCGGGGCGCCCTGGGTGCTGACGACCACCTCGGTGAGCCGCGCGTCCAGGTGCGACGTGATCTGCGTCTGGGCCGGGACCGCGATCTGGCCGATCACCTCGGTGCCCTCGTAGACGTCGTACGTGTGCTGCACGGTGTCGGGGTTGTCGAGCACGTAGCTGATCGTGCCGTCCGGTGCGCGGAACACCTGGCTGAGCGGGTCCGAGGTGTGCCGGTCGGTGACCTCGGTGCCGACGGTCCGGTTCGACATCGCCTGGTGGTAGACGAGGCCAGCCATCGACTGTCCGGTCACGGCCGGGTCGTCGGCGGCCCACAGAGCGGCGTGCACGTCGGCGTAGGTGTCCGGGTCGTACTGCCCGAGGAACCCGAGCACGACGTTGCCGAGGGCGTCACCCATGCCGCTGAACACCCGTGCGGCGTGCTCGGTGTCCTCGCCCGGGGTGTGGTCGGTGAGGTCGACGCCGTACAGCTGGTCGATGGTCGCGGTGTCGGCGCGGAAGTCGTCCACCAGGAACGGCATCAGCGGGGACGGCGTCGGCCAGTCCTGGGGCTTCCGGTCGGCGGTGGGACCGTCGAGCTCAGTGGGCACCAGCGAGTCGGGCAGGTTCTCCGGGGTCCAGTACCGGTCCGGGAACACCACCCGTCCGTCGTCCTCCACGCTCACCAGCAAGGTGTCGGTGGCCGGGACGTACAGGGGGTTCGCTGCGGTTCGTCGGGTGATGTACCCGGGGTGGTTCGTCTCGACCGCGCGGATCGCGTCCTGCAGCTCACCGATCGCGGCCGGGCGGTCGCGGGTGATCTTCACGTCGCCGTAGCTGCCGACGCCCCACCACTTCTTCGTGAGCATCTGGATGCGTGCCGCGTTGCCGTCGGTGACGCCGGCCTGCCCGATGGACTCCGGGCGAGCGGCCATCATCTCGCGCATCAGGGCCTTCGAGAAGCCCGGGTCCCAGCCGAAGTAGTCGAACCACGGGGCGATCGGCATCCACTGGATGCCGGAGATCCAGGCGGGGTCGCCGGAGAAGTACGTCGCGTGGGCCTGCCCGGAGTCGAACAGGATCCCCGCCTGCCCGTGCTCGTACTCGTCCGGGAACGCGCCGTTGCCGTCGTACGACGCCGAGGCGGGGTTGCCGCGGACGTTCTGCCAGTAGTCGCGGACGGCCGCGCGCTCGGTGACGTACTGCACCGCACCGGCGGCCTGCATCTCCTCGTCGCCGAGGACCGAGCCGAGCAGGAAGAGCCCCGCCTCGGACTGGATCGCCTCGGACGACGACTCCTGGTTGTTGCCGCCGGGTGACGACACGCCGCCGGCGTTCGACCGGCCCTCCCAGACGCCGAACGTGCGCATGTGCGGGAACCGGGCGTCGTCGCGGTCCCAGTTCGCGTACTGCTTCGCGACGAGCGTCGCCATGCCCTGGTACTTCGCGGCCCACTCGTGGTCGACCCGGCCGAGCATGGCGGTCGCGACGGCGAAGTACCCGTAGTGGAAGTGGTTGTCGTTGAACTGGGCCGACCCGTACGAGTCGGCGAACCCGATCAGGGCCTTCCACGTCGGGTACATCGCGAAGAAGTGCTCCGCTTCGCCGTCCGTGTACGTGTACCAGTCGGTCAGGGCGCGCTCGAGGGTGTCCTGCAGCGTCCGGGCGTCCTCGTTGGCACCGATCTGCCGCGCGATCGTCATGTACTCGGCGAGCTGCAGGACGTCCTTGCCGCCCCAGTAGGTGTCCCCGCCGTACGTCGTCTTCGCGGCGTAGTCGTGCAGGTACTCGCGCATGACCTGCTCGGAGTACGGGTCTTCCCCGACCGCCTCGGGCGTGGCACCGATCGGCGTGATGCCCGTGAACGCGTAGTCCAGGGTCCAGCCGTCGTGGCCGACGGTGGTCCGCATGGTGCCGCGCGGGGTCTCGTAGGTGGCGCCGGTGAAGCGCAGGTTCGTGGTGGCGTCGGCGTACTGGTGCTGCAGCCAGCCCTGCACGGTGTCGTGGTCGTCGCCCTGCAGCGTGTCGGTGCGGATCGACCACTGCTGGCGGACGTTCGCCGCCGCCGGGTCGTACGAGTACGTCATCGTCGTGTCACGGGGGACCGCGAAGGCGGTGCGGTGCAGGTCATCGAGGGACAGCCCCTGCTCGGGCACCGCGCTGAGCACCAGGTAGGGCGTGCCGGATGAGACCTCCAGCGCGTTCCCGACACGGGTGAAGGTCGTCCCGTCGGGGGCGTGCACGCCGAAGACGTGGCCGTCCTGGCGGATCTCGAACCGGTCCGTCGTCACCGGCAGGTCGAGCGGTTCGCCGTCCCCGTCGGTGATCTCAGCACCGTCCTGCAGGGTGAGGCGCGGGGTCATGCCGTGGAACTCGAACCACTCGTACGGCGAACCCTGCACGCTCGTGACGTCCATGTACTGCCCGCCCGGGCCGTCCTGCGGCATCCGCCAGCTGACGTTCCAGTCGCCCCAGCGGAGCGCATCGGCCTGCTTCGCCCGGAACGTGGTCGCGAAGCGGTCAGCGAGGCCGTCCGGGGCGTCGGTGAGCAGGACCTGGTCGACCAGCACGTGTGCCCACCCGGCACGCAGGTCATCGACGATCCGCAGCTGCGCGGACTGCCCTCGGTGGGCGGAGACGTCCCAGCTGTCCCAGCGCAGCTGTTCGCTGTCCGTCCCGGTGCTGCTCGCCACGACGTCGCCGTCGACCAGGAGCTGCACGGCTTCGTGGTCGGGGTGTCGGCCACCGCCGACCAGGAACGCCAGGGTCGAACGGTCGATCGTGAACGCCGGCGAGGTGAGCGTGCCGGTCGCGCCGTCGCCGTCCTCGTCGCTGAACGAGTTCAGGAAGCGTCCGCCGAGCCACCCGGAGACCGCGCTCTGCCCGGCGGCCGTCCCGGTGGCGGTGGCGGTGAAGGCGTCACCGGTCGCGGTCCAGCCGTCGGGCAGGCCGTCCTCGAAGTCGGCGAGGGTGCGGTCGCTCGCGTCGGGGGTCGGCTCCACCGTCCCGCCCACCGTCACGGGGGACTCCAGGCGCATCGCCGTGCCGTCGCTGTTCCACCGCGTCGGGATCGTGAGCTTCGTGCCCGCGGCACTGTTCGACGAGACGAACGGGTACGCCCACATGTCGCCGGAGTACTTGCTGACCAGCAGGTCCGTCCACCACTGGTTCGTCGGCACCGGCTCGCCGGCCTTCGACGGGTCGATGTACAGCCGCTGGTCCAGCGTCTTCCGCACGTCGGCGATGTCCGTGATCTCGTCCGGCGGGGCCGGCGCGTAGGAGCCGGAACCCACCTGCACGCCGTCCGCGGCGGGACCGACGCGGGACGAGCCTCCAGGGTCTTCCTGCGGTGCGGCCACCGCAGCGGTCGGATCGGCCGGTGAGCGCGGGATGTCCGAGGTCGCGGCGTGCGCCGGGGTGACGGCCAACGCCAGCAGCGTGGCGGCGGTCAGTGCGCCGGCGGTGGCGCTGACGGCCGCTCGGCGGAACGACCTGGGACGGACGGCGGGACGCGGTGAGGTCACCGGGACTCCTGTCGGAGGGGTTCGGCCGGACACGACGTACACGGCCGAGACGGGCTGGGTCTGGTGGTGCGGGGCCTGCACACGGACAGATCGGCCGGGCCGGTCCCGCCGTCAGCAGTCCGCGTTCTGGGGATGCCCTACCGTTGGCCCCATGCCGACCATCGGACTGCGCCGGATGGTGCCGCGCGACCCCGACCAGCGACACCGGGCAGCGAGCCCGCTGGAGCTCCTGTTCGACCTGGTGTTCGTCGTCGCGGTGGGCTTCGCCGCGACGAACCTGCACGAGATCGAGCTCGAGGGCCACGTCGCCTCCGCCGTCCTGGCCTACGGGCTGGTGTTCTTCTCGATCTGGTGGGCGTGGATGAACTTCACCTGGTTCGCCACGTCGTTCGACACCGACGACTGGCTCTACCGGGTGATGACCTTCGTGCAGATGGCGGGGGTGCTCGTCCTCGCCGCCGGGGTGCACGCGGCCATGGTCGAGAACGACTTCACGATCGGCGTCATCGGCTACGTCGTCATGCGGCTGGCCCTGGTCGGGCAGTGGATCCGCGCCGCCGCGTCCTCCACCCGGTACCGGCGGACCGCCATCCTGCACGCCGTCGGCGTCACGGTCGTGCAGCTGCTCTGGGTGGTCTCACTCGCCCTGCCCGACGACGTCTGGGGGTACGCCGCACCGTTCCTCGTGCTCGCCGAGCTGTCGGTGCCGATCTGGGCGCAGACCTCGACGGGGACGGCCCCGTGGCACACCCGGCACCTGGCCGAGCGGTTCTCCCTGTTCACCCTCATCGTCCTGGGCGAGGGGCTGGTGGCATCGGCCGGCGCGGTGATCGATGCCCTCGCGCACACCGAGCACCTCGGAGCCCTGCTGGCGCTCGCCGGGTGCGGGCTGGTGATCACCGTCGGCATGTGGTGGATCTACTTCTCCCGCGAGCAGCACGCACACATCCGCTCGCTCCCCACCGCGCTCGTGTTCGGCTACGGCCACTACTTCGTCTTCGCCGCCGCCGGTGCCCTGCCCGCCGGCATCGAGGTCGCGGTCAGCGCCGACGCCGGACACGTCGCGCTGTCGTCCGCCTCGGTCGCCGCGACCGTCGCGGTGCCGGTCGCGGTGTTCGTGCTGTCGATCTGGGCGCTCGCGATCCGGCCGTCGCTGTCGGCACGGGCCAACGCCGTCGTGGTGGCCCTGGTGCTCGTCGTCCTCGCGTCGATCGCGGTGCCGGCGGTGTCGCTGCCGGTCACGGCGCTCGCCGTGGTGGCGGTCGTCGTGACCCTCGAGGTCGCGTCCGCACGGACCGACACCTGACGCACTGACGGACGGGAGGCACGGTGCCAGCTGGCACCGTGCCTCCCGTCTGTCAGGTGGTCGCGTCGACCGCCCGTCAGCGCTCCGGCTGCTCCGTCGCGGGCCCGTCGTCCGCTGCCGGTCGCGCGTCGAGGCTCGGGTCGACCGCTGGGTCAGCCGAGATCGACTCGGGCCGCACCGGGAACTCGTCGAGCGCGCCCGCGCCCACCGTCGGGGCCGCGGTTCCGCGGCCGCCGCGCACACGGTTCTTCACCGCGGCCCAGGGGCGGCCGAGGCCGGACCGTGCCGGACGCTCGGTCGGCGCCTCGACCTCGAGGCCGTAGTAGGCGCCGACGTGCTCGAGCAGGACCTCGCGCTCGGCCTTGTCGTAGGCACGGCGCTCGCGGGTGAAGGCGATGATCGTCGACCAACAGGTGAGCAACAGGACGATGCTGAACGGCAACGCGGTCGTGATCGCCGCCGTCTTCAGCGCGTTCAGTCCACCGCTGAGCAGCAGGGCGACGGCGAGCAGCGCAGCGACACCGGCGAAGAAGACCCGCAGCCAGTTCTTCGGCTCGATGTCACCGCCCGACGCGATCATCGCCATCACGAGCGACCCGGAGTCCGACGAGGTCACGAAGAACACGCCGATGAGCAGGATCGCGCCGTAGGTCAGGACCATGCCGGCGGGCAGGTCGCCGAGGACCGCGAACAGCGACCCCTCGATGTCGACCGAGCCGTCCGAGCCGATCAGGCCGCCCGAGCCGTCGGTCTGGCGGTGGATCGCGGTGCCACCGAGGACCGCGAACCACAGGAACGTGAGCGCGGTCGGCACGAGCAGGACACCGAACACGAACTGGCGGACCGTGCGGCCCTTGGAGATGCGTGCGATGAAGACACCGACGAACGGTGCCCACGACATCCACCAGCCCCAGTAGAAGGTGGTCCAGGCGCCCTGCCAGGCCTCGCCCTCGGCGCCCTGCTGGGCGGTGACGTTGAACGACAGGCCGACGATGTTCTGCAGGTAGGAGCCGATCGACTGCACGAAGTCACGGAGCAGGAACTGCGTCGGGCCGACGATGAGCACGAAGAGCAGCAGTGCAGCGGCGAGCAGCAGGTTGAAGTTCGACAGGATCTTCATGCCCTTGGTCACGCCGGTGACGAGCGACACGATCGTGACGGCGGTGATCACCGCGATGATCGCGATCTGGCTGACGATGCTGCTGTCGGCGATGCCGGCGCTCTCGAGTCCGGCGCCGATCTGGATGACCCCGAGGCCGAGCGAGGTCGCGACGCCGAACAGCGTGCCGACCAGGGCGATCACGTCGATCAGGTTGCCCCAGCCGCCGCGGACGCGGTTGCCGAGCAGCGGTTCGAGGGCCCAGCGGATCGACACCGGGCGACCCCGGCGGTGGATCGCGTACGCCAGGGCCAGGCCGAGGACGACGTAGATCGCCCATGCGTGCAGGCCCCAGTGCAGGAACGTCTGGGTCAGTGCCTGCTGCGCGAGCTCCTTCTCGGTGCCGGTGACGCCGGGGCGCGGGGAGGCGAAGTGGCTGAGCGGCTCGGACACGCCGTAGAAGACGAGGCCGATGCCCATGCCGGCGGCGAAGAGCAGTGCGAACCAGGAACCGGTCGAGAACTCGGGCTCGTCCTGGTCCTTGCCGAGCTTGATGTCACCGAAGCGGCTGAAGCCGACGAACAGCGAGAAGCCGACGAAGAACGCGGCGATCAGCACGTAGTACCAGCTGAAGTTCTTGACGATGCCGTCCTGCAGACCGAGGAACAGCGCCTCGGCGGTGGAGGGGGAGATCAGGGTGAAGGCCACGAACCCCAGCACGATGACGGCGGCGGGCCAGAACACCCACCGCCGCAACTGCGGCGTCGTGGTCACGGGTCCGGGCAGGGGAGGAGTGGTGCTTGCCATGCAGTCCATGGTGCCTGCTCGCGATCCTGTGTGTTCGCCCAGGCGTGTCGTGGGCGCTGCCGTGGTGCGCCCCCGGCGCGCTCCGTGCGAGGTTCCGCACTCGGTGCGGCGCTCCGGCCCTCGCACGGAGTGTGCAACCTCGCACCACCAAGCGGCGGCGCGCGGCCGTGGACGCGCTGCGCGGCGGACGGGAGGCGCGGGGCGGGCTGGCGCCGTGCCTCCCGTCCGTGGGGCGCACCGACTACTACCACATGCGATTACAACGTTGACGTACGCTTTACAGCGCTGTAAACAGGAGCCTGCGCGACGATGCGCGACGAGGGAGAGACCCGATGGTGGGAAGCAGGACCGCAACACTCCAGGCGGCGGTGAGCCGGCGGGGGTTCCTCGCGGGCGCGGCCGGTGGCATCGCACTCGGCACGATTGCGCTCGCCGGGTGCGCGACCCCGGGGCGTGCCGCCGGTGGTGCCACGACGCTCCGCTTCTACGAGCAGAAGCAGGAGGTCATCGCGTACTTCGACAAGCTGCTGCGGAAGTTCGAGGGGGAGCACACCGGCTTGTCGGTCGTGCACGACAGCACGGCGGCCATCGCCCCGCAGTTCGTGCGCGGTGAACCGGCGGACGTCGGCTGCTTCAACGACAACCTCGAGCTCGCCCGGTACATCTCGCGCGGCGTGCTCAGCGACCTCAGCGAACTGCCGTCCGCGGCGCGGGTCCGACCGGACATCGACACCCTGACGAACCAGTACGCGAAGTTCGAGGACCGCACGAGCGTGCTGCCGTACTCGCTCGCCGCGGCCGGGGTGATCTACAACAAGCGGATCTTCGCCGAGCACGACCTGCCGGTCCCGACGACGTGGGACGAGTTCGTCGAGGTCTGCCGGACGCTGCAGAAGGCCGGCATCACGCCGATCTACGCCACCGACCGGGACACCTGGACGCTCTGGCAGGGCCTGTTCGACTACTCGGTGGGCAGCCTCGTCGACACCGGCTCGTTCTTCCGGAAGATGAAGGCCCTCGGCGCCGACGTCGGCCCGGACTCCGAGGTGTCGTTCGAGAAGGACTTCGCGGTGCCGATGGAGCGCGCGAAGACCATCTCGTCGTTCTTCAACCGCGACCACGCCACCCGGGCCTACGCCGACGGCAACCTGGCGTTCGGCAAGGGCGAAGCCGCGATGTACCTGCAGGGCCCGTGGGCGCTCGGGCAGATCGCGCTGATCGACGACGAGCTGCCCGTCGGCACCTTCGCCCTGCCGGTGTCGAACGACCCGGCCGACCGCAAGGCCCGGGTCAACATCGACCTCGGGCTCTGGATCCCCACGGCGTCCGAGCACCCGGAGCAGGCGAAGGAGCTCGTCGAGTTCCTCATGCAGCCCGAGGTCATCGACGCCTACAACCGCGACAACCTGGCGTACTCGCCCCGCATCGACGCACCGCCGCAGCAGGACGAGCGCCTCGCCGGCCTGCAGCAGTACGTCGACGACGCGGCGTTCTACCAGGGCGCCGGCACCTTCATCCCCACGTCGATCCCGCTCGGCAACTACCTGCAGTCGGCGATCCGGAGCGGGGACTTCACCTCGATGCTGCAGCGGCTCGACTCGGACTGGCGGCGGCTCGCCGGCCGTTCCGCGACGGTCTGAGCCGGACCAGGACACAGGAGTCACCATGACCATGCAGACCCCGCTCTCCCGCGACACCGACCCGGACACCTCCGGACCGGCGACCGACGCAGCCCGCACGCACCGGCGTGTGGGTTCCCGCGGTGTCGGTTCACTCAGCCGCACGGAGGGCATGTACTACCTGTTCCTCGTGCCGGCCCTCGTGCTGTTCACGGCGTTCGTCGTCGCCCCCGCCTGCGTCGGCGTCTTCTACAGCTTCACCGACTACCTCGGGTTCGGGCAGTGGGACTTCATCGGCGTCGAGAACTACAAGGCGCTCGTCTCCGACCCGGCGATCCTGGCGTCGTACGGGTTCACGCTCGGCTTCGCGGCCGTCACCGTCGTCGTCACGCAGGTCGTCGCGCTGTCCCTGGCGATCGCCCTGGCGAAGAAGATCCGGTTCGCCGCCGGGTTGCGGTCGGTCTTCGTCATCCCGATGGTGATCTCGGGGATCATCGTCGCCTACGTGTTCAACTTCCTGTTCTCGAACACCGTGCCGGCCCTGGCCACGAGCGTCGGTTTCGGCCCGCTCGAGCAGAGCATCCTCGGCGACCCGAACCTCGCCTGGCTCGCGATCGTGATCGTGTCCGCCTGGCAGACCGTGCCCGGCGCGCTCCTCATCTACACGGCGGGCCTGACGTCCATCCCCGAAGAGCTGTACGAGGCCAGTGCGCTCGACGGCGCGACCGGCTGGAAGCAGCTCCGCTCGATCACGCTCCCGCTGCTCGGCGGCTTCATCGTCATCAACACCGTGCTCGGTGTGAAGGGCTACCTCGGCGCCTACGACGTGATCGTCGGTCTGACCAACGGCGGCCCCGGCAGCGCGACGAGCAGCGTCGCGATGACCATCTTCGGCGGCTTCACCGGCGGCGACTACGCCTACCAGATGGCGAACGCGACCGTGTTCTTCATCATCACCGTCCTCATCTCCGTGCTGCAGCTCGCGGCGACCCGCGGAAGGAACCTGCGACTCGCATGACCGCCATCGACACCCGACCCCCGACCGACACCCGCGCCGCGACCACCGGCGGCGGCGGTCGCTCCGGCCGCGGCCACCGCCGACGACTGGGCGGCACGAACTGGACGCTGACCGTGGTCCTCGGCCTTGCGTCACTGACCGTGCTCATCCCGCTGTACGTGACGCTCTCGATGGCCTTCAAGACGACCGAGCAGTCCGTCGACGGCAATGCACTCTCGCTGCCGTTCCCGTTCAACCCGGGCTCGTTCGCCGAGGCCTGGCAGCTGACCCGGTTCCCGGTGTCCTTCTCGGTGTCGCTGGGCGTCGCGGCGCTCACCGTCGTCGCGACGCTGCTGCTCAGCTCGTTCGCCTCGTACGCGATCGTCCGGAACTGGCACAAGCGGTTCTTCCGGTACTCGTTCGTCTACCTGCTCGCGGCGATGTTCCTGCCGTTCCCGGTGGTGGCGCTGCCGCAGATCAAGCTGACCGCCGAGATCGGCCTCGACAACCCGATCGGCGTCGGGATCCTGCACGCCATGTTCCAACTGTCGTTCAGCGTGCTGCTCTACTCGGCGTACCTGCGGTCGATCCCGGTCGAACTCGAGGAGAGCGCCCGCATCGACGGGGCGTCCACGTGGCAGATCTTCTGGCGGATCATCCTGCCGCTCCTCGGCCCGATGAACGCGACGGTCGGCATCTTCGCGTTCCTGGCATCGTGGAACGACTTCATGATGCCGTCGCTCATCACGGCGGATCCGGGGTTGCAGACCCTGCCCGTGGTGCAGAACATCTTCCAGAGTCAGTTCGGCACCAACTACAACGTCGCCTTCGCCTCGTACTTGATGGCGATGGCGCCCACGATCATCGTCTACCTGTTCGCGCAGCGCTGGGTCATCAGCGGCGTGACGCAGGGCGCGGTCAAGAGCTGAGAGGCACCACGTGAGCAGCAGCACCACCGGCACCAGCACGACCGGCACCACCGGCGCCGTCCTCCCCACCATCCGTCCGTTCCCGGGGTCGGACCCGGTCGCCGACCCCGCAGCCGTCGTCACCGGCGACCACTGGCGCATCACCGTTCTCGACGCCGGGGCGTTCCGCATCGAGTGGAGCGACGACGGCGGGTTCGAGGACCGCGCATCGACCTTCGCGATGCGCCGACGCCTGCCCGTGCCGGCCTTCACCGTGGAGCGGACGGCCGGCGCCGACGGCACCGGCACCGCCGCCGGCGTCGTCGTCACCACGGATCGCGCCCGCCTGCGCTACGACGGCCGCCCCTTCAGCCCGAGCGGCCTGGTCGTCGAGACCACCGGTCCGGACGCCAACCGCTGGCGCTGGGGGCAGGAGCCGCGCGACCTCGGCGGCACCGGCCGCACCCTCGACGACGTCGACGGCCGGATGCCGCTCGAGTCGGGGATCCTGGCCCGCGACGGCATCACCGCGCTCGACGACAGCGAGTCGTTCCTGTTCGCGGACGACGGCTGGATCGGCACACGGGTCCCCGGGCGCCGCGACGTCACGGTCTTCGCGTACGGCCGCGACTACGACGCCGCGCTCCGCAAGTACCACGCCGTCTCCGGGCCGCCCTCACGGATGCCGCGGTGGGCACTCGGCAACTGGTGGAGCCGGTACCACCCGTACAGCGACACCTCGTACCTCGAGCTGCTGGACCGCTTCGCCGCCGAACACCTGCCGTTCTCGGTCGCCGTCATCGACATGGACTGGCACCGGGTGGACTCGGTCCCGCCGCGCTTCGGCAACGGCTGGACGGGGTACTCCTGGGAGCCGTCGCTGTTCCCGAACCCCGAGGCCTTCCTCGCCGAGCTGCACCGCCGGGGGATGCGCACGACGCTGAACCTGCACCCCGCCGACGGCGTGCGGGCGTTCGAGGACGCCTACCCCGCGGTGGCCCGGGCGGTGGGCGTCGACCCGGAGACCGAGCAGCCGATCCCGTTCGACCCGACGGACCGGCGGTTCCTGCAGGCCTACTTCGAGCAGCTGCACCGCCCGCTCGAGGAGCGGGGCGTCGACTTCTGGTGGATCGACTGGCAGCAGGGTCGTGAGACCGGGCTGCCCGGGGTCGACCCGCTGTGGCTGCTCAACCACTTCCACCTGCTCGACTCGGCGCGACACGCGGCGTCGAGCGACGCAACCGCCGACACGACCGCGGACACAGACACCGACGCAACCGCGGTCCCGGCGCCCGTCGACGGCATGACCTTCTCGCGCTACGCCGGCCCCGGCAGCCACCGGTACGCCGTCGGGTTCTCCGGTGACGCCGTCGTGTCGTGGGCGTCCCTGGCGTTCCAGCCCGAGTTCACCGCCACCGCCGCGAACATCGGCTACCCCTGGTGGAGCCACGACATCGGCGGCCACACGCGCGGCGTCCGCGACGACGAGCTCGCCACCCGCTGGGTGCAGTTCGGGGTGTTCTCGCCGATCATGCGCCTGCACTCCGCCAACAACCCGTTCATCCGCAAGGAGCCGTGGGCGTTCCCCGCCGAGGCCCGCGCCGCGATGGGGGAGGCACTCCGCTTCCGTCACCGCCTGGTGCCGTACCTGCACACGATGAACCACGGCACCGCCGAGGGCACCGCGCTGGTCCGGCCGCTCTACCACCTGGAGCCGCGCCGCGACGACGCGTACCGGGTGCCGAACACCTACGCGTTCGGCTCGGAGCTGCTCGTCGCCCCGATCGTGGCGCCGAGCGACCCGGTCAGCCGGCACGGGGTGGCCCGGGCCTGGCTGCCGCCGGGCACCTGGACCGACGTCTTCACCGGCACGGTGTACGCGGGCGACCGGTTCGTCGACCTGCACCGCACGCTCGACACGGTGCCGGTCCTGCTGCGCGCCGGTGGGATCCTGCCGCTCGCCGCGGCCGACCAGCTCGACGCAACCGTCAACCCGACGGCGTTCGAGGTCCTCGTCGCACCGGGTGCGCCCGGCGAGTTCACCCTGGTCGAGGACCACGAGGGCGAGGGCAGCCGCACCGCCCGGACCCGTCTGACCTGGGATCCCGAGCACGCCGAGTTCCGGGTGCACGCCACCACCGGAGCCCTCGACGTCGTCCCCGCCCACCGCGACTGGCGGATCACGTTCCTCGCCGCACCGGCCGACGGGCAACCGACTTCGGCACGCTCGGCCGACCGGTTCTCGGTCGACCTGTCCGTCGACTCGGCGTCGGGCGGATCGGTCACGCTGGTCGGCGCTCCGGTCATCGGTGTCGACGCGCGGGAGGCCGTGCGGCGGGTCCTCGAGGGCGCGCAGGCGGGCAACCCGGAGAAGCTCGAGGCGTGGGACGTCGTGGCGAAGGACCTGCCGCGTGCGGACCGCATCGTCGAGCTCGGCACCGTCGGGCTGCCCGACGCCGTGCGGGACGTCGTCGTCGAGCTGCTCGGCAGCGCGCACCCGGGGGAGTCGGGTCCCGCAGGCCGCTGACGGCCCGCGACGGGGGGATTGCGGACGGGAGGCCCGTGGTCGGCCCGCCACGTGACCTGGGGTCGGCCACACTTCGGACGGGAGGCCCGTGGCGGCACCGCCACGGGCCTCCCGTCTGTCGTCAGGCGCCCTGGTGCGCCGCCCGGTCGGACGTGCCGTCCGCGTACGGCGCGCTCTCCCCGACGAGCAGGCGGTGGCCGACCGTGACCAGCCGGCCCGGCACGTCGGAGCCGTCCATCCGCTCGACCAGCAGGTCGAGCGCGGTGTCGGCGAGGGCGACCGTGTCGGGCGCGACGGAGGTCAGGCTCGGCACCAGGCTCGACCCGAGTCCGACCGCGTCCCACCCGACGACGGCGACGTCGCCGGGGGCGTCCAGGCCGCGCAGGCGCATCGCCCGGAGCGCCCCGAGTGCAGCCAGATCGTCGCGGCAGAGCAGACCGTCGACCCGCAACCCGGCGTCGAGCGCGGCGCCGAAGGCGACCTCGGCACCGGCGGCGTCGCCGACCTCGCGGGGGACCAGCAGCGCGTCGTCGAGCGACAGGCCCGCGGCGACGAGTCCGGCGCGGTAGCCGTCCAGACGCAGTCCGGACGTGCGCGACGACGGGCCGGTCTCGTGCCCGAAGAACCCGATGCGGCGGCAGCCGAGCGCCACGAGGTGCGCGACGGCCTCGGTGGCGGCCCCGGCGTTGTCGATGACGACCTGGTCGGCGTGCGGGGGCCGGACGTCCTCGCCGAGGAACACCACGGCGGTGTCGCCGCGGATCCGGTCGATCGCCTCGGGCGTGAGCACCTGCGGGTGGATCACGACCCCGTCGACCACACCGGCCTCGCGTCCCCGCACCGCCGAGCGTTCACCGTCGGGGTCGCCGCCGGTCTCCTCGAGCAGGAGCTGGTAGCCGCGGTCGGCGCACACCCGCGAGAACACGTGGGCCAGTTCGGCGAAGTACGGACGCCGCAGGTCGGGGAACGCGAAGGCGAGCATGTTCGAGCGTCCCGTCGCCAGGGACCGGCCTGAGACGTTCGGGCGGTACCCGAGCTCGTCGATGGCGGCCTGCACCCGGCTGCGCATCGGGTCGCTGACGTGCTGGTAGCCACGGACGACGTTGGACACGGTCTTCATCGAGACGCCGGCGTGCGCGGCGACGTCCTGCAGCGTGACCTTGCCCATCCGCTCACCGTAGCGGGCGGAGGGGCACCGGACCCGGCGGGGCCGGGCTCGTCAGGGGACGAGTCGGCGCTGCACGATCGCGCGGGCGACCTCGGAGAGCGGCTCGTGGTGCTCGAGCGCGTACCCGCGGATCACCGCGAAGGCGTCCTCGATGGAGACGCCGCGCAGGTACGACACGACGCCCTTGGCCTGCTCGATGACCTCGCGTGACCCGATGGTCCGCTGCAGCTGCGCGCGGACGACCTCGTGCTCGCGCAGGGAACGTTCGTGCAGGATGCCGATCGTGGCCACGTCGGCCAGGGCCCGGGCGACGCGCAGGTCCGACTCCGCGAGGGCACCGACGCCGGCCCCGAACAGGTTGAGCGTGCCGATGACGTTGCTCCCCAGCCGGAGCGGGACGGCGTGCACGGAGCGGAACCCGAGCGCGAGCGCACCCGTGCGGAACATCGCCCACTCCGCCGGGGCGACCTCGATGTCCGGGCACGTCACGACCCGTCCGGTCGCGAACGAGGTCATGCAGGGGCCGGCCTCGGCGTCGAGCTGCAGCACCTCGACGAGACGGGTCGCCTCGGAGGTGGAGGCCACGACCTCGAGCTCCTGGTCGTCGTTCGCGAGCAGGATGCCCGCGGCGTCGATGTCGAGCACGTCGGCGCACGTCTCGACCAGGGTCTGCAGGAGTTCCACGACGTCGTAGGCGTCCACCAGGGTGTCGGCGAGCGACGTGAACGTCTCCAGGATCCGGGCTTCTCGGCCTGCCGTCGTCACTGGACCTCCTCGATCAGGTCGCCTCGCTTCTCGAACCGGACCGTGCCGTCGAGGATCTCCTCCGCCACCCGCCGCATCGTCGTCCGGCGGGCGAAGGCGTGGCCCTGCAGCAGCAGGTAGGCGTCCTCGGGGCTGATGTCGAGCTGCGCGAGCACGACCCCGGTGGCCTGGTGCACCACGCGCCGCGACGACGGGCTGCGGTCGAGCAGGGCGTCGTCCTCGTCCGCGATGGAGCGCAGCGCCCGGCGCAGGACCCGGCGGCTGACGGCCGAGGCGAGGGTCATGGCCTGCCGCACGGTGTCGTCCTCGATCGTCGCGGGCTCCGGCACGTACACGTCGATCGCGCCGAGCGGGAACGGCCCGAAGGCGACCGGGAACGCGAAGACCGCGCCGACGGGTTCGCTCCGGACGGCATCGTTGAAGGCGGGCCACGCGGCGTTCGGACGCTGCACGAGATCCGTCTCCAGCACTGGAGCATCGGTCGCGAGCGCGGTCCAGCACGGTCCCTCGGACAGGTCGAGCTGGATCTCGTCGATCCGGGTGGCGACCTCGTCGGTCGCGGACACGGTCTCGCTCGGGCACAGGTCACCGAAGGTCGAGATCGAGACACCGCCCATCGGCAGCGCGAGCGCGAACGGCCGACTGAGTTCGTCGTCGGCGATCTCCGCCGACCGGAGCGCACGGAGTGCACGCTCGAATGCGTCATCCATGGGCGCCTTCCCTGCCGTCTCTCGATCCTACGCGCTGGTCGGTGTCGGACGATCCGGACGGCGCAGGCACGTTCGGCGGTGGGCCGGCGCGCCAGGCCGGCAGCTCTGCGGGCGGGTACGACCCCTGCTCGTCCTGCACCCGGAGCATCGCGTCCAGGGCCACCAGCGTCACGCCGGAGGTCTCACGGACCACCGTCCGCACCGCGTTGCCGAGCAGGAACGCCATCAGGTCCTCGCTGCCGCCGTCCGGCCGGTAGTCCCGCCACGGACCGGTCCCCGCGCGTTGCAGGGCACCGGCGAGCACCGCCTTCGCGTCGTCGACGTCGACCTCGCAGTCGAGCACCAGGCGGAAGCGTCGCTGGCTCCGGTCCGACAGGCTCGGTGCGCCGTCTTCGTCGTCCTCGGGAACGAAGGACCGCAGCGCCGACGAGGGCGCGATGCCGTACGCCGCACGGAACGCCGCAGCCATCCGGCCCGCGTTGCTGAACTGCCAGCGTTCGGCGATCTCCGCGATCGTCCGCCGGTCCGGCGCACCGGAGGCTTCCTGCAGGTCGCGACGGACACCCTCCAGGCGCACGGCGCGCAGGAAGGTTCCCGGGGACTGCCCGATCTCGGCCTGGAACCGCTTCTGCAGGCTCCGCGGCGACAGCTGCACGGCCGCGGCGACGTCGGCGACGGTGATGTGGGTCGCAGCCTGCTCGTGGACGAACCGCATCGCATCCCGGACCGCACGCGAGAGTCGGGGCGGGCCGTCCTGGGTCGCGCTGCTCCCGTCGCTCATGCGCCGACCGTACGGGACCCGCCGATGGCGCGCTCCCAGGGCACCGATCGAGGCGACGGATGATCCACCTTGCGCGGTACGAAGTCAACCCCTGACATGACCGGAATCGTCCTGTCGATACTGAAAGTGTCTCGTGCATCGCGGTCGAAGCGATGCGCCACATCGAACCGACAGGGAGGGCGCGATGGGACACCGCCAGGGGTCCACGACCGTGATGACCGAGGCCGCCGTCTGGCAGCAGGTCGTCCACACCGACCGGATCCGTGCGCTCGCCGCGACGGACCCGACGGACATCCGCGTCCAGCCGGTCGACGCCGGGTGCTGGCGGGTGGTCGACGCCGCAGCTGCATGGGGGGATCCCGACATGCTCCTCGGCTTCATCGAGCGCACGGTGGACGGGTTCGACTGCACGCTCATGGCGGCGCTGCACGAGCACGACCGGCGAGCGAGCCTGCAGGACGCCCGCGCCTGGTTCGAACACCGCTGCGGACAGCGCTTCGACGAGGCACCGTGCTGACCGCGGTCCACGGGACCGACGCCGCCCGGACCGTCACCGCGAGGATCGACGCTCAGCGACGCCGCACCGAACGATCCGGTACCGACCGGGCCTTCGCCGCACGCGTGCTCGCCCAGGCCGGGCACGGCCGTGACGTGCGCTTCGACGTCGAGGACGACGCCTTCCGGCTGCCGTTCCGCTTCCGCTACCGGACCCGACGGGACGGTTGCGTGAGCCTCGTCACCGCGTCGGCGACCTCCGGCTTCTCCGGGGTCTTCGAGCCCATCGACCGCATCGTCGTCGGGTGGTCGAGCACTGGAGGTGTCCGCATCGCCGTCGAGGACGGCGTCGTCCTCGAGACCCGCCCGGGCACGCCCGTCCTGATGCCGACGTCCGGGGAGTTCTCGGTGCGCGCCCCGAAGGGCACGCTGCAGCTCGTGAGCATCGACCGGTCGCTCCTCGACCAGGTGCGCTCGTCGCTGGGAGCAGCGTCCGAACTGCCGACGCGGGGTGCCGAGCCCGCCGTCGCTGCCCTCGAACACCTGCGCCGGTGCGTCGAGCAGGTGGCCGTCACCGCGACGCGCGACGGGTTCACGTCCGGTGCCCGGACCGGTGCGCAGGTCGCGCTGGTCGAGGCCGTACTCGGAGCCTTCGGCGTGCGGACGCCCGCGGTCCTCCGCCGTGCGGTGACGCCGTCGACGGTCGAGCTCGCCGAGGCCTACCTCGAAGGACACTGCGAGCGGACGTTGTGCCTGGCCGACATCTGCGACGCCGTGGGCGTGAGCCCGCGGACCCTGCAGACGGCCTTCATGCGGGAGCACGGTGTGTCGCCGATGACGTTCCTGCTGCGGATGCGGCTCGATCGGGTGCGCGCGGCACTGGAGTCCAGCAGCCGGCACGAGACGAGTGTGAGCGAGGCCGCGATGGCCTGGGGCTTCCGGCACCTGGGGCGGTTCTCGGGCACGTACTTCCGTCGGTTCGGGGAGTACCCGGGACAGACGTTGCGCGCATCGTCCGGTCGGTGCGCGGACGGTCCGGAGCGCCACGCGGGCTGAGTTCGTGCACTGCGCAACGTGTTCTGGACACCACGGTGAACACGCAAGTTCGGCCCCTAGGGTCGCCGCAAGCGCAATCGCGTGAACTCCCTCGAACCGGTTGAAGGACCGATCCGTACCGGAAGGCGGTCCACATGACCACCACTCCGCTCGCTCCGGGTTACACCCGCACTCGTCCCGCTACGGGGGCCCGCAAGGGCACCTCGACCTACTCCGCGCTCCTGGCGCAGGTGAAGGAGAACGGCCTCCTGCGCCGTCGTACCGGTTTCTACTGGGCACTGTTCGGCGCACTCGTCGGCAGCCTCGCCCTCACCTGGGTCGCGTTCGCGTTCCTGGGTGACTCGTGGTTCCAGCTGATCGTGGCCGGTGCGCTGGGCGTGCTGTTCACGCAGTTCGCGTTCCTGTCGCACGAAGCCGCGCACCGTCAGGTGTTCGAGTCCCAGAAGTGGAACGACCGCGCGGGCCGCTGGCTCGGCACGTTCCTCGTGGGCCTGAGCTACTCGTGGTGGATGAACAAGCACACCCGTCACCACGGCAACCCGAACACCGTCGGCAAGGACCCGGACATCGCCCCCGACGGCATCCGGTTCCTGCCGGAGGACGCCGCCGCCGTCAAGGGTGGCGCGATGAAGACCTTCATGCGCTTCCAGGGGTGGCTCTTCTTCCCCCTCCTCACGCTCGAGGGCCTGAACCTGCACCGCTACGCCGTGATGTCGATCGTCACCGGCAACGGCACCAAGGCCGACAAGAAGCACCGCCTCATCGAAGGCGCCCTGCTCGTTGCCCGTTTCGCGATCTACCTGACGGTGGTGTTCTGGTTCCTGCCGTTCGGGATGGCGTGTGCGTTCCTCGGGGTGCAGCTGGCCGTGTTCGGCGTGATGATGGGTGCCTCGTTCGCCCCGAACCACAAGGGCATGCCGACCATCGCCCACGACGCAAAGGTCGACTTCTTCTCCCGCCAGGTGCGCACGTCGCGCAACATCCGTGGCGGCTGGTGGGTGTCGTTCCTGATGGGTGGCCTGAACTACCAGGTCGAGCACCACCTGTTCCCGTCGATGCCGCGTCCGGCGCTGAAGCAGGCTCGCCTGCTCGTCCGTGACCACTGCGACACCCTCGACGTGCCGTACACCGAGACCACGTTGCTGCGCTCGTACGGGATCGTCGTCCGGTACCTCAACCGCGTCGGCCTCGCCGCCCGCGACCCCTTCGCGTGCCCCATGGTCGCGCAGCTGCGCATCCACTGACGCCGTGCTGACCGCCATGCCCACGGGCACCGTCAAGTGGTTCGACCACAGCAAGGGGTTCGGCTTCATCCACCCCGACGACGGGTCCCAGGACCTGTTCGCGCACTTCTCCAGCATCGTCGCGGCGACCGGCTCCCGGCCGCTCGCCCAGGACGACCACGTGCAGTACGAGATCGGGCCCGGCAAGAAGGGCCCGCAGGCGGACAACATCTCGATCATCCGCTGATCGGCACCACCACGAGCAACGCCCCGACCGGTCCGGTCGGGGCGTTGCTCGTTGCGCGCGTCGCCGTCGCTGGCCGAGCCTCGCTCCGCTGGACAGACCGCGCGTCCCGGCACCCGCAACCTGTCCGCGGGCCGAGTCTCGGTGGGGGCCGCCGGCCCGGCGCACCACGGGACGGACGGGAGGCCCGGTGTCAGCTGGCACCGTCCCTCCCGGCACGGCCGTCGAGCCGCCTGCACCCGGCCCATAGCTGCGGGCTGGGCTGTGTTTCGCGCTGAGCGACAGACCACGCGGACGTGAGCACGTGAGGTGTCGCCCAGCCCGTAACGACGGCGGCCGCCGGCCCGGCGTCCGCACATGACGGACGGGAGGCCCGGTGCCAGCTGGCGCTGGGCCTCCCGTCCGTCTGTGCGCCCGTTCTTTCCCATCGCGCGCGCGTTGGTTCGCAAGAACGGGCGTACCTGGTCGAAAAAACTCGCCAGGTACGCCCGTTTCCGCCAGGTACACCTGGTTCCGCCAGGTACGCCCGATACCGCTCGACGCACGAGCCGCGACGCAAGTCGGCCCGGACCGCGCTACTGCGTGGTCCGGGCCGATTGCGGTGGTGCGGGGTGTTACTTGATCTGTGCGGTGATGGTGGCGGTGCCGACGAGCAGGCCGCGCTTGACGGCGTCGGTGCCGAAGGTCTTGTTCAGCAGGCCGGCGGCGTCTTCGCTGATGTGGACGGTGGTGCCGGTGAGGATGGCGTTGTCGCCCTCGAGCTGGAGGGGCTTGAGGGAGCCGCCGTGCAGCTCGAACAGGAACGCGTTGGCCGCGGCGACCTTGCCGTTGACGAGGACGTCACCGTAGAGCTTGGACGAGCCCGGGTTCACGACGAAGTTCTCCAGCGTGACGGTGGTGTCGCCGGCCTTCAGGGTCAGACCCGAGTCGTCGTGGTTCAGCAGGCCCTGCACGTACGGGCGGTAGTTGCCATCCGGCGACCAGTAGGTGACCGACCCGGCGGTGATCGGGAACGACACCGACCCGTCAGCCAGGGTCGCATCGCCCGAGACGCCGGGGGTGAGCTTCAGGGCGGTGAGGGCGTCGGTGAAGCCGGAGTCGAGCTTCACGGCGGTGGAGCCACCGAGGACCTCGGGGACCGAGGCGACGGGTGCGGGGATCTTCGACTCGGACGACGAGGACACCGTGTGCACGTTCGGGGTCGCGGCCTGGGCGGAGGAGATCCCGAACGCGGCACCGCCGAGGACGAGGGCGCCGGTCGTGGCGAGGGTGATGGAGGTCTTGAGGCTCTTACGCATCGTGATCAGTCCTTTGCTGTTGTCGCGCTCGGCGCGGCTGCTGTGTGCGCGCCGAACACACCCTTGGTGGGGTGGAGAACCAGCGATGTGCGGCTGGTGAGCGCTCCGGGTGTTTCCCGGTCGTTGCAGGTGATTCGGCGTCGTCCGCCAGTCGGATTGGAACGATTTCTCCGGGCCTGCCACCCCTAGGCTCGGGTCATGCGGGGAACGATGATCCGACCGACCACGGAGGACGACTGGGAGTCCGTGCGGGCACTGCGACTGGAGATGCTCCGGGACACCCCGAAGGCGTACGGGGAGCGGCTCGCCGACGCGGAGCGGCTGCAGGAGCGTGACTGGCGCCGACGCGGCCGCCGTGAGCACGACGTCGGTGGGACCACCCTCGCCGCCATCGACGCCGACGGCCGGTGGCTCGGGACGATGGGGGTGTTCGTCCCCGGCCCCCGCGTCGGGCCGCTCCTGGTCGGCGTCTACGTCGCACCGTCGCACCGGGGTCGTTCCGCCGGTGTCGCCGATGCGTTGCTCGACGAGATCGAGATGTGGGCGGCGGCGCACGGATCGGCCCTTCGGCTGCACGTGCACCAGGGGAACACCCGCGCGCAGGCCTTCTACGCCCGACGTGGCTACGAGCCGACGGGTGCGACCGAGGCGTACGTGCTCGATCCGAGCGAACTCGAGGTCGAGATGATCCGGCAGCTGCGGGGTTCGCTGTGAGCGGCGGGACGGACGGAGCTGGCGGGGCTGCCGGGTCCGTCGTGCGGTGGCTGCTGTCCGACGTGGGCGGCGTCCTCGAACTCGTCGACGACGCCGCCTGGCCCGGGCACTTCCGGGCACGATGGGCCGAGCGTCTCGGGATGACGACCGACGACTTCTCCGCACGCCTCGTCGCAGCGGACCTGCCCGACGCCTCCCGTCAGACCGGCGTCGTCGACCGGTACTGGGGCGCGATCGGGACAGCGCTCGACCTCGGGGCCGACCAGCTCGCCGTCATGCGGGCCGACTTCTGGGATGCGTACTGCGGAACCCTGAACGAACCGCTGTACGACTTCCTCGCCGGACTCCGCGGCACCATCGGCCTCGCGATCCTGTCGAACTCGGGCGATGGTGCTCGAGAGGAAGAGGAGCGGCGCTTCCGGTTCTCGGCGGTGTTCGACCCGATCTGCTACTCCCACGAGATCGGTGTGAACAAGCCAGACGCCGAGGCGTTCCGGATCACGCTCGAGCGCTTGGGGGCGGACCCGGACGAGGTGTTCTTCGTGGACGACGTGCCGGAGAACATCGAGGCCGCACGTGCGCTCGGCATCGGGGCGCACCTGCACGTCGACACCGACGAGACGATCCGGGTGCTCGATGCGGTCGTGCGGGGGAGCGGCCGGCAGTGACCGTCGGCATCGTGTTCTTCGACGTCGACGGCACCCTCGTCAGCCCCGGTTCCAGCAGCAGCTTCCTTGCCGCCCGGCTCGGGCACCAGGGCACGCTCGACGACGCAGAAGCCCGCTACGCCGACGGCGGTCTCACCAACCAGCAGGTCAGTGAAGTCGACGCACTCGGGTGGCGTGACACATCCGTCGCGACGGTCGACCGGTGGCTCGACGACCTGCCGGTGTTGCCCGGAACCGAGACCGTCGTCGCGTGGTGCCATGCCCACGACGTCGAACCCGTGCTCGCGTCGCTCGCGTGGCAGCCCGTGACCCGTTCCCTCGCGCGGCGGTTCGGTTTCGTCCCGAACGGCGGGCCCCGAGTCGGCGAGCACGGCGGCGTCCACGACGGCACCGTCGCCGAGCACTTCGACGAGTTCGACAAGCGGGACCGGGCGCTCGCGCTCGCTCGCGACCTCGGTGTGTCGGTCGAACACTGCTGCGCCATCGGCGACAGCCGCTCGGACATCCCGCTCTTCCAGGCGCTCCCCAGTGCGTTGGCGCTCAACGCGGGTCCGGCGGCACGTGCGGCCGCGAGTGACGCGATCGACGCGGACGACCTCTCGCGCATCATTCCCTGGCTCGACCGCTGGCTCCGGGAACTCGCCTGATCGATCGGCTCTGAGACGGATGCGGCATGATCGGTCCGTGCCTGATGTGAACCCGACCGCCGCGTACCGTGCCGCCCGCGACCAGCTCCTCGCCGCGGACTCTCCCGAGGCGGCACGCGCCGGGTTCCGCTGGCCGGACGTCGGCGACACGTTCAACTGGGCGACCGACTGGTTCGACGTCATCGCGACCGACAACAGCCGCACCGCGCTCTGGATCGTCGAGGAGGACGGCCGTGAGCAGCGGTTCAGCTACGCCGAGATGGCCGCACGGTCCGATCGGCTCGCCGCGCGCCTGCACGGCTTCGGCGTGCAGCAGGGCGACCACGTCCTCGTCATGCTCGGCAACCAGCTCGAGCTCTGGGAGACCATGCTCGCCGTGATCAAGCTCGGTGCGGTCATCCTGCCGACGTCGACCATGCTCGACACGGCCGACCTGCAGGACCGCGTCGACCGGGGCTCAGTGGCGCACGTCGTCACGAACCGGAGCGAGACGCACAAGTACGACGACGTCCGCGGGTCCTTCACGCGCATCGTCATCGGCGGTCCCGCTGACGGGTGGACGGAGTACCCGAGCGACCTGGGTGAGCCCGCTCCCAGTGATGAGGTCCGCCCCCACGTCGTCACCCGCACGACCGACCCGTGCCTGGTCTACTTCACGTCCGGCACGACGTCGAAGCCGAAGATGGTCGTGCACACCCAGACGTCGTACCCGGTCGGGCACCTCAGCACGATGTACTGGCTCGGCGTCCGGCCCGGTGACGTGCACCTGACGATCAGCTCGCCCGGGTGGGGCAAGCACGCCTGGAGCTGCTTCTTCGCGCCGTGGATCGCGGAGGCCACCGTGTTCATCCACAACACTGCGCGCTTCGACCCCGCCGCACTCCTCGCGCAGCTCGAGCGGGCCGAGGTCAACACGTTCTGCGCGCCGCCGACCGCGTGGCGGATGATGCTGCAGTCCGACCTCGGCGTGAAGCCGCGCGCGCTCCGTGAGCTCATCTCGGCCGGCGAGCCGCTCAACCCCGAGGTCATCGGCCGGGTCGAAGCGGCGTGGGGGCTCACCATCCGCGACGGCTACGGGCAGACCGAGACCACGGCGATCATCGGCAATGCTCCGGGCGCCGCCGTGACGCCCGGCGCGATGGGCAAGCCGCTCCCCGGCGTGACCGTGACGCTGCTCGACCCCGTCACCGGCGAACCGGGCGACGAGGGCGAGGTCTGCCTCGACCTCACCGAGCGGCCCGTCAACCTGATGGCCGAGTACCTCGGCGACCCCGACCGCACGGCATCGTCATTGCGCGACGGCTTCTTCCACACCGGCGACATCGCCGTCCGCGACGCCGACGGCGAGCTGACCTTCATCGGCCGCACCGACGACGTCTTCAAGTCCTCGGACTACAAGGTGTCGCCGTTCGAGGTGGAGAGCGCCCTGCTGCAGCACCCGGCCGTGGCCGAGAGCGGCGTCGTCCCGGCACCCGACGACGCCCGTCTCAACGTCGTCAAGGCGTACGTCGCGTTGGCCACCGGATGGGAGGCGTCGGCCGACACCGCCAGGCAGGTCCTGGAGTACGCACGCACGGCTCTCCCCGCCTATGCGCGCGTCCGCCGCGTCGAGTTCGCGGAGCTCCCGAAGACCATTTCGGGCAAGATCCGCCGCGTGGAGCTCCGGGAGCGCGAGGAGCAGTCGGTGACCAACGGCACGCGCGCCGAGGGGGAGTGGCGCGACGACGAGTTCCCCGGCCTCCGAGCACCCCGCCCGCAGGCGAGCTGACCCCGCACGGGCACCGAGGGCTCGGCACGTGGAACTGATCAAGGACGCCTCGCGCGGCGACTGGTTGCTGGCCCGGGCCGGCGCGTTCGCCACGTTCGGCGGCGTCGCGGGCACCGGGTTCGAGGCGTACGTCCGGATCCTGCACCCGCTCCGAGCGGATCGCGAGGACCGAACGACCGTGGACGAGTACGACGAGCACCCGGTCCTCGAGTCGGCGGAGTGGCGCTGGGCCGACGTCGCCGAGCGCACCCGTCGGACGATCGACCCGCTCGTGTCGCGGCAGACGCTCAGCGGTCGGGACGACGAGTCGGACCTGCCCTTCGAGGACGGCTGGGTCGTCCATCCACCCGAAACGGGCTGGTACGAGCCGAAGCAACTCGCCGCGCTCACCGGGCTCCTCGCCGACGCGACGTCGACGCCGGACGACCTGGTCGGGGCGATCTGGGACGGATGGGGCGACCTGAACGGGACGTCGACGTTGGGCTTCGGGTGGCAGGGGAGCGGCGAGCCGACGGCGGCCGAGCGCGCGGAGATGCAGGCGCACATGGCCCGGGCTCAGGCGCAGCACGGGCGGGAGCAGGCTGCGCTCCGGGAGTCGCTCGCGGGTCCGCGCTTCCTGTGGCCGGCCCGCGAGTGCTTCCTGCTCGCCATGTCCCTGCCGCAGCTCAGCGACCCGTGCTGGACGGACGACGCCCGCGCGGGCACGTACGTCGATGTCGGGCACACCCCGCAGATGCTCTGGCCCGAGGGGCACGAGTGGGTGCTCGCCACCGAGATCGACTGGGACTCGACGATCGTCGCAGGCTCACGGTCACTCGTCGACGCGATCCTCGCCGACGCCCGGTTCGAGGCGTCCGAGGTCGACGCGGACGCTTCCCCCTCCTCGTGAGGGCCCGAACAGGAGCGACGCAACCCGGCCGAGCCGGTATCGTCGAGCAATGATCAGGTCCATCCGTCGCGGCGAACGGCCCACCGTGTCCGGCGCCGGTCCCCAGCGGCAGCTCACCGACCGTGCGACGCCGGAACTGTGGGGAGCACTCGTGGGGAGTGCGGTCGCCCTGCCCGGCGTCGAAGAGGGGCACAGCCAGGTGTCGCCGGCGTCGTCACGCGCGTTGTTCCTGCGCGGTCAGCGCGCCCACGTCGTCCCGTGGACCTCACTGGCGCCGGACGGACGACTCGAACCCGTGCACCTGCACGGCGTCAAGGACACCTCGGTCCACCTCTGTCTCCCGGTCGCACGGGGAGCCGAACTGACCGAACTCGGGTGGGCGATCCCGCACCAGTACGAGGACCACGGGACCGAGTTCATGGTCTACGGCCCGCGCGACGCCGAGGAACTCGCGGTCGTGCTGTCGATCATCGAGGAGAGCCTCGCGTTCGCTCGCGACCCTGGGGATGAGCGTCCGGCCCACCAGCCCGTCTGAGCACGGCGCGCCGACCTTTCGCGCCCAGCGACACCTCACGGGCCGCCGCACGCGTGAGCTGTCGCTCAGCGCGAAAACCCGCGCGACGCCGATGCCCGCGCCCCCCCCACCCCCGCGTCACCCTGTGGGAGCACACATCTCCCCCCAACGGCGGACGCGGCACCGACGGCCCCTCCCGTAGCGTCGAGGCCGTGATCGAAGTCAGCCATCTCACCAAACAGTACGGTCCGAAGACCGCCGTGGACGACGTCTCCTTCGTCGTGCGTCCCGGCAGTGTGACCGGCTTCCTCGGGCCCAACGGCGCCGGGAAGTCCACCACGATGCGCATGATCATGGGGCTCGACCGGCCCACGTCGGGCACAGCCACCGTGAACGGCCAGCCCTACACGAGCTTCCGCGACCCGCTCCGGCAGGTCGGCGCCCTGCTCGAGGCGAAGGCCGTGCACTCGGGCCGCAGCGCCTACAACCACCTGCTCTCCCTCGCGGCGACCCACGGCATCCCGAAGTCCCGCGTGCACGAGGTCATCGACATGACCGGCCTCGACTCCGTCGCGAAGAAGCGCGTCGGCGGGTTCTCGCTCGGCATGGGGCAGCGCCTGGGAATCGCTGCCGCACTGCTCGGCGACCCGAAGACCCTGATCCTCGACGAGCCGGTCAACGGCCTCGACCCCGACGGTGTCGTGTGGGTGCGTCAGCTCGCTCGCCGCATGGCCGCCGACGGCCGCACGGTGTTCCTCTCCAGCCACCTGATGAGCGAGATGGCGCAGACCGCCGACCGCGTGGTCGTGCTCGGCCGGGGCAAGGTCCTCGCCGACGCCCCGATCGCCGAGTTCGTCGCCGGTGGTGGCGCCGCTGCCGGCACCGATGCCGCCGTCAGCCGTGTCATCGTCCGCACGCCGGACCCGAACGGCCTGTTCAACGCCATCGGCCCGAACGCCGCGGTCACCCAGCGCGAGGACGGCTCGTTCCTCGTCGTCGGGCCCGACGCACCGACGGTCGGCAACATCGCCGCACAGGCAGGCGTCCCCCTGCACGAACTCACCCCGACCGGCGCGAGCCTGGAGGAGGCCTACATGGCCCTCACCCGCGACGACGTCGAGTACCGATCGGAGGGCACCCGATGAGCGCCACCACCTCGCCCACCACGCCGTCGACCCGGATGTCCGGCTCGACCCGCCTGTCCTTCCCGCACCTGGTGCGGAGCGAGTGGATCAAGCTGCGCAGCATCCGGTCCACGTTCTGGTGCTACGCGATCCTGGTCGTCCTCACGATCGGCATGGCGGCGCTGATCGGGGCGAACACGAACAGCGGCGGCCAGGAGCTGCCGACGGACCTCGCCAACGGCACCTTCGTGAACGCCAACGCCGTGGGTGTCCTGCTCTCGTCGCTCGTCGTCGGCGTGCTCGGCGTCCTCATCATCACCGGTGAGTACGGCACGGGCCAGGTCCGCTCGACCTTCACCGCCGACCCGCGGCGCACCGGCGTGATCCTGGCGAAGGCCACCGTCCTCGCCATCGCGACCTTCGTCGTCAGCGCCGTCGCCACCTGGATCGGCGTCCTCATCTCGCTCCCGCTGCTGGCCGGCAACGGTGTCGAGCCGGAGCTCGGTGACCCGTCGGTGTTCCTGCCGATCCTCGGTTCGTCGGTCTTCCTGACCCTGCTGGCGCTCCTCGCGTACGGCATCGGTCTGCTCGTCCGGTCGAGCGCCGGCGGCATCGCGATCACGCTCGGCCTCCTGCTGGTCGTTCCGGGGGTGCTCGCACTCATGAGCGGACTGATGAAGGTCGACTGGCCGATGGACATCGCGGCGTTCCTGCCCGACTCGGCCGGCGGCCAGCTCTACGCCTACTCGTACGACGGCGCGAGCACGGTCGACAACAGCGGGGTCGTGCTGAACGGCTGGGGCGGCTTTGGCGTCCTCGCCGCCGAGGTGCTCGTCGTGGGTGGCCTCGCCCTGACGCTCGCGCGCCGTCGCGACGTCTGACGCGACCACCCCACGGCCGGGAGGCGCGGTGCCAGCTGGCACCGCGCCTCCCGTCGTTCCGCGGGCGGGTCCACCGCGTCAGTAGGCTCACAGCGTGCGCTCCGTCCCCGCCCTGCTCCTGCCCGCGATCGCGGGTGTGCTCCTGCTGGCCGGCTGCGCCGGGCCGCCGCCCGTCGACGAGGCAGCGCTGTCCGCCTGGGAGAAGCGGCAGCGCGCAGTCGAGTCGGACACCGAGCTCGGCGCCCTGTTCGCCGCGGTGTCGCCCGGTGACGACGACAGTGACGCACCGGGCACGGGCGTCACCATCACGTTCCCGCACCCGGAGTCGGTCGACCACCTCGAGTTCTCGTGCTTCGGGGACGGGCACATGAGTGGCTCCTTCACCATCGGGTCGGCAGGCGCCTCGCAGACCCGACCGACAGATCCGATGTCCTGCCGGGACGGTTCACAGCGGATCGACCTTCCAGCGGAGCTGCGTCGCCGGGCGGACAGCGTTTCCTTCAACGGGTTCGGCAGTGACCGCGACAGCGCCTGGTACGTCCGGATCATCGCAACCGAGGCCGTCGAGGACTGACGCCCGAGCGCTCAGGACCGCCGGACGTCGTACCGGTGCAGGGTGACACCGTTGTCGTAGCGCTGCTGCTCGAGCAGGTCGAGCTGCACGAGCGGGCGGTGCCCCGAGCGCGGCGGATCGAACAACGGGCGGCCGACGCCGAGCACCGACGGGTGCGTGAAGAGCATGACCTCGTCGAGCAGCCCGGCATCGAGCAGCTGACTCGCGATGCTCGGTCCGCCCACGCCGATGTCGCCGTCGCCGGAGGCACGGATCGCGGCCAGCTCGGCGATTGCGTCGCCGTCGCCACCGATGACCCGGGTGTCGTGGTCGGCGACCGTCCGGGTGCGGGACACCAGGATCTTCGGCTGCGCGGTCCAGATCTCGCCGTACTCGCGCAGGTACTGCGGCATCGACTCGTCGTGCCGGGCGTCGGGCCAGAACGGGTCCATCATGTCGCGCACCACCCGGCCCTCGACGGACAGGGTCATCGCGGCGGCGCGGGCGTTGAACTCGCGGTGCAGTGGCTCGTCGATCCGGATCCAGTCGGGTCCGTCCAGGCCGTCGTGCTCGCCGGGGGCCCGTTCGACGAACCCGTCGACGGAGACGTTGATCCAGTAGACGAACCTCGCGGGCATGGCATGACTCCTTCGTCGAGCCGAGCGTACGCTCGCGCACGTCGCCAGGCGACACCCGCAGTCCCTCCAGCAGCACCTTCCTCAACGACGAGAGCAGGTCCAGCATGCGCCGATCGTCCACCGCACTCCTCGCCGTCGTGACGTTCCTCGGCGTCGCGACCACGGGCCTCCAGGCCGCACCAGCGGACGCGTCCGCGGTGCCGGGCGGGACCACCCGGGCGACCACCTCCACGACCGCGGCGTCGAGTGCGGCCAGCCGGAACGGCCGCGCGGCGCCCAGCCACCAGAACCCGGTCGCGCTCAGCCTGCCGGACGGGCAGACGGCGGCGAGCTGCGCGGACCCGACCGTGATCCACGGAGCCGGACGCGACCGCAACTGGTACCTGTACTGCACCACCGACGCGCTCACCGCGACGGAGCAGAACCCGGACGGGTCCCTCGTGCAGCACGCCGTGCCGACGTACCGGTCGACCGACCTGACCCACTGGACGTACGTGAACGACGCGTTCCCGACGAAGCCCGCCTGGGTGGGTGACGCGAACGGGATCTGGGCGCCGGACGTCGTGTACCGCGCCGGGGACCGTGGCCGCGCGGGCACCTGGTACCTGTACTACGCGGCCTCGGACACCCCGTCGGCAGCGGGACCGAGCGGCGGCGGCTCCGCGGTCGGGGTGGCGACGAGCTCGAGCCCGACCGGCCCGTGGAAGGACTCCGGCGGCCCGGTCGTGGCACCGCAGACCGCACCGAACGGCGACGGAGCACGGTGGGCGTTCGACCCCGAGGTCATCACCGACGGCGGCACGACCTACCTGTACTTCGGCAGCTACTTCGGCGGCGTGAACGTCCGGCGGCTCAGCGCGGACGGCCTGCGATCCGACCCGTCGACCGAGCGGCAGATCGCGATCGACAACCGCTACGAGGGTGCGTACCTGATGCGGCACGGTGGCTGGTGGTACTTCATGGGCTCCGCCACGAACTGCTGCAACGGCGCCCTGACCGGCTACGGCGTCTTCGTCGCCCGGTCGCGCAGCCCGCTGGGACCGTTCACGGACCGCGACGGCGTGGCGATCACGAGCACCCGGGTCGGTGGCACGCCCCTGCTCGCGCAGAACGGCAACCGGTGGGTCGGGACCGGCCACAACACCGTGGTCACCGACTTCGCCGGGCAGGACTGGATCATCTACCACGCGGCCGATCGCAACGACCCGTACTACGCGGGGCAGCCGACCTACACGAAGCGGCCGGCGCTGATCGACCCGCTCGACTGGCAGGGCGGCTGGCCGGTCGTCCGCGGTGGTGCCGGGCCGTCCGACACGGTGCAGCCGGGGCCGGTCGCGCAGCCGGGGCAACGGCCGACCTACCGGGCGTCCACGGCCCCGGTCGACGTGCCGGGCCGGACGATCCGGGCACTGTCGACCTCCTTCGACGGTGCCGCGGAGCCGGGAGCGCTGCCCGTCGCGCTGCCGGCCCAGCTCGCCTGGACGCGTGAGCCCGACCCGTCCACGTGGACCGTCGCCGACGGGACGTTCCGCTGGCAGACGCAGGACGCCGACATCCACCCGCCGGCGACGCCGCTCGCATCGGTGCTGTCCGAACCGGCGCCCCGTGGGGACTACGTGCTCCAGACCACGGTCGGGGTGGACACCCCGGCCACCGGCGACGGTCTCAACTACGTGCAGGGCGGCCTGATCGTGTGGGGTGACGACGGCAACTACGTCCGGCTCACCTCGAACTCGATCTTCAACACCCGCCAGACGGAGTTCGGCAAGCAGGTGTCCGGGCAACCGGCCGAGGCGCCGAGCTACGGCAACATGGTCGTCGGTCCGGTCGGGGACACCACCACGCTCCGGATCGTCCACCGCGAGGTCCGGGGGGAGGACCGGTACACGGCCTACACGAGCCTGGACGGGCGGCACTTCGTCCGGGGCGGGACCTGGACGGCGGACCTCGGCAGTGCACCCCGCGTCGGGCTCATCTCGCTCGGGGGCTCCGGCTTCACCAGCACCTTCGAGGACCTCCGCGTGAGTACGGTCGCGACGCGTCGCTGACGGGGCGGTCGGGTGGCGCCGGGATCGCAAGACACCGGTGTTCGCACGTTGAACCGCGGTCTGCGCGTGTTCGACCCGCGAACACCGGTGTCTTGCACACCACCACCCCCCGTTCAGCCGGAGAACGACGTCGGCAAACGAGATACCCGTCGGGATGCGAAGATGCATCGTTGGTGCCGGAGCCGAGAACGAGGGTTGGATGATCCCGACGGAAGACCACGACGCGAGCGCGCCGCTGCTCGACGGTCGGTACCGCGTGGAGCAAGCGATCGGCCAGGGCGGCATGTCCGTCGTCTACCGGGGTGTGGACGAGAGCCTGCACCGCCCGGTCGCGATCAAGCTCTTCCACGCGGGCATCGTCGACATCGCCCGGCAAGAGGCCGAACTCGGTGTGCTGGCGTCGCTCGAGCACCACAACCTCGTCAGCCTGCTCGACGCCGGAGTCGTCACCGGGCAGGACGGCACCCAGCAGCGCTACATCGTGATGTCGCTCGTCGTCGGGCAGGACCTCGAGGAGCGCCTGGCCGTCGGCCCGCTCGCCTCGCGGCACATCGCCGAGATCGGCTACGACATGGCCGAGGCCCTCGACTACATCCACGCCCACGGCGTCGTGCACCGCGACATCAAGCCGTCGAACATCCTGCTCGTCGACTACGGCAACGGTTCCGACCGGGCCCGCGCGCGTCTGACCGACTTCGGCATCGCGCTCGCCGCCGGTGTCGAACGCCTGACCGCCGACGGCGTGACCACCGGCACCGCCGCCTACCTCAGCCCCGAGCAGGCGCGCGGCGGCGAGGTGGGCCCGCCGAGCGACGTCTACTCGCTCGGCCTCGTGCTGCTGCAGTGCTTCACCCGCCGTCGCGAGTTCCCGGGCTCGCTCGTCGAGTCCGCCGTCGCCCGCCTGTCCCGCGACCCCGTGGTCCCCGAGCCCCTGCCCGAGCACTGGAAGCACCTGCTCCGTGCCATGACCGCGCAGGACCCCGCAGCCCGTCCGCTCGGCGCCGAGCTGGTCACGATGCTCCGCGACGTCGTGATCGCCGAGACCGCCACGGCCGACCACGTGGTCGAGCCGACCGACGCGACGGCCCCGGTACCGACGCGCCCCGAGACGGACCGCCCGGCGACCCTCGACACCCTGCCCGACGAGTCGCTGCAGCGCACCACGGCGATGGCGGCCCGGCTCTTCGACGCACCGATCGCCCTGGTCGAGGTCCTCGACGAGGACCGCGAGTGGTCCCAGTCGTACATCGCCGAGGGCGTCGACGAGGCAGCCCGCAGCATCAGCTTCCGCAACGGCTTCGCCCCGGTCCCCGTCCCCGTCGTGATCCCGGACGGCTCCGCACACCCCGAGATGCGGAACAGCCCCCTGGTCACCGGTCCGCTCGGCATCCGCTTCTACGTCAGCGTTCCGCTCGTCAAGCACGACGGCGCCCCGATCGGCACCCTCGCCGTGCTCGACACCCGCCCGCGGCAGGCCACCGAGGACGACCTCGCGAACCTCCGCGACCTGGCGGCGCTCGCCGTGTCGCAGCTCGAGATCCGCCAGGAGTCCCTGCGCACGACCAGCGACTCGCTGCCGGTCCCACGGGTGGTCGGCGACCACACCGCCTGACGGGAGGCCCGGTGCCAGCCCGCACCGCGCCTCCCGACCGTGCCGTGGTCGCGCCCACCGCCGCGCCGTCGCCGTCCGCCGAGCGGTCACGCCCCGTCGCCTGGAGGGCTCCCACGCGACGGTCCGTGACCGCACGACCACCTGCCGGCGGTGTGTCGTGACCACTCGCGGTGGTGGGTGTTCGCCCGGGTCGGCTGGCGCTGACGAGCGGGCGAAATGCCGGGGTGCCTCCGCGAGCCGACCCGGGTGTTTCGCCCGCTCGTGCGGGGCGCGCTCAGCCGAGGCGGGTCGCGGCGATGCCGCCGTCCACGTCGATGGTGGCGCCGTGCACGAAGGTTGCCTCGTCAGAGACCAGCCAGCGCACGGCGAACGCGACGTCGACCGGTCGGACGGGTGCGCCGGCCGGGGTGCCCGCCGTCATCTGCGCGAGGACGTCGTGCGAGTCCGCGTTGCCCGGTGTCGCGGTGGCCCCGGGCGACACGGTCGACACCCGGACGCCGTGCGGTCCGAACTCGGCTGCCCAGGCGCGGGTCAGCTGCTCGACGGCCGCCTTCGTCGCCGGGTAGAGCGCCGTGAACGGGACGCCGACGCGGGACATCCACGAGCCGATGTTCACGACGACGCCCGAGCCGCGTTCGACCATCGCGGGCGCCAGCGCGCCGACCAGCACGTGGGGTGCACGGACGTTCGTGGCCCAGAGGGCTTCGGCGTCGTCGTCGGCGAGCAGCGCGGTGGGGCCGACCGGGTAGACGCCGGCGTTGTTGACGAGGACGTCGACCCGGCCACCGAGGGCCTGGGCAGCGCGGCCGGCGAGGTCACGGACCGCGTCGGGGTGGCTGTTCAGGTCGCCGATCACGGCCACGGCGGTGCCTCCGGCCGCGGTGATGGCGTCCACCACGGCCTGCGTGCGCTCCGGGTCGCGGCCCGCGACCGCGACGGTGGCGCCGGAGGCGGCGAGGACACGGGCGACGGCTTCACCGATGCCGCTCGAGGCGCCGGTCACCAGCGCGGTGCGGCCGGCCAGTCGGTCGTCGGTGGTCAGGGAGTCGAGGAGTGCTTCGTTGGTCTGCATGCTCCGATGCTCGGTCCCGCGTGCCTCGTGGAGATTGCCCAGGACTCCGGACTGCTTGCCGGATCCAGCACGGGCGTTCAGCGCATCGATCGGCTCGACAGAATGGGCACATGGACGACGTCACCTCGGATCGACTGGACCGCGCGCTGCAGAGCGTCCTGGCCCACGTCGACGACACGGAGCGCGCCGGACGGCTCGGCCTCCGCCTGGCCCGGGTCGACGCGCCGACCGACCTCGGGTACCAGCGCTACACGCCGTCGGTGTCGGTGGTGCTCGCGGGGCAGAAGCGGTCCATCGTCGGGGATGACGACCAGCTCTGGGGTCGCGAGCGCTTCATCATCACGCCCGTCGACCTGCCCGTGATCGCCGGGGTGGTCGAGGTCGAACCACCCGCGGGGTTCGTCGCGGTCGTCTGGCAGCTCGACCCTGCGGTGGTCGCCGAGGTCGCGACGGCGATGTCCCGCCCCCACCAGGACGAGGCGCCGCCGGCACGACTCGGCAGCTGGACCCCAGCCCTGGCGGACGCGTTCGCCCGGCTCGTCGGACTGCTCGATGCTCCGGAGGACATGACGGTCCTCGCCCCGCTCGTCACCCGCGAGGTCGTGCTCCGCCTGCTGCAGACCGACCAGGCACCGCGCATCCTGGCCGCGATCGGCAACCGGGACGGCGACGTGGTCGCGGCCGCCACGGCCCTGCTCACCGACCGGTTGGCGGACCCCTGGTCGGTGGCCGGCCTGGCCGCGGCGGTCCGGACGAGCGAGTCGACACTGTTCGCGCGCTTCCGGCAGGTCACCGGGATGAGCCCGGTGCAGTACCTGCGGCGGCTGCGGCTCGGGGAAGCCCGGCGGCGGATGATCGTGCTCGGTGACACCGCCGCCCAGGCTGCGGTCGCGGTCGGGTACCGGAGCGCCTCGCACTTCTCGCGCGACTACCGCGCCCTGCACGGTCGGCCACCGGCTGCCGACGCCGGTCGGGCCCGTGAACTGCTCGCGCTGGGTGAGGTCGCGATCGCCTGACCTGCCAGCGCGATCGCCAGACCGACCCGCGCGGTCAGTCGGACGGATGACGCGGACGAGTCCGGGCAGGCCCTACTGTCATCGATGCGGGCGACGACCGTCGCCGCGGAGAGGACCGCTCGTGTTGACGAACGTGTCGGGAGCACACGCCGTGGTGCTCCTCGTGCTGCTGGCGCTCGAGGCCGTGGCGCTGGTGCAGGTCTGGCGCGACCGTCGCCGGACGCAGGTGGTCAAGGTGCTGTGGACGGTGGTCATCCTCGCGCTGCCCGTGATCGGCGTGCTGGGGTGGGCCGTGAACTGGCTGCTCGGCAAGGCTGCGGACGCGCTCCAGCGCCGGAACGCCTGACGCGCGTCAGTCCTCGGTGAGGGCCGCAGCGTAGGCCCGGACGGACCGGTGGTACCGGGGGAGCGTCGGTTCGACGGCTTCGATCGCGACGCGCAGGGCCTCGGCGGAGCGTCCGGCGCTGTGCAGTGCGAGCGCGAGGAACACCTTGGGTGCCGCTCCGGTGGCGGAGTGCTCCGGCGCGTCGCGGAGCATCGCGATGGCCTCGTCGATCCGACCGAGGTTGCGGAGCGTCGAGGCGTGCTGGACGACCATCCTGGCGGCGCGATCTGGGTCGACGGCGTCCAGGCCAGCCGTGGTCGCGGCGGCGTACTGCACGTCGGCCTCGGCCTCGTGGCCGCCCGAGTCGAAGGCGCCGCCGAGCTCGAACGCGCCGAGTGCGGGATGCGGAGCGTCGGCGGCGAGGTCGCGCGTCCACTCGATCCGCTGCTGATCGTCGATCGTCTCGTCGTCCCACAGCGCCGCGACGCGTGACTCCCAGTCCCCGGTGTTCATCCGGCGAGCGTACCGCCGTCGGTGATCGTCGCGCGGAACGAGCGGACCAGCGGAGCGCCGGGCTGCACGACGGCGGGGGAGTCCCACGCCAGTGCCGAGCCGATCGCCGGGTACTCCTCGGCGCGGACGAACCAGGGGTCGTGGTGGTCGAGGGCCTCGATGCGGATCGTCGCCGGACCGCCGTCGAACACCGCCGACCAGGTGATCCAGGGTGCGGCCGAGCCGTGCACGGCGGCCTCGCCCTCGGCATCGGCGGTCCGGATGACCACTCCCGTGCACTCGGGGAACCGCCAGAAGAAGCCGCCGTAGCCCGCTCCGGTCCGGCCGTTGCTGCCCGGACCGCCGAGGTGCACGGGGGAGTCACCGGGGGCCCGGAACGACGACGACCAGGACAGTTCCCACCCGCTGGTGACGGCGCGCCAGCGGAGGGTGCGGTCCTCGCGCAGGACCACCGCGCGGTCCGGACCCCGCCAGACCAGCTCCTCCGTCGATCCGAGTCCGTGCTGCGCGGCGTGCACGACCTCGACCGACCCGTGGTCGTCGCGCCAGACGTAGCCGGGGCCGTGGACGTAGGTCCGGCCACCCCAGCAGTTCACGCCGTCGACGTCCGGGATCGCGACGCCGACACCGCAGTGCCAGTCGTGGTCGCCCGGGTGGTGTGCGCTGACCACGGTGCCGCCGAGGGTCCGGACCGGGTGCAGGTACGGACGAGGGGACGATGTGGCGATCGTGCCGGCGCCGCTGCGTTCGACGGCGACCTCGACGCCGTCCACGACGAGTGCGCGGATGCCGTCGTCGGTGCTCACGCCACCGACGCTACCCGCGCGTCAATCGGGCGAGCACGACGCTGTCGAGCACCTCGTGCGGATCACCCTCCGGTGTCGTCGCGGTGCGCGGCCGGACCTCGGCGACCGGGACGTCCCACCGGTCGTCGAGCTGCAGGGCGGCAAGGTCGTCGGCCGGCGCGGGGAACCGGTACTCCCGCAGCTCGGGCGGCAGGTCGTCGTGCGGGGGAGCAGCGTGTGCGGTGACGAGCAGGTGCCCACCGACGTCGACGAAGCCGGCGGCCCGACGCAGGATCTCGGCTCGGGGGATCTCCACCGGCCACGACTGCAGGAACGACGCGGTCACCAGGTCGAACCGCGCGGCGGTGTCCCACCGGCCGAGGTCCGCGGCGACGAACGCCGTCCGGTCCTGCACCCCGGCGGCGACGGCAGCCCGCGAACCACGCCGGAGCGCCGTCACGGACAGGTCGATGCCCGTCACGTCCCACCCCTGCTCGGCGAGCCACACCACGTCGCCGCCCTCGCCGCAGCCGAGGTCGAGCGCCCGCCCCACCGGCAGCCCCCACGTCACCGAGGCGAGCACGGCGTTCACCCGGCCGGACCAGATGCCGTCGCGCTCGGCGTAGCGGGCCTCCCACCACTCCCGGGCGGAGGGCGCGGCGGTGACATCGGTGGCAGATCCGGCGGCGGAGCCGTCGTGGTGGGTGTGCATGCACCTACCCCAGCGCACGTGCCGGGCCGGACCCAAGCGGTGTTGCCGACCCGGCAACACCGCACCGTGCGAGGCGGGCGCGACCCGGGCCTCCCGTCCGCCCCGATCGTGAGCAGAAGGTGTCGGGTCGGCTCGACGGACCCGACCATTCCTGCTCACGAAGCGCGCGAAGCGAGCGACCGCGAGCCCCCCTACTCGTCGGCGGGCAGCGGCTCGGCGTGCTCGATGCGGGCGCTCGCCGTGGCCATGTGTTCGTCCATCGCGCGCTGCACGGCGGGCACGTCGCGGGCCCGCAACGCCTCGAAGACGGCGCGGTGCTCGTGGAACGCGGCCTCGGTCGCCTGCCGGGTCTGCACGCGCCGCGCGACCCAGACGCTCAGCATGGAGCGCAGGCTCTGTAGCAGGTCGGCGAGCACGTCGTTGCCCGACGCCCGCGCCAGCAGGACGTGGAACCGCACGTCGGCGTCGATGAAGGCCTGCGGGTCGTCGAGCGTCGCCTCCTGCCGGACCAGGTACTCGCCGAGCTCGGTGATCTGCTCGTCGGTGGCGCGCTGCGCGGCGAGGATCGCGGCCGTGCGCTCCAGCGAGGACCGGATCTCGAGTAGTTCGCGGGTGCGGTTCGAGGCGAGCATCAGACCCCACGACAGGGTCGTCGGGAGCAGGTCCGAGGTGCCGCCGCGCAGGTAGGTGCCCGAGCCGGGGCGGATCTGCACGATGCCCAGGATCTCGAGGGCGGCGAGGGCCTCACGGACGGCCGAGCGTCCGACGCCGAGCCGCTCGGACAGGATCCGCTCCGAGGGCAGCCGCGAGCCGGGGGCCAGCTCGCCGGCGGTGAGCAGCGAGACGAGCTGTCGGGCGACCACCGAGGCGGGGGACCCGACGGGCACGGACTCGAGCTCGAGTCGGATGTTGAGGGGGTCGTCCGGGCTGAACGCGGGCATGGAGTGAGCGTACCGGTCGGTCAACCGGTTGCGGCGAGAGCAGCGCCGAGGCGACCAGCGTCGCGAAGAACGCAGCAGCGCGCGTGAAATGGTCAACCGGTTGACAAGTTGCCCGACCGCGACGCACACTGGATCAGGCGCACCGATGCGCCCGCTCCCGATCCGCGCAGCAGCACGGACCATCCCGGCGCAGCCGCCAGGACGGGAGTCGTACCACCCCCACCGAGCAGGAGTCATCGTGGACATCCCCGCCACGCGAGGCATCCCCACCTCGGTCGTCGAGAAGACGGCCATCCGCAAGATCGCGATCCGCATCGTGCCGTTCGTGGCACTGATGTTCTTCATCAACTTCCTCGACCGCACCGCGATCTCCTTCGCCGCCCCCAACGGCATGGAGGCCGACCTCGGCCTGACCGCCGCCCAGTTCGGCTTCGCGTCCGGTGTGTTCTTCATCGGCTACCTCGTCCTCGAGGTGCCGTCCAACCTGGCGCTGCACAAGTTCGGCGCCCGGATCTGGCTCGCCCGCATCATGATCACGTGGGGCATCGTGTCCCTGCTCTTCACGTGGGTGCAGAACTACCCGCAGCTCGTCGGCCTGCGCTTCCTGCTCGGCATCGCCGAGGCCGGCTTCTTCCCCGGCGCGATCCTGTTCCTGTCGACGTGGGTCCCGGCCCGGCACCGCGGCAAGATGCTCGCGCTCTTCTACCTGGCGCAGCCGCTCACGAGCGTCATCGGTTCCCCGCTCGCCGGATGGCTGATGACCCACGAGGGTATCCTCGGCGGCCTGGCCGGCTGGCGCTTCATGTTCCTCTGCGTCTCGATCCCGGCGATCATCGTCGGCGTCCTGTGCCTCTTCGTGCTCAAGGACAAGCCGTCGCAGGCGAAGTGGCTCGACGAGGACGAGAAGGTCTGGCTCGAGACGACGCTCGCTGCCGAGAGCGCCGCGAAGGGCGGCGGTGACGGCCACGGCAAGGGCGGCCTGCGTGCGGCCTTCGGCTCCGGCCGCGTCTGGATGCTCGCCGCGGTGTACTTCGGCTTCATCTACGGCCTGTACGCACTCAGCTTCTTCCTGCCGACGATCATCGACGGCTTCCAGGAGCAGTTCGGCACCACGTTCGACCTGTTCCAGAAGGGCCTCATCACGGCCATCCCGTACGTGCCGGCCGCGGTCGTCCTGTACTTCTGGTCGCGTGACGCCTTCCGTCGTGGCGTCCGGGTCTGGCACATCGCCGTCCCGGCCCTGGTCGGTGGCCTGAGCATCCCGGTCGCGCTCTACATGAACAGCCCGGCCGCCACCGTCGCGGTCATCGCGATCACCGCGTGTGCGATCTTCGCGGCCCTGCCGAACTTCTGGACGGTCCCGACGCAGTTCCTGACCGGTGCCGCCGCAGCCGCGGGGGTCGCCCTCATCAACACCGTCGGCAACCTCGGTGGGTTCGCCGCCCCGTACATCACGGGTGCCGTCAGCGAGTGGACCGGCGGCTACCAGGTCCCGATGTTCATCGTCGGCTTCTTCATGGTGCTGTCGAGCGTGCTGATGTTCGTGCTCGGCCGGAACACGAAGCGCAACGAAGCAGCTGCCGCGGCGTCCGGAGCCGACACCGCGGTCGCCGCCACGGACGGACCGACCGCCATCGCGAAGGAGGCCGGCGCATGACCCGCCTGTTCAACGACCCGGCGGACTTCGCCGACGAGATGGTGGACGGCTTCGTCGCCGCCAACCGCGCCCGGGTGCGCAGGGTGCACGGCGGGGTCGCCCGCTCCACCACCAGCCCCGAGGGCACCGTCGCGCTCGTCGTCGGCGGTGGCTCCGGCCACTACCCGGCCTTCGGCGGCCTCGTCGGGCACGGCCTGGCGGCCGGTGCCGCGATGGGCAACCTGTTCGCCAGCCCGAGCGCCCAGCAGGTCACCGCGGTCGCGAAGGCGTCCGAGCACGGTGGGGGCGTGCTGCTGAGCTACGGCAACTACGCCGGTGACGTCCTCAACTTCGACGCGGCGGCACGGGCACTCGAGGCACAGGGAATCGACGTCCGCACGGTCCGCGTGACCGACGACGTCGCGTCCGCGCCCGCCGACCAGGCGCACAAGCGCCGCGGCATCGCGGGGGACCTCTGCGTGTTCAAGGTGGCCGGCGCGGCCGCGGAACGGGGCGACGACCTCGACGCGGTCACCGCGATCGCGGCCCGGGCCAACGACCGCACCCGCAGCTTCGGGGTCGCGTTCTCGGGCTGCTCCCTGCCCGGCGCCGACGAGCCGCTCTTCACCGTCCCCGAGGGGCGCATGGCCATCGGCATGGGCATCCACGGCGAACGCGGCATCGCCGAGGCCGACGTCCCCACCGCGGACGGCCTGGCCGACCTGCTCGTCGACAAGCTGCTCACCGAGCGACCCGACGGCACCGGCACCACAACACACGGCACCGCACCAGACACCGCAACAGCAACCGCCGGCCCCCGCGTCGTCCCGATCCTCAACGGCCTCGGCTCCGTCAAGTACGAGGAGCTCTTCGTCGTCTTCGGCGCCGTCCAGCGGAAGCTCACCGACGCCGGCATCGTCGTCGTGGAGCCCGAGGTCGGCGAACTCGTCACCAGCTTCGACATGGCGGGCGTCTCGCTCACCCTGTTCTGGCTCGACGACGAACTCGAGCAGCTCTGGGCCGCCCCGGCCGACGCCCCGGCGTACCGCAAGGGCGGCGCCGTCCCGCAGCAGCCGGTGCCGGTCGAGGTCCTCGAAGCCGGCGTGGTCGTGCCCGTGACGCCGGGCACCGAGGAGTCCCAGGCCGCAGCAGTCCGCGTCGTGAGCGCGATCGCCGCGATCCGCGCCACCATCGACGACCACGCCGACGAGCTCGGCCGCATCGACGCCGTCGCAGGTGACGGCGACCACGGCATCGGCATGCAGCGCGGCTCCACCGCCGCCGACCGTGCGGCACAGGACGCCGCCGCCCGTGGCGCCGGCGCCGGTTCGGTCCTCGCGATCGCCGGAGACGCCTGGTCCGACAAGGCCGGTGGGACGTCCGGTGCGATCTGGGGTGCCGCCCTGGAGGCACTGGGTCGCGTCCTCGGCGACGACGAACGCCCGTCGTCGGCCACCGTCCAGAGCGCGGTGCACGCCGCCACCGAAGCCGTCCTGGCATTCGGGGCCGTCCCCGGCGACAAGACGATGGTCGACGCGCTCGTGCCGTTCGACCAGGTCTTCTCCGCCCGGGTCGACGCCGGTGACGAACTCGTCGACGCCTGGTCGGCCGCCTCGGCTGCAGCACAGACCGCGGCGGACGCCACGGCCGACCTGTTGCCCCGGATGGGCCGCGCCCGCACCCACGGCGAGGACGCCGTCGGCACACCGGACGCCGGCGCGATCTCCTTCGCGCTCATCACCGCCGCGGTCCTGGCGACCATCGCCGTCCCCGCCTGACCCCCACCACGAAAGGCACACCCGCATGAGTGAGCAGCAGTTCCGTATCGTCGTCGGTTCGGACGACGCCGGCTTCGACTACAAGGAAGTCATCAAGGCCGACCTCGCGAAGGACCCCCGCGTGGCCTCCGTCGTCGACGTGGGCGTGGACGCCGACGGCCACACCGCCTACCCGCACGTCGCCGTCGACGCCGCCCGTCTGGTGGCGAACGGCGAGGCCGACCGCGCGATCCTGATCTGCGGCACCGGCCTCGGCGTCGCGATCGCGGCGAACAAGGTCCCCGGCATCCGCGCCGTGACCGCGCACGACTCGTTCTCGGTGGAGCGCTCGATCCTGTCGAACGACGCCCAGGTGCTCTGCATGGGGCAGCGCGTCGTCGGGGTCGAGGTCGCGCGCCGGATGGCGAAGGAGTGGCTCGGCTACACCTTCGACCAGACGAGCGCGAGCGCTGAGAAGGTCAACGCGATCTGTGGGTACGAGACGAGCACAGCCGACGTTGCCGGCAAGGCGGCCGACGCCTGATGCCCTCGACCACGGCGGCCGCCCCGGTGACGATCGGGGTGTCGCTCAAGATGTACTTCTCGCACGCCCGGACGCTCGAGTGGGCGGCCGCCGTGGCCGACATCGCCCGGAGCCACCCGGCGGTGCGGTCCGGCGCGGTCGAGCTCTTCGTGGTGCCGACGTTCCCGTCGCTCGTCCCGGTCCGTGCGGTGATCGGGGACGCCCCCGTGACGCTCGGCGCGCAGGACCTGGCGTGGGCGGACAGCGGCGCCTTCACCGGCGAGGTCTCCGGCGCCGAACTCCGTGAGATCGGGGTCGACCTCGTCGAGATCGCACACGCCGAGCGACGCGAACTGTTCCACGAGACGGACGACGAGATCGCCGGCAAGGTACACGCGGCGTACCGCAACCACCTGCGGCCCCTGATCTGCATCGGCGAGACCGAGCGCGCCGCCGACGGCGACCCCGCGGCAGCGATCGCCGAGGTCACCGCGCAGCTCGACCGCTTCACCGCCACCGCGACCGCCGACGGGCTGGCCGGACCGCTCATCGCCGCGTACGAGCCGGTGTGGGCGATCGGTGCCCCGCAACCCGCACCCGACGAGCACATCGTCGCGGTCCTGGCCGGCATCGAGCAGCACCTGGCGACCCGGCCGGAGCTCGCCGGCTCCGTCGCGATCTACGGCGGCAGTGCCGGTCCGGGCCTGCTGGCCCGCGGTGCCGGACGCATCGGCGGCCTGTTCCTCGGCCGCTTCGCCCACGACCCCGAGGCGATCCGCACGATCCTCGACGAAGCCGAGGCGCTGGCCGCGACGCAGGACGGAGCACCGGCATGACGTCCCTGCTCGGCCTCTCCACCTACGCCTACTTCTGGCGCATGTCCGACCGCATCCCGTCGCCGATGTCCCTCGACGACGCCCTGCGCGCCGCCGCCTCGCACGACGGCGTCGACCTGTTCCAGATCTGCGACCACCTGCCGCTCGACACCGCGACCGACGAGCGCCTGGCCGCGATCCGGTCCCTGGCCGCCGACCTCGGTCTCACGCTCGAGGTCGGCACCCGCGGCACCCGGCCGGAGCACCTCGCCCGGTACCTGCACGTCGCGCAGCAGCTCGGTGCGACGCTCGTGCGGAGCATGTGGACGAGCGGCGACGACCAGCCCGACGCGGCCGAGACCGAACGACGCCTGCGGCAGGCGCTCCCCGCCTACGAGCGCGCGGGCGTGACCCTCGCGCTGGAGACCTACGAGGTCGTCGCCACCGCCGACCTCGTCGCCGTCGTCCAGGCGATCGGCTCCGACCGCCTCGGCATCTGCCTCGACCCGGCGAACACCGTCGCCCGACTCGAACACCCGGCCGACGTCGTCGCGATGACCGCCCCGTACGTCGTCAACTGGCACGTCAAGGACTCCGCCTTCACCCGCTCGCCGGGCTGGGTCGGGTTCCAGTACACCGGCGTCCCGATCGGCACCGGGGTCCTCGACCACGACGCCGTCCGTGCCGCGCTCGAGCCGGACACCCGGGGGATCAACCGCGTCATCGAGTTCTGGCTGCCGTGGCAGGACGAGTACGCCGGCGCCGAACCGCTGCCAGGGGAGACCCCCGCACAGACCACCACCCGCATCGAAGCGGCGTGGACCGAACACACCATCGAGTACATCAGGAGCAAGGAATCATGACCGACACCGTCACCACCACCCACACCGTCGCTGCCGGATCCGGCACGGCCGACGTCACCGTCGCCGTGATCGGTGCCGGCGGCAAGATGGGCACCCGCGTCTCGAACAACTTCGCGAAGAGCGAGTACACCACCCTGTACAGCGAGGCCTCGCCCGCCGGGCAGGAGCGCATCCAGGCCCTCGGCCGCGAGATCACCGACAGCCTCGACGCCGCGAAGGCCGCCGACGTCGTCATCCTCGCCGTCCCGGACGTCCTGCTCGGCACCATCTCGGAGCAGCTCGTCCCCGTCATGAAGCCCGGCGCGTCGATCCTGACGCTCGACCCGGCCGCCGCCTACGCGGGCCTCCTCGCCAAGCGCGAGGACATCCACTACGCCGTGGCGCACCCGTGCCACCCGTCGGTGTTCCTCGAGCGCACCACCAAGGCTGAGTGGGACGACACCTTCGGTGGCATCGCCGCCCCGCAGGAGGTCATCGCGGCCTTCGACGCCTCGGAGTCGCTCGGCGACGAGGGCGACCGCGCCAAGGCCGTCGCCGAGGCCGTCATCACCACCATGTACGCCCCGGTCATCCAGGTGCACTGGGTCACGGTGAAGCAGCTCGCCGTGCTCGAGCCGACCCTGGTCGAGACGATCGCCTGCATGATCGGCGACTTCCTCAACGACGCCCTCGAGGAGACCGTCACCGGTGTCGGCGTACCCCGCGAGGCCGCCCGCGCCATGCTCTACGGCCACACGTGGATCGCGCTCACGAACGGCCTGCGCGGCTCGAACCCGTTCTCCGACGCCTGCCACATCGCGATGGGCTACGGCCGCGAGAAGCTCATCAAGGAGGACTGGAAGCAGGTCTTCGACGACAGCGAACTCGACTCGGTCATCGCGAAGATGCTCAAGATCGACGCAGTCCGGCGCTGAGCCGGACCGCCACCGACCACCGCGCCGACCCGTCAGCGCACCCGGACCGGAACGCCCCGCCGACCCCCTTCCGGCGGGGCGTTCCCCGTGCCGTCGGCGGCCACGAACCCGCGCGGCCCCCACGCCTCGGCCAGCGTGATCGAGGCCACGCCCGGCACCGTCAGCGCTCGCGCCGCGTCGGCGAACCACCGCTCGGCGGCCGGCGTGTGCTGCGCCGGGTCGGTCGCGTCCGGAACGGTCTCCGGCCCGTACCCGTGCTCGACGGTCGCGTCCGTCACGACCGGGGTCGGCGCCGTCGCCACCGCGTTGCACCGTGGCCGCAGCGTCACCGGTCCGACGTGCAGCGCCCTGCCGGCGGCCAGCCTGGAGGCACTGCTCACCACCCAGCGCTGCATCCGGATCGACTCGGTCACCTGTTCGGGCGACCGGTCGTGCATCTGCGGCGTCACGCTGCAGGTCAGGGGGCCGTCCCAGCCCGAGAACACCGCGATCGAGCGGTTCAGCTCGGTGAAGTGGGCACGGGTGCCGGCAACGACCTCCAGCGCGCCGACCGCTGCCACCGCTTCGCGCAGTGCCCGCTGCAGCGCCGGCGTCGTCACGTGCGACACCGGGTCGAACGCCCCGACGCGAGCCACCGGCCCGGCTTCGAGCACCTCGTCGATCGCCGCGCGCAGCAGCACCGGGTCGTCGGTGACGAACCGGACGTCCAGGGGAGCGCCACCCGCGTCACGCCGGGCCGAGGCGAGCACCGCCTCGACGTTCGGGGCCCCGAGGACCGGCTCGACCAGGATCGGGAACCCGCGGAGTAGGTCGGCGTCGTCCGGGCGCGCAGCGACCGGCGCCGAGCCCGCGAGCAGCTGGAGCGTCGGTGGGGGCGTGACCACGGCACCGGGACCCGGCCCGTCGAGCGCCGCGAGGTCCGGGGCGGGGGAGGCCGCGCCTCCCGACCGGGTGCCCGGACCCCCTGCCGGACCGCCCGCCGTCGCACGCAGGGTGAGCCCCTGCCGAACCGTCGTCCCCGGCGAGAGGGCGACCGGGAACGGCTCGGCGAGCGGCGTCGAGTACGTCTTGAACGAGGCGTCGGTCCAGTTCCGCTGGTCCTCGGTCTCGAACACGTCGCCGGTCAGGTCGAGCGACAGCGCGGTCGCGCCCACCGACCAGTCGAGCCCGGCGACGTCGACGGCCGGCTGGTGCGGCGCGATCCAGAACGGGAACGCGGTCGCCGTGCTGCTACCGGACGGATGCCGCACCGTCAGCGGCTGCCCGGCCAGGGTCGGCGGGTGCAGGACGACGAGTCCGATGCGGTTGCGGCGGAAGGCCCGCGTGACCGTCCCGACCGCGGCGATCCGCAGGGTGTCGTCCTCGAGCGTGGCCTCGAGGACGGTGCGCACGACCTCGACGCCGTCGTACCGTGCGCTGGTCTCGATGCGGATGCGGCTCTCGTCGCCGTCCACCGTCCGTGTCGAGACCGTGTCGTCGGCGGTGCGCCAGTCGTGGTCGCGGACGACGAACCGGACGGCGCGCAGGACGAGCGTCCCCCGGAACGTGACGTCGGCGAGTTCGGCTCCGCGCAGGGCCAGACGCCAGGGCCCGACGGACACGATCTCGTCGTTCGACGTCGCAGTCATGGTGCATGCCTAGCACCGGTCAACCGGTTGGGCAATGATGGGGGTGACGGAGCAGCGCTGCTCCGAGGACGGAGTCCCACATGACCGCACGACTCGACGGCCGGACCGCACTCGTCACGGGAGCGGGATCCGGCATCGGCCGCGCGATCGCCGACCGCTTCGTGGCCGAGGGGGCCACCGTCGTCTACGCCGACCGCGACGCCGACGCGGCCGCCGGTGCCGCCGTCGCAGCCGGCCCGACCGCGATCGGCCTGACGATGGACATCGCCGACGAGGCGAGCGTGGCCGCGGGGTTCGCCGGACTGGCTGACCGTGACGCGAGCCCCGACGTGGTGGTCGCGAACGCCGGAGTGCAGCTGTTCGGCCACGACGCGAAGGTCGCCGACGTGTCGCTCGAGACCTGGGACCGCACGCTCGCGGTCAACCTCACCGGCACGTTCCTGACGATCAAGCACGCCGTCCGGGCGATGCTCGCGGGCGGCACCGGCGGGTCCGTCATCGCCACCGGGTCGCCCACCGGCCTGAACGGTGAGGGCGCCGACTTCGCGGCGTACTCCTCGACCAAGGGCGGCATCCACGCACTCGTCCGGGCGACCGCGATGGCCTACGCGCGGGACGGCATCCGGGTGAACACGGTCGTGCCGGGCTACACCGAGACCGGCCTCGTGTCGGCGATCTCCGGTGACCCCGAGGCCCGAGCGGCGATCGTCGCCCGCACCCCGCTCGGTCGCCCGGGCACCCCCGACGACGTCACCGGGATCATGGTCTACCTGGCCAGCCAGGAGTCGTCCTACGCCACCGGTGCGGAGTTCCGCGTCGACGGCGGCATGACGAGCCTCTGACCCGGCGCACGGCCCGCCCGTCCTGCGAAAGCGACAGTGTTCCACCGAACGTTCGCGGCACACTGTCGCCCTGACGGGACAGTCGCCGCAGCGATGACGAGGTCTGTCGCTTCCGCGGACAGGTCCCGCCCGCCGCCGAACCCGCCACACCGCCCTGGAGGCCCGTTGCGGCCCCGTCAGGCCGTCTCGCGCCCGGCGAGCAGCGCGCCCAGGGCCGCGGCACCGCCCGCAGCGTCGGGCACGGTCACCATCCGCGCCTGCCCGCCGCGGAGCCGCGCGACCAACCCCGGCCCGGACCGCACGACGTAGGCGACACCGCGGCCCGAGATGCGGTAGCCCCAGCCGCCCCACTGACCCGGGGACACCTGCTCCCAGCCGCACGACTCGATGCGGTCCAGCGGGACGCGCATGAGGGGGATCCTCGTCCAGGTGGACGTGAGCCGCATGCCGCGACGGTCGACGGTGAGCTCCACCCGCGCCAGCACCAGCACAGCGAGCCCCGCGAGCACCATCGCCAGGCCGGAGACGACCGCCGTCGTCACCCCGGCCGACGCCGTCCAGACGGCGGTGCCGACGCCGAGCACCACGACGACTACCCCGAGCACCGCGAACCACCGGCTGCCGACGCGTGCGCGCCAGGCGACGCGGGTGTCGGGCCCGACCGCCAGGGGAGCGACCTCGTGGGCCGGCACGGGTGCAGCGACCCGGAACAGTGCGAGCACGGGGACGGCGGCGACCACCACGGCGACGAGCAGGAACGGGACCGTCCACCAGGGGGACAGGGTGCCGTCGCCGGCCGTGTTCGTCCACGCGAGCACGACCCAGGCCGTGCCGAGGGTCCCGGCCAGCAGGTTCGCGACGAGCAGCACCGTGGCTGCCGTCCGCCTGTCGCGCCAGCGCAGCGCGGAGAACGCGAGTACGACGGCCACCAGTGCCACCGCCAGGGTGACCCAGAAGGCCGTCCACGGTGATCCCCAGCCGTCGGCGGTGCCGTCCGTCCGGAAGTGGATCGCGATCCGCGCGGGCATGGTGGACGCTGCGAGGACCGCGGTGAGCACCAGTCCCACCGCGACCAGGAGCCCTGGTGCCGTCACGGCCAGCCGTGTGCCGGTGGTCATCGGTCGAGTCGTCATCGTGCCCCCTTGATCATCGTGAACAGGTCGTCGAGCGAGACGCCCAGGGTGTCCGCCTGGTCACGCAGCTCGTCGACGAGCGTGCGCAACCGGTCGAACGAGGCGTTGCCCGATCGCAGGACCGTCGCACCGCGGCCGCGCCGCAACTCGATCAGTCCGTCGTCCTGCAGCAGCGCGTAGGCGCGCAGGACGGTGTGCATGTTGACGTCGACCGAGGCGGCGAGGTCCCGCGCAGCGGGCAGCCGCTCGCCGTTCCGGAGCTCGCCGCGGGCGATCGCATGGCGGATCTGGGTGGCGACCTGCTCTGCCAGGGTCGCTCGCGCCTGCGGGTCGACGGTGATCAACATGTTCGCATTTTATGCGAACAATCCGGCATCGCACCAGGGCTGGTCCACCCGTTCGGAACCAGTTTGGCCGCGGAACGCAGCACGTGGTTCCGCGGCTCCCGGCACGCGTACCGTCCGTCTCGATGACCGAATCACCCACCACCACCGCCCCGTCGAACTACGAGTCCGCCGACGGTGTGGACCCCCTGCACGTCACCACCTACCGACAGGTCCGCAAGGCCGCCCGCCGCGGACACGCGCTGCCCGGCGACGCCGGAGAGCCGTCCCTCGCCGACCTCGTGAACGCCCGGAAGAACGGCACCGCCGAGTCCCGCTGACGCAAGCTCACGATCCGGTCTCGACCAGGTCTCGATCGGGACACGACGACGCGAACGGCACGACGGCGCTGCCACGATGACGTCCATGGTCTCCTTCCGGTCCGCACTGCCCCTCGTCGTCGTGAGCGCGGTCCTCGTGTCCGGCTCGCTCGCCGGTTGCTCGACCGATACCGATACCCACGCCGACGCAGCGGCGCGGTCGACGTCGACTCCGAAGGCGACCTCGGAGACCTCGGACGCCCAGCCCGTGCGCGGTGCGACGGACCCGATGGAGGAGGACCGGAGTGCTGCGGCGATCTGCGGCCAGATCAGTGCGCTGACGACGATCTCGCTGAACGCGACGGTCGGCCGCAGCCAGGGCGATCTCTCCGAGGCGCAGTACCAGGCACTGATCGCGGCGGAACGCTTCGGCTACGAGCACCTGTCGAGCAGCGACGAGGAGCTCGATGACGCGATCGACTACGCCCACGAGTACCTCGACGCGCACCCCGCACCGAAGTCCGGGCCGGCGCTCGAGATGACCCCCGAGTGGGAACTCGTCGGGCGGACCCTGATCACCGCGTGTCAGCGGGCCGGGTCGAACGTCGTGGGCACCGCCCAGTACGGCGGCTGACGACCCGGATCAGGCTCCCGTGACCGCCGTCACCAGGGCGTCGAGCGCGCGGTCGAGCTCTGGCATCGTCACGGCGCCGTAGCCGAACACGATGCCCGGCGGCGTGCTGCCGGGTGCGAGCCCGTACTCCTCGAGCGACGCCACGAGCACCCCGGCGTCCGCCAGCCGACGCGCGATCCGCGCCCCGGTGGTCGGACCCGACCACGTGACCACCGCATGCAGCCCGCCGTTCAGGGCACGGGCCTCCAGTCCGGCGACGCCGCCGAGCCGAGCCGCGATCCGGGCCCGGCGGTGCGTGTAGTCGCGGCGCACCCGACCCAGGTGTCGCCGCAGCGCACCCGTCCGCAGCAGGTGCACGAGCGCGGCCTGCACCGGCTCGGCAACGACCGCGCCACGTGCCCGACGCGCACCGAGTACCGCGTCCGTCACCGGAGAACCCGCCGCTGCAGTCGTCGGCAGCACGAGGTAGGCACACCGCAGCCGGGGGTCGAGCGTCTTCGAGAACCCGCCGACGTGCAGCACCACGCCCTCGGCGTCGAGTGCGGCCAGCGCGGGCACGGGCGCGCCGCGGTGCCGGAACTCGGAGTCGTAGTCGTCCTCCACCACCACGGTGCCGGTGGTGGCGGCCCAGGTGAGCAGCCGCCGGCGCCGGGCGACGGGCATCACCGACCCGAGTGGGTACTGGTGCGTCGGGCTGACCAGGACGGCGTCGACCGGTCCGGCGGCTTCGAGTGCGTCGAGGTCGAGGCCGTCTTCGCCGACCGGGACGCCCACCAGGGACCCACCCGCACTCGTGACCGCACGGTGTCCGGTGCGGTACCCGGGGTCCTCGACGGCGACGACGGGAGCGCGACCCAGCAGCCCCCGCAGCGCCTCGGTGACGAGCGACAGCGCCTCCGAGGTCCCCGCGGTCACGAGCACCCGGTCGACCGACGTCGTGAACCCGCGGGTCAGGCCGAGCTGGGCGACGACCTGTGCGCGCAGGTCGGGGGAGCCGAGCGGGTCCGCGATCGCGTTCCGGAGCGGTGCCGACGCCGCTGCGTGCCAGGCTGCCCGCCAGTCCCGCTGCGGGATGGCGGTGACGGCGGGGATGCCCGGACGGCAGTCGATGAGCGAGGACGTCGGGTCCGGACCGTCCGGATCGGGGGAGCGGGCGCCGACCGAAGCCGGCGTCATGCCCGCGTCCACCGTCACACTCGCCGCGACCCGCGCGAGGGCACCGTGCCGCGTCCGCAGGTACCCCTCGCCGTCGAGCTGCTCGTACGCCGCGACCACGGTGCCCCGGGCCACCCCGAGCTCCGCCGCCAGCGCCCGCGTCGAGGGCAGCGCATCGCCCTCGCGCAGGGTGCCGTCGTGCACCATCCCGCGCACCCGTGCCACCACCTCGGACACCTTGCTCGACTGGTCCACCGTGATCGCCCCGATCTGGTCCAGGCACCGGACCACTGGTGACCCTAGCGTGACGACGTGCCCACCTCGAGTCCCGAACCAGAACCGACAGCCGACGACCCCTCGCTCCGCGTCCGCCGCCTGCGCGACCGCCAACTCGACGACCCCGCCGTCCTGCACGCGATCCTCGCCGAGGCCCACCTCGCCCACGTCGGCATCGTCCGCGGCGGCCACCCCGTCGTCCTGCCGTTCCTCTGCGCCGTCGGGGACCTCGGCGACGGCTCCGTCCTGCTGCTGCACGGCTCGACCGGTGGTGGGCTGTTCCTCGACGCCGGAGCCGAGGGCGTCCCGGTCGCCGCCACCGTCACCCACCTGGACGGCCTCGTCTTCGCACGCTCGACCAACGACAGCTCGGCGAACTACCGCAGCGCGATGATCGCCGGGCGCGCGACCGTGGTGCCGACCGACCTGCGCACCGAAGCCCTCTGGCAGGTGGCCGACCACCTCATGCCGGGCCGCCGAGCCGAGGTGCGCGAGATGACCGCGAAGGAGGTCCGCGCCACCCAGGTCCTCCAGCTGCCCCTCGACCGCGCGAGCGTCAAGGTCCGCGCCCACGGTGTCGGCGAGGACCCGGCCGACGGCGAGGACCACTCCGTCTGGGCCGGCGTCCTGCCACTCGCGGTCCGCGCCGGTGTCCCGATCCCGGGGGACATCTCGGGGGACAGCCCGGTGGACGCGTCGGTCGTCGCGCTGTCGGCTCGCCTCGACCGCCTGGCGGCCGACCGGGAGGCCCGGATCGCCGCCGTCATGCGGGTCACGCCGGTCTGAGTCCGGGTCCACCGCCGCGGGCCGGCTCCGGAACGCCCGTGCGCGCCGTCGGAGTGACCTGCGAGCGGTGCTCGTTCCTGTGACCAGCCGCAGGAACACTCCGGCGCTGCCCAGCCGCGAGCACCGTCGTGACCAATACGTTACTTTCCGGACCGCCGAGTGGTCCCGACCCGGAAGGACCCATGGGACGCCACACCCTGCCTGCAGCAGCCCACGACCGTCAGCCCGCGCGAACGCACACGCACCCCACGGTCGACCCCGCGCCGCTGACGCCGGACACGCAGCAGTCCCGTCCCCGTGGCCGCCGCTCGGCCCTCGGCCCAGCGGCCGCCCGCTCCACCTTCGTCGAGCACCCGAAGCCGGCCCGGACCGTGCGGATGCAGCCGCGTCCCGCCCCCGTCGCCTCGTCGGCCGGCAGTGCGGTGCTGAGCCGGACCGCCACCCTGCGTGCCGAGCGCGCCGTCGACCCGCGGCAAATCCGTCGCTCCGCCAACGCGAAGCGTGCCGCGATCCTGCTCGCCCCGGCGATCGCGGTGACCTCGAGCCTGACGCTCGCCCTGCCCGCGAACGCCGACACCCTGCCCGCGGACACCCGCTCGGGCACGACCACGGCGCAGGCCGCCCAGACCTTCACGGTGGCGCACGACGTCCAGGTCCCCGTGGTCTCCACCGACGGCATGACCACGACGACGACGATCGTGTCGTACCCGACGCTCGACCTCCGCTTCGGGGTGACGACCGCGCAGGCACAGTCCGCGTTGTCCGCCGCACTCTCGGCCGGCGGTGACCGGGCCACGGTCGTGCAGACCGCCCTGCAGTACATGGGGGACCCGTACGTCGAGGGCGGCGCGAGCCACGAGGGCATCGACTGCTCCGGGCTCACGATGGTCGCGTACCAGGCGGTGGGGATCCAGCTCGTGCACTACGTGCCGACGCAGGACGCCGTCGCCACCACGATCCCCGAGTCCGAGGCACTGCCTGGCGACCTCGTCGTGTACGACGACGAGGACCACGTCGGCCTGTACCTCGGCCAGGGACTCGTCCTGCAGGCACCGCACCCGGGCGAGGTCGTCGACATCGTCCCGATGTACTCGGCGGCGCACCACTTCGCGCGCGTCCTGCCCGCCGGCAGCTGACCCGACCAGCCGTGGTGCGGCCCTGGTGGTGACCACCAGGACCACCCGGACGGGGCGTCCCCACCGATCACGGGCCTCCCGTATCCTGGAGTGATGGCTTCCGACACCCGCACCCCGTTCGAACAGCAGCAGTCTGCTCGTCCGCAGGTGCGCCCGCGCACCGAGGGCTGGAAGCAGGCCACCGACACCGACGGTCGCCCGCTCCTGCAGTTCGCGTCCCCGAAGCGTGGCAAGCCGCCCGTGCACCTGGCCGACCTGACGGCCGAGGAACGCGAGGCCCGCGTGAAGGAACTCGGCCTGCCCGGGTTCCGCGCCAAGCAGCTCGCGACCCACTACTTCCAGCACTACACGTCCGACCCGGCCAAGATGACCGACCTGCCCGCCGCCCAGCGGGAGCAGCTCGTCGCCGGGATGCTGCCGCCGCTCCTCACCGAGACCCGGCGGCTGGCGACGGACAACGGCGACACGATCAAGTTCCTCTGGAAGCTGCACGACGGCGCCCTGGTCGAGTCGGTCCTCATGCGCTACCCCGGCCGCATCACCCTGTGCGTCTCGTCCCAGGCCGGGTGCGGCATGAACTGCCCGTTCTGCGCCACCGGCCAGGCCGGGCTGACCCGCAACATGTCCACTGCCGAGATCATCGAGCAGATCGTCCGGGCCAACGCCGCGATCGCCGCCGGTGAGCTCGGCGGTGATCCCCGCAAGGGCGGCAACGACCGCGTCGACGCCGAGCGCGTGACGAACATCGTGTTCATGGGCATGGGGGAGCCGCTCGCGAACTACAAGCGGGTGATGGACGCCGTGCGGTTGATGGTCGCACCGCAGCCGAACGGTCTCGGCATGAGTGCCCGCGGCATCACGGTGTCGACCGTCGGACTGGTGCCGGCGATGATCAAGCTCGCGGACGAAGGGATCCCGCTCACGTTCGCGCTGTCCCTGCACGCACCCGACGACGAGCTCCGCGACGAGCTCATCCCGGTGAACTCGCGCTGGAAGGCCGACGAGGCAATCGATGCCGCCCACAACTACTACGTCAAGACGGGCCGTCGTGTCTCGATCGAGTACGCGCTCATCAAGGACATGAACGACCACGCCTGGCGAGCCGACCTGCTCGCCGAGAAGCTCAACAAGCGCGGCAAGGGGTGGGTGCACGTCAACCCGATCCCGCTCAACCCGACGCCGGGCTCGGTGTGGACCTCGTCCGAGGTGCACGTGCAGGACGAGTTCGTCCGCCGACTCAACGCCGCAGGCATCCCGACGACCCTGCGCGACACCCGCGGCAAGGAGATCGACGGGGCGTGCGGGCAGTTGGCCGCGGCCGAGTAGGTCGGTCCTGTTCGTTCGGGAGGCACGGTGCGGGTTCGCACCGTGCCTTCCGTCGTTCCCGGGGTCGCGCTCACCCCCGTCGATCCCCGGAAACCCGGGGGACACGTGCCGTTCACCCAACTGCGACACGCCCGGGAGGGACGACGGTTGGCAGGGCCCCCGGGGCGTGTGTAAAGTAATCACTCGTTGCCGCTGAGGCGGAGAACGGAACGGCCGAGACGGTCACAGGGTGCAAGCCCTGGATGCGCAGTCCGGACGGGGTCCCGCTCAGGCAACATCCCCCCGAAGAAGTCGAAATCATTCGACGTGTCTGACGGTGGAACAAGACGAATGCCTCTCTGGCGGAACCTTTCGTGGGTCGAGCGGGGAGTGCGTCTGGTCCTTGAGAACTCAACAGCGTGCACATTGTCAATGCCAATTTATTGATTGACCTCGTGCCTGGTCGGCTTGCTGACCGGGTCATGAAGCAATTCCTTTTGGATTGAAGATTGTCAGTAGACAGTCAACAGTCAGAATCAACTCGGTCTGATGCCTTCGGGTGTTGGGTCTGTATTTTTTTACGGAGAGTTTGATCCTGGCTCAGGACGAACGCTGGCGGCGTGCTTAACACATGCAAGTCGAACGATGATGCCCAGCTTGCTGGGTGGATTAGTGGCGAACGGGTGAGTAACACGTGAGTAACCTGCCCCTGACTCTGGGATAAGCGTTGGAAACGACGTCTAATACTGGATATGATCACTGGCCGCATGGTCTGGTGGTGGAAAGATTTTTTGGTTGGGGATGGACTCGCGGCCTATCAGCTTGTTGGTGAGGTAATGGCTCACCAAGGCGACGACGGGTAGCCGGCCTGAGAGGGTGACCGGCCACACTGGGACTGAGACACGGCCCAGACTCCTACGGGAGGCAGCAGTGGGGAATATTGCACAATGGGCGAAAGCCTGATGCAGCAACGCCGCGTGAGGGATGACGGCCTTCGGGTTGTAAACCTCTTTTAGTAGGGAAGAAGCGAAAGTGACGGTACCTGCAGAAAAAGCACCGGCTAACTACGTGCCAGCAGCCGCGGTAATACGTAGGGTGCAAGCGTTGTCCGGAATTATTGGGCGTAAAGAGCTCGTAGGCGGTTTGTCGCGTCTGCTGTGAAATCCCGAGGCTCAACCTCGGGCTTGCAGTGGGTACGGGCAGACTAGAGTGCGGTAGGGGAGATTGGAATTCCTGGTGTAGCGGTGGAATGCGCAGATATCAGGAGGAACACCGATGGCGAAGGCAGATCTCTGGGCCGTAACTGACGCTGAGGAGCGAAAGCATGGGGAGCGAACAGGATTAGATACCCTGGTAGTCCATGCCGTAAACGTTGGGCGCTAGATGTAGGGACCTTTCCACGGTTTCTGTGTCGTAGCTAACGCATTAAGCGCCCCGCCTGGGGAGTACGGCCGCAAGGCTAAAACTCAAAGGAATTGACGGGGGCCCGCACAAGCGGCGGAGCATGCGGATTAATTCGATGCAACGCGAAGAACCTTACCAAGGCTTGACATACACCGGAAACGGCCAGAGATGGTCGCCCCCTTGTGGTCGGTGTACAGGTGGTGCATGGTTGTCGTCAGCTCGTGTCGTGAGATGTTGGGTTAAGTCCCGCAACGAGCGCAACCCTCGTTCTATGTTGCCAGCGGGTTATGCCGGGGACTCATAGGAGACTGCCGGGGTCAACTCGGAGGAAGGTGGGGATGACGTCAAATCATCATGCCCCTTATGTCTTGGGCTTCACGCATGCTACAATGGCCGGTACAAAGGGCTGCGATACCGTAAGGTGGAGCGAATCCCAAAAAGCCGGTCTCAGTTCGGATTGAGGTCTGCAACTCGACCTCATGAAGTCGGAGTCGCTAGTAATCGCAGATCAGCAACGCTGCGGTGAATACGTTCCCGGGCCTTGTACACACCGCCCGTCAAGTCATGAAAGTCGGTAACACCCGAAGCCGGTGGCCTAACCCTTGTGGAAGGAGCCGTCGAAGGTGGGATCGGTGATTAGGACTAAGTCGTAACAAGGTAGCCGTACCGGAAGGTGCGGCTGGATCACCTCCTTTCTAAGGAGCATCTGGTCAGTGCTGGTCGCCCATTAGGGGTGGTTGGTTGCTGGTCCAGGCGCCTGTTTCGGACCGAACGTGTCCGACGGGTAGCTCATGGGTGGAACATTGACAGTGCAGTTGGGAGTGATGCTTCCGACCTCAGTACGCTCTGCTTGCAGGGTTGGGACGGGTCGGGGTGGAGCTGCTGGCTGGTGCACGTTGTTGGGTCCTGAGGGACCAGGCTTCCTGCTGTCACGTGAGTGGTGGTGGGGGTTGGGCCTACGGGTCCTTCGTCGGGCCAGGGTGAACCTACCTTGTGGTGGGGGAGTGCTGGTGCCGATCGTATGTTGAGAACTACACAGTGGACGCGAGCATCTTTGATTCGCGTCATCCATGATCAGCCTCTTAGGTTGTTGATTGGTGACGTTGGATCGCAATTTTAATCTTTGTGGTCAAGTTTCTAAGAGCAAACGGTGGATGCCTTGGCATCTGGAGCCGATGAAGGACGTAGAAATCTGCGATAAGCCTCGGGGAGCTGATAATCGAGCTGTGATCCGAGGATTTCCGAATGGGGAAACCCCGCCAGGCGTTTTGCGACCTGGTGACTCCCGCCTGAATATATAGGGCGGGTAGAGGGAACGTGGGGAAGTGAAACATCTCAGTACCCACAGGAAGAGAAAACAACATGTGATTCCGTGAGTAGTGGCGAGCGAAAGCGGATGAGGCTAAACCGATCATGTGTGATAGCCGGCGGGCGTTGCATGGTCGGGGTTGTGGGACACGTCACTCAGTTCTGCCGGACTGGGACGGTTACAGCGCATCATAGTCGAACCGGTTTGAAAGCCGGGCCGTAGTGGGTGCCAGCCCCGTAGACGAAATGGTGTTATGGCCGGATGTGTATCCCAAGTAGCACGGGGCCCGAGAAATCCCGTGTGAATCTGTCAGGACCACCTGATAAGCCTAAATACTCCCAGATGACCGATAGCGGACAAGTACCGTGAGGGAAAGGTGAAAAGTACCCCGGGAGGGGAGTGAAATAGTACCTGAAACCGTTTGCTTACAAACCGTCGGAGCCTCCTTAGTAGGGGTGACGGCGTGCCTTTTGAAGAATGAGCCTGCGAGTTAGTGATATGTGGCGAGGTTAACCCGCGAGGGGCAGCCGTAGCGAAAGCGAGTCTGAATAGGGCGTTTGAGTCGCATGTTCTAGACCCGAAGCGAAGTGATCTATCCATGGCCAGGTTGAAGCGACGGTAAGACGTCGTGGAGGACCGAACCCACTTCAGTTGAAAATGGAGGGGATGAGCTGTGGATAGGGGTGAAAGGCCAATCAAACTTCGTGATAGCTGGTTCTCTCCGAAATGCATTTAGGTGCAGCGTTGCGTGTTTCTCGCCGGAGGTAGAGCTACTGGATGGCCGATGGGCCTCAACAGGTTACTGACGTCAGCCAAACTCCGAATGCCGGTGAGTGAGAGCGCAGCAGTGAGACGGTGGGGGATAAGCTTCATCGTCGAGAGGGAAACAACCCAGACTACCAACTAAGGTCCCTAAGCGTGTGCTAAGTGGGAAAGGATGTGGAGTTGCACAGACAACCAGGAGGTTGGCTTAGAAGCAGCCACCCTTGAAAGAGTGCGTAATAGCTCACTGGTCAAGTGATTCCGCGCCGACAATGTAACGGGGCTCAAGCACACCACCGAAGTTGTAGATTTCGCACTATAGACAAGCCTTCGTGGTTCAGTCGTGCGGAGTGGTAGGAGAGCGTCGTGTGGCGAGTGAAGCGGCGGAGTGATCCAGCCGTGGACGCTACACGAGTGAGAATGCAGGCATGAGTAGCGAAAGACGGGTGAGAAACCCGTCCTCCGAAAGACCAAGGGTTCCAGGGCCAGGTTAATCCGCCCTGGGTAAGTCGGGACCTAAGGCGAGGCCGACAGGCGTAGTCGATGGACAACGGGTTGATATTCCCGTACCGGCGAACAACCGCCCAAGCTAATCCAGTGGTGCTAAGAGTCCTAACCCGGTACAACCGGATCCCTTCGGGGTGATGGTGGCCGGTCTAACGCTCGACCCCATGCTGGTGCGGTTAGCGTATGAACAGGTGTGACGCAGGAAGGTAGCTGAGCCAGGCGATGGTATCCGTAAGGTGAACCTGGTGTAAGGATGTAGGGCTGACGATAGGCAAATCCGTCGTCTGTGTGCCTGAGATCCGACGCGTACCCGTAAGGGGAAATCAGTGATCCTATGCTGCCGAGAAAAGCATCGACGCGAGGTTGCAGCCGCCCGTACCCGAAACCGACTCAGGTGGTCAGGTAGAGAATACCAAGGAGATCGAGAGAATCGTGGTTAAGGAACTCGGCAAAATGCCCCCGTAACTTCGGGAGAAGGGGGGCCGGACACGTGACCGGATTTACTCCGTGAGCGTTGAAGGCCGCAGAGACCAGTGGGAAGCGACTGTTTACTAAAAACACAGGTCCGTGCGAAGTCGCAAGACGATGTATACGGACTGACGCCTGCCCGGTGCTGGAAGGTTAAGAGGAAGGGTTAGCCTTTGGGCGAAGCTCTGAATTTAAGCCCCAGTAAACGGCGGTGGTAACTATAACCATCCTAAGGTAGCGAAATTCCTTGTCGGGTAAGTTCCGACCTGCACGAATGGCGTAACGACTTCCCAGCTGTCTCAACCGCGAACTCGGCGAAATTGCACTACGAGTAAAGATGCTCGTTACGCGCAGCAGGACGGAAAGACCCCGTGACCTTTACTACAGTTTGGTATTGGTGTTCGGAGTGGCTTGTGTAGGATAGGTGGGAGACTGTGAAGCGGGCACGCTAGTGTTCGTGGAGTCATTGTTGAAATACCACTCTGGTCACTTTGGATGTCTAACGTAGGACCCTGATCGGGTTCATGGACAGTGCCTGATGGGTAGTTTAACTGGGGCGGTTGCCTCCCAAAGAGTAACGGAGGCGCCCAAAGGTTCCCTCAACCTGGTTGGCAATCAGGTGGCGAGTGTAAGTGCACAAGGGAGCTTGACTGTGAGACTGACAGGTCGAGCAGGGACGAAAGTCGGGACTAGTGATCCGGCAGTGGCTTGTGGAAGCGCTGTCGCTCAACGGATAAAAGGTACCTCGGGGATAACAGGCTGATCTTGCCCAAGAGTCCATATCGACGGCATGGTTTGGCACCTCGATGTCGGCTCGTCGCATCCTGGGGCTGGAGTAGGTCCCAAGGGTTGGGCTGTTCGCCCATTAAAGCGGTACGCGAGCTGGGTTTAGAACGTCGTGAGACAGTTCGGTCCCTATCCGCTGCGCGCGTTGGAAATTTGAGAAGATCTATCCCTAGTACGAGAGGACCGGGATGGACGAACCTCTGGTGTGTCAGTTGTTCTGCCAAGGGCACCGCTGATTAGCTACGTTCGGACCGGATAACCGCTGAAAGCATCTAAGCGGGAAGCCGTCTTCGAGATGAGATTTCCATGCACCTTGAGTGTGAGAGGCTCCCAGCAGACTACTGGGTTGATAGGCCGGATGTGGAAGCGGGGACTAACGACCCGTGGAGCTGACCGGTACTAATAAGCCGAAGACTTGATAACACACTGATTTCCGTGCACTTGTTGCACGGGCTCGCGTCCACTTTGTGGTTCCCGACAGACGATCGGGAATCGAAACTGAATACACCGCTCTGCCCTCTTCACCGAGGGCAGCAGTCGGGACAGCTTTGAGACCAGATCATGGTCGAAGGTGTTCCGGTGGTCATAGCGAGAGGGAAACGCCCGGTCACATTCCGAACCCGGAAGCTAAGCCTCTCAGCGCCGATGGTACTGCAAGGGGGACCTTGTGGGAGAGTAGGACGCCGCCGGACTTAACGTAGCAACACCAGGGAACCCCTGACCATTCGTGGTCAGGGGTTTTCTGCGTTCTGCGGCCCGTTCGGGGTCCTTGTCGAAGGGGTCCGGTCAGGCCGTAGGATCAGCCGACGACGGAGGAACGATGACCGAAGCCTGGCCGGCCCTGCCCGACGGCTCCCGACTGGCGCTGCGGGAGATCCTCATCCACGGGGTGCTCTCCCGCGCCGAGATCGCTCGGTCACTCGGGCTCTCACGGGCGAGCCTCACGCGGGCGATGCGCATCCTCGTGTCACAGCGGCTCGTGGTCGAGGTCGGCACTGATGTTCGCGGCGCCACCGGCCGCCCGTCGGAGCTCCTGCAGGTGAGCAGCGGGCAGTGGGAGTTCCTCGGCATCAAGCTCACGAAGGACCGCCTGTACGCCGCGGTCACGGACCTGGGCGGACGGGTCCTCGCGCTGCACGAAGAGGCGATCGACGACACCGCGGCCGAGTCGCTCGCGGAGCAGATCACGGCGGTGCTCGAGCGGCTCCGGGATGCGCACCCGGCGATCTGTGCGGTCGGGGTCTCGCTGCCCGGAGACGTCATGGTGCGCGCGGGGGAGTCCGTCGTCGCGGCGTCGGTGTTCCTCGGGTGGCACGAGGTGCCGTTCGCCCGGATGCTCGAGGAGCGGACGGGCATCGCCACGTTCACCGCGAACGACGTCCATGCGCTGACGGCGAAGGAGCACTGGTTCGGTGCGGGTGCCGGCCGTGGGTCGATGGTGCTCGTGACGGTCGGTGAGGGCCTGGGCCTCGGACTCATCGCGAACGGGCAGGTCTCCACCGGGGAGCACGGGCGACTGGGGCGCATCGGGCACCTTCCCGTCCTCGGAGGCGGTCCGGACTGCGGTCTCGGTCACGCCGGGTGCGCCTCGAGCTACCTGCCGAGTCCGGTCATCGTGCGGAACGCCGGGCACGAGGGGAAGACGTACGACGAGGTGGTCGAGCTCGCGCGGGACGGCGACGAGAGCGCCCTCGCTGCGTTCGAGGATGCCGGCCGCGCCCTCGGGGTCCTGCTCGCCACCGCGGTGCACATCGCGGACCCCTCGGCGATCGTGCTGACTGGTGACGGGCTGCCCGTGTACGACCTGGCGCGGGCGACCGTGGACGATTCGATGCGGGCCGCCCTGGCGCCGTACACCGAGCCGGTCACGGTGGAGGTGCAGCCGTTCGAGTTCTCGGAGTGGGCACGCGCCGGGGCGGTCCTCGCCATCCGCCGGCTGCTGGGGGAGTGAGCGGTCGAGAGATCAGGCATAGGTGTCGGCGCGTTAGTTACACACGTTGACAAACGCGGACGCAGACGGGAGGCTTGAGCGGTCCACACCATCGAAGGAGATGCCGTGACCGCTGCCCCCACCGTCCCGTGGCCGACCGACGGCCTGTCGTTCGGCGGCGACTACAGCCCCGAACAGTGGCCCCGGGAGACCTGGCTCGAGGACGTTCGCCTGATGCGCGAGGCCGGGGTGAACCTGGTCACCGTCGGGGTGTTCTCGTGGGCACTGCTCGAGCGGTCGCCGGGGGACTTCACGTGGGAGTGGCTCGACGACGTCCTCGCGCTGCTGCACCAGAACGGGATCGCGGTGGACCTCGCGACGCCGACCGCTGCCCCACCGAACTGGCTGCTGACCGCACACCCGGAGATCCTCCCGGTGGACGCCACGGAGCGGCGAGAGCGACCGGGTGGACGACTCGGGTGGTGCCCGGCCTCCGAGCTGTTCCGGGAGTACGCGCTCCGCATGGTCGACGCGTTGGCGGAGCGGTACGGCCGGCACCCCGCGGTGCGGCTCTGGCACGTGAGCAACGAGCTCGGCGGCGGCAACGGCCGGTGCTACTGCGAGGAGTCGGCAGCGGACTTCCGGCACTGGCTCGTCGCGAAGTACGGCGACGTCGAGGCCGCGAACGACGCGTGGGGCACGGCCTTCTGGGGGCACACGTACACCTCGTTCGACGAGGTCTCGCCACCGCGCGGTGTGGGCGGAGCGCCGAACCCCGGGCTCGCGCTGGACTTCGAGCGGTACTCCTCCGACGCCCTGCTCCGCCAGTACGACGCCGAGAAGGCCGTCATCGAGCAGCACTCGGACGTGCCGGTCACGACGAACTTCATGGTGGGCGCCGGGTCGCAGGTCGTCGACTACGCCGGGTGGGCGAAGCACGTTGCGATCGTCGCGAACGACCACTACACGCTCGTCGACGACGCCCGCCGCGAGCAGGACCTCGCGCTGGCCGGTGACCGGATGCGCGGGATGTCGGCGGACCGCCGCCCCTGGCTGCTGATGGAGCACTCGACGGGTGGCCCGAGCTGGCAGCAGCGCAACCGCGCCAAGGAACCCGCGGAGCTCGTCCGGAACGCCCTGGCGCACGTCGCACACGGGTCCGACGGGGCGCTGTTCTTCCAGTGGCGGGCCTCCACCGTGGGTGCGGAGCAGTTCCACTCGGCGATGCTCCCGCACGCCGGCACCCGCACTCGCATCTGGCGCGAGGTGCTCGCCCTCGGCCGGGCACTGCAGGACCTCGCCCCCGTCCAGGGCACCCGCGTCGAGCCGGCCCGGGTCGCGATCGTCGTGGACGAGGCCTCCGGGTGGGCCGTGCAGTCGGGGCTCAAGCCGCACCGGGGCCTGCGCTACGGCCGGGAGCTCCGCGCCTGGCACCGCGCGTTCCACGATCGGCAGGTGCTGACGGACGTGGTGCCCGCCGACGCCGACCTGGACGGCTACGACGTGGTCGTCGTGCCGACGATGCTCATCGTCGACGACGCGACCGCCGCGCGGCTGTCCGCCGTGGTGAACCGCGGCGCCACTCTGATCGTCACCTACCTGTCCGGCGTCGCCGACGAGACCGCCCGCATCCGCACCGGCGGGTACCCGGGAGCGTTCCACCAGGTGCTCGGCGCCTGGAGCGAGGAGTTCACCCCGCTGCAGCACGACGAACGCTGGACCCTCGACGACGGCGAGGTCGTCACCGACTGGGCCGAGGCGGTCGTCCTCGAGGACGCCGAGTCCGTGCTCCGGTACACCGACGGCCCGCTCGCGGGCCGGCCCGCCGTCACGCGCCGCGCCGTCGGCGGCGGCGCCTGGTACGTGTCCGCGATGCTCGCGGACGACAGCATCCAACGGCTCGTGGACGGGGTGATCGCGGAGCGGGGGATCCTGCGGACGGTCACCGGGCCTCCCGGCCTGGAGGCGGTGCGTCGCGTCGGCGACGACGGTTCCGCCTTCCTGTTCCTCGTCAACCACCGTGCTGACGACGTCACGGTCGTCGCGTCCGGCACGGACCTGCTCGACGGGTCCGGCCACGGGCCGGACACCGTCGTGCCGGCCGGACGCGTCCGCGTGCTGCGCGAGGAGCGGGCCTCGTGACCGTCGTGGAGCGCGAGTCGACAGCCGTCGGTGCCGGCGATCGACGTGTGTACGTGCTGCGATCGGCCGGGGTGTCGCTGGTGCTGGCGTCCGCGGCGGACGGGCTGCCCGAGGTGCTGCACTGGGGTCGGGACGTCGGGCCCGTCGCGCCGGACGATGCGGCCGACCTGCTGCTCGCACTCGGCCGGCCGCTCGGGCCGAGTGCGCTCGACGCGCGGTGGCCCCTCACGGTGCTGCCGACCGAGCGCGACGGGTGGGAGGGGCGACCGGGGATCGCGGGGCACGTGGACGGGATGCCGCTCGTGCCGCGGTGGCTCGACGTTGTGGTGATCGGTGACGACGAGCGGATCGTCGTGACCGCCGAGTCGGACTCGTTGGCGCTCCGGAGCGAGTTCGCGCTCGACTCCGCGGGGGTGCTGCGGGTGCGGCACACGGTGACGAACACCCACGCCGAGCCCGTGCACGTGCAGGCGCTCGAGGCGACGCTGCCGGTGGGCGAGCGGATCACCGAGGTGCTCGACCTGGGCGGACGGTGGACCCGAGAGCGCACACCGCAGCGCCGGGGGGCGACGGCCGGGAGCCACGCGCGGGAGAGCCGTCGCGGGCGGACGGGCCACGATTCGCCGACGTTGCTCGTGCTCGGGACGCCCGGGTTCTCGGACGCCGAGGGCGAGCTGTGGGCGGTGCACCTGGCCTGGAGCGCGGACTCCGTGTACCGGTACGACCAGCTCGCCGAGGCGCGACCATTGCTCGGTGCCGGAGAACTGCTGCGCGCCGGCGAGGTCGTGCTCGGCGAAGGGGAGTCGTTCGCCGCCCCCGACGCCGTGTTCGGCTGGAGCGACACCGGGATCGACGGGCTGTCCGACCGGCTGCACGACTCGTTGCGCAGCCGCCCGGGGCACCCGCGACGACCCCGGCCCGTGGTGCTCAACACGTGGGAGGCCGTCTACTACCGGCAGGAGCTCGAGCCCCTGGTGGCCCTGGCCGAGACGGCGGCGGACATCGGCGTCGAGCGGTTCGTGCTCGACGACGGGTGGTTCCTCGGCCGGCGGTCGGACTCGACCTCGCTCGGAGACTGGCGCGTCGACCCGTCGGTGTGGCCGCACGGGCTGGCACCGCTCGTCGACCGGGTGCGTGCGCTCGGCATGGAGTTCGGCCTGTGGTTCGAGCCCGAGATGGTCAGCCCGGTGTCCGAGCTGGCGGAGGCCCACCCTGAGTGGATGCTGCAGCGCCCCGAGGACGACGTCCGCACGTGGCGGAACCAGTACGTGCTCGACATGGCGAACCCGCTGGCCCGGCACCACGTGCTCGAGAGCATGTCCCGCGTGATCGGTGAGCACCACGTCGACTTCGTGAAGTGGGACCAGAACCGGGACATCGTGCACGCTGTGCACGCGGGACGCGCCGGCATCGACGCGCACACCCGCGGCGTCTACGCGTTGATGGACGAGCTGCGTGCGCGGCACCCGTGGCTCGAGATCGAGGCGTGCGCGAGCGGCGGTGCCCGGATCGACCTCGGCGTGCTCGAGCGCACCGACCGGGTGTGGCCGTCGGACTCGAACGACGCCTTCGAGCGACTGCCGATCCAGCGCTGGACCGAGGCACTGCTCCCGCTCGAGCTGATCGGCTCGCACGTCGGGCCGGAGATCTCGCACACCACGGGCCGGCACCTCGACCTGGACTTCCGGATGGCGGTGTCGTTGTTCGGCTCGGCCGGCATCGAGACCGACATCACGAAGCTGTCGCCCGAGGAGCTCGACCGGCTCCGGGCCTGGACGGCGCTGTACCGACGGGAGCGCGGGCTGCTGCACTCCGGGCGGCTGCGGCACCTGGACCTCGGGGAACCGGGGACGGTGGCGACGTCGGTCGTGGCCACCGACCGTGCGCGGGCGCTGGTGCGGGTGGCGCGGACGGAGACGGGGCCGAGGTCGTTGCCGGTGCCGCTCCGGATGCGCGGACTCGACCGGTCGCGGCGCTACCGGCTCGCCCCGGTGTCCGGGCTCGCTGTCCCGCGCGGGCTCGACATGGTGCCGCCGGAGTGGCTCGTGCGCGGACACCTGGAACTGACCGGCGCCGTGTTCGAGGACGTCGGCGCCCGGCTGCCACTGCTCGCACCCGCGACCGCGATCGTGCTGGAGCTCCGCGCGATCGACTGAGCGCCGTCAGCCGCGCTCCTTCGGCGGGGGAGGCGTTTCCTGATCGGTGACGTGACGGTTCTGGTTCGCGATCCTCGGGGATCGTGAACCAGAACCGTCACGCGTCGAGAGGAAATGGCCGTCCCGGGGCGCTCGGTGTGGGGTGTCGCGCGGTGAACGAGGCGGCGGTGCGGGACGGCCGCTCCGTCCGCGGGCTGCGGGCTGCGGGCTGCGGGCTGCGGTATTGCGGGTGGGAGTGGTGCCGGTGCGAGCGACGGTGCTGCCGGGTGCCGGGTGCCGGGTGCCGGGTGCCGGGTGCCGGGTGCCGGGTGCCGGGTGCCGGGTGCCGGGTGCGGGGTGCGGGGTGCGGGTGCGAGCGGCGGTGCGGGTGGCGGTGGTGCGGGTGCAGCGGAGGTGGGTGGGCGTGCTCGGGTGACGGTTCCGGTTCGCGAACCCGGGGGATCGTGAACCGGAACCGTCAGCGGCGCGAGGGAACGTCGCCGTCCCCCCTAGAGCACCCGGGTCAGGGCAGGAGCGAACCCGCGTGGCGGAGGACGAGCGGGTGGACGAGCTCCTGTGCAGCGATGCCCGGCGCGCCCGTCACCGTGAAGGTCACCGACTCGCCGGGGAGCAGGGACACCAGGCCGTCGTCGACGCGGGCGGCCGCATCCACGCGGTCGGGGAACAGCGAGACGTCGCGCGCGTACGCCGTCGCCGTCACGGTGACCGTTGCGCCGTCCTCCTTCGCCGACACCACCGTGGACAGGGGCGAGTGGTCGAGTGCCTGGTCGACGACCTCGGCGAAGTCGTGCACGGTGCGGGTGCCGGCTCCCGTGACGACGAGGACCTCGGAACCGGGGTCGCCCGGTGCCGCGAGCGACGACGGCAGCTGCACCCGGTCGGCATCGGCGGGGGCGGCCGCGAGCATGAACGACGACGACTCGAGCACGGTGCCGTCGAAGGCCACACGGGAGACGGTGACTTCGTCGGCGACCGACGCCCCGGACGCGTTGACGAGGACGACGTCGAGACCTCCGTCGCCGTCGCCGTCACCGCCCTGGGCACCGGACGACGGCTGGACGGTGAGCAGCACGGGCTGGTAGGCCTGCCGGACGGCGTACCAGACGGGCTTCCGGATGCCGGCGTGGTCGACCAGGGCCCAGGACACCACGGGCCAGTCGTCGTTGAGCTGCCAGACGATCATGCCGGTGTTGTCGGGTGTGCGGGAGCGGAACCACTCCATGCCGAAGCGGATCGCGTGCGCCTGGTTGAGCTGCGCGGCGAAGTGCCAGTCCTCGATGGAGGTCGGCTCGGGCAGGTGCCCCCGCATGCCGTCGGCGAGCTTCCGGTTGCCCTGGTCGGCCTTCTGGTGCACCAGCATCTCGTGGCCGTCCGGGTCGAGGGGCTCGTCGTGCACCACCGCGGTCAGGGTCGACCACGCCGGCGGGCCCTGGAACCCGAACTCGGCGACGAACCGCGGCTCCCAGTCGGCGTAGGCGCGGTAGTCGAGCCGGTTCCAGACGTCCCAGATGTGCACGCTGCCGTTCCGCTGGTCGTTCGGCGTCAGGTACTCGTCGAACGAGAACGGACTGCCCGGCGTGTACGGCCGGGTCGGGTCCAGCTCGGCGACGACCGCCGGCAGCAGGGAACGGTAGTAGCCGTTGCCCCAGGTGCGGCCGACGAGCGACGGCCGCCAGCCCCACTCGGCGTAGGCGACGAGGTTCTCGTTGTTGCCGTTCCACACCACGAGTGACGGGTGCGGGCTGAGGCGGGTGACGGCCTCGCGGACCTCGGGCTCGACCTCGTCGGCGAGCCAGGGCTCCTCGGCGTAGGCGGCACAGGCGAACAGGAAGTCCTGCCACACCAGGACGCCGAGCTCGTCGCAACGGTCGTACAGGTCGTCGGACTCGTAGATGCCGCCGCCCCAGATGCGGAGCAGGTTCATGTTCGCGTCGATCGCGTCCTGGATCCGGTCCGCGTACCGCTCGGGCGTCATCTCGGTCAGGTAGGCGTGGTCGGGGATCCAGTTCGCCCCGCGCACCATGACCGGACGGCCGTTGACGCGGAGCAGGAACGGCGCACCGCCGGCGTCGGCGGCGGTGTCGAGCGTGACCGTGCGGAAGCCCACGCGGCCGGTCCACACGTCGTCGCCGACCTCGACCCGGACGTCGTACAGCGGCTGGTCGCCCTCGCCGCGGGGCCACCAGACGGCGACGTCGGGGACCTCGAGGCGGACGGTCGCGGCGCCGTGGACGACGGGACGTGCGCCGACGACCCGGCCGTCGGTGTCGGAACCGGTGTGTCCTGCGGACGCGGGGTGCGGGGCCAGGGTGATCCGGGCCTCCAGGCCGGTGCCCGCAGAACCGTCTGCGGACGCGACGGGCGCGCTGCCGATCGCCTGCGAGAAGGAGCCGGTGGAGCCGGCGTGCTCGACGTCGACGTGGGCCGTCAGCAGCCCGGTGGTGCCGTCGAGGTCGACGAGCGGGCGGACGGCCGCGATGCGGACGCCGCTCCAGGACTCGATGCCGATCGACTTCCAGATGCCGCTCGTGGCGACGTCGACGCCCCAGTCCCACCCGAAGTTCGACGCGTTCTTGCGGAGCGCGTTGTAGGGGTGGTGGTTGACGTGCGGCAGTTCGCCGCCGTGCAGGGCGGACAGCCGCTCGGCGGCGGGGACGGGCGCGTCGAACGTGACGACGAGCTCGTTCGCGCCCGGTCGGAGCAGGTGCCCGACGGGGAACCGGTACGAGCGGTGTTGGTTGGCGGTCGTCGCGACGACGATGCCGTTGAGCTCGATCGTGGCGAGGGTGTCGAGGCCCTCGGCGACGAGGTCGTGGCGGGTCTCGTCCGGCGCGGTCCACTCGAAGGTGCGGCGGTAGCGCCAGACGGTGTCGCCGATCCACTGGGTGGCGGCCTCGCCGTCGCCGTCGAACGGGTCGGGGATCCGGCCGGCCCGCAGCAGGTCGGTGTGCACGCAGCCGGGGACCTGCGCCTCGACCGGTCCGCGGTGCTCCGCCGACTGCTCGGGCCCGGTCACCGCCTCGAGGGTCCACGTGCCGTCCAGGGTGGTCCGCTCCATTGCGTCTCCTCATCGTTACGGGGCCGTGACCCGACCCCTTGACCGCCTTAGTTTACGCGTGTAACAATCACGCTCACAACGTGGACCCTGCGACGACGCAGACCGAGAGGACAACGATGTTCAACCCAACCCGTTCACGGCTCGCCATCGGCGGCGCCGTTCTCCTCGCAGCCGGCCTCGCGCTCAGCGGCTGCAGCTCCAGCGGCACCGCCAGCACGAACGACGCCGCTGCCTCGACCCTGGTGGCATACACCGGCCAGTCCGGCGACTACCAGATCAACTTCAACCCGTGGTCGCCGTCCAACATCGGCGGCGTCGGCACGATCTACGAGTCGCTCTTCTTCATCACCAACGTCAACACGAAGGACCCGAAGCCGCTGCTCGGCAAGTCCTCCGAGTGGAACGACGACGGCACGCAGCTCACCATCACGCTGCGCGACGGAGCCACCTGGAGCGACGGCGAGCCCTTCACCTCGAAGGACGTCGTGTTCACGCTCGACATGCTCAAGAAGCAGAAGGCCCTGAACTCGATCGGCTACGACGGCACCGCGAAGGCCGACGGCGACGACAAGGTGGTCGTCTCGTTCGACAAGCCGTCGTTCGTGCTCGGCCCGAACCTGCTCGGCAAGACCTGGATCGTGCCCGAGCACCTGTGGAAGGACATCGACCCGACCACCGACGTCGTGCGCGAGCCCGTCGGCACCGGCCCGTACACGCTCGGCACCTTCAAGGCGCAGGCGTTCACCCTCGAGGCGAACAAGAAGTACTGGGACGGCGCCCCGGCCGTGAAGACCATCCGCTACCTGTCGCTCTCCGGCAACACCGCCGGCGCCGACGCACTGAAGCAGGGGTCGATCGACTGGCAGACCGGCCCGGTGCCGAACATGGACGACATACCCGCCAACTACAACGGCTACGACGGCATCACCGTCGGCCAGAACCAGATGGCCCTGCTGACCTGCGCGAACACCGACCTGGGCTGCGCCGGCCCGCAGACCGACCCGGCCGTCCGCCACGCCATCGCCGACGCCATCAACCGCAAGCAGCTCAACTCGCTGGCGTTCGAGAACACCGCGAGCGAGATCTCGCCGACCTTCGCGCTCACCACGACGCAGAAGGACACCATCTCGAAGGACATCGAGCCGGCCGTGATGCCGGAGACCGCCGACACCGACGCGGCCGCCTCGACCCTCGAGGACGCCGGATGGAAGAAGGGCTCCGACGGCATCTACGCCAAGGACGGCAAGAAGCTGTCCCTGACGGTCGAGGTCGTCACCGGGTGGACCGACTACATCACCGCGATCGACACGATGACGCAGCAGCTCAAGGCCGCGGGCATCGAGCTCAAGGCGCAGCAGTCGTCGTGGAACGAGTGGACCGACAAGAAGACCAAGGGCAACTTCGAGCTCGCGATCGACTCGCTCGGCCAGGGCCCGACGGCGAACCCGTACTACCTGTACAACAACTACTTCACGACGGCCAACACCGCCAAGGTCGGCGAAGCAGCGCCGATGAACATCTCGCGGTACAGCAACCCCGACGTCGACAAGGCCATCGCGAAGCTCGCCACGATCAACCCCGAGGACACCGCGGCGACGCAGCCCGAGCTCGACACGATCCAGGAGCACATCGTCGAGGACCTGCCCTACATCCCCGTGATGACCGGCGGCACGACGAGCGAGTTCCACGCGGCGAAGTTCACCGGCTGGCCGACGAAGGACGACCTGTACGCGTTCCCGGCGGTCTGGGCGAGCCCGGACAACGCCGAGATCTTCAAGGCGCTCAAGCCGGCGAAGGGCTGACACCGATGGGATCGCGACCGAGGGGCACTCGACGATGACCTACTTCCTGCGCAAGATCGGCTTCTACGTCGTCGCACTGTGGGCGGCCCTGACGCTGAACTTCATCATCCCCAGGCTCCTGCCCGGCAACCCGGTGGACATCCTGCTCGCCAAGCTCCAGCAGCGCGGCGGGCAGGTGACCCCGGCGACCCGGGAGGCGTACGAGCTGCTCCTCGGTGGCGATTCCTCGGAGCCGCTCATCTCCCAGTACGGCCACTACCTGGTCAACGTGTTCCGCGGTGACCTCGGCGTGTCCGTCAGCTACTTCCCGACACCCGTCACCGAGGTGATCGGCAGTTCGCTGCCGTGGACCATCGCCCTGGTCGGCATCGCCACCATCGTGGCCGCCATCATCGGCGTCGGCCTCGGGGCCTTCGTCGGGTGGCGGCCCGGCACCTGGCTCGACTCGTTCGTGCCGGCCACCACCCTGCTCGCCGCGGTGCCGTACTTCTGGCTCGCGCTGATCCTGGTGTACTTCTTCGCCACCGGGCTCCACCTGTTCCCGGCGCAGGGCGGCTACGACGTCATCCTGACGCCCGGGTTCAACTGGGACTTCATCGTCTCGGCGGTCCAGTACGGAGTGCTGCCGGCGGTGACGATCGTGCTCGCGTCGCTCGGCGGCTGGCTGCTCGGCATGCGCAACATGATGGTGTCGACGCTGTCCGAGGACTACATCACCACCGCGCAGGCGAAGGGCCTGTCCGACGGCAAGATCCTGCGGAACTACGCCGCCCGGAACGCCGTGCTGCCGTCCGTCGCCGGGTTCGCGATCTCCCTCGGGTTCATCGTGTCCGGCTCCGTCGTCACCGAGCAGGTGTTCTCGTACCCGGGCATCGGGTCGAAGCTGCTGTCCGCGGTGACGAACAACGACTACGCGCTCATGCAGGGCATCTTCCTGTTCATCACCCTGGCGGTCCTCGGCGCGAACCTCGTCGTCGACCTGCTGTACGGACTGATCGACCCGCGCACGCGGGCCCGGAGCTAGGGGAGGAGACGACCATGACCAACATCCAGCAGGAGACCGAGCCCACCATCGGCGCGCTGACCGAGGAGGCCGACAGCACCACGTCGATCGCCACCCGGCGCGCGTCGAAGGGCGGCATCCGTCGGTTCCTCCCGACCCTCACCCCGTGGCTCGTCACGGGCATCGCGCTCGTCGCCGGCGTCACGCTGTTCGGGGTGATCGGACCGCTGCTCGTCGGCGACCCGACCACCATCCGCGACACCGGGCTGCAGGGACCGAGCGGCTCGAACGTCCTCGGCACCACCCAGACCGGTCAGGACGTCCTGGCGCAGCTCGCCTTCGCCACCCGGGGCAGCCTGCAGATCGGGCTCATCGTCGGCGTCCTCGCCACGGTGCTGTCCGCGTTCTTCGGCATCCTCGGCGCCTACCTGGGCGGGATCATGGACGAGGCGTTCTCGCTGTTCTCGAACGTGTTCCTCGTCATCCCCGGCCTGCCGCTCGTCATCGTCATCTCCGGCCTGGTGCCGCGTGAGGCCCGAGGGCTCTGGACCATCGCCGTCGTCCTGGCGATCACGTCGTGGGCCGGGTCCGCCCGGGTGCTGCGGGCGCAGACGATGTCGATCCGCAACCGCGACTACGTGTCCGCTGCCCGGGTCGCCGGCGAACGGCCCTGGCGGGTCATCGCCGTCGAGATCCTGCCGAACCTGCTGCCGGTGCTCGCGTCGCAGTTCGTGTTCGCGGTGATCGCCGCGATCCTCGGGGAAGCGGGACTGTCGTTCCTCGGGCTCGGGGCGTCGAACTCGTCGACGCTCGGCACGATGCTCTTCTACGCCCAGAACGGCTTCGCGCTGGCGAACGGCGCCTGGTGGTGGTTCGTGCCGCCGGGCCTGCTCATCGCCCTGCTCGGCATGGGCCTGTCCCTGGTGAACTTCTCGATCGACGAGGTCATCAACCCGCGACTCGCGAACGTGCGTGCGCAGCGACGGCGCGACCGTCGTGCGAAGCGTGCGGCCCGCTCGGGAGGCCCGGCCCGCGTCGCCACCGCCGGTCACGACACGAAGGGGGTCGCCCGATGAGCGCCACCGACACCGCACGACCGGTCACCTCCGGCGCCACGGGCGACGGCCGCCGCCCGGCCGTGCTGACCATCGACCACCTCGACGTCGTGTACGAGACCGAGCACCCCGTGCACGCCGTCAAGGACGTCTCGCTCACCCTGGCGCCCGGCGAGATCCTCGGGCTCGCGGGGGAGTCGGGCTGCGGCAAGACGACCCTGGCGTACGCCATCACGCGGCTGCACCGGCCGCCGGCGAAGGTCACGTCGGGCAGCATCACGTTCCACGACCGCGACGGCACCGACGTCGACCTGCTCGGCCTGCCGCACGAGCAACTCCGGGCCGTGCGGTGGTCGAAGCTGTCGATGGTGTTCCAGGGAGCCATGAACGCGCTCAACCCGGTCACCACGATCCGCGCCCAGCTCGACGACGCCCTGGTCGAACACCGCAAGGGCCTGCCCCGCAAGGAACGACGGGCCATCGCCGAGGACGCCCTGCGCCGCGTCGGCGTCGACCCGTCCCGCATCACCGCGTACCCGCACGAACTGTCGGGCGGCATGCGGCAGCGCGTGATGATCGCGATGGCGATGCTGCTCGAACCGCAGATCATGATCATGGACGAGCCGACCACCGCGCTCGACGTCGTGGTGCAGCGGGAGATCCTGCGCGAGATCGTCCGACTGCGGGACGAGCTCGGGTTCGCCGTCGTGTTCATCACGCACGACCTGCCGCTGCTGCTCGAGATCAGCGACCGGATCGCGATCATGCTCCGCGGCGAGGTCGTCGAGTGCGACCGTGCGAGCGTGATCCAGCACGACCCGCAGCACCCGTACACGCGGAAGCTGCTGCAGTCGTTCCCGAGCCTGTCCGGAGCCCGCGGCGCGTTCATCCGCACCGGGGTCGAGGACGGCGCCGAACCCGAGACCGACACCCGGGCCGTCGTGGTCCAGGCAGCACAGGAGACGGACCGATGACCAGTGTGACCGTCAGCCACCTCGGCAAGGACTTCCACACCCGCAAGGGTCTGAAGCGCACCACCCTGCGGGCCGTCGACGACGTGTCGTTCGACCTGCTGCCCGGCCGGACCGTCGCACTGGTGGGGGAGTCCGGTTCGGGCAAGTCCACCATCGCGCGGATGCTCGCCAAGCTCGAGACCCGGACGCGCGGCTCGATCGACGTGCGGCTCGAGGACGGCACCCCCGTCGAGGGCAGCATGTACCGGCGGCACGTGCAGATGGTGTTCCAGGACCCGTTCGCCTCGCTCAACCCGTTCCACTCGATCGAGCACCACATCGCCCGGCCGCTGCAGCTGCACCACCGGGCCCGCGGCGCCGACGAGACCGCCGACAAGGTGCGGGAACTGCTCGGCCGGGTGAACCTCGACGAAGACTTCGCGTCGCGGCGGCCGCACGAGCTCTCCGGCGGGCAGCGGCAGCGCGTCGCCATCGCCCGCGCACTCGCCCCGGGCGCCCAGGTGCTCATCGCCGACGAACCCGTGTCGATGCTCGACGTCTCGATCCGCCTGAGCGTGCTCAACCTGCTCGGCCGGCTGCAGCGCGAGGACGAGCTCGCCGTGCTCTACATCACGCACGACCTGGCGACCGCGCGGCACTTCTCCGACGAGATCCTCGTGCTCTACCGCGGCCGGGTCGTCGAGCGGGGACCGTCGGACGCCGTCATCCTCGACCCGCACCACGACTACACCCGGCTGCTCGCCGAGGCCGCACCCGACCCGGAGCGCACCGAGCGCCGGATCACCGCGGGGCCGCCGCTCGACCGGACGAAGATCGACAACACCACCTGCTACGACCACACGGTCGGGGACTGGGTGTCGAGCGAGCCCGCACCGGTCGGGGCGCGATGAGCGACGGGCCGACGTTCGTCGACTGGGTCACCGACGGGTTCGCGGCACGGTTCCGGGTCGGTGCGGACCAGCCCGCGGCGCTCGTGTCGTTCGTGCCGGCCGACAGGGTGCCGGCCAGCGGAGCGCTCGCCGACGGGCCGGACGACCCGCAGCCGCTCGTCGAGCTGACGACGATCGGGCACGGGCGGTTCCCGGGCGGGTTCCGGCACGTGGACTCCACGATCGGGGCGCGACTGCGCCCCGTGTCGCACCACGTGCACGACGACGGGACCGACCTGTGGTTCCGGATCGTGCAGGCGGACGCGGCCACGGGCCTCCAGGCCGAGTCGGTGTTCCGGGCGCGCGCCGGCGTGCCCGCGTTCCAGACGTGGACCGAGGTGTCCGCCGAGCACGGTGAGCACGTCGTCGACTCCGTGTCGTCGTTCGCGACCGGGGCGTTCCTGACCGACTCCGGCGCCTCCGTCGACGAGCTCGCCCTCGTCCACGCCGACAACGACTGGGCAGCGGAGAGCCGGTGGCGGACCGATCCGCTGCGATCGATCGGGCTCGCGCGCATCGACCGGGAGGCCCAGCACCACCCGCCCCGCAGCCGCGCCGTCGTGCAGAACCGCGGCTCGTGGTCGACCGGCGAGGCGCTGCCGATCGGGGTGCTGCGGGCGGAGGACGCTGTGTCGCATCCGTACGCGCTCGTCTGGCAGATCGAGCACAACGGGCCGTGGCTGTACGAGCTCGGGGAGACCCGGCGGCACGCGTACCTGCTGCTGAGCGGCCCCACCGACCAGGAACACCAGTGGACCACCGTCGTCACACCGGAGCGGCCGTTCACCTCGGTGCCGGTGTCCGTCGGCATCGCCGGGTCGATCGACGACGCCTTCGGGGTGCTCACCCGGCAGCGTCGGGCGTTCCGGCACGTGCGGGAGGCCGACCGTGCCCTGCCCCTGGTGTTCAACGACTACATGAACACGCTCATGGGCGACCCGACCACCGAGAAGCTCCTGCCGCTCATCGACGCGGCAGCCGACGCCGGAGCGGACCTGTTCTGCATCGACGCCGGCTGGTACGCCGAGGGGCACTGGTGGGACACTGTCGGAGCGTGGGAGGAAGCGGCATCGCGGTTCCCGACGGGGCTCGGGGCCGTCATCGACCACATCCGTGCGCGCGGCATGCAGGCCGGCCTCTGGCTCGAACCCGAGGTCATCGGCATCCACTCGCCGCTGGCCGGGGCCCTGCCGTCGTCCGCGTTCGTCGAGCACCACGGGGTCCGGGTCGCGGAGCACGGGCGGCACCTGCTCGACCTGCGCTCGCCGGAGGCCCGCGCACACCTCGACGCGGTGGTCGACCGGCTCGTCGGAGAGCTCGGCGTGACGTTCTTCAAGATGGACAACAACACGATGACCGGGCCGTTCGCCGGGATGCTCGAGCACCAGCGTGCGCTGCTCGACTGGCTCGACGCGGTGCAGGAGCGGTACCCGGCACTGCTCATCGAGAATTGCGCCTCGGGAGCGATGCGCGCCGACTGGGCCATGCTCTCGCGCCTGCACATGCAGTCGACATCGGACCAGCAGGACCCGGTGCTGTCCGCCTCGATCGCCGCCGCCGCTCCCGCCGCGATGCTGCCCGAACAGGCGGGGAACTGGGCGTACCCGGCGCCGACCATGGACCCGGAGCTGTTCACGCTGTCGCTCGTGAACGGGGTGCTCGGGCGGATGTACCTTTCCGGGTACCTGAACGAGATGTCGTCGTCGCAGCGTGCGGTGGTCGGTGACGCGATCGCTGCGCACCGGCAGGTCCTGGACGTCGTCGAGGCGTCCGTCCCGGTCTGGCCCCTCGGGCTGCCCGCCTGGGAGGACCCGTGGATCGCGCTCGGCCTGCACGCCACCACGGGCGAGCTGTACCTGTCGGTGTGGTCGCTGCCCGGTGCGTCGGCGTCGGTGTCGCTGCCGCTGCCGGCGTTCGCCGGGCAGGCGGTGGTCGTCGAGCCGCTGTTCCCGACGGCACTCGGGTCGTGGTCCGTGGCGTGGGACGCCGCTTCGGGCTCGCTCGAGGTCGCGAACGGTGGATCGACCCCCACAGCGCGGGTGCTCCGCGTCCGGTCGCAGGAGGCGGACGCGGGGGCCTGAGCGGGCGCGCGTCGCGATGGCAGGGCGCGCGCTGGAGCGGACGGGAGGCACGGTGCGGGCAGGCACCGTGCCTCCCGTTTCGTCGGTGGTCGCGTCCACGGCGCGGGGGACGCGGATTCGTGTCCGCGCGGTGACGGTTCTGGTTCAGGATCCTCGGGGATCGTGAACCAGAACCGTCAGGAGCGCTGCAGGACGGGGTCTCCGGTCACGCCTGGTCCTCGTCGTCGGGCCGGCGCGGTGCCCGGAGGCGCAGGGTCGCACCGAGGCCGATGACCAGGAAGCCGGCGGCGGAGAACGCGGCGGCGCGGGTGCCGTCGGAGAACGCGTCGGCGGCGTCGGCGCGGGTGGCCCCGTCGAGGCCGGAGATGGCTCCGCCGGATGACTGCACCACGGCGTCGGCGATCTTCGTCGCGGTGGCGGCCGGGGTGCCCGCGTCCTGCAGGCGGTGCTCCAGGATGCTGCCGGTCGAGGTGAACAGGACGGTGCCGAGGACGGCGATGCCGAGCGCCGAGCCGATCTGGCGCGCGGTGCTCTGGGCGCCGGACGCCTCACCGCTGCGTTCGACGGGGACGTCCTGCAGCACCACACCGGTGAGCTGGGCGGTCGCGAGCCCGACGCCGAAACCGTAGACGAACAGACACGGCACGATCGCCCACCACGGCGTCGACGACGTCACGACGAACCCGATCGCGGCGACCCCGACGATCTCGGCGCCGATGCCCATCCGGACGATCGGCAGTGCTCCGACGCGTTGCCCGACCGTGGCGGCGAACCCACTCGCGACGAACGACCCGATCGCCAGTGCGAGCAGCACGAAGCCGGTCTGCAGGGCGGAGTACCCGAGCACGTTCTGCAGCCAGAGCGGCAGCGACAGGATGATGCCGAACTCGCCGAGCGACACGATGAGCGCGGCGACGGAACCGTTCCGGAACGAGCCGATGCGGAACAGGTCGAGTGCGATCAGGGTCGAGCGTCCGGCCCGCTGCCGGCGCAGGGAACGGACCACGAAGGCGGCTCCGGCAGCGACCGCGATCACGAACGCGACCGGGATCGGGGAGACCGGGCCGTCCCACGACCACGAGCCGATGGTGAGCGGCGTCGACGACGGGGTCCACCAGCCGTAGGTGCGGCCCTCGATGAGCCCGAACACCAGGGCGGCACTCGCGATCACGGACAGTAGCGCTCCGACCAGGTCGATGCGGCCGGTGTGCCGGGCATCCCGCGACTCCCGCACGGCGACGGCGAGCCCGACGAGGATGACCGCGACGATCGGGACGTTGATGCCGAAGGCCCACCGCCACGAGAAGTCCGTCGTCAGCCAGCCCCCGAGCAGCGGGCCGACCGCGACCATGCCGCCGATCGTCGAGCCCCACACGGCGAACGCGATGCCACGCTCCCGGCCGGTGAACGTCGCGTTGAGGATCGAGAGCGTGGTGGGCAGGACCATCGCGCCTCCGATGCCCTGCAGCACGCGGGACACGACGAGGAGCTCACCGGTCGGCGAGAGCGCGGCGAGCACCGACGCCACCGCGAACACGATGACGCCGGTGGTGAGCAGGCGTCGGCGGCCGAACCGATCGGCCACGGACCCGAAGACGAGCAGCAGGGCGGCGAACACGAGCGTGTAGCTCTCCTGCACCCACTGCACCAGGGTCGAGCCGATGTCGAGGTCGGCGACGATGCTCGGGATCGCGACGTTGACGATCGTGGAGTCGACGATGATGAGCGCCACGGCGAGGCTGATCACGACCAGGCCGAGCCAACGACGACGATCCGGCGTGGTGGCTGGTGCTGCGGCGGGAGCGCTCATTCCGGTGGTTCCTCTCAGATGGTCAGCATGCTGACGACCTGACGGTACACCCGCTTCCGGTGACCGGCGGACCGGGGGCTCACGGCAGGAGCTGGAGCTCCATCGCGCGGGTCACGGCGCGGGTGCGGTCGTTCACGCCGAGCTTCTCGAAGACGTGGCCGAGGTGGGTCTTCACCGTGGCCTCGCTGAGGAACAGTGCGCGGCTGATCGCCGGGTTGCTGTTGCCCTGGGCGACGAGGCGCAGGACATCGAGCTCGCGCGGGGTCAGCGACGGGCCGGCCGCAGCGGGGAGCGAACCCGTTGCTCGGCGGACGAGTGCTGCGGCAGCCGAGGGAGCCAGCGCCGTCTCGCCCCGTGCGGTCGCCCGGACGCCGGCGAGGATCTCGGACTCCGGGGCGGCCTTGAGCAGGTAGCCGGTGGCGCCGGCCTCGATGGCGGCGAGGATCTGGTCGTCGGACTCGTACGTGGTCAGGATCAGGACGCGGACGCCGGGGTTGGCGGCGAGGATCTCCGCCGTCGCCGCATCGCCGTCGAGCACGGGCATCCGGAGGTCCATGAGCACGACGTCGGGGCGTTCGGCCAGTGCCACCGTCACCGCGGCGCGGCCGTCGCTGGCCTGGCCGACGACCTCGACGTCGTCGGCGTCCTGCAGCAGGGCCACGATGCCCGACCGGACGATCGGGTGGTCGTCGGCGACCACGACGCGGATCACCGGGTCACCGCTGCCACGGGGTCACGATCGACGGCCGGGAGGCCCGGCTCGGCTCCGGTGGGCAGGCTCGCGTCGACGACGGTGCCCCGGCCCGGGCTGCTCGTGATGGCGCAGGCACCGCCGGAGAGCACCAACCGTTCGTGGAGGCCCCGGAGACCGTGCCCGGCTGTCGGGACGCCGGTGTCGAAGCCGACGCCGTCGTCAATCACACGGACGCCGACCCGTTCGGGCGCGTGCTGCAGGACGATGCGGACGGAGCCGGCATCGGCGTGGGCACGGATGTTCGCGAGGGACTCCTGGACGACCCGGAGCAGCACGACCTGGGCGTCACGGTCGAGCGGGCCGTCCGTCGCGTCCACGGCGACGGGCGTTCCGGTCTCGCGGGTGTACCGCTCGGCCAGGCGGTGCAGGGCCCCGGCCAGGCTGCCGCTCGTGGCACCGGCGACCCCGGCGGCGATGAGGGCGCGGGAGTCCTCGAGGGCGGCGCGCGCGGACTCTTCGAGGACGGCCAGCCGTTCGTCGAGCGCGGCACCGCGGTCGTTCGCCAGGTCCTTGCGGGCACGTTCGGTGAGCATGACGATGCCGGCGAGGTTCTGCGCGACGGTGTCGTGGATCTCGCGGGCCAGGCGCTCCCGTTCGCTCGCGACGCCCGCGCTGCGGTGCGCATCGGCCAGGGACTGCTGGGTGGCGCGGAGTTCGTCGAGGAGCTGGCGGCGCTCCTCGGACAGCCCGGCGACGCTCGAGATCCACACGCCCATCGCGCAGGCACCGATGACGCTGATGCCCTCGATGAGCACGGTGCTGACGAGGGCGTCCGGGCCGCCGGAGACCTGCAGGCCGATGCCGCTCGCGATGCCGACCGCGACCGAGAGCAGGACGGCGGTGCGGACCCGTTCGGACTGCACCCAGACGAGCGGGAACGCGATGCACTGCACGAACGCGGTGCTCGGCACGACGGCGGGCAACACCAGGGCCGCGACGAAGACCAGCGGCAGGAAGGCCGCGGCGGCACGGGGGCTGTCGTAGCCGCGGTGGCCGAACACGGCGTAGGCGACGACGAGCACCACGACCGCGGTGAATGCCGGCCAACGGATCGACCACGGGGACCACCCGAACACGGTGATCACGGCGGTGAGGAGCATCGTGCCCGCGAAGAAGACGTGCAACCACCGGTTGCGCATCCACGTCTCGCCGTTCATGTGCCCAGCATCCCACCAGCGGGGCGCCATCAGGCGTCCTTGCGGTTCCACCGGAACGTCAGCAGGCAGGCCACCGTGCCCAGGACCAGCCACGCTGCCAACACGAGGGCTCCGAGGCCGAGGTGCCACGCGCCTCCCGGCTCGCCCGACTCGAACGCACCGGGCAGGAAGACGGACCGCATGCCGGACGCCATCCAGCGCAGGGGGAAGACGGAGGCGACGTCCTGCAACCAGGTGGGGAGCTGCGTGAAGGGCAGGTAGACGCCGGAGATGAACTGCAGCACCAGCACGATCGGGACGATGGTGGCGGTGGCGCGGCGGCCCTCGCGGGGGAGTGCCGAGACCGCGATGCCGAGGACGCAGCTGGTGGCGATGCCGAGGACCATCACCCCGGCGAAGACACCCCACTTGCCCGCGTCGGTCGGCAGGTCGACGCCGAACACCAGGCTCGCGATCGCCAGCAGCAGTGCGGTCTGCACGAGCGTGGTGACGAGGACCATGCCGATCTTGCCGACGAAGTACGACAGGACGGGCAGCGGTGTGCCGCCGAGTCGCTTCAACGTGCCGTCGCTGCGCTCGGTGGCGATGTCGACGCCGAGGGACTGCGTGCCGGAGAGCAGGATGCCCGTCGCGACCAGGCCGGGCAGGTAGTAGGTGGCGTAGTCGACGCTGACGTCGGGGCCGGCCTGGATGTCGGCGGCGCCGGAGAACGCCACCGAGAACAGCGCCAGCATGATGATCGGGAACAGGAAGGTGAAGAAGACCGCGTCGGGAGCGCGGAAGTGGGTGCGGATCTCGTAGGAGATGCGGCTGGTCGCTGTCTTCACTGCTGTCCCACCATGTCGAGGTAGACGTCCTCGAGGGACGGACGGATGACTTCGAGGTCGTGCATGGGGGTGGCGCTGCTGCGGATGAGCACCGTCGGGTCGGTCGTGCGCTCCTCGTGGTGTCCGTCGTCGTCACGCCAGCGGACACGGGGCGTGCGGGCCTCGGCACCGCCGATCTCGTCGATGGGTGCGAGGTCGAGGAGCTTCCCGTCGGCGATGACCGCGGCACGGTCGGCGAGCTGGGCGGCTTCGTCGAGGTAGTGCGTGGTGAGCAGGATCGTCGTGCCCTCGTGCTGCACCTGGCGCAGGAGGTCCCAGAACTGGCGTCGGGCCTCGGGGTCGAAGCCCGTGGTCGGTTCGTCGAGGAACAGGACCTCGGGGCGGCCGATGATGCCGAGGGCGACGTCGACGCGGCGGCGCTGGCCTCCCGACAGGCGGCTGATGCGGGTGTTGCGCTGCGTCCCGAGCCCCGTCGCGGTGAGGAGTTCCTCGACGCTGCGGTGCTTCGGGTAGAGCGTCGCGAAGTGGTTCAGCTGCTCGGCGACGGTGACGTTCGGAGACTCCGCGCTGGTCTGCAGGACGATGCCGATGCGTGCGTTGTGGCTGCGGCTCGTCCGTGCGGGGTCGTGACCGAGGACGCGGACCTCGCCGGCGGTGCGGGAGCGGTACCCCTCGAGGATCTCGACCGTCGTGGACTTGCCGGCACCGTTGGGGCCGAGGAGGGCGAAGGTCTCGCCGCGCTCGATCGTGAAGGAGACGTCGTCCACGGCACGTTTGCCGGTGGCGTACTGCTTGCCGAGGTGCTGGACCTCGATGGCGGGGGACTCGGGCATGGGTCCAGCTTCGCCGCCGGGTGGCCGTGGGGGATCGGCCGGGGCGGTGGTCTCGGCATCGTCCGATCGGGGGATGGTGCCGGCGGGGGAGGTGGTTCGGTTTCCGGCCGGTGACGGTTCTGGTTCGCGATCGTCGGGGTTCGTGAACCAGAACCGTCACGACTTCAGTACTGCGGGCGGATCCAGTCCGTCGGTTGCACGAAGCGGGCGCGCGGCAGGACCTCGTCCGGCTCGGCGGTCCGCACGCTCGTGATGACCGTGTCCTCGCCGTACTCCGACAAGCGGCGGGCGATGCCGTCGCGTTCGTCGATCACCAGTGTCGCGCGGGTCGCCGGGTTCTCGCGGTGTTCGAAGGTCACCAGGATCGAGTGTTCGCCGATGTGCTGGACCAGGATCGGGTGGAAGCTCTCGGGGCCGCGGCCCCATCGGAGCATCAGGTCGGGCACGGCCATCCGGACGACGGGATCGGAGACCATGCTCCGGGCGAACGAGATCTCGTCCGGACCGTCGTCGGGGTCGTGCAGCACGCCCTCGCGGTAGGAGACCGGCTTGGCCCGCTGGCGCACGAGAGTCCAGGTCTGCGCGGCCTCGTCGATGTCGACGCGGAACTGCCAGTACTGCTGCCGGGACTCCTGGTGGACGCCCTCGAGGACGTACCGGGCGGGTCGACGGAGGGCGGCGAGCTCCTCGGCGATCGCGGGACCGTCGGACCGGGTGAGGAGTTCGTCGAAACGCACGGTGCCAGCATGGCGCACCACGTGCCGTGGACCGCACCCCCTGACGGGCGGGAGGCGCGGGGCGGGGTGGTGCCGGGCCTCCAGGCCGTCGGGTGGTCGCGTCAGGTTGCGTCAAGCAACGTGCGCGTAGACCGGGAGGATGCAGGTCGTCGGAGTCGAACAGTTCGGAGGGCCCGAGGCCCTCGCCGTCCACGAGGTGCCGGAGCCGCACGCCGGTGCGGGATCCGTGCGGATCCGGGTGCAGGCGTTCGCCGTGAACCCGACCGACACGGGGGTGCGTGCCGGGCAGCGGGACAGCTCGCAGGCCTCGCCGCCGTACGTGCCGGGGATGGACGCCGCCGGCGTCATCGACGAGGTCGGGCCCGACGTCACCGGATGGCAGGTCGGCGACGAGGTCATGGCGATGGCGCTGCCGCTCAGTGCCCACGGAGGCGCCTACGTGCAGGAGCTCGTCGCGCCGGTGGGGTCGTTCACGCGGATTCCTCGTGGGACGTCTCTTCCGCTCGCCTCCACGGTGCCGATGAACGGGCTGACGGCGTTGCAGATCCTGTCGCACGCCTCGCTCGCGCCGGGGCAGACACTCGCAGTAACCGGGGCCGCTGGGCTGCTGGGGAACTACGTGGTGCAGCTGGCGAAGGCCGCCGGGCTGACCGTGATCGCAGATGCTGCTCCGGCGGACGAAGCACTCGTCCGGTCGCTCGGGCCGGACCACGTGGTACCGCGAGGTGCTTCCTTCGCCTCCGCTGTCCGGGAGCTCGTGCCGGACGGGGTCGATGCGCTCGCCGACGCTGCTGTCCAGCGGGACGAGGTGGTGGACGCCGTTCGCGACGGGGGAATGTTCTTCGACGTGCGGGGTTGGCAGGGGAACGGGGCTCGGGGGATCGAGTTCGTGCAGGTGATGGTGTTCTCGGAGTACCGGTCGTTCGACAAGCTCGAGCAGCTGCGGCACGCGGTGGAGAGTGGGACGTTGACGCCGCGGGTGGCGGAGGTGCTGCCGGCTGCGCGGGCTGTGGAGGCGCATGAGCGGTTGGAGGCCGGGGGGACGCGGGGGCGGTTTGTGCTCAGCTGGTGAGTTGAAGTCGGTGTGACGGACGGACGGGAGGCGCGGTGCCGGTTGGCGCCGTGCCTTTCGTCGTTGGGCGGCGGCGCTTTCGTGCTGAGACGTCGTCGAACAGACGACGCAGCCCGAGTCGCAGCGACGATGCGAGATACGAAATATACTGGACTTATGATTTAGCGTTTCAGTTGCTACGGTTCGGACGTGGTCGATGGACGACCACGATCGATACGGAGGCATCTCGATGAAGAAGATCATCCAGCTCGGCGCTTTTTGCGGGGCAATGTTCATAGCGGCCGGGCTCGGCGTCTCGCCGGCCAGCGCGGCACCGTCCGACGCCGCAATCGTGGTCGAAGGAAGCGCATCGGCGGACGCTCCTCAGCAGACCCGGGCCGGCAAGATGGTGCCCGCCGGCGGCGGTATGTGGACCTATGGCATCTGGGACAAGAAGGTCCACTCGCTCTTTGCGCACGAGCGGTCCACGCACCGAGCGTCGGTCAAGTCCAACGGCACGGTGACACGGTCAGCCTGGCAGCCCCCGAAGACCCTGGCCTACGCAACGCGAGCCAAGGCGGTCTCCGGGAACCAGTCGTACTGGGCGACTCGCGGATGAGGACCTTCGCGGCCGCCACTGCCGTCGCGGTGGCGGCCGCGATCCTCGCCGCCACCGCGCTCGTCATCTCCGTGGTGGGCACGATGGAAGCATCCGGTGCGCTGGTGGGCCGCAGTGTCGTGACCCTCACCGATCTTCCGTACGGCCTGACGAAGTCAGAACAAGTGCGAAATCTCACTTCCATCGCCACCGATTCTGATGTGTCGCTGGCGATGCTCGTGCCGGACCGTCACGCACGGCCGGACGTCTGGACCGCTTACGTGTTCCGCGGCCGCCCGGTCGTTCCGGTTCTTCGAGGTGAGCTGGACGTCCGTCCGATCGGCGACGGTGCTGACCTCGACCTGCGGACGACCTTCGCCGTCGACGGTTCTGCCGAGGCGACGGAGCGCTTCCTCGAAGGCCTCGGACGGGCCGATTACAAGTTCGTGGACGACACACCCCGGGGTCCCGCGGCGCTCGTCTTCGTCGTCTCAGAGTCCGGCACGCTGGCCGCCCTCGTCGCGACTGCCCTCGGGATCGCGGTCGCGCTCATCGCAGAGTCGGCCAGGAGGAGTGCGCGCCAGGGGATCCGAAGGACCGTTGGCTGGTCACGGCGGCGGGTCGCAGCTCGGGAAGCCGCTGAGATGAGCGCGCTCGTCGGCGCTCTCGTCGTCGTCTCGGGTGTGGCGGTCGCAGCACTCCTCACCGCGCGAACTGCAGGCACGGCCGTCTGGAGTCTCACCGCCGTTCTCTTCGTCATCGTGTTGATCCCCGTGGGAGCCGTGATCATCGGCGGCCACGTCCTCGCCAACGTGTTGTGGGCACGAGAGCTCAGTTCGGCGAAGACCGCGCACTGGCCGCTCGTCGTCGTCACCTCGGCCGCGATTGGCTTGGTCGTTCTCTCGGTCCTGGACATCGGCACGATCGTGGCACGTCAGGAACGAAGCACGGCGCTCGAGAGGACGTTGGTCGCTGAATCAGCGCACGGTGATGATGTCGTCCTGGGCACGGGTTTCACCGACTTTGATCAAGACGTGGCGTTCGGCAAGCTCGCGCTTGGACCACTCGCCAGAGGAGATGCCGGCTTGGCCCAGGTTTCCTTCGTTGAGTCGTTCACCGTCGTCGGCGATGTTGCTGTCGGACTCAGTGCGTACAACGATGAGATCGAAGCTCGACCTGGACCCGTGCTGGTCGTTCCCGAGGTCCTCGCCCCGGACGCATCGCAGCTCAGGCGGACCGCGGAAGAAGAACTCGCTGCGGGCTGGGAAGTCGAGGGTCGTGCTCCGCCGAGGGAAAGGTCGGTGCGGGCAGTGACGGTTGCATCGACGGCCGACATCACGGAGTCCGTCATCGACTGGACGGGCGCGTTGCGGCCGGAGGCTTCCACCTGGCCGGACATCCCGGTACTCGTCGTCCCTGATCCAACGGACATCGCACCGAATCGCATCGGAACCGCGGTCGCGAACGGCGAAGTCCGGTTCGCCGACCGCCGCGCGTTGCTCAGTGCCGTTGACGATGCAGGTCTCTCCGACGTCGTGCTGCAGGTCCGTCGGGTCGGCGCAACGGTCGAAGGGCAACTCGCGATGCTGAGGAGCGAACGCCTCACTGCGATGGTCGCCGCGCTCGCCGCTCTTGCCGCCACCGTGTTCACCGCTAGCGCGCTGGTCGTCGAGCACCGCGTTCGAAGTCGTGTCCCAGGACGAGTGCTCTTCCTCTCCGGCCGCAATCCGGTGATCCGACATCGGCGATTCGTCCTCGTCGGGGTCGGTCTCACTGCAGCAGTCACCGCTGTGACGCTCGCCTGCACCGGGCACCAGGCTTCGGACGCCGGGGCCTTCGCTGTGCTCGCGGCAGTCCTTGCTGCCGGGACCCTCTCTGTACTGCTGGCCATCACCGGCCGGCGCGAAAGGACATGACCATGACTGACCAGCCCATCCTGCACGTCGATGGTCTCGGCCACGACGTCGCGTCCCGGACCCTTTGGGACGACCTCGCGTTCACCGTCGCCCACGGAGAAGTCCTCGCGGTTCGCGGGGCGTCGGGGCAGGGCAAGAGCACCCTCTTGCGCTGCCTCGGCGGCTTGCAACAGCCGACACGTGGGAAGGTGCGGATCGGCGGTGAAGAGCTGGGTTCGATCGGCGAGCGGCGGCAGCGATCGCTCCGCCGAGACGTGATCGGCTTCGTCATGCAAGACCATGCGATCGTGCCCGAGTGGTCGGTTCTCCGGAATCTGCGCGTCGTGCGGCCCGAGGGCGTGGGCCGCCAAGCGCTCGACGTGCGGATCGATGAGGCACTCGACGCCGTCGGTCTTGACGGACGGCAGCGTCAGCGAGCGGGTCTGCTCAGCGGCGGCGAGCAGCAACGGGTGGCGCTCGCCCGGGTGCTCGCGCAGCGGCCGAGCTTGGTGCTGGCCGACGAGCCGACGGCCTCGCTTGATGACCGGAGCGCTGCCCGCGTGCGTGCTGGGCTGGACCTGATCCGCGCGCACGGGGGAGCGGTGGTCGTCGCGACGCACGACCCGGGGCTGCTGGAGTGGAGCGGGCGCGAGATCGACCTCGGCTCAGAGACCGCCGAAACGCGTCGGGGCAGCTGAGGAGGTGTTCCGCAGCCCCGCGGACCACGGCGTCGTGTTCGGGACGATGTTGCTGCTCGGCCCCATCGCCGTGGTCGGTGTCGCAGGAGCGGCGGTCCGAGAGTTCGATTTGCCGTCGCTCGTCGTGCTCTGCCTGCTCGTCGGAACGCTGATCTGGATGGCGGTACTCGCCACCAAGACGGCCGCCTTCGTCCAGTGTTCGCCGGAACAGATCACCGTTGGCCTGACGCCCTTTTGGCAGACTCGCTTGGTGCGTCGCGACGTCGTCGAAGTCGCGATCGTGCGGATCGATGCACACGCCGACTACGGCGGATGGGGCATCAAGGGTGCCGTTCGAAGCGCTCGTGGGCGGCTCTACTCGGTGGGCGGGGAAGTTGCCGTCCGATTGGAGATGCGGGACGGGCGAACATTCGTGGTGGTGTTCAAGGACCCGAGGACAGCAGAGTGTGTGCGGCAAGTGCTCTGCGACCGGGACTGAAGACGCTCAGCTGGTCGTCATAGCTGGCCGAAGAGAACCGTCAGCGGCTGCGCGTTGCTCCGCTGCGGACGCCGACCCACAGGCCGTCCCGCGCCCGGGTCATTCCTACGTAGAGCTCGCGGCGCCCTCGCTCTCGGCGCTCTCGTTCGGACTCCGACGGTTCGGCCGGTGCAGCATCGAGCAGTCGTGGATCGACGTGCGAGAGCAGCACCTGCTTGAACTCGAGGCCCTTCGCACGCCTCACCGTCCCCACGCGAACCGCGTCCGAGCTCCGTCCCGCGTACTGCTGCAGAGAGACGGTCGGGACGCCGGCGCTTGCAAGCGCCTGCATGACGTCGTCCGCCTGCCGGTTCGTCGCCGTGAGGATGCCGATGTCACCGTGACCGGTCCCGACGAGTCGAAGGACCTCGGTCAGCCGGTCGAGCATCGCCCGATCGTGATCCGCACGATTGGTGAAGCGCGTCATCGTCGGAGCTTCACCGGAGCGCGACACGTCGGACACCGCGTCACCGACCCCGTCGACGCCCTCGATGTCCACGAACTGGTCGTCCGCCACCATCTCCTTCGCGAACTCGAGGATCTCAGCGGTGTTCCGGTGATTCACGTCGAGCACGACACCGCGTCCGGACAGGCTGATGCCGACCTCGCCGAGCGTGTACCCGCCGGGGTAGATCGTCTGCTGGCCGTCGCCGATGAGCGTCAGGCCGTCGGTCCGGTCACCCACGAGCTGGTGCACCAGCGCGACCATCGCGCACGACAGGTCCTGCGCCTCGTCCACGATGACCGCCTCGTACCGCTCGAGCGGCACCGCGCGGACCGCGTCGCGAGCGAGCAGAACGATGTCCTCCCAGTCGTGCGCCCGTCGCTCGCGCAGCCCGCGCGCGTACGCCTCGTACAGGTCCCAGACGGCTTGCCGCGTCTCCAGCGGGAGCGCGTGCTTGCGCCCGACGCGAGCCAGGTCCGCGTACTCGTCGAACCGCGTCAGGCCGCGGCCTTTGATGACGTGGCTGATCTCGTCTTCCCAGTACGAGCGCGAGAATCGCGACGACCGCAACGGACTGGAGGCGCGGATCGCGTTCCACGCGTCGTCGAACGCAAGCTGGGCCTCCCGTCCAGGAGTGCGGAACGCGATGCCGCGTTCCTTCAACAGGCGCGTGGCGAACGCGTGGACGCCCATGAAGTCGACGCGACCGACCATGTCGGGCGCGAGGCGTTCGAGGAGGGACTCGAGGACCTTCGGCAAAGTGCTGATGTACGTCGTGAACAGCACGCGACCGCCGGTTGCGCGTGCGAGGTACGCGGCGCGGTGCAGGCCGACGACGGTCTTGCCGGTGCCGGCAGCGCCGCGGATGCGTGCCGGGCCGTTGAAGCTGCGGCGGACGAGCTTGGCCTGTGCCGGGTCGAGGAACGCCATCCATTCCTCGATCGGCGCTTCGAGCACGCCGTCTAGGACCTGGTCGGTCAGCTCGTCGTCCGCGGTGTCGACCGTCGGGACGAGTACGTCGGGTTCGCGGGGGAGTACCGGTGCCGGGACGACGACCTGTGGCGGTGTTGCTCCGCCGTCGCCGATCACGGGGAAGTGGTGCAGCATCGCGGCGAGGACCTCGTCGACGCGGGACGCGGACAATCGGGCTCCACGCTTCGTGATGTGGCCGACGAGGTCGTGCGCCCCGATGACATCGACCGAGGCGACGCGAGCGTGCATGCGCTTCTGGCCGGCGAGGGCGGCGACCGCGTGGACCTCGCCGGGCGCCAGGCCCGTGTCCGCCAGAGCTGCCTCGGTGCTGTACGCGAGGTCAGCGAGGCGAGCGATGTCGTCGGTGACGTCCTCTTGGCCGCGGGTGATCCGGTCGCCGTGGACCGCAACCTCGCGCCAGGCCTTCGTGTCGACGATGAAGACGCCGGCGCGGCCGACGACGACCATGTCGACTTGTGCCGTGCGGCTGCCGGGCCAGCGGCGGTCTGCGAGCAGGTGGTAGCCGATGCCGGCGAGGGGGGCGAGGATCCGCGCGGTCTCGCTCTCGGTGCGGTTGGCGATCTCGTAGCGGGCAGCGCGTTGCTCGGCGTCGTCCGCCTGGCGGCGAAGTTCTCTTGCATGGCTGCGCTGGCGGTATGCCTCGACCCCTGCGGATTCTCCGGCCATCGTCATGGTGTTGCCCCTCGAAGGATCCGTTCGTATCGACCGCTCGCCGTCCCCGGAGCGCGCGGTGCTGACTCATCCTCGCGGATGCGACATTGCCTCGAAAGCACCTGTTTTGGGGTGCTCTCGTGTAGTAGCTATTCAGTCGATACGTTACACATCAGTGCGCGGACGATTGCGGGGTTCCGCAGAAGTGCCGAGACGAGTCGTGGACAGTGGTCGCCAGTGTCGAGAAGGACTCGGTTCTGTCTCTAGGATCTCGATGACGGAGGACGCTACATGGACGTACGTGAAACCACCCTGCAGGAACTGCTCGGCGGACCCAAGCAGTACCTGGTGCCGCTCTACCAGCGGCCCTACGCGTGGGAGGTGCGTCAGCGGAAGCGCCTGTGGAGCGACATCCTCGAACTCGCCGAGACCCGCCGGACGAACCCGAGCGCGACGCACTTCATGGGCTCACTCGTGCTCTCGACCGGCGCGATCGTGCCGACCGGCATGGAGTTCCTCGTCGTCGATGGCCAGCAGCGACTGACAACGTTGTCGATCCTGCTGTGCGCGCTCCGGGACTACCTCCGGGTGCACCAGACCGACGCGCCGATGCTTGCCGAGAGCATCCACGAGCAGTACATCGCGGACCGCTTCAAGCCCGGCGACGCCCGACTGAAGCTCTTGCCCACGCAGGCGGATCGCGACTCTTTCCGAGCCGTCGTCGACGGCGCAGTCGGTGCCGATTCCACGTCCGGGGTGGGCGACGCCTACTCGTTCTTCCGTCGCGAGCTCGAGCTCGCCGACGACCCGGACGATCCCCACGACATCGAACGGATCCGCGAGGCCGTCCTCGGCGGTCTGAGCTTCGTGTCCATCACCGCGCGCGACGAAGACAACGTCTACCGGATCTTCGAGTCGCTCAACAACACGGGTCTCCGACTGACGCAGGGTGACCTCGTCCGCAACTACCTGTTCATGCGACTCGGGTCCCGTGGGGAGTCGGTGTACACGTCGTGGTGGCTCCCGATGCAGCGCCGGCTCAGCGTCAACGACCTCGAGCTGATCTTCTGGCTCGACGCCGTCGCAGACGAACCGCTGCTCAAGCAAGGCGACATCTACAGCTACCAGCAGGCGCGGCTCGCCAAGATGGACGACGAGCAGATCCTCGCAGAGATCGAACGCTTCAGCCGTTTGTCCGAGCAGCTCGAGGTGATCCGGGAGCCTTCCCGCGAGCCTGACCCCGGTGTTCGCAAGCACCTGCAGCACCTGGCGGAGTGGGGATCGACGACCACCGTGCCGCTCACCCTTCGGCTCCTCGCACGGCGCGCCGCCGGCGCCAGCAGCACGGAGCACGTCGCGGGCGCGCTCGCAGCAGTCGAGTCCTACATCGTTCGCCGGACCATCGGTGGGCGCTCGGGCCAGGGCCTCAACCGCACCATCCTGCAGGCGTGCGGCGTCCTTGATGATCGACCGGTCGACCAAGTTCTCGTCGACTACTTCTCGACCGGGCGAAAGTACTTCTCGACCGACGACCAGATCCGCGACGCGGTCCGCACCCAGCCGTTCTACCTACGTGGTCTGCGGACCCAGCAGAAGCTGATCCTGAAATGGGTGCAGGAGGAACTCAACGCGAAGGAACCGGTCGACGTCGAGAAGTCGACGATCGAGCACATCTTGCCGCAGACGCTGACCCCAGAATGGCGTGCAGCACTCGATGTCAATCTCGCCGACGACGAGACGGCCGACCTCGTGCACGAGCAGCTCGTGCACTCGCTCGGCAACCTGACGCTGACCGGGTACAACTCCGAGCTCAGCAACCGGCCCTTCCCCTCGAAGCAGGAAGACTTCCGAAAGAGCAGCTTCAGCGGTCTGAACCGGCTTGTCCTCGAAGCCTCGACGTGGGGGCGCGCCGAGATCCTCGCTCGCGGAGAGTGGTTTGCCGAACGGATCGTCGAGCAGTGGGCCGGCCCGAACGAACGGCTGCAGTCATCCGACACCGGCCGCGACTGGTCGCTCGTGCACCAGGCGATCATGGCGATCCCGGCCGGGCACTGGTCGTCGTACGGTGACGTCGCTGCTCTCGTCGGCACGCACCCGGTCCCGCTCGGCGTCCATCTGGCGAGTCACGAAGTCATCGGCGCACACCGGGTGTTGCAGGGCGGCGGCACGATCTCGCCTGGATTCCGTTGGCCAGACCCGTCCGACGAGCGTGACCCTCGAGCGGTCCTGGAAGAAGAAGGGCTGCGATTCTGGACGAACGGCGCTGCTGACGAGGCGGCCCGTCTCTCGACTGCAGCGCTCGCCGAGCGGGTGGGTCTCGGCACCGATGGACTCAATGGGACCGATGCAGTGTCGGATGGCACCTTCATGGGACAGCTCTCCAGCGCGAACCCGCCGACGACCGTTCACGCCGTCTCCGAGCTCTTCGCCGCGTGGAAGGAACTCGGCGGCACTGTCGAGTTCGGGTCGAACCGGGAGAGCAGCGCGTTCATGACGGCACCGCGTCGTTCCGAGGAGGGGCCGTCGCACTGGCCCTTCGCGATCTACCCGATCTCCGGAAGCGTGGAAGTGGTGTTCCAGCACCTACGAGTCCGCCCGCCGTTCGATGACCTCGCGCTGCGGCAGGAGTTCCGTAGCCGCCTCAACGCCGTGCCAGGCATCGACCTCGCCGCCAGCAGGATCGACAAGCGGCCGTCGTTCCCGATCGACGTGCTGACTGCCGCCGCCGCTCGGGAGCAGGTCATCGAAGCCCTGCGATGGTTCGTCGACCAGCTCGTTCCCACCACCCTGAACCCTGAAGGAAGTACCGATGAGTGATGAGCTCCACGACGACGTGCACGGCGACGAGCTGCGGAACGAGGAGACGCCCTCGTCAGCACTCGTCGAGTTCGAGGACGGTCTCGCCATCTTCTTCGGCGCCGAGATCCCGGACGGTCTCGAGGTCGTCCCGTTCTCGTTCATCGACGAGCCGACGCTGCGTGCAGTCTCGACGGCTGTCGGGAACGCTGTCGGTCTCGGAAGCGTCGGCGCGCAGGGTGTCAATGCGGCGATGCAGGCTCAGGGTCTCGTGCGGCTCGCACCGCAGACCCTCGAAGCGCTCAAGACGGCCACGCCGATAGTCAAGGACGGTTGGAACCTCGGGACCCTCGCCAGCGGCGGCGGTTCGTTCACAGCTTCAGTCCGCTGGCTCCCCGCGACCGCGGCAACGACCGCTTCGGTCGTGGCCTCCATGGGGCCCGCGATCACGTTGATGGTCATCCAGTTCCAGCTGAACCAGATCGCCGCCGTCGCCCAGCACAATCTGGAACTGACCTCGAAGGTGCTGCAGGTCGTGCGCCAGGGCCAGTGGTCCGCGGTGACCGGCCACTACGAGACCCTCATCCGCGAACTGCGGCACGCCCGACGGATCGGCGAAGTGACCGACGCCGTCTTCGCTGAGGTGCGCGGCTACCAGGGTGAACTCACGTCGCAGTGGGACGCGAACAAGCATGCCGTTCAGCGGTATGCAGATGAGCTTGAGCGAAAGGTCGGGCACAAGGACCGCCAGCAGTACCTCGCCGACAACGGACAGGCGATCATCGCCGATGTCCAGGCGCTTCTGCTCTCGCAGACATCCTGGTTCGTCTACCAATCCCTCCGCGCCGGCCACCTGTTGCGGAGTGCGAAGACGAACGACGCAGACGCGAAGCTGCTCGACGGATTGGTCACCGACGCCCGTGACCTGCACGAGCAGTCGCTTGCGCAGACGGACGAACTGCTGGAGCAACTCGCTCGTGAATTCGCGATCATCGCCGAACTGCCGGGCAAGCGGACATTCAAGATCGGGGGTACCGCACGAGCGGCGAAGGAGTCGCACATCATGGTCCGTGAGCTCCAAGACGCCCTCGGGCACATCCGCGGCCTCGAGGCGGCCCGCGACCGAGAGCCCCTCGAGCTTCCGTCGTTGCTGGTCTTCGAGGACGACGTTCCCGAGGAGCTCGTGCGGATTCTTCCGTTCCGCCTCCAGCCGGGGGAGCGGGTGCTGGGCCTAGCGGACGTCTCGTTCGACCGGATCACCCTTCCCCGTCTGAGCGACGGTTGGGTTGCGGTCACCGACCGACGCCTGCTTCTGACCAAGCAGGACTCGTTGCGACGGGTTGGCGCGATCGACTCCGAGTTGAGCCTCGCGAACATCCGGTACGTCCGACGTTCGGACGCTCCGGAGCGGCCACCCGTCGTCGAGATCATCACCAAGGATGCGGACGTGACCCTTCGCTTCCCCGCGTGGGCGAAGACGGGTGCAACGCGCCGATCCGCGGCAGAATTCGGGGAGTTGATCGCCAGTTTCATGAACCTGCCTTCCGAGGAGATCCCGGCAGTCAGCCTGCTCGAGATCGCCGCTTCAGATGAAGGTTTGCGCTCGGTTCGAAGCTGATCCACACAGCTGCGCCGACCTGCTGACGCGACTCAACGAGCAGATTCAGGGCCACGATGCCACGGTCGGGCCGTCGTTGCTGATGCGCGGCCTCGTCGGCGCCGGTCTGCACAACGTGTGGCGGTACGTGATCCCGCCACTCCTGGCCGAGCACCATTACGGCGAAGGTGTCGACCTGGAGGCCCGGCGCGGCCTGGCATCGCTATGTCGCCAGGCGACGCCCAACGCTGCGGGCGGGGCCGAATGTGCTTCCGTCGACGGTTGAGCTGCGGGGGGGGGGGCTTGTGCACGCGGCGAGCCGCTCTGACAGCGGGTCACTGGGGTAATAGATGGCCCCCCTCATCCGCCGCCAGCGCTGGACTCGAGCGGTAAGTCAAGCGAGATGCTGGAGTCTACTTCCGGTATTGCACGGGGGGGGTCTGTGACCTCGGACCGACGTGCGCTGACCACGAGCGTGCTCGAACCCTGCCAGTGCCTGAGATCGAACCGTTTGGGCCACCACGAAGAACGAGCACTTCGTCTTAGGCGTGCTCTGGAGAAGCGGCCCCCGAGGTGGACTCGAAGTTTCGGAGGCGCGGTGAGACTGCGGCGTTCAAAGAAGCGACCCTCACGTTGTACCACTCGCTACAGATCCGTAGGACCTCACGCTTTGGCAGATGAATCGGCGAACGGACTGTCAGAGATCAAGCGGGGCCTCCGGAGCTGCGATAGTCGCCGATGGCCTACCACGAAATGTGAAATTCTAAACGCGCCCCGCCGCGACTCGCCGTTGAGTCGAACAAAATGCAAGACATGGGTAAGAATGGAACGTTTAGCGGCGCATGTGCCGCTTTGAGGGGCAACACAGCAGGAGTGTCCACCCGTGGTAAATCACGTCGCCTTCATCTGGAACATCGCCGAGTCCCTCCGCGGCCCGTTCAAGCCCTCCGAGTACGGGTCCGTGGTTCTCCCGTTCACCGTGCTCCGCCGGCTCGACGCCGTCTTGGCCGACACGAAGGCCGCTGTCGTCCAGACTGCGAAGGCGATCGAATCACTCCCCGACATGCTGCAGGACGCCAAGCTCACCGACGAAGCGGGCCACCAGTTCTACAACACCTCCCCCCTCGACCTCGAGAAGCTCGTCGCCGACCCGCAGGACCTCCGAGTAAACATGTCCGCCTACCTGGCCGGATTCTCGGCGAACGTGCGGGACATCTTCGACCGGTTCGAGTTCGACAAGACACTGAACAAGCTGGCCGAGAAAAACAAGCTGTTCGCGGTCACGGAGAAGTTCGCGCAGGCCGACTTCCACCCCCGCACGGTCAGTAACATCCAGATGGGACTCGTGTTCGAGGAACTCATCCGGTTCGCGAACGAGAAATCGAACGAGACCGCCGGCGACCACTACACGCCCCGCGAGGTGATCGCGCTGATGGTGCAGCTGCTGTTCGCCATCGACGACGACGCCCTCGCCAAGTCCAATGTGGTTCGGTCCATCTACGACCCCACGGCCGGCACCGGAGGCATGCTCTCCGTCGCCGACGAGTACCTGCGCACGCTCAACCCCGGTATCCAGCTCAGCCTCTACGGGCAGGACTACAACGACGCCTCGTACGCGATCTGCAAAGCAGACATGGTCATCAAGGGCCAAGACGTCGACAACATCGCCCTCGGCGACACCCTCACCGAAGACGCCTTCGACGACAAGACCTTCGATTACGGCCTTTCCAACCCGCCGTTCGGCGTCGACTGGAAAGACCAACGCGCCGACGTCGACGACGAACACACCAAGCTCGGCTTCAACGGCCGATTTGGCCCCGGCACCCCCGCCGTCAGCGACGGGGCCATGCTGTTCCTGCTGCACCTGGTGTCGAAGATGCGCAAGCCGGAACATGGCGGCTCCCGCATGGCGATCGTCCTCAACGGATCGCCCCTTTTCTCCGGCGGCGCGGGCGGCGGCGAGTCGAACATCCGCAAGTGGCTACTCGACAACGACCTCGTCGAAGCGATCATCGGACTGCCGAAAGACATGTTCTACAACACCGGCATCTCCACCTACATCTGGATCCTCACCAACCGCAAGGAAGGCGACCGGAAAGGCCGGGTGCAACTCCTCGACGGCCGGCAGATGTTCACCAAGCTCCGCAAGGGCCTCGGCTCCAAGCGCAACGAGCTCTCGCCGCAGAACATCGAGACGATCGTCGGCCTGTACGCCGAATTCAAGGACGGGGAGCACTCGAAGATCTTCCGTAATGAGGACTTCCTGTACCGCACCATCACCGTCGAACGCCCCCTCAAACTGAACTGGCACGCGACTTCGGAGCGCATCAATACCCTGTTCGAGGCGAAGGCCGTCCAGAAGCTGAACGAGGCGGATGCCGCAGCTTTGCGTGCCGTGCTCGACCGCCTCGGTACCGACACGGTGTGGAAGAACCGCGCGGCGTTCCACAAGGCGCTGAAGGACGCCGCGAAAGCCGAAGGCCTCGCCTTGCCTGCACCGTTGCTCAAAACCGTTACCACTGAGCTCGGCGAGCAGGACGACTCCGCCGACTCCTGCCCCGACAGTAAGGGCAACCCGGAACCGGACGCGGCGCTCCGCGACACCGAGAACGTGCCATGGGACGAGGATGTCGACGCCTACGTCGCCCGTGAAGTCCTCCCGTACGCGCCCGATGCGTGGGTCGACTACTCCAAGACGAAGGAAGGCGCGGAGATAGCCTTCACCCGCCACTTCTACCAATACCTACCGCCCCGCCCGCTCGAGGAGATCGATCGCGACCTCGACGCCGTCATGGACGACCTCCGGGCGATGCTCACGGCGGTCGAAGCATGACAAGAGAACTCAGTGACTCCGGAGTGGGGTGGCTAGGGGTTACCCCGGCGGCCTGGCCCGTTGTCCCTGCGCGCGCCCTCTTTGGCGAACGCAAACAGAAGAGCTCCGCGACCGACGTGCACCTAACGCCCTCCCAGAAGTACGGTGTGCTGCCGCAGGCCGAGTACATGGAGATCACCGGCAACAAGGTAGTTTTGAACCTCTCGGGCGCTGACAACATGCGGCACGTCGAGGCGGGCGACTACGTCAGCCACCTTCGGAGCTTTCAGGGCGGACTCGAATACTCAGGCATCCCAGGCAAGGTGAGCGCGGCGTATACGGTGCTGAAGCCGAAGGTGGCCCTAGAACCGCGATTCTTCAAGTACCTGTTCAAGAGTGATCTCTACATCCAGGCTCTCCAGACCACGACCGATCAGCTCCGCGACGGGCAATCGATCCGCTACGGGCAGTTCACCCTGATCCCATTGCCCTACCCGGACCTCGATGAACAGCGGGCGATCGCGGACTATCTGGATCGGGAGACGGCGCAGATCGATGCGTTCATCGCGAAGAGTGAGGAGCTCATCGCCCTCCTGGTCGAACGCCGCGCCGCCGTTCTGAGTGCGGCGATGCGGGCGGACTCCGGTCGGATGCGATTGCGCCAAGTGCTCAGCGTGGCGCAGACCGGTCCTTTCGGCACCCAGCTTTCTGCGTCTGAGTACGTCGACAATGGTGTTCCTGTCATCAATCCCAGCCACATTGTGCACGGTGCGATCGCGGCTGACGTCAGTGTGTCGGTGAGAGCCGATCGCGCCCATCAGTTGTCCCGGTTCCGCCTCCGCGCGGAGGACATCGTGCTCGGACGCAAAGGTGAAGTAGACAAGGCTGCCCTTGTCGACGAGGAGAGCGACGGCTACATTTGCGGGTCCGACTCGATGATGCTTCGGCCGGCGAAGAGCATGGTCCATCCGAAGTACTTGTGGTGGTTCCTCCAGTCACCACCGGCGCACGAGCAGCTCGAAAGGTTCGCCGTGGGATCGACTGTTGCGGGTCTTAATCAGCGGACGCTGCGGGCCGTGCAGCTCCCGGTCCCTAGCCTCGACGAGCAGCTGACGGTCACCGAGAATCTGAATCGTGCAACCGCCATCATTGGGCATGCTATGTCTATCGGGAAGCAGAACGTGAAACTCGCAAAGGAACGTCGCGCTGCCCTGATTTCGGCGACTGTGACGGGGAAGATCAATGTGGGAGTGGCTACATGAGTGGGACTGCTGGGGCGCACCTGGAGTCGGTGCTGGAGAACGAGATCGCCGAGTACCTTGCCGCGAACGGCTGGTTGTATTCGTCCACAGACACCGGGTATGACCGGGAACTCGCGTTCTTCCCCGAGGATGTTCTTGGTTGGTTGGAGGAGTCGCAGCCGACCGAATTCGGGAAGGTCGTCCGTGCCACTGACACGGACACTCAGCGTAACGCGGCAGCCCGCAGTATCTTGATCCGGCTGGCGAAGTCGCTCGATCTTGACCCCTTGAAGAACGGTGGGACGATCCGGATCCTGCATGAGGGCTTCTCGATGGTGCCGTTGCATGGGGGTGCGGTGAAGTTCCGGTTAGCGCAGTTTCGGCCGGCGACCACGCAGAACCCGGACACGCTTGACGCGTACGCCAAGATGCGGGTGCGGGTGATGCGGCAGGTGCATTACTCGGTCAAGCATCCAAACAAGGCATTGGACCTGGTGCTGTTCGTCAACGGCGTCCCAGTGGCGACAGTCGAGTTGAAGACGGACTTCACGCAGCCGATCGGGAACGCGGTGAATCAGTACCGGTTCGACAGGTCGACGGCGGGTGAGCCGTTGTTCGGGTTCGCCAAGCGATCTCTCGTGCACTTCGTGGTCTCGAACTCCGAGGTGCGGATGACGACCAAGCTCGCCGGCGCCGCGACCCGGTTCCTGCCGTTCAACAAGGGTGCAGACGAGGGGGCAGGGAACCCCGTGAATCCGACCGGGTCGGCCTCCTCCTACTTCTGGGAGGAGATCCTGCAACGCGACACCTGGCTGCAACTGCTGGGGTCGTTCGTGCACCTGCAGGTCGAGACGGATGTTGACCCGGACACAGGCACGAAGACGAAGACGCAGAGAGTCCTGTTCCCCCGCTACCACCAGTGGCGGGCCGTGACCCGGCTAGTGGAGGCCGCCCGGACGGAGGGGCCAGGCAACCGGTACCTGGTGCAGCACTCGGCAGGGTCCGGGAAGACGAACTCGATCTCCTGGCTCGCCCACCGCCTCGCCCAACTTCACGATGAGCAGAACGAGCGGGTCTTCAACACGGTCGTCGTCGTCACGGACCGCACCGTGCTGGACAAGCAGCTGCAGGACGCGATCGCCCAGTTCGAGAAGCACGCGGAGGTGGTGCAGTCGATCACGAAGGACGGGGGCGAGTCGAAGTCGAAGCAGCTCGCCGCGGCGCTCTCCGGTGGTAAGAACATCGTGATCGTGACAATCCAGTCGTTTGAGGCGCTGATCACCGCAATCCAAACGCTGCCCGAGCTGAAGGGGCGCCGGTTCGCGGTCATCGCCGACGAAGCCCACTCGTCCCAGACCGGGTCGACGGCGGGAGCGCTGACGAAAGTGCTGTCGCCGGACGAGCAGGTGGCGGTCGCGGAAGGCGCCCCGATCGATTCGGACGCGTACCTGCAGTGGGCCATGTCCGTGACCGCGTCCGCGCCAAACCTCTCCTACTTCGCGTTCACCGCCACCCCAAAAGCGAAGACGCTGGAACTGTTTGGCAGCGTGCCGGACGGTGCGGGGCCGGATGCGACGCCGGAACCGTTCGACCTGTACTCGATGCAGCAGGCAATCGAAGAGGGCTTCATCCTCGACGTGTTGCAGAACTACACCCCGTACAAGGTGGCGTGGAAGCTGCAGCACCCCGATAGTGACTACGACGGTGCCGGCGAGGTGGACGAGTCGACCGCGGTGAAGGCGCTGGTGCGGTACGTGCGGTTGCATCCGACGAACATCAGCCAGAAGGCCAAGATCGTCGTCGACCACTTCCACACCTTCGTGCAGCCGCTGCTGGACGGTAAGGCGAAGGCGATGGTCGTCACCGGGTCGCGCATGGAAGCGGTCCGGTGGAAGAAGTACCTCGACACCTACATCTCCGATTCGGGTGTGTTGGGGGTGCGCTCGCTGGTGGCGTTCTCGGGCACCGTCGAGGACCCGGACGACGTCGGTGAGGGGCTGACGGAGCACACGCAGAACCCGGGCGTCCAGGCGGACCTGACGGAGGCGTTCAAGCCGGCCACGTACAACGTGATGATCGTTGCCGAGAAGTTCCAGACCGGGTTTGACCAGCCCCGCCTGGTTGCGATGTACGTCGACAAGAAGCTTGGCGGGGTGCAGGCCGTGCAGACCCTGTCCCGGCTGAACCGCACACACCCGGGCAAGAACAAGACGTTCGTCCTCGACTTCGTCAACGACCCGCAGGAGGTGCTGGACGCGTTCCTGCCCTACTACCGGAAGGCGACGCTCACCACGACGACCGATCCGAACCTGATCTACGACCTCGTGGCGAAGCTCGACTCGGCCGGAATCTACAACATGACCGAGGTCGAGCAGACATTCGACGCCGCGCTCACTGGCGGGCTGAACGTGAATTCGAAGGTGTCGGCCGCGACCGCGCCGGCAGTGGACCGGTTCCAGAAGCGGTGGGTCGCGGCGGTGCTCGATGACGACAAGGTCGAGCAGGATGAACTGCGGCTCTTCAAGGGAGACGTGGGGAACTTCGTGAAGTTCTACGACTTCATTTCCCAAGCCCGCAACCTGGAAGACACCAACCTGCCGCGCCGACACTACTTCTTCCGCCGCATCCTTCCGCAACTCTCGACCGCGACGTTCCTTGAACCGGTCGACATCTCGGACGTGTCCCTCGCTGGCTACAAGATCAGCGCCGGCGAAGCAGTGGAGCTGAACCTCGAGCAGGGGTCCGGGTTGGACCCGATCACCGCGATCGGGTCGGGCGCGATCCACGAGAAGCACCGCAGTGCCCTCGAGGAGATCGTCCAGAAACTCAACGAAAGCCTCGGCGACAAGTACGGCGTGGGCGTCATCGACCTTCAGATGAACCACATCGTCGGCAAGCTCGCGCTGGATGAGGACCTCAAGGGTCAGGCGTCGGTGAACACTGCGCAGCAGTTCGCGGAGTCCCCCGCTCTGCCGAAGGCGTTCACGAAGGCCCTGCTCGGGGTGCGGGACGAGACCCCAGCGTTCATCGACGACCTCTTCACCGACAGCAATCTGTTCGGCGAGCTCGGGAAGGCATTGCCGGCGATGCTTTACGAGTATCTGAAAAGCCCTCCCAAGTCAGACTGAGTGTGGGCGGCAGATAACGATGAACCCCAAGATGCCTGAACACACTCGGCGCAAGGTGCGTCGGCCTGTCCCGCCTTGGATTCTTCCGCATGGTTGCTGCGGACGCGGGCCCGAGTGGTTGCAGAGCCAAGGCACCTGGGTCTACATCCCACCAGTGATCAAGCCGAGGTTGATCGACGCGAAGACACTGCCCGGGCTAACGAGGGGAGACCAAGGGAACCCCCGAACGGGCGATTCAGACAGCACAGCAACATGGTCGTCCCGCGGCAGGTCCCGCAACGTGATCGCCACCTCCCCGCAGTACCTCCCCGCCGACGCCAACTGCACGGTGACCGACCCCGCTGGCCTCGGCTGCCCACCGGCCTCGGGCAACGGCAGCCTGGCGAACCGCTCCCGCGAGTGCTCCAGCCGGATCATGGCCTCGGCTGCATCGGGGCGGTTCCGATCAGGAACCGCCAGCGCCTCGATCACCGCCGGGTGCAGTCCCGGCGCCGCAACACCGTCGAGCACGACGACGTCATCGCGGACGAACGACCCCAATCGCGACCACGAGTGATCGGTCAGCGCCGGATCCCCGACGTACACGTCGTCCACCCCGGCATCGACGAGCGCCACAGCCTGGAACAACGGCGGCATGGTCCGGTGCTCCTCGACGGTCGGCAGCCCCTCGCCGAGTGGCCCACGCCGCACGGAGTCGCCGGCGATGAACGCCCCGACGCGCCAGCCGTACTGCCGAGCAACACCGACCGACGACGACACGGACGCCAGCGCCAGCCCGGTCCACTCCCGCGGGTAGAAGTTGTGGATCAGCTCGACGTCAAGTTCCGCGAACGGCGCCAGATCGGCGGCTCGGAGCGTGCTCGCGTTGAGGGCGATCGGCAGGACGGCGGCGATCGAGAGGATCTCAGGGACCGAGAACCCGAAGTCGATCCGAACTCGAGCCACTCCGATCGACCGCAGGAACTCCCACGGCGAATCACCGAGCAACCGAGCGGTGTTGGGGGAGACGTCGGCGACGACCGACAGCCCTGATGACGCGGCAGCCGACACGATCGCGTTCGCGGCGGCTCGGGCGCCCGACGGGGAGTCCTCCGGGATGTGCAACGAGGTGAACGCGAGCGTCGCACCCGCGGCCGCGGCGGCCTCGAAGGTCGGACCAGCCAGCGGACCGTGCGCCAGGTATGCGCTCGCGCCCAACCGCATCAGCGTGCAGCTCCCACGGAGTCAGCCGGCGTGACCTGCACGTCGAGCGGCGCGTCCGGAGCGACGGGGTCGCCGGACGGCGCAGACGACTGCGCCTCGAGGTCGGCCCGCACCGAGTCGGACACCCCGAACAGCAGCGTTGCCACGAAGCCGACGACGTACGCCACGACGAGGCCCGATCCGTATCCGAGCAGCGCCCATCCGTACCCGGACGAGCCGTTCAGCAGGGGGATGAGCGAGAGGTCCGAGGCGCCGATGGCGATCGCCCCGACGGAGTGGCCGAGCTGGTCGAACAGCCCGACGACACCGCCACCGAACGCGCCGCCGATGCACGCGGTGATGAACGGTCGACCGAGGGGGAGCGTCACACCGTAGATGAGGGGCTCGCCGACACCGAGGAGCCCGGCGGGCAGCGCGCCACGGATCGTGCGGGAGAGGGCCTCGTTGCGACGGAAGCGCATCCAGAGCGCGAGCGCCGCACCGATCTGGCCGGCGCCACCCATCGCGAGGACGGGGAGCAGCACGGTCCAGCCGGTCTGGTCGATCAGGGTGGTGTGGATCGGCGTGAGGGCCTGGTGCATGCCGGTCATGACGAGCGGCAGGAAGAAGCCGCCGAGCACGAAGCCGGCGAACGCACCACCGTTGGCGAGGAGCCAGGTGGCAGCGGTGCCGATCGCGACGGAGACGACACCGGCGACGGACATCAGGATCCCGAGCGTGATCGACCCGGCGACCAGGACGGTCACGGTCGGCACGACGATGAGCGCAATCACGTCGGGAGTCACGCGCCGCATGAACCGCTCGACGTAGGCGGCGAGGATGCCGCCGGCCATGGCGCCGAGCACGCCGCCCTGCCCGGGAGCCAGGGTCTCGCCGAACACGGTCACGTTCGCGACACCGGCCGCGACGATGATGCCGCCGACCGCACCGCCGAGGATGGGCGTGCCGCCGAACTCCTTCGCGGCGTTCATCCCGACGAACACGGCGAGCAGCGACAGGAACCCGGACGAGAGCACACCGAGGAACGGCGTCACTCCCGGCACCCACCCGAGGTTCGTCAGGATGCCGTTGATCCCGGCGATCAGCCCGCAGGCGATCAGGGCGGGGATGAGCGGGATGAAGATCGCGGAGATCTTCCGGATCGCGCGCATGGTGCGACCGTCGGAGCGGGACCGCGCGGTCGCCTTGATGGACGCACCGCGAGCAGCGAGCTCCTCAGGCGACGCACCAGGCCCACCAGCCGCAGCCGGCGGGGCGGCCGCGCGCAGGGCCTCCAGGCCGTCGGCCACGCGGTCGACGAGACCCGGGCCGAGCACGATCTGCAGGCTCGAGCCGGCCGCGATGGCGGCCATGACGCCGTCGGTGGCCTTCAGGTCGTCGAGCGCGACGGACGAGTCGGAGACGACCTCGACCCGCAGGCGGGTCATGCAGTTCTCGACGTCGGCGATGTTCGCGGATCCGCCGACGGCGTCGAGGATCTGCTGGGCGAGTTGCTGTGCATCGGGCATTGCTGTGCTCCTCGGGGGAAAGGAAACGAACGGGGGAACGGGGTCTACAGCACGGCGCGCAACGAGCCAGCAGCAGCATCGAGGTGAGCACGCACGTCGGCAGCCGAGGCGCCGGTCAGGATCACGGCGATGGCGGTCTTCACCTCGCCGTCCGAGGCTTCGAGCGCTGCCTGGACCTCAGCGGGGGGCGCGCCGGTGACGTCCTGCACGAGCGAGAACGCCCGGGCGACGAGCTTCGCGTTCGTCGCCCGCACGTCGACCATGCGGTTGCCGTACGTCTTGTGGCTGCGCACCATCGCGAGCGTGGTGAGCATGTTCAGGACGAGCTTCTGCGCGGTGCCCGCCTTCAGGCGGGTCGATCCGGCGATGAACTCGGGGCCGACGACGACGTCGATGGCGATGTCGGCCTCCCGCCCCGCGGCCGAGTCGGGGTTGCACGCGACGGAGACCGACAGGGCGGAGCGGCGCCGGGCCTCCAGGATGGCTGCGATGACGTAGGGCGTCCTGCCGGACGCGCTGATCCCGACGACCACGTCGTCGGCCGTCAGGCCGAGTGCGTCGAGGTCCCGGACGGCCGCTGCTTCGTCGTCCTCCGCGCCCTCCACCGCGGTGGTCAGGGCAGGGTCGCCGCCGGCGATCACGCCGACCACCTGGCTCGGGTCGGTACCGAAGGTGGGCGGGCACTCGCTGGCGTCGAGGACGCCGAGCCGGCCCGGCGTCCCGGCGCCGACGTAGACGAGCCGGCCGCCGCGCGCGAACGCTGCGGCGATCGAGTCTGCCGCCAGGGCGATGGCCGGGAGGCACGGCTCCAGTGCCGCAGGCACGCTGCGGTCTCCGGCGTTCATGCGCTGAGCAGCTTCCAGCGTGGAGATCGTGTCGATGTCGTCCAGCGAGTGGTCGGTCGCCTCGGTGGTGAGGGCGGCGAGTTCGTCGCGGAGGGCGTCGTGGGTTTCGTGCGTCTGGTTCATGGTGGTGCTCAGTTCCGGTGGTGGGTGCGGACGGCGTCGCGGCTGCGGGCGAGGAGCGGCTGGGAGCGCTCGTCGGTGCGCTGCGCGACGACGATGAACAGGGTGTCGACGATGGCGAGCTGGCTCATCCGGCTGCCCATGGCCGCGGGGCGCAGGGCGCTCTCGGCACCGGCGACACCGAGCAGGACGTGGTCGGCGGTGGTGGCGAGCGGGGCGGAGGCGTGGCCGGTGATCGCGACGATCGTGGCGTGCTGGGTGCGGGCGGCGTGGGCGACCTCGAGGGTCTCGACGGTGGAGCCCGAGTGGCTGACGAGCACCAGGACGTCGTGCTCGCCGATGACGCTCGCCAGGGTCAGGGCGTTGTGCGGGTCGTCGGCGATCGAGCTCACGATGCCGATGCGTTCGAGCTTGAGGTGCAGGTCGCGGGCGACGATGCCGCTCGCGCCGACGCCGTACAGGACGACGCGGCGGGCACTGCTCACGGCTGCGGCCGCTGCTTCGAGGGCGTGCGGGTCGAGTGCGGCGCGGGTGTCGGCCATCACCGCGCGGACGTCCTCGGTGACCTTCGCGATGACGGTGGCGACGTCGTCGTCGACCGCGACACCGGCGTGGATCTCGGTGGATTCACGCTCGTGGATCCCGCGTTCAACGGCCCGGGTCATGCTCCGCTGCAGGGCGGCGAAGTTCGCGAAGCCCAGGTGCTGGGCGAAGCGGGAGACCGTGGCGGGGGAGACCCCGGCTCGGCCGGCGAGGTCGGTGGCGTTCGTGGTGGCCGCGGCTGCCGGGTCGTCGAGGACGGCGTCGGCGATGGCACGCATGCTCGACGGCATGCTCGCCGACTGGGTCCGGACGAGGGCGAAGGCGTCGGCGCGCTCGGACCGCTCGGATCGCTCGGGCCGCTCGGGCCGCTCGGTGATCGTCATCCCGCCATGAAAGCGCCTTTCGTCGGTGAGCGCCAGTGCTGAAAGTAAATTGCGTGTTACGTCGTTGTGCCCCACCTGTGTGCCAGCGGACTGACGATGGCGGCGATCACCAGGGGGAGGACGAACACCCACGACACCGGGCCGGTGTTCGTCGACACGACTCCGGCCCATCCGGCTGGTTGGTCCGGGGTCCCGCGACCGAACAGCGCTGCGACGAACAGGTAGAGCACGCCCGGCACGGACTGGTACCGGTCGCCGAGTACCGCTCGGCTGACCAGTGCGAGTGCGCAGAACGCGATCGTGTTCCGGGCGGTCGCGACCGCGGCCTCGGGTTCGGCGCCGACCGCGAGGCCGATGCTCGCGGTGGCTGTCACCAGCGCGACCACCGCGATGACGGCGGCCAGCTCGAGCAGGTCCGTCCGCCGAGTGGGCGCGGGGAACGGTGCGCGGGTGATCGAAGCGCTCGTCGCGATGGCGATCACCAGCGGGAGCACGGCCGCGACGGGGAACAGTGCGAACGGTGCGCCGCCGCCGAACGAGGGGAAGAGCATGCCGATCGGGCCGAGCGCGATCGAGAGCACCGTCAGGGCGGTCGTGAGTCCGAGCAACGGCAGGGTGCGGTGGACACGCAGCCACCAGGTCACGAGGACGGCACCGCGACGTGGCCGACCGAGCAATCCGTCAGGCGCTCGATCGTCGCCGTGACCCACGCGGCCTGAGCGGGGGCCGGAGCACGACGGAGGGCTCGCAGAACGTCGGGGTCATCCAGCTCGAGGGCGGGTTCCACGTGGTCGGCGTTCACGATGCCCTCGGCGGCGACGTCGATGAGCCATCGGTTGGCAACAGCGGCATCGTTGAGGCGTTCGGCGTCGTCCTCCTCGGTGCCGCAGTGGGCCACCTCGGCGTCACCGAGCAAGGAGGTGGTGATGCTGTGGAGCACGTCGGCGTCGGTCATCCGGACCTGGACGATCATGTTCAGGACGTCGGCCGTCGATGGCGCGTTGCTCGCGCGGATGGTCGACGGCACCGTGATGCCCGAGCGGCCGAGGTTCTCCGCAGCCTTGCGGATGACGGATTCTGATTTGCCGCTGTCGCGTTGCTCCGGGAAGAGGCAGATCGTCGGCGCCGCGCCGCTGCAGATCGCCTGCGCTTGCGGGCGGTCGATGATCGGTGCCGCGCCGAGGCCGGAGCCGGCGGTCAGCGCGACGAGGGTGATCACGACGAACGAGCTCGCGCCTATCGGGACACCGAACCGGTGGACGCTGTTGCCGCTCGAGCGTCGAGCGACCGCGATGACGAGCAGACTGCACCCGGCGAGCAGACTGAACGCCGTCGCGATGACCGGTGCCCGGGTGTCGAGCGCGGTCTCGACCGAGCAGCAGTCCGCCATCACGAGTCCGGCGAGGTACCGGAGCGGGAAGTAGTCCACGGACCAGGTGAAGCCGAGCCAGCTGTACGAGACGAGCAGGCTCAGTGGGATGGATGCCACCGGCGGGAGCCATCGCCCCAGTGCGAACCCGATGCAGCTGTTGAAGAACAGGATCCCCGCGAAGGCGAGGCCGACGAGGGGCGACGGGCCACCGGGAGCGCCCCAGGTGTCCCGACTCATGAGTGCGACCGCGACGAGCTGGAGCAGCAGACCGGCGGCCAGTGGTGTCCACAGGTGATCGGTGACGACTGCTGCACTGGATCGGCTGCTGGACTCGATCACGGGCGCAGCCAGACGGAAGCGCTTCCCTTCCCAGGCGCCGGCCGTGGCCGCCACTCCGCACGAGAACACCAGGTAGATCGCGGAGCCGGCCATCGCCGCGGGCCAGTAGCCAGCGACGGTCGTCTCATCTGCGAACTGCACGCTGTAGGCGACGACGCCGAGCAGCCCAGGAATGAGGAGCCACACTGCTGCTCGGCTGCGCCACGGGATGATCGGGCGCATCAGTCGTCCTCACGCGTGAACCGCGCGTGCGAAGCGGTGACCGCCTCGGCGGGCGAGAGGTCTGCGAACGGCTCGGTGAACGACGCGACCGAACCAGCGAACGGCACCCGGCCGTCGACGAGGACAGTCACATGGTCGTAGGTCGCGGCGACGTCCTCGGTCTGGTGCGTCGAGACGACGACGGACACTTCCGTCGGCAGGTTCTGGATCACCCGAGCGAACCGCGCGCGCTGTGCCGGATCGAGTCCGGCCGTCGGTTCGTCGAGCAGGATCCACTGCGCGCCGGACACCAACGCGCCGGCAACGCCGAGCCGCCGGATCTGGCCGCCCGACAACGACGACGCTCGTGCGTCAGCTCGGGTGGCGAGATCGACGGCGGTCAGCGCGGCCGTCGAGCGATCCCAGGCGTCGGCGCGCGACAAGCCCTTCAACCAGCCGCAGTAGGCGACGTGCTCTCGAGCGGTCAGGCCCGGGAAGGCGCCGCTCCGCTGCGGAAGCCATGCGACCCCTCGGCGGTACCGTCGGCGGTCTCCGCGCGTCCCCGGTTCCCCCAGTCCCTCGATGTTGATCGTCCCGGCGCGGGGGCGGAGCGTGTCGGCGACGAGTCCCAGCAGGGTCGACTTGCCAGCGCCGTTCGGCCCGAGCAGGACGCTCGCTCCGGTCGGGAACACCGTCGACAACCCGGAGAGCACCGTGGAGTCCCGCCGGTACCCGAAGGTGAGTTCGTCGATCTGTATGCCCACTGCGCCCCCTTGAAACCTCGTACTGGTGTTTCACCGTACAGGGCGAAGGATCACCGCAGGAGCACGAGGTGCGGCAGGCCTCCTGAGTCAGCGCTGGCGGGCGGCTGCTTCGGTGGCCGCCTGCACGTAGCGCCGGCAGCTTCGGGACTGGTGGAGGAAGAGTGGCGTGAAGACGACGGCCGCAACGAGGAGCGTGCCGCAGAGGATCCGACTGAAGACGGCAGAGAAGGGGTCGTCGCCGACGAGGTTCGGGAGCTGCGGACCAACGACGCCGAGGCAAAGCAGCAGGAACTGACCGAGGGCGATCGGCTGGTAAGCGGCGCGGAGACGGGCGAGGTCGAACGCCCGTTGTGCGAGGTCAGAATCGGCCGGTTCGATCGGGGCTTGCTTCGCGATCGCCTGCGCGAGGGTCTTCCGGCCGAAGCGCGAGAGCCCTTCGAGGGGCGCCTGCATCTGCGGAGTCAGCCGGAGTGTGGTGGCGACGAGCGAGAACGCCCCCGCGAGTCCTCCGGCCGCCACCGTGCACCCGATCACCACGAGGGGCCATCCCGGGCCTCGGCGCGCGTCTCCGAGCAGGATGACGACCACGACGCCCACCATCAGGCCGACGATTCCGCCGGCCAGGATGACCCAAGCCGTCCTGCGCCAGGCTCGGCGGGCGATCACCTCCGGTGTCGAGTGCATCTCCGTTGCGGTGGTCATACGACGGAGACCGGAGTGTCGGTGCGGCGATCGTTGTCGGCAGTGGCGGCATCCGCGTAGCGCCGCGCTCGGCGGCCTCGGACGACCAGCAACGGCACGACGAACACCATTTCGATGACGAAGAGCGCGAGGAAGATCCGGCTGATGATCGCGTTGCCATCGCCGGTGACGACCCGGGCGAACTGGGGAACTGCGGCTCCTGCGAACAGCATGAGGTTCTGGACGAGGATCAGCCCGTTGAACGCGGCGGTCCCGCGAGCGAGGGTGAGCGCGCGGTGCTGGAGTTCCGGGCCTGCGTCCTCCTTGAGCGGAACGCCCGAGCGGATGGCTCCCTTGATGATCTTGCGACGGTCTCTCGTCAGGTCCTCGGTCGCCTGCGTGATGATCGACGACGCGCGTGCTGTGGTGGGGAGCAACGAGAGCATCCCGGCCAAGCCGACGAGCACGGCGACGCACGTGCAGATCGCCAGGGCGACGGTCCAACCGTCCTCGTCCCGCGAGGTTGCCCAACCGGCCACTGCCCCCGCGACCGCGGCGATCGACACGACCAGGGCGGTACGACGCCACGCGCGCCGGATGATTTGTTCATCTTCCCCCACCCGCTCACCCTACGGGGCGGGGCAGAGCCGTGTTCTGGAGTCGAGCACCTGTCGGACGCTGGCGGTGCGGTCGAGGTGGGGCGGGCCTCCAGGCCGGACGCCGTCAGGCGACGCCGCGCCGCGGACGGAAGACGCCCGCCCGGACCAGCCACACGTAGAGCAGGCAGCCGATGCAGACGTCGAAGACGGCGTTGAGGAATGCGGCGACCAGGGCGACCGCGGCACCGATCGGGGCGGCGTACGGCACGCCGAGCAGTGCGAGGAGCAGCGAGACCGCGGTCACGAACAGGCCGACCTGCTGGGCGAAGGTCGGGGGTTCCGGGGCCTCGAGTTCGGCGGGCGGGGCGAGGCGTGGACGGACGACCCGTCGGAAGAGTGCGCCGTAGGGGTGGCGGCGGATGCCGGCGATGCCTCCGACGGCGAACAGCACGACGATGACCGCGAGCAGCACGATGCCGGCGATCCACGTCTCGGGGATCAGCGTGAGGACGATCGTCGCGGCGAGGAGCACCGTCGTGATGGCGGCGCCGAAGCGTGGGGAGCGCGGGTCGATGCCGCGTGTGGGGTCGGTCGACGTGGTCATCGGGACTCCTGGGTGCCGGTCGTGTCTGCGGTGCCTGCGGTTCCTGCGGTCAGGACAGTGGCGAGGGCTGCGGCGAGCTCGGGTGGGCGGGGTGGGCCTCCGAAGCGGGTGCGGACGGTCCGGTTGGCGTCGAGGAGCAGGACCGTGGGGGTCTGCAGGACGTTGAAGCGGCTCGCCAGTCCGGGGTGCTCGGCGAGGTCGATCTCCAGTCGGGAGACACCGTCGTGTCGGGCTGCGACGGAGTCCAGGTGCCGGGCGGTCGCGGGGCAGCGGGCACAGGTCGGAGTGGAGAACTGGACGAGGGTGGCGCGCGTGCCGAAGGCTGTCGGCGGGGCGAGGTCGGCGACGGTGCTGGCGGTGCCATCGGCTGAGGTCGGGCTGGGCTTCGCGCGGCCGGTCCTGGAGCGGAGGAGCAGCCCGAGGACGGTGGCGAGGGCAAGAACCCCCGCCAGCACGGCGACGGCCACGATGACGGTCATGGTGCGACCGTACGTCGTGGTGCTGTCCGCACGGAAACACGTGTCCGTTCGTGACGGGGCCGGGCGGTCAGGCGGCCCGGCGCAGCCGTCGCGTCGTTCCGTCGGCAGGCGAGCGCCCCGCCAGTGTGGGGACGCCTTCGCTTCGAATAGGCATACGTTTCCAGCGTCGGCAGCGGACGGCTCGCCTGCCTACGATCGAGAGTGTGAGCTTCGACGTGACACCTGGGCGGTACCGGCACTTCAAGGGCAACGACTACGAGGTGCTGGTCGTAGCCCGTGACGTCGAGACCGAAGAGCCGGTGGTCGTGTACCAGGCGCTCTACGGCGATCGCGGACACTGGGTGCGCTCGCTCGCCGACTTCACCGCGCACGTCACCCGCGACGGGTACGACGGGCCTCGGTTCGTGCCGATCGGCTGACCGCCCGGCGACCCGACGGGGTCGGTGTCGGCGCCCACCCCTAGGCTTTCAGCGCACCATAGAGACGGGGGAGCGCATGCAGATCGGCGTCGACGGGCACGTGCTGCTCAGCCCGAGTGACCTGAGCACGTGGTCGGCCTGCGAGTGGGCGTTCCTCCGCCGCCTCGACGCCAAGCTCGGTCGCGGGGACGCCCTGCCCGACGTGCACGACGACATGCTCGAGCGCACCGCACGGTTGGGGGACCAGCACGAGCTCGACTACCTCGACATCCTCAAGCAGACCCGCAAGGTCGTCGAGTTCGACCGTCCCGCACCGCCGGACTACGCACGCGCCGCAGCCGAAGCACGACAGGCCTTCGCCGACGGTGCCGACGTGCTGTACCAGCCGACGTTCCACGCAGCACCGACCGCCGACGCCCCCGGCTTCATCGGCTTCGCGGACTTCATCATCCGCAACGACCGCGGCGAGTACGAGGTCTACGACACCAAGCTCGCACGCCACGCCAAGATCAGCGCCTTGCTGCAGCTCGCCGCGTACGCCGAGCAGATGCAGGCGCACGCCGAGCAGATGCAGGCGCACGGCATCCCGACCGGGCAGCAAGTGCACCTGGTGCTCGGCGACCGGACGACGACCACGCACGACCTCGCCGACATCTCGCCGGTGTACCGCACGCAGCGCGCCGAGCTGCAGCGGGTCATCGCCGAGCGCATCGCTGCCGACGAGGCACTGCAGTGGGGTGACCCGCGGTACTCCAGCTGCGGGCGCTGTGCGATCTGTTCGACCCAGGTCGCCGAGCACCGCGACCTCGTCCTCGTCGCGGGCATGCGCCTCGACCAACGGGCGAAGCTCATCAAGCACCAGGTGCGGACGATCGACGACCTGGCGGTCCGCACCCGGGCAGTGCCGGGCTTGTCTCGCGCGACGCAGGATCGGCTGGTACGGCAGGCGAGCCTCCAGATCGAGTCGGAAGACGCCCGACGGAAGGGTGCCGACGGGCCGGGCCAGCCCGTGAAGCCGCGCTTCGAGGTCCTCGACGCCCGTGCGCTCGACGCGATCCCGGCACCCGACCCGGGTGACGTGTTCTTCGACTTCGAGGGCGACCCGCTGCACACCGAGGACGGCGTGCACTGGGGCCTCGACTACCTGTTCGGCCTGGTCGACGACCGCGCCGAGTTCACCGCGTTCTGGGCGCACATCATCCGCGACGAGCGAGTTGCGCTGGAGCAGTTCCTCGCGTTCATCGAGGCCCGGCGGCAGCAGTACCCGGGCATGCACATCTACCACTACGCGGCCTACGAGCGGACGCACCTGCTGTCACTCGCCGCCCGGCACGGCGTGGGCGAGGACGCCGTCGACGACCTGCTCCGCGCCGGGGTCCTGGTCGACCTGTACCCGATCGTCCGCAAGGCCCTGGTCGTCGGCAGCCACAGCTACTCCATCAAGAAGCTCGAACCGCTGTACATGGGGTCCGACCTGCGCGAGAGCGACGTCACGAACGCCGCGGACAGCATCACCGCCTACGTCGACGCGATCGAGGAGCTCCGGAACGGCGACGCTGTCGAAGGGCAGCGGATGCTCGACCAGGTCGCCGACTACAACGCCTACGACTGCCGCTCGACCCTGCGCCTGCGCGACTGGCTCCGCTCGCTGCGCACCGACGACCCCGACGCGGCCGACCCGTCGCTCGAACTCGAGGTCCCGCCGATCCCGGTCGAGCGCGAGCCGAACCCGGTGTACGTCGCCCTGGCCGCGCAGCTCGAGGACGTCGACGCCCTCGATCGCACCCCTGACCAGACCGCGTTGGCGCTCGCCGCAGCCGCGATCGACTACCACCGCCGCGAGGCCAAGACCTTCTGGCAGGACCACTTCGACCGCCTGCGGAACCCGGTCGACGACTGGGCCGACACGCGTGACGTCCTGGTCGTGGAGCGTGCGTCCGTCGAGCGCGACTGGGACACGCTGCCGCGTGCCCGCTCGCAGTCGCGGGAACTCCGGTTGTCGGGGACGCTCGCGCCCGGCTCGCGGCTCCGGCCTGGAGGCACGCCCCACCTGGTCTACGACGACCCGCTTCCGCCCTCGGTCGCCTCACCGGGCCCCGGGTCGAAGGGCGCGTCGTCGCGCGCCGTGATCATGGACGTGTGGGACAACGGGGATGCCGTCGAGGTCCTCGTGAAAGAGGGTCTGCCCGTCGGCGGCGAACCGCACCACGAGTTCCCGGTGGCCCTCGCCCCGTCGGCGCCGCCCCGAGCGAAGCCCCAGCCCGAGGCGATCGCCTGGTGGGGTCAGGCCGTGCTCGACGAGCTGCCGGCGATGCTGCCCGACCCTGCGCTCGACCTGCTGCGCCGGGTGCCCCCGCGTGGCCCGATCGTCCCGGTGCAGCGCGACGACACGGTGTCGGCGGTGGTGTCAACGTTGCTCGACCTCGACCGGTCGTACCTGGCGATCCAGGGCCCTCCCGGCACGGGCAAGACCTACGTCGGCTCGAACGTCGTCGCCCGGCTCGTCCGCGAGTACGGCTGGCGCGTGGGGGTCGTCGGCCAGTCACACGCGACGTCGGAGAACTTCCTTGCCTCCGTGGTCAAGGCCGGCGTCCCCGCGGACCGCGTCGTGAAGGTGCCGAAGTCCGGCGCGACCGAGGACGAGCTCGATTCCGCAGCCTGGACCCCGGTGAAGAACGGTGCCGCGGTCGCCGCGTTCCTGTCTTCGTGCGAGTCCTCGGGCACCGGCGGTGTCGTCGGTGGCACGGCGTGGACGTTCGCGAACGAGTCCACGATCGAGCGCCGTTCCCTCGACCTGCTCGTGGTCGACGAGGCCGGGCAGTTCTCCCTCGCCCCGACCATCGCGTCGTCCGTCGCCGCCACGCGGTTGCTGCTGCTCGGAGACCCCCAGCAGCTGCCCCAGGTGTCGCAGGGCTCCCACCCGGAGCCCGTCGACGAGTCCGCACTCGGCTGGCTCGCCGACGGCCAGCACGTCCTGCCGCCCGAGTTCGGCTACTTCCTGGCCCGCACCCGCCGCATGGAGCCCGCGCTGACCGAATCCGTCTCGGCCCTGTCCTACGACAGGCAGCTCGCCTCGATGGTCTCCGGGCGGCACCTCGACGGCATCGACGCGGGTGTGCACCCCGTGCCGGTCGTGCACGCGGGCAACACGACGTCGTCTGCTGAGGAGGCCGCCCGGGTCGTCGCACTCGTCGGTGACGTCGTCGGCCGCACCTGGACCGACGGTTCCGACACCCGTGCCCTGACCGACGAGGACGTCATCGTGGTGGCGCCGTACAACGCGCAGGGGGCACTGATCCGGCAGGAGCTCGACCGCTCGGGCTTCACCGGCACTCAGGTCGGCACCGTCGACCTGTTCCAGGGCCGCGAGGCCGTCGTGTCGATCGTGTCCCTGGCGGCATCGAGTGCGGCGGACATCCCGCGCGGCCTCGACTTCCTGCTCATGCCGAACCGGTTGAACGTGGCGATCTCGCGGGCGAAGTGGGCGGCCTACCTCGTGCACTCACCGGCGCTGACCACGGGGCTGCCCCCGTCGATCGCGGGACTCTCGCTGTTGTCCCGCTTCATCGAGCTCGTCGAACCGCGCCGCTGACCAGCGGGAAGTCAGCCCGACTCGACGGTGCCGATGGTCGAGCTGTATGTCGCCACCGCCCCGAACTGTGCTCCGATGATCGTGACGGTCCACGCTGTGCCGTCCGGGGCGACGGAGTACAGGATGCGTGCGCCATCAGGAACGGCAGCGAGCCCGGTGCCGTCGGGCAGGAGGATCCGCTCCGGCGCGGTCATCCCGACGGACAGAGTCGACGGGTACGGACCGGTGCCGAACCTCTGCTCCATGACGAAGGCGAGCGAGCCGGCGCTCTGTACGACGGCCGACCGCTCGGTCTCCACAGTCGCCGGAGCTGGCGGCGCGGCAGGTTCCGGCGTCGCTGACGGAACAGCAGACTCCACCGGAACAGCGACGGCCGGGAGTTGCGGGACCGCAACCGGTCCGACGGCAGCGCTCCGGCCATCGAGGGGGAGCGAGAGTGCTGGCAGGTGGACACCGGTACCCGCCAGAGCAGACCCGATGACCGCGTACGCCATGAGCGCCGTCCCGACGCTGCCGAGGATCGCACCTCCGCGACCGAACGCCCGCGCAGTGGCCGAGCCCCATCGTGCTGTCTTGATCGCCTGCACACCGAAGACGATCGCCGAGATGCCGATCGTCGAGACGATGAAGCCCGTCTGGATCCCGGACTGTTGCGGCTCGACGAGTGCGATGACCACGCTGCCGAAGCCGAGCAGCATCGCAAGCGTCGCGAACGCCCAGGGCCTCGTGCGCCGGCGTGGCTTCGCGTTCAGCAGCGGTGAGGGTGCGTGGAGTGTCGGCAGCCGGCGAGCACCGCTTCGCGAGGGTCCTGACGAGTACTCCGGAGGGGACCAATCTCGTGGTCCTGGCCCGCCCAACGGCATCGTCGATCCCCCGTCTGCTCAGTACGACGGACCCATCTTGATGGGCGCCGCTGACATGAGCGATCCCCAGAACTGGGTTGACGGGCTGGCCAGGAGTGCAGGTGGCAGACCGCTACGATCACGCGGACATCGGCACCGGATGCCCTCGGCCTCGGGCAGGTCATCCGACGGACGAGGTCGCAGGGTTGGGCGGTCGCTGTGGGCACCGCGACCGTCATGGCGATCGTGGTGTCCGTGAGCTGTGTGGTCGTCGCGGAGCACGCTGGGTGGGCCAGCGCTGCGTGACGGTTCTGGTTCACGAACCCCGGGGATCGTGAACCAGAACCGTCACCCAGCGGAAAACGCACCGCACTCGCCCGGAGCGGACGGTGAGACGGAGCGGGTCAGTCGTCGCTGGTCGGGACGCCGCCCTGCATCTGCACCCGCATCTGGGCGAGGACATCGGCGTGCAGGAAGTTCGCCTCGGCCGCACTCGTGGGGTCGACCACGATGCCGAACTCCTCGGGGAGCGCGGACACGAGCTCGGACATCGGCACCGGACGCCCCTCGGCGTCGGGCAAACCGGCGGCGAGTTCGGCCGGGTCGGTGAAGACGGGCACGAACGGCTTGTCCCGGATCATGACGTGGGCGACGCTGCCGGCCTCCGGAGCGCCCACCGGCTTCCAGGGGACCCACGCCGCGCTGCGCAGGAAGCCCGCGGGTGAGGCGGCCATTCGGCGCCGGAGTTCGGCGGCCGCGGTCGGCGGGGCCTTGTCGATCCCTCGGCCGAAGGCTGATCCGTTGGTCTGATCGGTACTCACACCAGCCATGCTGTCACGGTCGGCGGACACGGCGGGGCCGAGCCGCGCCTCCAGGCCGAAGCCCGGCGCACGCGGACGTGCGCCGGGCGGCGGAGGTGACGGACTCAGTACGCGGCCGACTGCCCGCCGTCGATCGGGACGACCGTCGCGTTGACGTAGGACGCGTCGTCAGACAGCAGGAAGGCGACGACGGCGGCGATCTCGGGGGCCTCGCCGTAGCGCTTCGTCGGGTTGACCTGGATGAACTCCTCGGCGGCCTTGCGGGGGTTCTCCGCATCGAGCTGCTTCATCGAGTTCTCGACCATGGGCGTCCAGATGGCACCGGGGGCGATGGCGTTGATGCGGATGCCGTAGCGGCCGTACTCGACGGCCGAGTTGCGGGTGAGGCCGACGACGCCGTGCTTGGCGGCCGCGTACCCGGACTGGTTGCCGATGCCGCGGATGCCGCCGACGCTCGCGGTGTTCACGACCATGCCGGAGCCCTGCTCGCGCATGACCTTGAGCACCTTCTCGAGACCGAGGAACACGCCACGCAGATTGATCGACACGACGCGGTCGAACTCGGCGGCGGTGAAGGACTCGGTGGGGTTCTGCTTGCCCTCGATGCCGGCGTTGTTGAAGAAGCCGTCGATGCGGCCGAAGCGCTCGGTCGTGGCGGTGACGTAGGCGTCGACCTGGGCCTCGTCGGACACGTCTGCGACGGCCGTCAGGACCTGCGCGTCGGGGGTGGCCTCGAGCACGGCGGTCTTCGTCGCCTCGAGACCCTGCTCGGAGACGTCGACGAGGGAGAGCGCAGCGCCCTCGGCTGCCAGGCGGACGGCCGTCGCGCGGCCGAGGCCGGAGCCGCCGCCGGTGATGAGGACGACGCGGTCGGCGAAGCGGGTGGTGCCGGTGGTGGTTTCGGGCATGGTGGGAGGCCTCCTGAGGTCTTCGACGGTGAAGGGCTCGGGGTCCGCGGTGGGGCAGCGAGTCCGATCGATGCAGCTGCATCGAGAAACCTAGACTACACCTGTCGTTTAACAGTGGAGTCAGCAGGCGTCCAGGCGCCCCATCACGCTGCCGGCCTCAGCTCGTCACGATCGACGTCGTCGTTGCCATGGTCGCAGCCATGATCACGACGATCGTCGCGGCCTCGATCTCCTCGAGCACGGCCTTCACCGCCGGGCTCGCCCAGGTACCCGAGGTGATCCCCTTCACCAGGTCCTTGTCGACGGCGCCGAACTGCTTGCGCAGGGTGTTCGTCGCGTCGAGCAGGCCGATGACCGCGGCGGAGAACGGCGTGGGTCCTGCTCGGCCAGCCAGCACGTCCCCGATGCCGGAACGCAGCAGTGCCTCCGGGGCTCCGTCCCGCTCCGGGTGCTTCGTGGTGGGGAAGAGGCCGAGCACCTTGCCCTGCTCGACGCTGATGATGCCCCTGGCGACGAGGCCGGCGAACACGTCGTCGCGCAGCCGCTGCTTGCCGAGTCGGCTCACCCACCACTTCGCCTTGCGCGGTGCACCGGATGCCGCGATGGAGCCGACCACGCCGTCGAGCACAGGGTCGCCGGTTGCGGCACCGTTCACGACGGCGACGAGTCCGTCCTGCAGCGAGACGGCACCGCGCAGCGCGAGATCGGCGAGGACGGCCCCCGCGAGACCCGTGTCGAGCGTCGAACCATCGAGCGCGTGGCGTCCGTCGGGCTCGACCTGCAGGAGCGCAAACGCCTGTGGGACCGTGAGTTGCTCAGCCATGCCCGCAGCCTGCCACGCGGGGCGGAGGTGCGCCGGGCCTCCGAGCCGACACCCAGCGGCGCCGGACCCGCCCGACGTCAGCAGGCGTCCAGCACCCGCACCATCGCGTCCCGCTCCGCCGGAGCCACCCACAGGCGGTACTTCGCCTTCACCGTGACCTGGTGCTCGATGTAGGTGCAGCGGAACGCCTTGTTCGCGGGGAGCCAGGTCGCCGCGTCGCCGGAGCCCTTCTGCGAGTTGGACCGGCCGTCGACGGCGAACAGGTTCACCGGGTCGTTCGCCAGCGCCTGCCGCTCGGCCTCGGTGAGCCGCTGCGCTCCGGTGCGCCAGGCGTTCTCGAGCGCGACGACGTGGTCGATCTGCACGAGGGTCGAGGTCGTGTTGCCGCGCACGAAGTCCACCGTCGCACCCGTGTACGGCGAGACGAGGGTGCCGGTGAGGACCTTGCAGCGACCCTCGCGGGTGATGTCGGCGAGGTCGCGCGCGAGGACGTCGTTCCGGGTGTCGCACCCGTTGTGGTCGACGTCGAGCCAGGCGCTGCCGAAGTCACCGGTGCGGTCGTAGCCGGTGCCGGCTGCCTTGCCCTTGACGGGTAGGTCGGCGAGCTGGGTGCGCGCGCGGACCGCGTCGGCGTCGGTCCCGCGACTGACGGTCGGACTGGAGGCGGGGGTCGCCCCCGACGACGCCTGCTGCGGTCCGATGGTGGTCGTCTCCCCGGCCGTGGGGCCGCCCGCAGCGGTCGTGCCCGCTGCGTCGGCGTCCGGTCCGAGGACACCGGTGGCGTCGAGGGCGTAGCCACCGACGGCGAGGGCCAGGACGACGAGGACGGAGGTCAGGGTGATGCGGCTGCGGCGTCGGCGGGACGTCATGCGGTGGGACTCCAGGTGGTGCGGGGCGGAACGTGGTGCGGGTCCCGCGGTGCGGTGGGACGGGTCTGGCGAGACAGGGACGATCATCTCGTGCGTGACCGACATACCGGGACGGCGCGCGCGGCACGGTGCGGGGTTGGTCGGTGTGTGCGGTCGGGGTTGTTCGGTGCGGGGTTGTGGCGTGGCACGGGGCGGGCAATCTCGCACGGGTTGGCGGATTTCGCACGGTGCGGATCTGGCGCGGCAGCGCAGCGGCGGGCGAACAGCGGGGGAGCCGGCGGGCGGCGGGTCAGGTCAGCAGCGAGCGGATGTCGTCGGCGGTCAGGTCGTCGGCGAACAGGGCGTCGTCGTCGATCATCGTGGCGAACAGCTCGGCCTTGCGGGCGGCGAGGGCGAGGACCTTCTCCTCGATGGTGTCCTCGGCGATGAACCGTTGGACGCTGACTGATCGGGTCTGCCCGATGCGGTGCGTGCGGTCGACGGCCTGGGACTCGGCGGCGGGGTTCCACCACGGGTCGAGCACGAACACGGTGTCCGCCTCGGTCAGGGTGAGCCCGAACCCGCCGGCCTTCAACGAGATGAGGAACGCGGGGGCGGTGCCCTGCCGGAAGCGCTCGATGACCTCCGGGCGCTTGCGGGTGGAGCCGTCGAGGTACTCGTAGCCGATGCCCCGGGCGTCGAGGGCGTCGGAGACCATCCGCAGGAACGAGGTGAACTGGCTGAACACCAGGGCGCGACGGCCCTCTGCCGCGAGCTGTTCGAGTTCGTCGAGCAGCAGGTCGAGCTTGGCGGAGGGGATCGGCGTCGCCGGTGACACAGGCGAGTCCGACCCCGCTGACACCAGCGCTGGCGACAGCGCGAGCATCCGCAGCAGCGTCAGCGACCGGAACACGATCATCCGGTTCTTCGACAGGTCGTCGATCAGGTCGAGGACCTTCAGGCGCTCCCGGTTCAGGGTGCGCTCGTACAGCTCCCGGTGCGCGGGGTCGAGCGTGACCCGGACCACTTGTTCTTGCTTCGGCGGTAGGTCGGCCGCGACGGCTTCCTTCGTGCGGCGGAGCATGAGCGGCCGGATCCGTCGACGCAACCGCCCGGTGAGCTCTTGCCGGGCTTCACCGCGGAGCTCGGGCGAGGCGAGGGGCTTCACGTAGTCGTCGCCGAACCGGGTCCAGGTGGACAGCAGCCCGGGCGCGACGATGTGGAACAGTGCCCACAGGTCCGTCAGGCCGTTCTCGAGCGGCGTGCCGGTGATCGCGAACTTCACCGGTGCCTGCAGCTCCGAGGCCACACGGTGGGTCTGGGACTGCGGGTTCTTCGCGAACTGGGCTTCGTCGAGCACCAGCGCCGACCACGGCAGGTCGGTCCAGGCTCGGGCGTCGAGCCGGAGCAGCGCGTACGAGGTGACCACGATGTCCGACGCGGCAGCGGTGCGCGCGACGAGCCCGGGGTCCTTCAGCGACGTCGAGGTCACGGTCGCGACCCGCAGCGACGGCACGAACTTGGCGGCCTCGGCAGCCCAGTTGCCGACGACCGAGGTCGGTGCGACGACCAGGAACGGGGGCGCGTCGGGCTCCGCGGCACGACGGGCGGCGACCATCGCGAGCACCTGCAGCGTCTTGCCGAGGCCCATGTCGTCGGCGAGCACCCCGCCGATGCCGTGCGTCACCAGGAACGACAGCCACGCGTACCCGGCGTGCTGGTACGGCCGCAGGTCGGCGTGCACTGTGTCCGGCACGGGGACGTCACCCGGGGGAGTCGCCCCGAGCAGCCCCGAGGCGATCGCCTGCCACCGCTCGTCGTGCGAGGTCTCGTCGGCCAGCAGGTCGAACTCCGACCACAGCCCGGCGTGCAGCGGCGTGACGGCGATCGGCTGGTCGGGCTCCCACTCGTCCAGGTCGCGGGCCTCGTCGATGAGTTCCTTGAGCCGGTCGAACGCGGGGTCGGCCAGCGACAGGTACGAGTTGTCGACGAGCTTGAGCCGTCGCTGCCGCCCCGCGAGCGCGGTGAGCAGCGGCGTGAAGGGGATCTGCTTGCCGTTGACGCTGACGATGATGCCGAGGTCGAACCAGTCGTGCTTGTCCGACGGCATCGTCGTGACCCGGATGTGCGGCCGGCCGCTCAGCCGCTCGTAGTCGAGCCGCTCACCCTGCACGACCGTGCGGACGCCGAGCGACGGCAGCTCGGGCAGGAACTCGTTCGCGAACACCGCGACGTCGGCCCCGTCGATGGTGCCGTCCTGGAACCAGTCCAGCCCGCCACCGGGTCCGGCAGGGCGGACGGGAGGCCCGGCCTGCGTCGCGTCGTCGTCCGGCGTCGTCGACGTGGTCGGCTCCACCGCCACGGCCGGGTCCGCGACGGGAGTGTCGTCGGTGCCCGCCGGATCGTCGGCGGCACGGAGCCCGGACAGGTCGGGGAGCGGGCCGTGCAGGGACACCGGGTCCTTCCTGCCGTCGACGTGCCAGCGCCAGTGCAGGTGCACGCGGCCGTCGGTGCGAGGGGCCCGGGCCGGCTCGAAGGTCGCGGTGAGCACGAGCTCGGGCGGGGTGCGTTCCGGCAGCACCACGGAGCCGTCGGAGCTGACCAGCCCCAGGGCACCGCGCAACCGGGGCGACCAGTCGGCCAGGAACTCGTCGACCTCGGCGGTCGGCACGGTGATCCGGGTGCCCTCGACGAGCATCCGCCGCTGGTCCTCGGGCACCGGCGCCGGGGTCGGTGCGACGGCGACCGTGAACTCGGGGCTCTCGCGGAACACGTAGACGCCGTGGTCGCCGATCATCCGCGCCGCTCCGGGCACCACGGGCCGGCCGTCGAGCACGGCACTCGCACCGATCACCACGGCGTCGTCGTGCCGGGCGACGTCGAGCAGCACCTGCGCCTGCGTGCCGAGCACCGCACCGCCCTCGCGCTTGCCGGTGACGAACGCGATGTCGAGCGCCGCGGCCTGCTGCAGGAGCGGCCAGAGCAGGGGGCTCCGGAAGTCGTCGAGGTGCAGCCAGTCGCTCTCACCCGGCAGGCCCGCCAGCTGCCCGGCACGGTGCAGGGCGGCGAGCTGCAGGAACCAGGCGTGCTGCTCGGCGCCGACGCCGAGCCGGTTCTGCGAGTAGGGGAGCGTGCCCCAGGTCAGCTGCCCGCGCACCCAGTTGCCGGCGTCGCTGCGGGTCACCGGCCGGACCCCGAGCCGCACGCTGCGGGACGGCGCCGGCAGGGCGCGGCCGGCGGCACGGGCGCGCGAGGCGAGCTTGGCGGGGACCGCGTCACGCAACTCGAACTGCAGCCCCATCCGGGTGCCCTGCGGGGTGGGCGCCCGGTCGTCGTCACCGGCGAGGCGGGCGAGGTCGTGCCTCCAGTCCGAGGGCGGCGGAGCCGGCGTCTCCGGGCGTGGGCCGGCGTTCGCGGCGAGGGCGCGGGCGTTGATGGTGAGGAGCGCGGCCGCGACGTGCTTGCAGTCACCGCCGAGCGGGCAGCTGCAGGTGCTGCGGACCGGGCGGACGAAGTCGCCGCGCGCCGGGGTGGTGTCGACGCGGAGTTCGTACGGGTCGTCGGCGGTGCCGGACACGATCGCGGTGACCGTGCCGTCGTCGTCGTGCCAGGTGGCGTCGTCGACCAGCCCGGCGCGGACGACGTCGCGTGCGCGGCCGAAGGTCTGCGGCCCGACGAAGCGGATGACGTCGACGGCGTCGATCATCGGGGCAGCAGGCACGGGACCATCGTGCCAGTCGCCACCGACGATCCGGGCCGCCACCCTGTGCGACGAACATCTGACAGGACTACCGTCCAACTCGGAGCGCGACGACTGCGGTCCACGGAACCGATTGGAAACGCATGCCGGACCGACTGCGGTGGGTACGCGATTCAGCCGACCACTGGAACGGGTGGATCGACGCCGAGGTCGTGTGCGACATCACCCGGACCGACACGTACACCGTCGATTCCCCGGACCACTCGTTGACCGGCGGGCACTCGTCCTTCGAGAGCGCGGCGGCTCAGGTGCACGGCTGGGTGCGCTGGACCGGCCGTTAGGCCGCGGAACGCAACCCGGTTGTACGTCCACCCGCTGCTCCCTAGCGTGAGAGGGCAGGCCGGGGACCACCCGGAGGTGACCACACCGCTCTGCTCCAGGAGAGAGAGGTGTTCCCATGACCGACACGACCGAGTCGCAGGCGCCCGCTCCGGGTTCCGATCCTGCTGCACGCCCCGCTTCGCCGCGTTCGCTCGTCGCCGTGGCCGGTCAGGACACCGACGAAGCCATCAGCTCGCTCGCCGGCATGTACGCCGGCAAGGCCTGGTACTCCCGCGCCCTCGACCAGGAGTACTGGTTCAAGTACGTCGGTGTCGGTGACGAACGGCTGAGCGTCCGCCGTTCCCAGATGCACGGCTACCTGCGCGGTGACGTCGCCACCGAGGGCGAGGTCGTCGTCCAGTGGCTCGAACGCGGCGAGGCCCGCGTCGACGTCGGCCGCGACGAGGTCCGCATGCAGCCCGGTGTCCCGACGCTGTTCCCTGTCGAGCGCCGATTCGAGATGGAGTACCAGGACTGGGACCAGCGCCTGGTGCACCTGCGCCGTGACCTGGTGCTCGACGTCGCCGCCGAGGACCACCTGGTCGACGGCACCATGGCGTTCGACACCACGACCGCGCCGAACCTCACCGCCGTCGGCCTGTGGCGGACCGCCGTGTCCGGCGCGCTCCGTGCGCTGCGCGAGGAGGGCGACGAGTCCCTCGCCTGGCACGAGGCGCAGCGTGACGTCGCCCGGGCCCTGTTCCGGATGTACCCGCTGCAGGCCGAACGGTTCCCCGCGGGCTACGGCACCCGCAGTGACGGACGACTCCGGGCCGCGGTCGAGTTCATCCAGGCGCACGCCCACGAACCGCTCACCGTCGCCGACATCGCACAGGCGGCGGGGCTGAGCATCCGAGGGATCCAGGAGTCGTTCCAGCGGGCGTTCGAGCGCTCGCCGATGACGTACCTGCGCGAAGTGCGGCTCGGACGGGTGCACGAGGAACTGCGGATCCTCGACCCGCAGGCGACCTCGGTGGCGGACGTCGCCCGGCGGTGGGGCTTCGCGCACATGGGGCGGTTCGCTTCGGTGTACGCGGCCCGGTTCGGGGAGTACCCGCGGGAGACGTTGCGGCGCTGAGGGGCGCGGGCGTCGGCTGTGCTCAGCGCTCCGTCGGCTGTGCTCAGCGCTCCATCGGCTGCTGCGCTCAGCGCTTCGCCGGCTCGGCCAGCTTGCTGTGCTTCCGCGAGTACCCGAAGTAGACGCCGAGCCCGATCGCGAACCAGATCGCGAACCGCACCCACGTCTCCCACTGCAGGAACGTGACGAGCCACAGCGACGCGATGACGCCGATGATCGGGATCACGGGCATGAACGGCAGCCGGAACTGGCGGTCCAGGTCGGGCTGCCGGTAACGCAGCACCACCACGGCCGAGCACACCACGACGAACGCGAGCAGGATGCCGATGTTCGTGAGCTCGGCGACGACACCGATCGGCAGCACCCCGGCCAGGATCGCCGACGCGATGCCGAGGATCCAGGTCACCCGGGTCGGCACGTGCCGCTTCGGGTCGGTCTTCGCGAACCACTTCGGCATCAGGCCGTCGCGGCTCATCGAGAACCAGACGCGCGAGGCGCCGAGCATGAACGTCACGAGCACCGTGACGATGCCGACGATGGCACCGATCGCGATGACGTTGGCGACACCGCCGAGCCCGACGGACGCGAACGCCGACGAGAAGCCCGACGCCGGGTCGATGTCGGTGTACTTCTGCATCCCCGTGAGCACGAGGGTCGCCAGGACGTACAACACCATCGAGATGCCCAGGGACAGCAGGATCGCCTTCGGCATGTGCTTGCGGGCATCGGTGGACTCCTCGGCGGCGGTGGACATGGCGTCGTAGCCGAACACGGCGAAGAACACGGTCGCGGCACCGGTCATCACGCCGCCGAAGCCGAACGGGAAGTACGGGGAGTAGTTCGCGCTGTTGATGTGGAACACGCCGAGCACGACGATGAGCACGACGAGCGCCACCTTGATGCCGACAGCGACGAACTCGAACCGGGCGGCGCTCCGGATGCCGCGTGTGAGGACGAACGCGGTGAGCAGGCACAGCGCGATCGCGAAGACGTCGATCACGTGGCCGTCACCGGTGCCCGGGGCGCCGAGCATCCACGCGGGCAGGTCGATGCCGAACTGACCGACCAGGAACCCGACGTAGCCGGAGATGCCGATCGCGACCACCGCCACGATCGCCGTGTACTCGAGCAGCAGGTCCCAGCCGATGAACCACCCGACGATCTCGCCGAGCACCGCGTAGCCGTACGTGTACGCGCTGCCCGCCTTCGGGATGAGCCCGGCGAACTCGGCGTACGACAACGCGGCGGCGGCGCTCGCGACGCCGGCGACCAGGAAGCTGATCAGCACCGCGGGCCCGGCGACGCCGTTCGCGACGGTGCCGGCGAGGGTGAAGATGCCGGCGCCGATGATGCCGCCGATGCCGATCGCGGTGAGCTGCCACAGACCGAGGTGCCGTTTCAGGCCGCCCTCGCCCCCGGCCTCGTCATCGATCGTGTCGATGGGCTTCCGTCGGAACAGGGTGCGTGTCGTCGTCGTCACCCGCCCATGGTGCACCCGGAGGCGATTCCGCGCACGCACGCGGCTGCACCGCAGGCACCGGGCGTACACCTGGAGCATGCGCCACCCGAAGAGGACCGAGCCCGGCCCCGGCCAGGAGTCCGTCTGGGACTACCCCCGCCCACCCGCCGTCGAGCGGGTCACCGCACGCGTCGTCGTCCGTCTCGGCGGTACGGTCGTCGCCGACACGACCGATGCCGTCCGCGTGCTCGAGACCTCGCACCCGCCGGTCTACTACCTGCCGATCGCTGACCTGGCCGAGGGTGCGTTGGTCAAGGCGCCGGGTTCGAGCATGTGCGAGTTCAAGGGCCTGGCGCGCTACTTCGACGTCGTCGGTGGTGACGGGACGGTCGCGAGCCGTGCCGCCTGGAACTACCCGACGCCCGTGCCCGGCTACGAGTCGCTGCGGGAACGCGTTGCGATCTACCCGTCGGCGATGGACTCGTGCGAGGTCGGCGGCGAACGGGTCCAGGCGCAGGACGGCGACTTCTACGGCGGCTGGATCACGGCGGACATCGTCGGGCCATTCAAGGGCGCGCCTGGCACACTCGGCTGGTGACCCGGCGTCGTCAGGCGGGGCGGCCCTGACCCGGGCCGACCCGTTCCGCGCGCGACGGGGCGGACCCGACCCGGGCCTCCCGGCCGGACCGCGTCAGCGGTTGGCGTACGGCGACCAGAACGGCGGCGGGAACGTGCCCCCGGTCACGATCACGAGCACCTGCCAGACGAGCATGACGAGCCCGACGCTCCCGATCACGATGCCGATCAACGACCACACCTGCACGGCCCGGCGACGACCGGCGATCCGGATCGCCCGCCAGCCACTGAGCACGCACACCAGCCCGAACACCGCACCGAGCAACACGTGCTGCACGGTCGACTGTGCGGGCACGATGATGCCGAGGTAGAACGCGACCGGTCCGAGCACCACCGCGAAGGTCGCCGGGGCTGCCGGCGGTTCGTGGTCTCGAGCGACTGCTCCCATGGACCGCATGTTAGCGAGTGAACCTCGCTTCGAACACGTCCGAGTCGCGCAGCGCGGGCACCCGGTCGCGGGAACGGGCACCATGGAGGCATGCGTTCCTTCTTCCGCGTCCTGCTCGGCCTGGCCCTCGTCGTCGCGGGCACGAGTCACCTCACCTTCGCGCGCAAGGAGTTCACGGCGCAGGTGCCCGAGTTCGTCCCGCTGGACGACGACACGACGGTGCTCGCGTCGGGGGTCGCGGAGATCACGCTCGGCTCGGCCCTGGTGCTCGCCCCGAAGCCGACCCGCCGCTTCGTCGGCTCGGTCGCGGCCCTGTTCTTCACGGTGATCTTCCCCGGCAACCTGTCGCAGTGGGTCAACCGGCGCGACGCCTTCGGCCTGGACAGCGACGAGAAGCGCTTCGTCCGCCTGTTCGGTCAGCCCGTCCTCATCGCGCTCGCCCTCTGGTCGACGCGCGGCCGGCGCTCCTGATGGGCGCGCCCGCGCGTCAGACCGGCCCGGCCCCCGGGACGGGTCCTGGGGCGGGTCCTGCGTCGGGTCCCGATCCGCTCGGGTCCGGCCCGGCGCGCTTCGGTCGGGAGGCCCGGCACCCCCTGGCAGGACGCGCTCGCGTCGCGGACGTGGTCGCCTCCACCGCGCTGCTCGTCGTGCTCACGGTCGGTGCGTTGGCAGCGGGGTGGGGGATCAGGCTCATGTCGCTGGCGTTCGTGTCGTGCGCGGCGCCGGGGAACACCTGCAACGAGACGCTGGGGGACTCGGTCGTCGTCGTCGGACCGATCATCGTGGCGGCGGTGCTGGTCGCCACCATCGCCGTCTGCGTGCTGCGGCTCGTACGGCGTCGACTGACCTGGCCGGTGGTGCTCGTCGGCATGGCGGCGATCGTCGCGGTGTTCTTCGCCTCGCTGCTGCTCGTCGACAGCTCGGTCACGCACGGCATCTGAGGGACTCTTCCCTCACAGGCTGGGTTCGTGGAGCGGCTCTCCACAGAACCCGGACCGCGCCTCGGGTGGGGGCTTCCGGTTCGCCACGCTGGAGTCATGCCTGACACCGAGATGCTCGACCGCCTGATCCGTGAACCCGTCCGCACCGACGACGACGTCGTCCGACTCGTCGAAGCCGTCGTCGAACGACCGCTGCGCCGGCAGTGCTGGGTGCTGTTCCTCGACGACCGAGGGATGTCGATCCCGTTCCTGCTACCGATCGCCGACCTGCCGTACTCCCCGGACGAACACGTCGACGACTTCGCGGCCCTGATCGCCGACATCGTGGCGCAGCTCGGAGCCGTCGACGTCGTGCTCGTGTGGGAACGCCCCGACGCCGACCGGCTCTACCCGGTGGACTGGGAGTGGGTCGACGCCTGCGCCTGCGCCCTCGACGAGCAGTCGGTCCGGCTCCGCGCCCAGGTCGTCGTGCACTCCGGCGGAGCCGCGATCGTCGAGTTCGACGAGGAGACGCAGGCGGTGGCCTCGTGAGCGGTCAGCCCTGGGGAGCGGCGTCCGGCACGTCCTGGCCGGTGAGCTCCTCGACGATCGCCTTCGCCTGCGGCCACGACTTCGCGTAGTGCTCCGGGTCGGAGTTGATCTGCACCGCGTGCGCCATCTGCGTCGGGCTCATCGTCTTCCAGCCGGGGACCTTCACGAGCTTCGTGTAGAACATCGTCGCGGCCGTGTACGGGTCCATCCGCTGCTCGTACGTGCCCCACGCGCCGTTGTCGCGCTGCTGGAACAGGCCGCGGCTGTCCGGGCCCGCGGCGTCGCCGTGGTCCAGGTTCACCAGGCTCGACTCGCCGATCGCGGTCATCACACCGACGGCCTGCGTGTGGGGGCCGATGCCGAGCGCCTGGGCGGCTTCGATCACGTGTGCGGCGTTCACCAGGCGGTCCTGGCAGAAGCCACCGACGGGTCCGGCCGGCACGACCATCCCGCCGATCGTCTTCGAGGCGACGGCCGGGCACGCGGGAGTCGGGGTGGCGGCGCTGGACTTCGCGATGCCGGCGAGCGAGTTGACCGCGATCACCACGAGGACGACCACGCCGATGCCGACCGCCACGATCCCGGCGCCGAACACCGAGGCGAGGGTGATGCCGACACGGCGCATGACGGGACCTCTCGAGGGGCTGGGCGGGTGCTGGGCAGGCGGAGCGGGAAGAGCAGCACGAGCGTACGGGCGCCTCCTGGGAAGCCTGCGGCGGCCCGCCGTGATCGCCCGTTCGGGGGTTCGGCGTTCAGCGTTCGGGGTTCGCCGCGGGTAGCTCGCCGCGGGGAAGGTGCCTCCCCGGCAACGAGTGACGGTTCTGGTTCACGAAGCGGGGGCTTCGCGAACCAGAACCGTCACGGGTCGCTCATGCACGGCGGTCAGCGCTCGCGTCGACCGTCCTGTCGACCGCGACCGCGACCGCGACGCAGGCGCCAGCCTCCGGCGGACAGCGACAGCGCGGCGATCACCGCGATGACGATGGTCCAGATGGCACTGGTCGCGTCCATCAGGCGTCGCGGTGGTCGTGCGGCGGGCGCTGCACCTTCGTCGGCTCCGTCACGAGTCCGGTCGGGGCCTTCTCTGCCTGCTTCCGTCCGTGGGTGAACCAGGTCAGGATCCAGAGCAGCACGCCCAGGGCCAGCAGCGCGCCGGCGATCTGGTACTGCTGCGGGTCACGACCGGACGAGAACGGCAGGACGAGCCAGAGGCACGTGATGATGCCGATGACCGGGATGATGACGCCGGCTCGGAAGTGCTTGTGGTCGACCTTGTCGCGGCGCAGCACGAGCACGGTCACGTTCACGACGGCGAACACCGTCAGCAGCAACAGCGAGGTGGTGCCACCGAGGACGACGACGATGGGGGAGTCCGGGTCGAGCGAGACCCACCCGATCAGCAGCAGCGAGATGAGCGTGGTGAAGACGATCGCGGTCGACGGGGTGCGACGGGCGGGGGAGATGCGGGACAGGAAGCCCGGCAGCACGCCCTGCTTGCTCATGCCGTAGAGCAGACGCGACGCCATCATCATGTTGATCAGGGCGGTGTTGGCGACGGCGAACATCGAGATGAAGGGCAGTAGGTCGGCGATCGGGAAGTCCGGTGCGGCGGTCTGCACGACGGTGACGAGCGGGGTCTCGTTGCCGGCCAGCTCACCGATCGGCACGACGGCCACGGCGCAGATCGACACGAGGACGTAGATCACGGCGGTGATGCCGAGGCCGGTGAGCATGATCTTCGGGAAGATGCGCGAGGGGTCCTTGGTCTCCTCGGCCATGTTGACCGAGTCCTCGAACCCGACCATCGCGAAGAACGCCAGCGACGTCGCGGTGCTGATCGACAGCAGCAGGGACTTGTCCTCCGGCGTCTCGAACATCACGACCCGCGAGAAGTCCGCGTTGCCGCCCGCGATCGCCCAGAACCCGATCAGGATCACCATGACGAGACCGGACAGCTCGACGAGCGTCAGCACGACGTTCGTCTTGACGCTCTCGCTCACCCCGCGGAAGTTGATGAACATCACCGCGAGCATGAAGCCCATCGCGATGAGCATCACCACGCCGTTCGGCAGCTCGATGCCGAACCCGGCGCCGAGGTTCGCCGCGAACGCCCGCGATGCCGTCGATGCCGATGTGATCCCGGAACACATCACGATGAACGTCACGATGAAGGTGACGAAGTGGATGCCGAACGCCTTGTGCACGTAGAGGGCGGCACCGGCGGTCTGGGGGTACTTCGTCACGAGTTCGAGGTACGAGAAGGCCGTCAGCAGCGCGACCGCGAACGCGATGAGGAAGGGGAGCCACGCTGCCCCGCCGACCTCGGCCGCGACCTGGCCGGTGAGCGCGTAGACACCCGTGCCGAGGATGTCGCCGACGATGAAGAGCAGCAGGAGCTTGGGACCGATGACCCGGCGGAGCTCGTGCTGCTCCTGCTGTGGGCGGTCCGTCTTGGTGGTGGCCATGCGTCACCCTTGCGCGCGGAATGCCTTTCTGTCCAGTCCCACAGGAAGGTTTCTCGCGATCGCAACACGGTCGCTCGGCGACGGATACGCTCCGGCCATGGACCAGCAGTCGAACACCACCGAGGAGCCCATCGAGTTCGCGGACTTCAACGCGAAGCTCCTGGTGCTCGACGTCCTCTGCTACGACCTCGACGTCCTGGACCCCTACGACCCGGACGCCGAGGACGAGACCGACGAGGACCTCGACGTCGACGGGCAGGACGACCGGGCGCGCGAGTACTACGACGACCTCGACCTGCTGCCGTCGCACCTGTCGCTCGTCACCGAGGTCACCGTGGACTCCGACCTCGAGGTGCTGCAGGACGTCCACCCCGGCTGGGACGGCTCGGACGACCGCTTCGACCCGCAGAACTGGGACGACGTGCTCGACCTGCCGGAGCTCCGCACCGTGTACGCCGCCGCACCACTGCCCGCCCACGTCGCCGAGCGGCTCGCGGCCAAGGGCGTCGAGGTCCGCTCCGCCTGACCGGGACGCGGCCTGGACGCACCTGGGCGGACGGACGGCTAGCGGTCCAGCGCTCGCAGCTGCTCGGTGAACTGCTTTGCGCCGCCCTGCGCCGGGTGCCGCACGGCACTCGCCTCGATGTCGGCCAGGGCGAGTGCTCCCTGCGCCTTGCGGCCGACGGCGACCACCCGGACACGGTCCACGCCGCCGAGGGCCTCCAGCAGCGCAAGCGCGACGGGCGCTCCCGAGCGGACCTCCGCGGGCCGTGGCGTCCGGTTCGTCAGCCGGTCCGGTGCCACGAAGGGGTGGTGCGGGAAGATCGCCCACGCGACGGGGAGCGCACCGCGCCAGCCCTCCAGCGCAGCGTGCACGACGCGCGACGAGGCCTCCCACGGTGCCGTCGGCTCCGGTGGCACGCCGTACTCGGGTCCGAGCTCGCGCATGCTCGTGAACGGCACACCCGTGTTCGTCATGCCGCGCCACCCCGGTGCCTCGGCCACGAGCAACGTGTCAGCCCCCGGCCCGGACTGCTCCAGGTACCGCGTCAGGTTCGCTCGCCGGAGTCGTCCCTCGGGCGATCCGACGTCGTAGAGCGCCTCGGCGTCCGACTCGACGGGCACCGCGTCGAGCGCCGCCCAGAACGCCGCGAACCGCCCGCCCGTCCCGCTCACGAGCGCCCGAGCACCCGGCGGTAGACGTCCTCGAGCCCCGCGGCCGACCGCTCCCAGCTGAGGCGCTCCGCGTGCTCCCGCCCTGCAGCGGCGAGCCCGGCGGCGTACGGCGCATCCGTCAGGATCCGCTCGATCTCGGCCGCCCACTCCTGCGGGTCACGGGACTCGAGCACGACGCCCGTCTCCCCGTCGACCACGGCCTCGCGCAGGCCCCCGGCAGCCGCGGCCACGACCGGCACCCCGGAAGCGGAGCCCTCGAGCGCGACGAGCCCGTACGTCTCGGAGTGGGACGGCACGAGCACGGCTGCCGCGCCGCGGAACAGGAACGCCAGGTCGGCACGCGACTGCGGCCCGATGAAGGTGACGTGGTCGGCGATGCCCCGCTCGTCGGCGAGCCGACGCAGTTCGTCCACGTAGTCGCCCGCCTCACTCGAGACGTCGCCCGCGATGACCAGGGTGGGGCGGGCCTCCAGGCTGATGTCCGCGATCGCCTCGATCGCCAGGTCCAGGCCCTTGAGCGGCTGCACGCGCGCCGCTGCGACGACGTAGGGGGTGGCGGCGCGGCGCGCACCGACCGCGGCGGGGCGGAAGACGGACCCGTCGACCCCCGGCGGCACGATCCAGATGCGGGCGTCGTCGCCGCCAAGTCGGGTGCGCACGGTCGACGCTTCGGCCTCGGAGACCACGACGACGGCGTCCGACTCGCGCGCGAGCAGTTCCTCGCCGCCGATGCGGCCGGCGGACTCGGGACGTTCGCCCTCGGACAGCGGCGTGGCCGGGTCGGCGGCGATGGAGTGGAACGACTGCACGTGGGGGATGCCGCGCTCGCGGGCGACGGGCAGCGCGGCCGCGCCGGAGAACCAGTGGTGCGAGTGCAGGACGTCGAACGGCCCGAGCTGCTCCAATTCGTGGCGGAACGGTTCGATGAACGCGTCGTGCTCGCCCTTCGGCACCGGCTCGGCCGGCCCCGCGGACAGGAACTGCAGGCACACGCCCGGCACGAGCGACACCGAGTCCGGCTGCGTCGGCGCTGACCGGCGCGTGATGATGTCCACGTGGTGGCCCAGGTCGGCCAGTGCCTCGGCCTGGTGCCGGACGACGACGTTCATGCCGCCGACCTCGCCCGAACCGGGTTCGTCTCCGGGGGAGGTGTGCAGCGACACCAGCCCGATGTGCAGGGGTTCGGTCGTCGTGCTCACCGCTCAACCCTAGCCGCGCGGCCTCCGCTGCGACGGGCGTGCGGGCGCCACCACGACGGGCCGGCGGCCCGCCTCGTCCAGCGGGTCGCACAGGAGGGCCGGATCACCTCCCAGGATCTGCACGCGCTGGTCGCCGTGTCGCTCCCAGAACGCCGCCGTCCACGCACACAGGGCGCCGTCGAGCAGGTCCTCGCGGTGCTTGTGCGTCGGACCGTGCAGCACCGACGGGTCGGCGAGCCGCTGCGTCAGCGGGTGGGAGTCCAGCAGCAGCGGCGGGTCGAGCGGGGTCTCGCGCAGCCGCCGGACCAGCTCGTCGAAGGCCTCGGCGCGACGGGCACGTGCCTCGGCGGCGGGGATCCGGAGGTCGAGCCGCTTGTACCGGGGCCGTTCCTCGTCGTAGCCGAGCTCCTCCACGCCGACCAGTGTCGTGTACGGGTAACACTCGAACATCGCCGGACCGGTGCGTCGTCGCATCGAATCCGTGTCGGAGACGTACCCGACGCCCAGCGCGGTCAGTCGGTCGAGCAGCGCTGAGCCGGCGCTCGCCGCCGATGCCTGGTTGGTCGGGTTCGCCGCGACCTTCCACCGGCCGTACCGCTGCCCGACCTGCCGCTCGGATTCGCGGATGCCCGTCGGGTTCGTCACGACGAGCGAGGCGTCCACGGCGATCAGGGATCGTGGCCCGAGGTGCTCGGCGATCCAGTCCGTGACGGCGTCGACGCCGCGGGCCCACCCGGCGTCGGTGATCGTGCCGTCGTGGTCCATCGCGACCAGCCCGGTCTCGTTCGCGGCCTTCCGCTCGGAGCCGAGCCCCCACGCCAGGTCGATGCCGAGGTACGCGTTCACCCGCCCATCCTGCCGACCCTGCCCGCAAGACACCGGTGTCCGTGCGCTGAACACCGGCGTGCGCGTGTTCGACCAGGGAACACCGGTGTCTTGCGGGAACAAGAGCGGTCCCGGCTGCGGGCGGGCGGCCGGCACGCGTGTACGGTCCGCTGCATGGCGAGCGAAGCGACGACGGTGCGGGTGCCCGGGCCCGACGGTGACCGCGAGGTCCGGATCAGCAGCCCCTCGCGGGTGCTCTGGCCCGAGGCGGGCATCACGAAGCTCGACCTGGCGGAGTACCTCGTCACGGTGGGCGACGCCTTCGTCCGGGCGAACGGCGACCGGCCGATCTCGCTGCAGCGGTTCCCCGGCGGCGTCGACGGCGAGCAGTTCTTCTCGAAGAACCCGCCCAAGGGTGCGCCCGACTACGTCCGCTCGGTGACGGTGACCTACCCGAGTGCCCGGTCGCACCCGCAGCTCGTGATCGACGAGCCGGCCGTGGCGGTGTGGGCCGCACAGATGAACACGGTGGTGTTCCACCCGTGGGCTTCTCGTGCCGAGGACAGCGACCACCCGGACCAGCTCCGGATCGACCTCGACCCGCAGCCCGGCACCGACTTCGGCGACACGGTGCCGGTGGCCGAGGAGCTCCGGAAGGTCCTCGACGAGGTCGGCCTGACCACCTGGATCAAGACGAGCGGCAACCGCGGCCTGCACGTGTTCGCGCCGATCCGCCCCGAGCACGAGTTCCTCGAGGTGCGGCACGCGGTGATCGCCGCGGCGCGCGAACTCGAACGCCGGATGCCGGACCGTGTCACGACGGCGTGGTGGAAAGAGGAGCGGGGGCAGCGCATCTTCGTCGACTTCAACCAGGCGAACCGCGACCGCACGATGGCCGGTGCCTACAGCCCCCGGGCCCTGGCGCACGCCTCGGTGTCGACGCCGATCGCGTGGGAGGAACTGCGCACCGCGGACCCGACGACCTTCACGATCCGCACGGTGCCGGAGCGGCTGCGGACCACGGGCGACCCGTGGGAGTCGATGGGCGAGCAGCCGGGCAGCATCGCGCCGCTGCTCGAGTGGTGGGAGCGGGACCTGGCGAACGGCGAGGGTGAGCTGCCCTTCCCGCCGGACTTCCCGAAGATGCCGGGGGAGCCGCCGCGCGTGCAGCCCTCACGGGCGAAGAAGCCGAGCTGAGGCCCAGCGGCCGAACCTCAGGCTGCGGAGGAGACGTCCCGCTGACGGTCCGGGTCCTCGACGCGCGTGGTGTGCGTCGGCAGCCCGATGCTGGCGGTGTGCAGGCGGGTCAGCCGCGACCAGGTGCCGCGGTGCACGTCGGTGATGCCGTCGACGATCACGAGCCGAGTCCGACCGTGACGAGTGCGAGCGCCGTGGCGGTCACGCCGGCGATGGCGCTGATGACCGCGCTGAGCTGCAGGACGCGCTGGCGCCGTGCCTCTCGGACTTCTGTGAAGGGGCTCCGCCGAGGGTGGCGGACAAGCGTGCTGGTGCTCATGTCGACCGCTTTCGATCCGGGCGTCCGAACTGGACGCCTCGTGCTGCTGAGATCATCCTGGCACGGCTTCGCTAGTTCGGCTAACTACTTTTCCCCGAACGTGACAGAACAGCGACAAACGGACACCGCAGTGCGTTCCGTCGTCAGGACAGCACGTCGTTCAGGTCGTACGCACTCGGCATCTCGAGCTGCTCGAACCCGCACGACGTCGCGTCACGGTCGGGCCGCCACCGCTCGAACTGCACCGTGTGCCGGAACCGGTCGCCCTCCATCTGGTCGTACCGGACCTCGAGCACCAGCTCCGGCGCCAGCCGGACGAACGACGTGTCGCGACCCGACGAGAACCGCGACCGTTCCCCGTCACCGGTGACGGGCCTCCCGTCCGCATCGCGGAGCACGACGGGCTCGAGCTCGTCGATCAACGCGGCCCGGCGCTTGTCGGAGAAGGCGGAGACGCCGCCGACCTGGCGGAGCTCGCCGTCCGCGTCGTACAGGCCGACCAGCAGGGACCCGACGCCGGAGCCGCTCTTGTGCACGCGGTAGCCGATGGCGACGACGTCGGCCGTGCGGTGGTGCTTGATCTTGAGCATCGAGCGCTTGTTCGGTTCGTACGGCCGCGCTCGCGGCTTCGCGACGACGCCGTCGAGCCCGGCGCCCTCGAACGTGGTGAGCCACTCGCGCGCCTGCTCGACGTCGAGTGTGGTGCGGGTGACGAAGAGCGGGTCGGTCATCGCGTCGCCGAGCTGCTCCAGGCGCTCGCGGCGCTCGTCGAAGGGGCGGTCCACCAGCTCTTGGCCGTCCACCGCCAGCAGGTCGAAGGCCACGAACTGCGCCGGCGTCTCGACGCTGAGCTTGGCGATCCGCGAGGCCGCCGGGTGGATGCGCTGTGACAGGGCCTCCCAGTCGAGGCGCTCGGCACCGGGTTCCCCAGAGCGCAGGATCACCTCGCCATCCAGGACGACCGGGTGGTCGCGGCCGCCGAACTGCGCGCGGAACGCCTCGACGAGCTCGGGGAAGTACCGGGTGAGCGGCTTGGCGCCGCGGCTCCCGATCTCGACGTCGTCACCGTCGATGGTCACGATGCCCCGGAAGCCGTCCCACTTCGGTTCGTACCGCAGCCCGCCCTTCGTGCTGTCCGGGTCGGGGACGGTGGCGACGGCCTTGGCGAGCATCGGTGCGATCTCCATGGGTCCTGTCTACTCGCGGGAGTCGGCGGGGCTGCGCACTTCGTGAGCAGGAATGGTCGGGTCCGGCTCGACGACCCGACATCTTCTGCTCACGATGCGCGGCCGGGAGGCCCGGATCACCCCGGGCAGGTCGGCCAGCGTCGGTAGGGTGGCCGGCGTGACGACCGTGCCCCCACCGGCAGCGCCGGCCCCGGAACCGATCAGCCCCGTGCAGGCCGCCGCGCTCCGCGACGGCGTCCTGCCACCGGTCGAGCAGGTCCGGCCGGGCATCTGGACCCTCGCGGTGCCGTTCCGGTTCGGGGTGCCCGACGCGACCCTCGTGTACGTCGTCGAGGGGTCGGACGGCTCGCTCGCGGTGATCGACCCCGGGTGGTCGGTCGACGGCGGGCTCGACGAGCTGCGGGACGGGCTCGCCGCGATCGGACGGACCCTGGACGACGTGTCGCTCGTGGCCGTGACGCACCTGCACGCCGACCACCTGGGTGCCGCAGCGGCCATCCGCCGGGCGACGGGAGCACGCGTGGCGATGCACGGCCTCGAGGTCCGTGCGCTCGAACGGGAACGCGCCGACGCCGAGCGGAACGACGCGGACATCGCGACGTGGGGGCTGCCGGAACACCTGCGGGCCGGGGTCGTCGAGGCATGGGGCAGCGGACGCCGCATCGGGATGGGCCGGATCGAGGCGCCGTACGCGGACGTGCTGCTCGAGGACGGCGACCTGCTGCCGATCCCCGGTCGGACGATCCGCACGCTGTGGACCCCGGGGCACACGAGCGGGCACGTGTGCTTCCTCGACGAGGCCGACGGGCTGCTGTTCTCCGGCGACCACGTGCTGCCGCGGATCAACTCCGGCATCGGGCTCGGCGGCCGGACCGGGACGAACCCGCTCGGCGACTACCTGGCGTCGCTCGCGCGGCTCGACCCGTACGCCGACCTCGAGGTCTGCCCGGGCCACGAGTACCGGTTCCGGGACGTCGTCACCCGCGCGCGGGCCCTGGCCCGTCACCGGGAGGAACGCTCCCGCCACGTCGCCGCGGCCCTCGACGCACTGGACCGTCCGACGCTGTTCGAGGTCGCCGCCCGGGTGCCCTTCAGCGGCGGGATCGAGTCGATGACCGGGTTCCTGCTCGCGAGCGCGCTGACGCAGACGGCCTTCCACGCGGAGCTGCTCGGGCGCGCCGGCGAGATCCGGCCCGCCTGACCTCAGCCGTCCGCGGCCGCGCGGCTCAGCCGAGCGTGGTCGCGAGGCGCTCGATCGTCGTCTTCGCGTCGGCGAACTCCGCGGCGGCGTGGTCGGCCAGCGGTGCGAGGTCCGGCAGCCGGTCGGCCAGGGTCGCGCTGACGGTGATCGGGTACAGCTTCATGCCGAGCGCGGTGCCGAGCACGATGTGCAGGACCGGGGACCCGTGGTCCCAGCCCTCGGTCGGGGTGCCGGCGTCGTAGGTCGCGCCGCGGCTCACCACGGTGACGACGGGTCGTCCGGCCAGGGGCTGCACGCCGCCGGTCAGGATGCCGGGCACGTGGATGCGGTCGATCCAGGCCTTCAGGGTCGACGGCACGGTGTAGTTGTAGAGCGGCGCACCCACCACGACGACGTCGGCGGCCAGGAGCTCGTCGATGACCTCCTGGCGCAGGGCCTCGGCTTCGGGCGCGACGGTCTCCTCGGCGGTGCGATCGGCGGCGGCCCAGTGCAGCGCCGAGCTCTCCAGGTGGGGGAGCTGGTCGATGTGCAGGTCCCGCCGGACGACCGTGTACTCCGGGCCGCGGGCGCGCCAGGCGTCGGCGAAGGCCGCGGTCAGTGCGCGCGAGCGGGAGTGGGACAGGTCGGCCGAGGAGTCGATGTGCAGCAGCGTGGGCATGTCGCCAACGCTACCGGCGCGGACCCGGCCGGGCGCGGATGCGAAACGGCCCCGCCTGCTCCGGTGGAGGAGCAGGCGGGGCCGTCGCGGGCCTCCCGTCCACCGCGCGGGCACGCGACGGACGGGAGACGTCTCAGGGTGTCAGCGCTGGGCGCGACGACGACGCGCGAAGCGGGCGCCGATGAGGCCGGCACCGGCGACGAGCAGGCCCAGGGCCCACGGCAGTGCGTCGGTGGTGTCCGAACCGGTGTAGGCGAGCTGGCCGCCGGTGTTGACCGGGGCGACCGGGGCCGCTGCCGGCGCGACCGGGGTCGGGTCGGCGATACCGGCGACCGCGGTCGGCTGGACGTCCACGGCGAACGAGGTGGCGAAATCGCCGGCGGCGACCGTGAGGTTGTGGATCGAGGCGTGCGGGAACGTGACGCCGATGAAGCCGAACTCACCGATCTCGGGGTCTGCGGCGATGACGTCGGTCGAGACGTCCGACGTCACGGTGGGCGTGATCGACTCGTCGTCCTCGCCCAGGACCTCGTTGCCGAACCGATCGACGACCGTGCCGGTCACGATGAGCGTCCCACCCTGCTTGATCGTGGGGCGACCGCCGTCGACCTCGGTGCCGACCTGGCCACCGTCGCCGTCACCCTGCGTGATGACGGTGTAGACCTTGCCGTCCGGGTCGATGATCCACGTGGTGCGCTTCTTGGTGTCGTTCTCGTCGAAGTCGAAAGCTCCGGCGCGATCGGTCGTGTAGACGAACAGGCCGAGCGGCGCACCGGCCTCGACGTTGAGCGAAACGTACTGCGTGGTCGTCTCGGTGCCGCTGGTCGCCGTGACGGCGAAGGTCCAGTCCCACGCCTCGGTCGTGACGCCGCTGAGCTCACCGGTCGACGCGTCGAAGGTGAGGCCGTCGGGGAGCTGGTCCGCGGGGGACATCTCGTCCTCGGGGTACTCCTCCGCGTACTCGGCGTCGTCCTCGTCGAACCAGGCGAGGCTGTACTTCGGCTCCGGGAAGCCCTGCGCACGGAAGGTGTGCGAGAAGGCGTCACCGGCGGCGGTGCTCAGCTCGAGCGGGCTGTCCTGCGTGGCTCCGGCTTTGGTGGGCTGGCCGTCCTCACCGAGGAACGCCGGGGTCTGGGTCACGGCGGCGGTGGCCTCGGACTCGACCGTGGAGGTCTCGGTCGCGCCGGGCAGCGTGCCCGTCACGGCGACCGTGATGGTCTTGCGGACGTCGGTCGGGTCGACGACGTAGCTCGCGGCCTTCGACAGGACGTTGCCGTCCTGGTCGGTCCAGGAGTACTTGTACCCCGCCTCGTCGTCGAAGCCGGTGACGACGGCGACGAGTCGGGTGCCGACCTTGGCCGTGCCCTCGATGGTGACGGTGGCGTCGGCAGCCTTGGTCGTGACGTCCGGCTTCGGGGTCTCGGTCGGCTTCGGAGCCTCGGTGGCGGCCGGCGCGGTGGTCTCCGGCGCGGCGGGCTCGGTGGCCTCGGGGGTGGGCGCCGGGGCTTCCTCGACCGGAGCCGGGGTCTCGGGCGCGGTCTCGACGGGCGGGTCCGTCGGCGTGGGCGTCTCGTCGGAGACGACCGGAGCGGGCGTCTCGGCGGCCACGATCGGCTGCGTCGTGTCGAGCGTCTCGGCGTTGGCGGCCGTCGCGGTCATGATGCCGAGGCCGGTGGTCAGGCCGACCAGGGCGACGGTGGTGCCGACGGCGCAGGCGCGACGGACAGTGGAGGTGCTGCGGTGCACGGGATCCCCCAGGGATTCGGTCCGGGCTCATCGCCCAGATCATGTGAATTTGCCGAGAATGTCGGCGTTCTCGGATCGTAGCGGGATGACGTTGCCGGGCTGTGACGATTCACCGGAATGTGACCCGGGTTGGGGGTGCGTGCGGGAAACCGCCGGACCCCCGCACGCGCGGCGTGCCCTGTGGGCGCGGAAGGACGGACGGGAGGCGCGGTGCGGGCCCGCACCGCGCCTCCCGTCCGTCCGGGGCCGCGTCTCAGGCGCGACGGCGACGCAGCCGGTGGACCAGCAGACCGCCGCCGGCGGCGAGCAGGCCCAGCGCCCACGCGAGCGGCCCGGAGGCGTCAGCGCCCGTGTAGGCGAGGTGCCCACCGCCGCCGGCCGTCGGGGTCGTGTCGCCGACGGTCGCGACCGACGGCCGCACGTCCACGTCGAACGTGGTCGAGACGTCACCGAGGGCGACCGTGATGGTGTGCGGCGAGGCGTGCGGGAACCCGACGCGGGGCTCCCACTCGCCGTACGGCAGCGTCACTTCGTCGCTGGCCACGCTGCTCGTCACGACGGGCTGCGCGCCGTCGGACTCCTTCGTGCTGTTCCCGAACGCGTCGAGCGCCGTCACCCGGACGACCATCGTCGCCCCCTGGGCCACCGGGACGGCGTCGACCGGGATCGACTTCGGGCTCTCCGCGAAGATCTCGCGCAGGCCCTCGGCGTCGCGGAGCCACCCCTTCGGCGACCCGATCGTGCCGACGAGCAGGCTGAGTTCCTCCGTCGCGGCGGGACGGATGGACAGGTGGACGTACTGGGTGGCAGCGCGGGACCCGTTCATCGCCATGACCTGGAAGTCGTACTCGCCAGCCACCGTCGGGGCGCCGCTCAGGACCCCGCTCGTGTCACCGACGGCGAGGCCGAGCGGTGCGATCGGGTGTTCGTTGCCCGGGACGGGGAACGCCGTCGGGCCGGTCAGCAGGACGTAGTGCAGCTCCGTTGACGACCCCGTCGCGGTGAAGGTGCGCTCGATCTGCTCGCCCGCGGTGGTCTCGATGCGGATGGGGGACTCGGGCGTCGAGGGCTCGGTAAACGTGATGGTGTCCGGGGCGGCGGGCTCGTCGGTGTCCTCGGCGCCGACCACGACCTCGAAGGACGTGGAGACGCCCCCTTCGGAGACCGTCACGGTCCGGGTGCCGGTGCCACCGAAGGTCACGGTGTTCGAGGAGTCCCCGTCGTTCCACACCGCCGAGTCGGAGTCGTCCGTGCTCGTGACGGTCGACCGGGGGTAGTCCGGACCCGGCGTGGTCCGGTTGCCGTACGCGTCGACCGCGAGCCCGGCGAGCGTGAGCGGCGTGTCCTCGGCGACGGGGATGCTCGGCACGATGCGGACGCGGCCCTGACCGGCGGCCTGTTCCCAGATCGTGCCGTCGGTCTCGACCTGCCACAGCCCGTTGTAGTCGGGGGTGGCGACGCCGAACGTCACGCCCACGGGGTCGCCGGGTGCGACCGTCAGCTCGACGTACTGCGTGATCTCGGTCGAGCCGCTCAGGGCGACGACCTGGAACCGGAAGGTCCCGGCCTCCTTCGGGTCACCGCTCAGGACACCGGAGTCGACGTTGACCCAGTAGTCGGAGGACGGGGCGTCCTGGATGGCGTAGCCGACGGTGCCGTCGCCGCCGGTGGTCTCGAAGGTGCGTGTGAAGGGCGTGCCGCTGGTGGCGGTGAGCTCGATCGGGTCCTCGGCGGTGGACGGTTCCGTGAAGGCGAGGTCGCTGCCGTCGTCGGCGGCGGGTGCCGCGGGTGCCGCGGGTGCCGCAGGTGTCGCCGGTGCGGCGGGTGCAGTGGGCTCTGGTGTCGCCGTTTCCGGGACCGCAGTCGGCGTCGGGTCGGTTGACGGGCCTCCCGGCTGCTCGTCGGTGTCGACCGTCGTGACGGGCGTGGCGGGCGTACCGGGTATCGCCGTGCTCGTGGCAGTCGTGGGCTCGGCCGCGACGGCGGTCGCGGCGCCGATGCCGAACGCCGACGACGCGGTGACGATGGCGACGGCTGCGCCGATGGCAGCGACCCGTCGTGTGGTGGAGGTGCAGGGCTGGTTCATGGGATCCCCCTCGGATGCCGGTCTGGGCACCGGGAGGTGCCCTCATCCAGGAGATGTCTGCGTCGACGAGATCCTGACGGATGCACAGGTCTCGATCCGGTCACGGTGCCGTCTCGCGTGCGCGGTGGCTGGCGTGCGCGCTGGCTGGCATGCGCGTCGGCTGGAGTGCGCTGGATGACGTGCGCGCCGGCGGATCAGTCGCCGACGGCCGCCGCCGCGCGCTCGAGCGCGTCACGGAGTGCGCGGACCGCCGGGGACGACGACCCCGCGGACCGCACCACGGTGAAGATCGTGCGTCGGGGCCCCTCCGGCAACTCGAGCAGTCGACAGGTCGTCGTCCGACCGGTCCACATCAGGTCCGGCATCAGGCTCACCGCGTTCCCCGACTCGACCAGGCGGATCTGCGTCTGCAGATCGGCGGTCTCGTACCGGACGTCGGGCTCGAAGCCCCAGCGCCGACAGACCTGCTCGGCGAAGTGCCGCGACGCGGTGCCGCGGGGTTCCATCACCCAGGGCATGGTGCGGGCGTCCTCGAGCGACGACACCGGGCGCAGGGCCGTGTCGAGCGGGGGCAGGGCGAGCCGGACGGCGTCGGTCGTCAGGTCGGAGCGGTCGAGCCCGGGCAGGTGCGGAGCGGCGTGGGCCGGGTACTGCTCGGCGATGACCATGTCGAAGTCACGAGCCCACGTCTCGTTCAGTGCGGTCTCCGGTTCCCGCTGGACCATCTCGACCCGGACGTCGGGGTGTTCCGTGGCCATCTCGTGCAGGGCGCTCGGCATCAGGGCGAGGGCCGCGGACTGGAACACCGCGACCCGCACACGCCCCTGCACGGACGACAGGGTCTCCTCCACCTGTGACTGCGCGTGCTCGAGGACGTCGAGCACCTGGCCCGCCGCGGCCACCAGCACCTCGGCCTGCGGGGTGAGCTGGAGCCGACGCCCGGCCTTGCGGAGGAGCTGCACGCCGGCCTCCCGCTCCAGGGCGCTCAGCTGCTGCGAGACCGCCGACGGGGTGAAGTTCACGGCCTCGGCGACGGCCGCGATCGTGCCGCGGATGGACAGCTCACGGAGGAGCACGAGACGGCGGACGTCGAGCATGGTCCGACGCTAGCCGGATCAGGACCGGAACGGTAGCGGAACTGAACGGTATCCATCAGGAACGCTCACTTCCGCTACCGCATCCCGGACCTCCACACTGAACCCATGACGACGCTGCACGAGGACTCCGCCATCGACCACGACGCCCTGGCGGACCAGTCCGTCGCGCTCGTCCGACAGTGGCTGGCCGAGGCCGAGTCCTACCCGGTCGACGGCTCCGCGAAGCAGCTCGCCGGCGTGCTCGCCGACCCCGCCGGACTCGACTTCGCCGTCGGGTTCGTCGACGGGGTCGTGCGACCGGAAGACCTCGCCGTCGCCGCACGCAAGCTCCGGCAGATCGCCCCCGATGCCCCGGGATTCCTGCCCGCCGCGCTCCGCGGACTCGTCCGGCTCGGCGGCGGCATGGCCCCGATGCTGCCGAACGTCGTCGTGCCCATCGCCCGACGGGTTCTCCGCAACATGGTCGGCCACCTGATCGTCGACGCCACCGACTCCAAGCTCGGCCCGGCCATCGCCGGCATCAAGCGCGACGGCGTCCGCCTCAACGTCAACCTGCTCGGCGAGGCCGTCCTGGGCGAGCGCGAAGCCGCCCGCCGACTCGAGGGCACGCACAAGCTCCTGGCCCGCGACGACGTCGACTACGTCTCCATCAAGGTGTCCTCGACCGTGCACCCGCACTCGCCGTGGGCGTTCGGCCACGCGGTGGACGACATCGTCGAGCAGCTGCGACCGCTCTTCCAGCGTGCCGCAGCCGTCACCCCGGCCAAGTTCATCAACCTCGACATGGAGGAGTACAAGGACCTCGACCTCACCATCGCGGTCTTCACGAAGCTCCTCGACGAGCCCGAGTTCCTCGGCCTCGAAGCCGGCATCGTGCTGCAGGCGTACCTGCCCGACGCGCTCGCCGCGATGCAGGAGCTGCAGGAGTGGTCCGCAGCCCGCCGCGCTCGTGGTGGCGCCGGCATCAAGGTCCGTCTGGTCAAGGGCGCGAACCTGCCGATGGAGCAGGTCGAGGCCTCGGTCCACGGTTGGCCGCTCGCCACCTGGCACACCAAGCAGGACTCGGACACCAACTACAAGCGCGTGCTCGACTGGGCGCTCACCCCATCGCGCGTCGAGAACGTCCGCGTCGGTGTCGCCGGGCACAACCTGTTCGACGTCGCGCACGCCTGGCTGCTCGCCGGTGAGCGCGGCGTGCGGGACGGCATCGAGTTCGAGATGCTGCTCGGCATGGCGCAGGGCCAGGCATCGGCCGTGAAGAACACCGTCGGTTCGCTCCTGCTCTACACGCCGGTCGTGCACCCGGGCGAGTTCGACGTCGCGATCGCCTACCTGATCCGCCGTCTCGAAGAGGGTGCGTCGCAGGACAACTTCATGTCGGCGGTCTTCTCGCTGGTGTCCTCGCCGCCGCTGTTCGCCCGCGAAGAGGAGCGCTTCCGCGCCTCCCTGGTGCCGCTCGCGACGCCCGAGGGCCTCGAAGCGCCGGCGTCCCACCGTGTCGCCGACCGCTACGCCGCCGTCGGCCGCCCCGGCCCCGGCCACTTCGAGAACACCCCGGACAGCGACCCCTCGGTCGGCGCCGTCCGCGCCTGGGGCGACGCCATCACCGCACGGGTCGCCTCGTCGACGCTCGGCGTCCGCGCCGTCCAGGAGGCCCGGGTCGACTCCGCCACGGCGCTCGACTCCGCGCTCGGCCGCGCCAAGGCCGCCGGTGCGGTCTGGGGGGCCTGGTCCGGTGGTGCGCGTGGCGCCGTGCTGCACGCCGTCGGTGACGCACTCGAGGCGAACCGCGCTGCCCTCATCGAGGTCATGGCGTCGGAGACCGGCAAGACCATCGACCAGGCCGACCCCGAGGTGTCCGAGGCGATCGACTTCGCGCACTTCTACGGCACCCTGGCGTCCTCGCTCGACGACGTCGACGGTGCGACCTTCACCCCCGCGGCGCTGACCCTGGTCGCGCCGCCGTGGAACTTCCCCGTCGCGATCCCCGCCGGATCGACCCTCGCCGCGCTGGCGGCCGGGTCCGCCGTCGTGCTGAAGCCCGCGCCGCCCGCCGAGCGCTCCGGCGCCGTGCTCGCCTCGATCATCGAGACCGCGCTCGACGCCCACGGGGCCCCGGCCGACGTGCTCGCGTTCCTGCAGGTGTCCGAGAGCGACCTCGGACAGCAGCTCATCGCGTCCCCGATGGTCGACCAGGTCATCCTCACCGGCGCGTACGAGACGGCCGAGCTGTTCCGCTCGTTCCGCCCCGACCTGCCGCTGCTCGCCGAGACCTCGGGCAAGAACGCCGTGATCGTCACGCCGTCGTCCGACCTCGACCTCGCCGTGAAGGACGTCGTCGCGTCAGCGTTCGGGCACGCCGGCCAGAAGTGCTCGGCCGCGTCCCTCGTCGTCATGGTCGGCTCGGTCGCGAAGTCGAAGCGCTTCCGGAACCAGCTGCTCGACGCGGTGGCCTCGCTCACGGTGGGGTACCCGACCGACGCCGCGACGCAGATGGGTCCCGTCATCGAGCCGGCCTCGGGCAAGCTGCTCGACGGCCTGACGAAGCTCGGCGCGGGGGAGTCCTGGGCCGTCGAGCCGAAGCAGCTCGACGAGACCGGCAAGCTCTGGAGCCCGGGTGTCCGACAGGGCGTCCGCCGCGGCTCGGAGTTCCACCGCACCGAGTACTTCGGCCCGATCCTCGGCATGATGACCGCGGACTCGCTCGACGAGGCGATCGACATCGTGAACGAGGTCGACTACGGCCTGACCTCGGGCCTGCACTCGCTCGACCCGGCCGAGATCGGCACGTGGCTGTCGCGGATCCAGGCGGGCAACCTCTACGTCAACCGCGGCATCACGGGCGCCATCGTCCGCCGCCAGCCGTTCGGCGGGTGGAAGAAGTCGGCCGTGGGCGCCGGCACGAAGGCCGGTGGGCTGAACTACCTGCTCGGGCTCGGGTCGTGGACGCCCGCACCGGCGACCGCTGCGTCCGGTGTCGCCGTGTCGGATCCGGTCTCGGCGTTCGCCCGGGCTGCCGAGGTCGCGTCGCCGATGCTCGACCGTGCGCTCGCGTCCGACGAGCAGGCGTGGTCGACGCTGTTCGGCACCGCGACCGACGTCTCGGCGCTCTCCGCCGAGCGGAACATCGCCCGGTACCTGCCGTTCCCGGCGGTGCAGGTGCGGCTGGCCGCGGTCGCCGACTCGGACACGGACGCTGACGCCTCCGTGATCGAGCTCGTCCGCGTCGTCGCCGCAGCGCTCCGTGCCGGCACGACGATCGAGGTCTCCACGGCCGCGACGCTGCCGTCGTCCGTCGCCTCGGCGATCCGTTCGCTGCCGATCGTCCGCTCGCTGTCGCAGACGGTGTCCGACGAGGCCTTCGCGAGCTCGGTCGCCTCGGGTCCGTCGACGCGGGTGCGGCTCATCGGCGGCGACACCTCGGCGCTGTACTCGGCCGTCGGTGGTCGTCCGGACGTCGCGGTCTACGGCGGCCCCGTGACCGAGGCCGGGCGGCTCGAGATCCTGCCCTTCGTCCGCGAGCAGGCGGTGTCCATCACGGCGCACCGCTTCGGCACGCCGAACCACCTGACCGACGACCTGATCTGACCCCGGACCGCGGCGCTGGCGTTCGGGTCCAGCGCCGCTTGCACAACCGAAGTGCCCCCGAACCGCGCGATCGCCTGGTTCGGGGGCACTTCGGTTGTGCGGCGTGCGGAACGCCGTGCACGGGGCTGTCCGGTCGCCGCACCGCCTCGGGTGCTTCGGAGGGACCGAGCGTTGCCTCGGGTGCGCGTCGCAACCACGGCGCGCAACCCCTGAGGAGCTCCACCATGACCGAGCCGTTCGCACGCCCGACCGCCCTGGCCCACGTCCGTGTCACCGTGACCGACATCCACCGGAGCAAGGCCTTCTACCAGCTGCTGCTCGGCACGGATCCGGCGATCGACTTCAGCGACCAGGTCGACGAGCCGGGTGTCCGCGAGGACCGCGAGCGTTTCTACGGCGGATCGGTGTTCCGGCTCGGTGACCAGGTGTTCGGACTCCGTCCGGTCGCTCCCGCGGGGCAGACGTTCAATCCGGACACCGTCGGCCTCGACCACGTGAGCTTCGTCGTGGGTTCGGTCGACGAGCTGCACGAAGCGGCCGCCCGACTCGATGCCGCGGGTGTCGAGCACGGCGAGGTCACCGACCTCGGCGACGCCGGCATGGTGATCCTGTCCGTGCAGGACCCTGACGACATCAACCTCGAGCTCGCAGCCCTCAAGGGCTGAGGTCGTCAGTCGGCGACGGCGGGCTGCTGCGCGACCATCGAGCCGGTCACGAGCTCGCGGAGCTCGGCGGGCAGCGGGATCGGTCGGCGGGCGCCCTCGCGGTCGATGATGACGTGCACGAACTCACCCGTGGCGAGCAGGGCGCCGTCGGACTGCCGGAACAGGCCGAACTCCCACGACAGGCTCGTGGTGCCGAGGTGCTTCGAGCGCATCCCGACCTCGATGACGTCCGGCCAGACGGCGGACTCGACGAACCGGCAGCTCGACGACACCAGCACGGCGATCCACTCCGACGAGAACGGGTCGAGCCCGGCGGCCTCGCGGAACCAGTACGTCGACGCGTTGTCCATCGCCGAGTAGTAGATCGTGTTGTTGACGTGCCCGAACATGTCGTTGTCGTTCCACCGGGTGGGGTAGGAGCGGCGGAACGGGTACTCGTCGATGGTCATCGGTCTCCGATCGGTGGTGCGGGTGTGGCGTGCACCGCGTCGGGCCGCAGGACGTACTCGAACGCCGCACGGGCCCGGTCGGGATCAGGGGTCTCACCGGAGATGAACTCGGCGTAGGTGAACGACTCGGAGATCCGGACGAGCAGCCGTGCGAGCTCCTCAGCCGACAACGGTGCCGGATCGAACGTACCGGACGACTCCTGCTGCTCGATGAGAGCGGTCACCCGGGCGACGAAGCGGCTCTGCACGTCACTGTCCGAGGTGGTGAGCAGACGCATCGCCCGAGCGGGTTCGCGCGTCAGGAACGCCCGGAAGTACGGGGCGTCGATCAGGTCGGCGGTGAACCGGTCGAGCACGACGACGAGCCTGGCAGCTCCGGTCGCCCCGATCTCGTCGGCGGCGTGGGTGGCTCCGTCGATGGTCGGGACTGCGAGGGACCACAGGATCTCGGACAGCAACCGGTCACGGTTGCCGACCCACCGGAACAGCGACGTGCGGTCGACGCCGAGTACGGCAGCCAACGCCCCCATGTCGATCCGTGACCCGGCGATGAAGGTGTGACGGGCCTCCCGGAAGGCGCGCAGCGCAGAGTCTGATGTGTACACGCGATCCTCTCTTGCAACGTTTTCGAGAATGATGCATCGTGGTTCCCATGTCAACGACGATGCCCGCGACGCCCTTGCTCGAATCGGACTTCTACGGCTTCCAGCAACAGCTCACCGAGCAGGAGCGCGCGTCGCTGGGGCAGCTCCGGCAGTACCTCGAGCGCGAGGTCGCGCCCATCGCCGACGAGTACTGGGCGCGTGCCGAGTTCCCGATGCAGGTGATCGCGCCGCTCGCCGAGCTCGGCATGTACGGGCCCGGCGTCCCGCTCGTGCGGCAGTTCGAGAACTCGGCCGTGTACCGCGGCTGGGCGGCCCTCGAACTCGGACGCGTGGACGCGAGCGTCGCCACCTTCATCGGCGTGCAGTCCGGCCTGGCGATGAACTCGATCGCGGTCGCCGGCAGCGACGAACAGCAGCGCGAGTGGCTCCCGCGGATGGCCACGGGTGAGATCGTCGGGGCGTTCGGGCTCACCGAACCGTACTCGGGCAGCGACTCCGCGAAGGGCCTGCGCACCACCGCCCGGCGCGAGGGCGACGAGTGGGTGCTCGACGGCGAGAAGCGCTGGATCGGCAACGCCACCTTCGCCGACGTCGTCGTGATCTGGGCGAAGGACGTCGCCGACGGTCAGGTCAAGGGCTTCCTCGTCACCACCGACACCGCGGGCTTCACCGCGACGAAGATCGAGGACAAGATCGCGCTGCGCGGCGTGCAGAACGCCGACATCGTCATGCAGGACGTCCGGGTGCCCGAGTCGCGTCGGCTGCAGAACGCGACGTCGTTCCGCTCGACCGCCGAGGTGCTCCGACTGACCCGCACCGAGGTCGCCTGGCAGGCCGTCGGCATCGCGGTCGGGGCGTACGAGGCCGCGCTGGCCTACGCCCGCGAGCGGATCCAGTTCGGCAAGCCGATCGCCGCCCACCAGCTCGTGCAGGACCTGCTCGTCAAGTCGCTGTCGAACATCACGGCCTCGATCGCACTGTGCACGCAGGCCTCGGCCATGCAGGACGCCGGGGTCGGTGGCGACGAGCACTCGGCGATGGCCAAGGCGTTCGCCACCGCGAAGATGCGGGAGACCGTCGCCTGGTGCCGCGAAGTGCAGGGCGGCAACGGCATCGTGCTCGACAAGGGCGTGGCCCGGTTCTTCGCCGACGCCGAGGCGATCTACTCGTACGAGGGCACGCGTGAGGTCAACACCCTGATCGTCGGACGGGCGATCACCGGGCAGGCCGCGTTCGTCTAGCGGCCCACCCGGCCCGCCCGGCTCGCCCCGGTTCGCCGGACGGGTGCGCTACCCGAGCAGCGCCGGCCGCTCCCACTCCTGGTCGAGCACGTGCTGCCCGAGGAACGCGAACACCGTCTCGTACCAGACCACGGCGTGCTGCGGGGCGAGCACCCAGTGGTTCTCGTCCGGGAAGTACAGGAACCGGTGCGGCATCGTGCCGTCCGGTGCCGCGTGGTGCTCCGCGAGTTCGGACCAGAGTCGCAGCCCCTCACCGATCGGCACCCGGTAGTCCTTGTCGCCGTGGATGACGAGCATCGGTGACGTGATGTCACCCACGAACCGGTGCGGGTCGTTCGCCGCGATCCCGTCGGCGTCGAAGATCGACGACCAGTACTGCGACGAGTCCGTCGTGCCGTTGAACTGGTCGAGCGCCCACAGGCTCGCGTGGGTGACGATCGCGCGGAACCGGTCGGTGTGCCCGGCGACCCAGTTCGCCATGTACCCGCCGAACGACCCGCCCATCGCGGCGGTGCGGGTCGCGTCGATGTCCGCCCGAGCCTCGGCCACGTCGGTGATCGCCATCAGGTCGGTGTACGGCGCCTGCCCCCAGGCGTTCCAGCCGCGGTTCACGAAGTCGAGTCCGTAACCGGTGGACAGCGCGGGGTCCGGCAGGAGCACGGCGTAGCCCCGGGCTGCGAGCAGCATCGGGTTCCAACGCCAGGACCACTGGTTCCACGAGTTGAGCGGTCCGCCGTGGATCCACAGGACGAGCGGGTGCGGCCCGTCGCCCTCGGGCACGACCAGCCAGCCGCGCACGCGGGCGCCGTCGGCCGCGGTCGTCTCGACCTCTTCCAGGTGGGCGGGCACGTCCGGCAGGGGCGCCGGAGCCGCCAACGGGGTCACCGTGCCGTCCGTCGCGATGCGCACCGGGTGCAGCGGGGCCGCCCAGGAGGCCCGGAGCGCCACGACCACGCCCGTCGCCGCCGCCACGCGCAGGCTCGAGTACGCCCAGTCGTCGTGCGTCAGCTGCTCGACGGCGCCGCCGTCGAGGGGGATGCGGAAGACCGGCGCGCGGCCGTCCTGGTCGGCGACCGCCAGGAGCGCGCGGTCGCCGTGTTCGAACACGAGCTCGCTCGGCCAGCGGTCCCAGTCGGTCGCGACGCGGCGGGCGTCGGAGCCGTCGATGCCGGCGACCCAGACCTCCTGCTGGTTCGCGCCGGCCGGGGTGGAGCGGACGGTGCGGACCCAGGCGATCGTCCGGCCGTCGTGGCTGAGCGCCGGCATCTCGTGGTCGACGTCGACGTCGTCGAACAGCACCGTGCGGTGGCCGCTGGACAGGTCGATGGTGACGAGCGTCGAGCGGTCCCCACGGGCCTCCCGGACGCCGACGGAGGCCAGCAGGACCGCACCGTCGGGCGTGAGCGCCCCGCCGACGTGGTCGAGCGAGCGGCCGGGGGCCGGTGTGCGGTCGACGGGCTGGACGGGCTCGGCGCTGGCGCCGACGGCGTCGCTGCCGGTGTCGCTGTCGGCCGTGTCGAGCGTCAGCACGTGCGTCTGGGCCGGCCCGAGGTCGTGGTCCCAGTACCGGACCGGGTAGGTCTCGTGCAGGATCGCGCGGACCTGCTTGTCCTTCCGGCTCTTCCGGAGCTCCGCGTCGGCCTCGAGCACGGTCGCGGGGTCGGAGCCGGCCCCCGGCAGCAGGTCGGCGGTCAGCGCCACGACGTCCGACGAGGCCGCGGTGGCCAGGACCCCACCGACGCCTCCGGCCAGGCGGGTGAGCGGACGGGCCTCGCCACCGTTCGCGGGCAGCACCCAGAGCTGGGCTGTCTCGAGGTCGGTGGCGTCGGCGTCGGGCCGGGCGGAGACGAAGAGCAGGTCGCCGGTGCGGGTGAAGGCGATGCCGCCCTCGCCCTTGGCGGAGCGCGTGAGGCGGGCCGGGCGTGCGGCGGGTGTGCCGGCGTCGTCCGTGTCCTCCGCCGGGGCTGCTGGTACCTGCCAGATCGACCGGCGGTACCCGGTGCCGTCCGGGTCGAGGGCGCTGACCGTCAGGGCGACGCGGGTGCCGTCGGGGCTGATGTCGATGCCGTCGACACGGGGGAGCGCGACGTACTGGTCGAGGTCGGAGAACGGGGTGCTCATGCGTGCACGCTCGCCAGGTCCTCGGCCCAGAAGGCGGCGACCTGCTCGGCGACCGCGGTGCCCTGGGCGTGGCCGGCCTCGGCCGACGGTGCCTGGGTGGCGAGCGAGAGCGAGTTCGTGCCGAAGGCCTGCTGGGAGGCGCTGTCCGCCACCACGACCTCGACCGACGAACCACCGGCGCGCAGGGCCTCGACGGCGACGTCGAGCCACGGCCCGCACGGGGACGGGCCCTCGGGGCCGCAGGCGATGACGAGCACGCGCTCGTACCCGGCGGCGGCGTCGGCGTTGGTGCCCGAGCGGACACCACCGTCGACGTACGGGCGGCCGTCGATGGTGACCGGGGTCCAGACGAAGGGCACCGAGCAGCTGGCCGCGACCGCACGGGGGAGCGGCACGCCGTCGGCTGCCGTCAGCAGGCGGAAGGTGCCGTCGGTGGCGTCGACCGCGGTGACGGCGAGCGGCTTCTCCGGCCACTCGGTGGACGGGAGCGTCTCGCCGAAGGTCGCTGTCCGCTCGTCGTCGCTCTGACCACCGACGACCTGCTGAGCGGCCTGACCGAGTCGAGCCCGGGCGTCCTGCTCGCCGGTCGCACCCTGCAGTGCTGCGCCGATGTGCTGCTGCACGGCCTCGACGTCGATGGGGGCCGGCTCTTCGTAGGTGGTCGGCGCCGGGGTGTGCTGCTGGTCGTAGGCCTGCTGGACGGCACCGTTCCGGACGAACGCGCCGACGACGCTGCCGGCGCTGGTGCCGACGACGAGGTCGGCGGCGTCGAGGTCGACGCCGGCTTCCTGCAGGGCGACGAGGACGCCGACTTCCCACGCGATGCCGGCGACACCTCCGCCACCGAGGACGAGGGCTCTGGATCCGGGAACGGGCGTGCTGACGTCGGTCATGGGTCCTGCTTACCAGCTGCGTGCGACGGGCCGGTGGAGGCCGATGGATCCTGTGGAGAACCCGCCTGTGGACAACTCCGTCCGCGTCGGTGGCGTGACCTAGCGTCGTGGTCATGGGGCAACAGCGTTCAGGACGGGTCGGCACGGTCGTGTGGCCGATCGTGGTGGCCGCTGCGCCCACCGCGGCGTTCCAGCTGCCGAACCTGTTCGTCACGCCGGCGGTCCGGCTGTCGCTCGTCGCGTTCGGGCTCGTCGTGCTCGTCGGCGCCGTGACCGTGCAGGTGGTCCGGACCCGGCGCAGCGACGCCGCTCGGTCGGTGGCCGAGGACAACGCCACCGCGGCGGAGCTCGAGCAGTCGACGGCGGTCCGGTACGCGTTCGGCCAGATCGCCACCCGGCTCGTCCGGTTCACCGAGCTGCCCCGGTCCGATCGCCACGGCGAGCTCTCGGTCGTCGCCGATCGCGTCGCCGTGGCCCTGGCGTTCTACCTGCTGCCGAAGGTGCCCGACGTCCGCGCGAACGTGTACCAGCTGTCCACCGATCTGCGTGCCCTCGAGCCGATCGGTCACGGCGGGGCCGGCGACACCGCCGGGGTCTTCCGAGCGGGCACGCCCTACGGCGACCGCAACCTCGAGTGGGTGCTGGTCGGGGGATCACCCCGGATCGTCGGTGACCGCTCGGCCGACGTGGACGTCGACCAGGACCTGCCGGGCTTCGAGCCGCGGTACACCTCGTACGTCTCGGTGGTGATCCGGTCCGACCAGTACTCGTTCGGCATGCTCACCGTCGACTCCCCGGTCCCCGACGCCTTCACCGAACTCGACGCCAAGAACATCGCGATGATGGCGTCGTTCATGGCCGTCGCGTTCTCGCTGACCTACTCGTTCCCCGAGCGCGACCGCAATCCAAGGAAAGGCCCGTGATGCTCACACGCTCTGTCGGACGCTCGACGTACGATGCCCCCATGACGACCGTGAACCCTGCTCCGCCGTCGTTCGGGCGTGCCCGGATCTCCTCGCCGAACTGGAACGACACCACCACCGACGCCGACTACGAAGACCTCGACGTCATCGCCGCCAACATCGAACGCGAGCGCGTTGCAGCCCGGCTCCGGGTCACCGCAGCCATCGCCGCGCGTCTGGGTCGCTGACCCCTCCCGCATCGTCCACGACGAACGGCTCCCACGCGTGCGTGGGAGCCGTTCGTTTTAGCCGGAGCCGGAGCCCGAGCCCGAGCCCGAGCCGGACCTGGTGTCGCAGCTACGGCGCCTCGGTCACGTCGATGAGCACCTTGCCGACCGTGTCCTGCTCGACCGCGTCGTGCGCCTGGGCGGTCTGCTCGAGCGCGAAGCGGGTGAGCGGGAGCCCGGCGTCCTCGCCGACCGGCAGCACACCGTCGTGCAGCGCCTCGGTGACGTCCTCGGCCGCCGCCGACAGCGCCTCGTCGCCGATCGTGTAGAGCAGCAGGAACTGGTAGCGGGCGTTCACGCTCATGTTCGGGCGGATCGGCAGGCTCGCCTCGTCGCCGCCGTTGTTCGCGTAGATCGACACGACACCGTGGTTCGCCAGCACGTCGACGACCAGTGCGGCGTTCTGCGGGATCGACACCTCGACGACGATGTCGACACCGTCCGGCGCGATCGCCCGGATGCGCTCGGCGGCGTCCTCCTCGCGGTAGTTCACGACGTGGTGGGCGCCGGCTGCCGTGGCAAGGGCTGCCTTCGCGTCCGAGCTGATCGTCGTGATGACGGTCGCTCCGGCCCAGCGGGCGAGCTGGATCGCGGCGTGCCCCACGGCACCGGCACCACCGGCGACGAGCACGGTGAAGCCGTCGAGGGCTCCGGGCCCCAGGCGTGCGGGGCCGTCCTCGTGGGTGGTGAGCGCTCGGTGCGCCGTCATCGCGGGGACGCCGAGCGAGGCGCCGACGTCGAACGAGACACCGTCGGGCAGCGGGACCACGCGTGACTCGGGCACGACCGTGTACTCCTGTGCCGTGCCGGTCGGCCGTGACGCCGCCGCCATGAACAGCCAGACGCGGTCACCGACGGTCAGCCCGTCGACTCCGGGGCCGACGGCGTCGACGACACCTGCGCCGTCCTGGTTCGGCGTGATCTCGGGGAACGGCAGTCCGTCGCCGTAGGTCCCGCCAGCGCGTGCCTTCCAGTCGGTCGGGTTGACGCCGGAGACGACGACGCGGACGCGGACCTCACCGGCCCCGGGCTCCGGGATCTCCCGCTCGACGAGTTCGAGGACGCTGCTGGCACCGGGCTTCGTGTAGACGATCGATCGCATGTCCCCAGGCAACCACTCGTCACCGTCGGGGATTCCGAGTGCGCCGGAGCGCAGGGCGCGCGGGGTGCTCAGCGCGCGTCGTACCCCTCGCGCGCCTCGGCGACGTCGGGCATGTGCGAGGTGGCCCAGTCCTCCAGGGGCACGAGCACCGTGCGCAGCGATCGCCCGAGGTCGGTCAGTTCGTACTCCACGTGCGGCGGGATCTCGGGGAACACCGTCCGCGTCACCATGCCGTCGCGCTCGAGGGCCCGCAGCGTCTGGGTGAGCATCTTCTGCGAGACCCCCTGCACGCGGGCCGCCACCGCCGAGTACCGTGCGGGACCGTCGGCGAGGGCGCCGATCGTCAGCACGCTCCACCGGTCGCCGATGCGGTCGAGCAGCTGCCGGCTGGGGCAGTCCGCCGCGTAGGGGCTGTACTCGAGTGCTGACATGGTGTCCTCCGTCACGCACCGCCAGGTGCCTACTTACTCAAAGAGAGTAACTCTTGTACGGTGACTGTCAACGTCACCGACGCCCAGCACGTCCACGAAGGGAACACCATGACCAACATCGTCGTCTTCGGAGGCACCGGCTACGCCGGCTCCGCCATCACCCACGAGGCACTCTCCCGCGGCATCACCGTCACCACGGTCGCCCGCGACACGAGCAAGCTCGAGCCGGCCGAGGGCCTCACCCTGGCGCAGGGTGACGCGTTCGACGCCGACTTCGTGTCCGAGGTCACCAAGGGTGCCGACGTCGTCATCGTCTCGCTCCACGCCGTGCAGGCCGACGGCAGCGAGCTGAAGGACAAGTTCCAGCACTTCGTCGAAGCCGCCGCTGCAGCCGGTGCGCGGCTCGGCATCGTCGGCGGTGCCGGCTCGATGCGCGTGTCCGAGGACGGCCCCCGCCTCTTCGACACCGACGGCTTCCCGGACGCCTTCAAGGGCGAGGCGAAGAGCCACGCGCAGATCCTCGACGCCCTCCGTGCGTCGGACACCGAGGTCGACTGGTTCTACGTGAGCCCCGCCGCGGCCTTCGGCGGCTACAACCCGGGCGAGCGTCGCGGCACCTACCGCGCCTCGGACGAGGTCCTGCTCGCCGACGCCGAGGGCAACTCGGACATCTCCGGCGCCGACTACGCCATCGCGTTCGTCGACGAGATCGTCACTCCGGCGCACCACCAGACGCGTTTCGGCGTCGCCTACTGAGGCGCTGCCCCTCGCAAGACACCGGTGTTCACGCAACACACCGCGGGATCCCGCGGCGTCGAGCGTGAACACCGGTGTCTTGCGTAACGCCCGGCGCGACCGACGGGCGGACGGGAGGCACGGGGCGGGGCCGTCACGGGCCTCCAGGCCGGCGGGCGGTCACCGCCAGGGCCCGCGTCAGTGCGCGACGATCGCCGGCACCGGTAGGTGGTGGCGCATCCGAACCGCCAGGTGCAGGCCGCCCCGGCGGGCGAGCACGAGCGCGATCACGGCGGCGGCCGCAGCAGGCACGCCTCCGGCGACCATCATCCCCACGTGCGCACCGAAGCGGTCGACGATCTGGCCCATCAGCGGCCCGCCGATCGCCTGCCCACCGAGCAGCACGAGGACGTAGAGCGACATCACCCGCCCGCGGATCGCCACGTTCGACGACAGCTGCACGAGCGAGTTCGACGCGGTCTGGAACAGCAGCTGCGACATCCCGACAGCAACCAGCGCGACGGTGAACGGTGCGATCGCCGGGATCGACCCCGAGACGACGAGCAGCACGCCCGTCCAGAACACCCCGCCGACGATGGTGCGGAGTCGGACGACGGCCCTGCGGGTGGAGAGCAGCGCACCGACCAGGGCACCGATCGCCACGGCGGAGTTGAACACCCCGTAGCCGCCGGCGCCGACGTCGTACACCTGTGACGCGAAGGCGGACAACAGCACGGGCATCGTCAGCGCGAACACCGAGAAGAACGCGACGAGGATCACCGGCACGATGATCGTCGGCTTGTGCACGGCGTAACGCAGGCCCTCCACGAGCTGCCCCTTGCCGCGGGGCGCCGGGGGTGTGCGGTGCAGTTCGGAGACCTTCAGGAACCCGAGCGTCACGACGACGGCGACGCAGGCGATCGCGTTCACGCCGAACGACCACCCCGCGCCGACCGCGACGAGCAGGGCCCCGGACAGCGCCGGACCGATCATGCCGCCGAGCTGGAACACCGACGAGTTCACGCTGATGGCGTTCCGCAGGTGCTTGTGCCCGACGATCTCGGTGACGAACACCTGCCGTGCCGGGTTGTCGATCACGGTGACCATGCCGACCAGGAACGCGATCACCCAGATGTGCCACGCCTCGACGACGCCGGCGAGCGTCAGGACGGCGAGCAGCGCGGACAGCACCGCGAAGGCGCCCTGCGTGATCATCATGAGCGCGCGCTTCGAGAACCGGTCGACCAGGACGCCGCCGAGCAGCCCGAACAGCAGCATCGGCGCGAACTGGCAGGCGACCGTGATGCCGACCTGCGCGACCGACCCGGTCAGCTGCAGCACGAGCCAGTCCTGCGCGATGCGCTGCATCCAGCCGGCGGTCATCGCCACCAGGTTGGTCGCCGTGAACAGCCGGAAGTTCGGCACGGAAAGGGCGATGAGCGTGTGGCGCCACGGTGGTCGCGTGGCCTGGATCGGGAGCGGTTCGGTGGGCGGGGGGAGGGTCGTCGGTGACGCGCTCACGGTGCGGGGTTCTCCGGACGTCGGTGTGGATCTGGTACCCCAACGAAACTACGTGGCGCCGGCCCATTCGATACCCCTATGGTGGCTATCACTCCATTGCGATGTCGAATGAGGTCGCACCGACGGAAGGCGCGACGTGCTCGATCCGGTCCTGTTGCAGACGTTCCTGGCCGTGGCGGAGACCGGCAGCTTCACGCAGGCCGGCACCCGGCTCGGCATCAGCCAGCCGACGGTGTCGCAGCACGTCCGGCGCCTGGAGACCGCGGTGGCGCGCACCCTCGTCGCACGGGACACCCGCGGCGTCGCCCTGACCGACAACGGGGACGCGATGGCCGGGTTCGCACGGACGATCCTCGCCGCGCACGCCACCGCCGATGCCTACTTCTCCGGCGCGGCCACCCGCGGGCGGCTGCGGTTCGGGGCGGCGGACGACCTCGCCATCACCCAGCTGCCGCGGATCCTGCGGGACTTCCGACGGCTGCACCCGCAGGTGAACCTCGAGCTCACGGTGAACCAGTCGTCACCGCTGCTCCGCCGGGTGCACGCCGGCCAGCTCGACCTGGTGTTCATCAAGCAGACGGCGGGGGAGTCCGCCGAGGGCACCCGGGTCGCCACCGACCAGATGGTGTGGATGGCGCAGGACGGCATCGCCCTGGAACCCGGCGAACCCGTCCCGCTCATCGCGTACCAGGCGCCGAGCATCAGCCGGCAGATGGCGATCGACGCCCTCGAGGCCGCCGGCCGCACCTGGCGGATCACCTGCAACACCCGCGACGTCAACGGGGTGCTCGCCGCGGTGCGCGCGGGCATCGGCGTCGCGGTGTTCCCGCACTCGCTGATCCCGGCCGACCTGGTGAAGGTGTCGCAGCGGCTCGGGCTGCCGGACCTGCCGGCGGTGGACTACGTCCTCATCGCGAACCCGACGGTGCAGCGGGAGCCGATCGACGCGCTGACGAACGCGATCCTGTCCCGCGGGGTCGTCCGCGCCGTCTGAGCGCTCGCGTCGACGGCGAGACGCCGGCGTCTTCGGGCTGGTGTCCGCAGCAAGACGCCGGCGTGTTGTCTCGACACCGCCGAGCCGTCGAGACGCCGCGACTTTCGGAGGCGTCTCGACGTCGATGCGGCGTCCTGCCGAGACGACGGCGTCCGAGCGCTCGCGGAGCTACGGGGCGAGCGTCGGGGTCGTGCCGGTGCCGGTGACGTCCGGCAGCGTCACGCCCGCGAGCGGCAGCAGCGCCGCCGCGACCGCCCACAGCAGCACGACCGTACCGACGCCACCGAGTACGGCGCCGAGCAGCGCGACCGGCCGCTGCCACGTGGCCGTCCGGTCGCGAAGCGTCACGATCGAGAGCACCAGCGCGAGCAGCCCGAGCACCACGCCGACGCCGTGCACGGTCGCGGGCGCGGTGAACCACCAGGCCGCCAGACCGATCGTCGCGATCCCGGCGACGGCACCGAGCACCGCACCGGCGGTCGCGCCGAGCGCACGGCGTGGCTCCGGAACGGCGCCTGCGGTCACGGGCTGGTCGAGCAGTTCGGTCGGGAGGCCCGCCTCGCCCCCGCCAGCACCCTGCGGCACCGGGGTGGGTGCGACCAGGGCCGTGGTCGCCCGGGCTTTCGGGGTCGCGACGGCGGTGCCGCCGAGAGCGGCGGTGGTCGGCGCCGCGTGCAGCACGGCGTCGAACGACCCCGCGGCTGCGGGTGTGGGTGCTGGTGCTGGTGCGGCCGACCGTGCGGCGGCCTGCTGGTGGGCGAAGCGTCGGGGCGTCCGGTAGCCGATCGGGCCGACGGGCTCGGGTTCGGTGCCCTCGACGACCACGTGTTCGAGGCCGGGCACCGAGAACCGGGGCTGTCCGGCGACGGGCACCGCGGGTGCGGCGGTCGGCGGTGCCGGGGAGGCCTCCGGCGAGGGGGTGGTGAGGGGGGCGACGAGCGGTGTCGCGTCCGCCGAGGCGGGTGCGGCGGCGACCGGGGAGACCGGCACCACGAGCCCGGAGGCGGGGACGACCGACGACGGCGGCACCGCGGGGGTCTCGAACGGCACGGTGTGCACGTTCGGCGACGTCGGGGCCGGGGGCAGCAGTTCCTGCTGCGGCGGGAAGTCGGGCACGGGGGCGTCGGCCTCGACCAGTGCGGCGATCGACGCGGGCTCGGACGTCGGTGCGTGCGCGGCCGGCGCATGCGCGGCGGGTGCCTGCTCAGCCGCGGCGTTTCCCGCCGGGGCGACCGTGGTCGGTGGGACCGGCGCCGCGTGGGCCGCGCGTGACGAGGCGGGGGTGGGGCGGGCCTCCCGGCCGGAGGCGTTCACGTGACCGGCGGCGGCGACCCGCTCGGGCGCGACCTCGTCGACGGGCGGCGCGGTCACCCAGGCCGGGACGGGCCGACGGGGCCGGTCCGATTCGGGCATGCGATGCGCTGCCACTGCGGCGCTCCTTCCGTCGACTGATCCATGCTCAGTTGTAGCGGCAACCGCTGTGTGGATCGCAGCCCCAGTTCGGGGTCGCCGCCGACCGAGGACGACATCGCCGACATGACGACGATCTTCGACCGGGCCTGAGCGGGCTTTCGCGCCCGGTTGTTTCGCGCTGAGCGACAGGTCACGGGCTGCGGAGCCCGTGAGGTGTCGCTCAGCGCGAAACTGCGTCGGGGGCGCGTCGCTAGCGCGTCGCGGCGGCCAGGGCGTCGCGCAGCTCGGCGGCGGTCATCCGCGGGCCGTAGCCGGGGGTGTCCCGCTGGATGCGCCAGCCCTCGGCGAGCGGCCCTGCGTCGACGACGTCGAAGCCGAACGCGTCGATGAGCTCGGCGACGGTCTGCTTGGCGGAGTCGTCGTCGCCGGCGATGACCAGGGCACGACGATCAGGGGTGCCGGCGGGCGTCGCGTGGCCGGTCAGGTCGTCGGCGCCGATGTGGTTGAACGCCTTCACGACACGGGCGCCGGGCAGGTGGTCCTGCAGCATCTCGGCGGTGGTCGTGGACTGGTCGTCGAGGGCGGCGATGTGGCCGTCGCGCTCCCAGTAGTAGTTGTTGGTGTCGATGACGACCTTGCCGACGAGGGGCTCGACGGGGATCGTCTCGATCGCGGCGAGCGGCACCGTCACGACGACGATCTCGCCCGCTGCGGCTGCCTCGTCGCGGGTCGCTGCGCGTGCGCCGTCGCCGAGTTCCGTGACCAGGTCGGTCAGGGTCTCCGGGCCGCGGGAGTTCGCGATGACGACCTGGTGGCCGTTCCGTACCGCGAGTCGAGCGAGCTGGGATCCGATGTTGCCGGCGCCGATGATTCCGATGGTTGTCATGGTGTCCCTGCAACGCTGCCCGCCGTCGTGCATTCCCCGGGGGGCGCGAACGCCCCGCCGGGAGCATGATGGCGGCATGGACCCCGAGTTCCGCGACGAGACCGACCAGGACCGCTACGCGATGTACGTCGGCGGCGAGCTCGTGAGCGTGCTCGACTACCGGGTGAACGGTGACGCGGTGGCGTTCCCGCACACGTACACGGTCCCGAAGCACCGCGGCCACGGGTACGCGGCGCAGCTCGTCGAGTACGCCGTCGCCGACGTCGAGTCGTCGACCACGAAGCGCATCGTCCCGATGTGCTGGTTCGTCGGCAAGTGGTTCGACGAACACCCCGAGAAAGCCGACCTGCTCAGCCGCAGCGCCGCGGACTGAGCACCGAACGAAGGGGCTCCCGTGCCCACCATCACCCCGTTCCTCTGGTACGACGACCAGGCCGAACAGGCGGCCGAGTACTACGTCGCACTGTTCCCCGACAGCCGCGTCGACAGCGTCAGCCGGATGCCCGACGGTCGTGCCCTCGTCGTGGAGTTCACGTTGCTCGGCGCCCCGTACCGCGCGATGAACGGCGGCCCCGGGCACCCGCACACCGACGCGGTCTCGTTCCAGATCGACGTGGACACGCAGGACGAGCTCGACCGGCTGTGGGACGCCCTGCTCGCCGACGGCGGGAGCCCGACGGCGTGCGGCTGGTTGACCGACCGCTGGGGTCTGGCGTGGCAGGTGACCCCGTCGATGCTGGGGGAGTTGATGAGCGGATCGGGTGATCCGGAGGCGAATGCCCGCGTGTTCGAGGCCATGATGCAGATGGTCAAGCTGGACATCCCCGCACTGCAGGCTGCCGCGGCCGGTCGCTGACCCCACTCTCCGCGGACCCGCCGGTAGTGTGACCGGACGAGAAGACCGCCGGCCGGCGCCGGCACAGACAGGCTGGAGCCACCATGGACCACCCGAGTTCGAGGGTCCGCAACAGCGACATCAGCCGGGCGTACACGGAGCTCGCCCGCATCACCCGTCGGGCGAGCATCCGTGCCCGCGGCTCGGACCAGGTGTTGAGCGTCGTCGACCAGTCCCTCGTCGACTTCGTCGTCCAGCACCCGGGCTGCATGGCCATCGACATCGCGCGCTACCTGCGCCTGAACCGTTCGACGATCTCGCGGCAGCTGTCCGGGCTCCTCGCGACCGGACTGGTACGGACGACGGACGGCGGCAGCGGCAACGCGAAGCCGCTCGAAGCGACCGACGCCGGCCGCGCCGCGCTCGAGCGGTCGGTGCAGCTGCACCGGGACGCGCTCGACGAGCGGCTCGCCGACTGGTCGGACGACGACATCGCACTGCTCGCCGGGCTGCTGGAGCGCCTCGGTGCCTCGGACGAGGCCGGGCTCCCGATGCCGGCACCCACCGAGTCGTGACGACGTCGTTCGTCCTGCTGTCCGACACGCACCTGCCGAAGCGCGCGAAGGACCTGCCGCCCGGACTGTGGGCCGACGTCGACGCGGCGGACCTCGTGGTGCACGCGGGGGACTGGGTCGACCTCGCCACCCTCGACGCCGTGCAGGCGCGGTCCCGCCGGTTCGCGGGCGTGCGGGGCAACAACGACGGTCCGGAGTTCGACGACCGGCTGCCGCTCGTCGCCCGGTTCGGTGTCGAGGACCTGCGATTCGCCCTGGTGCACGAGACCGGGGCGTCGACCGGTCGGGAGCGCCGGATGGACGCCGAGTACCCGGACACCGACGTGCTCGTCTTCGGCCACTCGCACATCCCGTGGGACACCGTGGCGCCGTCGGGGATGCGCCTGCTGAACCCCGGTTCGCCGACCGACCGCCGTCGCCAGCCCGACCACACGTGGATGCGCGGCACGGTCAGCGGCGCCGAGCTCTCCGTCGAACTGGTGCGGCTGCCGCCGGTCGCCGGCTAGCCCCGGTCGCGTGCCTGCGTCGGCGCGCCCCGTTCCTGAAAGCGACAGATCCCTGCGGAACTTCTCCGGACATCTGTCGCTTTCGCGGGGTGTTCGACGGCCGTCAGCGCAGCAGTGTCGCTTCGGCGGCACCGACCGCGCCGCCCGCAGCCGCGGTGGCCCCGACCGCACCGCCCGCCGTGACCGCGCCGCCCGCAGCCGCGGTGGCCCCGGCACCAGCAGCCCCTGCCAGCGGCATCCGGAAGAACGCGAGCTCCCACTCCGCCGAACGCCGGAACGCCCGCGCCATCCGCCCCCGCTCGTCGGGTGTCGCCGCACGGGCTGCCTCCTCGACGAGCCGGGTCGCCTCGGCGCTCGACGCCGCGAACCCCGGGTCCCCGTACGCCGTGATCCAGTCCGCGAAGGCGTGCCCGTCCGGAGCGACCCCGAGCTGCGACCCGACCCAGGCGTAGACCCGGAAGCACGGCAGCACCGCGGCGGCGAGCACCGCACGGGAGCCGGAGTCGGCGGCCTCCTGCAGGTGCGCGAGGTACCCGGCGCACGTGGGGTGCACGGGATCGTCGGCGTGCGAGCCGGCCAGCCGACGGTGGTGCAGGTCACGGGCCTCGTCGGCACACCCCTGCGCAGCCGCCGCCCAGAACGCAGCAGCATCGCCAGCAGCACCGCCAGCGCCAGCGCCAGCACCAGCACCAGCACCCGAACCACCACCGGCCCCGCCGACCCCGAGCGCCGCCAGGTGCCGCTCGTACGCCCGCAGGTAGTGGACGTCCTGCGCCAGGTAGCCCGCGAACACCTCCGGCTCGAGGGTCCCGTCCCGGAGCCCCACCAGGAACGCGCAGTCGATCGTCTCCTGCAGCACCGACGCCGCATCCGCCCACCACACGTCCGTGTACGACAGCGCCGGCAGGGCTGCCCGCGCCTGCGCCCCGTGGTCGACCGGGCCGTTGCCGCTCCCGACCGACAGTGCGTCGGCCCCGCGCAGCGCCGCCGTCAGCCACTCCTTCGCCACGCCGACCGCGAGCTCCCAGTCGCCGTGCCGCGCGGCGAGCGTCGCGATCGCACTGGAGAGCGAGCACCCGGTGCCGTGCGTGTTCGTCGTCGCGACCCGGGGACCCGTGAACACCCGCACGGTACCGTCCGGTGCCACGAGCACGTCGTCCGAGGTCGGCCCCTCGTCGTGCCCACCCTTCGCCAGCACCAGGACGTCCCAGCGCGCCGCCACGGCACGCGCGGCGTCCATCGACGAAGCCGACGCCGACGCACCACGACCGGGCACACCGGACCCGGCCAGCTCCGCCAGCACCACGAGCTCGGCCCGGTTCGGCGTCACCAGGTCGGCGAGCGCGAACAGCGCCCCCATGGCCGCCGCCGCGTCCTCGTCGAGCAGCCGGTCCCCGCTCGTCGCCACCATCACCGGGTCGACGACGACCACCGGTGGCCGGTGCTCCCGCAACCAGTCCGTCACGACCCGCACGACGTCGGCGGTGCCGAGCATCCCGATCTTCACCGCGTCGACCACGACGTCGTCCGACACCGCGTCGAGCTGCTCCCGCAGGAACCCGACGTCCGGCACGTGCACCGACCGCACCCCGTGCGTGTTCTGCGCGACGAGCGCCGTCACGACCCCCATCCCGTACCCGTCGTGCGCGGCGATCGCCTTGAGGTCCGCCTGCATCCCGGCCCCGCCCGTCGGGTCGGTCCCGGCGATGGTCAGCACCCGCGGGACGCTCATGCGTCCGCCCCGTGGTGCGTGGCGTCGGACTGGAGGCACGGATCGCCAGCACCTGACGGCCTCGCCTCCGTCCCGTGGTCGGGTCCAGGGCCCCACGCGGCCACGTACGCCGCCGCCGCGGATCCGGGGTCGGCCGCAGCGCAGATGCCCGAGACGATCGCGACCCCCGCGGCACCGGCGTCCCGGAGCGGCGCGACGTCGTCGAGGGTCACCCCGCCGATCGCCACGCACGGCACGTCGGTCGCGGCGGCCAGCCGTGCGAACCCGTCGTGGCCCAGCGCCGGCGGGTGGTCCGCCTTCGTCGCCGTGGGGTGCACGACCCCGACGCCGAGCAGGTCCACGGTGCCGCGGGGGAGTCGCTCGACGGCAGCCAGGTGCGCGAGCGTGTTCGCGGTGAGGCCCACGTGGGCGTCCGCTCCGAGCAGGGCACGGGCGGCGGTGACGGGGACGTCGGACTGGCCGAGGTGCACGCCCGCGACCCGGTGTCCCGCGTGCCGTGCGGCGAGGGCGACGTCGAGCCGGTCGTCGACCACCACCGTCGCACGGTCCCCGACGGCGTGGGCGACCGCCGCGGTGAGTGCCAGCAGGTCACGCGCCGAGGCGTCCTTGTCCCGTACCTGCACGATCCGGACCCCGGCGTGCACGGCGGCACGGACGACCCCGAGCACCCCGATGCCGTGCCGGTCGGCCAGGGCACCGTCGGTCACCAGGTAGACGCCGAACCCCGCAGCCTGCAGCCCGCTCATGCCGACACCGCCCGGGCACCGACAGGAGCGGTCTCGACCGTGATCCGGGCCTCGCGGACGACGTCCTCCGGGGTCAGCGACGCCAACCGGTCGAGGAACAGCGGCTGGAAGGTCCCCGGCCCACCGGCATCCCGCGCCGCGAGCTCCGCGGCGATCGTGTGCACGGCGGTGGCGGCGACGGCAGCGGCACCCGCGTCCTCCGGCGCGACCGACGTGAACGCGGCGACGACCGCGCCGAGCGCACACCCGCCACCGGTGATCCGCGTCAGCAGGTCGGTCCCGTTCGCGACCCGGACCACACCGATGCCGGGCGCGACCAGCAGGTCGACCGCACCCGACACGGCCACCGCGGCCACGAGCCTCCCGTCCGAAGCGGCGACGGACGCGACCCGGGCGTCCTCCGTGCCCACCGTGCTGTCGACCCCCCGGCCACCGGCCGAGTCGCCGAGCAGGGCGAGCACCTCGGACGCGTTGCCCCGCAGCACCGTCGGGTGCAGCGCGAGCAGATCGCGCGCCAGGGCGGTGCGCACCGGCAGCGAGCCGACCGCCACCGGGTCGAGGACCCACGGGGTCCCCGCGGCACGGGCAGCGTGCACGGCCTCGAGCGCGGCGACCCGCGGCTCGGCGTGCGGGGTACCGGTGTTCACCAGCAGGGCATCGGCGATGCGGGCGAACGGCCCCGCCTCGGTCGGCACGTCGACCATCGCCGGCGAGGCCCCGAGTGCGAGCAGCACGTTCGCCGTGACGTTCTGCACGACGGTGTTCGTGATGCACTGCACCAGCGGCGCCCGGGCACGCACGGCCTCGAGCAGTTCGGCGGTTCGGTGGGCCCAGGCAGGGGAGGGCGCAGCGGTTTCCATGGACGATCCCTTCGCGAGTACGAGCTCGAGCAGGTTCGACGGGTGTGATCTCAGCCGCTGGATGCGGCACCCCGTGTCTCGAGCGACACCGTACACGACGCCCGGTGACCACTCCGAGGCCCGCTCCGGGCACCGTGTGCCAGGGTTGGACCGTGCCAGATGCAACGCCTCCCGGGCCCCCACCCGGCCCCCGCGACCCCGGCGACGCCTGGGCGGTCGGCCCCGACGGCACCAAGGCGTGGGGACGCTTCGGCGCCGCCGGCCTGCTCGTCGACGACGGCGCCGGCCGCGTGCTCCTGCAGCACCGCGTCGAGTGGAGCCACCACGGCGGCACCTGGGGCATCCCCGGCGGCGCACGGCACCAGGGCGAAGCCGCGGTGACCGCCGCCCTCCGCGAATCCGCTGAAGAGGCCGGCGTGCCCGACGACGCGATCGCACTGCGCCACACGGCGCTGCTCGACCTGGGGTTCTGGACCTACACGACCGTCGTGGGGCGCGCCTCCCGACCCTTCGAACCCGTCATCGCCGACCGCGAGAGCCTCGCCCTGTCGTGGATCCCGATCGACCAGGTCGACGACCTGCCCCTGCACCCCGGCTTCGGCAGGTCGTGGCCGGCGCTCCGCGCCACGGTCGCGACCACCCCGCACGTCGTCGTCGACGCCGCCAACGTCGTCGGCAGCGTGCCCGACGGCTGGTGGAAGGACCGACCCGGTGCCGCATCGCTCCTGTTGGAACAGGTGTCGGCGCTCGCCGCGGGCGGGGTTTCCTCATCGTTGCTCGACCTGCCGTTCGCGCGGTGGTGGCCGAGGTGGACCGTGGTGCTCGAGGGGGAGGCCCGGGCCGCTGCGGACGTGGGCGGTGCGGGTGGAGACCGCGGCGCCGCCACCGGCGCTGTCGACGTCGTCCGTGCTCCGGCCTCCGGCGACGATGCCATCGTCGAGTCCGCGCGGGCCGCGGTGCAGGCCGGCGACGGGCCGGTCGTCGTCGTGACGGCCGACCGCGAGCTCCGCGACCGCGTCGAGGCCCTCGGCGCGATCGTCCACGGGCCGTCCTGGTTGCGCGACCAGCTGTAGCCGCCATCCGGACCGCCGCGTTCCGGATGGTCTCCGAGCGGCCGTCGGTCGCTGCCGGTACGCTGGCCCTCCGTCAACGGAGACGCAACACGCAGGAGGTTCCCCTTGGAGCGCATCACCAGGGCCGACGACCGAGTCCACCGCCCCGCCGGGCCGTGGACCCCCACGGTGCACCGGCTGCTCGCCCACCTGCACGAGCAGGGGTTCGTCGCAGCCCCCGAACCGATCGCCCTCGGTGACACCCTCGAGACGGTCTCGTTCGTCCCCGGTGTCGCGGGCGAGTACCCCTGGACCGAGGACATCGCCAGCGAGGCCGCCCTCGTCACCAGCGCCCGACTGCTCCGCCAGTTCCACGACGCCGCCGCGAGCTTCCCGCGCAGCGCCACCGACGACCTCTGGTCCCAGGCCGACCGCGCCCCCGTCGAGACGATCGTGCACGGGGACTTCGCCCCGTACAACTGCGTCTACGACGGCATCGCCGCCGTGGGCCTGATCGACTTCGACACCGCACACCCCGGCCCCCGCGTCTGGGACGTCGCGAGTGCCGTCTACCGGTTCGCACCGTTCACCACCGGCTCCGTCGAGGGATCGACGCCCCCCGACCTCGACGAGCGGCTCGCACGGGCCGCCGAGTTCTGCCGCGCCTACGCCCTCGACGACCGCTCCCGGGGCGTCCTGGCCGAGACGATGATCGCGTCCCTCGTCGCCCTGGTCACGACGATCGAGCACGAGGCCGCCGCCGGCAACCCGAAGTTCGTCAGCGACCTGCAGCACGGCCACGCCGACCTGTACCGCGCCGACGTCGCCTACCTGGAGCAGCACGCCGCCGCCGTCACCGCCGCCGTCGCGTGACCACCAGCCCCGCGCGGCTCCGCACAGCGCGGTCCGCGGCGCAGGGCATCGCGGTGCCCGGACTGCGCCCCACCGAGGTCGTCGAGCGGATGCTGGCGGTGCAGGGGCAGGACCTCGGCCAGGTGCTCTGGGCCATCGGGGTCCGCGCTCCCGGATCGTCGCGGGACGACGTCCGCGAGGCCTTCGACCGCGGGGAACTCGTTCGCTCGTGGCCGATGCGCGGCACCCTGCACGCCCTGCGCCCCGACGACCTGCGTCTGCTGCTCTCGCTCACCGCCGAGCGGACGCTCCGCACGATCGCCCGACGCGCCGCCGAGCTCGGCATCGACGACGCCCTGCTCGGCCGGGCCCGGGACGCGACGATCGCGGCCCTGGGCGGTGGTCGTGCGCTGGTCCGGGACGACCTGTTCGCGGCGTACCGCGCTGCCGGTATCGACCCCGCCGGCGGTCGCGGCTACCACCTGGTCCTGCAGCTCGCGCAGGAATGCCTCGTCGCCTGGGGGCCCACCGCCCGCGTCGGGCAGGGGCTCGTGCTGCTCGACGAGTGGGCACCCGCCACCGCTGAGCTGCCGGACCGCGACGAAGCCCTCCGCCGGGTCCTGCTCGGGTACCTGCGCGGCCGTGGCCCCGCGACCGAGGCCGACGCCGCAGGCTGGACGAAGCTGCCGCTCGGTGACCTCCGCCGAGCGCGGGCCGCGGCGGGGGACGCGGTCGAGGACCTCGGCGACGGGCTCCTCGACGTCGCCGACCGGCCGGCAGCCGCGCGCGTCCCCACCGGGCACCTGCTCCCCGGCTTCGACGAGTACCTGCTCGGGTACGCCGACCGGTCCGCGCAGCTCGACCCCGCGCACGCCGACCGGGTCGTCCCCGGGGCCAACGGCATGTTCCTGCCGATGGCCGTCGTCCGGGGTCGCGTCGTCGGCACCTGGAGGCGCACCGAGCGCCGGGCCGGGCACCTCGTCACCGTCGCACCCTTCGGTGCCCTCGACGCGGCATCGGTCCGCGCGCTCGAGGCGGCGGCCGCGCGGTACGCGGCGTTCCTCGGTGCGCCCGTCGCGACCACGGTGGTCTGACGCGACCACCTGCGGACCGTGTGCCGAGGCTGCCCGGCCGCACCGCTCCTCCAGACCGCACCCAGCAACCATGCGGCGGACTCCGACACTGCCTCCGGTAATGTCGCAGGGCCATGACGGACAGCCCGGCCGACGCCACCCCCTACGAAGTCCTCGGCGTCCCCGCGACGGCTGACGACGAAGCGCTCCGCCGTGCCTACCGGCGGGCCTCCCGCGAGACGCACCCCGACCTCGGCGGCGACGCCCAGCGCTTCCGCCAGGTCCAGCTCGCATGGGAGCGCATCGGCACGCCGGCGGCCCGGCGCGCGTACGACATCGGGTCCCGCGCGTACGGCGCGTCCGGGGCGACCGCCGGCAGGGGTGACACCGGTCGCGACGCCTACGCGCCCCCGGCAGCGCGTCGCGACACCCGCCCCCGGGCCCGGTCCCACGGACACCCCGGCGGTCGGTCGCGCGAGGTCTTCCTGCAGGCCGAACGCGAGTGGGTCGGCCTCGGCGACCCCATCGAGGACCCGTACGACCCCACGCTCATCCGCTCCGCGCCCCGGCACATCCGGCGCCTGCTCGCCGAGGCCCTGGCCGAAGAAGCGACCGCCCTGATCGTCTCCGACATGGGGATCGGCGTCACGGTGTGGCACGACCTCGACGCCGGAGCCGAGGGCAAGCTCGACCACGCCGTCCTGACCCCGAGCGGGCTCTGGGCCGTCGAGTCCATCGACTGGGGCGCTCCGGTCCGCGTCGAGCACGGCGAGATCGTCGGCGAGACGCTCGCACCGGGGGAGCGACCCGTCAAGGAACTCGTCCGCGCCGCCCGTGCCGTGCAGAAGCAGACCCGGGTGCGGTTCTCCGGGCGGCTGCTCGTCGTGCCGGACGCCGCCGTCACCGAGGACGTGCAGCTCGTCGGCTCCCCGAAGAAGCCCACCGCGCTCGTCGTCCGCCGGAGTGCGCTCGCCCAGGTGCTGAACGGCGTCTGGTCGCCGGCCGGTTCCGTCGACGTGTTCGAGATCCGCGACCGCCTGCAGCAGACAGTCCGCTTCGTCTGACCCTGACGCCTGACGCCTGACGCCTGACGCTCGACCCGGGCTCCGACGGTCACCGTCCGACGCGTCGTACGATCACGGCATGCGCGAAGAGGTCGTCGTCGTGGTCGGCGGATGGGAGCACGACTGCTGCGGGCCCGCCTACGAACGGCAGGCCACGGCGGCGTTCACCGCGTACGGAAGGACGCCGCGGTTTGCCGAGTCCCGGCACCACGACGACCCGTTCGGCATCACGGAGTTCCGTGGTCGGGTGGCCGATCTGTTCGTCGTCGCGGAGGACGGCACCCGCATCCCCGTCCACCGCATCCCGTCCGGTCGCGCGCTGGGCGGATCCGATCCGGACGACGACGGGCACCTCGAGGTGCCCTGGACCGGAGAACGGATCGAGGTCGAGTCCGACACGTTCGAGATCGTGGTCGATGTCCACGTGCCCGGGTCCGGGTCCGCGAAGCGTCAGTAGCCGCGGAGCTTCTCGAGGTCGCGGCGCTCCCGCTTGCTCGGCCGTCCGGCGCCGCGATCGCGCATCGGGACGAAGCCGGCCTCTTCCTTCGACAGCCGCGGCGGGGTCTTGTCCTCGAAGTGCTTCGCCGCCTCGGGGGCGCTCGTCCGCTTCAGGATGATGCCGGTGACCATGACGATGCGGTCGAAGCCGTTCTGGCGCACCCGCACCTCGTCGCCGGGGCCGATCGGCTGCGCCGGCTTCGCGCGCTCCCCGTTCACCCGGACGTGACCGGCCTTGCACGCGGCGGTCGCGGCCGACCGGGTCTTGGTGATCCGGACGGCCCAGATCCAGCTGTCGACCCGGGCCTTCTCCATGCCGACACTCTAGGCGGCCCGTACCCTGGGGCGGTGCATGCGGACGAACAGGCGGCGATCGCCCGGGCCCGTGCCCTCGGGGTGCTGCGCGACGCCGCGATCGGGGACCGCCTGGTGGTCCGGGCGCACCACGGGGACGGCGCGCAGGACGCCCTCGGCGACCTGGTCGCCCGGACGCCCAACGCCGTGACGATCGCGACCCGCCGCGGCCCGGTCGAGGTCCAGCTCGCCGACGTCGTCGCCGCGAAGCCCGTCCCGCCGCCCCCGCCCGCGCGGCCTGCTCGACGCTGACGCGCTCGGCTCGCACCGTGCGGACTTGTCGTGCTGTCGAGCCGGGGTCGCACGGTGCGGACTTCGTCGGCGGGTGCGTCTTCGGAGGCTCGGTGCGGGGTTGTGGTGCCGCACGGAGCCACCAGCCCCGCACGGTGTGGCGGAGGCGGCACCGTCCGGGATTCGCGGAGCCGGGGTCGCACGGTGCGGACTTCGTCGGCGGGTGCGTCTTCGGAGGCTCGGTGCGGGGTTGTGGTGCCGCACGGAGCCACCAGCCCCGCACGGTGTGGCGGAGGCGGCACGGTGCGGGATTCGCGGAGCCGGGGTCGCACGGTGCGGACTTCGTCGGCGGGTGCGTCTTCGGAGGCTCGGTGCGGGGTTGTGGTGCTGCACGGAGCCACCAGCCCCGCACCGGCTGACGAACCTCGCACCGTGCGAACCCGGCGCCCCACCCCACCCCGCCGCGCAGCCCGGCCCCGCCCACCCCGGCGAGCCGCAGGCCCCCGCGCCCCGCTCCCGACATACGCTCATCCCATGGCAGTCCCCGTCCCGCTCGGCACCGAGGACCGCACCGCCCGCCTCACCCTCCGCCGCCCGGACTCCTGGCGCCGCGAGGACTCAGCCCAGGCGGACCTGCGCGTCACCGGCGACGACGTCGTCCTCACCGTCCGATCCCGCCCCAGCGACCGCGCGATCGGCGACGAGAACACCGGTCTGCTCGAACGGCTGCCCGGCTCCGTCGAGGGCCTGCTGCTCGTCGGCTGCGACCCGTGGACCACCGCCGGCGCCCCGGCCCGGCTGGTCGAGTACGTCCGGCCCGACGAACACGGCGACGTCGCCGGCACCCACCTGCTCTTCGTCACCGGTCGGCACCGCGTCGACCTCACGATCGAACGCCCGCTCGCCCGGCTGCTCGAGACCGACGACCTCGTGCTCGCGGTCCTCGAGAGCGTCCGCGCCACCGAGACGGTCCCGGTCCGCCCCGAGCGTGACCTCGAACCCCTGCCGGTCCCCGCCCCGGCACCGTCGCTCGACGGCCCCCGCCTCAGCACGGACGCGATCGGCACCCTTCGGAGCCTCGCCGGACGCCGGTGGAACCCCACGCTCCTCCGCACCGCGGCGGGCCGCGAACTCATCGAGGCGGGCCTCGTCGGCCGACTCGGCACGCTGCCGGAGTCGACCCAGACCCTCCTCGAACCCTGGCAGGGCGATGCCCAGCCGGTCACGCTGGAACAGCACCTGCCCGACGGGGGCGAGTCGCGCCTCCAGGCCTGGTCGCAGACCGTCGTCGACGGGACCGACGCGGCGGGCGCCGTGGTCGCGTCCGTCACGCCGGACCGGGCCGTCGCGCTGCTGGCCGGGAGGCTCGGCATCGGTCCGACGTGGACCTTCCCGTTCCGCACGGGGTCGCTCCCCGGGCACCTGCTCGGCCGCAGGCTGGCCGGCGGTCCGGACGCACCGGACCTGCCGGAGGCCCTCGCCGAGGCGGACCCGCGCCTCGCGCGGTTCTGGGCGGCGCCGTGGACCGTCTCGTACCTGCGTCGACCCGGCAAGCCGAAGCCGATCACGATCGTGCGGGCCGAGGGGCACGGGTTCGCGCGCGTGGGCGCGACGAAGGCCGGGGAGACCGCCTTCCGGACGGACTCCCCGGCCAACGTCTACCGGTCGGTGGTGCGGGCGCTGCTGGGTTGAGCGCGCCCGGGTTCTCCCGCTACGCGGCGGGGCCGGCGGTCAGGGTGATCGTGACCGTCTTCGCGGCGCCGGTGCTGTCGGTGTAGCGGACGCTCACCTTGTCGCCCACCGAGTGAGACTGCACGACCTTGGTGAGCTGGTCCGAGCTCGTGACCGCGGTGCCGTCGATGCTCGTGATCGTGTCCCCGGCGGTCAGGCCGGCGCTCGCGGCGCCGGAGCCCTCGACCGTGCCGGCGACGGCGACGCCGCCCGTGGTGCCGGTGGTGTTGCTGACCTCGACCCCGAGGAACGCGGGCAGCCCGATGGTGATCGTGCTCGAGGACTCCCCGGCGAGGATCTTCTCGGCGATCGTCTTCGCGGTGGTGATCGGGATGGCGTAGCCGGTGACGTCGGCCGTGCCGGAGGACGCTGCCGTGGCCATGCCGACGACCTCGCCCTCACTGTCGAGCACCGGGCCGCCGGAGTCGCCGGAGACGATGTCCGCCGAGATCTCGATCAGGCCGGTCAGGGACTCGGTGCCGGTGCCGGACTCGCTCTGCACCTGGATGTCCTGGTCGGTCGCGGTGACGGTGCCCTCGGCGGCGACGAGGTTGCCGGTGCCCTCCGCGTTGCCGACGTCCTTGACGGTGTCACCGGTGCTCGGCTCGCCGTCGTCGTCGAGCGTGACCGTGGAGAGTCCGGAGGCGTTCTCGAGCTTCAGCACGGCGACGTCGTTGGTGGCGTCGGCCCCGACCACGTCGGCCTTGTACTCCTTGCCGGTGGTCTCGTCGGTGACGGTGATGCTCGTCGCGCCCTGGATCACGTGGTTGTTCGTCAGGATCGTGCCGTCGGAGGTCAGGACCATGCCGGTGCCGGCCGCCTGTGACGACTCGTCGTAGTTCAGGACGGTGTTGATGGTCACGACGCCCTTCTTGTCGGCGGCCGTCGCCGCGGTGGCGGGGGACTGGGTCGTGCCGGTGCCGGTGCTGCCGTCGCCGCTGGTGCCGCTGCCGCTGCCGTCGCCGGGCACCGTGAAGCCGTTCGTCCCGTCGCTGCTGCCGGTGCCGCCGGTCCCGTCGGTGCCGTCGGTGCCGGATCCGGTGCCGGGGAGCGTGGTGGTGCCCTGCGACTGGCTCGACGTCGTGGTCGTCCCCTGCGAGGACAGGCCGAGGGCGGTGCCGCCGGCCGCACCGACGATGGCGAGTGCAGCGATGCCGGAGCCGATCATCAGTCCCAGGCGACGCGGGCGCTTCGTCCCACCGGGGTGGTTCGCGGTCGCCGCCGAGTACGCCCAGGCGTGGTTCGCGCCGGCGAGGGCGGGGCTGCCGATCAGGTACGGGCCGCGGCCGTCCGGCGTGTAGGCGTAGGGGCCGGAGCCGTCCGGACCGTAGAGGTAGGGACCGGAGCCGTCGAACGCGTACGCCGGGCGCAGGGAGGCCGGGTCGGCGTGCGGCGCCTCCCAGTGCATCCCGGGAGCCTGCTGCTGCGCGGCGGGGGTGCCGTCCTCGTCGTGGTCGGCGGCTGCGGGGTTCGGGGTCTCGTTCATCGGTGCTCTCCGGTCGTCCCTCGACGGCCCGGTCGGGCGTCGATGGAGACCAGTACAGGGCGCTTCCCCATGACGAGCCTATGAACGAACCCTGCGCACGCTCCGGGCTTGCTCGGGGGACGCCGAGTGGGGCTCCGGCGTTAGGGTGGCCTTACTTCCATGCCTCCGTCGACGTCCACGCCCCCGGCTCCCAGCTCCGTCCCCCGACTCGTCGGTGCGACCGTGCTGGCGGTCGTCGTCCTCGCCGTGGCGTGTGCGCTGTCGATCGCGTACGGCTCGCGGCCGATCCCGCTCGGCACCGTCCTCGACACGGTGATGCACCCCGGGCGGAGCGACGAGGTCGGGATCATCGTGCTCGGCAACCGTGTGCCCCGCACCGTCGTCGGACTGCTCGCCGGAACCGCGCTCGGGGTGGCCGGGGCAGTCATGCAGGGCGTGACGCGGAACCCGCTCGCCGACCCGAGCGTCCTCGGCATCAACTCCGGAGCGACGCTGGCCGTGGTGGCCGGGATCGCGGTCTTCGGCGTGAGCGGCACGGCTGCCTACCTGCCGTTCGCGTTCGTCGGGGCCGCACTCGCCGCCGTGCTCGTGTACGGGATCGCGACCGTCGCCCGTCGTGGCCTCTCACCCGTCGGGCTCGCCCTCGCCGGAGCCGTGGTCGCCGCGGCGCTGTCGTCGGTCACCACCGCGGTGCTCGTGACCGACCAGAGCCTGCTCGACCAGCTGCGGTTCTGGCAGGTCGGTGCCCTCGCCGGCAAGGACCTCGGCACGGCGGGGATCATCACGGCGCCGGTGCTCGTCGGGCTGGTGATCGCGTTCGGTCTCGGTCGGTCGCTGAACACCCTCGCGCTCGGGGACGAACTCGCGGCGTCGCTCGGGCAGCGGGTCGTGCTCGTCCGCGCCGTCGGCGGTCTGGTCGCGGTGCTGCTGGCCGGCTCCGCGGTGGCCGCCGCCGGGCCGATCGCCTTCGTCGGGCTCGCCGTGCCGCACGCCGTCCGCCGGCTGAGTGGCCCCGACCACCGCTGGACCATCCTGCTGTCGGCGATCGTCGCCCCCGCACTGCTGCTCGTCGCCGACGTCATCGGCCGAGTCGTGGCGTACCCGGGGGAGCTGCAGGTCGGCATCGTCACGGCGTTGATCGGCGCGCCGGTGTTCATCGCGCTCGTGCGGTCGAAGGCGGTGCGGGGACTGTGAGGCAGTTGTTCGGCTCCGGCCGCCCGCGGTCCGGCGGTCTGCGCCGCTCGGCCGGCCTGCGTCGTGAGGTCGCGGTGCTCGTCGCCGTGGTGGCGGTCGTCGTGGTGCTCGTCCTGGTCGGGCTCGGCGCCGGTTCGATCCCGCTCACCCCGGGCCAGGTGCTCGCCTCCTTGTTCGGCCAGGGGGACCGGATCTCGGACTTCGTGATCGGGCAGCTCCGCGGGCCGCGGGTGCTCGGTGCCGTCCTCGTCGGGGCCAGTCTCGGCGTCGCGGGCGCGATCGTGCAGAGCGTCGTGCGGAACCCGATCGCGAGCCCCGACGTCATCGGGATCACCTCGGGGGCCAGCGCCGCCGGACTCACCGCCATCGTGCTGTTCGGTGCCAGCGGTGGCACGCTCTTCTCGGTCGTGCTGGTCGGCGCCGTGGTGGTCTCGATCGTCATCGCCGGGCTCGCCTGGCGACGGGGGATCACCGGCAACCGGGTGATCCTCGTCGGGATCGGCGTCGCGGCCATCTGCCTGAGCATCACCGGCTGGATGCTCACGAGCGGCACCGTCACCCAGGCCGGCACCGCGCTGCTCTGGCTCTCCGGCAGCCTGAACGCCGTCGACCGCGACCTGGTCGGGGTGCTCGGCGTCGCGTTCGTCGTGCTCGTCGTGCTCGCGCTGCTGCAGTCCGCCCGTCTGCAGGTGCTGAGCCTCGGGGACGAGGTCGCCGCCGCACTCGGACTCCGGCCGGACCGGGCGAAGGTGCTCCTGCTCCTCACCGCCGTGTGCCTGACCGCCGCAGCCGTCGCCACCGCGGGGCCCGTCTCGTTCGTGGCGCTGATGTCTGCGCCGATCGCCCGACGCCTCGTCGGCGGCGGACGGGTGGCGCTCGCGCCGGCCGCTGCCGTCGGTGCCGCGATCACGCTCGGCAGCGACCTGCTGGCACAGTTCGCCTTCCCCGGCAACGCGCTGCCGGTGGGCGTCGTGACGGGCGTCGTGGGGGCGCCGTACCTGCTCTGGTTGCTCGCACGCGGACGGTGACGCCGGGTCGCACGAGTCGATGACGTCGGGTCCCACGGGTCGCTGACGCGGCTCGTTCGTTCGCGGATCGCGGAAGTCCCTCCACAGTCCCAGATCGGGGCTGCCGCTCGGGCCGTCGTTTCCGATACGCTGGTGGGCCAAGAGGAGGAGGTCCACCGATGCCAGATCCAGTGGTCCCGCAGCCGGGCGGTCAGAAGACCCCGGAGCAGCGGCTGGTCGACACCACGCTGACCTTCAGCATGGACATGGGCGCGGCGCTCACCGCCGAGTCCGGTGTCTCGACCGAAGAACGTGAAGCCGTCAACGCCCTGCCCTCCGGGTCAGCGCTGCTCGTGGTCCGTCGCGGCCCCAACGTGGGTGCGCGGTTCCTCCTCGACTCCGACGTCACGACGGCCGGTCGACACCCCGACGCCGACATCTTCCTCGACGACGTCACCGTGTCGCGCAAGCACGCGCAGTTCCTGCGTCACGGCACGAGCTTCAGCGTCAAGGACAACGGCTCGCTGAACGGCACGTACTTCGACGGTGTCCGCATCGACGAAGCGCTGCTCACCGACGGGGCCGAGGTCCAGGTCGGCAAGTTCCGCCTGACGTTCTACGCATCTCGGGTCGACCTGGCGCGCCTGGCGAACGCGTAGTGGCCGCACGGTCCGCTGCGGCCCGGGCGGGGTCCGCGGCACCGGACCTGCTCACCATCGGGCAGGTCCTCGCTCGCCTCAAGCCCGAGTTCCCGGACCTGTCGAGCTCCAAGCTGCGGTTCCTGGAAGAGCGTGAGCTCGTCACCCCGATCCGCACGGCCAGCGGGTACCGCAAGTTCTCCGCTGCCGACCTCGAGCGGCTCCGGGTGATCCTCGGACTGCAGCGTGACCACTACCTGCCGCTCAAGGTCATCAAGGAGTACCTCGCCGACCTCGATGCCGGACGCGAACCCGTCCTGCCTGGCGGAGGCGACGCGCCGAAGCCGTCGATCCTCGGTCGCGAACGCCGGTACACCCGCGACGAGACGGTCCGGGCAGCCGGCGCCTCCCCGATGCTCCTCGCCGATGCGGTCTCGGCTTCGCTGCTCCCGGCCACCGACACCTACGGCGACGACGGCGTCTCCGTGCTGAAGGCCCTGGTCGAACTGCAGCGCACGGGTATCGAGCCGCGACACCTCCGCACGCTGCGCAGCACCGCCGAGCGCGAGGTCGGTCTCATCGAGTCCGCCCTCATGCCGGTCTCCCGCCGGGGCGACGCGACCTCTCGCGCGAAGGCCACGGAGCTCGCGCGTGAGATCGCCGGGCACCTCGAGATCATCCGGTCGAACCTCATCCGCCAGGCCATCGGTCGTCTCGACGCATGACGCCGTCCGGTGCTCCGACAGGGCTTGTGTGTCAGTGGCCGAGGCGTATCCTCGACACGCCGGACGCGCCGGGTCGGATGTCCCGCGCGGGAGCGGTCGGAGTCGCTACCGTGGACCTCGGAACAACTCTCAACCCGTCGTTGAAGCTTCGGGTGGGAGCTCGATCGTCGTGGAAGGCAAGCTCATGAGTGGGAACGACACCCCTGGCACCGAGTCTGATGTGACCCGGTACGACCTCGGGCTGCTCTTCACCGATGGTCTGCCCGAGCACGACGAGCAGAACGGCTACCGCGGCACCGTCGCCGCACGGGCAGCCGGCATCTCGTACCGCCAGCTCGACTACTGGGCCCGCACCGAACTCGTGCAGCCGACGATCCGCGGGGCCGCCGGCTCCGGATCGCAGCGCCTGTACGGGTTCCGCGACATCCTCGTGCTCAAGCTCGTGAAGCGCCTGCTCGACACCGGCATCTCGCTGCAGCAGATCCGCACCGCGGTCAACCAGCTCCGTGAGTCCGGCGTCTCCGACCTGGCGCAGACCACGCTGATGTCCGACGGCGCCTCGGTGTACCTGTGCACCTCTGACGACGAGGTCATCGACCTCGTGTCCCGCGGCCAGGGTGTCTTCGGCATCGCGGTCGGCAAGGTCCTGCGTGAGGTCGAGAGCTCCCTGGTCGAGCTCGACGCCACCGCTGCGGCCGACCCCTCCGACGAGCTCGCCGCTCGTCGCGCTTCCCGCGCTTCCTGACCGTTCGGGTTCCGGGCGCGCGGTCGCGAACCGTCGTGTGCGCGTCGCCGAGGTGTCACCAACTGTCGCCTCGACGCCGTCTGCCGACAGTTGGTGACCTTTCGGCGGACGTGAGCGGTGTGTTGTGACCGCTGGGCGAGCCAGGGTCGGGCGTCTCTGCCGGGGCCGGGATGGGCCTCCAGGCAGTCGCCGAGGTGTCACGAACCGCCGTGTGCGCGTCGCCGAGTGGCCAAGAACTGTCGCCTGCGGGGCTGCTAGCCGACAGTTGGTGACCGCTCGCCGGACGTGAGCGGTGTGTTGTGGCCGCTGGGCGAGCCGGGGTCGGGCGTGTCTGCCGGGGCCGGGGCAGGCCTCCCGGCAGTCGGCGCGTGGTCACGAACCGCCGTGTGAGCGTCGCCGAGGTGTCACGAACTGTCGCCTGCGCCGCTGCCGACCGACAGTTGGTGACCCCTCGCCGGACGTGAGCGGCATGTCGTGACCGCTGGCGAGCCGGGGCCGGGCGTGTCTACCGGGGCCGGGTGGGCCTCCGGCAGTCGCCAACGTGTCACGAACCGCCGTGCGTGCGTCGCCGAGGTGTCACGAACTGTCGGCTGCGACGCTGCCGACCGACGGTTCGTGACACCTCGCCGGACGTGAGCGGCATGTCACGCGACCGCGCGGGCACCGACCTACGCGGCGCCACCCTCGGCGTACGGACCGATCTTGCCGGTGCGCATGATGCGCTCGAGCAGCTGGTCGAAGTTCTTCGCCATCTCCTGCGCGGACTCGCCGGGCCAGACGTGCAGCGGCTTCGCGGCACCCTGCGCCTGCTGCAGCGACGTGCGCTCCGGCAGCTGCGGCGAGAGCACGAGCGGGCCGAACATGTCGCGGAGTTCCTTGATGCGGAACTGGTGCTCGAGCGACTGCACCCGGGCACGGTTCACGATGATGCCGAGGGGCTGCAGGCGCGGGGAGAGTCCGCGGCGGATCTCCTCGATGGCGCGCAGCGCACGGTCGGCGGCGGCGACGGAGAACAGGCCGGGCTCAGTGACGACGGTGACGCGGTCGGACGCGGCCCACGCGGTGCGGGTCAGGGCGTTCAGCGACGGCGCACAGTCGATGAGGACGAGCTCGTAGTCCTGCTCGACGTTGGCCAGGGCCTCTTCGAGCTTCCAGATGTCGCGGATCGACGGGTGCGGCCCGTCGAAGTTGATGGCGGAGGGCGACCCGACCATGACGTCGATCTTGCCCTGCGACCCCTTCGTCCAGCCCGAGGGGGCGATCGCCTGACGGACGATCTTCTCCTTCGGGTTCTCGAGGACGTCGGCGACGTTGAGGTGGCCGGCGAGGTTGATGTCGAGGCCCGTGGAGACGTCGGACTGCGGGTCCAGATCCACCACCAGCGTGCGCAGTCCCTTGGCGAACGCGGCCGAGGTCAGGCCGAGCGTCACCGTCGTCTTGCCGACACCACCCTTGAGGGAGCTCACGCTGAGTACATGCACGTTGAGCAACGTTACCGCCACTAGGGTTGTCTCACCTCAACCCGGGCTGAAAGGGACGTCGTGTTCACGAAGATCCTCGTTGCGAACCGTGGCGAGATCGCCATCCGCGCGTTCCGTGCCGCCTACGAGTTGGGGGCCCGTACGGTGGCCGTCTACCCGTACGAAGACCGGAACTCCCTGCACCGTCTCAAGGCCGACGAGGCCTACCTGATCGGGGAGCGGGGCCACCCGGTCCGGGCGTACCTGGACGTCTCCGAGATCATCCGCGTCGCCCGCGAGTCGGGGGCCGACGCGATCTACCCGGGGTACGGGTTCCTGTCCGAGAACCCCGAGCTCGCCGCGGCAGCAGCCGCGAACGGCATCACCTTCATCGGCCCGGGCGAGCACGTGCTCGAGATGGCCGGCAACAAGGTCACCGCGAAGGAGCACGCGATCGCAGCCGGCGTCCCGGTCCTCGCGAGCACCCCGGCGAGCCGCGACATCGACGAACTGATCGCCGGCGCCGACGCGATCGGGTTCCCGGTCTTCGCCAAGGCCGTCGCCGGTGGTGGTGGCCGAGGCATGCGCCGGGTGGAGACGAAGCCCGAGCTGCGCGACGCCCTCGAAGCCGCGATGCGCGAGGCCGACAGTGCGTTCGGCGACCCGACGATGTTCCTCGAGCAGGCCGTCATCCGTCCGCGCCACATCGAGGTGCAGATCCTCGCCGACGGGACCGGCATCGACGCGGGCACGATCCACCTGTTCGAGCGGGACTGCTCGGTCCAGCGGCGCAACCAGAAGGTCGTCGAGATCGCGCCGGCGCCGAACCTCGACCCCGCGATCGCGCAGGCACTGCACCGTGACGCCGTGGCCTTCGCCCGGTCGATCGGGTACGTGAACGCGGGCACCGTGGAGTTCCTGCTCGACACCGAGGGCGAGCGCGAGGGGCAGCACGTCTTCATCGAGATGAACCCGCGCATCCAGGTCGAGCACACGGTCACCGAAGAGGTCACCGACGTCGACCTGGTGCAGTCGCAGATGCGCATCGCGGCGGGGGAGACCCTCGCCGACCTCGGCCTGTCGCAGGACACCGTCGCCGTGCACGGCGCCGCGCTGCAGACCCGCATCACGACCGAGGACCCGACGCAGGGCTTCCGTCCGGACACCGGCCGGATCAGCACCTACCGCAGCCCCGGCGGCGCGGGCGTCCGGCTCGACGGCGGCACGGTCGCCACCGGCGCGCAGATCAGCCCGCACTTCGACTCGATGCTCGCGAAGATGACGTGCCGCGGCCGTGACTTCCCGGCGGCGGTGTCCCGGGCCAAGCGCGCCCTCGCCGAGTTCCGCATCCGCGGCGTCAGCACGAACATCCCGTTCCTGCAGGCCGTACTCGAGGACCCGGACTTCGCCCGCGGCGACGTCTCGACGAAGTTCATCGAGGAACGCCCGCAGCTCTTCGGCGGCCACGTCTCGAAGGACCGCGGCACGAAGGTGCTCACCTGGCTCGCCGACGTCACGGTGAACAAGCCGAACGGGGAGCGGTCGCTGCTGGTCACCGACCCGGCCGACAAGCTCCCGGCCACGGACCTGACGGCGCCGGTGCCCGAGGGACAGCGCGACCGCCTGCTGGCCATGGGGCCGGCCGAGTGGTCGAAGGCCCTGCGCGCCCAGACGGCCCTCGCGGTGACCGAGACGACGATGCGCGACGCCCACCAGTCGCTCCTCGCCACCCGGGTCCGCACGAAGGACCTCGTCGCCGTCGCGCCGCACGTCGCGCGGCTCACCCCGCAGCTGCTCAGCGTCGAGGCCTGGGGAGGTGCCACGTACGACGTGGCACTCCGGTTCCTCGGTGAGGACCCCTGGGAGCGCCTGTCCTCGCTGCGCGAAGCGATGCCGAACATCCCGATCCAGATGCTGCTGCGCGGCCGCAACACGGTCGGGTACACGCCGTACCCGACCGAGGTCACCGACGCCTTCGTCGACGAGGCGGCCCGGTCCGGCGTCGACGTCTTCCGCGTGTTCGACGCGCTGAACGACGTCAGCCAGCTGCGTCCAGCCCTGGAGGCCGTGCTCGCGACCGGCACGGCGGTCGCCGAGGCGGCGCTCTGCTACACCGCCGACCTCCTCGACCCCGCCGAGGACCTCTACACGCTCGACTACTACCTCCGACTGGCGGAGCAGATGGTCGACGCCGGCGCGCACGTCATCGGCATCAAGGACATGGCGGGGCTCCTCCGTGCCGGTGCGGCCGAGAAGCTCGTCACCGCCCTGCGCGAGCGCTTCGACCAGCCCGTGCACGTGCACACCCACGACACCGCCGGCGGCCAGCTCGCGACCCTGCTCGCCGCCTCGCGCGCCGGGGCCGACGCCGTCGACGTGGCCGCAGCACCGATGGCCGGGACGACCAGCCAGCCGAGCATGTCAGCCCTGGTCGCCGCCCTGGCCCACACCGAGCGGGACACCGGTCTGTCCCTCGACGCCGTCGGTGACCTCGAGCCGTACTGGGAATCGGTCCGTCGCGTGTACGCACCGTTCGAGTCCGGGCTCGCCGGTCCGACCGGGCGTGTCTACAAGCACGAGATCCCCGGCGGCCAGCTGTCGAACCTCCGGCAGCAGGCGATCGCCCTCGGCCTCGGCGACCGGTTCGAGCAGGTCGAGGACTGGTATGCCGAGGCGAACCGGATCCTCGGCCGGCCGACCAAGGTCACGCCGTCGTCGAAGGTCGTCGGTGACCTCGCGCTGCAGCTCGCAGCGGTCGGTGCCGACCCGGTCGACTTCGAGCAGAACCCGGACAAGTACGACATCCCGGACTCCGTCGTCGGGTTCATGGCCGGCGAACTGGGCGACCTGCCCGGCGGCTGGCCCGAGCCGTTCCGCTCGAAGGTCCTGGCCGGGCGCGACGTCCGCCTCGAGATCACCCCGGTGCCCGCGGACGAACGCGCGCACCTCGAGACCCCCGGGCCGGAGCGCCAGCAGGCGCTCAACCGCCTGCTCTTCCCGCAGCCGACGCAGCAGTTCCAGCGCGTGCGGGAGCAGTACGGCGACCTGTCCGTCGTGCCGACCGTCGACTACCTGTACGGGCTGCGTCCCGGGCAGGAGCACAGCGTCCCGCTCGGCAAGGGCGTCGACCTGTTCGTCGGGCTCGAGGCGATCGGCGAGGTGGACGCCAAGGGCATCCGCACGGTCATGGCGACGATGAACGGGCAGCTCCGCCCGGTCGCCGTCCGCGACCGTTCGGTGGAGGTCGAGACGAAGGCGGCCGAGAAGGCCGACGCGTCCGACCCCAAGCACGTGGCCGCGCCGTTCTCCGGCGTGGTGACGCTCAAGGTCGCCGTCGGTGACGTCGTCGAGGCCGGTACGCCGGTGGCGAGCATCGAGGCGATGAAGATGGAAGCGGCCATCACGGCGCCCGTGTCGGGCACCGTCGGCCGACTCGCGATCCCGGTGACCCAGCAGGTGGACGCCGGCGACCTCCTGGTGGTGCTGCAGTAAATTGACCGTTCGTCCCATCCGCCTGTTCGGCGACCCCGTCCTCCGCTCGCCGGCCGACCCGATCCGCCCCGAACTGCTCGGCAGCGCCGGGGTCCGTGACCTCGTGCAGGACCTCATCGACACCGTCAAGGAACCCGGACGGGCCGGAGTGGCCGCGCCCCAGATCGGCGTCGGACTCCGTGCGTTCTCGTACAACGTGGACGGTGAGGTCGGCTACGTCCTCAACCCGGAGATCGTCGAGGTCTCCGGGGAGCCCGAGCTCATGGAAGAAGGCTGCCTCTCCGTCCCGGGGCTCGGCTACCCGACGCGTCGCTCCCCGTACGCGAAGGTGCGGGGTGTCGACGTCGACGGCGACGAGGTCGTCCTCGAGGGCACCGGCTTGATGGCCGAGGCGCTCCAGCACGAGTGCGACCACCTCGACGGCACCGTCTACGTGATGACGCTCGACCCCGAGGTCCGCCGTCAGGCACTGCGCGACATCCGTGCGCAGGACTGGTTCCACTGAGCGCTTGCACAGTCCCGCGTTCGCCGGCTGTGAACTGTGGTGTGACACCCCCACGGGGGATTGTCGCTTTGTCCTGACGAGGGGGTACCGTGCTGCTGTCGGCCTCCCACCGACGACCATCCCATCCCCCCAGGACTCCCGCATGACCAGTCAGAACGACGAGCTCAGCTCGCACCGCACCCGCACCAACCGTCGACCAGCCGAGACCACCGTCACGACCGGTTCGACCGCCGTCCTCGACGCCCCCGCGACGGAGCAGTCGCAGGAGGCCTGAGCCCCGCAGGCGCCCCCGGCGCCCGCTGAACGGCCTGGAGGCCCGGATCACGTCCGACGGACGTGATCCGGGCCTCCAGGCCGTTGCGTCTGTGACCCGCGCGTACCTGGCGGAATCGGGCGTACCTGGTCGAAAGAATCGACCCGGTACGCCCGAATTGACCAGGTACGCCCGAATCGACCCGGTACGACCGAAGCTGGTCGCTCAGCGGGGCGGCCGCGCGCGTACCTGGCGGAATCGGGCGTACCTGGTGAGAAGAATCGACCAGGTACGCCCGAAACGACCAGGTACGCCCGAAGCTGGTCGCTCAGCGGGGCGGCCGCGCGCGTACCTGGCGGAATCGGGCGTACCTGGCCGGAAGAATCGGGCGTACCTGGTCGGAAGGATCGACCGGGTACGCCCGGAACCAGCTGGTACGCCCGGAACGAGCTGGTACGCCCGAATCGACCGGTACGCCCGAATTGACCCGGTACGCCCGGGGCTGGTCTCTCAGCGGGGCGGCCGCGCGCATACCTGGCGGAATCGGGCGTACCTGGTCGGAAGAAACGACCCGGTACGCCGGAAACGACCAGGTACGCCCGAAAGCTGCCAGCCGCACGCGCGGCGACCGCCTGGAGGCCCGGCGCCAGTCCGGCGGCCCGGCGCCGGGCCTCCAGGTCGTCGCGTCCACGACCATGCGCACCTGACGCAATCGGGCGTACCTGGTCGGAAGAACCGACCCGCTACGCCCGGAACGACCAGGTACGCCCGGCGGGCGCTACGCGCGGTTGCGCCGCCGACCCTCGATCACCGGGGTCGCCGTCGTCTGCACCTTCGACCCGGAGTAGATGTGGTCGATGTCCGCGGCGAAGTCCTTGAGGATCACCGACCGCTTGATCGTGAGCTTCGGCGTGAGGTGCCCGGAGGCCTCGGTCAGGTCCGTGTCGAGGATCGTGAACGACCGGACCGACTCGGCGCGGGAGACCCGGCCGTTGGCGGCGTCGATGGCCTCCTGGACGGCGGAGAGCACACGCTCGTCGTAGGCGGCCTCGTGCCCGCTCAGCGCCGGGGTGATCCCGCGGGACTCGCACCAGCCGGGGAGCATCTCGCGGTCGAGCGTCACGAGTGCTGCGACGAACGGCTTGCCCTCGCCGACGACCACGACCTGGCCGATGAGCGGGTGCTCGCGGATGCCGTCCTCGAGCGGTGCCGGCGCGACGTTCTTCCCGCTCGCGGTGACGATGAGCTCCTTGGCGCGTCCGGTGACCGTGAGGACCCCGTCGGCGTCGATCCGGCCGAGGTCGCCGGTGCGGAACCAGCCGTCGGCGAAGGCGTGCTCGGTCGCCTCGTCGTTCCGCCAGTACCGGTCGAAGACGTCGACGCCGCGGATCAGGATCTCGCCGTCGTCGGCGATCCGGACCTCGATGCCGGGCAGCGCGCGCCCGACCGTTCCGATGCGCAGTTCCCGGGCACGGTTGACGGTGGCGGGGGCGGTGGTCTCGGTCAGGCCGTAGCCCTCGAGGATGAGCACCCCGATCGATCGGAAGAAGTGCGACAGCCGCGGGGAGAGGGGCGCCGAACCGCTGACGGCGTACTCGACCCGGCCGCCGAGGGCGTCGCGGAGCTTGGCGTACACGAGCCGGTCGAACAGCTTGAACTTCAGCCCGAGCAGGAACGGCACCCTGCCGGCTGCGAGGGCCTCGGAGTGGGCGACCGCGGTGTCGGCCGCCGCGCGGAAGATCCTGCCCTTGCCACCGAGGTCGGCCTTCTGCTCGGCGGAGTTGTAGATCTTCTCGAACACCCGGGGGACCGCGAGCAGGAACGTCGGCTTGAAGGTCGACACCGCCCGCATCAGGTCCTTGGTGTCCGGCTCGTGGCCGACGAGGACGCCGGCGGACACCGACATCGCGGCGATGAACCGGGCGAAGACGTGGGCGAGCGGGATGAACAGGAGGGTCGAGGCGCCGTCGGCGACGACCTCGGGCATCGCTTCGCTCGCGCCCTCCACCGTGGCGGTGAAGTTGTCGTGCCGCAGGACGCAGCCCTTCGGCCGGCCGGTGCTGCCCGAGGTGTAGATGATCGTGGCGTCGTCGTGCCCGTGCACGTTCGCGGTCCGGGCGTCGAGTTCGTCGTCGGTGACGTCCTCGCCGAGCCGGGTCAGGTCGTCGAGGCCGCCGCCGTCGATCGTCCAGTGCTGGCCCAGGGACGGCAGGTCGGGTGCGATGGAGGCGACGCGGCGCGCGTGTTCCTCTTGCTCCACGATGATCGCGACCGACTCGGAGTCGGACAGGATCCAGCGCACCTGGTCGGGGGAACTCGTCTCGTACACGGGCACGGACACCAGGCCGGCTGTCCACACGGCGAAGTCGACCAGGGTCCACTCCAGACGGGTGCGGGACAGGATCGCGACGTGCGCGCCCGGTTCGAGCCCGGCGGCGACGAAGCCCTTCGCGATGCCGCGCACCCGGGCGAGAATCTCCGCCGCGGTGAAGGTGGTCCAGGTGTCGCCGTGGCGCTGGGCCAGGATCGGACGGTCGGGCGTCAGCCGGACGCGGTCGCCGAGGAGCCGCGCTGCGGAGCCGTGGTCCGGGGCGACGGGACCGGCGCTGTGGGGTGTGGCGTGCCTCCCGGCCGACGGCGTGGTCCCGGTGGCGGCGCTGCCAGCGGTGGACGTGTCGGTGGAGGCGCTGCTGCGTGCAGGACGCTGATCGTTCACGGTGACTCCCTTGTCTGCCGGTTCGACTCGAGTGCGCCTCAACACCGAGGCGACACCGCCAGCATAGGACGCGTCACCGGGCGTTCCGTGACTTCGCGGCGAACCGGTAGGCTCGTTGCTCGTGCACGCCATCGGAATCGACATCGGGGGCACCAAGATCGCGGGTGCGGTCGTGACGGAACTGGGCGAGATCGTCGCCGAGGACCGCGTGGCCACCAACGCTGCGGACCCGAACGCCATGCTCGACGACGTCGTCTCGATGGTCGAGCGACTCAGCTCGCTCCACCAGGTCGGCGCCGTGGGGGTCGCTGCCCCCGGGTTCATCGACGCCTCGCAGTCGATCGTCTACTACACGCCGAACATCCGGTGGCGGAACGAACCGCTCCGGCAGAAGCTGCAGCAGCGCCTCGGCGACCTCCACATCACGGTGGACAACGACGCGAACGCCGCCGGCTGGGCCGAGTTCCGGTTCGGCGCCGGTCGACTCGTGTCCGACATGACCATGCTGACCATCGGCACGGGCGTCGGCGGCGCCATCGTGACCGAGGACCGCCTGTTCCGCGGGGGCTTCGGCACCGGCGGCGAGATCGGTCACCTGCGCATCGTCCCGAACGGCCTGCCCTGCGGCTGCGGTGCCCGCGGCTGCATCGAGCAGTACGGCTCGGGCCGCGCGCTGCAGCGCATGGCGAACGACGTCGCCGACGCCGGTGGCATCGGTTCGGCCCTGGCCGACGCCCGCGCCGACAACGGCGGCCAGCTCGACGGCAAGATCGTCGGCGACCTGATCCTGGCCGACGACCCGGGTGCCCTCGCGGCTCTCCGTCGGCTCGGTCGGCACCTCGGCGAGGCGTGCGCGTCGCTGTCCGCGGTGCTCGACCCGCAGCTCTTCGTGTTCGGCGGCGGCGTCGCCAGCGCGGGGGACCGGCTGCTCGACCCGATCAAGCAGGCGTACCTCAACAACCTGCCGGCCCGCGGGTACCACCCCGAGCCGGACTTCGTGATCGCCGAACTCGTCAACGACGCCGGCGTCGTCGGTGCCGCCGACCTCGCCCGCATCCACGCCCGCACGGCGTAGGGTCGGCGCGCACACACGCACACACGCACGCACGCACACACGAACGACCGCCCACCCCCGGGCCGTGCACCACCCGGACCTTCTCACCACCTGGAGTCGTCGATGACCTACTGGCTGCTGAAGAACTTCGTGCTCGGCCCGCTCATCCTCACCCTGTTCCGGCCGTGGGTCGTCGGGCGTGAGCACGTCCCGACCTCGGGCCCGGTCATCTTCGCGTCGAACCACATCTCGTTCATCGACTCGGTGATCCTGCCGGCGGTGCTCGACCGTCGACTCTCGTTCCTGGCGAAGAGCGACTACTTCACCGGCCGCGGCCTGAAGGGCTGGGCGACGAAGACGTTCTTCAACGCCATCGGCCAGCTGCCGATCGACCGCTCCGGCGGCAAGGCGTCCGAGGCATCGCTGCGCACCGGCCTGCAGGTCCTGGCGCGCGGTGAGCAGCTCGGCATCTACCCCGAGGGCACCCGCAGCCCCGACGGCAAGCTCTACCGTGGCCGCACCGGCATCGCCCGGATGATCCTCGAGGGGCGCGTGCTCGTCGTCCCCGTGGCCATGGTCGGCACGCGCGAGGTGCAGCAGATCGGGCAGCGCTTCCCGAAGATCAAGCGCGTCGGGGTCGTGTTCGGCAAGCCGCTCGACTTCTCGCGGTTCCAGGGGTTCGAGACCGACCGCTTCATCCTCCGCAGCGTCACGGACGAGGTCATGCACGAGCTCGCCGGCCTGAGCCGTCAGGAGTACGTGGACGTCTACGCGACCAGCGTGAAGGAGCGGGCGAGCTCCGCGCGCGAGGCCGTCATGCGGGAACGGAAGTCGACGCCTGCACGTTAGGCTCTGATGGTCCCGGCACCCCGCCAGGACGCCCATCGACGACGCGCGGCCCGGTGCCGGTCAGCGTCGTCGGGCCGCCCGCACAGAACACCGAGGTAACGCCCTTGCCCGAGTCGACCGACTTCGTCGCCCTGCAGGATCCGGACGTCATCGAGGGGCTCGACTATTGGCGGACGCTCCCGATCAAGCAGCAGCCGACCTGGCCGGACGCCGCCGCGGCCGAGGCCGCCTCGGCCGAGATCGCCACGCTCCCGCCGCTCGTGTTCGCGGGCGAGGTCGACAAGCTGCGTGAGCGGCTCGCCGCGGCCGCCCAGGGCAAGGCGTTCCTGCTGCAGGGCGGTGACTGCGCCGAGACCTTCGCCGGTGCCACCGCCGACTCCATCCGCGACCGGGTCAAGACGATCCTGCAGATGGCCGTCGTGCTGACCTACGGCGCCTCGATGCCCGTCATCAAGATGGGGCGCATGGCCGGGCAGTTCGCCAAGCCCCGCTCGAGCGACTTCGAGACCCGTGGCGACGTCACGCTGCCGGCATACCGCGGCGACATCGTGAACGGCTACGACTTCACGCCGGAGAGCCGGACGGCCGACCCGCGCCGCCTGGTGCAGGGGTACCACACCGCCGCTTCGACGCTGAACCTCGTCCGTGCCTTCACGCAGGGGGGCTTCGCCGACCTGCGCCAGGTGCACTCGTGGAACAAGGGCTTCGCCTCGAACCCCGCGAACGCCCGCTACGAGCACCTCGCCAAGGAGATCGACCGCGCCATCCGCTTCATGGACGCCTGCGGTGCCGACTTCGAGGCGCTCAAGCACGTCGAGTTCTACGCCTCGCACGAGGGGCTGCTGATGGACTACGAGCGCCCGATGACCCGCATCGACTCGCGCTCGGGTCTGGCGTACGACACGTCCGGGCACTTCATCTGGATCGGTGAGCGCACGCGCGACATCGACGGTGCCCACGTGGACTTCCTGTCGCGGGTACGCAACCCGATCGGTGTGAAGCTCGGCCCGACGACGAGCGTCGACGACATGAAGGCGCTCGTCGACAAGCTCGACCCGAACCGTGAGCCGGGTCGCCTGACCTTCATCACGCGGATGGGCGCGGGCAAGATCCGCGACGAGCTGCCCAAGCTGCTCGAGGCGATCAAGGGCATGGACGCCAACCCGCTGTGGGTCACCGACCCGATGCACGGCAACGGCCTGACCACGCCGACGGGCTACAAGACCCGCCGGTTCGACGACGTCGTGGACGAGGTCCTCGGCTTCTTCGAGGCCCACCGCCAGGTCGGCACGTACCCGGGTGGCATGCACGTCGAGCTCACCGGTGACGACGTCACCGAGTGCCTCGGCGGCTCGGAGCACATCGACGAGGCCACCCTCGCCACGCGCTACGAGTCGCTGTGCGACCCGCGCCTGAACCACATGCAGTCCCTCGAGCTCGCCTTCCTGGTGGCCGAGGAACTCGGCGCGCACCAGCCCGACCGCTCGTAACGCAGGAACCGTTTCGCCGAAGCGACAGAACCCCGCGGCATGTTCGCGGGGTTCTGTCGCTTTCGCGTGTCGGACGGGAGGCCCGTGACGGCGCCGCCACGGGCCTCCCGTCCGTCCTGGGGTCGCGTCGACGGCCGAGGGTGCGGTGTCCGCACCTACTGGTCGTAGGACAGGGTGATCGTGTCGCCGCGGTAGACCGTGGCGCCGGCGCCCGGGTCGGTGCCGGTGACGGGCAGCTTGGACTTCCAGTCGTAGAAGCCGCAGAGGATGTTCGTGCAGTCGGGCACGGACACCTTGAGGCCGAGGTCCTCGAGGGTCTTCGTCGCCTCGTTGATCGTGGGCCGGTCCTTTCCGAGGTCCGGCACGGTGATCGGCGTCGGCCCCTTCGACACGACGACGTCCACCGCCGACCCGCGCACGGCGGGGGAGTCCTGCACGGCGGCGGAGACGATCTGGCCCGAGGGCACGGTGTCGCTGTACTCCTCGGTGCGGGCGCCGAGGATCAGGCCGACCTCGTCGAGTGCGGCGGAGGCCTCGTCGACCGTCTTGCCGACCACGTCGGGAACCGGCCCGAGCGAGACGGTCAGGGTGACCGGCCCGGTCTCGCCGTAGGCCTGCACCGTCGTCAGGTCGAGGGCCTTGCCGCCGGACGCCCGACCGGTCGCCGCGACCACGGTGTCCTTCGGGGCGTCGGCGGAGAACTCGTACCGGTCGTCCTGCAGCTCGAAGTCGTCGTCGAGCGCGGCCGTCACGGTGGAGAGCGGCTGCCCGACGATCGCCGGCAGCGGGATCATCCGGGGGCCGTTCGACACGACGATCTGCACCGCCGTGCCCTTCTGTACCTCGCGCTCTGCGGCCGGCTTCGTCGTGGAGACCTGCCCCTTCGCGACGACGGCGTCGAACCGTGTCCCGGTCTTCGACGCCGCCTGCAGGCCCTGTGCTTCGAGCAGCTGCCGGGCCTGCGAGACCGACTTGCCCGTGACTTCCGGGATCCGCACGTTGCCACCCGGCCCCGGGCCGAAGTACCAGCCGAAGCCGGCTCCGATCAGCGCGAGCACGACGACCACGGACAGCAGGATCCAGCCGCGCTTCCGACGCTTCGCCGACTGGTCGGCGAGCCGCTGTCCGGCGGGGGAGAGCACGCCCGGCTGTGCCCCGGTGCGACGGGGGCCGGGGGCGTTGCCACGCGCACGGGCGGGCGCTCGACCGCGGTCGCCGGTGTCCCGGTCGCCGGACCGGTCGATGATGGCGGTCTCGTCCGCACCTGCGGCTCCTGCAGCCCCGACCGAGGCGGCGGCCGCTGCGGCGCCGAGCGTGCCGGCACCACCGGAGGGCAGGATCGCGGTGCCGTTCTCGGGGCGCAGCACGGCCGTGCGGTACTGCCCGGTCGCGCGCTGCTGGTTGCCCGACATGTGGTCGAGCATCTCGCGGGCGTCGCGGGGGCGGTCCTCGGGGTCGCGTGCGGTCGACCAGGCGACCAGCTCGTCGAGTTCCGGCGGCACCCCGGACACGGCGGCACTCGGTGCCGGCACGGAGTCGTTGGCGTGCTGGTAGGCGATCTGCATCGGCTGTTCGCCCTTGTAGGGCTGCTCGCCGGTGAGCATCTCGTAGAGCATGATGCCGAGCGCGTAGATGTCGCTGCGCGAGTCGGCGGCGCCGCGGGTCACGAGCTCGGGGGAAAGGTAGGCGATCGTGCCGAGCAGGGCCGCGCCGGTCGCCGTGTTCGCGGTCGTGGCGCGGGCCAGGCCGAAGTCGCCGAGCTTGATGCGGCCGTCGTCGGCGAGCAGGACGTTCTCGGGCTTCAGGTCGCGGTGCACGATCCCGGCGCGGTGGGCCGAGGCGAGCCCGGCCAGCACGGCGCGCAGGATGTCCGTCGCCTGCTCGGGCGTCAGGGCGTGGTGCTCCTGCAGCAGGTCCCGCAGCGTGATGCCGGGGATGTACTCCATGACGATGTAGGCGATCTCGCCCTCGGCGCCCTGGTCGTAGACGCCCACCAGGTTCGGGTGCGACAGCCGTGCGGCCGAACGGGCCTCCTGGATGAAGCGCTCACGGAAGGCCTGGTCGTCGGCCAGGTGCCCGTGCATGATCTTGATCGCGACGCGTCGCTCGAGGCGCACGTCGGTCGCGAGGTAGACGGTCGCCATGCCCCCGCGCGCGATGCGGGAGCGGACGCGGTACCGCTGATCGATCATGCGACCGATCATCGGGTCCGTGGCGGCGTTGGTGGTCATCGGCGGCATTCTACGAATCGAGACCGCACTCGGACGCACCGGCGCACCGGCCGTGACCCAATCTCGATCTTCCGGATGAGGCTCAGAGGGTCGCCAGCCAGCCCTCGGCGGCGCTCGCCCAGGTGGCGTAGGCCTTCGGGTAGGCGGAGAGCTGCACGGCCTGGGCCGCGTCGGTGATGCTCATCGAGGACCAGCCGGGCACGTCGAGCAGCCCGCGGGTCTTGCCGGCGTTCGGGTTGTTCCGCCCGCCGAAGAACAGCGCGGTGGCGTGCGCCGGGTCCTGCAGCTTCGCCGCGCTGCCCCAGCCCTGGCTCGGACGCTGCTGGAACAGGCCGACCGAGTCGCGGTCGCCGTGCGGCAGGTTCCGGAGGCTCGACTCCTGCATCGCGGCGGCGAGGGCCACGACGATGCCGCGGTCCGGGACTCCGAGCGATCGACCCACGGCGACGATGGTCGCGGCGTTCTGGCGCTGCTCGGCGCTCAGGCCGACGGCACCGCTCACCGCGGCACTCGCGGCGACCGCGGGGGCGGCGGTGGCGTTCGACGACGGGATGACGAGTGTCTTGCCGGCGTAGATCGTGCTCGTGTACGACAGGCCGTTCGCCGACAGGAGCGACTTGACCGAGACGTGGTGCGCGGCGGCGATCGAGGCCACGGTGTCGCCGGCGCTGATCTTCACGCTCGACTTGGTCGACGGGGCCGAGGCGGTGGAGACCGACGGCGTCGACGACGTGCCGTGCGGCACCCGCAGCGTCTGGCCGGGGTAGATGACGCTGCGCTGCGACAGATTGTTCGCGCTGAGGAGCGCCGTGGTCGACACGCCGACGCGGGACGCGATGCCGGAGACGGTGTCGCCGTGCTTCACGTGGTAGCTCGAGGTGTCCGAGCCGGAGCCGCCGGTCGACCCGGAGGTCCGGACCGCGGCGGTGGTGACGGCGGGGGTCGACGCCAGGTGGAGCGTCTGCCCGGGGTGGATGATCGTGTTCCAGCCGAGGCCGTTGCGCACGAGGATCTCCTGCGCCGACAGGCCGAAGCGGGCGGCGATGCCCGAGACCGTGTCGCCGTGGTGGACGGTGTATGTGGTGGGGGCCTTCGTGGTCGCGGCGACGGTCCGCACGACGGTCTGCGACGGCCGGGCGACGGCGGTGCCGAACACCGGGCGGTCGGTCACGGCGCGGTCCTGGTCGACGTGGCGCTTGTGGTTCGCGTCGGCGTCGTCGTGCCGGGGCTCGGCGTGCGCGACCGGGCCGGTGAGGCCTGCGGTCACGGCGATGGTGCCCGCGAGGACGATGGGCATGGTGGCGAACCGGGCGGATCGTGCGCGCCGGGCGACTTCGTCTGCAGCGTGGTCCACGGGTTTCTCCTGATCTCGACTGAGCCGTGCGCACGCATGCGCGCACTCACAGGTGCCACAACGCTGGCATGGCCTGATTCCCAAGTCAACCAGAGAGTCAGATGGGGTGGATGTGACGAATGTGACGAACGAGCCGCATTCACTCCGGCGGTCACTCTGGCACCATGGGCGTGTGAGTGCCGCACCCGTCGACGACCTGTCCCTCTCCGAACGCTGGCTGACCGTCCCCGAGCTGGTGGACATGTTCAGCACCAGCCCCGGACGGATCCACCGACTCTTCGAGCAGAAGACCCTGCTCGCAGCCCGCGTCGGCGGTGTGCTGCGCGTGCCCGTCGAGTTCCTGGAGGACGGCGAGCCCATGCCCGAACTCCGCGGCACGCTGATCGTGCTCGGCGACAACGGCTTCACCGACGACGAGGCGGTGCGCTGGATGCTCACCGTCGACGACGCGATGGGCACCACGCCGATCGCGGCGCTGCGCGCCGGTCGCAAGGCCGAGGTGCGTCGCATCGCCCAGTCGCTGCTCTAGACGCGTTCCGGACAGACGGGAGGCCCGGTGCCAGCTGGCACCGGGCCTCCCGTCTGTCTTGGGGTGCGTCTAGGACGACCGGCGGCTGACCGTGTCGGCCAGCGACGCGAGCTGCTCGCGTGCCGACGGTGTCAGCGGCGAGGCGTCCAGTGCCGCCTTGGCGCGCTGGACGTGCCGCTCGATCGACCGCTCCACGGCGGCCACGGCACCGGACTCGGTGAGGGTCGCGCGGAGCATCTGCACCTGCTCCTCGTCGAGGTCGGGGTCGCCGAGGAGCTCGTCCAGGAGCTGCCGCGGGCCGCTCGCCAGCGTCTTGCGCGCCGAGGCGATGAGGACGGTGCGCTTGCCCTCGCGCAGGTCGTCGCCGGCCGGCTTGCCGGTGACCTCGGGGTCACCGAAGACCCCGAGCATGTCGTCGCGGAGCTGGTACGCCACGCCGAGGGGGAGTCCGAAGGCGCGGAGGCCCTCGAGCTGGGAGTCGCTCGCGCCGGCGACCAGGGCGCCGATGACCAGCGGGGCCTCGATCGAGTACTTCGCCGACTTGAAGACGATGACGCGCTGGGCGCGGAGCAGGTGCTCGGACTCGTCGATGACGGGCCAGGCGGTCTCCTCGTGCACGTCGAGGTACTGCCCCGCCGTGACGTCGAGGCGCATGGCGTGGAACTCCTGGCGGACGATGCGGGCCCGCACCGGGTCGAGGAGCGCGAGACCCTCGTCGAACACCGAGTCGCTCAGCGAGAGCAGCAGGTCGCCGAGGAGCAGCGCGGAGTTCGTGCCGTACTGCCCGCGGTCGCCGACGAAGCCGGACTCCTCGTGCAGGGACTCGAAGCGGCGGTGCGCGGCCGGACGCCCACGACGGGTGTCCGAGCGGTCCATGATGTCGTCGTGCACCAGGGCCGCGGCGTGGAAGACCTCGAGCGCTGCGGCGACCGTGACGACGGCCTCGGCGGTGGTCTGTCGGGACCCTTCGGCCAGCGGGTCGAACGAGCCCGAACGGCCCGCCACCGACTGCCATCCCCAGTAGCAGAACAGCGCCCGGAAGCGCTTGCCGCCGGACAACAGGTCTCGGGCGTACCGGTCGAACGGCGCGAGGTCGGGGCTGATCGCGAGGAGCCGTTCACGCTGCTCGTCGAGTGCCCGGTCGATACGCGCCGATACGAGGTCCACTAATCGCGTACTCTCAGCCACGATCCCTACCCTAGTGGAGTGGTCGAGGCATAGAATCGGTCCACTCAACCCGCGTTTTTCAACCCCGCGTCGATCCCAGGAACAGAGGGAACCAAGATGCCGCTCTCGGAACAGGAGCAGCGCCTTCTCGAAGAGATGGAGCGCAGCCTCTACCAGAACGATTCCGATTTCGTGGCTCGTGTCACACGTCGACAGGGTCGTCCGACGTACACAGCCATCACGCTCGGTGTCCTCGGTGCACTCGCCGGGGTCGCCATCGTCATCGTCGGCCTGGTGATCAAGGCGCCGCTGCTCGGCATCCTCGGTTTCGTCGTGATGCTCGCCGGTGTCCTGTTCGCGCTGCGTCCGGGCATGCGTGCCCCGAAGGCGAAGCCCGCTCGGCCGGGCAAGCCCGCGTCCGGTGGGTCGGCGCGTCCGTCCGGCGGTGGTGGCGGGTCCTTCATGGACCGGATGAACGAGCGCTGGGACAAGCGCAACGACCAGAGTCAGTAGCTGACGGGGGTCAGCAGGACTCCCTCCACACTCCTCCACGGGGTCGGCCTTCGGGTCGGCCCCGTTTCGTGTTTCCGGGGGGCTGTGGGTGGGGCGGGCCGGGGTCGTGCCGGGGTCGTGCCGGAGCGAGTGGTCACGACATGCCGCGTGCTGGCCGCCGAGGGCGCAGGAACTGTCGGCTGGGGGCCGCGCGAGCGACAGTTCGTGACCACTCGGCGTCGCGGCGGCGGTACGTCGTGAACCCGCGCTGACCGGCGGCCGGGCGTGGTGGAGCCGACCGTGCGCCCGCGTGAGCGCCGCGGCCGAGGTGGGACGGGCTTCCAGGCCGGGGAGGCCGGGGTGGACCGCCGCCGGTGCGTGCGCGAGTGGTCACGACGTGCCGCGCGGTGGATGCCGAGGGTGCAGGAACTGTCGGCTGGGGGCCGCGCGAGCGACAGTCCGTGACCATTCGCCGTTGTGAGCCCGCGGCGCGCCCCGGGGTGCTCCACCGGCTGCGAAAGTCCTCCACTTTCCTCCACGGCTGCTCCGGCGCTCGCGAACCGCATGGATCCGGGCATCCGCGGTCATCCCCGCGGGGTGCATTCCGGCTTCGATGCCCCCAGTAGGGGTGTCGCGGGCGGAAAAGGGAACGGATTCCTGGTCGAGGGGAGGGGAGTGGAGTAAAGTGGGGCTCGCAACGGTCCGGTGGAGCGGAGGGGAGGCCCGACGTGCTGCTCGGTACTCATGCCCCGAAGCTCGACGAGAAGGGTCGCGTGATCCTCCCCGCCAAGTTCCGGGACGAACTGTCCGGCGGGCTCGTGATGACCCGCGGCCAGGAACGCTGCGTCGTGGTCTTCAGCGCCCGGACGTTCGAGGAACTCCACGAGCGCATCCGGACCGCCCCGATGACGTCGAAGCGCACCAGGGACTACATGCGTCTGTTCCTCTCGGGGGCCAGCGCCGAACAGCCCGACAAGCAGAACCGCGTGACGATCCCGCAGAACCTCCGCGAGTACGCGGGGCTCGAGCGGGACCTCACGGTCATCGGCAGCGGTGACCGCGCCGAGATCTGGTCCACCCCCGCGTGGGAGGCCTACTACGCCGAAGCCGAAGAGGCATTCGCCGACAACGACGAGGAGGTGATCCCAGGGATCTTCTGATCCGCGGATCGGGACTCCCAGCCGTGAAGCCCTGACGCCACTTCCCCGGTGTCAGGTCGCATGGATGGGGATCCGGACCCACGGCCCAGGAGACGAGGGGCTGCATATGGCCGACAACGACAACGAGACGCCACGCTTCCCGCACACGCCGGTGATGCTCCAGCGCATCGTCGACCTCTTCACGCCGACGCTCGAAGGACCGGGCAAGGTCGTCGTCGACGCCACGCTCGGCATGGGCGGCCACTCCGAGGGCCTGCTCGAGCGGTTCCCGGAGCTGACGCTCATCGGACTCGACCGGGACACCGACGCACTCGGCATCGCGGGGGAGCGCCTGGCCCGCTTCGGCGACCGCGTCCGCCTCGTGCACACGGTGTACGACGGCATCGTCGACGCGATCGAGGGCGAGGGCTTCACGAAGGTCGACGGCGTGCTGTTCGACCTCGGCGTGAGCTCGCTGCAGCTCGACCGGGCCGAGCGCGGGTTCGCGTACAGCCAGGACGCACCGCTCGACATGCGCATGGACCGAACCGAGGGGCAGACCGCCGCCGACGTCCTGGCCACCTACGACGAGGGCGAACTCCGCCGCATCTTCCAGCGCTACGGCGAGGAGAAGCTCGCCGGCCGCTACGCCCGAGCGATCGTCGAGCGGCGGGCGACGAAGCCGTTCGAGATGTCCGCCGACCTGGTCCAGGTGCTGCACGACGCGACCCCGGTCGCCATCCAGCGCCAGGGGCACCCGGCCAAGCGTGTCTTCCAGGCGCTCCGCATCGAGGTCAACGCCGAACTCAGCGTGCTCGAGCGGGCGATCCCGGCGGCGCTCGACGCCATCGCGGTCGGCGGCCGGATCGTCGTCGAGTCGTACCAGTCCCTCGAGGACCGCATCGTCAAGCGGGCCCTGGTGGAGCGCACGAAGTCGAGCGCCCCCGCCGGCCTGCCGGTGGAGCTGCCCGAGCACGCCCCGACCTTCTCCCTGATCGTCAAGGGCGCCGAGCTGGCCGACGAGGCCGAACGCGCCGCCAACCCCCGAGCAACCCCCGTGCGCCTGCGCGCGGCCGAGCGGATCCGGAACTGACATGAGCACGAACCTCGCACTCGTCGACCCTGCGGTCGTCCCGTCGCGGGCCCCGCGCCCCGACCGTCAGCACCGCCCCGAGCTGGTCGAGGTCACCCCGACCGCGGCCCAGCGCCGGGCTCGCCCCCGAATCGGGTACGCCGTGGTGGCCGTCGCCGCGCTCGGCATCCTGCTGCTGGCCCAGCTCGGCATCAGCATGGTGCTCAGCCAGGGCGCCTACACGCTCAACTCGCTGTCGGCCGAGCAGACGAACCTGTCCCGCACGCAGCAGTCGCTGTCCGAGCAGCTCCGGGTCCTCGACTCGCCGCAGAACCTGGCCCGCAACGCGCAGTCGCTCGGCATGATCGCCAACTCGACGCCCGTGTACCTCGACCCGAAGACCGGTCGGGTGTACGGCACGCCGACGCCTGCGAAGCCCGACGAGGCCACGGCGTCCACCGAGAACCAGGTGCCGAACTCGCTGCTGAACGACGTCCCGCTGGCCACGAAGCCGGGGGACACCTCCACCAGCAAGGAGACGGGCACGACGAGCACGACGGACACGTCGGGCACGTCGGGCACGTCGAGCACGAAGGACTCGTCGGGCGCCACGGGCACCACGGGAACCACCGACAGCACCGCCACGTCTGAGAAGACGAGCGGCGCCAGCGCGTCGGACCAGGGGACGGCGAAGTCGTCCGTAGAGTCCGACGCGAACCCGCTCCAGGCGCCCTCCACCCGGTGACCGGCGGGTCCGCCGCACCCTCAGCACCGCCCGGGAAGGACCGCACCGCGTGACGAAGACGATCCGCAACCGACGCCTGCGCTACAGCATCGTGATGCTCGCCGTGATCGCCCTCGTCGGGGTGTTCGTGGTGCGGCTCGTCGACATCCAGGTCGTCCAGGCGTCCGAGCTGAACAAGGCGTCGGCGCAGAAGCGCAGCATCCCCGTGACGATCTACGGCACCCGCGGGTCGATCGTGGACCGCAACGGCACCGAACTCGCCGACAGCGTCACCCGGTACAACATCACGACCTCACCGCGCCTGGTCAAGCAGTTCAAGGGCAAGCTCGGTGGCACCCGCATCAAGGACGTCAGCGTCGGCACCGCCCTCAGCGCGCTGGCGAAGGCCTCCGGCGGCGACGTCGCGACCATGCGGAAGAACATCGCCGCGAACCCGAAGTCGGACTTCGCCTACCTGGTCAAGGGCCTCGACGTGCAGCACTACGAGGCCGTGCGGGCACTCGGCATCCCCTGGCTGTACCCGGAGCCACAGGCGGCCCGGGTGTACCCGACGGGTGCGACCACGGGCAACCTCACCGGCTTCATGGGCACCGACGGTGCCCAGGCCGGCCTGGAGTACTCCTACAACCAGTGCCTGGCGGGCACGAACGGGTCGGAGACGTACGAGCGCGGCGAGGACGGCGTGCAGCTCCCGGGCAGCACCGTGACCACGAAGAAGGCCAAGGACGGCGGCACGCTCGAGACCACGATCGACAGCGACCTGCAGTACATGGCGCAGCAGACCATCGCGTCCGCCGCCAAGACCCTGCAGGCGGAGTCCGCTACGGCGACGGTCACGAGCGTCAAGACGGGTGAGCTGCTCGCGGTCGCCGACTACCCGACGGTGGACCCGAACGACGTCGACGCCACGACCGACAAGGGCGCCTTCGGTTCCCGTGCCCTGACGGCGTCGTACGAGCCGGGCTCCACGATCAAGGCCGCGATCGCCGCCGCGCTGCTCGACCAGGGCAAGTCGAACCCCACCGACCAGGCGGTCGTGCCGTACTCGCGCACGTTCCCCTGGGGCGGCACGATCCACGACTCGGAGTTCCACCCCACCGAGAACCTCACGCTGACCGGCATCCTGCAGAACTCGTCGAACGTCGGCATCACCGAGCTCGGCGCACGGCTGACCGCCCAGCAGCGCTTCGACTACATGAAGAAGTTCGGGCTGTTCGAGCCGGAGACGGCCATCGACTACCCGGGCCAGCCCTCGATGGACTACGGCACGAGCCCGAACTGGGACCAGCAGACGAACATCAACTCGATGTTCGGTCAGGGCATCTCGACGACGGCGGTGCAGGTCGCGAGCGTGTTCCAGACGATCGCGAACGACGGTGTCCGGATCCCGCTGCACTTCGTCAAGGGCTGCACCACGGCCGACGGCAAGACGATCGACGCGCCCGACGTGCAGAAGCAGCGGGTCGTCTCCGCAGCCGCCGCCACGCAGGTCACCGGCATGCTGCAGAGCGTCGTCACGGGTGGCACGCTGGTGGGCATGAAGCCGATCTCCGGCTACAACATCGCCGCGAAGACCGGCACCGCCGAGGTGGCCGAGGGGTCGCAGGGCTACGGCGGTCAGCGCATCACGTCGGTGGCCGGAATGGCACCCGCCGAAGACCCCCAGTATGTTGTCACGGTGACGTTCACGAAGCCGCAGACCAACAAGTGGTCCAGCGGAGCGGCTCCGGCGTTCCGCACACTCATGTCCCAGGTGCTCGAGAAGTACCGAGTAGCCCCCTCCGCGTCCGAGGCGAAGCTCTACCCGTCCACGTGGTGAGGAAGAAGGAACACTTGTCCGCACGGATCCCCCCGGTCCTCCGACCCGAACACCCGACCCCGAGGGCCGTCTCCGAACTCGCCAACGCGTTCGGTCTGCGAGTCGTCGGCTCGGTCGACAGCATCGAGACCACCGGTGTCACCCTGAGCGCCACCGAGGTGCAGCCGGGTGACCTGTTCGTCGGCGTGCACGGTGCGAACCGGCACGGCGCACAGTTCGCGACGGAGGCCGCCGAGCGCGGCGCCGTCGCCGTCCTGACCGACCAGGACGGCGTCGCACTGGTCGAGCCGTCCGGGCTGCCGGTGCTCGTCGTCGACGACCCCCGCGCCGCCCTCGGCGACGTCGCGGCGTGGGTCTACCGCACGCACCCCGACGAGGCCACCGACCTGCCGCAGCTGTTCGCCGTCACCGGCACGAACGGCAAGACGAGCACGTCCTACATCCTCGAGGGCATCCTCAAGCAGCTCGGCCTGGTCACCGGCCTGAGCTCGACCGCCGAGCGCCACATCGGTTCGCTCAGCGTGACGAGCCGCCTGACCACGCCCGAGGCCAGCGAGATGCACGCGCTCCTCGCACGCATGCGCGAGAGCGAGGTCCGCGCGGTCGCCGTCGAGGTCAGTGCCCAGGCCCTCAGCCGGCACCGCGTCGACGGCATCGTCTTCGACGTCGCGGCCTTCACGAACCTGTCGCACGACCACCTCGACGACTACGCCGACATGGAGGAGTACTACCAGGCGAAGCTCCCGCTGTTCCAGCCCGAGCACGCCCGTCGCGGCGTCGTCTCGCTGGACACCGACTGGGGCCACCGCGTGGTGCAGGACTCCCGCATCCCGGTCACCACGATCACCGTGCACCCCGACGTCGAGGCCGAGTGGCACGTCGACATCGTCGAGGCGCACGCCGCCTACACCGAGTTCCGTCTGACCGGCCCCGAGGGCCGCGAACTGACCACCCGTGTGCCGCTGATCGGATGGCACATGGCGGCGAACGCGGCACTCGCGATCGTCATGCTCGTCGAGGGCGGGTTCGAGCTGGGTGCCATCGCGCACGCGCTGGAGAGCAACCACCGCCGCTACCCCGACGAGGACGACGCGAGCGAGCGTGACGGCGACACACACCGCGTCTCCGCCATCGAGTGCTACCTGCCCGGCCGCACCGAGCGCGTCTCCGGCGAGCACGGCCCGAGCGTCTACGTCGACTTCGGCCACAGCGCCGACGCGTTCGAGAACACCCTCGCCGCGGTCCGGCAGTTCACCTCCGGCAAGGTCCTGATGCTGTTCGGCGCCGACGGCGACCGCGACACCACGAAGCGCGGCGACATGGCCCGCGTGGCCGCGGCCGGCAGCGACATCCTCGTCGTCACCGACCACCACCCCCGCTTCGAGGACGCCGCGTCGATCCGGAAGACCCTGGTCGACGCCGCACGTGCGGCATACCCCGACCACGAGATCCACGAGGTCAGCCCGCCCGAGGCCGCCATCCGCACGGCCGTGAGCCTGGTCGGCGAGGGGGACTCGATCCTCTGGGCCGGCCCGGGCCACCAGGACTACCGCGACATCCAGGGCGTCCGCACGCCGTACTCCGCCCGCGACGAGGCCCGCGTGGCCCTGCGCGAGGCCGGCTGGGAGCCGAACTCCGGTCCGGCGGAGGACGTCCGATGATCGCCATGACCCTCGCCGAGATCGCCACCGCGGTCGGCGGCGAGCTGATCGGCGGCGCGCAGGCGACCGACGTCGCCGAGGCCGGCGACCTGGTCGTCGAGGGCTCGGTCGAAACCGACTCCCGCCTGGTCCGCCCCGGCAGCGTCTTCTTCGCCCTCCCCGGTGAGGTCACCGACGGCCGACGCTTCGTGCCCGCAGCGGTCGACGCCGGTGCCGCCCTGGTGATCACGCCCGACCGCGTGGAGACCACCGCGCCGCAGATCGTCGTCGCCGACGGGTACGAGGCCCTCGCCGCGCTCGCGCACGAGGTCGTCACGCGCGTCCGGATGAGCACCGCGGACCGCGTCGACGCCGACGGTCGCCCGGCACCCCTGCGGGTCGTCGGCATCACCGGCTCGAACGGCAAGACGAGCACGAAGAACATGCTCCGCACGATCCTCGAGCAGCACGGCGCGACCGTCGCGCCCGAGGGCTCGTTCAACAACCACGTCGGCGCACCGATCTCGATGCTCCGAGTGACGTACGACACCCGGTACCTGGTGGTCGAGATGGGCGCGAGCGGCGTCGGCCACATCGCCAAGCTCGTCTCGATCGCCGAGCCCGACCTCGGCGTCGTCCTCAAGGTGGGCCTCGCGCACGCCGGCGAGTTCGGCGGCATCGAGGCGACGCAGCGCGCGAAGTCCGAGATGGTCACCGACCTGCCCGAGACCGCCACGGCCCTGCTCAACGTCGACGACGACCGCGTCGCGTCGATGCGCGACCTGACGGCCGCGCGCGTGGTCGGCTTCGGCACGTCGGCCGAGGCCGACTACCGCATCACCGGCATCGAGACGGACCGCAGCGGCACCCGCTTCACCCTCACCGCGCCTCCCGTCCGCCACGAAGGCGACCGTCCGACGGACGCGACCCTGTCTGGAGGCCCGGATCACGTCGACGTGCGCCTCGCGATCCTGGGTGAGCACCACGCCATGAACGCGTCCGCCGCGCTCACCGTCGCCCACCTGTGGGGCGTCCCGCTCGCCGACGGCGCCGCGGCGCTCGCGTCGATGACGCGCGCCGAGCGCTGGCGCATGGAGCTGCTCCAGGGCGGCCCCGAGGGCGTCACCGTCATCAACGACGCGTACAACGCGTCGCCCGACTCCACCGCGGCGGCGCTGCGGACCCTGGCGCAGATCGTGCGCCCGGGGGAGCGGACCGTCGCCGTGCTCGGTGAGATGGCCGAGCTCGGTGAGTACTCCGTCGAGGAGCACGACCGCATCGGTCGGCTCGTCGTCCGCCTCGGCATCGGACAGCTCGTGGTCGTCGGCCGCGGCGCGATGCCCATCCACCAGGCCGCCACCCTCGAGGGATCGTGGGACGGCGAGTCCGTGTACATCGAGGACGTCGACGACGCCGTCCGTGCCATGCAGGAGATGCTCCGCCCCGGCGACGTCGTCCTCGTCAAGTCCTCGAAGTCTGCCGAACTGCGATTCCTCGGCGACCGCCTCGGAGGTGTCACCGAATGATCGCGCTCCTCATCGCCGGCGCCACGTCGCTGGTGTTCACGTTGCTGCTCACCCCGTCCTTCATCAAGCTCTTCCACCGTCTCGGGTGGGGGCAGTTCATCCGTGATGACGGTCCGCAGTCCCACCACACCAAGCGCGGGACCGCCACCATGGGTGGCATCGTCCTGATCATCGGTGCGGTGATCGGGTACTTCGTCGGCCACCTGATCGGAGGCGACTCGATCACGCTGTCCGGGCTGCTCGTGCTGTTCCTGATGGTCGGGCTCGGGTTCGTCGGCTTCATCGACGACTTCCTCAAGGTGCGCCGTCAGCGGAGCCTCGGGCTCGGCGGCTGGGCCAAGATCCTCGGCCAGGTCATCGTCGGCGTCATCTTCGCGACGATCGCCCTGGTCGTGCCCACGTCGAACGGCAAGCCGCCGGCGTCCACGATGATCTCGGCGATCCGCGACGTGCCGTGGCTCGACTTCATGGCGCTCGGCACCGTCATCGGCACCGTGCTGTTCCTCGCCTGGATCGTCCTGCTGACGGTGTCCACGTCGAACGGCGTGAACGTGGCCGACGGGCTCGACGGCCTGGCCACCGGGTCGAGCATCCTCGCGATCGGCTCGTACGTCATCATCGGTTTCTGGCAGTCGAACCAGATCTGCGGCGGGGCACGGCTCGACTCGAACACCGCCCACGCCTGCTACACCGTCTCGAACCCGCTCGACCTCGCCGTGGTCGCGGCCGCGGTCTGCGGCGGGCTCATCGGGTTCCTCTGGTACAACACCTCGCCGGCGCAGATCTTCCTCGGTGACACCGGGTCGCTCGGCCTCGGCGGTGCCCTGGCCGGCCTCGCGATCCTCAGCCGCACCGAGCTGCTGCTCATCCTCATCGGTGGCCTGTTCTTCATCGTCACCGGCTCCGTCATCCTGCAGCGGGCCTACTTCAAGATCACCCACGGCAAGCGCATCTTCCTGATGAGTCCGCTGCACCACCACTTCGAACTGAAGGGGTGGGCCGAGGTGACCGTCGTCGTCCGCTTCTGGATCATCGCCGGGCTCTTCGTCGCGGCGGGGGTCGGACTCTTCTACCTCGAATGGATCGCACGCGTTGGTTGACCCGGTGTCCTCGCCGTCCCGCCTCCAGTCCCTCGACAGCTGGTACTCCGAGGGGTGGAAGGGGCTCAACGTCGCCGTCCTCGGCCTCGGTGCCACCGGGTTCTCGGTCGCCGACACGCTCGTGGAGCTCGGCAGCGAGGTGACGGTCTACTCGTCCGACGCCCCCGCCGACAGCGTCGAGCTGCTCGACGTGATCGGTGCCCGGTTCCTGCAGACCCCGCTCGACACCGTGCCGGACGCCCTCGTGCAGCAGGCGCCCGACGTCGTCATCGTGTCGCCGGGGCTGCCCCCGCACAACGCCACCGTGCAGTGGTCGGTGACGAACAGCACCGTCTGGGGCGACATCGAGCTCGCCTGGCGCGTGCGCGACAAGGTCGTCCGCGGCCCGGTCGCGGCCCCCTGGATCACGATCACGGGCACGAACGGCAAGACCACGACGACACAGCTCACGACCGCGATGTACGAGGCCGGCGGCCTGCGTGCCGTCGCGTGCGGGAACATCGGCGTGCCGGTGCTCGATGTCGTCCGCGACCCGGTCGGCTACGACGTGCTCGTCGTCGAGCTCTCGAGCCACCAGTTGCACTACGCGGCGACGTCCGGTGACGGCGCCGTGGTGCCGCTCGCGAGCGCCTGCCTCAACATCGCCGACGACCACCTGGAGTGGCACGGCTCCGCCGAGGCGTACCGCGCGGCGAAGGCCAAGGTCTACGAGCGCACCGTGATGGCGTGCGTCTACAACACCTCGGACGAGGCCACCCGGCAGATGGTGCAGGAGGCCGACGTGGTGGAGGGCTGCCGTGCGGTCGGCTTCACCCCCGGCGTCCCCGCTCCCGGTGACGTCGGCATCGTCGAGGACGTCCTGTGCGACCGGGCCTTCAACGAGGACCGCCGCAACAGCGCGCTCGAGCTGTCGACGATCGCCGACCTCGAGGCCGCCGGGCTCGCCAGCCCGCACATGACTATGAACGTCCTGGCCGCCGCTGCCCTGGCCCGTGCCGGCACCGTCCAGCCGAGCGCCATCCAGTCGGCGGTCCGGGCGTTCCGCGCCGACCACCACCGCACCGAGCTCGTCGCCCAGGCGGACGGCATCACCTGGGTCGACGACTCCAAGGCCACGAACCCGCACGCCGCCACCGCGTCGCTCGCGTCGTTCGACACCGTGGTGTGGATCGTCGGCGGTCTGTTCAAGGGCGTCGACGTCGACGGGCTGGTCGAGCGCTTCGGCCCCGGCGTCCGCGCCGTCGTGGTCATCGGCACCGACCGGACCCCGGTCCTCGAGGCATTCGCGCGACACGCGTCCACGGTCCCGGTGCTCCAGGTGGAGACGACGGACACTGATCAGGTCATGCGCGAGGCGGTCCGGCATGCCGCATCGGTCGCGAGGCCGGGCGACACCGTCCTCCTCGCCCCGGCGGCGGCGTCGTTCGACCAGTTCGGCTCCTACGCCGACCGGGGGCAGCGTTTCGCGGCCGCGGTCAACGAGCACCTGGGAGGAGAAGTCGATGGCGACGACACCGACGGATCTTCCGAACAGCCGTAACGGCCGGACCGCGTCGACCCCACGACGGACGAACGGCGCGATCGTCGCTGTCAAGAACGTCTTCGTCGCGGAGTCCAGCACCTTCTACACGATCCTCGGCGTCACGCTGTTCCTCGTCGTCTTCGGCGTCGTGATGGTGCTGTCCTCGTCGAGCGTCGAGGAGTACGCGGCGACCCACGACTTCTTCGGGGCGGCGTCCCGCCAGGGTCTGTACGCCGTGCTCGGCGTGCCGCTCATGCTCATCGCCAGCCGGGTCCCGACTCGGATCTGGCGGAAGTGGGCGATGCGGCTGCTCGGTGCGGCGCTCGTCCTGCAGCTGCTCGTGTTCACCCCGCTGGGCATCGACATCCAGGGCAACCGGAACTGGATCGAACTCGGGTCGTTCACCGCGCAGCCGTCCGAGGTCGTGAAGCTCGGCCTGGTGCTCGGCATCGGCGCCATCATCTACGTCAAGCGGGACAAGCTCGACGACTGGAAAGAGGTGTTCATCCCGATCGGGATCGCCTCGATGCTCTCGCTCGGGCTCGTCGTCCTCGGCGGTGACCAGGGCACCGCGATGGTCATGCTCATCCTGGTGTTCGGCGCGCTGTACATCGGCGGCGTCCGCGCCCGGCACCTGCTCGTCGGCCTCGGTGCGTTCGCCGTGATGCTGCCCTTCGTGACGATGGCCTCGGCCTCGCGCTCGACCCGCATCAGCGCCTGGCTGTCGGGATGCACCGACACCAGCCAGTACCAGGACATCTGCTGGCAGCCCGTGCACGGCATGTGGGCGCTCGCGTCCGGCGGCGTGTTCGGCGTCGGCCTCGGCAACTCCAAGGCGAAGTGGTCGTGGCTGCCCGAGGCGGACAACGACTACATCTTCGCGATCATCGGCGAGGAGCTCGGCCTGATCGGCGCCGTCGTGGTGCTCAGCCTGTTCGTGGTGCTCGCCGTCGGCATGATCAAGATCATCCGGCAGTCCCGCGATCCCTTCGTGAAGACGGTCACCGGTGGCATCCTCGCGTGGATCATCGGCCAGGCGCTCATCAACATCGCCGTCGTGCTCGGCCTGCTGCCCGTCCTCGGTGTGCCCCTGCCACTCATCTCGGCCGGTGGTTCGGCCCTCATCATGACCCTGGTGGCGATCGGCGTCGTGCTCTCCTTCGCCCGTGACCTGCCCGGCAAGAACGACCCCGGCCTGACGAACGCCCCACTCGGCCGGACCTCCACGAACGGATCACTGCGGTGAGCAAGTACCTCTTCGCCGGCGGCGGCACCGCCGGCCACGTCAACCCCCTGCTCGCGGTCGCCGACCGGCTGACCGAGCGGGAGCCGGGCGCCGAGGTGCTCGTGCTGGGCACCGCCGAGGGCCTGGAGTCCCGTCTCGTCCCGATGCGCGGCTACGAGCTGCTGACGATCCCGCGCCTGCCGTTCCCGCGGAAGCTGAACGGAGCCGCCCTGCGCTTCCCGCAGCGGTTCGCGGCGGCGGTCAAGCGGACCGAGCAGATCATCCGCGACCACGAGATCGAGGTGGTCCTCGGTGTCGGTGGCTACGCGGCCGCTCCGGCGTACATCGCCGCCCGCCGCACCGGCACCCCGATCGTCGTGCACGAGCAGAACGCCAAGCCCGGGCTGGCGAACCGCCTCGCCGCCTTCCTCACCGAGCACGTCGGCCTCACCTTCTCGAACACCCGCCTGCGTCACGGCCGCGTCGTCGGCATGCCGCTCCGTCGCGAGATCGAGTCGCTCGACCGTCGTGCCGTCCGGGCCGAGGGGCTCACCGAGTTCGGGCTCGACCCGGACCGACCGGTGCTGCTCGTGACCGGTGGCTCCTCGGGTGCGCGGAGCATCAACCGGACGATCAACAAGTCCGCCGCCGCGATCGTCGGAGCCGGCTGGCAGGTCCTGCACGTCGTGGGCGCCGCGTCGGACATCGGCCCGAGCGACCTCGACGGCTACCACGTGCTGCCCTACTGCGACCGGATGGACCTGGCGTACGCGGCGAGCGACTTCGTCGTGTCGCGCTCCGGCGCCGGCATGGTGTGCGAGCTGACCGCCGTCGGGCTGCCGAGCGTGCTCGTGCCGTACCCGGTGGGCAACGGTGAGCAGCGCCACAACGCGAAGGACGTCGTCGACGCCGGGGGAGCCGTCCTGGTGGCCGACGGGGAATTCGACCAGGACTGGGTGACGTTCCAGCTGCTGAGCATCCTGCAGGACCGCTCCCGCATCGCGGACATGACCGTGCGGGCGGGCAGTGTCGGCCACCGCGACGGCGCCGACCGGATGACCGACCTGGTCCTCGACGCCGCGAAGCAGGCCCCCAGCACCACGGAGGAACGATGACCATCAAGCCGGACCTGACCCAGCCGATCCCGGACGACCTGGGCACGGTGCACTTCGTCGGCATCGGCGGCGCGGGGATGAGCGGGATCGCACGGATGTTCCTCGCCGCTGGGCACCGCGTCACGGGCAGCGACTCCCGCGAGACGGAGACGACCGGCACGATGCGCGACCTCGGCGCGACCGTGCACATCGGTCACGACGCCGCGAACGTCGGCCAGGCCGACACCATCGTCGTCACGAGCGCCCTCTGGCCCGACAACCCCGAGCTCCTCGAGGCGCAGCGCCGCGGTCTGCCGGTGCTGCACCGCTCGCAGGCCCTCGCCGCCCTGATCGCCGAGCACCGTCTGGTCGCGGTCGCCGGTGCGCACGGCAAGACCACCTCGACCGGCATGATCGTCACCGCGATGGTCGAGCTCGGCCTCGACCCGAGCTTCGTCAACGGCGGCGTCATCCAGTCCCTCGGCACCAGCTCGGCCCCGGGGTCCAGCGACCTGTTCGTGGTCGAGGCCGACGAGTCCGACGGCTCGTTCCTGCTCTACGACGTCGCCGTGGCCCTGATCACCAACGTCGACGCCGACCACCTGGACCACTACGGCAGCGAGGAGGCCTTCACCGAGGCCTTCGTCGAGTTCGCCGCGAAGGCGAGCGAGCGCGTCGTCATCTCGAGCGACGACGCCGGCGCGAAGACGGTCACGGCCGGCATCCGCCAGCGCCCGGACGCCCCCGAGATCGTCACGTTCGGCGAGGCCGTCGACGCGGACGTCCGCATCGAGGGCATCACCGAGTCGGCGGGCGTCGAGGTCGACTTCCGCGCCGGTGGCGAGGCGTACCACCTGACCCTCCGCGTGCCCGGCCGCCACAACGCGATCAACGCCGTCGGCGCCTTCGCGGTCCTGACCGGCCTCGGCGTCGCCCCGGCCGACGCGGTCCGCGGGCTCGAGGCGTTCGGTGGCACCCAGCGCCGCTTCGAGCTGCACGGTGTCGAGCGCGGCGTCTCGGTCTACGACGACTACGCGCACCACCCGACCGAGGTCGCTGCGGCGCTCAAGGCAGCCCGCAACGTCGTCGGTGACGGTCGCATCATCGCGATCCACCAGCCGCACCTGTACTCGCGCACCCGCCTGATGGCCGGCGACTTCGCCAAGGTGTACGAGGAGCTCGCCGACCACACGGTCGTGCTCGACGTCTACGGCGCCCGCGAGGACCCGGAGCCCGGCGTGACCGGCGCCCTGGTGCAGGAGCGCTTCGCCGACCAGTCGCGCGTCGAGTTCCTGCCCGACTGGGACGAAGCGGCGGCCCGCGCGGCCGCGGTCGCCCGTGACGGCGACATCATCATGACGCTCAGCTGCGGCGACGTGTACCGGATCATCCCGCAGGTGCTCGGCGCCCTGGGCACCGACGGAGCGTCGTCCCGGTGAAGCGCCCCGAGGGGTTCGACGAGGGGGACGCCCGCAGGGACGCCCCGGCCGAGGCCGCGGAAGCGCCCCGGCAGCGTCGTGGTCCCTCGAAGCCGCGGCTGCCGTTCCGCGGACGCGTCGCCGACGACCGGGAGGCCCGTCCCGCGTCCGCCCCGGACGCCCCGGTCGACGAGACGGTCGCCGACACCGCCGAGCCCACCATCGCGGACCGGCCCGCCGCCGACACGTCGGGTCCGCACCGGGACCGCGTCGGCGCGTTCGCCGGTGCCGCCGGACGCCGGTTCGGCGCCGGGCTCTCCACCGTCGCCGACCGCCTGCGCGAGTACACCCCGAACGAGGACCACCGGGACGAGGAGGCCGACCGCCGCGACGCGGAACGCCGAGCCGCTACGAGCGTTGGAACCGACCACGACGCGACCGTGACCGACGTGCTCGACGCGGGCAGTGCCTCCCGGACCGACCAGCACACCGAGGCGCCCATCGGGGCGCGGGTGCGCGCTGCCGAGACCGCCCGCGAGGCGCGCATCGCGAAGCGACGCCGCCGGCTGCTCGAGCGTGCCGAGGTCCGCCGGTTCACCCGGCGCAGCCGGCACCGCCGCGCCGCGTGGATCACGGCGGCGAGCGTCGTCCTGGTGCTCGGGGTCTCGATCCTCGTCGCGGTGTTCTCCCCGCTGATGGCGCTCCGCACGATCGAGGTCAAGGGCACGAACCGCGTCGACGAGTCCGCGCTGCGCCAGGCGCTGTCCGACCAGATCGGCACGCCCCTGGCCCGGCTCGACTTCGACGCGATCAAGCGGGACGTCGCCGGGTTCCCGCTCATCGAGAGCTACGTGACCGAAGAGGCCCCGCCGCACACGCTCGTCGTCACGGTGACCGAGCGCACGCCGGTGGTCGCGGTGCGCTCCGGCAGCACCTTCGACCTCGTCGACCCCGCGGGCATCGTCGTGCAGTCGTCGCCGAAGCGTCCGGCGACGATGCCGCTCGCCGACATCGCCCGTGCGCGCCTGGGGTCCTCGAGCTTCCGCACGATGACCGAGGTCGTGCTGGCGCTGCCCTCGACGGTCCGGTCCCAGGTGACGCGCGTCGCCGGGTCGACGGCCGACGACGTCACCCTGACGCTCAAGGACGGCTCGACCGTCGTGTGGGGGAGCCCGGACGACTCGGTCGCGAAGGCCGAACTGCTCGCCGCGCTGGTCAAGGACCACGCGGCACGGAACCCCGGCGTCGTCGTCGAGTACGACGTCTCGGCACCGGACAACGGCGTGATCCGCGCCAAGGACTGAATTGCCGGACCTGATCGGCGACACGCGGCGTGGCGGGGCGACACTGCGCCGAACGCCCCCGTAGCGTCGGAGCCAGCACCACATCTACCAGCATTGCCCCTGAACTTCAAGTAGAGGTTGAGGGTTCTACCGGAGGCCTGACTGACGTGACCACGAACCACAACTACCTCGCCGTCATCAAGGTCGTCGGTGTCGGCGGCGGCGGCGTCAACGCCGTCAACCGCATGATCGAGCTCGGTCTCCGTGGGGTCGAGTTCATCGCGATCAACACCGACGCCCAGGCGCTGCTGCTCAGCGACGCCGACGTCAAGCTCGACGTCGGCCGCGAGATCACCCGCGGCCTCGGTGCCGGCGCGGACCCCGAGGTCGGCCGTCGTGCCGCCGAGGACCACGCCGAGGAGATCGAAGAGGCCCTGGCGGGCGCCGACATGGTGTTCGTCACCGCGGGCGAGGGTGGCGGCACCGGCACCGGTGGCGCACCGGTCGTCGCGCGCATCGCGAAGTCCATCGGCGCACTGACCATCGGTGTCGTCACGAAGCCCTTCAGCTTCGAGGGCAAGCGCCGTCAGTCGCAGGCCGAGAACGGCGTCGCGGGCCTCAAGGACGAGGTGGACACGCTCATCGTCGTCCCGAACGACCGCCTGCTCGAGATCAGCGACCGCGGCATCTCCATGGTCGAGGCGTTCGCCACGGCCGACCAGGTCCTCCTGGCCGGTGTGCAGGGCATCACCGACCTCATCACGACCCCGGGCCTGATCAACCTCGACTTCGCCGACGTCAAGAGCGTCATGCAGGGTGCGGGTTCGGCGCTCATGGGCATCGGCTCGTCGCGCGGCGCCGACCGTGCGATCAAGGCGGCCGAGCTCGCCGTCGCGTCGCCGCTGCTCGAGGCCTCGATCGACGGTGCGCACGGCGTGCTGCTGTCGATCCAGGGTGGCTCGAACCTCGGCATCTTCGAGATCAACGACGCCGCGCGACTGGTGCAGGAAGCCGTGCACCCCGAGGCGAACATCATCTTCGGTGCGGTCATCGACGACACCCTGGGCGACGAGGTCCGCGTGACCGTCATCGCCGCGGGCTTCGACGGTGGCGAGCCGGCCCAGCAGCAGAAGGAACGTCGCTCGAGCTACGTCGACCCGGAGTCGAGCGCAGCGGCGCCCGTCGCCGCCTCGATCGGCGCGATCGAGGACTCGACCACGTCGAGCCCGTCCTGGGCCTCGCAGGAGCACCAGCCGCCGGTGCAGCGCGCCGCCGACCCGGCGTTCGACGACGACGACGAGCTCGACGTCCCCGACTTCCTGAAGTAACCCACCCTTGGTAGCCGACACGCGCCTCCAGGCCTCGTCACCCGACGACGGACTGGAGGCGCGCGTTGCGTCCGTCCGGAGCGGCATCGCCGACGCGGCGCGCGCCGCAGGGCGCTCGCCCGACGAACTCACGCTCGTCGTCGTCACGAAGTACCACCCGGCGTCGCTCGTGCGCGAGCTCGCCGCACTCGGCGTGACGGACGTGGGGGAGAACCGCCACCAGGAGGCGCAGGCGAAGGCCGCCGAACTGGCGGACCTCGGCCTGACCTGGCACTTCGTCGGGCAGCTGCAGTCGAAGAAGGCCCGCCAGGCCCGCCGGTACGCCCAGGTGGTGCAGTCGCTCGACCGTGGCTCCGTTGTCGACGCGTTCGCCCCGACCGAGGCCGAGCCGGAGCCGTCGGTCATCGACGGCTTCGTGCAGGTCAACCTCACCGACGACCCCGGCCGTGGCGGGGTGCAGCCGGACGACGTCGAGGCGATGGTGACCCGTGTGCTGGCCACCGGGACCATCCGACTGCGGGGTGTGATGGCGGTCGCGCCCCTGGACGAGGAGCCCCGAGCCGCCTTCGCCCGACTCCACTCGATCTCCGAACGGGTCGTGTCGCTCGAGTCCGGCGCCACCGACATCTCGGCCGGCATGAGCGGGGACTACGCCGAGGCGATCCTCGAGGGCGCGACACACCTGCGGATCGGCACCGCAATCACGGGAAACCGGCCGCCCGCACCCTAGCCTCGTTGCAGGGCACCACGAGCACGAACCCCGGAGGAACCATGGCCAACCCGCTGAAGAAGACGATGGTCTACCTCGGCCTCGCCGATGAGGAACTCGACTACGAGGACGAGCAGCAGGCCGAGCCCGCGCGCCAGCAGGCAGCCCCTGCTCGCCAGACCGCAGCGGCTGCTCCGGCGCCCGCCGAACCGCAGGAAGCCCCTGCCGCGGCAGCAGCCCCGGCGGCCGCTCCCGCAGCGGCGCCGGCTCCCACCAAGACGCACACCCACCAGCGCGGCGCCCAGGTCACTCCGCTCCGCCGCTCGCACACGACCGCACAGAAGGCGACCCCGGTCCAGGAAATGAACGAGATCCTCACCGTCCACCCGCGCGAGTACAAGGACGCCCAGTCCATCGCCGAGAGCTTCCGCGACGGCATCCCCGTCATCATCAACCTCTCGCAGATGACCGAGGGTGACGCCCGACGCATGATCGACTTCGCCTCGGGGCTGTCGCTCGGCCTGTTCGGCAAGATCGAGCGCGTCACGAACAAGGTCTTCCTCCTGTCGCCGGCCCACGTCGCAGTGAGCGGTGAGCCCGCTGAGGTAGAGTCCGACATCGAGGCGAACTTCTTCGCCCAGTCCTGAGCCGTACCCGGCACACCCGCCCCTGAGCGTCGTCTGACGACGCTCGCCCGAGACGAGCGAGCCCCATCGTGTCCGTGATCCTAGGGATCATCTCCCTCGCGTTGCTCCTGTACTTCTTCGTGATGTGGGGGCGCTTCGCGCTCGACCTCGTGCAGAGCTTCAACCGTTCCTGGCGGCCGCGCGGGGGCATGCTCGTGGTGTCCGAGTTCGTCTACACGGTCACGGATCCGCCCATCCGAGCGGTGCGACGGGTCCTCCCGCCGCTCCGCCTCGGGCCGGTGGCGCTCGACTTCGGCTGGACGATCGTGATGCTCGTCGTCATCATCGCCCGGTTCGTGGTCGCCGCTCTGGCACGCGGTATCTGAGCGGACTCCCGTCCGCGACACGCGCCACGCCCGGCGCAGGTCACGGTTCCGCCCCATCGTCGGTGTACGGTGGTCGGGATCGATGCCCGCTTCGGTGGCGCATCCGCACCGCACGGTACGACTGGTAGATTCGGTCGCACCGCACGCGGTTCCACACGTTCAGCAGTTCTATTGAGGTGACGGCAATGGCTTTGACGCCGGAAGACGTAGTCAACAAGCGGTTCCAGCCGACGAAGTTCCGCGAGGGCTACGACCAGGACGAGGTCGACGACTTCCTCGACGAGGTCGTGGTCGAGCTCCGTCGCCTGACCGCGGAGAACGACGAGCTCCGCCAGCGCCTGCAGGCGGCCGAGTCGGCCCCGCAGCCGGCGCAGGCCGAGCAGCCCGCTCCCGCGGCCGAGCCGGAGCCCACCCCGGCCCCGGTCGAGGCAGCACCGGAGCCCGCTCCGGTCGCCGCGGCGGCTCCGGCCACGACGGTCCCCGCCGACGAGGACACCGAGGGCACCACGAACCTCCTGACCCTGGCGCGTCGTCTCCACGAGGAGCACGTCCGCGAGGGCATCGAGAAGCGCGACGCGCTCATCGCCGAGGGCACGGCCCAGGCGGCTCGCCTGGTCTCCGAGGCCGAGGCGAAGCAGCGTCAGATCATCGCCGACACCGAGAACACGAACCGTCAGCGTGTCGCGGTGCTCGAGCAGGAGCAGCGCCAGCTCGAGGGCAAGATCGACGAGCTCCGGACCTTCGAGCGCGACTACCGTGCGCAGCTCAAGAGCTACATCCAGGGTCAGCTCTCCGAGCTCGACACCTCGGGCGAGCAGTCCGGTCTCACCCCGGCGCCGGCTTCGGCGCAGGGCTTCGGCAACTGACGTTGTCGCGACCAGCATCACGAGCGAAGGTCAGTGTCCGCGCGATCGCGGCACTGGCCTTCGCCGCTGTCGTGGTGGTGGCGTTCGACCAGGTCGCCAAGACGCTGGTCGTCGCGAACCTGCCCTACGGCACCCCCGTCCCGGTCCTGGGCGGGGCGTTGCAGTTCCTGTACGTCCGGAACCCGGGGGCCGCGTTCTCGTTCGCGGTGAACATGACCTGGGTGTTCTCGGTCATCTCGGCCGCGGTCGTCGTCGCGATCATCGTGTACTCGCGTCGCATCCGGTCGATGTGGTGGGCCATCGTGCTCGGCATGCTGCTCGGCGGCGCGCTGGGCAACCTGCTCGACCGGCTCTTCCGTGAGCCCGGCTTCGGTCGTGGCCACGTCGTCGACTTCATCTCGACGCCGTGGATGATGCCGGCGATCTACAACGTCGCCGACTCCTTCATCTGCATCAGCATGGTGGTCTTCGTGCTGCTGGTGATCCTCGGGGTGAACCTCGACGGCACCCGCACGCTCTCGGCCAAGCGCCAGGCGCAGCTCGACGCGGCGCAGCCGGTCGGCGCGGCGGAGCCGCTCGACGGTGGGGCCGCGCTCTCGTCGACCGACGCCGCTCTCGACGAGCCGACCCGCGCCTCCAGGCCGGAGGACCGCGACCGCCGCGACACGCTGGGCCACGACGCCACGTGAGCGAATCGCGTTCTCTTCCCGTGCCCGACGGGCTCGCCGGTGAGCGCGTCGACGCCGCCATCGCGAAGCTCCTCGGCTTCAGCCGGTCGTTCGCGGCCGACGTCGTCGCGGCCGGTGGCGTCCGCGTCGACGGCGTCCCCGTCGACAAGTCGGACCGGCTGCACGCCGACTCCTGGCTCGAGGTCGAGTGGACCCCGAAGGAGCCGCCGCGCATCGTGCCGGCGGCCGTGCCGGGCATGACGATCGTGCACGACGACGAGGACATCGTCGTCGTGGACAAGCCCGTCGGTGTCGCCGCGCACCCCTCGCCGGGGTGGGACGGTCCGACCGTGCCCGGGGGCCTCGCCGCCGCCGGGTTCACGATCGCGACGTCGGGTGCCGCCGAACGCGCCGGGATCGTGCACCGCCTCGACGTCGGGACCTCGGGCCTGATGGTCGTCGCGAAGACCGAGCTGGCGTACACGCACCTGAAGCGGGCCTTCAAGGAGCGCACGGTCGAGAAGGTCTACCACGCACTCGCGCAGGGCCACCCCGACCCGACCTCGGGCACGATCGACGCCCCCATCGGCCGGCACCCGTCGAGCGACTGGAAGTTCGCGGTCACGTCGGAGGGCAAGCCGAGCGTCACCCACTACGAGACGCTCGAGGCCTTCCGCGCCGCCACCCTGCTCGAGGTGCACCTGGAGACCGGGCGCACCCACCAGATCCGGGTGCACATGGCTGCCACACGCCACCCGCTCGTCGGGGACACGATGTACGGCGCCGACCCGGTGCTGGCGGCAGAGCTCGGGCTGACGCGCCAGTGGCTCGACGCCGTCCGGCTGGGCTTCGACCACCCCCGCACGGGCGAGTGGGTGTCGTTCGAGGCGCAGTACCCGGACGACCTGCAGGCAGCGCTCGAGCAGATCCGGAGTGCGTCGCTCTGACGCGCCCGGGTGCTTGCGCCGATTGGTCGTGAGCTGTCGGCTGGGGGGCCGCCAGGCGACGCTTTCTGCGCCCGCGGCGGAGCGCGCGCGGCGTGTCCTGCCCTCTCGGCGGGCCGCCGCGCGCGTGCCCAGTCGCCGCGCCCGGGCGCTTGCGCCGAGGGGTCGCGAACTGTCGGCTGCGGCGCCGCCAGGCGACGCTTTCTGCGCCCGCGGCGGTCGGCGTGCGGCGCGTCCTGCCCTCTCGGCGGGGCGCCCCGCGCGCGTCGCGGCCCGGTGCCGGCCTGGAGGCGCGGTGCGGGTCCGCCACGAGCCTCCCGTCCGCCGTGCCCGGGCCGTTGCGCCGAGGGGTCACGAACTGTCGGCTGCGGCGCCGCCAGGCGACGCTTTCTGCGCCCGCGGGGGAGCGCGTGCGGCGTGTCCTGCTCTCTCGGCGGGGCGCCCCGCGCGTGTCCAGACCGACGCGCCCGGGCGCCTGCGCCGAGGGGTCATGAACTGTCGGCTGGGGCACCATCAGGCGACGCTTTCTGCGCCCGCGGCGGAGCGCGTGCGGCGTGTCTTGCCCCCTCGGCGGGGCGCCCCGCGGGGGTCGCGACCCGGTGCCGGTCGGGAGGCGCGGTGCGGGCCCTCCACGCGCCTCCCGGCACGCCCGGGCGCCTGCGCCGAGGGGTCATGAACTGTCGGCTGGGGCGCCGCCAGGCGACGCTTTCTGCACCCGCGGCGGTCTGCCTGCGGCGTGTCCTGCCCCCTCGGCGTGGCGCCCCGCGCGCGTCGCGACCCGATGCCGGCCTGGAGGCACGGTGCGGCCCCGCCCCGTGCCTCCGGTCCGCCCCGACGCGCGCGGGAATGTGGGCGGCCGCGGTTAGGCTGTTCCCACCCCGCAGCACACCGTACGAACCGGAGGTTCCGTGTCGGATTCCGACTCCTTCGTCCACCTGCACGTGCACAGCGAGTACTCGATGCTCGACGGTGCCGCCAGGCTCTCCGACCTCGTGGCGGAGACCGCCGCGCAGGGGATGCCCGCCGTGGCGGTGACCGACCACGGCAACATGTTCGGCGCCTTCGAGTTCTGGAAGGCCGCCAAGGCCGGTGGCGTCAAACCGATCATCGGGACCGAGGCGTACATCACGCCCCGCACGCACCGCTCGGACAAGACCCGTGTCCGCTGGGGTGACGGCGGGGGCGACGACGTGTCCGGCGCCGGCTCGTACACGCACATGACGATGTTCGCCGAGAACACCACGGGCATGCACAACCTGTTCCGGTTGTCGTCCAAGGCGTCGCTCGAGGGCTACTACTTCAAGCCCCGTATGGACATCGAGCTCCTGCAGGAGTACCACGAGGGCATCATCGCCACGACCGGCTGCCCCTCGGGGGAGATCCAGACGCGCCTGCGGCTCGGCCAGTACGACGAAGCGGTGCAGGCCGCCGCCGACTACCGCGACATCTTCGGCAAGGAGAACTACTTCGCCGAGGTCATGGACCACGGCCTCGAGATCGAACGCCGGATCATGAGCGACCTGATCCGCCTGGCGAAGGACCTCGACATCCCGCTGGTCGGCACCAACGACCTGCACTACACGCACGCCCACGACGCCAAGTCGCACGCGGCACTGCTCTGCGTGCAGTCCGGCTCGACCCTCAACGACCCGAACCGCTTCAAGTTCGACGCCGACGAGTTCTACCTGAAGACCCCGGCGCAGATGCGGCACGTCTTCCGCGACAACCTCGAGGCCTGCGACAACACGCTGCTCATCGCGGAACGCTGCAACGTCGAGTTCGACACCTCGGCCAACTACATGCCGAAGTTCCCGGTGCCCGAGGGCGAGACCGAGCACTCCTGGTTCGAGAAAGAGGTCGCGAAGGGGCTGGACTACCGGTACCCGGACGGCATCTCGAAAGAGGTGCAGGACCGCGCCGACTACGAGGTCGGCATCATCAACCAGATGGGGTTCCCGGGCTACTTCCTGGTGGTCGCGGACTTCATCAACTGGTCCAAGAACAACGGCATCCGCGTCGGTCCGGGTCGTGGCTCCGGCGCCGGCTCGATGGTGGCGTACGCGATGCGCATCACCGACCTCGACCCGATCCGGCACGGCCTGATCTTCGAGCGGTTCCTCAACCCGGACCGCGTCTCGATGCCCGACTTCGACGTCGACTTCGACGACCGGCGCCGCGGTGAGGCGATCAAGTACGTCACCGAGAAGTACGGGTCGGAGCGCGTCGCGCAGATCGTCACGTACGGCACGATCAAGGCGAAGCAGGCGCTCAAGGACTCCTCGCGCGTCCTCGGGTTCCCGTTCGGCATGGGCGAGAAGCTCACCAAGGCGATGCCGCCGCCCGTGATGGGCAAGGACATCCCGCTCACCGGGATCTTCGACAAGGACCACCCGCGCTACAAGGAAGCCGTCGACGTCCGCACCGTGGTCGAGACCGACCCCGAGGCGAAGACCGTCTTCGACACCGCGCTCGGGCTCGAGGGGCTGAAGCGCCAGTGGGGCGTGCACGCGGCCGGCGTCATCATGTCGAGCGATCCGCTCATCGACATCATCCCGATCATGAAGCGGGAGCAGGACGGCCAGATCGTCACGCAGTTCGACTACCCGGCAGCAGAGTCGCTCGGCCTGATCAAGATGGACTTCCTGGGGCTCCGCAACCTCACGATCATCAGTGACGCCCTCGACAACATCAAGACGAACCGTGGGACCGAGCTCGACCTCGAGAACATGGGGCTCGAGGACCCCGAGGCGTACGCGCTCCTGCAGCGCGGTGACACCCTCGGCGTGTTCCAGCTCGACGGCGGGCCGATGCGTGGCCTGCTGCGGCTGATGAAGCCCGACAACTTCGAGGACATCTCCGCGCTCATCGCCCTGTACCGCCCAGGGCCCATGGGTGCGAACTCGCACACGAACTACGCGCTCCGCAAGAACGGCGAGCAGCCGATCACGCCGATCCACCCGGAGCTCGAGGAGCCCCTCAAGGACATCATCGGCACGACCTACGGCCTGATCATCTACCAGGAGCAGGTCATGGCCATCGCGCAGAAGGTCGCCGGGTTCTCCCTCGGCCAGGCGGACATCCTCCGCCGCGCGATGGGCAAGAAGAAGAAGTCCGAGCTCGACAAGCAGTACGCGGGCTTCCAGCAGGGCATGAAGGACAACGGGTACTCCGACGCGGCGATCAAGACGCTGTGGGACATCCTGCTGCCCTTCTCCGACTACGCGTTCAACAAGGCGCACTCGGCGGCCTACGGTGTGGTGTCCTTCTGGACCGCGTACCTCAAGGCGCACTACCCGGCCGAGTACATGGCGGCGCTGCTGACGAGCGTCGGCGACGCCCGCGACAAGCTCGCGCTCTACCTGAACGAGTGCCGCCGGATGGGCATCAAGGTGATGCCGCCGGACGTCAACGAGTCGATCGGCTTCTTCGCCGCAGTCGGCGACGACATCCGCTTCGGCATGGGTGCCATCCGCAACGTCGGGTTCAACGTCGTCGACGACATCGTCAAGGCGCGGACCGAGAAGGGCGCCTTCGAGTCGTTCCACGACTTCCTGCGCAAGATCCCGATCTCGTCGGCGAACAAGCGCACGGTCGAGTCGCTCATCAAGGCCGGTGCCTTCGACGAGTTCGGCGACACCCGCCGAGCCCTGGTGGAGATCCACGAGGGCGCGGTCGAGGGCGCGGTGAAGGTCAAGCGCGACGAGGCCCACGGCAACGTCGGGTTCGACTTCGACTCGCTCTTCGCCGAGGCAGCCGAGGACGCCCCGAGCGCCGCGGTGTCCCAGGTGCCGGACCGTCCGGAGTGGTCCAAGCGCGACAAGCTCGCGTTCGAGCGGGACATGCTCGGGCTCTACGTGTCCGACCACCCGCTCGCCGGGCTCGAGATCGAGCTCGCGAAGCACCAGTCGATCACCATCGCCGACCTGTTGACGGCCGACGACTCGATCGAGGGCGAGACGGTGACCGTCGCCGGCTTGCTGACGAGCGTGCAGCACCGGGTGGCGAAGACGAGCGGCAACCCGTACGGGATCGTCGACATCGAGGACTTCGGTGGCCAGATCGGCGTGATGTTCCTGGGCAAGACCTACCAGGAGTTCGGCCCGTCCCTGGTGCCCGACTCGATCGTCGTCCTGCGCGGCCGCGTCAACGTCCGCGACGACGGCAAGGCCCTGCACGCGGTGAGCATGTTCCAGCCGAACGTCGGCGACGCGATGGGCTCTGGCCCGCTCACCCTGTCGCTGCCGGAACGCCAGGCCACGACGACCACGGTGACGGAACTCGCCGCCGTGCTCGGCCGCCACCAGGGTGACACCGAGGTCCGGCTGAAGCTGCTCAAGGACGACGTCGCGCGCACGTTCGAGCTGCCGTTCCCGGTGAACCTGACCCCCGACCTGTTCGGCGAGCTGAAGAGCCTGCTCGGACCTCGCTGCCTGGTGTAGGAGCGTCGACCATGGCCGGTCACCGGGTCTTCGGGACGCCCGTCGCGGACGTCTACGGGCACTACCTGGCGAAGGTGGAGCGGAAGGGCCACACGAAGGCGGAGCTCGACACCGTCATCGAGTGGTTGACCGGTTTCGACGACCGGGCGCTCGCGCAGCACCTGGCCGACCGGACCACGTTCGAGGACTTCTTCGCCGGCGCGCACCTCAACCCGAACGCCCCGCTCATCACCGGGGTGATCTGCGGGGTGCGGATCGAGGAGCTCGACGACCCGCTCATGCGGCAGATCCGGTACCTCGACAAGCTCGTCGACGAGGTCGCCAAGGGCCGGCCGATGGCGAAGATCCTCCGGACCGCGTGACCCACTCGCGGCCGGCGCCCCCGGACCCCGGAGTGCTCGCCGCGTTCGGTGTGGGAGCAGCCACACCGGTGCCACTCGTGGGAGGCCGCGGGCTCTCCTGGCGGGCGGGCGACATCGTCCTCCGGCCCCACGACGGTGCGCTCGTGACCGACTGGCGCGCTGCGGTGCTGACGGACCTGGGCCACACGTCGGCGTTCCGGACTCCGAGACCGGTGCCCACTCGCGCCGGTGCCTGGAGGTGCGGGGAGTGGGAGACGTGGGAGTTCGTCGCCGGGGCAGCTGACGAGACCCGTGTCGACGACATCATCCGAGCGGGTCGGGCCTTCCACCGCGCAGTCGCCGACGTCGGGTGCCCCGCGTTCCTCCGGACGGCCGACCCCGAGACCGACGACCCGTGGCGTCGCGCCGACCGCATGGCCTGGGGCGAGGCACCACTGCCGACCGACCCGACCCTCGACCGCCTGGCCGCGGCGTTCCGTCCCGTCCACGCGCCGGCGCAGTTGATCCACGGGGACCTGCTGGGCAACGTCCTGTTCGCGGAGGGACTCGCGCCCGCGATCATCGACTGGCCACCGTACTGGCGTCCGGCCGGCACGGGAGCCGCGATCGCCGCGGTGGACGCGGTCTGCTGGCACGGCGTGCCCGTCGACCGCCTCGACGATCTCGGCGAGGGCGAACACGAGTGGCGGCAGTTGCTCCTGCGCGCCCTCGTGTTCCGGATCGCCACGCTGCACCTGCTCGGTGCGTTCGACGGGGCCAGCGTCGCGCGACACCGCGCGGTCGTCGACGCACTCGCGTGACGGACGGGAGGCCCGTGGCGGCGCCGCCACGGGCCTCCCGTCCGCTCGTCGGTCGTCGCTCAGGCGCCGCGGCCGGCGATCGCGCGGAGGCGGGCGACGATGCGCGGGTTGCGCGCACCGAACGTGAGCGCGGCGAGGCGTCGGACCGACACCGTCGCGCGGTGCACCAGGAGGCCGGTCGCTTCGGCGATGTCCGAAACCGCGTGCCAGCGAGCACGCAGGGACGCGGGGTCGATCTCGTTCGCGGCGGCTGTGCGGACGAGCCGGACGAGGTCGTCCCCGTCACGCCAGCTCGTGCTCTGGTTCTCGAAACGGCGCAGGATGCGGTCGATCGCCGACGCACGGTGGTTCGCGACCGCGTGTGACCACCGGACGTCCTGCGACACGGGGTCGACGAGGATCCAGCGGGGAGCGTTGGCGTTGAGCGCGGAGAGCTGCGCGAACGTGGTCAGGGCACCGAGCGCGACCGCGACGTCGAAGATCTGCCGTGGCCGGCCGCCGACGGCGATCGCAGCGCCCGGGAACGCCTCACGGGCGTCCCGGATCTGCGACTTCGCGACGATGACCGTGACGACGACGTCATCCGGCGCTGCAGCGAGGGTGCTGCGGGTCCGGGCGATGACCTCGTGGGTCAGGTCGGCCGGGAGATGCAGCGCCACGCGGACGACGTCGTCGTCGGGCAGGAACGCATCGGCGAACACGTCGACGGCGTCACGGTACCGGGCGAGGAAGAGCGCGATCGCGCCGCCGTAGAAGGGGTAGCGCTCGAGCAGGATCCGCTCGTGCTCGAGCCGGAGCGAGGGACCGCGATCCCCGCTGAAGCTCGTCGAGCCCGTGTGCAGGACCAACGCGCGGTTCGCCAACACCGAGGTGAAGCCGTGCTCGTTGATCCGCAGGCAGAAGTCGTTCTCCTCGCCGTAGCCGGGGGAGAAGACGTCGTCGAACAACCCGAAGCGGTCGACCATCTCGCGCCGGATGAGGAAGCAGAAGCCCATCGCCACCGGGGAGACCGTGTGCCGCGGAAGCAGGTACTTCGTCCGGCCGTGCAGCTCGCGGGTGCGGCGCGGTGCGAGGCTCGCGCGCGGGTTCCGCCGCGCGTAGGGGAAGGACGCGATGGTGGCGTTGTCGCTCCTCGCGCACACGACGCCGATCGAGTCGTCCGAGGCCAGGACCGCGGTCATCTCGTCCAGGAACCCCGGCATCGGGACGGTGTCGCTGTTGAGGAGCAGGACGTCGTTGCCCGTGCGGTCGAGCTCGAGGACCGCCCGGTTGCAGTTGCCGACGAAGCCGAGGTTGCGGCTGTTGCGGGTGTACTCGAACCCCTTGTGGTCACCGACGAGCTCGAGCACCCGGGCCTCGATCGCGTCGACGCGGGGGCCCATGTCGTTCGCCAGGAGCACGCGGTCGACGGCGAAGTCCACCGTCTCGAGCAGTGCCTCGATGCAGCGCTCGAGACCGGGGAGATCGTCGTAGATCGGGACCACGATCGTGACCGGACGACGGTCGCGCGTCATCGCCGAGCCAGCTTCCGGACGACGACGCCCGGCCGGGCGAGGAGTCGGCCGACGGCCCCGGAGCGGGATCGCACGCGGCTCGCGAGGAGTCCGACGGCGGCTCTGGCGCTCGTCGCACCGAGCGAGGCGTACGCGCCGGGCAGCTCGAACCAGTAGCGCGCCGCCTGGGGGAGCCGGTAGCCCTCGGTGCCGACCAGCGCGACCAAGCGTGCGATGGCCGCCGCGTTGTCGTGGCCCGAACCCGTGACGGTGACGAGGCGTTCCGGTGCAGCCGCACCGTGCCTCCTGGCCGTGTCCGGGTCGGCCGCGTACGCCGCGAGGGCGTCGGCGAGGGCGTTCGTGTCGTCGGCCTCGACCAACGCGCCGGTCACGCCGGGCTCCACGAGTTCCGCGCTGCCGCCTTGGTGCGTGGCGACGACGGCCCTGCCGAGCGCCATGTACTCGGCGGTGGTGCGACCGAAGGCCTCGATGGTGGAGGGCGTGACGCAGACGTCGGCCGCCTGGATGAAGGGCGCGGGCGTGTGCTGCTCGCCAGCGAAGACGACGTGCTCGGCGACACCGAGCGCGCGGGCGCGGTCGGTGAGCCGCTGGTCCTCACCCGGGTGCTTCCAGCTCCCGACGAAACAGACGCTCGCGGTCACGCCTCGTCGGCGCAGCGCGCCGAGCGCGTCGACGACGCGGTGTTGCCCCTTGGACTCCTCGACGCGGCCGAGGACCGTGATCCGCAGGCCGGGTTCTGCCTGCGGGAAGGGGGCGACGGCAGGCGTGTCGTCCTTCGTCGCCAGGAGTCGGCTCGTGTCGACCGTCGGGTAGGCGACGGAGAGCTTGTCGGCGGGGATGTACTGGGCGAGGTGGTCGCGCATCGCCTCGGAGTTGGTGACGACGGCCCCGGACAGCAGGCCGATGTCGCCGAGGACGCCCGCACGGCCCGTCTGGAACTGCAGACCGTGGTCGAGGTCGCCGTACTCACGGACGAACCACGCCTGCGGGATCCCGAGGACCGCGGCGGCGAACGACGCCCACGGGGCGACGAGTGTGTTGGTGACGACGAGGTCCGGGCGCTCGCGCTCGTACTTCCGGATGATCGCGTTCACGGCGGCGTAGTCGACGGTCGCGAAGGCGGCGCGTTCCGCAGCCGGTGCGGGCTGCGGACTCGGCAGGGCCCAGCCGCGGAACCGCAGCGCGTCGTACGACCAGCCACGCTCGTCGAGGGCATCGATGAACTTGCCGCGCGGGGCCTTGGTGATGAAGGTCGGCGTCATGGCCGGGTCCTGCGCCTGCCAGTCCTCCACGAAGCGGATGAGTGACCGTTCCGCCCCGCCGAGGTTCACCGGCGCGGTGGAGTGGTTGGCGAAGCTGACGATCACCCACCAACCCTACTCAGGTTTCACCAGGTGTTCGTCTCCGCGGCACCCGCAGCGGACATGCGTCACCGAGTCGAACGTGGCAAGTGCAACCTTTGTGCGAGAATGTCTCGTCCCCGAATCCCTGTGAGGAGCGCTGCGTTGCGCCCCGGAGGAGCCTGCACCCGAAGCATGACGTACCTGAACGAGCTCATGTCGTCGCGGGAACTCCTGGCGAACCTCACCGCCCGCGAGGTCAAGGGCAAGTACCGCCGCACGGTCTTCGGGCAACTGTGGTCCCTGATCAACCCGCTCGCGACGATGTTGATCTACACGATCGTGTACTCGTTCATCTTCCGGGCACGACTCGAGGTCGGCGACCCCAGCGGACTGAACATCTACCCGCTGTGGTTGATGTGCGGCCTGCTGCCGTGGATCTTCGCGCGCAACGTCATCAACTCCGGCATGACGTCGATCGTCGCCAACGGCTCGCTGATCAAGAAGGTGTACTTCCCGCGGATGACGCTGCCGCTCGCGGCCGTCGGGTCGTTCGGCTTCACCTGGCTCGTCGAGATGGGTGTGCTGTTGATCGCCCTCGCGATCGCGGGGTCGAACTTCTGGATCTACCTTCCGTTGATCGCGTTGACGATGGTGTTCCTCGCCATGTTCGCCGCCGGTCTCGGACTGATCCTGTCGATCATCAACGTGCACTTCCGCGACATGCAGCACCTCGTCGGCATCGGCCTGCAGATGTGGATGTACCTGTCGCCGATCATCTACCCGCTGTCGCTCGTCGAGGACGCCGCGAACAAGGCCGGACACCCGTGGATCATCCACGTCTACAAGCTCAACCCGATCGAGCGGTTCTCCGAGGTCTTCCGGAACCTCATGTACGACAACCGTCTCCCGAACTGGACCGACCTGGTCGCGTGCGCCCTCGCAGGATGCGTGTCGCTCGCACTCGGCTACTTCGTGTTCTCCCGCAACGAGAAGAAGCTGGCTGAACTGCTGTGACCGATGCTGCCGTGACCGTCGAACACGTGTCCAAGCGTTTCCGCATGTACCACGAGCGGAACGACTCGCTGAAGAGCATGGTGATGCGGGGGAAGAAGTCCGTCCACGAAGACTTCTGGGCGTTGAAGGACGTCTCCTTCGAGGTGCCGCACGGAACGACGTTCGGGCTGATCGGCAAGAACGGCTCGGGCAAGTCGACGCTGCTGAAGTGCCTGGCCAAGATCCTCTGGCCGGAGGAGGGGGCGATCACCGCCCGTGGCAAGCAAGCCTCGTTGCTCGAGGTCGGTTCGGGCTTCCACCCCGAGCTCTCCGGGCGCGAGAACGTCTTCCTCAACGGCTCGATCCTCGGCATGAGCCGCAAGGAGGTCGCCCGGAAGTTCGACGAGATCGTGTCGTTCTCCGGCGTGGGTCACTTCATCGACCAGCCGGTCAAGAACTACTCGTCCGGCATGTACGTCCGCCTCGGCTTCTCGGTCGCCGTAGCCGTCACACCGGACATCCTCGTCGTGGACGAGGTGCTGGCCGTCGGTGACGCCACGTTCCAGAAGCGGTGCCGTGAGAAGTTCAAGGAGATGAAGCAGGACGGCCGCACGGTCATCCTCGTCTCCCACTCGATGAGCACAGTGAAGGACATGTGCGACGAGGTGGCCTGGCTCAATCAGGGTGAGCTGAAGATGATCGGCAAGACCGACGAGATCGCCAAGGCGTACAACGCCACCGTCTGACGGCCTCGTACCTCGGTTCCTTCAACCCGGACAGGCGTCGCTCTGACGCTCGCCTGGAGTGAGACACCCAGGTCAGCGCCGGAGCGCGTCCAGAGCGGTCGCGTTGGCACCGAGGTCGACGTCCCAGGCCGACCGGAAGGCAGCTGAGGAGAACTTGTCCTTCGGCTGGGCTACGTCCGGGCGAGACCACAGGTAATCAATTTCGGTTGCGAGCAGTGTCGCGAACAAGTGCTCGCTCCGACTCGTGTTCGAGTCGTGCGTCACGACCACGATGTGCTCCGGGTCCGCCGCGAAGAGCGAGGCGTGGAGCGCGCCGCCGGAGAACCCCGCCACCGTCCGCGCTCCGCGCAGGGTCCGAGCAACCTCGGATGCGGTCGCGGAGTCAAGGTTGACGATGGTGAAGCCGAGCGCACCGAAGCGTGCCATGACCTCTGCCGCGTTGCGGGGGAGCGGCGTGCCGTTGCTGTCATGACGGGTGAGGAAGACTCGGTCCGGACCATCTCCATCGACCCCGAAACCTCGTCTGATCGCAGCCCAGGTCTCTGCGTTCACCGGGTGCGCGTAGTGGTGGCCGCCGTCCTGCCAGGACTGTGACGCGATCACCAGGCGCTCCACCACGACGTCGCAGTCCACCATGTGGACGTCCTCCGGCACGATGCCGAACGCATGCAGGACGTCGCGCTGGAACACCGCCTCGGGGTCCTCGGGGCTGGTCCGGTACAGGGCGCGCAGTGCCGGTTCGCGGCGCTTTGCCTCGGCCCACCCCCACAGCTTCGACAGCGACACCGAGAGGAACTGGGCACGGTCGCCGGGCCCCGGGGCCGTGAGATCAAAGAAGACGCCGTCGAGCCGCGGCGTTTCAGGCCGAGGCTCCGTCATGGGCAGGGCGATCTGCTCACTCACGTTGCGGAGCTCGTCGTTCCATGCGCGCCACGGGTGCTTGAACGAGCTGGGGAGCACCGTCGACCCGGTCACGGCCAGCATGGCCGGGCCGAGGGTGGTTCCGCCCCGCACCTCGAGCAGGGACAGTTCCGGAGCCTGCATCGGGAAGGCGGGCAGCTTGTGGGCGACGTCGGAACCGGTCGAGCGGACGATTGGCTGGTCCTTGACCGTCGCTGCCCTGCGTGAGCCGAGGACTCGGACGTTCTGGGCTCCGAGACGGCCGGGAAGCAGTTCGAGAGCGTCTTCGTGTCGTACCTTGACGAGGTGGTCCCGCTGCTTCGCGGAGATCGTCCTGCCATCGCTGTCCCACGTGCGAGTGATGCTGTCCTGGAGCTCTTCGACTTCACCGGCACCGATGCGGCGCGACCCAAGCGACTCAAGCGCCGCAGCCCACGGCGAGCGTTCTTCGGTGCGCAGCGAGATGAACGAGCCCCCGGCCGCGATGTGGAAAAAGCTCCGCTGCCAGCGCTGTAGCTGCTCGACGAGCGTCCTTGCCTGCTCGTCGACCACGGCGGCGACGGGACCGATAGAGCGGAGGTACGCCGCGATCTCGTCGTTGGTCGCGGCCTGCACGGCACCCGACTCCTCGAGTTCTGGGCGGGCGCGGAGGTCCGCCAAGACGTGGAGCCGGTACTCGAACGCGGCGCGCCACCGAGAGAGGTCCCGTTTCGACGTCGGGCCGGCGATGAGCACGACTGGGCGCTTCATCCGGCGGAGGTCGTCGAGGTGTTCCTCCAGGTCGGGTCCTGCTGCGTTCAGCTGCGTTCCACCGTCGGTTCGGTCGCCACGTCCACGCAGGATTCTCATCCCTTCAGGCTAGCCGAAGCGCCGAAGCGCCGGGGTGTCGTGGCCACGAGGCCGGTCAGGACGGACGGCGGAAGGCGCGGGCGAGTGCGTCACTGATACGGGTGATACGCCGGTCCCGGTACCGCTGGACCTCGCGCCGGTACCCGAGCGCTGCTGCACGCCACCGCGCCTTCTCCGCAGAGAGACGCTCGCCTTCGGCGGCCAGGTCGGCGGTGGCACGCTGCTCCTCGGCGAGCTCTCTCCTGAGGGCCGCCGCTTCGGAGCGTGTGTGCTCGACGAGCTCCCGCGCCTCGCCGAGCTGCTGCTCGACTGTGCGACGCTCCCGCGACTCGCGTCCGAGCCGGAGTTCGAGCTCCGAGCGTTCCGCAGCGACGGCCTCCAAGCGCTCGGTGGTCCAGCGGTGCGCTTCGCGCTCGCGTCCGGAGTCCACACCGAGGACGGGGGCGGCGTCGGCCAACACTGCTTCGGTGACTCCGAGCGGCACTTGGGCAGGCGGGTCCATCGGTTTGAACATGAAGGGCTCACCCCGCAATGCGCAGCCGAGCGCGCGCCACCAATCCGATTGGCCCTGCTGGACGGCCCGGACCGCCGAGTTGACGCCTTCGGTCACGTGCGGCCACTCGTCTACGAGCGACGAGACGAGGCCCGCGAGGACCGTCGGGTCGTCGAGGACTGTACCGGGGAGCACGGTCCGTGCCAGTCCGTACTGCGATGTGGCTCCGACCATGCGTTGCCAGGTGTAGGCCGTGTCGGCGAAGCCGAGCGCCGGAACACCTGCGGCCGCGGCGAACACGACGGGGTGGTACCGGGTGGACAGGGACACGAGCGCGCGCGACGTCACCGCGAGGGTCTGGCCGGCTGGCAGCACCGGGAGCAGCACCGGCCGGGAGACATTAACGGCGATCGCAGCGTGGTAGACGATGTCGTCCTTCGGAGTCTCGACGTCGAGCGAGCCCGCGTGTGGGACGAACACGACGGCGCAGTCGAGCTCCTGGCTGACCGCCTCGAGTGCCCGGCCGACGCGGTCGGCATGTGCTCGTGCCCTCTCGTCGTCGAGGCCCGGCGGCCGCTCGAAGCTCGCGACCAAGTAGCGTTCCGGCAGGTCGTCTACCTCGTCGTCGAGCGGTGCCCGGGGGAGGAGCAACGCGTCGTCGCCGGTGGTGAAGACGCGTCCGGCATCGGCGGCCAGCGAGCGAGCGAGCGTGGCACTGGTCCCCTCGCGAGCCCCGAACACAGCCGCTGAGTCGATGATCTCGGTCATCACCGGCAGGTCGACTTCCCTGAAGGTGGCGCCGAGCGTCTGGCTCGTGACGAAGACCGGCCGGCCGAAATGGCGAGCCACACGGACCAGGGCGAGTCGCTCGTACAGCTGGTGCACGTACTGACTCGTCATGTTTCCGCCGCCGGCGATGACGACCGCGTCCGCGTCGTGCACGGCGTCCAGGACGGTCTGCGCCGGTCCCGTCCTGCGCTGGAAGCCGGCCAACGGGGCGAGGACCTTCTCGAGGTGGCTGTCGTGCCAGTCACGGGGCCACCCGAGCTTGAAGTGGAAGCGGGGGACTGCTGCCACTCCATGGAGCCGTGCCGCAACCTCGGGATCGGCCGCAACCACGGTGACGTCGACGACACCGTCAGCGGTGAGCCGGTCGATCGCGACCTGGGTCATCGCTTCGTCACCCACGTGGTACAGGTGCGGCCAGCCGACGTCGCCCATGACGACGACCCGACGCGCGGGAGCGGGATGGTCGTTCATCATTCAGCCCTCCGGCCATGAGACCGGGCATCGCCGATGGCAGCCTGCACGGCACGACGGAGCTTCGGGGCGAACGGGCGTTCGATCCCGTAATGAACACCGGCGGCAAGTGCGATACTCACGATCGTTGCAAGTAGGACCGCGACGAGCCAGCCGTACTGCTGCGTGTGGGCGATGACCTTCCAGCCGATGTGTTCGTGCAGGAGATAGAGCGGATAGGTCAACGCTCCGACGGTTGTGAGCCAGCTCCACGACAGGCGCCGGACGGGAGTCAGCGTGACGAGGAGTACTGCGCCGAAGCACATCACGATGAGCACGAACTGGGTCCACTCAGGGATCGGGCTCCCCGTGGTGCTCTCGATCCTCTGCGCGGCTTCCGGGCCAGCAGTGGTGATCGCAAAGGCGATGTTGACGGCGAGCAGCATCCAAGCCATGACGTTGCGACGCTCACGCACGAGCAGGTAGATCAACATGCCGCCCGCGAACAGCGGAGCGTGCTGCCAGACGAGCATGTACGCCAGAAAGTCGAAGCCGTGGCGTTCTGCAAGAACGGCGACAACGGGCCACACGACCGACAAGACGAGCACCTTCCGCTCGGTCAGCCTGAAGCAGAGCAAGATCGCGATTAGCAAGTAGAACCGCATCTCGACCCAGAGCGTCCAATAGACCCCATCGACGTGGTCGACGCCGAACGGTTCGTGCAACATCGTGAGGTTGATGGCGATCTCGCTCGGTGAGAGCCAGTACGCCCCGGTCGCGATCAGCACCGCGGCCGTCAGAAGCACCGAGACCCAATACGCGGGGTACAGCCGTGCGATGCGCGAAGCGACGAAACCGTCCAGCGGTCTGCCCCACGCGCTCATCAGGATGACGAAGCCGCTGATGACGAAGAAGAGGTCGACTCCGAAGACTCCGTACTTCGAGACGTCGAACACTCCTGGGGCGAACTCCGAGGCGGGTGTCGTCCAGGCGTCGGTCTCGCGCGCAGTGTAGTGGAAGGCCAACACCGCCAGTGCGGCAACGAAGCGAAGACCGTCCAGCGCTGCGTACCGCTGGGTCTGCGGGAGCGCCCGCTCACGGAGCAGGGGGGCAGGGGTCATCTCGACCATGCTCGAACCTCTCGGTCGGGCCGCGGCTCAGCCGCGGATCAGGTCAGCGTCGGAGTCGGTGGCGAGCGCGGCGGGGGCCGCGGGACGAGGGCCGCGCTCACGCGTGGCCTGCATGGCAGCGATGACGCGCTCGGAACTGCGGCCGTCCCGCATCGTGAACGTCCGCGCCACCCGCGATGCGAACGGCTCAGCCAGCTGCCAGCCGTTGGCGGCGACCGCCCCGATGGCGTCCACCGCCGCATCGACGGTCAGCACGCGCTCGCCGAATCCGTCCCGCTCGTAGTCGAAGTACCCGCGTCGCCCGATGTGCATGCCGTTGAAGAAGTCCTCGGCGTCGAACTGGAAGTTGACCACCGGGATGTGCAGGAACGAGGCCTCGAAACCGAGCGAGGAGTAGTCCGTGAGGACGAGGCAGGCACGCGCGAGGACCGACTGGACGTCGTTGCCGTCGTAGCCGAGCAGGGTGACGTGGTCCGGGACGTCGAAGTCGTCGAGGTGAGGCTTCATGTTCGGGTGCGGCATGAAGACGATGCGCTTGCCCGACGCCTCCGCGATTGCGCGCAGCCGCTCGGATCGGAGCAACGCTCCGTACTGCTGGGCGTACTCGCTCGAGGCGAAGTTCTCGCCCTTCGCCCGAGCGTTGGAGCCCGGAATCGAGGCCCCAAGGAGCACCTGCCGCCAAGTCGGCATCAGCACGATCGAGTCGCGTTCGGTCTCGGACAACGCCGCCCGCTTGGCGAGGAGTGCGTCGTGCCGCGGGAAGCCAGTGAGCTGCGTCTCGCGTGAGGTGAACACAAAGGGTCCATCTCCCGCGATCGAGTGCCACTCCGGCGGCGTCGCTGTGACGAACACGTCGATCGGCTTGATGTTCAGCCAGCGTGAGAGGTCGTCCTTGGTGATGCCGTGCTGTAGGAAGGTGAACTTGAAGTGCGACTTGCCGTACCGACGCGCGTCCAGCGGGTGGATCACGTAGTGGTCGATGTGTGACGAGGCGAGGTGGTCGGCCGAGAGCAGGAGCGACGCCCAGTCCTTCGACTTGTACTCGACGAGCCGGAAGCCCTCGCGCTCCAGCCGGTCCCAGTCGCTCGACCGCCGGTCGAGGATGAACCAGGCGTTGATGTCCGGCCGGTTCGCCGCCACCCACCGGTACAGGTGCTCAGCGTTGTCACCGGCGTCGGTGTCCTTGTCCATGAACGCCCAAGCGTGCGCGAACTTGTCGCGGGTCGACTGCTTGTGCAGGTGGCGGGAGGTCGCGGCGTTCTCGCGGGCGCGCTTCGAGACGTACTTGCGGACGTCGCCGCGGATGCGCCGGAGCAGCGCACCGGTGCGCTGACGAGTTGTCTCCTCGGGTGCGCCAAGCCGTGGGGTGGCTCGGCGGCGCTCGTCGTGGATCACCGGTGCGAGGTCACGGATGGTGATCGCCTCGGTGTGCCCCCACTGCTCGTGCCGCACGCTCGGGAGGGCGCGGCCGTCGACCTCGACGACGGTCCTCGTGCCACGGGCGAGCCAGACGTGGCGTCGTCGCATCGTCACCCGACCGTAGAAGGCGAAGTCCTCGGTCTTGGCGTGCAAGGGCTCGACCTGCTGACCGTCGACGACGAAGCGCTCCTGCGGGTTCACCCCGGTGAACCAATAGGTGAGATGAACCTCCTGACGGATTTCGTCGACCTCGTTCAGTCGGACGTACTCGGGAGCCCACCGTGCGCCGGCGTAGCCGTGCAGGAACGTCGCCTTGATCGGGAACTCCACGCCCATCACGTTGAACTCGCGGATCGCGTCGTCGCTGATCGACTGCAGGACGAGCCCGACGAGCTCGTGGAAGCGGGGGAGCACCGTCGTGGGTGCCGCCGCCGTGATGGAGCGGATCTTGCGTTCGTTCTTGTAGTACCAGAAGAGTTCGTAGAGCAGGACGTTCTGGAGCCACCGCGGCAGGTCGCCGGCTGCTCGGTGCGCTGTCTCGACGAGGTCGAGGTACCCGGCCTCGAGGAGCTGCGTGTACTTGTCCTCCTTGAGGTAGCTCACCTGGACGAGGGAGCTGCCGTCGGTGCGGGTCCGGTAGTGGTACTTCGCCGAGGCGAGCAGTCCGAGCTTGTGTGTCCCGTTGAGGAGCAAGTACCGCGCGATGAAGTGCCCGTCCTCGAAGTTGGGGCGCACCTCGGGGTCGAAGAGCAGCCCGAGCTCCCGGATGAGTCCGAGGCGCATGAACGAGGAGTTCGCGCTCAGGTGGACGAGAGGCTCCACGTGCAAGTCCGCGATCCGGCTCCCCGTCGCGAACTTGTGACGGAGCGGGTGGGTGTCTGTGAGAAGGCCGGTCGTCTCATCCCACACCACCTGGTGCGTGCCCAGCAGGGTCAGGTCGGGAAGGTCGTAGAGGCGCATGAACTTCAGCGCCTCGGCGAAGTAGTTCGCGTCGAGCCGGTCATCCGGGTCTGGGAAGCTCACCCACACGCCCGAGGCCTCGGCCATGCCGGCGTTCCGCGCGTTCGACAGCCCAGCGTTCTCCTGGTCCACCACGACGACGCCGTCGCGCCCGACGGCCCAGCGCTCGATGACTGCGAGCGAGTCGTCCGGGGAACCGTCGTTGACGAAGACGAGTTCGACGTCGTCGAGGCCGCTCGTCTGAGCGTCAAGCGAGGCGAGGAACTCGGGCAGGTACCGACCGACGTTGTAGCACGGGATGACGGCAGAGATGAGGGGGGAAGTTTCGCTGCGCAACGCGCGTGCCTTTCGGGGTGTGGACGTCGAGCTCGGCCATGGGCGAACGCGCCGAGCGGAGCGACGCCCGGAGAGGTTATCAGCAGCCGCGCCCGGTGCAGGAGGAACGCTCGACTCTTGGTAGCGTCGGCGGGTGATCGAGCACAGTGACGACGACGCCCTCCTCTCGGTCGTCATAGCGGCGCGGAACGCTGGGCGCTGGATCGACGAAGCGCTGGACTCCCTGCTCGCCCAGGGGCCATCGGTGGCCGAGGTGCTCGTCGTCGACAACGGGTCGACGGACGACACCGCGGAACGGGTGGCAGCCGCGGCGCGGTCCGACCCTCGCGTTCGTCTCCTCGTCTCGACCGCACCGACCGCCGCCGCCGCACGGAACGAGGGTGTCGCCGCTGCGACGGGCGAGTACCTCGCCTTCGCCGACGCCGACGACATCGTCCCTGACGGCGCCTACGCGGCCATGCTCGCGTCGCTGGAGGCGAGCGGTTCCGACGTGGTGATCGGCGACCACCTCAAGTTCTCCGCGACGAGGACGTGGAGTCCCACCCGCCGCTGGTACCGGTTCGACGAGGTCGTCCGAGCCGCCGCTCCGGAGGCTGTTCCGGAGCTCCTGTCCGGACGCGCCTGCTGGAACCGGGTGTTCCGTCGGTCCGCCTGGGACCGTATGGGACTGTGGTTCCCCGAGGTCCAGAGCGTCGAGGACATACAGCCGATGACGCGGGCGTTCGTCGAGGCGCGCAGCATCGACATCGTCCCTCAGTGTGTCTACCTGTACCGTGACCGCGGGGACACGACGTCGTTGTCGCTCCGCGCCGATGCGGCGGGCACCGTGCGGTACCTCGAACAGGAGCTTGCCTGCGCCGTTGCGGTGAGCGGTAGCCCCGTGCTCCGTGCTCAGCACGCCATGGTCGTCCTCGACGCGGACGGCTGGGCGCACCTGCACCGGTTCCTGCTCACCGATCCCGACGCCGTTGCGATGGCGACGGTCGCGCGAGCTACGGCAGCGCTCGCAGCGGCCCTCCCGGTCGATCTCCTGCGCGACGTCGCTCCCGCCCGTCGTGCGCTCTGGGCACTGGTCCTGCAGGGCGACTGGCCCGCTGCGCGGTCGTTCGTGCTCGGCGAGGCGAGCACGATCGCGACCGAACGGATCGGGGCGTGGATCGACGCCGTGGCGCGGGCGTCCCGGGCGGAACCGGACATCGCTGAGACCCTTGCCCGGGATGGGCTCGTGCCGACGCTGGTGAACACCGCCGAGGAGGTCGACCCGGTCTGGCTGGCTCACCGGCTGCCGGCGGTCGCGGTCGTCGTGCCTCCATCGGGCGCGGTCCTCGCCGACGCGATGACAGCTGCGGTCGGAATGCGCGACCCCGACGGCGTCCGGGCGGTGTCGGCGCTCCGGCACGTCGTGCCCCTCATGGTTGACCGAGTCGAGGTCACGGCGACGGGCCTGGTGATCGGTGGCCCGGTCGACCTCGTGGCACGCGGGCTCCGAGCCACCGTGCTGCTGGCGGATGCCGACGCCAACGAGCACGCCGTCGCGGTCTTCGCCGACGGTGCTCGCTGGCGAGCGGAGGTGCTCGCTGAGCGGGTCACGTCAGGTCGCCACAGGGTGTCGGTGTCCTTCGCCGGTGTCGACGGCCGTTTCCCGGTGGTCACCGCACGGATGCCTCTCCCGCCCGTCGCCGACACCGTCCCGATGCAACCCCTCGCGGACCGCAAGGACGGCTGGCGCTTCCTGGTCGACCGCCGCACCCCGGAACGCCCGGGGCTCGGGAGCCTCCTTGCCAGGATCGCGCGCCGCCTCCGCTGACCGGAAGGGATGGCCGCTGACCCGCAGGTCGATCGCCGCAGTTGCGCCGAGCAATGTGCGGCCCATGGCGCGCATCGTCGAGAATGGGGGACATGCGCCGTTCCGTACCCGTCGTCGTGGCCGTGCTGGTGGTGGCCTTCGTCGTGGCGGCGCTCGCCTGGGTGAGCGCCGAGTCGCTCCGCGACACCGAGTCGACCCCGATCGCGGCCGACGCTTCACCGTCGGCGCCGCTCCGGGTGGCGGTCGTCGGGGATTCGCTCAGCGCCGGGGCCTCGCGGTTCCTCGGCAACGGATTCGATGAGGACTCCTGGATGACGTACGCCGTGGGCGACGGGATCCAGTTCGCAGGCGGGTGGGCACGGGCCGGCGCGACGCCGGAACAGATGGCCGACGCCGTCCGCCCCGTCGAGCGCGTCGACGTGCTCGTCGTCCTGGCGGGCACCAACGCCGTGCTGCACGGGGAGACGGGCGCCGACACGGCCGACTCCTACGACCGCATCGCCGAGGTCATCCACCCCGATCGCGTCCTCGTCGCGGCGATCCCGCCGTATCGGGCACATGCGGCCGAGGCCCTCGCCTACAACCGCGACCTCCGCGTTCTCACACGGGAGCGGGGCTGGACGTGGGTGGATCCGTGGACCGCGGCGCGCGATGGGGACGCCTGGGCGCCGGGTTTCAGCGCCGACGGTATCCACCCGGCCGGGCCACAGCAGTACGCGGTGCTCGGTCACGCGTTCCGCCAGCTCATCCTCGAGCACCGACCGTCAACAGCGCTGGCGGACTCCTGACGAGTGGCGCGCTCGCCGAGGAGCATGCCCCCCCCCCGCCCGACGCTCAGCCCCGGACCCGCTCCAGCAGCTCCGCGTACGCCCGCGACCGCCTGAACGGCGCGAGCCGTCGGCTGAACACGTCCGCTCCCACCGCCGCCGCCGGACCCATCAACAGCGAGGCGAGAGACGATCCCGGAGCGACCGACGATGCCGCGTCCGACGGATCGAACCACCGGACCCATTCCTCGCCCCCGAACTCCGCACGCAGGTACGGCTCGTCCGGTAGCACGGCCGGCACCTCGAACGACGCGGCGAGGTGCAGTGCGCCGGAGTTGAGGACGCGGCGGTAGGGGAACACCGCGAGGTCGGCCGCCCGAAACCACCGCTGCACGTCCACGTCCTCGACGTGGTCGTGCTCGCGCACAGCACGGACGTCGTCGCCGAGCAGCGAATCGATGACGGCGCGGTCCTCGTCGGAGGTCCTGCCGGCGAGGAGCAGAACCGGACGCTCAGCGGGGGCGAGCGCACGGACGGCTTCGACCAGGACGTCGATGCCCTTGTACGGGCGCATCTGGCCGAAGGCGAGGACGGCGTGGTCGCGGTCCGTGAGTCCGAGCGACGCACGCGCTTCCTCGCGCGAAACCGAGTCCGGGTACACGCCCTGGTAGCTCGGGTGCGGGAGGTGTACGACCTTTGCAGGGTCGAGCTCGTAGTACGAGGACACGGCCGTGGGCGTGTCCCTGTTCATCACGTGGACGACGTCTGCGGCGTCGGCCAGGTAGCGGTTCAGTTCGAGTTCGAGCTCGAGGTGCCGCGCATCGTGGGGGAGGACGTTGTGGATCGTCCAGACGAGCCGAGCTCCGCGTGTGCGCGCCGCGTCGACGGCGGTGCGGAAACGATCGAGACGAGCCCGCGCTTCGTCGAGGTCGTCGTCGTTTCGTTGCACGATCGGGGATGTCCAGTGCATGTGGAAGACGTCACCGGTACTGAGGCGACCGAGGTGCTGCTCGAGCTGCTCCAGACGCAGGCTCTCGAGGACGTTCCAGCCGCGTGCCCGTGGGGCCAGCAGCATGAGGTTCAGGAACGGGTTGTCGCGGTAGGCAGGGAACACCGCGAGGAGGTGATCGGGCACTGACCGATCCTACGGGGACTCGACCGGAGGCGGGGTGGTGTCAGTCGAGCGTGGCGACGATGTACTCGGCCTCGTGCAGGACCGAGCAGAACGCCAGTCCCTCGTGGTCGAGCGCATCGCGTTTCCGGATGACCGCACCGCACACCGAGCACTTGGTCGTGAAGGTCGACCGCACGACGTCTGAGATCAGTGACATGCGTTCATGCTGCGCGCTGAAGGTGAACAACGGGGTGCGATCGCCTCGGAACCGGATGAACGACGCCAAAGAGTCCGCCTGGTACGCGACGAAGCCTCGGCTCACAGCGACCGGACGACCTGCCCCGCCTCCGCCACAGCCCCGACCACGACGGCGAAGTCCCCGTCCGCGACGGACTGCCCCTCAGCCAGCCACACGACGTTCCGCGCCCCCGGCTGCGGCACGAACGACGAACCACCCGGCCCCGAAGACGGTGCCCCCACGACCAGCACGGTCACCTCGTCCAACCCGCTGGATCCCCGGTACCAGGACGTCGGCATGTCGACCTGCACCACGTGTCCCGCGGCTTCGAGTGCGATGACCAGTGCGGACACGTCCGCGACGCGCGTGCCGTCGTGCTTGACGGCGACACGGAAGCCTGCAGCCCCCTCCTCCCGGACGATGACCGGTCGCGAGGACCGCACCATCACGCCGTGGCCCTTGGGGAGCCCGGGGTCCACTCCGAGGTAGCGCAGTCCGGCTGCGTCGTACCGGGCGTCGGCGTCGGCGTCGGGGTACCGCCCGCGCCACCGCTCGTCGAAGATGCGGCGGTTGTCGACGCGGGCGTCGTCCCGGCCCGGCGTGCGGCTCTCGTGGTGGACGACGACCGACGACGGGACGACGACGAAGGCGCAGCCCGCCGGTGACGTCGACAGCGCGCGGAGGCACAGGTCCACGTCCTCCAGTCCGTTGGCGTACACGGGGTCGAACCCGTGCCAGCGGATCAGGTCGACGGCACGGAACGCCGCGGCGGCTGCGGTGATCGCCGAGAACCGCGCTGCGCCGGCGGAGCCCGACCCGAACACGCGGTCGGCGTCGTGCCGCGGGTGGTCGCCGAGGAAGTGCCAGGGCAGCACCTTGTCCCCGCCGAAGACCGTGCCGGCGGCCTGCACGACGCCGTCCGGGTACACGAGCAGGGGCTGCGCGCCGAGGACCGACGGGTCGTCCAGCGCGCCGACGAGCGGCCGCAGCCAGCCGGTGGTGACCTCGGTGTCGTTGTTGAGCATGACGACGGTGCCGCCCGAGGACCGGGCGAGTCCGAGGTCGCTGCCCAGGGCGAAGTTCCGGTTCCGGTCCTCGCGCTGCAGGACGACCCGGGATTCGTCACGGAACCAGGCGCCGAGGATCGCGGAGACCGATCGCGGAGAGCCGTTGTCGACCAGGACGACCTCGACGCGGTCGCCGTCGTGGTCGGCCGCGCCGAGGACGGCATCGACGGCGCGCCGGGTCATCGTCCAGTCGCGGAACACCGGGACGACGACCGAGACGAGTCCGGTGTCGCGCGTCGGTGCGGCGGACGCCAGGGCGTCCCAGTCGATGCGGTGGCGGGCGAGCGCGACCTCCTGCCACGACGCGGGCTGGGCGGAGGAGACCCGTCGCTGGTCCCGCACGTTGTCGTAGTCGACGCCGATGACGGGCACGTACGCAGGCACCCCGAACCGCTGCCCGATGCGGAGCAGCCACTCCCAGTCGATCCAGCGTCGGAGCGTCTCGTCGAACGGGCCGACCCCTGCTGCGACGTCACGGCGGACCACGAGCGCGTTGAGGTCGATGAAGTTGCCCGCGAGCAGGTCGTCGAGCGTGCAGTCCTCGCCGCGGTACGTCTCGACGGGCGCGGTCCGGTCGTCCGCGTTGTTCGCGCCGACCATCCGCAGACCCGTGTGCACGGCGGGCCCGTCGGTCTCGAGCAGAGCCGCGAGGGCCGCGGTCAGGTGTTCCGGACGCCAGGTGTTGTCGGCGTCGAGGAACGCGACGAAGTCGCCACGCACGGCCGCGAGTCCGGTGTTCCGTGCGGCGCCGGCACCGCCGTTCTCCCGCTCGAGGAGCCGGATGCGCCCGTCTCCGGCAGCGAGCCCGCGCACGACGTCGACGGTGTTGTCGCCGGACCCGTCGTCGACCACGAGGAGTTCCCAGTTCGTGTGCTGCTGCGCTCGCACCGAAGCGATCGCCGCACCGACCACGTCGGCGCGCTGGTACACCGGCATCACGATCGACACGAGCGGTTGCTCCGCGTCGCGCCGCGCGACACCGCGCGGGTACCGGCCGAGGGCCTCGGCGACCTCGGGCCCGTCCCACGTGGACCGGTAGCGTCGCCGGGTGCGGTGCTGCGCACCGGCGAAGGCGCGAGCATCGGCGACGGCTGCGTCGCGTGCGGCGCCCCAGGTGGGAGCGTCGCCACGGCGGCCTGGAGGCACGGGGAGCGTGGTCGCGTCGGTCGCGTTCCGCAGGAAGTGCCGGAGCGCATCGAGCGTGGTCGCCGGGCGGTCGGCTCCCGGCACCGAGGCGGCGTACACGCCTGCGTCGAAGAGCGGCCCGGTCTGGAAGAGCTCGGGCCCCTCCTGGTGCAGGGCGTCGTACCAGGACATCGCGGGGACGGGCTGGTGCTCGCGCATCCACTCGTGCTCGATGAGCGGGTGCAGCGAGAGCCCACGCTGCCCGTCGTTGTGCACGTAGAACGCGACGGCGTCGGCGTCGGCGTCGGTGTCGAACGTCCGTCCGGTCTGTGCCTCGAAGTACGCGCGGTCGAGCACCTCGAACTCGGCGATCCGCCGGGCCCAGCGGTCGAGCCGGTCGGTTACGGTCAGCGGTCGGTCCGGGCCCCGGAAGGGTCGGGCGAGGCGCCGTGCGACGCGGCCGATGCCCTTCGCCTCGGCCATCAGCGGCGCCCCGGCAGTCGTGCGGCGACCTTCGCGATCGCCTGGCCGGTGCGGAAGGACCTGCTCGCGCGCAGGTCGGTGAGCTCCCGGCGCAGGCGCACGACCTCGTCCGCTGCGCTGGCCGCGGCGACGTCGGCGGCCGTGAGGTCGAGGGGGAGCAGCGCCGCCCACCGACGTTCGAGCGCGTCGGCCGTGCCCGCGAGCGGGGCCGTCAGCGCATCCTCGATGCGTGCACGGGCGTCGGTGACCGCGCCCGGTGCGACGACCACGGCGAAGTGGTCCACGACGGCCGCGAGGGTGTCGGCGCCCGTCCGGTGCGCTCGCGACGACCACGGCACCGCGTTCTGCGCGGCCCGCACGACCACCAGGTGGAGCGCCCGCCGGTTGGCCGCGACGACGTCCGCGGGCGCCGGGTCCACGAGCACGGCGACCGTGACGAGGTCGTCCGGGCTGGGGTCTCCGGTGGTGACGGTCCACGCGGCCGGTGCCGACGTACCGGCGGGGAGCCGGGCCTCCAGGTCGAAGCCGTCCCCGAAGGCCGCGTCGACCTGGCGGACGAGCGTGTCGGCGTCCTCGACGTGCCGCAGGTCCACGGCGAGCCGCGGGCGCTGCCCCGAGGGGACGAGGACGTCGGCGAACCGCTCGGTCGCCGTCATGCCGTGCCGCTGGTACGCGGCCACTGCGTCCGGCAGGAACGGGTAGCGACCCTCGAGCACGCGCTGGTGTGCGGCGCGCAGGGCGCTGCGGTTGCCGGAGAAGCTCTTGCCGCCGGCGTGCAGGACCAGCGCGCGGTTGGCGATCTTGGCGAGCCAGCCGTGGGCGGCGATCCGGAGGCAGTAGTCGTTCTCCTCGCCGTAACCCGGCGCGAAGGCCTCGTCGAACAGACCGTGCTCGGCGATCAGCTCGCGGCGGGTGAGGAAGCAGAAGCCCATCGCGACGGGCAGGACCTGGGACACCGGGAGCAGCGGTGCGAGCTCGTCCCAGACCCGTCGGGTGCGGTCCTCGGTGCGGGCCGCACCCCGGTTGGTCAGGCGGTAGGGGATGCTCGCGATCGTCGCGTTGTCACTGCGCGCGGTGACGACGCCGGTGCGGTCCTCGTCGAGGACCGCGAGCATCGCGTCGAGGAACCCCGCCGTCGGCACGGCGTCGCTGTTGAGGAGCAGGACGGCCTCGGTGTCGGGCTCGTCGGCACCGCGGTCGAGTTCGTCCACGGCACGGTTGCACGTGCCGACGAACCCGAGGTTGTGGTCGTTCCGCTCGTACCGGAACCCGGGGCGGTCGCCGATCCAGTCGAGCAGCGCCCGCTCGATGGTGTCCGCATCGGGCCCGCAGTCGTTGACGAACAGGGCGCGGTGCCGCTCGGTGTCGAGGTGCTCGAGGAGCCCGTCGACGCACCGCAGCAGGGAGTCGAGGTCGCCGTACACGGGCACGACGACGAGGGTGGAGCGGGTCATCGGGTGGACTCCTCTGCTTCGAGTGCACGTGCGAGGGCGTCGACGGCGGTCTCCAGCGGGCCACCGAGCACCCCCGCGGCCAGGGGCACGTGCCCGGTCGGGCCGTCCGCAGCTGCCTGCCGGACGGCGTCGGCGACGGCCAGGCCGAGGGAACGGGCGTCGGCGGGGACCGCCTCGAGGTTCGGGTGCAGGTGCGCCCGGGTGCCGCGGAACTCGTTCGTCACGACGCGTGCGCCGGACACCGCGCCGTCGAACGGCGGGTGGCTCGGGTGCGGGCTGTGCTGGAGCGACAGCACCACGTTCGTCGATGCGATGAACTGGAAGTAGTCGTCCCAGGGCATGGTGCCGTGCGAGACGAGCTTCACGTCGCCTCGGCCCCCGTCCAGCTCGACGTCGCCGTGCTGTTCACCGGCCGAGTGGAACTCGACCCGGATGCCGTCGTCGGCCAGCTCCTGCACCGCGACCCGCAGCGCGGCGACGCCGAGGCGGAACAGGTTCCGGTGCTTGCTCGGACGGCCGTAGAAGAGGACCCGGACCACGTCCTCGTGCTTGCGGGCAGCGGCCACGCGTTCGAGCAGCTCGAGGTCGAGGTGCGGTGCGAAGGTGTGCTCGGAGGGGACGTCGAGGCCCTCGACGTCGGCCAGGTACCGGCGCAGCGGCTCGGAGTTCACGAGCATGCGGAAGCCGGCGCGGTAGGTCGAGGCAGCGACCGCGTACTCGGTCGACCACGGGCTGAAGCCGGGTTCGTAGTCCTGCACCAGGTACACGACGCGGTGTCGGGGGACGACCCCGGCGGTGACGGCGACGTCGATCGGGTGCGCGGTCTTCCAGTGCGTGGCGACCCAGACGTCGTCGCGGCCGAACTCGGTGTCCAGGACGTCCTCGCGCCGGACCACGCGGACGCCGGGACGTCCGTCGACGCGCGACTCCGGGAACCGGTCGGCGACGAGCGCCTCGGCTGCGGCGGCACTGTTGCCGGGTGTCGTCCACCGGACCATGACGACGCGGACCCGCCGGCCGAGCCGGTCGCCGAGCGCGAGGGCGACGGCCAGGGCGGTCTGCACCCCGGCGAAGGCGGCACCCTCGCGGAGTTCGTCGACCACGAGCACCACCTCGGGATCGCGGTCCACGGTGCGGATGCCGGCGAGCGACAGGCTCGTCTCCACCAGGCCGTCGAACGGGCGCGCGGCCAGCGGCGCACGATCGCGTTCTCGCCGAGCCACACCGACGTCGACCCGGGACACCGTCCGGCCGAGTCGCTCACGGACGTCGTTGCGGTAGTGGCCGTCGCGGGCGTACCGCTCGTTCACCCGGACGAGGTCGCTCACGAGGCGCCGTGCCTTCTCGAAGTTCATCAGCCCTCACGTTACTGGGCGTCGGCGTTCGGCTCGGTAGGATCGGACCCCTCATGATGCAGCGAATCGACCTCCGCGGCGGCCTCCCCGCCCGTGCCGAACTCCTCCGACTCATGCCCCGCGCCGCGGGTGACGTGTCGCACGCGGTCGACGCCGCGCGCGAGTTGATCGAGGACGTCCGACACCGTGGGGCCGCTGCCCTGCACGACCAGGCCGAGCGCTTCGACGGCGGGGCTCCCGCGAACGTCCGGGTGCCCGCTGCCGAGATCACCGCAGCCGTGGCCGGGCTCACGCCCGAGGTCCGGGCAGCCCTCGACGAGGCCATCCGCCGGGTCCGGGCCGCGAGTGCCGCGCAGATCCCCGCCCCGTCCGTGACGACCCTGGCCGACGGCGCCGAGGTCCACCAGCGCTGGCAGCCGATGCGCCGCGTGGGGCTCTACGTGCCCGGTGGCAAGGCCGTCTACCCGTCCAGCGTCGTGATGAACGTCGTCGCGGCCCAGGTCGCGGGCGTGCCCTCGATCGCCCTCGTGTCGCCGCCGCAGCGCGACCACGGCGGCGCGGTCCACCCGACGATCCTCGCCTCGGCGGGGCTGCTCGGCATCGACGAGGTCTACGCCATGGGCGGCGCCGGAGCCGTCGGCGCGCTGGCGTACGGCGTCGCCGAGATCGACCTCGAGCCGGTCGACCTGGTCACCGGTCCGGGCAACAACTACGTCGCCGCCGCCAAGCGCCTGGTGCGCGGGGTGGTGGGCATCGACTCCGAGGCCGGGGCGACCGAGATCCTCGTGATCGCGGACGACACCGCCGACGCCGGGTTCGTGGCCGCCGACCTCATCAGCCAGGCCGAGCACGACGAGCAGGCCGGCAGCGTGCTGGTGACGACGTCCGCGGCGTTCGCCGACGCGGTGGAAGCCGCCATCCCGGAACGCACGGCGGTGCTCGGGACGGCTGCGCGCCTCCAGACCGCCCTGGACGGACCGCAGTCCGCGATCGTCCTGGTGGACTCGCTGACCGACGCCGCGACCGTGAGCAACGCCTACGGGCCGGAGCACCTCGAGATCCAGACGGTCGACGACGACGCCGTGCTGGCCGACATCGACGCCGCCGGTGCGGTGTTCGTCGGGCCGAGCACGCCGGTGAGCCTGGGGGACTACCTGGCCGGGTCGAACCACGTGCTGCCGACGGGCGGCCAAGCCCGGTTCGGGTCCGGGCTGTCCGCGTCGACGTTCCTGCGACCCCAGCAGATCGTCCGGTACACGCCCGAGGCCCTGGCCGAGGTCGCGCCGCACATCGTCGCCCTGTCCACCGAGGAGCAGCTCCCCGCGCACGGGGCCGCCGTGACGGAGCGCACGAACCGATAGCCTGGGGAACGACATGTTCTGCCCCTTCTGCCGCCACCCGGACTCCCGCGTCGTCGACTCACGGACGAGCGACGACGGAACCTCCATCCGCCGCCGTCGTCAGTGCCCCAACTGCGGTCGACGGTTCTCGACCACCGAGACCGCATCGCTCAACGTCGTGAAGCGCAACGGTGTCACCGAGCCGTTCAGCCGCGACAAGATCGTCTCCGGCGTGCGCAAGGCCTGCCAGGGGCGTCCGGTCACCGACGGTGACCTGGCCGTGCTCGCGCAGCGCGTCGAGGAGACCGTGCGGTCCTCCGGATCCAGCCAGATCGATGCGAACGACATCGGCCTCGCGATCCTCGCGCCCCTGCGGGAGCTCGACGAGGTCGCCTACCTGCGGTTCGCGAGCGTCTACCAGGCGTTCGACTCGCTCGAGGACTTCGAGGACGCCATCGCCCAGCTCCGCCGCGACCACCACGCGGCGTCCGACACGGCCGCCGGGTCGTCCACATCGTCCGGCACGCGCGCGTGAGCGGCATCGCCGAACGCATCGTGCGCGGCGGCTACCGCGTCGTGTTCCGCTCCGTGTTCGCGAACATGGACCCGGAACGTGCCCACCACCTGGCCTTCGCCGTCATCGCGGGGCTGCCTCGCGTGCCGTTCCTGAGCGGTGTCGTCGAGCGGTACTGCCGTCCCGCGGCGGCCGACGGCATCACCACGATGGGCATCCACTTCCCGTCGCGCTTCGGTCTGGCGGCCGGGTTCGACAAGGACGCCCGCGGCATCGCCGGTCTCGGCCTGCTCGGCTTCGGCCACGTCGAGGTCGGCACCATCACCGCCAAGCCGCAGCCCGGCAACGAGCGCCCGCGCCTGTTCCGGCTGATCGGCGACCGCGCCCTGATCAACCGCATGGGCTTCAACAACCACGGCGCCGCAGCGGCCGCCCGGCGTCTCGAGCGCGCCCGCCGCAACCCCGGTCGCCCCGTCATCGGCGTGAACATCGGCAAGAGCCGGGTCGTCTCCGTCGAGGACGCCATCGACGACTACCTCGAGTCCACCCGTCGGCTCGCGACGTTCGCGGACTACCTGGCGGTCAACGTCAGCTCGCCGAACACGCCCGGTCTGCGCGGACTGCAGGAACTCGACCAGCTCCGACCGCTGCTGTCCGCGGTGCGTGACGCCGCCGGTCGCACGCCGGTGCTCGTCAAGATCGCACCGGACCTGACCGACGAGCAGATCGACGCGATAGCGGGCCTCGCGGTCGAGCTCGGGCTGTCCGGGGTGATCGCGAACAACACGACGATCTCCCGCGACGGGCTGACCGCCGATCCGTCCGACGTCGAGGCGATGGGTGCCGGGGGCCTCTCCGGTGCGCCGGTCGCCGCTCGCTCGCTCGAGGTCCTGCGTCGCGTCCGCGCCGCGGTGCCCGCCGACTTCTGCGTCATCGCCGTCGGTGGTGTGACCACCGAGCAGGACGTGCAGGACCGCATCGATGCCGGGGCAACGCTCGTGCAGGGCTACACGGCGTTCCTCTACGAGGGACCGACCTGGGCCGCGCGCATCAACCGGCTGCGCCGTCGGCGGCTGCGTCGCGCCGCGCGGTAGACGCGACCACCTGACGGACTGGAGGCCCGTGGCGACACCGCCACGGGCCTCCAGTCCTTCCTGGGAGCGCGCCTGCGCCATCGGGTGAGCAGAACACGCCGTGGCTCGCCAGTCGACCCGTCGTGTTCTGCTCACTCGATCGCCGATGCGGAGCGTGGGAGTGGGGGAGTGGGAACTGGGGAGCTGGAACGACGAAGCGCCGCCCGGCAGGCCGGGCGGCGCTTCGTCGTGTGCGTAGAGCTAGAGCGTGGGGTACTGCCCACGCCGGACCTGGGGCTTCGGCAGCCGCAGGAAGCGCAGCTGCCACGCCCGCGTGAGGATGTAGAGGAACGTGCCGCGCTGGAACTCGCCGAACTTGTTGGTGAGCTTGCGGCGGAGCGACAGCCACAGCACCACGCAGTCGATGATGAACAGCGCCACGAACGCCCACACGAGCAGGAGCGAGTAGGAGGCGATGACGGTCTGCGCGGCGGCGAACCCGACGATCAGGAACAGCACGAGTACGGGCATCATGACCTCGCCGACGTTCCAGCGGGCGTCGATCCAGTCGCGGACGAAGCGTCGCTGCTCACCGCGGTCCTTCGCCGGCAGGTAGCGCTCCTCGCCGTTGGCCATGCCGACCCGGGCACGCTCGCGCTCCGAGTTGAGGCGGGCGCGGGCGGCCTTCTTGTCGACCGGCGTGTTGCCGACGAGGGGGCGGCGGTTCGCTGCCTCTCGCTCGCGACGGGACGGCGTGGGGCGGCCCTTGCCCTGCTCGAGGAGCTCGGCCTCGGTCGGGTTGACGGTCGTGTTGGTCTTGGGGGCTGCCTTCGCCACGGTGCGTTCCTAACGGCGGTGTGCGTGCGGGATCTCCTCTAGATTACCGGGCATGACCGACAGCGAACAGCACAGCCCCGCGACCGACCCCGCGCTCCTCGACGCCCTGCGCGAACACGTGCAGGGCGCACTGCCCACGACGATCGCCGACCTGTCCGCGCTGGTGCGCCTGCCGTCGGTGTCCTGGTCGGCCTTCGACGCGTCGAACGTGCGCGCGAGTGCCGAGGCCGTCGCGGACCTCGCCCGGTCGACCGGGGTCTTCGGCGCGGACGACGTCCGGATCGTGCGGTCCGCGGTGTCCGGGTCGACGGCCGACGTCGCCGAGGCCGACGCGGAGACCGAGCTCGGCCAGCCCGCGGTGCTCGCGGTGCGCCCGGCGCGGAACGGCAAGCCGACGGTGATGCTCTACGCCCACCACGACGTGCAGCCGCAGGGCGACGAGGCCCTGTGGGAGACGCCGCCGTTCGAGCCGACCCTCCGCGGTGACCGCCTGTACGGCCGCGGTGCCTCGGACGACAAGGCCGGCGTGATGACGCACATCGCGTCGCTCCGCGCGGTGCACGCCCAGTTCGGTGACGACCTCGACCTCGGGATCGTGCTCTTCGTCGAGGGCGAGGAGGAGTTCGGCTCCCGCTCGTTCCGCACGTTCCTGCGCGAGCAGAAGGAGCACCTCGCCGCCGACGTCATCGTCGTGGCGGACAGCGACAACTGGTCCACCGAGGTCCCGTCGATCACGGTCTCCCTGCGCGGCAACGTCACCTTCAAGCTCACCCTCACCACGCTCGAGCACGCCAGCCACAGCGGCATGTTCGGGGGAGCGGCCCCGGACGCGATGATCCCCATGGTGCGGCTGCTCGCCTCGCTGCACGACGCCGACGGCTCGGTCGCCGTCGAGGGGCTGACATCGTACGAGGCCGACGTGCCGGAGCGCACCGAGGACGAACTCGCCGTCGACGCCGCGCTCGTGCCCGGTGTCCGCCCGATCGGCACCGGCGCCGTCCTGTCCCGCATGTGGTTCCAGCCGTCGATCACGGTGACCGGCATGGACGTGCCGAGCGTCGCGAACGCCTCGAACACCCTGCTGCCCACGGTCTCGGCACGGGTCTCGGTCCGCGTCGCCCCCGGCCAGGACGCCAGGCAGGCGTCCGCAGCCGTCGAGCGGCACCTGCGCGAGCACGTCCCGTTCGGCGCACGGATGGAGATCACCGAGCCGGACAGCGGCGACGGGTTCCTCGTCGACACCGCCGGCTGGGCCGTCCAGGAGGCCCGAACGGCCATGCGGGAGGGCTGGGGCGCCGAGGCGGTCGAGCAGGGCATCGGCGGGTCGATCCCGTTCGTGTCCGACCTCGCCGCGGAGTTCCCGGACGCGCAGATCCTGGTCACCGGCGTCGAGGACCCGGACACGCGCGCCCACAGCCCGAACGAGTCGCAGCACCTCGGCGTCCTGCACCGTGCCATCGCGTCGGAGACGATCCTGCTCGCCAGGCTCGCGACGCGCAGCTGAGGGTGCTTACAATCGACGCCAGGCGCGGTGACCAGCACCGCCCGGAGGGAGACGCGCGATGAGCGACACCATCACCGAAGCACCGGCGACCGAAACGCAGTCGCACGGCGTCCTCCTGAGCGACGCCGCTGCCGGCAAGGTGGCGAGCCTGCTCGAGCAGGAGGGCCGCGACGACCTGCGCCTGCGCCTCGCCGTCCAGCCCGGCGGCTGCTCGGGCCTGATCTACCAGCTCTACTTCGACGAGCGCCTGCTCGACGGTGACGTCACCGCCGAGTTCGACGGGGTCGAGGTCGTCGTCGACAAGATGAGCGTCCCGTACCTCGACGGCGCGACGATCGACTTCGAGGACACGATCCAGAAGCAGGGCTTCACGATCGACAACCCGAACGCGCAGGGCAGCTGCGCCTGCGGTGACAGCTTCCACTGATCGCCAGCGATCCGACACGCGAGCGGGGAGCGACCGGAAGGGTTGCTCCCCGCTCGCGTTCGTGTGACCGGACGTGGCCCGCCGGGGCGCGGTGTGACCGGGCGAAATCGTGCCCGCAGACGTGCGGATCGAGGCCAGAACCGTGTCGTGTGTGCGCGAGCGGTACCGAGCTGCGAGTAAGCTAGGAGTGTTCCAATCAAGCTGGGAGCCAGCCATGCGCCGCCTTCGTGCGGCTCGCCGTCGGACTCGACGGGCTGACCTCCGAAGCTCACGTCTTTTGCGAGAGGTAACAGTGCGTTCGAATCGCCGTATACGTTGGGCGGCCGTCCCGGTGGCCGTCGGTCTGGTCATCGCACTGGCTGGCTGCACGCAGCAGCAGATGAACGGATGGCTCCCCGGCACGGAGGAGACGAAGAACGTCACCAACCACACGAGCCGCATCGTCGGCCTGTGGACCACCAGCTGGGTCGTTCTCCTCGCCGTCGGTCTCATCGTCTGGGGCCTGATCATCTGGGCCGCGATCGTCTACCGCCGCCGGAAGGGCCAGACCGGCCTGCCCGTGCAGATGCGGTACAACATGCCGCTCGAGATCTTCTACACGATCGTGCCGCTGATCCTCGTGCTCGGCTTCTTCGCCTTCACCGCGAAGGACCAGGCCGCGATCGAGAAGCCCTTCGCCGACCCGGACGCCACCGTGCACGTGTACGGCAAGCGCTGGGCGTGGGACTTCAACTACATCAACAAGGACAACCCCGAAGAGAGCGTCTACTACCAGGGCATCCAGGCCCAGGAAGAAGAGAACGCCAACGGGGCGATCGACGAGTCGCAGCTGCCGACCCTCTACCTGCCGAAGGGCAAGAAGGTCGCGATCGAGCTCTCCTCGCGCGACGTCGACCACTCCTTCTGGGTCATCGACTTCCTCTACAAGAAGGACATGCTCCCGGGCAAGACCAACTGGGAGTACTTCATCCCGGAGAAGCTCGGCACGTACCAGGGCAAGTGCGCGGAGCTCTGCGGTGAGTACCACTCGCTGATGCTCTTCCAGGTGAAGGTCGTCACGCCGGCGCAGTACCAGGACTACCTCGACACCCTGAAGGACCAGGGCAAGGTCGGTCTGCTCGGTGACGAGTACAACACCAACACCAACGAACCGAACAACAAGGCGCCGGTCGAGGCGTCCAGCGAGAACAAGTAGGGGCTCGTCAGATGACAACGTCACTCGTCGGCCAACCGACCCAGACCTCGTCGCCGGACTTCCAGGCGTCGAAGGTGGGTCGGAAGGGCAACATCGTCGTCCGGTGGATCACCTCCACCGACCACAAGACCATCGGGTACATGTACCTGATCGCGTCGTTCATCTTCTTCCTGCTCGCAGGTGTGATGGCCCTCGTGATCCGCGCCCAGCTCTTCGAACCCGGCCTGCACGTGGTCGCGACGAAGGAGCAGTACAACCAGCTGTTCACGATGCACGGCACGATCATGCTGCTGATGTTCGCGACGCCGCTGTTCTCGGGCTTCGCGAACGCGATCATGCCGCTCCAGATCGGTGCGCCGGACGTCGCCTTCCCGCGACTCAACGGCTTCGCCTTCTGGCTCTACCTGTTCGGCTCGCTCATCGCGGTCGGCGGCTTCCTCACCCCGCAGGGCGCTGCCTCGTTCGGGTGGTTCGCCTACGCGCCACTGAGTGACACGACGTTCACGCCAGGGCTCGGCGGCACACTCTGGGTCTTCGGGCTCGGCATGACCGGCTTCTCGACGATCCTCGGCGCGGTGAACTTCATCACCACGATCATCACGATGCGTGCCCCGGGTCTGACCATGTTCCGCATGTCGATCTTCACGTGGAACACCCTCGTGACGGCGCTCCTCGTCCTGATGGCCTTCCCGGTCCTCGCGACGGCGCTCTTCGGCCTCGGGCTCGACCGCGTGTTCGACGCGCAGATCTTCAACCCGGCCAACGGCGGGGCTCTGCTCTGGCAGCACCTGTTCTGGTTCTTCGGGCACCCCGAGGTCTACATCATCGCGCTGCCGTTCTTCGGCATCGTCTCCGAGGTCTTCCCGGTGTTCAGCCGCAAGCCGATCTTCGGGTACAAGACCCTGGTCTACGCGACCATCTCCATCGCGGCCCTCTCGGTCACGGTGTGGGCGCACCACATGTACGTCACCGGCGGAGTCCTGCTCCCGTGGTTCTCGCTCATGACGATGCTCATCGCGGTCCCGACCGGCGTGAAGATCTTCAACTGGGTCGGCACGATGTGGCGCGGTTCGGTCACGTTCGAGACCCCGCTGCTCTGGGCCCTCGGCTTCCTGATCACCTTCACGTTCGGTGGTCTGACCGGTGTCATCCTGGCGTCGCCGCCGCTCGACTTCCACGTGTCCGACTCGTACTTCGTCGTCGCGCACTTCCACTACGTGGTCTTCGGCACCGTCGTGTTCGCGATGTTCTCCGGCTTCTACTTCTGGTGGCCGAAGTGGACCGGCAAGATGCTCAACGAGCGTCTCGGCAAGATCCACTTCTGGCTCCTGTTCATCGGGTTCCACACCACGTTCCTCATCCAGCACTGGCTGGGCGTCATCGGCATGCCGCGTCGCTACGCGACCTACCTGCCGAACGACGGCTTCACCTGGATGAACCAGCTGTCGACGATCGGCTCGATGATCCTCGCGATCTCGTTCCTGCCGTTCATCTTCAACGTCTACGTGACCGCCCGGAACGCACCGAAGGTCGCCGTGAACGACCCGTGGGGCTACGGCCGCTCGCTCGAGTGGGCGACCTCCTGCCCGCCGCCGCGCCACAACTTCACGTCGATCCCGCGCATCCGTTCGGAGTCCCCGGCCTTCGACCTGAACCACCCCGAGGCCGGTGTGCCGATCGGTGTGGGTCCCGCGAAGGACGCGCCCGATGCCCCGACCTACGACGCCGCGAAGGGCGAGGTGAAGTAACGCCATGCGCGCGAACACCAACCTGTTCTGGATCCTCTTCGGGTTCTTCATCCTGGCGGACGCCGCCTACACGATCTGGGCGCTGATCTACTACGGCGAGCCCGAGTGGGTGGGCACCGTCGCCATCGGTCTGACCGGCCTGATGTCTGCGTTCATCGCGTTCTACCTGGGCAAGGTGATGGCGTCCCAGGGCGGTGTCCTGCCCGAGGACCGTCCCGACGCCAACATCGAGGACGGCGACGCCGAGCTCGGGCACTTCAGCCCCTGGTCGTGGTGGCCGATCCTGCTGGCCGCCGCGGTCGCCGTGTGCTTCCTCGGTGTGGCCGCCGGCCTGTGGATCGTCCCGATCGGACTCGTCCTCGTGGCGATCACCCTGGTCGGCTGGGTCTACGAGTACTACCGCGGCAACTTCGGGCACTGACCCGGCGCTGCAGCGCACCTGACACTTCGGGCGGCACCAGAACGGTGCCGCCCGAAGTGCGTCCAGGAGACGATCTCCGGTCCCGATCCGGAACAAACGGGCCCGCCCGCGACTTGACTGGAGCGGACCTCCCACCACAGCGAAAGGAGTCACCTCAGGTGACCGACAAGCGCACCCTCATCATCTTCGGCGCGACGGGCGACCTCGCCTCCCGCCTGCTCCTGCCGGGCCTCGGCACGTTCCTGCAGAGCGGCCGTGCCGTCCCCGTGCAGTTGATCGGCACGGGCCGCAGCGAGCGCAGCCCCGAGAAGTGGAAGGACATCGTCACGCAGTCCTTCGCGTCGCAGGACGTCAAGGGGCCGGAGGTCGACGCGACCATCGAGTCGACGCAGTTCATCCAGGGCGACCCCACCGACCCGAAGCACCTCGAGGCGCTCCTGGCCGCGGCCGACTCCGAGCCGATCCTGTACTTCGCCCTCCCGCCGCAGATCGCCTCCGACATCTGCGAGGCTCTCGAGCACGTCGAGCTCCCCGAGGGCACGACCCTCGCCTTCGAGAAGCCCTTCGGCACCGACGTCGCCAGCGCCCAGGCCCTCAACGAGACGGTGCTGAAGCTGGTCCCGGAAGAGCGCGTGCACCGCACCGACCACTTCCTCGGCCGCACCACGGTCCTGAACATCATCGGTCTGCGCTTCGCGAACCGCCTGTTCGAGCCGATCTGGAACGCCGACAACATCGAGAAGGTCGACGTCTTCTACGACGAGACCCTCGGGCTCGAGAACCGCGCCCAGTACTACGACGAGGCCGGCGCGATGGTCGACATGATCCAGTCGCACCTGCTGCAGATCCTCGGCATCGTGACGATGGACGCCCCGGCGGACATCGACGCGGTCGAGTTCCGCTCGTCCCTGGCCCGGGTGCTCCGTTCGACCCAGCTCAAGGGCGGCGACCCGAAGATCGCGTCGCGTCGCGCCGTCTACACGGCCGGCACGATCGACGGCAAGGAGCTGCCGTCGTACCAGGACGAGGACGGCGTCGACAAGTCGCGGAGCACCGAGACGCTCGCCGAGATCTCGGTCGAGGTCGACACGGCCCGCTGGAAGGGCGTTCCGTTCACGCTGCGCTCCGGCAAGGCACTCGGCAACAGCCGGAAAGAGGTGCTGATCACCTTCAAGCCGGTCACCCGCCTGCCCTCCGGCCTGAGCGGTCGCCCGAAGGCGGACACGCTCCGCATCGTCCTGAACCCGGACGAGATCGAGCTGACCGTGTCGGCCAACGGCGGTGGCAACCCGTTCGAGATGGGCCAGGTCACCCTGTCGTCGTCGTTCAGCGACGGCGAGCTCACCCCGTACGGCGAGGTCCTGAACGGCATCTTCCACGACGACCCGCTGCTCTCCATCCGCGGTGACGTGGCCGAGCGCTGCTGGGAGATCGTGGAGCCGGTCGTTGCCGCGTGGAAGGCCGACGAGGTCCCGCTCGAGGAGTACCGCGCCGGTTCGCGCGGCCCGGCGGACTGGGAGTCGTCGTCCTGACGGACGCGCTGCTGACGTCCTGAACGGACGCCCTGACGGACGGGAGGCCCGGTGCCAGCTGGCACCGGGCCTCCCGTCCGTCGTGGGGTCGCCATCAGGGCATCGCGGGACGCATCAGGCGGGGGAGCCGGCGCGCTCACCCTCGCCGGTCCACGACCGGGTGCCGCCGTCGTGGACGGGCAACCGCGTGCGGTGCCCGACGGTCGCGCCACGGGCGCGCTCGATGGCGTCCGCTGCCGACACGAGCGTCAGGTGCGACAGCACCTGCGGGGTGTTCCCGATGTGGTGTCCGGTGGCGACGTCGATCTCCTCGGAGAGCATGCCGACGTCGTTGGCGTACCCGACGAGCACGTCCATCAGGCGCTCGGCGTCCTCGACCCGGCCCGAGGCGGCGTACTGCTCCACCAGCCAGAACGAGCACGCCAGGAACGGGTGCTCGGCGCCGGACAGCCCGTCGAAGCCGGCCGTCGTGCGGTAGCGGAGCACGAGGCCGTCGTCGCCGACCCGCAGGTCCTCCTCGATGGCGCGCACGGTGCCCGTCATCCGGGGGTCGTCGGCGCGGCAGAACCCGACCTGCGGCAGGACGAGCAGGCTCGCGTCGACCTCGTCGGTGTCGTAGTGCTGGCGGAACGAACCGCGCTCCGCGTTCCAGCCGTGCTCCTCGATCTCGGCGCGGACGGTGTCGCGCAGGGTGCGCCACCGGTCGACGGGGCCCTCGAGGCCGAACTCCTCGACCGCGGCGACCCCGCGGTCGAACGCGGCCCAGATCATCACCCGCGAGTGCGTGAAGCTCCGCCGGGGGCCGCGCATCTCCCAGATGCCGTTGTCCGGCTCCTGCCAGTGCTCCTCGACGTAGCCGAGCAGCGCCCGCTGCAGCGCCCACGAGTCGGCGTTCTCCTCGACACCGAGCTCGCGGGCGTCGTGCAGTGCCGCGAGCACCTCGCCGAAGACGTCGCCCTGGTACTGGGTCGAGGCGCCGTTGCCGACGCGCACGGGCGTCGAGCCGAGGTACCCGGGCAGCTCGGGCAGCTCCCGTTCGGGCAGCTCGCGTTCGCCGGCGATGCCGTACATGATCTGCACGTCGGCGGGGTCACCAGCGATCGCGCGCAGCAGCCAGCCGCGCCAGTGCGTGGCCTCGTCGCGGTACCCGTGGGCGATGAGCGAGGCGAGCGCGAGGGACGCGTCGCGCAGCCACACGTAGCGGTAGTCCCAGTTGCGTTCGCCGCCCGGGTCCTCCGGCAGGCCCGTGGTCGCGGCGGCGACGATGCCACCGGTGTCGCCGTGGGTCATCGCGCGGAGGAACACCAGCGACCGTCGTGCGGCGTCGGCGTACCGACCGGTGGTCTGCGCCGGGGCGGTCCACGCCGTCCACCACTGCACCGTGTGGGCGAGGGCCGCGTCGACGTCGAGTGGCTCCGGCGGCTCGCGGTGCGACGGGTACCAGGTGAGCACGGTGTCGAGCACGTCGCCGTCGTGGATCGTCGTGACGGCGGTGTGCCGGTGGTCGTCGGCGCGGAACTGCGGTCCCCGCACGATCACCGAGCCCGGACCGGCCGTCGCGAGCAGCGCCGGTTCGTCGTCGTCCCCGATCTGCCGGATCCACGGCAGGGCCCGCGCGTAGTCGAACCGGATCCGGAGCGTCTGCCGGAGTTCGACGGTGCCGCGGAGCCCGCGCACCCGGCGGACGATCGAGGGGCGGTGCGCGCCGACGGGCATGAACTCGGTGACCTCGACTACACCGTCACGGGTGGTCCACACGGTCGAGAGCACCAGGGTGTCGCCGTGGTACCGCCACTCGGCCGTGGCCTCGTCGTCGACGGGTCGCAGGGTCCAGTGGCCGTGGTCCTCGGTGCCGAGCAGCGAGGCGAAGGTGGACGAGCTGTCGAAGCGCGGCAAACACGCCCAGTCGATGGTCCCGTCGCGGCCGACCAGGGCAGCGGTGCCGGTGTCGCCGATCAGGGCGTGGTCCTCGATGCGGTTCGGCGGTGTGTGCGGTGCGGCTGGGCGTGGTGCTGCTGGGCGTGGTGCAGCTTGGTGCGGTGCGGCCGGCTCGGTGCTCATGGACCGATCGAACACCCGGTGCCCGAGCGCCGCGGTCGGCCACGGGTGCTCCGGGCCGAGAACGTGATGAAGGGTCGCTCAGGCCGGGTCGGAGGCGTCGGACTCGATGATGCCGACCCGCGCGAGCTCGCTCCACAGACCGGCGCCGTCCGGTGCGTACACCCAGGGTGCCGACGAGTCACGGGAGCGTTCCTGCGCCCGCGAGCGTCCGCCGGCCAGGACCGCTTCGCTCGTGGACAGCTGCCGGATGGCGACGCCCGCGACGTTGTCCGGGTGCTCCCGCGAGAAGTCGCCGTAGAGGCTCTCGTCGTGCTGTCCGTCGTCGCCGACCAGGAGCCAGCGGATGTCCGGGAAGTCCTTCGCGAGCCGGCGCAGGTTCTCCTGCTTGTGCAGCTGCCCGCTGCGGAAGAACCGGTCGTGGGTGGGACCCCAGTCGGTGAGCAGGAGCGTGCCGGACGGGTACATGTTGCGCGACAGGAAGCGCTGCAGCGTCGGCGCGACGTTCCACGCTCCGGTCGACAGGTAGACCGTCGGGGAACCGGGGTGCTGCGCGAGGATCCGCTCGTAGAGCACGGACATGCCGGGCACGGGGCGGCGGGCGTGCTCGGTCAGGACGAACGAGTTCCAGGCGGCGAGCATGGGGCGGGGGAGCGAGGTCACCATCACGGTGTCGTCGATGTCGGACAGCAGCCCGAAGCGGGTGTCCGGGTGCACGACGAACACGTCGGCCTCGACGTCGCGCCCGCCACCTGCCGACAGCCGCACCGTGCGCCAGCCGGGCTCGAGGTCGATCGGGACGATGGTGTCGACGACACCGCCACGGTCGGTTTGCACCACGTGGGAGACGCCGCCGGCGGTGACGGTGACCTCGGCGTGGTCGACGGCGACGCTTGTGAAGCTCTTCCAGCCGCGGACTCCGGCGTAGGAGACGTCCGAGGCGAGACCCCGGCGGGTGAGGAGCACACGGCAGAGGATGCGCACCCAACCGGGCGCGCCGTAGCCGGTGTACGGGACCACCGTCGGGACGAGTCCGCGACGGCGTGCACGGTGCTCGCGGAACTCCTGGACGGCGTCCTCGATGCGGGCCGCGCGGTGCAGGAGCGGCTCGGCCAACGACGGCTCGTGGGGCGTCGGGTCGGGCATGGCGTCATCCTCCCACGGGCGGCTGACGAAACCCGCGCGCTGTACAGAACTGGTGCGTCGCAACTGGTGAGTCGCAGCCACGTTCCAGGTGCGTTCTGCGAAAGTTGTCCCCGTCACACCAACCAACCGCGCTGGAGCGCAAGAGGAGAACACGTGCTCGTCACCGAGGTAACGAACGCTCTGCCGGGGGGATCATCACTGCTCAGGAACGAGCCGGTCCAAGCCCGCAGTTCGGCGCGCCTCGCCGGCCTCCTCGACGCCGCAGCCGCGGTGATCGACGAGATCGGGTTCGAACGGCTCACGACCGCCATGGTCGCCGAGCGCGCGGGGGCGTCGATCGGCACCGTCTACCGGTACTTCCCGGACCGCATCGCCGTGGTCGAAGCACTCGCGATCCGCTGCACCCAGCGGCTCGCCGCCCGCTTCGTCGAGGCGCTCGACGCCAGTGGCGCCGTGACCTGGCAGGACGCCAACGACGCGCTCATCGACATGACCGCAGAGATGTACCGCACCGAGCCCGGCTTCCGGGCCATCCGCTTCGGCGACCCGGCGGACACCGGAACGGGCGACGCGGAGGACCGCATGGGTGCGCTCGGCGCGGCCGTCGGCCAGATCATGCGCGACCGCTTCGGCCTGCCGGACGACGAGCGCATCACCCGCGCCTGGGTCGTCCTCGCCGAGTCCGGTCACGCGGTGCTGGCACGGGCACACCGCGACCGCGAGCACCCCGACACGGAGCTGATCGAGGAGTACCGCCGGATGAACCGTGCGCACCTGGAATCGGTGATCGCCGCTTCCTGACCGTCCCGTCGAACCGGCGCGACACGCCGGAGACCGAACCGACCCGCCCGCGCCTCCGAACACCGAGGCGCGGGCGTCGTCGTCCCCGCCGATCCCGTGGTTCCCGTCGGCATCCCCACCGACCTGTGCACCGTCGCGGGTCCGTCACGGATCGTCACAGCGAACCGATGTCGGCACCCCCGGGTACTCTCATCCGGAGTCGGGCTACCTCCGAACAGAAGGGCACCCCATGATCGAGTTCCGCTCGGTGCGCAAGACCTACCCGGACGGCACGACTGCGGTCGAGCACTTCGATCTGGTCATCCCGTCCCGGACCACCACCGTCTTCGTCGGATCCAGCGGCTGTGGCAAGACCACGCTGCTCCGCATGATCAACCGCATGGTCGACCCCACTTCCGGAACCGTCGAGATCGACGGCTCGGACGTCGCCGGGATCAACCCCGTCGAGCTCCGTCGCCACATCGGCTACGTCATGCAGAACTCCGGGCTGCTGCCGCACCGCAAGGTCGTCGACAACATCGCGACCGTCCCGCTGCTGACCGGCGTCTCCAAGGCCGACGCCCGCAAGCGCGCCCTCGAGCTCATGGACACCGTCGGACTCGACCGTGCCTTCGCCGACCGCTACCCGTCACAGCTCTCCGGCGGCCAGCAGCAGCGCGTCGGTGTGGCCCGCGGGCTGGCCGTCGACCCGAACATCCTGCTCATGGACGAGCCGTTCGGTGCGGTGGACCCGCTGGTGCGCAACGACCTGCAGGACGAGCTCATCCGCCTGCAGCGCGAACTCGGCAAGACCGTCGTGTTCGTGACGCACGACATCGACGAGGCGTTCAAGCTCGGCGACCAGGTCGTCATCCTCAAGAAGGGCGGCGAGATCGCCCAGCAGGGGACGCCGGCCGAGATCCTCGCCGCACCCGCCGACGACTTCGTCGCCACGTTCATCGGCGCCGGCCGCGGGCGCCGCGCGCTCCGCGTCGAGCAGACCCCGACCGGTCCGATCGTCGTCGACGGCGAAGGCCGTGCGGCCGGCGTGCTGACGGGCCCCGTCGGGGTCGTCGACGCCGCCGAGGCCGTTCCGCAGTCCGACTCCCGAGCAGCAGAGGCCGGAGCGTCCCACGACGCACCGGGTGCCCCGGCGCAGGGTGGGGGCACCCGGTGAAGTGGGTGCTGGCGAACCTCGACACGATCTGGGACAACACCTTGTCCCACCTCGCGATCGCGATCCCGCCGATCATCGTCGCGTTCCTGCTGTCGATCCCGATCGGGTGGCTGGTGGTCCGGCTGCAGCGCCCCGGTGGGTCGCGCTTCGCATCGGGTGTGGGCAGCAGCATCGTGACCCTCGCCGGTCTGCTCTACGCAATCCCGTCGCTCGCCCTGTTCGTCGCCCTGCCGAGCATCATCGGCACCGGCCTGCAGAGCCCGATCAACGTCGTCATCGGTCTGACGCTGTACGGCCTCGCGCTGATGGTCCGTTCCACGGTCGACGGGCTGACCTCGGTCGACTCCGAGACCAAGTCCGCGTCGACCGCCATGGGCTACTCGCCAGCGCAGCGGTTCTTCCGTGTTGAGCTCCCGCTCGCCGGTCCGGTCCTGCTGGCCGGCCTCCGGGTGGTCTCGGTCTCCACGATCTCGCTGACCACGGTCGGCGCGGTCCTCGGCATCCCGAGTCTCGGCCTGCTGTTCACCGACGGCCTGGGTCGCGGAATCTACGAGGAGATCCTCTCCGGCATCGTGATGGTGCTCGTGCTCGCCTTCGCCCTCGACGGCCTCCTCGTGCTGCTCGGGCGCCTGGTCATGCCGTGGACCCGGACGAACTCGGTGTCACGCCGACAGGCTCGCCGAGTCCTGCAAGCAGCGGAGGTCTCCTCGTGATCATCGGTCAGGCCTTCGCGTGGGTGTTCGACCCCACGAACTACGGCGGGTACAACGGCATCCCCACGCGCCTCTGGGAGCACGTCTGGATCACCCTGCTCGCGGTGCTCATCGCCGCGGTCATCGCTGTGCCGGTCGGGTACGCGATCGGCCACACCCGCCGCGCTCGTGGCTTCTCGATCGCGGTGTCCGGCGGGGTGCGGGCGCTCCCGACGCTCGGCGTGCTCTCGCTGTTCGGGCTGCTGCTCGGCATCGGGCTGCAGGCCCCCTTGCTCGCCCTCGTCATCCTGGCGATCCCGTCGGTGCTCGCCGGTGCGTACTCCGGCATCGAGTCCGTCGACCCGGGGGTCGTCGACGCCGCGAAGGCCCAGGGCATGACCGGCTGGCAGATCCTGTGGAAGGTCGAGATCCCGCTCGGGCTCCCGCTGCTGATCGGTGGCATCCGCGCCGCGGTGCTGCAGGTCGTCGCGACGGCCACGCTCGCCGCGTACGTCGGGGCCGGTGGCCTCGGCGGGTACTTCTTCCTCGGCCTGAAGACCCAGGACTACGCCGAGATGCTCGGCGCCTCCATCCTCGTGATCGCCCTCGCGATCGCGTTCGAGATCGTGTTCGCCGTGCTGCAGCGGGCGGCGGTGCCGAAGGGCACCGCGGACCCGTCGGCCCGACAGCGTCAGGGGTCGCGTGAGCGAGCCCGCAATCCACTCCCGGAAGGAAATCCCTCGTGATCACAGCACCCAAGATCCGCGCCGGTGTCGCCGCCGCGATGGCGGTCGGCGTCGTCGCCGCCCTCGCCGGCTGCGCGTCGAGCGACCCGCTCGACAGCGGTTCCAGCGACTCGTCCGACTCGAAGACCATCGTCGTCGGTTCGCAGCAGTACTACTCGAACGAGATCATCGCCGAGCTGTACGCCCAGGTCCTCGAGAAGGACGGCTTCGACGTGAAGCGCAACTTCAACATCGGGCAGCGTGAGGTCTACATCCCGCAGCTCGAGAAGGGCGCCATCGACGTCATGCCCGAGTACAGCGGCAACCTGCTGCAGTACTTCGACAAGGACTCGGACGCGAAGACCGCCGACCAGATCGACGACGGGCTCGACACGGCCCTGCCGAAGGGCCTCCGGGTCCTCGACGAAGCCGACGCGACCGACCAGGACAGCTACACCGTCACGAAGAAGTTCTCCGAGGACAACGACGTCACGAGCCTGGCCGACCTGAAGAACGTCGACGAGAAGCTCACCGTGGGCGCCAACTCCGAGAACCAGACGCGGCCGTACGGCCCGAAGGGGCTCAAGTCGGTCTACGGCGTCGACGTCGACTTCAAGGCGATCGAGGACGGCGGCGGGGCCCTGACCGTCAAGGCGCTCAAGGACGACACCGTCCAGCTGGCCGACATCTACACCGCCGACCCGAGCATCAAGGCGAACGGCTTCGTCACGCTGAAGGACCCGGAGAACCTGATCCTGCCGCAGAACGTCGTGCCGGTCGTCTCGAAGAAGGTCAACGAGAAGGCTGCGGACGCGATCGACTCGGTCAACGAGAAGCTCACGACCGAGGCCCTGATCGAGCTCAACACCAAGAGCACGGCCGACAAGGAGAAGGCGTCCACCATCGCCGAGGACTGGCTCAAGGCCGAGGGTCTGCTGTAGCCAGAGGTTCACGAACAAAACGACAGGCGTCGGGTATCCACCCGGCGCCTGTCGTCGTTCGTGGAGCAGGCAGCGCGAACATCCGTGCCGCACGGTTGTGCCGTGCAAGGGCTGTGCACGTTTGTGCACGGAGTCGTTCTACAACTTGTCGAAGTGTGATCCAGCGCGATAGCGTTGGGGTGTCCCAAGGGCTGTGACACCTGATGTATCCGTTCCACAGGAAGCAACTGACGTGCACGAACAGCGCGCGGCCACCCGTCTCGGAATCGCCGCATGAACGACCTCCTCGATCCGCTCCTCCTGTCGCGGTGGCAGTTCGGTCTGACGACCATCTACCACTTCCTCTTCGTCCCGCTGACGATCGGCATGGCAGCCGTTGTGGCCGTGTTCCAGACCGCCTGGTACCGGACCGGCCGCGCGCACTACCTGCAGCTGACGCGGTTCTTCGGGCGGATCTTCCTGATCAACTTCGCGATGGGTGTCGTGACGGGCATCGTGCAGGAGTTCCAGTTCGGCATGAACTGGTCGAACTACTCGCGCTTCGTCGGTGACGTCTTCGGCGCACCGCTCGCGCTCGAGGGCATCCTGGCGTTCTTCTTCGAAGCGGCCTTCATCGGCATCTGGATCTTCGGCTGGGACCGCCTGCCCAAGGGGTTGCACCTGGCGAGCATCTGGTGCGTGAGCGCCGGCACGATCATGTCGGCGTACTTCATCATCGCCGCGAACGCGTTCATGCAGCACCCGGTCGGCTTCGCGATGAACGAGGCCAAGGGCCGTGCGGAGCTCACCGACATCTGGGCGGTGCTCGGCAACAAGGTCGCCCTGGCCGCGTTCCCGCACACGCTCTTCGCCTGCTTCATGGTCGCCGCGGCGGTCATCATCTCGGTCGCGGCCTACCACCTGGCCCGCAACCAGAACCTCGAGACGATGCTGCCGGCGCTCAAGTTCGGCATGTGGACCATGCTCGCTGCCGGCGCGCTGACCGTCCTGACCGGCGACCAGCTCGGCCTGACGATGGTCGACACGCAGCCGATGAAGATGGCGGCGGCCGAGGCGCTGTACAACACCGCGACCGGCAAGGACGCCTCGTTCTCGATCTTCACGCTCGGCACGCCCGACGGCGTGCACGAGCTGTTCTCGATCCGGGTGCCGTACCTGCTGTCGTTCCTGTCGACGCACACGTTCAACGGCACGGTCGAGGGCATCAACGACCTGCAGGCGCAGTACACGCAGGTGTACGGCCCCGGCGACTACAAGCCGATCATCTGGGTCACCTACTGGTCGTTCCGCTGGATGATCGCCCTCGGTGTCGGCGCGGTCATGGTCTCGCTGGTCGGGCTGTGGCTGACCCGCAAGGGCCGGTTCCCGACGCAGCGCTGGGTGTGGCGCATCGCCACCTGGACGGTGCCGCTGCCGATGGCCGCGATGATCGTCGGCTGGGTCTTCACCGAGATGGGCCGCCAGCCGTGGCTCGTGTTCGGGCTGCTCCAGACGAAGGACGGTGTGTCGCCGAACGTGACCGGACTCGAGGTCCTCATCTCGCTGCTGGTCTTCACCCTGATCTACGGCTCGCTGGCCGTCGTCGAGTTCAAGCTCATCAAGAAGGTCGCGCAAGAGGGGCCCGCCGACCCGGACGAGGTCGACGAGGAGACCGGCGAGGTCAAGCACGAAGTGACGGTCTACTAGAAATGGACGCTGCCTGATGGATCTCCCCGTTCTCTGGTTCGCGATCGTCGGCGTCTTCTTCGTCGGCTACTTCGTCCTCGACGGATTCGACTTCGGTGTCGGCATGTCCCTGCCGTTCCTCGGCAAGGACGACACCGACCGTCGGGTCCTGATCAACACCATCGGCCCGGTCTGGGACCTCAACGAGACCTGGGTCATCGTCGCCGGGGCGTGCCTGTTCGCGGCGTTCCCGGAGTGGTACGCCACGATGTTCTCCGGCTTCTACCTGGCGCTGCTGCTCATCCTCGCTGCACTCATCCTGCGAGGGGTGTCGTTCGAGTACCGGCACCAGAACAAGCACCTCGAGTGGAAGCGCCGCTTCGACCTGATGATCATCGTCGGCAGTGCCGTGCCGTCGTTCCTGTGGGGCGTCGCGTTCGGCAACGTCGTCCGTGGCATCCCGATGGACGCCGGGCACAACTACACCGGCACGATCTTCGACCTGCTCAACCCGTTCGCGCTGCTGACCGGTGCCGCGACGCTGCTGGTGTTCTTCACCCACGGGGTCGTCTTCGTTGCGCTGAAGACCGAGGGCGACATCCGCGTCCGCGCCAAGCGCCTGGCGACCCGCGCCGGCATCGTCACGATCGTCGTCGGCGCCGCGTTCCTGGTGTCGATGGCCTTCGTCCGGGCCACCCCGGCCTCGCTGGTGCTCTCCGTGGTCGCCGCCCTGGCCCTGGTGCTCGCCGTGCTCTGCAACGCCTGGGGCAAGGAGGGGCGCGCCTTCACGCTGATGGCGGTCACCATCGCCGCGATCGTGCTCGCGATGTTCACGGCGATCTTCCCCGACGTCATGCCGGCCTCGAACGACGTCGCGAACAGCCTGAACGTGTACAACGCCTCGTCCGGGTCGTACACGCTGACCGTGATGAGCTGGGTCGCGCTGATCTTCGTGCCCCTGGTCTTCGCGTACCAGGCCTGGACCTACTGGGTGTTCCGCAAGCGCGTCTCCCGCGCCCACGTCACCGCGGCCGCGCACTAGGCGGACGACGATGAAGCCCCTCGACCCCCGACTCCTGCGGTTGTCCCGGACGGCGCGCGGCTTCATCGTCGCCGCCGCCGGCACCGGTGTCCTCCGCACGCTCGCGACCATCGCGATCGCGTGGGGGATCGCGGCGGCCGTCACCCTCGGGGTCGACGCCGTCGGCGACGGCAGGGTGCCGGCGGCGTTCGGGCAGGCGCTCGCGCTGCTCGGCGGGGCGTTCGTCCTGCGTACGGTGGCCGCGTGGGCGACGGACGACCTGGCGGCGCGCGCTGCTGCGAAGGTGAAGAGCGAGATGCGCACGACGGTGCTCGCCCGCGCCGCCGAGCGCGGTCCGTCGTGGCTCGCGGGCCGGTCGAGCGCCGGCTTCGCCACCACGCTTGGCCCCGGGCTCGACGCACTCGACGCCTACTTCGGCCGGTACCTGCCGCAGCTCGCGCTCACCGCGATCGCGACGCCGATGCTCCTGGTCGCGATCGGCCTGGGCGACCTGACGAGCGGGCTGATCATCCTGTTCGCCCTGCCCGTGATCCCGGTCTTCATGATCCTGATCGGCCTGGCCACGCAGTCGCTGCAGCGGAAGCAGTCGGACGCCCTCGCGAAGCTGGGTGGCGCCTTCACCGAGGCCGTCGAAGGGCTCGCCACGCTCAAGGTCTTCGGCCGTGCGCGCCGCCAGGTCGGTCGCATCGGGGTGGTCACCGACGAGTACCGTCGCGGCACGATCGGCGTCCTTCGGCTGTCCTTCGTGAGCGGCTTCGCGCTCGAGCTCGCCGCGAGCCTGTCCGTCGCACTGGTCGCCGTCTCGATCGGCATCCGCCTGGTGGACGGCTCGCTCGGCCTCGGGGCCGCGATGTTCGTGCTCGTGCTGGCACCGGAGGCCTTCGCCCCGATCCGCCAAGTCGGCGCCGACTTCCACGCCGCCCAGGACGGCGTCGAGGCCTCGGCCGCGGTGCTCGACGTGCTGGCCGACGACGAGACCGCATCACCGTCCGCGACCGGCAGCAGCGGCGGCAGCGGGACCGACACGGACCCCGCAGCACCCGCATCCGCCCTGGACGTCCGCGGACTCACCGTCCGCCGACCCGACGTCGTGATCGGACCGTTCGACCTGCACGCCGAGCCCGGCACCGTCGTCGTGCTGGCCGGCCCGAGCGGTTCCGGCAAGTCGAGCATCATCGCCGCACTCCGCGGTGTCCTGCCGCACGACGGTGCCGTCACCGTGCCCGGCCCGGCCGGCGCGTCCGTCGCCGAGCGCACCACGTGGGCCGACCAGCGCCCGCGTCTCGTCCGCGGGACGATCGCCGAGAACGTCGCGCTCAGCGCGACCCCCGACGACGCCGACGTGCGCACCGCGCTGGGCGACGCGGGGCTGGGACTCGACCCGGGCCTCCCGGTCGGCGCCGGTGGCAGCGGACTGTCCGGCGGCCAGGCACAGCGCGTCGCCGTCGCCCGCGCGCTGTACCGCGCGCGACGCGCCGCCACGCCCCTCGTGCTGCTCGACGAGCCGACGTCCGCGCTGGACGCCGAGTCCGAGGAACGCGTCATCGCGGCAGCCCGAGGCCTGGCGGCCGACGGCGCCGTCGTCGTGGTCGCCAGCCACCGACCCGCGGTCGTCGCCGCGGCCGACGTCCGCGTGGACGTCCGCGCCGGCGGGTCCGTGACGGTCCGCAAGGGGGTGCGCGCATGAGCCGGGAGGCCCGTGGCGGCTCCGTCCTGCGGCTCGCGATGCCGCACGGGTCGGGTTGGGCGAAGGCGGTCGCCGCCGGGTCGCTCAGCGCGGTCTGCGCGGTCGCGCTCCTCGCCGCGAGCGGCTACCTGATCACCCGTGCCGCCGAGCACCCGCCGATCCTGTACCTGACGCTCGTGATGGTCGGCGTGCGTGCGTTCGCGCTGGGGCGTGCCGTGCTCCGGTACGTCGACCGGCTCGCCGGGCACGACGCGTCCTTCCGGCAACTAGCCGTGGTGCGGACGGAGATGTACCGGCGGCTGGCGTCGATCGCTCCCACCGGACTCGGCCGGACCGGACGCGGCGACCTCATGACGCGCCTGGTGACCGACACCGACCGGCTGCAGGACCTGCCGATCCGCGTCGTCGGGCCGCTCGTCTCCGCCGGGGTCGTCGCGGTGCTGTCGGTCGTCGCCGTGGCGCTCGTGTCGGTGCCGGCGGCGCTCGTGCTCGTCCTCGCGCTGGCGGTCGCGGCCCTGGTCGGCACGATCGTCACCCGGGCCATCGCCGAGCGCTCGGACCGCGAGACCGCCGCCGACCGGGGTCGCGTCGCGGACCTGGTGCTCGACACCGTCCGGACGCTCGACGTCTTCGCCGCGTACGGCACCCTCGACGAGCGGCTCGCGCACATCGCCCGGCTCGACGCGGGTGTCACCCGGGCCGTCCGGCGCCGTGGCACGGTCGAGTCGCTCGTCGGTGCCCTGGTCGGCCTGGTCGGTGGCGGTGCGGTGATCGGGATCCTCGCCGTCGGTGCCCCCGCCGTGGTGTCCGGTGCGCTCGACGGTCCGCTCTGGGCACTGGCGGTCTTCGTGCCGCTGGCGCTCTTCGAGGTCGTCGGGACCGTCCCGCTCGCCGTCCTGACGCTCCGCCGGGTGCGTGCTGCGGCCGAACGGGTCGAGCAGGTCGTGCCCGCCGAGGTGCCCGTCGGCATCGTCCCCGAGCCCGACGAGGACGCCGACCCGGCGTCGCTCGTGGTCGAGGGGCCGGTCACGCTCGCCGTGCAGGACCTGACCGTCCGCTGGCCTGGTGCTGCCGAGCGTGCAGTCGACGGGGTCTCGTTCACGCTCGCCCCCGGCGAGGTCGTCGTGCTCGAGGGGCCGAGCGGTGCCGGCAAGTCGACCCTGGTCGACGCGCTCGTCCGGTTCGTGGAGCACGAGGGTTCCTACACGCTCGACGGCGTCGAGGCGAGGGCGATGCACCCCGACGCGGTGCGGGCCCGGGTCGGCCTGATCGAACAGGACCCGTTCGTGTTCGACCAGTCGGTGCGGCAGAACCTGCTCTTCGCCCGCGAGACCGCGACCGACGAGGAACTGCTCGCCGTGCTCGACCGGGTCGGCCTGGGGGAGTGGGTCGTCCGGCGGGGCGGGCTGGACGCCTCGGTCGGGGAACGCGGCGTGCTCGTGTCCGGCGGCCAGGCGCACCGGCTCGCGCTCGCCCGCGCACTGCTGCACGCGTTCCCGGTGCTGGTGCTCGACGAACCGACCGCAGACGTCGACCCGGACCTCGGTGACACCGTGCTGCGTGACCTCGTCACCACGGCCCGCGCAGCGGGCCGGACGGTCGTCATCGTCTCGCACGTCCCGGTGGCGCCGGACCTGGTCGACCGCACCCTGCGGATGCGGGACGGACGCCTGCTCGCCGGGTGAGCCGACAGGCGGACGCGGGACGGGCCTCCCGGCTTGTATCGTTGACGACCGTGACCACCGAGCAGCACGCCGAGGACCCGAACGCCTACGACTTCCGTCCTATCCAGGAGAAGTGGCAGCCCCGCTGGGAAGAGCTCGGGCTCTTCACCACCGACCTCGACGACACCCGTCCGCGCAAGTACATCCTCGAGATGTTCCCGTACCCGTCCGGCGACCTGCACATGGGGCACGCCGAGAACTGGGCGCTCGGAGACTTCGTCGCGCGCTACTGGCGCCAGCAGGGCTTCAACGTGCTGCACCCGATCGGCTGGGACTCGTTCGGGCTGCCCGCCGAGAACGCGGCGATCAAGCGCGGGGTGGACCCGAAGGACTGGACCTACGCGAACATCGAGCAGCAGAAGGCGTCCTTCAAGCGCTACGCGCCGTCGTTCGACTGGACCACCGAGATCCACACCTCGGACCCCGAGTACTACAAGTGGAACCAGTGGCTGTTCCTGAAGATGTACGAGAAGGGCCTGGCGTACCGCAAGGACAGTTGGGTCAACTGGGACCCGGTGGACCAGACCGTGCTCGCGAACGAGCAGGTCCTGCCCGACGGCACCTCGGATCGCTCCGGCGCCGTCGTCGTGAAGAAGAAGCTCACGCAGTGGTACTTCAAGATCACCGAGTACGCCGACCGGCTGCTCGACGACCTGAACCAGCTCGAGGGGCGGTGGCCGGCGAAGGTCATCGCGCAGCAGCGCAACTGGATCGGCCGCTCGGTCGGCGCCGACGTCGACTTCGTGATCGAGGGCCGCGACGAGCCCGTCACGGTCTTCACCACCCGTCCGGACACGATCCACGGGGCGACGTTCCTGGTCGTCGCGCCGGACTCCGACCTGGCGGCTGAGCTCGTCGCCGACCCGTCGGTGCCGGCCTCGGTCCGTGACGACTTCGACGCCTACCTGACGGCAACGCAGAAGACGTCCGAGATCGACCGGCAGAACGCCGACCGCCCGAAGACCGGCGTGCCGCTCGGCCGGTCCGCGATCCACCCGCTCACGGGGGAGCGCCTGCCCATCTGGGCCGCCGACTACGTGCTCGCCGACTACGGCCACGGCGCCGTGATGGCCGTGCCCGCGCACGACCAGCGCGACCTCGACTTCGCGCGGGCGTTCGACCTGCCCGTCAAGGTGGTCGTCGACACGAACGCCGCCGTCACCGGCGCGATCCCGGTCATCCCCGAGGGCGCGACGCTCGACGACTTCGACGTGCCGACCCTCGACCCGGTCGCCACCGGCGAAGCGCTGACCGGTCAGGGCCGGATGATCAACTCCGGGCCGCTCGACGGCATGTCGAAGCAGCACGCCATCACCGCTGCCATCGCGCTGCTCGAAGAGCGCGGCACCGGCCGTGCCGCCAAGACCTACCGCCTGCGCGACTGGCTCATCTCGCGCCAGCGCTTCTGGGGCACCCCGATCCCGATCATCCACGGCGCCGACGGGACCGAGCACCCGGTGCCCGAGGACCAGCTGCCGATCGTGCTGCCCGACACCGAGGGGCTCGACCTCAAGCCGAAGGGCACGTCCCCGCTCGGTGGCGCGACCGACTGGGTGAACGTCCCGAACCCCGTCGACGGCACGCCCGCGCTCCGCGACACCGACACGATGGACACCTTCGTCGACTCGTCGTGGTACTTCCTGCGGTTCCTGTCGGCGAACGACGACACCCAGGCGTTCGACCCGGCAGCCGCGCGCCGCTGGGCTCCGGTCGACCAGTACATCGGCGGCATCGAGCACGCGATCCTGCACCTGCTCTACGCCCGCTTCGTCACGAAGGTCCTGTTCGACCTCGGGTACCTCGACTTCACCGAGCCGTTCTCGGCCCTGCTCAACCAGGGCATGGTGCTGTCCGGTGGCTCGAAGATGTCGAAGTCGAAGGGCGGCGTCTCGCTCGGCGACGAGCTCGACGCGAACGGCGTCGACGCGATCCGCCTGGTGATGGGCTTCGCGGGCCCACCGGAGGACGACATCAACTGGGAGGACGTCTCCCCGTCCGCCTCCGCACGCTTCCTGGCGCGGGCGTACCGCCTGGCGCTCGACGTCACGTCCGCACGCGACGTCGTGTGGGCCGACGGCGACCGGGCTCTCCGCCAGGTCACGCACCGGTTCCTCGCCGACGCCCCCGGGATGATGGAGTCGTTCAAGTTCAACGTCGTGATCGCGCGACTGATGGACCTGGTCAACGTCACCCGCAAGGCGATCGACAGCGGCCCCGGTGCCGGTGACCCCGCCGTGCGCGAGGCCGTCGAGACCATCGCGCTCGGGCTGAGCGTCTTCGCGCCGTACACCGGCGAGGAGATGTGGGAGCGGCTGGGCTACGAGGCCACCGTCGCCACGTACGGCTGGCGGAAGGCCGACCCGACGCTGCTCGTGCAGGAGACCCTGACGGCCGTCGTGCAGGTCAACGGCAAGGTGCGTGACTCGTTCGAGGTGTCGAAGTCGATCGAGGCGGACGAGCTCGAGCAGCTCGCACGGTCGTCGGCGAACGTGCAGCGGTACATCGGTGACCGGGAGATCGTGAAGGTGATCGTCCGTGCGCCGAAGCTCGTGAACATCGCCATCAAGGGGTAGCGACCGTCGCTGGCGTCGTCCCTCACAGCAGGGGCGTTCGCGGCACCCGTCCACGGGTGTGACTTCCGGGGCCCGGCCGATCGGCCGGGCTCCGTAGCGTTCGGGGCATGTCGTCCCCGTCGTCTCCCGGACCGTGGTGGTCCCGTCTCGCGTTGTCACCGCGGGCCGCCGTGGTGCTGGCGGCGGTCGTGGTGGTGGTCGCCGTCGTCGTGGTGCTCGTCGGGGCGCTGGTGTCGGGTGGTGGCGAGGGTGCCGGAGGAACGGGCGGGGTCGTCGTGCGTGGGGCGCCGACGGCCGGTGCGGCGTCGGGCGGCCCGTCGCCGTCGGCTGGTGCGTCTGCCGGTGCTGCTCCGTCCGCTCCTGGTGCCGGGCGCGTCATGGTGCACGTGCTCGGGGCGGTGCGGCGGAGCGGTGTGGTCGAGTTGCCGGCATCGAGCCGGGTCGGTGACGCGCTCGAACGTGCCGGTGGGGCCAACGATGACGCCGACCTCGACCGGCTGAACCTGGCGCGGGTGCTGACGGACGGCGAGCGGTTGTACGTGCCGCGGGTCGGGCAACAGGAGGTACCTGAGGCGCTCGGGCCGGTGGCGGACGGTGCTGCCGCCGGGCCGATTGCCGGGGCCGGGGCCGGGGCCGGGAGCGGCGGTGGCTCGGCGGGCACCGGGGGCGAGGGGGCCGCCGTCGTCGACCTGAACACCGCCGACCAGACCGCGCTCGAGACCCTGCCCGGCATCGGACCCGGGTTGGCCGGGCGGATCATCGCCTGGCGTGACGAGCACGGCCGGTTCACCACGGTCGAGGACCTGCTGGACGTCAGCGGCATCGGCGACGTGCGCTTCGCCGAGCTCCGCGATCGCGTGCGGGTCTGAGGGGCGACGGTGCAGCTCGCGCCGAGTGCGATCGACCTCCGGGTCGCGGTGCCGGTGACCGTTGCCTGGATCGCGACCGCCCTGCTCATCGGCGTGCCCGACGTGGCACCCGTGGTCGCCGGGGCTGCGGCGCTCCTGACGGGCGTCAGCGGCATCGTGCTCCGGTGGCGACGGGGCACCGGGGTCGTGGTGGCCGTCGCCGGGCTGCTGCTCGTCGCGGGGGCCCTGACGACGCTGCTCGCAGTGTCGGTCACCGCGGGGGAGTCCCGGCGGGCTCCGGAACCGCTGCGTGCGCTCGTCGCCGGTCCGGGGGCGGGGCACGTGGACGTCGAGGCGGTGCTGACCCGCGACCTCGTGCCGGGCGACCGCTCCGTCACCGCGTCGCTCGTGCGCGCCGACGAGCTCGACGGGCTCCGCGTGCCGGTCCGGCTCGTCCCCGACCAGCACGGCGGTGCACCGGGTGCCGTGCTGGCAGCCGGTGCCCGGGTCACCGTGACCGCCGCCGTGCAGCCGGACGAACCCGGATCGGCGACCGCGTTCGTGGCGTTCGTGCGCGGCACGCCGTCGTCGGTGCCGCCCGGAGGGCTGCTCGGCGGCACCGACACCGCGCGACAGGCGTTCGTCCGGGCCACTGCCGACCTGCCGCAGCCCGGAGCGGCGCTCCTGCGCGGACTCGCGATCGGGGACCGCTCCGGCCTCGACCCGACGACCGAGGCGGCGATGGAGACCTCGGCGCTGACGCACCTGACGGCGGTGTCCGGGGCGAACTGCGCGGTGGTGGTCGGGCTCGTCGTGGTCCTCGGTCGCGCCTGTGGGCTGCCGAGAGCACCTCGAGCGGCAGCGGCCGTCGGTGTGCTCCTGGTGTTCGTCGTGCTCGTGCGGCCCGACCCCTCGATCGTCCGGGCGACGGTGATGGCGATCGTGGTGCTCGTCGTGCACCTGGCCGGTCGACCGGTGCGGGGCGTCCCGCTCATCGCCCTCGCCGCGGTCGGCATGCTGGTTGTCGACCCCTGGTTCGCCCGGTCGTTCGCGTTCGCCCTGTCCGTGCTCGCCACGAGCGGGATCGTGGTGCTCGGCCCGCCGCTCACCGAGCTCCTGGCTCGTCGTGCGTGGCCTCCGGTCGCCGCTGCACTCGCGATCCCCGTCGCGGCGCAGGTGGCGTGCTGGCCGGTGACGATCCCGCTGTCGGCGGCGCTCCCGACCTACGCGGTGCCGGCGAACCTGCTGGCGGAGCCGTTCGCGCCGGTCGTCACGGTGGTCGGGCTCGCCGCGTGTGGCCTCGCTCCGGTGTGGCCGGTGGGCGCGCAGGGACTCGCGGCCGTCGCGTGGGTCCCGGCCGCCGCCGTCGGGGGCATCGCGCACGGGGCGGCCGCCCTGCCGTACGCCTCGGCACCCTGGCCGGCCGGTGTGTTCGGTGTGGCCGCCGCCGTGCTGGTGTGCGGCTGCATCGCGGTCGCCGTGCTGGTCCGGGGGCAGCTCGGCTCCCGGCTGCTGCTCGCCGCGGGGGTCGTTGTCGTGGTCGGTGTCGCAGCGGTCACCGTCCCGGTGCTCGTCGTCCGGGGATCGGTGCCGGGGGACTGGTCGGTCGCCGCGTGTGACGTCGGGCAGGGGGACGCCGTGCTGCTCCGCGGTGACGACGCCGTCGCGCTCGTGGACACCGGCGACGACGAGGAACGGCTCCGGGCGTGCCTGGACCTGCTCGGGGTCACCCGGATCGACCTGCTCGTCCTGACCCACTTCGACCGCGACCACGTCGGCGCGGTGGGCGCGGTGGCCGGCACCGTCGAGACCGCCCTGGTCGGACCCGTCGGCCGTGCGTCGGACGAACGGGTGGTCGACGACCTCCGACGTGCCGGTGTCGACGTGCGGACGGCCGACGACCGGGTCTCCGGAACCCTCGGGCCGCTCGCCTGGCGTGTGGTGTGGCCGCTGGTCGGCGACCGTGCCGCCGGCAACGACGCGAGCATCGTGCTGGTCACGGGGCCGGTGGACGGAGACTCCTGTCCGGCCTGCCTGACCGGGGTCTTCCTCGGCGACCTGGGGGAGTCGTCGCAGCGTCGGCTCCGGAACGCCGGGGAGCTGCCGGTGGGGCCGATCGACGTCGTGAAGGTGGCGCACCACGGCTCGGCGGACCAGGACCCGCAGCTCTACCGGGGGCTCGCCGCGCGGGTCGGGCTCATCGGGGTCGGCGCGGACAACACCTACGGACACCCGACGGCATCGGCCCTCGGCATGCTCGAGGCCGCGGGCACGCTGCCGCTCCGCACCGACGAGCTCGGCACCGTGGTGCTCGCCCGGTCCGGCAGCGACGAGGTGCGGGTGTGGACGGAGCGCTCGTCGTCGGCGGCCGCCCGTAGGATCGACGGTGCACCACTCGACCCGGCACCGTCCGGGCCGGCACCACCGGAAGGACCACATGGCCGCCAAGAAGCCCGCGCGCGCCGCAGCGAAGATCGACCAGGTGCCCTGGTCGGGGATCCGTCCGGCGCCCGTCGTGCTCATCACCGGACCCGAAGCGTTCCTCGCCGACCGCGCCCGCGGTGTGCTGAAGGACCTGCTGCAGGGCGAGGACCCCGCGCTCGAGGTGCACGACCTCGAAGCCGACCAGTACGCCCCCGGGCTCCTCGCCACCCTCGCCAGCCCGTCGCTGTTCGGCGAGCCGCGACTCGTGCAGGTCACGAACGTCGAGAAGTGCACCGACGCCTTCATCACCGAGACGATCTCGTACCTGCAGGCCCCGGCCGACGACGTCACCCTGGTGCTCCGGCACGGGGGTGGTGTGCGCGGCAAGAAGCTCCTCGACACGATCCGCAGCGGTGTCGGCGGCGGGGTCGAGGTGCTGTGCGACGAGCTCAAGCGCGAGACCGACCGCATCGACTTCGTGAACGCCGAGTTCCGCGCCGCACGACGCCGGATCGCGCCCTCCGCCGTCCGGACCCTGGTGACCGCGTTCGCCGACGACCTCGCCGAACTCGCCGCCGCCTGCCGACAGCTCCTGGCGGACGAGGCCGAGGAGATCACCGACAAGGTCGTCGACAAGTACTACGGCGGTCGCGTCGAGACGAACGCGTTCAAGGTCGCCGACATCGCGCTCGCGGGCCGGTCGGCACCGGCGATCGTCGAGCTGCGGCACGCCCTGGCCACCGGCGAGGCACCCGTGCCGATCGTCGCCGCGTTCGCGAGCAAGATCCGCACGATGGCGAAGGTCAGCGCCTTCCGGGGCCCGAGCGGGCAGGCGGCCTCGGCGCTCGGTATGGCGCCGTGGCAGGTGCAGCGCGCGCAGCGTGACGTCGCCGGCTGGAGCGAGTCCGGGCTGGCGAACGCGATCATCAGCATCGCCGAGGCGGACACCGCGGTGAAGGGTGGCTCGCGCGACGCTCACTACGCGCTCGAGGTCATGGTCCGCACCATCGCCCGACGCGGCGAGCCCCGCTGAGGCGAGTCGGGCCTCCCGGCTGTCCCGCGCCTGTCGGGCGGCACTTCGTGAGCAGAAACGGTCGGGTCCGCCATCGCGACCCGACCGTTTCTGCTCACGAAGCGAACCCAACGCACCCCACGCACGACGAAGGCCCCGCACCAACGGTGCGGGGCCTTCGGACCAGAATGGTCAGGACGTCAGAGCGACGAGACCTTCTTCGCGATGGCCGACTTGCGGTTCGCGGCCTGGTTCTTGTGGATGACACCCTTGCTCACGGCCTTGTCGAGCTTCTTCGACGCGAGGGCCAGGGCGGCAACGGCCTTGTCCTTGTCGCCGGCGGCGACGGCGTCGTTGGCACGACGGATGTGCGTCTTGAGCTCCGACTTGTAGGCCTTGTTGCGCTCAGTGGCCTTGAGGTTGGTCTTGATGCGCTTGATCTGCGACTTGATGTTCGCCATGAATTGCTCCTGCTCGTCTCGTACGGGTGGGCGCGACCGCAGGGTAGAGGGGCCCTTGGTCGCATCGCGTTCCACCCGTGGGCGGGGAACGCGGAAGCCAGCCACCAACACTACCAGGCAAGCGGGCTGCCACCAAAGCACGAAACACCGCCGGATCGGCGGAAGCCCGCGGCCGACCGCGCCGAAACCCCACGGCAACACGCACCGGATACCGTGACGGACATGCCCTCCCTCGCACCGCGCATCGACACCGTGCCCGCCTCCGGCATCCGGAGGGTCTTCGAGCAGGCGGCCCTGCTGCAGTCGAGCGGCACCGACGTCACGATGCTCGTGATCGGCGAGCCGGACGTCCCGGTGGCGACGCACATCGGTGAGGCGGCCCGTCGTGCCTGGACCGAGGACCGCACCGGGTACACCCCGAACGGCGGGATCGCGCCCCTCCGCGAAGCCGTCCGCGACAAGCTCCGCCGTGAGAACCGGATCGAGGCCGACCTCGAGCAGATCTGGATGACGATCGGTGCGACGCAGGCGCTGTTCCAGGCGATGACGCTGACCCTGAGCCCGGGCGACGAGGTGCTCGTGCCGGACCCCGGCTACACGACCTTCACGATGAACGCCCACATCATCGGGGCGACCCCGGTGCCGTACCGGCTGGAGCCGCAGCACGGGTTCGAGCCCGACCTGCAGGCCCTCGAGGCGAGCGTCACCGAACGCACCCGGGTGCTGATCGTCAACTCGCCGTCGAACCCGCTCGGCTCGGTCTTCGGCGAGGAGACCCTGCGCGCGCTGCTGGCCTTCGCGAAGCGGCACGACCTCTGGGTCATCAGCGACGAGGTCTACGAGTACTTCACCTACGGCACCCGGCACGTCAGCCTGGCGGCGCTCGACGAGGACGACCGCGTGTTCTCGGCGTTCTCGCTCAGCAAGACGTACGCGATGACCGGCGTCCGCGTCGGCTACCTCGTCACGCCGAAGGGGCTCGGCGCGACGATGCGGACCACGCAGGAGGCCATGATCAGCTATGTCGCCGAACCCGACCAGTACGCGGCCCTCGCGGCGATCGTGGGGGACCACTCCGCGGTGCGCGACGCCCGGGAGCACTACCGCGCGAACCTCGAGGTCGCGAAGGAGACCCTCGACGCCGCCGGCATCCGGTACCTCGACCCGCGCGGGGCGTTCTACCTGTGGGTCGACATGTCGCACGCCTCCGACGGGGACATCGCCGAGTGGGCGCTCGGGTTCCTGCAGCGCGAGCGGGTCGCCGTCGCACCGGGCAGCGCCTTCGGACGCACCGGCGAGGGCTGGATCCGCGTCTGCCTCGCAGCCACCGCGGACGACCTCCGGCACGGCCTCGGTGCCCTGCCGGCTCCGGCGCACGCGACCGTCTGACGCGCGGTCCACACGGCCGGGAGGCCCGGTGCCGGTCGGCAGGACGGCGCACGGTGCGTGGTCCTCCACCTGGTGCGAGGCTGCTCGCCCCGTGCCGCGCAGCATCCGGTCACCGGGCGGTCGACTGCGCACGGACCCGCCGACGTCGCACCGTGCGGCGTCCAGCACGCCGGCGCGAGGGCGCACCAAACGCGCACCGAACGCGCACCGTGCGTGGCGGACGCGCGCCGTGCCTCCAGGTCGGGTGAAGCGTGGGAGACTGTTGCGACCGTCCGACCCACCTGAGGAACCGTGAGCCCACAAGCATCTGCACCGCTGGAGCCCGCAGCGACCCCGGCCGACGCGATCCGCAACTTCTGCATCATCGCGCACATCGACCACGGCAAGTCGACGCTGGCCGACCGCATGCTGTCGATCACCGGCATCGTCGAGGACCGCGCGATGCGTGCGCAGTACCTCGACCGCATGGACATCGAGCGCGAGCGCGGCATCACGATCAAGTCGCAGGCCGTGCGCATGCCGTGGGAACTCGACGGTGAGACCTTCGCGCTGAACATGATCGACACCCCCGGGCACGTCGACTTCTCGTACGAGGTCTCGCGCTCCCTGGCCGCCTGCGAGGGCGCGATCCTGCTCGTCGACGCAGCCCAGGGCATCGAGGCGCAGACGCTCGCGAACCTGTACCTGGCCCTCGAGAACGACCTCGAGATCATCCCGGTCCTCAACAAGATCGACCTGCCGGCGGCCGAACCGGACAAGTACGCCGCCGAGCTCGCACAGCTCATCGGTGGCAAGCCCGAGGACGTCCTCCGGGTGTCCGGCAAGACCGGCGTCGGGGTGCCCGAGCTCCTCGACCTGGTCGTCCGTCGCGTGCCGGCCCCCGTCGGCGACGCCGAGGCGGCGCCCCGCGCGATGATCTTCGACTCGGTCTACGACAGCTACCGCGGCGTCGTCACCTACGTCCGCATGATCGACGGCACCATCTCGCCCCGCGAGAAGGTCCAGATGATGTCGACCAAGTCGACGCACGAGATCCTGGAGATCGGGGTCTCCAGCCCGGAGCCGAAGCCCACGAAGGGGCTGTCCGTCGGCGAGGTGGGCTACCTGATCACCGGCGTGAAGGACGTCCGCCAGTCCAAGGTCGGCGACACCGTCACGAGCGCACAGAAGCCCGCGACCCAGGCGCTGCCCGGCTACACGGACCCGAAGCCGATGGTGTTCTCGGGCCTGTACCCGATCGACGGCAGCGACTACCCGGTGCTCCGCGAAGCGCTCGACAAGCTCAAGCTGTCCGACGCCGCACTGGTCTACGAGCCGGAGACCTCGGTCGCGCTCGGCTTCGGGTTCCGCTGCGGGTTCCTCGGGCTGCTTCACCTCGAGATCATCACCGAGCGGCTGTCCCGCGAGTTCGGCCTCGACCTCATCACCACGGCCCCGAGCGTGATCTACGAGGTCACGACCGAGGACAACGCCGTGACCGAGGTCACGAACCCCTCGGAGTTCCCGACCGGGCGCATCGTCGAGGTCCGCGAGCCGATGGTCCGCGCCGCGATCCTGGCCCCGAAGGACTACGTCGGCGCGATCATGGAGCTCTGCCAGCAGCGCCGCGGCTCCCTGCTCGGCATGGAGTACCTCGGCGAGGACCGCGTCGAGATCCGCTACGAGATGCCCCTCGGCGAGATCGTCTTCGACTTCTTCGACCAGCTGAAGAGCAAGACCCAGGGCTACGCGTCGCTCGACTACGAGCCCACCGGCGACCAGGCCGCCGACCTCGTCAAGGTCGACATCCTGCTGCAGGGTGACCAGGTCGACGCCTTCAGTGCGATCGTGCACCGAGACAAGGCGTACGCCTACGGCACCCTCATGACCGAGCGGCTGCGCAAGCTCATCCCGCGCCAGCAGTTCGAGGTGCCGATCCAGGCCGCCATCGGGGCGCGCATCATCGCCCGCGAGAGCATCCGCGCGATGCGCAAGGACGTCCTGGCGAAGTGCTACGGCGGTGACATCACCCGCAAGCGCAAGCTCCTCGAGAAGCAGAAGGAGGGCAAGAAGCGCATGAAGACCATCGGTCGCGTCGAGGTCCCGCAGGAAGCCTTCATCGCGGCGCTCTCCGGCGACGTCGAAGAGAAGAAGAAGTAGCGCCGGGCGCGCAGCGCGTTTCGCGCTGAGCGACAGCTCACGCACTGCGACCGCCGTGATCTGTCGGTGAGCGCGAAAGCCCGGTGCGCGGTCAGCCGGTCCGGCGGGCGCGGGCCCGCAGGGCGGCCAGGCAGAGGGCCGGGAGGCTCGCTGCGGCCAGTCCCGCCAGTGCGGTCCGCAGGATGGCCCAGTGGGCGGCCGCTTCGAAGTCGGTCTGCTCGCCGAAGGCCACCCCGGCGATCACGGCGCCGACCACCGTCGCGAGCGTCACGACCGCGAGAGCCAGCGCCAGCCGGTGGCCACGATCACGCCGCACCGCCGACACCAGTGCGGCGCCGAACAGCAGCACCCCGGCGCCGGCGCAGCTCGCCCCGACGGCGGCGATGACGTTCGCGGTGTCGAAGCCGTTCCACGACTCGGGGGCGATCGCGGCGGTGGCGTACCGGGCGGGTGACGCTGCGGCAGAGGTCGTCACGTCCACCAGCACCCGGGCGGTCGCCGCCACGCCGAACGCGACGAGCGTGAGCGCGGCGAGGACGATGGTCCGTCGGTCGACGGACCGCGGGCGGGCGGGGGTGGGGCGGGGCACCTGCTGACGATAGCCGCGGGGCGGACGGTTGTCGGGCCTCCAGTTCGGGGTGCACGGTTGTTGGGCCGACCAGGCAGAGGTGAGCACGGATCGGTTCGATCCGGGGCGGCCCGCCCAAGTACCATGGCAGCATGAGCATCCGCGGGAGCTACCGGACCGCCCTGACGTACGGCGCGGTGGGGGCGACCCAGGCGTCGGACCTCATGACCTACCCGCCGGACGGCTTCACGCCGGCCGAGTCGCGCGCGCGGATCGGACACGGCGACCAGCGGTTCGAGACCGCCGTCGTGCAGGCGCTCACGTGGCAGATCCAGGAGCGCAGCGGTGTCCGCGTGCGCGTCGAGGAGCAGCCCGACGACGACGAGGTCCGGTACAACCCGGTGACCTTCGACGACGACGGTGTGCCGATCGCGCCGGCGTCCATCGGGACGCCCCGGGTCGAGAAGTTCGCGCCCGACGGCACCCCGCTGCTGACGGCGGGCACGAGCGCAACGTTGACGATCCACGCGTTCGGGCAGACCGTGCTGGCACCGGTGCGCGTCGTGTCGATCATCGACGAGCACGACCGCAAGGGCTTCGCCTACGGCACGCTCGAGGGGCACCCGCTCTCCGGTGAGGAGTCGTTCGTCGTCGAGCGCACCCCGGACGGGTCGGTGTGGCTGCAGGTCCGGCAGTTCTCGCAGCCGGCGAGCCGGAAGTGGCGCTTCGTCGCGCCGTTCGTGCGGCGGCAGCAGAAGGTCATGGCGGAGAAGTACCTGGCGGCGCTGCGGGGCGACTAGGCGTCGCGGTCGCTGGCGGTCGCTGGCGGTCGCTCGCGGTCGCTGGCGGCCGCTCGCTCTCGCTCCTCAGCGGAGCGGTGGGAGCGCGGCGATCGCGTCCTCGATGAGGGCGGCGTCCTGCTGGCAGTCGCGCGCGACGGTCACGGCGTTCGTGTGCCGCAGCGCATCGACGTCGTAGACACCCGTTGCCACGGCCAGGAAGGGGATGCCCGCGGCGTCCGCGGCCTCGCCGTCGCGCGGGGTGTCGCCGACGATGACCGCCCGGGTGCCGACCAGTTCCGCGGCGGCGCGCAGGGTGACCCCGGCCCGCTCGACCTCGGTGTCCCCGAAGTACGAGTGCTCCCAGTCGAAGACGTCGGCGTCGAACCCGGCGCCGGTGAGCTTCACCCGGGCGCGGTACTCGGAGTTGCCGGTGAGCAGGCCGTTGCGCCACCCGAGTTCGGCGAAGCGGGTCAGGAGCGCCTTCGCCCCGGGGACGGGGCTGCGGTGGTCGCCGGAGGCGTGCCGTTCGGCGGTCAGGTCGTGCAGGTGCCGGCTGACCGAGGGGATCAGGGTGTCCTCGAACGCGTGGGCGCGCACGTGCTCGGCGATGAGCCCGGCGTCGGTCCGACCGTGCTGGTGCCCGACCCGCAGGGTGAGGTCGCGGCCCACCGCCCGCTCGAGGGCGAGGTGGTAGAGGTTGCCCGGGGACGACGCGTTCATCACGAGGGTGCCGTCGATGTCCCACAGGACCGTGGTGGGGACGGGATGGTGCTCCATGGCTCCCATCATGACGGACAATGGACTCCATGCCGAGTGCTCTCCCGATCGCCGATCCAGCACCAGCGGACGGCCTGATCACCCCGTGGGCGGCAGCGGGCTCCGCCGCCGGGCCGGGGGCTGCTCCCGCCGCCGGTGACGTCCCCTTCGGCGTGTACGTGCACGTGCCGTTCTGCCGCGTGCGCTGCGGCTACTGCGACTTCAACACCTACACGGCGTCGGAGCTCCGCGGCGTCCGTCGCGACGACTACGCCGGGCACGCCGTGCGCGAGATCGAGTGGGCCGCGACCGTGCTCGACCGTTCCGGTGTGCCGCGGCGACCGGTGTCGACCGTCTTCTTCGGCGGCGGCACCCCGACCATGCTGCCGGCGTCCGACCTCGCGATGATCCTCCGTGCGATCGACGACACCTGGGGCATCCTGCCCGGGGCAGAGGTCACCACCGAGGCGAACCCGGACTCGGTCGACGCGGCGTCGCTCGAGACCCTGCGGGCCGGCGGCTTCAACCGGATCAGCTACGGCATGCAGTCCGCCGTGCCGCACGTGCTCGCCACGCTCGACCGCACGCACGACCCGCTCCGGGTCCCCGTCGTCGTCGACCTCGCGAAGCAGCAGGGACTCGACGTCTCGCTCGACCTCATCTACTCGACGCCGGGGGAGTCCCTCACCGACTGGCGGACCTCGCTCGACGCCGCGATCGCCTGCGAGCCCGACCACGTGTCGGCGTACTCGCTCATCGTCGAGGACGGCACCGCGATGGGTCGCATGGTCGCCCGCGGCGAGCTCCCCGCCCCCGACGACGACCTGGCCGCCGACATGTACGAGCTCGCCGACCAGGTGCTCGGCGACGCCGGCTACTCCTGGTACGAGGTGTCGAACTGGGCGCGCGGCGACGCGCACGCGAGTCGACACAACCTGTCCTACTGGAAGGGCCACGACTGGTGGGGCGTCGGCCCCGGCGCGCACTCCGCCGTCGCCGGCACGCGCTGGTGGAACGTCAAGCACCCGGCCGCGTACGCGAACCGGGTGCTGTCGGGGGAGTCGCCGGCCGCCGGCCGCGAGACCATCGACGACGAGACGCGGTACGTCGAGCGCCTGCTGCTGGCGGCGCGGGTCCGGGGGGAGCTCGCGACGAGCGAGATCCGCCAGGAGGCCCGTGGCCGGGTCGCCGGGCTCATCGCACGCGGACTCGTGGACGGGTCGGCCGCGGTGCGGGGACGGATCGACCTGACCCTGCAGGGTCGCCTGCTCGCCGACGCGGTGGTGCGGGAGCTGCTCGACTGAGGGGCGTGCGCACTGCTTGCTGCGCACTGCTTGCCGCTGCCGCTACTGCTTGATGAACTCGATCGAGAGCGGGTAGCGGTAGAACTGGCCCTGGTTCGCGGCGACCGCAGCCATGATGCTGAAGATCAACGACACGATGCCGGCTGCCAGCACGATCAGGACCCCGACGCCGAACACCGACGTGAGCGAACCGACCACGTAGGCGATGCCCATCGTGATGTGGAAGTTCAGCGCGACGCGGGTGTGCTCGCGGACGAAGCCACCGCGGTCGCGGAGGACCAGGTAGGCGACGAGCGGTGCGATGAAGTTGAAGAAGATGCCGCCGATGTGCGTCAGCGTGGCCCACAGGCGCTGGTCTTCCGGGCTCATCGGCTGGGGTGGGGTGTAGCCGGCGGGGTACTGCGGCCCGCCGGGGTACTGGGGCCCGCCGGGCTGCTGGGGGCCACCGGGGCCGTGGCCGTACGGGCCGCCGGGCTGCTCGGGTCCGGGGCCGTCGGGCTGCTGTCCGTAGGTCATGGCGGAAGCGTATCGGCCGACCGCCCGGAAGTCCCGGGCCGTCAGCGGTCGGGCGTAGGATCAGCAGTCGACACGTCCGAGTGCCAGGTCGATCGGGAAAGGAGGCGCTCGTGGTCAGTGAACGCAGCCTCGAGGTCCTCAAGGCCATCGTGCGCGACTACGTGGCGTCGCGTGAACCCGTCGGGTCGAAGACCATCGTCGAGCGGCACGCCTTCGGGGTCAGCGCCGCGACGATCCGCAACGACATGGCCCTGCTCGAGGACGAGCAGTTGATCGCCGCACCGCACACCTCGTCCGGCCGGGTGCCGACCGACAAGGGGTACCGCGTCTTCGTGGACCACCTGGCGGGTGCCCGTCCGCTCTCGAGCGCGCAACGGCACGCCATCGAGACCTTCCTCGGTGCCCCGAACGACCTCGACGAGGTCCTCGGGCGCACCGTCCGGCTGCTCAGCCAGCTCACCAACCAGGTCGCCCTGGTGCAGTACCCCTCGATGGTGCGCGCCCGGGTGCAGCACGTCGAGCTCGTCCGGCTCGGTGACGCCCGGTTGATGGTGGTGCTCATCACCGACACCGCCCGCGTCGAACAGCGCGTGGTCGAGACCGACGTCCCGCTCGACGAAGACTCGCTGGGCGAACTCCGCACCGTGGTGAACGGCGCGACGGTGGGGCTCCTGCTGCAGGACGTCCCGACCGCGCTCCGAGCCGTCCCACAGCAGCTCCGCCCCGACGCCCAGACGCTCGGCGGGGTCGTCGTCGCCACGCTCATCGAGCAGGTCGCGGCGAACCGGCAGGACCGCCTGCTGATGGCCGGTGCGGCCAACCTGGCGAAGAGCGAGCAGGACTTCTCCGGCGGCCTCTTCCCGGTGCTCGAAGCGATCGAGGAACAAGTCACCCTGCTCCGGTTGTTCGGGGAGATGCAGGTGGACGACATCGCGGTGGCGGCCAGCATCGGCGTCGAGAACGCCGAGTACGGGCTCGACGCCACGAGCATCGTCGCCGGCGGCTACCTGGCCGGTGGCGAGGTGGCCCGCCTGGGCGTCCTCGGACCGACCCGCATGGACTACGGCACGAACATGGCGGCCGTCCGCGCCGTCGCCCGCTACCTGTCCAAGCTCCTGGGCGAACACTGACCAACCGACCGAACCCAACCGACTGAGGGATACGTGGCAGACCACTACGACGTCCTCGGCGTCCAGCGAGACGCCTCCGATGCCGACATCAAGAAGGCCTACCGCCGCCTGGCGCGTGAGCTCCACCCGGACGTGAACCCGGCACCCGACGCCGCCGAGCGCTTCAAGGACGTGACGCACGCGTACGACGTGCTGAGCGATCCCGAGCAGCGGCGCCGGTACGACGCCGGCCCGCAGGCCGACAGCCCCTTCGGCGGTGGCGCCGGCGGCTTCAGCGACATCTTCGACGCCTTCTTCGGCGGTGGCGGTGGCGGCGGCCGTGGCTCGGGCCCGCGCAGCCGTGCCGAGCGCGGCCAGGACGCCCTGCTCCGCATCGAGGTCGACCTCGACGAGGTCGTCTTCGGCACCCACAAGGACGTCGAGGTCGACACGGCGGTGCTGTGCGAGACCTGTCACGGCTCCTGCTGCGCACCGGGCACCAGCCCGCGCACGTGCGACATCTGCGGCGGCTCCGGGCACATCCAGCGCCAGGTCCGTTCGCTCCTGGGCAACGTGGTGACGAGCGCCCCGTGCGGCACCTGCCGCGGGTACGGCACCGTCATCCCGAGCCCCTGCCCGACCTGCCAGGGTCAGGGCCGCGTCCGCGCACGTCGCACCGTGCCGGTGGACGTCCCCGCGGGCGTCGACTCCGGCCTGCGCCTGCAGATGCCCGGCCAGGGCGAGGTCGGTCCGGCCGGCGGTCCGTCCGGCGACCTGTACCTCGAGATCCGTGTACGCCACGACGACGTCTTCAGCCGTGACGGCGACGACCTGCTGGCGACGCTCGAGGTCGGCATGACCGACGCCGTCCTCGGCACGACCACCACGATCGACGGCCTCGACGGTCCGGTCGAGCTCGAGATCCGGCCCGGCGTGCAGAGCGCCGACGTCCTCGTCATCAAGGACCGCGGCATCACGAAGCTGCGCGGGAACGGCCGCGGTGACCTGCGGGTCGGCGTGCAGGTCGTCACCCCGACCAAGCTGTCCCACAAGGAACGACAGCTGGTCGAGCAGCTCGCGAAGTCGCACAAGACCACCGCCCCGCAGCTCGCCCGGTTCCAGCAGGGCATGTTCGGCAAGCTCCGCGACCGGTTCTTCAACCACTGATGGCGTCGCTGTACCTCGTCGACTCGCTGGACGGCGTCGCCGTCGGTGACCCGGTGTCGCTCGACGGCGCTGAGGGCCGGCACGCGGTCTCCGTCGCGCGCGTCCGGGTCGGCGAGGTCCTGCGGATCGCCGACGGTCGGGGCACCGTGGTGTCCGGGCCGGTCACCACGCTCGGCAAGGACACGCTGGAGCTCGCGGTCCAGACCGTCGAGCACCAGGATGCACCGCGCCCGTCGCTGACCCTCGTGCAGGCCCTGGCGAAGGGCGGCCGTGACGAGATGGCGGTGCAGGCGGCGACCGAGATCGGCGTCGACCGGGTCGTGCCGTGGTCGGCCGCGCGCAGCGTCTCCCGGTGGGACGGCGCGAAGGTCGAGAAGGGCCGTGCCCGGTGGGCATCGATCGCGCACGAGGCCGCGAAGCAGGCGATCCGTCCGCGCGTGCCCGTCGTCGCGCCGCTGGTGACGACCGGACAGCTCGTGTCCGCGCTCGGGGAGGGGACCGCCCTCGTCCTGCTCGACCCGACCGCGACCGTGCGACTCGCCACCTGGGAACCCCCGACGGACGCCGAGGACATCGCACTCGTCGTCGGTCCCGAAGGCGGCATCGACGGCGCGGAGCTCGACCGGCTCGAGGCCGCGGGTGCCGTGCGGGTCCGACTCGGTGACAGCGTGCTCCGCACGTCCACCGCCGGACCGGCGGCACTCGCTGTCCTGCAGGCGCGACTGGGCCGCTGGTGAGCCGGACCAGGCCGTCGGGCGCGTCCTACGATGGAGCCATGAGCAGCAGCACGCCCAGCGTCTTCTCCAAGATCATCGCGCGCGAGATCCCGGCGACCATCGTCGCCGAGGACGACCGCGTGATCGCGATCGAGGACATCGCCCCGAAGGCTCCCGTCCACGTGCTCGTCGTCCCCAAGACCGAGCAGTACGCGAACGTCGGCGAACTCGCAGCGGGCGACCCCGGCCTGCTGGCCCACGTCGTCGCCACCGCGCAGCGCATCGCCGACGAGCGCGCCGACGGCCAGTTCCGACTCGTCTTCAACACCGGCGAAGCCGCCGGTCAGACCGTGTTCCACGTGCACGCGCACGTACTCGCAGGTGAACTGCAGGAAGGCACCCTTGCCGGTTAACGAACCAGTACAGCCCACCGCCGCCGACGACGAACCCGTCTCGGTCTCGCTCGAGGTCGACGGCATCGCCATGGTGCAGCTGCTCGGCCCCCAGGACCGTCTGCTCAAGACGGTCGAGCGCCAGTACCCGGGCGTCCGGGTCGTCGTCCGCGGCAACGAGGTCACGCTGACCGGGCCCGAGCGCGACGTCGCACGCGCGAAGGCGCTCGTCGACGAGCTCGTCGGCATGGTCAGGCGCGGGCAGGAGATCGGCCCGGCCGACATCCCGATGTCGGCACGGATCCTCGACGACGACCGCAAGCCGTCCGACACCTTCGGCACCCCGATCGTGTCGAGCCGCGGCAAGTCCGTCCGGCCGAAGACGGACGGGCAGCGTGCCTACGTCGACGCGATCGACGAGCACACCATCACGTTCGGCATCGGTCCGGCCGGTACCGGCAAGACGTACCTGGCGATGGCCAAGGCCGTGCAGGCACTGCAGCGGCGCGAGGTCAACCGGATCATCCTCACCCGTCCCGCGGTCGAGGCCGGCGAGCGGCTCGGCTTCCTGCCGGGCACGCTGACCGACAAGATCGACCCGTACCTGCGCCCGCTGTACGACGCGCTCAACGAGATGATGGACCCGGAGCTGGTCCCGAAGCTCCTGGCGGCCGGCACCGTCGAGGTCGCCCCGCTGGCGTACATGCGCGGCCGGACGCTCAACGACTCCTTCGTGGTGCTCGACGAGGCGCAGAACACCACGCCCGAGCAGATGAAGATGTTCCTGACCCGCCTCGGGTTCGGCTCGAAGATGGTCATCACGGGCGACATCACCCAGGTCGACCTGCCGGGCAACGTCTCCGGTCTCCGGCTCGTGACCCGCATCCTCGACCAGGTCGAGGACATCCACTTCGCCCGTCTCGGCAGCGAGGACGTGGTCCGTCACACCCTCGTCGGCCGGATCGTCGACGCGTACACCGTCTACGACGAGGAGCGCCTCGCCGAGCAGGCCGGGCAGCGTCCCGGTGGCCGTGGCACCGCCCCGGTCGGCAACCCCGACGGAGCGAACCGCGCCGAACGCCGGGGGCGCCCGCCGCAGGATCGCGCACGACCCCCGTACCCCCAGAACGACGCCCGAGGAGGCACCCGGTGAGCATCGAGCTCAACAACGAGTCCGGCGTCGAGGTGAACGAGGCCGCGATCCAGCGGCTCGCCGCGTTCGCCCTGGACGCGATGCACGTCCACGCCGATGCCGAGCTCGCGATCGTGCTGGTCGACGAGGGTGCGATGGAGCAGCTGCACGTCCGGTGGATGGACGAGCCCGGACCGACGGACGTCCTGAGCTTCCCGATGGACGAGCTGCGTCCCGGCACCGAGGACGATCCCACGCCGGCCGGGCTGCTGGGCGACATCGTGCTCTGCCCGCAGGTGGCCGAGGAGCAGGCGAAGACCGCCGGGCACTCGAGCACCGACGAGATGCTGCTGCTCACCTGCCACGGCATCCTGCACCTGCTCGGCTTCGACCACGCCGAGCCCGACGAGAAGGCCGAGATGTTCGGCATCCAGGGCGAGATCCTGACCGCCTTCGCCGCCCAGCACCGAGGGCGGTAGCCGGTGGTCGTCGTCGCCGGACTCCTCGCGGTGGCGCTGGGGCTCGTCGTGCTCGGCGGGCTCCTCGCCGCGAGCGACGCCGCGCTCTCGGTGGTCTCCCGTGCCGACCTCGAGGAGATCGCCAGGGGCAACAAGCGCCGCCGCGCCATCGAGGCGATCGCGGACGACGTGGGGGCGCACGTCAACGCGCTGAACTTCTTCCGCGTCCTCGCCGAGACCGCGGCCGCGGTGCTCGTGACGATCGCCCTCGTGCGCGCCTTCGACAGCTGGTGGCTCGCACTCGTGCTCTCCGCCGCGATCATGACCGCGGTGTCGTTCGTCCTGGTCGGGTCGAGCCCGCGCAGCGTCGGACGCGCCCACGCCGAGCGGCTGATCGGTGCGACCGGCGGCATCGTCCGTGGGGTCCGCATCGTGCTCGGTCCGCTGGCCGGGCTGCTCGTCCGGATCGGCGACCGGGTCACCCCCGGCCGCGGCCGGAGCGCCTCCACCGTGTCGAGCGAGGAGCAGCTGCTCTCGCTCGTCGACGAGGCCACCGAGAGCAACGTGCTCGAGGACGAGGACCGCGAACTCATCCACTCGGTGTTCGAGTTCAGCGACACCCTGGTGCGCGAGGTCATGGTGCCCCGCACGGACATGCTCACCGTCGACGGCGCAGAGACGCTGGCCGCGGCCATGGAGCAGTTCCTGGCCGCCGGAGTGTCCCGGATGCCGGTGACGGGCAAGGACAGCGACGACGTGCGGGGCGTGCTCTACCTGCGCGACGTCGCGCGGTCGCTGTACGAACGACCGGCGTCCCGCAGCGAGCGGGTCAGCCGGCTGCTGCGGCCCGCCGAGTTCGTGCCGGAGTCGAAACACGCCGACGACACCCTGCGGCACATGCAGGTCGCCAAGAACCACCTGGTGCTGGTGGTCGACGAGTACGGCGGAGTCGCCGGGCTCGTGACCATGGAGGACCTCATCGAAGAACTCGTCGGCGACATCTCCGACGAGTACGACCGCGCCGTCGTCGACCGGACCGAGGTCGAACCGGGCATCTGGCGGATCTCCGCCCGACTGCCGATCGACGAGCTCGGCGACCTGTTCGGCATCGAGCTCGACGACGACGACGTCGACACCGCCGGTGGCCTGCTCACCAAGGAGCTCGGACACCTGGCGGTCTCCGGCGACACCGTCACCGTGTCCGGGGTCGTCCTGACCGCCGACCGGGTCGAGGGCAAGCGCCGCCACCTCATCACCGTGCTCGCCGAGCGCACCCATGCCCTGGCCGACGTCGAGGACGCCTTCGACGACGCCGAACCCACCACGACGGGAACCACGCACGCATGACCGACACCGACACCACCCAGGCCGGCTCGGACAAGCCCTACCGCGCGGGCTTCGTCTCGTTCGTCGGCCGCCCGAACGTCGGCAAGTCGACGCTGACCAACGCCCTGGTGGGCGAGAAGGTCGCCATCACCTCCTCGAAGCCGCAGACCACCCGGCGCGCCATCCGCGGGATCGTGCACCGGCCCGACGGCCAGGTCATCATCGTCGACACCCCGGGCGTCCACCGTCCGCGCACCCTGCTCGGCGAACGGCTCAACGACCTCGTGCAGTCCACGCTCGGCGACGTCGACGTGATCGGGTTCTGCGTGCCGGCGAACGAGCCCGTCGGTCCCGGTGACCGGTTCATCAACGACACGCTCGACCAGTACCCGCGCGCCAAGAAGATCGCGATCGTCACCAAGATCGACAGCGCCTCGAAGGACCGCGTCGGTGAGCAGCTGCTGGCCGTCTCGAAGCTCCGCGACTGGGACGCCGTGGTGCCGACCTCGGGCACCCGGGGCATGCAGCTCGAAGACCTGCTCGGCGTCGTCACGAGCCTGCTGCCCGAGTCGCCGCAGCTGTACGACTCGAGCGCGGTGACCGAGGAGACCGACGAGGAGCGCATCGGCGAGCTCATCCGCGAGGCCGCGCTCGAGGGCGTCCGCGACGAGCTGCCGCACTCGCTCGCCGTGGTCATCGAGGACATCGTCGAGCCCGACGCCGACGAGGACGCCGACGGCCCCCTGCGCATCTTCGCGAACCTGTTCGTCGAGCGGGACAGCCAGAAGGCGATCGTCATCGGACACAAGGGCGAGCGCCTGAAGGACGTCGGTTCGCGGGCCCGCGTCGAGATCGAGTCGCTGCTCGGGGGCCGGCACGTCTACCTGAACATCCGCGTGAAGGTGGCCAAGGAGTGGCAGCGTGACCCGAAGCAGCTCGGACGCCTCGGCTTCTGACCGTCCGCCGTTCGCACCCCGGGTCATCCGGGCGAGGGACGCGGGGACGAGCGGCCGGCCGTACCGTGGACGGGTGTTCCGTCCCATGCTGCGCGCGCAGGTCATCACCGACCTGCTGATCGCCGTGCTGCTCGGCGGCCTCGTGCTGGTCGCCAGCGGGCGCGGGATCGACGGGCCGTTGTCCGTGGTCACCGTCGTCGGGATGACCGGCGCCCTGGCACTCCGGCGCCTGTCACCCGGGCTCGCCCTGGCCGTTGCGTGGGTGTTCGCGGTCTTCGAGATGGTCACCCTGCAGGTGCCGGACGTGTCGAACGCGTTCATCGCCGGCGTCATGTACACGACGAGCGCGTACGGCAGCCGCCGTGTGCGGCTGGCCGGGCTCGTGTCGGCGATCGTCGGGTCCGTGGCGGCGGCGGCGTACATGGGCTTCGACGACTACCAGAACCGGCTCACCTACGAGACCGCCTCGACGCCGCTGCAGGAGTCGCTGCAGGTCACCCTGTCGTTCTTCGCCGTCGTCCTGCTCCTCCTGCTCCTGCCGTGGCTCGCCGGACTCGTGGTCCGGACCCGTCGCTCGGCGAGCATGAGTCGCGAGGCCCAGCTGCTGGCCGAGCGTGACGCCGCGCGGGCCGACCGGGCCGTCGCGGTGGAGCAGGAGCGCGTGCGGATCGCCCGCGACATGCACGACATCGTCGCGCACTCGCTCGCGGTGGTCATCGCGCAGTCCGACGGCGCCCGGTACGCCCTGAAGGCCGACCCAGCGGTGGCCGACCAGGCCCTCAGCACCATCTCGGCCACGGCCCGGCGCGCACTCGGCGACGTGCGCGAACTCCTCGGCGCGCTCCGGCACGAGCAGGGGACCGCGCCGACGCCCGAGATCGACGACATCGACCGGCTCGTCGACGAGATGCGGCAGCTCGGGCTCGACGTGCGCGTCGAACGCGAGGGCGACCCCGCCGGGCTGCCCACCACCACGCAACTCGCGGTCTACCGGATCGTGCAGGAGAGCCTGACGAACGCGTACAAGCACGGAGAGCCCGGCAGCCCGGTGCGTGCCGCCCTGACCTACCGGCCGGACACGGTCGAGATCGCGGTCGTGAACCGACGTGCCGACGATGGTGTCCGCGGCCCCGGCACGGGCCACGGCCTGGTCGGCATGCGCGAGCGCGCCGTGATGACCGGCGGCACCATGACCGCCGGGGCCCGAGGGGACGACTTCGCGGTCGCTGTCCGGATGCCGACCGTCCCGGCCAGCGGGCAGATGCCCCGGGGCCGGATCACCCCGACCGAGCAGGAGCGCAGCACCCGATGACCACGATCCCGACCGACGAGCACTCGATCCGCGTCGCCCTCGTCGACGACCAGGCGCTGTTCCGCACCGGCATCCGGATGCTCATCGACTCGCAGCCCGACCTGCGGTTCGTCGGCGAGGCGGGCGACGGTGCCGAGGGCGTCGAACTCGTCCGGCGGACCCGTCCCGACGTGGTGCTGATGGACGTCCGGATGCCCGTGATGGACGGCATCACGGCGACCGGTCACATCGTCGAGCAGTCCGGCACCGACGGTGCGAAGGTCCTCGTGCTGACCACGTTCGACTTCGACGAGGCCGCCGCCAAGGCCATCCGCGCCGGTGCGAGCGGGTTCGTGCTCAAGGACGCCGACCCCGAGTTCCTGCTCGCGGCGGTCCGGACCGTGCACGCCGGCACCGCGGTGTTCGCTGCGTCGGCCACGCGGGAGCTCCTGCGACGGTACGACGACTCGGTCGGCCGCGCCGCCGCCGTCCCCGCGGCCTTCGCCGACCTCACCCCGCGTGAGCGCGAGATCTTCGACCTGGCCGCCCGGGGGTTCAGCAACAGCGAGATCGCCCAGCACGAGTACGTCAGTGAGGCGACCGTGAAGACGCACATCTCGCGGGTCCTGACGAAGCTCGAACTCCGCGACCGGGTGCGGCTCGTCGTCTTCGCCCACGAACACGGGCTCGTCACCAAGGCCGACTGAGGCCGGGTCATCCGCGGGGATGACCCCTCCACAGGCAACCGAGCCGAGCGGACGATCCACAGGAGCCGACCGGGCGACGCGGGACAGGACCGCTGACCGTCATCGTGGATGCATGACCACGAGCCACGCCCCGATCATCCGCCTCGACCACGTGTCCAAGCACTACGGCGACGACGCCCGACGTGTGACCGCGCTCGACGACGTCAGCGTCGACATCGGCGCGGGGGAGTTCACCGCGGTGATGGGCCCGTCCGGGTCCGGCAAGTCGACGCTCATGCACGTCGCGGCCGGCCTCGACGCCGTGTCCACCGGTCGGATCCAGATCGACGGCGTCGACATCACGGCCCTGGGCGACAAGGACCTCACCGAGCTGCGTCGTCGTCGGCTGGGCTTCGTGTTCCAGTCGTTCAACCTCGTCCCGACGCTGGACGTCAGCGAGAACATCCGGCTGCCGTTCCTGCTCGGTGGGCACAAGCCCTCGCGAGAGGAGACCGCCTGGATCGACCGGCTGGTCGAGATGCTCGGGCTCGGCAACCGGCTGACCCACCGTCCGCACCAGCTCTCCGGCGGGCAGCAGCAGCGCGTCGCCATCGCACGGGCACTCGCTTCGCGGCCGGCGGTGGTCGTCGCCGACGAACCGACGGGCGCGCTCGACTCCCGCACGGGGCGCGACGTGCTCGCGATCCTCCGCGGCGCCGTCCAGGAGTGGGGCCAGAGCGTCGTCATGGTCACGCACGACCCGGTGGCGGCCGCGAACGCCGACCGCATCCTGTTCCTGGCCGACGGCCGGATCGTCGCCGACCGCCCTGCGATGGATGCCGGTGCGATCTCCACGACGATGCTCGGGATGGAGGCAGCAGCGTGAACGGCATCCGCTCCTTCGCCCCCACCGTCCTGGTCGCCGCCCTCGGCACCACGTTCGGTTCCGCCCTCGTCATCGCGCCGGGGATCGTGACCGAGGCGCTCCGAGCCGCCGGGGTCGCCGACCTCGGCCCGATCAAGGCGATCCTGTCGGTGGTCGGGTGGCTGTTCCTCGGCATCGCGCTCTACGTCGGCGCGATCGTCACCGCGAACACCTGCGCCACCCTGATCGCCGGACAGACCCGGATCATCGCCCTGCAGCGGCTGGTCGGCGCGACCGGTGCGACCCTGCGGGCGCGGATCACCCGCACGGGCCTGGTCGTCGGCGTGCTCGGCGGGGTCGTCGGCGCCGTCGTGGGCACCGCGCTCTCGGCCCTGTTCGTCATCGTCCTGCGGGGCAACGGGGTCCTGCCCGACGCCGAGTACACGTACGTGCCGTGGGAGCTCGTCCTGCCGGTCGTGGCCGTCGTCCTCGCCACCTGGGGGGCCTTCGCTGCCGGGTCGCGCCGCGTGCTCACCGTCACCCCGCTCGAAGCGCTGTCGTCGTCCGTCGAGCCGAGCCACGACGACGTCCGGTCCGGTACGGCCCGCAAGGTCTGGTCGATCGTGCTCATGGCCGGCGGCGCGGTGCTCATGCTGCTCGGGCTCGCGGTGAGCTCGCTGTCCCCGGTCGCGGTCCTGCCGGCGGCGCTCGGCGGATTCGTGTCCTTCGCGGGGGTCGCCGTGGGGGCGACGATCGTGATGCCGCCCGTGCTGCAGCTCATCGGCCGCATCGGCTCGCACGACCCCGTCGTCCTGCTCGCCGGACGGAACGCGATGCGGGCGCCGGGGCGGTCCTCGCGGGCGACCATCGGGCTCGTCATCGGCGTCACCCTGCTCGTCACCTTCGCGGTCGCGCTCGGCATCATGCAGCACGTGCTCGAGACCGAGATGCGCGCCATGAGCGCCGGGAGCGCCACCCCCGAGATGATCGAGGCGCAGCGGGACCTCTTCGTGCAGATCAACGCCGTCGTCAGCGTGATCGTCGGGTTCTCCGCCGTGATCGCCGCCGTCGGGGTCGTCAACGCCCTGGCGCTCGGGGTGCTCCAGCGTCGACGCGAACTCGGGCTGCTTCGGGTGCTCGGCCTGACCGGTGCGCAGGTCCGACGGATGATCGTGACCGAGGCCGTGCAGATGGTCGTCGCGGCCGTCGTCGCGGGGCTCGCACTCGGCACGCTGTACGGCTGGGTCGGCGGGCAGACCCTGCTCGGCTCGCTCGGGACGCCCGTGGCACCGGTGCTGCCGCCGCTGACCATCGGCATCGTGGTGATCGGCGCGCTGGTCCTGGCGGTCGTCGCCACCATCGCGCCGGTGCGGCGCGCGATGCGCGTCCCGCCGACCGAGGCGCTCGCGGTCGACTGACGCGTCGCCCTGGTCACGCCATGCGTCGACACGGGAGGCCCGGTGCCAGCTGGCACCGGGCCTCCCGTCCGCCGTGTGGTCGCGCCGACGTGCCCTGCCCGGCCCCACCACGCCGCCCACGTCCGCCGAGGTGTCACGAACCGTCGTCCAGACGCGGGCCGGGCGACACAACGTGACCACTCGGCGACCAGCCCGCGGCATGTCGCGACCACTCGGCACCGCACCCGGTACCCCACTCGGCGCCCCGTTCGACGGTGCCGGGAAGTCCCGCGTCACACGCTTGCGCCAGCCCGCTGCTCCGGTGCTACCGTGGGTCTCGATGTACTCGGCACTCCTCCTCCTTCGCTGCCGCGACGAGGCCTGACACTCCGGCCCACCTCGTCGCGGAGTCCGTCGTGGCCGCACCACAACAGCTCACGAACACGCGACGAAAGCGAAGAACGATGCAGAACACCCAGCAGCCCTCCGGGATGCCGATCCACAAGTACGTCCCGTTCCACGAGCAGATCAGCGTCGACCTGCCGGACCGGACCTGGCCCACGAAGCGCATCGACAAGGCACCGCGCTGGTGTGCGGTCGACCTGCGTGACGGCAACCAGGCCCTCATCGACCCGATGGACGCCGAGCGCAAGCGAGCGATGTTCGACCTCCTCGTCCGGATGGGCTACAAGGAGATCGAGGTCGGGTTCCCGAGCGCCTCGCAGACCGACTTCGACTTCGTCCGGTCGCTGATCGACGAGGGCGCGATCCCCGACGACGTCACCATCCAGGTCCTGACCCAGGCGCGCGAACACCTCATCCAGCGCACCTACGAGGCGATCGACGGCGCGAAGCAGGCCATCGTCCACCTGTACAACTCGACGAGCATCGTGCAGCGCGAGGTCGTCTTCCGCACCGACGTGCAGGGCGTGGTGGACATCGCGGTCACCGGTGCGAAGCTCTGCAAGGCGGCCGAAGCCACGCTGCAGCACGACACGACGATCTACTACGAGTACTCGCCGGAGTCCTACACGGGCACCGAGCTCGAGGTCGCACTGGAGATCTGCAACGCCGTCCTCGAGGTCTTCGAGCCGACGCCCGAGCGCAAGGTCATCATCAACCTGCCCGCCACCGTCGAGATGGCCACGCCGAACGTCTACGCCGACTCGATCGAGTGGATGTCCCGCCGCCTCGCCCACCGCGAGGACGTCATCCTGTCGCTGCACCCGCACAACGACCGGGGCACCGCAGTGGCGGCCGCCGAGCTCGGCTACATGGCCGGTGCCGACCGCATCGAGGGCTGCCTGTTCGGCAACGGTGAGCGCACCGGCAACGTGGACCTGGTCGCCCTCGGGATGAACCTGTTCACGCAGGGGATCGACCCGGAGATCTCGTTCGCCGACATCGACCAGGTGAAGCGCACCGTCGAGTACTGCAACCAGCTGCCGGTGCCCGAGCGCCAGCCGTGGGCGGGCGACCTCGTGTACACGGCGTTCAGCGGCTCGCACCAGGACGCCATCAACAAGGGCTTCGAGGCGATGAAGGCCAAGGCCGCCGCCGCGGGCAAGGACATCGACGAGATCGAGTGGGCGGTGCCGTACCTGCCCGTCGACCCGAAGGACATCGGCCGGTCGTACGAGGCCGTCATCCGTGTCAACTCGCAGTCCGGCAAGGGCGGCGTCGCCTACCTGCTCAAGACCGACCACGCCCTCGACCTGCCCCGCAAGCTGCAGATCGAGTTCTCCGGCGTCGTCCAGCGGCACACCGACACCGAGGGTGGCGAGTTCTCGTCGCAGCGCATCTGGGACGTGTTCCAGGACGAGTACCTGCCCGCGTCGATCGACGACGAGAAGTGGGGCCGGTACGAGCTCACCAAGACGGCGACGTCGAGCGACTTCGAGGGCACGACCTCGCTGTCCGTGGCGCTCCGGGTCGACGAAGGTGCGGTCACGGCCGAGGCCGTCGGCACCGGTCCCATCGACGCGTTCCTGAAGGTGCTCGCCGAGCAGGGCGTCCAGGTCACGCTGTACGACTACTCGGAGCACACGATGAGCGCCTCCGGTGACGCGAAGGCCGCGTCCTACGTCGAGCTCGACGTCGACGGCGTGCGTCTGTGGGGCGTCGGCATCGACGCCGACATCTCGACGGCGTCGCTCAAGGCGATCGTGTCCGCGGTGAACCGCGCGGTGCGCGCGGGTGCCGCGGCCGGCGCCGACGCGCCGGAGCTCGTCTCCGCCTGAGACGCAACCAGGCCTGGAGGCGCGGTGCGGGTCCGTCCCGCACTGCGCCTCCCGTCTGTGCCCGGTCGTTCCCCCGTCACGCGCGATGGCAGGTCGATTCGGGCGTACCTGGTCGTTTCTTCCGACCAGGTACGCCCGATTCCACTCGGTACCCCCGAGCCCCGCCCCGCACCGCACGCGGCTGTCGGCGGGGCGGGGGATACTGGGGGCATGCCGCTGTACCGGGACGAGTGCGTCGTGTTGCGCACCCACAAGCTCGGTGAAGCCGACCGCATCGTCACGATGCTCTCGCGGCAGCACGGCAAGATCCGCGCCGTGGCCAAGGGCGTGCGGCGGACGGCGTCGAAGTTCGGCAGCCGCCTCGAGCCGTTCATGGTCGTGGACGCCCAGTTCTACGAGGGCCGGTCGCTCGACATCGTCACCCAGGCGGAGTCCCTCGGTGCGTACGGGGCCCAGATCGTCGCCGACTACGGCGCGTACACCGCGGCCAGCGCCATGGTCGAGACTGCCGACCGACTGAGCGAGGCCGACGCCGGGCTGCAGCAGTACCTGTTGCTCGTGGGGGCGCTGCGCTCGTTGTCGCGCGGTGAGCACCAGTCCAGCGCGACCCTCGACTCGTACCTGCTCCGCGCGATGAGCATCGCGGGGTGGGCGCCCTCGTTCAGCGACTGTGCGGTGACGGGGGAGCCCGGCCCGCACTCGGCGTTCGTGGTGCAGCTCGGTGGTGTCGTCGCCGACCGTGCGGCACCCCCGGGGACCCCGCGGCTCGACCCGGCGACGCTCGGGGTGCTCGGCTCCCTGCTCGCCGGCGACTGGGCGACGGTCGACGCCACGGACGAGCGGACACGTTCGCGGGCCTCCGGCGTGGTCGCGGCCTACGCCCAGTGGCACCTGGAACGATCGCTCCGGTCCCTGCCGCACGTCGACCGCTCCGAACACCCGATGCCGGTGCCGCAGACCCACGGCGGACCCGAGGCGACAGCACGTGCAGTGGCCTCGACCCCGGCACCCGCCGTGCCCGAGCCCGACCCTGATCCCGCTGTTGAAGGAGCCCCCACCGCATGAGCCCCCGCCGCCCCGACGACGTCGAACCGTTCCGCCCGATCGACTGGACCGGCGAGACGCCCCCGGCGATCCCGGCCCGGTTCGTGCCGGAGCACGTGGCCATCGTCATGGACGGCAACGGTCGGTGGGCGAACGGCCGCGGCCTGACCCGGATCGAGGGGCACAAGGCGGGCGAGGCCTCACTGCTCGACGTCGTCGCCGGGGCGATCCAGATCGGCGTCGGGCACGTGTCGGCGTACGCGTTCTCGACGGAGAACTGGAAGCGCTCCCCGGAAGAGGTCCGGTTCCTGATGGGCTTCAACCGCGACGTCATCCGCCGTCGCCGTGACCAGCTGCACCAGTGGGGCGTCAAGGTGCGGTGGGCCGGCCGGCGTCCGCGGCTGTGGCGGAGCGTCATCGACGAGCTCGAGACCGCCGAGCGGATGACCGCGGGCAACGACGTCCTCACGCTGACGATGTGCGTGAACTACGGCGGCCGGAACGAGATCGTCGACGCCGTGCGGGGCATGGCCGAGGACGTCGCAGCCGGTCGCCTGAAGCCGAGCCAGGTCACCGAGAAGGCCCTGGCGAAGCGGCTGTACGTGCCCGAGATGCCCGACGTCGACCTGTTCCTCCGGAGCTCGGGGGAGCAGCGCACGAGCAACTTCCTGCTGTGGCAGTCCGCCTACGCCGAGATGGTGTTCCTCGACCGGCTCTGGCCGGACTTCCGTCGCACCGACCTGTGGGGCGCGATCGAGGAGTACGCCAGCCGCGACCGACGCTACGGCGGCGCGGTCGACACCCCGACGGCCTAGCCCAAGCCCGAGCCCGAGCCCGAGCCCGAGCCCGAACCCAAGCCCCCGAGCCCGGCCCCTCAGCCCGGCAGCGGCCCCTCGAGCAGGTGGGCCGCGGAGCGCACCGCGTCGAGCGCCGCACGGACGCTCGGCACCCGGTCGGCACCACGGGCGACGACGACCTCGACACGCCGGGCCAGCTCGTCGTCCACGGGGTCGATCGCGACACCGGCGGGGATGACCGTCGTCGCGAGTGCCAGCCGGGGGAGCAGCGCCACCCCGAGCCCGGCGGCGACGAGTCCCACCACCGCGGCCGCGTTGTCCGTCTCGAGCACGATGTCCGGCGTGAACCCCGCGCTCGCGCACGAGGCGAGCAGGTGCCCACGGCACCGCGGGCAGCCCCCGATCCACCGGGCGTCGTGGTGGGACGCGAGGTCCACGACGGTGGAGCCGGCGGTGCGGAGTCGCTCAGAGCCTCCTGGCTCGACCGGCGTCACCAGCGCGAGCGGGTCGCGACCGAGCGCCCGGGTGACGAGGCCCGGGTCCGGGGTGGTCCCGACCTCGTCGCCGACGTAGGTGAAGGTGAGGGCGACGTCGACCTCGCCACCGCGCAGCAGGTCGAGTGCCTCGGGCGGCTCGACCTCGACGTACGAGGTCGTCACGCCGGGCGCCGTCGCCGCCATCCGGGCGAGCACGGCGGGCACGAGGGCGGAGGACGCGCTCGGGAACCCGGCGAGTCGCACCCGACCGCGGCTGAGCCCGCCGACCGCGTCGAGGTCCTCACGCGCCGCGGTCAGCGCGGCCTGCACGTGCAGGGCGTGGTCGGCGAGCACCTGCCCCGCGTGCGTGAGGGTCGCGCCCCGTCCGCCGCGCAGCACCAGCGCGTGGCCGAGACGCTGCTCGGCCCGGGCCAGCAGCTGGCTGACGGCCGGCTGGCTCGACCCGAGTGCGGCGGCAGCGCGGGTGATCGACCCGCCGTCGGCCACGGCGCGGAGGACCCGGAGCAACTGGGGATCGATCTCGTCCATCATCCGATGTTATCGGTGGCACAACGGATCGGCCCTGGTGTGATGGCTCGGGAACCAGGACGCTGTCCGCATGGACTCCTTCCCCGCCGGCCGCGGCTACCTGGCGGCGTGCACCGCTGGCCTGCCGACCCGCGGCACCCTCGCTGCCCAGCGCGCCGACCTCGACGCGTGGTCCCGGGCCGAGACGTCGCCCGCCCGGTACGGCGCGCTGGTCGAGCAGGGGCGTGCGCTCTTCGCCGCGCTGGTCGGCGTCCCGGCGGAGCGCGTCGCGACGGGCTCGCAGACCTCGGTGATGGCCGCGGTCGTCGCCGACGCGCTGCCGGACGGCGCCGAGGTGGTCGTCCCCGACGGCGACTTCAGCTCGGTCGTCTTCCCGTTCCTCGCCCAGGCACACCGCGGCATCCGGGTCCGGAGCGTCCCGCTGGACCGGCTCGCCGCCTCGGTCGGGCCACACACCGCCCTCGTCGCGTGGTCCGCGGTGCAGTCCGCGACCGGCGTGGTCACCGACCCCGACCCGGTCGTGGCCGCCGCCCGACGCGTCGGCGCCCTGACCCTCTGCGACCTCACGCAGGCCGCCGGCGTCCTGCCCGTCGACGCCACACCGTTCGACGTGACGCTCACGCACACCTACAAGTGGCTCTGCGCTCCGCGCGGCGTCGCCTTCATGACGCTCTCCGACACCGCCCTCGGCCGGCTCCGCCCCGTGCAGGCCGGCTGGTACGCGGGAGCGGACGTGTGGTCCTCCTGCTACGGCCCAGCCATGCACCTGGCCGACGACGCGCGTCGCTTCGACGTCTCGCCGGCCTGGCAGGCGTGGCCCGGTGCCGTGGCCGCGCTCGAGCACGCGGTCGCGCTCGACCAGCAGGCGGTCTGGAGGCACGCCACCGGTCTCGCGGATCGGCTGTGCGACGCCCTCGGGGCGCCTCGGCAGGGCGACGGGCAGGGCGGCGGGCAGGCGATCGTGACGTTCGCGGACTCCGACGGGGCGGCCCTCCGTGCCCTCGCCGCCGCAGGCGTCACCGCCTCGGGGCGTGCCGGGCGACTGCGCATCGCGTTCCACCTGTGGAACGACGAGTCCGACGTGACCGACGTCGTGGCCGCGCTGGGCGGGGTGGGGCCGACCACGTCGGCGAGGTGAGCGTGGAGGGCGGATCCGGGGCGGGCCTCCCGGGCCAGGATCGCCGGTAGTCTTGCCCGGACCGTTTCCGCACCGAGCACCCAGCTCGGCGACCTCTGGAGCACCCTTTGGCACAGCCCTCCCGTCTCGACAGCGTCATCGCCCTGGCCAAGCGCCGCGGCTTCGTCTTCCAGTCGGGTGAGATCTACGGAGGCTCCCGCTCCGCATGGGACTACGGGCCCCTCGGCGTGGAGCTCAAGGAGAACATCAAGCGCCAGTGGTGGCAGCGGTTCGTCCGCGGTCGCGGGGACATGGTCGGCCTCGACTCCGCGGTGATCCTGCCCCGCAAGGTGTGGGAGGCCTCCGGCCACGTCGCGACCTTCACCGACCCGCTGGTGGAGTGCCTGCACTGCCACCACCGGTTCCGCGAGGACCACCTGATCGAGGCGTTCGTCGCCAAGAAGGGCCGCGACCCCGAAGGCCGCATGGCCGAGATCGCCTGCCCGAACTGCGGCACCCGCGGCGAGTGGACCGAGCCCCGCGAGTTCTCCGGGATGCTCAAGACCTACCTCGGCCCGGTCGAGTCGGAAGAGGGCCTGAACTTCCTGCGCCCCGAGACCGCCCAGGGCATCTTCGTCGACTTCGCGCAGGTCGTCACGACGAGCCGCATGAAGCCCCCGTTCGGCATCGGCCAGGTCGGCAAGGCGTTCCGCAACGAGATCACGCCCGGCAACTTCATCTTCCGCACGCGCGAGTTCGAGCAGATGGAGATCGAGTACTTCGTGCCGCCGGCTTCGGCGCAGGAGCACTACGAGCAGTGGATCGCCGACTCGGTCGCGTTCTACACCGACCTCGGCATCGACCCCGAGAACCTGCGTCGCTTCGACGTGCCGGACGGCGAGCGGGCGCACTACTCCGACGCCACCGCCGACATCGAGTACCGCTTCGGCTTCACCGGCTCGGAGTGGGGGGAGCTGATGGGCGTCGCGAACCGCACCGACTTCGACCTGAACAACCACATCGAGGCGTCCGGCCAGGACCTCCGGTTCTTCGACCAGGCCGCCAACGAGAAGTACGTGCCGTACGTCATCGAGCCGTCGTTCGGTCTGACCCGTGCACTCATGGCGTTCCTGCTCGACTCGTACCACGAGGACGAGGCGCCGAACGCGAAGGGCGGCGTCGACAAGCGCACCGTCCTGCGCCTCGACCCGCGCCTGGCCCCGGTGAAGGCCGCCGTCCTGCCGCTGTCGCGCAACGAGCAGCTCTCGCCCGTCGCCCGCGGCCTGGCCGACGACCTGCGCAAGAACTGGAACGTGGACTTCGACGACGCCGGTGCCATCGGCCGTCGCTACCGTCGCCACGACGAGATCGGCACGCCGTTCTGCATCACGGTCGACTTCGACACGCTCGAGGACAAGGCCGTCACGGTGCGCGAGCGCGACACCATGAGCCAGGAGCGCGTCTCGCTCGACCAGCTGCAGGGGTACCTGGCGCAGCGGTTGCTCGGCGCGTAGGGGTTTCGGTTCCGCAAGACACCGGTGTTCGTGCGTTGCACACCCGCAATCGGGTGTTCGACCTGCGAACACCGGTGTTCTGCTGCCAGCGACGGGAATGCGCGCCGCACGAGCGCGTTGGGGTCAGCATGAACGACTCCGTGAAGGTCGATGTCTGGTCGGACATCGCCTGCCCCTGGTGCTACATCGGCAAGCGCAAGTTCGAGGCCGGCGTCGCCGCGTTCGGCGCCTCGAGCGAAGGCCGCCCCGTCGAGGTCGAGTACCACTCCTTCGAGCTGAGCCCGGACACCCCCGTCGACTTCGAGGGGACCGAGGCCGAGTTCCTCTCGGGCCACAAGGGCATGCCCGTCGACCAGGCGCAGCAGATGCTCGACCAGGTCACCGCCATCGCCGCGGGCGTCGGCCTGGAGTACGACTTCGAGGCCATGCACCACACCAACACCGTGAAGGCCCACCAGGTCATCCACCTCGCCAAGCAGCACGGCAAGCAGCTCGAGATGGTCGAGCGTCTGTTCACCGCCTACTTCGAGCGCGGCGAGCACGTCGGACAGGAGTCCTCGCTCGCCGACCTGGCGGCGGAGATCGGTCTCGACCGCGACGAGGTCCTCAGCACCCTGCGCGACGACGCCCAGCTCGCTGCGGTCCGCGCCGACCAGGCCCAGGCCCAGGCGTACGGGATCAACGGCGTGCCGTTCTTCGTGATCGACGGCAAGTACGGCGTCTCCGGCGCCCAGGACCCCACGGCGTTCGAGCAGGTGCTCCGCCAGGTGGTCGCGCTCCGCGAGACCACGCCGGAGGAGGTCGCCTCGGCGGCCGAGCGCGCTGCGGACGACGCGAGCGCGGACGTGGCGGTGACCCGATGACGGACATGACCATCAGCGACCAGGGCGCGGTGCGCCTCCAGGCCGTGACGTCGGTGCCGTCCGTACCGGACGCGCTCACGGGGCTGCCGGGCGTGCGCGGCTTCTCCGCCGCTTCCGGCGTTCCCGGCCTGGAGGCCCGTCCCGCGTTGCTGACGCTCGTCACGCCCGGCGGTGCGCCGGTCTGCGAGGGCGATGCGTGCCTGATCGACGCCGGCTCGTTCGCCGGGGCCGAGGGCGACTGGTCCGAGGTGCCGGACTGACGGCTGCGTCAGTCGCGCTGCGGTTCCTCGTCGGTGATGTCGGCGACGGTCGCGCCGTAGGCGGCGACGAGCGCGTCGGCGTCGACGAAGGCGCTCGCCCCGTGCCGGCCCGCACCCAGGGCGACGCGGCGGCCGACGATGCGTTCGTCGGCGTACACCGGCAGGTCGCCCGTGGCACCGATCGGCGTGATGGTGCCGTGCTCGTAGCCGGACGCCCCGAGCGCGGTGGCGGCGTCGGGCATAGAGAGCTTGTTGACGCCGACGACCGTGCGGAGCTTCTTCCAGGCGATGCTGCGGCCGCCAGGCACCAGGGCGAGCAGGAACCCGCCGTCGTGGCGCTTCACCACCAGGGTCTTGACGATGTCGCCGGGCTCGATGCCGAGCAGTTCGGCGGCCTCGTGCAGGGAGTCCGCGGCCGGGCGTTCGACCACCTCGACCGGCAGGCCACGGGCCTGGACGTCGGCGTCGAACCGGGAGCTGGCGTCGGTCGTCATGTGGAGAACGCTACCGGCGCGCACCGACGTGGGAAGATGGGACAGGTATGACGATCACACAAGCACCCGCCTCGCGAGTCGGCGGCCCCCTGCGCATCGGCCCGATCGAGGTCGACGTGCCGGTCGTGCTCGCGCCGATGGCCGGGATCACGAACATGGCGTACCGCCGGCTGTGCCGCGAGTACGGCGCCGGGCTCTACGTGTGCGAGATGATCACCTCGCGGGCGCTGGTCGAACGGACCCCCGTGTCGATGCAGCTCATCCAGCACCACGAGTCCGAGACCCCGCGGTCGATCCAGCTGTACGGCGTCGAGCCGAACACCGTGGCCGAGGCGGCGTCGATCCTGGTGGGCGAGGACCGCGCCGACCACATCGACCTGAACTTCGGGTGCCCGGTGCCCAAGGTCACCCGCAAGGGCGGCGGCGCGGCCCTGCCCTGGAAGCTCGACCTGTTCCGCGAACTCGTCACCAAGACCGTGCGCGCCGCCGGTGACGTCCCCGTCACGGTGAAGATGCGCAAGGGCATCGACGAGGACCACCTGACCTACCTCGACGCCGCCCGCATCGCGCGCGACGCCGGTGTCGCCGCCGTGTCGCTGCACGCCCGCACCGCGAACGAGCACTACTCCGGGCACGCCGACTGGTCCGCGATCGCCACCCTGAAGGAGACCGTCACCGACATCCCGATCCTCGGCAACGGCGACATCTGGTCGGCCGCCGACGCGCTCCGGATGATCGACGAGACCGGCGCTGACGGCGTGGTCGTCGGGCGTGGCTGCCTCGGCCGCCCGTGGCTGTTCGGCGACCTGGCCGCGGCGTTCCGCGGCGAGGGGCTGCGGTACATGCCGTCCCTGGGCGAGGTCGCCGACGGGTTCCGTCGGCACGCCGAGCTGCTCGTCGAGTTCTTCGGCGACGAGGAGCACGCGTGCCGCGACATCCGCAAGCACGTGGCCTGGTACTTCAAGGGGTACCCGATCGGCAGCGACGTCCGGGCCGGCCTGGCGATGGCGTCGAGCCTGCAGGAGATCGACGACTTCCTCGGCCAGCTCGACCACGACGCGCCCTACCCGGGTGCCGACGCCGAGGGGCCGCGCGGTCGTGCCGGACACCCGAAGCGCACCGCCCTGCCCGACCGCTGGCTCGAGAGCCGCGACGTCGACTCCGAGTTCCGCAAGGTCCTGGCCGCCGCCGAGCTGCACCACAGCGGCGGATGAGCGCCACCGCTTCGTACGGCCCGGCGGACGCGGAGCGCTGGCTCCCCGAGGAGCACGGCAACCGCCGCTCGGACTTCGCCCGTGACCGCGCCCGACTGCTGCACTCCAGTGCGCTCCGGCGCCTGGCCGCCAAGACCCAGGTGCTCAGCCCGACCGCGGGGCTCGACTTCGCCCGCAACCGGCTGACGCACTCGCTCGAGGTCGCGCAGGTCGGCCGCGAGCTCGCCGACTCGCTCGGACTCGACCCCGACGTGGTCGACACCGCGTGCCTGGCGCACGACATCGGGCACCCGCCGTTCGGGCACAACGGCGAGACCGCGGTGAACGCCTGGGCGACCGGCATCGGTGGCTTCGAGGGCAACGCGCAGACGCTCCGGTTGCTGACGCGGCTCGAGCCGAAGGTCTACGGCGTCCGGCCCGGCGCCGACGTCGACCGTCCGTTCGGGCTCAACCTGACCCGTGCGTCGTTGGACGCCAGCTGCAAGTACCCGTGGCCCGCTGCGCAGGGGGTGTCGGAGTCGTCGTCCGGGCGCACCAAGTTCGGCTTCTACGACGACGACCACGACGCCTTCGAGTGGCTCCGCGCCGGCGCCCCGCGTCGCCAGCGGTGCATCGAGGCGCAGGTGATGGACCTCGCCGACGACATCGCGTACTCGGTGCACGACTTCGAGGACGCCGTCGTCGCCGGGTTCATCGACGTCGCGGCCCTGGGCGACCGCGTCGGTGAGAACGACATCGTGACCGCCATGCACGCGTGGGTCGGCGACGACCTGAGCCGCGACGAGCTGCTCGAGGCGTTCGACCGCCTGCGTGCGCTGCCGCTCTGGATGACCGCGTACGACGGCTCCCGCCGTGACGCCGCACGCCTCAAGAACCTGACGTCGCAGCTGATCGGACGCTTCGCGCGCACCGCCACGACGGCCACCCGCGAGTCCTACGCCTCGGGATCGCTCGTGCGGTTCGCCGCGTCGGTCGTCACCCCGCCCGAGATCATCGGCGAGATCGCGGTGCTCAAGGGCATCGTCGCGGCCTTCGTGATGACCCAGGGCGACCGTCAGCCCGTGTACGAGGACCAGCGCCGCGTGCTCACCGAACTGCTCGACGCGCTGGCGGCGACCGGTGCGTCCGACCTCGAGCCGGGCTTCGCCGCCGACTGGCACGCCGCGGACGACGACGCCGGCCGACTGCGCGCCGTCGTCGACCAGGTCGCGAGCCTGACCGACCAGGGCGCACTCGCCTGGCACCGACGTCTGGTGGTGGGTGACCGTGACCCGGTCCACATCGCCGTCTGACCGGTCCGCCGACGTCGGTCCCACGAACTAGGATCGAGGGGTGGCTGGCAGGATCGCGCGGAACGACATCGACGAGGTCCGCTCGCGTGTCAACATCGCCGACGTCGTGGGCGACTATGTCACGCTGAAGCACGCGGGCGTCGGGTCGATGAAGGGCCTGTGCCCCTTCCACGACGAGCGCTCCCCGTCGTTCCACGTCCGGCCCCAGGTCGGCCGCTACCACTGCTTCGGCTGCGGCGAGGACGGCGACGTCTTCAGCTTCATCATGGCGCAGGACCACACCACCTTCGCCGAGGCCGTCGAGCGCATGGCCGCGAAGATCGGCTTCACCCTGCACTACGAAGAGGGCGACGGGCCGCGCACCGACTACAACACCCGTGCCCGGCTGATCGCCGCGAACGAAGCCGCGCTCGAGTACTTCACCGCGCAGCTCACCACGGCCGCCGCCGACCCCGCCCGCCGGTTCCTGGGGGAGCGCGGGTTCGACCCCTCGGCTGCCCAGCACTTCGGCGTCGGCTTCGCGCCGAAGTCCTACGACATGCTCAAGGACCACCTGCGCGGGCGTGGCTTCACGATGGAAGAACTCGTGTCCGCCGGTCTCGTCAGCCAGGGTGACCGCTCGCCGTACGACCGGTTCCGCGGGCGCCTGATGTGGCCGATCCGCGACGTCACCGGGGCCACCATCGGCTTCGGGGCGCGTCGTCTGCTCGAGGACGACAAGGGTCCCAAGTACCTCAACACGCCCGAGACCCCGATCTACCACAAGAGCCAGGTGCTCTACGGGCTCGACCTGGCCCGCCGCGACATCTCGAAGCAGAAGCAGGTCGTCATCGTCGAGGGCTACACCGACGTGATGGCGTGTCACGTCGCGGGCGTCACGACCGCGGTCGCCACCTGTGGCACGTCGTTCGGCGTCGACCACATCAAGGTGCTCCGCCCGATGCTCGGCGACCTGGCTGGCGCCGACCCGAACGCCAACGGTGAGGTCGTGTTCACGTTCGACCCCGACGAGGCCGGGCAGCGTGCCGCCTCTCGTGCCTTCGCGGAGGAACAGCGCTTCGCGGCGCAGACCTACGTCGCCGTGGCACCCGGCGGGCTCGACCCGTGCGACCTCCGGCTCGCCCGCGGCGACGACGCCATCCGCCGCCTGGTCACGAACAAGCGCCCGATGTTCGAGTTCATGATCCGCCGCACGCTCGACGGCCACGACCTCGAGACCGTCGAGGGGCGCGTCGGTGCCCTGCGTGCGGCCGCGCCCGTGCTCGCCGGCATCCGCGACCGCTCGCTGACGCAGGGCTACGTCCGCGAACTCGCCGGCTGGCTGGGCATGGAGATCCCCGAGGTCCGTCGGCCGGTCGAGACGGCCAGGCGCCGTGCGGGCTCTGCCGGGCAGGACGACCGGTCCGGAGGCGCCGGGCGCGACGGCCGCAACGGGAACGGCACCGACGGGGCCGACACCCCCGACGAGCCCGTCGCCGGCATCCGCTCGCTGCCGAACGACCCGATCAGCCGCATGGAGCGCGACGCCGTGATGGCGATGGTGCAGCAGCCCACGTCCGTCGGCGCACCGATGCTCGGGCTCGCCGCGTCGGCCACGTTCTCGACGCCGATGCTCGCCGCGGTGCGGGACGCCGTGGTCGCCAACGTCGACGTCATCGGTGCGGGGGACTGGCTCGACCGGCTGCTCGCCGACGTGCCGGCGCCGCTGCGAACCCTGACGCACGAACTCGCCCTCGCACCCATCCCCGCGCGCAACGCGGAGGACCTGGCGGCCTACTGCCGGAGCATCGTCGTGGCCCTGGTCGAGCGCGACCTGCTCGCCCGCAAGGCCTCGTTGCTCGGGCAGCTGCAGCGCGCCGACCCGCACGAGCAGGCCGAGCGTCGCGCGGAGATCCAGCGGCAGCTCGTCGACATCGACGGGCAGCGGATGCGGTTGCGCGCCGACGCGGAGGCGTCCTAGGGCTCTTCGCGCGGCTGGTGCCGGGCGTGCGCGAGGTCGCCCCGGTCGGCCCCGGTCGCACGACGCGCCGCGTGCGTGTCACCGAGGTCGCGCGAACTGTCGTGCGGCGGAGCTGCGAGCGGCAGTTCGTGCGACCTCGGCGGTCCGTGAGTGGTCAGGACGTGCCGCGTGTGGGGCGTCGAGTGGTCGCAGATCGTCGGTTGGCCGGGGTCCGGCCGACGAGACGTGACCGCGCGTGGTGGGGCGAGCGGTGGGTCGTGACCGGTCGGCGGGGTAAGGCGCGGGGCGGACGCCGGGCGGGCCTCCAGGCCAGGGGAGCGAGGTCGCACGACGCGCCGCGTGCGTGTCACCGAGGTCGCGCGAACTGTCGTGCGGCGGAGCTGCGAGCGGCAGTTCGTGCGACCTCGGCGGTCCGTGAGTGGTCAGGACGTGCCGCGTGTGGGGCGTCGAGTGGTCGCAGATCGTCGGTTGGCAGGGGTCCGGCCGACGAGACGTGACCGCGCGGGGTGGGGCGGGCGGTGAGTCGTGACCAGTCGGCGGGGGCGCGAGGCGGGGCGGACGCGGGGTGGGCCTCCAGGCGGGGGGCGAGGTCGCACGACGCGCCGCGTGCGCTTCGCCGAGGTCGCACGAACTGTCGTGCGGCAGGCCCGCGAGCGGCAGTTGGTGCGACCTCGGGGGTGCGTGAGTGGTCGGGACCTGCCGCGTGTGGGGCCTCGAGTGGTCGCGGATCGTCGGTTGGCATGGGTCTGTCCGACGGGACGTGACCGCGCGGGGTGGGGCGGGCGGTGAGTCGTGACCAGTCGGCGGGGGCGAGGGGGCGCGGCGGACGCGGGGTGGGGCTCCCGGCAGGGCGGGCGAGATCGCACGAACCGTCGCTCGACAGGCGCTCTTGAGTGCCAGACCGCCTCGGTTGCACCACGCAACTTTCGTGCGTGACGCGCCGCTCGATTCCGGCGGAATCATGCATCACGCGGCGGGCCCGTGCATTACAGCGGTGTAAACAAATCGCCCCCGGTTCGTTCTGTTCCGTGACAGGGTGATACCAATGAGCGTTCCTGGCCGGGCACACAGACGTTCCACCCTCCGGCTCAGGACTCTTGCAATCATGACCAGAGAGGCAGCGGACATGGCATCCGTGACCAAGTGGGGCAAGCGCGGCATCGCGCTCGGCGCCGGTGCAGCAGCGACGGCGCTGGTGCTGACCGGCTGCGCGAGCAGCAGCGTGAGTGACACCGAACTGAACGGCCTGAGCATCGGGACGACGGACAAGATCACGTCCCTCGACCCGGCCGGTTCCTACGACAACGGCTCCTTCGCCGTGCAGAACCAGGTGTTCCCGTTCCTGATGAACACGCCCGTGGGGAGCCCGGACGTCGAGCCGGACATCGCCACGAAGGCGGAGTTCACGAACCCGACCACCTACGAGGTCACCCTCAAGGACGGGCTCGAGTTCGCGAACGGCAACAAGCTCACGTCGAGCGACGTGAAGTTCTCGTTCGACCGCGAGCTGAAGATCAACAACGAGAACGGTCCGCAGTCGCTGCTGGCCAACCTCAAGAGCATCGACACCCCGGACGACACCACCGTGGTGTTCAACCTCGACCACGCCGACCAGACCTGGCCGCAGGTGCTCTCGAGCCCCGCGGGTCCGATCGTCGACGAGGACGTCTTCAGCGCGACGAAGCTCACCAGCGCCGACGACATCGTCAAGGGCAAGGCGTTCGCCGGGCAGTACCAGATCAGCTCGTACAAGGAGAACGACACGATCCAGTACAAGACGAACCCGAAGTACGACGGCCTCCTCGGCAAGGCGAAGACCGACGAGGTCACCGCCAGCTACTACACCAAGGAGACCGACCTCAAGCTCGCCGTGCAGAAGGGCGACGTCGACGTGGCGTACCGCTCCCTGACGCCGACCGACATCTCGGACCTGCGCAAGGACGACTCCCTCAAGGTCACCGACGGCCCCGGCGGCGAGATCCGCTACGTGGTCTTCAACTTCAAGACGCAGCCGTTCGGCACCGGGCAGGACGACGCCGACGAGGCGAAGGCCCTGGCCGTGCGTCAGGCCGCGGCCGACGTGGTCGACCGCGCCCAGCTCGCGAAGGAGGTCTACAACGACACCTTCACCCCGCTGTACTCGATGGTGCCGGACGGCCTGACCGGCGCGGTCCAGCCGTTCAAGGAGATGTACGGCGACGGCGACGGCGGCGCGGACGTGTCCAAGGCGAAGAAGACGCTGTCGGACGCCGGCGTCACGGGCAAGGTGCAGCTCGACATCCAGTACGCGCCCGACCACTACGGTTCGGCCTCGGACGACGAGTACGCCCTGCTCAAGCAGCAGCTCGAGGACTCCGGTCTGTTCACCGTCAACATCCAGTCGACGGTCTACACGACCTACGCGCAGGAGCGCACCAAGGACGCCTACCCCGTGTACCAGCTCGGCTGGTTCCCGGACTTCTCCGACGCCGACAACTACCTGTCGCCGTTCTTCACCAAGGAGAACTTCGTCCAGAACCACTACGACGACCCGGAGATCCAGGACCTCATCGCGAAGGAGCAGGCCGAGTCCGACCCGGACAAGCGTGCTGACCTGATCGAGCAGGCCCAGGAGCGCGAGGCCACCCAGATCTCGACGCTGCCGCTGCTGCAGGGCAAGTCCGTCGCGGTCGCCGGCAAGGACGTCAAGGGCCTGACCCTCGACGCCTCGTTCAAGTTCCGGTACGCCACCCTGAGCAAGTAGCACCAAGCCCCACGTGCAGGCCGCGGGCGTTCCCACGAGGAGCGCCCGCGTGCCTGTGCAACGGCGACGAAAGGCACACACCCCGTGACCCTCAGCACTCCCGAGGCGACGCAGGACGTGAACGGCACCGATCCCACCAAGCCACAGGCACAACGCAGTGCCAAGAACAGTGGCGGCGGACTCGGCCGGTACATCCTCGTCAGGTTCCTCCTCATCATCCCGACCGTCTTCATCCTGGTGACGCTCGTGTTCTTCCTGATGCGCGTCATCGGGAACCCGATCACCGCGTCGGTCGGCGGTCGACTCACGCCGAGCCAGCTGCAGGAACGCCTGCACGCCGCCGGGTACGACCGGCCGGTGCTCGTGCAGTACTTCGAGTACCTCGGCAACATCCTGCGCGGCGACTTCGGCACCTCGTCGACGGACAACCGTCCGATCACCGACATCATCGTCACGTACGGCGGTGCGACCGCGGAGCTCGTGTTCTACGCGCTCATCGTCGCGCTGGTGCTCGGCATCCCCCTCGGCATGCTCGCCGCGTACACGCGTGACAAGTGGCCGGACGTGCTGCTCCGCGCGCTGGCGATCCTGACCTACGCCACGCCGGTGTTCTTCGGCGGCCTGCTGCTCAAGCTCGTCTTCTCGGTGTGGCTCGGCTGGCTGCCCCTCGGCGACCGGGCCTCGACCCGGGTGTCGCTCATCCTCGACGGCATCCCCGGCGCGAGCGGCATCTACATCATCGACGCGCTCCGCACCGGCAACGCCCAGGTCATCGGCGACGTGCTCCAGCACGCCGTCCTGCCCGCGCTGACGCTCGGCCTGCTCACCGCCGGCATCTTCCTGCGCCTGGTGCGCGCGAACATGATCGGGTCGCTCGGCTCCGAGTACGTCGACGCCGCCCGGTCCCGCGGTGTGCGCGAGTCGCGGTTGGTGCGCACCCACGCGTTCCGTCCGGCCCTCGTGCCGATCATCACCGTGATGGGGCTGCAGATCGCGATGCTCCTGGGCGGCTCGGTGCTCACCGAGACGACCTTCGGGTGGCGCGGTCTGGGCTTCGAGCTCAACCAGTACCTGTCGGCCCGTGACTTCGTCGCGGTGCAGGGCATCGTCGCGATGCTGGCGGTGATCGTCGCGGTGACCAACTTCATCGTCGACGTCGTCGCCGCCCTGATCGACCCGAGAGTGAGGTTCTGACGATGGCCGACACCACCCTCGTCGACCGCCACGAGCCGCTCTGGAAGCGGCTCCCCGTGGTGGTCCAGCTGCGCCGGAGCACCGGCTGGCAGCGCGCCATGCTCATCGTCGGCGTGGTCATCTGTGCCCTCTACCTGCTCGTCGCGGTGTTCGCCCCGCTCCTCGCCCCGTACGGCTTCGGCCAGCTGCAGGGCGCGGACGGGCAGAGCTTCCCGCGCACCGGCGCACCGAGTGCCGAGCACATCTGGGGCACGACGGTCGGCGGCTTCGACGTGTTCAGTCGCGTGCTCTACGGCGCCCGCACGGCCGTGCTCGTCGTCATCGTCGCCGTGATCGTCTCGATCATCGTCGGTGTCCTGCTCGGCATGGTCTCCGGGTACCTGGGCGGCTGGCTCGACCGCGTCCTGGTGGTCGTGGCCGACGCCATCTACGCGTTCCCGTCGCTGCTGCTCGCGATCATCGTGTCCATCGTCATCTCCGGCGGCAACTCGAGCTACTCGGGCGGCATCATCGCGGCGGCGATCTCGATCACCGTCGTGTACGTGCCGCAGTACTTCCGCGTGGTCCGTGCCGAGGCCGTCCGGCTGAAGAACGACGCGTTCGTCGAGTCGGCGCGCGTGATGGGCACGAACCCGTGGCGCATCATGACGCGGCACGTCCTGCGGAACTCGACCCGTTCGCTGCCGCTCATCCTGACGCTCAACGCGAGCGACGCGATCCTGACCCTGGCCGGCCTCGGCTTCCTCGGGTTCGGCATCGGTCCGACGTCCGGTGCCGAGTGGGGCTACGACCTGAGCCGCGCGCTCTCGGACGTCGCGAGCGGCGTCTGGTGGACCGGTGTCTACCCGGGTGTCGCGATCGTGGTGCTCGTGCTCGGCGTGACCTTCATCGGCGAGAGCCTGAACGACATCTCCGACCCCCGCCTGCGGGCACGCCGACGCCTGAAGCAGCTCGTGTCCACGAGAGAAACGCGCGACACGCGCGACGCCGAGGCACCGCGCACCGCCGGGAACGACACGGAAGGGACGGGCGCATGACCCCGACCACCCGCCTGCAACCGGGCGACACCACCACCGAGCCGGTCGTCGTCGTCGACGACCTGACCGTCACCTTCGCGACCGACGGCGGCGCCGTCGACGCGGTCAAGGGCGTCAGCCTCGACGTCCGCCCCGGCGAGGTCCTCGCCCTGGTCGGCGAGTCCGGCTCGGGCAAGTCCGTCACGGCCCGCAGCATGCTGCGGCTCATGCCGGAGACGGCGACACTCGGCGGCGCGGTGCTGCTCGACGGCACCGACGTGGTGTCGGTCGGCTCGCAGAAGCTCCGCGAGCTCCGCGGGACCGCCGGCGCGATGGTGTTCCAGGAGCCGTCGACCGCGCTCAACCCGGTCTTCACCGTCGGGTGGCAGATCGCCGAGGGGCTCCGTGCCCACGGCGGCGTGTCCAAGAAGGAGGCACGGGCGAAGGCCATCGACTACCTCGGTCGCGTCGGCATCCCCGACCCCGAGACCCGCGTCGACCACTACCCGCACCAGTTCTCCGGTGGGCAGAAGCAGCGCGTGGTCATCGCGAGCGCACTGTCCCTCGAGCCGAGCGTCATCATCGCGGACGAACCGACGACGGCGCTCGACGTGACGGTGCAGGCCGAGATCCTCGACCTGCTGCGCCGCTGCCGCGACGAGTTCGGCACCGCGATCGTCGTCATCACGCACAACATGGGCGTGGTCGCCGACCTGGCCGACCGCGTCGCCGTGATGTACCAGGGCGAGATCGTCGAAGAGGCCACGGCGACGGCACTGTTCGCGACGCCGCAGGCCGACTACACCAAGCGGCTGCTCGCGGCGGTGCCCCGGCTCGAGGCGTCCACCGGGGTGGCCCGGCGCGCTGCGATCTCCGAGGACGTCACCCCGCTGGTGGAGGCGAAGGGGCTCGAGATCGAGTACCCCGGGCGGCTCGGTTCGCCGGCGTTCAAGGCGGTCAAGGGCGTCGACCTGGCGATCCGTCCGGGCGAGGTCCTCGGTCTGGTGGGGGAGTCCGGCTCGGGCAAGACCACCATCGGCCGGGCCATGGCGGGGCTGACGAAGGTCACCGGCGGCTCGCTCACGGTCCTCGGCGCCGAGATGCTCGGGTACCGCGAACGTGACTTCAAGCACCTGCGCAAGGACATCGGGTTCGTTTTCCAGGACCCGGCGACCTCGTTCAACCCGCTGCTGACGATCGCCGAGTGCGTCGCCGAGCCGCTGGTCGTGCACAAGGAGGTCTCGAGCCCCCGTGCCGCGCGCAAGCGGGTGGACGAGCTGCTCGAGGCCGTGCAGCTGCCGGCCGCCTACGGCGACCGCTACCCGCACGAGCTCTCCGGCGGGCAGCGCCAGCGCGCATCGCTCGCCCGGTCGCTCGCGCTCCGGCCGAAGCTGCTCATCGCCGACGAGCCGACGAGTGCGCTGGACGTCTCCGTGCAGGCCCGCGTGCTCGAGCTCTTCCTCGAGCTCCAGCAGGACCTCGGCTTCGCCTCGCTGTTCATCAGCCACGACCTCGCGGTCGTCGGCGCGCTGTCCGACCGGATCGCGGTGCTGTACCGCGGCGACCTGGTCGAGACGGGCACGACGGCGCAGGTCCTCGGCGCGCCGCAGCACCCCTACACGCAGCGGCTCCTCGCGTCGCTGCCGGTGCCGGACCCAGCCGAGCAGGCGGAGCGACGGCGTACGCTGGAGCGACTGGAGAACGTCGGGTCCTGACCCGACGTGACCCGCCCTGGAGGCCCGCCCAGCGTCGTCGACGCACGCCGGGCCTCCAGGGCGGTCGTCTCCACTGCTGCACGCACGACGGACCTGCCAGGGCGGCCCGTCGCGAACCGCCGCCAGGGGGCGGCGTGGAAGGGGACCCATGATCGCGGTCAACGGACCGGCGGTCGTCGCGGACGACGTGTCGATCGAGTACCGGGGCGGACGCGGGGGCGAGTCCATCCGGGCCGTCGACGGCGTGAGCCTCACGGTCCGGCAGGGGGAGATCCTCGCCCTGCTCGGTGAGTCGGGATCGGGCAAGTCGACCTTCGCCGCCGCCATCGCCGGCCAGCTCGGATCCCACGGCGAGGGCGAGGGCGCCCTCCGTCGGCACATCGTCGGCGGCGAGCTGACCGTGCTCGGCCAGAAGACCCGGGGCCTCCGTCCCTCGTCGCGCAAGCTCGAACGGCTGAGCGGCCGGATCGGGTACCTGCCGCAGGACGGCGCCGACCGGCTCAGCCCGGACCTGACCGTCGGCGAGGCCGTCGCCGAACCGATCTACGCCCGCGACCGCCGGTTCGACCGGCGCGAGGCCGGGCTCATCGTGGCCCGGCTGCTCGACGCGGTGCACCTGCCGCTCGGGGCGATGCGCCTGAACACGTGGGAGCTGTCGAGCGGTCAGCGCCAGCGTGTCGCCCTGGCGAAGGCGCTCGTGCTCGAGCCCCAGCTCCTGGTCGCGGACGAACCAGCGCGCGGCGTCGACGTGCTCGTGCGGCAGTCCGTGCTCGAGGCCCTGGCGACCCTGCAGCGCGGCCGGCAGTTCTCCGCCGTCGTCGTGTCCAGCGACCTGCGCGAGGCCCGCGCCCTCGCCGACCGCGTCGCCGTGATGGCCGATGCCCGGCTCGTCGGGCTCGGCACCTTCGACGAGGTCCTCGACAACCCCGTCGACCCCTACGTCAAGACTCTCGCCTCGACCGCGGCCCGCGGCGTGAAGCGCCGTCCGGCACCGACCGCGGCCCGCCGTTCTTCGGCGCCGCGCCGTCCGCTCGCCGCCGGCACCGGCCCGCGCACCGACCGTCAGGAGAACGCGTGAGCGCCACAACCCAGGGCCCCCGCGGCCACCGCGCCGTCGTCCCCACGTCGGGTGCACCGCTGCCGATCGACGCCCCGCAGCCCGGGCCGGTCGCCGTGCTGCCGGAACCGACGGACCTGCACGTGGACGCCGTGACCGAGGCCGGCGGCACCGTCGCGCCGCTCGACGCCGACACTCGCGGGGTCGTCTGGCTCGACCCCCGCGACCCGGCCGGACTCGCCGACGCGCTGTCGTCGGCACCGGGGGTCGGCTGGGTGCAGCTGCCGTTCGCCGGCGTCGACGCCTTCGCGCACCTGATCCAGGAGCACGGCGACCGCGTGCTGTTCACCTCGGCCAAGGGCGCCTACGCGGAGCCGGTCGCCGAGCACGCGCTCTCGTTGACCCTCGGCACGCTCCGGGTCCTGCAGAAGCGCGCTCGTGCGTCGTCGTGGGCGACTGAGCCCGAGGGTGTCTCGCTGTACGGGCGGAACGTCGTCGTGATCGGTGCCGGCGGGATCGCCCTCGAGTACCTCCGGCTGCTCGCCCCGTTCGACGTCGATGTCACCGTCGTGCGCCGCTCGCCCGAGCCCGTGCCGGGAGCCGCGCGGACCGTCACCACCGACGAGCTCGACCGGGTCCTGCCCGACGCCGACGTCGTGATGATCGCAGCGGCGATGACCTCGGGCACCGCGAAGCTCTTCGGTGAGCAGCAGTTCCGGATCATGAAGCCGTCCGCCCGGCTCGTGAACATCGCCCGCGGCGGACTCGTGGACACCGACGCACTGGTCGCCGCCCTGCGCGCGGGGGAGATCGCCGCGGTCGGCCTCGACGTCACCGACCCCGAGCCGCTGCCCGACGGGCACCCGCTCTGGTCGGAGCCCGGCGCGGTCATCACCCCGCACCAGGCGGACACCCCGGAGATGGTCGCACCGCTGCTCGCCGAGCGCGTCCGGCTCAACGCCGCGGCGTTCCTCGGGGGCGACGGCGAGGGCTTCGTCGGCGTCGTCGACCCGGTCGCCGGGTACTGACACGGGGGCCTCGGGGCGCGGCGCGCCCGGGCGGCGTGTCCGATGCGGTGGAGGGCCTCGGCGTCCTGCTATGCTGTTACCCGTTGTTCGCATGTCATTCGCCAGCGGACAGTGATCCTCGATAGCTCAATTGGCAGAGCAGCCGGCTGTTAACCGGCAGGTTGTTGGTTCGAGTCCAACTCGGGGAGCGACAGGTCCTCATCCCTTCGGGGTGGGGATCTTTTGCGTTGCTGTCGTCGTGCGCGTTCGGTGCTCCCTGTACGATCGTTCCGTCATGACGAACACTCGGGAGTCCCGCCGCGGACGTTCGGAGCGAACGGAGCGGCGGTCCGTCGTGCAGGCGGTGGACGTCGCACTGTCGTCACGAGCGTCGTTCGTGGTGGTGCTGACGGTCTTCGTCGTCATGGGGTTCGCCTTCGCCGGGTGGTTCCACGTCCACGTGGCCGCGGCCCCGGACGAGCGAGGGCACGTCTGGAACATCCTGCTCTACGCCGAGCGCCCCGTGCTCGCGGGCCCCTACCTGCAGCAGGTCGACCCGTCGCAGCTCTGGATGGGCGAGCTCGTCCGGTCGCCGCTGTACCTGTACCACTACCTGATGTCGTTCCCCGCGCGCGGAGCACTCGCGATCGGGCTCGACTACGAGCAAGTCGTCTTCGTTCTCCGTGCCGTGGACGTGCTGTGGGCAGCTTCGGGGCTCATCGCGCTCCGGTCGCTGTTCCAGCACGCTCGCGTCCCCGCGTCGATCGGGCTGCTCGCGATCGTGGCGACGGCGTTCACGGGGCGGTTCACCTGGCAGGCCGCGTCGGTGAGCTACGACGCCCCGGCCATGGCAGCGCTCTTCGTGTTCGCCGCCGTCGCGGTCCGTTTCGTCCGCGGTGGGGGACTGCGCACGCTGGCCTGGATGGCCGTCGCGGCGCTATTCGCCCTCCTGATGAAGTACTCGCAGGCGCCGTTCGTGCTCGCGGGAGGGTTCTTCGCCATCCTGCTGCGGTACCGCGCCGCCGGCTGGTCGTGGTTGCGGCACCCGGTGCAGCGAACCGTCGGGGGACTCCGCGCGCGACCCGGACAGTCGATCGTGCTGCTCGTGATCGGCGGTGTGCTGACCGCTCTCGCGATCGAGCGCTTCGGTCTGAACCTGTTGCAGTTCCACGCGGTGAACCCCGCCTGTACTGCCCTGCACAGTCGTGCCGATTGCATGGACTACGCGATCTTCCGCCGGAACTACGCCGCTTCCCGCGCCCACGACCTGGCCGAGGTGAACGGAACGCTGCCGGCATTCGCGCCGCTGTCCTTCCTGTGGTCATGGGTGACGATCTACTTCCAGTCACTGTTCTTCTTCTGGGGCGCCTCGTTCCCGTGGCGTCCGAACCCGTCGGTCGTCGTGTTCGGAGCCTCGAGCGCCGTCGTCGGCATCGGGATCGCGCTGACGCAGGCCCGACGGATCCTGCACGATGCGGCGCTCACCTGGTGCGCCGCGGTCGCGGCGACCTACACGTTCGCCGTCCTCTGCTTCAACGCCGCCACGATGGTCAACTTGGGGGAGTCGTACGCATTCTCCGGTCGCTACCTGTTGCCAGCGATGCCGTTGGCCGTGGTCGTCGTCCTGGTCGGTGTCCGGACGTGGCTCCGACGTCTCCGACCGCGAACGCGTTCCGTCGCGACGGCCGTGGTCGGCGTGGTGCTCGCCGCGCTCTTCGTGTTGTACAACCCGCTGAGCGCGTTCTTCCCCTACGCACACTCCGCCGCGTGGTACTCCGATTGGGGGCTCGACGTCCTGCCGAGATGGCTGACCGGGGTCGAGTCGTGAGCGCGTCCCGTCGCGCCCGTGGGGTGAGCGTCGGAGTCGCCTCAGTTGCCTTCGTCGTGGTGATCGGTGTCGCAGCCTTCCTCAGGCCGGGCGACGACGGGGGTACGAGTCACGATGTCGACGGTTGTGCGGTGGTGTCCGAGCCGGGGCCGGCCACGGCGACGGCGTGCCCCGGAGCCGACCTGTCATCGGTCGATCTCTCGACGGCCGACCTCCGGCTCGCAGACCTGCGTGGTGCTGACCTCCGTGACGCAGACCTCTCCGAGACCGTGTTCTTCGGAGCCGACCTGCGCTCGACCGACCTGCGCGGCGCGGACCTCCGGGAGGCTGATCTGCACGCCGCCGATCTGCGCGGTGCTGATCTGCGCGGAGCCCGGCTCGCGGACGCTGATCTCTCCTCCGCCCGGATCGACGGTGCAGACGTCTCCGGTGCCGACCTGTCGGGCGCTCGGATCGAGCAGATGAGCGTCCGGGGCACAGCACTGGAACCCGGAGCGCTCTCGGTCCGGAGCACCGACGGCACAGCAGTCCGCGTCGTGCTCCGACTGGAACTGCCACTCGGACTGACTTCTCCGAACTGCAGTGACCGTGTGGTCACCGCGCCGGTCGGCACGACGACCGTCCGGTGCCAGATCCGCACGGACGCACGACACGGCGGTCGTCTCGAGGCGCCGGTGGACGTCGTCGTCGCCGGACAGGACAGCTGAACCTCGATCGCGGTCAGCGAGCGTCGGGCTCGACCCTGAGCGTGCCGTCCCGGTTGTTGTCCTCGATGATGCCCTGTCGGGGCACGTAGACGTCGAGGTAGTCGAGCCGGAAGTGCTGGAGTTCTGCAGCGTGTTCGTCGAGGAACGTCCGGACCTGCTCGGGCATGGTCCGCCGGGTGTCCGAGCCGACGACGACGGCGTCGAACGGTCCGTTCTCAGGGCGCATGGAGCCACGGTCCCCGAAGTAGATGCGCCAGGTGTTGGCGCTGAACTGGCTGAAGAGGACGCCTTCGGAGTCGTGTCCGCGGACCTTCAGAGCATCCGAGAGCAGAGCGATCCCGCTCGGACGGGTCTGCACGACGGCGACGCCCAGCCGTGCGACGGGGATGAGCAGCGCGGCGACGAGCACTGCTGCCGTGATGCGTCCGAGGGGCGGCCGGACGGTCGCCAGTCGCCCGTACCCGATCGCCGCCAACGCGATGATGAACGGCATCCACGCGTCGTAGTAGTACGGCAGCGAGACGTTGGCGACGATGACGTAGAAGACGAGGAAGACACCGAGGGCGATGCCGAGGTACGCGACCAGGCGGTCCGGTCGGACGACGAGGGCGGCGACCACACCGATGGTCAGGACGGTGAGCAGCAACCAGCCCGTGCCGTCGGCGAGGAACGCGAAGTTCGCCCACCACGGTGCCGCCGGGTAGATCGTCCCGAGGATGGTCGTCGGGTGCCCGTGGGCGTTCTGCTGCGCCTGGAACCGGAGCATCTGCCCGATGGCCCCGAAGAGCCCGACCGGCAGGTAGACGACCACGAACACGACCACGAACGCGACGCCGCCGTACAGCGCACCGACCCCCAGGTCGCGCCACCGACGGAACAGCAGGGGGAGTGCTCCCACGGCGAGGACGAGCACTGCCGTCGACACCTTCGAGGTCACGGACAGTGCGAGCAGCGCACCCGCTGCGGCCACCCACCACCGGTTGCCGGTCCGCATCCAGCGCCAGGCCGCGGCGAGCGAGGCGACGGCGAAGAAGACCATGAGGGGTTCGAGCATCGCGAACCGGTCGATGCGGACACCGATGACCGACCCGGCTTCCGCCCAGGACGAGCCCGAGCCACGCGGCGTCAGCCACCACATCGCCGCCGCGGTCAGGCCGGTCCAGAAGCCGACCTCGCGTCGCAGCCAGAGGAACAGGACGACGCCCGTGCCGAGCATCGCGGTCGCAGCCACCAGCCTCGGTCCGAGCGGCCCCTGTCCCACCAGGAGCTGCGCCACGCCGTACACGTACTTCGCGAGCGGCGGGTGCTCGAGGTTGAGCGAGAAGTTCCCGTGCACGTAGGCCCAGCTCGCGCGGAGGTACACGAACTCGTCGTTCACGATGGTCGGACGGCCGAGGTGCCAGTAGGCGACGAACACAGCAGCCAGGGCGACGACCACGAGGGCCGTCGCACGGACGGGGCGGGAGTGCAGGCGGGGGATGAGGACCTCCAGGACAGGGCGATGCCGGACCATCATCGCAGGAGCCGCCGTACGGGTCGTCCGCAGCGCTTGCTGTTAGCGTTCACAGGTGCACCGTTCCCGTTCGCCTCGACTCACGCTCCTGGGCGTCGTCGTCGCCGTGACGGCGGTGCTCACCGGCTGCAGCAGCGTCGGCCCGGACACCGACGCGTCCGAGGACCCGACGAGCTCGGACACCGGCCTGGGCTCGGGCGCGTCGCCCGTGGTCTTCGCGTTCGTCTGCGCCGCCGACGGATCGGACAGCGAGACCTACACCACCTACTCGGCGGTGTGGGAGGCCGAGCGCGCCGACTGCTCGGCGAAGCGCCTGACCGGGTCGGTGCCGTCGAGCCAGCAGCAGGCCGCGGTGGCGGCGGCGCGCGGTGACGCGAACCTGGTCGAACTCGCGAGCACGTGCGCGGTCCGCGGCTCGGCGCCGTGGACGTCGGCGGTCGCCGACGCGCGCGGTGCGCACGTGGCCGCCGGGCTCCTGCGGTACTGCCCCGGGCACCCGGAGACCGACCGCCTGCGGGACGCACTGGCTGCCTACCGGGGCTGAGCCGGGCCTCCAGGCCGCCCGCCGGACCATCGACGGGCTGGACGACACCGGGTGCCGACGCCGACGGGCGTCAGCCCTCGGGGTGGTCGCGACCCGGCAACCAGGACTGGCCGGGGCCGCCCCAGCTGCTCTTGCGGATCGCCTTGGCGACCTGCTTGCCGTAGGGGTGCACCAGGCGGTCGGCGTAGAGCCAGCCGTCCAAGTGATCGTACTCGTGCTGGAAGATCCGGGCCAGCCAGCCGTGCGCCTCGACCTCGAACGGGGTGCCGTGCTCGTCGAAGGCCCGCAGCAGGGCGCCCTCGGAGCGGCGGAGCGGGAACCGCTCACCAGGGATCGACAGGCAGCCCTCGGACTCCTCGTCCTCGTCGAGCTCCTCGACGGATTCGGGCACCGGGGGCGTGATCCACAGGACGGGGTTCACGGCGGCGCCCCGGTGCAGGACGTCGTCGTCGTCGGTGTAGGAGTACACGAACAGGCGCTTGCCGACGCCCACCTGCGGTCCGGCCAGGCCGACGCCCGGTGCCAGGTCCATGGTCTCGAGCATGTCGGCGACGAGGGTGCGGAGGTCGTCATCGAACGCGGTGACCTCGGCTGCACGCTCGTGCAGGACGGGTTCGCCGGTGATGCGGATCGGGAGAACGGCCATTCACCCAGGTTATCCGGCGGGGGACGGTAGCCTCGACGCGTGACGACGGACCTCCAGCTGCCCGACGCCGTGAGCAACCTCACGCCGTTCCAGGCGCTGATGATCCCGGTGGCGCTGATCGGTGCGGTGTTCCTGTCGCTCGGGGCGCAGTTCCAGAGCCGCGGGGTCCAGCGGGTCGAGGCACGTCTCGGTCGGCAGTCGAAAGGGCTGAGCGTCCGGCACGTCGTCGGGCTCGTCTCGAGCGGCTACTGGGTGCTCGGCACGCTCATGCTCGGCATCGCGGTGGTGCTGCAGCTCATCAGCATCACGTTCGCGCCCCTGATCGTCGTGCAGCCCCTGGGTGCCGTCGCCCTCGTCATCACGACGTGGTTCTCGTCGCGGTCGTCCGGTGTGCCACTCGGTCGCCGTGCCCGGCGGGCCGTGTGGACGTGCATCATCGGTGTCGGCATCTTCGTCGGGATCGCGGCGTTCGTCGGGCACGAGAGCGCGATCACCCGTCAGCAGCTCGTCACCGTGCTGGTGATCCTCGCCGTCGTGCTGGTACTCGTGCTGGTGTCGTTCCGGTTGGTCGCCAAGCACCGCAGTGCGCTGTACTACATCGTCGGCGCGGGGGTGCTCTACGGGTTCGTGGCGACGCTGGCCAAGGTGGTGCTGAACCGGTTCGTGAACGGCACCTTCGACTGGTTGACCGTGCTCGCCATCGTCGGGGTGGTCGTGGCGGCGTCGCTCGGCGGGTACTTCGTGCAGAACGCGTACTCGAGCGGCTCGGCCGACCTCGTGATCGCGGGGCTGACGGTGATCGACCCGATCGTCGCGGTCGGCATCGGCGTGATCGTGCTCGGCGAGGCCTCGGGGGCGCCGTGGTTCGCGGTCGCGGGCTTCGTGGTGGCCGCGGGCATCGCCATCACCGGGGTGTTCCTGCTCGCCAAGCACCACCCGCAGACCCGGGCCTGACGCCGGCCGGCGCGGGCGACCGGCGCGCACGCGGCGGTGCACTCGCCGCGCACCCCGGGTGGTCGCCGCCCTCATCCGCGCGGCTGACGCGACCGTCGATCCGGGTGCGATAGCGTCACTGCCGACCAGCCATCGCCCACGAGAGGACGAACTCAGCCGTGTCAGGAGACGCCACCACCGCCACCGCCGGACCGACGGAAGCGACGGGCGGTCACCGGCCGTTGCGCGTGCTGATCGCAGCGGACACCTTCGCCCCCGACGTCAACGGCGCCGCCACCTTCGCCGAGCAGCTCGCCGTCGGCCTGGCCGAGCGCGGGCACGAGGTGCACGTCGTGGCCCCGGCCTCGAGCCGCCACTACGGCACCTTCGACGAGGAGCACCACGGCGTCACGCTCGTCGTGCACCGCCTGAAGTCCTACAAGTGGCCGCTGCACCCGTGGCTGCGCTTCGTGTGGCCGTGGAGCGTCCGGAAGTGGACCGGACCGATCCTCGACGCCGTCAAGCCCGACGTGCTGCACATCCAGTCGCACGTGGTCATCGGCCGCGGCATCGTGCACGAGGCGAACGACCGCGGCATCCGGGTCATCGCGACGAACCACTTCATGCCGGAGAACCTGCTCGAGTACACGCCGTTCGGCAAGTGGACGCTGCCCCTCGCGCTGAAGATCGCGTGGAGCGACGCCGCCAAGACCTACCGGCTGGCGGACACCATCACGACGCCGACGAACCTGGCCGCCGACTACCTGCGGAAGGCCATCGCCGGCCAGCAGGTCCTCGCGATCTCGTGCGGCATCGACGCGTCCCGGTACGTGGCGCGCGAGGGACGCCCGGTCAACAACGACATCGTCTTCGTGGGCCGTGTGGCCCCCGAGAAGAACCTCGACGTGCTCGTCCGCGCGGTGGCGCTGCTGCCCGCCGAGCTGTCCGCGACGCTGACCATCGTCGGCGACGGCGAGATGATCCCGAAGCTCACCGCGTTGGCGAAGGAGCTCGGGCTCGAGGACCGTGTGCGGTTCCTGGGCTTCGTCTCCGACGAGCGCAAGCAGGAGGCCCTGACCAACGCGACGGTGTTCGCGATGCCGTCCACGGCGGAACTGCAGAGCATCTCGTCGCTCGAGGGGATGGCCTCGGGGCTGCCGGTCGTCGCCGCCGACTCGATGGCGCTGCCGCACCTGATCGACGGCAACGGGTACCTGTTCACCCCGGGCGACGTGGACGACCTGGCGGCGAAGCTCACGACGGTGCTCACCGCGTCCGAGTCGGAGTACGTCGCGATGCGGGATCGCAGTCTGACGATGATCGAGGCACACGACATCAACCGCACGCTGTCGACGTTCGAGTCGCTGTATCGTGGTGAGCCGGTGGCCTGAGGGTCTCCGGCGAGGGGCGGTAGCCAAGCTGGTCAAGGCAGTCGGCTCATAACCGAACGATCCGCGGGTTCGAGTCCCGCCCGCCCTACGTGCACATGCCAAGGAAGCGCGACACGTCGCAGGACGACCACGCACCGACACCGAACGTCACTTTCGAGGTGACCCGTGGCGGTACCGGCGTGCGCGTGAACGCCTTCCGCCTCGGGTTCATGGGCGCCATCGGGGTGCTCGTCGCGCTGCTCGCCGGTGCGATCATCAACGAGCTGAGCACGGTGCTGGTCTACATCGGGGTCGCACTGTTCCTGGCGCTCGGCATCGACCCGCTCGTGTCGTTCCTGGAGCGCATCATCCCGCGCTGGTCGGCCATCACGATCGTCGTGGTCGCGGTGCTCGGGGCCTTCGCCGGCATCGTGTTCGCCGTGGTGCCGATCCTGGTGGAGCAGGCGTCGAACCTGATCCAGAACTTCCCCGACATCGTGCAGGACATCTCGCAGCAGCAGTGGGTGCAGGACCTGTCGAAGCAGTTCGCCGGGTCGTTCGACATCGACCACGCCCTGCAGTCGCTGCAGTCGTTCGTCGAGAAGCCGGGCAACCTGCTCAGCGTCGGCGGCGGGATCCTGGCGGTCGGCAGCGGCATCCTGTCCGGGGTCACCGGGGCGCTCATCGTCATCATCCTGATGCTCTACTTCCTCGCGTCGATGCGGGGCATGAAGCGTGCGACCTACCGGTTCGTGCCCGCGTCGCGCCGCCAGAACTTCATCGACGTGAGCGAGCAGATCACGCAGGCTGTCGGCCGCTACGTCGTCGGGCAGGTCTCGCAAGCACTGATCAACGGCATCCTGAGCTTCTTCTTCCTGCTCATCATCGGCGCGCCGCTGCCGGTGCTGCTCGCGTCGTTCGCGTTCCTCGGTTCGCTCATCCCGCTCGTCGGCACGCTCGCCGCCGCGATCGTCATCTCGCTGCTCTGCTTCTTCGCGTCGCCGGCGACCGCCCTCGCCGCTGCCATCTACTACCTCGTCTACATGCAGGTCGAGGCCTACCTGATCTCCCCGCGCATCATGTCGCGTGCGGTCCAGGTGCCCGGCGCGCTCGTGGTCATCGCGGCGGTCGCGGGCGGCACGATCGGCGGCGTGCTCGGCGCACTCGTGGCGCTGCCCGTCGCGGCGTCGGTCATCATCATCGTGCAGAAGGTCATCTACCCCCGCCAGGAGCAGGCGTGACGAGCGGCACCGGCGCACCGGACGACGCGGTCGTCGCCGCCTTCGCCGAGCACGTCCACGACCGTGACCGCTGGGCGCGCAGTGCCCGTGGACCGCTCGCCCTGGTGAACGCCCAGCACGTCGACCACCCGCAGCCGGTCTGGCCGGTCCCCGGGACGTGGGCCTCGGCCGTCGGCGGACTCACCGTGACGGCCGAGGCCGCCGACGGTGTCGTCGTCGACGGCGTCCCGGTCGACGGCACGGTCCTGGTGGCCGGCGACACCGCCGTCGTGCCGTCGTCCGTCGCGCTGCCGGACGGCTTCGCCGGCACCGTCAGCGGCGACACCCTGCGCGTCTGGGACCCGTCGTCCGAGGCGATCGCCCGGTTCGCGCAGATCGCCCGCTTCGCGTGGTCCGGCGACTGGGTGACGTCCGGCACGTACGTCCCGCTGGTGGGAGACGACCTGGAGGCCCGTGGCAGCGTCCGCGACGCCGCCGGCGACACCCTGCCGGTCGCCGGACACGTCGAGACCGTCGTGGGTGGTGCAACGGTGCGGTTCGTCGCCGTCCGGTCGGCTGCCCACCGCGGAGCCCCGCGGCTGCAGCTCATCGTGCAGGACGCCACGAGTGCCCTACCGGAGGACGACCCGGGCAGCACCTACTCAATGGGTCGGTTCCTGTACCTCGACGACCCCGGCACGGAGGCCACGGTCGAGCTCGACTGGAACCTGCTGGTCCTGCCGCCGTGCGCGTTCTCGTACCAGTACGCGTGCCCGATCCCACCGGAGGACAACCGCGTCCCGGTGCCGATCACGGCGGGGGAGCGACACCCGGTCGACGCGGACGGTGCCGTCCTGCACTGATCGGGGTCGGTTCCTTGCCGTTCCCAGCCGCAGCGCTGCATAATGGGCGTGTCCCGTCGGGACATCACAATCGCATACCGATGGTTCCGTGGCCCCTCGGGTCAGGATCCTCCGCACCAGGTCGATGGGGAAGTCGCACCTGACGTATCGGAGGAACCGTGAACGGAACGACGACAGGAGTGCTCTACGTGCACTCCTCACCCCGCGCGCTCTGCCCGCACGTCGAATGGGCAGCAGGTCGCGCGATGAACCGCGCCGTGAACTTCTCGTGGCTCGACCAGCCCGCACAGGACGGTGCGCGCCGGACCGAGTACACGTGGACCGGTGCGGTGGGCGCCGGTGCCGCGATCGCGTCGGCCCTGCGCGGGTGGGAACACCTGCGGTACGAGGTCACCGAGGAGCCGACGAGTGCCTCGGACGGCGGCCGCTGGATGCACACGCCCGACCTCGGGGTGTTCTACGCGCAGACCGACGTCACGGGCAACATGGTCATCCCCGAGGACCGGGTGCGCTACGCCATGGAGGTCGCGGGCAGCAACGCCCTCGAGCTGCACCGTGAGCTCCGGCTCGCCCTCGGGCAGGCCTGGGACGACGAGCTCGAGCCCTTCCGCCACGCGGCCGAGGGCAACCCGGTCGTCTGGCTGCACCGCGTCGGCTGACCCGACTCGCAACCGGCGTCTCGGGTGCGCCGGACGCTGACGTCGGGTGCGCAACACGCCGGCGTGCTGTCCTGACGCCGCCGAAGACTCGAGACGCCGCCGAATACGGCGGCGTCTCGTCGTTTCCGGGGCGCCTCAGCGACACGACGGCGTGTTGCCGGGACTCCAACCGGCACCGGAACGACGGAAGCCCGCCCCGACGACGCGGGACGGGCCTCCTGGCAGGGTGGGACGGATCAGACGCTGCGGAACGCGACCACGGCGTTGTGGCCGCCGAAGCCGAACGAGTTGCTGACCGCGAGCAGGTCGCCCTCGGGCAGCGCGCGCGGCTCGCGGGCGACGTCCATGACGATCTCCGGGTCCTGGTCGTGCAGGTTGATCGTCGGCGGGGCGACGCGGTTGTGCAGCGCGAGGACGGTGAAGACCGCCTCGATCGCGCCGGCACCACCGAGCAGGTGGCCCGTCGAGGCCTTGGTCGCGGACACCACGACGTCGTCCAGGTGGTCGCCGAAGACCCGACGCATCGCGTGGTACTCGGCGACGTCACCGACGGGGGTCGAGGTGGCGTGCGCGTTGACGTGCACGACGTCCTCGATGCTCGCGTCGGCGTGCTCGAGGGCCTGCAGGACCGCACGGGCGGCGGCGCTGCCCTCGGGGTCCGGCGCGGTGATGTGGAAGGCGTCCGAGGTGATGCCGGAGCCGGCGACCTCGGCGTAGATCGTCGCGCCGCGGGCTTCCGCGTGCTCCTTCGACTCGAGGATGAGCGCCGCTGCGCCGTCACCGAGCACGAAGCCGTCACGCGTGACGTCGTAGGGACGTGACGCGGTCTCGGGGGAGTCGTTGCGGCGCGACAGGGCCTGCATCGCGGCGAACGCGGCCAGCGGGAGCGGGTGCAGCGCGGCCTCGGCGCCACCGGTGATGACGATGTCGGCGTCGCCGTCGGCGATGTGCCGGTACGCCTCGGCCAGCGACTCGGTCGAGGACGCGCAGGCGGACAGGTAGGTGCGGGCACCACCACGGGCGCCGAACTCCATCTCGATGGCGGCGGCGGGTCCGTTCGCCATGAGCATCGGGACCGTCATCGGCAGGACGCGACGCGGACCCTTCTCGCGCAGGGTGTCCCAGGCGTCGAGCAGCGTGTTCACGCCGCCGATGCCCGTCGCCCAGTCGACGATGAGGCGCTCGGGGACGACCGACTCGTCGTCGATGCCGGCGTCGGCCCAGGCCTCGCGCGCCGCGACGAGCGACAGCTGCGACGAGGGGTCGAGGCGCTTCGACTCGGGGCGGGTGAGCTGGTCGGTGAGGAACCGGCGCGCCTGGCCGGCGAACTCCACGGGGAGTTCGAGCTCGGCGTAGCGGGGGTCCTCGATGCGGGTGATGCCGGACTTGCCGGCGAGCAGCGCGTCCCAGGTGTCCGGGGCGGTCGCGGCGAGGGGTGAGATCGCACCGATCCCGGTGACGACGACGGTCTTCTTGGTCATGGGACGACGTGCTCTTTCGTTGGGGTGAACAAGATGAGCGCCACGGCCCGCAGGGGTCCGCGGGCCGCGGCGCTCAGGAAGCTCGTGTCAGGCCTGGGCCTTGACGATGTAGTCGACCGCGTTGCCCACGGTCTTGAGGTTCTTGACCTCTTCGTCCGGGATCTTCACGTCGAACTTCTCCTCGGCGTTGACCACGATGGTCATCATCGAGATGGAGTCGATGTCGAGGTCGTCCGTGAAGGACTTGTCGGCGGCGACGGTGTCGGTGGCGATACCGGTCTCGTCGTTGATCAGCTCGGCCAGGCCGGCGAGGACTTCTTCGTTGGACAGGGCCATGAGTGTTCTCCTTGAAGGGGGGTGTCGTTTGACCGTTGACCAGCCTAGGGCACGCGGGGTCCGGGTGCGCGGAGGCTCGTCGGGATGGGGACCGGGCGCGCGGGTGCGCGACCGGAGGGGGATCAGGGGAGGACGACCACCTGGGCACCGAACACGAGTCCGGCGCCGAAGCCGATCTGCAGGGCGAGGCCGCCCGACAGGTCCGGGTGCTCCTCGAGCAGGCGGTGCGTGGCGAGCGGGATGCTCGCGGCGGAGGTGTTGCCGGTGGTGGTGATGTCGCGGGCGATCGTCACCGTCTCGGGCAGGCCGAGCTGCTTGGCGAACTCGTCGATGATGCGGATGTTCGCCTGGTGCGGCACGAACGCGGCGAGGTCCTCGGGGCGGACGCCGGCGGTCTCGAGTGCCTGGCGGGCGACCTTGACCATCTCCCAGACGGCCCAGCGGAACACCGTCTGCCCGGCCTGGCGCATGGTCGGACGCGGTGCCCCGGCCTCCCACTCGTTGTAGGTCGCGGTCATGCCGATGGCGTCCCACTTCGAGCCGTCGGAACCCCAGATGGTGGGGGCGATGCCCGGGAAGTCGCTCGGGCCGATCACGGCGGCGCCGGCACCGTCCCCGAGCAGGAACGAGATCGAGCGGTCCGTCGGGTCGACGACGTCGCTGAGCTTCTCGGCTCCGACGACCAGCACGTGGTCGGCGAGCCCGGACTTGATGAACGAGTCGGCCTGGGCGATGCCGTAGGCGTACCCGGCACAGGCGGCGCTGATGTCGTACGCGGCGGCCGGGGTGGCGCCGATGCGCTCGGCGAGCAGCGACGCCATCGACGGGGTCGCGACGGTGTGCGTGACGGTGCTCACGAGCACGACGCCGATCTGGGACGGCTCGATGCCGGCCTTCTCGATGGCCTCGCGTGCGGCGGCCTCGGCGAGGTCGACGGCCTCGACGTCCTTGCCCGCGCGCTTGCGGGTGATGATGCCGGTGCGCTGGCGGATCCACTCGTCGGACGAGTCGATCGGGCCGACGAGGTCGTCGTTCGGCACGACGTTCTCGCCGCGGGCGGCGCCGAACGCCAGGATCCGGGTGAACTCGTGGCCGCGGCGCTGCTGGAGCAGCGGGCGCGCGGATCCGGTCGGGAGGCCCGTGGGGGCGTCCGTCGGGGTGGTCGGGTCGGTCATGCGGTTGCGTCTGCTTCCTGGCCCGCGCGCTGCAGCAGGTCGATCGCTGCAGGCAGGTCGTCGGGGGTCTTGATGGCGACGGTCGGCGTGCCGCGGAGGCCGCGCTTCGCCAGGCCGACGAGGGCACCGGCGGGTGCGAGCTCGATGATGCCGGTCACGCCTGCGGTGGAGAAGGACTCCATGGCCGCGTCCCAGTGGACGGGGTTCGCGATCTGCTGGACCATGAGGTCGACGAAGCGGCGTCCGTCGTCGACGCGGGAGCCGTCGGCGTTGGTCCAGATCGGCAGGGTCGGGTCCTGCACGGTGGCGGCGGCCGCGACCGGGGCGACCCGCTCGACGGCGGGGGCCATGTAGCGGGTGTGGAACGCACCGGCCACGGCGAGCGGGATCACCCGGGCCTTGGCGGGCGGGTCGGCGGCGAGGGCCGCGATGGCGTCTGCGGCACCGGCGACGACGGTCTGGCCGCCACCGTTGTGGTTCGCGGGCACGAGGCCGTGCTCGGCGAGGGCTGCGGCGACCGCGTCGGCGTCGCCACCGAGGACGGCGGCCATCGAGGTCGGCTCGAGCGCTGCGGCGTCCGCCATGGCCCGGCCGCGCTCGGCGACCAGGGCGACGGCGTCGGTCGGCTCGAGGATCCCGGCGACCGCGGCGGCGGTGAACTCGCCCACCGAGTGTCCGGCGACCCCGCCCACCAGCGCACGACGGCCCTCGGCGAGCAGTGCGTCGGCGGTCACCAGGCCGGCGGCCACGATGAGGGGCTGTGCGAGCGCGGTGTCCTTGATGGTGTCCGCGTCGGAGTTCGTGCCGTGCTCGGCGAGGTCGACTCCGATCGACTCCGACCACTGCCCGACTCGTTCACGAACGGTGGCGTCCTCGAGCCAGGGGGCGAGGAAGCCGGGGGTCTGGGAGCCCTGTCCGGGCGCGACGACGACGATCACCGGACAATCCTCGCGTTCTCGTCCCGCGGGGCCCGTGTGGACTTCCCACACGAATCCCCGCGGGACATTGTCGGTTCTCTACCGTCCGGAGCGCTCTAGCGTCGGGGCGTGATGCGGCGACGGCCGGTCGCGGACTCGGACATCGCGCCGAGGATGAGCGCCGACTGCACGATCAGGGCGTCCCGGGCGTGCGTGGCGTCCCACCCGATGATGTCGGCGACCCGGCGCAGGCGGTAGCGCACGGTGTTCGGGTGCACGAAGAGCTCGCGCGCCGTGGCCTCGAGCGACCGGCCGGTGTCCAGGTAGCACCACAGCGTCTGCAGGAGCTCGGTGGACTGGTCCTTGAGCGGGACGTAGATGCGCTGCACCAGGGCCGACCGGGCGAGCGGGTCGCCGGCCAGGGCACGTTCGGGCAGCAGGTCGTCGGCCAGGGCCGGACGGGGCACGCCGCGCCAGGCACGCGCGACGGCGAACCCGGCGAGGGCGGCCTTCGCGCTGGTCGAGGCGTCGACGACCCCGGGGACCTCGTTGCCGAGCACCAGGTGCCCCTCGCCGAACAGCGGTTCGAGGGCCTGCGCGATGGTCGTGAAGGAGACGGGCTCCTCGCCCTCGGGGACGTCGTCGCGCGGGGTGGCGCGGCCGATCACCACGACGAGCCGCGACCCCTGGACCCCGACGAGCACGTCGGCGTCCATGTGCCGTGCGGTCCGCCGGACCTGGTCGACCTCGAGCTGCTTCGGCGCGGTGCCGACGAGCACCGCGACCTCGCCGTGGCCGTGCCACCCGAGGGCGGCGATGCGGGACGGCAGTTCGTCGTCGTACTCGCCGGAGAGGATCGAGTCGACCACGAGCGCTTCGAGCCGGGCGTCCCACAGACCGCGGGCCTCGGCCGCGCGGGCGTAGACGTCGGCTGCGGCGAACGCGATGTCGCGGGAGTACTTGAGGATCGCCTCCTGCAGCATCTCGTCGTCGGCGGCGCGTTCCTCGACCACGGTCACCACGACGCGGATGAGCTGCAGGGTCTGCTGCAGGCTCACCGAGCGCAGGAGCTCCCGCGGGGCGGACCCGAAGACGTCGGCCGCGGCGATCCACGGCGTCGACGCGGTGCCCTCGAGCCAGCTGATGAACGAGGTGATGCCCGCCTGGGCGACGAGGCCCACGGCGGAGCGGCGCCCCGGCGGCATCTCGCTGTACCAGGGGAGCGTGTCCTCGAGCCGCTTGATCGTGGCGGTGGAGAGTTCTCCGGACACCTGACGGAGCCAGGAGAGCGCACGCTCGCGCGCGCTCTCCTGGCTCTCGTGGTCCGGGCGGACCGTCGTCACGGGTTGATCAGCTCTCGCCGCCCGCGCTGCCGGTGGTGCCGGCGGTCACGTCGTGCAGGCGGTACTTGTCGATCGCCTGCTGGACGAGCGCACCGTCGACCTTGCCCTGGCGGGCGAGCTGCTGCAGCGTCCGCACGACGACCGAGGGGCCGTCGATGTGGAAGAAGCGGCGAGCGGCCGGACGGGTGTCCGAGAAGCCGAAGCCGTCGGCGCCGAGCGTGGCGTAGTCGGTCGGCACGAACGGGCGGATCTGCTCCTGCACGAGGTGCATGAAGTCGCTCACGGCGACGACCGGGCCCTCGGTGCCGAGCAGACGCTCGGTGACGAACGGCGTGCGGGCCGGCTCGTTCGGGTTGAGGAACGCCTGCTGCTCGGCGGCCACACCGTCGCGGTACAGCTCACCCCAGCTCGTGACGCTCCACACGTCGGCCGACACGCCCCAGTCCTCGGCGAGGAGCTGCTGCGCCTCGAGGATCCACGGCACGGCGACACCGGACGCGAGCAGCTGGGCCTTCGGGCCGTCGTGCTCGCTGGCCTTGAGCAGGTACATCCCCTTGAGGATGCCCTCGACGTCGACGCCCTCGGGCTCGGCCGGCTGCACCAGCGGCTCGTTGTAGACCGTCAGGTAGTACATGACGTTCGGGTCGGCGTGCTTCGGCGAGCCGTCCTCGTTCGTGCCGTACATGCGGTCGAGGCCGGCCTTGACGATGTGGCCGATCTCGTAGCCGTACGCCGGGTCGTACGAGACGACGGCCGGGTTCGTCGTGGCGAGGAGCGGCGAGTGACCGTCCGCGTGCTGCAGGCCTTCGCCCGTCAGCGTGGTGCGGCCGGCGGTCGCGCCGATCATGAAGCCACGGGTCATCTGGTCGCCGGCGGCCCAGATGGCGTCGCCGGTGCGCTGGAACCCGAACATCGAGTAGAAGACGTAGACCGGGATGAGCGGCTCGCCCTGCGTCGAGTACGAGGTGCCGACCGCGGTGAAGGCCGCGAGGGCGCCCGCCTCGTTGATGCCGACGTGGATGATCTGGCCCTGCGGGCTCTCCTTGTAGGCCAAGAGGAGCTCGCGGTCGACCGACGTGTAGTGCTGGCCGTTCGGGTTGTAGATCTTCGCCGACGGGAAGTAGGCGTCCATGCCGAACGTGCGTGCTTCGTCCGGGATGATCGGGACCACGCGGTCGCCGAAGTCGGGCGAGCGCAGCAGGTCCTTCAGCAGGCGTGCGAACGCCATGGTGGTGGCGACCTCCTGCTTGCCGGAGCCCTTCTTGACGACCTGGTACTTCGAGTCGTCCGGCAGCGTGAACTGCGTGTACTTCGTGCGACGTTCCGGCACGTAGCCACCGAGCGCGCGACGACGCTCGTGCATGTACTGGATCGCCTCGTCGTCGTTGCCCGGGTGGTAGTACGGCGGCGTGTAGGGGTTCTCTTCCAGCTGCGCGTCGGAGATCGGGATGCGCATCTCGTCGCGGAACTGCTTGAGGTTGTCGAGCGTGAGCTTCTTCATCTGGTGGGTCGCGTTGCGGCCCTCGAAGCTCGGGCCGAGGCCGTAGCCCTTGACCGTCTTCGCCAGGATGACGGTCGGCTGGCCCTTGTGCTCGGTCGCGGCCTTGAACGCGGCGTAGACCTTGCGGTAGTCGTGGCCACCGCGCTTGAGGTTCCAGATCTGGTCGTCGGTGTAGTCCTTGACGAGCTCGAGCGCCTTCGGGTCGCGCCCGAAGAAGTTCTCGCGCACGTAGGCACCGTTCTCGGCCTTGTACGTCTGGTAGTCGCCGTCCGGCGTCTGGTTCATCAGGTTGAGGAGCGCGCCCTCGGTGTCACGGGCGAGCAGGTCGTCCCACTCGCGGCCCCAGACGACCTTGATGACGTTCCAGCCCGCACCGCGGAAGAACGCCTCGAGCTCCTGGATGATCTTGCCGTTGCCACGGACCGGACCGTCGAGTCGCTGCAGGTTGCAGTTGATGACGAAGTTCAGGTTGTCGAGGCCGTCGTTCGCGGCGACCTGGAGCTGCCCGCGGGACTCGACCTCGTCCATCTCGCCGTCGCCCAGGAACGCCCAGACCTGCTGGTCCATGGCGTCCTTGATGCCGCGGTTCGACAGGTACTTGGCCTGCTGCGCCTGGTAGATCGCGTTGATCGGGCCGATGCCCATCGACACGGTCGGGAACTGCCAGAAGTGCGGCATGAGGCGCGGGTGTGGGTACGACGACAGGCCGCCGCCGGCGTGCGACTTCTCCTGCCGGAACCCGTCGAGCTGGTCCTCGGAGAGGCGACCTTCCATGTACGCGCGGGCGTACATGCCGGGGGAGGCGTGGCCCTGGAAGAAGACCTGGTCGCCACCGGAGGGGTGGTCCTGCGCGCGGAAGAAGTGGTTGTAGCCGACCTCGTACATCGCGGCGCTGGACGCGTACGTCGAGATGTGCCCGCCGACCCCGATGCCGGGACGCTGTGCGCGGTGCACCGTGATGGCCGCGTTCCAGCGGATCCAGCGGCGGTACCGGCGCTCCAGCTCTTCGTCGCCGGGGAACTCCGGCTCGTTCTCCGGCGCGATGGTGTTCACGTAGTCCGTCGTCGGGACCATCGGCACACCGAGGTGCAGTTCCTTGGACCGCTTGAGCAGGCTCAGCATGATCTCGCGACCGCGCTGGTGTCCGTGGGTCTGGACCAGCCCGTCGAGGGACTCACGCCATTCGGCGGTCTCCTGCGGATCCTGGTCGTTCGCCCCGGCGCTGTACGGGTCCTGGTCGTTCACCGTCACCCTTGACCTCGTTCGTTCTCGTGGTGGTGGACATGGTGGCTCCGGTGGTCGGGTCGCGACCGGCTGGGGCCCCGTCCACTCTAGGCCCCAGGACCGACGCTGATGCTGATGGTGACGTGCAGGTGGACGGGTGCTTGCATTCGCGTGTCGTCGGCGTAGCATGGCCGATCGTGCACACGCGATCCGCGGCGCACGGACCCGACGGGCACACCCCACGCCCGAGGAAGAAGCACACGTAGCGATGGCACTGGAGATCGGCTCACTCGCGCCGGACTTCGAGCTCCCGAACCAGTTCGGTGAGCACGTCCGACTCAGCGACTTCCGTGGCAACCGCCCGGTCGCACTCGTCTTCTTCCCGCTGGCGTTCTCGTCCGGGTGCACGAGCGAGCTCTGCACCCTGCAGGACAACATCACGATGTTCCAGGACCAGCGCATCGAGCTGCTCGGCATCTCGGTCGACTCGAAGGCGACGCTCCGCTCGTTCGCCGAGACGAACGGCTACGACTTCGAGCTGCTCGCCGACTTCTGGCCGCACGGCGCGGTCTCGAAGGAGTACGGCGTGTTCCTCGAGAACAAGGGCTTCGCCACCCGCGCGACCTTCGTCATCGACGTGCAGGGCCGCATCAAGGCCTCGATCATCACCGAGCCCGGTCTGCAGCGCGACGTCGCCGAGTACAAGGCGGCCCTCGACCGGCTCGCCGCCTGCTCGGCACCCGTCCCCGTCGGCTAGCGTTCCGAATCCCTCCTGACGGACGCGTCCGCGTCGACGGTCGGACAGGAGGCCCGGTGCACGCGATCGACACCGACCCACGTGATCACGGGGTCACCGCTGATGCCTACGCCCCGTACCCGGTGCGCGTCACGCCCGGCGCATGGGGGCTGACCCGCACGGTCGTGGAGGCCCCGACCGGGCCAGTCATGGTGCACCACCGCGCCGGCCCGGACCCGCTCCTGCTGCTGCACGGCGTCGCCGGGTCCTGGTCGACGTGGACACCGTTGCTGCGCACCGCGGACGGGATCGGGGACCGCGGGCTGGTGCTCGTCGACCTGCCGGGCTGGGGGTCCTCGCCGGCTCCCGACGGTCCGCTCGGGCTCGACGCCGTCACGGGTGCCGTGTCGGCGGTCCTCGGTGCGCTGGGCGTCGGCGCGGTCGACGTGGTCGGGCACTCCATGGGAGCGTTCGTCGGGTTGCACCTGGCGGTGGTGGCGCCCGAGCGGGTGCGGTCGCTCGCCCTGGTGTCCGGTACCACGGTCGCGACCGCCGGCGCGGCTCGGCACCCGGTGCGGGCGCTCGGCACCCTGCCGGCGTTCACCCTGCTGCGTGCGGGCCTCACGGTGACCGGTGGCTCCGCTCGTCCGCTGCTCCGGTGGATCGCGCGGATCGGTCTGTTGCCGCTCGTCGCGGCGCCGGTGTTCACGCACGTTCGACGTCTGGACCCGAGCGTGCTCGAGGCCTTCGTCGAGGAGCTCCGGCCGGAGCAGTTCACCGAGGCGGCACGGTCGGCGGCGGTGTACGACGTCGACCGGTGGCGCGCGATCACCTGCCCGGTGACGGCGATCGCCGGGCGCGACGACGTGTTCGCCCGGGTCACGGACCTCGAGGCGCTGCGGGCGCTCGTGCCGCAGGTCCGGACGGTGCTGCTCGAGGACTGCGGGCACTTCGCCCACGTCGAGCGTCCCGACGCCGTCGCGCGGGAGCTCAGCCTGCGCTGAGCCGGGCGGGCGCGTCAGGTGTGGACGGGGAACGTCGCCGCGACGCGGGAGCGCACCTCGGCGACGACGGCCTCGCGCATCGTCGGGGAGAACAGCGAGTGGTCGCCGTCCTCGACGCGGACGACGGACACCGATCCGCGGCGGTCGTCGCCGGGCCAGCGCCGGACGGCCTTCTGCCCACCGAGTCGGTCGAACAGGGCGGCGTCCTCGGGAGCGACGATCACGACGACGTCGGTGCCGTGCTCGACGAGCGGGCGGACGTGGCCGACGACCCCGCCCATCCGGTCGCGACGGGCGATCCGGTCGCGGACGGCCTTCGGCACGAAGCGGTTGTAGCGTTCACGCACCCACATCCGTGCGGGCGACGGGGCGTCGATGGCCCGGACCCCGTCGGCGTACGAGCCGGGCTCGGCCGGGACGCGACGGTAGTCGTTCGGGCTGATCTCGACGACCAGGCGCGGGGCCTCCTCGACGGCGCGGCCCGCGACCCAGGCGCCGGCGCACATGCCGACGAGCACGAGCCGGTCCGAGGGCGTGGCGAGTGCGGTGACGACGGCGGACTGGTCCTCCACCCACTCCTGCGCGAACAGGAAGCTCCGCTCGTCCTCGTGCACGCCGGTGCTCTCGCCGGTGGCACGACGGTCGACCCGGACGACCCGGGCGCCGTCGCGGGCGAGGGCGCGGGCGAGTTCGACCTGGTAGTCGGTGGCCCCCACGCGGTGTTCGGCGCCGCCGCTGTGGAGCACGACGACGGGGGCGTCGTGGTGCTGGGCGGACGAGACGGTCTCGATCCCGAACAGGCCCTGAACGCCGAGGTGGACGATGCGCTCCGACACGCGGCCGTCGACGTCGAGGACCTCGTCGAGGACGGGGGTGCGGACGGGCACCGCAGTCTCAGGTGCCCAGGTGTCGAGCCAGGCCACGACGGTGTCGACGGCGGCTCCGGGGATGCGGGCGTGGATGCTCGTGCCGTCGAGGAGCTCGGCGCTGCCGGTGACCTCGGTCACCTCGACGCCACCGAGCGGCTTCGGCGGCCGGGCACCCGGACGGACGAGCGCGACGGTGGGCCCGGTGCGCGGGGCGAAGGCGAGGTCCGCGAGTGCGGCGGCCTCGTCCGGCTCGACGTCGAACCCGATCAGGCTCTCGACGCCGTCGACCACGCGGTCGGCGCCGATCGTGATGGTCGCGAGGGCGCGCTGCCGGCGGAGCCACCCCTTCCCCGAGGCCGGTGCGTCCCAGACGACGAGGCCGTCGGTGTCCGCGGCCGCGTTCGCCGCGACGAGGGCCGCCGAGGCCAGCCCGACGAAGGCGACGTGCTGCACCCCCGTCGTGCGGAGCACGGCGGCAGCGTGGCGTGCGGACCGGACCTGCGCGTCGGGCGCGGTGTCGGGTGCGCCGTCACCACGTCCGGACGGGTCGTAGCGCACCGAGGCGATGCCACGGGCCTCCAGGCGGTCGGCCAGCAGACGGAGCGTGCGGTACGCGATGACGCCCTCCTGCCCGAGCGGCGGGCAGATGACGACGCCGGCGCGCGCGGCGGCGGGGAGCTGGACCGCGGCGCGGATCGCCGGCGATCCGGACCAGCCGTGCAGCGTGGTCACAGGGCGAGGGCGGCGCGGGCGGACGCCGGCCAGGCGTCGAGGTCCGTGCCGTGGGCGGCGAACAGGGCGATGGTGATGCGTTCCAGGCCGAACGCGATGCAGGCGCTGTGCGCGACCTGTCCGTCCTCGGTGCGGAGGCCGAACGAGGTGCCGAAGTGGTCCTCGTGCAGGTTCGCGGAGCTGATCGCGGTGGCGTCGTGGTCGGGGCCGTAGACCTTCGTCACGAACTCGAACTTGAGCGCCTGCTCGACCTGGTTGCGGGCGAGCATCTGCCCGACGCGGCCGAAGAAGGGGTCGTTGGCGGGGACGACGTCGATCTCGAGCCCGAACGACTCGAGCAGCGCGCGCATCACCGGGATGCTGCCGTCCCGGTGGGCCGCCGCGGACGCGGGGGTGCCGACGTGCACGAACTCGTGCATGTGGAAGGCCTGCAGGCGCATCGGGTCGAGCGAGGGCTCGCGGCGGAAGGAGTCGCCGAGGACGTCGAAGAACCGGCCCTGCTGCGGCACGGTGTCGCCGATCAGGCCGTAGACCGGGTGGCAGACCGCGGGGGTGAGCATGAGGTCGGCCGGCTCGAGGAACCCCTCCCAGCGCTCACCGCGCTCGCGGGCGGCGAGCAGTGCGCGGTGGGTGCGGTCGTCGCCGGTGAACCCGGAGATCGACGCGGCGAGGTCCGGGAACGACGCGATGTAGTCGGTGCGCTCGAACGACGCGAGCGGCTCGACCGGCGGGAAGCGCAGGACCTCGGCGCCGAGGTGCTGCTGGCTGCGGACCGCTGCCGCGTCGACTGCGGCGTACACGCGCTCGAAGACCCCGGTGCGGCCGTAGAGGCCGGGCGTGCCGAGGTCGAGGAGCACGCCGTCGGTGAGCAGGCGGGCGCGGAGGGCGGCGCGGGCGGCGTCGAGCGCGGCGGCGTCGGCGGCGGTGTCCGCGGCGGCGTCGGCGGCGGTGTCCGCGGTGGTGGTGTCGGTGGTGTGCGTGGTGGTGTCCGTGATCGTCACAGGATCACTCCCGTCATGATGGCCAGGTCGGCGTCGTTCTTGAGGAGACGGTCGTTGCTCACCATGACGGCGGCACCGTGGGCGTCTCGGAGGTGTCGGGCGATGCTCATCGGACCCGAGGCGGCGTAGCCGGCGATCCCGACGATGCGCAGCGCCTTCGTGACGATGTCGGTGACGCGCTCGGACGCACCGATCTTCAGGGCGTTGGCGGCGAGGGCGTACGCGCTCGAGGCCAGCACGTCCGGGTCGTCGGCGGCCGCGTCGAACCGTTCGGCGGCGTGTCGCACCGAGTCGGCGAGGGCCTGCAGGTCGACCAGGAGCTCGGCGAGCCGGAGAGCACCGGGCGGGGTCGTCCCGACGGCGGCGCGGGCCTGCTTGCGGACGGCGCTGCGGGCACGTTCGGCGGACGAGACCGCGATGCCGAGCCAGACCGAGGCCCAGAGCACGTGCGACACCGGCAGGACCGTCTGGGCGGAGATCGCGGCGTAGTCGTCGCGGAACACCCGGTCGGTCGTCGTCTCGGTGTCGAGGATCCACCCGTTGCTGCACGTGCCGCGGAGCCCCATGGTGTCCCAGGTGGACGTCTGCGACAGGACCATCGTGTCGGTGCGGCAGATGAGCAGTCGCTGGTCCGACGCCGGGGCGTCGGGGTCGCGGCGGGCGGTGACGAACACCGCGTCGGCCTCGGTGGCGTACGAGATCACCGGCGCGTCCTTGCGCAGGCGGATCCGGCCGTCGTCGGTCGGCTCGATGGAGCAGGTGGACCGCCGGGCGTCGCCGCCGACGCCGCGCTCGGTGGTGGCCGACGCGACGAGTGCCCCACCCCGGACGGCCTCGATCGTCTCGAGCACGCCGGCGCCGTCGCCGCCGTGCCGCCAGAGCGCCATGACCTGGCCCTGGTGCATCGCGAACACCATGCCGGTCGCGGCGCAGGCCCGGCCGAGTTCGGTCGCGATCGCGGAGAGCTCCGCCACGGAGGCACCCTCGCCACCGTGCTCGGTCGGCACCGCTGCCGCGAGCAGGCCGTACTCCCGCATCGCGGCGATGGCCTCGCGCGGGGGTCGGGCGTCGCAGTCGACCTCGTCGGCGAACTGTGCGGCGACCTCGGCCACCGCGCTCGCACGCTCGGCGAAGCGGTCGACGACCGACGGTGCCGGCAGGACCAGGGTCACGAGGCGAGCTCCGCGGCGAGCTCCGCCGCGGCGACGATCGACTCGACGGTCGCGAAGGTGGACCGGTTCAGCACGGAGTCGGGGAACTCGACGTCGAGGTCCGACTCCACCGCGAGCATCACGTTGACGGTGGCGTGCGAGGTCAGGCCGAGGGCGTAGAGGTCGGCGATCGACGCGACGTCCCACGCGTCGACCGTCAGCCTGCCGTGCTCGGCGAGGGCGCGACGGACGGCCCGGTCGGTGGCCGGGTCGGCGATCGTCGCGGTGGTGCTGGAGGGGTTCGGGTCCTGTTCCATGACTGCAACCGTAAAGAGGAACGGCCCTCGGGAAACCGCCGTGCCGGTGCGGGAAACCGCACCCCTGTCCGGAGCGCCGGGTCAGCGCTCCGAGAGGGCCACCGCCGTCGCCACCGCGAGCCCCCGTTCGTGTGCCAACGAGACCGCGATCGGGCCGCACCCGATCGACTCCGCCAGGGCCGCGGCCGCCCCGGACAGCTCGACCGTGGGGGCGCCGCCGGCGTCGAGCACGACGGCGACGTCCCGCAGCGGGATCGCCTGGTCCGGAGCCGGCCGGAGCAGCTTCACGACGGCCTCCTTGCCGGCGAACCGGGCAGCGAGGCGCTCCGGGTCGTCGCCGGTGTCGGTGCGCTCCCGCAGGGTGAACACCCGGTCCAGGTACCGCTCGCCGTGCGCCGTCACGGCATCGACGACGTCCTCGACCGCTGCGAGGTCGGTGCCGGTGCGGATGGTCATCACGAGGAGCAGGCTACGCACCGGTTGTCCACAGTGCATGCCCTGACCGGCATGGGGCACGTCGGGGGTTCGTATGATCGTCGCCAGGGACCACCGAGGGGGAACGATGGCATCACCGTGGACGGGCATCATCGAGGACGCGCGGCACTACCCGTCGCCGCACAACTCGCAACCGATCGTCGTGCGCGTCGAGGACGACCGCACCGCGACCGTGTTCTACGACCTGCGACGGGGGTTGCCGGCGGAGTCGTTCGGCATCCCGTTCGGGCACGTCTGCGCCGGGGTGTTCCTGGCCGGGCTCGACGTGGTGGCACGGGCGCACGGGTACACCGTGCAGGAACGGCTCGACCACGCCGAGATGGACTTCGGTCGGCTCGACGCTGGCGCGGACGACCACCTGCACCGGCTGGGCACGGTGACGTTGCGTCCGCACGTGGTCACCGCGGACGACCGGGAGGCCCTGGCCGGCTTCCTCGCACGGCGCACCTCACGCAGGCCCTACGACGCAACGCTCGTTGACGCCTCCGCGATCGAGGCCGCGTCCGCCATCGCGTCGGCGGCCGGGCAGCGCTTCCGCACCACCGACGACCGGGCCACGGTCGACGAGATCGTGCGCGTCAACCAGGAGACCCTGTTCGACGACCTGCAGCACGACGCCGTGCACGACGAGATCCTGCACTGGCTGCGGTTCTCGAAGCGACAGGCAGCGGCCACCGGCGACGGGCTGTCCGCCGAGACGATGCTCATGCCCGGCCCGGTGCTCCGGTTCGCCATGGAGCACCGCGGACTCTGGCAGGCCCCGGGCATCGGCGGGGTCTTCCGCAAGGTGTACCTGTCCACCATGCGGGGCGTCCGACAGCTCGCCTGGCTCGAGGGACCGTTCAGCACCCCGGCCGAGTACGTCGAGGCCGGACGGGTCTTCATGCGCATCTGGCTGGAGTTCTCCGCCCGCGGCATCGCCATGCACCCCTTCGGCACCGTGATCACCAACCCGCGGTCTCACGCCGCGTTCGTGGAACGTGCGGGCGTCGACGAGTCCGACGGGCGGATGGCCTGGATGCTGTTCCGCTTCGGACACAGCGACCCACCACCCCTGGCACACCGCCGACCCGCAGCAGCGATGACCGTTGGCGGTGCCCGGTGAAGCGCGCAGCGGTGTTCTCGGTGGTGTGGGTGGTCGAGACCTTCGTCGCACTGTTCATGCCCCGCGTCGGCACCCACAAGCTCCTGCTCACGCCCGGCATCGAGCCGCTCCGCTGGACCCTCGGACGCTGGCGCGCCTGGCGGACCGCGGAACGGGCTGCGAAGCGGGTCCCCGCGTACCGCACGTTCCTGGCGGAGTCCGGACGCGCCTCCAGGCTCGACACCCGTGGTGGGATCGCCGCAGCGATCTCGGGACTGCCCGAGATGGACAAGGACTCCTACGTCAAGCGCTGGAGCATCCCCGAGCGCTGCATCGACGGACGCCTGCCCCGACGCGGCGTCGTCGTCGACGAGTCCAGCGGATCGAGCGGCACCCCGACCAGCTGGGTGCGCGGCCCCGACGAACGCCAGGCCACCCGACAGCTGCTGCAGCTCGGGTTCTCCCGCACCGCGAAGGACCTGTCGAAGCAGCCCTTCGTGCTCAACGCCTTCTCGCTCGGGGCCTGGGCCACCGGGATGAACGTGACCGCCTCGCTCACCGAGTCGTCCATGATCAAGTCGATCGGTCCGGACCGCGACAAGATCGTGCAGACGATGCGCGAGTTCGGCACCGACTTCACCTACATCATCTGCAGCTACCCACCGTTCCTGAAGGCCCTGTTCGAGGATGACCGGCTCGACTGGAGCCAGTACACGATCGTCGCCGCGTTCGGGGGCGAGGGCATCAGCGAGAACATGCGCGCCCACATCGAGCAGTACGCCCAGGCCGTGCTCGGCTCCTACGGGGCGAGCGACCTCGAGATCAACCTCGGCATCGAGACGCCGTTCAGCGTGCAGCTGCGCCGGGCGATCGCCGCCTCACCGGAACTCTCCGCCGCCCTCACCAAGCAGGGCGAGTACGGGGTGCTGCCGATGGTGTTCCAGTTCAACCCGTTCGGCTACCTGATCGAGACGAACGACCTCGGCGAACTCGTCGTGACCATCGCCCGCTCCGAGAACATCAGCCCACGCATCCGCTACAACATCCACGACCGCGGACACGTGGTGCGGATGAAGGAACTCCGCTCCGTGCTGCGGGCGACGGGGCACGCGGCGCTCGCCGCCGAGGCCGAGCTCGACCTGCCGCTGCTGTTCCACTACGGCCGGTCCGACCTGTCCGTCGACTACAACGGGGCCGTCGTCGCACCCGACGTGGTGCGGGACGTCGTGTACGGCGACCCGGAGCTGCTCGAGGCCGTCGAGAACCACCGGCTGATCAGCTACGAGGACGACCACGGCGACCGGCAGCTGCACATCGCGTTCCAGCTCGCGTCGGGCGCCGGTGAGTTCGACGCGGACTCCGCCCGGGGCGACGTGATCGCCGAGCTGCGGCGGCTGAACAAGGACTTCTCGAACGCGATCCGTACGGCCCCGCCCGGCACGCTGCCGACGGTCGCGTTCTACCCGTACCGGACGGGGCCGTTCCGCGAGGACGGCAAGAAGCTCAAGAACGAGTACGTGTGGCAGCTGCCGGCCGCGTCGGTCGAGCAGTGGGACCTCGACCTGTCGTGGGTCGCGGCGAAGGAGGCCTGAGTCGAGCCGGCTCCGGCGCTAGTCGTACTGCGGGGGCCAGTCGAAGGGGGCCGGCAGGTGCGGGACCTCGCCGACGGTCGTGACGACGAGGACGATCTGGCGGAGGTCCGTGAGCTCGATCGAGCGCGGGTTGCCGATCCTCCGGTGCCCGTCGACCCACACCGTCAGTTCGCCGCGCAGACCACCGACGTGCTCCGGACCGAGCGAGACGCCCCACTCGTCGAAGAACTGCCCGAGCGTGAACGTCTGCTCGGTCGGGGACTCGACGTGCACGATGCCCGACGTGTCGTGCGTGTGGATCTCCGCGGCGAACTTCCGGTCGTCGGAGTGCCCGATGTTCGCCGGGACGGTCACCGGCTCGTCGCCGTCCAGGATCGTCAGGTGCGTGTGCACGTGCTCGGCCAGCCGTTCGCCCCAGACGTTCCGGAGCCCGGCGGACTCGGCGCGGGCCGTCAGGTCGGACGGCCGTGGCCAGGGTGGAGCGTCGCGGGTGGTCACCGCTCCGGGTGCGGCGCACCCGGACAGCAGCAGGAGTGCGGCCACCGCGACCGCGACGCTCCGCAGGTTCACCAGCGGTCGTGGACGCTCGCGCGGAACCACGTGTCGTACAGGTCGTGCACGGTGGCGTCGAGCCCCTCGATCGGCGGCAGGTCGCCGGCCGCGGCGTTCGAGCGCGCCTGCTCCGGGTTGCGCGCGCCCGGGATCGCCGCGGTGACGCCGTCCTGCGCGATGATCCACGCGAGCGCCGCCTGCGGGACCGAGACGGCGTCCGGCAGGGACGCCGCGAAGGTCTGCGCAGCACGCACGCCGTCGTCGTAGTCGACGCCGCTGAAGGTCTCGCCCTGGTCGAAGGCCTCGCCGTGGCGGTTGTAGTTGCGGTGGTCGCCCTCGGCGAACGACGTGTCGGTCGTGTACTTGCCCGAGAGCAGCCCCGAGGCCAACGGGACGCGCGCCAGGATGCCGACCCCTGCCTCCCGGGCCGCCGGCAGCACGCGGTCGAGCGGCTTGAGACGGAACGCGTTGAGGATGATCTGGACGCTCGCGACGCCGGGCCGGGCGATCGCGGTGAGGGCCTGGTCGGCGGTCTCGACGCTGACGCCGTAGGCGGCGATCGAGCCGTCGGCGACCAGCGCGTCGAGGGCGTCGTAGACGGCGTCGTCCTCGTAGACCGGGGTCGGCGGGCAGTGCAGCTGGACGAGGTCGAGGGTGTCCTGCCCGAGGTTCTTCCGCGAGCGGTCCACCCACTCGCGGAAGTTCGCGGCGACGTAGTTCTCGGGGACCTGGTCGGCGCGACGGCCCATCTTCGTGGTGATCGTCAGCGGCACGTCGGGGTTCGCGGCACGCCACGCGCCGATGAGCTGCTCGCTGCGACCGTCGCCGTAGACGTCGGCGGTGTCGAACAGGGTGACGCCCGACTCGACGGAGGCGTCCATGACGGCGTTGGCGTCGGCTTCGGAGACGGGACCCCAGTCACCGCCGAACTGCCAGGTGCCGAGGCCGATGGGGGAGACGGAGCGGCCGGTGCGGCCGAGGGTGCGACTCTGCATGGGTCCGAGCGTAGTCAGACGCGGACGGGCGGGGTTCAGCCGATCGTCGAGACGCCGCGGCGCAGGAGCGCTCGCGCTGCCCGCGCGCGTGGGATGACCCAGACGGCTGCCCACAGGGCCATCGCGCTCCAGAGCAGGATGAGCATCGTCGTGATGAGCGTGCCGTGCTGGTCGCGCATCGACCACGTCATCGCGATCCACAGCACGCCGAGGACGACCTTGCCCCAGCCGGCGCCCTCGCGGTCGGCCTGGGCCTGCACGAGCGGGATCCACTGGTCCGCCGGCACACCCGCGGGCACCTGACCGTCGGCGATCCACTCGCGGACGACGATCGACCGTTCGTAGCCGCCCTCGGCACGCCAGGTGCGGCGCTGCAGGACGACGGCGATCGCGGCACCAGCCACGGCGGTCGGGATACCGGCCGAGACCAGGACGGTGGTGGTCGCCTCGGTCCACGAGGACAGGACCAGCATGACCAGGACGACGGCGAAGGCCGCGCCCGTCACACCGGCGCCGAGCAGGCGGAGCCGCCCGGCTTCGTCGAGGACACCGACTCCGACACCGTTCACGGGGGAGAGCGTACCTGCGGTGATCGGGGGCCGGGGGCGTTCGTCAGCCCAGTGCCAGCAACCAGCACATGCCGGCGGCGGCGAAGGCCATCGCCCAGCTCACCAGGCTGCCGATGAGGAAGTACTCGGCCTGGTACCCGGTCGTCTCGCGGCGGATCTCGGGGAACCGGACGATCCCCTTCGCGGCGATCAGTGCGGCGACGACGGGGAAGGCGCCGGCCAACGAGAACCCGGCGAGCAGCAGGCGCTCGATCGGGCCGATCATGCGTCCGCCCTTGAGGGTGACCGTGCGGTCTCCGGGTTGGTCGTCGTCTTCGTCCGACGCCCTGCCGGTGCGTCGTCGGCCGAAGCGTTTCGGTCGGCCGGCTGCTGCTGCTGCCGCCGCCGCCGCTGTGCGCTGGTCGTCCGGGGAGAGTTCTGCTGGCAGTGCCTGGGCGACGACCACGTTGGCCGAGTCGACCAGGAACAGCGCCGATCCGATCCCGGCGACGATCGCGGCGAGCGGCACCGCGCCGACGAAGGACGGGCCGACGTCCCGGCGCCAGTCCACCACGAAGCCGGAGGCGTCGGCAGCCGGTACCCAGAGCAGCAGCACGGCGACGGCGACCGCGAGCAGGACGGCCGGCCAGGACCCGGAGCGTCGGAGCCAGGGGAGTGCCCGACCACGACCGCCGGGTGCGCCCCCGGACCGCACCGGGATCGTCGTCGCGACCCACAGGGCTGCGAGGACGACCGTGACGAGCACCGACCAGACGGCGAGGCCGAGGCCGAGCACCGCCACGGCCGTCACGGCGGCCCAGAGCAGGACGATCACCGTGGCGGTCAGCCCGCGCCGTGGAGCCGCATCGGTCCCGGTCCGTGCGCGGACGACGTCGGCGAGCCCGACGAGGGTGAGGAGGACTCCGGCGAGCATCAGCTGCCCCCGTCCCCGAGGACACGCAGGCCCTCGACCAGGGCGGCGACGCCCGACTTCTGCACGGACTGGGACACCGCCGACGGGGTGATCCCCTCGTCTGCGGCGATCTGCGCCTGCGTGCGGCCCTGCACCAGACCGAGTGCGATCCGGCGGGCGCGGGGTGCGAGTCGCGAGACGACGTGGTCGCGGCTGAGGAAGTAGGCGTTCACGAGTCGCTCCGTCGTTCCGTGGCGGTCGTCGGCGTCGTGGTACCAGGACCGCAGGAACGCGGTCCGGCCGTCCTCGCGCCGGTGGGTCTCGTTGATGGCGTCCCGAGCCGACCACCAGCCCGGGCCGTCCTGCAGCGGGCCGGCGCCGCCGGTGCCGATCGTCCGGACCTGCCCGCGGCCGATGCCGAGGCGGATCTGCACGGTCGGGGGGAGTGTGAGGGTCGCGGCCGTCGTGGCCAGCAGCGCGTCGGTGAGCGTGGCGTAGATGACCTGGAACTCGTCGCCGACCGTCGCGCGCAGGGGGTCGAGCGCGGTGACGCCAGGGGTACTGTCGAAGGCGTGCTCGACGTCCTGCTGGGCTGCGGAGCGGTCCTCGAGCGTGCGGGAGTCGACCAGGTCGACGATCACGGCGATCACGGGCTCGGGCTGCATGGGTTAAGCGTAGAGCTTCATATCGTCGAAAGTAAGCCTGGGGCTAAACCATTTGGGGTGGGCACTCTCGCCAGCGCACGGGTCCGCGGCTGAAATGTCACCTTCTGGACGTCTGGCGTCGAACCTGCCAGCATGGGCGGACGCTGTCGGAGGGGGACGAGCAGATGGATGGTGCACGACCGGGGACGGGTGTCGCCAGGACGGGTTCGACCGAGACCGCGGTGCGGCGGCAGGACGGTCCACCACCCGTGCCGTCGATCGCATGGAGCGGGGGCCGCGGGGTGCTCGCCCTCGTCGTGCCGTTCACGGCCGGGCTGCTGCTGGCCGGGGTGGTGCTCCTACTCGGCGTGCCGGGCGGTCGCGTCGCCCTGGTGAACGGTGCGTTCGCGGCGCTCGAGGGGGCCGGGGTACCCGTGGCCCTGCTCGCCGTGGGCACGGTCATCGCGGCGCTCGGGCTCGGTTTCGGGGTGACCGCAACCACCGTGGTCATGCTCGCGGCCACGGATGATGCGACCGCGGGGCCGCGCGACGCGTGGCGGTGGTCGGTCCACCACTGGCGGCTCGTCGTCGAGGCCGCTCTCGTCGCGTTGGTGGCGGTGGCGGCGGGGACAGCCACGGCCGCGTCGTGGCGGGCAAGTGTCAGGGGCACCGTCGTGATCGTCGTGGTGCTGGCGGTCGGTGTCGTCATAGGGGCGCCGCTGCTGCTCGGGTGGGCGTTGCTCGTGGCCGGTGTGCCGCGTCGATCGGCCTTCCGTCGCGCCTGGGGATCTGGTCGGGTCATCGTCCGTGGTGGGCACGAGGCGACGGCGACGCCGCGCCGTGCGCTCGTCGGGGGAGCGGCGCTGGTGACGGTGCTCGGGGTCGGCGTCCTGCTGGTGCTGCGCCTGTTGCCGCCGTCCGTGCTCCGGAGCAGCGTCGTCGTCGCGTGGTGCTGCGTCGCCGTGACCGGTCTGGTGCTGGTCATCGTCGCGATCGCGGTGCGTGGGGCCGCAACGCGGAACGAAGGCGGTCGGCTTCGGTCACCGCTGACGGTCGACCCGGCCGATCCGATGGCCCGGGGACGACGGGCGCGGCCTGGACTCGTCGGAGCGGGCGTGGTGCTCGTCCCGGCGGTGGTGTTCGCGGTGATCGTCTCGAGCAATCCGCTCGGCGTCGTGCAGTACGACGCCGCCCCTGCCGACGCGCGCGGCCTGCTCGGCGGCGACATCGCGGACGTCGGAGGCCGGACGGCGGTCGTGAGCACGCCGTCGACACCGCCCAGCCGTCTGCGGATGTGTGGGCATGCGTCGTGCGACACCCCCATGGAGATGCCCGGCCTGACCGGCGGCTCCGCGATCGGGAGCGCCGGCGACGGCGGGCTGCTCACTGCCCATTGGAAGGTGCGGTTCGAGGACGAGGTCGCGCAGCAGTACGAGCTCGAAGTCGTGCACTCACGCGCGGACCAACTCGATGTGGCACCGAAGTCGGACGATGCCGCCTGGCCCGCGGGGAAACGGGCGGAGCAGCGTGACTCCGCCGACGAGGCACCGGCCGTCGATCGCCCGGAAGGGCGCCGCACCACGGTCGCCGCCGTCGACATCGTGGAGACCGATCACGGGCGCGTCAGCTACTGGATGACCGACGTGGCAGTCGCGAGTTCCGGCGACCGGCCGGTGGTGGTCGGGATCGCCCGCGGCGGTGAACCGGAAGGACGCTCGCACCTGGTCGCCGTGTTCTGCGAGGACGTGTCCTGCACCGAACACACGGTTCGGCAGGTGGCGCTGCCGTGGATCCCACCGCTGGACCACCAGGGTGTGGACGTCGCCGTCGCGCGGGACGGCACCGCCGTGGTCTCGCTGGTGTCGGAGACCGACGGTCGTTCGCCTACCTTCACCGCCCTTCGGCTGGTGTCGTTCCGCCCGGACGGCGGCCAGCCCGTCGTCCGCGACCTGTCGCACGCGATCCCGCCGGGGGAGCCGGTCCGCGCGTGGGACGAGGCGTACGACGCCCGGGTGGCGATCGGCGGCGACGGGAACCCGGTCGTGCTTGCGCGGTCGAACGGTGTCTCGACCCAACGGCTGACGTTCTGCGCGGATGCGTCGTGCTCGTCTTCGTCGCACACGGACATCACGCCGAAGGGGCCGACGAACCTGCTTCCGGCGTTCGTCATCGACCGATCGGGGCGGCCACTCGTCGCGGTCCGTGACGAGGAACGCGGCACTCTGGGACTGCTCTCGTGCCGTGATGCGCGGTGCACCAGTTCCGAGCAGACGACGATCGCCCGGTTCCCGCCGGTGCAGGACGAACGGTCGGGTACCAGCACGCTGGCGATCGGCCTCAGCGCCGACGACACCCCGATCGTGCTGTCCGGGGGCGTGTCGGAGGATCGGGACGAGGACGCGAAGGGACTCGTGATCCGCTGCGATCGACCCCGGTGCGGGGTGTCGTGACGTGCCCGCCTCGTTCGACGACGATCGAGCGCTGACGCCCTAGGATCGTGGTGAGGGCCTTTAGCTCAGCTGGTAGAGCGCCACGTTTACACCGTGGATGTCGTCGGTTCGATCCCGGCAGGGCCCACCGAGCCACCGCTGGCCGGTCTCCCACCGGGACCGGCCAGCGATCCGTCAGTTGCCGAGGGGCCACAGCCATTCGGCTTCGAGGTCGCCTTCGACGAGTTCCGCGAGCTTGCCGAAGTAGTCCTGCATGTGCGGCTGCTGTACGTGGCGCGCGATGTCCGCCCCGGAAGACCACCGCTCGTAGAACGCGAACGCCCCGGGCTGCTCCTTCGTGGTGTGCACCGAGTACTGCTCGTAGCCGTGCTCGGACCGCACCGTGGGGATGATCGCGCGGATCGCGTCTTCGAGTGCCTGCTCCTTGCCGGCCCGGGCGCGGGCGAACCCGTAGACGGCCACCGGGGTCGTCGAGGCCAGGACGTCGGCGGGCATCAAGCCATCGGGGACGGTGTCTTCGGTCGTGCTCATGGTGACTGCTTCCTTCGTGTCGTTGCCGTCCCGAACGAGTGCTCCGGACGTCGCCAACGCTAGGAGCGGTCAGTGGGACGTTCAATGTTCCTGAGGACCAGGTTCATGTCCGCGAGGACCAACCGAAGCGGTTCCATGGTCCATCCGGAAAGACAGGCGTACGTTCGTCGAAGTGGACGTCCTCTCCGAAGTACTCGACGTCTCCGGAGTCCGGGGAAGTGCCGGCGCCCGGATCGCGGCCGCCGGCGACTGGGGCGTGGAATGGGTCCGGGATCGCGACGCCGTCGTCTACGCGGTCACTGCCGGTGTCGCCTACTTGATGGTCGAGGGCGGTGCCCCGAGGCTCCTGACGACGGGCGACGTCGTCGTCCTGACCACCGGCACCGCACATGCGCTCTCCAGCGCGCCCGGCGTCGACATCCACTCGTGCGACGTCGCGGCCGCGGACGAGGCACGCCGCAACGGTGGCCTCCTGCGTCTGGGTGACGGGGACGAGCAGACGCAGATCCTGGGCGCTTCGTACTCGCACGACCCCGCTGGATCCACACCGGTCTTCGCCCTGCTTCCTCCGGTGATCCACCTCCGGGCCCAGCAGCTCGACGCGAGCCTCGCGGATATCGTCCGACTCATCGGGCACGAACTCGCTCGTCCCGGCCTCGCGACCCACCTCGTCCTCGATCGTCTCGTCGACGTCCTCCTCGTCGCGATCCTGCGGACCTGGCTCGCCTCCTCGCCAGAACCCGGCGCCTCGTGGTGGGGAGTCCTCCGCGACCCGCTCCTGATGCGGGCGGTCACGAGGATCCACGAGGCTCCTGGTCACCCCTGGACGACCGAGGCGCTCGCACGTGACGTCGCAACATCGAAGCAGACGCTGGTGCGCCGCTTCCGGACGTTCGCGGACACCACGCCGGGGGAGTACCTCACCCGCTGGAGGATGGACCTCGCAGCGCGTCGACTCCGTGACACCGACGACGGCCTCCAGAAGATCGCCGCCGACGTCGGGTACACCTCTGTCTACGCGTTCAGCCGAGCCTTCAGCCGCGAACGGTCGCTCCCGCCCGGGCGGTACCGAACGGTCGCCCGCGCAGGTGAGCGCGCCGATTGACGGGAGCACTACTCGCTGATCGTCGATGTGCTCGCCGCGCCCATGGAGAGCAGGATCAGCGCGCGCGCCGTTGCAGAGCCGGCCTCGCAGCCGTAGACGACCAGCTGCAGGCCGGGTGACCCCTCGACGGCGAAGGTGTGGGCGTCGAACTCCAGCCGCCCGACCTCCGCGTGCTCGAACTGCTTCGCGGTGGTCGTCTTGCGCTGTACCCGTTGCGTGCTCCACCGGTCCGCGAACTCCGGGCTGGCATCGTTCACTTCCGCGATGAGACGGAGGAGGCGCGGGTCGCCCCCGAACTCCGCGGTCGCCGCCCGCAGGCTCGCGACGGTTGCGTCGGCGGCGCGGGCCCAGTCGGCGTGGAAGTGCCGAGCCGTCGGGTCGAGGAAGGCCATCCGCACGAGGTTGTCGAGGCGTCCGAAGGGTGCGTACACCGCACGGGCAAGGGCGTTCGCGGCGAGGACCTCGTGCGCGGGGTCGATCACGAACGCGGGGTGTGTCGACCACGAGGCCAGCAGCTGCCCGAGAGCCGGCGTCACCGACGTCGCCACCCGGGGGACTCGCGGGGAAGCAAACAGTCCTGCCAACGCGAACAGGTGGTCGCGCTCGTCGCCCTCGAGCTCGAGCCCGTCGGCGATGCCCTCGAGCACAGCGGCGCCGGGGCTCACCTCTCGCCCTTGCTCGAGGCGCGTGTAGTAGTCGATGCTGAGGCCGCCGAGCACCGCGAGTTCCTCGCGGCGAAGCCCGGGAACCCGGCGGACACCGCCGCCTGGCAGTCCGAGCGACTCCGGGGCGAGGCGGCCGCGGACGGCGCGCAGGTACGCGGCGAGGGTGAGGTCGTCGGCGGGCATGGGCATGGGCACGGGACCAGGGTAGGTGGCAGGAGCTCCGCCTCCCTGGTCCTGCCGCACCCCGGCAGGACAGGGCGATGGTCCGGGGCTGCGCGGCGTCGAGGCTGGGGGCATGGACACCAGCAGCACGCCCCAGCCCGTTCACCCCTACCTCGGCCTCTGGGTCACCGCCGACGGCCGCATCCGCCACGAGCTGCGGCCCGACGGTCGTTACGTGGAGGCCCGAGGTGACCGTGAGGCGGCCTACGTGGGCACCTACGAGGTCGACGGCGACCACATCGACTACCGAGACGACACCGGCTTCACCGCGGACGGCGACTTCAGGGACGACGTCCTGCACCACGCCGGCATGGTGCTGCACCGACGGAAGGTCGTCCTCGTGACCGGCGCTTCCAGCGGCATCGGGCGCGCGACGGCCGTCCGCCTCGCCGCGGCCGGCCACCCCGTCGTGCTCGGGGCCCGGCGCACCGACCGGCTCGACGAGCTCGTCAGCGAGATCGAGGGGGCGGGCGGTACGGCGATGCCAGTACCGCTCGATGTCACCGCCGTCGCCTCGGTGCAGGAGTTCGCGGCTGCTGCCCGGGCACGCTTCGGGCGGATCGACGTGCTCGTCGCGAACGCCGGCGTGATGCCGCTGTCGCCCCTCGCCGCAGGCCTCGTCGACGAGTGGGACAGGATGATCGACGTCAACGTCCGCGGCCTCCTCCACAGCATCACGGCGACACTGCCCACCATGCTCGCCCAGGGCACTGGCCACGTCGTGACGATCGCATCCGTCGGTGCCTACGACGTCTCGCCCACGGCTGCCGTCTACTGCGGCACGAAGTTCGCAGCACGGGCGATCACCGAGGGGCTGCGTCAGGAGTCACCGCGCGGGATCCGTGTCACCACCGTGTCGCCCGGAGTCACCGAGTCCGAGCTCGCCGCAACGATCACCGACCCCTCCGCCGCCGCCGCGATGGTCGTCTACCGTGCCGAGTCGATCTCCGCCGACGCCATCGCCCGCGCCGTTTCCTACGCGGTGGCCGAGCGACCCGACGTCGACGTGAACGAGATCGTCGTGCGGCCTGCGGCCCAGCGTTGAGTTGCTCCGCAGTGTCGCAGCGAGCCGTCGGGCGAGGCGTGGCCGGTGGCCGTCACCCCGGGGGGGGGCTACGACACAGGTCACGAGTGCAACAGCGCTCCGGGCGATGAGGGCGATCGCCCACCGGCGTGAGGCTGTTCGACGTCTCACCGGAACACGGTGGCGGTCCTCGGCGATCACCCTGGCGTCCGGTAGCGTCAGCGCCATGACCGAGATGCAGCGACGCAGTCTGCTGGAACGGCTGATCGGCAAGCCCCTGCCGTGGCTCGCCTGGGTGTGGGCGGTCATCGCGCTGGTCTGGCTCGTCCTGGCCGTCGTCGAACCGTCCCGGTTCCACACGCAGATGGCGGTCCTCTGGATCATCCTCGCCGCCGTGCAGATCGGCTCGGTGTCCTACGCCCGCGCGCAGGCGCGGAAGCGTGCTCGGAACGCAGGCGACGACTCGTAGCCGGCCCGACGCAGGCGCCCAGACCACGCCCGCGCCCGGACCACGCCCACGCCCGCCCAGTGCATGAGCGTGCGCAGAGCTCGGCGAGATGCCTGTGTGCTGCGTGAGAGCATGCGGTCGTGACAGACGAACCCCTGCTCGAGATCCGGTCGGCGTCCGAGACCGACGCGGCGTCCGTCGCTGCGGTCGTCGTCCGTGCGTACGCCAACGAACAGGGTTGGGTGAGCGACGCCGAGCTGGTCACCGGGGAGCGGACGAGCCCGGACCAGGTGCGTGCGATGATCCGTGCCCCGCGGTCGGTGGTGCTCGTCGCGGTCCACGACGCCACCATCGTCGCGACGTGTCACCTGCGGGCCTCCGACTGGGCGACGGCGCACCTCGGCATGCTCGCTGTGGACCCGGCGTGGCAGTCCCGAGGCATCTCCCGGCGGCTCCGGACCGCGGCGATCGCGTACGCCGAGGAAGCCTTGGCGTGCGATTCCGTCGAGCTCGAGGTGCTCAGCGTGCACGAGGGACTGCGACGCGTGTACGAGCGAAGCGGGTTCATCGCGACGGGGGAGACCCGACCGTTCCCGGCACACGTCGCTCGCGTCGCGGGGCTGCACTTCGTCGTGCTCCGGAGATCGCTCGGCGCGTCTGGACAGAACCCGGACGTGTGACCCGAGCGGCGCGCCGCCGCCGGGACCCGTAGGCTCCAGGCGGACCCACCGGTGCACGGGGCGCACGGTGGGATCCGAGGGGGAACCACATGACCATCACATCCAGGATCACCACCGCGGGGACGGCGACCGTGATCGTCGTGCTCGCACTGTCCGGCTGCGCCGGCACCGGCACCACCGCACCGGGGACGGAGCGGGCGGCAACGCAGTCGTCAACACCGACACAAGCGCCGACCCAGGCACCGACGGAGACGCCGACCGCGCCGGCCACCGTCGACTCGGCAACGAAGGACCTCACGTTCGAAGACGGCGACGCGCTCTCGGCGAGCACGCTGCCCGCGTTCGGGCTCCAGGTCTCGGCACTCGACGGCTGGGAGCAGACCGGCGAGGACCCGACCACCGGGTCGCGGGAGTACACGAACGCCGACGGCTCCGTGGCGACGATCACGCAGCAGCGGCTCACCGACCTCGACCCGACGATCGGGGACCGTGCCGCCACCGAGCAGCTGTTCACGGCTGCGGGGCTCCCGGCCGACCGGCTCGAGGAGCAGCTGCTGCCGACGATCACCGGCGGCACCGCGCAGTTCCTGTCGATCGCCGGGCACAACACGGACGGGTCCTGGTCGGCGACGGTCGCGCGCGCCTTCGCGAAGCCCGGAGCGGCGCTCATCGTGAAGGTCCGGACGACCTCGCAGGATGCGCTCCGTCCCGACCTGCACGACATCCTGGTCAACGCGCAGGTGGTCGTCGCCTAGCGAGTCGAGCTGGTGCGTCGGGGGCGCCGCGACGGGCGCCCCCGACGGGTCCCTATGCTGAGTCCTCGTGCGCCGCTCCGTCCGTCTCCTGACCGTCATCGTGATCGTCGCCCTGTTCGCCGTCGGGGTCCTTGCGGCAGTGGTGTTCATCCAGCGTGTGCTGGCGGATCCGGCAAGCGACGTCGCGTGGGTCGGCACCGTCCGGGCGATGGGGTTCATCGTCATCGGGGTCATGCTGACACTGCTCGGACGGCGAGGGCTGCCCGCGGCCGTCGACGCGATCAACTTGCTCGCCGACGCCGGTCCGGTGCGGCCGCTCACGGTCGTGGTGTGGGTCGTCCTCGGCGCCACCATCTACTCGATCCTGCGCGGCTGGACGGTGATCGTCCCCGTCGCGGCCGTCATCGGTGCGATCGTGGTGGCGTTGCCGTTCGTCGAACGCTTCCTGGACGCGGCGCTGGCCCGACAGGCTGCGCGAGCCGACGCCGACGCCGAGGCCGAGGCCGACGCCGACGCCGATGCCGCCGACGCCGCGACCCCGGTCACACCGGTGGCACCCGCCGGGACCGCCGCCGACGCGTGAGACGACGAGCGAGACGGCACGCGGGACGGACGTGAGACGGTCACGAGACGGGACGGGAGGCCCGGTGCCAGCTGGCACCGGGCCTCCCGTCCGTCGTGGACGCGGCCTGACCGCCCCTGCCGACCCACGCGGGTCGGCCCGCCTCAGCGCTCCGCGCGCCCGGCGAAGCGGTACCGGAACCCGGGCACACCGTCGGCGGTGACGACCACGTCGTAGTACCCCCACTCGTCGAGCGGCCAGTGCATCGTCTTGTGACCGGAACCGCGGACGTGCGCGGTCTCGCGGTGCTCCACGAAGTCGTTGGCCACGAGCACGAAGCGGAGCTCGGCCCGGCCGGTGTTCTCGAGCAAGAGCTGCAGGGTGCGCCGACCACGGGTGTCCCGGACGACGGAGACGTGCGGGACGCCGCCGGTCGCCCGACCACCGACCGCGACGGTGCCGGCGAAGCGCCGGAGGAACCGGTCGGGTCCGTAGACGCTGACGTCGTACGCACCGTCGGTCGTCGTGGTGTCCCATGCCCAGTCGGCGGTGGCGCCCACCGGGACGGTCTTCGGGTGGGCGGCGAACGGCATCGCGGTGTTCGGGTACACCAGGAAGTTGACCCCCTGGCGACCGTCGTTCGCGAGCGTCACGGTGACCCGACCGGTCCGGTGGTCGACGGTCGCGTCCGCGTGCTGTCGGTAGGGCAGGCTCCGACGGCGGACGGTGCCGGGCTCCTGGACGGGCACGGTCTGCGCACCGATCGCCGGTTCCTCGATGGGCGGCTTCGCCTGGTCGGCGTCGGCGGCCGCGACCAGCGCGCGCGTCTGCTCGATGCCGGGGACCACGTCGGCGCCGGGGATGCTCGCGTCGGGGGCGCTGAAGTCGAAGCAGCTCGTCAGGTCCCCGGAGACGGTCCGCCGCCAGTCGGAGATGTTCGGCTCGCGGACGCCCGTGACGTGCTCGAGGAACTGGATCACGGAGGTGTGGTCCGCCACCTGCGAGTTGACCCACCCGCCACGGCTCCACGGGGACACCACGGTCATCGGCACGCGGGCGCCCATGCCGATGGGCAGACCGTCGACGTACTCGTCGGGCGTGCCGGGTTCGGCGAACGGGGGGACGACGTGGTCGAAGTACCCGTCGTTCTCGTCGTAGTTGACGAGTAGGACGGTCGAGGCCCAGGTGTCCGGGTTGCTGAAGAGCGCCTGCACGACGGCGTTCGTGTAGTGGGCGCCGTAGTCCGGGCTGGCAGCCGGGTGCTCGCTCCAGCCGTAGGGGGCGACGACGTACGACACGGTCGGCAGGCTGTTGGTCGCGCAGTCCTGCCCGAACTGGCTGAGCAGGTGGGTGACGTCGAGGCCCTTGCCGGAGTTCGGCTTCCACCCGTCGTGCAGACCGGCACGCGCGGCGAGCTCCTGTTGCGCGGGATCGGAGGACGCGAGCGCGCGGTGGTACTGCTCGAACAGCCAGAGCGGGTTGTCGCCGTAGTCGCCGACGTACGGGTCGGCGGAGCTGTCGCCGACCTCGTCGTTGGCGTAGGTCTTCCAGGTGACCCCGGCCGCCTGCAGTCGTTCGGCGTAGGTGGTCCAGGCGAACACCGGTTCGTAGTCCGCCGGGTTGTCGGTCGCCGGTCCGCCCTGGGCGCCGCGGGGGTCGATGGTGCCGGACCACTGGTACAGGCGGTTCGGCGTAGTCGGCCCGTTGAGCGAGCAGTGGTAGTCGTCACAGACCGTGAAGGCCCCGGCGAGTGCGCGCTGGTAGGGGATGTCCTCGCTCGTGAAGTAACCCATCGTCTGGGCGCTCTTCGCGTCGACCCACCGGTTCCAGGCCCCGCCGTTCCACGCGGTGTGCCCACCGCCCCAGGAGTGGTCGAGGCCGTCGGCGTTCTGCGCGTTGAACCGGGTGGTGTCGAGCCGGAACGGCAGCATCGCGCCTCCGTCGGTGCGGGCCGCCGCCGGCTGGTGGAAGACGTCGTGTCCGGTCGGCAGCTCGAGCGCCTGCTTGTCCGAGAACCCGCGGACCCCGGGCATCGTGCCGTAGTAGTGGTCGAAGGACCGGTTCTCCTGCATGAGCACGACGACGTGCTTCACGTCGGCGATCGTGCCGGTGGGGACGGCGCGGGCGGTCGCGGCGCTGGCGCTGTCGGTCGCGCCCGGTCCGAACGCAGACCCTGCGGCGACGCCGGCCATGATCGCTGCTGCGCCGCCGACCAGGACTGTCCGGCGGCTCAGGCCGGGGCGGACCGCTGCGGTGTACGCCGCGTCCGGGGTCAGCGGTGGTGCGGCGTCCAGGCTGACGTCGGGTGCGCCGTGTTCGGGCTTCCTCATGCTCATCGCGGGCCTTCCAGGTCGTGGGAGTGCGGGCGGCGCTGCGGGGGAGGAGCGCCCGTCAGCATGACAACGAGGTGCGCTGAACCGTGCCTTGCCCGGCCGTGGCGGCGGGGTGAACGCGTCCCGTGGAGTCAGGATCGACCTGTCCAGGTGCGCCGCGGCTGGGCCCTGTGGTTCCGGTGTTGATCCCGCGGGGACTCCGACGCACCTGGACAGCTCCTGCCGCGGCGGGGGAGGATCACCGGGTGCGACCACTGTTCCGGGACATCGCCGAGGACCTCGCCGACCGGGTGCTCCGCGGTGAGTTCGACGCCACGGGTGTCCTGCCGGCCGAGCACGACCTGGCGGCCGACTACGCCGTCGCGCGCGGCACCGTGCGGAACGCGCTCGAGCTGCTCCGCGACCGGCAGGTCCTGACGGCACGTGCCGGTTCCCGCTGGCGCGTGCGCACCACGACGCTCGGCCACGACGCGGGCGCGCTCGAGTCCTTCGGTCAGCTGGCCAGGGCCCGGGGGCACGAGCCCGGCGGGCGGGTCGTGGCGGTCGAGGAACGGCCGGCCACCGTGCGCGAGCGGCGCCTGTTCCACGCCGCGCACGACGAGCCCGTCCTGCACGTCGTGCGGGTGCGCTCCCTCGACGGTGTGGACGTCATGCTCGAGCGCACCGCCTACGCGCCGTGGGTCGCCGCCGTCATCCGGACGATCCCGGGCGGGCAGACGTCGGTGTCGGCGACCCTGGAGGACCGGTTCGGCATCCGGGTCGGTGCCGCCGTCACCACCGTGGACGCGCTGCTGGCCGACGACGCCGACGCCGCGCTCCTCGGGGTCCGGCCCGGCGCGGCCCTCCTGCAGGTGCGCCGGTCCAGCACCGCCGAGGACGGCCGCTCGCTCGAGGCCGGCGACGACCGGTACGTCGCCGGGACGGTGCCGCTCCGGATCCGGACGGCGTCCGCAACGGAACCGGCACCGCGGACCGGCACCGGGCACGACGACGCGGGATGAGCCGGACGGGAGGCCCGGTGCCAGCTGGCACCGGGCCTCCCGTCCGTCGCCTTCCGACCCCACGACGTGGGCCGGCAGGCGGGGTCAGCGTCGCTGTGCGCCGTCCGCGGCGACGGCCGCCGCCAAACCGGCCTCGATGTCGTCGACGGGGTCCGGCAGGGCCGCGATCGACGCCGCGACCTGACGACTGCGGGCGCGGTGGGTCGGCGTCGTCAGGACCTCGCGGACGGCCCGACGGATCGCCGCCGGCCGTGGCGTCCCGGAGCGCAGGTTCCGCCCGCACCCGGCCCACGCGACCCGGGTGGCGACCTCCGGCTTGTCCTCGGTCGACCCTGCGACCACGAGCGGCACGCCGTGTGCGAGGGCACGCTGCACGCCGCCGAACCCGCCGTTCGTGACGACGACGCTGCACCGCGGCAGCAGCTGGTCGTAGGGCAGGAAGGTCGCCACCCGGGCGTTGGCGGGCAGTGCCGTGCCGAGCGCGCGGTCGACCTGGTCGACGGGGCGGCCACCGGTGGTCGCGACGACGAGGACGTCCTCGTCCGCCAGCGCGCGGAGCGTCGGCGCGATGAGCCGGCCGAGGTCGACGGTGTCGATCGTGCCCTGGGTCACGAGCACCACCGGGGAGTCGGTGTCCAGGTCGTCCCACCAAGCGGGCAGGTCGGCCGCGGGCGTCGGAGCCGCGCGGGCCACGACCGGACCGACGAACCGGACCGAGTCGGGGAGCTCCCGGCGCGGGTACTCGAGCTCCGCGACGCTCAGCTGGAACAGGGTGTCGAAGCAGCGGTAGGCGAAGTCGAACGTCCCGGTCTGCGACGGTGGTGCCCCCACCTCGGCGAGCACGGCGTCCACCGCTCGACGCAGCGGCCGGGTGAGCACGGGGTGGATCGCGGCGGTGAGCAGTCGGTTGCGCCCGCGAGCCACCGGCCCGCGTCCCGGGGAGAGCGCAGTGCCGAAGGGTGCCGCGTCGACGCTGGTGAGCGTCACCGGGGTGGTCGCGATCCCGAGCACGGGCAGGCGGTCGCCCCGCGGCAGCGCGAGGTACGGGGCGAGCCCGGTGAACGTCGCCTCGCCGAGCACCGCGTCGAAGCGCCCCGCTGCCAGCAGCGCCGTCAGCGCGCGGTACTGGGACGGGATCGCGCGGACGAACATGGCGATGATGCCCTCGCGGACGACGGCGATCCCGCGTGCCGCACTGGCGTCGGCGAGCCGCTCCTGCAGATCGGCGTCGTCGAAGTCGACGTCGGCGGGCAGCGCCACGAACCGGAGCCCGGCGCCGACGACGAGGTCGCGGTACTTGGACCCCGTCAGCACGGTGATCTCGTGGCCGCGTTCGGCGAGGGCGCGGCCCACGTCGACGAGGGGTGCGAGGTGGCCGTAGACGGGCGGGGCGCAGAGCAGGTACGAGGACACGGGTGCCGCTTCCGTCGGGGGATGGCCGGACGTTCGGAGCGTAGGCGCGGCGAGCAGGCGCGTGGCGCGGCACGGACTGGGAGTGGGTGAGAGTCCTCGAGCACACGACGGCACACACGTCGGCGCCCGGGTGACGTACTGCGTCCGCAGTAGTCGGGGCGCTCCCGCTGCAGTACCGCTCGCGCTCCGGATCGGCGCACGCTGAGGACCACCACACCCCGACGAGAGGACTCCATGGACATCGCAGTCGACATGACGAAATGCCAGAGCTACGCCCAGTGCTGCTTCTTCGCACCCGGCGTGTTCCGGTTCGAGGGGGAGGAAGCGTTGGTCTACAACCCGAACCCGAGCGACGAGGAACGCTCTCGCGTCCTGGAGTCCGCGGCGGCGTGTCCGGTGCAGGCGATCCGTGTCGGGGGAACGCGCCTCCCGGTCCGGCACGCCGACCCCGCCGTGCGCGGTGCCGCGCCGTTGACGTCCAGCGACGCGGTCGTCATCGTCGGTGCATCGCTCGCCGGCCTCCGAGCCGCAGAGACGGTGCGCGCAGCGGGGTTCACCGGCCAGCTGACGATCGTCGGGGACGAGCCGCACCGGCCCTACGACCGCCCGCCGCTGTCGAAACAGGTGCTCACCGGCGTGGTCGGCACCACCACGACGACCCTCCCGCACGCGGCCGACCTGGACGTCGACTGGCGCCTGGGCCACGCAGCGGTCTCGCTGGACACGTCGGGCCGGGAGGTCGTCCTCGACGGTGGGGAACGCATCCGGTACACCCGGTTGCTGATCGCCACCGGACGTCGCTCCCGGCCGTGGCCCGTCGAGTCCGAGGCCGCCCTGGACGGCGTCTTCGTGCTGCGGACGGCAGACGACGCCGCACGGATCCGCACCCGGTTGGAGGACCGACCTGGTCGAGTGCTGGTGATCGGCGGTGGGTTCACCGGCGGCGAGATCGCGTCGTCGTGCAGCACGCTCGGCATCCCCGTCACCGTCGTCGATCGCGGGCCGGCTCCGATGGTGAAGGTCTTCGGGACCGCGATCGGACGGATGATGGCGGATGTCCAGCGCGAACACGGTGTGGACCTCCGGACCGGCACCGGCGTGGTGTCGTTGCTCGACGACGACAGCGGACGGCTCTGCGGTGCTCGACTCACCGACGGTTCCACCGTCGACGTCGACCTGGCGGTCGTCGCTGTCGGGGCCGTTCCCAACAGTGAATGGCTCACCGGGTCCGGTGTCGCACAGGACGCCGGTGGGGTGCTGTGCGACGTCGCGCAACGGGCGCTCGACACCGACGGGCAACCGATGGACGACGTCTTCGTCGCCGGCGACGTCGCGCGGCACCCGAACCCGTCGGCGGGCCCCGGCCCCTGGACGAGCGAGCACTGGGGTGCCGCGGTCAGCCAGGCCGACGTCGCAGCGCGGAACCTCGTGCACGACAGCCACGTGCCGCACGAGAGCACCGCGGTCTTCTGGACGATGCAGTTCGGCAACGTCCTCAAGGCCGTCGGAGAGCCGTCCGTCGCGGACTCCGCGCAGGTCGCCCAGGGGTCCCTCGACGAGCGATCCGGTGTCGTCACGTTCGGCAGGGACGGACGCCTGGTGGCCGCCGTCGCCGTCAACCAGGCGAAGTGGCTGCCGTACTACCGTGCGCAGATCGCCGCTGGTGCGACCTTCCCGCTCGAGGACCCGACCGTCGACCCGTCACGGGATCCCGGAGTGGCCGCAGCACGCTAGCGGACCGCTCCCACCACCACCGATCAGAGCCAGACGACAGGAGCAGAACCCAATGACGAACAACCCGCACACCGCGTCGACGACGTGGGACACGTTGCTCGAGCAGGACAACCGGCACGACCCCAACCCCCTCTACGCGCAGCTGCGCACCCACCCGGTGCAGCAGCTGGACAACGGCGCGTTCCTCGTCACCGGGTACGACGAGGTCGTGCAGCTCATGCACGACCCGCGGATCAGCTCCGACCCCATGGCGAAGCACCGCGCGGAGGGTGCCGATCCGGGCGAACCCGCGCTGACGTCGGCGTTCGTCATGACGGACCCGCCCGTGCACGACCGCCTGCGCCGGCAGACGATGCGCCACTTCGGACCGCCGCACGCCGCCGACTACATCGACGGGCTCCGACAGGACATCGATGCCATCACGAACGACCTCATCGACGGGTTCGCCGGACGCACCGAGATCGACGTCGTGGAGTCGTTCGCGTACCCGCTGCCGGTCGCGATGATCTGCGACGTGCTCGGCGTCCCGCCGGAGGACGAGCCCCGCTTCCACGCCTGGAGTTCAGCCATCATCGCGCCGCCGGAGGCCACGGACGACGCCGACGCCGCGGTCAAGCGGCGCGAAGCAGACGAGGCCAGCCGTGAGCTGGCTGCGTACCTCGGCGCACTCGCCGAGTCGCGGCGCGGCACACCGCAGGGCGATCTGCTCTCCGGACTCGTCAACGACCACGGCCCCGACGGCCCGATGTCGCAGACGGAGGTGCTCAACACGTCGATCATGCTGCTCGTCGGCGGGCACGAGACCACCGTCAACATGATCGCCAACGGCACCCTGACCATGCTGCGCCACCCCGACACCATCGAGCTGATCCGCGACAACCCGCACACCATCGCGCAGGTGTTCGAGGAGCTCATCCGAGTCGAACCGCCGGCGCAGGTGACCCCGAAGTACATCGCCCTCGCCGACGTCACCGTCGCAGGCATCACCATCCCCGAGGGCGCACCCGTGTGGATCGCCTGGGCTGCAGCGAACCGCGACCCACGGCACTTCCCCGAGCCGGACCGGTTCGACCCGCACCGCGCGGGCAACGACCACCTGAGCTTCGGCGCCGGGATCCACGCGTGCTTCGGCGCCCCACTGGCCCGGTTGGAGACCCAGATCGCCCTCGCCACCCTGTTCCGGCGGCTCGTCAACCCGAGGCTGGTGCTCGACCCGCCGCCGTACCGCCGCAACGCGCTCCTCCGGGGTCCGAGTGAGCTCCGTGTCACCTTCGACGGAGTCCTTCCCGCCGCCTGACCGGAGCCGTGTCGGCGTCGCGGAGCCCGGGGGCTAGGGTCGCTGCATGACCACACCCGCGGGGGCGAGTTCGGGCAACGGCTACTGGCGCGGCCAGATCGGGGCGACGGCCCTGTTCGGCGTCGGCATGGTGGCGTGCAGCGTGGTGCTCTTCCGGGTGGACCCCGACGAGCCGGGGCGGGCGGTCCTGCTCGCGTTCGGGGGCCTGCTCTTCCTCACGACGCTCGGTTGGGCGGTCGATGCCGCGACCCGTTCGGACCCCCGACAGCGTGCGCTCTTCGCGTGGGCCATCGCCCAGCACGAGGCTGCGGGGCACGGCAACGACGCCCTCGCGCTGGCCGATGCGGCCCGTGCCCGCGACGGTGCACTCGACGCCGAACGGATCCGGGCGCTGCAGGCGCTCCGCCCCGACAACCCGTACCCGGGCGCCCCGCTCGACGACGACCCGGACGGCGGGACCGCCGAGACCGCCGGGGCGAACCGGCTCGGGGTCGCGCTCCTCGCGCTGTTCCTCGCGTTGACCGGGTTGTACAGCAGCTGCTGGCCGTCGGTGTTCGTGCTCGGGTGGCCGTTCCAGTTCGTCGCGTCGATCCTCGCGGTGGTCGCGATCGTGCGGCCCGGTCGCGGACGCCGGCTCGGCGTCGTCGCGGCCATCGTCTCGGTGCTCGGCACCCTCGTGACGGTCGGCATGCTCGTGTGGCGCGTGGTCGAGGCGAACGGCAGCTAGCTGCCCGCGGTCGCGTGTGCGGCTCGCGACGTGGGCGGGTGACGGACGGGAGGCGCGGTGCCAGCTGGTGTCGCGCCTCCAGTCCGGTGTCGTGACGCCCCACGGGGTGGGCTGGTCCCCGGCGCCGCTGCGGGTGCGGGTGCGGCGGGTGCTAGATCCAGCAGGATCCTCAGCGGGAGGTCGCCGTTCACCGGCGGCTGCAGGCTGCCGTCCACGATGATCCGAGGGTGCCTCGTCGTCGTGCTGCCGTCCGGACCGCCGTGGTGGTCGTGATCGTGCTGCTGGTCGGTGCCGTTCTCGGCGCCGTCTTCGTCGCCGCTCCGTGGCTCAGTTTCGGGCGGGCTCCGGTGCTCGCCGCCGTGTTGCCGGCCCGGTCCCTCGTGAGCGCGGGACTGGTCGCCGCCGGTCTCGCCCTGGTGCTCGTCGCCGTCGTCCTGCGACGCACGCGACTCGTGCGGCTGGTTGCAGCGTCGCTCGGTGCGCTCCTGCTCGTCGTCGCCGTGGCGAACACGGCGGTGCTCGGCGTGCGGGGATGGGACGTGCGGCCGGTCGACGGTGCCCGCGGTGCGCTCCGGGTGTTCGAGTGGAACACCAACGGAGGACTCGTCGGTGCGGAGGGCGTCGCCAGTGCGGCACTGACCGCGCGGGCGGACGTCGTCGTGCTCCCCGACGCGGGGGACCGACGCGCTGCCGCCGCGGTGGCGCGGGCGATGGGGCAGCACGGTCGGCCAGTGCGGCTGTTCATGGGTGGTGACGACACGCAGGTGGCGGTGCTCGTCGGGGCCGACCGCGCGTCCGGCGCGTCGATGTCGCCCGGCGTCGATCCGGTGAAGACGATGACGGTGTCCGGGCCGTCGATCCCGACGATCGTCGCCGTGCACGCTCCGCAACCGATCGGGCGTGGCCTGGCGGGCTGGCGGACCGATCTGCGGTGGGTCGGCGAACAGTGCGGCCGCGGCGCTGACGTGGTCGTGTCGGGGGACTTCAACGGATCGGTCGACAGCTTCGATGACGGGCGTCTCGGGTCCTGCCGCGACGCCGCGTCCACCGTGCACGCCGCGGCGCTCGGCACGTGGCCGACGTGGCTCGATCCGCGGCTGGCGATGCCCATCGACCACACCCTGGTCGGTCCGTCGGCCGGTGTCCTCCGGTCGTGGAGTGTGCTGACGAGCCAGGACGACTCCGGCGCTCGGCACCGGCCGACCCTGACGGTCGTCGGCGGCAGCTGACCCGGACGGCGGCCCCTGTTTCGGTCGGCGCGCGGCCCTGTTCCGGTGGGCGTGCGGCGCTGTTTCGGTGGGCGCGCGGTGCGGGAGGTGGGAACAGACTCGCAACGTCGACGAAACACGCGCCCTGTGGGGTGGATGCATGGACGTCATCACCACGGATCGTGCTCCCGCTCGCTGGTACCACTCACTGTTCGTGCAGATCGCGATCGGGGTGGCCCTCGGCATCGCCGTCGGGGTCTGCTTCCCCGCGGCCGCGCCGGTGCTCAACGTGGTGGGGCAGGGGTTCATCCGGCTGATCGAGATGGTCATCGCGCCGCTCGTGTTCATCGTCGTGGTGACGGGCATCGTGCACGTCGGTGACCTGCGCTCCGTGGGACGGATCGCCGGCAAGGCGATGATCTACTTCCTGCTCGCGTCGTCGTGCGCGCTCGTGTTCGGCCTGCTGGTCGGCAACCTCGTGCGCCCCGGGGCCGGCCTGCGGATCGACCCGTCGTCGCTCGACGCCTCGGCCGTGGCGGCGAAGACCGCGGGCGGCACGGCTCCGGACGCGGGGACGTTCATCCTCGACCTCATCCCGTCGAGCGTCGTGAACGCGTTCGCGACGAACGACATCCTGCAGGTGCTCGTCTTCGCGGTGTTCGTCGGCGCGGCGATCGCCGCCATCGGCAGTGACCGTGCGCGACCGCTCGTGCGGGGCCTCGACCTGTGCCTCGAGGTCGTCTACCGGATCCTGGGCTGGGTGATGCGTCTGTCGCCGCTCGGTGCGTTCGGGGCGATGGCGTACGTCGTGGGGCAGTACGGCATCGACACCTTGGGGTCGTACGGGCTGCTGATCGCCGCCTGCTACGGCGCAGCGGCGGTGTTCATCGTGGCGCTGCTCGTCGGCGGGCGGCTGCTGTCCGGGGTGCCGATCTGGCGGTTCGTCTGGCACACCCGCGCGGAGTTCGGGCTGGCCCTGGGCACCGCGTCGACCGAGGCCGTGCTGCCGCGGATGATCACCCGGCTCACCGAGGTCGGCGTCTCACGGAGCGTCGCCGGGCTCGTCGTGCCGACGGGGTACTCGTTCAACCTCGACGGAGCGGCGATCTACCTGTCGATCTCGCTGCTGTTCCTGACCCAGGCGTTCGGGGTGCCGCTGACGCTCGAGCATCAGGTCGCCGCACTCGGCGTGCTCCTGCTGACGTCGAAGGGCATGGCCGGGGTGCCGGGATCGTCGTTCCTGGCGCTGTCCGCGACGGCGACGAGCCTCGGGCTGTTCCCGGTCGCGGGCGTCGCGCTGCTGCTCGGTGCCGACCGGATCATGGACGCGATGCGGGTGAGCGTCAACCTGCTCGGCAACTGCGTCGCGACGCTCGTGGTGGCGCGGTGGCAGGGCGAGCTCGACCGCGAGCGGGTGGACGCGGTGCTGCGGCCCGGGCGCGGGGTGCGGCCGTCGTCGGAGCCGGAACCTGCTGCGGGTGCTGCGGGTGCAGCCGCGGTGTCGGCACCGGTTCGGTGAGGGCTCTCGGCGCGGTCAGCGTTCGAGGACGGCGCGCTGCTGGTCGTACTGCTGGCGGGTCCGGTGTCCGCCCATCTTGCGGACGACTGCGCCCGAGGGGTCACGGGTGATGCGCCACCACACGCCGACACAGATTGCGTCGATGGGCAGGGCCGTGCCGAGTCCGACCAGGAGCTCCCTGCCGAGGTCCGTCCGCCACGGCAGACCCGAGACCTCGAGCGCGGTGAATACGAGCAGACAAACCACGATGGTGATCGGGCTGAGCCAGAGCTTCCGCACGGTGCGTTGACGTGCCACGTCGATCTCCGCCAGCTGCGCCAACGGCAGCGTCGAACCGACGTGCTCGCGCGGCTCGCCACCGACGATGACGGCGGCAGGGCCGGGGGTGGTCGCTGTGTCGTCCGCGTCCGTGGCGGGTCGCCACACCACGTCGTCCAGGTGTTCCAGGTCGTCGTCGATGCGGAACCAGCCGCCTTCGAAGCCGTCGGCAGCGGCGTCGGGATCGGCGCGAGGCGTGGTCGTGGTCACGTCGGTCATCTTGGCAGCAACCAGGGCTGCTCCGGCACCACCGATTCGGGGGTGGGCGGATGCGTCGCTCGGGCCCCGATCGCGTTCTGCTGACAGGATGGTCCGGACACCACGGGGGCGGGGGCCGGCATGGGCACGGAACAGCAGGACTGGCGAGACCAGGGGACGGGCCCGACGACGGGGCGGGGCAACGCGATCGCCATCGCGCTCGTGCTGCCGGTGCTGCTCGTCGTGAGCTGGGCGGTCCAGATCGGGGCGTACCTGGCGCGCGACTTCGGGTCGATGGACGACCGGCTCGGAGCAGGGGGCGTCCTGACGCGGCTGGTCATCGGCGCCGTGCTCGCCGTGGGGATCCCTGTGGCGGTGCTCGTCGTGCAGGTCCGGGCTCGTCGGCGCGAACCGCGGCACTCGCTGGCCGCCGTGGTCGCGGCGATCGTCGTGCTGGTCATCGCCGTGCCGTGGAACGGCCTGGTCCTGACGTCGCAGGTGCGGAGCATGGTCGCCGACGCCCGGCAGTGGGCGCAGCCCGCGACCGCCGCCGAGCGGCACTTCGCCGACGGCGACGCCCGGGCCACGCTCGAGCGGATCGGGGACCGCACGGTGCGGATCCTCGGCGGCGACCGGAAGTCCGCCTACCGCGATGGTGAGCGAGCCGGTGGCGCGTACAGCGAGGAGTGCCAGCTGTCGAACGCCCACCAGGGGGTGCGGTGGATGTACTGGTACGACCCGGGGGAGTACACCGACGAGCAGGGCAACGAGTTGCTGCCCGAGGACCACACCGTGATCGAGGGTGCGAACCGCGACGTGGACGGAGTCCGGGAGTACTGGGCGTCCGAGGGCATCGACGCGCGGTCGGAAGAGGACCTGGTGCCCGACCAGATCGCGCCGACCGCCGACTGGCTCGAGAGCGGCTCGTCGTACACACGGCCCGGTCCGGACGTCGACTTCCGCACGATCTGCCTCGTGCGCTGACCCGGGAGTCGTCGGGTCGTCGCTCCGGCGCAGTGGATCGACAGCTCAGGTGGGTCGGTTGTTCTCGCCGTAGCCGGTTCGTGACCCCTCGATTGCGCTGTCGAGCATCCGGGTCCAGGTGGCCCTGGACTCTGTGCTGAGGTTCCCGCCCTCGTTCAGGAGCCAGTGGCTCGAGGCGACCGTGACGCCGCTCATGAGCGATCCAACGAGCAGATCGACTTCGAGACGGCTCCAACTCGGGTAGCGGGTGGAGACGTGCTCGGCCAGGTGCAGCGAGGTTCGGTCCATGACCTGTCGGAGCAGGGCTTCGTGCCGGGGTGACGCTTCGTCGCCTCGCCCGACGACTGCTCCGACGGACACGATCACGTCGGGCATGCTCGTGGCGCGCAATGACCGAGACACCTCGTCAAAGACAGCGGCACGAGAACCGTCGGTCCCTGGCGCGGCCGCACTCACTTCGTCGAACGTCGCCCACGCAGTCTCGAACTGCTCGACACTCGCCGTCACCAAGACGTCTGACACCGAAGGGAAGTAGTTGAACACCGTCGCCCGAGACATGTCAGCACGCTCGGCGAGTTCTTCGACGGTGAAGGCGGGGCCACCCCGCTCGGCGACCAACGCGATGGCCGCGTCGAGGATCGCGCGTCGTGAGCGGGCCTTCAACATCTCGCGGCGTCCGCGCGGGATTGCAGGGGAACTCATACGCCGAGTGTAACGCCCAAGAGCTAGACGGCGTCGATGTTTAGACGTAGTCTCGATTCACCACGTCGGCTTGCATGAAGGGCACCATGAGCACGAACGAGCAGTCACCCCAGTCCCTACCTCCGCAGGACGAGCGGACTGGCAGAGACCGTCCGGCGCGTTTCCGGTGGGCGCGGACCGTCGCTGCCGTGGTCGGCGCCGTCCTGGGGGGCCTTGTTGTCGTCCTCGCTGCCGGGAACCTCGTTCCCGCGACGAGCAACATCGTGACGCTCGGCGGCTCGATGGCCTGGGGCTATTTCGCGCCACACCTGGTGATCGTCAGTGTCATCGCTGTTCTTCTCTGCGTTCCCCTCTGGCGGGCACGGCGACGACCCGTGATCCGGGGCATCGCCTCTGTTCTCGCCCTTGGGGCGCTGGTCGCCTCGACCGGCATCACCGCAGCCCTGGTGCATTCGGCGACGGCGAACGGCGGTTCCGTGAACTTCGCCCGCACTCTGGCGCTGACGAACACGCCCGTGACCCCGACCAAGATCACGACCTACGTCACGGCTGGCGGCAAGGCCCAGCAAGCGCGCATCTACGAACCCAAGGGCGGCCCGAAGGGCGCGCCGGTGATGATGTACATCCATGGCGGCGGCTGGTACGGCGGTACTGCGGAAGAGTCCGACAGTCTCGCGCAGCGGTGGGCCGATCGGGGTTGGTACGTCGTCAACGTCGACTACCGGCTCGCGGACGCCACGCACGCAACATGGGACGAAGCCCCCGCCGACGTCGCCTGCGCCCTGACCTGGACGGACAAGCTGGCGAAGGACGTCGGCGCTGACACCGGCAAGCTGACCGTCATGGGTGACTCCGCAGGCGGCCACCTCGCCATGCTCCTCGGCTGGTCCGCCGCCGCGGGTGCCGCCCCCTCCACGTGCCCCGGAGCTGGCAAGGTCCCCGTTCCCGACGCCGTCGTGGCCGGGTATCCCGTGAGCAACATCGACTACACGTACGACCACGGCGCCTCACCCCTGCCGAGCTTCAACCCGCAGGAGTTCACGCGGTTCTTCCTCGGTGGCGCACCTGCTGATGTCCCCGACCACGTCCGAGCAGTGTCGCCCTCGACCTACCTCAGCGCCGCGATCCCGGCGACTCTCGTCCTGCAGCCCGAAAGAGATGACTTCATCCCCGCCAAGGGCAACGACGAGGTGATGAAACAGGCGAAACAAGCGGGCGCCGACGCGACGATCGTGCAGGTCCCCTTCGCTTGGCACGGATTCGACGCCACAGAGGACAGCATCGGCGGCCAGGTCAAGATGACCGTCACCGAGAACTGGCTCGAGAAGCGCAACCTTGCCCCCTAGGAAACCTGCTGACGATCCGAGACGTGAGCGGCGAGGTGCCTCGATGGCCGCTTCGCGGTCCTGCATCGGCTGTTCAGCTATGAGCTCGGCGCCGCAGGCATACCGACGGCCGCGGAGGAGGGACATGCGCGGCCGGACAGCGGTAGCGATGCAGGTTGGGAACTCGCGCCGAACTCGCCCACCGCCGCAGGCGCCGACAGACCCTCGCTCACCAACGAGCTGACCGTCGGACAGCCGCGCCGCCGTGGTGTGGCGGGACCTGCGCTCCTCACCGCGGGGCGGGCGTCCAGCCGACCAGGCGCTCGACGGCGGCCAGGACGACGGCCGGGGGGTCACCTGTCACGATCTCGGTCCGGACCCGTCCGGCTGCGACGCGGAACGACGGCTCGGTCAGGAGCTGCGACGCAGTGGTGCGGATGTCCGCCGGGGTCGCCGTCGCGGCGTCGAGGACGAGTCCGGCGCCCAGGGCCTCGACGCAGCCGCCGTTCGGCAACTGGTCCGCACCGAGCGGCAGGACCAGCAGGGGCACCCCGTGCGCGAGTGCCCCGGTCACCGATCCGGACCCGCCGTGGTTCACCACGAGGTCCACGAGCCCGAGCACCGAGTCCTGCGGGACGTACTGCTCGATCCGGATCGCTCCCGGCCCCGCCGGCACCGGGAAGGTCGTCGGGTCGACCCAGGGTCCGGTCGTCACGAGGATCCGTGCCGGCAGGGCGGCGAGGGCGTCGATGAGCCGAGCGAACAGGTCGCCTGACTTCGTGTTGAACTCGGTGCCGAGCGTGACGTAGACGCGAGGTCCGTCGCCGGCGGCCAACCACGCGGCGGCGTCCGACGGTGGTGACGACCAGGGGTCCGGTCGCATCCGGATGACCGGACCATGCAGCTCCTGCCCGGATCGCATCGACGCCGGGAACGGGATGACGGTGAGCGCGCCGCCGAGCATGTGTTGCTGCGGGTCGGGTCCGAGTCCCGCGCGTCGGCGGAGCGCCTCGAGCGGCGCTCGCACCGCGTCGCGCCAGGTCCCACCGGCCGAGGCGAAGGCCAGGACCACCACGCACGGCACCCCGGCTCGTTCGGCGGCGGTCATCGCGCCGAAGTCGAACTCCCCGCAGACCACGAGGTCGGCCGTCCACCGAGTGACCAGCCGTCCGACGTCGACGACGGCCCCGGCGGCCGCGTCCCCCAGGAACACCTGGGGAACGCGGGTGAGCACCGTGCTCGGGTCGATCGGGGTCAGGGTGCCGGTGCCCGGCCTGCTCGCCGGCAGCTCCACGTCCCGCGGCTGCCGGTGCGAGAACCCGGTCTGTTCGAGGACGGCCTCGCGCGCGCCACTCAGTGCGGTCCGGTGTCCGGCAGCGCTGGCCGCGCGTGCGAGCGGCAGCATCGGCGCGAGGTGTCCCCGCCCCCGTGGGAACGAGAACACGATGCGCAGGGGTTCCGGAGTCCCGTAGCCGGGCCGGCCGTTCGCAGCAGACACCACAGGGCTCCGATCGTCGCACGGGCTGCCTGCCCGCTTCGTCAGACAACCGTATGGCGAACGACGGTCGTGCTCCATGAACCCTTGGTCAGCCTCGACGGGGCGTGCACTCGGAGTGGGTCACTTGCCAGCGGCCTCGTTGTAGGACTCGATCTGCTTGCCGGCCTGCTGCTCCGCATCCGTCATGGTCGACTCGACGTCGGCACCCTCGACGATCCGGTTGAAGGCGCCGATGACGGTGGCGCGCACCGTCGGGAACGCGCCGGTGATGCAGCCAGCAGCGGCGACGCTCGTGGGGTCGTCGGCGAGCTGCTGGTACATCGTGGCGATGTTCGGGTCGGACAGGGAGCGCTTGCCCACGGTGGTGTCCTGGGCGTCGGTGTTCATCGCGACGTAGCCGGTCGCCTTCGCCCACTCGGCCTGCACGTCCGGCGTCTGGAGCCACTTGGCGAACGTGTACGACGCCTGCTGCTCGGCGGACGAGTGGCCCTTGCCGGAGATCCACAGCGCGTTGCCGCCGATGACCTGCCCGGCGTCGTCGGAGGCCGACGTGGTGGGGAACCGGGCGACGACGGACTTCGAGCCGTCCGGGTCGACCGTCGTGTAGGCACCGGACGAGGTCAGCAGCATCCCGACCTTGTTGCTCGAGAACGCCGAGTTCTGCACGGTCGAGTCGGTGCCGGGGTTCAGGGCAGCGCCGTCCTGGTAGAGCTTCTGCAGCGTGGTCATGAACTGCACCTGGGTGTCCGAGGTGAGCGAGACACCGGTGACCGGCTTGCCCTTCCGCCCGTTGTCCGGCGTGCAGAAGGGCTGGCCGCCCGAGGCGCTGAGCTCCTCGAGCATCCACGAGTCGCCCATGTTCATGCTCATGCCGTAGCCACCGGTCGCGGCGTGGATCTTCTCGGCCCAGGTCGCGACCTGCGCCAGCGTCTTCGGCGGCTTCGTGGCGTCGAGGCCGGCCTTCGCGACGAGTGCCTTGTTCAGGTAGAGCACGGGCATCGAGACCGAGAACGGCATCGCCGCGAGTGACTTGCCGTCGCTGTAGTAGGTCGCGGCGGCCGGGGCGATCGTGTCGGTGCCCGATGTCGATCCGCTGATCTTCGCGGGGGACACCGTCTGGCCGGAGTCGATCATGAAGCCGGTCGACACGTCGTTCATCATGAGCAGGTCCGGCGTCGAGCCGGACTGCACCGCCGCCGTGTACTTCGTCTGGACGGCCGCGTAGTCGCCCTGGAACGACGACTTCACGGTGATGTGCTGGTCGTTCTCCTTGTTGAAGCGGGCGACGAGCGCGTCGAGCTCGGTCGCGGGCGGCCCGGACATGGCGTGCCAGAAGTCGACGGTGACGGGGCCGGAGATGTCCGACGCGGAGCTCGACGTGGAGCACCCGGTCAGGGCGAGGACCGCGACGGCCCCGGTGGCGAGTGCGGTGAGGGCGGTGGAACGACGTGCGGGCATGGTGCGTCCTTCGGGTGTGGGGCGGGCGGGGGTCGGGGAGGGGGTCGAGCGTGTCGTCACTTGAGCGCCCCGGCGGTGAGACCGCCGGCGAGGAACCGCTGGGCGACGAGGACGAGGACCAGGACGGGGAGGGTCACCATGGCGGCGCCGGCGAGGACCACGCCGATGTCGGCGGCCTCGGCGTCGGACAGCTGGGCGATGCCGACCTGCACGGTGCGGTGCTCCGGCGAGTTGGTGACGAGGAGCGGCCAGAAGAACCCGTTCCAGGCGGCCGTCGCGCTCACCAGGGTGACCGAGACGAGCGTCGGGCGGGTGAGCGGCAGGAGCATGGACCGGATGAACCGGAAGTGTCCGGCGCCGTCGAGTACCGCGGCTTCGCGCAGCTCGTCCGGGAAGCTCAGGAACGCCTGGCGGAACAGGAAGATCGTCAGTGCCGAGGCCACGAACGGCAGGAAGACGACCAGGAGCGTGTCGATGAGGTGCCACGACGAGACGGTCAGGTAGTTCGCGATCAGGGTCGTCTCGCCGGGGATCATCATGCTGGCGAGCAGGACGAGGAACAGGGCACGGGTGCCCCGGAGTCGACAGAACACCAGGGCGTAGGCGGTGATGATGCCGATCACGACCTGCAGCACCGTCTGGGCGAGGGTGACGGCGACGCTGTTCAGGAACTGCTGCCCGAGCGGGACGACCTGCGTGGCGCGGACGATGTTGTCGAGCGTCAGGTGGATCGGCACCAGACCGGCGAGGCCCTGGTCCAGGTACCGGGTCGGGGTGAGCGCGCCCTCGAACACGTAGTAGAGCGGGAAGCAGACGACGACGACCGCGATGATGAGCCAGGCGTAGACGAAGACGCTCCGGAGCCGGCGTGCGGTGACGGGGCGCATCAGTAGTTCACCCGCTTCTCGAGCACGCCGAACTGCACCAGCGACAGCCCGAGGACCAGCAGGAACAGCACGACCCCGAGCGCGGCGGCGAGGCCGAAGTTCGCGCTGCCGGACCCGAACGCCTGCTGGTAGATCGCGTAGACGAGGGTCTTCGACGAGTCGGCCGGACCGCCGCCCGTGAGGATCTGGATCTGCCCGAAGGTCGTGAGTGCCTCGACGGTTCCGGTCACGACGACGAAGAAGAGCGTCGGCGTGACCAGCGGCAACGAGATCGACCAGAGTGTCCGCACGGGCCCGGCGCCGTCCAGGTGCGCCGCCTCGATGACGTCCTGGTCGATGGCGCCGAACGCTCCGAGCAGGAGCAGCACGGTGAACCCGAGCGACCCCCAGATCGTCACGACGATGACGCTCGCCAGGGCCCACTGCGTGCTCGTCAGGAACGGCACGGGCGCGCCGCCGAACTGGGTGATCACCGTGTTCAGCAGCCCGTTGCCGGGTGCGAGCATCGCCGCGAACGCGACGGACCCCGCTGACACGGACACGACCATGGGTGCCGTCAGGAGTGCGCGGAAGACCGGCAGGCCGCGGAGCTTCACGGTCAGGGGGATCACCACGAGCAGACCGAACACGATGCGGCCGACGACCACGCCGACGCAGAAGACCGCGGTGGTCAGCATCGTCCGTCCGAACGCGGGGTCGGTGAACGTGCGGACGTAGTTCTGCAGCCCCACCGAGCCCGCCGGCTGACCGAAGATGTCGGTGCCCTGGGTGCTGAGGACCAGGACGCGGCCGAGCGGGTAGAAGACGAAGACCGCGAACGCGAGCAGCGCCGGTGCGAGGAGCACCAGACCGAGCCGTCGGTCCGAGCGCAACGAGGACCGCGTCGTCCCGGTCGCCCGGGGTGGACGCGGCGACTGCGGTGACCGCGGCGACCCTGCGGTACGCGGGGGACCGGCGACCAGGCCGGACCTGACGGGGACCGTCATGGGGCGGACTCCTCCGAGTAGGGAACGTTCCCTAACCGGGAACGACTCCACTGTGCGGCGGGGGTCGGAGACCGGTCAAGGCACGTCGACCACCCGCCGTCACCCGTTCACGCCGCGTTCAACCCCTCCGCCGATCGGGTGCCGACGTTCACCGCTGCACGCCCCGCGTTCACCTCGGGTTCGGCCCGTCGACCGGCGTGGTTCGCCGTCCAGGGGCCTCGACGTCGTAGAACCGGAGACCATGCGAACCGTTCCTGCTCCCCAGACACTCCGGGCGATCGCCGAGGAGGCCGCGCGCACCGTCGCGCCCGACCTGCTCGCCGTGTTCCGCGCCCCGATGACGATCAGCACGAAGCGCGATGCGCACGACGTGGTGACCCTGCACGACCGCGCGGCGGAAGAGGCGATCACGGCGGTGCTCACCGCCGCCGTGCCGGGCTCGGTCGTGCTCGGCGAAGAAGGCGGCACCACCGGCGGCTCCGGCACTGCCGGCGCCGCCGGTGGCATCGACACCGCCGGCACCGCCGGGGGCGTCGGCAGCACCGCGGTCCCCGTGGTGCGGTGGATCGTGGACCCGATCGACGGCACCGCGAACTTCGCCCGCGGACTCGCGTACTGGTGCATCTCGATCGCGGCCGAGGTCGACGGCGCGGTCGTCGCCGGCGTGGTCTTCGACCCGGTCGCCGACCACGTGTTCGCGGCGGACGACGTCGGCGCCTGGCTCGACGGTGCGCCGATGCACTCGTCGTCGGGGCCCGCCGACGCCGCGACGGTGCTGACGAGCTTCCCCGTGCAGCAGGACCTCGACCTGCTCGGCGAGGCCGCGGCGTTCGACCTGCTCCGGGACCTGACGCTCCGGTACCGCCACCACCACAGCCTCGGCAGCGGCGCCCTCAACCTGGTGCACGTCGCCGCCGGGTGGTCGGACGTGACGATGGGTTTCGCCACGCACCCGTGGGACGTCGCCGCCGGGGCACTGGTGCTCGAGCGCGCCGGCGGGTGGTTCCGGGGCTTCCGTCGGGGCGAAGCCGTCGGCCGCGCCCACCTGGCCGACGACTACGTCGCCGCCGGCGCCGGGGGATCGCACGCCGAGCTGGTGCGCCGGGTGCAGGAGCTGTCGGCCACGACCGCCACCGACTGAGCCGCCGACCGGGCCGCCAGCCGCCCCGCCGACTGAGGCATGGACCGGGCCGCCGACCGGTTCGACGCGGGCGTCGCGAGCGGTCAGCCGAGCGCGTGCCCGGCGACCGCCTGCGCGGTGGACCCACGCGGCAGCAGGCGTGTCGGGAGCACCTCGTGCCGGTCGCCGCGACGGCCCCGGAGCCGCTCGACCACGAGCTCGACCGCCCGCGCGCCCATCCGGACGCGCGGCTGGTCGACACTCGTCAGGTCGAGCCGTTCGCCGAGACCGGTGCCGTCGAACCCGGTCACCGCCGCCATCCGGGGGAGCGCGAGCCCCGCGCCGTCGGCGATCGCCACGAGCCGAACCGCGGTCGCGTCGTTGGTCGCGACGAACGCCGTCACCCCGTCACCCAGGTGCCGGGCGATCCGCGCCGGGTCCGCCGCCAGGGCCTCGACGTCGTCGACGCGGTGGTCGCCGGGCTTGCCGAGCTGCGCGGCGACCGCGGCGTGCGCGACCGCACGACGGGTCGTCGAGGGGTGGTCGGACTCCGCCACGAAGCACGTGCGCCGGTGCCCGAGTGCAGCGAGGTGGAGCACCAGCGCGCGCACGCCCGCCTCCTCGTCGGCGCGCACGGTGTCGAGTCCGAGGCCGGCGAGCGCCGACCCGCTCGACCCGAGGACCGCGACCGGCAGGTCGCGCGCGACCGCAGCGAGCCGTGCCGGGGCGAGCCGACTGCTCAGGACCGCGACCCCGAGGACACCGTCGGCCGATCCGTGGGAGGCGTGCAGGGCCTCCAGGCCGTCGGCCAACCGGGCAGGGTCACGGAACCCGTCCACGACCCGGAGCGCGAACCCCAGGGTCTGCGCGGTCGCGCGTGCGCTCCGGAGTGCTTCGTCGTGGAACGGGTTCGCGGCTTCGGTGACGACCACCCCGAGGACGAGCGGCGCGCCCTGCGCGCGTCGCCGGGCGAGCGAACCGACCGGGAGGCCCAGCTCGTCCGCCGTCCGCACCGCGAGTTCCCGACGTGGCCGGGACACACCGTCGTCGCCCCGCAGGGCGAGTGACACGAGTGATCGCGAGATGGCACACCGCTCGGCGACGTCGCGGAGGGTCGCGGCCACGGTCAGGCGAGCTTCCAGGTGTGGACGTGCTCCCAGGTCATCGTCTGCCACCAGCGACCGGACCAGTCCGGGCTCGCGGTGCGGTAGAGCACGACGGTGTCGCCGCGGAACCCGGTCGGCACGTCGACGTCGAGCTCGCGGATGAACGCACCGACCTCGTCGTGCAGGTCCGGCCGGCCGTACAGGTCGTGCGAGGCGAGGGAGAGGTGCGCGCGGTACTGCTCCGGGTCGTAGTCGTTCGCCAGCGGGACCTGCATCGGCTGCCGGAACGGTGCGACCACGGCCTCGATGTCGGCGGCGAGCCGGACGAAGTCGTCGTTGTGCGAGCCGTCCGGTCGGGTCGCGACGTCGTAGACGAACCCGATGCCCTGTTCACGGACGCCGGCGTTGTGGACGTCGAACGCCGGCCGGCCGTCGAGCAGTGCCGTGACGGCCGCGACGACCTGGTCCTCGTTGCTACCGAACGGCTGGCTGCCGACGAGTGTGGCGTGCGGCGGGAAGGCGCCGGCCGACAGCAGGCCGTACTGCGCGCGGAGCTGGTCGGTGACGACCGTGACGGCCCGGCAGGTGCGGGCGTCCGGGCGCAGGTAGATGCCGTGGCGGTAGGGGTCGCTCGGGTCGCGCGGCAGCTTGGCGGTGACGTTCTGGGGCATGAGTCCGTCCGTGGTCGGTCGATGGGGAACGTTCCCGATGGTCGGGAACGTTCCCCATGATCGACCGGACGGATCCGGATCTCACCCGTCGGTCCGTGACGGGACGGTGAACGATGGGTGTCGGCGGCGCCGAGCAGGTGCCGTCGCTGTCCGTGCGGTCAGCCCTTCCAGACGGACGCGGCGCCCGCGTGTCCGATGACGATGACCTCGATCATCGACACGACGCCGGCGGCGAGCAGCAGCACGGGACCCACGACCGCGACCGCGCGCAGCGCCCCGCCGCTCGTCACCCGGTCGGACGCGAACCTGTGCCAGGCCCACCACAGCAGCAGGAGCGCGAAGACCGCGATCGACCACGGCAGCAGGCCGTCGGCGAGTTCGGTGTGCCGTTCGAGCAGTGCGCTCTCGCGCTCTCGGTGCTCGAGCCACTCACCCGAGGACGTCGCCAGGGGGACCGAGACGAGGGCGATGAGGCCGATGATCGGTGCGCCGACTGCGAGCCACCGTCGTGCCGCGGGCCACACCGCGACCACGATCGCGGTCAACGCCGCGACCGGGACGGCGACCGAGGTCAGGTGGACGAAGAGGGGGTGGAGCGGTATCCCGCCGAACTGCCAGTCCATGACGGCCTTTCACGTCGAGCGCCCGACGGTGCAGGCGCGGTTCGACCAGACAACAGGATCTGGCGGCTCGGATCGTTCGAAACCTCACACGAACAGGGCGTCCCGGACATGGTTCGCTGAGACCATGAGCACCGCGGAGCCGCACGCCGGAGAAGCGCACACCGGCGACCTCGCGGCACGTCTGAACTGGCTGCGCGCCGGAGTCCTCGGCGCGAACGACGGGATCGTGTCGACGGCCTCCATCGTCGTCGGCGTCGCCGGTGCCTCGTCGTCCGTGCCGGCGATCGCGACGGCCGGCATCGCGGCCCTCGTCGGCGGCGCGGTGTCGATGGCGCTCGGCGAGTACGTGTCGGTGAGCAGCCAGAAGGACAGCCAGCAGTCCCTCATCGAGCAGGAACGCCGCGAACTGGCCGACGACCCGGCCGCCGAGCTCGAGGAGCTCACGCAGCTCTGGCAGGCCCGCGGTCTCCGACGAGCAACGGCCGAACAGGTGGCTTCGGAACTGACCGAGCGCGACGCCCTCGCCGCACACCTCACCACCGAACTCGGGATCGACGAGGACGAGGTGGTCAGCCCGTGGCACGCCGCGTTCGCATCCGCCGCAGCGTTCTCGATCGGCGCGCTCCTTCCGCTCCTGGCGATCCTCCTCTTCCCGGAGGCGATCCGGGTGCCCGCGACGTTCGTCGTCGTCCTCCTCGCGCTGGCCCTGACCGGAGCCACGGGAGCCCGCATCGGCGGAGGCTCGCTGCGCCGCGCCACCGCCCGGGTGGTCGTCGGTGGAGCCCTGGCCCTCGCGGCGACCTTCGTCATCGGGTCCCTGCTCGGCACGAGCGGGGTCGTCTGAGATGGCGAACATCCTGGTGGTGGAGGACGACCCGGAGATGGGTGCCCTCGTCGAGCGCGGCCTGACCGGTGAAGGACACGTGGTCACGGTCGTGACCGACGGCATCGCCGCACTCGTCCAGGCCCGGGCCCAGTCGTTCGAGGCGGCGGCGATCGACGTCATGCTGCCCGGGATGACGGGCTTCGAGGTCTGTCGGCGGCTCCGTGAGCTCGGCCAGGACTTCCCGGTGATCCTGGTGACCGCACGGGACGCCGTCGACGACCGGGTGTTCGGGCTGGACTCCGGGGCGGATGACTACCTCACGAAGCCGTTCGCGATCACCGAGCTCAACGCGCGGATCCGGGCGCACCTGCGGCGTCGCGCCGCGGGTGGGGTGACCATCGTGGAGGCCGGTTCGGTGCGGCTCGACACCCTGGCCGTGCGTGCGTCGGTGCGCGGGCGGGACCTGCCGCTGAGCGTCAAGGAGTTCTCGTTGCTGCGGTTCCTGATCCAGGGCGCCCCTGACACGCGCACCAGAACCGAGGTGCTCGAGGAGGTCTGGGGGAGCCCCGAACACTTCGATCCGACCATCGTCGACCAGTACGTCAGCTACCTCCGCAAGAAACTGCAGGCCTCGGGCGCTGACGTCGTGATCCGGACGGTGCGCGGCGTGGGGTACGCCCTCGAGGTCGTGTCGGCGAGGTGAGGTTCCTACGCCGTCTGTCGATCCGTGCCCGGATCACCCTCGGGAGTCTGATGGTCGGTGCAGTCGTGCTCTCCGGGGTCGCGGTCGTCCTGCACGTGCAGATCGAACGCGCGACGCTCGCGACCGACCGGTCCCTCGCCTCCGGTGACGCCGCGCCCTTCGTCTCCGATCTCCGGCGCAACCCGGACGAGGCGCCGGACCGTCCGGCAGAGGACGTCCTGGTCGGGATCCGGTCGTCGTCCGGCGGATGGGTCGTGGACTCCCTGCCGCGCGACGTCCGTGCGGCGCTGCCCTCGACGGTACCGGACGACGGCGACACGCTGAGACTCCACACCGCACACCGGGTCGTGACGGTCGTCGGTGTGCCGGTGCGGAACGCCGCCGGGTCGTTCGTCGTCTGGGCCGCGCACGACGGTCGGGCCGGAGAGGAGACGGTGGCGCGGGTGGACCGGTCACTGGTCGTCGGCACGGTCTTGGCGCTGCTCGCCTTCGCCGCGACGGCGTGGTTGCTGTCGACGCTCGCCCTCCGCCCGGTGGGGCGGATGCGCCGGATCGCCGAGCACCTCAGTGCCGGGAACGGTGGTGGACACCTGCCCGTCGGGGCGTCCGACGACGAACTCGCGGCACTCGCCCGGACCCTCAACACCTTCATCGACCGGCAGCGCGAGAACACCGAGCGTGAGCGGCGGATGGTCTCCGACGCGAGCCACGAACTCCGCACGCCGCTGGCGGCACTGACCGCGCGGCTCGAACTCGCGCATCGCTCGTCCGGCGATGCCGTGGCCCTCGAACGTGCGCTACGCGCAGCCGAGAGCGATGCCGCCCGGTTGGTCGCGCTGGCGAACGCCCTGCTCGAACTCAGTCGACTGGGTGAAGGCGGCGCCGTTCCGTCGACTCCGGTCGCTGCGCTCGTCACGGAACTCATGGGATCGATCGACCGTGCTCGCGCCGTCTCGTCCGTCGGTCTGCGCGACATCGACTTCGCCGTCCGCCTGACTGCGCCGGACGAGCACTACGGGATCGAGCCCGCGGCGTTCGCCCGGGTCGTCGACAACCTCGTGGCGAACGCGATCGCAGCGGGGGAGGACGGCGGCGTGATCCGGGTCACGCTCGAGCAGTTCGCCGACGGGCGGCTCGAGCTGCGCGTCGTCGATGACGGACCCGGCGTCCGGGACGACTTCCTCCCACAGGCCTTCGACCGCTTCACCCGGGCGGACAGTGCACGGCGTGCCGTCCTCGGCGGGAGCGGACTCGGGCTCTCCCTCGTACGAGGCATCGCCGAACGTGCCAACGGGACGGCGGACCTCCGCAACGTCCCCTCCGGGGGTGCCGTCGCCAGCGTCACGCTCCCCGCGTGCTGACCGTGTTCGCCGACCACATCGTCACTCGGACTCTCGAACGACCGAACGTCGCGGCTGGGGAGCGGGCCGGGCGGGCCAGGGGTGCGTTCTGCCAGGGGGTCAGACCCGGGCGGCGGTCCGGCCCGGTACCAGGCTGCCGTCGACCGCGTTGTGGGTCACGCCCGTCGAGCGGCCGTCGATCTGGTCGACCACGTCGTCGACGGACAGACGACCGATCAGGCCGAGCGGCTGTCGCCACGAGGTGATGCCGAGCAGCTCGGTGGCGAGTGGGGCGACCCCGTCGTAGCCCGTGACCGACAGGTCGTCCGGTGCGCGGAGGCCGCGGCGGCGCATCGACTCGAGCACACCGACGGCCCAGCGGTCGCTCGGTGCCATGATCGCCGTGACACCTCCGGCCCGCAGGACCTGCTCGACGAACGAGTCGAGGTCCTCGGGGTCTGCTCCGTGGTCCTCGGAGCGGATCCGGAGCACCTCGGCGCCGCGTGCACGCAGGCGGCGCACCATCGCGTCGGTGCGTGCCGACTGCGTCAGTGACCCGGACGGTGTGACCGTCAGCACGGCGACGCGTCGGTGTCCGAGGTCGGCGACGTGGTCGGCGAGCCCGCGTCCGCCGCCGCGCTCGTCGCAGTACGCGCTGCTCACCGCATCGTTCGTCTCGGGGCGCCCGGAGACCACCGTCGGGATGCGTCGGGCGAACGGCAGCACGTCGGCGATCGGCAGGGCGCCGCTGCAGACGATGAGCCCCTCGACGCGCAGGGAGACCAGGGTCTCGAGCGCCCGGCGTTCCTCGCTGACCGGGAACGACCCCGCACCCGTGGCGGTGACGACGCGGTACCCGCGCGCCGCGGCCTGCAGCTGGAACGCGGTCAGCAGGTGTCCGTAGAAGGGGGTGGAGGCGTCGCGGACGAACACCCCGAGCGTGTGCGTGCGGTGTGCCGACATGCCGCGGGCGTTCGCGTTCGCGACGTAGCCGAGGTCGAGCGCGGCCCGCTTGACCCGTTCGGTCGTTGACGGAGCCACGCCGTACGCGCCGGCGAGGGCGCGGGAGACGACCGACTTCGACACACCGGCCAGGGCGGCGACGTCGTGGATGGTCGGGACGGTGGGGTGTCCGGTCACCGCGGGCGCCGTTGTCTGGAGGACTGCACGAGTGTCACGGTAGCCGGAGGGACGCCCGGACCGGGCGACGGTGGTGGTGAACAGTTGGTCACGCCGGCCGCCCGGCGCTGGCCGCGGGCGGTCGGCGTGGGTGCCGGGCTAGCGCTCCGTCGCCGGGCGACGGAGCGTCAGGCGGTACTCCTCCTTCGTGGTGCCGTCCTGGGCGGTGACCGTGATGCGTGCCGTCCGGCCGGACACGTGCACAGCGGCGGCCGCGTTCGGGTTCGTCGTGTGCACGTGGACGTCCGCAGCGCGCAGCGTCCGGACCGGAGCGGTCACGGTCGCACCGTGCGACGAGGCAGCGGCAGGCAGGTGGACACGCACGCCGGCGACCGTGATCGAGGACACGGTGGGGTCGTTCGACACCAGGAAACGCTCGCGCAGGGCGGCAGCCTCGTGCTTGGTCACGCCGATCGTGTCGGTCAGGTACGAGCCCATGCCGCCGTACTCGGTCGCGATGTCCTGCTCGAAGGTGCCCTGCAGCAGCTGCGGGGTCGCCCAGGTCACCCCGAGCTGCGTGTTCGAGAGCAGGTAGTCGTGCAGGATGTCCGCGCTGTCCACGCCGAGGACCCGGTCGAGTAGGTCCACGACGGTGCCGGTGCGGTCCATGCCGTGGGAGCAGTGGATCAGGACCGTGCCGCTGGTGTGCGTGGCGAGGATCCGCAGCACGCGGCGGTACGCGGTGATCATCGACCCGGATGTCGCCTGGTCGACCCGGCCCTTGTCGACCAGGTCGTGGTACATCGCGGTGTCGTCGCTGTAGTCGCCGTCGGCGCCGAACATCGAGATGTCGACGTGGCGTGCACCCGGGATCGCGACGTCCGGCTTCGCGGCGATCTGGGACGGGGTGCGCAGGTCGACGACGAGGTCGACGTGGTACTCGTCGGCCAGGGTCGTGGCCCCGGCGGGGGTGATCTTGTCGAGAGACTCGGAGCGGATCAGGCGCGGGGCGTTCACGGTCTGCCCCGACCGTCCGTGGACCGCGGCGAGTTCACGGCCGTTGACCAGCCCGGGGACGTCGGTGATCGGGTGGTCGGCGGCGGTGAGCGCCGGCTGCAGGGCGTCGTCGGCGTGGGCTGCCGTGACGGAGAACGCGGCGGAGGCGACGACGGCCAAGCCGGCGAGGGCGGTCGCTGCGACGCGGGTGGTGCGCGGCGAACGGGTGCGTGGGGAGTGGGTGAGTGGGGAGCGGCGGAGCGGGGACACGGGGCAACCTCGATCTGATCAGGACCCGGGGGTCGGGGGGAGCCGGACGTGGTGGCGTCCGGCTCCCCGCAGGATCGCGGCGCGGGTCGTCGGCGGTGTGGCGGCGAGGTGGCCGGGGCGTGTCCGGGTCATGAGGCAGCGCTCAGTCGCCCACCCAGCGGCTCAGGACGCCGGGGCCAGCCGGTACCGGAACAGCTCGGTGAGGACCTGCCGGGCGGGCGTGTAGAGCAGCACCGTCGAACCCGTAGTGCTCGTCGTGCTGCTCGAGATGATCCCGTACAACCGGTTCGTGGCGCTCATCACCGGTCCGCCGGCGTCGCCCGGCTCGATGCCAGCGCCGGCGCTGGCGGCGGCGAGGTGCTGCACGCCGGGATGGCTCCCTGCCGGCACGCGTGTGGCCGTCCAGGAGCAGTGCAGCCCGCTCGCCGCCCCGCTGGTGCAGAAGGGATCGGCATCTGGCTTGCCGATGCCGGTGACGGCGGCGCGTACCAGGCCCCCGTCCACCCGGTTGAACACACGACCCGATGCCCGGGGTGTCCAGGTCGCGACCGATCGGTCGCACGACCCGGTCGCCGTCCGCGCCCGGGTGCACGCCAGGGGCGGGACGACGGCGAGTTCGAGGTCCGAGTCCGCGGACTGCCAGACCACGTTGCCGACGGTCGCGCCGGCGAGCTGCACGGGTGCCTGCAGCGGCGCGCAGTGCTTCGCGAGCACCACCCAACGGGTCGCTCGCTGGTACTGCTTGCGCTGGCTCCGGAAGCCCTTGGCGGACAGCACGGCACCGACCGTGCAGGACCCGCCGGGGACACCGACCTCGGTGCCGGCGATGATCGGCGCTGCGACCCGGTCGGGGTTGTTCGTGGTGGCCGAGGCCGACGGAGCCCCGGTGAGGGTGGCCCCGACGACGGCGGCAAGTGACACCGCGACGGCCAGGGAGCGGACGAGCGCCGGTTGCGCGTGGCGGGTCACGGGTCAGCCGAGCGTGCGGGTGCCGTTGACGCGTCCGATCACCGACAGGGTGTCCGGGTCGCTGAGACGGGCGTGCCAGTGCAGTGTCGTGGTGCCGCGCGGCAGGTCCGGGAACGCTGCGGTGAAGCGGTAGTGGCCGCTGGCGCTGACGACGTCGTCGCCCGAGGTGACCTCGGCGATGTGCTTGTTGAACAGGCCCCGCGGCTTGCCCGGTGCGTCGTAGTAGACGATGACCAGGGTCCCGGGCTTCCCGGTCCCGGCGAAGGTGATGCCGGTGAAGCTCTTCCGGTCGGGCCCGCCGTGGGTCTTCGCGGTGAACGCCACGGCCGCAGCCCGGGTCGAGGTGGGTGTGGCGTGCGCCGTGTGGGAGATCGTGGCGGCTCCGGCCTGCGCGGGGACCAGGACGCCGGCGGCGAGCGCACCGCCGAGGGTGACGCACGTCGCGAGCACGGTCAGTCGGCGGACCGACGGGGAGCGGTGGGTGGACGGGGTCGAACGCATGGGGACTCCTCGCTTCGTGGGGGGACGGGCCAGGGTGGCCCGGTGTGCGTGAACGCTAACAACGCGCCAGACGATCGTCTAGCGAAATCCTGAAGCTGAGGGGATCAGAGGCATTGCGCCCGGTGGGACCGCTGCCGACTCCTGGTCAGACGTTCGTATGATGAACCAAGACCCGACCGAGGAGTGCGATGAACCAGCGGCAGCAGGCGAAGACCCGGACCCGCGAGCAGATCATCGAGGCTGCGGCGGCGGTGTTCGCGAGCCACGGCTACGCGGGGACCTCGTTCGCACGGGTCGCCGCCGCGATGGACCGCCCGAAGTCGGCGATCGGCTACCACGTGTTCTCGTCCAAGCACGAACTCGCCTTCGCGGTCATCGAGCGGCAGCAGGCGCGCTGGGCGGCGATCGACTCGCTGATCCGGCAGCCTGAGGGGCTCGAACACCTGCTCGTCATGCTCACGTCCGCCTGTTCCGACGCCATACGGTGTCCGGTGGCTGCCGGGGCGATCCGCCTGAGTCACGAACTCCGCGGTGCGGGGGAGGTGATTCCACGGGTCTTCACGTGGGACGACTACGTCCGTCGGCACCTGTCGGCTTCGAGCGGTGGCACCGGACCGGCCACCGACCCCGAGTGGGCACGTGCGGCGGACCTCGTGCTGACGTCGACCTTCGGGGTGATGTGGGCCCGGACGAGCGCCCGGCTGACGCGGGACACCGAGGGGCAGCTCCGGGACCTGTGGGCGGCGCTGTTCACCGGGCTCGGTCTGCCGGGTGTGCACGCGTTGCTCGAGCAGGTGGAGCCCGTGCGCGTGGGCGGGCACCCGGCCGAGCCCGAGGACTGACCCCGGCGGGCGTGGCATCCCTGCCGTCCCGCCGGGGTGCCCCGCCTACTTCTTCTGCTCGGAGCCGTCCGGGTTCACGACGTACCAGACGCCCTTGTCGCCCTGACCCGTCACGTCACCGGCCTTCTTGTCCCCGATGAAGGTGTAGATCGGTCGGCCGTCGATCGTGATCTGCCGTCCGCCGTCCACGCCCGTGATGGTGCCGACCTTGCCGGTGATGCCGGACACCTTCGGTGTCGTGGTCGTCGCCTCGATCGCGGGCCACGCGGTCGCGCAGCCACCGGTGCAGGTGCTCTTCCCGGAGTCCTTGACGTCGGCGTCGAAGTAGTAGGCGGTCATGCCCTTGCCGTCGACGACGACCTTGCCGAGTGTCGTCGCGGCGACGGTCACGTCGACCGACGGTGACGAGTCGGTCGTCGCGGGAGCGTCGCCCTGCGCGGCGGGGGACGGAGAGGGTGATGGCGCTGCGGATCCGGCCGTGGAGCAGCCGGCGAGGCCGAAGGTCAGGAGCAGTGCGGCCCCGAGTGCGATGGACGCGGGTCGGGATGACGGGGTGCGGTGGGGTGTCGACACGGGGGCTCCTCGAGGTCAGGTCTCGCCGCTGACTGCTGGCCAGACGTTCGTCTAGCGAACGTAACCGCAGGACGAGGCGGGAGCCAGCACCCTGCGCGCCCTCTCATCGTGCCGGCCGTGGATCGGTGGTCAGTGCTCGGTGTGCTCGACGAGGTGAACGCCCTCGACGCGGCCGAGGACGTCCAGTGACGCGGGGTCGATCAGGCGGGCGCTCCAGGACGCCCGGTCGGCTCCACGGGGCAGCTCGGGCAGCGCCGCCGTGAAGGCGAACCGGCCGGTCGGGCCGACGGCGCTGCTGCCCGGCTCGATCTCCGCGACGCGCTCGTTCCCGGAGTCGTCCCCGGGGCTGCCGTAGTGGACGACCACGACGGCACCGGGGGTGCCCAGCCCGGCGAACCGCACCCTGACGACTCCGCTGGTGCCGACCGTCCGTGGTGGGCGGATCGCGAACCGGTGTGCGCCACTCGTCACGGTCGGTGCCCCGAGTGCGGCGCCGAGTGCGCCGGATGCGCCGAGGTCGATCGTCTCGGGACCCGGCGTGGTCGGTGACGGCGCGGGCAGGGCGAGGGCGACGGCGAGCGCAGCGATCCCCACGGCGAGGATGATCGGAGACGCCCGGACCCGATCGGTGCTCCGCGGCATGGTCGGCCCCTTCGTGGACGGTGTGCGGCGGCTGCCGCCACCGCACACGCTACCGGTTCGCCAGACGATCGTCTGCGCTGACCGACGACCTGGTTCGGACACCGGTTCGCCCCGAACATCATCGCGGCCTGACGCCGGTCAGTTGACGATCTCGCCGCGTTCCTCGGGCGGGAGCGCGACGAGCCGTTCCCGCCACTGGCGCAACGCCTCCGGGGTGAGCCGTGTCCACCCGGTCTCCTCGCCGACCACGCGGAGCGGGAGGGCACTGCGGTACGACCGGGTCGGGTTGCCGGGGAACTTCTTGTCGGTCACGTTCGGGTCGTCCTCGAAGGGACCGGTCGGCTCGACGCGGTACACACGCGGCTCGCGGTCGCCGGGCACGAGCTCGGCCGCGAGTTCGGCCGCGAGCCCCGCTCCGTCGCGGGTCGCCGTGAAGTAGACGTGGTTCATCACGACGTCGGGGCGGTAGTTCGAGCGGAAACCGGGGGAGAGGAACTCCCCGGGCCGCAGGGCTGCCACGGTGCCGTGCCAGAACGGACCGGTCTCGTCTGCTGCTGCCATGGCGTCAGCCTACGAACGGCTCAGCGCCCGCGTCCGACCAGCGCGCGCCACCGCGGCTGTTCCGAGACGACGACGGCGACGCACAGCGCGGTGACGACGATCGCGACCGCCGTCGGCCACAGGACCCAGGCTGCAGCGACCGCCCCGACGAGGTGCGCGAGGACCGACGCGATGGTGACCGCTCCCGGTGCCGCGACCGGCGGATCGCCTCCGGGGCGGTCACCCGGGGTCCCGAACACCGCCGGCGGCACGACGAGGACCAGGACGGCGGTGATCGCGAGCACCGGCGAGTGGGGCCAGAGCGCCCACGGCACGCCCACCCACGCGACGAGCTCCGCCAGGAACCGGAGGCCGCCACGGAGCGGGTCGTGACCGACGGGCCTCGGCGGGCGCGCCGCCGTGGTGACGGTCACCGTGTCGTCGCGGCACGGAAGCCGCGATCCAGGAAGTCGACCATCCACGCTGCACTCGCATCGACGTCGGTGTCCATCTGGAACCCGCCGGACGCCTCGATCGTGGCGAACCCGTGCAGGACGCTGCGGAGCACCCGGAGCGCGTGGACCTCGTCGGCCGGGTCGAGCGGGTAGTCGCGGAGCGCCGCGGCGAAGGACGCCAGGGTGCGGCCGAGTGCGACCGCCAGGGGGTCATCGGCACCGGTCGGCCGGACGCCGACGGCTGCCTGGTACCGCGCCGGGTGCTCCTGGACGCTCCGGCGCACGGTCTGCACCGCCGCCTCGAGCGCACTCCGACCGCTGCGCCCCTGCATGGCGTCGCGGAGCGCGTCACCGAGCTCGTTCGCGCCGAGGATCGCGATCCTGCGGGTGAGGTCGCCGAGTCCGTCGACGTGCTTGTACAGCGACGGTGCCTTCACCCCGAGGCGGTCGGCGACGAGGCTCATGCTCAGCTGGGCCAGACCGATCTCGTCGGCCAGCGTCGCCGCGGCCTCGGTGACGGTCGCCGGGTCGAGCCCCGCCCTAGGCAACGGGACCTGCGACGGGCAGCGTGCGGGCGAGGAACGGCAGCAGCAGGGCGAGGAGCGCCGCCGGCGTCTCGGTGTGGGGGTAATGGCCGGCGCCGTCGATCACGGCGAGTTCGCCGAGGCCGTCCGGCAGGTCGGCGAGGATCCGCTCGCCCTCGGCGCGGGGCACGGCCCAGTCCGGATCGGCGCTGCCCTCGACGACCAGCACGGGGCACCGGACGGCACCCAGCTGCTCGCCGGCGTCGGCGGGCGACGTGCGGGTCATGGCGCGGAGGGCCGCCATCCGCTCCGGTCGCCGCAGGGTCGTCTCGATCCGGCTGCGCTCCGTCGCCCAGTCGGAGGGCTTGGCGGGGACCGCGATGTCGAGGTACGCGAGCCAGCCGGGCAGGCTGCCGCTCGTCATGACCCGCGCGAGCTGGACGGTGCCGGCGCGGTGTCGGCGGTTGCGCAGGAGTCCGCCCACGTCGACGGACTGCTTGCGCGTGAACGGCGCCAGCTCGACGATGCCCGCGAGCAGGTCCGGTGCGGTCGCCGCGGCGATCGTCGCCGCGCCCCCGCTGATGGACTGCCCGACGACCACGGCCGGGCCACCGAGGTGGCGGGCCACGGCGACGAGGTCACGTGCGATGTCGGTGCGCTGGTAGCCGTCCCACCCGGTGCTCGAGTCGCCGCAGCCGCGGAGGTCGACGTTCGCCACCCGGTAGCCGGCCGCGACGAGCTCCGGTACGACGAAACGGTAGGAGTGCCGGCTGTCGCCCATGCCGTGGGCGAGGACCACGAGCGGCCCTGTTCCGGAGAGGTCGTAGGCGATCGTGCCGCCCTCGGTGTCCAGGTGTTCGAGCATGACGTGGCTCCTTCGGCTACGGGTAGTAACTCAAAGGCTAATACCCGTAGCCGACGGTGGCAAGGGGCAGTCGTCACACATCCAGGTTGAGCGTCGTCGACAGCTCGGGGAACGCCTGCGCCTGCTCGACGAGCTGTTGTCCCTTCTGCACGATCCCCGCCACGCTGTCCGCGCCGGCGGCGAACCGCAGCGGCGGCTCGGGCATCGCGATCAGCGTCAGCAGCACCTGCGCGAGCTTCGCGGGGTCGCCGGACTGGTTGCCCCGCATGCCGCGGAAGAACTCCTTCGACCCGGCCGAGAGCGGGGCGTAGTCGTCGATCGCGACGTCGCCCCAGAAGGTCGAGTCGCCCTCGGCCAGCAGGTCGGTGCGGAAGAAGCCGGGCTCGACCACGGTGGTGTGGATGCCGAAGGGCGCCACCTCGTCGTGCAGGGCCTCCATCCAGCCCTCGAGCGCGAACTTCGACGCCGAGTAGGCGCTCCCGCCGGCGCCGGCGACGATGCCAGCGCTGGAGCTGATGCTGACGACGTGCCCGGAGCGCTGCCGTCGCATGACCGGGAGCACCGCACGCGTCACCGCGAGCGCTCCGAAGAAGTTCGTCTCCATCTGCGCGCGGAACTGCTCGGTCGAGATCTCCTCGAAGTACCCGGCCTGGAAGCTCCCGGCGTTGTTCACCAGGACGTCGACGCCGCCGAAGCGGTGGGTCGCGGCGTCGACTGCTGCTCGGACCGACTCGGGGTCGGTCACGTCGAGCGCGACGGCGAGCAGGCGCTCGTGGTCGCCGAGGACGGCGCGGACCCGCTCGGGGTCGCGTCCGGTCGCCACGACCCGGTGCCCGGCGTCGAGGGCGGTCCGGGCGAAGTCGGTGCCCATCCCGCGGGTCGTGCCGGTGATGAGGAAGGTGCTGGTTCCGGTCATGGGGTGTGGTTCCTGTTCGGTGGAAGGGACGCGAGGCGAGGCAGGGACGCGAGGCGAGGCAGGGACGCGGGAAGGGGCGGACGCCCGTCAGCCGCGCACTCGGATGGTGGCGGCGCCGGACGGCAGGTCGCGCACCGCTCCGAAGTCGTCGACGGTGCCGATCGGCACGATCCCCGGGAAGCTGCCGACGTCCGTGTAGTACAGGACGATCGACTGGTCGGGCACGTAGTACGCGATGGTGCCCGCCGGCGCATCGCTCGTACTCGGGGCGCCGGTGGTGTCGAGCGGCGCGGGGAGCCGGGCGATCTGCTCCTGCCCGCCGTAGTCGGCGAAGGTCAGCGTCGCCGGCAGCCGGGCGGCCAGCGCGCGCGCCGTCGCGCTGTCCGTCAACCGGCCGGTCAGGGTCTCGCCGTCGAGCTCGATGGTGATGTGCACGGGGTCGGCCTCCGTCGGGGTGGTGATCGTGGGAGCTGCAGTCGCAGTCGCAGTCGCGGCCGCCGATGCCGGCGCCGACGCAGGCGGCTCCGCGCGGTCGACGCCGCTGCACCCGGCGAGCGCCCCCACCACCAGCGCGACGACCGGAGCCAGCGCGAGCGGACCCAGCGCGACGTGCGGACCCACGGCGGGACGGCGTCTGGTGCGGACGGGCATCGGGGCTCCCTCTGTTCGTGGACACCACCATCGAAGCCCCACCACCACCCGCCCAGTGAGGCTCCGGCGAAACGGGGTCCAGCCGAACCTCCCTGTCCGCCGGACCATGCCCCTACCGTCGGTCCGTGACCACGACGACCTCCGACCTCCCCACGACCGACCGGGCCAACGACGGTCGACTGCCCTGGTTCCCGCTCGCCCTGCTCGCCGCGATCGGGTTCCTCCTGGTCGCCATGGAGACGATGCCGGCCGGGCTGCTGCCCGCGATCGCCGATGGCATGGGCACGAGCGAGGGCACGGTCGGCCTGTTCGTCAGCGCGTACGCGATGGGGACGGTCATCGCCACGGTCCCGGCGATCGCCCTGACCCGCGGGTTCCGCCGCAAGCCGCTCATCGTCGCCGCCACCGCCGTGCTCCTCGTCGCGAACACCCTGACCGCGTTCGCCCCGAACGTCGCGGTCGCACTGGTCACCCGGTTCGTCGCCGGCGCGATGTCGGGGACGATCTGGGGCATGTTCGCCACCTACGCGCGGCGGATCAGCCCGGCCCGCTTCGCCGGGGTGTCGCTCGCGATCGTCTCGACGGGCGCGCCGGTGGGGTTCGCGCTGGGCACCCCGCTCGGGTCCTTCATCGGCAACGCCCTGGGCTGGCGGTCGTCGTTCATCGGGCTGAGCCTGGTCGGCGTGGTGGTCCTGGCGCTGATCGCGCTGTTCGTGCCGGACGCCCCGGGGCAGACGAGCGCCGCGAAGCTGTCCGTCGTGAAGGTGTTCCGGATCCGCGGCATCGCGGTCATCCTCGCCGTGATCGCGACGTGGATGGTGGCGCACAACACGATCTACACGTACATCTCGCCGTACCTGCGGGCGACCGGCACCGACCTGAGCGCCGGGCTGGTGCTGCTCGTCTACGGGATCGCCGCGATCCTCGGCGTCGTCGTGACGGGCGCGCTGCTCGACCGGCACCCCCGACCCCTGCTGCACGGCAGCGTCGGCCTGTTCGTCCTGGCCGGCGTGGTGCTGCTCGTCGGCCACACGTCGCCGGTCGCGGTCCTGGTGGCCGCGGGCCTGTGGGGCATCGGCTTCGGCGGTTCCTCCACGCAGCTGCAGGCCGCCCTGACGACCGCCGGCGGCGAGGACGCCGACGTCGCGAGCGCGTTCCTGCCGGTCGCGTTCAACATCGCGATCTTCGCGGCCGGCCTGTTCGGGGCCGCCCTGCTGACGGCCTTCGACGGGCTGGTGCTCGCCGTGGTGATGATCGTGTTCGGGGCGGTCGCGGCGCTCCTCACCGTCATCGGCCGCGGATCGGCGTTCCCCGCGAAGCTCTGACGCGACCGACGACGGCGACCGCGACCGCGCCGGCGACCACGACCACGGGCTGCGATCATGTCCGGGTGCACCACGACGAGGACCACACCCGCCCGGACGTCACGACCGTCGAGATCATCGGCGGCCCGGAACCGGTCACCGTGACCCTGCACCCCGCCGACACCGCGTGGGCTGCGGTCTTCGCGGACCACCGGCGACGCATCCTGGAGGCCCTCCCCGGCTCCGGCGCGGACGCTCCGGTCGTCGAGCACATCGGCTCCACGGCCGTCCCCGGCCTGGCAGCAAAACCCATCGTCGACATCGTGGTCGTCGTCGCCGACATCACCGCCGAGGCCACGTACCTCGACCAGCTCCTCGCCGCCGGGTACGAGCTGCGCGTCCGCGAGCCGGGCCACCGCCTGGTCCGGACGCCGGCCCGCGACGTCCACGTGCACGTCTACGGGCGGGGCGCGACGGCGGTCGACGAGTACCTGCTCCTCCGGGACCACCTGCGCGCCGATGCCGACGACCGCGCGCTGTACGAACGGACGAAGCGGGAGCTGCTCGACCGGAGTTGGGACGACATGAACGCCTACGCCGAGGCGAAGACCGCCGTCATCACCGCGATCAAGGAGCGGGCACGACGGAGCCGCGCGTCCTGAGACGCGCGGCTCCGTCGTGCCTCAGCTCGTCGGGACGACGTCCCAGTGCTCGCGGATCAGGTTGTGGTCGACCCGGAACAGGTCGGCCGCGCCGAACGGGGCGTCGGCCTTCGCTCCGACCGGCTTCGAGAACGTCCACACCAGGTCGCCGTCGGCGAGCGAGATGACGGACTCCTGCTTCGGCAGGCTCTGCGCGGCGCTGCCGGCGAAGAACTGCTTGAGCGCGGCCGTGCCGTTCGCGGCGACCGAGTTGTGCTGCAGGTACGCCGGGTCGAACTTCTCGTCGAGGACGGACACGTCGTGGTCGCGGAACAGCCGGTTGTACGCCGTCACGGCGAGCACCCGGTTGTGCTCCTCCTGCCGCTCGGTCAGGTGACGGTCACGCTTCGCGGCCGGGTACAAGTCGCTGAACATGCTGTTCGTGTTGCCGCTGGCCGGGGTCCCCGTCGGCACCGTCTGACGGAGTGCCCACCACTCGCTGATGCGCCCGTCGCGCATGCGGAACAGGTCGACGGCGGCGTCACCGGTGCGTTCGTCCTTCGGCTTCGCGGTGATCTGCCAGTGCACGGCCACCAGGTCCGCGTCACCGGCGATGTGCTTGATCACGGCGTGGGCGCCGGGCACCCGGGAGCGGTCGGCGGTGAACTCGGCGAGCAACGCGGACGGACCCGTGGCGCTCGTCGCACCGTGGGCGACGGCACCGGTCGCGACGGCGGTCCGTGCAGCCGCACGGGCCTTCGCGGACGCGGGGGACCGGAACGCGCACCGGAACAGGTGCCGGACCGTGGCCTCGTTGCGCTGCTCGGCGCGACGGTCGAGCCGCGAGACCGCCGTGCCACCCGAGGTCGTCCGCGCCGCACGGTCCACCGTGTGGTGCGCGGAGGTGGAGGTGTCGGAGGTGGAGGTGTGGAGGGGTGCCGCCACGGCCGGACCGGCCACGAGCGACACAGCGATGGCGACCGGAGCTGCCACCGCACACGCCTTGGCGATGATGGGGAGAAGTGATGTCGTCTGCACGGCAGAACGATGGAACCGGTCCCTGGGGGCCGCCGTGCGCCCTGGAGCCGCCGCGCGCTGCGACCGTGACCGGCTTCTCAGTCGCGGTGCGCGCCTCCAGGGTGGCCTGTGCACGCGCTGCCAGGGTGACCCGTTCCCGCTGGTGATCGACGGTCCGGACCTGTGGGACGGCTCACGCGCACTGTCAGCCGATCCCTACGCTCCGGGCTCGTCGATGGCCAGACGGAGCTCGGCGAGCACGGGCAGCGCGGCGCGCAGCGCGTCGACCCCGTCCGGGCCCAGGCGTTCGAGCGCGCCGACCAGGACGTGCTCGGCCGAGGCGTCGTAGACCCGGAGCCGCTCGGACGCGAGCTCGGTCAGGGCGATCTCGGTGCTGCGGCCGTCACCGGTGGCGAGCCGCCGGTGGACGAGCCCGCCGCGTTCCATCGCGGTGACGAGGTTGCTGACCGTGGAGCGGGCGAGGCCGAGGGACCGGCCGAGCGCCGTCGGCGTGAGCCATCCGGCCTCGTCGAGTCGTCGCAGGACCTCGATCTGGGCGTCAGGCAGTTCCGGCAGTGCACCGTCACGGCGTGATGCGTTCAGCAGGGTGCGGCGGAACGGGCCGACCTGGTCGCTGAGCCGCCGGGCGATGTCCCGGAGTCCTGCGGTGTCGTGCTCGCTGCCCATGTCCTCAGCTTAGGTCCTCGAAAAAGGTTTGCAACAAAACTATGTTTGGCGCAGGATGGGTGCATGACGATCACCACCTCAGTCGCACAGCCCGTCCCGTCGCAGGACCTCTCCGGCATCGTCGGACACCGGTTCATCTACACGTACGCCAACGGCTGGCAGTACGAGATGTACGTCAAGAACGCCACCACCATCGACTACCGCATCCACTCCGGCATGGTCGGCGGGCGCTGGGTCAAGGACCAGCAGGTCGACCTCGTTGTGCTCACCGCCGGCGTCTACAAGGTGTCGTGGAACGAGCCGACCGGCACGAGCGTCGTCGTGACCGTGGTGCCGGGGGAGCGCGTGCTGCACGGCACGATCTTCTTCCCGCACTGGGTCGAGGAGGACGGCAGCAAGACCGTGCTGTTCCAGAACGACCACCTGGACCGGATGCGCGAGTACCGCGACGCCGGCCCCACCTACCCGATCTACGTCGTCCCCGAGTTCGCCCACATCACCCTGTTCGAGTTCGTCGGCCAGGACGACGAGACCGTCGTCGACACTGCGCCCGCCGACCTGCCGGCCGGGTTCGCCGACCGGAGCAACTGAGCATGACCGCGGAACGCCCGCTGGAGCGTGCCCTGACGAGCATCCGGCTCGAGCACCGGGGCGGGGCGCTCCGGGGGTGGGAGTACCGCCCGGCGTCGGCGTCGGCGTCGGCACCCTCGGCACCCTCGGCTGCCGGTGGCTCGGTGCTGTTCGTGCACGGGTTCGGTGACTCGTCGATCGGTCCGCGCCAGCTCTTCGTGCAGGCCGCGACCGCCCTGACCGACACCGGTCTGACGGTCCGCTCCTACGACCGTCTCGGGCACGGCACGAGCGACGGACGGTTCGCGGACATCTCGATCGGCGACGAGGTCGAGCAGGTCGTCACGATGATCCGGGCGTTCTCGGACGACCAGGGGGCACCGATCGACGTCGTCGCCCACAGCCTGGGCGCCGTCGAGTCGGCGATGGCGGCGGCGAGGGTCCCCGACCTGGTCCGGAGCCTGACCCTGTGGTCGCCCGCAGGGGTCGTGGTCGACGACATCGCCGTGCACGACACCATCCAGGGGCAGCCGCTCGCACCCGTCCGTGACCGCGGCTGGTTCGACTTCGGTGGGACCGCCCTCGGGCGCGGGTTCGTCGACGAGGTCCGGGACGGACTCGACGTCTACGCCCAGGCACGCGGGTACGACGGGCCGGTCGACGTGCTGCACGGCACTGCCGACGAGATCGTCCCGGTCGAGTACGGCCGGCGCTACGGCGAACTGCTCAGCGGGGCGACGTTCACCGCGGTCGAGGGTGCGGACCACGTCTGGTCGTCGGTCCCGTGGCGTGAGCAGCTCGTCGACCGCCTGCTCGACCGCGTCAGGGAGCGGTCCGGGCGATGAGGTCCTGCACCCGTGCGCGCACGTCGTCGCGGATCGGCCGGACGGCGTCCAGGTCGAGCCCCGCGGGGTCGGGGAGCTCCCAGTCCTCGTAGCGCTTGCCCGGGAACACCGGGCAGGCGTCCCCGCACCCCATCGTGATGACGACGTCGGCGGCACGGACGGCATCGGTGCTGAGCAGGGCCGGCTGCTCGCTCCGGATGTCGATGCCCTCCTCGAGCATCGCTGCGACGACCACGGGGTTGAGCTGGTCGGCCGGTTCGGAGCCGGCGCTCCGGACGTCGACGCGGCCACCCGCCAGGTGCTGCAGGAAGCCGGCGGCCATCTGGGAGCGGCCGGCGTTGTGGACGCAGACGAACAGGACGGTGGGCATGCGGGGTGCTCCGATCAGAGGACGACGGCGCCGAGCAGGCCGGCTCCGATGACGACGGCCCACGGGGGAGCGGACCAGCGGGTGAGGGCGGTGAAGGCGGCCACGGCGAGCGCCAGTGCGGGTGCCGAGCGGACCCCCTCGGTGATGACCGGGTCCCAGAGCGCCGCGGCGAGGAGCCCGACGACCCCCGCGTTCACGCCGGCCAGCACGCGCCGGGCCCACGGCAGGGCGCGGAGCACGTGCCAGAACGGCAGGGCGCCGATGACCAGGAGTGCCGCAGGCAGGAAGATCGCGACGAGTGCCACCGCCGCGCCGAGGAGCCCGCTCGGACTGCCGTCGGCGACGGCGCCGAGGTAGGCGGCGAAGGTGAAGAGCGGCCCGGGCACGGCCTGTGCGGCACCGTACCCGGCCAGGAAGTCCGCGTGGCCCACCAGGTGCGTGGCCACGGTCTGTGACTCGAGCAGCGGCAGGACGACGTGGCCGCCGCCGAAGACGAGCGAGCCCGCCTGCGCGAAGACCCCGAACAGGCGAACGGCCCCGGTGCCGCTCGCGGCGACGGGTGCCGCGACGAGCAGGGCGGCGAACGCGACGAGCGCCGACACGGCGACCCAGCGGGGGAGGCGCACGGCGACCTCGGCGCCGGCGATGTCCTCGGTGTCTCCGACGTCCTCGACCGGGTCGACCACCCGACCGAGCCACAGCACGCCGACCACACCGCACGCCGCGATGACCGCGACCTGCGGCCCCGGTCCGGGGACGAGCAGCACCACGATCGCGGCGGCGGCCGCGATGGTCGCCCGACGGCGGTCCGGTGTGAGCGAGCGCGCCATGCCGAGCACCGCCTGCGCCACCACCGCCGCGGCGGCTGCCTGCAGCCCGAGCAGCCACCCGGCGCCGGCCAGGTCGGGCGTGCCGGACACGAGCAGGGCGAACGCGACGAGCAGCACCGCGGACGGCAGGGTGAACCCGCACCACGCCGCGAGGAGCCCGAGCAGTCCGGCGCGCTGCAGCCCGAGGGCCATCCCGACCTGGCTCGACGCCGGTCCGGGCAGGAACTGGCACAGCGCGACGAGGTCGGCGTAGGCGTCGTCCCGCAGCCAGCGGCGACGCACCACGAAGGCTTCACGGAAGTACCCGAGGTGTGCGACCGGCCCGCCGAACGAGGTCAGCCCGAGCCGCAGGAACACCAGGAACACCGATGCCGCGGATGACCGCAGGGGCTCAGGGCTCGTCGTCACCGGCTCATCTTGACGACGGCAGATGGTTCAGTCAACATTGAACCGATGAACACCGGGCGGCAGGACCTCGAGCGGCGTGCGGCGCAGCACGCGGCCCTCGGCGACGTCGCCCGCCTGGCGATCGTCGACCTGCTCGCCGCGTCCGACGCCAGCCCGAGCGAGGTGCGGGCCGCCCTCGGGATCTCCGGGCCGCTCCTGGCGCACCACCTGCGCGTCCTCGAGCAGGCCGGTCTGGTCACGCGACGCCGCTCCGACGGCGACGGGCGCCGCAGCTACCTGCACCTCGAGCCGAGCGGCGTCCCGCACGGTTCGGCGGCGGTGTCGGGCCCGGTGTCCCGCGTGCTGTTCGTCTGCACCGGCAACTCCGCGCGCTCCCCGCTGGCGGCCGGCGTCTGGGCGCAGGTCAGCGAGATCGGCTCGCTGTCCGGCGGGACGCGTCCCGCGGCCGCCATCGCCCCCGGGGCGGTCGCCGTCGGGGAACGCCACGGCCTGGACCTCGGCGACCACGTCCCGCGTGCCTTCCGCGACCTCGTCGCCGACGGCGACCTGGTCGTCACGGTCTGCGACCGCGCGCACGAGTCGATCGACGACGGCGACAGCCTGCACTGGTCGCTGCCGAACCCCTCGCGCGTCGGCACGCCGGACGCGTACGAGGCCACCTACGCGGACCTCCGGTCCCGCGCCACCGCGCTCGCTGCGCGCCTCGCCGCCTGACGCGGCCCCACGAACGGAACGCCCCGATGAGATCCCCCCTCCTCATCGGGGCGTTCTCCTTGCTCGACCGCCTGCGGACTGGAGGCCCGGGGCGGGCCCGCACCGCGCCTCCAGTCCGTCCCGTGGTGCGCCCAGGGCGGTGTGCGCTCACGGGGGAGCCGTCACTCAGGGCCGGCAGCTGCCGGCGACCAGCCGGAGGACCTGATCGGTGTGCCGCTCCGCCGTCGCGAGCCGCGCGTGCTCGATGGCGGCGGCGGTGTGCGGCCGCAGCAGCGTCCGGTCCGAGGCGAGTTCGATGATCGTCGTGGCGAGCCCGAACGCGGTCTCGTCGTCGGTCAGGACGGCGGCGGAGCCGAACTCGCTCGCCAGGCGGATGTCGGACACGATGACCGGACGGTGGTCCCGGAACGCCTCGAGCGCGGTCATCGGCTGGCCGTCGTGCTCGAGCGAGCAGACCACCGCCGCGTGCCCGCACAGCAGCAGGTCGTGGACGGCCTGCGACGACAGGCGGCCGTGGACACGGACCGACACCGGCGTGCGGGTCGGGGGAACGGTCCCGCCGGCGACGTCGACCCGCACGGCGTGTGCCCCGAGCCGGATCTCCACCAGCCGGATCGCGTTGAGGAGGACGTCGAGGCGCTTGTCCGGGGTGAACCGCGACGCCCAGACGAGCCGGAGCGGGCCGAGTTCCGGCGCCGGCGGCGGTTCGACCGGCCGACGGCCGAGTGCGTTGGGCACGACGTGGACCGGGCCGACGCCGGCCTCGCGGAGGACACGGGCCTGCCGCGTCGTCGGGGTGACGACGACGTCGGCCGCCCCGGAGACGGCCACGGCCATGTTGCGGCGAGCGTCGTCCATGGGGTGCCCCGTGAAGCGGTGCCGTGTGGGCCGGATCCCGGTCACCACACGGTGCGCGTGCCGTGCGAGGGGCGCCATCGCCGCCGCGGTCCGGCCCCGGACCGGCGCCGAGCCGTGCACGGTGTGGATCGTCGGCAGCTCGAGGGAGCGCGCCGTGGTCAGCGCCGCCGCGGCGAGGCCGAAGTCCGAGTGGGTGACGACGAGGTCGATCCGTTCCTCGAGCATCAGCGTGCCGAGGCACCGGCGGACACGGACCGAGTTGCGGACCACCGGCAGGTCGCTCTCCGGCGCGCTGATCGACGGTTCGACCTCGAACAGGCGGACGCCGTGCTTCCGCAGCTCTGCGGTCTCGCTCGAGCGCGGAGTCGCCACCCAGACGACGTGACCGGACTCCGCGAAGGCCTTCGCCTGCTCGACCAACGCGGCGCGTTCACCCCGCATCGCCGACAGGGGGAAGTCGCTCACGAGCAGGACGGTCGCCTTCGCCGCGGCCACGTCAGCGGCCGGTCTCGAGCACGGTGGTCTGGCGGGGGCTGCGCATGCGGTCTCTCACGGTTCGGGAGCGGAACGGGGTGCTGGGAACCGTAGGCGTTCAGAAGACGATCGTCTAGTGAACTGCGGCGCTGCTGAGCGGGCCTTCACGAGTCCCCGGGCGGACGCCCAGCCGGGCGCGCGGCGGACGGTCGGGCACTGTCCGGTTCCTGCGGAACATGGACACGTCTGAGCCGTGGTCGACGTACAGTCTCCGGAAGCTACCCCGCCGGACCCTATCGGCGGGTGCCCGACCCCCCGTTCCCGGGCTGGCCTCGTCATGACCACCGCGTCGAACCCGACGGCGTCGTAGCGCGAGGACGTCTGCTCCTGACCCGAACTCGTGGCAGACGTCCTCGCACCTTCCCGCTGTCGTCGAGCGGACGGCGGGTCCCCGACCTCGGGCGCCGCGTAGGACGTGGAAGTGGCCGACCAGCCCGAGGACTGATCGGCCACTACGCGGTGTCCGACGACTAGCGGTCGGACGCCTCGACGACGCAGCTCTCGACCTGCTCGGCGGCCTTCGAGTCGTCGGCGAACGGCGTCGGCGCATCCGAGGTGGTGGTCGTCTCGTCGGCGACGGCCTGCTTGGCGACGTCGTTCACGGCGTACAGCGGGCCGTCGAAGTCGTCGGCCGTGGGGTCGGCGGTGGTCGCCCAGATGGTGACCTCGTCGTCGTTCGAGTCGTTGCTGTCCGCGGGGACGATGGCGGCACCGAGGTACCAGCCGCCGTCACCCTTCTGGATGTTCGCGAACTCGGTGGTGTCGTGCGAACCGACCGCCTTGTCGATCATGTCGACGGCGGCGCTGGCGGCCACGTCGCACTGGGCCGACTGCGACTTCTCCTCGGAGCCGGGGACCTTGCCGACGGGGTTGATGTTCTGCGCTCCGCCGGGGTCGCAGGCGGTTAGCAGGAGGGCTACGGTGGCGGCGCCGAACAGCGCCGTGACGGTCTTCGCTCGCGTGGACATGGCCCTGAACGTAGGCCGGCCCCGGTGGGCGGCGGTTCAGCCAGGAGCGTCCCCCGACGACGGACGGGAGGCCCGGCGCACGTCGTGCCCCGGGCCTCCCGTCCGTCACCTGGTCCCGTTGCCGGACCGGCGTCCCGTCACAGGATCGGGGTGCCGCCGGTGACGGCGACCCGCGCGCCGGAGACGTAGCTGCCGTCGTCACTGGCGAGCAGCACGTAGACGGGCGCGAGTTCGGCCGGCTGGCCGGGACGGCCGAGCGGCGACTGCTTGCCGAACTGCTCGACCTGCTCCGGCGGCATCGTCGACGGGATCAGCGGCGTCCAGATCGGACCGGGGGCGACGCTGTTCACGCGGATCCCGCGTTCCCCGAGCAGCTGCGCCAGCGCGGCCGACAGGTTCGCGACGCCGGCCTTCGTGACGTCGTAGGGCGCCAGGTTCGGCTTCGGGTTGTCGGAGTTGACCGAGCTCGACCCGATGATCGACGACCCCGGGCCGAGGTGCGGCAGCGCGGCCTTGACGAGGTGGAAGTAGGCGCTGAGGTTCGTCGCGAGGGTGTGGTCCCACTCCTCGTCGCTGATCTCCTCGATCGTCTCGTGGGTCATCTGGTAGGCGGCGTTGTTCACGAGGACGTCGAGCCCGCCGAGTTCCGAGACCGCCTGGTCGATGACGGATCGGCAGTACGCGGGATCGCTCACGTCGCCCGGGAACAGCACGGCCTTCCGACCGGCTTCCTCGATCCAGCGCTTCGTGTCCTGCGCGTCGTCCTCCTCTTCCGGCAGGTAGCTGATCAGGACGTCAGCGCCCTCGCGCGCGAACGCGATCGCGACGGCCTTCCCGATGCCGCTGTCCCCGCCGGTGATGACGGCGCGCTTGCCGGTGAGCTTGCCGGAGCCGCGGTACGACTCCTCGCCGTGGTCGGCCTTCGGGGTGAGTTCCTGGTCGCTCCCCGGGGGCTGCTGCTGCTCGGTCATGTCTCTCCCTGTGGTCGGTTTCCCTGGACGTCCCCGATGCTGGGCGGGCGCCACTGAACGCCTGTCCAGGGTCACGGCGTACCCCGTTCGGTGCCCGAAGATGTGTACCCGGCACGACGGCGGCCTACCGTGGCACCGGATCAGGGAACCGTCACCGCGACGGAAGCTCCTCTTCACCAGGGAGCAACGTTGAAGTACGTGAACTACGCGGGCACGGTCCGTGTCCTGACGAGCGACACGATCGCCGACGCGGTGATCCGGTACGCCGCCGCACTGCACCAGAGCCGGCTGAGCGACGTCGTGTCAATCCCGACGGCCGACGACTTCGGGGTGGCGAGCACGATCGAGGTGCTCCTGGCCCCGGCGATCCCGGTCGCCCTCGAGCCTGCTCCGGACGACGACCTCGAACCCGAGGGCGAGGCGTTCCTGCTCGAACTCGACCGGCGCACCGAGGCCGCGCTCGCCGTCGACACCAACGCGTCGCCGCCGGACTTCGGGCGCTGAGCCGGCGCCCCTACGCCACCGGCCCCTCGGTCAGGTCCGTCCGGGTGTCCGCGTGGATCACCTCGTCGTGCTCGAACGTCAGCGCGGCGGCCCGCAGCCGTGCCACGAACACCGTGTCCTCGCGCTCGAGTTCGTCCTCCTCGGCGTCCTCGACCACGAGCTGACTCGACGGACCGATGAGGACCTTGGTGGTCGTCATGGTGCCGTCCGTCGCCACCGAGGGGATCGCGACGGTGTCCGCCCGGTTGCCACCGGCCAGGGCCGCGGCGTACTCGATCACGGCATCGGCCACGTCGTCGCTCGTCAAGATCGTGGAACGGTCGTACTGGATCTGCTTCATGTCCGGGCCTCCATCTGCACAGCCAACAGCGCCGTTGCTGGCCGCCGTACAGGAACACGGCGCGTCGCTCGTTGCGCCGACGCCGACTTGTCGTCAGGATCATCACGTGCCCGAGACCATGCACCGCCTGCTGCGGGAGATCCAGACCGCCGAGCCGTCGGTGGCGGCCGAGGCGATGGCCCGGACGCACATCACCCACGGACTGTCGGTCGAACCGACGGACGCCGAGTTCGTGTTCGAGGAGCGCGTGCGCGGAACGGCGCTGCTGTCGCTCGAGTCGACCCGCTGCACCGGGGTCCTGAGCGGCACGATCGAGCCCGGCGACGCGATGATGATCTTCTGGATGAAGTCCGGGGTCGCCCAGCTCGACGAGAACACCGTGAAGATCGGCCGGCCGACGCTCTTCCGTCAGGGGCCCCAGCGCTTCCGCTGGATCGCCTGCAACAAGGACGTCCTGCGGATCGACCGCTCGATCGTCGAACAGGTCGCGGCCGAGCGCGGCGACTGGGCCCCGGGTCCCATCGAGTTCCGTCCGCGGCACGTCCCCGAGGGCGCGCCGCTCGCTGCCTGGTGGCTCATGGTGCGGTCCATCGCACAAGAGGTCCTGGCCGGACCGGACGCCGTCCCGGTCGAACGCGAGCGGGAGCTCGCGCGCTTCGCCGCCGGTGGGCTGCTCACCGCGATCCCGCACTGGCCCGTCGGGCAGCACGAGCCGGCGATGGCCGCCACCGCCCGCTTCGCCCGTGCCGAGACCTTCCTGCTCGAGCACGCCACCGAGCAGATCACCGTCGACGACGTCGCCGAGGCCGCCGGCCTGAGCGTGCGCGGCGTGCAGGCGGCGTTCCAGCGACACCACGGCATCACCCCGACCATGTACCTGCGTCGCATCCGGCTGCTGCTCGCCCGCGAACAGCTCGAGTCGGGCGACGGGCGGAGCATCGCCGAGATCGCCCGGGCCACCGGGTTCGCCCACCTCGGCCGGTTCGCGGGGAGCTACCGCGAGGAGTTCGGCGAGCTGCCCCGGCAGACGGCGTCCACCGCGCGGGACGGCGCCCGCGCCTAGCGAGCAGCCGCGCGGGCCCGCAAGAATCCCGCAACCGCCCGCCGTCCGGCCGATCGCCGACGATCGTCGCCCTACGTTTGCGCTGCACGGACACGCAGCCACGACGACTGGAGACCCCATGGCCGGCTCAGCAGCACCACCCGTCCCGACCACGGCCGTCCCGCCGACGACCGATCCGTCGACGTTCGGCCGTCGGCTCGTCGAGGACGCCTCCTACGCCCGTGAGCACTTCGTCTTCACGGCACTGCTCGGATCCCCGCTGCTGCCCCGGATCGTCCGGCGGCTGCTGCTCCGTGCCGCCGGGGCACGCGCCGAGTCCGGTGTGGGGACCGGGTTCTCGCTGACGGGTGACCCGAAGCACCTCACCATCGGCCGGGGCGTCTTCTGCAACCGCAACGTGACCGTCGAGGCCGTGGCCCCCGTGACGATCGGTGCGAACACCGCGATCGGGATGCAGGTGCTCATCATGACGAGCCACCACGAGATCGACGCCGAGGGCCGGTGGAGCGACGTCGCGACCGGCCGCCCGGTGGTCGTCGAGGAGCACGTCTGGATCGGCGGCCGCGCCACGATCCTGCCGGGCGCCCACATCGAGCACGACGTCGTGGTCGCCGCCGGCGCCGTGGTCGTCGGCCGCCTGGCGGCGCACGGCGTCTACGCCGGCGTCCCCGCGAAGCGGATCCGTGAGCTCGCCCCGTCCGCGCGACCGCCGGTGGTGGACTCCGCCGTGTGACGGCATGGAGGCCCGTGGCGGCGCCGTCACGCGCCTCCCGTCCGGCGTTGGTGCTGCTTCGAACACGCCGGTGTGTTGCTGCGACGCCGTGCCGTCGTCGAGACGCCGCCGAATGTGGAGGCGTCTCGACGACCTGGCGGCGCCGAACGAAGACGACGGCGTCTCCTTCCGCGGGGTCGCGCACTCTGCCAGCATGATCACGACGCGGACGACGACGCCCGCGCAGGACGAGGGAGACCGTCATGACCGTTCGCCTCAACCCCTACCTCGGGTTCCGGAGCGGCGCCCGCGAAGCGCTCGAGTTCTACCACTCGGTCTTCGGCGGGACGCTCACCATCGGCACGTTCGGTGAAGCCGGCATGAGCCTGGACCCCGCCGACGCCGACAAGGTGATGCACGGGCAGCTCGACGGCGACCAGGGCCTGCTCCTGATGGCCTCGGACGCGCCGTCCGGCATGCCGACACCGGCGGAGAGCAGCATCTCGCTGTCGCTCAGCGGTGACGACCACGAGCTGCTGACACGGTGGTGGAACGGCCTGGCCCAGGGCGCGACGATCGTCGAACCACTCACCACCGCGCCCTGGGGCGACACCTTCGGCATGCTGACCGACCGCCACGGGGTGTCGTGGCTGGTCAACATCAGCGGCGCGACGAGCTGAGCGGCAGCGAACCCACGCGCGCCGGCACCGGCCACCGCGGCACCCAGCACCGGACCTGCTCGGCGTAGCGGCGGAAGTCGTCGCCGAACCGTTCCGCCAGGTCCGATTCCTCGAGCGGGCGGACGATGCAGTTCCAGACCACGGAACCGGCGACCGCGTAGACGACGACCAGCCACGACGACAGCAGCAGCCCGACGGCGACGCCCTGCGTGATGCCGGCCAGGGCCATCGGGTTCCGCACCGACCGGTACGGCCCGGCGACCACCAGGCGGTTCGCGGTGGCCGAGGGCAGCGGCGTGCCCTCGCCCTTCGTCGACATCGCCGCTGCCGACGCGATGCCGAGCGCGCTGGCCAGCAGGAGTACGACCACACCGACGACGGTGAGGGTGGTGACGAAGGGTGCGGGCAGGTCCGGGTGCAGGCCCCAGCGCTGCTCGGCGAACGCGATGAGCAGGGGGAGCACCCCGAGGAACAGGCCCCAGAAGACGACGATCTGCAGCACGGTCGCGGTGACGTGCCGGGAGCGCGGGGCCGCGGCGTCAGCGGTCCGGATCCGCAGCGGACCGCTCGTCACCCACTCCGTCGGGACCCGTCCGAGCAGGACGAGGGCGAGCGCGAGGACCGAGCCGATCGTCGCGGCGAGCATGACGAGCACGCCCCAGCCGGCCTCGCCGGTCACGGTGGCCCAGACGCTCAGGGCGACGAGCACCAGGGCGGTCCACACCGTCGTGACCACCGCGGCGGCCCGGACACCGGCGGCGGCGAGCGCCGAGGCGACGACGAACAGCGGAACGTCGAACACGGCGACGAGCACCGGGTCGAGCGAGCCGAGCGTCGCCGTGCGGATCCAGGGCAGCGTCGCGACGGCGATCCACCAGGCCGCTCCACCGACGGCTTGCAGCGCGTAGTACCGCCGGCCCCAGGACATGGGTGCACGGTAGCAGTGCGCGGCGAGGGGCCGGGCCGTCGGCGGACCGTGCGTGCCGTCGCTCCCGACGGTGGGTCAGTCGGTGTGGTTGATCTGTCCGAGCCAGCGACCGAAGGACGGGGTGCGCTCGTCGTGCAGGGTGGGCAGGACCGGCTTCGGCAGGCAGGCGAGCTCGTCGGTGACTGTTCCGGCGCCGGTGCTCTTGTGGAGGTCGAGGCTCATGGTGGGCTCCTTCGTGGTCGGTGGAGTGTTCGACACCGGGCGGGGCCGTTCCATTCCCATCTGACCCGGCCCGCCCTGCGCAGTCGTCCAGCACCGTCGGGTTGTCTCGACCGCATGAGCGAGCACGACGACGAGCAGACCCGGGCCGACTTCGACGAGACGGTGAACATGACCGCCACCGAGCTGCGGAAGTGGCTCGACACCGACGAGTCGAAGTCCGTCGGGCAGAAGCCCTCGGGCGGCGGCGAGTCGACCGGGCACGAGAGCGGTCGGCACATCGTCCGCATCCTCGAGAAGCACAAGGCCGACCGCACCGACGACGACCTGGCGCACATGCGGAGGTCGTCGGCTACGTCGCCCGGCACTCGGAGCAGCGTCCTGACGGCGACGTGCACGACACCCCCTGGCGGTACTCGCTCATGAACTGGGGCCACGACCCGGAGAAGCACTGACGGCATCGGGCAGAATGGGTGGTGTGAACGAGACGGGCATGCCGCGCTTCCGACGGATCTGGTCGACCGTGCAGGTCGGTGTCCTCGCGATCGCCGTCGCGTTCTGCGTCGTGATGCTCGTGATCGGGCAGGGCAAGCTCGACCGGGTCTACGCGGTCGCCGCGGTGTTCTTCGGACTCGCCCTGGTCGGGCACAGCACGTACCTGTGGCTCGTCGCCCGGGCGAACCGCCGTCCCTGACGCTCGTCCGCTTCGGCGATCCCCGGCTAGGCGTTCTGGTGGACCCGCAGCCAGTCGATGGTCATCTGCTGCGGGAACCGTGTCGAGGCGTCGGGCGAACCCGGCCAGTTCCCGCCGACCGCGACGTTGAGGATCACGAAGAACGGCTTGTCGAACACCCACGGAGCCGAGCCGACGTCGGCCCGGGTGACCGTCCGGTACGCGACACCGTCGACCGTCCAGGTGATCGAGCTGGGGCGCCAGTCGACCCCGTACACGTGGAAGTCGTCGGCGAACGCTGCTCCGGACGCGTTCGTGTACGCCGCCGAGATGCCCTGCGCGCCGGAGTACCCGGGCCCGTGCACCGTTCCGTGCACGATCCCCGGCTCGTACCCGACGTTCTCCATGACGTCGATCTCCCCGCACGCCGGCCAGCCGACCTGCCCGATGTCCGCGCCGAGCATCCAGAACGCCGGCCAGATGCCCTGGCCGCGGGGGATGCGGATCCGCGCCTCGATGCGGCCGTACTGCGCGGTGTAGGTGCTCTCGGACTTCAGCCGGGCCGATGAGTACGACCCGTCGGCCTCGCGGCGTGCGGTGATCACGAGGTTGCCGGCACCGTCGAGCGCCGCGTTCCGCCGCGAGTCCGTGTAGGTCTGCAGCTCCGCGTTGCCCCAGCCGCCGGAACCCAGGTCGTACCGCCAGATCCCGGGGTTCGGCGCGCTGCCGGTCGGGCCGTCGAACTCGTCGGCGGCGAGCAGCACGGGCGCAGCGGTCGGCGCCGCAGCTCCGGTCACGGCCTGTGCCGAGCCGTCCGGGATCGCCGTCGCGCCGAGGGCGGTCGTCGCGGCTCCGGCGAGTCCGAGCGTCATGAAGCGCCGTCGATCGATGTGCTGGTCCATGTCGTGCTCCCTGCAGCGCGATGGTGGTGTGGTCGTCGGATCATGCACCATCAGACCGCACCTGAACAGGCCCACATCCCGCTTCGTCCGCGGGGCGCACCGGTCAGCCGAACCGCATCGCCAGCGGCACGAGCAGGCCCGCGACCCAGACGAGCACCATCACGAGGGCGCCGACCGCGATGAGCCGTCGGCGACGCCGCAGCTTCGGGCTCCGCTCCTCGCCCCACATCTGTGCACGGACCAGCACCCGGTTCGCCTGCTCGACGACCTTCCGCACCTCGGGGTCGTCGACGTCGAGGACACCGGCGCGGGCGTGTTCGGCGATGACCGCGGCTTCGTCGACGGTCAGGTCGTCCTTGCGCATGCTCCATCTTCGCACCGCGTGCAGGGGTACGACCCGGCTGTGCGGGAACGGACCACGGCCGGGTACCAAGGACACATGGGACATCGGTACCGCGGGAAGATCGTCGTCATCACCGGAGCATCGAGCGGCATCGGGAGGGCCGCCGCACACGAGTTCGCCCGGCAGGGCGCCACGCTCGTGCTCGCCGCACGCGGGCACGACTCGCTCGAGGCCGCAGCAGCCGAGTGCCGGAAGCTCGGCGCCGAGGCGATCGCGATCCCGACCGACGTCGCCGACGAGCACCAGGTCAAGGACCTCATCGGCACCGTGACGACCCGCTTCGGTCGCATCGACGTCTTCGTCGGCAACGCGGCCCTGTTCGTCTACGGCCTGTTCGAGCAGACCCCCACCGAGGCGTTCAAGCGCGTCGTCGACACGAACCTGTACGGGCACCTCAACGCCATCACGCACCTGCTGCCGCACTGGAAGCAGCGCGGGAAGGGCACCTACGTGCTCGTCGGCTCGATCCAGTCGCTGCTCTCGGCGCCGTACCAGTCGGCGTACGTGACGAGCAAGCACGCTGCGCTCGGCCTGGTCGACGTGCTCGGTGACGAGTTCGCGGGCACCGGCATCAAGTTCACCGCGCTGCTGCCGTCCACGATCGACACCCCGATCTACCAGAACGGCGCCAACTACACCGGCAAGACCTCGCACCCGCTCCCGCCCACCGTCTCGGTCGAGCGGGCCGGACGCGCCGTCGTGCAGGCCGCCACGCACCCCAAGCGCTACCGCTTCGTCGGACGCATCCAGGCATCGCTCGTGCCGCTGCAGTACGTGTTCCCGGGCCTGTTCCACAAGATCACGAAGCCGATGGTGGAGACGTTCGCGCTCCGTGGCAAGGGCGCCCCGAGCGACGGGAACCTCTACGCCCCCGCCGACGCCGCGAACGCGACGAACGGCGGCTGGGTCGCGAAGCGTCGGCGCGTCACGCGGCCCCTCGTCTGGCTCGGCGTCGCCGCTGCGGGCGCGGCGGTCGTGCTCGGCCGCTCGCGTCGGTAGACGCATCCGCTGACGGCCTGGAGGCCCGGTGCCAGCTGGCACCGGGCCTCCCGTTCGTCCGTGCGCGCGTGCACAGCCGGGCGTACCTCGCGGAATCGGGCGTACCTGCCCGAACCGGGCGTACCTGGCGGAATCGGGCGTACCTGCCGGAACCGGGCGTACCTGCCCGAACCGGGCGTACCTGCCGAAACCGGGCGTACCTGCCGTGCTCTTCTTGGCAGGTACGCCCGATCTCACCAGGTACCGCAGCCGTTCTGGGAAGGAACGGGCGGCTAGAAGAGCTTCGCGCTCGCGCGCCGGGCACCCTCACCGAGCGACTCGAGCTTCGCCGCGGCGATCTGCGGGTGCACGCGGCCGCCGAGGCCGCAGTCGGTGCCGGCGATGACGCGCTCGCGCCCGACGACCGAGGCGAACCGCTCGATGCGCTGCGCGACGAGGTCGGGGTGCTCGACGACGTTCGTGGCGTGGCCGACGACACCGGGGACGATGACCTTGCCCTCGGGCAGGGTGACGTCCTGCCAGACGGTCCACTCGTGCTCGTGGCGGGCGTTCGCGGCCTCGAACGAGTACGCACCGGCGTCGATCTCGAGCATCAGGTCGACGATGTGGCGGAGCTCGATGTCGGTGGTGTGCGGTCCGTGCCAGGAACCCCAGCACAGGTGGAAGCGCACGCGGCTGGTGTCGAGGCCCCGCAGTGCGTGGTTGAGCGCCTCGACACGGATGCGGGTGAAGGCGCGGTAGTCCTCGATGCTCGGCTCGGGGTTGATCTGGTCCCAGTTCTCGGCGATCGAGGGGTCGTCGATCTGCAGCACGAGGCCGGCGTCGAGGATCGTCGTGTACTCCTCGCGCAGGGCGTCCGCCCACGCCCAGATGTGTTCTTCCTCGGTCGCGTAGTACTCGTTCGCGATGCGGGCGGCGGAACCGGGGGAGAGCGCCGTGATGAAGCCGTTGTCCGCGCCGGCGGCCTCGACCGCGTGCTTGAGGTTGGCGGCGTCGGTGGCCGCGGCCTCGTGGCCGGTGTAGGTGATCGGGCCGGTCGTGGTCGGGAACGCGGTGGCGTTCTTGCCGGTGCCGATGCCCGACTCGGGGTCGGTGTAGGCGTCGTGGAAGATCGTCCAGTCGCGCCGGTCCGGGAAGCTCGTGAGCCGGATGTTCCCCTGGGTGGACCGGACCGGCTGCTGCGAGAAGATGTTCTCGTCGGTCAGGCTCAGGCCGCTGACACGCTGGAACGAGTAGCCCCACCACGCGCCGTAGTCGACGCTGTTCGACATCGCCTTGCCGAACTCGCCGTCACCGGGCTGCGTGATGCCGAGCGCGGTCTGCCGTGCGACGACGTCGTCGACGGCCGCGCTCGTCAGGGCACGGACCTCGTCGGTGGTCTCGAGCGTGAAGCCGTCGGCGGCCACGGGCCGTGCGGCGTTCGCGGCGATGAGCTCGGGGGTGCGGGGGAGCGATCCGGCCGTGGTGGCCTGGATGCGGTCGGTGTTCTCGAAGGGCATGCGCTGCCTTCCTCTCGATGGGTGCGGACTGTCGGGAGTCGGGGGCCGCGCGCGAGGCTTCGCGGTGCGCTGCAGTGCCACTCTGCCACGAGCGATCGGGCCCGTTACGTTGCGCGACTGTGGCTTCGTGCGGACGCCGAACGACAGGGTCGATGTCGTACGACACCGACTCGGTCGCCTCTTGCGTGCGCGGACGGTTGCAGGCGCGTGCGAACGACAGGGTCGATGTCGCCCGACGTCGACGGTGTCGTTCCGCATCGGCTCGCCCCCGCCCGCCCCGCGCGCGCCCCGGCCCGCCCCGCCCGCCCCGCCGCCCGCCGACGCACGGCGACACGATCGTCGCGCCACCGGGCCACGAGTCGTACGGTCGACCCATGAGCACGACGACCCCGACGAGCGACACCACCACGACGACCCCGACGGCACCGACCTTCGCGGAAGCATGGACCACGTGGCACGACGACCACGAGCAGGCCCGGGCGAGCGAGCACGGCTTCCTCGCGATCACGAGCATCCGCTGGCTCACCGCCACGCCGGAACGCTTCGAGGACGCCCCGGGCAGCTGGTCGACGGACGAGGACGGCCCGGTGGTCGCACTGACCGACGACGAGACGATCGAGGTCGACGGACAGCCGGTCACCGGGACGCACCGGTTCGGCCCGCTGCCGGAGCGCTCGAGCACGAACGTGGTGTGGCACGACGGCGACGAGACCGTGGTGATCGAGGTCGCCCGGCGCGGCGGCAGTGACCTGCTCCGCCCGCGGCACCCGTCGAACCCGACCCGCGTCGGCTACCAGGGCACCCCGGCGTACTCGGCCGCTGAGCGCTTCGTCGTGGACGCGCACTTCGAGCCGTTCGACACCCCGCGCGAGGTCACCGTCGGCAGCGTCGTCGACGGCCTGCTGCACGTCTACGAGGCCCCCGGCGTCCTGACGTTCGACCTCGACGGGCCGCGGTCGCTCCTGGCGTTCAACGGGCACGCCGGCGGTCTGCACGTGCTGTTCACCGACCGCACGAGCGGGGTCACGACGTACGCGGCGAACCGGAGTCTCGACATCGCCGCACCGGATGCCGACGGTGCCACCCGCATCGACTTCAACCGGGCGACGAACCTGCCGTGCGCGTACACCCCGCACGCGACCTGCCCGCTGCCGCCCGCCGAGAACCGGCTCGACGTCGCGGTCGAGGCGGGCGAGCAACTGCCCGCAGCCTGACCGCCGAGCACACACGGCCCGCGGGCACGCACGCCCCGCCGCGCACGCACGGCCCCGGGCGCGCACCGGCACACCCGACCCGTCCAGGACAATGGGGGAGCCATGCCACGACCCACCTCCCGCATCCCGCTCAACACCCTCGCCGTCCCGTTCGGCCTCGCCGGCTTCGCCGAGACGTGGTCGTACGCCGCCCCCGTGCTGCACCTGCCCGCCGTGGTGCCGCAGGTGTTCTGGGCGATCGCGGCCGTCGCGTGGGTGTGGCTGCTCGGTGCGCACATCGTCCGGGGCGCACGTGTCAGCGAACGGCTGGTCGACCAGCTCCGCCACCCGGCGCAGGGCCCGATCGCCGCGCTCGTCCCCGCGACCGCGATGCTGCTCGGCGTCGACCTGGCGCGGTTCGCCCCCGTCGCCGGGCAGGTCGTGGTGCTCGCCGCCGTGGCCACCGCGGCCGGGTTCGCCGCCTGGCTGCTGAGCACCTGGTTCGAGGGCCGGCTCGCCCTGGAGTCCGTGCACGGCGGCTACCTGCTGCCGACCGTCGCCGCGGCCCTGGTCGCCTCGGTCGCCACGCACGAGGTCGGCGTCGGCTGGCTGTCCTGGCCGGCCCTCGGTGTCGGCGTGTTCTTCTGGGGCGTCATGACCGGCCTGCTGCTCATCCGGCTGGCGTTCCGGCCGGCGCTGCCGGGGCCGCTCGTGCCGACGATGGCGATCCTGGTCGCGCCGCCGGCGGTCGCCACCCTGTCGGTGTTCGCCCTCACCGACGGCGCTGTGACGCTGCCCGTGCAGGCCATCGCGGGGCTCGGCGTCCTGATGGTCCTCGTGCAGCTGGCCCTGCTGCCGCGGTACGTCCGCCTGGCGTTCTCGCTCGGGTTCTGGTCGTTCGTGTTCCCGGCAGCCGCGGTCGCCACCGCCGCAGTGGAGTGGTTCCGGGCACTCGCGCTGCCGTCCGCCTGGATCCCCACCGCCACGTTGCTGGCGCTGCTCAGCGTGCTCGTCGCGGTCGTCGGTGCGCGCTCGATCGGCCTCGCCGTGCACCACCTGCTCGGGCAGGCCGAGCGCACCCTGCACGACGCCGACGACGAGGACGCCGCCCCCGGTCCCGTGACGGGCGCGACGCGCGTGGTCTGACGAGCGGGGCGGTCGGGCCGCGCAGGCGGCGGACGGGAGGGCCGTGGCGGCCCCGCCCCGTGCCTCCCGTCAGGTCGCTGGGACGCGTCTCCAGCCGCTGGTCGCCCGCCAGGCGGGCGCGTCGAAGTGGAAGACGCTGCCCATGCCGGGCTGGTCGAGCGCGCGCGTGATCGGGACGCCGCGCAGGTGTGCCAGGAGCAGCGTGCCGACCGCACCGTGCGACACGATCGTGACGTCGCCGGTGGCGCAGTGCCGGCGGACGGCCGCGACGATGCGCTCCTGGGCGTCGATCGCGCGCTCCCAGCCGCGGACCGACTGCTCGGGTGCGGCGAAGAACGCGTCGACGACGGCCTCGAACTCGGACGGCGGCAGGTAGCCGGTCGCGCTCCGGTCGATCTCGCCGAGCAGCGGGTCGTGCTCGACCGACAGCCCGACGGCGCTGGCGAGCAGGTCGGCGGTCTCGACGGCCTTGCGCTCGGTGCTCGAGACGATCCGCCGGGAGCCCGGCGTCCACGCGAGCCGGTGTGCGGCGGCGGCCCGGACGCGGCCCTCAGGTGACAGTCCCCACGACTCGATCGGGACCGCGGGGTCGACCACCACTTCCGCGTGGGTCAGGAACGACGAGACCATCCGGCGATCCTCGCACGGTGCGCCGCGCGTCACACGGCGACACCGTCGGTCACGTTCCGCAACACCGCTTCGCCGCCCGGCCGAACCGTCCTAGCGTCGCCCCATGACCGTGCCCGACCGAATCACCCTCGTCACCGCGCTGCAGGGCGCCGGGTGGCACCCCGCCGCCTGGCGCGCCGCCGGCCCGGCAGCGCAGCGCCTCACGAGCCTCCGGCACTGGCGCGACGTCGTCGTCGAGCAGGACCGGCTCGGCGTCGACGCCGTCACCCTCGAGGACTCCTTCACCGCCGGCCCCACCGACCCCGACGGCGACCTCGACACGTCGACCGTCGTCGGCCGCCTCGACGCCCTCCTGGTCGCGAGCGCGGTCGCCCCCGCGACCCGCGCGATCGGTCTGGTGCCGACCGTCTCGGTCACGCACACCGAACCGTTCCACGTCGCCACGGGCCTCCAGACCCTCGACCACGTCTCGCTGGGGCGGGCCGGATGGCGGATCCAGGTGAGTCCGACGACCCGGGAGGCCGCGCTGTTCGGCCGCCGCCCCGGCGGCGACGACGCTGCCACGCTGTTCGACGAGGCCCGCGAGGCCGCCGAGGTCGTCTCCCGCCTCTGGGACAGCTGGGACGACGACGCGATCATCCGCGACGTCACGACCGGCCGCTTCATCGACCGCGACCGCATCCACAACGCGGCGTTCTCCGGCTCGTTCGTGTCGGTGCACGGCGCGTCGATCGTGCCGCGGTCGCCGCAGGGGAGGCCGCCGGTGTTCGCGCTCGCGCACCGCTCCGACGCGGCGGCGTTCGCGGTGGACGCCGCGGACGTCGTGCTGGTCACGCCCGGCTTCGACGGCCTGGAGGATCGTGCTGCGCTGGCACTCGTCCGTGACGCCGAGCAGGCGGCCGGGTCCGACCTCCGTCGTCCGGTCCTCGCGGACCTCGCGGTGCTCATCGGGTCGTCGCCGGCAGCCGCCGCCGACGAGCTCGCCGCGCTCGACGCGGCCGCCGGCGGCCAGTACGCCGTCGGCTCCGGGTCGGACACGTCCGTCCTCGCGACGACGGTGCCGGACCTCGTGGCACGGATCGCGGACCTGCGGGCGCTCGGGTACGCCGGCGTCCGGCTCCGTCCGCTGCGCATCCCGATCGACTCGACCGCGATCGCCCGGCAGCTCGTCCCGGCGCTCGTCACCGCGGGGCTCCGCGCCGACGTGGCGTCCCGTCCCACCGCCGACCTGCGCACGCGGCTCGGCATCGTGCCGGCGATCAGCCGGTACGCGCGTCCTGCCGTCACCGGTGCCGGTGTCGGTTCCGTCTCCTCGGGGGTCTCAGCATGAGCGCCAAGCGTCAGGTCCACCTCGCCGCCCACTTCCCGGGCGTCAACAACACCACGGTCTGGAGCGACGACCGCGCCGAGAGCCAGATCGCGTTCTCGTCGTTCGAGCACTTCGCCCGGAACGCCGAGCGGGGGTGCTTCGACTTCCTGTTCCTCGCCGAGGGGCTGCGGCTGCGCGAGCAGAAGGGACGCATCCACGACCTCGACGTCGTCGGGCGCCCGAACACGCTCGCGATCCTGGCCGCGCTGGCCGGCGTCACCGATCACATCGGGCTCGTCGGCACGCTGCAGACGACCTTCAACGAGCCCGTCGAGCTCGCGAAGCAGCTCGCCACGCTCGACCACCTGACTGACGGCCGCGCCGGTTGGAACGTCGTGACGAGCTCGGACGCGTTCCACGGCGCGAACTTCCGCCGTGGCGGGTTCCTCGACCACGCCGACCGGTACACGCGAGCCGCCGAGTTCGTGGAGCTGTCGCGCGAGCTCTGGGACTCGTGGGAGTCGGACGCGATCGTGGCGAACGGGTCGGGCGCCGCCGGGACCCTGGGCGTCGGGGCCTTCGCCGACCGCTCCCGCATCCACGACGTCGACCACCACGGCCCGCAGTTCGACGTGACCGGCACGTTCCCGGTGCCGCGCAGCCCCCAGCGGCACCCCGTGGTCGTGCAGGCCGGCGACTCCGACGAGGGCCGCGACCTCGCCGCCGGGCACGCCGAGGTGGTCTTCTCGCTGCACACCGAGTTCGACGACGCGCAGTCGTTCTACCGCGATGTCACCGAGCGACTCGAACGGGTCGGCCGGTCGAAGGACGAGCTGCTGATCCTGCCCGGCGCGACCTTCGTGCTCGGCGACACGGCGGACGAGGCCGAGGAACGTTCCCGGGCGATCCGCCGCGCCCAGGTCAGCCCGGCGACGGCGATCGCGTTCCTCGAACAGGTGTGGAACCGTGACCTGTCGTCGTACGACGTCGACGGGCCGTTGCCCTCGATCGAGCCGGACCTGGAGGGCGCCGACATCACCCGCGGCCGCGTCCGCCACACCCGCGACGTGCCCGCGCTGGTGCAGTCGTGGCGTGACCTCGCCGCGGCCGAACACCTGTCGATCCGTGACCTGGTCATCCGCGCCTCCACCCGTGGCGGCTTCGTCGGCACGCCCGCACACATCGCCGCCGAGATCGACCGGTACGTGCAGGAGCGCGCCACCGACGGGTTCGTCGTCGTGCCGCACACCAACCCGTACGGGCTCGACGAGTTCGTCGACCGGGTCGTCCCGCTGCTGCAGGAGCGCGGCGTCTACCGGCAGTCGTACGACGAGGGCGCCACGCTCCGGCAGACGCTCGACCTGCCCGGACGGGTCCTCGACCGGCAGCGGGTCCTCGCATGAGCCGCGTCCCGCTCTCCGTCCTCGACCTCGTCCCGGTGAGCACCGGGACGACGCCGGCCCAGGCCCTGGCGAACACGGTCGACCTGGCCGTCGCCGCGGAACGTGCTGGGTACGCCCGCTACTGGCTCGCCGAGCACCACCTGAACCCAGGCGTCGCGGGCAGTGCCCCGACGATCGTCATCGGTGCGGTCGCCGCAGCCACCTCGACCATCCGGGTCGGCAGCGCCGCGACCCTGGTCGGCAACACCCGGGGGCTGCAGATCGCCGAGACCTTCGGCACGCTCGCCGCGCTGTACGGTCCGCGGATCGACCTCGGGCTCGGCCGCTCCGGAGCACCAGCACCGGGCGCCCCGAAGCCGCCGTCGCTCGCCCCGCGGACCGACCAGGTCGTCGACGGCCTGCTCGTCCCCGCGCCGTTCGAGTTCCGCATCGCGCCGGGCAGCCGGTTCGCCCTGCAGGGGGAGCTGCTCGGGCGGGTGCCGGGCGACGTCGAACGGTTCGCGGGCGAACTCGACCTGATCCGCGGCCTGTTCGCGGGCACGTGGTCGCGGGACGGTGCGGTGGTCGAGGCCCCACCGGCCGCGAGCGCCGCCGTCGAGCTGTGGATCCACGGCTCCACCGGCGGCGAGAGTGCCCGGATCGCCGGCGCGCTCGGCCTGCCGTACGGCGCGAACTACCACTCGTCCCCGGGCACGGTCCTGGCGTCGGTGCAGGCCTACCGCGACGCGTTCCGCCCGGGCGTGCTCGACGCGCCGCACGTCATCGTGTCGGCCGACGTGCTCGTGGCGCCGACCGCGGCCGAGGCGGACGAGCTCGGGCTCGGGTACGCCCAGTGGGTGCACTCGATCCGCTCCGGCGTCGGGGCGATCGAGTACCCCACCCCGGACCAGGCTCGGCAGCTGCGGCTCCCCGCTGAGGCCGAGGCGTCGGTGGCGGACCGGCTCGCGACCCGGTTCGTCGGCGAACCGGCACACGTCGCGGAACGGCTCGAGACGCTCCGACGGGTCACGGGAGCGGACGAGTTGCTCGTCACGACGATCGCGCACGACCACGACGCCCGGGTGCGCTCCTACGAGCTGCTCGCTGCGGAGTGGGCGGCTCGGGGCGCGGGTGCCGTCGAGGGGGAGTCCGCTCTGGCTGGGCGCTAACTCGCTGCGTGTGCATGTTCCGACGTCCCACCTGTCGTTCGACGGGTGGGACGTCGTTCGTTGCGCACGCATCGGCTGCGTGTGCATGTTCCGACGATCCACGAGTCGTTCCCCTCGTGGATCGTCGATTGTCGATCGTCGATCGGGGAGTGCCCCCCGACCCCCGCACGCACGACACCCCCGCGACCACGACGGCCACGGGGGTGTCACGGCACGGCCTCAGCTGTTGTCGAGCGGCAGACCCTCGGGGTTCACCTCGGACGTCTTCACGGCCTCGTTCGACAGGTTGTAGGCCGCGAGCCACTTCGCGTAGGTGCCGTCCTCGATCAGCTCGTTGATCGCCGCCGCGACGGGCTTCGCGACCCCGCTGCCCTGCTTCGTCGTCGCGGCGATGAGCCCCTGCAGTGACGAGCCGGCGCCGGAGTACGTGCCCGCGGTCTTCGTTTCCTTCGCGGTGCCCTTGCTCTGCGTGTTCTGGTAGGCGATCGTCGGGTTCGGGCCGAAGTATGCGTCGATCTTGCCCGAGTCGAGCGCGAGCTTGATCGCGTTGCCGTCCGGGTAGTACTTGATCGTGAAGTCCTCGCCCTTCGCCCGGAGTTCCTTCTGCCACTCGAGCAGGATGTTCTCCTGGTTCGTGCCGGAACTCACGGACAGGGTCTTCCCGGCGAGCACGGACGGGTCGCCGTCGAAGCGCAGCGAGCTCGACGCCAGCACCTGGAACGCCAGGTTGTCCTGCCGGTACGAGGCGAAGTCGTACTTCTCCTTGCGCTCCTCGGTCACCGTGACGTTCGAGAACCCGGCGTCGTACTTGCCGCTGTCGATGCCGACGAACAGGTTGTCCCACGTGGCGTTCTGCACGTCCGCGCGCAGCCCGAGCTTCGCGGCGACGAGCCGTCCGAGGTCGGGCTCCGAACCGGTGATCGTCTTCTGGTCGTCACCGGTGAAGGCGAGCGGTGGGAACCCGGCGGGCAGGGCCCCCACGCCGATCGTGAGCTTGCCGGACTTCCGGACCGCGGCGGGGAGCGCGTCGTGCAGCTTCGTGTCCTCGGTGACCTCGACGGTCGTCTCCTTGGCCGCACCGTTCGAGGCGGCGCCGATGGTGACGGAGCCGTCGGGTGCGCCGCTCGTGTCGGCGGAAGCGCCCGCGGAGCACCCGGCGAGGGCGACGACGACGCCGGCTGCGAGGACGAGGAAACCGGCGCGGTTGCGCCAGCGGGACGGGGTGGTCGTGGACATGGTTCTCCTTGGGGTGCGTGCGGGGATCAGGGGTCAGGGGTCAGTGGACGCGGGACAGGAAGTCGCGCGTGCGGGTGTGCTGCGGGTGGTCGAGCACCTGGGCCGGCGGCCCCTGCTCGACGACCCGCCCGTGGTCGAGGAACACGACGTGGTCGGCGACCTCGCGGGCGAAGGCGATCTCGTGGGTGACGATGACGAGCGTGGTGCCCGTGTCCGCCAACCCCCGGATGACCCCGAGCACCTCGCCGACGAGCTCCGGGTCGAGCGCCGAGGTCGGCTCGTCGAGCAGGACGACCGACGGCTCGAGCGCCAGGGCCCGGGCGATCGCGACGCGCTGCTGCTGCCCGCCGGACAGCTGCCGGGGGCGGGCCGCGCCGCGGTCGCCGAGTCCGACCCGATCGAGCAGGGTCTGTGCCCGCGCTCGGGCCGTGGCGACGGGGACTCCGGCGGCGATCGGCCCCTCGGCGACGTTCTCGAGCGCGGTGAGGTGCGGGAACAGGTTGAAGTGCTGGAACACGAACCCGATCCGGGCACGCTGCCGCAGGATGTGCCGCTCGGGCAGCTCCTTCCAGCGGGGGACCCCGTCGCGGCCGGTGCGCAGGCGGACGCCGATGGGCTCGTCGCCGACGGTGACGACTCCGCGGTCGAGCGGTTCGAGGTGGTTGATCGCCCGGAGCAGCGTGGACTTGCCGGAACCGGAGGGGCCGAGGACGACGGTCACGCTGCCGGACGGCAGCGACAGGTCGATGCCGTCGATGACGACGCTGTCCCCGAACGCCTTGACGGCTCCGTGGATCGCGATGGCGGCGCTCATCAGATGCTCCTGTCGTCGACGGTGGAAGCAGACCCGGACGCGACTGCGCGATCGGCGGCGGTTGCCTGTGTGCGGCGACCCGCGCCTCCAGGCCGTCCCGGACCACGTCCGGTCCCGCCGCCCCGCAGCACGCTCCGCACCCGCTGCCACGGTGTCGGCGGCAGCGCACGGACCGACCCGCGGGCCGTCCAGCGCTCGACGTAGTACTGCACGATCGAGACCGCGCTGGTGAGCACGAGGTACCAGATGGTGGCAACGACGAGCAGCGGGATGATGTCGCCCGGGTACGTGCTCGACAGGTTCTGCACCACGCCGAACAGGTCGAGCAGCGACACGTAGAACAGCAGCGACGAGGCCTTCAGCAGGCCGACGACCTGGTTCACGAACGCCGGGACGATCGACCGCAGCGCCTGCGGCATGATCACCCGCACGAACTGCCGGCGACGGGGGAGCCCGAGCGCCTGCGCGGCCTCGTGCTGGCCGTGGTCGACGGCGAGCACCCCGGCGCGGACGATCTCGGACGCGTAGGCGATCTCACTGAGGCTCAGCCCGATGACCCCGATCGCCAGGTCCCCGAGCAGGTTCGCGGTCGGCACCTCGAGCTGCGGCCCGAAGGGGATCCCGATGCCGATGGTCGGGTACAGCGACCCGAGGTTGTACAGGAAGACGAGCACCAGGATGAGCGGCACCGACCGGAACAGCCACACGTACCCCCACGCCAGCCCGGACAGCACCGGGTTGTGCGACAGCCGGGCGATGGCCACCAGGATCCCGCCGGCGAAGCTGATCACGGCGCTCAGCGCGGTGGCGGTGAGCGTCAGCTGCAGGCCGGTCAGGACCGCCGGACTGAACAGCCACTTGCCGACGGCCGGCCAGCCCCACTGCTCGTTCGTGAACAGCGTCTCGCCGAAGTTCAGCAGCACGACGAGCACGAGGGCCGCGGCGATCCACCGCAGCGGGTGCCGCAACGGCACGACGGAACGGTCGAGTGCGGCGTGTCCGGCAGCGTCGATGGTCGCGGTCTCCGGCCTGGAGGCGCGGCTCGCCCCGGTCGTCCGGCCCGCGTCGTCGACGCTGGTCGCCTCCCACTGCGGGGCCCTGGTGGTGTCGGTCATGTCGCGACCGTAGGAGGGCCGGCCGACGCCGACAACGCCTCGCGCAACACCCCGCCACGCGACGCAACACCGGGCCATCCGGCGCAACGCGGCGTCACGAAACGGTGTCCTGCGTGACGTTCCGTGACGGCAGACGGAGCGCTACCGTTGCGCCATGACAGCGCATCGCGTGACCGCCCCGGTGCCCCCGGCGGACGGCACCAAGGTGAAGGGTCCGGCGTCGTACTTCCCGAGCATCGAGACGACGTACGAGCGCCCGGTGCAGGAGTGGCTCGACCTGGTCGCCGACCGGCTCGACGACCACCAGCACATGGAGGTCGTCGGGTGGCTCAAGGCCGAGCACGGCCTCGGGCACGGGCACGCGAACGCCCTGGTCGCCTACGTGAAGCAGGCGCTGGTCGCCTGAGCGGTCGCGGCGCTCGCCTGTGGTTCGGCGGGTGTCGGTCGCAGTGCGTGGTGCGGCGGGTGTCGGTGGTCGTTCCTAGCGTGGGGGCGTGGCCGAACCCGTCGATGCGTGGTGGCGCCGCCGACAGTGGTCGCGCGGCGAAGCGGTGCCGTACGCCGTCGGACAGTTCCGCGCCGACTGGGCGCCGTACCCTGTGCTCATCCGGCAGTACCACCCCGACTGGAACCACGGCGTCGTCCTGACCCAGGTCCCCCCGGCGGCCGAGGTCCTGCTCACCTGGGAGTGCGACGTCGGGCACGTCTTCGTCGCGACCCCGTCCGAACAGCGGTCCCGCCCGGGCCGTGAGCGCCGCCGCTCCGTCTGGTGCCCCGAGTGCGCGGTGCAGGCCCAGCCGCAGCGGTGGCCGGTGCTGCCGTCGGACTGGCCGCAGGCCGTGCCGGTGCCGCAGCGGGTCGTCCGGAGTGCCGGACGACAGACGCTGCCCGCGGCTCCGGTGCGCGGGGTCCCGGCCGGAGCCGTCGCGTCGAGCCGTTCCCGGTCCCGTCGGCCCGTCGCCGGGTCCGCCGGGTCGGCCGGAGGGGCGCCACGGCGGACTGCCCAGTCCGTTCCCCGCACGATCTGCCCGAAGACCCCGCGGCTGCCGTCGGGTGAGTCGTTCACGAGCGTCTGCGCCCCGGCGACCGCCTCGGCGGTCGAGGCCGAACTCCGCGGCATGCTGTCCGAGCGGTTCGCGTTCACGTACGACCACTCCGCCATCCGACTCGACCGCCCGTTCTTCGACCACGTCGAGGCCTGGCCGGACATCATCCTGCCCGAGCTCCGCGTCGCCATCGAGTACGACTCCACCGGTCGGCACGGCCTCGAGCACGTCGGCCCGCGGCAGGAGACCGACCGGAAGAAGGACCGCGCCGTCCGCGCCGTGGGGTGGGAGGTCGTCCGCATCCGCACCGGGCGGCTCCCCGCGCTCGGCCCGTACGACCTCCAGGTCTCGGGGATCTCCGGCCGGACCGTCGACCGGCTGGCGGACACCCTGCGCGAGCTCCGGGGCGCGCTGTTCGTCGACGCGTACGCCCGGTGACACCGTCGATCGGGGTACACGCGCGACCCGGCGGGGTACGGCCCGGCTGGGAGCGGTCGCGAGCGACGGGTAGGTATACAGGGTGACCACCGTCTTCTGTCTCCACGCCCTCGGCGCGAGTTCCGAGGAGTTCGCGCTGCTGCGCGCCGAACTCCTCGGCGACCTCGACCTGATCGGCATCGACCTGCCCGGCTTCGGCCGCAGCCCGGCGTCGTCCGGCACCACCGTCGAGGAGATGGCCGTCCTGGTGGAGCGCGCGATCGGGGCGAGCGGCTCGACGGAGTGGATGCTCCTCGGGCACTCGATGGGCGGCAAGGTCGCCACGGTGGTGGCCGACCGCACGATCTCCGGCGCGAACGGCCTGTTCGGGCTGCGGGCCGTGGTGCTCCTCGCCGCGTCCCCGCTCGCTCCGGAGCCGATGGACGACGACCGGCGCTGGACGATGCTCTCGTGGGCTGCCGGTGGCCCGATCGGCACCGATGACGCCGAGGAGTTCGTCGCCGCCAACACCGCCGCACCCCTGGCGCCCGCTCGGCACAGCGCGGCGGTGCAGGACGTCGAGCGGACCGACCCCGCCGCCTGGACGGACTGGCTGTCCCGCGGCAGCCGCGAGGACTGGTCGGACGCCGCACCGAACCCCGTGCCCGCCCTGGTGCTCGCCGGCGCCGAGGACGGCGACCTCGATGCCGACGCCCAGCGCCGCCTGACCCTGCCGCACTGGCCGAACAGCGAGCTCCACGTCGTCGACGGCGCCGCACACCTGCTGCCCTGGGAACAGCCCGAGGCCGTGGCCGAGCGCATCCGCGACTTCTGGCAGCGCCGGGTCACGGGGTCGCCGGTCGTCCCCGTGGAGCACGCCCGCGTGATCGCCTCGCCGCGGGTCAGCGCCCGGACCCGCGGCCTGCTCGCCGAGCGTGCGCTGCCCGACGACCCGTCGGCCGCACCCCACGCGCTGACGCCGACGCAGTTGGACACCCTGCGCGCCGTCGCACGGATCGTCGTCCCGCAGCCCGGCACCGACCAGGTCGACCTGGCGCTGCGGGTCGACGCGCAGCTGGCCGCGGGGCTCGGCGACGGCTGGCGGCCGGACGGCCTGCCGGTGGACGCCGAGGCCTACCGTGCCGCGCTCGACGTGCTCGCTGCACCTGCCCGCGACGGCGTGCTCGACCAGGCCCTCGAGTCCGTGGCTGTCGGGCGGTACCGCGCCGACGGCGACCTCGACGCCGAGCAGCTGCGCGCGTGGTTCGAGGACGCCAGCGTCGACCTCGTGAAGCACTGGCTCGCACACCCCGCCACCATGGCCGCCATCGACTTCGACGGCTACGCGAACGGCGGCGACGGCGTCCGCAAGCAGGGCTTCCAGCTGCTCGCGGCGGGCGAGCGCGAGGCCTGGGAACCCGAGGCCCCCGCCGGCACCGCCACGACGATCGACACCGCACCGACGACCGGAGCTGCACGATGAGACTCGACGGACAACGCACGTACGGCACGGACGACGTCGTCGACGTGGTCGTGGTCGGCACCGGGGCCGGGGGAGCACCGCTCCTCGCATCGCTGGCCCGCCGTGGCCTGACGGTCGTCGCGCTCGAAGCTGGCCGCAACACCGAGCCGGGCGACCACGTGCCGGACGAGGTCGCCGCCCCCGGTGACATCAACTGGATGGACGAGCGGCTGAGCGGCGGCGGAGCCCCCACGGCCTTCGGCCCCAACAACAGCGGCACGGGCGTCGGCGGGTCGACGCTGCACTGGGGCGCGTTCACCCCGCGGCCGAGCGAGCACGACCTGCGGCTGCGGACCGAGAGCGGCGCGGGGCAGGACTGGCCGATCAGCCACGCCGAGCTCACCGGCTGGATCGAGCAGGTCGAGCACGACGTCGGCGTCGCCGGCCCCGAGCACTACCCGTGGGACCCCTCCCGCCGCTACCGGATGCGCCCGCCGGCCCGGAACGCCTCATCGGACATGATGATGCGCGGCACCGCGGCCGCCGGGATCACCGCGACCGACGCCCCGGTCGGCCTGACCACCGAGGACCGGCACCAGGAGCACCACGGGCTGCGCCAGGCCTGCGTGTCCTGCGGCTCGTGCCACCAGGGCTGCCGCAACGGCTCGAAGGTCTCGATGGACACGACCTACCTGCCGGCCGCCGTGGCGTTCGGTGCGGAGATCCGTCCGGAGTCCTTCGTGCACGGCATCGAGCTCGACGCGGCGGGACGGGTCGAGGCGGTCCTCTACACCGCCGACGGCCGCGAGCACCGCCAGCGCTGCCGGTCACTCGTCCTCGCAGCGGGTGGTGTCGAGACGCCGCGACTGCTGCTGCACACCGGTGTCGCGAACGGCAGCGGGCAGGTCGGCCGGAACTTCACCGCGCACGGAGCCACCCAGGTGTGGGCGCGGTTCGACGAGTCGATGCGCTCGTACCGTGGGTACCCGTCGTCGATCATCACCGAGGACTTCGTCCGACCGGCGGACGCCGACTTCGCGGGCGGCTACCTCATCCAGAGCCTGGGCGTGCAGCCGCAGACCTTCGCGACCTCGCTGGTCCGGGGCGGCGGACTCCGCGGTGCCGAGCTCGTCCGGGCGCTGCAGGACTACCCGTTCTCGGCCGGCGTCGGCATCAACGCCGAGTGCCTGCCGTACGACGACAACCGCCTCGAGCTGACCGACGAACTCGACGAGCACGGTGTCCCACGTGCCCGGGTCTCGTTCACCCCGGGCTCGAACGAAGAGGCGATCCGCCGCCACGCGGTCCGCACGATGACGACCATCGTCGAGGCCGCTGGCGGTCAGGACGTCCGGGTGCTCGAACGCACGGCGCACACCATCGGCACCGCGCGGATGGGCACCGACCGCGAGACCTCCGTCGTCGACCAGGACGGCCGCTCGTGGGACGTCCCGAACTTGTGGATCGCCGACAACTCGGTGTTCCCGAGCGCGGTCATCGCGAACCCGGCGCTGACGATCATGGCGCTCTCGCTCCGTACCGCCGACCGCATGCTGCAGGCCGCCTGAGCAGGAGCCCCGACCGTCCGGCCGGGGCTCAGCCTCGGAGCGCGAGCGCCTCGCTCGTCCACCGGGCGTGCAGGTCCCACGGGTCGTCGACGCCGGCGGCGACGGTGTCCACGTGGGCCAGGAGCTCCGGCGTCACCCGGAACCACTCGGTACCCGGGTACCGGCTGGCGGCGAACGCGGCATGCCGTCGGCGTTCGAGGGTCCGGTCACCGCGCTCGAACGCCAGCAGGTCCTGGTGCGGGATCGCCGCGAGCCGCTGCCGGGGGTTCATCGTCGTGCCGATCTTGATGCGGTCGCCGAAGTCGTCGCGCATCCGCAGGTAGTAGACGACGTCGACCCGAGGGGGAGCGAGGTCGCCGTCCGGCACGTCACCCCATCGCCACTCGCACCGGGCACACACCATCCCCGAGGGGTAGCGCACCCCGACCCGCGAACCGCACGCCGGGCACGGGCCGGGCAGTGCGTCCTCGATGCCGGGGTGTTCGGCCGCGAGGTCGGCGATGAACGCGACGTGCGCGCCGCACAGGGGGACGCCCGCGAGTCCGTCCGCGAGCACGCCCGCGCAACCCGGCACGCAGCACGACGAGGTGACCATGCGCCGAACGCTAGCCCGACCCACCGACGTGCCCCGGGCCTCCCGGCCGCTCCGCGCGCTGGGCCCACCGGGTCGAACCGTGCGTACCTGGTCGAATCGGGCGTCCCTGGTCCGATCTTCCGACCAGGTATGCCCGTTCCCACCAGCCATCGCGCGCGCTCTGGGAAGGAACGGGCGTACCTGCGGGAACCGGGCGCCCCGCACGTCGGTCGATCCGGGTGTACCGACCGAGATCGGGCGTGCCTGGCGCACCTGGTCGAATCGGGCGTACCTGGTCCGCTCTTCCGACCAGGCACGCCCGTTTCCACCAGCCATCGCGCTCGTTCTGGGATGGAACGGGCGTACCTGCGGGAACCGGGCGCCCCGCACGTCGGTCGATCCGGGTGTACCGACCGAGAACGGGCGTACCTGGTCGAATCGGGCGTACCTGGTCCGTTCTTCTGACCAGGTACGCCCGTTTCCACCAGCCACGGCGCCCGTTCTGGGAAAGAACGGACACGCAGGCCCGCCGTCAGTCGGTGAAGATCACCCCGACGGGCTCGCGCTTCTCCTCCTGGAACTCGTCCTCGCCACGACCGAGCGCCCAGTACGCCGACAGCGACATCTCGCGCTTCTCCAGCCCCCAGTCGTCCTGCAGCAGCCGACGGATCGCCTTCATCGCGGTCCGCTCGCCGTGCGCGAAGACCTGGACCGGCCGGGAGGCACGCGGCAGCCCGCGGGCCGTCTCCAGCAGGGGCGTGCCCGGCTGGGCGCCGGTGGCGTCCCGGTGCAGCCACCGCAGGTCGACCCCGGCCGGGTGCCGGAGGTCCTGCTCGTCCGCGGGCCCGGCCACCTCGACCAGGGCGACCCCGGTGGCGGAGTCGGGCATCGACTCGAGTGCTGCGCCGATCGCGGGCAGGGCGCTGTCGTCACCGAGCAGCACGTGCGTGACCGCCGGGTCGGTGGTGGGCGCGTAACCGCCACCGGGCCCGGACAGGGCGAGCCGGTCGCCCGGCTGCGCGGATGCTGCCCAGGGACCGGCGAGGCCCTCGTCGCCGTGCACGACGAAGTCGATCGCGATGGTCCGCGTGGCGTGGTCGACCGCGCGCACCGTGTAGGTGCGGCGGGCGGGGCGGTCCTGCTTCGGCAGGGACTCGCGCAGGGCCTCGAGGTCGTACGGCGGCACGAGTCCGAGCGACGGCTTCGCGAGCAGGAGCTTGACGTACTTGTCGGTCGAGCCGAGCCGGTCGGGGTCGGCCTGGGCGACGAAGTCCTCGAAGGCCGAGCCGCCCAGGTGCACGCGCACCATGTGGGGCGAGAGCCGTTCGGTGCGGTCGACGACGAAGACGTGCTGGGGGCGTTTGGGTTTCGAGCTCATCGTGGGGGAGCTTCCTCTCGCGGGTTCGGCGCCACCTGGGTGATCCCTGCTTGACGCGCGCTTCACTAAGGTTAGCCTTACCTCATGGACTCGACCGTCATCCCGTTCTCCGAGCTGCTGCGGCGTCGCACGCGGCGCTCGCACGGTGCCTCGGCCACGAGCGGCTTCATGCAGGACCTGCTCGGCGGCGACTGCGACGTCGCCGACTACGCGGACCTGCTCGGACAGTACGCCTTCGTGTACGACGCGCTCGAGCGGGCGGCGGAACGCATGGCCGACCACCCCGTCGCGGCGCCGTTCGTCACCGCGCAGCTCACCCGGATGCCGGCGATCCGTGCCGACCTCGAGTACCTGATCGGCCCGGACTGGTCCGAGCTGGTGTGCCCGCTGCCCGCGACGACCGCGTACGTGCGACGCCTCAACGAGGTCGCGGCGGAGTGGCCCGGCGGCTTCGTGGCGCACCACTACACGCGGTACCTCGGCGACGTGTCCGGCGGGCACGTGATCGGGCAGGTGCTGGCCGAGCAGTTCGGGTTCGACACGAACGGTGTGCTCTTCTACATCTTCGACCAGGTCGCCGACCCGAGCGACTTCGAGCACACCTACCGCGCCCAGCTCGACGCCGCGCCCTGGTCGGCAGAGGAACAGGAGCGGGTGATCGCCGAGGTGGAGCTCGCCTACGAACTGAACCGGGGGCTGCTCGCCGGCCTCGATGCCCGCCGTGCTCCGCTCCGTCAGGAGCCGGGCAGCGCCTCCGTGCCCGCCTGATCCAGCGGCGGAAGGACCGAAGCCCGGCCGCGCGCGGGACCGCCCGGCCCCGCGCGGACCCTTCCCCGCGTCCGTCCGGACCCTGCCCCGCGTCCGTCCGGACCCTGCCCCGCGTCCGTCCGGACCCTGCCCCGCGTCCGTCCGGACGGTCGACGTCATGCGCCCCCGGGTGCCGATACGCTGCTGGGACCCGGGACCAGCCTCCCGGACGACCCGGAAAGGACTCCATGACGGCGATCGACGGATCTGCACGCCACGAGCGCGCGCGGGACGACGTCAGCGGTGCGGTCGACAGTGACCTGCGCGCCGACGTCCGGTACCTCGGCAACCTCCTCGGCCGGGTGCTGCGGGAGAACGGGGGCGACGAACTGCTCCACGACGTGGAGTCGTTGCGCGCCGCCGTGATCGACGCCTACGAGGACGACCACGCCGAGGGTGCAGCGCGTGCCCAGGCGATCGTCTCGGGCATGTCGGCCGAACGCGCCGAGGCTGTGGCACAGGCGTTCACCACCTACTTCCACCTGACGAACCTGGCCGAGGAGCACCACCGCGTGCGGGTCCTCCGGCAGCGCGGTGACGATGGTGGGGTGGCCGGCGACTCGTTCCCCGCCACCTACGCCGAGCTCGTCGCCGAGGTCGGCGAGGCCGAGGCCGCCGAGCGCCTCCGCACCCTGCGGTTCCACCCGGTGCTGACGGCCCACCCGACCGAGGCCCGCCGCCGCGCGGTCACCACGGGTGTCCGCCGCATCACGGACCTCATCGACGAGCGCGACCGCGCCCGGAACGCGACGGCCCGCGCCGAGAACGAGCGCCGCCTGCTCGAGGAGATCACGACCCTCCTGCGCACCTCGCCGCTCCGCACCACCCGGCCGACCCCGCTCGACGAGGTCCGCACCGCGATGAGCGTGTTCGACCAGACCCTGTTCGAGATCGTCCCGCAGGTCTACCGCCTGCTCGACGACCGGCTGCAGGGCGACGACGCCGGCCGCGCATCCGTGATCGCCCCCGCGTTCGTGCGGTTCGGCACCTGGATCGGCGGCGACCGCGACGGCAACCCGCACGTGACGGCCGACGTCACCCGCCAGGCCGCCGAGATCGCGGCGGAGCACATCCTGCTCGGCCTCGCCCGCGCGACCACCCGCATCGGCAGCGCCCTGACGCTCGACGCGAGCGACACCCCCGCCGACGCCGGCCTCACCGCCCTCGTCGCCGCGCAGGAGTCCCTCGACCCGGGCATCGCCGAGCGCATCGGCGTCCGCGCACCGAACGAGACCCACCGTCGTGCGCTCCTGTTCGTCGCCGCGCGCATCGACGCCACCCGGACCGGCACCACCCCGCTGGCCTACGACGGCCCCGAGGCGCTGCTGGCCGACCTCCGCACGATCCAGGCGTCGCTCATCGCAGCCGGCGCGATCCGCCCGGCGAACGGCGAGCTGCAGAACCTGATCTGGCAGGTCGAGACCTTCGGGTTCCACCTGGCCGAGCTCGAGGTCCGCCAGCACTCGCAAGTGCACCGCACGGCCCTGGCGGAGATCCGCGCCGGTGGCGAACTGAGCGAGACCACCGAAGAGGTCCTCGCCGTCTTCCGCACGATCGCCGGGCTGCAGTCCCGCTACGGCGTCCGCGCGGCGAACCGGTACATCGTCTCGTTCACGCAGTCCCCGGCCGACCTGGCGAACGTGCACGAGCTCGCGGTCGCCGCGCTCGGGTCCGCCGAGGCCGCGCCGGTGCTCGACGTCATCCCGCTGTTCGAGACCTTCGCCGACCTGCACGCCAGCGTCGACATCCTCGACGAGGCCGTCCGCACCGAGGCGTTCCAGCGACGCCTCGCCGCGACCGGCCGTCGGCTCGAGGTCATGCTCGGCTACTCGGACTCGTCGAAGGACGTCGGCCCGGTGTCCGCGAACCTGGCGCTGTACGACGCCCAGGCCCGCATCGCCGACTGGGCCCGCGACAACGACATCGAGCTGACCCTGTTCCACGGGCGGGGCGGTTCGCTCGGCCGGGGCGGCGGTCCCGCCAACGAGGCCGTCCTCGCGCAGCCGCCGGGATCGATCGACGGCCGGCTCAAGCTCACCGAGCAGGGCGAGGTCATCTTCGCCCAGTACGGCGACCAGGACATCGCCGCGCGCCACCTCGAGCAGATGGCCTCGGCGACGCTGTTCGCGTCGACGCCGTCGAACGAGGCGCGGACCGCCGCCGCGGCCGCCCGGTTCGCCGACCTCGCCCAGCAGCTCGACGACGTCTCGCGCGTCGCGTTCTACGACCTGGTCAAGGCCGACGGCTTCGCGCCCTGGTTCGCCCGGGTCACCCCGATGGAGGAGATCGGCCTGCTGCCCCTCGGCTCCCGCCCGGCCCGTCGTGGCCTGTCGGTGGAGTCGCTGGAGGACCTCCGCGCCATCCCGTGGGTGTTCTCGTGGACGCAGGCGCGCATCAACCTCGCCGGCTGGTACGGGCTCGGCTCCGCGCTCGAGGCCGTCGGCGACGTCGATGTCCTCCGCGCCGCCTACGCCGACTGGCCGCTCTTCGCCGCGATGATCAAGAACGTCGAGATGTCGCTCGCGAAGACCGACGAGCACATCGCCCGCCGGTACCTCGAGCTCGCCGACCGCGACGACCTCGCCGCGAAGGTGCTCGACGAGATGGTCCGCACCCGCGACTGGGTGCTCCGCGTCTCCGGCGGCAGCGACGTGCTCGAGGACCGACCCGTCCTCGCCCGCGCCGTGCGCCTCCGCAGCCCGTACGTCGACGCACTGTCGCACCTGCAGCTCCGTGCGCTACGTGCCATCCGCACGTCCGGCAGCACGGACCCGACGGACGCCGACCACCGGCTCCTGCTGCTCACCGTCAACGGGATCGCGGCCGGCCTGCAGAACACGGGCTGACGCCCCCACCCCACGGACAGGAGGCCCGGTGCCAGCTGGCACCGGGCCTCCTGTCCGTCCGCGCGCACGTCCCGGGCCGCGCCGTCGAGTGGTCACGAGGCGTCGGCTGCGCCGTCGCCGGACGACGGAACGCGACCACTCGGCGGACGTGAGCGGGGTGTCGTGACCGCGCGCGGCGCCGGACGGGAGGCCCGTGGCGGGCCCGCACCGGGCCTCCCGCCCGTCCGCGCGCACGTCCCGGGCCGCACTTCGTGAGCAGGAACGGTCGCCTCCGGCACCGCGAACCGACCGTTCCTGCTCACGAAGTGCCCGTCGAATCGATTCGGGGACGCGTAGCGTGTCCGAGGTGACGACGGAGCGCAGCCTGGGACCGACGACGACCGTGCTGCCCCCGATCGTGCCGCTGGCGCTCATCGTCGGGGTCTCGCCGTTCGCGACGGACATGTACATCCCCGCACTCCCGGCCATCGCACGCGACCTCGGCACCACGCCCGGCGCGGTGCAGCTGTCGCTCACGGCGTTCCTCGTGGCCTTCGCGGTCGGCCAGCTCCTCGTCGGACCGGTGAGCGACGGGATCGGTCGTCGGCCGATGCTCGTCGCCGGGACCGCCCTGTTCGCCCTCGCGTCGGTCGGCTGCGCGCTCGCCCCCGACGTCGTGACGCTGGTGGTGGCCCGCGTCGCCCAGGGACTCGCCGGTGCCGCGGGCGCCGTGGCCGGTCGGGCGATGGTGTCCGACGTGACGAGCGGCACCCGGATGGCGAAGGTGTTCGGCACGCTCGCGGCCATCAACGCGATCGGGCCGGTGGTGGCCCCGCTGGCCGGGGGAGCGGTGCTCACGGTCGGCACGTGGCGGCTCATGTTCGTCGTGCTGGCCGTGCTCGGTGCCGTGTTCTTCGTGGCGGTGGTCCTGCGGTTCCGCGAGACCCTGCCGCCGGAGCGCCGTGGCGGGGTCGGGTTCGCGGCCAACGGGCAGCGGATCCGCGAGCTCCTGGCGATCCCGCGGTTCCGGGCCTACGTGCTGAGCGGGGTGCTGTCGACGGTGGGGTTCTTCGCCTACATCGCGACGAGCTCGTTCGTGTTCCAGTCGGAGTTCGGGTTCTCCGAGGGGCTGTACACGCTCGTCTTCGCCACGAACGCGTCGATGATGATCGTCACGACGCTGCTGTTCGGCCGGCTCGTCGGACGGTTCAGCGAGGACGCCCTGCTGACCCTGGGCCTGGTCGTCGGGACGGTCGGGGCCACGGCTGTGCTGGTGTCGGCGCTCCTCGGGCTCGGGCCGGTGCCGGTGTGGTGCGCCCTCGCGGTCGTGACGGCCGCGTGGGGCTTCGTCCTGCCGGCGGCGATGACCCGCACGCAGCACGTCGGCGCGGCGCACCCGGGCACGGCGGCTGCCCTGCAGGGCGGCCTGACCTTCGGCATCGGCGGTCTCGGCACCCCGCTCGCCGGCGCCCTCGGCGGCACCGCACTGGCGATGGGCGGGGTGATGGCAGCGCTGATGGCCGCGGCCGTCGTGGTCCAGGTGACGGCGACGCGGCGAAACCGGTCCCACAACTGACGGTCCGAGCCGGTAGGTTGCTGGTTGCAAGGCGCACCGATCTGAGGAGACCCACCGAGATGGACATCGTCGTACACGAGGCGGAGACCGACACCGCCGTCCTGGAGTGCAGCGGCCGGCTCAACATGGTCTCCGCGCCCACCTTCCGCGAGACCGTCGCGCAGATCGTCGGCAACGGACGTTCGCGGCTCGTGGTCGAGCTCTCCGGGGTCGAGTTCATGGACTCCTCCGGCCTCGGCGCCCTGGTCGGCAGCTTGAAGACCGCACGCCAGGCCGGCGGCGACCTCCGCATCGCGGCGCCGTCGGAACAGGTCCAGATGGTGCTCAAGCTCTCCAACATCGACAAGATCCTGCGGACGTACCCCGACGGGGACGCCGCGGTGACCGACTGGTGATGACCGCCCCCGTCGCCGAGCACATGCTCGCACTGGCGTGCCCCCCGGACGACGTGTCCGCCGTGCACGACTTCCTCGCAGGCGTCTGGCAGCACGAGCCGTCCGTCGCCGCCGAGGACCGGATGGCCCTCGAGCTCGCCCTGGTCGAACTCACCTCGAACGTCATCGAGCACGGCGCCCGCCCGGACGGTGTCTCGTGCGAGCTCCGGCTCGAGATCGGCGACGAGCGCTTCCAGGCGCTGCTGTCCGACGACGGGGTCGCGGCGACGGTGGATCCCGACGCCGCCGTGCTGCCCGACGACTTCGCCGAGGGCGGTCGCGGGCTCGCGCTCGTCCGCATGGTCGTCGACGACCTGCGGTACGAACGCGTGGCCGACCGGAACCGCTGGACGGTGCTTCGCTCCCGGCACTGAGCGGGAGCACGGCCGTCATCGATCGGCCGAGTCGCAACGGTCGTCCGCCCAGCGCACTCCGTGGGCCGTAAACCGCAATGACGGGTCGGCGATTGTCGCGTTTCCCGGATACCGTGTCACGATTCGCGCGATGACTGTCGAGCCTGATCCCCGGATCCGGTTCGAGACGTCCGGCGCCGGACTCGACGCGGCCGTGCAACTGTACGAAGAGGCCTACGAGAGCACGGGGTTCTCGGCGTCCCGGACCGATCGTCCGTTCGCGTACCGGTTCCAGGTCGTGGGCGACGGATCGATGACCTTCCGCTCCACCCGGTTCGACGGGCGGATGCAGGGCGAGGTCGAGGTCCCCGACGAGTACGTCGTGATGTGGACGTCGGACGGCGGTGGCCGTGTCGACGTCGGTCGCCAGGAGGTCGACTTCGCACCGGGGGCCCCGCAGGTGTTCCCGACGCGGCGTCCCTTCGTGTTCGACCTGCAGGACGTCCGCCAGAGCCTCGTGCAGTTCGACCGCACGTACCTGGAGGGCGTCGCCGCCGAGGTGCACGGCACCCGGCCCGGCCCCCTCGTGTTCGACCACACCGCAGCGCCCCGGCCCGAGGACCTCCGCGCCTGGAACGCCCGGGTGCAGCGCGCCGCGGCGATCGTGCTCGGCCCGGCACCGCTCACCGCACTGGCCCTCGCCGAGACCGTGCGGGAGACTGCGCTGGCGTTCCTCGACACGTTCCCGCACGAGACCATCGCCTCCGACGTCGCGCTGCCACAGGGTGCCACTGGTCGTGTGCGCGAGGCCGTGGAGTTCATGCACGCCTTCGCCCACACGCCCGTCACGACGACGGACGTCGCCGAGCACGTCGGCCTGAGCGTGCGGGGGCTGCAGCAGGCGTTCCAGCGGCAGGTCGGAACAGCGCCGAACGCGTTGCTGCGGGGGATCCGGCTGGACCGCGTGCACGAGGAACTCCGCCGCGCGTCGGCGGGCGACCTGACGGTGGCGAGCGTTGCCTTGCGCTGGGGCTTCGCGCACCTCGGTCGGTTCTCGGCGGCGTACGCGTCGCGCTTCGGGCAGTACCCGCGCGACACGCTGCAGCAGCCCCGGGGCGCGGTCCCGCAGCTCTGAGCCGGGCAGCGCACCGCGCGTCACACTCCGGAACGGTGCCTCGCTTCTTCGCTACGCTGCCCGGGTGAGCAGACCGCGACCGTGGGTGATCGTCCCCGGCATCTGGAACTCGGACCCGGACCACTGGCAGTCCGTCTGGGAGCGGGAGCAGCAGGACGAGCACGACCAGCGCGGCCAGCACGACCAGCACCAGCAGCGCGCCGCCGTCCGCATCGCCCCCACCTCGTGGAGCGACCCGGACCCGGACGACTGGCGCGCCGCGATCTCCACGGCCGTGGCTTCGTGCCCGGAGCCCTCGGTCCTCATCGCCCACAGCCTCGGCGTCCTGGCCGTCGCCGACTGGCTCGCCACCACGGCGGACGCTCCCGCGCTCGTCGCCGGTGCCTTCCTCGTCGCCCCACCCGACCCGCTCGGCGACACCTTCCCGGACGAGGCATCGGGCTTCGTGGCGCCACGCCCGGTGCCCCCGGCCCAGCGGGTCCCGACGCGCCTCGTCGTGAGCGACGACGACCCGTACTGCAGCGCGGACCGGGCACTCGTGTTCGCCGATGCGATGGGTGCGGACGTCGTCCGTGTCGGCGCTCTCGGGCACGTGAACGTCGCGAGCGGCGTGGGGGACTGGCCCGCGGGCCGGGAACTGCTGCGGGCGTTCGAGGACGGCCTGCGCCCACCTCGGTGACGACGGGCGCGACACGCCGCTCAACTCCACCGCGATATGGCAGGCGGTGCAGCGACACACCGCGGATGTCCCGCGTTTCGGCCCGCGCGATATTTATCCTTCGGACATGGAGACCCAGTCCGGCGCACGCACCCCGCTCGTGGACCCGTTCGGCCGCGAGCTCGAGGAGTGGCTCCGCGACGCACCGGCGACCCGTGCCCCGTACGTGCCGGACCTCGTCGTCCCGCCCGTCACCGGCCCCGTGCAGCGCCCCGGTCACGCCGCGAGCAGCAGCACCGCCGCCGCAGCGACCGCCGATGCGACGACCGCCGACCAGCTGACCCTCCCGGCGCACGTCGCCACCCCGGCACCGGCCGACGAGACGACCCCGTCGGCACCCGTCGCCGCCCCCGCGTTCCGCCGCGACCGCGCCCGCCACGCCGCCGTCTGCGCCCCGTCGTTCCCGGAGCCGCCGGAGCGTCTGGCCCTGCGCATCGAGGACCTCGCGGTGGAGGTGTCGTCGTCCACGGGCCGCAGCAGCATCGAGCGCATCGTCCTGCTCGAGGACGAGGTCCGCCGCCGTGACGAGGACCTGGCTCGCCTCGCCGCGTGGGAGGCCACCGTCGCCGACTCCGACGACCCCGAGGTGACGGCCGCCCGCGCCTTCGCCCACACCGTCTTCGCCGACCTGCTCACCGACGCCGCCGCCGAGGCGGACCGCCGCGACCGTGCCGCAGCCCGCCGCGCAGCGACCGCGCCGGTGGCGCTCGTCACCCGGCCGGCACCCGTGCCGACCCGTGCAGCACCGAGCGTCCCCGCAGCAGCGCAGGCCGCACCCACCGCGGAAGCCGCGCCGGTGGTGGCACTCGTCACCCCGGAACGCGACGAACCCGTCCGACCGGTGCTGGGCCTCCCGGCCGTGTCCCCGGTGTCCGCGGCCACGCGACCCACCCCGCTCGTCCTGCCCGCCACCGGGCCGACGGTCATCGACCGCGCGGCCTTCGCCGCCGCGCTCACCGCGCACCAGGGCGTCACCGCGAGCACGCCGGTCGTCCTGCCGGACGCCGTCGCTGCACCCGTCGTCCCGGCCCCCGTCGCGGACGCGACGGAAGCCGACACCGACACCGACACCGCGGCAGCACCGGCCCCGGCCGGCTGGTGGTCGCGACTCGTCGACCGCCTGCTCGGCCTGCTCGGTCGTCGCTGACGACCCGCGGCCGCGGCGCGGTCGGCTGCACCGCTTCCGGTCACAAGGCCTCCGGCTGCACTGCCTGGAGGCCCGGATCACCCCACACGGACCGGCTGCCCCGTGCGAGGCGGTCGCCTCGGTAGACTGACGGGATGCCGACGCTCCGCGAACTCCAGGCCGTGATCGAGGACCTGTGGCCCGCCGCCGGTGCCGAGTCGTGGGACTCCGTCGGCCTCGTCGCAGGCGACCCGGACGCCACCGTCGAGCACGTGCACCTCGCCGTCGATGCGGTGCCGGCCACCGCCCGTGAAGCCGTCGAAATCGGTGCCGGGCTCCTGCTCACGCACCACCCGTTGCTGCTCCGCGGGGTGACGACGATCGCCGAGTCGACCTACAAGGGCAGCGTCCTCGCGACGCTGGTGCGTGGCGGCAGCGCCCTGCTCGCGGCGCACACCAACGCCGACGTCGTGACGACCGGCACCTCGGCCGTGCTCGCCGACCGCCTCGGGCTCACCGAGCAGCGCCCGCTTGACGCCGGAGCCGACCCCGACACGGGCATCGGTCGCGTCGGTGTGCTGCCCGAGGGGACGACCCTCGGCGCCCTCGCCCGGAAGCTCGTCGACCTGCTGCCGCCCACGGCCACCGGCGTCCGTGTCTCCGGTGACTTCGACCAGCCCGTCCGCACCGTGGCGCTCTGCGCGGGTGCTGGCGACTCGCTGCTCGGCCACCCCGCCGTGCTCGACGCCGACGTCTACATCACGAGCGACCTGCGGCACCACCCGGCCTCGGAGTTCCGCGAACAGGCGCTCCTCGGCGGCGGACCGGCGCTCATCGACACCTCGCACTGGGCCACCGAGTGGCTCTGGCTCGACGTCGCCGCAGAGCAGCTGCGCACCCGGGCCGGGGTCCGCGTCACCGTGAGCGACCTCCGCACCGACCCGTGGGACTTCGCCGTCCTGCCGGCCGCCGAACCCACCACCCCCACAGAAGGAGCCTGACCATGAAGGCAGCACCCGAGGACCAGGTCATCCTCCTCGACGTCCAGCGTCTCGACAACGACGTCACGCGCATCGCGCACCGCATCACGTCGTTGCAGAAGGGCGACCAGCTGACCGAGCTGAGCAAGCAGGCCGCGGCGCTCCGAAGCGAACTCGTCGCCGCCACCGGCGAGGTCGAGGACGCCGAGCGCGACCTCGCCCGCCTGGAGTCCGACACCGCCGTGGCACAGGCCCGTGTCGAACGCGACACCACGATGCTGCAGAACGTCGCGAACGCGAAGGACGCCGCTGGACTGCAGAGCGAGCTCGACTCGCTGCAGCGGCGCATCGGCGGCCTCGAGACCGCCGAGCTCGAGATCATGGAGAACCTCGACGGCCTCCGCGCCCGGGTCGGTGACATCGAGGCCAAGCTCGCCGACGTCGAGGCCGCCCGCGGCGGCCTGGTCGCCGAGCGCGACGCCGAGATCGCCCGGCTCACGGCCGACCGCGAGTCCGCCGAGCAGGCCCGCGCCGACGTCGCCGCCAAGGTGCCGGCCGAGCTGCTCGCCCTGTACGACCGGCAGCGTGCGCGCTACGGCTTCGGCGCCTCGCTGCTGCAGGGTGGCGTGTCGACGGCCTCGGGCGTGGCGCTCAACAACTCCGACCTGCAGACCATCCGCCGGGCTGCGCCCGACGACGTGGTGCTGTGCCCCGACAGCGACGCGATCCTGGTGCGGACGGCCGAGTCCGGGCTGTAGACGCGAGCGACGTCCGTGGCGGAGGCGCGGTGCCAGCTGGCACCGCGCCTCCTGTCCGTTCGTGGGCTGGTCGCAACGCTTCGGGTGCGTGCCGCCGAGCGGTCACGGTCCGTCGGCTGCGGCCGTGCCGGCCGACACTTTGTGACCACTCGGCGAACCTGAGCGGGGAGTCGTGACCGTGCGTGCCGGCCGACGGGAGGCCTGTGGCGGCGCCGCACCGCGCCTCCCGTCCGTCGTGGGCTGGTCGCAACGCGTCGCGCGCCTGCCGCCGAGCGGTCACGAACTGTCGGCTGCGGCCGTGCCGGACGACAGTTGGTGACCACTCGGCGGACCTGAGCGGGGAGTCGTGACCGCGCGCGCCGACCGACGCTGGCCCGCGCGGCACGGAGAAGGGGCGAATGGGCCGGCCGTACGCCGGGTTCTGTCCCGCCGCTTGCACGGCGGTGACGGCCATCTCTCTCGGACCGACGTTGCCGTCGGCCTCCAGCGGTCTACCCGAGGACTCGGCGAGCAGCCTCAACGTCCTCTGTCTGACCTTGCTCCGGGCGAGGTTTACCGAGCGGATCCGGTCACCCGGACCCCTGGTGGTCTCTTACACCACCGTTTCACCCTTACCGACGTTGCCGCCGGCGGTCTGCTTTCTGTGGCACTGTCTCGCGGATTGCTCCGGGTGGGTGTTACCCACCGCCCTGCTCTGTGGAGCCCGGACGTTCCTCGGCGCTCCCGGGGGAGCGACGCGACCGTCTCACCGACCCATTCGCTGGAGCGAGTCTACCCGGCTCCGCGGTGCCCGATGCGAGGGGAGCCCCACGCACACGGATACCTGATGAGAACGGGCGTACCGGGTCGGAAGTTCCGACCGGGTACGCCCGATTCGACCAGGTACGCGCGCGACCAAGTACGCCCGACCAGGTACGCCCGACCCGGACTAGACGCTGCGCGCCGCCAGGGTCGCGGCACCGATGATGCCGGCGTTGTTGCGGAGCGTCGCGGGGATGATGTCGGCCTGCAGGTCGAGCAGCGGGAGGAACTCCTCGTACTGCTTCGAGACCCCGCCGCCGACGACGAACAGCTCGGGGGAGAGCAGTGCCTCGAGCGTCGAGTAGTACTTCTGCAGACGCTTCGCCCAGTGCTTCCACGACAGGTCGTCGCGCTCCTTGGCGGCGAACGAGGCGCGCGACTCGGCGTCGTGCCCCTCGATCTCCAGGTGCCCGAGCTCCGAGTTGACGATGAGCACGCCGTCGTTGATGAGCGCGGTGCCGATGCCGGTGCCGAGCGTCGTCACGATGACCAGGCCGTCCTTGCCCTTGGCCGCACCGAACTGCTGCTCGGCGAACCCGGCGGCGTCGGCGTCGTTGACGAAGTGGATGGAGCGGCCGAGTTCCTTCTCGAACAGCGCCTCGGCCTCGAAGCCGATCCACTTCTTCGACACGTTCGCGGCGGACATCGTCTTGCCGTCCCGCACGATCGCCGGGAAGCAGACGCCCACGGGGACGTCGTCACCGGGGGCGAGCTCACCGATGATCTCCTTGACCACCGCCGTGATGTCCTGGGGCTTCCCGCCCTCGGGCGTGGCCTTCTTGATGCGGTCCGTGGTGAGGGCGCCGGACGCGACGTCGACGATCGCGCCCTTGATGCCCGTACCACCGATGTCGACGCCGACTGCGAGGGAGGTCATGAGGTTGTCGTGCCTTTCGGTTGCCTGCCGGAGGTGTCCGGTCAGGAGACGGTGAGGAGCTCCGCGCCGCGTTCGGTGACGACGAGGGTGTGCTCGAACTGCGCGGTCCACGACTTGTCACGGGTCGAGACCGTCCAGTCGTCGGACCAGATGTCGGCCTCGATGCCGCCGAGCGTGAGCATGGGTTCGATGGTGAACACCATGCCGGGTTCGATCACCGTGTCGTACTGCGGTGCGTCGTAGTGGGGGATGATCAGGCCGGAGTGGAACGCCCGACCGACGCCGTGTCCGGTGTAGTCGCGGACGACTCCGTAGCCGAAGCGCTTGGCGTACGCCTCGATGGCACGGCCGATCACGTTGACCTGCCGACCCGGGGCGACGGCCTTGATGCCGCGACGCAGCGCCTCTTCGGTCCGGGTCACCAGGTCCGACACCTCGGGCGCGGCCTGCCCGACGACGAACGTGCGGTTCGTGTCGCCGTGCATGCCGTCCTTGTAGGCGGTGATGTCGATGTTGACGAGGTCGCCCTCCTGCAGGACGGTGTCGTCGGGGATGCCGTGGCAGATGACCTCGTTGAGGCTCGAGCAGAGCGACTTCGGGTAGCCGCGGTACCCGAGCGTGGAGGGGTAGGCGCCGTGGGCGACGACGAACTCGTGTCCGATGCGGTCCAGCTCGTCGGTGGTCACACCGGGGCGGATGGCTTCGCCGACGGCGTCGATCGCCTGCGACGCGATGCGTCCGGCGACCCGGATGCGCTCGACCTCGTCCGGCGTGTAGGTGTCACCGAGACCGTGCTCGTGGGGCTCGACCTTCCCGACGTACTCCGGACGCTCGATGTCCTTCGGGACGGCGCGGTGCGGGGAGATGCGGCCGGCGGTCAGGTGTCCGTGTTCGTCCCGGGGCATGCGGACCACTCTAGCCGCGGCGCGACGCGCCGAACGCAACCGCCCCAGGGCGCAGCCCGACGCGCCGAGCGCAACGCCCCGGGGTGCGGCCCGACGCGCCGAGCGCAACGCCCCGGGGTGCGGCGCGACGTGGTGGACGTGACTGCCTGGAGGCCCGGTGCCGGTCCGGCGGACCGGCACCGGGCCTCCAGACGGTTGCGTGGGTACGGTGGGCGGCATGAGCGAAGAACGCATCGAGTCCCAGTGGTGGTTCAACGACAAGACCGGCCAGGTCGAGCAGGGCCCGCAGTCCCCGCAGCGCGACCGGATCGGCCCGTTCGCGACGCGCGAGGAGGCGCAGCACGCGCTCGACCGCATCGCCGCGAACAACGAGAAGTGGGACGCCGAGGACCGCTGAGCACCGCGGCCGGCGCTCCGCCGGCGCCCCGGTGACGGCGCGTCGCACGGCCCCGCGCACACCGCCGGACCACTAGCCTGGGACGAGGCCCGCCAGCGGCCACCCGATACACGGAAAGGTCGTGCATGGACAAGCAGACGGACTTCGTGCTCCGCACCATCGAGGAGCGCGGCATCAAGTTCATCCGACTCTGGTTCACGGACGTCATCGGGACGCTGAAGTCGGTGGCGATCGCCCCGGCCGAGGTCGAGGGCGCGTTCGCCGAGGGCATCGGGTTCGACGGCTCCGCGATCGAGGGCCTCACCCGTTCGTACGAGGCCGACGTCCTGGCACACCCGGACCCCTCGACCTTCCAGATCCTGCCGTGGCGCGGCGAGATCGACCCCACCGCGCGGATGTTCTGCGACATCACGACGCCGGACGGGCAGCCCGCCGTGGCCGACCCCCGCAACGTGCTGAAGCGCACCCTGGCCCGGGCGAGCGATCGCGGGTTCACGTTCTACACGCACCCTGAGATCGAGTTCTACCTGCTGAAGAGCCGCGAGTGGAAGGACGGCGGCCCGCAGCCCGTCGACCAGGCCGGCTACTTCGACAACGTCCCCGGCGGCAGCGCGCACGACTTCCGCCGCCGGTCGGTCCGGATGCTCGAGGACCTCGGCATCTCGGTCGAGTTCTCGCACCACGAGGCCGGCCCCGGGCAGAACGAGATCGACCTCCGCTACGCCGACGCACTGACGATGGCGGACAACATCATGACCTTCCGCACCGTGGTGAAGGAAGTCGCGATCGAGCAGGGCGTCTACGCGACGTTCATGCCGAAGCCGATCTCCGGCCAGCCCGGTTCCGGCATGCACACCCACGTCTCGCTGTTCGAGGGCGACCAGAACGCCTTCTACGAGGCCGGTGGCCAGTACCAGCTGTCGCAGACGGCCAAGCACTTCATCGCCGGCGTGCTCAAGCACGCGCCGGAGATCACCGCGGTGACGAACCAGTTCGTCAACTCGTACAAGCGGCTCTGGGGCGGCGACGAGGCCCCGTCCTTCGTCACCTGGGGCCACAACAACCGCTCGGCCCTGGTGCGCGTGCCGCTCTACAAGCCGAACAAGGGCCAGTCCTCGCGCATCGAGTACCGCGGCATCGACTCGGCGGCGAACCCGTACCTGGCGTACTCGCTGCTGCTCGCCGCCGGCCTCAAGGGCATCGAGGAAGAGTACGAGCTCCCCGCCGAGGCCGAGGACAACGTCTGGAGCCTCAGCGACTCGGAGCGTCGGGCCCTGGGCTACAGCCAGCTGCCCGCGAGCCTCGACCACGCGCTGAGCCTCATGGAGGACTCCGAGCTGGTGGCCGAGACCCTCGGCGAGCAGGTGTTCAACTTCGTGCTGCTCAACAAGCGGCAGGAGTGGAAGCGCTACCGCGACCAGGTCACCCCGTTCGAGCTCGACACCAACCTCGGCGCGCTCTAGAACCGAGCGCCCTGACCCCTCGGGAGCACGTTCCACATGACCGGTCGGACGACGACGTCACGTTCGGAGCTGGCCCGTCTGGGGTTCGCCGAGCTGTCGGAGAGCCTCGAGCGGGCTGCCGACCTGGAGGCCCGGTTCGGCCCCGACGTGCCGCTGCCGGTCGCCGGGTCTGCCGCGCTCTGGGGCGGCACCGCTGATCCGGACGGTGCCCTGCGGATGCTCGAGCGGCTGCTCGAGCGCGCGCCGGACGAGCTCCGCCCCGTCCTGACGGACGACGCGGCGACCGAGCGCCTGATCCGCCTGCTCGGCGCCTCGAGCGGTCTCGGGGAGTTCCTGCACCGGCGTCCCGCCGAGCTGGCTCTGCTGCTCGAACCGGTCGGCGAACCGTGGTCGCAGGAGCGGTACACGGCGTCGCTGACCGAGGCCGTCGACGGTGCCACGGGTGAGGACGCCCGGATGCGCCTGCGGGTGCGCTACCGCCGGCACCTGGCCCAGATCGCCCTGTTCGACGTGCTGCACGCCGTGCCGACCGATGCCTTCCCGGCCGTCGCGGCGGGACTCGCCGACCTGGCGGGCGCCACCCTCGACGCCGCCGTCGACATCGCCCGGCGCGAGGTGCCGTTCCCGGCGGCCGACGTCGCGGCGACTCCGCTCGCGGTGATCGCGATGGGCAAGGCCGGTGCGCGCGAGCTCAACTACGTCAGCGACGTCGACGTCATCTTCGTCACGGAGCCCACCGACGACGTCTCCACCGACCGGGCCGTCCTCGTCTCCACCCGCATCGCGATCGCCGCCATGCACGCGATCACCGACCTCGCCGCCGAACCCGCCCTGTGGGAGGTCGACGCGAACCTCCGGCCCGAGGGCAAGGACGGCGCACTCGTCCGCACCCTCGACTCGCACGTGGCGTACTACGAGCGCTGGGCGAAGGGGTGGGAGTTCCAGGCGCTGCTCAAGGCCCGCCCGATCGCCGGATCCGCCGACCTGGGTGCCCGGTACGCCGAGGCCGTCGCGTCGTTCGTGTGGAACTCCTCCACCCGGCCGGGATTCGTGGAATCCGTGCAGCGCATGCGCGAGCGGGTGACCGAGCACATCCCCGACGCCGACGTCGACCGGCAGCTCAAGCTCGGCCCCGGTGGCCTGCGGGACGTCGAGTTCACCGTGCAGCTCCTGCAGCTCGTGCACGGCCGTGACGACCCGTCCGTGCGGGTGCGATCGACGCTCGAGGCGATGGACGCCCTGACCGACGCCGGGTACGTCGGCCGTGCCGAGGCCGCTCGGTTCGGCCCGGACTACGCGCTGCTCCGGGTGCTCGAGCACCGCATCCAGCTCCGGCGCCTGCAGCGGACGCACCTCATGCCCTCCGACGAAGAGGAGCTGCGGGTGCTCGCCCGGTCGAGCGGCGTCGCGGCGTCGGCGCCGGCGCTCGAGGCCCGCTGGCGCGCCGTGAAGCTCGAGGTCCGCGGGCTCCACGAGCGTCTGTTCTACCGGCCGCTGCTGTCCGCCGTGGCCTCGACCGAGGACGAGATCGTCCTGACCAACGACCAGGTCGTCGACCGGCTCGCCGGTGTCGGGTTCGTCGACCCCGCCGGAGCCGTCGGCCACATCCGCGCCCTCACGCAGGGCACGAGCCGGCGCGCGGCGATCCAGCGGAACCTGCTCCCGGTGCTCCTGCGCTGGATGGCCGAGGGGCCTGCGCCGGACCGTGCGCTGCTGGCCTTCCGGCGGTTGAGCGACGGGCTGGGGGAGTCGAGCTGGTTCCTCCGCATGCTGCGCGACTCGTCCGGCGCCGCACACTCGCTCACCACCGTGCTGTCCGAGTCGGCGTTCCTGTCCGGGCTGCTCGAGCGGTTCCCCGAGGCGGTCGCCTGGCTCGACGAACCCGAGGCGCTCCTGCGTCCGCGGCCGATCGAGTCCCTGCTCGCCGAGATGACCGCGACCACCGCCCGGCACGGCAACGACGTCGACGGCTCCGCGGCTCTGCTGCGCTCGGCCCGACGTCGGGAGACCCTGCGGCTTGGCATGGCCGCCGTGCTCGGCTCCCTCGACGTCGACGGCCTGGGCCCGGCCCTGAGTGATGTCACCGAGGCCACCCTCGCCGGCGCCCTCGCGCTCGCCCGCCGTGACGCCCCCGAGGGCTTCGAGTTCGGCATCATCGCGATGGGCCGGTACGGCGGGCGGGAGCTCGGCTTCGGGTCGGACGCCGACGTGCTGTACGTGTACCGGGCCCCCGACCTGGCGCCCGAGGTCGCGTCCCGGACCGCCCAGACCATCGTGCGCGAGCTCAACCGCCTGACCGAGGACACCATCCACCCGCTCGACCTCGACATCGACCTGCGCCCCGAGGGCAAGAACGGTCCCGTCGTGCGGACGCTCGAGTCCTACGGCGCCTACTACGCCCGCTGGTCGCTCACGTGGGAGGCGCAGGCGCTCCTCCGTGCCCGCGGTGCCGTCGGTGACGCACAGCTCCTGCGTGACTTCGAGCACCTCGCCGACCGCACGCGGTACCCCGAGCGGATCGACGACCACCAGGTGCGCGAGGTCCGCCGCATCAAGGCCCGCGTCGAGTCGGAGCGGCTGCCCCGCGGCGCCGACCCGGCCCGGCACCTCAAGCTCGGTCGCGGGTCGCTCAGCGACGTCGAGTGGTTCGTGCAGCTCCTGCAGCTGCAGCACGCGCTCGAGATCCCGTCGCTCCGGACCACGTCGACGCTCGAGGCGCTCGACGCCGCGGTCGACGCCGGACTCGTCGGTGCCGAGGACGGCGAGCGGCTCGGGGCCGCCTGGCGCTTCGCATCGCGCACCCGGAGCGCCCTCGTGCTGTGGTCGGGGAAGACCACCGACGTGCTGCCCGTCGACCGCGTGCAGCTCGAGGGCGTCGCCCGCCTGATGGAGTACCCGCCGGGCTCCGCGAGCCGCCTCGAGGACGACTACCTCGGCGTCACGCGGCGCGCACGGCAGGTGTTCGAGCGCGAGTTCTACGGCGCCTGACCCGCCCGCGACACGGCGCCTGACCCGCCCGCGAGGGAGCGCCTGACCCGCGCCGACGCAGCGCCGAGCACCCCCGCGACACGCCCGAGCGTCTGCGGACGGACCCGACCTGAGCAGCCATCGAAGGTTAATTCTCCGTGTCGCACGACGTCCCCCGACGGCACCCTCTTCGTACCCCTGTTCGAAACAGAGCCCCGCTCGTTACCGGGCCGTGACCGAACTCCCACCGGACCGCCAGGGGACCTTTTCCGACGTCCCCCGACACGCCGCGTGACCACCTGCTGACCTGGGCTTTCCGTCGGACCCGACCCGTGCCTCCAGGCCGCACCTGTCGCCCATCGGGGCGACCCTGCGTCGAGGCGTGGTCCGCAGGAGTGCTGTCAGCACCACGGGGGACCACTCCGACCGGCCGAGAGGGGGACCGGTGTGTACCCCGTAACGCGCCCGTAACGCCCCCGGACGGGGGCCGCGTTGCGCGCGCGTTCAGGTTCTGCATCAATTGCATCACCCGAACCGGCCCTGATTCCCCGATGAAGCGGAATCTCCACCTCGAACGTTGAAGCAGGGATCAGTGTTCACCTTCATTCTGCAGATCAGGCAGATGGTCGAAGGCCACCCCGAGTTCTACCTGTTCGCCGTGTACTCCGCGGTGATCTGGTTGCTCTGGTTGCTCAAGGTCGTCATCTCCGCCCGCTACCGCCCCTTCACCGGCACCTTCGTCGGTACCACCAGCGTCGTCGTCCCCGTCGTGGACGAACCGCTCGACCTCTTCCGTGACGTCATCGGCCGCATGGTCGAGCAGCAGCCCGGCGAGATCATCGTCGTCATCAACGGTGCCCGCAACGAGGCGCTCGAGGAGGTCTGCGACGAGTTCGCCCCGCTCGTCCGCTGGACCCACACGCCCATCCCGGGCAAGCGCAACGCCGTCAAGGTCGGCACCGAGATGTCCAACGGCGACATCACCGTGCTGGTCGACTCCGACACCGTCTGGACCCCCGGCGCGCTCGAGGAACTCCTCAAGCCGTTCGCCGACGAGTCCGTCGGTGGTGTGACGACCCGGCAGCGCATCCTCGAACCGGAGCGCAGCTGGATCACCCGCTGGGCCGACTGGCTCGAGAACTCGCGGGCGCTCTACTCGATGCCGGCACAGAGTGTCCTCGGGCAGATCGGCTGCCTGCCCGGGCGCACCATCGCGTTCCGCCGGAGCATCCTCATGCGGGTGATGGACCGGTTCATGCACGAGAAGTTCATGGGCGTGTTCCTCGAGGTCTCGGACGACCGGACGCTGACGAACCTCACGCTCAAGGAGGGGTACCGGACCGTCTACCAGTACACGTCGCTGGTCTACACGGACGCCCCGCTGCAGGTGAAGAAGCTGTTCAAGCAGCAGCTCCGCTGGGCCCGCGGCTCGCAGTACAACACGCTGCGGATGCTGCCGTGGATGCTCGGCCACGCCCCGGTCCTGGCGGCGTTCTTCATCACCGACATCATCCTGCCGTTCATGCTCTTCGGCGTGATCGCGGGCTGGATCTACCGTGCCTTCACCGGCCAGGGCGAGAACCTGTACCAGGGCATCCTGTCGCAGTACGGCTTCTCGACCGGGTTCGTCTACGTCGCGGCGCTCATGGTGATCTCGAGCGTGCTGAGCATGGCGATCCGCCAGATGCGGCACCTGTCCGAGAAGCCGAGCGACTTCTTCCGCCTGCCGATGTTCATCATCGTGTCGACGTTCTTCCTGATGCCGATCCGGCTCATCGGCTTCTTCCGCCTGGCGCACGCGTCCGGCTGGGGGACCCGGGCCGGTGCCTACGCCGGTGGTCCGATGCAGGAGGACCCTGCGGACGCCGTCCAGCCGCTGTCCTCCACGGCGCAGATCCCGGTCAGTCCGATCGACGCCGAGCGTGCCCGGTCGGCCGGGTCCGGGCAGGCGGGTTCGGGCGCTGGTTCGCCCGCTCCGCTCGAGACCGTCGACCAGGTGGCCGTGGACCGTGCGTTCGACGAGCTCTTCGGCGCCGACGCGGCGACCAACTCCACCACCACCGTCCTCGCCACCCGCCGCGAGGCCGCAGCAGCGGTCGCGCAGCAGGAGGCCCAGCGAGCAGCCGCGCCGGCCCCCGCCCGAGCCCGCCGGTACAACCCGTACGCAGCGATCCCGTACGTGATCGGCATCGCGATCTTCGCCCTGGAGGCGTTCCTCATTGTCTGACTTCATCCGTTCCTCGAGTGCTTGGTGGGCGCAGTCCAGCAAGCACGCCCGCCGGACGGCCATCGGCACGACGGCCATCGTGCTGGCGCTCGGCCTCATCACCTGGTCGGTGTGGATCTCGCCCTCCGGCCCCGTCTCGACCGCCGTGCACCAGGCGCTGGGCGTCGAGGCGCCGAAGGCCAAGACGGTGTCCGCCGCCGAGCTGCAGACGCAGCTCGACGCCGCCCAGGAGCGCATCTGGTCGCTCGAGGGCAAGCTCGACTCCCGCACGGCCCAGGCCGGGTCGCGTGGCGACCAGATCTCGGAACTCAAGGCGCAGATCGCGTCGCTGCAGTCCCAGCTCGGTGCCGCGAAGGACTCGGGAGGCTCGTCCAACGTCAACGCCGCGGGTTCCGGCAGCGGTGGCTCGGGTTCCGGCGGGTCCGGTGCCGGTTCGGCCGCCGGGTCCGGCTCGGGCTCGTCCGACAACGGGTCCGGCAGCGGCTCCGGTTCCGGCAACGGCTCCGGGTCCGGGTCCGGCTCTGGCTCCGGCAACGGTGGCGGCTCGAAGCCGAACCCCGGTCCCTCGACCGACCCGGGTGCCACCCCGGTCGTCACACCGACCAAGGCCGAGATCCTCGGCCAGCAGTCGCGCTGGTACGGCCTGTACACCGCGCAGTCCCCGTTCAACTGGGCCGAGTACGACGAGGTCTCCCGTCAGGTCGGCACCGCGTCGAACATGACCGGCTTCTTCCAGGGCTTCGACCAGGAGTTCAACGCCCCCGCGGTGCAGCGCTCCTGGGCCAACGGCCGTGTCCCGCTCATGACGTGGGAGACCGTGCCGGCGCAGACCGGCAACGACCAGAAGTACGTCCCCGGGTACACCAACGAGGACATCTCCGGTGGGTCGTTCGACGCCTACCTGACGAAGTACGCCAAGGCGCTGGCGGCCAACGGACAGCCGATGGTCATCCGTCTCGACCACGAGATGAACGGCTCCTGGTACAACTGGTCCGAGGGTGACGACCAGAAGAACCCGGCCGGCTCCTACGTGAAGATGTGGCAGCACGTGCACGACGTCTTCCAGGCGAACGGTGCGAACAAGTACGTCATCTGGGACTGGTCCCCGAGCCGCATCGACAAGCTCGGCAACCCGAAGTACCAGACGCTCGACTACATGCGGCAGTACTACCCGGGTGCGGACTACGTGGACTGGGTCGGCATGAGCGGCTACTACCGCGACGCCACCGAGCAGCCGACGTTCGGCACGACCTTCGGAGCGACGCTCACGCAGCTCCGCCAGATCGCGCCGGGCAAGGGCATCATGCTCAACGAGATCGGGGCGACCGAGACCGGCACGAGTGTCGCGAACCCGCAGAAGACGCAGTGGATCAACTCGCTCTTCGATGCGCTGGCGGACCCCGCCAACAAGGACATCGTCGGCTTCGCGTACTTCAGCGAGACCGCGACCACCATCATCGACGGCAAGCGCACCACGAACGACTGGCGTCTCAACTCCCGCGCCGATTCCCTCAAGGCCTTCGCCGAGGGCATCAAGCGCAACGACATCGACTACGACCTGCAGGAGGTCACGCAATGAGCGAGTCCAAGAAGTCGACCGCATCGGCCGACACCCGCCCCGCACCCGTCATCAGCGTCATCGGCACCGGCTACCTCGGCGCCACCCACGCGGCCGCCATGGCCGAGATGGGCTTCGAGACCATCGGTGTCGACATCGACCCGTCGAAGCTCGCCGCACTGTCCGCCGGTGAGGTCCCGTTCTTCGAGCCCGGGCTGCCCGAGCTCATCACGAAGCACGTCGCCAGCGGCAAGCTCCGCTTCACCTCCGACATCGCCTCGGCCGTCGCCGCTGCGGACGTCCACTTCGTGTGCGTCGGCACCCCGCAGAAGGCCGGGTCGCACGCCGCGAACCTGGCCTACGTCGAGAGCGCCACCCGTGGCGTCGCCGAGAACCTCACCCACCCGGGCCTCATCGTCGGCAAGTCGACGGTCCCGGTCGGCACCGCAGCGCGACTCCGTGGCATCGTCCGCGAGTTCACGCCCGCCGGGATCGACGCCGAGCTCATCTGGAACCCCGAGTTCCTGCGTGAGGGCAAGGCCGTCGAGGACACCCTGCACCCGGACCGTCTGGTCTGGGGTGGAGCCTCCGAGGCCGCCGACGCCGTGATCCGCGAGGTCTACGCCGCGCCCATCAGCGAGGGCACCCCGGTCATCACCACCGACCTCGCCACCGCGGAGCTCGTCAAGGTGAGCGCCAACGCGTTCCTCGCCACGAAGATCTCGTTCATCAACGCGATCTCCGAGATGTGCGCCATCACCGGCGCCGACGTCTCCACGCTCGCCGACGCCCTCGGCCACGACGCCCGCATCGGCCGCAAGTTCCTGAACGCCGGCCTCGGCTTCGGCGGCGGCTGCCTGCCGAAGGACATCCGGGCGCTCATGTACCGCGCGAACGAGATCGGTGCCGGCCAGGTCGTCGGCCTCATGCAGCAGGTCGACGAGATCAACATGGGGCAGCGCCAGCGGGTCATCGACATGGCGATCGACTCGGCCGGGGGATCGGTGCTCAACCGTCGCGTGGCTGTCATCGGTGCCGCGTTCAAGCCCCTGACCGACGACGTCCGGGACTCCCCGGCGCTCAACGTCGCCGCAGCGCTGCACCTCCGCGGCGCGCAGGTGACGCTCTGGGACCCCGAGGCAATGGAGCCCGCGAAGCGCTCGTTCCCGACGCTGAGCTACGCCGCCTCGATGACGGACGCGATCGAGGGCGCCGACGTCGTCCTCGTGCTCACCGAGTGGGACGACATCATCACCGCCGACCCGGTCGCCCTCGGTGACCTCGTCGGGCGCCGCGTCGTGATCGACGCGCGCAACTGCCTCCCGGTCCTCGACTGGGTGAAAGCGGGGTGGACCGTCCGTTCCCTGGGACGTCCCACGCCGGTCACGGGTGCACCCGTGAGCGTCGCAGCGGGGACGAACGACGCGTTGGCCACGAGCCGCTAGTCACCGTTCGCGAGACGGGGTCCGTGCCGGGCGGCGCGGGCCCCGTTCCCGTGCGCCCGGGGCTTGGTCTGTCCGGGCGTCCCTGGTCGAATCGGGCGTACCGGGTCGAATCGGGCGTCCCTGGTCGGGAGTTCTGACCAGGTACGCCCGATTCCGCTTTCCAGTCCGGCTGCTATGGGAAGGAACGTGCGCCGCGACCGCCTGGAGGCCCGACACCCGCCCGCCGGACCGGCACCGGGCCTCCAGGCGGTCGCGTCAGCACCCCGCGCGCACGGTGGCAGCGTCCTCTCGCGCTGGGCGACACCTCACGCGCGGCGCAGCCCGTGAGGTGTCGCCCAGCCCGAAACGTGGCCGGCACGGCGAAGGGCCCCGCACCTGACGGTGCGGGGCCCTTCGTGTGGTGTCAGCGGGACTCAGACCCCGAAGTACAGCTCGTACTCGAACGGGTGCGGGCGCTGGGCCAGCGGGAGGATCTCGTTCTCACGCTTGTAGTCGATCCAGGTCTGGATGAGGTCCTCGGTGAAGACGTTGCCCTTCGTGAGGAACTCGTGGTCCGCCTCGAGCGCGTCGAGCGCCTCGTCGAGGGAGCCGGGGACCTGGGGGATGCCCTTGGCCTCCTCGGGCGGGAGCTCGTAGAGGTCCTTGTCGACCGGCTCGTGCGGCTCGATGCGGTTCTGGATACCGTCGAGGCCCGCCATCAGCTGCGCGGCGAAGGCGAGGTACGGGTTGCCGGAGGCGTCGGGCGCGCGGAACTCGATGCGCTTGGCCTTCGGGTTGGTGCCCGTGATCGGGATGCGGATCGCCGCCGAGCGGTTGCCGGCCGAGTAGACCAGGTTGACCGGAGCCTCGAAGCCCTTGACCAGACGGTGGTACGAGTTGATCGACGGGTTGGTGAAGGCGAGCAGCGCCGAGGCGTGCTTCAGGATGCCGCCGATGTACCAGCGGGCGAGGTCCGACAGGCCGCCGTAGCCGTTCTCGTCGTAGAAGAGCGGCTTGCCGTCCGACCAGAGCGACTGGTGGGTGTGCATGCCCGAGCCGTTGTCGCCGAAGAGCGGCTTCGGCATGAACGTGGCGACCTTGCCCCACTGGTCGGCCGTGTTCTTGACGATGTACTTGAACTTCAGGATGTCGTCCGCGGCGTGGACCATCGTGTCGAACTTGTAGTTGATCTCCTGCTGGCCGCCGGTGCCCACCTCGTGGTGCGAGCGCTCGAGCTCGAAGCCGGCGTCGATCAGCTTGAGGGTGATGTCGTCGCGCAGGTCGGCGGTCTTGTCGACCGGCGACACGGGGAAGTAGCCGCCCTTGTACGGGGTCTTGTTGGCGAGGTTGCCGCCCTCTTCGTCCCGACCGGTGTTCCAGGCGCCCTCTTCGGAGTCGACCGCGTAGAAGGACTCGTTCTGCGTGACCGAGTAGCGGACGTCGTCGAAGATGTAGAACTCGGCCTCGGGGGCGAAGAACGCGGTGTCCGCGATGCCCGTCGACGCGAGGTACTTCTCGGCCTTCTTCGCCACCTGGCGCGGGTCGCGGCCGTAGATCTCGCCGTTCCGCGGGTTGTAGATGTCGAAGATCATGATGAGCGTGCGCTCGGCGCGGAACTGGTCGACGTACGCCGTGGTGACATCGGGGATCAGCTGCATGTCGGACTCGTGGATCGACGCGAAGCCGCGGATGGAGGAGCCGTCGAACAGCTGGCCGACCGAGAAGAAGTCCTCGTCGACGGTGGATGCCGGGATGTTGAAGTGCTGCTGCACACCGGGCAGGTCCGTGAAGCGGATGTCGAGGAACTTGACGTCGGTGTCCTTGATGAAGGCCAGGACCTCGGAGGAATCGCTGAACATGGGGCCGATCTCCAATGGGTTGGGTGATGTCGGAGGCACCGGTCAAGGCACCTCCGACGAGGCTATTGACACGGGGTTTCCCGGACATGACTGGTTTGTTTCGGGCGTGTTACGCCCGGGCTGTCGCCTACGCTGGGGACCATGGCCCGCAGCACTCCCAGTCCGTCCGCGCCCTCCGAGCACCCGGACGGATGGCCGGGCAAGGACCTCGGTCTGCCCGAGTCCGGTCCCCGGAGTGTGGGGCGGATCGGGCGGCGGGTCGTCGCGCTCCTCATCGACGGCGCACTTGCTGACCTGGTCGCCTACGTCACCGGGGTCTGGTCGCCGGTGAACGGTTCGGGCGACATCGCGCACTCCTGGGTGCAGATCGCCATCTTCGCCGTGCTGCAGATCGTGTTCATCTGCCTGCTGTCCGGGTCGTTCGGGCACATCTGCGTCGGACTCCGGGTCGTCCCGATGCGTGGAGGCTACGTGGGGGTGTGGCGGCCGATCCTCCGGACGGTGCTGCTTTGCCTGGTGGTCCCGGCGCTCATCATCGACCGCGACAGCCGGGGTGCGCACGACCGCATCGCGGGGACGGTGCTCGTCCGCCGCTGATCGCGTCGGCCGGGGTTGCGGGTGCGGCGCGCGGGTCGTGGCTGTCGTCCGCGCCGTCGCACCGTGCGGGGTCGCTCATCGGGTGCGAGCAGGCACGCCCCGTGCGCCGTCGAAGTCCCGCACCGAGCTGGCAACCTCGCACGGTCCAGGGCCGGTGCCGCGCCGTCGCACCGTGCGAGGTTGCTCACCGGGTGCGAGTCGGCCCGCCCCGTGCGCGGTCGGAGTCCCGCACCGAGCTGGCAACCTCGCACGGTTCAGCGAAGGTCGCACGGTGCGGGACTCGCGAACACCCCCGCCCCCGCCGGCACTCCACGCACGCACGAGAACGCCCACGACCAGATCTGGTCGGGGGCGTTCTCGTGTGCGGAGGGCTTCGGTCAGCGCGGCCGTCCGGCGCGAGCCCGCATCGGGTCCATGCCCTTCGGGATCGAGGCCGCGGGGCTCTGCGTCAGCGAGTCGAGACGGTTCGCGACCGCCAGGACCTCGTTGCGGTTGAGCGACTTCTTGAGCTTGTTCATGGCACGGGGCAGCTTGTGCAGCGTCAGGCTCTCACCGGTGCCGTCACCCACGTGCAGCACGTGCACGGCGACGTTCGGGACGATGCGCTGCACCTTGCGGCGCTCCTCGTCGACCTGGCGGTTGAGGTTGCCACGCTGGCCCTCGGTGATCAGGACGACGCCCGGGCGACCCACGGCGCGGTAGACCGCTGCCTGCGAGCGACCGTGCACCGCGACCGGCATCTCGCTCGAGCGCCACTGGCGACGGAGCGAGTTCGACAGCACGGCACCGACGGCGCCGGGCTGGCCTTCGATCTGCGAGTACGCGGCGCGTTCGGCCAGACGGCCGAGCACGATGAGGAAGAGCAGCACACCGAGCAGCACACCGGCGACGATCCACAGGACGATCGCGAGCCAGTTCTGCCCCGGCAGGAGCAGCGCCAGCAGGACACCGAGGACGACCGGGCCGACGAAGGCGAGGGCGAACCACCAGACCGACGACGGGTCGGCCTTTCGGGTCATCTGGAAGACCTGGAACATCTGCTTGAGACGCCCCGGCTCCTTCGCCTTCTTGTCTGTGGAAGAGCTGCGTGCCATGCGAACAGGATACGGCCTCCGTGCGCCGGGGGAGACCGTCGCGTGTCCGGCTGTGCGCGAACACGTCTTGTCCACAGGTGGTGCGGGAGAGCCTGGAGGCCCGCCGCGCCACCGCCACGCTGGTCGCCATGGAGACGAGTACCGAAGACCACCCGGATCGCTGGATCGCGACCGGCAACGAGCACGACGTGCTCAGCTGGGTCGCCGACCGCTCCGCGGCCGCCGAGCGGCACCTCGTCCCGGTGGCCGCGGTCGGTCGGACCCCGACGGGGCATCTCGTGGTCGACATCGACCGGCCGACCGGCACACCGCTCGTGGCGGCGCTCGACCGGCTCGGCACCCCGACCACCGGCGTCGCGGTGACCCTGACGGTCCCGCTCCTGGAGCTCCTGGTGGCGGTGCACGACGGCGCGGTCCTGCTCGGTACAGCCGGCATCGACGACGTGCTGGTGGACGACTCCGGTGCCGTCGTGCTCTGCGACCGCCCGACGAACGCGACGAACCCGACGACCCCGACGAACCCGATGAACCAAACCAACGCGAGGACCCCGACGCGCACCGCACCCCCGACCGACGCGGCCCGCACCCTCGTGCTCGCAGCCCGGACGGTGTGGGACCGCGTCGACCCGGCCGATCCCGCTCAGCAACCGGTGCTCGACGCGCTGCAGGACGCCCTCGACGGTGACGGACCGAGCGCACGAACGGCACTCGACGTCGTCCACGGCACCGCCGCGCCCCGGCCGTTCCGCTGGACCCCTGTGCCGAGCGACCTCGTGTTCGCCGAACCGCCGACACCGGACGGGCAGGACGGACTGCTCGAGCGCCTGCGGGGCGTGGTCGAGCACGGCGTCCCGCTCGGAGCCGACCGACGGCTCCCGCTCCGCCGCGTGCTCGTAGGGCTCGTCGTCGCCGTCGGGTCGGTGGTCGCCGCCCTGACCCTGCTCGGCGGCGGGTGACGCCGAACCCGCCCGTGAACGGGAACGGGAACGGCCCCAGCTCCCACGAGGGGAACCGGGGCCGTCGGCCGTGCTGCTGGGATCAGTACCCGAGGTTCGGAGCGAAGTTGCCCTCTTCGAGACGGTTCTTCACCGCGACGAGGTACCGCGAGGCATCCGCACCGTCGATGATCCGGTGGTCGTACGACAGTGCCAGGTAGACGAACGAGCGGATGGCGATGGCCTCCTGGCCGTCGACCTTCACGACCGCCGGACGCTTCGTGACGATGCCGGTGCCGAGGATCGCCGACTGCGGCAGGAACACCACGGGGGTGTCGAACAGCGCGCCACGCGATCCGGTGTTGGTCAGTGTGAACGTGCCACCGGCCAGCTCGTCGGGCTTGAGCTGGTTGTTCCGGGTGCGCTCGGCGAGGTCCGCGATGGACTTCGAGAACTGCGCCAGGTCCAGCGAGGCCGCGTCCTTGATGACCGGGGTCAGCAGGCCGCGCTCGGTGTCCACCGCGATGGAGACGTTCTCGGACTCCGGGTAGACGATCTCGTCACCCTCGACCGTGGAGTTGATCTTCGGGTGGGCCTTCAGTGCCTCGGACGCCGCGAGGGCGAAGAACGGCATGAAGGAGAGCTTCGAGCCGGTCTTCTCGAGGAACTCCGCCTTGTGGGCGTCGCGGAACTGCGCCACCTTCGTGACGTCGACCTCGACGACGCTCGTGAGCTGTGCGGTCGAGGTCATCGACTGCACGGCACGCTCGGCGACGACCTTGCGCAGGCGGGTCATCTTCTCGCGGGTCCCGCGCAGCGGCGAGACCTCGGCGACGAACGGGCCGGACGCGGCGGCTGGTGCTGCTGCTGCTGCCGAGGCGGCCGGGGCCTTCGCGGCGGCGGCGAGGACGTCCTCCTTGCGGATGCGCCCCCCGACACCGGAGCCGGTGACCGTGGACAGGTCGACACCCTGCTCGTTGGCGAGCTTGCGCACCAGCGGGGTGACGTAGCCGGAGGCTGCGCCGTCCTGCGTGGGGTTCGGCACCGCGGCGGCGGCCGTGGTGCTCGGCGCGGATGCCGGAGCCGGAGCGGCCTGGGCCGGCACGGCTGCCGGCGGAGCGGCTGCGGGCGGCGGGACCGGAGCGGCGGCCGGGACCGGTGCTGCCGCGGGCGGGGCGGACGGTGCCTGCGGGGCGGCGGGCTGCGTCTGTCCGGCGGGGGCCGGCTCGGGCTCGGTGGGCTCGGGCGCGGGGGTCTCGGCCTCCTGCTCCGTGCTCGGAGCGGCCTCGGGCTCCTCGGCGTCGGCAGCGGCGGCGTTCGCGTCGTCGGCGCCGGAGTCGGACGAGTCCGAACCGCCGTCGGACGAGCCGGAGCCGTCACCGATCTTCACGAGGGCGGTGCCGACCTCGACGGTCTCGTCCTCGGGAACGAGGATCTCCTCGACGACGCCGGCGATCGGCGACGGGATCTCGGTGTCGACCTTGTCGGTCGAGACCTCGAGCAGCGGCTCGTCGACCTCGACCCGGTCACCGACGTTCTTCAGCCATCGGGTCACCGTGCCCTCGGTGACGCTCTCGCCGAGCGCCGGGAGGTTGACGGATTCGCTCATCGGGTGGACTCCTCTTCGCGGGGGATTGCAGTGGTTGTTGATGTCATTGTCACAGTGCGGCCGGTGCCGGTCACAGCGCGTGCAGCGGCTTGCCCGCGAGGTGCAGGAACGCCTCGCCGAGGGCTTCGTTCTGGGTCGGGTGACCGTGCACCAGGGGAGCGATGTCCTCCGGGTAGGCCTCCCAGTTCACGGCGAGCTGGGCTTCGCCGATGAGCTCGCCGACGCGGGCACCGATCATGCTGACGCCGACGACGGGGCCGTCCACGACGCGCACGACCTTGACGGAGCCGGAGGTCCCGATGATGTGGCTCTTGCCGTTGCCGGCCAGGTTGTACTCGTACGAGTCGACCTTGTCGGCGCCGTACTGCTCCTCGGCCTTGGCCTGCGAGAGCCCGACCGACGCGACCTCGGGGTCGGAGTAGGTGATCTTCGGGATGTTCTTGTCCTCGATGACCACCGGGTTGAGGCCGGCGATCTCCTCGGCGACGAAGATGCCCTGCTGGAAGCCGCGGTGCGCGAGCTGCAGACCGGGGACGATGTCGCCGACGGCGTAGACGTTCGGGATGTTCGTGGCGAGACGCTCGTTCGTGGTGACGAACCCGCGGTCCATCGCCACGCCGACCTCGTCGTAGCCGACGTTCTGCGTGACCGGGCCACGGCCGACGGCGACGAGCAGCACGTCACCGTCGAAGGTCTTGCCGTCCTCCAGCGTGACGACGACGCCGTTCTCGTGCTGCTCGACGCCCTGGAACCGGACACCGAGCGAGAACTCGATGCCGCGCTTGCGGAACGCACGCTCGAGCTGCTTCGACATCGACTCGTCCTCGGCGGGGACCAGGTGCGGCAGGCCCTCGACGATGGTGACCTCGGCCCCGAAGGACTTCCAGACGCTGGCGAACTCGACGCCGATGACGCCGCCGCCCAGGATGACGACCTTGTTCGGGACGTAGTCCATGCGGAGCGCGGTCTCGCTGGTGATCACGCGGCCGCCGATCTCGAGCCCGGGCAGGGACTTCGAGTAGGAGCCGGTCGCGAGCACGATGTTCTTGCCGGTGACGGTCTGGTCGCCGACCTGCACGGTGTTCTGCGAGGTCAGACGACCCCAGCCCTCGACCACGGTGATGCCGCGGGCCTTGATCAGACCCTGCAGGCCCTTGTACTTGGAGTTGATGATGCCCTGCTGGTAGTCGATGACCTTGGGCACGTCGACACCGGCGAACTCCGCGACCACGCCGTACTTCTCGGCGTCGCGCGTCGCGTCGGCGACCTCGGCCGCGTGCAGCAGTGCCTTCGTCGGGATGCAGCCGCGGTGCAGGCACGTCCCTCCGAGCTTGTCGCCCTCGATGAGCGCGACGCTCATGCCGAGTTCGGCGGCCCGGAGCGCAGCGGCGTACCCACCACTCCCGCCACCGAGGACAACGACGTCGTAAGTCTGTTCCGTCACCTGGTGCAACTCCCTCGTGCGTGTCGGGCCGATCGGGCCCTACGTGGACACCGCGGAGGGCGGCGTCCGACGGTCGGACCGCGTGGTTCCGGTCCCGTCCCGTGCAGTACCGGTGGGAGGCGCGTCAGTGCGCCGTTCCCACCGGTACCAAACCTACTACTCGGACTGGAGGTCTTCTGCGAGAGCGATGAGCGTCCGGACCATCACGCCCGTCGCACCCTTGCCCAACCAGGCGTACCCGCCGCCCTTGTTCTCCGACGGACCCGCGATGTCGAGGTGCGCCCAGGGGACACCCTCGCCGGCGAAGCGCTCGAGGAACTTGCCCGCGAGCAGCATGCCGCCGGCCGGGTTGCCGACCGTGGCGTTGACGATGTCGGCGACGTCGCTGGACAGCCGGGCCTCGAGCTCCTCGGGCAGCGGCATCGGCCAGATCGGCTCCGAGACGCCCTCGGCGACGGCGCGGACCTTCGCGACGAGGTCGTCGCTGCCCATCAGGCCGGTGGTGCGGTCGCCGAGCGCGACGACCTGGGCGCCGGTCAGCGTGGCGACGTCGACGAGCGCGTCGGGCTGCTCGAGCGACGCGGCGGCCATCCCGTCGCCGAGCACCAGGCGGCCCTCGGCGTCGGTGTTCGTGACCTCGACCGTGGTGCCGTTCTTCAGCGTCAGGACGTCGCCCGGGCGGGTCGCGGTGCCGGAGGGCATGTTCTCGGCGAGGGCGAGCCACGCGGTCACGCGCACGTTCAGCCCCAGGCGGGCGGCGGCGACGGTCGCGGCGAGCACCGTGGCGGCACCGGTCATGTCGGTCTTCATGCCGAGCATCGACGCCGCGGGCTTGAGCGAGAGGCCGCCCGAGTCGAAGGTGATGCCCTTGCCCACGAGGGCGAGGTGCTTCGTGGCGGACTCCGGCGCGTACCGGACGACGACCAGGCGCGGGGGACGCGCCGAACCGCGGCCGACACCGAGGATGCCGCCGAAGCCCTGCTCCTCGAGCGCCTGCTCGTCGAGGACCTCGACGGTGAGCGGCAGGTCCGAGGCGAACCCGGTCGCGACGTCGGCGACGTCCTGCGGCCCGAGGTCGCCCGCGGCGGTGTTCACGAGATCGCGCACGAGCGACGCGGCGTCGGCGACGATCGCGGGGCGCACGGCGGCGTCGGCTGCGACGTCGGCGGGGGCGACGACCTCGATGCGCTGGTCACCGCGGGCCGGGGCCTTGGTGCCGGTGCCCTTGTGCCGGGTGAAGGCGTACGCGCCGAGCGCCGCGCCCTCGAGGGCGGCGTCGACGAGCTCGGCCGAGTCCGTGGGCAGGGCGAGCGTGATCGAGTCGACCCGGGGGAGCTGTCGCACGGCGCTGCCGGCCGCAGCGCGGATCGCCGCGACGCCCGTGGCGGAGCCGAGGCCGATCAGCGCGACCGACTTCGCACCGACGCCGGTGGCCGGCAGCCGGACGAGCTGGTCCTTCGCGCCGGTGACCCCGATCGCGGCGAGGTCGAGGCCGGCGAGGGCGTCGAGCGTGCCGAGGGCGGTGGGGGCGAGCACGGCGGGGCTGTCGGCCTCGCCGGCCGAGCCCGGGCGGACCCCGACGACGAGCACGTCGGCGGTGGTGGTCTCGGGGGGTGAACTGGTGGTGGAGAGCGTCGGTCGGACCATGCTCCAACCCTACCGACGGCCTGTTCGCTGTCGGCGTGGTCGTCGCGCACCGGGGACGTCGGAGGCCCCGCCTAGCATGGGGACGGTGAACCACCCCGAGGAGCTCTACACGTTCGACGCGGACGCCCCGACCGTGCCAGCAGGGTTGCACCTGATCGCCGGGCTGACCGGTTTCGCCGATGCCGGATCGGCCGTGGCGCAGGTGACGAACTCGATCCTCGAGGACCTCGACACCGAGCTCGTCGCCGAGTTCGACCCGGACGTGCTGCTCGACTGGCGGGCCCGTCGCCCGGTCATCACCTTCGAGCACGACCACATCAGCGCCGTCGAGCCGCCCCGTCTGGCGCTGCACCTGGTGCGCGACGAGATCGGCCAGCCGTTCCTGTTCCTGTCGGGCTACGAGCCGGACTTCCAGTGGAACCGCTTCGTCCGCGCCGTCACCGGGCTCGCCGCCGACCTGCAGGTCGCCGACACCACGTGGGTGCAGTCCATCCCGATGCCGGTCCCGCACACCCGTCCGATCAGCCTGACCGTCTCCGGCACCCGGGCCGACCTCGTCGAGCAGATGAGCGTCTGGAAGCCCGAGACCCAGGCGCCGGCGAACGTCCTGCACCTGGTCGAGCACCGCCTCGCCGAGACGGGCGCGCAGGTCACCGGGCTCGTGCTGCTCGTGCCGCACTACCTGTCCGACACCGAGTTCCCCGACGCCGCCGTCGCAGCCCTGTCCGGCATCGCCGCCGCGACCGGGCTCATCTTCCCGACCGACGCCCTGCGCGAGTCGGGTCGCGAGTTCCTCACCCGCGTCGAGGAGCAGGTGGCCGGCAACCCCGAGCTGCAGCGCCTGGTCTCCGTGCTCGAGGAGCGGCACGACACGTACATGGAGGGCAACCCCGTCGCATCGCCGCTCACCGGCGTCGACGGCGAGGTGCCGACCGCCGACGCCATCGCGGCCGAGCTCGAGCGCTTCCTCGCCGACCGGCGCACCCAGGGCGACGCGACCGACTGACCGTCGCGGGATCCGGACGTCCCCACAGGGCGGCCTGGAGGCCCGTGGCGGCCCCGCACCGCGCCTCCAGGCCGTCCTCCGGTCGCCCGCACGACGTGACGCGCGTCGACGACGCTCGTCGCGCATCGACGCGGGGACGCGTCGGTAGCCTGGTCCGGTGAACTCCCGTCGTGCCTTCCTGATCTGGGGCGTCGCGGTCCTCGCGTACGTCCTCGCCGTGGTGCAGCGGTCCTCGCTCGGGGTGTCCGGCGTCGACGCGCAGGACCGGTTCGCCGTCTCCGCCGCGGTCCTGTCCACCCTCGCCGTGGTGCAGATCGCCGTCTACGCGGGGCTGCAGATCCCGGTGGGGATCGCCCTCGACCGCGTTGGCCCGCGCCGGCTGGTGCTCCTCGGCGCCGCGCTGCTGGTCGTCGGACAGGCGATCGTCGCGGTGTCCCCCTCGATCGGGCCGGCCATCGCGGGGCGGGTGCTCGTCGGTGCCGGTGACGCGATGACCTTCATCTCGGTGATCCGCCTGGTGCCGATGTGGTTCAGCGGCCGGATCCTGCCGCAGATCTCGCAGTGGACGGGCAACCTCGGGCAGATCGGCCAGATCCTGTCGGCGTTCCCCTTCGCGGTGCTCCTGCACACGGTGGGCTGGACGCCGGCGTTCGGCGTCGCGGCCGCGGCCAGCGCGGTCGGCCTGGTGCTCGCCGCGGTCTTCGTGCGGAACGGTCCCGTGCCGGTGCGGACGGACACGATCCCGCTGCCGCACTCGTGGGGTGCCGCGTTCAGCACCTTCGGGCACGCGCTCCGGCGCCCGGGCACGCAGCTCGGGTTCTGGTCGCACTACGTCACGCAGTCCTCGGGCACGGTGTTCTCGCTGCTGTGGGGCGTGCCGATGCTCCGGGGGCTCGGGTACTCCCCGGGTGAGGCGGCGGGGTTCCTCACGATCATCGTGGTCGTCGGGTTCGTCGCCGGTCCGGTGCTCGGTGTGCTCTGCGCACGGTTCCCGATGCGCCGGTCGAACCTGGTGCTCGGCGTGGTCGTCCTGCTCGCGGTGCTCTGGACGGCGATCCTGCTCTGGCCCGGGCACCCGCCGACGTGGTTGCTCGTGCTGCTCGTCGTCGCGATGGGGATCGGTGGGCCCGGTTCCCTGATCGGCTTCGACTTCGCTCGGACCTTCAACCCGGTCGGATCGCTCGGCTCGGCGAACGGTGTCGTGAACGTCGGCGGCTTCCTGGCGGCCTTCGTGATGATGTACCTGATCGGCGTCGTCCTCGACGTCGCTGCGCGGGCTTCGGGCACCGAGGTGTTCGCCTGGGAGAACTTCCGGATCGCCCTCACCGTGCAGTACGTCGTGGTCGGTTTCGGCGTCGGGATGCTCCTGCACGCCCGCCGTCGGACCCGCCGCGTGCTGCACTCGGAAGAGGGAATACGCGTCGGGCCACTCTGGGTTGCACTCGTTGCACGCCTGCGGAAGCGGCACGTGCAATAATGATCACGGACCCGTTCGGGACCCCTGTCTGTCGGAGCACTTCGGTGCGCCGGTGAACTCGGGGGACTTGACATGGGTCCTAGTGCTGCCCGGAACGGTAGGACTCGTACGACGCGGGGGACTGCGGCGCGGGACCTGGGCGGCGAGGGAGGCCACGACCCCACGAACGTGGCACGACGAGAGAGGTGATCGCATGGCTGCCCGGAGCACGACGATCGATCCCACGAAGGACACCGAGCCCGAGGGCGCTGTGGCAGAGGACGCCACGGACACCGAGGGCACCGCAGCGCCGAAGAAGCGCGCCACGAAGGCCCCCGCCAAGAAGGCGCCCGCCAAGAAGGCGGCGCCCAAGGCGAAGAAGACCGACGCCGTCGACGAGGCGATCGCCTCCGACGAGCCCGTCGAGGAGCCGACCGACGAGGCCGACGACACCGACGACAAGACGGCCAAGCCGGACGCCGCTGCCGCGGTCGCCGCCGGTGCGCTCGTCATCTCGCAGACCGACGACGACGAGGCGCCGGTCTACTCGACGACCATCACGGGTGCCACCGCCGACCCGGTGAAGGACTACCTGAAGCAGATCGGCAAGGTCGCCCTGCTCAACGCCGAGCAGGAGGTCGAGCTCGCGATGCGCATCGAGGCCGGCCTGTTCGCCGAGGACAAGCTGCAGCACGCGACGGGGCTCTCGAAGCCCGCCGAGCGTGAACTGCGCTGGGTCGCCCGTGACGGTCAGCGTGCGAAGTCGCACCTGCTCGGTGCGAACCTCCGCCTGGTCGTCTCGCTCGCGAAGCGCTACACCGGTCGTGGCATGCAGTTCCTGGACCTCATCCAGGAGGGCAACCTGGGCCTGATCCGTGCGGTCGAGAAGTTCGACTACACCAAGGGCTTCAAGTTCTCGACCTACGCGACGTGGTGGATCCGTCAGGCCATCACCCGTGCCATGGCCGACCAGGCCCGCACCATCCGCATCCCGGTGCACATGGTCGAGGTCATCAACAAGCTCGCCCGCGTCCAGCGGCAGATGCTGCAGGACCTCGGTCGCGAACCCACTCCGGAAGAGCTCGCCCGCGAGCTCGACATGACCCCGGAGAAGGTCGTCGAGGTCCAGAAGTACGGCCGCGAGCCGATCTCGCTGCACACGCCCCTGGGCGAGGACGGCGACTCGGAGTTCGGTGACCTCATCGAGGACACCGAGGCGGTCGTGCCGGCCGACGCGGTGGGCTTCACGATGCTGCAGAAGCAGCTCGAGAGCCTGCTCGACTCCCTGTCCGAGCGCGAGGCGGGCGTGATCCGCATGCGCTTCGGCCTCGGTGACGGCCAGCCGAAGACGCTCGACCAGATCGGTGACACGTTCGGCGTGACGCGCGAGCGCATCCGTCAGATCGAGTCCAAGACGATGGCGAAGCTCCGCCACCCGTCGCGGTCGCAGTCGCTGCGCGACTACCTCGAGTAAGCCGGCATGCGCTTCTTCATCCCGATCCTGATCGGGCGGATCCTCCGTGCTCTCGCTCGTGCGCGGGGCGGCGGGTCCGCCTACCCGGGGTTCATCGTCCTGAAGCTCGTGCCGGACTTCCTGCAGCACGTGACGAAGCAGTTCCCGAACGGCGTCGTCTTCGTGCTCGGCTCGAACGGCAAGTCGACGACCACGCACATGATCTCCGACATCGTGCGGGCCCACGGGCTGCGGGTCTTCACGAACCCGTCCGGCGCGAACCTGCCGCAGGGCATCGCGTCGGCCCTGCTGTCCGAGGTCTCGCTGACCGGTCGCCTGAAGGCGGACATCGGCATCCTCGAGGTCGACGAGGCCTTCGCGGTCGAGCTCGCCGGCATCCTGTCGCCCTCGACGGTGACGATGCTCAACGTGCAGGTCGACCAGCTGTACCGGTTCTTCGAGACCGAGCGCGTGGCGACGATGATGCTCGACACCGCCGCACTGTCGACGGCGAACGTCATCACGAACCACGACGACCAGTTCCTCGACGGCTACTCCGGTACCCCCGGGCAGCGTGTCCTGCGGTTCGGTGCGAGCGACGAGGTCATCGCCGCAGCGCCGAACGGTCTGCAGAACGCCGACTCGTTCGACGCCGGTGACCGTGCCCAGCACACCGCCGACGCCGAGGTCGTGGCCCACACGGGCGACGGCGCGACGATCCGTTTCGACGGCGCCGAGATCCCGGTCCGTCTCCCCGCACGCGGCCTGCACTACGCGGTCGACGCCGCTGCTGCCACCGCCACGGCGAGTGCGGCCCTCGGCGCGCAGTTCCGCGCGGACGCCGTGACCAAGGCCTTCGGCACGATGAAGCCCGCGTACGGCCGCGGCGAGCGACTGCCCATCGCGGGCGAGTCCGCCGAGTTCACGATGTTCAAGAACGCCGCGAGCCTCCAGCTCAACCTCGACGCCCTGCCGGACCAGCCCGAGCAGGTCCTCATGGCGATCGACGAGGGCACGCCCGACATCTCCTGGATCTACGACATCGACTTCTCGAAGCTCGACCACGTGGACGTCGTCTCCGGTGACAAGGCGTGGCAGATCGCGATCGCGCTCGAGCACGCCGGTGTCCGCATCGGCCGGGTCGAGCCCGACGTCGAAGCGGCCATCAAGCACATGGAGCAGCTCGGCTCGACGACCCGCGGGACGAAGAACTTCATCGTCAACTACGAGATCATGATGATCGCCCGCAAGGCCCTCGGCCACCCGGACATGGAGAAGACCGCATGACGGCCGATCGGCTGACGATCCTGCACGTCTACCCCCGGCAGATGGGCGTCTCGGGCGACCGTGGCAACGTCGCGGCGCTGGTCCGCCGTGCGGCCGCCGCGGACATCGAGACCCAGGTCCTCGAGTACGCGCCTGGTGACGACCTGCCGACCACGGCGGACGTCGTCGTCATCGGCAACGGTCCGCTCAGCGCGATGCGTTCCCTGGGCGACGACGTCACACGCATCGGGGGAGCACTCCGTGCGTTCGCGACCGACGGTGTGCCGGTGCTCGCTGTCGGCGGTGGGTTCGACCTCGCGACGAACGAGGTAGTGCCGACCGAGGGTGCGCCGGTCGCCGGCTTCGGCGTGTTCGACGCCCGTGCCGTCCGCGGTGCTGAGCGCCGCGTGAACTACTTCGTCCTCGAGACCCGGTACCCGCTGCTCCCCGGAGCACCGAAGCGTCTCGCCGGCTTCGAGGACCACGCAACCCGCATCGAGCTCGCAGCCGGGGTCACCCCCTTCGCCGACGTCGTATCCGGCGGCGGCAACCAGGCCGGCACCCCGGTCGAGGGTGCGATCGTCGGGAACTCCTTCGGCACGCACACCCAGGGTCCGGTCCTGCCGCTCAACCCGCAGCTGACCGACGGCGTCCTCGCCGCAGCGACCACGCGGCTGGGTCGCGAGTATGCGCCGGACGCCGAGCGCACGGCGACCATCGACCGCTACGCACGCGAAGCGCGCGCCACGGTCGATCGCTACGTCGACAAGGCGTTCAAGCGCATCGCCTGACGCACGAAGAAGAAGGCCGGGTCCCGACGGGGCCCGGCCTTCGTCGTCTCCGCGCGATCTGAACGGGCTGCAGACAGACAGGAGGCGCGGTGCCAGCTGGCACCGCGCCTCCTGTCTTCGTGTCGGTCGCGACTACTTCGACTCGTAGAGTCGGCTGCTCTCGTCGTGCCACTCGATGGCGGTCGCCGCGAGCTTGTCCTTGAACTCGGCGCCGTGGTGGGCGCAGAAGTAGAGCTCGCCGCTCGACATGGTGGCTCGGATGTAGGCCTGCGCCCCGCAGCTGTCGCAACGGTCGGCGGCGGTCAGCTGGTGGTTGCTGACTTCGTCGATGGAGGGGTCCTGCACGGTCTGGGTCATTGCTGTGCTCCTCACGGATCGCAGGTGGTGCCGGGTGGTTGCACCATTTCAACACGTGATGCCTGAGAGCGACGCATTGTCGGGCCCTGTTTCGCTCAGCGCGGATCGCTTGGCCCCAGTGCGAGTGTCCACACGGTGCTGTCGGTGCCGCTCGGTAAACTCCGACGGTGAGCTCCGACTACTCCGCACGCCATCTCTCCGTCCTCGAAGGGCTCGAGGCGGTCCGGAAGCGGCCGGGCATGTACATCGGCTCGACGGACTCCCGGGGCCTCATGCACTGCCTGTGGGAGATCATCGACAACTCGGTCGACGAAGCCCTCGCGGGGCACGGTGACGAGATCGGTGTCGTGCTGCACGCCGACGGCTCGGTCGAGGTCCGTGACACCGCCCGGGGCATCCCCGTCGACGTCGAACCGAAGACCGGCCTGACCGGGGTCGAGGTCGTGTTCACCAAGCTGCACGCCGGCGGCAAGTTCGGCTCGGGGTCCTACGCGGCCTCGGGTGGCCTGCACGGGGTCGGCGCCTCGGTCGTGAACGCGCTGTCGGAGCGCCTCGATGTCGAGGTCGACCGTGGCGGCAAGACCTACGCCATGTCGTTCCACCGCGGCGAGCCCGGCATCTTCGACGACAGCAAGGGCATCGGCCCGGACGCCCCGTTCGCGCCCTTCACGTCCGGCAGCGAGCTGCGCGTCGTGGGCAAGGTCAAGAAGGGCGTCACCGGCTCCCGGATCCGCTACTGGGCGGACCGCCAGATCTTCACCGCCGACGCCCGGTTCAGCACCGATGACCTGGTCACCCGTGCACGCCAGACCGCGTTCCTCGTGCCGGGGCTCGGCATCACCATCACCGACGAGCGCGCGGCGTCGATCGACGCTGCTGCTGCCCGGGCCGAGGCGACGGGCACCACCGTGGCCGCCGGGCCGGTGGTCGAGCGCTTCCGGTACGAGGGCGGCATCGGCGAGTTCGTCGAGCACCTCGCCGTCGACAGCCCCCTCACCGACGTCTGGCGCGTGCAGGGGACCGGCACCTTCACCGAGACCGTGCCGATGCTCGACGACAAGGGCCACATGGTCTCCACCTCGGTCGAGCGCGAGTGCGAGGTCGACCTGGCGCTCCGCTGGGGCAGTGGCTACGAGACCGTGTTCCGCAGCTTCGTCAACATCATCGCGACGCCGAAGGGCGGCACGCACCAGGCCGGGTTCGAGTCGGGCGTCGTCAAGGCCGTCCGTGCCCAGGTCGAGGCGAACGCCCGCAAGCTCAAGGTCGGGCAGGACAAGCTCGACAAGGACGACGTGCTCGCCGGCATGACCGCCGTGCTGACCGTGCGCCTGCCCGAGCCGCAGTTCGAGGGGCAGACGAAGGAGATCCTCGGCACCCCGGCGGTCCGCAAGATCGTCGACCAGGTCGTGTCGAAGCGCATCACCGAGATCCTCACCTCGACGCAGCGCACCGAGAAGGCACAGTCGGCCGCCCTGCTCGAGAAGGTCGTGTCCGAGATGAAGACCCGCATCTCGGCGCGGGCACACAAGGAGACGCAGCGCCGCAAGAACGCGCTCGAGAACTCCTCGCTGCCGACGAAGCTCGCCGACTGCCGCTCGCAGGAGACCGAGGGCACCGAGCTCTTCATCGTCGAGGGTGACTCGGCGCTGGGCACCGCGAAGCTCGCCCGCAACAGCGAGTACCAGGCGCTGCTGCCGATCCGCGGCAAGATCCTCAACGTGCAGAAGGCGTCCGTGTCGGACATGCTCTCGAACGTCGAGTGCGCGTCGATCATCCAGGTCATCGGCGCCGGTTCGGGCCGCACGTTCGACATCGACCAGGCCCGCTACGGAAAGATCATCATCATGTCGGACGCCGACGTCGACGGCGCTCACATCCGTACGCTGCTGCTGACGCTGTTCTTCCGGTACATGCGGCCGATGATCGAACAGGGCCGGGTCTTCGCCGCCGTGCCGCCGCTGCACCGGGTCGTCGTGGTGAACCGCGGCAAGCCGAACGACACGCTCTACACGTACTCCGAACAGGAGCTGCAGACGGTGCTGAAGAAGCTCGAGAAGACGGGCAAGAAGTACCAGGAGCCGATCCAGCGGTACAAGGGCCTCGGCGAGATGGACGCCGACCAGCTGGCGGAGACCACGATGGACCGCGCGCACCGCACCCTGCGCCGGGTGAACGTGACCCATGCCGAAGGGGCCGCGAAGGTGTTCGAGCTGCTCATGGGCAACGACGTCGCGCCGCGCAAGGAGTTCATCCTGGCCGGCGAGGGCCTGGACCGCGACCGCATCGACGCGTAGCGCGTCGCGAAAGCGACACCGCTCGGCCGACGCGCACGGTCCATGGCGCAAGAGCGACAGAACCCCGCCGACAGTCGGCGGGGTTCTGTCGCTTCCGCGATGGCGGACGGGAGGCCCGTGGCGGGGCCGCCCCGCGCCTCCAGGCCGGTGCGCCCTGCGTTCTCACGCGCTGGGCGACACCTCACGGGGTCCGAAGAGCGTGAGGTGTCGCCAGGCGCGAAAGTTGGCGCGCGCCAGCTCGCGCCTAGGCCTCGCCGGCGGTGCCGTCGAGCGTCGCAGCGCTGCCACCGATCGAGCCGATGACCGCCTCGAGCGGGGCACCCGACCCGTCACGCTTCGACAGCCAGTCGGGCAGGGTGCGCGCGGCGCCGTCCGTGCCGACGGCGTGCGGCGGCGCGATGCCGGCCCAGCCCACGGTGAGCCCGTCCTCGCCCTTCAGGAACGCGTGCGCCCGGACACCCTGGGTGGCACGGCCCTTCGCCGGGAACTCCGACAGGGCGGAGACCTTGGCGCGACCGGCGTCCGTACCGGGCAGAGCGGTCGAGGTGGTGGACACCGTGGCGACCACGGCGTCGTCGGAGCGTGCGACCGAGCCGAACCAGATCACGGAGGCGCCGTCAGCGAGGGCCATGCCGGCCACTCCACCCGCGGGCAACCCCTGCGCCCGGACGACGGACGCCGGGAACCGCAGCAGCTGCGCGTTCGAGCTGATGAACACGAGGTCGTCGGACTCCGGGGCCCGGGCAGCGCCGACCACGTGGTCGCCGGGCTTCAGGCCGATGGCGACGAACTCGGGCTTGTCGGGCCACGCACCCGCCACGACGCGCTTCACGACGCCGTGTGCGGTGCCGATCGCCAGCGAGTCCGAGGACGCGCCGGACAGGTCGACGATCGCCACGACGGTCTCGCCCTTGGTGAGCGCCAGGAAGTCGGTGACCCGGACGCCGGCGTCGAGCCGGACCGCGGCTGGCGGTACGGCGGGGACGTCGACGGGGGAGAGCCGGAGGACACGACCGGTCGAGGTGATCGCGCCGATCTGTCCCCGCACCGTGCTCACCACGGCGGAGCGGACGGCGTCGTGCTTCGAGCGCTTCGGCACGCGGACGATGCCGAGCTCCGACGTCGGGATGTCGACGCGGATGAGCCGTCCGGTGGTGGAGAGGAGCACGCGGCAGGGGGAGTCGGCGATCTGCAGCGACTCCGGGTCGACCGCGGCCTTCCGACCGCCCTTCACCGGGGCGTCGGCCTCGGTGAGCAGCGTGCGCCGCGGGGTCGCGAACTTGTCGGACACCTCGGTCAGCTCGAGGGCGACCTGCGCCCGGAGCCGTTCGTCGGACGCCAGCAGTTCTTCGAGGGCGGCGATGTCGGCGAGCAGCTGGTCGCGCTCGGCCTCGAGCTCCATCCGCGAGAACTTCGTCAGGCGGCGCAGGCGCAGCTCGAGGATGTACTCGGCCTGCACCTCGGACAGGTCGAAGACGTCGCGCAGGCGGTTGCGCGCCGCCTCGGAGTCGTCGGAGGTGCGGATGACCTGGATGACCTCGTCGATGTCGAGGATCGCGATGAGCAGGCCCTCGACCAGGTGCAGCCGTTCCTTGCGTCGTGCCAGCCGGTACTGCGACCGGCGGGTGACGACGTCGAGCCGGTGCTGCACGTAGACGTCGAGCAGCTCGCGGAGCCCGAGGGTGCGCGGCGACCCGCCGACCAGCGCGACGTTGTTGATGCCGAAGCCGTCCTCGAGCGGGGTGTGCTTGTAGAGCTGCTCGAGCACGGCGGTGGGGTTGAAGCCGCTCTTGATGCCGATGACGAGCCGGAGTCCGTGGTTGCGGTCGGTCAGGTCGTTGACGTCCGAGATGCCGACGAGCTTCTTGGACTGGACGCCGTCCTTGATCTTCTCGATCACACGCTCGGGGCCGACCAGGTAGGGCAGCTCGGTGACGACGAGCCCGACCTTGCGCGGGGTGAGGTTCTCGACGCTCACCTTCGCGCGAGTGCGGAACGAACCGCGGCCGGTGGCGTAGGCGTCACGGACCCCGGAGAGCCCGACGATCGTGCCACCGGACGGCAGGTCGGGGCCGGGCACGAACTCCATGAGCTCTTCGAGGCTGGCCTGCGGGTTCATGAGCAGGTGCTTCGCGGCCTCGACGACCTCGCCGAGGTTGTGCGGCGCCATGTTCGTCGCCATGCCGACCGCGATGCCGGAGGCGCCGTTGACGAGCAGGTTCGGGAACGCCGCCGGCAGCACGCCCGGCTGCATGATCTGGTTGTCGTAGTTCGGGACGAAGTCGACGACGTCCTCGCCCAGGCCCTCGGTCATCGCCATCGACGGTTCGGCGAGCCGCGCCTCGGTGTACCGGGCGGCAGCGGGGCCGTCGTCGAGCGAGCCGAAGTTGCCGTGGCCGTCGACGAGCGGCACGCGCATCGTGAACGGCTGGGCCATGCGGACCAGCGCGTCGTAGATCGCGCCGTCGCCGTGCGGGTGCAGCTTGCCCATCACCTCGCCGGTGACGCGGGCGCTCTTGACGTGTCCGCGGTCGGGCCGCAGCCCCATCTCGGCCATCTGGTACAGGATGCGACGCTGCACCGGCTTCAGGCCGTCGCGGGCGTCGGGCAGTGCCCGCGAGTAGATGACGGAGTACGCGTACTCGAGGAAGGAGCCCTGCATCTCCTCGGAGACGTCGACGTCCTCGATGCGCTCACCGTCGGGCAGGCCGACTACGTCCGTGCGTGCCATGGCACCTTTCTGGAGAACCGGAGTCGTCTGGGAGACTCGTGGGATGGGAACAAGCGTACCGACGGCCCCCGACGCCGTCGCGAACCTCGCCGACGTCTTCCCGAGTTGCCTCGTGGCGCTCGGCGCTGCGGACGACGCGTGGTTGCGGAACGACGGCCTGGAGGCCCGGATCACCCTCCGCCCCGCCCGCTCGGCGATCGTCGTGCTGGTCGACGGCCTCGGTTCCGCCGCGCTGGCGGCGCGCGCCGGGCACGCCCGCTGGTTGACCGGTGCGAAGGGCACCGGCACCGCGAAGAAGCTCCGGAGCGGGTTCCCGACGACGACCGCGGCGGCGCTGAGCACCCTGACCACGGGCCGCTCGCCCGGCACCCACGGCGTCGTCGGGTACAGCGGCTGGAACCCGGACACCGGTGCCGTGATGAACCTGCTCGGCGGCTGGGACACCGAGGTGCCCGCCGACTGGTTCCTGACGCAGACGCTGTTCACCCGGGCCGCGGAGCTCGGACTCGACCCGGTCGTCGTCGGGCCGGACCGGTACCGCTCGTCCGGGATGACCGCGAACGTGCTCGGCGGCGCCCGGTACGTGTCCGCGGACACCATCCCGCAGCGTGTCGACGCCGTACTGGCCGAGACCGCCACCGGCCGCTCGCTCGTCTACCTGTACGTTCCGGAGCTCGACTCGATCGGGCACAAGTACGGCTGGCAGTCCGACCGGTGGACGGCCGCCCTCGAGCTGCTCGACGGGGAACTCGCCCGCCTCGATGCCCGGACCGCGGACGACGTGGGGGTCCTGGTGACGGCGGACCACGGTGTGCTCGACGTGCCGGACCACGCGAACATCGCCATCGACCCGCTGCTGCTCACCGACGTCGTCGGCGTCGCGGGTGACCCGCGCTGCCGCCAGCTCACCGTCGCACCCGGCACGGACGTCCGCGCCCTCGTCGGCGCGTTCCGGGCGCGCTACGGCAAGAAGGCCTCCGTCGCCAGCCGTGCCGAAGCGATCGAGGCCGGGTGGTTCGGGCAGGTGTCCGACCAGGTGGTGCCGCGAATCGGCGACGTGCTCGTCGTGGCGCGCGGCTCGTGGGCGTTCAACGACGACCGTGCCCTGCGCGAGGACGAGACGCCGAAGCGCATGATCGGCCAGCACGGGGCGATGACCGACGAGGAGACGATCGTGCCGCTCCGGCTCGCCGGCGCGTTCGCCCACTGAGGGCGTCAGTGCTCACGAGGGGCAGCGCCGACGGCCGGTGAGCATGCCGATCAGGCGGGGTCGTCGTCCGGGCGGGTGCCGAAGACGATCTCGTCCCAGCTCGGCATCGAGCGGCGGTTGCGCTTCTTGCGTTCGCCACGGCTCTCGGGCTCCGGCGCCGATGCCGGACGGGCGTCGGCGGACTGCGGTGCGGTGTCGTGCGCGCCGCCGTCCTCGAAGCCCTGCAGCGGGATGTCGACGACGCTGATGGAGGTCCCGCGGGCGGATTCGTCGCGCTGCTCGCCGAACGACGCTGCTTCGCGCTCACCGCGGCGACGGCGGAGCGCCTCCAGCAGGTCGGCGGTCTCGTTGCCGGGAGCACGCTCTTCCACGGCGGCCTGGCCGATGCGGGGCAGCGGTGCACGGAGCGGCGCGTGCTGGGACGGCTCAGGCTCGGCTGCCGGCTGCTCCGGCTCGTCGACGCGGAAGGCGCCGGAGTCGAAGCGGGTGCCGTCGTCGTCCTGCTGCTCGAACTCGACCGCACGCAGGCGCGGGGCGATGCCCTCGTCGTCGGTGTGCGACAGCCGGTGCGCGTCGCCGTTGTCCGGCACGAGGGTCGAGGTCTTGGGGTCGAAGTGCCACTGGGCGTCGTGCTCGACCTCGCCCGCGGTGTAGCGGACGCGGACCTGCCAGCCGCTCTCCGGGTGCTTCCAGGAGCCCCAGGTGATCGCGGTGGCCTCGCCGGCCTCGAGCTTCGCGGTGATCGCGGGGCCGAAGGTGTCGGGGGCCTCGTCGTCGACCGGGGTGACCGGCACGCGGTGTGAGGCGTCGAGGATGAAGGCGCGCTCGGCGAGGACCGGGCCCTCGAAGCGGCGGACGTACTCGACGTCGACGTCGAGCGCGGCGGCCACGTCGGCGGCGTCGGCGCCACCACGGATGCGCGCCTGGACGTCCTTGGGGGAGACCCGCTTCTGCGGACCGGCGTCGGGGTTCGCCTGGCGCACCTGGCCTGCCAGCGACGACGTGACGGGCAACCGGAACTCGGTGCCGCCGTCGGTCGCCAGGAGGAGTGCGCCGGACTCGACTCCGATGACTCTCACGTCTTGCATGGTTCCGCCTTCCCAGCGTCGCGTACGGTCCTGCTGTCGTACCCCGTGAGTATGCAGGGACGACGGGCGGTTTCCGGGGAGGCGCACGGGCGTGCCGCGGACATCCGCACGGCCGATCCCGAGCGCGCGGCGCTCCGGCAACGGGTGTCGGGAATGTCCGGTTCCGGTCATGGGTTGCACAGCCAGCACGACCCGCCGCAGCACTCGGTTTGCGCTCTGGCGGGGCGTGGTGCAAACTGTCGCCGCCGATCACCCGGCGACGACCTCTCGATACGAGAAATGGATGGGCATGGCCACCGATTACGACGCCCCCCGGAAGACCGACGACAACTCTGACTCAGAGTCGATCGAGGCCCTCAAGGAGCGCGTTCCCGACAAGATGTCGGGGGTCGTCGACGATGATTCCGACAACCCCGGCAGCTTCGAACTCGCCGGGCAGGACCTCAGCGACGTCGACCTCGACGTCGTGGTGCTGCCCCCGCAGGTCGATGAGTTCACCTGCGTCGAGTGCTTCCTCGTGAAGCACCGCTCCCAGCTCGACCACGAGTCGAAGCTCGGACCGGTCTGCGCGGAGTGCGCTTCGCTCTAGCGAGCACAGCCGCGTCGCTCTCGACGCAACGATCAGCGAAGGCCCCGCATCCTCCAGGGATGCGGGGCCTTCGTCGTGTGCTGCGAGGCGGGGCCGAGCCGCGCCTCCAGGCCGTGGACCGTGGTCCGTCAGGACCGCAGCGCCTCGACGACCTTGCCCGGGTGCCGGACGCTGACCAGCCAGTAGGGCGTCGGGTCCGCGTCGTCGCGCACCTCGACCTTGACGACCCCGCGGACGTAGCCGCGGAAGAGGGTCCAGGCCCGGGCGTCGAGTGCCGGCCCGCGCTGCTCGGTGGCCGCTGCGCCCTCGAACGCCTCGGTCGTGCCGACGAGCGTGCGGGGGAGGTGTGCCTTGCCCGCGCGGAACTCGGTGTCGGTGACCTCGATGGTGGGTGCGAGTGCCCACAGGAGGACCAGGACCCCGAGCTCCATCCCGATCGCCACGAGGACGCCGGCCAGGACGCTGATGGGGAGGAAGACGAGCAGGGTGGCGGGGATGACGAGCGCCGTCGCCAGGTAGAGGGCGGGCGGGGCCCAGAGTCGTTCGCGGTACAGGGTCACGGGTCCATTCGATCACGAGCGAGCGAGGTCACGGAACGGTCACGGCTGCACTACCCTCGTCACGTGACCGAACCAGTCGACGTCCTCTGGACCGGGGAGCACGCTCCCGGCCACGCCCACCCCGGCGACGCGGGTGCCGATCTCGTCTCCACCGAGGCCTTCGTGCTGCAGCCGGGCGAGCGACACCTGGCCGCCACGGGGCTGCGCATCGCGCTGCCCGAGGGGTACGCCGCGTTCGTGGTCCCGCGGAGCGGCCTGGCGGCGAAGCACGGCATCACGATCGTGAACAGCCCCGGCACCGTCGACTCCGGCTACCGCGGGGAGATCAAGGTCGCCCTGCTCAACACCGACCAGACGGAACCGTACGAGGTGCACGTCGGCGACCGCATCGCCCAGTTGATCGTGATGCCGGTGCCGCAGGTGACCTACACCCGGGTCGACGACCTGCCGGACAGCGTCCGCGGACAGGGCGGGTTCGGCTCGTCGGGCTACGGTGACCGGAGCGACGCCGTGACCGGTGCCGCCGCAGACGCTCAGGAAGGAACGCGCGCATGAAGTTCGGCCGACGCAAGCGGGACGAGGTCGAGGTGGCGGACGCCGTCGCCGACGACATCGAGGTCGCGGACACGTCCCCCGAGGTCGACATCGCGACGGATGCCGACGCGGACCTCGACGAGGTCGACGCGGTCGCCCCGACGGACAAGTCCGCTCCGGAGGACCGGGCCGAGAACGGCCCCCACGACGAGACCGAGGCGAACCTGGTCCGCCCGTACGTCGACCTGGGCGGGGTGAAGGTGCTCCCGCGCGAGGGCCTGCACCTGCGCCTCGAGGTCGAGGAGGGCTCGCAGCGCGTCGTCGCAGTCGGGCTCGACTACGACGAGTCCACGTTGCAGGTCCAGCCGTTCGCAGCACCGCGCTCGACCGGCCTCTGGCACGAGATCCGCGCGCAGATCGCCGAGCAGATCGAGCGCCAGGGTGGTGTCGTGACCGAGGTCGACGGCCCGTTCGGCCCCGAGCTCCGTGCGTCCGTCCCGGTCGCCGTGGACGGCGACGGCGGCACCGCCGGCTCCCGCCCGGCCCGCTTCGTCGGCGTCGACGGCCCGCGCTGGTTCCTGCGCGGCGTGATCGCCGGCAAGGCCGCCGAGCAGCCCGACGACGCGAGCGAGATCGAGGAGCTGTTCCGCAGCGTCGTCGTCGTGCGCGGCACGACGCCGATGCCGCCGCGCGACCTCATCCCGCTGCACATGCCCAAGTCGACGCAGACCGCGATCTGACCGACAGACGACCAACCCCGCCTGGAGGCACGGTGCCGGACCACGACGACACCCCACGACCCGAGACGGCTGGCTCCGACCCCGTTGCACCGGCTGCTGAGTCATCGGTGGCGCCGGCGGCTGAGCCCTCGGTGGCGCCGTCGTTCTCCGCGCAGTTCCGTGACGCCGTGCAGAACGCCGGGATCGCCCGCGTGGCACCCGGTGAGGCACCGTCCGGCCGGGCGCTGCTCGGCGCGGTCGGCGGGGTGCGCGGCCTCGCCGAGTCGGTGCTGCCCGGGTTCGCGTTCCTGGTCGTCTACGCGATCACGAAGGAGCTCGTGCCGAGCGTCGTGATCCCGGTGGCGGTCGGCCTGGTGTTCGTGGTGCTCCGGCTGCTGCAGCGGCAGTCGGTGACGATGTCGTTCGCGGGCATCCTCGGCGTCGCGGTCTCGGCCGGCCTGGCGCTCATCACCGGCCGCGCGGAGAGCAACTTCATCCCCGGGATCGTCATCAACGCGGTCTGGCTCGTCGGACTCCTGATCACGCTGGCGATCCGCTGGCCGCTGATCGGACTCGTCGTCGGCTTCCTGCTGCCCGCGAACGAGGACGGCTCGCACGTCGACTGGCGCGCCGACCCCGTCAAGCGCCGCGTGCTGACGGTCGCCACCTGGATCTGGGTCGGGCTGTTCGCGGTCCGGCTCGCGGTGGAGGTCCCGCTGTACCTGACGGCGCAGGTCGAACTGCTCGCCGGGCTGAAGCTCATCCTCGGCGTGCCGCTGTACGCGGCGGTGCTCTGGGTGACCTGGCTGCTGGTCCGCACCGTGTTCGTCCGACGCGACGACGTCGCCCCGGTGTAGAGTTCTCTCGACATCAAGATAGTTCTCGCAGGCGCGCACGCGTCCGCGGGATTAGGTTTGCCTTGCTGGTGGGACGGTCCACGGCCCGCGAGGATGAGGGCAAACCGATCAGTAGGGAGGCGGCACGGTGGCTGCAGTCAATAGCTTCGGCTCGAAGGACACACTGTCGGTTGGGGGTGTCGACTACGCGATCCACCGGATCGACTCGGTTCCCGGGCACGAGAAGTTGCCCTACAGCCTGAAGGTGCTGCTCGAGAACCTCCTCCGCACCGAGGACGGCAAGAACGTCACCGAGGGACAGATCCGGGCGCTCGGCTCCTGGCGGCCCGACGCGGAACCCGACACCGAGATCCAGTTCTCGCCGGCGCGCGTCGTCATGCAGGACTTCACGGGTGTGCCGTGCATCGTCGACCTCGCCACCATGCGCGAGGCCATGGCGGACATCGGCGGCGACCCGAACAAGATCAACCCGCTGTCCCCGGCCGAGATGGTCATCGACCACTCCGTCATCGCCGACCTGTTCGGCAGCACGGACGCCCTGCAGCGCAACACGGACCTGGAGTACGAGCGGAACGGTGAGCGCTACCAGTTCCTCCGCTGGGGCCAGACCGCGTTCGAGGACTTCAAGGTCGTCCCGCCGGGCACCGGCATCGTCCACCAGGTCAACATCGAGTACCTGGCGAAGGTCACCTACACGCGTGACTTCGACGGCGAGACGTACGCGTACCCGGACACCCTGGTCGGTACCGACTCGCACACCACGATGGTGAACGGCCTCGGCGTGCTCGGCTGGGGCGTCGGCGGCATCGAGGCCGAGGCCGCGATGCTCGGCCAGCCCGTGTCGATGCTCATCCCGAAGGTCGTCGGCTTCAAGCTCTCCGGTGAGATCCCGGCCGGCGTGACCGCGACCGACGTGGTGCTCACCATCACCCAGGAGCTCCGCAAGCACGGCGTCGTCGGCAAGTTCGTCGAGTTCTACGGCGAGGGCGTCGGCGCCGTCCCGCTCGCCAACCGCGCCACCATCGGCAACATGTCGCCCGAGTTCGGTTCGACGGCGGCGATCTTCCCGGTCGACGACGTCACGTTGGACTACCTGCGGCTGACCGGTCGCGACGAGGCACAGATCGCCCTGGTCGAGGCGTACTCCAAGGCCCAGGGCCTGTGGCACGACGCCTCGGTCGAGCCGAACTACTCCGAGTACATGGAGCTCGACCTCTCCACCGTCGTTCCCTCCATCTCGGGCCCGAAGCGTCCGCAGGACCGCATCGAGCTGACGAACGCGAAGAGCCAGTTCGAGCTCGACCTGAACAACTACACGACGCCGTCCGAGCAGACCGACCTCGACGACGCGGTCGAGGAGACGTTCCCGGCCTCCGACCCGATCGCCGCCGGTTCGACCAACGAGGACACGGCGCTGCACGAGCACGTGCACGTGTCGAGCGCACCGTCGACCGCCTCGGCGCCGACGAAGGTCGCGATGGACGGGGCCGACCCGTTCACGATCGACCACGGTGCCGTCGCGATCGCCGCCATCACGTCGTGCACGAACACGTCGAACCCGTCGGTCATGATGGCCGCCGGCATCCTCGCCCGGAACGCCGCGAAGAAGGGCCTCACCGCGAAGCCCTGGGTGAAGACCACCCTCGCGCCCGGGTCGAAGGTCGTCACCGACTACTACGAGAAGGCCGGTCTCACCACCTACCTCGAGCAGCTCGGCTTCTACACGGTCGGCTACGGCTGCACCACCTGCATCGGCAACTCGGGCCCGCTGCCCGAGGAGATCTCGCAGGCCGTGCAGGACAACGACCTCGCCGTCACCGCGGTGCTCTCGGGCAACCGCAACTTCGAGGGCCGGATCAACCCCGACGTCAAGATGAACTACCTGGCGTCCCCGCCGCTGGTCATCGCCTACGCCCTCGCCGGGTCGATGCACTTCGACTTCGACAAGGACGCCCTCGGCACCGACCAGGACGGCAACGACGTCTACCTGACCGACATCTGGCCCGACGCGGCCGAGGTGCAGCAGGTCATCGACGAGTCGATCGACACCGAGATGTTCACCCACGAGTACGGCTCCGTGTTCGAGGGCGACGACCGCTGGAAGAACCTGCCGACCCCGACCGGCGACACCTTCGAGTGGGACCAGGAGTCGACCTACGTCCGGAAGCCCCCGTACTTCGAGGGCATGACGATGCAGCCCGACGCGGTGTCGGACATCTCCGGCGCCCGGGTGCTCGCGAAGCTCGGCGACTCGGTCACGACCGACCACATCTCGCCGGCCGGTTCGATCAAGGCCGACAGCCCCGCCGGCCAGTACCTCGCCGAGCACGGCGTCGACCGCAAGGACTTCAACTCCTACGGCTCGCGTCGCGGCAACCACGAGGTCATGATCCGCGGCACGTTCGCGAACATCCGTCTGCGCAACCAGCTGCTCGACGGCGTGGAGGGCGGGTACACCCGTGACTTCACGACGCCGGACGGTGCGCAGTCGTTCATCTACGACGCCTCGCAGCACTACCAGGAGCAGGGCATCCCGCTCGTCATCTTCGGCGGCAAGGAGTACGGCTCCGGCTCGTCCCGTGACTGGGCTGCCAAGGGCACGAACCTGCTCGGTGTCCGCGCGGTCATCACCGAGAGCTTCGAGCGGATCCACCGCTCGAACCTCATCGGCATGGGCGTCGTCCCGCTGCAGTTCCCGGCGGGCGAGACGGTCGAGTCCCTCGGGCTCGACGGCACCGAGGTCGTCTCGATCTCCGGGCTGACCGAGTTGAACGAGGGCCGCACCCCGAAGACGGTGCACGTCACCGCGACGCCGAGCGAGCACTCGCCAGCCGGCAAGCAGCCGATCGAGTTCGACGCGGTCGTCCGCATCGACACCCCCGGCGAGGCCGACTACTACCGCAACGGCGGCATCCTGCAGTACGTGCTCCGCTCGCTCGTCTGACGCGACCCGGATACTGCCTGGAGGCGCGGTGCCAGCTGGCACCGCGCCTCCAGTCCGTTCTGTCCCCACGCGCATAGAGTGGGCCGACAGCCCCACGAAAGGAGCGCCCGTGAGCCTGCTCGCCAGCATCACGTCGCCGCGCGACCTGAAGCGTCTCTCCGACGCGCAGATGACCGACCTCGCCGCCGAGATCCGGCGCTTCCTGGTCGCCGAGGTCGCGAAGACCGGTGGGCACCTCGGGCCGAACCTGGGCGTCGTGGAGCTGACGCTCGCGATGCACCGCGTGTTCGACTCGCCGAACGACCCGTTCGTCTTCGACACCGGGCACCAGTCGTACGTGCACAAGCTCGTCACCGGGCGCCAGGACTTCTCGAAGCTGCGCGAACGCGGCGGCATCGCCGGCTACCCGCAGCGGAGCGAGTCCGAGCACGACATCGTCGAGTCCTCGCACGCGTCGTCGTCGCTGTCGTGGGCCGACGGCATCTCCCGAGCGTTCGGGCAGACCGGGCAGACCGACCGCACCGTCGTCGCGGTGGTGGGGGACGGCGCCCTCACCGGCGGCATGACGTGGGAGGCGCTCAACAACATCTCCGACGACAACGACCGTCGACTGGTCATCGTCGTCAACGACAACGGCCGCTCGTACGCCCCGACGATCGGTGGCATGGCGCGGTTCCTCAGCTCCGTGCGCACCCGCCGTGAGTACCGCGCCCTGTACGAGGGCACGCAGGCCGTGGCGGCGCGGTTCGGCGCTCCGGGTCGTGCGGTGTACCGGGGCATGCGCGGGGGCCTGCACGGCTTCCTGTCGCGGCTGACGAACAACGAGGCGCTGTACTCGAACCTCGACATCAAGTACATCGGCCCGGTGAACGGCCACGACCAGCAGGCGATGGAGGCAGCACTCCGGCAGGCGAAGGAGTACGGCGCTCCCGTGATCGTGCACGCGATCACCGAGAAGGGCCACGGCTTCGAGCCCGCCCTGCGCGACCAGGCCGACCAGTTCCACGCCGTCGGGCACATCGACCCGGAGACGGGGGAGTCGCTCGACGCCGCATCGGGCCCGTCGTGGACCTCGGTGTTCGCGTCCTCCTTGGCCGAAGCCGGCGCCTCGGATCCCCGGATCGTCGCGATCACGGCGGCGATGCTCCGACCGACCGGGCTCCACCTGTTCCAGGAGCAGCACCCCGACCGGGTCTACGACGTCGGCATCGCCGAGCAGCACGCCGTGACGACCGCCGCGGGCCTGGCCTACGGGGGACTCCACCCCGTGGTGGCGCTCTACGCGACGTTCCTGAACCGCGCGTTCGACCAGGTGCTGATGGACGTCGCCCTGCACAAGGCCGGCGTGACGTTCGTGCTCGACCGTGCCGGGATCACCGGCCCGGACGGCCCCTCCCACCACGGCATGTGGGACCTCGCGCTGCTGCAGGTCGTGCCAGGGATCCGGATCGCCGCACCCCGCGATGCTGCGACCCTGCGCGAGGAGTTCCGCGAGGCGATCGCCGTCGACGACGCCCCCACCGTGCTGCGGTGGTCGAAGGGGCAGGTCGGACCGGACATCCCCGCGGTCCGTCGTCTCCCCGATGGTGTGGACGTCCTGCACGCAGCCGCGGACGACGTCGAGGACGTGCTCTTCGTCGCCGTCGGGTCGATGGTGCCGGTGGCCCTCGAGGCCGCGGCGCTGCTCGAGGCGCAGGGCATCGGCGTCACCGTCGTGGACCCGCGCTGGGTGGTGCCGATCCCGACGTCGCTGATCGAGCTGTCGCGGACGCACCGGCTCGTGATCACCATCGAGGACGGCGTTCGGGTCGGCGGCGTCGGGACCCGGCTGCGGCAGGACCTCCGTGCCGCCGGGGTCGACACCGGGGTGAACGAGCTCGGGCTGCCCGACGCGTTCATCGACCACGCGACCCGGTCGCAGATCCTCGCCGATGCGGGGCTGACGGCGCAGGCCATCGCCCGCGACGTCATCGATCAGGTCGTCGGGACGAAGTTGCCGCAGGCGAAGCCCGCGCGGTCCCGCGAGTCGGCGGCGTCCGACCGCTGACGCCTGACGGCTGACGGCTGACGGCTGACGGCTGACCGCTCGGAACCAGGTTTCGGACACGGCACCACGTTCCTCCGCGGTGCTGTGTCCGGAACCTGGTTCGGTGGGGGGCCGCCTTGCCGCCGTGCTGCCATGCCGCGAGGGGCATGTGCCACGGGGACGTCTGGCAGGATCGCCACATGCGACGGGGGCTCAGGACGGTGACGGTGGGGCTCTGCCTCGCCGTGTTGGCGCTGACTTCGGGGTGTTCGGCAATGAACGACGGTTCGGTCGCGCCGGAGCTCGGTGCTGATGCCCGGGTCGGTGCCAGACAGACGATGCACCGCGTGATCGACTGGGATGGCGGGGAAGCGGTCCACCGGGTCGATGCCACCTGGACCGACTCCTGCGGGCACGCGAGCAACTCCGGCTTCTTCCAGCCCGCTGCAGGAACCACGTGCCGGATCGACGCCGGAGCGGTCTACACGATCGACGGTGCGACCACACCGGTCGACGCGGTGCGCATCGTCGGCCCAGCGCTTCGTGCAGGCGGCCTGACCGACGAGGACCTCGTGGCGCAGGCGATCCGGCCGGACGGATCGACACCGTCCTTGATCGATGTCGGTGGGCGGCAGTCGATCGCACTCGGCAGCGATGTCGGCCAGGACCGGTTCGCCGTCGTCCGGGTCCGTGGTTGGGACCAGTCACTCGGACTGTGGCAACCGGACGGATCGTCCGTCGTGCAGTCCGCGCCGGGACTCGGTGTCGACCGACGAGACGACGCCGTGCGGTCGAGCGGGGCGGACTACGTGCTCGTCGTGACGCACAGCGCCGACTACTTCACGTCGTACGACAACGAGCCGCCCGAGCCGCCGGCACCCCGGCTGTCGGTGCCGCCGTGCTTCAGTGGCAGCAACGACTGCGTCGGTGGCTGACGGCGGCGAACGGTAGCAGACGCCCGGGCTGCTGTCGGAGACGGTGGCACGCCTCGGCGCCGCACAATCAAAGTCACCCCGAACAACGGCGATCCGCGGTTCGGGGTGACTTCGGTTGTGCGGCGGTGCCGCCTTCGAGACCGAGTCGGCCCTAGCGGGAAGCGGGGCCGACGATCCGGGGCTCGTGGAACGTGCCGCCGAAGACCCGCTCGGACGCTCCGGAACGGTCGAGGTACGGGCTGATCCCACCGGCCTGGAACGGGTAGCCGGCACCGAGGATGAGCCCGAGGTCGATCTCCTCGACGTGCTCGACGACCCGGTCCTCGAGCATGCGGTGCAGCTCGTCGGCCAGGGCGTCCTCGAACCGGCGCTGCATCTCGGCGGCGTCGACCGGCTTCGCGTCCTTCTTGGAGGGCGCGACGAGCTTCACGGCGGCGGGGTCGTACCCGGTCGCGTTGCCCTTCTTGTCGCGGGTCAGGATCGTCCCGTGCTCGGCGATCTTCTTCAGGCCGTCGCCGGGGTAGAAGCGCTCCGGCCAGGCCGCGTGGTGCGAGTCGAGCACGTGCGCGCCGACCGGCAGCCCGACGAGCTCGAGCAGCTCGAACGGTGACATCGGCAGGCCGAGCGGTGCGGCACCCTGGGCGACGGTGTCGAACGAGGTCCCTTCCTCGACGCCGCGCATCGCCTCGCCGAGCACCCGGGCGAGCACCCGGTTGACGACGAAGCCCGGCTGGTCCGCGGTGATGATCGCGGTCTTCTTCAGGGTCTTTGCGACGGCGAGGGCCGTGACGAGGGCCTCGTCCGAGGTCTTCGCCGCGCGCACGACTTCGAGCAGCGGCATGACCGCGACCGGGTTGAAGAAGTGGAAGCCGACGAGCCGCTCCGGGTTGGTGAGCACCGACGCCATCTCGTCGACGGAGAGCGACGACGTGTTCGTGGCGAGGATGGCGTCCGGTGCGATGACCTGCTCGATCTTCCGGAGGACCTGCTGCTTGACGGTCATCTCCTCGAAGACGGCCTCGATCACCCAGTCGGCGTCGGCGAAGGCGTCGTAGGACACCGAGCCGCTGACGAGTGCGGTGATGCGGTTCGCGTCGTCGGGGGAGATCCGGCCCTTGTCGAGCAGCTTCGCGACCTCGCCGCGGATCCGCTCGACGCCGGCGTCCACACGGGACTGGTCGACGTCGGTGATGACGACGGGGACGCCCAGGCGTCGGGCGAACAGCAGCGCGAACTGCGACGCCATCAGCCCGGCGCCGAGGACGCCGACCTTCGTGATCTTCTTCGGTTCGACGCCCTCGGGAGCGCCGACGGGCTTCTTCGCACGCTTCTGCACGAGGTCGAAGGCGTACATCGACGCGGCGAACTGGTCGCCCGAGATGAGGTCGGCGAGGGCCTCGTCCTCGTCGGCGAACCGTTCGTCGAGCGAGCCCGACTTGGCGGCGGCCACGAGGTCGAGCGCCCGGAACGGCGACTTCGGCACGGTGCCGATCTTCGAGGCGACCTGTCCGCGGGCGACCTTGACGACGGTGCCCCATGCGGCCTTCTCGAGCATGCCCGGCTCGTTCTTCCGCACCACCTTGGTCGTTCCGGTGATGACGCCGTCCGCCCACGCCACGGCCGAGGGCAGGAACGTGACGGACGGGACGAGCACGTCGCCGATGCCGATCTCGACCGCGGCCTGACCGTCCATCAGACGGTTGTTCTTGAGCGGGTTCTCGACGATGACGCGGAGCGCGCGCTCCGGTCCGATCAGGCGGGGGAGCAGCGTCGCGCCGCCCCAGCCGGGGATGATGCCGAGGAACACCTCGGGCAGGCCGATGCCCTGCGCCGCGGACGAGAACGCCCGGTAGGTGCAGTGCAGGGCGATCTCGAGCCCACCACCGAGCGCCAGGGTGTTCACGAACGCGAACGACGGCACCCCGAGGTCGGCGAACTTGCGGAGCGTGGCGTGCCCGAGCGCGGCCAGGTCGTGGGCGGCCTCGCGCGACGGGACCGCCGCTGCCTGCGACAGGTCGGCGCCGGCTGCGAAGCAGTACTCCTTGCCGGTGATCGCGACGCCCTGGATCGTGCCCGCGGCGGCCTCGGTCTTCAGGGTGTCGAGCACGCCGGACAGCTCACGGAGCGTGCGGGGCCCGAGGGTGTTCGGCCGCTTGTAGTCCTTGCCGTTGTCGAGCGTGATGAGCGCCAGCGTGCCACCCGAGGGCATCGTGACGTGCTTGACGAACGAGTGCGTGACGACCTCGTCCTCGCTGAGTTCGGCCAGTCGGTCGTTGTCGACGATGGTCATGGTCACGCCCCCTTCCGAGCCGAACGCTCGGCCGACTTGCTGTGGTTCGGGTTCTCCCAGATGACGGTGCCGCCCTGGCCGAGCCCGATGCACATCGTGGTGATGCCGTACTTGACGTCCGGTCGCTCGGCGAACTGTGCGGCGAGCTGGTTCATCAGCCGGACACCACTCGACGCGAGCGGGTGGCCGACGGCGATCGCGCCGCCCCAGGCGTTCACGTTCGGGGAGTCCTGGGCGATGCCGTAGTTGTCGAGGAACGCGAGCACCTGGACGGCGAACGCCTCGTTGATCTCGAACAGGCCGATGTCGTCGATCGACAGGCCGGCCTTCGACAGGGCCTTGTCGGTCGCGGGGACCGGGCCGACGCCCATGACCTCGGGCTCGACGCCGGCGAAGGCGAACGAGACCATGCGCATCTTCGTCGACAGTCCGTGCTGCTTCGCACCATCCTCGGACGCGAGCAGGCTCATGGTCGCACCGTCGTTGAGACCGGCGGCGTTGCCGGCGGTGACCCGTCCGTGGGGCCGGAACGGCGTCTTCAACGCGGCCAGCGCCTCCAGGGTCGTCCCCGGCCGCGGCGGCTCGTCGGTGCTGACGACGTCCCAGCCGTCGCCCTTGTTGACCTCGACCGGGATGACGTCGGGCTGGAGCTTGCCGTTCGCCCAGGCAGCGGCGTACCGCTGCTGGGACTGGACGGCGTAGGCGTCCGTGCGGTCCTTCGTGATCGCGGGGAAGCGGTCGTGCAGGCGCTCGGCGGTGGCGCCCATGACGAGGGCGTCGCTCGAGACCATGCGCTCCGCGACGAAGCGCGGGTTGGGGTCGGCGTTGAAGCCCATCGGGTGCCGGCCCATGTGCTCGACACCACCGGCGATCGCGATGTCGGCGGCGCCGAAGGCGATGGCGCCGGCGAGCGTCGTGACGCTCGTCATGGCACCGGCACACATGCGGTCGATCGCGTAGCCGGGAACCGACTTCGGCAGACCAGCGAGCATGCCCACGGTGCGGCCGAGCGTCAGCCCCTGGTCACCCTGCTGCGTGGTGGCCGCGACGGCGACGTCGTCCACGGCTGCGGTGTCGAAGGCGTTCCGGTCGAGCAGTCCGCGCATCGCGTGCACCGCGAGGTCGTCGGACCGGGTCTTCCAGAACACCCCCTTCTCGCCGGCTCGTCCGAACGGTGTGCGAACGCCGTCCACGAACACGACGTCTGATGCCTTTGGCAATCCGGGCCTCCCAGATCCTCATCGATCGGGCCGGAACGCAGGTCGCTCCGGCCTGGCCGGGCCTCGCCCGGCGACCCTCCCGACGCTATGCCCCCAGCCTGGGCGGCCGCATGCCGGTTGGGCAGTTCCTACGACTCGTCGTCGTCCGTCGCCGCGGGCCGCTGTGCAGCAGCCACAAAGGCCGAGGCGATGATCGACGCGAGTTCCTCGACCTGCCACGGGCGGGCGTCGTGCTCGGCGAGGGCGGCGCCGACCAGTTCGGTCGACGGCGGCGACGGCGGGGCCCACGACACGAGCCGGAGCGTCTCCGGCGTGAGCAGGTTCTCGAGCGGGATGTCGAGTTCCTCGGCACGCTTCGTCACCGCGGCGCGCGCGGCCTTGTACCGGCGGTCGGCGGCCGGGTTGCGGTCCGCCCAGGCTCGGGGCGGGGGCAGGGTGGCCTCGCCGGCACCGCGCAGACGGGGGAGGTCCTCGGTGGTGCGGCCTTCCTCGACGGCGGCCCACCAGCGGTCGAGCTCGGAACGGCTGGCGCGGCCCGTGAAGGTCTTCAGCGCACCGAGTTCGGCGCGGGACTCGGGCGCAGCGGCCGCGGCGGCGACGATGGCCGAGTCGGGGATCGTGCGCCCGGGTGCGATGTCCGCCTGGCGGGCGTACTCGTCGCGAGCGAGCCAGAGCGACCGGGCGATCGCCAGTGCTCGCGCACCACGGAGCGCGTGCATGCCGGACAGTCGACGCCAGGGCTCGGCACGGGCGGGCTTCGGCGCACGGTGCAGGACCGCGTCGAACTCCTCCTGGGCGATCCGGGTCTTGCCGGCCTCGTCGAGCTTCTCGGCGAGGGCGTCGCGGAGGTCGGGCAGCAGTTCGACGTCGAGCGATGCGTAGACGAGCCACGACTGCGGCAGGGGACGGGTCGACCAGTCGGCGGCCGAGTGCGCCTTGGCCAGGGTGATGCCGAGCAGCTGCTCGACGACGGCGCCGAGGCCGACCCGGGGGAACCCGGCGATGCGGGCGCCGAGCTCGGTGTCGAAGATGCGCGTCGGGACGAGGCCGACCTCCTGCAGGCACGGCAGGTCCTGCGAGGCGGCGTGGAACAGCCACTCCTCGTCGACGATGGCGGCCTGCAGCTCCGAGAAGTCGCCGATCGGGATCGGGTCGAACAGGAACGCACCGGCACCGCGGCGGAACACCTGGATCAGGTAGGCGCGCTGCGAGTAGCGGTAGCCGCTGGCGCGCTCGGCGTCGACCGCGACGGGGCCGTGGCCGGCGGCGATGGCGGCGACCGCCTCGAGGTAGTCCTCGCGCGTGTCGATGACCTTGACGGCGTCGTGCGATGCCTCGAAGGCGGGGCCGGCGGCGGCGGCAGTCGGGCCGGCGGCGGCGGCCGGAGCGGCCGAGCCAGTAGCGGGGCCAGCGGCGTCCTGGGGAGCGGGGTCGGTCACTTGGCGAGCCTCCTCGGGGCCAGCAGGGTCACGCCGTCCGATGCGGGCGGCAGACCGGCGAGCATGGCGACGATGTCCTGCCAGGCCCGGACGTGTGCGGTGAGGTCGTCGCCGCGTGGTGTCCACGACGCGCGGAGTTCCAGCTGGGCGCCGTCGCCCTGTGCGGCGAGGTCGCCGTACCCGCGCGAGATGATCTTGGTGGCCGTGCCCGAGGCGTGGTCGTACGTCGCACCGTGCGACTCGAGGGCGTCGACGAGCCAGCTCCACGTGACGTCGGCGACGAACTCGTCGACCCCGATCTCCGGCTCGAGCGGCGCCTGCGCGAACGAGACGACACGGAACGCGCCGCCCCAGCCCTCGGGTTCTTCCGGGTCGTACAGGGCGATGAACCGGCCGGTTCCCAGGTCCGACTCGACGCCGTGCGCGGTGCCGGACACGTCCGCCGCCAGGGCGATCGAGAACGGTGCGATCCGGGTCGGCGAGGGGATCTCGGTGACGGTGGTCTCGGCACGGCCGCTGCCGCCGGACACGAACGCGCGGAGCCGCGCGAAGGCGTCGGGCTCTCGGGTTTCGGACACACATGCAGACTAGGCTCCGGGCCATGTCCCGATCCGCGCGACCCGCCGAGGACGTCGTCCAGGAGACCGCTCGATCGGCCGGGTTCATCGCACTCGGCGCCGGTCTGGCAGCTGCCGCGGTGGGGACGGCCGTCATCGGTGGCTTCGTCGCCGCCGTCGCCCGTGCCGTCGTCACCCCCGACCGCAAGCGCAACGAACGCGTCCCGATCCACGCCGTCGACCCCGTCCGCAGGACCGTCACGATCGAGCGCACCGCCGACACCGAGCTGCAGGGCCGCTACTCGCTCTGGTTCGGCGGCGGCACCGGCCACATGCGCGTCGGCGAGGTCCTCGGAACGACCGACACCACCGTCACGCGCCGCATCATCGCGATCGACGCCGGCGACCCGACCGCCGCACGTCGCGGACGCTGGGGCGGCTGGTTCTACCTGACCCCCGGCGAGCTCGACGTGCCCGTCGAGGACGTCGACATCCCCACCCCGAACGGCCCCGCCCCCGCCTGGGTCGTCCGCGCCGACGACCCGGCAGCGCCCTGGGCCGTCCTGGTGCACGGCCGTGGCGTCACGCGAGCCGAGACGATCCGCGCCGTCCCGGTCTTCCGCGCCGCCGGGTACTCGGTGGTGCTCGCCTCGTGGCGGAACGACGGTGTCGCCCCGCCGAGCGTCGACGGCCGCTACGGCCTCGGCAGCACCGAGTGGGAGGACGTCGACTCCGTCCTCCGCTGGCTCACCGCGCAGGACGCCCAGAGCGTCGTGCTCATGGGCTGGTCGATGGGCGGCGCCGTCGTGCTGCAGACCCTGCTCCGCTCGCGCTTCGCCGGTCTGGTCGACGGGGTGGTCCTCGAGTCTCCGGTTGTCGACTGGCACGCCGTCCTGAAGTCGCAGAGCCAGCTCCTCCGCCTGCCACGTCCGGTCCGCAAGGTCGCGCAGCGGCTGCTCCGCACGCCGGTGCTGCACCGGCTCGCCGGGCTCCAGGCTCCTGTGGACCTGCGCGAGCTCGACATGGTCACGCGATCCGACGAGCTCACGGTGCCGATCCTGCTGCTGCACAGCGACGACGACGGGTTCGTTCCGTCCTCGGCCTCACACGACCTGGCCCGCGCACGGCCCGACCTGGTGCGGCTCGAGATCCAGACCACGGCCCGGCACACCAAGCTCTGGAACCACGACGCCGACTGGTTCGACGCCCGGATCCTCGCCTGGCTCACCGAGGTGGTCCATCGGCGCGGGGCGGCCAGCGCGCGGTAGACGCAACCGGAGGGCGGACGGGAGGCGCGGTGCCAGCTGGCACCGCGCCTCCCGTCCGTCAACGGGTCGCGTCTACGCGACCGCCGCCTGCACCTGACGCTGCACGCGTCCGAGCATGCCCACCATGCCGCGGATCCGCAGGGGGCTGACCGCCTCGGACAGGCCGATGGTCAACGGGTAGTCCGTCGGGACGGCGAGCACCTGCTCGACGGTGAGGCCGGACAGTCCCTGCGCCAGGATCGAGGCGAAGCCGCGGGTGGTCGGCGCCTCGCGCGGGGCGGTGGCGTGCATCCGGACCACGTCCGGGGCGTCGCCGTCCTCGCCCACCGTCACCGTGATGAAGACGGGGGACTGGCACTCCTCGACCCGTTCGAGCTCGTCCTCGTGCCCCTGCAGGCGTTCGGGTAGCGCAGGCAGCTCGTTCGAGAACTCGAGCAGGAGCTGCAGGCGGTCCTTCTGGCCCAGGGCGAGGAAGTCGTCGCGGATCTCGGCGAGGGTGGCGGGGAGTGGTGCGTCGGTGCTGGCGTTCATCGGTTCGGAACAGTACCCGGCTCGGATCCCTGCACGATGGGGACGCGGACGGCGCTGCCCCACTCGGTCCACGAGCCGTCGTAGTTGCGGACGTTGTCGTAGCCGAGCAGGTGCTGCAGGACGAACCAGGTGTGGCTCGAGCGCTCACCGATGCGGCAGTAGGCGATGACCTCGTCGGCGTCACCGATGCCGGCGCCGTCACGGTAGACGGCGTCGAGCTCGTCGCGCGTCTTGAAGGTGCCGTCGGGGGCGGCGGCCGTCGCCCAGGGGATGTTCACGGCGGTGGGGACGTGGCCGCCGCGCAGCGCGCCCTCTTCCGGGTAGTCGGGCGCGGTCGTGCGCTCCCCGCTGTACTCCGGGGCGCTGCGGACGTCGATGAGCGGCTTGCCGAGGTGCGCGAGGACGTCGTCCTTGAAGGCGCGGACGGGCTCGTCGTGCCGCTCGACGACGGGGTACTCGACGGGCGTGGTCGGGGTCTCGTCGGTGGTCAGGGCGCGGTCCTCGGCGATCCACTTGCCGCGACCGCCGTCGAGCAGGCGGACGTCCTCGTGACCGAACAGCGTGAACACCCAGAGGGCGTACGCGGCCCACCAGTTGTTCTTGTCGCCGTAGATCACGACGGTGGTGTCGCGGCCGATGCCCTTGCCGCCGAGGAGCTCGGCGAAGGCGGCGCCGTCGATGTAGTCGCGCTGCACCGGGTCGTTGAGGTCGGTGTGCCAGTCGATCTTCACGGCGCCCGGGATGTGCCCCGTCTCGTAGAGCAGGACGTCCTCGTCGGACTCGACGACCACCAGGTCGGGCGCGCCGGCCCCGGCGTCGAGTTGCTCCTGCAGCCACTCGGTGGAGACGAGGCGCTCCGGGTGCGCGTAGGCGGCGAACTTCTCGGACGGGTCGACCGGTGCGGTCATCGGGGGTACCTCCAGGGGTGCGGGGGAGCGTGGTGCGGGGCGAGCGTGGTGCGGGGCGGGCTTGGTGCCCGGGTGCGTGCTGCCGGTGCCGGACTAGGATCGGGCGTCGGTGCCTGTGGGCAACGGTACGCGGACGTACCGTGCTCCTGACGCAACGTGACACCCCACGACATGCTTCCCGGAAGGGTTCCCCGATTGCCCGCTCACCTCGTCGACCGTGATCCCCAGGTGACGCCGCAGCAGATGGCTGCAGCGCTCGTGCCCCCGCCGCAGTTCACGGACGCGTCGTTCGACTCGTACCGGCCGGACCCGGACTACGACTCGCAGGCCTCGGTCCGCGATGCCGTCGCCGCGTTCGTGGCCGCCGGTCCGACGGAGGCCCCGCGGCGCGGGCTGTTCGGGCGCCGGAAGCAGGCGGCGGAACCCGCGGCGAAGTCCGGTGTGTACCTGGACGGCGGGTTCGGTGTCGGCAAGACCCACCTGCTCGCAGCCGCCTACCACGCGGCCACCGGCCGGAAGACCTTCGGCACCTTCATCGAGTACACCGCGCTCGTGGGCGCCCTGGGATTCCAGGGGACCGTCGACCTGCTCCGCGGCACCGCACTGGTGTGCATCGACGAGTTCGAGCTCGACGACCCGGGCGACACGATGGTGATGACCCGGCTCATCAAGGAACTGACCGAGACCGGCACCCGCTTCGCCGCGACGTCGAACACGCCCCCTGGCGCGCTGGGTGAGGGACGCTTCGCCGCGCAGGACTTCCTGCGCGAGATCCAGGCGATGTCGGACCGGTTCGACACCATGCGCATCGACGGCCTCGACTACCGCCGACGTGCCGTGGACGAGTCGGCGCAGGTCGTGTCCGACGTGCCCGCCGCGCTGCCGTCCGGCTCCGTGACGCTCGACGACTTCGGCGCGGTGGTCGCGCACCTGGGTTCCGTGCACCCGTCGAAGTACGTCGCGCTGGTCGAGGACCTCGACGCCGTCGGGCTCACCGACGTCCGGGCCTTCACCGACCAGACCGACGCGCTGCGCTGGGTCGCCCTGGTGGACCGGCTGTACGACGCGCAGGTGCGCATCGTCGCCTCGGGCACCCCGCTCGACCAGGTGTACCCCGACGTGATGCTCGAGGGCGGGTACCGCAAGAAGTACCTGCGCGCGGCGTCCCGCGTGGTGGCGCTCACCCGCGCCTGAGCGTCGCTCGCCGTCAGACCGATCTGTCCACGGCGGTCTCCTGCCCCTCGCGCAGGGGACATCGGGCCGCTGGAAACACGACGTTTACAAACGGCGCGGTCGCGTTACATCCGCGAAACAGTTCGTGCTCCCTCGTGAAACCTCGCCTCGCCAGACTCTGTGACACCCGAGGCGGTCCAAGAGCCGCTCGTGCAATCGAGAGGTGAGCAGATGCTTGATCAGGGCAACACGACGTTCGTGTTGGTGATGGCTGCGCTGGTGTTGTTCATGACACCCGGCCTGGCCTTCTTCTACGGCGGCTTGGTGAAGGCCAAGTCCGTCATCTCCATGATGATGATGTCGTTCGGTGCGATCGCGCTCGTGAGCGTGCTCTGGGTGGTCTACGGCTACGCGATCGCCTTCGCCAACCACGGCGACGGCACCGCGGTCTCCGGCGTGGTCGGGTTCTTCAGCATCGACTGGAACCAGATCGGCCTCGGCCAGGCCTTCGAGGAAGCGCAGTCCTCGAACATCCAGGCGGCGTACCCGTCGATGGCCTTCGTCGGCTTCCAGGCGACGTTCGCGATCATCACCGTCGCGCTCATCTCCGGCGCCATCGCCGACCGCGCCAAGTTCGGCGCGTGGATGGTCTTCGCCGGCGTCTGGGTCACGGTCGTCTACTTCCCGGTCGCCTCGTGGGTCTTCAACCTGACCTCGGGCTGGGCCGCCACGTGGGGCGTCATCGACTTCGCCGGTGGCACCGCGGTGCACATCAACGCCGGTGCAGCGGGTCTCGCCCTGGCGATCGTGCTCGGCAAGCGCGTCGGCTTCGCCAAGGGTGCGCACAAGCCGCACAACCCGCCCTTCGTCCTGCTCGGTGCCGCCATCCTGTGGTTCGGCTGGTTCGGCTTCAACGCCGGCTCCGAGGGCGCTGCTGACGGCATCGCCGCGATCGCCTGGGTGAACACCCTCGCCGCCCCGGCCGCCGCCATCCTCGGCTGGCTGCTCATCGAGAAGCTCAAGGACGGCAAGGCCACCTCCGTCGGCGCCGCATCGGGTGCCGTCACCGGCCTCGTCGCGATCACCCCGGCCTGTGCCGCGCTGACCCCGGGCTGGGGCATCCTGCTCGGCTTCCTCGCCGGTATCGTCTGCTGCTTCGCCATCGACTGGAAGTACCGCCTGGGCTTCGACGACTCGCTCGACGTGGTCGGCGTCCACCTGGTCGGCGGCATCTTCGGCACGCTGTTCCTCGGCTTCTTCGCCAACGACACCGGCCTGATCTACTCGGGCTCGTTCGAGCAGCTCGGCAAGCAGGCGGCCGCAGCGGGCGCCGTCGGCGCGTACTCGTTCGTCCTGGCCTTCGTCATCGGCTGGATCATCGAGAAGACGATGGGCTTCCGCGTCAAGACCGAGGACGAGGTCGCCGGCATCGACACCGCGGTCCACGGCGAAGAGGGCTACGTCCTCTACGAGCAGACCGACGACAGCCCGGTCAGCGTCCGCTAGTCACCAGGCACCACCCGCACGACGACGGGCCCCGCGCACACAGCAGGCGCGGGGCCCGTCGTCGTTGCGCTGGTCGCGTTCTCGACGTGACCACGGACGGGAGGCGCGGTGCGGGTCCGACCCGCACCGCGCCTCCCGGCTGTGCCCTGCTTTCCGGGCTCAGCTCACCACGCGTAGTCCTCCGGCGAGGTCTCGTGCCCCGGGAAGATCTCGTCGAGACGGTCCAGCGCACGCTGGTCGAGGCGGATGTCGACGGCGCGGACCGCGGACTCCCACTGCTCCATCGTGCGGGGGCCTGTGATCGGCGCGGTGACGCCGGGCTGGTGCAGCAGCCAGGCGAGGGCCAGCTCGCCGGGCGTGTGGCCGAGCTCCTTCGCGAGCGACTCGTACGACTGCAGCTGGTCGCGGTGCGCGTCGACGTACTCGGCGCTGCGGCCGGAGAGCCGACGGGAGCCGTTCTCGGTCTTCTCGATGACGCCGCCGAGCAGGCCGCCCTGCAGCGGCGACCAGGGGATCACGCCGAGGCCGTACGCGCGGGCGGCGGGCAGGACCTCGCGCTCGACGTCGCGGACCACGAGGTTGTAGATCGACTGCTCGCTGACCAGGCCGAAGGTGTTCCGGCGCTTCGCTGCCTCCTGGGCCTGGGCGATGTGCCACCCGGCGAAGTTCGACGAGCCGACGTACAGGACCTTGCCCTGCTGCACGGCGACGTCGATCGCCTGCCAGATCTCGTCCCACGGCGTCGCACGGTCGACGTGGTGGAACTGGTACAGGTCGATGTGGTCGGTCTGCAGCCGCTGCAGGCTCGCGTCGAGCGACTGCCGGATGTTCAGGGCGCTGAGCTTGCCGCCGTTCGGCCAGTCGGTCATCTCGCCGTAGACCTTCGTGGCGAGGACCGTCTTCTCGCGGCGACCGCCACCCTTGGCGAACCACCGTCCGATGATCTCCTCGGTGGCACCCTTGCCCACCGAGCCGCCGTAGCCGTTGGCGGTGTCGAAGAAGTTGACGCCGAGCTCGTGGGCCCGGTCCATGATCGCGTGCGAGTCGTCCTCGCTGGTCTCCGGGCCGAAGTTCATCGTGCCGAGCACGGCGCGGGAGACGGACAGACCGGTGCGACCGAGGTGTGTGTAGTCCATGAGACGGGTCTACTCGTGACGCCCTGGTGGCGCCAGGCCCTGGGAGTACCGGTCGAGTGGCGGGGAGTAGTCAGGGAGGACCACTCGAGAGGAGCAGCCATGCCAGCCAAGGACGAGATCCCCAGCACCCTGCAGCGGTCCCCGGAGCACGCGCAGGAGATCTTCGAGAAGACACTGGACTCGGCGAACGAGACGTACGGCCCGGGTGAGCGGGCGCACCGCACGGCGTTCGCCGCCGTGAAGCACGAGTACGAGAAGGTCGGCGACCACTGGGAGGAGAAGGAGTCCTCCGGGCCGTCCGACTCCGATGCCGCCGGTTCGCGTGGTGCTGGCTCGGGCTCATCCGGGAAGACCGAGGGCGGTGTCGACGCGAACGCCTCGAAGGCGCACCTGATGGACGTCGCGAAGCGGCTCGACGTCAGCGGCCGCTCGAAGATGACGAAGGACGAGCTGGTCGAGGCGATCGGCAAGGCGAACGACCGCGCGACCGCTGCCGCGCGGAAGTGACCGTCCCGCGTGCCGTGCATGCCCCGGTCGGCATGCGGCGGTGGGGTGAGGGGGTAACGTGCCGACGATGAACATCCCAGCACTCCGCGGCAGCCGGATCCTCGGGTTCGGACACCACCAGCCCGAACGCGTCCTGACCAACGACGAGCTCTCGACGATGGTCGACACGAACGACGAGTGGATCCGCACCCGCACCGGGATCCAGACCCGTCGGATCGCCGGTCCAGACGACACCGTCACGTCGATGGCCATCGAGGCCGGACGCCGTGCCCTCGCCGACGCCGGGGTGTCGCCCTCGGCCGTCGGACTCGTCATCGTCGCCTCCACCACCCACCAGGACCGCGCCCCGTACACGGCAGGCCGCGTCGCCGCCGCACTGGGCATGACGAACGGCCCGGCGCCGATCGACATCAACACCGCGTGCAGCGGCTTCGAGTACGCGCTCGGGCTCGCCGACCAGTCCATCCGCACCGGTTCGGCCGACGTCGCGCTCGTCATCGGGTCCGAGGTGCTGTCCGGCATCGCCGACTGGACCGACCGGTCGACGTGCGTGCTCGTCGGTGACGGGGCCGGTGCCGCCGTGCTCGGGGTCGCCGAGACGCCCGAGATTGGCCCGGTGTCGTGGGGGAGCGTGCCGCATCTGCTCGACGCCGTGCGTGTCGAAGGGTCGCCGGGGCGCTTCAACCAGGAGGGTCGCTCGATCTACCGCTGGGCCATCACCGAGGCCGAGGGGCACGCCCGCAAGGTCGTCGAGGCCGCCGGACTCACGATGGACGACATCGAGGTGTTCGCGTTCCACCAGGCGAACCTGCGGATCATCGAGCCGCTCGTCACCGCGCTCGGCGGGGAGTCCAAGTTCGTCATCCGCGACGTCGTCGAGTCCGGGAACACCTCGGCCGCGAGTGTGCCGCTCGGCCTGTCGAAGGCCTGGGAGCGCGGCGACCTCCCGGAGGGGGTGCCGGCCCTGCTGTTCGGGTTCGGTGGCGGGTTCGCCCACGCCGGGCAGGTCGTGACGACGCCGGTGCGGTCCTTCTAGGGCGCAGCTGCACGAACGGCCCGGGCTCGGGTGATCAGCATCCGTGCCCGGACCCTGCTCGGTCGTCGCGCCGGGCCGTTCTCGGTCGGCGTGCCGGACCGTTCTCGGTCGTCCTGGCTAACGCTTCGAGCGGGGGTCGTCCTGCCCCGGCTCGGTCCAGAGGTCCTGGTCCTTGCCCGCGCCGCGCTTCCACGGCAGGGCACGCCGGGTCTTCTCGGCAGCCGGTGTGACCGTCAGCACGATCGGGAACTCCGCCGGCGGCATGCCGAACCCCGTCCGCGACGCCTGGATCACCTTGCGCCCCAGGGCGTGGTTCCCCAAACCGCCGACGGCCGCTCCGATGCCGAACGGCAGCGCGCGGCCGATGACCGAACCGCCCTGCCGGATGGCGAAGCGCTTGATGAACTGGTCGCGGACCTGTCCACCGATGCCGTTGACGACCTGCTTCGGCAGCGAGGACGTCACCATCTCGCCCCAGAACGCCGTCCGGGCCTGCCCGCCGGCAGCCTGGCCGGCGAGCTGCTTGATGAGCTGCGTGCCCGGCGCACCGAGGATCATCGCCATCACCAGGGTGCGGGCGCGCTCTGGGTCGTCCAGCGCGATGCCGTGCACCTCGGTCACCGACTGTGCGAACAGCGCGGTGGTCTCCAGGAACCCGACCGTCTCGGCGCCGCTCAGTCCGAGCGCAGCGGCCATCCCGACGCCGGGGATCACCGCGCTCGCACCGACCGCGGCACCGCCGGTCGTCACCGCTGCCAGGTACTGCCGCTCGAGGATCTGGATCACCTCGGCGGGGGTCGCGTCGGGCTTGCGGCGACGGATCGCGTTGACGTGCGCGACCACGACGGGACGCTGCACACTGATGACCCGATCGAGCCACTTCGCCCAGCCCGTGGGCTGGACCTGCTGCGTTCGGGGGTCGGACGTGGTGGGGGAGACCGGTGCGGTCGGCAGGGGCACGATCGACTGGTCCTTCGGGGCGCGGGCCATGCGCTCACCGTACGCCGCACACGTGAGAGGCTCGCTGGATGGACACCGACCCCGCGCAGCGAGCAGTCGACGACGCCCGTCGTGCGGCCGGGTTCCTGACCGTCCGGCAGGTGGCCGCTCTCTCGCCCGAGGTCCGGGTCCTCGATCCGGCGTCCGTCCTGATCGGGGTGGGCGTGTCGGTCCTGCCTGGCGTGGTGCTGTACCCGTCCACGACGCTCGAGACCTGTCACGGTGGGGCGATCACGCTGGCTACCGGTGCCCGCCTGGGCCCCGGACCCGTGACCGTCGTGGCGTCTGCGGCGACGGTGCACATCGGGGAGGGCGCCGAACTTGGCCCGGGCCCCGTCACCGTCGTCGCGGACGGGGCCGACGTCGTGATCGGTGGTCGGGCTCGTCTGACGGCCGGGTGTCTCGTCGAGGGGCCGGCGCGGATCGGTGTGGGCGCGCAGGTGCTCGGGCCGGTGTCCGTGCGCGACGTCGAGCTCGAGGACGGCGGCGACCACCGCGAACCCGACCCGGACCACCGCGGCGGCGTGGTGAAGGGCACCGGGCCGGTCCGTGGGGTGCGCGTGGGGCTCGGCGAGGTCGTGGTCGGTGGGGCAGTGGACATCGGGGCGTCCTCCGGCCGCCCGCGGATCGAGCGTCAGCGCACGTACCACCCGGATGCGCCGCGTCGTCCGCGCTGATCGTCGAACACGCAGCCTCAGCACGGGACACCCGCACGCCGCAGGGCAGCCCGCACCCGGTCGGGCTGCATCAGGTCGGCCCACGAGAGCCGCACGACCGCGCGGACCTCGGGGAACGACCGGATGAAGTCCTCACGCCGCTTCTCGCGCCAGTGCGCGTCCGCGGTGGAGCGCCCGTCGAGCAGCACCGGGTCCTCGTACTTCGCGCGGCCGTCGACCTCGACCACGACGCCCTGGTCCGGGAACCAGAAGTCCACGATCGCCGTGGCCGATCCGGCCCGGGCGAACACGTGCTGCTGCACCGGGTCCGGCACCCCGAGCTCCCGGAACCGCACCCGGCACACCGACTCCGCGGGTGAACCCGACAGCGCCGACCCCATCCCCACCGCGATCCCCGCCTTGTCGTGGCCCTTGGGTGCCGTCGTGGCGAGTTCGTCGAGCAGGGTCTCGGGCAGGAGACGCCGGTCGTGGAGCGCCTGGTCGATCATCGGCAGTGCGAACTCGAGGGTGGAGGACCCCGCGATGTCGACGAGGGTCCGTGCCAACGACGTGACTGGCGCTCCGTCGATGTCGGCGGGGGTGGTCGCGGGCAGGCCGGCCCACCGTGAGTCCGTCGTCGGCGCGTGGACGAGCGGTCCGGGGTGGAGCCGGAGGTGTGCGGACGTGTCGGAGCGTTCGCGGCGCGGATCGACGACGTCGAGTTTCGACGGAGGGGCATGGACGAAGGGCAGTCCGTGCACGGCGGCCGCTGCGGAGCGCGCGAACGCCCTCGGCGCGTGGACCATCGGCGCGGTCGCGCGCACCAGGAGCAACAGGTGGTCCTCGGGCCGGAGTCCCATGACCGACGACGGGGAGACCAGGACCCCGGGACGGACCGCGATCAACTCCCCCCGACGGACGCGGCGTTGCAGGGCCCGGCGTTCGGCGCTGGGCTTGCCGGTCGTGCGGATGAGGGGGATGGTGCGTGCGCGGTCGTCCATGGATCAACCATCGATCGCCGGGCCCGACCACGGGGCGGCGGTGGGCCGATCTGTGGATGACGAGCCGGGCCTCCAGGCTGTGGAGGGATGAGGCGGACGCAACTTGCGACGATGTCGATGTCGTACGACGGCGACTCTGTCGCTGTCACGCGTGCGCAACAGTTGCAGGCGCGGGGGTGCGACAGCACCGATGTCGTACGACGTCGACAGTGTCGTTCCGCGTCGACCAGCCCGAAGCCCGAAGAACGGGTGCGAAGCAGCCGCGCCCCGCGCTACACCCGCGCGAGCTCCGCCCGCAGCGGCAGGTCCTGCTCCTCGAGGATGACCTGCGCACCCACGGCCGTCCGGGCGTTCACGACGATCGGCGCGAGCAGGTTGACCGTGGTGCCGGACGCCCCGGGGTTCGCGACCACCAGCAGCATCGCGTCGGCGGGGTCGGTCAGCCCGAGCCCGGCAGCCTGCTCGTCGGTGAGCTCCGGCGCGTACGACGGCAGGTGCACCGCGGCGTCGAGCAGGAACAGCCGCGCGTCGTCGCCGACGAGCGTGAACAGCCCCTCGGCGCCGTCGACCGGCGACAGCTCGAAGGCCGCGGCGGGGGCGAGCCCGAACGGCGGGACGGCGAAGGTCAGGGAGATGCTCATCGGAGGTAGTCCATCAGGGTCGGCTGCAGGACCTTCGCGGTGACGGCGAGGGCTGCCTGGTAGTTGGTCTGCTGCACCTGCAGGTCGAGGACGGCCTTCGCGAGGTCGACGTCCTCGATGTCGGCGCGACGGCTCTCGAGCGAGACGGTCGCGGACTTCAGCGAGTCCTGCGCCGTGAGCGCGGCGGCGTGCCGGATGCCGACGTCGGCCTGGGCGCCGCGGACGGTCCCGAGTGCGCCGTCCACGTCGTTGATCCGAGCGTTCACGTTCACCCCGTTCTGCAGGTCGTTGACGATGGAGTCGATCACCGCGAACACCGAGTCGTCGCCGGCCCCGAAGACCGCGGTGCCGGCGGTGTCGACGCGCACGGTCGTGCCGTCACCGATCCGCCGGGACACGTCGGTGCCGGCGGCCGCCCAGCCCGTGGCCGGGTCGTAGGCAGCAGCGGCGGTCGACGATCCCGCGAACACCGAGCGGGTGCCGTAGGTGGTGTTGGCCCGCGCCTCGAGGTCCGCCTTGAGCGACCGGAACTGCGTGACGAACGCGTCGCGGTTCGTGTCGCTCATGGTGCCGGAGTTCGCGGCCTGCACGGTGAGGTCGCGAACGCTGTTGAGCACCGAGTAGACGCTCGACAGCGCACTGTCGGTGGTCGCGAGCCAGGCCGCGGCGTCGTTCGCGTTCCGCGAGTACTGCGCTGCAGCGGCCTGCTCCTTGCGCACCTGCATCGACGAAGCGGTGCCGACCGGGTCGTCCGAGGGCTTCTGGATCGCACGCAGCGTCGTGGCCTGGTCGGTGAGCTCGGCGACCCGCGCGGCCCCGGCCTGCAGCCGGGCCGACGCGGCCGCCATCGACATCTGGGTGGTCACACGGGTGATCACGATCAGCCCCTCCCGACGAGTCCGACGCGGTTGATGATGGTGTCGAGCATCTCGTCGACCGCGGTCAGGACGCGCGCCGCGCCCTGGTACGCGTGCTGGTAGCTCAGCAGGTTGACGTTCTCCTCGTCGAGGTCGACGCCGGCGCTCGACTGCTGCTGGGTGCGTGCGTTGGTGAGCGCGAGTCCGGTCATCGTGGATTCCGACGTCGCCGACCTGGAGGCGGTGCCCACCCCCGCCACGAACGTCGCCCAGACCTGGTCGGCACCGTCCGACGACGCCCCGAGTCGCGCGAGCGCGTCGGCGAACGAGTCGTCGAGTTCCCCCGCCGCGTTCCGCGTCGCCAGTCCACTGGCGTCCGTGGGGACGACGCCGAGTGCTTGGGCGGCGGGGACGCCGGCCGCCAGGGAGAAGAAGGGTGCGCCGGTGGTGCCGGCCGGGGTGGTCCCGGCGGCGTGCAGGGCGTTCACGGTGGTGGCGAGTCGCGTGGCCACGGCGTCGTAGGACGCGGACGCCTCGGCGAGTGCGCCGCCGGTACCGGTGCCGGACGTCGGCGCGAGGACCGCGAGGGCGCCGCCGATGGAGCCGCCGCTCAGCCCGACGGCCCCGGCCGTGCCGGTGGTCCAGGTCAGGGTGACGGCGGTGCCGTCGGCGAGACGCTCGCCGCCGCCGAGGGCGACCGAGCGGGCGTCGGTGCCCTGCACGAGCGGGTTGCCGCCGAGGAGCACGTCGACCGTGCCGTCGGCGTTCGTCCGGGTGGTGCCGCCGGCGAGCGTGGCGATCTGCTGCGTGAGCTGGTCGCGCTGGTCGAGCAGCTCGTTGGCGGTGCCGCCCGAGGCGAGCGCGGTGCGGATCCGGCCGTTCAGGTCGGCGACCTGCTCCGCGGCGCCGTTCAGCTGGGCGACCTGCCCGGTCAGGGTGCCGCGCACCGAGGACCACTGCGCGTCGACGGCCTTCGAGCCGGCGGCCAGCGCGGAGACGACGGTGCCGGCGGCCCCGAGCACCGCGCTGGCGGCACCCGGGTCGTCGGGGTGGCTGGCGAGCTCGCTCCAGGACGACCAGAACGCGTCGAGCTTGGCGCTCAGGCCGTCCTTGCCGGGCTCGTGCAACCCGGTCTCGAGGGCGGAGAGCGCCGTGGCGCGGGCGTCGGCGTAGGCGGACGAACCGGCGGCGACGCGGACGCCGGCGTCGAGCGTGAGGGACGCCAGGCGGGCGATGCCGTCGACCGAGACACCCTGGCCGGCGAGGGCCGCGGTGCCCCGCATGAACCCGGTCTGGGTCGCGGGGACCGAGTTCTGCGTGACGCGCTGCCGCGTGTACCCGGCGGTGCCGGCGTTCGCGATGTTCTGGCCGGTGACGTCGATGCCGGCACGGGCGGCGGCGAGGCCCGAGTACGCGGTCGCGAGGGATCCGAAGGTGCTGACCACGGTGCTACAGCGTCCCCTCGAACAGGCGGGCGCCGTCCTGGCCCGCGCCGGACGTGCCACTGGCGTCGTAGGTGGCGGCACCGGTGACGGTCCCCGCCAGGGTCTCCTCGGTGGCCTGGGCGGCGGCACGGAGGAACCGGTCGTTCTCGTCGCGCAGGGCGCCGATCTGGGTGGTCAGTTCGACCATCGCGGTGAGGTGCGACGACAGGATCTCGCCCCACGGCCCGTTCGGTGCCGCGGCGACGACGTCGCGCAGGGGAGCGTCGGCGGGGACGCCCCACTCCTCGGCGACCTCGGCGCTCTGTGCGGCGCGTTCGAGACCGGTGCTGCGGAGCCGGTCGAGGACCTGCTCGACCTCGCGGCTGGCGTGCGACACCCAGCGGGAGCGGCCCGCGGTGAGCAGGAGCTGCTCCTCCTCGAGCTTGAAGGTGAGCAGTTCGAGCAGCTCGCGTTCGCGCCAGAGCACGGCGGACAGGTCGTTCACGCTCATCAGCTCCTCCCAGGTGGTGGTTCGTCGGGGTGGCCCCCGGTCCGTCATCCTGCGGACACCGGGACCTATCGACTCGGTGACCGCGACCGTAAGCCCCGGCGGCCGAGTGCCGTCACCCGTACTCGTCGACGCTGTGACCCGATGACCCCCGTCGGGGGACAAGAACGAGCGTTCCCGACCCCGAGTCCCCCCAAATGCCGACCGGAAACGGGGCCTGACACCCCCGCACTGGGGACGGTTGTGCACCTGTTCAGCGCATTGCCAGCCGATACATTCAGAACGCACCCCGGGGGACACCCGGAACCGCTCGGGAACGACGCGGGGTGCACCGCTCGGAGGGACCCGGGCGGGTCTTCGGCGTACGCACCGGCCATCCGAGGCCGGCGTCCGTCGCGCCCACGGACGGGTGAGCCGACACACGTCAGGTCGACCAGGGGAACAGCATGGACCGCACCGAACGCAACGCGATGATCGTGGAGCACCTCCCGCTCGTGGGCTACATCGTGGCCGACGTCCGCTCCCGGGCGACGCACCTGGACCGCGACGACCTCGCCGCCGTCGGGTCCCTCGCACTCGTCGCAGCCGCCGAGGCCTTCGACCCGACCCTCGGCGTGCCGTTCGGCGCCTACGCCCGCACCCGGATCGCCGGCGCGCTGGCGGACGACATGCGCTCGGCCGACTGGGCGTCCCGCGGCACCCGGAAGCGGATCCGCGAGACCCTCGCCACGCAGGAGGCCCTGTCCGCGCGCCTCGGACGAAGCGTCGGTGCGCAGGAGATCGCCGATGCCATGGGCGTCGACAAGCAGACCGCCGTCGACGCGATGAGCGACGCTGCCCGCACGGTCGCGCCGCTCGACGAGACCGTGCACGACCTCGTCGCCGCGGACCTGCCGCTCCCCGGGGACGACCTGCTCGAGACCGAGAAGCGCCGGTACCTCCGCGCCGCGGTCGAGGCCCTGCCGGAGCGGATGCGCTTCATCGTCGAGGCCGTCTACTTCGGCGACCGCTCGGTCACCGACGTCGCCGCCGAGCTCGGCATCACGCACTCGGCCGTCTCGCAGCAGCGCTCCGAGGCGATGCGCCTGCTCCACGACGGTCTCGCCGCCCACTACGGCGACGGCACCACCGTCGAGCCCGCGAGCCGCACCACCGCGGCCCGCCGCAGCGCCTACCTCGCCCGTGTCGCCACGAACGCCGCCGCCGGTGTCGCCCGTGCGGTGCACGACGCCGCAGCAGCACCGGCCGTCGCGGCGAGTTGAGACGTCGGCGGAAACTTCTCCGCCGATCCCCTAACGACTCCCGGCAACCGGTCGAGAGTCATCCATGTCAGCCCACGGACGGGCCGACGCACGACCCACATTCACGGAGGAAACCACCATGGGTATGTCCATCAACACCAACCTCTCGGCACTCAACACGTACCGGAACCTGAACTCGACGCAGAACGACCTGTCGAAGTCCCTCGAGAAGCTCTCGAGCGGCCTCCGCATCAACCGTGCTGCCGACGACGCGTCCGGTCTGACGATCTCCGAGGGGCTGAAGTCCCAGGTCGGTGGCCTCACGGTCGCCGCCCGCAACGCGCAGGACGGCATCTCCGTCGTGCAGACCGCTGAAGGTGGCCTCACCGAGACCCACTCGATCCTCCAGCGCATGCGCGACCTGGCCGTCCAGGCCGGCAACGACTCGAACAACGCGGACTCCCGCACGGCGATCACCACCGAGGTCGGCGAGCTCACCAAGGAGCTCACCCGCATCTCGGCGTCGACCAACTTCAACGGCATCAACCTGCTCGACGGCTCCGCCGGCGCCGCAGGCGTCCTGAAGTTCCAGGTCGGCGCGAACGGCGACGCGGCGAGCCAGATCGACGTGGACCTGTCGAAGTCGAACGTGGAGTCCGTGTCGACCGCGGTCGGCGCGCTCACCTTCGACTCGGCGACGAACGCTCAGGCTGCCATCACCGCGATCGACGAGCAGATCAAGTACGTCTCCGCGGCCCGTTCGAGCATCGGTGCAGTCCAGAACCGCTTCGACCACGCCATCAACGTGACGAACGTGGCCAAGGAGAACCTCACCGCTGCCTCCTCGCGCATCACCGACGTCGACATGGCAGAGGAGATGGTCAAGTACACGCGCGACAACATCCTCAGCCAGGCCGGCACCTCGATGCTCGCGCAGGCGAACCAGAGCACCCAGGGCGTGCTCTCGCTCCTGCGCTAGCCATCACGACGTCCGTCCTCCGGGCCCGATCGGGTGCCCCGGAGGACGGACGCCGCCGTCCTGACCACCTCCACGACGCCAGGGAGTGTCGACGATGTCCTCGTCCGTGTCATCGAGCACCAGCCTCGCGATCGACGGTCTGGTCAGCGGTCTCAAGACGACCGACCTCATCAACTCGCTGATGAGCGTCGAGGGGGTCCCGCAGACCCTGCTCAAGAACAAGCTCACCACCACCAACTCGTTCATCTCGTCACTGCAGACGCTCAACGGGTTGATCCAGGGGCTCGCCACGAAGGCCGCGGACGCCGCGAAGGCCTCGTCGCTCGACCTCTTCGCCGCGACGAGCACCGCGCCGAGCGTCACCGCCGTCACCGGTACCGGAGCGACCGCGGGCTCGATCAGCTTCACCGTCGGATCGACCGCCTCGGCCCAGGTCGGGGTCACGGCCGCGATGTCGACGTGGTCGGCCGGTGCGCAGCCGATCACGATCGTCGGCACGGACGGGAAGTCCACCACCGTGACGCCGGCGTCCGGCTCGCTCGACGACGCCGTGTCCGCCCTGAACAAGTCCGGTGCGGGCGTCACCGCGACGAAGGTCTCCGCCGGCACCGACGCCGACGGCACCAAGCTCTACCGCCTGCAGCTCACGTCCGCCAAGACCGGGGCGGCCGGCGGGTTCCAGGTGTACCGGGGCGGCGCCGACGACGTGGCAGCGGGCACCGCGACGAACGTCCTCACCGAGACCGGTGCCGCCGTCGTCACCGCGGCGACCGACGCCAGCGTCACCCTCTGGGCCGGCACCGCCGCCGCGCAGACGGTCACGAGCGCCACGAACACCTTCACCGGTCTCGTCCCCGGGGTCGACGTCACCGTCTCGAAGGCCACCACCGAGCCCGTCACCGTGACGGTCGCGCAGGACACCACCAAGGCGCAGTCCGTCGCCTCCGGGCTCGTCGACGCGATGAACGCGATCGCGGCCTACTACAAGACGAACACCGCGGTGTCGAGCTCGACCAGCGCGACGTCCGGCACCACGACGACGAAGGCCGGTGTCCTGCTCGGCGACGGTGCGTCCCGCGACGCCGTGCAGCGGCTCACGAGCACGATGTCCGCCCCGGTCGACGGCAAGTCCCCGTCGACGATCGGCATCGTGATCACGAAGGACGGCACGTTCACCTTCGACCCCGAGGTCTTCCAGAAGGCCCTCGCCACCGACCCGAAGGCCACCCAGGCGATGCTCTCCGGGGTCGCCGCGAACGTCGGCGCCGCGGCCACCGCCGCGTCCGACAAGTACGACGGCTCGGTCACCACGTCCATCACGGGGCAGCAGGCCGTCGCCAAGGACCTCACCACCCAGATCGACAGCTGGACCGACCGGCTGGCGATGCGCCGGGCCTCGCTGCAGACCCTCTACTCATCCCTCGAGACCAGCCTCAGCAAGCTCCAGTCGCAGTCGAGCTGGCTCGCCAGCCAGCTCGCTTCGACGTCGAGCTGACGGGAACGACCATGACCTTCGACTTCCAGGCAGCCGCCTTCCGCCAGGCCGCCCAGCCGCGCACCGTCACCGACCAGCGTCGTGCCCAGTACACGAACGAGGCCGTGCTGTCGGCGACGCCGGCCCAGCTCGTGACGATGCTCTACGACCGGCTGCTGCTCGACCTGCACCGTGCCGAGGCCGCGCAGGTCGCCGCCGACTGGGAGACGGCCCGCGAGCAGCTCCTGCACGCCCAGGCGATCGTCGGCGAGCTCTCGAGCACCCTCCGGATCGACGTCTGGGACGGCGGCGAGGGCCTGCTCGCCGTCTACAACTACGCCTCCACGTCGCTCATCACGGCGAACGTGCACCGCGACGTGCAGGCCACCCGCGACTGCATCCGGATCCTCGAGCCGCTGCGTCAGTCGTGGCACGAGGCAGCCGCGTCGCTGCCCGCGACGCCCGCCACGCAGCAGCCGACCGGGGGAGCCCTCGGTGTCGCCTGAGCCGTCCGCAGAGCTGTCGCCTGAGCCGTCCGACGGACGAGCCGCATGGGAGGCCCTGCTCACGTCCCTGGAGCACGACGCGGCCGGGCAGGCGGCCGACTCCACGGCCGTGGCCGGGTGGTCGGAGCCGGCCGGGCTGGGACCGCTGCCGCGGGACCTGGTGGGACGGGCCTCCCGGCTGCTCGCTGCGCAGCGGGACCGCATGACGGTGCTCGAGGCGGACCGCCGCTCGACGCTGGAGCACCTCGGTGCCCTGCGCGCCGTCGATGCCACGCGCGAGCCCCGTGGCTCCGTGTACCTCGACGCTTCCGCCTGACCCGCGCCCCCGCACCAGTTCTGCGACAGAGCACCCGTCGATCGACGGGTGCTCTGTCGCATCTCGGGTGCTCCGCCGCCCACAGCCCCCACCGCCCCCCGTTCGGGGCGACGCCTAACGCGGCGGACGACGGGCTCCGATAGCGCCACTCGAGCACGGATCGCTCACCAGTTCGGCCAGGGATCGGCCACCACCGCACGGCGACGTCGCACCGACGACGCCTGACGAGGGGACCCCCGTGTTCGATTCCGTGACGAGCGTCGCGCTGCAGAGCGCACTCGACGGCCTGTCGATGCGCCAGAAGGTGATCGCGAACAACATCGCGAACATCAACACGACGAACTACCACGCCGAGAAGGTGCAGTTCGAGGACGCCCTGGCGAAGTCGATCGTGGACGGCGACGGCGCCACCACGCCGACGATGGCGCGCAGCCTCGAGCCGACGAACACGAACGGCAACAACGTCAACCTCGACGAGGAGACGCTGTCGAACATCGACACCGTGCTGCGGTACCAGTTCGCCACGCAGGCGATGAACTCCGAGCTCACCAGCGTCCGTGCGGCGATGCGGACGAACTCGTGACGACCTTCGACGCGATCGGCATCGCGAGCACCGGCCTGACCGTGCACCGGAAGTGGCTCGACGCCGTCTCGGACAACATCGCCAACGCGAACACCGTGAAGTCGATGGACGACACCGCGTTCCAGGCGCGCTACGTCGAGGTGCAGGAGGGTGCCGGCGTCTCCGGCGCCTACGTCAAGGGCGCTGCGTTCGGCAGCGCCGCCGGCCGGGTGACCTACGACCCGGACAACCCGCTCGCGAACGAGGAGGGCTACGTCCGCATGCCCGACATCGACCTCGGCACGCAGATGGCGGACCTCATCATGGCCCAGCGCGGCTACCAGGCGAACGCCGCCGTGGTCGACCGTGCCAAGACCGCCTACGAGGCGGCACTGCAGATCGGGAAGAACTGATGCCCATCGACGCCGTGAACGGTGTGACCACCAACGCGATGACGAACGCACTGACCAGTGTGTCGGGGACGTCCAGCGACAGCACGAACGCCACCGGTGCCGCCGGCGCGACGACCGACGGCAGCGGGTTCGCCGCGAGCCTCGGCAACGCCGTCGACGGGCTCCAGTCGCTGCAGAGCGACTCGAAGACCCTCGCGCTCAAGGCCGTGACCGGCAACCTCGACGACATCCACGACGCCACGATCGCCGCCACCCGCGCGCAGGTCACGCTCGAGCTCGTCTCCGCCGTCCGCAACAAGGGCGTCGACGCCTTCAACGAGATCATGAGGATGCAGGCCTGATGCCCGTCGCCGTCAAGAACGTCTTCGCGCGCCTCAGCGCCTACGTGAAGGGCTTCTCCGCCGCCCAGCGCACCATCGCGATCCTGGCGATCGCGGCGCTCGTGCTCGGTGGGATCGCCCTCGCGTCCTGGCTCGGCAAGGCGTCCTACGCGCCGCTCTTCACCGGGCTCGCCGCGGCCGACGCGAGCTCCATCACGGACCAGCTGCAGACCGACGGTGTGCCGTTCCAGCTCACCGACGGCGGCGCGACGATCCTCGTGCCGCAGGCGCAGGTCTACTCGGAGCGGCTCAAGGCGGCGTCGAACGGCCTGCCGTCGTCGAACGAGGGCGGCTACTCGCTGCTCGACAAGATGGGCGTGACGAGCTCGGAGTTCCAGCAGGACGTCACCTACAAGCGTGCGATGGAGGGCGAGCTCGCCAAGACCATCGGTGCGATGGACGGCGTGCAGACCGCCACCGTGCAGCTCGCGATCCCGGAGAAGTCGGTGTTCGTCTCCGAGGAGAAGGACCCGACCGCATCGGTGTTCATCGCGACCGACAACGGCACGCAGCTGAGCACCGACCAGGTGCAGGCCATCGTGCACCTGACGAGCGCCTCGGTCGAGGGCATGCAGCCCACCGACGTCTCGGTCGTCGACGCGAAGGGCCAGACCCTGTCCGCCGTCGGCACCGGTGCGACCGGCAGCGGCGCGGACCAGGCCGCAGACTACGACGCGGCGACGAGCAAGAAGATCCAGGACCTGCTCGACACGACGCTCGGCGTCGGCAACGCGACCGTCGTGGTCTCCGGCACGATGAACCAGGAGTCCGGCACCCGGACGTCCGAGAGCTACACGAGCCCGACCTCGGGTCCGGTCGCACTGAACGAGTCGAGCACCACCGAGGAGTACGGCGCCGGCTCCGGCGCGGGGAGCGGCGCGACCGGGGTCCTCGGTCCGGACAACATCGCCGTCCCGAACGGCACCGCGACGAGCGGCACCGGCGACGACGGGTACAAGAACGAGTCGGCGACGAAGAACAACGCCGTCGACCACACCACCGAGACCACGCAGATCCCCTCGGGCGGGCTCGACCGGCAGACCATCTCGGTCGCGCTGAACTCGAAGGCCGACGCCGTGCAGAACGCGAACCTGCAGAGCATCAACGACCTGGTGTCCGCCGCCGCCGGGGTCGACCAGGACCGTGGCGACCAGGTCAAGGTCGCGATGATGGACTTCGACACGAGCGCCTCCGACCAGGCCGCCAAGGCCCTGGAAGCCCAGCAGAAGGCCGACCAGCAGGAAGCACTGTGGTCGTCGATCCGCACCGCCGGCATCGTGATCGGCATCGTCCTCGCCGTCATCGCGATCATGTTCTTCGTCGCCCGCCGCAACCGGAAGCAGGAGCGCGAGGCCGTCGACCTCGGCGAGCTCGACGCCTTCGCCGGCGAGACGTTCCAGCTGCCCCTCGCGATGGACGGCGTCGACGACCGGGCGACGCTCGGTGCCGGCGACGCGCCGACCGCCGTGCTGTCGGCGATGCCCGCCGGCGACGCCCCCACCGAGGTGCTCACGACCGAGGAGATCACCGCCGAGCGCCGCCGTCAGGACATCTCCGCCCTGGCCGAGCGTGACCCGAAGCGCACCGCCGAGCTCCTGCGCGGGCTCCTGGACGACCGGGCACCGGTGTGAGCGCGCTGATGCCGAGCCCCGGCGGCGGTTCCGGTCCGAGTGACCGTGCCCTGACCGGTGCGCAGAAGGTCGCGCTCATCCTCATGCAGATGGAGACCGACCGCGCCGCCGAGGTGATGAAGCAGTTCACCGAGATGGAGGCCGAGGAGATCTCCGCCGAGATCGTCCGGATGCGCCGCGTCGAGGACACCGTCGTCGACCAGACGCTGTCGGAGTTCCACCGGATCACGATGAGCGGCCGGCTGCAGAAGCGCGGTGGCAAGGAGACCGCCCTCGGGCTGCTCGAGGCGTCGTTCGGCGCTGAGCGGGCCGCCGGCGTGATGGACCGTCTGGCCTCGAACCTCGCCGGCCAGTCGTTCGACTTCCTCGACGACGCCGAACCCGGCCAGGTCATCTCCCTGCTCGAGGGCGAGCTGCCGCAGACGATCGCCCTCGTGCTCGCCCACCTGGGCCCCGGGCAGGCCAGTGCCGTGCTCGCCGGGATCGACGAGCGTGTCCGCACCGACGTCGCCCAGGCCTTCGCCACCATGGGCAGCGCGACCCCCGAGGCCGTCGGCATCGTCGCCGGTGTGCTGCGCCAGCGCGCCGGGGCCGTCGTGTCGCCGCGTGAGAGCGTCGAGGTCGTCGGTGGCATCGCGCCCCTGGTCGACATCATCAACCGCTCGGACGTCGCCACCGAGAAGGCCGTGCTCGAGGGACTCGAAGCCCGCGACCCGGAGCTCGCCGAGGACATCCGCTCCCGCATGCTGACCTTCGAGGACATCGTGAAGCTCGAGTCCCGCGACATCCAGCAGGTGCTGCGCGGCATCGACTCGAAGATCCTCGCGACCGCCATGAAGGGCGCAGCCGGGCCGGTCGTCGAGACCATCCGCGCGAACGTGTCCGAGCGCAACCGCGAACTGCTCGACGACGAACTGCAGGCCATGGGCCCGGTCCGCGTCTCGCAGGTCGAGGAAGCCCGCGCCGAGGTCGTCCGCTCCGTGCGCGAACTCGAGGCCCAGGGCGTCGTCACCGTGCACCGCGCCGAGGAGGACGAGCTCGTTGACTGACACCGTCGTGCACCGCGTCGCCTTCCCGGTGCTCGCGGACCCCGCCGGACGCGAGCGCGCGTCGAGCGCGGACGTCCGCGGGCACGCGGCCGGGTACACCGCCGGCCTGCGGGCCGCGCAGGCCGAGACCGACGCCCTGCGCGCCCGGCTCGAGGCCGAGCACGCCGCGCGGGTCACCGCGCTGCAGGCCGACACGGCACGCCGGATCGCGGTCCTCGACGCCGCCACGAACGCCATGCTGTCCACGGTCGCACCCGTCCTGGCGGACGCCGAGGCGTCGGTCGCGAGTGCGGCAGTCGACCTGGCCGAGGCGATCGTCGGCAACGTGGTCCGCGCCTCCAGGCCCGCACACGACGCGACCGTCGCCGACGGTCCGGACGGACCGGGCAGCCGGGAGGCCCGGATCGCGTCCGGCGCCGAGGCCACCGTCCGGCGGGCGCTCGCGTCCGTCGACCGCACGGTCCCGGTGGCCGTCCGGCTCAGCCCGGCGGACGCCGCGCGCGTCGCCGGCCTCGACCTGCCGGTGCCGGTCGTCGCCGACGGTGCCCTGCGCGACGGCGACGCCGTCGTCGACCTGCCGGACGGCATGCTCGACGCCCGCATCGCCACGGCGCTCGACCGCGCCCGCACCGCCCTCGGTGTCGACGCAACGGGAGCCGACCGGTGACCGCCACGCTGCTCCGTCCGCGCGGCCTCGACGAGGCGCTGCTGCGGGCCGCACCCCAGCGGGTCGGTGTCGTCACGAGCGCCGTCGGCCTGGGACTCACGATCGCCGGACTCGACGCCCGCGTGGGCGAGGTCGTCACGGTCGGCGCCGAGGACGGCGAACAGACCGCGGTCGAGGTCGTGGCCACCGATGCCTCGGGCGTCCGCTGCATGCCGCTCGGCCGCCTGACCGGCGTGACCGCGGGCACCCCGGCGCGTCCGACCGGCCGCCCGGTGCTCGTGCCGACCGGATCCGGTCTGTTCGGCCGCGTACTCGACGGACTCGGCCGACCGATCGACGACCGCGGCCCGCTCGAGGGTCCCGGCGGCGAAGCGGTCACCTGGGTCCCGCTCGACCACGACACCCCGAGCGCGATGGCCCGGACCCGCATCGACACCCCTATGCAGCTCGGCGTCCGCGTGCTCGACACCCTGACCACCGTCGGCCGCGGGCAGCGCATGGGCCTGTTCGCCGGGTCCGGTGTGGGCAAGTCGTCGCTGCTGTCGATGATCGCGCGCGGGAGCGACGCGGCCGTCAACGTCATCGCCCTGGTGGGGGAGCGCGGCCGTGAGGTGCGCGAGTTCCTGGAGGACGACCTGGGACCCGAGGGGCTCGCCCGCTCGATCGTCGTCGTGTCGACCTCCGACGAGCCGGCGCTCATGCGCCTGCGTGCCGCGTTCGTCGCCACCCGCATCGCCGAGTCGTTCCGCGATGCCGGGCAGGACGTCGTGCTCATGATGGACTCGCTCACCCGCGTCGCGATGGCGCAGCGTGAGATCGGCCTGTCGGTGGGGGAACCGCCGGCCACCCGGGGCTACCCGCCGTCGACGTTCTCGGTGCTCGCCGGACTGCTCGAGCGTGCGGGGACCGACCGCGTCGGCAGCATCACGGGCATGTACACCGTGCTCGTCGACGGCGACGACCACAACGAGCCGATCGCCGACGCCGCCCGCAGCATCCTGGACGGCCACGTCGTGCTCGACCGCAAGCTCGCGATCACCGGGCACTTCCCGTCGGTCGACGCCCTCGGCTCGGTGTCCCGCGTCGCCTCGAAGGTCACCCGACCCGAGCAGCGTGCCGCCGCCACCGTGCTGCGGAAGGTGATGGCCGCCCGAGCCGGTGCCCAGGACCTGCTCGACGTCGGTGCGTACCAGCGCGGGTCGAACCCGCTCGTGGACGCCGCCGTCGACCACCAGGGACCGATCGACGCGTTCCTGCGCCAGGGGATGGACGAGCGGGCCACGGCTGATGCGTCCTGGCAGCGCCTCGGCGGCCTCGTGCAGCAGCTGGGGGTGTCGTGATGGCCCGCCGTTTCCCGCTCGCCGGGCTCCTGCGCCTGCGCCACACCGAACAGGACCGTGCCGCCGCCACACTGGCCACCGCGAACGAGCGCGTCCGCGACGCCGCCGACGCCCGGATCGCTGCACGCCGCAGCCTCGCCGACAGCGAGGACGCCCAGCCCATCCAGGACGCCGCCACCCTGAGCGCCGTCGCCGCAGCCCGTGCCGCGACCCGCGGGATGCTCGAGGAGCTCGACGCCGTGGTGCAGAACCGCCGTGCCGACGCCGACCGGGCGCAGCAGCACTACACCGCCGCGCGTCGCGCCGCCGTCGGCCTCGAGAAGCTCGAGGGCAAGCACACCGAGCAGCAGGCGGCCGAGGAACTCCGGACCGAACAGAACGCCCTCGACGAGATCGCGGCACGACGCCGCACGGAAGGTGGTGCCCGATGAGCGTCGAAGCGGTGCTCTCCCGGATCTCGGAGATCCGGTCCCAGATCGACACGCTGCGCGGCGGGACGGCCACGGCTGCCCCGAGCGCCTCCGCCACCAGCGGTGCCGCGGGATCGTCGGCCTTCGCCGATGCCCTCGCGACCGCCGACGGCACGACCGGCGCCGCGAGCGCTGCCGGTACGACCGCCGCAGCGACCCCGACGGCCACCCGTGCCCCGGCGACCTCGGTCGACGCCGGTGCCGGCACCCTCGCCACCGGCAGCGGTGCGACCGGCGCCGATGTGGTGGCCGACGCGAAGAAGTACCTCGGCGTGCCGTACGTGTTCGGCGGGGAGACGACCGCGGGCATGGACTGCTCGGGCCTGGTGCAGACGGTCTTCAAGGACCTCGGGGTCACGATGCCCCGGGTCGTGCCGGACCAGGCGAAGATGGGCGTCGAGGTCGGCTCCCTGAAGGACGCGCAGCCCGGCGACCTGATCATCCCGAAGGGCGAGGGCCACGTCGTCATCTACGTCGGCGACGGCAAGGTGCTGCACGCGCCGCGCCCCGGCAAGGACGTCCGGATCGTCGACAACTGGTACTCCGACGCCGACATCGCGACCATCCGCCGGATCGTCCCCGCCCAGGCGGCCCCGGCGGCCGTCGCCGCGCCGACCGCCTCGGCTGCGCGTTCCGCGACCGACCTGCAGACCGCCGCGCTGCTGTCCATGATGCAGTCCGGGAGCGCCGCATGAGTCTGACCATCGCCACCCAGCCGTCCGTGCCCACCGCACCGGGCTCCACTCGGGGTGCATCGTCCGACCCCGCGGCTGTCGGGTCCTTCGGTGCGGCACTGACCGCCGCCGTCGCGACCGAGCGGCGAGCCGGCGATGGTGGTGCTGGGCGGGACGACACCGATGGCCGCACGGCGGACGGGTCGGCTGCGACGCCGGGCACCGCCGCCACGCCGTCTGCGTCTGCGGCCACGTCCGCGTCGGACCAGGCGGTGCCGAGCGACGCAGCGCCCGTCGACGCGCAGGCGCTGCTCGCCGCCGGACTCGTGGCCGTGGCCGCACCGATCGCTCCGGCCAGCCGCGCCGCCGAGACCTCCGCCGACGGCCCACACGCCGTCGTGGCCGCAGGGGTGATCGCCGGAACGACCAACACCACGACCACGACACCGCCGTCGGCGGAGGGGGACACGTCGACGCCGGTCCCGTCGACTGCGGCGCCGACCACCGCCCCCGCCACGGCGACCCCGCAGCAGGCACCGGCGTCGGGCGTGGCACCGGAGACGGCTGCCGCTGCGACGACCCGGCCGGCGACCGCCGCCACGGCGACGCCTGCCGTGACGCCCGCCGGCACCGTGTCTCCGGCCGCTGCCGCGACGACCGTCGCCGACGCGACCCCCGCGACGACCGCTGCGTCGACGACCAGGGCCACGAGCGACCCGGCGACCACCGCCCCGACGGCCGCTGCCGCGATCGCAGCCCCCGCTGCCACCCGCACCGCCGACGGCGACACCGCCACCGCGACCCCTGCTCAGGCACCGGTCGTGGCGGCCGCCGCCCCGGCAGCCGGCCCCGGCTCCCGAGCCGGCCACGGGACGGAGCAGCAGGCGTCGACGCCGGATGATCCGGGCCTCCCGGCCGTCGCCCCCAGCCGCGGTGGCGAGACGCCGTTCGTCATGTCGACGACGCCGACCACCGCGCCCGCCGCGGCGACCGCGCCGGCCCCGGCACCGCTCGCCCAGCAGCTCGCGCGACCGGTGTTCTCGCTCGCACAGGCCGGCCCCGGCGAGCACGTCGTCACCGTGCAGGTCGTGCCGGACAGCCTCGGCCCGGTCACGGTCCGCGCGCACGTCACCGCGCACGGCATGCACGTCGAGCTGTTCGCCGCGTCGGACGCCGGCCGCGAGGCCGTCCGCCAGGTCCTGCCGGACCTGCGGCGCGACGCCGCCGGCACCGGTGTGAGCACCACGCTCGACCTGTCGTCGCAGAACCAGCCGCAGGACGCGCCGGGTCGCGACGAGCGCCCGGCTGCACGTGCGCTGCCCGGCGACCCCGGCCTGGAGGCGCGGGTCACCCCGCGCACGCAGCCCACCGCCCACACGCCCTCCATCCGCACCGCGGGACTCGACGTCCTCGCCTGATCCGGCTCACGAACAGGAACGCACCATGCCCATCGACGGCATCACCGGCAGCGTCGACCCGACCGCGCAGGCCGCGGCCCTCGCCGCGAACTCCACCGCCCAGAAATCCCAGACGATGGACTCCGAGGTCTTCATGAAGCTGCTCGTCACGCAGCTGCGCAACCAGGATCCGTCGTCGCCGATGGACACCAACCAGATGATCGGCCAGCAGACGCAGCTCGCGATGATGGAGCAGATCACCAACCAGACCACGACGGGGAACGAGAACTTCTCGCTCCAGATGCGCATCGCCGCAGCGAACCTCGTCGGCAAGCAGGTCAGCTACACCGACGCCGACTCGGGCAAGTCCGTCACCGGGACCGCCTCGGCCGTGTCGTACGCGAACAGCGTCCCCACGGTCACCGTGAACGGGAAGGAGGTCGCTCTCGACGTGATCTCCGGCATCACCACCACCGCTCCGGCGTCCTGACGCCTGCTCGTTCCTTCCTCGTTCTTCCTCGTACTTCCTCGTTCTTCCTCGTTCTTCCTCGCTCTTCCTGCCTCTCCGAAAGGACGCACCATGCTCCGCTCGCTCTACTCCGGGATCTCCGGCCTCCGCTCCCACCAGCAGATGCTCGACGTCACCGGCAACAACATCGCCAACGTGAACACCGTCGGCTTCAAGTCGTCGACCACCGTGTTCCAGGACACCCTGTCGCAGATGACCCAGGGCGCCGGCGGACCGCAGACCGGCATCGGCGGCACGAACCCGGCCCAGATCGGCCTCGGCGTGCAGGTCGCCGGCGTCTCCACGAACTTCTCGCAGGGCTCGGCGCAGGCCACCGGCAAGGCCACCGACCTGACGATCTCGGGCGACGGCTTCTTCGTCACCCGCCTGGGCAACGACACCGTCTACACCCGTGCCGGTGCGTTCGACTTCGACGCCAACGGCCGCCTGGTCACCGCCGACGGCAAGATCGTGCAGGGCTACCCGGCCACGAACGGCGTCGTCAACGAGAACGGCCAGTTGTCCGACATCACGCTGCCGCTCGAAGCAGCGGCCCCGGCGGTCCGCACCACCGCCGCCACGGTCGCCGGCAACCTGCCGTCGGAGACGGCGGTCGGCCAGACCATCACGCGCGAGGCCACCGTGTACGACGCCTCGGGTGCCAAGCACACGATGTCGCTCGCCTACACGCGCACCGCCGACGGCTGGGACGTCACCGGGCGCAACGGCCAGGGCACCACGGCGACGACCTCGCTGACCTTCGGCACCGACGGCAAGCTGACCGCCGGCGGCACCCTCGCCGTCGGGGGCATCCGGGTCGACATGGGCGACCTGACCGGCTTCGCCTCGCTCAACACCGCGGCGATCGGCTCGCAGAACGGCCGGGAGGCCGGCGCGCTGCAGGGCTACTCGATCTCGAAGGACGGCACCGTCACCGGCACGTTCTCGAACGGCGCGTCGCTCGCGCTCGGCCGTATCGCCCTCGCCACGTTCGCCAACCCGGCCGGCCTCGAGAAGACCGGGGCGTCGGGCTACCGCGCCACGGCGAACTCGGGCGGTGCGACGGTCGGCGGCCCCGGCTCGGCGGGCGTCGGTTCGCTCGCGGCGGGGACGCTCGAGATGTCGAACGTCGACCTGTCGCAGGAGTTCACGAACCTGATCGTGGCGCAGCGCGGGTTCCAGGCGAACGCCCGCATCATCACCACCTCGGACGAGGTGCTGCAGGAGCTCACGAACCTGAAGCGCTAGGCGCGGGGCGCGTCGCGTCGCGGGCGCTTGGTGAGCAGGAACGGTCGGGTGCTGAAGGGGGACTCGACCGTTCCTGCTCACCATCGTTCGTGGTGCGGGGAGTTCGGCGCCGCTTCGTGACGAAACGGTGCGTCGCCACGTCTCATCGGTGCGATGCACGAGAACCACGACACCGACCACCAGTCCGACTACCGCTGCTGCAGCGTCTTCGACCGCTGGCGGTGTGAGCGTCCGGACGGCCATCCGGGTCCCCACGCATCGGGCGCTGGCGGCACCCGCACGAGCTGGAACGACGCGCTGACCGGGCGGCGGCTCGGGGACGTCTGAGCCCGAGCGCTGTCCGAGGGCGTGACGTGTCGTCCGGATCGGTGGCGGTCTGGGCGCGGCCCGATGTATGGTCAGCGCATGCTGACCATTGCCTCGCGGCACGACGTGCTGAACCGTCTCGGGCGGGCGCTCTCCGACCCCACGCGTGCGCGCATCCTGCTCCGGCTGCTCGACGGACCCGGCTACCCGGCGCGGCTCGCCGAGGAACTCGAGCTGACGCGGACGAACGTGTCGAACCACCTGGCGTGCCTGCGCGGCTGCGGGATCGTCGTCGCCGTGCCCGAGGGGCGTCGGACCCGCTACGAGATCGCGGACCGCAACCTCACCCGCGCGCTCGAGTCCCTGGTCGACGTGGTGCTCGCGGTGGACGTTGCCGACGACGACGGATGCGAGGTGGAGCGGTGACCACGGCTGCGATGTCGCTCGCACCGGCTCGTGTCGGCGTGCTCCGGAGACGGATCAGGTGGATCGTCGCGGCGACCATCGCCTACAACGTGATCGAGGCCGGCGTGGCGATCGCCGCCGGTTCGGTTGCCTCGTCCACCGCGTTGATCGGCTTCGGGCTCGACTCGATCGTCGAGGTCCTGTCGGCAGCGGCCGTCGCGTGGCAGTTCGCCGGGCGCGACCCGGAGGCCCGGGAACGAACGGCACTGCGGGTGATCGCGGTCTCGTTCTTCGGGCTCGCCGTCGTGGTCAGTGTCGATGCCGTCCTGACCTTCACGGGTGTCCGGTCGCCGGAGCACAGTCCGGTCGGCATCGTCCTGGCCGCGGTGAGCCTGGCCGTCATGCCGTTCCTGAGCCTCCTCGAACGGCGGACCGGACGCGAACTCGGTTCGGCGTCGGCGATCGCCGACTCGAAGCAGACTTTGATCTGCAGCTACCTGTCGGCGGCGGTGCTGCTCGGCCTGCTGGCGAACAGCCTGTTCGGCTGGTGGTGGGCCGATCCGCTCGCCGGACTCGTCGTGGTGGTGTTCGCCGTGCGCGAGGGACTTGAAGCCTGGCGCGGTGACGCGTGCAAGCAGCCGGTGTCGGCGCTGACGGGGGAGCGCGAGGGCGACGGCTGCGACTGCTGTTGAGCGAAGTCTGCCCGCGGCCGGCGGTTCAGTCGGCTTCGGTCTCGCGGACGTGGCTGACCGCATCGCCGACGATGTGCGCGATGTGCTCGTCGTGCAGCGAGTAGACCGCGTTCCGCCCGATGCGCTCGACCTGCACGATGCCGGCGAGCCGCAGCGTGCGGAGGTGCTGGGACACCAGGGGCTGCGACAGCTCGGTCGCTTCGACGAGGGAGCCGACGTCGGAAGGCTGGGAGATCAACGCCGACAGGATCCGCAGTCGGGCGGGCGAGGACAGTGCCTTGAAGAGTTCGGCTGCTGCTTCGATCCCGTCTGACATGGACTCATGTAAGCGCACGCGCATACGTGCATGCAACACGACGGCCCCGGCGCGGTGCGTCGGGGCCGTCGTGCAGGTCCGTCGATCGGTGCTGATCACGGGCCTGCGCTGATCAGGAGATCAGTGCTCGTCGTAGTGGTCGCCGTGCTGGGCGTGCTTGTGTCCGTCGTGGACGAAGTCGACGTGGTCCTCGTGCTGGACCGTCTCGTGGCCGCAGCCGTCCTGGTGGGTGTGCTCGGCGACGGTGTGCTCTGCGCTGTTCTCGTGCTCGGCCATGGTGACCTCCTGCTGATCGTCGGTTGGGATGCCCTCAGCGTAGATCACATATGCAGAAGTAGCAATACATTTATAGATGAGAACGGATGTCAGCCCGGGAACCGCTGGGTTCCCGCGACGGCCGACGTCGGCAGCGCGTCCGCGGCGATCGCGACTCCGGCGGTGAGTGCCGCCGTCCACTCCGCGGTCGGTGCGACGGCGGCGAGGTTCGACTGCAACAACGCCATCAGCGTGCGGTGCACCGTCTCGGCGGACACGGCCCCGCCGGCGTTGACGATGTTGATCGCGCCGGTCGCGTCGGACAGCACCTCGACCGAGACGCCGAGCGCCTCCGCCTCGGCTGCCGAGGCGATGATGCAGTTGTTCGTCATGAAGCCGACCAGGGTGACCGTGTCGATCGACCGCTCCTGCAACCAGGCGAGCAGGTCCGTGTGGGCGAAGACGGAGCTGAACTGCTTCGTGATCTGATGCCACTCGGGCGTCCGTCGTCGCTCGATCTCGGGGTGCAGGGCGAACGCCTTCGTCGTCGGGTTGAACACCGGCGCAGCGTCACCGCCGGTGTGCTGGACCACGACGATCGGCGTGCCGGCAGCGGTCGCGGCGTCGATCGCGGTCGTGATCTGCGCGAGCGCGTCGCGGACGGGCGGGAACCGGACCTCGAGTGGACCGCTGAAGTACTCCAGCTGGATGTCGACGAGGACGAGGGCGCGCTGGGGATCGGACACGGGAGCTCCTTGGGTCGGTGGGCGTACTCGACGATCCTCGTCCGCCGACGCCCTCGGTGCGATTGGCACGCGTGCGTCGGTACGATGGATCCAGGCCAAACCGGAGGAGTCCCGCGTGCGGATCGCCATCTACGCCTTCGACGGCATCACGATGTTCCACCTGTCGGTCCCGCAGATGGTGTTCGACGAGGTCACCCGGCTCGGGCTCGCCGACTGGGAGACCGTCGTCTTCTCCGACCGGCACGGTTCGGTCCGGACCGCCGAGGGACTGACGCTCGGTCCCGTGCAGGGGCTCGACGCCACGGCGGACGCCGACCTGGTCGTGGTGCCGTCCTGGACCGACGACGGCACCCGACTGCCGGCACCGACGGAACGGGCGGTCGTCGACGCGCACGCGCGGGGATCGGTCGTGGTCGGTCTGTGCCTCGGGTCGATCGCGGTCGCCGGTGCCGGGCTCCTCGCGGGACGCAGCGCCGTCACGCACTGGCGCGAGGTCGACCGGCTCGCCGCCGCACACCCCGACGTCACCGTGGACGCCGACGTGCTCTACGTCGACCACGGTGACGTGCTGACCTCGGCGGGCACGGCGTCCGGGCTGGACGCGTGCCTGCACGTCGTGCGGACGCGGCTCGGCGCCGAGGCAGCGAACCGGGTCGCGCGGAGCCTGGTCGTCGCGCCGCACCGCGAAGGCGGGCAGGCCCAGTACATCGAGCGGCCGGTCGTGCAGCATCGGGGCGACGACCCGGTAGCGACGGCATCAGCCTGGGCGGTGGAGCACCTGGACGAGGAGCTCGGCGTCGACCGACTCGCTGCGGCGGCCCACATGAGCCGCCGCAGCTTCGTCCGGGCCTTCAAGGCGTCGACCGGCACCACGCCGGCGGCCTGGGTACGGAGTCGCCGTCTGGACGAGGCCCGTCGGCTGCTCGAGACCACCGACCTGCCCGTCGACCGGATCGCCGCAGCGTGCGGGTTCGGCAACCCGGTCACGCTGCGGCAGAACTTCGCCGTGGCGTTCGGCAGCACACCCTCGAGCTACCGCCGAAGGTTCGACGCGAGGCCCTGACCGGCCGATCCGCGGTCTCAGCGCGGCGCCGTGGGCGAAACCGGGGCGGCCGTCGACCGCCAGTGTGTCGGTCGATCGACACCACGGGGCAGCGCCGTGGTGCCGTCTCCGCGCGCCGCGTTCACCTGCGCCTGTCTGAGGAACACCGCCGTGGACAGGTCGGCTCCGTCGACCCGCGCATCCCGGAGGTCCGCGCCGAGCAGGTCGACACCGGAGAGGTCGACACCGTGCAGGTCTGCCGCGATCAGCGTGGCTCCCCGCAGGTCGGCCCCGCGCAGCGACCGTGCGCCGAAGTCGCGCCCGGCGAGGTCCGCCCCCGGTCGCAACAGGCCGTCCGGAGCGTCGTCCGCACCGGCGTTGTACCGGCCTCGGACCTCGGCGCTCACCTCGATCAGGACGTCGCGTACTCGAGCGTGCAGCGGCTCGACGTCCAGCGCGAGGAGCGTCGGCCGACCGGCGTCGAGGCTTCGGCGGATCTCCTGCGCGAGGAAGGCAGCGTCGTCTGCTGAGTCCGGGGTCACCGCACGGTCCTCTGCCTCGGCGAGGTGCCAGAGCATCTCGTGCAACCTGCGGACGATCGGGAACACCCGGAACATCTCCGCGCGGGAGTCAGGGTGGTCATGCCAACTGACCCCGTCGTAGAGGGTCTGGGACACGTACTGGCCAGCACCGGAGCAGTCGAAGACGGTGCAGCCCCGGAACCCGCGCGGCCGCAGCGCCTCGTGGATGGAGCAGGAGAAGTCGTCAGCGAGGTTGCCGCAAGGGGTGCCGGCGGGTTTGTCGATCGGGAAGTCGGCGGAGCGCTGGAACCCGAAGGCGGTGCAGCAGAGCGCGAAGCAGTTGCCGCAGTCCGCGCGCAGGGCGGACCGGTCGGTGGTCGTCATGGAGTGGTCTTCCTCTGGTGGTCTGGATGGTGTGCCGGGTGCGGGGGAACTCCTGGTTGAGTTCCCCGTCCGGGCGCACGAGACCACCCCCGCGCGTCGGCGGGGCGAACCGGTGGTGCTGGGTGACCGGTGGGTCACCGAGAGAGACGGAGGATCACTGCGGCCAGGCTAGCGTTCCCGGTGCGATGGGAACGAGAATCGGGCGTACCTGGTCGGAACGACCGACCGGGTACGCCCGCTTCGACCAGGTGTGCGCGGAGTCGCCCTACGACGACGTGGGCGGTGACGCCACCGATTCGATGCCGTCCAGCCGCGCCTCTTCCGCGTCGTACCCGGCGCGCACCTGACGCAGCACCAGGTCGTCGATCTCGTCGGCGTCCCGCAGGCGCAACAGGGTGTTCGCCTTGTGCTGGACGAGTGCGAGCTCGAGGGCGACCGCGTTGTCGTGCCGCTGCAGCGCGGGGTGGTCGTCGTCGTCCCCTTCGCGGGCCTCGATCACGTCGAGGTGCGCCTCGTACTCCTTCCGCAGGCGATCGACGGTGGCACGATCGGCTCCGGTCGACCGTGCGAGACGGGGGAGTGCATCGAGCGCCTCCTCGATGGCGGTGCGTTCGGCGTAGCGACGTTCCTCGGTGACGGACTCGTCCTCGGGGAGCGCGGCGCGGCGCAGGACGGCCGGCAGCACGAGGGCCTGCCCGACGATCGTGACGATGACCACGCCGGCAGTGACGAAGACGATGAGGTCCCGCTCGGGGAAGTCACCGCCGGACTCGAGGGTGCGCGGCACGGCGACGGCCATGGCGAGCGACACCGCGCCCCGGAACCCGGCGAACCCGCTGACGAGCCGGTCGCGGTGCCCCTCGCGGGGTTCTCCGCCGGTGCGTCGGGTGACGAGCCAGATGGTCCCGCCCGCGGCGTTGAGGAACGCAAACCGCACGATGACGAGCAGCACCGCGACCGCGAAGACGATCCCGGTCCCGCGCAGCAGGTCGGCGGGGTCGAGTGCACGTGCGGCGACCATCGCCTCGATGCCGACCAGGACGAACAGCGCGCCGTTGAGCAGGAAGGTCAGGAACGACCAGAACGCGCGCACCTGCTGGCGGGTCTCGGCTCGGTCGAGCTTGGGACCGACCTGGCTGACGACGATGCCGGCCGCCACGACGGCGAGCACGCCGGAAGCGCCGATGGCCTCGGCGGCCAGGAAGGCTGCGAAGGGCACGAGCAGGGTGACGAGGTTCTCGAGCACGACGGTGTCGACGCGCCGCAGCACCATCGTCCCGATCCACGCGGCCGCGAGCCCGGCGGCGACCCCGCCGATGTAGGACAGGACGAGCATGCCGGACACGCCCCAGAACGTGAGCTCCTGCGTGCCGACGGTGACGGCCACCGCGATGCCGTAGACGACGAGGGTGGTGCCGTCGTTCACCAGGCTCTCGGCGCGGAGCACCGTGACGTTCCGCCGCGGCAGCATCTTCGTGAGCACGCCGACCGCGGTCGCGTCGGTCGGGGCGACCGCGGCGCCGAGCACCCAGGCCGGCCCCCACGGCATCCCGAGCAGGTGCAGCAGCACGGCGACGGCGCCGGCGGTCACCACGACGAGCAGGGTGCCCATCAGGACGATGCCGCGCAGGTTCTTCCGGATCTCGCGGAGCGACGTCGTCAGGCTCTCCCAGTAGAGCAGCGCCGGCAGGAACAGCAGCAGCACGGCCTCGGCGGGGAGCTCGACGTCCGCGAACTCCGGCACGAGTCCGAGCAGCGCGCCGAAGACCAGGAGCAGCACGGGTGGTGCGATCCGGATCCGGTCGGCCACGGCCGCCGTCAGCGCGATGGCGAGGCCGAGCACGACCACCAGTTCCGGTCCCAGCACGTGCACTCCGATCGTCGTCCGACCCGCCAGTCAACGCCGATCCACGGTGGATCCTTCCAGAACAGCCGGACGACGCGCCGCGCACAGCCGGACGACGCGCCGCACCACACCGCACGACGCGTCACGAGCCGCCGCTCACACCGCCCGCGGCCGCCGCACCACCCGCCGCCACCACGCGCGCCACGGCAGGGAGCTCACCAGCGCTGAACCGATCACGACGGTCCCGAACCACCCCACGACGACGCCCGGGATCGGCACGAGCAGACTCGCCCACAGCAGCACCGACAGCACCCCGAGGACGTACGCCGCCCCGGCCTTCAGGTACCGCAGCCGCTTGAGCCCCGCAGCCTGGTCGACCCGCGAGGTCAGGCGGGCCAGGAACACCGCGCCCACCCCGATCGCCCCGATGGCGACCGCGGCCTGCTCGAGCGCCCCGAGCCCGTCCGACCCGAGCGGCCCGGACCCCGACAGGCTGTACACGCCGTCGAGGATCTCGAACAGCATGAACACGACGAGCCCCCGCTCGAACACGACCGTCGACGCGTACAGGTGGATGCGCCAGGCCCCGCGGCCCACCCCGATCGACGCCGTGTCCGACCCGCTGCCGGGGCCGCTGCGCAGCGCCCACGCCGCGGTCCGCTTCGACACGAGGTACGCGGCGAGGCCGGCCACCCCACCGAGCGCGACCGGCAACAGCGCACCGGCGGCCCAGCCGGAACGCGACCCGACGAGCACGGAGGTCACGACGACCCCCGTCGCAGCGGTGACCAGCGACCAGACGCGCGGTCGCGCGACGGAGGCGAGTCGCGCCTCCAGGCTGCCCAGCCACGACCTGCGGGACGCGCGGTCGGTGTTGAACAGGTACTCGGCGAAGACCTGCCAGATGAACGCGGCGCCGAAGGCGGCGAGGGCGGGACGCACCTCGGCCAGGTGCGCGGAGAACGAGCCGGGCGCGAAGACGGCTTCCTCCACCGAGCTGGCCGGGTCGGTCGCGTCACCGACCGCGACGGCGGCCGGCGGCAGGAGCAGGCGCATCGCGAGCACGCCCGCGACGATGCCGAGCGACAGGAACAGCCGCCGGGCGGGGGAGTGCAGTCGGCCGGCGATGCCGGCCATCGGCACGGACGAGTCCGCGGCCATCGCGATCTCGAGGAACGCGAGGGCGACGAAGGCGAGCGCTGCGGCGGGGCCGAGCACCAGCCAGGCCGCCGCGGCGGCCGCGACGGTGATGAGCAGGGGGACGGTCAGGAGTGATCTCGTGGCCATCTGCCCATCCAGCACGGTCGGGCTGGGCGGCGCATGGAGCGCTCCTGGGCATCGGCCTGGAGGCCCGTGGGGACCCCGCAGAACGGGTGACGGCCCGTCCCCACTTGCGGGGACGGGCCGTCAGGCGGAAACGCAAAACACCGGTGTTCACGCGTTGAACCGCGGTCTGCGCGTGTTCAACCGGCGAACACCGGTGTCTTGCGGGGGTTCAGCGTCAGTCGTGGAACGTCTCGATGGACGCGCCGAGCGAGTTGAGGCGCTCCTGCAGCTGCTCGTAGCCACGGGCGATGATGCCGACGTTGCGCAGGACGCTCTCGCCCTTCGCCGCGAGCATCGCCAGCAGGATCACCACGGCGGGCCGCAGCGCCGGCGGGCAGCTGATCTCGGCACCCGAGAAGTGCGTCGGGCCGGTGACGTCGAGGCGGTGCGGGTCACGCAGGGTGACGCTCGCGCCCAGGCGGGTGAGGTCGAGCAGGTGGATCGCCCGGCCCTCGTAGACCCAGTCGTGCACGAGCGTGGTGCCCTCGGCCATGGCCGCGATGACGACGAAGAACGGCAGGTTGTCGATGTTCAGGCCGGGGAACGGCATCGCGTGGATCTTGTCGATGGGCGCGTGCAGCTCGGACGGGTACACCGTGATGTCGACGAGGCGGGTACGGCCGTTGGCGGCTGCGTATTCCTCGGTGACGTCGAAGCGCAGGCCCATCTCGGCCAGGGTCGCGAGCTCGATCTCGAGGAACTCGATCGGCGCCCGGGTCACGGTGAGGGTCGACGCGGTGACGATGCCGGCGGTCAGCAGGCTCATCGCCTCGACCGGGTCCTCGCTCGGCCAGTAGTCCACGACCTCGTCGATCTTGCTCTTGCCGGTGATGCGGAGCGTGGTGGTGCCGATGCCCTCGATCTGCACCCCGAGCAGCTCGAGGAAGAAGCAGAGGTCCTGCACCATGTAGTTGGGGCTGGCGTTCCGGATGACGGTCTCGCCGTCGCGGGCCGCGGCGGCCAGGATCGCGTTCTCGGTCACGGTGTCGCCGCGCTCGGTGAGCACGACCGACTTGGTGGGGACGGCCTGGTTCGCGACGTCGACCTCGTACCAGCCGGAGGTCGCCTCGACGTCCACGCCGAACGGACGCAGCGCGATGAGGTGCGGCTCGACCGTGCGGGTGCCGAGGTCGCAGCCGCCGGCGTAGGGCAGGCGGAAGGACTCGTACCGGCCGCTGAGCGGGCCGAGGAACATGAGCACGCTGCGGGTGCGGCGGGCGGCGTCGGCGTCGATCGCGTCGAGGTGCAGGTCGTCGGGGGCGACGATCTCGAGGGTCTCGCCGTCCTCCGACCAGGTGACGCTCGCACCGAGGCTGCGGAGCACGTCGATGATGCGGTCGACCTCGACGATCCGGGCGACCTTGTGCAGCCGGGTCACGCCGCGGTTGAGCAGCGAGGCGCAGAGCAGTGCCACGGCGGCGTTCTTGCTCGAGTTCACCGCGATGGAGCCGCTGAGCTTCCGGCCTCCCTGCACGCGCAGGTGGGCACGCTGCGGGGCGCCGCCGATCGAGACGATCTGCTGGTCGAGGGCGTCGCTGATGCGGGTGAGCATCTCGAGGGACAGGTTCTGCCCGCCCTGCTCGATGCGGTTGATCGCGCTCTGGCTGGTGCCGACGCGTTCGGCGAGCTGGGCCTGCGTCATGCTGCGGCCCTTGCGGGCGCCCCGGATCAGGGCGCCGACCTCACGGAGGGGTGCTGCGGTCGCCGGAGATGCCGGCGAGACGACGGTGGTGGTGTCGGTCATGCGCGCCACGCTAACACGCTCATGAGATAAAGCGATGGAAGATCGACACCCGTTGCGCGTCCTGAGGTCTCGAATACGTCACAGTTGGGAATTTCGGGGGACGAACGCTCAGGCATCGGTCAGGCGGCCGTCGACGACGGTGACCAGGCGGTCGAGCGCGTCGCGGTGGACGAGATCGTGCGTGACGAGCATCGTCGCCGTGCCCTGCTCGTGCGTGAGGCGCGCGATCAGCGCCATGATCTCGGCGCCTCGCTCCTGGTCGAGCGCGCTGGTGGGTTCGTCGACGAGCAGGACGGACGGGGTGTTCACCAGGGCGCGGGCGATGGCGACCCGTTGCCGCTGGCCGCCGGAGAGCTGCGCGGGTCGTTTGCCGCGGTGCTCGGCGAGACCGACCGCTGCCAGCAGCGCATCGGCACGGGTGCGCACCGCGGTCCGGTCACGGTGGCCGCCGCCGAGCTCCGCCATGACGAGCAGCTGCTCCCGAGCGGTGAGCGACTCGATGAGGTTCGACTGCTGGAACACGATGCCGATCTGGTCGCGGCGGAGCGTCGTCGCCTCGTTCCGGGTCAGGGCCGCTGCGTCGACGTCGTTGATCCACACGTGCCCGGAGTCCGGGCGGATCAGGGTCGCCGCGACCGCGAGCAGTGAGGACTTCCCGGAGCCGGAGGGCCCGGTGATGCCCGTCACGACCCCACTCGGAGCGGTCAGGGACACGCGGTCCACCGCCGTGATGCGGGAGTCGCCGTCGGGGAAGGTGAGGGTGACGTCGTCGAGGGTGATCATCGGTTGCTCCCGAGTGCGGTGAGGGGGTCGGCCCTGGTGACGGTGCGGAGTGCGACGGCGGCACCGGCGAGGCCGAGGACGACCATCACGGCGGCCGGCAGCAGGGTGGTGAGCGGGCTGAGCAGGAACGGCAGGACACCGTTCGCGAGCGTCCCCAGGACCGACACGAGACCGATCCCGACCCCGACGCCCGCGGCCAGGACGACGAGTGCCTGGCCGAGGGCATCGCGGACGAGCGACGCGTCGGATGCGCCGAGGGCCTTCAGGACGGCGATGTCGTCGGCACGCTGCAGCGTCCACACGGTGAAGAACGCCCCGACGACGAGCGCGGAGACTCCGAAGAGCATCACGATCATGAGTCCGAGGGACCCGACCTCCGACCTGAACGTCTCGAGCGCGGTGAGGCTGGCGAGCGGCGACACGGCGACGGTGCGCGTGCGGTCCGCCGTGCTGCGCCAGTCCGGCGAACCGGAGACGGCGAGCACGGTCGCTTCGCCGTCCCCGCCGAGGCGCCGGTCGGTCGACGCCCACGCCGTCGGGGAGAGCGCGACGACGGGGGTGTGGCTGTACCAGGCGTCTCCGCCGACGGTGGCGACCCGGTAGGTCGTCCCGGTGATCGTGACGGCGTCCCCGACGGCGACGTCGAGGTCCTTCGCTGCGCCAGCGGACAGGCCCACCGTGTCGTCGGACCGCGGAGCCAGGTCGGTGACCGTCGATGTGGGGGCACCCCGTGGGACGCCGAACAGGGCGACGGCGACCGCTGGTGCGGCTTCGGCGTGCACGGCAGCGCGCCCCTGTGCGATCCCGATCGGCGTGACGTGCTCGACGCCGGAGGACTCCCGCCACGCGGACACCGTCGCGGCGTCGATCGCCGACTGCGAGAACGATGGTTGCCCGGTCGAGGGCTCCTGCAGGACGAGCCGGTTCCCGGGGAGGCCGAGGACCGCGGACACGTTCTGCGCGGCGAGGCCGCCGGTCAGGCCAGCGAGGAAGCCGACCAGGAGGGTGATCAACGACACGACGGACCCGATGAGCACGAACCTGCCACGGGCGGATCGGAGGTCGCGCCAAGCGACGAACACGATGGTTCCTTCCCGACGGCAGGGACGCTCCCTGCCGTCCAGACGAGCCTCGCCGTCGCGGGTCCCGGTGCCATCGCCGGGAGGTTGACTGCTGTCGTCCGACTTCTGGTTGATGTCCGGTGGGTCGTGGCCGCCGTACGCTGCAACGGACATGGCACACAGCACCCTCACGCCCGTGTTCGTCGGGCTCCGCACCGGACTGCACGTGCTGTTCGCCGCGCTCGTGGCACTCGTCGTCGTCCGGGTCCTCGTCGTCCGTGACCCGACCATGTGGGCGGCGATCGCCCTGGTGGTCGGGTTCGCCGTCCTGTACCTGCTCGGCGCCGGTGTCGCCGCCGCGCCGGAGGCACGCCGAGCCGTGGTGGGAGCGGCCTGGATCACCGCCTTGACCGCCGTGTGGGTGGCGTTGCTCGTCCTGGTGCCGGAAGCGGCGTACCTGGTGTTCCCGTTGTTCTTCCTCTACCTGCACGTCCTGCCCCGGATCGTCGGGCCGGCCGCCGTGGTCGCAGCGACCCTGATCGCGGTCGTCGCCCTGGGCCTGCACGGCGGCTTCACCGTGGGCGGGGTGATCGGGCCCCTCGTCGGTGCCGGGGTCGCGTTGCTCATCGGCCTCGGCTACCGGGCGCTCGCCCGCGAGTCCGTCGAGCGGGAGGCACTCCTGGCGGAACTCCTCGCCACCCGCGACCGACTCGCCGCGACCGAACGGCAGCAGGGCGTCCTCACCGAACGCGCCCGCCTGGCGCGCGAGATCCACGACACCGTCGCGCAGGACCTCTCGAGCATCCAGATGCTCCTCCACGCCGCCGAAGCAGCAGACGGCGGCCGGCCGGGCATCGAGCACATCCGCCTCGCACGCGCCACCGCGGCCGACGGCCTCGCCGATACCCGGCGGTTCATCCGGGAGCTCGCACCGCCGTCCCTCGACGCCGGTCTCCCCGCGGCACTGCGCCGCCTCAGCGACCAGTGGCACCGCGAGGGGCTCGGGATCACCGTGACGGCCGCACCCGAAGCGTCGGAGTTGACGATGGACGTGCAGACCGCTCTGCTGCGCATCGCCCAGGGGGCCGTCGCGAACGTCGCCCAGCACGCCGGTGCCACGACCGTCGACATCGCCCTCGACGTCAGCGCGACGCACGCGTCCCTGCGGGTGCAGGACGACGGCTCCGGCTTCGACCCCGACCGTGTCGGCACCGGCTCCGGCACGTCCGACGCGTTCGGTCTCCGCGCGATGGGTGAACGTGTCGACCAGCTGGGTGGCCGTCTCACCATCGACAGCGCACCCGGGGACGGCACGACCATCACCGCCACCGTGGAGGTCGGTCGCCCGTGATCCGACTCGTCATCGCGGATGACCACCCCGTCGTCCGCGCCGGCCTGCGCGCACTCCTCGACGGGGCCGTCGACATCGACGTCGTCGGGGAGGCCGCGACACCCGACGAAGCCGCAGCGCTCGTAGCGTCCCTGGACCCCGACCTCGTGCTGATGGACCTGCAGTTCGGGCAGGACCGCACCGGTGCCGACGCCACCCGGCAGATCCGGTCGACCGACGCCGCGCCGTACGTCCTCGTCCTCACCAACTACGACAGCGACGGCGACATCCTGGGCGCTGTCGAAGCGGGGGCCAGCGGGTACCTGCTCAAGGACACGCCGCCCGACGAACTGCTCGCCGCGGTGCGCGCCGCAGCCGCCGGTGAGAGCGCCCTCGCACCGGCGGTCGCCAGCCGCCTGATGGCACGGATGCGTGCGCCACGGGTCAGCCTGTCCGCTCGCGAGATCGAGGTCCTCCGGCTCGTCGCCGAGGGTGCCTCGAACGTCGATGTTGCGGCACGCCTGCACATCACCGACGCCACCGTGAAGTCACACCTGGTCCACGTGTTCTCCAAGCTCGGCGTCGGCTCCCGGACCGCTGCGGTGTCCGAGGCCCGGGCGCTCGGCATCCTGCGCTGACGGAGCTGATGAGAGACCCTCGGTGCAGGCGAGGAATGTGCACGATCGCGCCCTGCTCTTCGAGAGCTGCCCGGAGTGGCTGCATGTGCTGCGGCTGGTGGTAGAAGCCGTGAACGAGGATCACTTCGGGGGCCGTCACGGCACTCAGCGAATCACCCTTAGCTCCGCTGTCCCGGTAGGCGATCGGCTGATGAGACCCCGTCTTGCCGACTGGTTGCAGTCGTCATAGGCAACTCGTCGCGGTGGCAGGTTCTGCCTCCCGGGCGGTGGTCAGCTGGTGGGGACGACATCCCAGTGCTCTCGGATGAGGCCACCGTCGACGCGGAACAGGTCGGCAGCGAGGAGCGGGTCGCCGGGCTTCGCCCCGACCGCGCGGGAGAAGGTCCAGACGATGTCACCGTCGGAGAGCGAGATGACGGACTGCTGCGCCGGGAACTGGGCGCCGCTCCCGAACAGTTGCTTGAGGGCTGCTGTCCCGTTCGGAGCGACGGTGTTGTGCTGCAAGTACGCGGGGTCGAAGGCGCGGTCGAGGACGGACGCGTCGTGGTCTCGGAAGAGTGTGTTGTACGCCGACACCGCGAGGACGCGGTTGCGTTCTTCCTGACGTTCCGACGGCGCGGTGGTCGGACGTGCCGGCCGGTACAGGTCGCTGAACATGGTGTTCGTGTTCCCGCTTGCGGGGGTGCCCGTCGGGATGGGCTGCTCGAGCGACCAGTGCTCGACGATCCGTCCGTGCTGGAGGCGGAACAGGTCGACGGCGGCATCACCGCGTCGTTCGTTGCGCGGGTCTGGTGCGATCTGCCAGTGCACGGCGACGAGGTTGCCGTCTGCTGCGGTGCGCTTGATCACTGCTCGAGCACCAGGGATGCGGGTACGGTCCGCCGAGAACTGGGCAAGGACACCCTTCGGTCCGGCAGTGGTTGCTGCGCCGTGCGTGACTGCGCTCGGGGACACGAACCGTGCCGCGACCTGCCGGGAGGATCTGCTGTCAGGATCGGTGAAGGTCCGGGTGATGAGCGTCCGGACGATGCAGGCGTTGCGGTGTTCCGTGTTGGTGTTCTGCCGGTTCCCGGCGACCGTCACGGTCGGCTTCGGTTGGGTTGCGGGAGCGGCCGCTGCCGGCGTGGACACGACGAGACCGGTGAGGAGGGCGGCTCCGGCGACGGCCGCCGCGCCGCGGGCGATGCGGCTGCTTCGTGTGCGCGTGATCAGGTCGTTGGTCATGGTTGTGCTCCTGCTCGTGTGTGGTTGACGGGACTGGATGCGGGTCACTGCGCCGCGATGGCTGCGAGGCCCTCGGCGAGCGGGGTGGTCGGTCGGCCGATGAGAGCCTTGAGCTCCCCGCTGGTGTGGGCGAGGAGACCGTCGCGGATGCCCGCGTCGAGGGCCACCAAGAACGCGACTGTGCCCTCGTCGAGCCCCGCTCCCCGGAGGGAGACAGCGTGTTCGTCCGTGCTGAGGGCCTGGTAGTGCACCGGTGAACCGATCACGTCGGTGAGGGCATCGGCGAGCTCGGCATGGGTCCATGCGTAATCGCCGGAGAGTTCGAACACACGCCCGGCGGTCTCGTCATCGAGCGCGACGACCGCGGCTGCTTCAGCGAAGTCGCGTCGGCTGGCGCTGGCGACGCGGCCGTCTCCGACACTCGCCGTGATCACACCCGACTGCCGTGCGATGTCGAGCGTGGTCGCGTAGTTCTCGGTGTACCAACCGTTGCGGAGGATGGTGGCGGGGACGCCGGATGCGGCGATGGCCTCCTCCGTGGCCTTGTGCTCGGGAGCGAGGATCAACTCCGAGCGACCAGCGTCCAGGACGCTCGTGTAGATGATCCTGCTGGCGCCGGCCGCTGCGGAGGCGTCGATCACCGCAGTGTGCTGGGCGACGCGCTGCCCGACGGCATCGCTCGAGATCAGGACGACGACGTCGCCGGCACCGATGACGTCAGCGATCGTGCTCGGACGGGTGTAGTCGAGCACGGCGGTCCGGACGCCCAGTGTCGCGAGGTCTGCGAGGCGAGTGATGTTGCGTGAGGTCGCGATGACCGACTCGGGGTCGGCCCCGCGTTCGATGAGAGCTTCGACGACGAGGCGGCCGAGCTGGCCGGAAGCGGCGGTGACGATGATGGACACGAGGTCTCCTTCTGCGATCTTCAGCGGGTGATCGCAGCATCGCAGGAAACTCTCCTGTACGGAGGTACGCACCTTTTTGTAAGGTACTTACATGGATGTCGGAATCGTGGAGGCCCCTGCACCGCCCGTGCAGGATCCGGATGCGTTCGCGCGCTTCCCAGCGGCGTGTCCTACGCGAGTCGTGCTCACCCACGTCACGAGTCGGTGGGGTGTCCTCGTGCTCCTCGCGCTCGAGCCGGGCAGCATGCGCTGGGGGGAACTTCGACGCACCATCGAGGGGATCAGCGAGAAGATGCTCGCCTCGACTCTGCGGACGCTGGAGCACGACGGGATCGTGAACCGGGTCGCGCAGCCCACGATCCCGCCTCGGGTGGACTACTCGCTCACCGACAGCGGTAGCGAACTGGCAGCTCGACTCGTTCCCCTCATGGACTGGATAGTCGAGCACGCCGACGCCATCGTCGATCGGCCGTCCGGCGACTGACACCCCGCGGTCCTGAGCGGGATCTGTGTCACGCTGCCGCCGGGCTCACGACGGCGAATCGGCCGCGGCGCTGCGAGCGGAAGCGGACCAGTCAGCGACCCAGCCGGGCACAACGAGATCGTCCCCGTCGAGGAGAGCGCGGAGATCGTCGGTCACGACGGGGCCGTCGTGTCGCGTCAAGAACTTCGTCCGCACGACGGCGTGCGCGTGCAGGTTTCCGCGTCGAACGAAGGTCTGCTCGGTGTAGCTGCCGTGATCGTCGGAACCGAGGTACCTCGTGCGGAGTTCGAAGCGCTGGCCGACTCGGAGGGGCCTCCGGTAGGTCACCGTTTGCTGCGCCACGACCGCTGCCCAACCTCTGGCCCGGGTGCGACCGAAGATCCCGGTGCGTCGGAGCCACCGCAGTCTGCCGAGATCCATGATCGTGAGGTAGCGGCCGTTGTTCATGTGGCCGTACACATCGAGGTCCCCGACGGTCACGCGGAAGATGGTGGTGTCGGTCTCGTGGATGTTGAGGCCTCGTCGGAAGCGCTGTCCGAAGAGCACCAGAAGAAGTCGGAAGTACAGGTTCACGGGGCTCCTCGCCGGCGAGTCGTGTCTTGACGGCGCTCGGTTCCGAAGCGCCCGCGGTCGCATGGCCGCGGTCCTGCGGTCGCATCACGCCATACGACCGTATGTCGAAAAGTGGGTCCTGCTCGATGAGGGCATGCTCAGTGAGTGAGGCCTGTTGTGGCAGCCCCGCGATCAGCCTGACCGATGGGGGTGCGCGGGCGGGTGCGTGCCGAGCCGAGCCGAACCGAACGGCAGCATCGAACTCCTTGAGGTTCTGTAACGAGCAAAACCGTTTTGTACGTTACAGTGAGTCGCATGAGTGAATTGAGCTACGACGTTCTCGTGACCGACGGACCGGAGTGGGCTGGTGACGCACGGCTGCCTGACGGCCGCCCTCTGGTGTGGAACCCAGGCAGCACGGTCCTGATCTCCGGGGCGGAGCACGCGGTGCTCGTTGACGCACCGTTCACCCACGAGCAGATCAAGGCGGTCGGTGATTGGGTCGAAGCGTCCGGCAAGACACTGACGTCCATCTACGCAACCCACGGCCACGGTGACCATTGGTTCGGTGGACACGCCCTGGTGGAGCGGTTCCCGTCGGCGACGGTGGTCGCGACGAAGCAGACGATCGCGATGATGCACCAGGAGGCGACAACGGGCCGCGAACAGCTGTGGGACCAGATCTTCCCGGGGCTGATCCCGGAGGCACCTGTCATCGCGGAAGAGGTTGGCCCCGACGGGTTCGACCTCGAAGGTCATCGGCTGCTCCCCATCGAGGTCGGACACACCGACACCGACGGCACCACAGTGCTCCACGTCCCGGACTTGGACCTCGTCGTCGCTGGCGACAGCGTCTACAACGGGGTGCACCAGTACCTCCTGGAGGGGCCTGGTGGCGGCTTCGAGCACTGGCTCGCAGCGCTCGACGTCATCGAAGCACTCGGAGCCCATCACGTCGTGGCAGGCCACAAGAACCGGGCACTGGCGGACAGCCCCGAAACCATCGCCGAAACCCGGATGTACCTGCGCGACGTCATGGCGCTGCTCGATGACGGTGTCACCCCGGAGCGGTTCCTGCAGGAGATGACCACCCGCTACCCTCACCACCTCAATCTCAGCCCTGTCTGGTTCGGTGGTCTCACCCTCCTGGGGGGAGCGGCTTGATGCTCGAGGGCACCGCGACGACCCGGTACGAGGCGAACCCCGCACCGGGTGACCTCGCGCTCCTGCAGGACCTCGTCAACACCGTCAGCGTCGGCCCCGGGGCTGACCTCCTGGGATCCACCGACAGCGCAACGACCTGGCTGGCGTCGATCGGCACCGGGGCCGGCGTCGACGTTGACTCCCTCGAACGCCTGCGTCGCCTACGGACAGCCCTCAGGCGACTGCTCGGTGACGGGCCCGCGGAACACCATCAGCCAGTGGATCTCGCCCTCCGCCTGCGCCTCGACGACGACGGCATCACCGTGCCGCACGACGGCGGTGACTTCATCGAGGCGAAGGTCGCAGTCGCGCTGCTCGAAGGGCGCGCCACGGGTGCGCTCTCGCGGCTCAAGTTGTGCGCGAACCCGGACTGCCAGGTCGCGTTCTTCGATCAGTCCAAGAACGGGGCCGGCAAGTGGCACTCGTCGGCCCGCTGCGGCAACGCGGCCCGCGTCCGTGCACACCGAGACAGGACCATCAGCCGAACCGACACGAACTCGTCAACCAGTTGAGTCCGCTCCAACTTGTCACCCCGCAACACAACTCCGCAGACACAGCAGATCGGAACAAACGCATGGCCTCCAAGACCTGGTTCATCACTGGCGCCGGCCGCGGCTTCGGCCGGCAGTTCACGGTTGCCGCCCTCGAACGCGGCGACCGCGTCGCAGCGACCGCTCGGGACCTCGCCGCACTCAACGACCTCGCCGCCACCCACGGCGACCGCCTCTTCGCCATCGCACTCGACGTCACCGACGCCGCCGCCGTCCACGCGGCGGTCGATGCGGCGGCCGAACGCTTCGGCACGCTCGACGTCGTCGTGAACAACGCCGGGTACGGCCTGTTCGGGATGGTCGAGGAACTCAGCGAAACCGAACTCCGCCAGCAGTTCGACGTCAACTTCTTCGGCGCGTTCAACGTCACGCGGGCGGCGCTGCCCGTCCTGCGCGCTCAGGGAAGCGGCCACATCGTGCAGATCTCCACCATCGGCGGGGTCATCGCGTTCCCCGGCCTCGGCGGGTACAACGCCTCCAAGTGGGCACTCGAGGGCCTCTCGGACGCCCTCGCCCAGGAAGTAGCCCCGTTCGGGATCAACGTCACCCTGGTCGAACCGGGGCAGTACGGCACCGACTGGGCAGGGTCGAGCGCTGTCAACGCCACCCCGAACTCGGCGTACGAGGACGCCCACCGCGCAGCCGAGGCGGCCGAAAGCAACCGACCGGTCGAGTGGCTGGGCAAGCCCGAGGCCGTCGGCGCAGCCATGTTGGAGCTCGTCGACAACCCGACCCCGCCGCTCCGCGTCTTCTTCGGCGCCGCACCCACCGTTGTCGTCCCCCAGGTCTACGCCGCCCGACTGGCGGAGTGGGAGTCCTCGAAGGAGTTCTCCGTCCGAGCGAACGGCTGAACCGCACCTCGACCACCGCTCATGCCGGGCGCCCAGGAGCGCGAAGCGCCCGCCCGAGCCGCAGTCACCAAGAGAAGGCAGACATCGACATGACCGAAGTATCAGGACCGGGGCTCGTTGCCATCGCAGGCGCGACGGGGCGTGTCGGCAGGGTGATCACCGACGGGCTCTCCGCTGCCGGCACCGCGGTACGTGCACTCTGAGGCGCCGACAGCACATGCGCTAGCAGATCGCCTATCGACACGTCGTCGGCACGCAGGTACGGGTCGAGCCGGGGAGGTGTTTCTCCCTAGTCCCGGCTCGATCCGCCGGGGCCAGAGGAGTGCGCTGTCCCCATCCAGGACCTCCTCGATCACTCCGCGGGCGGGTTCTGAGCCGAGGCTGCGCTGCAGCGTACCCTCGCGCTGATCGGGCTGGTGCAGGACGAGCGACGGCACGATTGACCGAGCCGGCGGTCTAGGAGTCGAGTGCTGCCTGCGCTGCACGACAGGCGGGGCACCAATCAACGCCGTCTGTTGAGCAGTCCCACCCGTACGATTCCGCGTGGCCGCGCGCACCGTTGTCCCGCTCACGGACACCAGTGCCCCGCACTGCTCAGGGATCGGTCAGGGTGCCCCGGACGATCGAGTCACCGGAGTGCGCCGGATCACCGTCGTCGGCCTCGGCCGAGACGTCCACGACCGGGAACTCCGCGGTGTCGACGCCGTCGGGCACCGTGAAGCGGCCCTGGTCGCCGTCGAGGTAGCCGACGCTCACCAGTCCGCCGAGGTCCGACCGCATCATCCAGACCTCGCGCAGCGGACCGGTGCCGGAGCGACCGCGCTCTCCGTGCAGGTCGACGAGCAGGGTCACCCGGCCGTCCTGGTCACGTTCGAGTTCGGCGCGGCCGGTCGTCCCCGACCAACCGGGCAGCGCTGCGAGCTCGGTGTTCGCCAGGACGGTCTCGGTGTCGCCGCGGGGGAGTCCGGGGACGACCCCCGACGCCACACCGATGCCGAGGACGACGGCGAGCACGCCGACGCCGGCGATCACCAGCGCCAGGACACGGCGACGACGCGGACGGGATCGGGGTCGGCGGGCCACGGCGAGGTGCTGCGCGTCGGACGGCGTGGCGACGGATGCGCGTTCGGCCGCTCGTCCGGGGTCGGTCGCCGGCGCCGCACTCTGCTGCGGCGTCCGGGCGATCTCGGCCGCGATCCGGTCCCACACGTGCTCCGGGGGCGCGGCCAGCGTGACGTCCTCGGACGCCCGGGTCACCGCGGCGACCCGCTGCAGCGCGGCCACCTCGTCGCGGCACCGGTCACAGGACGCCAGGTGCTCGGCGACGTCGTCCGCGGCGACCTGGTCGGAGACCGCGAGCATCGCCAGCGTCTCGTCGTCGACGTGCTTCATTCGATCACCTCCAGACGTGTTCGGAGCCGAGCCAGACTTCGGTGGATGTGGCTCTTGACGGTGCCCAGCGGCAGTTCGAGCCGTTCGGCAATCTCACGATGGCTGAGGTCGTCGTAGAACGCCAGTCGCATCACGCGCCGTGGGACCTCGTCGAGCCGCTCGAGCTCGCCGGCGACCAGGGCGCGTTCGGCCAGGTCGAAGGCCGGTTCCGGCGCCGGGGTGGTCTCCTCGACCACGTCCGGGTCGGCGGCGCTGGCGTGCCGTCGGCGCTCGTTCTGCGCGTCGGCGATGCAGTTCCGGGTGATGCCGACCAGCCACGCGCCGAGCGGGGCGCGGCCGGGGTCGTAGCTCGTGCTGCGCTGCCAGGCCTTCACGAAGACCTGCTGCGTGACGTCCTCCGCGGCGGCCGGGTCGGCCAGGGCGCGCAGGGCCAGCGAGTACACGAGCGACGACCACCGTTCGTAGACGGCTCGCAGGGCGTGCTCGCCCCCGGCGCGGAACGCGTCCGAGAGCTCGCTGTCGTCCGGGAGGATGGTCGTCACGTCTTCCTGTCGCTGGCGCGGTCGTCGTCGACCACGATCCGATCGTAGGGGGCGGATCGTCGCCACGGTCAGGCCGGGACCGCGGTGACGATGAGGTTGCTCTCGTAGTGTCCGGTGGCTGCGTCGAACGTCCCGCCGCAGGTCACCAGGACGAGCCGTCGTGGTCCGTCGTCACGGAACACCTCGCCCCAGGGGAGTCCCTGCTTCTCGAGCATGCTGACGGAGTCGATGCGCCACGCGGTCTCGGCACCGTCCGCGTCGGTCAGGGTGACCCGGGTGCCGGTCGGGGCGTCGCCGAGCCGGGAGAACGGGCCGATGCCGTAGCCGACCGCGTCGACGTGGGCCGCGATGACGACGGTGCCCTCGGTGGACGACGGTGCGGCACCGAACCGGTACCAACCCGCGGTGGCCGGGTCGGGCGGGAGCGCCATGGCGCCGTCCTCGTCGACCCCCTCGGGGCGGATCGGCGCGCGGATGCCGGCGTGGTCGACCGTGATGGTGGTGGGGGCGGGGGCGTCCCGGACCGGGGGGATCGTGGCGGCCTGCTGCGGGACCTCGGTCGAGAACGCCGACGGGACCGGTGAGGGGGTGGTGGTCGGCAGGACGGACGGCTGCCCGCCGGGGGTGGTCCCGGCCGACGAGCACCCGGTCAGGGCGGCGGCCGCCACGGCGACGACGAGCGTCACCGTGGCGGACCGCACGACGGGGCGTGGCACGTTCAGCGGCGGGTCGCTGCGTGCCGGCGGCGGAGCACCACGGCCCCGATCGCGGCAGCGGCGGCCAGTGCGGCCGCCGCTGCGCCGACCAGGGGCAGGGGGTCCTGGTCGTTCGTGGCCACGAGACCGGCGTTCCCGGCGGGGACGCCGTTCGGCGTGCCACCGAGGTCCGCGATCGTCTGCGTGGCGAGGGCGAGGTTGTCGTCGTCCAGGCTGCCCCAGGCGTAGACGATGGTCGACGAGCCCGCGGTGACCGCGACGTCCGCCGGGCCGATCACGGGGTCGGTGGTCCCGGTGGCGGCGACGGTCGCCGACACGGTGCCGGCCGGCAGTTCGAGTGCCTGCTCGTCGGGGTTCGACAGGTTCGACACGACGGCCTTCCCACCGGCGAGGACGTCGACGGCCGGTGCTGCGGCGACGTGCCGGACGACCAGGCGCCCTTGGCCGGCGGCGACGGCCGAGGTGTCGTTGGTGAACACCGTGGCGGTCGGCGACCCGTCCGTGGCGTCGTGGGCGACGGCGGTGTAGTTGCCGCCGGCGTCGAACGAGACGTCCGCCGGGCCGATGATCGGCTTCGACGCGTCGGTGGCGTCCGAGGCGGTGATCGCGAGCTGGTGTGCACCGGCCGGCACCATCATCGGGCCGGCGAGGGTGCCCGGGGTGAAGTCGTCGATGGCCCGTTCGCCGTCGAGGTACACGTCGACGGTGACGTCGGGGACGGCATGGAGGACCGAGAGCGTCGCCTCGCCGGTGGCGGCGGTCGCAGCGGTCGCGGGCAGTACGGCCGCAGCGGCGGCGAACAGGACACCGGCGCTGAGGCCGGTGGCGAGTGTCTTGCGCATGACGTGTCTCCTTCGGGCCTGTCCGGGCCGGTGCGGACGACGTCGTCCTCGACGTCGTACCCCCACTACCGCCGGAGCACCCCGATCGGATGCAGCGATTTCCTGGGGATCACCTGAGACGGCCAGAACGCGTCGCTAACGCACCCGTCGCACCCGCCGATAGTCCTCCGTGCAGGCCCACGGACGGGCCCGCATCCCGCCCCACGGACGGCGGCGGGACGATCGAGAACCAGGACGGGCCATGATCGTCGTCACACGACTGAACGGCAGCGGATTCGCTGTGAACCCCGATCTCGTGGAGCGCATCCAGGAGACGCCGGACACGACGCTCATCATGGTCGACGGTGCGAAGTACATCGTGCGGGAGTCGATGGCCGACGTCATCGACCTGATCGCCGCGTACCGGGCACGCATCGTCGGGATGGCCTACGGCACCGACCAGGCCCCCCGCTCGAGCACGAACACCGGCCCGCTGCCGACGCTCGCCCCGGTCGCCGCGCTCCGCTCCACGCAGCACGGCCGCGCGCTGGACGGGGGTCGCTGACGTGGACATCGCAACGATCGTCGGCATCCTGCTCGCCTTCGGCGCCCTGTTCGGCATGGTCCAGATGGAGCACGTCGAGCTCGGTGGACTCTTCCTGCCCGCCCCGATGCTGCTCGTGTTCGGTGCCACCATCGGCTGCGGCATCGCCAGTACCACGCTCAAGGACGCGATCGCCAGCTTCAAGGCCGTGCCGAAGGCGTTCACCGGCAAGGTCACCCCGCCGGCGTCGGTCATCGACGACGTCGTCGGGCTCGCCGAGACCGCCCGCGCCAACGGCCTGCTCGCCCTCGAGCAGGAGGCCGACAAGCACGACGACCCGTTCATGAAGAAGGCGCTGCAGAACATCGCGGACGGCACCGACGGTGACGAGCTGCGGATCCTGCTCGAGGACGAGATCGAGTCGAACGCAGCCCCGACCCGGAGCGCGAGTGCGTTCTTCATGGGCCTCGGCGGCTTCGCCCCGACCGTCGGCATCATCGGCACCGTGGTCTCGCTGACCCACGTGCTCGCGAACCTCGGCAAGCCGGACGAGCTCGGACCGCTGATCGCCAGCGCGTTCGTCGCCACCCTGTGGGGCCTGCTGACCGCGAACTTCATGTGGCTGCCGATCGGCGGCAAGCTGCGCAAGCTCGCCCAGCTCGAGTCGGACCGCCAGACGCTCCTGATGGAGGGGCTGCTCGCGGTGCAGGCCGGCAGCCAGCCCCGTCTGCTCGGTGAGCGGCTGAAGGCCATGGTCCCGCCCGCCGCCCGCGCCGACACGGGTGGCAAGCCCGGCAAGGCCGGCAAGAAGGCCGACGCGGCCGACGACCAGCAGCTGGCGGCCTGACCGTGAGCGCCAACCCCCGGGGCCGCGGCCGCGGTCGCGCGAAGAAGTCCCACGACGAGGCCGAGCACCCCGACGAGCGCTGGATGGCGTCGTACATGGACATGATCACGGTGCTGATGTGCATGTTCCTCGTGCTCTTCGCGATGTCCACCGTCGACCAGGAGAAGTACATCCAGCTGAAGCAGTCGCTCGCCACCGGCTTCGGCGAGGTCGACTCGCAGAAGATCGACACCGCGAGCGGCACCGTCGTGACGAAGGACCAGGTCGAGGACGGCTCCGGCTACTCGACGGACAAGTCCCAGGCCGACCACTCGACCGCGTCGTCCGGCACGAAGGACACCAACGTCGACCCCGCGTCGACGGTGGTGCCGACGACGGCGAGCAAGCAGGACCTCGCCGAGGCGAAGCGCGAGCTCGACGACCTGACGAAGCTCGAGCGTGCGATCCAGCGCAACCTGGCGAAGGCGGGCCAGACCGAGAACGTCCAGTTCACCGTGGACGCCCGCGGCCTGATCGTCCGGTTGATCGGCAGCGAGACGTACTTCGGCACGAACAGCGCGGACCTGTCCGACCAGGCGCGGTCGATCATGGACGCCATCGCGCCGGTGCTGAAGACCTCTGCCCACAACGTCAGCGTCGAGGGGCACGCCGACCAGCGGAACTCGACCGCGCCGTACGCCACCAACTGGGAGCTCAGCGCAGCACGGGCGACCGGGGTCCTGCGCGACCTGGTCGAGCGGGGCGGGATGCCCGGCGACCACGTGCAGAGCGTCGGGTTCGGGTCGAGCCGACCGCTGGCGAAGGGCGGCACGGACCGGGACCTCGCCCTGAACCGGCGGGTCGACATCGTGGTCCTGTCGAACGCCGACCAGGACGTCAGCGCTCTCATGCCAGCGCTGGCCAAGGCGCAGGACGGAGCACAGCCGGGCTGAGACACGCAGCGCAGCGGGACTGAGACACGCAGCGCAGCAGGGCTGAGACACGCAGCGCAGCAGGGCTGGGACGCACACCGCGCGGAGCGCACCAGCGCTGCCGCCACCGCCCCACTACGGGGTACAGCACTGACGGGTGCCCCACAGGTGACCGATAGACGCACCCGTGACCGAGACCCTGCCAGCGCCCGAGGTGTACGACTTCGCGCGCCCGTCGACGCTGGCCCGTGAGCACGCCCGGGTCCTCGAGCTCGCCTTCGAGACGTTCGCGCGCCAGTGGGGCACGCAGCTGACGGCGAAGGTCCGCGCGGTCAGCCAGGTCACCTGCGAGCAGGTGGAGATGACGACGTACGACGAGTACGCCGCGTCGCTGCCCGCGCTCACCGGCATGGTGCTGCTGCCGATCACCGGCCTGACCCCGAAGGGCGTGCTGCAGGTCCCGCTCGACGCCGCGCTGACGTGGGTGTCGCACGCGCTGGGCGCGTCGAAGCCGCTGCCGACGCCGGACCGCACCTTCACGCCCATCGAGCAGGCCCTGGTCCGCAAGATCGTCGAGGACGCCCTCGACGACCTCCGCTACTCGTTCGGCGGGCTGCTCGCGCAGGACGTCACGGTCGGCGGGTTCCAGTTCAACAGCCAGTTCGCCCAGGCCGCGCAGAAGGGCGACCTGATGATCGTCGCCTCGTTCTCGATCCGGGTCGGCGACCGCATCGCGCCCGGCACGCTGGCCCTGCCGGCCGAGGCCGTCCTGCCGCAGCTCGGCGAGGCCGCCGCGCACGTGTCGCCCGCCGACGCCCGAGCCCTGCTCGACGCGCAGCTCGAGAGCGTGCCCGTGGGCGTCAGCCTGCGCTTCGCCCCGGCCGCGGTCCTGCCGACGCAGGTCCTGCGGCTCGCCGTCGGCGACGTCCTGCCGCTGCCGCACCCGCAGCACCGGCCCCTCACCATCGCGGTCGACGGCGAACCCGTCGGCACCGCCGCGGTCGGCGCGAACGGCTCGCGCCTCGCCGGCATCGTCGTCACCACCACGAGCACGGAGCAGCACTGATGACCGAAACGACCACCCTCCACACCGCAGCGGCCGAGTCGCTCGCGGCGCAGCTCCCGACGGCCGCCCCCTTGACCGCGGTGCTGCTGCCTGGAGGCGCGACACCGGTCGTGCTCGACGCGGCGACGGACGCCGTGGTCGCCTCGTTCGTCGGCGGCCTGTCGGCCGACCTGGCGCTCGTGCTCACCGACCTCGAGTCGATCACGGCCGCCGGAGGCACCGACCACGGCATCGTGGCCGTCACGGACGTCCTGCGTCCGTCGCTCGAGGCCGCGGCCGGGGTCCTCGGCGTCGGGGTGCTCGGCGAGGCGAACCGCGAGTCGGCCGCGTCGCTGCTGGCCGACCCGGACACGGTCGTGTTCGAACTGGCCGCCGGTGGCCTGCCCGCCGGGTGGTTCGGCATCCGGATCCGCGAGAACGGCACGGTGTCGGCGCCCGTCGTGGCGAACCTGCCCGCCGGCAACCTCGGCCGGATCAACAACGTCGAGATGACCCTGACGGTCGAGATCGGCCGCACCCGGATGTCGGTCCGCGACGTGCTCGGCATGGAGCCCGGCGCCGTCGTCGAGCTCGACCGCAGTGCCGGTGCCCCCGCCGACGTCCTGCTGAACGGCCGCCTCATCGCGCACGGCGAGGTCGTCGTCGTCGACCAGGACTACGCGGTCCGGATCACCCGCATCCTCGACGTCGCCGAAACGGTCTGACCCGCGCGTGGACACCCTCGTCGTCACCCTCCGCGTCGCGCTCTCGCTCGGCGTCGTGCTCGCCCTCATGTGGGTGCTGCACCGCGCGAGCCGCAAGCGCTTCTCGGGCAAGCCGTCGGGCCGTCGTGCCGCGACCGTCGAGGTCGTCGGTCGGCAGGGCATCGGTGGCAAGGCGAGCGTCGTCGTGGTCGACGTCGAGGGGGAGCGGCTCGTGCTCGGCGTGTCCGAGCACGGGGTCAACCTGCTCACCAGCGGGCAGGCGCCCGCGCCGGAACTCACCATCGTGACCGGACCGGTGGCGCTGCCCGTGCGTCCCGCCCCGTCGGCCGACGCGTTCGGTCGGGAACTCGCGCAGCAGTCGGACGCCACCACGGGCCTCCCGGCAGACACAGACGACGTGACCCGCACGACCGACGCGACCAGCGCCGTCGCGCCGCTGCCGATGCGCCCGCGCAACCGTCGCCCGCAGCGCGCCGTGCCGAGCGCGCAGCAGCTGCAGGGCTCGATCCTGTCGGTCGACACCTGGCGCCAGGCCGCCGCTGCGCTGCGGAACCGGCGGGCCGGGTGAGGGCGGCAGGGCCGCACCGGCTGGCACGGTCGGGTCGACTCGTCGCCCTCGTCCTGCTCGGCCTGGCGGTCGTGGCCGGGTTCCTGATGCTCACGACGACCGGTGCGCACGCCGCCGGTGTCGTCGAACCCACCGCCCCGGCGACCCCGACCGCCCCCGCGACCGGTGACTTCAGCGTCAGCGTGAACGGCCCGGACGGCACCCCGTCGTCGGCCGTGGTGACGCTCATCGGCATCACGCTGCTGAGCGTCGCACCCGCGCTGATGCTCATGATGACCTCGTTCACGAAGATCTTCGTCGTGCTCGCGATGACCCGGAACGCGCTCGGGCTGCAGTCGATCCCGCCGAACCAGGTGATCGCCGGACTGGCGCTGTTCCTGTCGCTGTTCGTGATGGCACCGGTGCTCGGGCACATCAACGACGACGCCCTGCAGCCCTACCTGGCCGGGCACCTCGACTTCAACCAGGCCGTCGAGATCGGCACGAAGCCCCTGCGGACCTTCATGCTCCACCAGACCCGCGACGAGGACGTCGCCCTGATCACCCGCGCCGCCGGGCTCGACAACCCGAAGTCGATGGCGGACGTGCCGATGACGACGGTGATCCCGGCGTTCATCATCTCGGAGCTCCGCAGCGCGTTCATCATCGGGTTCGTCATCTTCATCCCGTTCCTGGTGATCGACCTCGTCGTCTCCGCGGCCCTGATGTCGATGGGCATGATGATGCTCCCGCCGGTCATGATCTCGCTGCCGTTCAAGATCCTGCTCTTCGTGCTGGTCGACGGCTGGGGCCTCATCATCACGTCGCTCATCGAGAGCTACCACGTTGTCTAGGGGGCACGCATGAACCAGCAGGCAGTCATCGACCTCGTGCTCCAGGCGCTCCTGGTGTCCGGCAAGCTCGCCGCCCCGGTGCTCATCACCTCGCTCGTCGTCGGCTTCGCGATCTCGCTGTTCCAGTCGGTGACGCAGATCCAGGAGGTCACGCTCTCGTTCGTGCCGAAGGCCGTCGCCGTCGCGATCGCCCTGGTGGTCTGCGGCAACTGGATGATCTCGGAGATGATCGCGTTCACGCACGTCGCCTTCGACATGATCCCGAAGCTGCTCGGGGCCGGTTGATGGAGCTCAGCATCGACGCCGACCGTCTGGAGGCGACCATGCTCGCCGGCGTCCGGCTCGTCGCGTTCTTCGTCATCGCGCCGCCGTTCTCGTACCGGGCGTTCCCCGGCACGGTCAAGGTGATCCTCGGGCTGGGGCTCGCCATCGGCGTCGCCCCGCGTGTCGCCGTCGGCTACGAGTCGCTCGACACGGGGCCGTTCCTGCTCGCCCTGCTCACCCAGCTCGTCGTCGGGCTGTCCCTCGGGTTCCTGGTGTTCCTGGTGTTCGCCGCCGTGCAGTCGGCGGGTGCGCTCATCGACCTGTTCGGCGGGTTCACGCTCGCGCAGGCGTTCGACCCGCAGTCCCAGGTCAACGGCGCCCAGTTCACCCGCCTGTTCCAGATGACCGCGCTCGCGCTGCTCTTCACCTCGGGCGGCTACCAGCTCATCGTCGGCGGTCTGGTGCGGTCGTTCGACGCCGTGCCGCTCACCGGTACCTTCGCGGTCGACGGGCTCGCGTCGATGCTCGTGACGGCGATGTCGCAGATGTTCCTCGCCACCCTGCAGATCGCCGGACCGCTCGTCGTCGTGCTGTTCCTGGCCGACGTCGGCCTCGGGCTGCTGACCCGCGTGGCACCGGCGCTCAACGCGTTCCAGATGGGCTTCCCGATCAAGATCGGCCTGACCGTCCTGTTCGCCGGCGCGCTCTTCATGGCCCTGCCCTCGGTGGTGTCGTCGCTGACCGGCGACGCCGTCGAGGCGATCACGGGACGGGGGTGACGACGTGTCCGACAGCGGAGAACGTTCCGAACAAGCAACCCAGCAGCGGATGCGCGAGGTCCACGAGAAGGGCCAGATCGGCCGCTCGCAGGACCTCGGCGCGTGGATCGGGATCGCCGTCGCGGCGCTCATGATCCCGGCCGCGATCGGCAACGCCGCGGCCGCCGGACAGGACCAGCTGCTCGCCGTGCAGCGGGTCATCGAGGACCCCGAGCTCGGTGCCGTGCAGGCCCTGCTCGCCGACGCCCTCGGTTCGATGGGTGCGACCCTCGGCCCGATGCTCGCGGTCGTCGCGGTCGCGGTGCTCGCCGCCGCCGTCACCCAGGGCGGGGTGCACTTCCGCAAGATGACGCCGCAGCCCGACCACTTCGATCCCGTCGCCGGACTGAAGCGCGTGTTCGGCACCCAGGCGCTCTGGAACGGCGCGAAGGCGCTGCTCAAGACCGCCGTCGTCGGGCTCGTCCTGTGGTTCGCGGTGCAGGGGCTCATGCCGGTCCTGATGACGAGCGGCTCCCTGCCGCTGTCGGCCGTCCTCGAGGCCGCCGCCGCCGGGTCCGGCACCCTGCTGCGCGCCGCGATCGTCGCCGGGCTCGTCCTCGCAGCCCTCGACGTGTTCGTCGTGATCCGCCGCAACCGGAAGCGCACGATGATGACCAAGCGCGAGGTCAAGGATGAGAACAAGCGGAGCGACGGCGACCCGCTGGTGAAGTCGCAGCGTCGCTCCCGTCAGCTCGCGATGAGCCGCAACCGGATGATCCAGGCCATCGGCACCGCGGACGTCGTGATGACGAACCCGACCCACTACGCCGTCGCGATCAAGTACGAGCCGGGCAAGTCCGCGCCCCGGGTGGTGGCGAAGGGGGCCGGCCCGGTCGCCGACGTGATCCGCGCCCGAGCCGAGGAAGAGCGGGTGCCGATCGTCCGCGACGTCCCGCTCACCCGGGCACTGCACGCCGCGTGCGAGCTCGGGCACGAGATCCCCGTCGACCTGTACACCCCGGTGGCCCGCGTCCTGTCCTTCGTGATGGCGCTCAAGGCCCGCGGTACCGCGGCCGGCACGCACGCGCCGCCGCGGCCGACCACCCCGGACGAGGTCGCGAGCGTCATCGACCCCGCCACCCTGATCGGTGACCTCCGCCCCCGCAGGCTCCGCACACCGCGCACCGCAGAGAACCAGACCGAAGGACTCCCCGCATGAACCGCAAGGACCTGCCGAAGCTCGTCGTCCCGGTGTTCATCGTCGGCATCATCCTGCTGCTGATCCTGCCGGTGCCGTCGTTCCTGCTCGACTTCCTGATCATCATCAACATCCTGCTGGCGCTGGTGATCCTGCTCACGACGCTCTTCGTGAAGAAGCCGCTCGACTTCTCGGTGTTCCCGTCCCTGCTGCTCGTCGCGACGCTGTTCCGGCTCGGCCTCAACGTGGCGTCCACCCGGCTGGTGCTCGGCGAGGGCTTCGCCGGTGACGTCATCCAGGCGTTCGGCCATGTCGCCGTCTCCGGGTCGATCATCATCGGCGCGGTCATCTTCCTGATCCTCATCGTCATCCAGTTCGTCGTGGTGACGAAGGGTGCCGAGCGCGTCGCCGAGGTCGGGGCACGCTTCACCCTCGACGCGATGCCGGGCAAGCAGATGGCGATCGACGCCGACCTGAACGCCGGGCTGATCACCGACCAGGAAGCCAAGGAGCGCCGCGCCGCGGTGTCCGCCGAGGCCGACTTCTACGGCGCGATGGACGGTGCGTCGAAGTTCGTCAAGGGTGACGCGATCGCCGGCATCCTGATCATCATCATCAACCTGATCGGCGGCATCGCGATCGGCATGCTGCAGAACGGACTGTCCGTCACCGACGCCCTGTCGAAGTACGGCATCCTGACGATCGGTGACGGCCTGGTCACGCAGATCCCGGCGCTGCTCATGGCGGTCTCGACGGGCATGATCGTCACCCGGTCCGGTGCGGAGTCCGAGATGGGGTCCTCGGCCGCGACGCAGCTGTCGCAGTCGCGGAACGCCCTGATGATCGCCGGTGTCGCCGCGATCGCGATGGGGTTCATCCCCGGCATGCCGATCCTGCCCTTCCTGCTCGTCGGCGCGACCCTGCTCTTCACGGGCTGGCGCATCGGCCGGAACGCCGCCCGGGCCGAAGCCGACGCCGCCCAGCAGCAGGCACTCGCGGCCGCCGCACCGACCGGCGACACCCCGGAGGACCTGCTCGAGCAGATGCGCGTGCACGCCCTCGAGATCCTGCTCGCCCCCGACCTGGTCGACATGGTGTCCGGCGCCTCCGACGACCTGCTCGGCCGGGTGCGTGCACTCCGCCGCAAGATCGCGATCGACATGGGCATCGTCGTCCCGCCGGTCCGCACCCGCGACTCGATCGACCTGCCGCCGTCGACGTACGCCATCCGCATCGCCGGCGTCGAGGCCGGTCGGGGCACCGCGCCCGCCCGCAGCGTCCTGGCACTCGGCGACCACCTGGACGGCCTGCCCGGCACCTCGACCGTCGAGCCGGTGTTCGGCCTGACCGGCAAGTGGGTGCCCGCCGAACTCCGGCACGCCGCCGAGATGACCGGCGCGACCGTGATCGACCGGGTCTCCGTGCTCGTCACCCACCTGCAGGCGGTCATCGGTGACAACGCCGCGCGCCTGCTCACCCGCGAGGACGTCAAGGTCCTGACCGAGGGCGTCAAGCAGGTCAACCCCGCCGCGGTCGAGGAGCTCGTTCCCGGCATGCTCTCGATGGCCGAACTGCAGCGGGTGCTGCAGGGCCTGCTCGCCGAGCGCGTGCCGATCAACGACCTCGGCCGGATCTGCGAGGCCCTCACGCTCCGCGCCAAGGTGTCGACCGACCCCGAGGGGCTCGTCGAGTCCGCCCGTGCGGCCCTCGGACCGGCCCTCGCCGCCCGGCACACCGACGCCGGCACCCTGCGCGTCATCATGATCGACCCGATGCTCGAGCAGTCGATGCTCGAGGGGCTCCGGCCGTCCGAGCAGGGCAGCCAGATCGTGCTCGACGCACACCGCATCGAGCAGGTCCTGGGCTCCGTCCGCGACGCCGTGCGCTCCGTGGAGGACCAGGGGCTCTCCGCCGTCCTGGTCTGCGCCCCGCAGCTCCGCCCGGCCGTGCACCGCATGGTCGCCGCCCAGTCGAACGGGCTCCCGGTGCTGTCGTACCAGGAGGCCACCGCCGCGGGCTCCACCATCGAGACCGTGGGAGTGGTCCGTGCCGCCGACCCGATTGCAGCGTAGCGGCGCCACGCTCGAGTCCCTCCGCGACGCGGTCCGGACCGAGTTCGGCGCGGGTGCGCGGATCGTCGCGGCCGAACGCGTGACCACCCCGGGCTTCGGCGGACTGTTCCGCAAGGCGCACGTCGAGGCCACCGTCGAGGTGCCGGAACCGGGGGACCAGCCCACCGCCCGGGTCGTCATCGCCGACTCGCCCGTGCAGCGCGTCGGCATCGCCGCGCTGCTCGCCGACGCCGAGGCGGCCGAGGCACGCATCGCCGGCACCGACGGCACCGCGACGACGCGGGCCGACGCCTTCGCGTCGGTGCTCGACGGGTTCCAGGCGGACGGGATCACGCCGAGCGCCCCGCGCCCGACGCGCGCGCCGGCCGAGCCGGACGTGCCCGCCGGGGTCGACCCGCGCCTCCAGGCCGCCGCCGACGCGCAGGCGGTGGTCGACACGCAGGCGGTGGCCGTCGCGCAGCCGGTCGTCGAGACCCGGTCGGGAGGCCCGTCCCGCGTCCTCGACGCGCCCTCGCCTGCTCCGGTGGCCCGGTCCACCGCGCCCGCCGTGCGGTCCGCGGACGGCGACCTGGTGCTCCTGGTCGGGCGGCCGAACGACGTCGACGCGGCGGCCGGGCTCTTCGCGGTGCGGCACGCACTCCGGCCGACGGACGCCGCCGACCGCCGTGCCGCGATCCTGGCGCGGGCCGACGGCGTCCGGGACGGTCACGCCGTGCTCGCCGTCGCCGCGTGGGACGACCGGGCGACCGGCGACGCGCTGCAGGCCGACCAGGTGTGGGTCGTGGTCGACGTCGGGCGGAAGCCCGCGGACTCGGCCGCGATGGTGTCCGCGGTGGCCTCGCGGCTGCCGGTGGTCGGTGTCGTGGCGATCGGTGCGGGGGAGACCGCCACGCCCGGGTCGGTGGACCTGCTGGGGCTCCCCGTCGTGTCGCTAGGCTGAACGGGTGCTGGTACTCACGCGGAAGGTCGGCGAGCGGATCCTCGTCGGCGACGACATCGTCATCACGGTGCTCGACTCCCGGGGCGACGGCGTCCGGATCGGCATCGACGCCCCGCGCGGTGTGAAGATCCAGCGCGAAGAGGTCGTGCGTGCGGTCGCCGAGGCGAACGCCGAGGCCGCCGCTGCCGGTGACGACGCCGAGGCGCAGCTGCGCGCGGCGCTCGGGGCACGTGGCGGGGCTGCCGCGGACGGCTCGACTCCGTCGGGACCGACCGACTCCTAGCCGCCCGACGCAGCCACGCCCGTCACGGCTGCGCGACCGTCACGGGCGAGGCTGCACGTCCGTCACGGGCGGGGCTGCGCGTCCGTCACGGACGGGGCTTCTTCTCCTGTTCGGGCAGCCGGCCGGCGGCGGCCTCGGCGGCGAACCAGGCGCGGGCCTCGTCCTGTCGGGCCTGCTCGGCACCGAGCGCGATCGGTGCGCGGACGTGACCGGGCTCGTACCCGAAGGTCTCGATCAGCTGCGGCACGATCGGCCGGACCCGGGCGACGAGCCGGTCGATGTACGCCGACACCGCACGGGCACGCTGCGCCGAGAGCCGACCGTGCAGCAGGTACCAGTCCAGGTGCTGCTCGAGCAGGCCGAGCGCGAACAGGTCGCGCAGCCAGACGAGCACGCGTCGGGTGTCGCCCTCGGTGACCTCGTCGAGTGCCTCGGTGAAGGCGTCCCACTGCATGAGCTCGGCGTGCGCCTTCGACGCCTCGATGAGCTCGTGCTGCGAGCGGTTCAGCAGTCGGGCGGCGCGGGCTCGGTCCTTGCCGGCCGACGCCAGGCGCATGCCGATCTCGGCGACCATCGTGTCGACCCGACCGGCGAGCAGCTCGCGCTGCGTGCGGGGGTCCTGCAGGTCGGCGACGCTGGCGGCCAGGGAGCCACGGTCGGCCACGGTCTGGCCGAGGCGACGGATGCCGGACGCGTCGGCCAGCTTCGACGCCGCGACGGCCGCCACGAACTTCGCGGTGGACGCCGGGTCCTTCGGGGCCTTCGCGCGGAACTCGGTGAGCAGGCGCTTGCCGACGAGCTGCAGCAGCACGGTGTTGTCGCCCTCGAACGTCACGTAGACGTCGAGGTCGGCGCGGAGCCCGGTCAGACGGTTCTCGGCGAGGAACCCGGCACCGCCGCAGGCCTCGCGGGCCTCCTGCAGGGTGTCGAGCGCCGACCAGGTCGACATCGACTTGAACGCCGCGGCCTGGGTCTCCAGGTCCTCCCGGCGCTCCGGGGTGTCCTCTCGCCCGCTGAAGACGTCGTCGAAGGTGCGCAGGAGCTTTTCGTGCGCGAACGACTGCGCGAACACCGTCGCCAGGCGCGGGATGAGCCGGCGCTGGTGCCGGCCGTAGTCGAGCAGCACGCCCTCGGTGCCGTCACCGGTGGGGAACTGGCGGCGCTGCATGGCGTAGGTCAGGGCGATCTGCAGCGCGATCTTCTGGGCGACGACCGCGGCGCCGTCGAGCGACACCCGGCCCTGCACCAGGGTGCCGAGCATCGTGAAGAACCGGCGGCCGGGCGAGGCGATCGGTGACGAGTAGGTGCCGTCCGCGGCGACGTCGCCGTAGCGGTTCAGCAGGTTGGTGCGGGGGACCCGGACATGGTCGAACGCGAGCCGGCCGTTGTCGATGCCGTTCAGTCCGCCCTTGGGGCCGTCGTCCTCACCACTGACGCCGGGCAGGAACGCCCCGTCGGCGTCGCGGAGCGGGACGTAGAACGCGTGCACGCCGTGGTCGACACCGGCGGTCACGAGCTTCGCGAACACGACGGCGGCGTGCCCGTGCAGGGCCGCGTTGCCGATGTAGTCCTTCCACGCACCGCGGAACGGCGTGTGGATCTCGAACTCCTCGGTCGCGGGGTCGTACGTCGCCGTCGTGGCGATGCTCTGCACGTCCGAGCCGTGGCCGGTCTCGGTCATCGCGAAGCAGCCGGGGACCTCGAACGAGACGATGCCCGGCAGGAACTCGCGGTGGTTCGCCTCGGTGCCCAGGTGGTGCACGGCGGACCCGAACAGTCCCCACTGCACCCCGGCCTTGATCTGCATCGACGGGTCGGCGACGACGAGCTCCTCGAACGCCGCCAGGTTGCCGCCGTGGTTGTCCTGGCCGCCGAACTCGGTGGGGTAGGGACGCTGGATCGCCCCGGCGTCGACCAGGGTCCGGAGCTGCTCGAGCACGCGTGCCCGGTGCTCGGGGATCGGCTGGCCCTCGATCTTCTGCATCGCGGGGTCGAGCGCGAGCCGCCGGGAGATCCGGCGGTCCTCGGCCCAGCGTCCGAGCAGGAGCTCCTGCACCAGCTCGACGTCGATGCGGACGTCGGTGTCCGTCCCGGCGGTCGGGGTGCCCGCTGCCGGGTCGCCGGCGGCGTCGGCGTTCGGCGCGGCGTGCTGCGCGGCGTTCTTCGCGTCGACGTCCGGCGCGGTGTCGCTGCCGCTGGCGGGGGTGGTGCGCTGGGCGGGTGCGGTGTCGACCATGGGCGGAGTCCTCCTGAACTGCGGTGTCCGTGTTGCACCGTCCACGCTAGACACCGGTGCCGACAGTGGCGGGAACGCCGTGCGGGCCGCACAACCCCGTGTCGCCCGTGCCGTCAAGGGGTCGTGGGAACCCTCCAAAGACATGAGCGGGGTTCGACGATTGGGCGTGCCCACCCCGCCAGGGGCAGACTGGCCGCCATGTCACGTACCACCCCCGCGGACCGCGAAGGCCGTCCCGGACGCACCTTCTTCGGGCAACCGTTCGAACTCTCGACACCGTTCGCCGTCGAGCTCTGGGAGCGGTTCTCGTTCTACGGGATGCAGGGCATCGTCCTCATCTACATGTACTACACGGTCACGCAGGGCGGCCTGGGGATCGACAAGGGCATCGCCACCGGCATCATGGGTGCCTACGGCGGCGCGGTCTACCTGTTCACGATCATCGGGGCGTGGATCGCCGACCGGCTGATCGGCGCGGACCGGACCCTGTTCGGCAGCGCGATCGTCGTGATGCTCGGGCACATCGCCCTCGCGCTCATCCCCGGGGTGGCCGGGGTCGGGGTCGGCCTCGTGCTCATCGCGCTCGGCTCCGGCGGGCTCAAGGCCACCGCCACCACGATCGTCGGCGGCCTCTACAGCCGCGAGGACCCGCGCCGCGACGCCGGCTTCTCGCTGTACTACCTCGGCGTGAACCTCGGGGCGTTCTTCGGACCGCTGCTCACCGGGCTGCTGCAGAGCTCGCTCGGCTTCCACTGGGGCTTCGGCCTCGCCGCCGTCGGCATGGCGGCGGGCCTGGCGCAGTACGCGATCCGGCGGAAGAAGCTGCCCGAGGTCGTCCGCCACGTGGCGAACCCGGTCGACCGCCGCCGTCTGCCGCTCATCGGAGCCGGCGTCGTCGTCGCGCTCGTCGTCATCGTCGTCGCCGTGCTGACCGGCCTGCTCAACGTCGGCAACCTGCCCACCGTCGTGGTGGCGGTCGTCGTGCTGGCCACCATCGGCTACTTCGTCGTCATCCTGTCGAGCGGCATCACCCGTGACGAGCGGTCGCGGGTCTTCGCGTTCATCCCGCTGTTCATCGGCAGTGCCGTGTTCTGGTCGCTCTACCAGCAGCAGTTCACCGTCGTGACGGTCTACTCCGACGAGCGCCTCGACCGCTCGCTGTTCGGCTGGGAGATGCCGGTGTCGTGGGTGCAGTCGATCAACCCGGTCTTCATCATCGTGCTGTCCGGCGTCTTCGCGGCGCTGTGGACCAAGCTCGGCGACCGCCAGCCGTCCACCCCGACGAAGTTCGCCCTCGGCACCGGGATCATGGGGCTCGCGTTCCTGCTCTTCCTGCCGTTCACCGGCTCGGGCGAGAACGGCACACCGCTGCTCGCGCTCGTCGGCATCCTGCTGGTGTTCACGCTCGCGGAGCTGCTGCTCTCGCCCGTCGGCCAGTCCGTCGCCACGAAGCTCGCGCCGCCGAAGTTCCAGACCCAGATGGTCGCGCTGTTCTTCCTGTCGGTGTCGCTCGGCACCGCCGTCACCGGGGTGCTGTCCCGCTACTACGACCCGGCGGACGAGGCCCCGTACTTCACGATCCTCGGTCTGGTCGCCGTCGTGGTGGGCGTGGTCCTGCTGCTCCTGGCCAAGCCGGTGCTGCGGCTCATGCGCGGCATCCGGTAACCTGAGCGGAGCCACACCCCGACGCAACCAAGGAGTCACCACCCATGCTCGAACTCATCGCAGGGATCATCATCGGCGTCGGCGTCCTCGGTGGCGTGGGGTGCTGCATGGCCGTCGCGGCCATGATGAAGAGCGGCTCCGAGGAGTACTGAGTCCGGACCCGGACTACTCGCCGCTGTCGGTCGTGACCGGCACCAGCTGACGACTCAGGACGGTCGCGCGCTCGAAGGGGCCGCGGCCGTCCTTCGTGTACGCGGGTTCATCGAAGGCGACGGTCCACGTGCGCTGTGTCCCGCCGATCTGACTCCCGCCGGGAGCCACGATCACCCCGATCGGCTCGTCGGCCCACTGCTCGCCACCGCGATCGGTGTCGATGACCTGCACGAGGGCACCGATGCCGAGACCGGGAGCGTCGTCGGGGCGGGGACTGGGGGAGCGGCGGCGTCCGAACACGCCATCACCGTAGCGGCGAGTGGTCATGGAACGTCTGTGCGGCACCTGTCGACACGCTGACGGCCCGGCCGCCGCGTGGTCGGGACACCCCGCCTGCGGCGCGTCGAGTGGTCGCGAACTGTCGGCTGCGCCGCCGCCAGGCGACGCGTCGTGACCGCTCGGCGGAGGTGAGCGGGCTGTTGCGACCGGCGGGACGACGGCCGGGAGGCCCGTGGCGGGCCCGCACCGCGCCTCCAGGCCGCTGTCGGTCGCGTCCAGAGCGCGGGCCGGGTGGTCAGGACACCCCGCCTGCAGCGCGCCGAGTGGTCACGAACCGTCGGCTGCGGCGCCGCCATCCGACAGTTCGTGACCCCTCGGCGAACCTGAGCGGGGTGTCTTGACCAGCCGACCGCCCCGCGACCGCCACCAGACCACGCCCGCGTCAGACCGCGGCCGGCTCCACCCGGGCGATCTCGGTGATGGACGAGTGGCCCGTCTCGGGGTGCTTGCGCATCGACAGGAGCCGCTCCATCGACGGTTCGAGCGCCGTGACCTTGTCGAGCGGCGCACTCACGACGAGCTGGAACCCGAGCCGGAGCCACGCGGTGACCGCACGGCCGGCGAACTCCGAGTCCGCCTTGATGAACGCCTCGTCGAGGAACACCGGCGCGAACCGGGGCCGTGGGCGGGTCTCGTCACCGAGCTGGTAGCGCAGCGCGGCGCCGACGATGAACGCCACGAGTTCCTGCGTCTCACCACCGGACTTGTCGCCGAGCGACGAGTACACGCCGAGGTCGTTGCCGTCGGTGTCGTACCGGACGGCCGTGATCTCCATGTGCCGGCGGACGTCGAGCACCGCGTCGCGCTGGGTGGTGCGGCCCCGGGCGGCGTCCGGATCGGGCCGGATGACCGCCATGAAGCGCCGGAGCCGTCGGAACCGGGTCTCGAGCACGTCGTCGGTCAGCTCGGTGTCGACCGAGGCGGACAGCGCGCGGAGCTCACGGCGGAAGGCGGTGACGTCCTCGCGGGTGACCCGGCGGATCTGGATCTTCAGGCGGTCCCGGTTCGCGCCGAACGGCAGCTCCCGCAGGATCTCGTTGACCGGCTCGAGGCGCTCCTCGATCTCGACGACGGCGCGGTCGAATGCGCCGGCGAGCGGGACGAGGTCCTCGCCGCTCCACTGCGACAGGCGTCGACGCCACTCGCTCCGACGCGCGTGCAGGCCGGTCGCCACGATCTGGTCGAGGATCGCGTGGTAGTCCGGGTACGACGCGACGCCGGTGCCGAGGTTCGGGTCGGGCCAGGCGTCCTGGTACCGCTGGAACGTCAGCGTCAACGAGGTCGAGGCTGCCGCGGCACCGTCGAGCGCCTGCGTGAGCCGCTCCTCGAGCCGGCGCTTCAGGCGTCGGGTCGCGTCGTCGAACCCGTCGACGCCGTCCGGGGCGCCGATCTCCTCGAAGGTCTCCTCGAGCAGGCGGGACTGCTGGTCGTCCGGCAGCGAACCGGGCGAGGACTCGAAGCGCTCCAGGATCTCGGCGGCGGCGTCCTGGCCGTCGACGAGCACCGCGTGGCGCTCCTCGAGCCGCTGGACGGACAGCCGTGCGGCGGAGCGACGGTCGGCCGCTTCGTCGAGGGACTTCCGGAGCCGCGCGACCGAGGCCCGCAGCGTCCGCAGGCCGTCGTCGGCGGCGAGCAGCGCCTGCCGTTCCTCGTCGAGCCGGGCGAGGGACGTCCCGAGCCCGTCGACGTCGATCGCGGCCCACGTGACGTCGACCACGTGCTGGTGCGCGGCGCGGAGCACGTCGAGCGCGGTGAGGTCCTGCGCGACGTCGGTGCGGCGGGCCTCGAGCGTGGCGAGGTCCTGCGCGATCGAGGCGAGCTCCTGCTCGACCGCGGCGACGCGGGCCTCGTTCGTGAAGCCGATGACGTTCGACTGGCGGCGGTCACCGTGCGCGCCACGACGGCCGTCACGCAGCTGCCCGGACTCGGTGACCCGGCGGCCACCTCCGCCGAGGTCCGACGCCGAGGCGACACAGCGGGCGTCGGTGCGGTCGGACTCGATCCGCTCGCGCACCCAGGTGCTGAACGGCGACGGCTTGATGGCGAGCTTGCCGGACACCATCGCCGGGTCGCCGTCGAGGTCCAGGTGCGGGCCGGTCGGCACACCCTCGAACTGCACGCGGACGGGCAGGCGCAGTGCGTCGATCGCCTCGCTGAAGTCGCCGAGGCGGTCCTGGTCGACGAGCAGCGTGCGGGCGACGGGGGCCAGGACGGACTCGATGGCCGTGCGCCAGCGCTCCTCGCCGGGCAGCACGTCGAGCAGTTCCGCCACGAAGGGCAGTTCGGCCGGGTCGATGCCGGCGGCGCGGGCCATCGCGAGCCGGGCCTCGTGCATCGGCAGCGGCATCGCGCCCTGCCGGTGCTCGAGCGACTGGCGCTCCTGCCGCAGGGACCGTTCGCGGTCGAGGAGCGGGTACTCCTCGCGGGTCAGGGCGTCGCGGCGCTCGTCGAGGGCGGTGCGCGCGTCGGCGTACGACCCGAGGAACTCGTGCGCGGCACGCTGGATCCCGGTGAAGTCCTGCTCCGAGGAGACCGGGACCCCGAGCACCGCCGTGCGCTCGTCGAAGGTGGCGCGGGTGCGGACCACGGCGTCGCGCTCACGGGTGAGGCGTTCGATGCGGTCCTCGAGCTGGGCGAGTGCGTTGCCGCCCTGGTCGCGGAGCCGGGCCTCGGCGTCGCGCAGCTCGATCTCGACGGCGCCGTGCCGGGCCTCGGCCGCGGCGACCTCGGCGCGCGATGCCGTTCGCTCGCGGGCGTTGCGCGACACCTCGGCGTCGAGCAGGTCGCGCTTCCGCGAGGCCGTCCAGTGCGCGAACGGCGACACCTCGGCGCCGGTCGCGATGCCGTCGAGGGCCGCTGCGGCCTCGGTCGCGCGCGAGATCTCGTCGTGCAGGTCGGTGATGGGGGTGAGGATGCGGACCTTGCGCTCCTCGGTGTCCATCGCCTCGTACGCCTCGTCGAGGGCGGAGAAGTGCGCGAGGGCCCGGTCGGCCGCCTCGTACGTGCCGGGGGTCTCGAGCACGAGCGACTTGTACAGCGCGTCGACGGTCGGCAGGTGCTGGCCGGCCTGGATCCGGGCGAGCAGGCGCATCGCCCGGTTGCCGCCGCCGGAGTCGCCGATGCCCAGCCGGGTCTGCAGCGTGTACGCGAGCTCCTGGTAGGTGTCGCGGATGACGAGCCCCGGCACGCGGCCGGTCAGCTCGAGGTGGTGGAACCGCGACGGCACGAACTCCTCGAGCCGGCGCAGGTCGAAGGTGTCGTCGACCGTCGCCATGGTCATCTGGATGTCGCCGACCCCGCGGGCGCGCTTCGGCACGATGTACGCACGCAGCACCGTGAAGCGCCGCTCGTCGTCGTTCCGGAACGTGACCGCCGCAGCGCCCCAGGTGGTCTGGTCGTCGCCGCGCAGGTTCACGTCGCGCAGGCTGCCGGTCTCCGGGTCGCGCCGGGTGTCGACCTTGCCGCGCAGGTACGTGAGCAGGTTGCGCTGGTCGGCGCTGCGGGCGCGGCCGGTGGTGGCGTCGTTGGAGGCGCCGTTGAACGGCACGTCGGACGGCATCATCACGGCCAGGTAGGCGTCCATCAGCGTGGACTTGCCGGTGCCCGAGGCGCCGGAGATGAGCGTCGCCGTGCCGGACAGCTCGACCTGCCGGTGGCCGTGGAAGCCACCCCAGTTGACGACCTGCATCGACTCGGCGCGCCACTGCGCGACCGTGTCGAAGAGCGCCGGGATCTCGAACGTGTCGGTCACGCTTCCGTCTCGCCTTCGTCGTCGGTGTCGGTCTCGGCTTCGCCGTCTGCCGGGAGGCCCGGGTCGTCCCCGTCGGTCGGCTCGCCGCCCGGGGCGGTCGCCTCACCCTGCGAGGTGGTGGTCCGCAGCCAGGCGTCCAGTTCGAGCAGGCGCTCCAGGGGGAGCAGCACCTCGACGACGCTCGCCACCCGGAAGCGGTCCGGGTCGGAGGTGCGGATCAGGATGCGCGCGGTCACGAGGCGCTCGATGGCCTTCGCGACCCGGCCCTCGTCGCGGGTGCGGTCCGTCGCGGTCGCCGGACGGAAGCCCGCGACGTGCCCGAGGATCTCGGAGCGGTCGACGACGACCTGGTCCGGGCCCGGTCGGGCGTCGGCGCGCAGGCGCATCCGCAGGTAGACGAGGACGATCGTCTCCTCGCGGGTGTACGGCAGGTCGCGGAGCAGGGTCGGGAACGTGCGGCGCTGGCTCTCCGACCGCGCCTGGCGCTTCCACGCGACCTCGCGGTCGCGGTCGACGTGCAGCTCGAGGAACAGGTCGTTCAGGCGGGACCGCAGCTGGTACTCGGCGTCGAGCACCGCACGCCACTCGTCGGGGTGTGTGCGGGAGCTGACGTACGAGTGCCGCAGCAGTGCCACCAGGGCGCGTCGCTGGTGCTCGTCGAGCCGGCCCTCGTCGCCCTCGAAGAGGGCGAAGCTGGACTCGTCACGCTCGTCGTCCTGCATCACGGATGCGGGGTCGTCGTAGGGGACCGTGTCGTCGACCGGTGCCGGCGTCGTGTCGCTCACCGTGCCTCCTGTGCGTTCTCGTCGTGTGCGTCGCCGACCGGACGGTGCTCGTCGTCGAGCGCAGCGGTGGGCATGTGGAAGGTGATCGCGGTGCCGTCGGGGCGGACCGTGCGGTGCTCGGCGACGTGCGCGGCGGACTCGAAGTCGTCGCGCCCCGTCAGCAGGTGCGCGAGGCCGAAGAGCTCGACCGGTCGGCGCTGCTCGGGCGGCAGCCCGTGGAACGCGTCGACGCTGGAGTCGGCCTCGGCGAAGCGGAGTGCCGCACGCAGCTCGGTCAGGAGCGGCCCACCGTGCATGCGGAGCATCTCGACGTCGAGGTCCTCGAAGACGTCGTCGTCGGGTTCCTCGATGGGCGGCGGCACGGACTCGGCGTCCGGGTCGTAGAAGCGCTCGCGCAGCGTGCCGACCTCGGCGGCCGCCGGCAGGAGCGGCAGCGGGATCCGGTCGCGTGCGCCGCCCTGGTCCATCAGGGTGGCGAGGCCGCGGTTGATCGAGCGGAGCACGGCGTCGAGCTCGCGGTCGCGCACGACGTCGTGGGCCACGATCTGGTCGCGGAGCGTGGCGGTGAGCTGACGGCGCTGGGCGAGGACGTCCTCGATGCCCTGGCGCAGGATCGTCACGGTGTTGCGAAAGGCCCGACGCTCGCCGGCTCCGAGGCCCTGCGCGAACGGGTGCGCCAGGATCGTCGCGATGTCGTCGCGGAGCCGCAGGAGCAGGGCGTCGTCGCGGAGGAGCTCGAAGGCGCCCTCGAAGGCACGGCCCTCGGGCGTCGCTTCCATCAGGTTGTCCGTGCGCGCCAGGTAGTCGTCGAGGATCTCGCCGATCGGGCGGACCTCCTGCCGGAAGTCCTCGACGATCGAGCGGTGCATCGTCGCGACCGCCTCTTCCACGCGCTTGAAGTCGCTCGGCAGCTGCCGGATCAGGTCGGAGATGTTCGTGTACCCGTCGCGCATCCGGTCGTCGTCGACGGCCACGACGTCGTCGCCGTGCTCCAGGCGCTCCCGCTCCGCCTGCAGCTCGGCGATCTGGGCGTCGATCCGGCGGATCTGCACGTCGGGGTCGGGTTCGGCGCGGGCGGCCCACCGGTGCACGGCGTCGACGATCATCGCCAGGCGGCTCTCGCTGATCAGGGCACGGTCGGCCGACAGGGCGTCGACGAGGCTCAGCGCCTCGAGGGCGTGGCTCGTCAGGGAGTACTGCTCGTCGCCGTCGGGGGAGTTGGAGCGGACGAGCCACTGGGCGCCGACCCACTCGCGGCACAGCGCGCGGCCGTTCGGGCGGGCCTCCTGCTCGCCCTCGGTCTGCTCGCTGTCGGCCTGCGCGCTGGCCGCCGGCACCGGCTGGTCGCTCGCGGGCACGCGGGCACCAGCAGCCTGCAGGCGCGCGACGTGCTCCTCGACCTGCAGGTGCATGCGGTCGGCGGGGACGTACTGCACGTCGCGGTCGAAGACCGTGCGGAACACGGCCAGGACCGTGGCGCTGGTCGGCCGGGACATGAGTCGCAGGGTCGGACGGTCGAGGACCGCTCGGACCCGGGCGAACTCGAGGTCGACGTCGGTCATGCGCCCCTTCGTCCGATCGTGCTGGTGGTCTGGCCCGCGTCCTGCGGCCTGATGAGATGACAAGAGCCCGACGCTGCTGCGTCGGGCTCTTGTCGGTGGTGTGTGTTGCTGTGTGGGCGATACCAGACTCGAACTGATGACCTCTTCGGTGTGAACGAAGCGCGCTACCAACTGCGCCAATCGCCCCCTGCACTGTTCGTGCGGATCGATACTAGCGGAAGTCCGGCGGTGCATCGAACACGTCGCGCGGCCCGGGTGTGGCGCGCTGCCCGCAGGGGGTGTCGAACCGCCCCGATCCGCATGAACTCGGGGGACACGCCCGGTGAACGGGGAGGATTTTGGTGGAAGTGCCCCGGTGCGTATAGAGTTTACGTCGTCGCCGCGACAGCGGAACGACAAGTGCGGATGTGGCGCAGTGGTAGCGCATCACCTTGCCAAGGTGAGGGTCGCGAGTTCGAATCTCGTCATCCGCTCGAGTGTGGGTCTTCTCGAAGGCCCGCGACTCACCAGAGGGTATCCCACCGTTCGGGTACTCACGGAGACGTGAACCTCGATGGTGGGGTGGCCGAGAGGCTAGGCAGCGGCCTGCAAAGCCGTCCACGCGGGTTCGAATCCCGTCCCCACCTCCAGATCCACCCTCCAAGACCTTGATGGACTCCGGTCCACGCAGGGACTTGGGCGATTGGCGCAGCGGTAGCGCGCTTCCCTGACACGGAAGAGGTCACTGGTTCGATCCCAGTATCGCCCACCACCACGAAGCCCCCGGCAGGACCACCAGGTCCGGCCGGGGGCTTTCTTCGTTCCGGTCTGCTCGTCGTTCCCAGTCCGCCAGGACCGCGATGTTCCGTGGACCCCGCCCGGTACGGTGGTGGTCATGCAGATCGGCCGGAGGCGGAAGCGTGCCCGACGCGGCACCACGCCGGTGCTGTTCCACAAGGTCTGCGAGTGGCAGCGGGACGATCGGGACCCCGGTGACGTCGTCGTCGAACGAGGAGTCTGGCTGGCGTTCACCGCGCGCCGAGTCGCGGTCTACGAGTTCGACGGCCGTGACACCCACGCTGCCGTGCTCGAACTGGACGAAGTGCTCGGTCCGACGTGGCAGGAGATGATCGACGAGGCGCCGGCAGAATGGCTCCTGACACACCTGGAACGATTCGCGAGCGGTGTGGACGTCCGCCGGGCGGTGTTGGACGACTACGCCCTCCGACACGGCGGCGGAGCACCGCCGACCATCGAGTGGGCGATCCGGCTGTAGCGACGGAGTTCCCTCGACGGCGACTGGAATGGCCCAGATCGAGTCAGCCGGCCTCGTCGCAGGGCGCGCGGCGTTCGCTGGCCCGCGTGTCGACCACGAGGGGCTGGTGGACCAGAGCGCGGTCGGCCAGGGTGAGCACGTGACCGCCTCGTCGACGACCACTGCCCCTCGGCTCGCTCCGCTGTACGCCGCGGGGTTCGTGACCGCCTTCGGGGCGAACGGCATCGCCGCGGCGGTCGGCGGCGAGCACCTCGAACTGGGCCTGACGCTCGCGTGGCTGGGGCTCTTCCTGGCGCTCTACGACGTCGCCGAACTCGTCCTCAAGCCGGTCTTCGGCGCACTGTCCGACCGCATCGGCCCGCGACCGGTGATCGTCGGCGGACTCGTCGTCTTCGCGGCAGCTTCACTCATCGGCGTCTTCGGGACCGGTCCGTTCTGGCTCGGGCTCGCCCGTCTGCTGCAGGGTGCCGGCGCCTCCGCGTTCTCGCCCGCATCGTCCGCCGCAGTTGCCCGCCTCGTGCCGGCGCACCGCCGCGGGACGTACTTCGGTCGGTACGGCTCGTGGAAGGGTCTCGGCTACGCCGGGGGACCGGTCATCGGTGCACTCGTGGTGCAGTTCGGCAGCACGCAGTGGCTCTTCGGGATCCTCGTCGTGATGGCTCTCGTGACGGCGGTGGCGGTGCTCGTCGCCGTCGAGCCGATCGTGCCCCTGCCCCGGCAGCGGGCCACGCTCACCGTGATGGTCCGAGCTGCCACGGACCGCCAGTTCCTCATCCCGGTCGTCGTCCTGGCCGTCGGCAGCGCTGCGATCGGCGCGCTGACCGGGATGCTCCCCGCGCTCGGTACCGAGCTCGGCATCCCGCTCCTGGTGTCGACGCTCGCGGTCGCCGTCCTCGCGGTGACGTCGTCGCTCGTGCAGCCCGTCGCCGGCCGACTGCACGACGCCGGGCGTCTCGGTACCGGGGTGGCGGGTGTGGCCGGGACGGCCGCGGTTGCCGCGGCCTTCCTGGTGGTCGCCGTCGCACCCTCGGCGGTGGCCGTCTTCATCGCGGCCCTGCTCGCCGGGGCCGGTGTCGCCACGCTGACACCCGTCGCGTTCGCGCACCTCGCCGGAACGACTCCGCCGGATCGGCTCGGTCGCACCATGGGTTCAGCGGAGCTCGGGCGTGAGACCGGGGACGCCGTCGGACCACTCGTCGTCGGTGGTGTCGGCAGCGCGATCGGGCTGCCGTTCGGGTTCGCGGCGTTCGCTTTGGTGGCGCTCGTCGGGACGCTCGTGGCATCGCGGTTGCCGTCGAAGACCAACTCGGCACAGGACGCGTAGGGGATCGACGAACCCCATCGGGCGCTACGCGTACGGGTCAGCGGACACCGTCCCGTACACATCGGTCCGACGTCGACGATCGCGGTGGGCAGCGACCCAGCGAGCCACCGCGAGCGCGAGCAGCGCGGCGGACACCCCGGCGAGCAGCCACAACCACCCGTCGTCGTCCTCGATGAGCAACCGCAGGGCCAGCAGCCCGAGCGGTGCTGCTACCAGGATCCGTCGGAGCTCGCGCCACGACGGCTTCCACAGCGTGGTGAGGCCCTTCTTCCACCGACCGACCACGACGTACGCGATCACACATCCTGGGATGCAGAGGCCGAGCCACTTCACGATCGCCTCGACCCCGTCGTCGTAGAACGGATGCGCCACTTCGCGGAGGACGCCGCCAGCAGCAGCCGCGACGAGCAGCACCCACATCCGCGCCTCCCAGCGGCGAGGGTGCCACCAGGGCGTGCGCCACAACGGCACTCGCTCGCGGACCACCGGCATCGCGACTCCTCCCCGGTCGGGCGTCCAGCCTATGCGCGACTTCGATCGACGACGGGACCGAGAGTCTGCCGTCCCTGGCGGGAATCCGGCTGTTCCGCGTACGGTGTCAAGACATGAGGCCGACTCCGTAGGTCGGTCCGACGAGGGGGCGCCATGAAGATCTTGAGCATCGTGGCACGAGGGCTGGGCTGGTTGCTGATGACGGTTGCGAAGACGCTGGGCGGGATGCGTGGCGCGAAGCCGTACACCGATTCCCACGCGGCGCAGGTCCCGCCACGTCGCGAGGACTACCGCCCTTAGGCAGCGCGACCGTGGTTCCGCTCCGTCACCGTAGGATCGTCGAGCCGCATCCAGCGGAACGACGGGGGAGTACCTGATGGAACAGCACACCGAACAGCGCGCGCGACCGCGGGTCGTCACGATCGCCGTGGCGCTCTGGTGGGCGTCCGTCATCATCAGCCTCGTGACCGCCGCGCCCGGCATGGTCGTGTCCATGCGCGAAGCCGGCGGCGCGATCATCGGGGCGTCGCTCGGGCTCGTCCTCGTCCTCGCCTGGTCGGCCCTGTTCGTGTGGCTGGCGACGCGGATGGGACGAGGCTCCGGCAACGCGCGGCTCTGGCTCGCCATCATCGCCGGGCTGACTGCCTGCAGCGAAGTGCTCACCATCGCCACCGACGGCGTGGACTGGAGCCTCGTCGACGCCGTCTGCGTCGTCGTCGCCGCGGTGCTCAGCTACCTGCCCAGCGCCCGTCCGTTCTTCCCGCGGGACGCACGACGCCCGCGAGCAGCGGAACCCCGCACCATCGGGTGGGACCCGACGACGGGCGAGCGCATCTTCGAGACGCCGCCGTCGGGCGACCGCGCGCACTGACGCTCGCCCCGGAATGCGGCCGGAGAACGTGCGTTCCCCGTTGTGGGGGTACCGCCGGACTCGGGCAGATGGTTCCATTCAGAGGTCGGCATCCTCCGGGTGCCGAACAGCCACGGACCGTCTTGCGTCGCAGTGAAGGTGGTCGCCGCTGGTTACGGTGACCACGAGGTGCCGTCGAGTCGATTCGGGTTCGACACGGCGGCGCCTCCCACACACCGGGGGACCGTCCGACCAGGAAGCAGCACCATGCGATCGCTCGTCTACACCAGCACCCAGACCCGTCCGATCACGGATTCCGAACTCGCCCAGATCCTGGCGGTCGGTCGCGAGAAGAACACCCGGCTCGGCGTCACCGGCATGCTCGCGCACCGCGACGACAACTGCATCGGGATCATCGAGGGCGAGGACGACGTCGTCCGGCAGCGCTTCGACCAGGTCCGGGCCGACCCGCGACACACGAACGTCCGGGTGCTGCTCGACGAGCCGATCGCCCAGCGCTCGTTCCCGGACTGGTCGATGGCGTTCCAGTCCCTCGACCCGCTGATGCAGGACGTCCCGGGGTTCAGCGACCTGTTCAGCCCGGGTCGCCCGACTGATCCGGCGTTCGGGGCCTCCCGCGCTCGCGCCCTCCTGGACTGGTTCCGGAAGCACCCGCTGGCACCACTGACGAACCAGAACGCCGCCGACGAGGAAGTCCCGCGCACGCGGGCGATCAACGGTGCGATCGCGGTCATCCACGACGGGGGACTGTCACGCTTCTCGCTCGAGGGCGTCGCGTCCCGGTCGGGGATGCGGCAGGCCGAGATCCTCGAGCTCTTCCCCTCCGAGCACGCACTGCTGGCCGCCGCGGTGATGCGGTGGACCCGCGCGGTGTCGGCACCGCTGCTGCCGCTCGCCGGTGAGAAGGGCACGGTCGCGTTCCTGCACGCGCTGCTCTCCGCCCACGCCGAGGACCCGTCCCTCATGCGTCTGATCGCCGCGACGCTGGCCATCTCGACCGACCCGTCGACCGACGGCGCCGACTACTACCGGTCCGCGTACCTGCAGTTCCGCGAGACCGTCCGCACCGCGCTGCAGGAAGACGTCCGCACCGGCCGCGAACCGGCGACGATGGACCCGATCCGCGGGGCACAGCAGCTGCTCGCCCTCTACGACGGCATCCGCCTGCAGGCGCTGCTGACGCCGGACACCGACGTCGTCGACGCGTTCGACCGTGCCGCCGCCCGGATGCGCCGCGGCTGGTCCGAGCAGTACGAGGAGACCACCGTGTGGGACATCTCCGCGCCGGCGGGGGACTGACGTTCAGCGCACCAGACGCACGGTCCGGGGGATGGGTCCGAACGCCGACTCGGCACCGTCGGGCGTGAAGCCGTTCCGCCGGTAGAAGGCGTGCGCCCGCGGGTTGTCCGCGGCCACCCACAGCGACGCCGGACGATCGGCGAGCACGGTGTCGAGGAGGGCCTGGCCGGCTCCGGTTCCGTGCGCACGTGCCAGGACGTAGAGCGTCGTCAGCTCCTCGGGGCGGACGGCATCCGGCTCGGGGGTCGTCTGCGCCGCGGCGAAGCCCACGACGCCGGTGCTGTCGAGGGCGACCTGGACGGCTTCTCGGACGTCGGGACTCTCGAGCGTCGACCGCCACATGTCGACCCGGCGACCCGCGTCGAACCACGGGCTCGTGTCCGGGTCGTCGACGAACCGGCAGTACGTCTCTCGCCACGACACCGTGTGCACATGGGCGATCGCATCCGCATTAGCGAGCGTCGCCGGCCGGATCAGCGTCGAGACATCAGGATCGTTCCCCACTCGGTCAGGGTAACGACCGGCGTCCTGTGTTCAGAGCTGGAGGTCCAGGTCGAAGAACCCCGCACCGCCGAGGAACAGCGGCACGATGACCCCGAACATCGTCAGCGTCGCCCCGATCAGGATCGCTGCGAACGCGATGCCGTCGCCCCGCTCACCGGTCAGCCGCACGTCGCGCCGCGCGATGAAACCGACGACGAGACCGCCGATCGGTGCCACGAACGCGAGGGCGATCGCCACCACCGCGAGCAGGCTGAGGGGCGGGAGCGGCAAGGCTGCCGATGCGGGGGACCCGGCGGCGCTCGGCGCGGTCTGGTCAGGAGCGAGGTCGGTCACGTCGGCCAGCATAGGGTCGACGAGGATTCCTCCGCTCACCCCTGACCGAGGTTCGTCACCAGGTTGATGGCGACCGCGATCAGCACCGTCCCGAAGAAGTACGACAGCAGCGCGTGCGGCAACGCCTTCCGCCGGGTCTCACTGTCATCCGGCTCGATCTCTGGTGCCGCGTACGACATGCCGATCGTGAAGGCGAAGTAGGCGAAGTCGCTGTAGGTCGGCCGCCCGTCCTGCTTGACGTCGAACCCACCGCCCCGGTGGTCGAGGAAGAACATCCGGGCGTACTTCAAGGCGTAGACCGTGTTGACCAACGCCCACGCCACCATCGTGCCGAGCACACCCAGCATGACCGCCGCGACCGAGGCCGGATCTCGCGCCTGGCTGGCTTCGCTCAGCGCCAGGACGACGGCGGCGAGACTCGCGAAACAAGCCACGATGAGCGCGTTGTCACTGACCCGTGTCTCGGACTCCTCGCGGGCGAGACGCTCGGTGCCGTCGGCGTCCTGGCGCCAGCACTTGTGCCAGACCTGGACCAGCGCGATCAGGCCGGCCGTGCACCAGGCCGCGAGCGGCCCGAGGGACGGAGCCCCGGTGAAGGTCAACGCGACCCCGACCAGGACCCCGATCCCCACGATGACGAGCGCCCGACGCGTGGAGAGAATCCGATCGTTCATCGTCGTGCCTTCACGATCGTTCCTTCCCCCTGTCCGCTGCGTGGTCGGTCGTCACACGCCGGGGGTGAAGACGGCGCGGACGCAGCCGTCGTCCTTGTTCTTGAACATCTCGTACCCGCGCGGCCCTTGCGACAGTGGCATCACGTGCGTGGCGAGGTGCTCGGTGCTGATCTCTCCCGCGGCGATGCGGTCGAGGATCATCGGGATGTAGCGGTGCCCGTGCTGCTGAGCGCCGCGGACCGTCATGCCCTTGTTCATGATCGCGCCGAACGGGAACTTGTCGACGAGCCCACCGAAGACCCCGAGCGAGAACAGGCTGCCGCCCTTCCGGCAGGCGTAGATCGCCTCGCGCAGGGCGGTCGGCCTGTCGGTCTGCAACCGCAGCTGCTGCTTGGCCTGGTCGTACAGGTACAGCGGTCCGGTGCCGTGCGCTTCCATGCCGACGGCCTCGATGCACACGTCGGGACCCCGACCGCCGGTGCGTTCCTTGAGTTCCGGCAGCACGGCGTCGCTCGTGTAGTCGAGCGTCTCGGCACCGATGTGCTCGCGCACCTGTCGCAGCCGTTCGGGCAGACGGTCGATCACGATCACCTGCTCGGCGCCGAGGAGCATCGCTGCACGAGCGGCCATCTGGCCCACACCACCGGCGCCCCACACTGCGACGGTGTCACCCGGTGTGATCCCGGCCAGGTCGGCTCCGGTCCACCCGGTGGGTGCGGCATCGGAGGCGAACAGGGCGGCCGTGTCGGACACGCCGTCGGGGACCGTGAACGCCCCCTGATCGGCGTAGGGCACGCGGACGTACTCGGCGTGGCTGCCTGCGAACCCGCCGAGCGCGTGGCTGTAGGCGAAGCAGCCGCCGATCGACGACCCCCATATCGCCTCGGTCAAGCCCGGGTTCGGGTTGCCGTTGTCGCAGAGTGAGAACTGTCCGTGGGTGCAGTACCAGCACTGCCCGCAGGCGATGAACGAGCAGACGACGACCCGGTCGCCCACCTTGTGCTTCGTGACGGCCGATCCCGTCTCGACGACCTCGCCCATGAACTCGTGTCCCAGGACGTCACCGGATCGCATGGTCGGGATGTACCCGCCGAGCAGGTGCAGGTCCGACCCGCAGGTGGTGCTCAGACGCACCTTCAGGATCACGTCGTGATCGTTGAGGATCTTCGGGTCCTCCACCGTCTCCACCGCGGTCTCGTTGACCCCGGTCCAACAGAGTGCCTTCACAGCACACCCTCCTCGTTGCTCCGTTTCGTCGCCACGTCCACCAACGCGCCGGTGGGTGTGGCCTTCCGTCGGCCGTGGGGGACCGGATCCACCCGGAGCACCTCGCCGACCTCGATGAGTTGCTTCGCCTCACGCAGAGCGGCCCGCAGCCGACCCCGTGAATCCGGGCCGCCGCCACGGAACCGGGCACGGAGCTCGGTGCCACGATCGCCGGGCGCGGGACGGGCCTCCACCTCGACGTCCTGCCCGAACGCCGTGAGCGGCGCGGGGATCCGCCCGCCTGGCAGCACCGCGTCCTGCCCGCGGTTCACCGTGACCGCGTGCCAGCCGGAACGCGGTTCGGCCAGCACCTTCCGTGCGGGCCCGGGTGCGCCGCGTCGGCGGCGCGAGACGACGATGCCGACGGCAGCCGTGACCATCGCAGCGGCGGCGAGGTTCCGGGCCCTCATCGTGGTGTCCTGGCGAGGAGTCGGTGGGCAGCGGACGCGTTCGCGCCACAGCGCCGGGTATTCGTGTGTTCCATCGCGGCCTCCTTGAGTCGCATCGGTGCGGATCAACGGGACGGGAGCGACGACCGCGCGATCGTGCCGGTCGGGGTCGCGGAGTCGCTCCTGTCGATCCACGGTGAGCGTGGCCTCCCTGGCGTCGTCCCGGGTTGTCCGTGATGCGCTGCGGCAGGCAACGGCAGTGAGACGGACGGGAGGCCCGGTGCCAGCTGGCACCGGGCCTCCCGTCCGCCCTGGGGTCGCGTCTCAGACGCGCACGGCGCGTTCGTCTGGAACGCAGTGGGTCATCATCAGGCCCTCGACGTCGCGGGAGCCGTTGTGACCGAGGTTCGTGAGGCGGGCGAGCTCGTCGTCGCTGAGCGTCTGGGACTGCAGCGGGGGCAGGTCCTTGACCTCGTCGAGGGTGATGCCGAGTCCCTCGCCCACGCGACGACCCAGGTCGTCCTCGACCATGTAGAAGTGCCAGAGCATGCGCTCCTGCACCGGACGGGCCGCCTGCGAGATGAGGTCGACGAAGTTCGCGACCAGGTCGTCGCGCTCCCAGTCCTGCAGGAGCAGGTACCGCTGGCCGGCCTGGGTGTAGTCGTTCGTCCGGGGGATCCGCTTGCGGGTGAGACGCCCGACGATCTCCGGCCCCTGGTCGTCGTGGGTCGGGTACTCCGCCTCGCGCAGGCCGCCGGTGATCGACGGCTCGTAGTTGACGTGCGGGTTCTCGCCGCCGTGGTCCTGGCGGTACGCCATCTGTCCGTCGCGCTGGTTGGTCGCGACGGCGCCGTTCTTCGGGGCGTTCACCGGCAGCTGCAGGTAGTTCGGGCCGACGCGGTAGCGCTGCGTGTCCGAGTACGAGAACGTGCGGCCGACGAGCATCTTGTCGTCGGAGAAGTCCAGGCCGTCGACGAGCACGCCGGTGCCGAAGGACAGCTGCTCGTTCTCGGCGAAGTGGTTCGTGACGTTGCGGTCCAGGACCATCTTGCCGACGGGCTTCGGCGGGAACTCGTTCTCCGGCCACACCTTCGTGTCGTCGAGCGGGTCGAAGTCGAGCTCCGGGTGCTCGTGGTCGTCCATGAGCTGCACACGGAGCTCCCACTCGGGGTACTCACCACGCTCGATCGCCTCGTACAGGTCCTTCGACGCGTGCCCGAGGTCGCCGGCCTGCACGGCGGCGGCGTCGGCCTCGGTCATCGAGGACACGCCCACCGACGGGATCCAGTGGTACTTGACGAGCTTGGTGTCACCGTCCGCGTTCACCCACTTGTAGGTGTTCACGCCGAAGCCCTGCTGGGTGCGGTAGTTCGCGGGGATGCCGCGCGGGCTGAACAGGTTGACGAGCATGTGCATCGACTCGGGGGTCTGCGACATGAAGTCGAAGATGCGCGCCGGCTCCTGCCGGAAGGTCACGGGGTCGGGCTTGAGGGAGTGGATGACGTCGGGGAACTTGATGGCGTCGCGGATGAAGAAGACGCCGAGGTTGTTGCCGACGAGGTCCCAGTTGCCGTCCTCGGTGTAGAACTTCACGGCGAAGCCGCGCGGGTCGCGGGCAGCCTCGGAGGAGTCCCGGCCGCCGATCACGGTGGAGAACCGGATCGCCAGGTCGGTGCGCTTGCCGGGCTCCTGGAACAGCTTCGCGCGGGTGTACTGGGCGATGGGTTCGTCACCCCACGTGCCGGTGGCCTCGAAGTACCCGAACGCGACGGCACCGCGGGCGTGCACGACCCGCTCCGGGATCCGTTCGCGGTCGAAGTGGCTGATCTTCTCGAGGAACTGGTAGTTCTCGAGCGTCGCCGGGCCACGGGACCCGACGGTGCGCTGGTTCTGGTTGTCGGAGACGGGGTGGCCCTGGCGGTTCGTCAGGATGCGGCGGTCGTCGCCCTCGGCGGGCGGTTGGCTGGAGACGTCGGTCATGTCTCGTCCTCTCTGCGGTCGCGGTCGGCTCGGGTTCCCGACCGAGTGTGGACCGGGGCGCGGGCACGCCCTCTCAGCGGCGTCGAGGACGCGGACGAGGACCGGTCGCCGGTGCGGCCGCCGCTGACGACCCGTCAGTACTTCGCCGCTGACGGCCCGTCAGTACGAGGTGCGACCGGTGGCTGCTGCGCCGAGCACCGCGGCCGCACCGTGCGCGAGCAGGGTCCCGTCGGTGACGACGGCGACGCGGTCGAACCCGAGCGCGCGGAGCCGTTCGGCGCGGGCCAAATCACCGGCGAAGGCGCCGGTGTGCTTGCCGGCGCGGCGGGCTGCACCGACGATCGCGGGGAGGGGGTCCGTGGCGCTGTCGGCGTCGAGCAGCTCGCGCAGATCCACGCCGAGCCCGATCGACAGGTCGAAGGGGCCGACGAACACCGCCGAGACGCCCGGGACCGCCAGGATCTGCTCGGCGGCACGGAGGCCCTCGGGTGTCTCGAGCATCACCCACACCTCGGGGTCGGCAGCGGCGGCGGATGGTGCCGCACCGCCCCAGAGTCCTGCCATCGGCCCCCAGCTCCGTCGGCCCCGCGGTGGGTAGTGCGCGGCACGGACGGCGTGCTCGGCCTGCTCGACGGTCTCGATCATCGGGACGATCACGATGTCGGCGCCGAGGTCGAGCGCACGGCCGATCGCGGCGCCCGAGCCCTCGGCGACGCGAATCGCGACGGGGACCTGCGGAGCGACCGCGGCGAGCGCCGGCATCGTCGCCAGGAGGGTGGCGTCGTCGAAGGCGCCGTGCTGGGCGTCGAGACCGAGCCAGGCGAACCCGTTCTGGGCGATCTGGGCGGTGGTGCGGGGTTCGCCGAGCGCGCACCACACGCCGTCGGCGCGGCCGTCTCCGAGTGCTGGCACCGTGGTCCTCCGTCTGGTCTGCCGTCGCGGGCGTCGGCGTTCGGTCGTCCGGCGCGTCAGGCTACCGCCCACGGAGCGCTCGTCGCCCGTTCGCGCGGGCCGGGGGATGGCCTCATGCGCACGCATGGGACATGGACAAGTGCTCACCTTCGGGTGTAGTCCTGTGCGCAGGACGCACTGCACGGGCGGTCACAGGTCGCCAGCACCCACCAGCACCACAGCACCAGTCGGGACCTGCAGGGAGGTCGGACGGACATGCGTGACGAACGTGACGTCGGCCACCGGACTGGCTCGCTTCCGCAGGGCGGCGACGGGATCCGGGTGGCGTTCGGGATCGTCGGCGCGGTGGGCGTGCTCGCCGGACTGGCTGCGATCGTCCTGCCCCACGCGACGCTGTTCGCGGTGTCGTGGGTCTTCGGGATCTACCTGGTCGTGTCGGGAGCGGCGCTGGTCGTCCGGGGACTCCAGGTGCACCCTCGGGTCTGGTGGCGTCAGGTCGGGCTGGTGGTCCTCGGGGCACTGGTGGTCGCCGGCGGTGTCGTCGCGATCGTGTTCCCGCCGATCGGGGCGCGGTGGGTGGCGCTGCTGCTCGGGTTCGCCTGGATCCTCGAGGGCATCGCACTCATCTACGCACCGTGGGTGGGCCGCCGTGCGCTGACCGTGGTGCTCGCCGTGCTCAGTGTGCTGAGCGGCATCCTGGTGATGAACCTGCCGGGCCTCGGCGCGCTGGTGACGGTGGCCGCTGTGGGGAGCGTGCTCATCGTGTTCGGTGTCGTCCAGCTCGTCGTCGCGTTCAGCTGGCCGCGTGCGGACGGGGAGCGGGCCGGCCTGCCGGTCCCCGGCCCCTGATGCTCGCCGTCCGCTGGGAGCAACAGGGACCGAAGTCCTGGGTGGCGCGCGACCACGGGACCAGCCTGGGGCTCGTGCTGCACGTCCGTGAGCGGTTCCTGGCGTTCGACCAGGACGACCGCCCACTCGGGAGCGCAGCGTCCCTGGCGGCGGCCCAGCAGCTCGTCGCCGGTGCCGTCCGCTCGAGTGCCCCGGCCCGGCGGGACACCGTCGCGGTGGTGCTGTCGGTGCTCGCGGCGCTGACCGTCGGGGGAGCGGCCGTCGTGCTCGCCGCCCGCGCCCTGATCTGAACGGTGCCGTGCGGGTCACTCCGAACCCACCGGACGGTGCACCCACTGCCGGAGCGCGGCCGTGACCGCGACGGGGTCCTCCCACGGGGCGAGGTGGCCGACGTCGTCGAGCACGACGACCTCGGGGTGCCCGGGCAGCGCCGTCTGCAGGTCGAAGGCCTGGTGCAGGGGGATCCAAGGGTCCTGCCGCCCCCACCCGATCCGGGTCCGGCACCGCACGGAGCCCAACAGCTCGGCCACGGCCCGGGTGTCGTCGGGGGTCAGCGCGGCGATCTGGAGTGAGAACGCGACCTGCCCCTCGGGGCCGGCCCACGGCCGCGCCAGGGTCTCGAGGTCCGACGGCGAGAAGCCCCGCGACGAGGCACCGTCGATGTACTGCCGCACCAGGGCGGCGTGCAGGTCGCCGGGGAGTCGGTCGAAGACGTCACGGTGCTCCGCCACCAGCCGGAAGAACGGAGACCCCCAGGGGTCGAGCACGACGGCGTCCCAGAGGAACAGGCTCGCGTACTCGGCACCGTGCAGCAGGTGCGCCCGGAGCGCCACGGCGCCGCCCACGTCGTGTGCGACCAGGTGGGGTCGCTCGAGCCCCCACCGGTCGAGGAGCGCGCCGAGACGGATCGCCTGCGCTCGGAGCGTGGCGTCCACGGTCGGCCCGCGGTCCGAGTCGCCGTACCCGGGCATGTCCCAGAGGAAGACCCGGTGGTCCTGCGCGAGCGCCCGGCCGACCTCGGCCCAGACCGCCGACGACCAGGGCGTGCCGTGGCACAGGACGACGTCGCCGCGTGCCGGTCCTGCCGGCTCGAGGACCCTCGTGGCGATGGTGGTGCCGTCGACGACGATCGGGACCGGGGCGGGAAGGTGGACGGGGACGGGGCGGGGCACTCGGCGTGGCAGCATGGTCGCACGCTAGGACCTCAGGTCGACCTGAGGTCAAGAGGAACGGACGGGGCAGTGCGGATCGGTGCAGCAGCTCGGCGGATCGGCGTCGAGGTCCACGTGCTGCGGCACTGGCACGACACGGGGGTCGTCGTCCCCGATCGAGCGCCGTCGGGTCACCGGGAGTACTCCGAGGAACACGTCCGTCGCCTGCAGGTCGTCCGGGCCTGCCAGGGCGTCGGCATGAGCCTGGCGGAGATCCGGCTGGTGCTCCGACGCAGTGAACCCGACCGGTCCGGCGTGATCACCGAGCGTCTCCGTCAGATCCGGGCGCAGCGTGACCAGTTGGCCGATGCCGAGCGGTTCCTCGAGCACGTGATCGACTGCACCCACGACCTGCTGACGCGGTGCCCGTCGTGCTCCGCCTACGCCTCCTCGGGCACGCGGCTCCGGTCGGTGCCCTCCGCACCGGTACCGTTGCGTCCGTGAACGACGACCCCGATGCCGCCATCGCCCAGCACGTCCACGACGCCTGGGACGGTTCCCTGCGCCTGGTGCACATCACGATCTCGGACGAGGACGGTGACGCCTACCCCGGGCAGGACGTCGACCGGTGGGTGATCGACGTCCGCGTCCCGATCACCGACGACGACGAGACCGAGGCGGTCTCCGTCGCCGAGGTCACCGCCTTCACGAGCCGTGCACCGGAGTCGCTCGAGGCCCTGGTGCTCGGCTACCAGGTCTCCGACGTCGCGGGGTCCTTCGCGTCCGCCGTCGCCGCGCAGGACGCGACGGGGGAGACGTTCTTCTCGCTGCAGACCCACGCCGCCGAGATGCTCGGCAAGCCCGACCTGCTCGCCGTCGACCGGCTCACGGTCCGTCCCGCGTACCGGGGGCTGCCCGGACTGGTGCCGGCGATCGTCGACGCCGTCCGCCACGGACCGGCCGGTCGCACCGCATCGTGGGTGCTCACGGACCCGACGGTGTGGGACGTGCCGTTCGGCGAGGACGACCGTTCCGCCGGCGGGTTCGTGCAGTGGGCCGACACCGCGGTGCTCACCTCGATGAACGCCGCGCCGGACGACCTGGAACACCTGTCGCTCGCGCCGCCGGCCGGTGGCATCGTGATGGGGTCCCGGGCGGACGAGGTGCACCTCGGCGACGCGATCGACCACGCGATGACGCAACCCGCGATCGCGGTGCCGTTCGACCTGCCGCCGAAGCTCCCCGCCAGCATCTGGGCCGCCGCCCCCGAGGACGTCCACGGCGTGCACCCGGACGAGACCACCGGGTCGATCACGGTCGAGACGCACGACGAACAGCTCGAGGTCGTCGGTTCGCCCGGCACCGCACCGCAGCTCGTGGGGATCTCGGCCTCGGCCGACGCCGCGACCCAGGAGTGGCTGCGCACCGTGCACCAGCGCTGGTGGCAGTACGAGCCGGACCTGCACGCCCGCATCCACGACGTCGTCGACGAGTACCTGTCCACCGGACACATCGAGTCGGCGTCGGACGAGCTCGCCGGGCACCTGCACGCACCCGACCTGCCGCCGTACCGGACGGAGTGGCCGGGCACCGGCACCGTCCTGCTCGAGGAACTCGGTGAGGACACCGAGCCGATCGTCTTCGACGCCGTGCTCGAGGACGGCACCCGGCACGAGCACATCGGCGTGGTCGTCGTGCACGAGTCCGGACACGTCCGCGCGTTCCTGCACGACGAGTGGGAGCCCGGGTTCCCGGCCGCGGAGGCCGCGGTCGCGCACCTCATCAGCCTGGGTGCCGGCGAGTTCTTCGCGGACGCCCTGCACGACGAGCTGTCAGCGGGTGTCGAGCACGCGATCCTGACGGGAGACGTCCGCGGCCACTGACCGGGCCGCCCTGGGTCGGCTCAGACCGGCCGGTAGATCGCGATCGGCGGGGTGTCGTCGTCGCCCGCGTCGTGGGCGTCGCCCGTCGCGAGCCAGGTGCGGCCCTCGTGCTCGATCGTGGTCGGCAGGTCGCCGTGCACCAGGATCCGGATCGCGGGGGCGTCGCCGTCGACCAGGTCGACGCCGTGGGCCTCGGTCCCGCCGGGATTGTCGTGCACGTAGCTCATGGTCCGATCGAACTCCGTCGACCTGACGGACCGCCCGCGCCGCGCCGGACACGCCCGGAACCTCCACCGGAACCGGTGATGCCGCCCTTCTTCGGGTAGAGTCATCTCCGCACGGCCAGGACGGCGTGTGAATGCGGATGTGGCGCAGTGGTAGCGCATCACCTTGCCAAGGTGAGGGTCGCGAGTTCGAATCTCGTCATCCGCTCAGAACAGGAAGACCGGAACCCCCGTCGCTCGGAAGAGCGGCGGGGGTTCTGTCGTTGCGGAGCGTCGCGGCACCGAAGGCGTGGGGGCCCAGCGGGCGCAGGCTTCGGGTTCCCGCGCCCACCGGGCGCGGAGGCGACCCTGCCCCCACCGGCACGCGCCGGGTGGGTGGCCCGGCGCAGTTCCGAGGATGTATCCGGAGCCGACCCCCGTTCGGGTGGGAACCGGATCCACGGTTGCGGGAACCCGCAAGAAACCCGCACGACCCGCCGCGCAAGCCTTGTGCTACTCGATGCCGTCCGGCATAGAAGCCGACATCGTGCGGGCGCCGGGCATCCCCACCCACCGTCGGGTCCCGGACTCGACGACCGTGACGAGCACCGTGTCGCACCCGCGGCAGCGCGCCACCGACCCCATCGCGGTGCGGTAGACGGTGGTCTGCCCGAGCACCCCGAGCGACCCGCACCCGACGCAGCGCAGGGCGACCACGGTCGGCTCGGGCCCCAGACTGTCGGCCAACGTCCCCGCCAGCGCGTTGCCGTCCACGACGACCATCAGTTGCCCCCGAACCGTTCGGCGCGCACGTCGCTGGTGTCGTGTCCGAGCTCGGTGAGCCAGCGCAGCACCTGCTCGACGAACGGCGTCGACCCGCACACGTAGACCAGGGCGCCCGCGTCCGGCGGGAACACCGCGGCAGCGAGCGTGTCCCGCGTCAGCCGTCCGGCCGGCACGGTCGAGCCTGGAGGCGCGGTGCGGCTGTACACGTGGGTCACCTCGAGCGGCGCCCGGCTCGCGAGCGCCTGGTCGAGTTCCGCACGGAAGAACACGTCGTCCGGAGTGCGGACGGCCGCGAGGAGCCGGAAGGGTGCCGCGTCGTCCGCCTCGGCGTGGGCGGTCACCATCGCGACGAGCGGCACGATGCCGGAGCCGCCGGCGATGAGCTGCACCGGACGGGTGGACTCACCCGGCCGCCAGACGAACCAGCCGCCCAGGGGTCCGTGGACCTCGAGCGCGTCGCCGACCTCGACGGCGTCGACGAGGAACGGCGAGACCTCGCCGCCGTCCACCCGGTCGACCGCGAGCACGACGTCGGTCGCGGGGCCGGCCGACGCGATCGAGTACGAGCGCTGTGCCTGGTAGCCGTCCTCGGCGGTCAGTCGCAGGTCCAGGTGCTGCCCGGGGTCGTTGCCCGGCCAGGTGGGGACGTCGAGGACGATGCGGCGCGCGTTCGTCGTCTCGCGGCCGACGGACGCGACGGTGGCGGCGTGCCAGGCCGGCCGCCTGCGGGTGGCGGGACGAGCGACGGGGGTGATCCGTGCCTCCAGGCCGTTGTCGGGGAGCGTCACCAGTACCGCTCTTCCTTCCACGGGTCGCCGTGCAGGTTGTAGCCCGCGTTCTCCCAGAAGCCGGGCTCGTCGTCGGACTGCATGACGATGCCGCGCACCCACTTGGCGCTCTTCCAGAAGTACAGGTGGGGGACCAGCAGGCGGGCGGGCCCACCGTGCTCGGGCGTCAGGGGCTCGCCGTCGGCCTCGAACGCGATCCAGGACTTGCCGTCGAGCAGCTCGTCGAGCGGCACGTTGGTCGTGTAGCCGCCGTAGCTGTGCACCATGCAGTAGTCGAGTTCGGTCTCGACGTCCTCGAACAGGCGGTCGAGCGGGACACCCCGCCACGGCATGTCGAGCTTGGTCCAGTGCGTGACGCAGTGGATGTCGACGGTGACGTCCTCGACGCCGAGCGCGTGCACCTCGTCCCAGGTCCACTGGTGCAGGCCGGACTCGGTGCGGATCGAGAAGGCCCAGTCGGTCGGCTCGATGTCGGGCGTCGCCCCGGCGGACAGGACGGGCCAGTCGCGGACCAGGGTCTGACCGGGCGGGATGCGGGTGTCGTCGCGGTCGTCGCGGCGACCGCCGAACCCGCGGGTGAACGTGGCCATGGTCCTCCTCGGGGACGTCGGTGCGTTCCCGATCATGCCGTGTGCCGGGCGGTGCCGTGTAACGGGTTGGTAAACGTTCCACCGGTGTACGGAACGGTCGTGCGCGGCGGCGGATCCGCGCGGGCTCGCCGATCGGGTCGGACGCGGTGGTGACCCACGCGTCAGGAGCGGGCTTGGGGGATCGGCCGAGGACCTCTATCGTTCACCGGAACGATTACAGGAGGGGTCACCCCGAATGCAGCCCATCGTCCCCGAACCCCGCAATGCCCACGGTCCGAGCCGTCGGGCGCTCATCACCGGCGCCGCCGGTCTGGCCGGCCTCGGCCTGCTCACGCTCGCCGGATGCAGCTCCGCTGCGACCGCCGGCACCCCCACGATCCCCGAGGCCGCGGCCACCGGCGTCGCCCGTCGCGGCGGACGCCTGCGCATCGCGCGACCCGCCGCGTCCGCCGCCGAGACCCTCGACTCCGCGAGCTCGCTGTCGGCCTACGAGTACCTCGGCGCGCTGTACAACCGGCTCGTCAAGCTCGACCAGCAGGGCACCCCGGTGCCCGACCTGGCCGAGGAGTGGTCCGCGAACGCCGACGGCACCGAGTGGACCTTCGCGCTCCGCCGGGGCGTGACCTTCCACGACGGGTCCCGGTTCACCGCCGACGACGCCATCGCGAGCATCCGGCACATCCTCGACGAGAAGACCGGCAGCCCGCAGGCCGGGGTGCTCGGCGAGGTCATGGACGCCGACTCGATGCGCGCCGTCGACCCGTACACGCTGCGCTTCTCGCTGACCAAGCCCAACGCCGAGTTCCCGTCGCTGCTCACGGCCTACCAGTGCTACATCGTGCCGGCCGACGCCGTCGCCGACATCGGCCGCACCGGGATCGGGACGGGGCCGTTCCGGCTGTCGTCGTTCACCCCCGCCGGTGCCGGCAGCGTCGAGGCGTTCCCGGACCACTTCGCCGGCCGCCCGGCGCTCGACGGCATCGACTTCTACTCGATCCAGGACACCACCGCGCGGGTGAACGCCCTGCTCGCCGGGCAGATCGACCTCATCTCGCAGACCAACCTGGACTTCGCCACCGCCCGGGTGGTGTCGGCGTCCGACCGCGCCACCGTCGCCCGGTCGAAGAACGCCCAGTGGTACACGATCCCGATGCTCGCCACGAGCGACGAGTTCAGCGACCCGCGGGTGCGCCAGGCGATGAAGCTCGCCTACGACCCCCGGAAGATCGTCGACACCGCGCTGCAGGGCACCGGTTCGGCAGGCTGGGACAACCCCGTGCCGCCGCAGCTCGCCGCGTTCGTCGACGACCACCGCGAGTACGACCCGGACAAGGCCCGGGCGCTGCTCAAGCAGGCCGGGCGCGAGGACTTCCGCGCCGCGATCTACACGTCGAGCTACGAGTCGGTGTTCACCCCGATGGCCGTCGCCTACCGCGACGCCGTCGCCGACGCGGGCATCCGTCTGACCGTCCGCAACGCGAGTTCGGACTCGTACTACACGCAGATCTGGATGCAGAAGCCGCTCATGGTGAGCTACTGGTTCACGGGGCGGCCGATCGACCAGCTGCTCAACCAGATCTTCCGCTCGGGGTCGTCGTACAACGAGAGCGCCTGGTCGAACGAGACCTTCGACGGGCTGCTCGACGACGCCCGCGCCGAGATGGACGACGCCAAGCGGCTCACCCTGTACCAGGACGCCCAGCGGCTCGTCGTCGAGGACGGTGCCGACATGACGCCGATGTTCGGCGACCGGCTCGTGGGGTTGTCCCGCGACGTCGTGAACTACTCGGAGTACGGCTTCGAGTTCGACTACCTGCGGATCGGACTGCGCCGATGACGACCACGAACGCACCGTCGGACGTCCTCGTCCCCGTCCTCCGCCGCGTCGGCATCGCCGTGCTGACCGTGGTGCTCGCCTCCCTCTTCGTGTTCCTCGCGGTGCAGGCGCTCCCCGGTGACGTCGCCCAGCAACTGCTCGGGCAGAACGCCACCCCCGACGCCGTGAAGCAACTGCGCGAGACCCTCGGCCTCGACCAGAACGTCTGGCTCCGCTACCTGCAGTGGCTCGGCGGCGCCGTGCACGGCGACTTCGGCACCTCGCTCGTCAGCGGCGAACCGGTCGCCCCGACGCTGTTCACGGCCTTCCGGAACAGCATGCTCATCGCCGTGCCCGCGATGCTCGTCGGCGTCACGGTGTCCCTGACGCTCGGTGTCGTCGCCGGTGTCCGCCGCGGCCGTCCGAGCGACAAGGTGATCTCGATCGTCAGCCTGGTCGTGATGAGCGTGCCGGAGTTCATGGTCGCCACCGTCCTGGTGCTGCTGTTCGCGATCGGCCTGCCGGTCTTTCCCGCCGTCGTGCTGCGGGGGAGCGACGCCACCGTCGCCGAGCTGCTGCCCACCATCTGGCTGCCGATCATCGTGCTGACGCTCGCGATGGCCGCCTACATCGTGCGGACGGCCCGCTCGTCGACCATCGACGTGATGGCGTCGGAGTTCGTCACGACGGCCGAGCTCAAGGGCCTGACGATGCGCCGGGTGGTCTGGAAGCACGCGGTCCCGAGCGCCCTGCTGCCGACGCTCAACGTCGTCGCGCTCAACGTCGCGTGGCTGCTCGGCGGTGTCGTGGTGGTCGAGAACGTCTTCAACTACCCGGGGATGGGCAAGCTCATGCTCGAGTCGGTGTTCAACCGCGACCTGCCCACCATCGAGGCGATCGCCCTGCTGAGCGCCCTGATCTACGTCGTGTGCAACCTGGCCGCCGACCTCGTCGCGCTCGCACTCGACCCGAAGCTGCGGACCCGCCAGCGACGACCGCGCACGCGTACCCGCAGCGCCCGCAGCACCAGGAAGGCCGCCGCATGACCGCCACCGCACCCCGCCGCCGCCGCGTCGGACGCGACGTGCTCGCCGGCGCGCTCGCACCCCTGCGCGGGTCGACGGCGCTGAGCATCGGCCTCGGCCTCATCGCCCTGCACGTCGTCCTCGCCCTGCTCGCGCCGGTCATCGCCGGGCACGATCCGGTCGCCACGAACGCCGGCGACGTGCTCGCCGGTCCGACGTGGACGCACTGGCTCGGCACCGACCAGTACGGGCGTGACGTCCTCTCCCGCACCCTGAACGGCGGCCGGTACGCGCTGTCCGTGACCTTCCTCGCCACCACGATCGCCGTCGCGGTCGGCACCGTGCTCGGCTGCGTCACGGCCTACGCCGACAACTGGTTCGACGAGGTCGTCATGCGCGTCGTCGACGCCCTGCTCAGCGTGCCGTCGATCCTCGCGCTCCTGGTCGTCGTGACGGTCTTCGACGCCGGCCTCTGGGTCATCGTCCTCGCCGTCACGGTCGTCTACGCCCCCGCGGTGACCCGGGTCGTCCGCGGCGCCGCCCGCACCGTGATCACCCAGGACTACGTCACCGCTGCCCGCGCCCGGGGCGAGCGGCCGCTGTCGATCGTGTTCCGCGAGATCCTGCCGAACGTGCTCGACGTCGTGCTCGTCGAGTACGCGATGCGGGCCTCGTGGATCGTGCTGCTCGTCGCGTCGCTGTCCTTCCTGGGCTTCGGCGCGAACCCGCCGACCCCGGACTGGGGCCTGATGGTGCAGGAGAACCGCACCGCGCTCACCGTGGTGCCGCTCGGCACGCTCGCCCCGATCGTGGCCCTCGCCACGCTGGTGATCGGACTGAACCTCGCGGCCGACGGCCTGAGCAAGTCGCTCGGCGTCGACCGTGCCAAGCAGGGAGTCAGCGCATGACCCGCACCGACACCGGCACGACGTCCGCCGCGACGGCGACCGTGCCGGACGCGATCGTTCGCGTGGACGACCTCTCCATCTCGTACGCCGCCGGCAAACGGCGCGTCCCCGTCGTCCGGGGTGTCTCGTTCACGATCGAGGCCGGTCGCACCCTCGGCCTGGTCGGCGAGTCCGGCAGCGGCAAGTCCACCGTCGCGCGGACGCTCCTCGCACACCTGCGCGCCGGGTCGGCGATCGACGGCGGGACGGTCCGCGTCGACGGCGCCGACGTGTTCGCCCTGTCGCCGGCCGGTCGCCGGGCGCTCCGCGGCGGCACCGCCTCGGTCGTCGCCCAGAACGCCGGACAGGCACTCACCCCGTCGATGCGCGTCGGCGAGCAGATCCGCGAGGCCCTCCGCGCCCACGGCGAGCCCGACGGCCCCGAACGCGTCGCCGAGCTGGTGCGGCTGGTCCGGCTGCCGGACCCCGACGCGATCGTCCGCCGGTACCCGCACCAGTTGTCCGGCGGGCAGCAGCAGCGCATCGCGATCGCGATGGCCGTCGCCGCCCGGCCGCGCGTGCTCGTCCTCGACGAACCGACCACCGCCCTCGACGTCGTCACCCAGGCCGCGGTCCTCGACCTGGTCGCCGACCTCGGTCGGCAGCTCGGCATGGCCGTCCTGCTCGTGAGCCACGACCTCGGGGTGGTGTCCGCCATGGCGGACGAGATCGCCGTGATGCGCGACGGCGAGGTCGTCGAGCACGCCGCCACGGCGGCGCTCTTCGCCGCGCCGCAGCACGAGTACACGCGCGCCCTGCTGGCCGCGGTGCCGGACGGGCGGCGGCCTGGGCCCACGTCGCCGGTTCCGGACCGACGCGCCAGCGGCGAGACGGCCGTGCCGATGGGGAGAGGCGCGGATCGCGACGCCCTGGACGCGACCGTCCCCGGGACGGTCGGCTCCACGGCCACCCGCACCGCGCCTCCCGAGGGCGCCGCCCGCCCCGTGGTGACCGCTGGCGACCTGGTGATCCGCTACGGCCGCGGCCTGCCGGCCGCCGTCGACGGCGTCTCGTTCACGATCGCCGCGCACGAGACGCTCGCCGTCGTCGGCGAGTCCGGCAGCGGCAAGTCGACGCTCGCGACGGCGCTGGCCGGCCTGGTACCGGCCGAGTCGGGGACGTTCACGTACGACGACGGCACGACCCGCGGCGACCTGCGCGAGCCGATCGCCGGCCGCGCGCCCGCCCTGCGGCGTGCCGTGCAGCTCGTGTTCCAGAACGCGGACACGTCGCTCAACCCGCGGCGCACCGTGGGCGCAGCCGTCGCGCGGCCGCTCCGGCTGTTCAGCGGCTCGTCCTCGCGCGAGCGCGTCGGGGCGCTGCTCAGCCAGGTCGGGCTCGGGCCGGAGTTCGCCGACCGGCTGCCCGCGCAGCTGTCCGGTGGGCAGCGGCAGCGCGTCGGGATCGCGCGCGCACTCGCGGCCGAGCCGTCGCTCGTGATCGCCGACGAGATCACCACAGCGCTCGACGTGCAGGTGCAGGCGGGGATCCTCGCGCTGCTGGCCGACCTGCAGCGCGAGCGGGGCCTCGCCTGCCTGTTCATCAGCCACGACCTCGCCGTGGTGCGGGGTGTGGCGGACCGGGTCGCGGTGATGACCGGCGGCCGGATCGTCGAGATCGGACCGACCGAGCGGGTGTTCACCGGCCCGAACCACCCGTACACGTCGACGTTGCTCGCGGCGACGCTCGAACCCGGCAGCACGACCCTGCCCGACGTCGGTGACGGGGTGCCGCGCTGGCGGCACGCCGACGGCTGGACCGACCACGGCGACGGACACCGCACCCGCAACTGGGAGGACGCATGACCACCGACGACGGCACCGCCCACGGCACCGCCGCCACCACCTTCACCGCCATCGGCGACCCTGGCTCGCTGCCCGCGGGCGTGACGGTCCGCGACGAGTGGATCCCGATGCCCGACGGTGTCCGGCTGCACGCCCGGATCTGGGCGCCGTCGCAGCCGCCGACGCAATCGGGTGCGCCCAGCGACCCGACGCCGGTGCTGCTCGAGTACCTGCCGTACCGGCTCGACGACTGGACCGGACCGCGCGACTCGGAGCGGCACCCCTGGTACGCCCAGCACGGGTACGCCTCGGTGCGGGTCGACATCCGCGGCACCGGGTCGTCCGACGGGTTCTTCGACGACGAGTACAGCGAGCAGGAGCTGCTCGACGGCGAAGCCGTGATCGCCTGGCTCGCCGAGCAGCCGTGGTCGACCGGTGCCGTCGGCATGTTCGGCATCTCGTGGGGCGGCTTCAACGCGCTGCAGCTCGCAGCCCGGGCACCCGCCGCCCTCAAGGCCATCGTGACGGTCTGCTCGACGGATGACCGGTACGACAACGACGTGCACTACGTCGGCGGCGCCGTGCTCGGCATCGACATGGCGGCCTGGGGCGCGACGATGTTCGCCTTCAACTCGCGGCCGCCACGGCCCGAGGTCGTCGGTGCCGGGTGGATCGACCGGTGGCGGGAACGTCTCGAGGCGAACCGCCCGATGACGCCGGTGTGGCTCGCGCACCAGGAGCGCGACGACTACTGGCGGCACGGCAGCGCGGCCGAGGACTACGACGGCATCCGCGCCGCGGTGCTCGCGGTCGGCGGGTGGGCGGACCCCTACCGGGACGCCGTGCTCCGGCTCGTCGACAACGTCAGCGCCCCCGTGAAGGGCATCGTCGGCCCGTGGTCGCACCAGTACCCGGACCGTGGGCTCGCGCCGGGGCCGTCGATCGGGTTCCTGCAGGAGACCCTGCGGTGGTGGGACCGCTGGCTGCGCGGGGTCGACACCGGCGTCGAGGACGACCCCGCACTGCGGGCCTGGATCAACGAGGGCGAAGCCCCCGCGCCCTACTACGCCGGCCGCCGCGGTCGCTGGATCGGTGCCGAGGCGTGGCCCTCCGCCGCGACCCACGAGCGTGTCCTGCCCCTCGCCGCCCTGCGCGGCGGTGACCTCGGGCCGGTCGTCGTGCGGTCGCCGCAGCACACCGGGGTGGACGCCGGTCGGTTCTTCCCGTTCGGCAACGCCACCGACCTGCCGACGGACCAGCGCGCCGAGGACGGCCGGTCGGTCACCTTCGACCTGCCCGTCGGCAAGGCGTTCGACCTGCTCGGCAACGTGCTCGTGCGGCTGTCCGTCACGAGCGACCAGCCCCGGGCCACCCTGACCGTGCGGCTCTGCGACGTTGCACCGGACGGCTCGTCGACGCTCGTCACGCGCGGGGTGCTGAACGCCGCGAAGCGCGACGGCATGGACCGCGACGACGTCCTCGTGCCCGGGACGCCCGCCGACCTGCCCGTGCGCCTGGTCTCGACCGGACACCGGTTCGCCGCCGGACACCGGCTGCGCATCGCGGTCTCGTCGTCGTACTGGCCGTGGGTGTGGCCGCACGGCGTCGAGGCCACCGTGACGATCGACCCGACCGCCTCGAGCGTCACCCTGCCCACCTGGACCCGGTCGACCGACGACGGGGTGGTCTTCGCCGAGCCCGAACGGTCCGAGCCCCTCGTGATCGAGCGCGTCGCGCCGGCCGATCCGCTGCCGCAGCGCACGGTCACACACGACGTCGAGACGGGGGAGTGGACGCTCGACGTCGACCCCGGGTACGGCGGCGGACGCGTCTACCCGGACGGCCTCGTCTTCACCGAGGACGCCCGCGAGACGTACCGGATCCGCTCCGACGACCCGACCAGCGCACGGGCGAGTTCCCGCTGGGCGATCGGGCTGACGAAGCCGGAGTGGGCCGCGCGCCTCGAGACGACGTCCGAGGTCACCGCCGACGCCGACACCTTCCACGTCGTCAACACCGTGCGCGCCTGGGCCCGCGACGGCGGACCCGACGAACCCGAGGTGCTCGTCACCGAGCGGACCTTCGTCGACGACGTCCCACGGACCTCGGCGTGACCGCGGCGGCACGCGTCCGGCAGCGGCCGGAGGTCCGGCGCGCGATGATCGTCGAGGCCGCCCGCGCGGTGATCGTCCGGAACGGCGTCGGCGCCACCGGACTGCGTGACATCGCGGCCGAGGCCGGCGTCTCCGTCGGCACCGTGACGTACCACTTCGGCAGTGTCGCGGAGATCCTCAACGAGGTCGTGGTGCTCGAGACGGAGCGCTTCTACGGCGCCATCGTCGCGGCCGTCGACGCCGAACCCGACGTGCTCGTGGGGTTGCGGATGCTCGTCGCGCCGCTGTTCGGCGACACCGAGCAGGTCCGGCAGCACTGGCGGATCTGGTCCGACTACTGGACCGCGGTGGTCCGGCGGCCCGAGGTCGCCGCCGAGTACGCCGAACGCATCCGCGTCTGGGAGGCCTGCCTGGTGCGGGTCATCCGGCGCGGGGTGGACGCCGGGGTGTTCGGTGGCACACGCCAGGGCAGCGACGGCGGCGACCCCGTCGACGCCGACACCGTCGCGCTGCAGCTCGCCGCGTACAGCGACGGCGTCGCGACCCAGATCGCCCAGGGCGTGCCCGGCCTGACGAACACGGTCGCCCTGTCCTGGATGTGGCGGTTCCTGTCGAACGAACTCGGTGTGCCCGCTGTGGACATCGCCGGAACCGGTCGTTCCCCCTTGTGATGAGGTAAGGCTTCCCTTACCGTTGCCACATGGCACGGACCCGGCGACAGCCCAGCGAACGCATCCTCATCGCGGGCGGTGCCGAGGACCTCGTCGAGATCCACCGCCAGCTCGAGGAACTCCCCGAGAACGCGTACGGGCAGGTGTTCGTCGAGGTCGCCCTCGACGAGCAGATCCGCATCCTGCCGGCCCCGCCGCGCGTCACCGTGACCTGGCTGGTCCGGAGCGCCCGCAGCTCGGCTGTCGCTCCGCTGGTCTTCGCGGACCACGGCGAAGCGCTGGCACACGCCCTGACCGGGTGGGCCGCCGAGTGGTGCGTGACGGGCTGCGAGCCCCGCACCTCGGTGTGGATCGGGTGCGCGGACAGCCCGTGGATCGAGCGCGCTCGGTCCATGGTGCAGCTCGAGCTCACCGACGCCGGCCAGCAGGTCCAGGTCGAGTACGGCGGGTAAGGGCAGCCTGCTCTTCCTTGCAATGTGCAAAAGACGGGGGCATGGTTGTGCCATGACCACGCAGAGCAGCACCACCACCCCGAGCACCACGTCCCCGTTCTCGACCACGCCGGAGCTCGCAGCCGGGGTCGCCCAGTTCCTCGCCCCCGTCGTCATCGACCTCGAGGCGCTCGTCGTCAACGGCAAGCAGGCCCACTGGCACGTCCGTGGCCGCAACTTCGTCGGTGTGCACGAGCTCCTCGACGAGATCGTCGAGCACGCGCAGGACTACGCGGACAAGGCTGCGGAGCGCATCGTCGCCCTCGGCCTGCCGGTCGACTCGCGCATCGCGACCGTCGCCGCGAACACCACCCTGCCGCCGCTGTCGCAGGGCTTCCAGAACTCCGACGTCACCATCACCGAGGTGATCGCACAGATCGACGCCGCCCTGCTGCAGGTCCGCCGTGCGGTCGACGGCCTCGACGAGGTCGACCTCAACAGCCAGGACGTCGCGATCGAGATCGAGCGCGCGCTGACCAAGGACCGCTGGTTCCTGCAGGCGCACCTCGCCGCCTGAGTCGCGACCACACCTCTGACGGGAGGCCCGGTGCCAGCTGGCACCGGGCCTCCCGTCCGTCTCGGGTCGCGCTCCGGGCCCGCACCTCACGCGGACGGCGTGATCAGCCCGCTCTCGTACGCCAGCACGACGGCGTGCACCCGGTCCCGCAGCTGCAGCTTCGCCAGGACCCGGCCGACGTGGGTCTTCACGGTCTGCTCGGCGATGAACAGCTCCGCCGCGATCTCGCCGTTCGACCGCCCCCGCGCCATCAGCAGGAACACGTCCCGCTCCCGGTCGGTCAGCACGTCGAGCACCTCGGTCCGCGGGGCCGCCGGCTGCGGACCGGCGACGAAGGCCTCGACGAGGTGCCGGGTCACCCTCGGGGCGAGCAGGGAGTCGCCGGCCGCGACGGTCCGCACGGCCTGCACGAGCTCCTCGGCGCTCGCGTCCTTGAGCAGGAACCCGCTCGCCCCGGCACGGAGCGCGTCGAACACGTAGTCGTCGATGTCGAACGTCGTGAGCATCACCACGCGGACGGGCGACTCCGCGGGCGCCGCGGTGATCCGCCGGGTCGCCTCGATCCCGTCGAGCTCCGGCATCCGGACGTCCATCAGGATCACGTCCGGCCGGAGCCGGATCGCCATGACGACCGCCTCGGCACCGTTCGCGGCCTCGCCGACGACCTCGACGTCGTCCTGGGCCTGGAGGATCGCCCGCAGTCCGACACGGAACATCTGCTGGTCGTCGACCACCATCACCCGCGTCATCGCGTTCCCCCGTCGGCCGTCGGCTGCGACGTGGTCGCGGTGGGCCGGGTGGGCAGACTGACGGCGACGCGGAAGCCGCCGTCCGGGTCCGGTCCGTGGTCGATGGTGCCGCGGAGCGCGGCGACCCGCTCGCGCATGCCCGCCAGACCGAAGCCGCCGTCGTCCGGCGGCGCACCGGGCACGCTGCCGACCGGTGGCGCGGTGTTGGCGACCTCGACCGTGAGGGCCGACACGTGCCTCCCGACCGTCACCACGGTGGTCGCACCGGGCGCGTGCCGGGCGACGTTGCCGAGTGCCTCCTGCACGACCCGGTACACGGTGAGCTGTGCGAGCCGGTCGACGTCGTCGCGGTCCGGGTCGAGCCCCTCGTCGAGTCGGAGTTCGACGGGGATGCCGGCCGCGCGGGTGGCCTGCACCAGTGCGGGCAGGTCGGCGAGCCGCGGCTGCGGCGCACGCTCGGCGTCGGCGTCGCCACGCAGGGTGCCGAGCAGCTGCCGCATCTCCCGCAGGGCCGTGCGCGAGGTCTCGGCGATCGCGGCGAACTCGGTGCGGGCGTCCGGTGGCAGGTCCGCGACCCGGTACGGGGCGGACTCGGCCTGCATGTGCACGACGGACATGCTGTGGGCGACGACGTCGTGGAGCTCACGGGCGATCCGGGAGCGCTCCTCGACCGTCCGGCGTCGGGCCTGCTCGAGCTCGGTGTCGCGGCGGGCGGCGGCGAGCTCCTCGCGCACGGTCCGGCGCTGCCCGATCACGACCGCAGCGGCGGCCACGACGAGGGTGTCGCCGGCGCTCACCACGAAGCTCGTCGCCCAGACGTCGACCTGCCCCCACCGGTCGGGCGTCACGCCGATGAGCAGCAGGGTGAGCAGGGTCGCCGCGACCCAGACCACCGCGGTGAGCCGCCAGGTGGTGCGGACACCCAGCACGACGAGCAGCACGCTCAGGCCGACGATGCTCGTGACCGAGACCGGCCAGGGCCCGATGGTGCCGGGTGCCGTCAGGACCCCGAGGCCGGCGAGGGCGACGAGGTGCGCGCCCGACGCCGTGCGGGGGAAGAGCGGTGCGAGGCCGATGCTCGCCGAAAGGACGGCGGTCACGAGCAACGCGAGCGGCACGGGGACGCCGTAGAACACGGCGGTCACGGGCGCGGCGACGGCGAACAGGGACACCGCGACGACGACGAAGCCGATCTGCACGGCAGGCCGGACCCAGGTGGGTCGGGGCTTCGGGACGACGGTCACGGGCGGGCGGTCTCTCCGGTTCGGGCGAGGCAGGGTTCGGGGGCGATGGCGGTGGCTGTGGCGGGTGTGGCTGTGGTGGCTGCGGCTGCGGCGCGGGCGTCACGGGCTTCGCGCCTGCGGCTGATGGTACCGAGCACCCGGTCGACCGCGATCCCGAGCCCGGCGGCGACCACCATCGACACCAGGGCCGCGACGATCGGTTCGTGCAGCACGCTCGACGCGGCCAGGGCGATGCCGATCGACACCGCCGACCACGCCAGCCCCGCGATCGCGCTGATCGCCAGGAACCGGCGGTAGGGCAGCCGTGTTGCTCCGGCGGTCATGTTGACCGCGACCCGGCCGACGGGGATGAAGCGCCCGGTCAGGATGAGGCTGGCGGAGCGGCGCTGCATCTGCCGCTCGGCGAACGCGAAGGCCGCCGCGATCCGTGGTCGCTTCGACCGGGCCAGCCGGGCGAACCCGATCCGGCGTCCGATCCAGTACGCGATCGAGTCGCCGGCGATCGCTCCGAGGGCGGCGGCGACGAGCACCACGGCGAGGACGGGCTGTCCGGACGTCGCGGCGATCGCGGCGATCGCGACCAGGGCGGACTCGCTCGGCACCGGCGGGAAGAAGCCGTCCACCAGGCACAGGGCGAAGAGGACGACGTAGACGAGCGGACTCGCGGCCAGCTCGACGACGAGCGGGGTGATCTGGTCGAACACGGGGTGCTCCCTCCCGCCGACGGAACTCGTCGACGAGGACGACGCTACGGAGCCGGCGCGCGCCGGCCATCCCGCGGTGGTCTCGACCACCCCCTACCGCGGTATGACGTTCCCGTCCGCGAAGACCACGTCGGGCGCGTCCACCCGGCGGTCGACGACGGTGGTCGGGGCCTCCAGGTGCACGGCACCCGAGGGCATGACGCCCGCACCGCCGAACCGTTCCATCACCCGCCACTGCGCGACGACGTCCTCGCCGGCGTGCTCGGGCGGCAGGGTGTCCCAGAACCGGAAGCCCCCGACCTCCTCGAGCGCACGGCGGTCGTAGAGCGCGCAGGCACCGACCCACGCGACGCGGTAGGGCACCCACTCGCCGGGGTGCAGGTCGAGGTCGGCGGCGACGTGCGTCGGGTTCGCGGCGTTGTGCAGTGACCAGCGGTCGAAGCCGGGGGTGCCGCGGCGCACCACCTCGGGCACGACGGGGCCGTCCCACCGTTCGAACACCGAGGTCTCGTGCGGACGGCGGTCCTGCAGGTACGACAGGCCCTGCACGGCGCTGCCGACGAACCCGCAGCCCAGGGTGCGCAGCGCGTCGAGCATCCGCGCGATCGACCCCGGCTCGAGCCAGACGTCGTCGTCGAGGAACAGCACCGCAGGTGCCTGGGCGTGGTCGAGCAGGAACTGCCGGTGCTCTGCCAGGCCACGCCGTTCCGGGTGGGTGAGGAGCGTGACGGGCCGGCCCTGCGCCTCCAGGACGCGGAGCATCGCGGCGACCGCCGGCGCGCTGGCGGCGTCTCCGTCCGCGGACTGGTCGCTCAGCACGACGCGCAGGTCGACCTCGGTCTGGGCGGCGAGGCCGGCGAGCGTCGTGGCGAGCTCGGCCGGCCTGCCGACGGTCGGGATGAGCACGTCGACGTCGACCGTGCTCGTGTCCGCTGGATCGGGGGCCTTCGCCCAGGACCCGGACCAGCGGGCGGTCACGGTGCCGGGTCCGGTTCGGGCCGCGCAGCGGCTTCGCGGATCCGGCGCACGACGGCGCTGGTGGAGTGCTCGGGCACGTAGTCGACCATGACGACTTCGCCGCCGTAGCCGCGCACGACCTCGGTCTCGGTCAGCATCTCGGGGGAGTAGTCCCCGCCCTTGACGTAGACCTCGGGGCGCAGCCGTTCGATGAGCGGGATGGGGGTGTCCGTCGCGAACACCGTGACCAGGTCGACGCAGGCCAGTGCGGCGAGCACTCCGGCGCGGTCCTCGGCCGGGTTGATCGGCCGCTCCGGGCCCTTCAGCCGGCGCACCGAGTCGTCGTCGTTCAGGGCGACGACGAGCAGGTCGCCCAGGTCACGGGCCTGGCGCAGGTAGGTGGTGTGCCCGCGGTGCACGACGTCGAAGCAGCCGTTCGTGAAGACGACGCGGCGGCCGGCCTGGCGAGCGGCCTCGACGGCGGTGGCGAGCTCGTCGTGGTCGACCACGGTCGCCGCCGGCGCGGTCACCGAGTCGAGCAGGGCGGCGGCGGTGCAGACGGACGTGCCGGCCTCGCGGACGACGACGTCGGCAGCGGCCTGGGCGACGGCGACGGCGTCGCGCAGGGGTGCCTGCACGGCGAGGGCGACGGTCGCGGCGGCGCAGAAGGTGTCACCGGCGCCGGAGGCCTGCTGCTCGGAGGCGGGCGTCGCACGCGTGCGGAACCCCTGGTCGGAGCCGGCCTCGAGCAGCACGGTGCCGTCGCGGTCGAGCGTGACCACCGCGGCACGGGCACCGCTGCGGGCGAGCACGTCGGCACGGGCTGCGACGACGGTGCCGACGCGGTCGGCACCGGTGCCGAGCTCCGTGCCGAGCAGTGCGGCGGTCTCACCGGCGTTCGGCGTGACGAGGTCGGGGTGCAGCGCGGCCCAGCGGGTCAGGTCGTGCGCGTCGACGACGACGGCGCCGGGGCGGTCACGGTCGAGCATCGGCACGACGTCCTCGGCGCGGACGCCCAGACCGTAGTCGCACACGACGGCGGCGTCGGCGCACCTGATGGCACGGGCCACCGAACGGGCGAGGCGTTCGCCGTGCTCGGCGGTCGGGGTCGCAGCCAGCTCGTCGACCCGGACCACCACGCGGTCACCGCCGACCACGCGCGACTTCGTCGTGGTGCGGGCACCGGGGATCTCGACCAGGAACGACGTGTCGACGCCGGCAGCCTCGAGCCGCTGGCGCAGGACGTCACCGGCCTCGTCGTCACCGATGAGCCCCACCATGCGGACCCGGGCGCCCAGGGCGCGGGCGTTCACGGCCGTGTTCGCCGCGCCGCCCGGCACCGCGATGGTCTCGGTGACGCGGACGACGGGGGCCGGGGCCTCGCGGGAGACCCGCTCGGCCTCGCCGACGGTCCAGCGGTCGAGGATGCAGTCGCCGATGACGACGACGAGGGGTTCGCGGTCGTCGATCGTGGCGACGAGGTAACGGACCAGGCGGACGTCGGCAGTCATCGGGTGCCTCCCACGGTGTCGGCGCTGCCGGCGGTGGCGCCGGCAGCGGCTGCCGGGCCGGTGTCGGTCGCGGTGCCGATGGTGGCTGCGGTGCTGTTTGTGGCTGCGCTGCTGCGGTCTGCTGCCGTCGACGGCTCGGCGGCGCGGCGCGGCGGCGCGGCCTCGAGGTGCACCACCGTCGTGGTCGTCATCTCGTCGAGCAGGTGCGGGCCGTACCCGAACCCGGCGCCCGAGGCACCGCGGGGCTGGGCGCTGCCACCAGGAGCGCCACCGAACACGGCGTTCACCTTGACGGTGCCGACGGGCAGCTCGGCCGCGGCACGGAGCGCGTGCGCGGTGTCGTTCGTCAGCACCGTGGCCGCGAGGCCGTAGCGGTCGGCCGCGGCGAGCCGGAGTCCCTCCGCGAAGTCCGACACGACGCGCACCGGGGCGATCGGGCCGAATGTCTCCTCGGTCAGCACGAGCATGTCGTCCGTGCAGTCAGTCAGGACGGTCGCCGGGTAGAACGATCCGAGCCCGCCGGGCGTGACGCCACCGGTCCGGGCGACGGCACCGCGGGCGATCGCGTCGTCGACGTGGTGCTGCACCAGCTCGCGCAGCCGGTCGTCCACGAGGGGTCCGAACTCGGCTGCGGGTGCGGCCGTGCGGCGCTCCGCTTCGGCGACCAGCGCGGCGACGAAGGGTTCGGCGACGTCCTGGTGCACGTACACCCGCTCGACGCTGGTGCAGATCTGGCCGGTGTTCGCGAAAGAACCGAGTGCGACCTGTGCTGCGGCCCACTCCGGGTCGACGTCGTCGTCGACGATGACCGGGTCGTTGCCGCCGTTCTCGCGGATGACGTGGGCGCGGGTGGTCGCGGCCACCTCGCTCAGGCGGTCACCGGTCGCGGTCGACCCGACGTGCGCGTAGACGTCGATGCCCTCCTGCGCCAGGAGCAACTCGCCGGTGGTCGCGTCGCCGTCGACGCCGATGAGCACGCCGTCCGGCAGGACCTCGGCGAGCAGCGCGTTGAGTCGGGCGAAGGTCGCCGGGCAGCGTTCGCTGCCCTTGTGCACCACGGTGTTGCCCGTGACGATCGCTGCGCCGAGGATCCCGCAGGCCACGGCGACCGGGTCGTTCCACGGCGTCAGGGCGAGCACCACGCCACGCGGGTGCGGCACCGACCAGTCGGCGGCACCGAACTGCCCGCGCAGGGCCTCACCACGGTGCACCGGCCCGAGCTCGGCGTACTGCACGAGCGTGCCGATGCCGGCCTCGACCCCACCGAGGGCGTCGCCGGGCACCTTGCCGGTCTCGCGGGTGTTCAGGTCCGCCAGCTCCTGCGCGTGCGCACGGAGGTGCTCGGCCGCGGCGTGCAGCAGGGCACCGCGCTCGGCCGGCGCGGTCCGGGCCCAGGCACCGGCAGCGGCACGGGCGCGGGCGACGGCGTTGCGGACGTCGTCCTCGGTCGAGCGGCGCACGGTGGACGCGATCGATCCGTTCACGGGGTCGGTCACCACGAGGTCGTCGGCGGCGGGGGGTGCGATCGTCATGGGGTCCTTCCGGAGGCGGGCGGGGCCTCACACGGTGCTCGTGCTCCGCTGTGTGCGGTCACGGCATCGCGCTTCTCGTCCATCCGGGGCCGCTGCTGGACGTTCGGACGGGTCCGACCGGTAGACGTGGAGCTGTGCAACAGATCGGTGTGGGCGGAGAACGGTTCGACGGGGTCAGCGAGATCGCGGTGCTCCGCGGTGGGGGACTGGGCGACCTGATGTTCGCGCTCCCGGCGGTCGAGGCCCTGGCCGCCGCGTACCCCGGGGCCCGGATCACGCTGCTCGGGGCACCGTCAGCGCGGCCGGTGCTCGAGGGCCGGAGCGAGGCCGTGCACGCCTACGAGGAGCTCCCCGTCGTCCCCGGCGTCCGGGACTCCGGCGAGGGCGCACCGACCGAGCAGGACTTCTTCGAGCGGCTGCACGGGCGCTTCGACCTCGCGGTGCAGCTGCACGGCGGCGGCCGGAACTCGAACCCGTTCCTGCTCCGGCTCGGGGCCCGTCACACCGTGGGCACCGCCACCGAGGACGCCGAGGTCCTGGAGCGCTGGGTCCGCTACGTCTACTACCAGCACGAGGTCGTCCGGGCGCTCGAGGTGGCCTCGCTCGCCGGCGCCGAACCGGTCACCCTCGACCCCCGACTGCACGTCCCCGAGGCCGCGCGGGCCGGGGTCCGGCAGCGCCTCGGCGTCCGGGGACGACTCGTCGCGATCCACCCCGGCGCCACCGACCCGCGTCGCCGCTGGAGCCCCTCCCGCTTCGCCGAGGTCGCCCGTGCCCGGCTCGCCGCGGGGGACGACGTGGTGCTCGTGGGTGACGACTCGGACGTGCCGGCGTCGTCCGCCATCGTCGCGTCGCTGCCGCCCGAGCTCCGGGAGCGCGTGCACGACCTCACCGGGTCACTGCCGCTGCGCGAACTCCCCGACGTCCTCGCCGCCGCCGACGTCATGGTCGGCGACGACTCCGGCCCCCGGCACCTCGCCGTCGCCGTCGGCACCCCGACCGTCGGGGTGTTCTGGTTCGGCAACGTGATCAACGCCGGGCCGTTCGACCGTGGTCGGCACCGCGTGCACCTGTCCTTCGTGACGCAGTGCCCGGTGTGCGGCGCGGACGTCACCCAGGTCGGCTGGACCGCCGAGCGGTGCGAGCACGACCCGTCCTACGTGGACCAGGTCGAGCCGGAGGCCGTCCTCGCCGACGTCGAGGACCTGCTCCGCACGCTCTGACGAGCCTCGCACCGTGCGAGCTTCGGTCTCGTGCGCGCGTCGTCGCCCCGTGCGGTTGCCCGCTGCGTGCGGCGCTGCAAGCGCGCACCCAGCAGTCAACGCTGCACCAGGCGACGCGCCGCGCACCGTGCAAGAAACGCGACCGGACGCCGGACGGGAGGCCCGCTGCCAGCCCGCAACGCGCCTCCCGGCCGCACCGTGCGCACGCCGTCACCCAGTGCGCGGTTGACCGCTGCGTGCGGCGCTGCAAGCGCGCACCCAGCCGTCAACGCTGCACCAGGCGACGCATCGCGCACCGTGCACGGAACGCGACCGGACGCCGGACGGGAGGCCCGCTGCCAGCCCGCAACGCGCCTCCCGGCCGCACCGTGCGCACGCCGTCACCCCGTGCGCGGTTGCCCGCTGCGTGCGGCGCTGCAAGCGCGCACCCAGCCGTCAACGCTGCACCAGGCGACGCACCGCGCACCGTGCACGGGACCCGGCACGCGGACACACGGGAGGCGCGGTGCCAGCCGGCACCGCGCCTCCCCTCCGTCAGCAGCGAGCGGCTACGGCCAGCTCGGCTCCGTCGCCGGCATGATCGACAGCTCGCGGATCTCGCAGCCGGCCGGTTGCGACAGCGCGAAGATGATCGAGTTCGCGACGTACTCCGGCTCGATGAGCTGTGCGTCCGGGCCCGGCTTGTACTGCTCGGTCCGGTCGGCGAAGAAGTTGGTGCGCATCCCGGCGGGGATGATGTTGGTCACGCCGATGCGACCGGCGGTCTCGGCGGCCAGCGCCTGCGAGAACCCGCGGACGCCGAACTTCGACGCCGAGTACGCGGTGCCGTCGCCGACACCGCGCAGGGCGAGCGACGACGAGATCGTGACGACGCGGCCGTGCGTGGCCTCGAGGGCGGGCAGGGCGGCGCGCACGGTCGAGGCGGTGCCGATCAGGTTGACGCCGACGATCTGCTCCCACTTGCCGGACGAGATCGCGTCGATCGGGGCGGGGGTGTCGATGCCCGCGGCGGTGACGACGGCGTCGAGGCCACCGTGCCGTTCGGCGGCGTCACGGACCGCCTGTTCGACGGCGTCGGTGTCCGAGACGTCCACGGCGACGGCGTCGACGCCCTCGGGGACGGCGTCGATCCGCAGGTCGAGGACGATCGGGGTGCCGCCGGCCTCGGTGACGGCGGCCACGACGGCGGCGCCGAGTCCGGAGGCGCCGCCGGTGACGAGGACGCGGCCGATGGGGGTGGTGGGGACGGGCATGGATGTCCTTTGCGTAGTGGAGCGGGAGTGGTCGAGCTGGTGTGGGACGGCGAGCGGACGCTCAGCCGACGCGTTCGATCGCGGCGGCGAGCCGGGTGGTCGACCGGCCCGGGTGGAACGGCACGGTGACGACGCGGCCACCCCACTCGGCGAGGGTCGCCGTCTCGGGCAGTTCGCTCGCGGTGTAGTCGCCGCCCTTCGCCCAGACGTCCGGACGGAAGCGGCGCAGGGCCTCGTCGGGGGTGGACTCGTCGAACACCACGACGGCGTCGACGCAGTCGAGTGCCAAGAGCAACTCGACCCGGTCGTCCTGGGTCATGATCGGCCGGTCCGGGCCCTTCAGGGCGCGCACCGACGAGTCCGAGTTGAGGCACACGACCAAGCAGTCGCCGAGCGCACGGGCGGCCGACAGGGTGCGGGCGTGCCCGGCGTGCAGCAGGTCGAAGCAGCCTCCGGTCGCGACGACGGTGCCGCCGGCGCTCCGGACGTCGTGCACCAGGCGCATGGCGTCCCGGTCGGCCCCGGGCACGGCGAGCGGCGCGGGGCCGTCGTCGGCGAAGAGCGCGGTGACGCCACCGGCGGCCAGGTACTCGGACGCGGCGACCACCCCGGCGGAGACGGCGTCGGGGACGTCCGCCCCGGACGCCAGCGCGACGGCGACGCCCGCGGCGAGCCGGTCGCCGGCACCGCAGGGGTCCCCGGCGCTGACGGACGGAGCCGGCACGAAGCGGCTGTCGCCCTGGGCGTCGGCGAGCAGCGCGCCGCGGTCACCCATCGTCACGGCGACGGCGCCGGCCTGCCACTGCTCGACGAGCCGGGCGGCTGCGACCGTCGCGAAGGGCACACCGTGTCCCTCGACGTCGGTGAAGCGTCGCGCCTCGGCAGCGTTCGGGGTGGCGACGGTGGTGCCGGGGACGGGGGCGGCGCCCTTGGGGTGCGGGTCCCAGACCACCGGCAGGCGCTCGGCCGCACGGGTGAGGGCGTCACGGAGTGCCGGGGCAGCGGCGACCCCGCGGCCGTAGTCGGCGACGACGATCGCGTCGACGCCGTCGAGGGCGGCGGTCATCGCGTCGGAGGCATCGGGCACGGGCGGGGTCGCGCAGCCCTCGTCGATCCGGACGAGGGCGTGGTCGACGACGCGCACGCGGGTCTTCACGGGGGTCGGGACTCCGGATGGTCCGGCGACGATCGTGACGTCGGGGAGCAGGTCGCGGATCTCCTGGGCACGGCCGTCGTCGCTCAGGACGGTGACCAGGGTGACGTCGTGGCCGTCGCGGGCGAGCATGGTCGCGACGAGTCCGGCACCACCGGCACGGCGGTCGTCGGTGGCGACGTCCACCACGGGGACGGGGGCGTCGGGGCTCAGGCGCTCGCTCGTGCCGGACACGTCGACGTCGAGCAGAGTGTCCCCGACGACGGCGATGCGGAAGCGCGGTCCGGCGGCACGGCCACCGGCGGCACCGGAACGCGGTGCGACTGCAACGAGCCCGCTCATCGACGGCCCCCGCGACGCAGCGTCGGCTCCATGGCCTTGCAGAGCGCGTGCACCAGGACGAGCTGCGCCTCCTGCACGTTGGCGGACGGCCCTTCGATGCAGATCGCGTCGTCGACCAGGTCGGCGAGCGGATTCGGTCCGGAGCCGGTCAGCGCGAGGGAGCGGGCACCCACGGCACGGGCTGCCTCGGCGGCACGCAGCAGGTTCGGGCTCTTGCCGCTCGTCGACAGCAGCACGAGGACGTCGCCGGCCCGGGCGTGCGCCGACACCTGCCGCGCGAACACCTGGTCGTAGCCGTAGTCGTTCCCGATGGCGGTCACGGCGGAGGTCTCGGCGTGCAGCGAGATGGCCGAGTACGCCGGCCGGTCGCCCTCGAAGCGGCCGGTGAGCTCGGACGTCAGGTGCTGCGCCTCGGCAGCCGAGCCGCCGTTGCCCGCGGCGAGCAGCCGACGTCCGGCGACGAGCCGCCCGGCGATGTCGTCCGCCCACTCGGCGATGTGGTCCCGGTGGTCGACGAGGGAGGCGATCACGGGGACCGACGCCGCGACGTGGTCGACGACGACGCGGGCGCTGTCCGTGACGGCGCGGTCCTCGATCCCGGTCTGCTGGTCGATGGTCATCGGGCGGTCCTCTCCGTCGACTGCGCGGCGCGGGTGACCCGGCCGGCGTGGGTGGTGCGCGAGCGGCCGGCGGCGGGCCCGGTGGTGCTGGCGGACGAGGTCGCGCCGGCGAGCAGGCGCTCGTAGACGCGTTCGCTGTCGGCCGCGACCTTCTGCCAGGTGTAGCGGGACTCGGCGCGCTGTCGACCAGCACGGCCGTACGCCTCGCGGCGCTCCGGATCGTCGAGCAGTGCGCCGACGGCCTCGGCCACCGCGGTCTCGTCGCGCGGCGGCACGTGCAGGCCGGTGGCGTCCTCGACGACGGTGTCGATGAGCCCGCCGACGCTCGACGCGACCACCGGGCGGCCGCAGGCCATCGCCTCGAGCGGCACGATGCCGAACGGCTCGTACCAGGGGGCGCAGACGACGACGTCGGCGCTGCGGTAGACGGCGGGCATGTCGTGCTGCCCGAGCTGCCCGCGGAACGTCACGTGGTCGCGCACGCCGAGCGACCGGGCGAGTGCGTCGAGGCGCTGGTACTCGGGGTCGTCCACCAGGTCGGCACCGGCGACACCGGCACCGCCCACGACGACGAGTTCGACGTCACGGCCCTGTTCGACGAGCGCGGCGAGTGCGGCGATCGTCGTCCCGACGCCCTTCCGCTGCACGAGTCGTGAGGCGGTGAGCACCCGGAGCGGACGGTCGCGCTGTTCGACGGGGCCGTCCGGACGGAAGAGCGACACGTCGACGCCGCACGGCACCACCGAGATGCGGTGCAGCGGGACGCCGAGGGCCTTGAGCTCGAACGCCTCGTCCGAGCACGTCGCGACGACCTGGTCGACGCTCCGGCCGACGGCGGGTTCGACCCACTCGCGCTCGGCCGGGCTCGTGTCCGCGGCACCCTGGTGCCGGCGCTTCACGACGCCCAGGGCGTGGAAGGTCTGCACCACGGGGATCCGCACGCCACCGGTCCGGGCCTGCACCTGCGTCACGGCGTCGAGGGCGGCGTGGCCCGACATCCAGAAGTGCGCGTGCACCACGTCGGGACGGTCGAGGAACCACTCGGCGGCGAGCACCGACGCGAACGTCCCCATGAACGGGAACAGCTCGTCCTTCGGCACGGCACGCGCGGGACCGGCGTCGACGTGCACGACGTCCACGCCGGGGCGCAGGGGCACGCGGACGGGCTGCGACGCGTCGTCGCGCCGCGTGTAGACGGTCACGTGGTGGCCGCGGTCGGCCAGTGCACCGGACAGTTCGGCGACGTGGACGTTCTGCCCACCGGCGTCGACCCCGCCGAGCACGGCGAGCGGACTCGCGTGCTCGGACACCATGGCGATCTTCATCGCAGGCTCCCTTCGAGCGCGGCTCCCGCCGCACGGTTCCGTCGCGCACCGCGCGCGACGGCGTCGTCGAGCAGGTCGTCCCAGTCGGCCAGGAACCGACCGAGCGCGTGCCGTGCGAGCACGGCCTCACGCGCCACGAGCCCCCGTCGGCGCGCCTCGTCCGGGTCCTCCAGCAGCAGCCTGGAGGCCCGCACCAGCTCCTCGACGTCGGTCGCGATCGCCCCGGCCTCACCCGGGACCGTGCGGGCCGCGTCCGTCGTCGCGAGCACCAGGACCGGCATGGCCATGTGCATCGACTCGATGAGCGACAGGCCGAGCGAGGTCCAGCGGTTCGGGTGCACGTAGGCCCGCCGTTCGGCCAGCGCCGCGTGCATGGGGTCGGCCTCGACGTCGCCCTGCGCGACCACGCGGTCGCCGAAGCCGAGCTCCGGCAGCCGTTCGGTGCCGATGCCCCAGACGTCGACCGGGGCGACCTCGGCGAAGCGGGGGAGCAGGTCGGTGCCGACGACACGGTTGCGCCGGACGGGTTCGTTGATGACGACGCCGAGGCGCTCGAGCGCGCCGGTGTACAGCGGGCCGGGGTCGACGACGCCGTGCTCGACGACGGTGGTCCGGGTGGTGCCGCAGTCCCACATCAGGGCGTTCCAGTGCGTCACGTGCGCGATCGTCAGGTCGTCGCGGTCGCGCATCGGGTGCACGCTGTTCGGCACGTCGACCCGGGGGGCGTTGTGCTCCACGAAGACGATCGGGACGTCACGACCACCGAGCAGACGACGGGCTTCCTCGAGCTCCTCGGTGCGCTGCAGGACGACCACGTCGACCTCGGCCTCGGCGACGTCGGCCGGGTCGATCTCGATCGCGGAGTCCGGCCAGTCGCGCCCGCCGCGGCCGAGTCCCCAGGCGTCGCGCGCCGGGGTGGTCGGGATGAGGTACTCGTGGGGGCCGCGGACGAAGGCGTCCATCCAGCCGCCGTGCACGTGCCACACGAGGATCCGCATGCAGGGCCTTCCGGTCGGTGTCGATGGGCTCGCTCCCCGCCGCTGCCGGAGCAGCAGGAGAAGGAGCAGGAGAAGCAGTGGCGCACGCTACGCAGCGCCTTCTGGGCCGCCCCGCAGACTTCTCGGATCAGTCCGCGAAACGCGGTCGAGGAGCCGCTCGTGGGCCTCCAGGACGTCCGCGATGCGCACTCCGGACAGGCACGGGTGGCCGGGGACCGGGCACTCGCGAGCGCGGCTGAGCCGGCACGGTGCGGCCTGGTCGCCGAGCAGTTCGACCAGCGGGGCGTACGGCGCCCACTTCACGGCGGGGACGACGGGCGAGAACAGGCTCACGATGGGCGCCCCGACGGCCGCGGCGAGGTGGGCCGGACCGGTGTTCCCGACGACGACGACCTCGGCGCCGGCGAGGACGGCCGCGAGTTCGGCGGGGCTGGTGCGTCCGCCGAGGTCGATGCCGCTGTCACCCGCCACGGCGGCGGTCAGCGCGCGTTCGCCGGGGGAGCCGGTGACGACGACGGGGACGCCGCGCTCGGCGTAGGCGGCGACGAGCGCACGGTGGTGGGACTCCGGCCACGACCGTGCCGGGACGCTGGCTCCGGGGTGGACGACCACGTAGCGGTCGAGACCGGCCACGGGCGGGGGCGGGACGGCGTCATGGCGCACCGCGAGCCTCCCGTCGTCGTCCGGCGGCAGCCGGAACCCGGCCGCCTCGGCGATCCGCAGCGCGCGCTCGGGCTCGGGGAGGTCCTCGGGCAGGTCCTCGCCGGGGCGCAGCCGCACGTCGAGCAGAGACCCGGGGTGGTCGACCGAGGCCCCGGAGACCCGGGGGACACCGGCCAGGCGCAGGAGCAGCGCGAGGGGCAGGGGCGACTGGTGGAAGGAAGTCAGGACGACGGCCTCGTCGGGCTGTTCCTCGGCGACCAGCGCGCGGAACTCGGCGAGCAGGGCGTCGTCGATCGGGCGTGCGGTCTCGGTGACCCACGGTGCCGCCCACACCCGCACCCGGTCGATGCCGGGCAGCAGGTCGGCGGCCGGCGCCCCCTGCGGTCCGCACAGCATCGTCACGTGCGCGGCACCGGCGGCGACCGCGCGCACCGCGGGGCCGGCGACCAGGACGTCGCCGAAGGAGTCGAGCCGGGCGACGAGGACGCGCCGACCCGCGCTCACGCCCGGTCCGCCACGCTGCCGAAGTGCTCGAGCACCAGGGTGACGGCCTCGTCCAGGTCCGCGGCGACGGTGTCGGCCTCGTCGATCTCCTGAGCGCGGGTGCGCGGGGTGGGCACGAGGATCCCCTGCGCGCCGGCGTTCCGCGCGGCCTGGACGTCGGTGCCGATGTCACCGACGACGACGATCGACTCCGGCGGGATGCCGAGCCGCTGTGCGGCGTCGAGGACCATCCCGGGCCGGGGCTTCCGGCAGGCGCAGTCGTCGCCGGCGTCGTGCGGGCAGACGCACCACACGTCGAACGGGCCGACGAGCTCGTCGACCCGGGCGTTGGTGGCGTCGACCTGTTCGCGCGTGGCCATGCCCTTCGCGATCACCGACTGGTTCGTGACGACGCCGAGCTGCAACCCGGCGGCACGCGCCCGGTCGACGGCGCGGCGGGCACCGGGGACGGGGACGACCAGGTGCGGGTCGGCGTTGTACGGGACGTCCACCACGAGGGTGTCGTCGCGGTCGAGGAGCAGGCCGCGGATGACGCGGTCCGGTGTGAGGGCCATGCTCCGTGACTACCGGTCCACGACCGGGGACCGCCCCAGGAAGAGCCGCGGAGCGCGGTCCCGGCAGGACCGTCAGCGTGTCGGGTCTACCGTCGCGGCGGTGACCGCCCTCGAGAACCTGCCCGACCCCGACGGACGCCCGGAACTGCTCGTCCTCCGTGCCATCAAGCTCGGCGACCTGCTCGTCGCCGTCCCCGCACTGCACGCGCTCCGCCGCGCGTTCCCCGACCACCGCATCACCCTGGCCACCACGGCGTGGCTGGCGCCGGTCGTCGAACTCGTACCGGCGGTGGACGTCCACCTGGCCCAGCACGGTCTCGACCACCCGATCGCGGTGCCGCACGGTGCCGTCGACATCGCCGTCAACCTGCACGGCGCCGGCCCGGAGTCCTCGGACCTCGTCGCCGCGCTCGCCCCGCGCCGGGTCATCGGGCACGCCGACCCGACCCACGACTACGAGGGCCCGGAGTGGCCGGACGACGTGCACGAGCGCGACCGCTGGGCGGACCTGCTCACGTGGCACGGCATCCAGGCGGACGCCACCGAGGTGCACATCGACCGCCCCGCCGAGCCGCCGGTGGTCGCCGACGCGGCCGTCGTGCACGTGGGCGCCTTCCACGGTGCGCGGCACTGGCCGACGGACCGCTTCGCCGACGTGGTGCGCGGACTGCGTGCGCGCGGTGCCGACGTGGTCCTGACAGGAGGCTCGGACGACGTCGTGCGCGCCCGTGCCGTCGCCGACGCGGCCGGCCTGGCGCCGGAGGCGGTCCTGGCCGGCACCCTGGACCTGCAGGCCTTCGCCGCGGTGATCGCCGCGGCGTGGCTCGTCGTCACGGTCGACACCGGCGCTGCGCACCTGGCAACCGCGTACGGGGTGCCGTCGGTCGTGCTGTTCGGCCCGGCCCCGCCCGAGGCGTGGGGCCCGCCGTCGACCGGCCCGCACATCGTGCTCACCGACGCCTCGGTCCGTCGCGGCGACGTCTTCGCCGAGGACCCGGACCCGGCGATCCTGGCCGTGACCGCGGACGACGTGCTCGGCGCGGTGGACCGGCTCCGGGTGACCGCTCAGGCGGCCGGGCGGTAGCGTCGACCGAGAGCCACCCGGACCTGCCGGACGCTCGGAGGGAGTCCTTCGTGTTCGAAGCCGCGAACATCCGTGACTGGATCGGTCTGCCGGTCGTCGACGAGGCCGACGACAAGGTCGGCACGCTCGAGAGCATCTACTACGACACCGCCACGTCCGAGCCGGCGTTCGGTGCCCTGACCACCGGCATGGTCGGGTTCCAGAAGCTCGTCTTCGTCCCGCTGTTCGGCGCCACCGTCGCCCCGAAGCACCTGCGTGTGACGTTCCCGAAGAAGCTCGTCAAGGACGCCCCGTCGATCTCGACCGACGGCGAACTCGACGCCGCGACGGAGCCCGAGCTGTTCCAGCACTACGGGCTGGAGTACCGCACCGGCAGCGGTGGCGAACGCCGTCTCGGACGCCGCTGAGCCCGTCCCGCCCCACCGACCGACCCCACCCGACCGACCGATCCGCCGCACCCGCCCGGAGGCCGCAACTGCTCCGCACCGCCCGTACGACGCTGCTCGCCGCCCTGGCAGCGGTCGCCGTGGTCGGGTTGATGGTGGCCGGTGTCGCGGTTCCGGGCGGGGCGCACCCTGCGTCCGCTGCGCCGATGTGGCCCGTCCCGCAGCCCTACCCGGTGCCGGACGACCCGACCGAGCCGCTCGCCGACCTCCCGCCCGGCAGCGAGTACGTCGCCCTCGGCGACTCGTACTCCGCCGGCTACGGACTCGGCGACCGGACCCGGCTGCCCACGAGCGCGTGCGTGCAGTCGGCCCGTGACTACCCGCACCGGCTCGCGGCGCGGTTCGGCCTCGACCTGACCGACGTCACGTGCGCGGGCGCCACCAGCGAGGACGTCACGACCGGACACCAGTTCACGGGCGTCCCACCCCAGATCGAGTCGCTGTCGTCGCGCACCCGGCTCGTGACCCTGACGATCGGCGGCAACGACGCGGACCTGTTCGGCACGGCCGCGTCGTGCCTGGCGATCTCGGCCGACGGCCCGGTGTTCTCCGGACGTGACGCGCCGTCGTGCGAGAGCACGCTCGTGCAGGACGGTGAGGACCAGCTCAGCGTCAAGATCCAGTCGCGGGTCGCGCTCGGGATCGCCGACACCCTGGCAGCGGTGCAACGGGCCGCCCCGAACGCCGTCGTCGTGTTCCTCGGGTACCCGGCGATCTTCCCGGACGCCGAGCACACCCCGGCGAAGGGCTGCTTCCGCTCGGCGCTCGACCTCGGCACGCTCGCGGGGTCGTTCCCCTCGGACACCTTCCCCTTCACCGACGACGACGTGGCGTACCTCCACGGCGTGCAGGAGGAGCTCGACGCCGTGTCCGCATCCGCCGCCGACGCCGCCGGGGTGCGGTTCGTCGACGTCCTCGAACGCACCGAGGCCCACTCGGCCTGCGCCCCGGCGGACGAGCGCTACGTCGCCGGCGTCAGCCTGACCGGCTCGAGCGACCTGCGACGCATCGACCTCAAGGCCGGCGCCCTGCACCCGAACGGCCGCGGTGTCGCGTACCTCACCGACCAGATGGCCGACGCGATCCGGGAACTCGCCGGCTGACCCGTCCGGACCCCGCGCTGTCCGTGTGCGCCGCCGGAGGGACGACGCACACCGGAGCCGCCGTCTCACGGACGACGTCGTGGAGCAGTGCGCCAGACAACACCCGCACGTGCCCCCGTCCGAGCACCACGAGCGACGCCCGCCGGGTGCGCGATGCGATGGCGTGCCCCGGGTGTCCCTCCACGAGCAGCGGCCGGATCCGCACCGCCGGGAACCGCGCGGTCAGATCCTCGGTGACCCGCTGCAGCAGTTCGGCGTTCCGGGCGCGCCACCGCAGGGGATCCTCGGCGAAGTCGGTGAGCCCGGTCCGGGTCAGCACGGGCATCTCCCACGCCCGGAGCAGCGTCAGTCGTCGGTGCAGCCGGACGGCCTCGGCCACGGCGATCGAGACGGCCCGTTCGTCGATCGGTTCCTCGACGGCCAGCACCACGTCGCCGTCGATCGGGTGCGGGCCCTCGGGGACGATCACGGTCGGCACGGCCGCACGGACCGCGACCCGCGCCGGGTCGCCGCCGGCGGTCGAACCCCGTCGGCTCCGGAAGGTCCCGATCACCAGGAGGTCACCGCCGTCCGACTCCTCGACCAGGGCGGTGGCGAACGGCCCCGCGTGCCGGTGCACCTCGACGGTCACTCCGGGCAGGGCGGCACGAGCGGCCTCGGCCAGGCGGTCGGCGACCGGTCCGGGGCCCTCGATCGCCGGGTCGGCACCGATGATCCGGATCCGCTCGATCCCGCTGTCCGCGCGGGCGGCGATCCACCGCAGCGCCTCGTCGTGCGGCATCGCGGCGTCCGCGGCCAGCGTCACCGTCGTCCATCGTTCGTCCATCCCGATCGGCCTCCTCCATCGCAGGTCCTCCGGGGGCGTCACACGGCGCTCCGTGCGCCACAGGGTACTCCCGGCGCGGACGTGGGGAACCGGCGGTGGAACCGGGCACGTCGGGTGGTGCGCGGCGTGTGTGTGGTGATCCGGGCCTCCCGGCCGGGTCTGCGTAGTCTCGGGGCGTGGTCGTGAGCGCCGGACTGTTGCTGCACCGGACCGTTCCGTCCGGGCCCGAGGTCTTCCTCGCGCACATGGGCGGACCGTTCTGGCGCACCCGGCCGCGTGCCTGGTCGATCCCGAAGGGCCTGGTCGAGGCGGGCGAGGAGCCGCTCGGCACCGCGCTGCGCGAGTTCGCCGAGGAGATCGGCGTGCCCGCACCGGTGACCGCGGCCGACCTGACCGACCTGGGGGAGTTCCGGCAGGCGTCGGGCAAGCGCGTGCGGGTCTTCGCGGCACGGGCGTCGGGGTTCTCGGTCGACACCGTGCGCAGCAACACCGTGCGCCTCGAGCTCCCGCGCGGGTCGGGGCGGTTCGTCGAGGTACCCGAGGTGGACGACGCACGGTGGGTCGGCCTCGACGAGGCGCGGGAGCTGCTGGTGGCCGGTCAGGTCGCTGCGCTCGACGCCCTGGTGGCGATGGGTGCCTGACGCGCCGATCATTTTCGTCGAGGGGTCACGAACTGTCGTCCGGCGGCCCTCCAGCCGACACTTCTCGGCCACCCGGCGACCGGCACGCGGCAGGTCGTGACCACTCGGCGAGACCTTCCCGGCTGTGTCGGACACCGGACACGAGCCGCGCCCGCTGGATAGTCTGAGGGGGTGTCGGGTTCTCCGGCGCCACAGCAGGGGAGCACACATGCGGCACTGGCGCGCGGTCACGGCTGGGCTGACGGCCCTGGCACTCGGAGCAGGACTCGCGATCGGCGGCGCGACCAGTGCGTCGGCGGAGCCGGTCGGCAACTGGGGGACCTTCACCCTCAGCGGAGCGAGCCGGGCCTACACCGGCACGATGACGCTCGCCGGGTTCGCCGAGACGACCTTCACGTCGGACTCCCGGCAGTCGACCGTCGTCAGCGGGGCATCGACCTGGCAGTCGGCGTCGACCCCGTCGGGCGCGGTCTACGGGACGAGCCGCGGCCAGACCTACATGAACCAGCGGCCGAACGTCGACTCGCCCACGACCGGCGCCTCGACGACCACCTACACGTTCGCCGAGCCGACGCCGGGTGCCCAGAGCTGGTCGTTCGTGCTCGGCGACGTCGACGCGGACCGGGCGACCATCTCGGCCACCGTCTCCGGGGGTGCCGCCGCGACCGCGGAGCAGCTCGGCTACGTGAGCTCCTACAACTCGTGCTCGGCCGCCGTCGCCGGAGGGCCGTCGTGCACCGCCGACCCCGACGGCACGACCGGGCAGGACCGGCCCACCTGGGACCCGGCCACCCGGACCCTGACGGGCAACACCGGCGCGGTCGACACCGCCGGTGCGACGGCCTGGTTCACGCCGACCGTGTCGCTCACCAGCCTGACGATCACGTACCAGCAGCGCAGCGGCTTCCCGGTGTACCAGACCTGGTTCGCCAACCGCACCGCCGCGATCACCGGCACGGCGACCCTCGACGGAGCGCCGATCCCCGGGGCGATCGTCCGTGTCACCGCTCCGCGCGGCACCGTCTACACGACGACCACCAGCCCCGACGGCACCTACGCGTTCCCGCAGCTGCCGGTGATCGCGAACTACCGCGTCGAGATCACCCCGCCGGACGGCGCAGAGGGTCCTGACCAGCCCACAAGGGTCTCCCTCGCCCAGACAGGCTCACCGGGCGGCGTGGACCAGCAGGCCGACTTCGCGTTCACGTCGCCGGAGGACACCGTGTCGGTCATCGGCACCGTGGTCGACGAGGACGGCCGACCGGTCTCGAACCTCGAGGTCGTCATCACCGACCCAGACTCCGGGGACGTCCTCGTCGACACCACGACGAACAGCGACGGCGTCTACACCGGCTCGGACCTGCCAGCAGACACCGACCTCGACGTGTCCGTCGCCGACGAGCCGCCCGTGACCATCACGACCGGCGACGTCGACGCGGCACCCGCGGTCCCCGACGAGATCGACGCCCCGGCCGCCGTCGTCACGACGGTCGCGGGTGTGGTCTCGCTCGACGGTGCACCCGTGCCCGCCGGCGCAGTGGTCGAGCTCGTCGACGGCACCGGCGCCGTGGTCGCATCGACGGTGACCGATGCCGACGGTCGCTACGTCTTCGCCACTGCGGCGGGCACGTACACCGTCCGGACCGAACGACCGGAGCAGGGGGCGACCGGGGCGACCTCGAACACCGGTGTGACAGCCGTCGCCGGCGAGCGTGCTGCGTCCGACCTGCCGTTCGCCTCCGCCGCCGCAGCCGCCGAGGTCACGACCGACCAGCCGGGCACCGTCGTCGACACGAACGGCGAACCGGTTCCGGACGTCGAGGTCGTCGCGACTCCGACGGACCCACAGTCCGGCGAACCCGTGTCGGTCGTGACGAACGACGACGGTGCGTTCGACCTGACCGGCCTGGAGCCCACGACCGAGTACGTCGTCTCGGTCGACGTCGAGGGGGCCGAGACGGCGACCGTCGTCACCCCGGAGTCCGGGGCCGCGACGCCGCTGGCGTTCGTGGTGCGGGCCGCGGCGGGTCCGGCGCCGGCTCCAGCTCCGTCGCCGTCGCCGTCGCCGAGTGGCTCTCCTTCGGCGGCTCCGACCGGCCCCGCTGCCGGCTCGGGCTCTGGCTCCGCGCCGGTGTCGGGCCAGGACGGCGCGGGGGACGGTGGACCGCTGGCGTACACGGGCGCGGACCTCGGCCCGGGTCTCATCGCCGCCGGGGTGCTCGTGCTGCTCGGTGCGGCGCTGCTGACCTACCGCGCGGTGCGCAACCGCCGCCGCACGGACCACCTGCAGGACTGACCGGGCTGCGGCCGCGGTGGTGGCGGCGGCCGCGGCGGCGGCCACGGTCGCACAACACGCCGCCCGCGTCCGCCGAGGGGCCACGAACCGTCGCCCGCCGACCCGTCAGACGACAGTTCGTGCGACCTCGACGCCCGACCAACGGCATGTCGTGACCACTCAGCGCCGGGCCGAACGTCCCCGCCGCGGTCGCACAACACGCCGCCCGCGTCCGCCGAGGGGTCGCTTACCGTCGCCCGCCGACCCGCCAGACGACAGTTCGTGCGACCCCGACGCCCGACCAACGGCATGTCGTGACCACTCGAGGCCGGGCCTTCCGCCTCCGCGGCAGTCGCACAACACGCCGCCCGCGTCCGCCGAGGGGCCACGAACAGCCGCCCGCCGACCCGTCAGACGACAGTTCGAGCGACCCCGACGCCCGACCAACGGCATGTCGTGACCACTCGAGGCCGGGCCGCACGCCTTCGTCGCGGTCGCACAACACGCCGCCCGCGTCCGCCGAGGGGCCACGAACCGTCGCCCGCCGACCCGTCAGACGACAGTTCGTGCGACACCGACGTCCCGCTAACGGCATGTCGTGACCACTCGGCGACAAGCCCCCGCACCGCCCCTACCGCGTCCGCGGCCGCCGCACCGAACCCGTGACGACGCCGATCGACCCCGTGACCGTCTGGATCGCCCGCCCGACGACCGGCACGGACGTGGTGACGACCGCGAGCGACGACGTGATGGCCTCGATGGACGAGGTCGACAGGTGCTCCTGCGCGTGCGAGTGCACCGGGAACCCACGGCGCGCCAGCACGACGACCCCGAGCGCGCCGACCAGCACCGCGGCACCGGCGAACGGCAGGTACTGCAGCCCGACGATCCCGAGGGCCTGCCCGCCGAACGCCGCACCACCGGCGATGCCGATGTTCGACGCGCCGTTGACCAGCGCGCCGGCGATGTCGGGGGAGACGCCACCGGCACGGATCGCCGCGGCCATGAAGAGCGTGCCGGTCGTGCCGTTCGCGGCCATCCAGATGCCCGCGACGACCATCGTCCCGATCAGGGAGCCGTGCACGAACGGCATCGTCGCGAAGGCCACGGCCATCACGGCGACCGAGGCGATCAGCGTCTGCCGGGGCGCACGGTCGACGAACATGCCGGCGAGCCAGAGCCCGACGACACCGGTGCCACCGAGCACGAGCAGCGCCCCGCTGACCATGCCGGCGTCGAGCCCGGCGTCGATCGCGTACGGCCCGATGTAGGTGTAGACGACGTAGTGCCCGCCGAACAACAGCATGTCGGCGATCACGACGGACAGCAGCCCGGTGCGCGCCCAGGCCTTCGGCGACCCGATGTGCGGCGACGAGGCACCGCGGACGGCGGGCAGGAACAGCAGGGCGACGACCGCGAGTGCCGCTGCGGCGACACCGACGGAGAACACAGCCTGGCGCCAGCCGATGTGCTGCGCGACCCAGGTCGCGACGGGCACGCCGAGCACGAACCCGAGCGAGCTGCCCGAGTACACGAATGCGATCGCCCGCCCGGCCAGCCGCGGCGGGACGATCCGGGTGGCGTACGCCGAGGCGACCGAGAAGAACAGTGCGTGCGCGATGCCGCCGACGACGCGTCCGGCGCAGACCACGGCGAACGACGGTGCGAGCGCGACCATCAGGTTCGACACGGTGTAGCCGACGAGCGTGGCGACGAGCACGGTCTTGCGGGGCAGCTTCGCGGTGAACGCGGTGAGCGGCAGCGCGAGGAGCGCGACGGCCGCGGCGTACACGGTGATGACGATGCCCATGGTGGCCTCGGTCACGCCGAGGTCGGCGCTCATCGTGCCGAGCAGCCCGACGGGCATGAGCTCGGTCGTGATGGCGAAGAACGTCGCCAGTCCGAGCACGGCGATGCCGACGATCGACTGGCTGGTGACGGTGATCGGCCGCGTGTGGGTCGACACGGCCGAGGTGGTGGTGTTGGTGGACACGCTGCTGACCTCCTCCGAGGCACGGTGGAGCGCGCGACGATGCCGTTCGTTCTGACGGCAGTGACCGGGAGGGTCTGCGGGGCGCGCTCGCTGGCGGATGTGGATGATGTGGGTACGACTCCACGACGAGTGCGCTCATCCAGTGTTGCACGATGGAACGACTCTCGCGAGGGCATCCGGCAAATACATCGGAGCGCTCCAACGAAACACTCAGGTACTGATCGCCCGCTCAGTACTCGTTCGTCACCCGGCCCTGCACCCCGCCGCCGCGCAGCTCGATCGTCAACGTGCCGCTCCTGGACTGCGCCGACATCGACACCGATCCGTGCAGCGCCGCCTGCCGCGGGAAGCACGCCGTCGACGACTCGATGCGGTCCGCCGTCGCCACCAGGCAGATCGTCGACCGGTCCGTCCCGATCCCGGCCCAGACGTTCCAGGGGGTCTCGGCGGTCCCGCCGTCGAGCGCCCGGTTCGTGAAGACCAGTCGCGTCGTGTGCAGGCTCACCGGCGCAGCGACCGGCCCCGGCAACTGGTCGGCGTACGTCTGCGGGACGTCGAGCAGCTGTTCGAGCGTGATCGTCCCCGCTGTCGGCGTGACGCTCGGCGCTGCGGCGACGTCCGGTCGCGCGGTCCCGACGAGCGTCCCGGCGGCGAACGCGACGCCCACCGCTGCAGCCGCGCCGCCCGCGATCCAGGCGCGTGGTCGCTCCGTCCACAACCACCGCCGCCACCGGGTCCGTCCGGTCGGCTCGGCCTGGAGGCCCGGCTCGTCCCCGCCGCCGCCCCGCGCGTCGTCGACGTGGTCGCCCCCACCGCCGTCGGTCACCTCCGACACGTCGGCTCCGGCGGGCACCGCCGCCGCGCCGGCGGGGAAGGACACGGGCACCGCGTCAGCGGGCGAGGACACGGGCACCGGCACGGGCCCTGGACCCGATCGCGTCGCGGACGGGACGGACGTGCGGACCGGACCCGGGCCTCCCGGCAGGGGATCCCGCGCCGTCGCGACCGCACGCACGCGGGGTCGTCGTCCGCGTTCCAGGTCCTGCAGGGCGATCCGGGCGCGCGCTGCGTCCGCCGGGCTCGATCCTGCTCCCCAGGCGACGGCCTCGAGCCGTGCCCGTTCCGCTGCCACGTCGTCGTGGGCCATGCGCACTCCCACTCTGCCGGTCGCGTGGACAGGTCCATCGTGGCACCGCCGAGCCGTGCGCGCGCACCCAGAACGAGGGAGTAGGCGTGGTGCATGAGCACCGACCCCATGCCGCAGCACGACGCCGACGCCGAGACCCTCGAGCCGCTGAGCCACGACACCCAGTCCGGCGAGGCCGACTACGTCGCGACCAGCCCCGGCGGTGCCGGCACGGAACGCCACGTGCCGACCGCCGACGAGGAGCAGGGCCGCGGCACCGAGTACGACCCGGTCGACCAGGGACCGCAGCAGGAGGGCCAGGGCGGCTAGCGGACCACCCGTCGCAGCACGGCGCGTTCGCCGTAGGTCCAGGCCGCACTCGTCACGACGTAGAGCGCGGCGGCGAGCGGTGCGATCGCCGCGAACACGACCGTGACGAACGGCACGTACCGACCCACGGCGGCGGTCGCGGCGGCGCCGGGGACGCCCGGCTCCGGTGCCGGCACCGGGTTCCAGTGCGCGTTCGACCGGCGGCTGAGCTCGACGACGACCGCGAGCACCGCCAGCAGGACCAGCACCACCCAGGCGTGCACCCACAGCGGCGACGTCAGGGTGACGACGAGCGAGTGGCCGAGCGGGACCCCGACGAGCGTCGCCTCCAGCAGGGCGTTCGTGGTGCCGCCGATCGAGGCGTGCGTGAACAGGGCGTAGACGAGCGACACGACGGGTGCCTGCGCCAGGACGGGCAGGCAGCCGGCCAGCGGCGAGACCTTCTCGTCGGTGTACAGCTGCTGCATCGCCCGCTGCAGGCGCTGGTTGTCGCGGCCGTACCGCTTCCGCAGCGCCGCGAGCTGTGGTGCGAGGCGCCGGCGGTCCCGCTCGGCCCGAACCTGCAGCACGGACAGCGGGACGAGCACCAGGCGGACGGCCAGGGTGAGGAGCACGACGGCGATCGCCGCGGCGAACGAGCCGGCGACGGGGGAGAGCGCCGCGGTGAGGGCGGTGACGAGGTCCGCGCCGCCGTGCAGCAGCGGGCCGACGAGGGGCAGGGTGGACAGGTCCATGACGGTTCCGATCGGTGATGGGTCAGCGGGGTGCGCGAGCGGCCCGGCCACCGGTCGGTGGTCAGGCCGGGGTCGCGACCCCCGGTGCCCGTGAGCGGACGTGGCCGTCCGCGTCGGGGTGGCTCCACCCGATCCGGGTGACCAGGTCGGGTACCGCCGACCGGTCCGACACGGATGCCGATCCGACCCCAAGGACGGCTGCCAGCACCGCGACGAGCAGCCGGGCGACGACGACGGTCACGGCGACTGCGGTCAGCCCGAGCGCCGCCACGGCCAGCAGGGGCAGCACCCCGGCGGCCGGGTCGCCGAGCACCAGCGCGGCGGTGGCGCGGAGCAGCAGCAGGACGGCGGTCATGGTCCGTTCAGCGTAACGCCCGCGTGCCGTCGAGGACCGGAAGGTGCGGCGGGGGAGGATCACGGCATGACCGCAGGTTCGCCGAGCACCCCAGCGACCGTCGCGCTCGAGGCGGCCGGGGTCCCGTACACGCCGCACGTGTACGAGCACCACGAGAGCGCCACCAACTTCGGAGAAGAGGCGGCCGCCGCCCTCGGGCTGCGCGAGGAGCAGGTCTTCAAGACCCTCGTCGTCTCCGTCGACGGCACCCTCGCCGTCGCGATCGTGCCGGTGGCGAACCGGCTCGACCTCAAGGCGATCGCCGCAGCGGTCGGGGGCAAGAAGGCGACGCTGGCCGATCCCGCCCTCGCCGAGAAGCGCACGGGCTACGTGGTCGGCGGGATCAGCCCGGTCGGCCAGAAGACCCGGCTCCGCACCGTCCTCGACGAGTCGGCGCTGTCGTACGCGAGCATCTTCGTGTCCGGCGGACGTCGCGGCTTCGACGTCGAGGTGGCACCGACCGACCTCGCACGGATCACCGAGGCGGTCGCCGCACCCATCGCGCGGACCTGAGTCGAGTCGCCGCAAGTTTTTTCGGCACCCGGGAATGACCCGGGCCCTCCTGCGTTGCATTGAGTCGAAGGCACTCAAGTTCCCCAGGAGGTCCCTTTGCCAGAGACGTTCGGCCCGACCGGTAGCAACGACTCGTTCGACGAGTTCCTCGCCCGCCTGCTCGCGGCACAGCGCACCGGTGACCAGCAGCGCGTCCGCGCGTTCGGTCGACCGGTCGACATCACCCGGCTTCTCAGCCGCCGGACCCACGAGCTGCTCCAGCACACCGCCGAGTACGCGGTCGCGCAGGGGCAGCGCGAGATCGACGCACTGCACATCCTGCACGTGCTCGTCCGCACCGAACCGTTCGACGCCGTCGTGCGTTCCGCCGGGGTCGATCCCCAGCGACTCGCCGAGGAGATCGAGCAGCGCCTGCCGATGGCGCACGAGCCGCTGGCCGAGCAGACCGGCCGCCCGGCACTGACCGGCACCGCCCAGCGCATCCTCGTCGAAGCGACGCAGGCAGCGCGGGGCTTCGGCAGCACCTACACCGACCCCGAGCACGTCTTCTTCGCGCTCGTGATGGACCAGGAGACCGTGACCGGCCAGCTGCTCGCCAGCGCCGGGATCACCCCACAGGTCATGCAGGACTACGCCCAGCAGGCCGCGGCAGCAGCACGAGAGGGGCGCCCCATGCCAGGAACGAACGACGCCGTCGGCACTGACCAGGCCACCGACAGCGACACCCCGACGCTCGACCAGTTCGGCACCGACCTCACCGAGCGCGCCCGTGACGGGCACGTCGACCCGGTGATCGGCCGCGCCGACGAGATCGAGCAGACCGTCGAGATCCTGCTCCGCCGCACCAAGAACAACCCGGTGCTGATCGGTGAGCCCGGCGTCGGCAAGACCGCGATCGTCGAGGGCCTCGCCCAGCGCATCGTCGACGGTGACGTTCCCGCCCTGCTGCAGGGCAAGCGGGTCGTCGCACTCGACCTGCCCGGCATGCTCTCCGGCACCCGCTACCGCGGCGACTTCGAGGAGCGCCTCACCAAGGCGATCGACGAGATCGCGGCGCACGCCGACGAGCTCATCGTCTTCGTCGACGAGCTCCACACCGTCGTCGGCGCCGGTGGCGGCGGCGAGGGCGGCTCGATGGACGCCGGCAACATCCTCAAGCCCCGGCTCGCCCGCGGCGACCTGCACCTGGTCGGCGCGACGACACTCAACGAGTACCGCCGGATCGAGAAGGACGCCGCGCTCGAGCGCCGGTTCCAGCCCGTCACGGTGGGGGAGCCGAACGTCGAGGACGCCGTCGCGATCCTGACCGGCCTCGCCCCGCGCTACGAGGAGCACCACGGCGTCGGCTACACGCCCGAGGCGCTCCGCGCCGCCGTCGAGCTCTCGCACCGCTACGTGACCGACCGGCACCTGCCGGACAAGGCCATCGACCTCATCGACCAGGCCGGTGCACGCCGCCGCCTCGCCCTGTCGGGCGACGTCGACGTCGAGGCACTGCGTGCCCAGGTCACCGACCTGACGGCCCGCAAGGACCGCGCGGTCGCCGAGGAGCACTACGAGGAAGCGTCCGACCTGCGTGACGAGATCGTCGGACTGGAGGCCCGGATCACCGCCGCCTCGTCGGCGGACGCCAGCCGCCCCTCCAGTCCGGAATCCGCGGACACGTCCATCACGGAAGCCGACATCGCCGCCGTGGTGTCCCGCGCCACCGGGATCCCGGTGACCCGCCTCGGCTCGGCCGACAAGACGCGGCTCGCCGCGCTCGAGTCCGAGCTGCACGACCGAGTCGTCGGCCAGGACGACGCCGTACGGGCGATCGCCAAGGCGGTGCGGCGCAGCCGGACCGGCATGGGCGACCCGCGTCGTCCGGTGGGCAGCTTCCTGTTCCTCGGCCCGACGGGCGTCGGCAAGACCGAACTCGCGAAGGCCCTGGCGTCGTCGCTGTTCGGTGACGAGTCCGCCATGCTCCGCTTCGACATGAGCGAGTTCGGCGAACGCCACACCGTGTCCCGCCTGGTCGGTGCCCCTCCCGGGTACGTCGGCTACGACGAGGCCGGCCAGCTCACCGAGCGTGTCCGCCGCAACCCGTACTCGGTGATCCTGCTCGACGAGGTCGAGAAGGCCCACCCGGACGTCTTCAACCTGCTGCTGCAGGTGCTCGACGACGGCCGGCTCACCGACGGGCAGGGGCGGACGGTCGACTTCCGGAACACGGTCGTCATCATGACGTCGAACATCGGCTCGGAGTTCCTCGCCTCCCGCTCGGGAGCGCTCGGGTTCTCCCCGGTCGGTGCGACGGACGGCTACGCCGAAGACGACCTGCGGGCCCGCGTCATGGGCAAGCTGCGCGAGGCGATGCGGCCCGAGTTCATCAACCGCATCGACGAGATCGTGCTGTTCCGCAAGCTCGACCGGTCCCAGATCGCGTCGATCGTGTCGCTGCTGCTGCAGGACACGGCGCTCCGGCTGGTCGCACAGGACATGCTCCTGTCGGTGTCCGACGCGGCGGTCGACTGGCTCGCCGAGCACGGGTACGAGCCGGAGTACGGCGCCCGCCCGCTCCGTCGGCTCATCCAGCGCGAGGTCGACGACCGCATCGCGACCCTGGTGGTCGAGGGCGGGGTCGCCGCGGGTGACACCGTGCGGATCGACGTCGATGGCGATGCCCTGACGGCGAGCGTCGCGGAGCACGCGGCGGTCTAGTCCGGTCGCACGCACACGAAGGCCCGGTACCGATTCGGTACCGGGCCTTCGGCGCGCGCGGACCGCCGCGCTGCGCGCCGCCGCCGCGCACCGTGCGCGCTCCGTCACACGGTGCGAGGTTGCCCGCACCGTGCGCGCCTGCGATCCCGCACCGAGCGCGCAGGCTGCCACCGATCCGCCGACGGCGCACGGTGCAGCCGGGAGGCCCGGCGCCGGTGCACGACGGGAACTCGGCACGCAGCCTGCTCGTCGCCACGAGAACACCAACCTCGCACCGTGATCACCCTGTTCGGGAATGCAATTCCGGATGTTTTCCGGAAAAGGGGTTGCGCTCGGAATTGCGGTGCCGATAGTGTTCACTCGTCGCGAACGGTCGAACATTCGACCCGGACGACTCCGCCAGCTCGAGACCGAAAGGGGGCCGACCATGATGATCTCCGCAACCACTCCGTTCCGTGGAATCCGTGGACGCGTCGGTACCCCGTTCCGCGTCCGCTGACCCGGAGCGTCCCACTCTCCTGACACCTGTGCCTCCGGGCACCGTGCGCTGAGCCGATCAGGCTCGCGCAGCACCGGTTCGTTCGTCTGCTGAACGGTTCGTCGACTCGTCGATGCGTGCCGTCCGATCTGCGCGGACGACGCCGGAAGAATGTCGGTGGACAGTGTGACGCTCTCGGTGTCGACGAGCATTCCGCGATCGTTGTCCGAACATTTCCGGACCATCCCGGAGTGCATTCTTACGCATTCAATTCCTGCTGCCCGCAACCCGGGCGGATTCGTCCTGCCCGACACCCGGGCAGCTCTGCCGTGCCCTGAAGGGGAACACCGTGACCACGAAGACCACCACCCGTCCACCCGATACCCGCGCGGTGCGCCGCCGGGTCTCACTCGCCGACCGCATCGCACTCCGGGTCGGGATGTCGCTCATCATCTGGAGCCGACGCACCCGCAAGGAGCGGCCCGAGGTCGACCTCGCCACACTGGCCCGCCTCGAGCGGGAACGCCAACAGCGCGAGGCCGACTGGATCACCCAGGGCGCCGCCATGCGGATGTGGCGCTGACCCGCGGCGCTGCGGCGCCGGCACTGTCGTCGGCGTCACGCGCGCACCGTGCGTCGTTCCGAAGCCCGTGCGGACTGAACGGCTCGGTGCGAGGAAACAACCTCGCACCGAGCCACCTTCGGCGAACCGTCCGACGGAACCCGCACCGTGCCGCGATCGGTCGGCCCCGCACGAGGCGACCACCCTCGCACCGTGCGCCGTCGTGTCGGACGCACCCCGGGCCTCCCGTACCGTTGGCGGGTGACCGAAACCGCAGCTGCACTCGTCGAACGCCTCACCGCCCTCGTGCCGGACTTCCCGAAGCCGGGGGTGCTCTTCCGTGACGTGACGCCGGTGTTCTCGGACGCCGTCGCGTTCGGCCGCGTGTGCGAAGCACTCGCGGCACCGTTCGCGGTCGGAGCCGGGTTCGACGCCGTCGCCGGCATCGAGGCCCGCGGCTTCGCACTGGCCGGGGGCATCGCCGCCCAGCACCAGGTCGGCGTGCTCACCGTGCGCAAGGCGGGGAAGCTCCCCGGCGAGGTCCTCAGCGAGCAGTACGCGCTGGAGTACGGCGAGGCCGAACTCGAACTGCGCCCCGGCCAGTTGCCGGCCGGCACCCGGGTGCTCGTCGTCGACGACGTCCTGGCCACCGGCGGGACCGGTGCAGCCACCATCACGCTGCTCGAACGCGCCGGCTACCAGGCCATCGGGTTCGCCGCCCTGCTCGAGCTCGACGGCCTGAACGGGCGCGAGCGTCTCGAGCCGCGCCTGCCCGTCGCGACGCTCGGCGCCGTCCCGGCCTGATCACGGGCAACCGCGCGGTCGGGGCGGCATCCGTTCTCTCCACAGGTGCGACCCCGGCGTCCGCACGCGAGCACGTCTCGCACTAGTCTTGACGCACCATTTCGATCGAGGAGTCCCATCATCGTGACCGAGTCAGTCGCACCCGCGCCCGCCGAGCTTCCCCAGGCACCCGAGCCCCGGACCGCGACGACGACCACGACCGGCACCGAGCTCTTCGACGGTGAGCGCGGCGTCGTCGCGATCCGTGTCGACGGTGTCCTGAAGGACCTCGCGGCGGACGTGCAGGCCGGCGAGACCGCCGAGGCCGTCACCCTGCAGGAGCAGGACGGGCTCGACATCTTGCGGCACTCGGCAGCCCACGTGCTGGCGCAGGCCGTGCAGCAGATCAACCCGGACGCCAAGCTCGGCATCGGGCCGCCCGTCACCGACGGCTTCTACTACGACTTCGACGTCGCCGAGCCCTTCACCCCCGAAGACCTCAAGGCGATCGAGAAGGGCATGGACCGCATCGTCAAGCAGGCCCAGCGCTTCCGTCGCGTGGTCGTCACCGACGAGCAGGCACGCGAGTTGATGGCGGGGGAGCCCTACAAGCAGGAGCTCATCGGCCTCAAGGGTGCGGCGTCCGACGGTGACTCCGGCGAGAGCGTCGAGGTCGGTGCCGGCGAGCTCACCGTGTACGAGAACGTCGACCCGAAGTCGGGCGAGGTGCTCTGGCAGGACCTCTGCCGCGGCCCGCACGTCCCGCACACCCGCTGGATCGGCAACGCCGCCAAGCTCATGCGCGTCGCCGCCGCGTACTGGCGCGGCTCGGAGAAGAACCCGCAGCTGCAGCGCATCTACGGCACCGCCTGGCCCGACAAGGACCAGCTCAAGGCGTACCTGGTGCGCCTCGAGGAAGCCGCCAAGCGCGACCACCGCAAGCTCGGCGCCGAACTCGACCTGTTCTCGTTCCCCGACGAGATCGGTTCCGGCCTGGCGATCTTCCACCCGAAGGGCGGCATCATCCGCCGCGAGATGGAGGACTACTCGCGCCGTCGGCACGAGGAGAACGGCTACTCGTTCGTCTACACGCCCCACATCACCAAGGGCGACCTGTTCGAGACCTCCGGGCACCTCGGCTGGTACAAGGACGGCATGTTCCCGGCCATGCACATGGACGAGGCGAAGGACGAGGACGGCAACGTCACCCGGCAGGGCGCCGACTACTACCTCAAGCCGATGAACTGCCCGATGCACATCCTGGCGTACCGGTCGCAGCCCCGCTCCTACCGCGACCTCCCGCTCCGGATGTTCGAGTTCGGCACGGTGTACCGCAACGAGAAGTCCGGCGTCATCCACGGCCTCACCCGCGTGCGCGGCCTGACCCAGGACGACGCGCACATCTTCACCACGCAGGAGAAGATGAAGGAGGAGCTGACCACGACCCTCGCGTTCGTGCTCTCGCTCCTGCGCGACTACGGCCTCGACGACTTCTACCTCGAGCTGTCGACGAAGGACCCGGAGAAGTACGTCGGTGACGACGAGGTCTGGGACGTGGCGACGGAGACGCTGCGCCAGGTCGCCGAGGAGTCCGGTCTCGAGCTCGTGCCGGACCCGGCCGGCGCCGCGTTCTACGGCCCGAAGATCTCCGTGCAGGCCCGCGACGCCATCGGACGCACCTGGCAGATGTCGACCGTACAGCTCGACTTCAACCTGCCCGAGCGCTTCGGCATCGACTACACCGCGGCCGACGGCTCGCGCCAGCGTCCGGTGATGATCCACCGCGCGCTGTTCGGCTCGATCGAGCGCTTCTTCGGTGTCCTCACCGAGCACTACGCGGGCGCGTTCCCGGCGTGGCTGTCGCCCGTCCAGGTCGTCGGCATCCCGGTCGCGGCCGAGTACGGCGACTACCTCGACGAGGTCATCGCGAAGCTCCGCGCCCACGGCGTCCGCGCCGAGGTCGACCACTCGGACGACCGCATGCAGAAGAAGATCCGCACGCACACCAAGGCGAAGGTGCCGTTCCAGCTCATCGCCGGTGGCGACGACCGCGATGCCGGCGCCGTCAGCTTCCGCTTCCGCGACGGCCGCCAGGACAACGCGGTGCCCGTCGACGAGGCCGTGGACCGCATCCTCACCGCGATCCGCGAGCGCACGCAGGTCTGATGGCGCAGTCGGGAGGCCCGGAGCAGGCCGCGGGGACCGGTCACGTCGACGACGTGGCCGGTCCCACCGCCGCCGCGGGCTCCGAAGGCGCGGACACCGATCCGCTGGTGATCCGCGACGCGGCCACGGGCGCAGCCGTCCCGGACGCGTTCCAGCGGCTCTGGAACCCGCACCGGATGGCCTACATCGACGCCGGCCGCGAAGGCCGGGGACGCGGGCACGACGACGACTGCCCGTTCTGCGAAGCCCCGCGGAAGTCCGACGAGGACGCCCTGATCGTGGCCCGGGGCGAGCACGCCTACGTGCTGCTCAACCTGTTCCCGTACAACAACGGGCACCTGCTCGTCTGCCCGTACCGGCACGTCCCGCTCTACGACGAGGCGACTCCTGACGAACTGCGCGAGATCGGCGAGCTGACCCAGACCGCGATGCGGGTGCTGCGCGAGGTCTCGCACTGCGACGGCTTCAACATCGGCATGAACCAGGGCGAGGTCGCCGGTGCCGGCGTGGCCGCACACCTGCACCAGCACATCGTCCCGCGGTGGCAGTCGGACGCGAACTTCTTCCCGATCATCGCCCGGACGAAGTCCATGTCGCAGTTGCTCGGCGAGACCCGTCGACTCGTCGCCGACGGGTGGCCCCGGGCGCACTAGACTGGTCGGCATCATGAGCGACAGCACCAGCACCTCCGGCACCCCTGGCACCTCGATCACCGGCTCCGACCGCGTCAAGCGCGGACTCGCCGAGATGCTCAAGGGCGGCGTGATCATGGACGTCGTCGACGCCGAGCAGGCCCGCATCGCGGAAGAAGCCGGTGCGACCGCCGTCATGGCCCTCGAGCGCGTCCCCGCTGACATCCGTGCGCAGGGCGGCGTCGCCCGCATGTCCGACCCCTCGATGATCGAGGAGATCATCGCTGCGGTGTCGATCCCCGTCATGGCGAAGGCCCGCATCGGCCACTTCGTCGAGGCGCAGGTGCTGCAGGAGCTCGGTGTCGACTACATCGACGAGTCCGAGGTGCTGTCGCCGGCCGACTACCTCAACCACATCGACAAGTGGAAGTTCACCACCCCCTTCGTCTGCGGTGCCACCAACCTGGGCGAGGCGCTCCGACGCATCACCGAGGGCGCGGCCATGATCCGTTCCAAGGGCGAGGCCGGCACGGGCGACGTGTCCGAGGCCACCAAGCACATCCGCACCATCACCAAGGAGATCGCGGCGCTCCGCAACCTGCGTGAGGACGAGCTCTACGTCGCCGCCAAGGAGCTCCAGGCCCCGATCGACGTCGTGCAGGAAGTCGCCCGCACCGGGAAGCTCCCCGTCGTCCTCTTCACCGCCGGTGGTGTCGCCACCCCGGCCGACGCCGCGATGATGATGCAGCTCGGCGCCGACGGTGTCTTCGTCGGTTCCGGCATCTTCAAGTCCGGCGACCCGGCAGCGCGTGCCGCCGCGATCGTCAAGGCGACGACCTTCCACGACGACCCCAAGGTCATCGCCGAGGTGTCCCGTGGTCTGGGCGAGGCAATGGTCGGCATCAACGTCGCCGACGTCCCCGCACCGCACCGCCTCGCCGAGCGTGGCTGGTAGTCCGACGAGCGGCGCTCGGCCCCGCATCGGGGTCCTGGCGCTGCAGGGTGACTTCCGTGAGCACATCGCCTCGCTGACCGAGCTCGGCGCCGACGTGGTGCCGCTCCGTCGCCCCGAGGAGATCGAGACCCTCGACGGCGTCGTGATCCCCGGGGGCGAGTCGAGCGTGATGGACAAGCTGTCCCGCGCGTTCGGCGTCGCCGAGCCCCTCGCCGACGCGATCCGCGGTGGCCTGCCCACCTACGGCACCTGCGCCGGCATGATCATGCTGTCGTCGCGGATCACCGACGGCATCAGCGGCCAGCAGACCCTCGACGTGCTCGACACCACCGTGCGCCGCAACGCGTTCGGTGCGCAGAACGACTCGTTCGAGATCGACATCCCGATGCCCGACCTGGGCGAGGCCCCGGTGCACGCGGTGTTCATCCGGGCCCCCGTCGTGGAGCAGCGCGGCGACGACGTCCACGTCCTCGGTGCGTTGCCCGACGGCCAGGTCGTCGCCGTGCAGCAGGGCAACGTCATCGCGAGTGCGTTCCACCCCGAGGTCGCCGGCGAGGACCGCTTCCACCGCCGGTTCCTCGACCTGGTGCGCAGCGCCTGAGGCGTGACCGTCCACCCGCCGCACCGACGGGACGAAAGCCGCGCCGCGCCTCCAGGCCGGTGTTCGGCCCACAGGGCCGCTAAACTGAGCGGGACTTTCCGCAAGACGCAAGGAGAACCGTGTCCGGGCATTCCAAGTGGGCAACGACCAAGCACAAGAAGGCGGTCATCGACCAGCGCCGTGCCAAGTCGTTCGCCAAGCTGATCAAGAACATCGAGGTCGCCGCGAAGATGGGCGGTGCCGACATGTCCGGCAACCCGACCCTGGTCGACGCCGTGCAGAAGGCGAAGAAGACCTCGGTCCCCAACGACAACATCGACCGCGCCGTCAAGCGCGGTGCCGGTCTCACGGGCGAGACCATCGAGTACACGACGATCATGTACGAGGGCTACGGCCCGAACGGCGTCGCGATGCTCATCGAGTGCCTCACGGACAACAAGAACCGTGCTGCGGCCGAGGTCCGGACGGCGATGTCGCGCAACGGCGGCACCATGGCCGACCCGGGCAGCGTCGCCTACAACTTCTCGCGCAAGGGCGTCATCTCGGTCACGAAGACCGACGGCCTCGACGAGGACACCGTGATGACCGCTGTGCTGGACGCCGGTGTCGAGGACGTCATCGACCAGGGTGGCGGCTTCGAGATCATCACCGAGGCGAGCGACCTGGTCGCCGCCCGCACTGCCCTGCAGGACGCCGGCATCGACTACGACTCCGCCGACGCCGAGTTCGTGCCCGGCCTCAAGGTCCCGGTCGACGCCGAGACCGCCCGCAAGGTGTTCCGCCTGATCGACGCGCTCGAGGACTCGGACGACGTGCAGAACGTCTACTCGAACTTCGACATCCCCGCGGACGTCCAGGCCGAGCTCGACGAGGACGAGGGCGAGTAACCGTGCTCCGTGTGCTCGGGGTGGACCCCGGGCTCACCCGGTGCGGCGTCGGCGTCGTCGAGGTCGCACCGAACCGGCGCGCACGGCTCGTCCACGTGACGGTCGTGCGCACCCCGCCGGACATGCCGCTCGAACAGCGGCTGCTCCGCATCGCCGACGGCATCGCCGCCGAGATCGACGAGCACCACCCGGATGCGGTCGCCGTCGAGCGGGTGTTCGCGCAGGCGAACGTCCGCACCGTGATGGGGACCGCGCAGGCGGCCGGCCTGGCGCTGCACGCCGCGGCCGCCCGCGGCCTGCCCGTCGGCCTGCACACCCCGTCCGAGGTCAAGGCCGCCGTCACCGGCTACGGCAACGCCGACAAGCGTCAGGTGCAGACCATGATCGCGCGCGTGCTCGGTCTCGACGAGGCCCCGAAGCCGGCCGACGCCGCCGACGCGCTCGCGTTGGCCGTGTGCCATGCCTGGAGGCTCGGATCACCCGACGCCGCCGGCTCGCGTGCCACGAACCTCACCCCGGCACAGCGTGCCTGGCGGGACGCCCAGGGCGGCACCGTCGACTCGCCGCTGGCCCGTGCGGCCGCCGCCGCGGCCCGCCCGCAGCGTGGCAGGTCGGCGTCGTCGGTGGGCGGCCCTAGGCTCGGAGCATGATCGCGAGTCTCCGGGGCACCTGCATCGACATCGCCGGTTCGGCCGTGGTGATCGAGGTCGGGGGAGTCGGGTACGCCGTCACCGTGACCCCCGCGCACGCGCTGACGATGCGCCACGGGTCCGAGGTGTTCGTGCGGACCGCCATGATCGTGCGCGAGGACGAGCACCTGCTCTTCGGGTTCGAGTCGACCGACGCCCTGCAGGTGTTCGACCTGCTGCGCGGCGTGTCCGGCCTCGGCCCGAAGTCCGCGATGGGCGTCCTGGCCCACATGGACCCGGCGCAGATCGCGAACGCCGTCGCGAACGAGGACGACGGTGCCTTCCGCAAGGTCTCCGGCATCGGCCCGAAGACCGCCAAGCTCATCATCGTCGCGCTCTCCGGCAAGCTCGTGGCCTTCGAGCAGGCAGCCGTGGTCGCGGCAGCACGGGGGACCGCAGTGCACCCCGCCGCGGTCGACGTCGTCTCGGCGCTCATCGGCCTCGGCTGGCGCGAGGACGCGGCACAGTCCGCGGTCGACGACGCCGTCGCCAACGAGCCCGGTGCCGCCGCGATGGGCACCCAGGCCCTGCTCCGTGCCGCCCTCGGTGCACTCCGACCCGCGGCAGCCGGCCGGTGAGCGGCATCACGTCCGCCGGCGCCGAGTCGCCGGAGGAACTCGCGTTCGAAGGCGCGCTCCGCCCCCGCTCGCTCGACGAGTTCGTCGGGCAGCGCAAGGTGCGCGGGCAGCTCGACCTGCTCCTCAAGGCCGCAGGCATGCAGGAGCGCACGCCCGACCACATCCTGATGGCGGGTCCTCCCGGCCTCGGCAAGACCACGCTCGCGATGATCGTCGCGCACGAGACCGGGCGACCGCTGCGCATGTCGAGCGGCCCGGCGATCCAGCACGCCGGTGACCTCGCCGCCGTGCTGTCGTCCCTGGTCCCGGGCGAAGTGCTGTTCATCGACGAGATCCACCGCATGGCCCGCTCGGCAGAGGAGATGCTCTACCTGGCGATGGAGGACTTCCGCATCGACGTGATGGTGGGCAAGGGTGCGGGTGCCACGAGCATCCCGCTCGACCTCGCACCGTTCACGCTCGTCGGCGCCACCACCCGGGCTGGCCTCTTGCCGAACCCGCTGCGCGACCGCTTCGGCTTCACCGCCCACCTCGAGTTCTACGAGAAGGACGAGCTCGAGCAGGTCCTGATCCGTGCGGCCCACCTGCTCGAACTCGACATCGACCGGACCGCCCTGCGCGAGATCGCCGGACGCTCCCGCGGCACCCCGCGCATCGCGAACCGCCTGCTCCGCCGGGTGCGCGACTACGCCCTCGTGCACCGCACCACCGACGGCATGGCCGCGGTCCAGGGTGCACTCGACCTGTACGACGTCGACGAACTCGGGCTCGATCGGCTCGACCGGGCCGTGGTCGAGATCATGCTGACCCGGTTCGACGGGGGGCCGGTCGGTCTGAACACCCTCGCCGTCTCCGTCGGCGAGGAGTCCGAGACGATCGAGTCGGTCGTTGAACCGTTCCTCGTCCGGGTCGGTCTCGTGACGCGCACGCCCCGTGGGCGCATCGCCACACCACGTGCCTGGCGGCACCTCGGTCTCACCCCGGGACAGGCCGACGGCGGGCAGCCGGGGCTCTTCGACGACCAGGACACCGACGACTGAACGCCGATCAGTCGAGTGACATGCCACGGACACCGGCGTGCCCTAGACTGCTACGGCCCGAAACCGAGCAACCAGAGAAGGCAACGCATCATGGGTCAAGAAGTCATCCTCATCGTCATCGTCGTGGCGTTCGCGGCCTTCATGTTCTACAACAGCCGCAAGCGCAAGAAGCAGCAGGCCGAACTCGTGGACAAGATGGTCCCGGGCGCCAAGGTCATGCTGTCCTTCGGCCTCTACGGCACGCTCCTCTCCGTGAACGAGGAGAAGGTCACCGCTGACGTCGAGATCGCACCGGGGACCATCGTCACCGTGCACCGCCAGACCCTGTCGCGCGTCGTCGACGACAACGCGTCCGACGTCGAGACCACCACGACCACCGAGGACGAGCCGAAGCCGGTGGCCGAGCTCAACGGTGAGCCGGTGTACGGCGAGCGGGTCGACACCGACCGGGTCGACGAGACCGACGCCACGAAGCGCAAGTCCGACGACTGACGCCCTCGGCCGCCGGGTCGTCTGACCCGGCGGCTTCCCTCTGCCGTCGCACGGTGTGCCGACGGTCCTGAACAGAAAGACGAGACGACCGGTGGCACGATCGACACCCGTCAAGAAGGCGCTGCGCTCGCTCACCTGGTTGGTGATCCTGATGGCGATCCTCGCCGGCGTGAACACCGCCGCGTCGGTCCTCGCCGGCTCTTCGAAGGACGACACCGACAAGTGGTACCAGGGCGCGAGCTGGGTGCCGGAGCTGGCTCTGGACCTGCAGGGCGGCACACAGCTGACCCTCGCGGCGCAGAACACCGAGGGCGACTCCGTCACCTCGCAGCAGCTGCAGCAGGCGGTGAACATCATCCGCCAGCGCATCGACGCCACCGGTGTCTCCGAGTCCGAGATCAACACCCAGGGCGCGAACAACATCGTGGTCTCGATCCCGGGTCGCCCCGACAAGGCCACGATCGACCGCATCGAGGCCGCAGCCAAGCTGACCTTCCGCCCGGTGCTCTTCACCGAGGCCGCATCGAGCTCGGCCGTCGGTGGCGACGGCAAGGGCACCGCGTCGCCGACTCCCTACTCGCCCCCGGCATCGCTCGCCGCGACGCCGAGCGCGAAGCCGTCGAACGCGAGCGACCTGAACTGGGTCACGCCGAAGCTGCAGGACCTGTACACCAACTACAACTGTGCAGCGCCGGACGACATCACCGCGGCACCCGATGACGAGCCCCTCGTCACCTGTGACCAGACGGGCGCGGCGAAGTTCATCCTCGGTCCGGTCGAGGTCCTCGGAGCCGACGTCAGCAACGCCACCTCGGGTCTCGCCACCGACTCGCAGGGCACGTCGACCGGCCAGTGGGCCGTCAACCTGACGTTCAACGGCGAGGGTTCGAAGGACTTCCGCACCGTCACGAACCGTCTCGTGTCGCTCCAGCAGCCGCAGAACCAGTTCGCGATCGTGCTCGACGGCACGGTGATCGAAGCCCCGACGACGAACTCGGCGATCACCAACGGCAAGGCGCAGATCAGCGGGAACTTCACCGCCGAGTCTGCCAAGACCCTCGCCGACCAGCTCAAGTACGGTGCGCTGCCGATCAACTTCCAGGTGCAGTCGAACGAGAACATCTCGGCGACACTCGGCACCGCGCAGCTCATCGGTGGCCTCATCGCCGGTCTGATCGGTCTGATCCTGGTGATCATCTACTCGGTCATCCAGTACCGAGCCCTGGCGTTCGTCACGGTGCTGTCGCTCGGGATCGCCGCCGTGCTCACCTACCTGGTGATCGCGATCATGTCGTGGCGCGTCGACTACCGCCTCTCGTTGGCGGGTGTGGCGGGTCTCATCGTCGCCATCGGCATCACGGCGGACTCGTTCATCGTCTACTTCGAGCGCATCCGTGACGAACTCCGTGACGGCCGTGCCCTCGAGAGCGCGGTCGAGTCCGGCTGGAAGCGTGCCCTCCGCACGATCCTGGCGTCCGACGCGGTGAACTTCCTGGCCGCCGTGACGCTCTACGTGCTCGCGGTCGCCGACGTGAAGGGCTTCGCGTTCACGCTGCTCCTCACGACACTCATCGACATCGTGGTGGTCGCGCTCTTCACCCACCCGATGATGCAGCTCATCGCCCGCAGCCGGTTCTTCGGCGAGGGGCACCGGTTCAGCGGTCTCGACCCGGCAGCACTCGGTGCCGTCTACCGGGGGCGCGCGCAGTTCCGCGCACCCGTCGTGGACGGCAAGCGCCAGCGCAGTGCCGGTGAGGCACAGCGCCGACAGACGATCGCGGAGCGGAAGGCCCAGCAGGCCTCCGGCGACAACGGCTCGACGCCGGACGGGAAGGACGACTGATGGCCAGCTTCAGCCAGTTCGGCAGCGACCTCTACACGGGGAAGCGGTCGTACGACATCATCGGGCGCCGGAAGACCTGGTACCTCATCGCCCTCGCGATGATCCTGATCTCCCTGGTCACCCCGTGGCTCCGTGGCGGGTACCAGCTCGGCATCGAGTTCACCGGCGGCTCGGAGTTCACGATCTCCGACGTCAAGACGCTCGACCAGAACATCGCCACCGAGACCGTCGAGGACGTCGTCCCGGAGTCGATCCCGCGCGTCTCGCAGCTCGGCACGCACGGCATCCGCGTGCAGACCGGGCAGCTCACCGACCGTCAGACGACCGAGGTGCAGGACGCCCTGGCGAAGGCCTACGACGTCCCGGAGAGCCAGGTCGCCGCGACCTTCATCGGCGCGACGTGGGGTGCCGACGTGCTCGCGCAGGCCATCCGTGGTCTCGTGATCTTCCTCGCCCTCGCCGCGGTCTTCATGACCCTGTACTTCCGCACCTGGAAGATGTCACTGTCCGCGATGGCGGCGCTGCTGCACGACCTGCTCATCACGGCCGGTGTGTACGGCATCGTCGGGCTCGAGGTCACGCCCGCGGCGGTCATCGGCTTCCTGACGATCCTCGGGTACTCGCTCTACGACACCGTGGTGGTCTTCGACAAGGTGCGTGAGAACACCGCGCAGGAATCCATCCGGACGTTCAAGCAGTCGGTCAACCTCGCGGTCAACCAGACCCTCGTCCGATCGATCAACACGTCGGTCGTGGCACTGCTGCCGGTCGCAGCGATCCTCTTCATCGGGTCGTACGTGCTCGGCGCCGGCACCCTGCGCGACATCTCCCTCGCGCTGTTCATCGGCATCATCGTCGGCACCTACTCGACGATCTTCATCGCGTCGCCGATGTACGCGCAGCTGCGGGAGAACGAGCCGAAGATCAAGGAGTCGGACGCCAAGAAGACCGCGGCGGCCGAGAAGCGCCGGCGTGAGGTCGACGCAGCGGAGGCGAACGTCTGATGCCCATCGAGATCCAGGAGATCGACGTCGCCGAGGCCCAGCGCCGCATCGACGCCGGAGCCCGCCTGTTCGACGTCCGTGAGCAGGGGGAGTGGGACGAGGTCCACGCTCCCCAGGCCACGCTCGTGCCGATGTCGGAGTTCGTCGACCGCTGGCAGGAGATCAACGGCGGCGACCAGCCGGCCATCATCGTCTGCCACTCCGGCGGCCGTTCGTCGCGCATCGTCGCGGCGCTCGAGCAGTCGGGGGTCCCGGCCGTCAACCTCTCCGGCGGCATGCTCGCCTGGGAGCAGGCGGGGGCACCGGTGGAGCGCGACGCCCAGGGCGAACCGCGTCACGGGCACTGACCGGGGACGCGTAGTCTTGTCGGATCGAGCTCGGATCGAGCTCTCGGACCGAGTCCTGGGAGGCGCATCATGACGGACACCCGCGAAGAGCCGTCCGCGCCGAGCCGCCCGGGTTCCGCCCCGCGGCCCTCGAGCCCGATCGGTCCGAACACCACCGGCAACCTCGGTTCCCTCCGCTCGCTGCTGCCGCGCCTGTTCTCGCGCGCCCAGCCGGCCGGCGCCGTGGACACACTGATCCGCACGGTCCGCTCGCACCACCCCAAGGCCGACGTGACGCTCATCGAGCGGGCCTACTCGGTCGCCGAGCGCGCGCACGACGGGCAGAAGCGCAAGTCCGGTGAGCCGTACATCACGCACCCGGTCGCGGTCGCGCAGATCCTGGCCGACCTCGGCATCGGCACGATCACCATCGCGGCTGCGCTCCTGCACGACACGGTGGAGGACACCGACTACCAGCTCGATCAGCTGCGGGCCGACTTCGGCGACGAGATCGCGATGCTCGTCGACGGCGTCACGAAGCTCGACAAGGTCAAGTACGGCGACAGCGCCCAGGCCGAGACCGTCCGCAAGATGGTCATCGCCATGTCGAAGGACATCCGCGTCCTCGTCATCAAGCTCGCCGACCGCCTGCACAACGCCCGCACGTGGGGCTTCGTCGAGTCGACCTCCGCCACACGCAAGGCGAAGGAGACGCTCGAGATCTACGCGCCGCTCGCGCACCGGCTCGGCATCCAAATGATCAAGCTCGAGCTCGAGGACCTGTCGTTCGCCGTCCTCCACCCGAAGCTCTACGTCGAGATCGACAGCCTGGTCAAGGAACGCCAGCCGAAGCGCGAGCAGTTCGTCCAGAACGTCATCGGGACCCTGAAGAAGGACCTGAAGGCCGCCAAGGTCCGCGGCGACGTCATGGGTCGGCCGAAGCAGTACTACTCGATCTACCAGAAGATGATCGTGCGGGGTCGCGAGTTCGACGAGATCTACGACCTCGTCGGCATCCGCGTGCTCGTGCCGACCGTGCGCGACTGCTACGCCATGCTCGGCTCGGTGCACGCCCGCTGGACCCCGCTGCCCGGTCGCTTCAAGGACTACATCGCGACCCCCAAGTTCAACCTGTACCAGTCGCTGCACACCACGGTGCTCGGACCGCAGGGCCGTGCGGTCGAGATCCAGATCCGCACGCACGAGATGCACCAGCGCGCCGAGTTCGGTGTCGCCGCCCACTGGAAGTACAAGCAGCGCGCTGCCGGCCGTGACGCCGGTACCTCGTCGACGACGGACGACCAGGACATGGCGTGGCTCGCCCACATCACCGACTGGCAGGCCGAGACCAGCGACCCGGGCGAGTTCCTCGACTCCTTGCGCTACGAGATCGGCGCCAAGGAGACCTACGTCTTCACGCCGCAGGGCAAGGTCATCGGGCTCCCCGCGGGAGCCACCCCGGTGGACTTCGCCTACGCCGTGCACACCGAGATCGGCCACCGCACGATGGGTGCGAAGGTCAACGGCCGCCTGGTCCCGCTCGAGAGCCAGCTGTCCAGTGGCGACGTCGTCGAGATCTTCACGTCAAAGAACCCCGACTCCGGTCCCTCGCAGGACTGGCTGCAGTTCGTCCGCAGCCCCCGCGCGCGCAACAAGATCAAGCAGTGGTTCACCAAGGAGCGCCGCGAAGAGGCGATCGAGCAGGGTCGCGACGCCATCGCCCGGGCGATGCGCAAGCAGAACCTGCCGCTCCAGCGCATCATGAGCCAGGACAGCATCGCCGAGGTCGCCTCGTCGATGCGGTACGAGGACGTCTCCGCCCTCTACGCCGCCATCGGCGAGGGCCACGTCTCGACGCAGTCGGTGATCGAGAAGGTCCTCGGCAACGTCCAGACCGAGACCGAGACGGACGAACCCGAACTCGCGTTCCCGCGCCAGGTCACCAGTCGGCAGCTGCGCACGAGCGACAGCGGCGTGCTGGTCCGCGGTGCGCCCGACATCCTCGTGAAGCTCGCGAAGTGCTGCACGCCGGTGCCGGGCGACCAGATCGTGGGCTTCATCACCCGCGGCCAGGGTGTCTCCGTGCACCAGTCGTCGTGCACCAACGTGAAGTCGCTCATGAACGAACCCGACCGGATGATCGAGGTCGAGTGGGCCCCGTCGTCGAAGTCGGTGTTCCTCGTGCAGATCCAGATCGAGGCGCTCGATCGGTCGGGCCTGCTCAGCGACGTCACCCGGGTGCTGACCGACCACCACGTGAACATACTGTCCGCGACGGTGTCGACCTCGTCCGACCGTCTCGCGCTCAGCCGGTTCGTGTTCGAGATGGGCGACACCATCCACCTCGACCGCGTGCTCAACGCGGTGCGACGCATCGACGCCGTCTACGACGTCTACCGCGTCAGCGCCGGCTAGCGGCACGGCCCCGCGCGGCCCGTCCGTCGACCGGTCACGAACTGTCGCCTGCGGCCCTGCCAACCGACGGTTCGTGACCACTCGGCGGACGTGAGCGGGGTGTCCTGACCGCCCGCGCCCGCACCCAGCGCGCAACCCCTACCGCACAGCACCCCCAGCCGCGCCCTGCAGCCCCCGCAACCGCCGCTCGGCCTGCCGCACCATGGGGATCGTCCCGAGCGACCTCAGGCGCGTCCGCAGCTCGTCGGCCGTGACCGCCCCGATCGCGAGCAGCCCGTGCACGGCCGCCGCCTCGGCTTCCCCGAACACACCGGCCGAGGGGCCCGGCGTCCGCAGCAGGTCAATCGCAGTCCGCGCCGGTACCGTGACCCGCAGCCGCGAGCGCTCGACGGTGTCGTCGACGTGGATCCGGACCTCTCGCAGGCGCACGTCCGGCCCGACGTGCACGCGCACCTGCGGCGGGATGCAGGCCTCGAGCGGCGCCGGCGGCCGGGACACCGCACCCCAGATCCACGCGGCGGTCAGCGTGCAGGCGATCAGGCGCGCGTCCCGCAGGACCCAGGCGGCAGCGGCGGCGCGCAACGACGGCGTCTGCGGCTCAGCGGGGGAGGCCCAGCAGGGACCGACGGCGACCAGCTCACCGGCCAGGACCGCCGCACGCAGCTCGGGCTCCGGCCAGTCGTCACTGGTCAGCAGTCGTGGGCGGGGCACCCGCACATCCTGCCCGACCTGCGCACGCGACCGACAGGCCTGTGGACAAGCCACGCACCGACCGGGAGGCCCGTGGCGGGCCCGCACCGCGCCTCCAGGCCGTCGCCGGTCACCTCCACGGCGTGGGCCGCTTCGACGACGCGACCAGCCGACGGCCGCGCACCGGATCGGGCCCGGCCCGACGCGAGGCGCGCGCTCAGCGCAGGACGTCGGCGCGGTGCACGAGCGCCGCGGCACCGATGAGCGGACCGTCCTGGGACAACCCGGTCGGCACGATCTGCACCTTCGTGACGAACCCGAACTCGACACGCTCCGCCACGGCCTGCCGGGCGTACTCGAACAGGTCCGGCGTGACGTGCGAGAACCCGCCACCGATGGCGACGATCTCGAGGTCGACCAGGCTCGTGGCGGCGGCGATGGCCTGCCCGAGGGCGCGACCGCTCCGCTGGATCGCGGCGACGGCGATCTCGTCGCCGGCGGCGTACGCGGCCGAGAGCTCCTCGCCGGTCGTGCCCGTGAAGCCCTGACGACGTGCCCAGGCCACGGTCTTCGGGCCGCTGGCGATCGCCTCGAGGCAACCGGTGCCGCCGCAGGCGCAGGGGTCGTCGTAGCCGCCGCACTCGACGTGTCCGATGTGGCCGGCGTTGCCCGTCGGTCCGCTGACGGTGCGACCGTGCAGGATGAGCCCGCCGCCGACGCCGGTGGAGACGATCATGCCCATGACGTGCTCGTAGCCCTGGGCCGCGCCGACCCAGTGCTCGGCGAGGGTGATCGCCAGGCCGTCCATGCGGAGCGTCACCGGGACGTCGTCCGGCACGAGCGCCGCGATCCGGTCGCGCAGCGGGTGGCCACGCCAGACCGGCATGTTGAGCGGGGAGACGAGACCGTGCTCCTCGTCGACCGGGCCGGCGGAGCCGACGCCGACACCCACGAGCGTCGCGTCGGCGGGCAGCGCGCCGAGCGCGGCGGTGACGACCTCGTCGACGGCGGCTTGCAGCTCGTCCGAGGTGCGCTGCGGCCCGGTGGGGCTGCGGAACCGGGTCGCCGGCAGCACGACACCCTGGTCGGTGACGAGCGCGGCCTCGACCTTCGTGCCGCCGAGGTCGACGGCGAGAGCGAGGGCGGGGGACTGGGGTGCGGTGCTGGACATGCGCGCTCCGATGCGGCGGTCTGGAGGCACGGTGCGGGTCGCCGACGCGTCGTCGCGTCCGGTGGGCACCGGCCTGGTCGTGGTGGGTCGTGCTGGGTGCGTGGGTTGGCTCAGCTGGGCTGGCTCAGCTGGGCTGGCTCAGCCGGGTGGGCTCACCGCCGTGGGTCAGCCCCGTGGGTCAGTAGGACGTCGTGTCGTCGCCGAGCGCCGACGCGACGCCCGTCTCGGCGCGGTGCGCGACCTCGTCGAGGATGCGGGCCGAGGCGCTCGTGCCGATGCGGTTCGCGCCCGCCTCGACCATCTCGAGCAGCGTGTCGAGGCCGCGGACGCCGCCGGAGGCCTTCACGCCGGTGTCGGCACCGACCGTGCGGCGCATCAGGGCGATGTGCTCGGCCGTCGCGCCACCGCCGGCGAACCCGGTCGAGGTCTTCACGAAGGCGGCGCCAGCGGTCTGTGCCGCACGCGAGGCCGCGACGATCTCGTCGTCGGTCAGGAACGCGGTCTCGAGGATCACCTTGACGACGGTGTCGCCGGCGGCGTCGACGACCGCGCGGACGTCCTGCTCGACGCGCTGCCAGTCACCCGACTTCGCCGCGCCGATGTTCTGCACCATGTCGAGCTCGAACGCGCCGTCGGCCAGGGCCTGCAGCGACTCGGCGACCTTCGCCGCGGTGGACGTGGTGCCGTGCGGGAAGCCGATCACGGTGCCGACGCCGACGCCGGTGCCCGTGAGGCGCTCGACGGCGTGGGCGACGTCGCTCGGACGGACGCAGACGCTGAAGACGCGGTGGGCGGCGGCTTCGTCGAGCTGGGCGTCGACGTCCGCGCGGGTGAGTTCGGGCTTCAGGATCGCGTGGTCGATGAGGCCACGGACGGCATCGACGGTGACGGGGAAGGCTGCGTTGTCCACCCGGCAAGCCTACCCGTCAGGCGTGCCGCGTAGCGTGCAGGGCATGCAGGTCCTCGTCACCGGCGCCACCGGGTACATCGGTGGTCGTCTCGTCCCTCGTCTCCTCGAAGCCGGCCACTCCGTCCGGGTGTTCGTGCGCAACCCCCGGAAGCTCCAGGACGTCCCGTGGAGCAGTGAGGTCGACGTCGCGGAGGGCGACCTCCAGGACGCCGAGGCGGTGCGCGCCGCCGTCGACGGGATCGAGGCGGTCTACTACCTCGCCCACGCGATGGGGGCCGACGGCGACTTCGAGTCGGCCGAGCGCGAGGCCGCCGAGACCATGGCACGCGAAGCGAAGGCGGCCGGCGTCAGCCGGTTCGTCTACCTGGGCGGGCTGCACCCGGAAGGCGAGCTGTCGAAGCACCTCCGCAGCCGCAAGGAGGTGGGGGAGATCCTCCTCGGCTCGGGCGTTCCGACGGTGGCGTACCAGGCCGGGGTCGTGATCGGCTCGGGCAGCACCTCGTTCGAGATGATCCGGCACCTGACCGACGTCCTGCCGTGGATGCCCGCGCCGCGCTGGGTCCGCAACCACATCCAGCCGATCGCGGTCCGCGACGTCCTGTACTACCTGGTGGCCGCGCTCGACGTCCCCGCCGACGTCAACCGCACCTTCGACATCGGCGGCCCCGACGTCCTGCGGTACGGCCAGATGCTGAACGGCTACGCGGTCGAGGCGAAGCTGCCCCAGCGCCCGATCACGGTCCTGCCGGTGCTCACCCCGCGCCTCGCCGCGCACTGGTTCAACGCCGTCACCCCGATCCCGCGCAAGCTCGCGACGCCGATCATCGAGTCGCTGCAGTTCGAGTGCGTGCAGCGCGAGCACGACATCGACGACGTCGTGCCGCAGCCCGAGGGCGGCCTCACGTCGTACCGTCGGGCCGTCCGCCTCGCGCTCAACAAGATGCGCACCGGCCAGGTGCAGACGAGCTGGCGCAGCGCGACGCTCTCGAGCGCCTCGGCCGACCCGATGCCGAACGATCCCGACTGGGCCGGGCACACGGTCTACGTCGACGACCGGAAGCGGCACTCCAGTGCATCCGCCGAGGACGTCTGGCGCGTCGTCGAGTCGATCGGCGGCGACAACGGCTGGTACTCGTTCCCGCTCGCCTGGGTCGCCCGCGGCTGGATGGACAAGATCGCCGGCGGTGTCGGCCTGAACCGCGGCCGGCGTGACCAGCAGCGCCTGGAGCAGGGCGACGCGCTCGACTGGTGGCGCGTCGAACGACTCGAGCGCGGCCGGTACCTGCGGCTCCGCGCCGAGTTCAAGTCGCCCGGTCGTGCGTGGCTCGAGATGACCGTCACACCGAACCCCGACGGCGGCAGCGACTACCACCAGCGGGCCATCTACTTCCCGCAGGGCCTGGCCGGGCGGCTGTACTGGTACGGCATCCTGCCGTTCCACGGCGTCATCTTCCCCGGTATGGTCGAGCGCATCACCGCCGCCGCCGAGCGGGAGTCCGACCACACCGAGTCCACGCAGCGCAACCGGACGCAGCAGACCGGGACCCCCGAGCCGGCGCACGAGGAGGCAGCATGACCGACGACCGCAGCCCCGTCCTCTTCCTGGGGGACAGCATCACCGAACAGGGCGACTGGGACACCTGGCTCCCCGACGAGCACACGCTGAACCAGGGCATCGGTGGCGACACGACCGACGGTGTACTGACGCGCCTCGACGCCGTCGTCGCCGAACAGCCCGAGGTGATCGTGCTGCTCATCGGCACGAACGACTTCGGCAACCACCGCGCCAGCGCCGAGCACGTGGTCCGCAACGTCGAGACCATCCTGGTCACGCTCCGCCGCGAGCTGCCGGGCGTGCGCCTGCTGCTCGTGTCGATCCTGCCCCGGCAAGCCGAGTACGCCACGAAGATCGAGCAGGCCAACCGGCACCTCCGTCAGTTCGTCGCCACGTGCCACGCGCAGTACCTCGACGCCTGGCCCGCCCTGGCCGACGGCGACCACCTGGACGCCCGCTTCACCGAGGACGGCCTGCACCTGACCGAGGACGGCTACCGCGCGCTGGTCGGTGAGCTGGTGCCGGCGCTCGAGCGCGTCCGCGACCTGCCGCCGATGTCGCGGTCGATCCAGGCGATCGACCTCGACGGCTCCGCGGACTGATGGCCGCACGCAAGGGGCGGCCCCCGGTGGGGTCGTCCCAGCACGGCGTGCCCGCAGGGTCCCCGCGACCCGCAGCCGCCGCACCCGTCAACGGTGCCCGCACCACGCCGCCCTTCACCCGCCCCGCGCTGGCGCCGTCGATGATCGCGGCGATCGTGCTGCTGGCCTGCGTCGCCATCGTCGACTCGTCGGGCTTCGTCTTCGCCCGCTGGGGCGTCACGGTGCTCGCCTTGATCGTGCTCGTCTTCAGCGTGCGCGGGAAGGTCTGGTGGGCCGCCCTGCTCATGGCCGCCGTCGCCGTGTGCTGGAACCCGCTCGTCACGGTGCCCATCCCCGGACAGGTGTGGGCGGCACTGCAGCTGGTGGCCGCCGCGCTGTTCATCGTGGTGGGCATCGTGGTCAAGGTGCCCCGCGAGTCGGACGGACGGTAGGATCGGCAGGTCGGGTACAGGACCCGACCGCACGACCCGAAGGGCATGGATGAACGACGAGACCGAGCCGGTGACCGAGAGTCCTCTGCTGAACCCTCGACCGTCCTCCGGCGGTCTCGACCGATCCGACGTCGTCGTCCGCAAGGGGCGACTGACCCTGATCAACGGACACCTCACGCCGCAGCAGTCGATGATCGAGGACCTGCTGTTCCTCGACGACGCGCTCACCGCGGCTGACGTCGACCACCTGCTCATCCGCGGCAACGACCAGCGCCCGGTGATCGCCCTCGACGAGCGCGACCGTCAGCGCGCCGAGAGCGCCGTGATGTCCGCGGCCGTCAACGAGCCCTTCTACGCGAAGCCCCCGGGCAAGCCGGCCGTGCTCGTGCAGGACGACGGACTCGGCTCCGTCGAGGAACCCGTGCTCCGCGTGTTCCGCCCGCGGCTCGAACCCCTCGGACGCCTGCGCTACGGAGCAGAGACGAGCGTCCAGCTCGAGTTCTGGCGCGTCACCGACATCGAGGTCCTCGCACCCGTCGAGAACGCCCTGATGCGTCGCAGCCTGCCGATCGACGAGTTCGTCCTCGTCGACATCGAACGCTACGGCCGCACCTGGCGCACCGTCGAGCACATGTTCGACGACCACGTCTCGGACATCCGGTTCCCGATCGACATCGTCTTCTCGTGGGTCGACGGCAACGCCATCGAGTACCAGCGCGCCCGCCAGGCCGCACAGTCGAACGCCGTCCTGGGCGAGGGCGACGACGCCCCGGCCCGGTTCCGCCAGATCGACGAGCTGAAGTACGCGCTCCGCTCGGTGCACACCTTCGCACCGTGGATCCGCCAGATCTACATCGCGACGGACTCCCCCGCGCCGCACTGGCTCGCCGAGCACCCGAAGGTCCGGATCGTCCGCAGCGAGGAGTTCTTCGCAGACCCCTCCGTGCTGCCGACGCACAACTCGCAGGCCGTCGAGTCGCAGCTGCACCACATCCCGGGCATCAGCGAGCACTTCATCTACTCGAACGACGACATGTTCTTCGGGCGCCTCGTCGACCCCTCGGTGTTCTACAGCCCGGGATCGGTCACGAAGTTCATCCTCGCGTCGACCCGGATCGGCCTCGGCTCCAACAACCCGGCACGCAGCGGTTTCGAGAACTCCGCCCGCGTGAACCGTCGCCTGCTGCAGCAGCGCTTCGGTGCGGTGACCACCCGGCACCTCGAGCACGCCCCGACGCCCCTGCGCGCCTCGATCATGACCGAGATGGAGCACGAGTTCGCCGACGAGTTCGCGGCCACTGCGGCGTCCCGCTTCCGAGCCGCCGACAACATCTCGGTGACGAACTCGCTGTACCACTACTACTCGCTGCTCACCGGTCGGGCGATCATCCAGGAGAACGCGGCCGTCGGGTACATCGACACGACCATGGTCTCCGGACTCAAGGCCCTCGACGAGCTCTTGAAGAAGCGGAACGTGGACTTCTTCTGCCTCAACGACGGCAGCTTCCCCGAGGTCAGCGACGAAGAGCGCACGCAGCGCGTGACGGGCTTCCTGGAGCGCTACTTCCCGTTCCCTGCGCCGTGGGAGCGCCCCAGCGCTTAGGACGCGCCAGCGGCCTGCTGGGAGCGTCCCAGCGCTCAGGACGCGCCAGCGGCCTGCTGGGGCGCTCCGGGCGAGCCTGCGAGCCCGGCGCCGGAACCCAGCCAGCTGGTTCGCACGTCACCGCACGCCGACCGGTCACGACTCCCCGCCACACCCACGCCGAGCGGTCACAGCCCGTCGCCTCCGCCTCCCGCAACCAACAGAACGTGACCACGCGACGCAGCACCCGCGGTGAGTCGCGACCACCCCGCGGGCCGGGAGGCGCGAGTCGACCCCGCCACGGGCCTCCCGACCGTCGGGCGTGCCGTCGGGACGTACACGACGCCGCGCGGTCAAGACACCCCGTTGACTGCCCGCCGAGCGGTCACAAACTGTTGATTGCCGAGCCGCCAGCCGACGGAACGTGACCACTCGCCGCGCACTGACGGGGAGTCGTGACCGCACGCGCCAACGCTTGGTGAGCAGAAGAGGTCGGGTCCGCATGGCAGACCCGACCTCTTCTGCACTCGGAGTGCGCGGGGCTACCGGTGGATGGGGGAGACGGGCACCGAGTCGAGCGTGAACACCGGGATGCTCGAGGTGACCGGTGCCGGCTCGACGGCCGCGGGGATCGTCACGCCGTGCGCCGCGAGCTTCGCCTCGGTCTCGAGCGCGGAGACGGGCTCTCCGACGGTGGCGTAGTGCCCGATCGGGACGACCGAGTGCACGACGTTGTGGCCGTAGACGTGCACGAGGTTGAACGACTGCGCACCGTCTCGTCCGCGGGTGCCGCCCTGGAACTCCGTGAGGTCCTGGGTGTAGCAGGTGGCGCTGGCGACGGACACCGGGATGCCGGCGAACACCGCACTGGTGGAGTAGTGCAGGTGCCCGGCGATGATGGCGAGGACGTCACTGCCCTCGACGACCTCGGCCAGGGCCTGCTGGTCGCGGAGCTCGACGAGGACGGTGAGGTCCTGGACACTCGGCACCGGCGGGTGGTGCATCGCGAGGATGGTGCCGTGCGGCGCGGCCTCGGACAGGACCTCGGCGAGCCAGTCGAGCTGCTCGGGGGAGACCTCACCGTGGTGGTGACCCGGCACGCTCGTGTCCAGGGTGATCACGCGGAGACCGTTGACGTCGTAGACGAAGTCGACCGGGCGGTCGGTGGGCTGCAGGCCGAAGAGCTCCTGGCGGAAGGCACCGCGCTCGTCGTGGTTGCCCATGGCCCAGATGACCTGTGCACCGATGCGCTGCGCGGCCGGTTCGAGGATCTCGCGGACACGGGCGTACGCTCCCGGCTCGCCCTTGTCGGCCACGTCGCCGGTGACGACGATCGCTTCGGGACGCGTGCCCGAAGCTTCGATGTCCGCGACGATCTGCGTGAGCCGAGCGGCGGAGTCGACATCGCCGTACAGGTCGCGGTCCCCGGAGACGAGGTGCGTGTCGCTGAGGTGGAGGAGGAAGTGGTTCGGCCTGGGGTGTTCGGCCGTCCGGCTGTCCATCGGGGTCTCATTCCGTTGGCGGATGCGTGGTGCAACACGTTGCCACACCGTCCTGGACGAGTCCAGCACGCGAGAGTGAACCAGCCGTGAACTGGGGGCGGCGTGTTGCCCTGTGCACGAAGAAACCCCCGCCACTTCGTGACGGGGGTTGCTTCGTGCGCTACCGATCAGTGATCGCCGGGGCCGACCTGGGGAGCCTGGTGGCCGCCCTCGAGGTTCGGGCCGTGGTGCGCGGCGTGTGCTGCCTCGAGCTCTGCCTTCGAGACCGGTTCGATGCGGTCTTCGAAGAAGAAGCGGGAGACGCCAGCGCGGACCTTCTGCAGACCCGTGATCTTGCCCTTGGCGTTCGGGCGGATCATCAGCGGCTTGTACTCGTTGAACTGCAGGAGCTTCCAGCGCTCGTACTCGTCGAGCTGCTCGTGCACCTCGATGTACTCGCCGTGGGGGAGTCGGACGATGCGGCCCGACTCGTAGCCGTGCAGGACGATCTCGCGGTCCTTCTTCTGGAGGGCGAGGCAGACACGCTTCGTGATCCAGAAGGCGATGAACGGACCGAGGACCGTCGTTGCCTGGATCACGTGGATCACGTGTTCGATCGACACCAGGAAGTGCGTCGCGATGATGTCCGACGAGGCTGCTGCCCAGAGGCTGGCGTAGAGCGTGATGCCAGCGGCACCGAACGCCGTGCGCGTCGGGGCGTTGCGCGGGCGGTCGAGGATGTGGTGCTCACGCTTGTCGCCCGTGACCCACGCCTCGATGAAGGGGTAGAGCAGGATCGCCAGGATGAGCAGCACCAGGACCGCGATCGGCGCCAGGATGTTGAACGACACCGTGTAGCCGAACCACACGACCTCCCAGTGCGGCGGGACCAGTCGGAGCGCGCCGTCGGCGAAGCCGATGTACCAGTCGGGCTGGGTACCGGCGGACACCGGGGAGGGGTCGTACGGGCCGTAGTTCCAGATCGGGTTGATCGTGAACAGCGACGCGATGAGGGCCAGGATGCCCGCGACGATGAAGAAGAACCCACCGGCCTTCGCGGCGAACGCCGGGAGGATCGGGACACCGACGACGTTCTCGTTGGTCTTGCCCGGACCGGCGAACTGCGTGTGCTTGTTGATCACGACGAGCACGAGGTGGACACCGAGCACCGCGACGAGGATCGCCGGCAGCAGCAGGATGTGCAGCGTGTACAGGCGGCCGACGATGTCGGTCCCCGGGAACTCGCCACCGAACAGCAGGTAGGCGATCCAGACGCCGATCACCGGGACACCCTCGATCATGCCGACGATGATCCGCAGACCGTTTCCGGAGAGCAGGTCGTCGGGGAGCGAGTAGCCGGTGAAGCCCTCGGCCATGGCGAGGACCCAGAGCAGGAAGCCGAAGACCCAGTTGAGCTCACGCGGCTTGCGGAAGGCGCCGGTGAAGAACACGCGGGCCATGTGCAGCATGATCGACGCCACGAACAGCAGGGCTGCCCAGTGGTGGACCTGGCGGACGAAGAGCCCGCCGCGGATGTCGAACGAGATGTCGAGCGTGGACTGCAGGGCCGTCGACATCGCCACGCCCTTGAGCGGGACGTACGAGCCGTTGTAGACGACCTCGGTCATGGACGCCTGGAAGAAGAACGTCAGGAAGGTCCCGGAGAGCAGCACGACGACGAAGCTGTACAGCGCCACCTCGCCGAGCATGAAGCTCCAGTGGTCCGGGAAGATCTTGCGGCCGACTTCCTTGACGAGGCCCGAGATGCTGGTGCGCTCGTCGATGTAGTTGGCGACCCCGCCGATGATGCGGGATCCACGCTCCGGCGCCGGCTTGTTCGTCGACGTGTTCGGTGCGGTGGTGGTGGTGCTGGTCATCAGCGTTCACGCTCCCAGAAGGACGGTCCGACCGGCTCGTGGAAGTCGCTCTGGGCAACCAGGTAGCCGTCGTCGTCGATCGCGATCGGAAGTTGGGGGAGGGGGCGTGCTGCCGGACCGAAGATGACCTCGCAGTTGTTCGAGACATCGAAGGTGGACTGGTGGCACGGGCACAGCAGGTGGTGCGTCTGCTGTTCGTAGAGCGCGACGGGGCAACCGACGTGGGTGCAGATCTTGGAGTACGCGACGATGCCGTCGTAGCCCCAGTTCTCGTGGCCCTTGGACGGGTTGAGGTCCTTCGGGTCGAGACGCATGAGGAGGACGGAGGCCTTGGCCTTCTCTTCCAGCATGTGCTCGGACTCGAGCATGCCCTCGGGGATGACGTGGAACACCGAACCGATGGTGACGTCGGAGGCCTTGATCGGCAGACCCGTCGGGTCCTTCGTCAGGCGCAGGCCCTGCTTCCAGAAGGTGTGGCGGAGCAGCTCGTTGGGGTCCTCGGCCGGAGCGAGGTCACGGACCAGGACGATGCCGGGGAGCGGGAACGCGGCCAGGGCGCCGATCATCGAGTTGCGGATCAGCTTGCGACGGCTGAAGCCCGACTCCTTGTCGGCGAGCTGGAACGCCTCGACCGCCTTGGCGCGGGTCGCGTCGGTGCCGCGGGTGCCGTGGCGGAGCTCGGTGATCTCACGGTCGACGACCAGGGACTTCGACCAGTAGACGGCGCCGAGGCCGAGGGCGAGGAGCGCGAGGGCGATCGACAGGCCCAGGAAGAGGTTCGCGGTGCGGACCGTCCCGAAGTCGCTCGGGTCGATCGGGAAGGCGACGTACGCCGCGATCGACAGCACGCTGCCGACGATCGACAGGTAGAAGTACGCGGCGACCTGGCGCTCGGCCAGACGCTGCTTCTTCGGGTCGACGTCGGTGCGACGCGGGCGGTGCGGCGGCTCGCCCGGGTTCTCGAACGGGTCGACGGGGAGGACCGCGATCCCGGGGGAGGTGGTCGTGCCGTGCTTCTCGACAGCCGAGGACGAGTTCAGCGTCTCGTCGTCGTGCTCTGCCATGGTGTTCCCTTCAGTGTCGTTCGACACGGACGATCAGTTGGACTTCGCGGTCAGCCAGACGGTCATCGCGACGACCGCGCCGAGTCCGAAGATCCAGATGAACAGACCCTCGGCGACCGGCCCCAGGGAGCCGAGTGCGAAGCCACCGGGGGACTTGTTGTCCTGCACGTACTTGAGGTACGTGATGATGTCGGCCTTCTGCTCCGGCGTCAGGTTCAGGTCGTTGAAGACCGGCATGTTCTGCGGACCGGTGAGCATGGCCTCGTAGATGTGCTTGCCGGAGACCGTCTCGAGGTTCGGGGCGTACTTGCCCTCGGTCAGCGCACCGCCGGCGCCGGCCACGTTGTGGCACATGGCGCAGTTGATGCGGAACAGCTCGGCGCCTTCAGCAGCGTCGCCGTCCTCACCGTTGGTGAGCTCGGTGGAGGGGACCGACGGGCCGGGGCCGAGGGAGGCGACGTACTGCGCGAGCGCGTCGACCTGCTCGTCCGTGAACTGCGCGGGCTTCTCTTCGGCCTGCGGGCCCTGAGCGGCCATCGGCATGCGGCCGGTGCCGACCTGGAAGTCGACCGACGCGGCGCCGACACCGATGAGGGACGGGCCCTCGCTCGTGCCCTGCGCGGAGAGACCGTGGCAGGTGGCGCAGTTCGAGGCGAAGAGCTTCTCGCCCTCGTTCACCTGCGACTGGCTCGAGGCGGCGACGGTGTTCGTGCTGTCGTCGGCGTTCGCCGTGGAGCTGAACAGTGCGTACGCGCCACCGGTGGTCATGAGACCCACGACGATGAGCGACACGGTCGCCATCGGTGAACGGCGGCCCTTCTTGGACTTGGTTCTGTTGAACATGTGCTGGGGGGTGTCCAGTTCCTACTTGAGAAGGTAGATGACGGCGAAGAGGAAGATCCACACGACGTCGACGAAGTGCCAGTAGTACGACACGACGATGGCGGTGGTCGCTTCCTTGTGGCCGAAGTTCTTGGCGGCGAAACCGCGGCCGAGCGTCAGCAGGAAGGCGATGAGGCCACCGGTCACGTGGAGCCCGTGGAACCCGGTGGTCATGTAGAACGCCGAGCCGTATGCGCTGGAGGAGAGCGTCACGCCCTCGTGCCAGAGGTTGGCGTACTCGAAGATCTGGCCGCAGACGAAGATCGCACCCATCGCGTAGGTGACGAAGAACCACTCCGTCATGCCCCAGTGGCGCGGGTTCCAGCTCGTCCGGTGCACCTGGAAGCGCTCCGCGGCGAACACGGCGAACTGGCAGGCGAAGCTGGACAGCACCAGGATGATCGTGTTCACGGAGGCGAAGGGCACCTCGAGCTTCGCGGTCTCGGTCGCCCAGAGCTCAGGGGACGTGCTGCGGAGCGTGAAGTAGATCGCGAACAGGCCGGCGAAGAACATGACCTCGCTGCCCAGCCACACGATCGTCCCCACGGCCACGGCGTTCGGCCTGTTGAGGGCCGGACCGCTGGCTGATCTGGAGAGAGAGGTGCTAGTCACGTCCTCCATTATGGCCGAAACCCCCGACAGTGTTTTCGCAGGAGACTGGCGGGTCTCTCGAATTCACTACGATCGAGCCATGCCTGACGCACTTTCTTGGCCAGCAGTGATCAGCGCGCTCATGGCGCGCGAGGACCTGACGATCAGGCAATCCACATGGGCCATGGAGGAGATCGTGCACGGGCGCGCCACCCAGGCACAGATCGCGGCCTTCGCCGTGACGCTCCGCGCGAAGGGCGAGACCGTCGACGAGGTCGTCGGGTTCCGCGACGCGATCCTGGACGCTGCGGTTCCGCTCGACGTCGATCCGATGGCGCTCGACATCGTCGGGACCGGCGGCGACGTGGTCGGCACCGTGAACATCTCGACCATGGCGGCCATCGTGATCGCCGCCGCCGGGGTCCCCGTCGTCAAGCACGGCAACAAGGCCAGCTCGTCGAAGTCCGGGTCGAGCGACGTGCTCGCCGCCCTCGGACTCGATCTCACGATGGACGCCGCGCGTGTCGCGGACACCTTCCGGCGTGTCGGGCTGACCTTCGCCTTCGCCAACGCGTTCCACCCCGGTTTCGCCCACGCAGGCCCGGTGCGGCGCGAGATCGGCGTGCCGACGGTGTTCAACTTCCTCGGCCCGCTGGTCAACCCCGCACGGTGCGAGGCCAACGCCGTGGGGGTCGCCCAGCTCGACCTCGTCCCGATCATCACGGGTGTGTTCCAGACGCGCGGAGCGACGGCCCTCGTGTTCCGCGGCGACGACGGACTCGACGAGCTGACCACCACCGGGCACAGCCACATCTGGGAGGTCACGGGCGGCCGCGTCACCGAGCACGACCTCGACCCGCGGGACCTCGGCATCGCCCGGGCACGCACGGAGGACCTGCTCGGCGGCGACCCCGAGCACAACGCCGGCGTCGTCCACCGGGTGCTCGCGGGAGAGACCGGACCCGTCCGCGACATCGTCCTGCTGAACGCCGCGGCCGGCCTCGTCTCGTTCCGGCTGGCAAAGGACCCGAACGAGTCCGACCGGCCGATCCTGCAGCGCTTCCGCGAGCAGCTGGTCGTCGCCGCCGAGGCGGTCGACTCAGGCGCCGGTACGCGCAAACTGGCTGATTGGGTCGGCGCAGCCCCCGCCGCGTAGTCCACGCCGCCCCCGCGCACCGTGCGCGGTGCGTCACCCGGTGCGAGAACGACGGCTCGGTGCTGCGCCACGAGCGCGCACCAGGCGGTTGCCGCTGCACCCGGTCAACAAACCCGCACCGTGCCGTGCCGGTAACCCCGTGCCGGACCGGAGGCCCGTGGCGGGCCCGCCCCGCGCCTCCAGTCCGCACCGTGCGCGGTCTGCGATCCCGTGCCGCTTCCGCGCAAGCCGCACCGTGCGCGGTGCGTCAGCTGGTGCGAGCCTGACGGCTCGGTGCTGCGCCACGAGCGCGCACCGGGCAGTCACCGCTGCACCCGGTGAACAAGCCCGCACCGTGCCGTGCCGTGCCGGGCACCCCGTACCGGGCAGGAGGCCCGTGGCGGGCCCGCCCCGCGCCTCCAGTCCGCACCGTGCGCGGTCCGCGATCCCGTGCCGCATCCGCGCAAGCCGCACCGTGCGCGGTTCGTCACCAGGTGCGAGCCTGACGGCCTGGTGCTGCGCCACGAGCGCGCACCGCGCGGTCACCGCTGCACCCGGTCAACAAGCCCGCACCGTGCCGCACCGGCAACCGCCCGACGACCGACGACCGACCGACCGCGACCGACCCGCAGGAGACGCAACGCACAGGAGGCCCGGTGCCGGTTCCTGGAACCGGCACCGGGCCTCCCGTCGGTGCGTTCAGTGCACGCGGTCAGCGTGCGCGTGCTTCGTTACTGCACGTCCTCGTCGACCCAGTCGAAGGTCTTCGTGACGGCCTTCTTCCACAGGCGGAGCGTGCGCTCGCGCTCGGCGGCGTCGAGCTGGGGCTCCCAGCGCTTGTCCTCCTGCCAGTTGGCACGGAGCTCGTCGAGGTTGGCCCAGAAGCCGACCGCGAGACCGGCGGCGTAGGCCGCACCGAGCGCCGTCGTCTCCGCGACGACCGGACGGACGACCGGCACGTTGAGCATGTCGGCCTGGAACTGCATGAGCTCGCTGTTCGCGGTCATGCCGCCGTCGACCTTGAGCTCGGTCAGGTCCACGCCGGAGTCGGCGTTGACCGCGTCGAGGACCTCTCGGGTCTGCAGCGCCGTCGCCTCGAGGGCGGCACGCGCGATGTGGCCCTTGTTGACGAAGCGGGTGAGGCCGACGATCGCACCGCGGGCGTCCGGACGCCAGTACGGCGCGAAGAGCCCGGAGAACGCCGGCACGAAGTACACGCCGCCGTTGTCCTCGACCGTCTTGGCCAGGGCCTCGACCTCCGGGGCGCTGCCGATCAGACCGAGGTTGTCGCGGAGCCACTGGATGAGCGAGCCCGTGACGGCGATCGAACCCTCGAGGGCGTAGTGCGTCTCCTGGTCGCCGAGCTTGTAGCCGACGGTGGTGAGCAGGCCGTTCTCGGAGCGGACGATCTCGGTACCGGTGTTGAAGATCAGGAAGTTGCCGGTGCCGTAGGTGTTCTTCGACTCACCCTGGTCGAACGCGGCCTGACCGAAGGTCGCGGCCTGCTGGTCGCCGAGGATGCCGGCGATCGGGACCTCGCGCAGCAGGCTCGAGGACTCGACGTGGCCGTAGACCTCGGAGGAGCTGACGATCTCGGGGAGCATCGACTTCGGGACACCGAAGTCGGCGAGGATGTCGTCGCGCCACTGCAGCGTCTCGAGGTCCATGAACAGCGTGCGGGACGCGTTCGTGACGTCGGTCTTGTGCACGCCGCCGTCGATGCCACCGGTCAGGTTCCAGAGGACCCAGGTGTCGGTGGTGCCGAAGAGCAGGTCGCCCGCCTCGGCCTTCTCACGAGCACCCTCGACGTTCTCGAGGATCCACATGATCTTGGTGCCGGCGAAGTAGGTCGCGAGCGGCAGGCCGACGATGGCCTTGTACTTGTCGGTGTCGCCGTCGGCGAGCTTGTCGACGAGCGCCTGCGTGCGGGTGTCCTGCCAGACGATCGCGTTGTAGATCGGCTTGCCGGTGGTCTTGTCCCAGACGACGGCGGTCTCGCGCTGGTTGGTGATGCCGACGGCTGCGACGTCGTGGCGCGTGATGTCGGCACGCGACAGTGCCTGACCGATCACCTCGCGGGTGTTGTCCCAGATCTCGGCGGGGTCGTGCTCGACCCACCCGGCACGCGGGAAGATCTGCTCGTGTTCCTTCTGCCCGGTCGAGATGATCGAACCGGAGTGGTCGAACACGATTGCTCGGGTCGAGGTCGTGCCCTGGTCGATGGCGACGATGTAGTCGGCCATTGGTGCTCCTTACGGGTGTTCGGTGCGGTGCGTGGTCGGTCGTGCGGAACGGCCGGTCACGCCTTCGGGGTGGGGTGGGTCAGCTGACGATGGGCAGCAGGGCGACGGACAGGCCGGCGGCGAGGGCGCCACCGATCAGCGGTCCGACGACCGGCACCCAGGCGTAGGCCCAGTCGCTCGAGCCCTTGCCCTTGATGGGCAGGATGGCGTGCGCGATGCGGGGGCCGAGGTCACGGGCCGGGTTGATGGCGTAGCCGGTGGGGCCACCGAGGCTGACACCGATCGCGATCACGAGGAAGGCGACGGGGATCGCGCCGAGCGATGCCGGCGTCTGACCGTTCGAGAACGCGATGACGACGAAGACCAGCACGAAGGTGCCGATGATCTCCGTGACGAGGTTCCAGCCGTACGACCGGATCGCGGGGCCGGTCGAGAAGACGCCGAGCTTGGCGGCCGCGTCGGGCTCCTCGTCGAAGTGCTGCTTGTAGGCGAGCCAGACGATGACCGCGCCGATGATCGCGCCGATCAGCTGGGCGAGCCAGTAGAGGAACATCTCGCCGACGGTGATCTTGCCGAGCAGGGCGAGCCCGAGGCTGACCGCGGGGTTGAGCTGACCGCCCGAGCTGTACGAGACGGTGACACCGGCGAAGACCGCGAAGCCCCAGCCGATGGTGACCATCAGGAACCCGGCTCCGAAGCCCTTGGACTTCGCGAGCGAGACAGCGGCGACGACGCCGCCACCCAGGATGATGAGCATCGCCGTACCGACGAGCTCGGACAGGAAATTGACGCCGATGCCGTCCATCGGTGACCTCCAGTGCGTGAGGGTGGGGGTCCGGCCGTGCTGCGCCGCACTCCCCGTTGAGTGATTGAGGCCAACCATAGTGATGCGGTTCACGGCCCGGCGATGAATTCGTGAGCGAAGTGCGGCATCGTGCACGAACGTGCAGGACGAGTGTCCCCAGCACGATCCCGAGCCGGTGGCGCGTCCTCGGCGCACTGCACGAACGTGCATCGGGAGCGGACGGCTGCCCGTGCCGTCGATGTAGATTGGGCCCACTCCGGTCGACGACGCGCGGTGTGACCGCCACGGTTCGACCCCGTACCCGTGGAGGCACCGCATGAAGAAGCTCATCAACGACCCGCAGGCCGTGGTCGAGGAGACCGTCCGGGGCTTCGCCCGGGCACACGCCGGACACGTCGTCCTGGTCGAGGACCCGATCCACCTGCACCGCGCTGACGCACCCGTCGCCGGCAAGGTCGGGATCGTCAGCGGCGGCGGCAGTGGCCACGAGCCGCTGCACGCCGGCTTCGTCGGGTACGGCATGCTCGATGCCGCGGTGCCCGGCCCGGTGTTCACGAGCCCGACGCCCGACCCGATCGTCGCGGCGACGAAGGCCGTCGACGGTGGTGCGGGCGTGCTGCACATCGTGAAGAACTACACCGGCGACGTGCTCAACTTCGAGACGGCCGCCGAGCTCGCGGCGATGGACGACGTCCGCGTCGAGTCCGTCGTGGTGGACGACGACGTCGCGGTGCAGGACTCCCTGTTCACCGCCGGCCGGCGCGGTGTCGCCGGGACCGTCGTGGTGGAGAAGTGCGCCGGCGCCGCCGCCGAGCGCGGGGACGACCTGGACGCGGTCGCCGCCGTGGCCCGGCACGTCAACGACGTCACGCGGTCGATGGGGCTCGCACTGGCATCGGGCACCGTCCCGCACGCGGGGGAGCCGTCGTTCGTGTTGGCCGACGACGAGGTCGAGCTCGGCATCGGCATCCACGGCGAGCCCGGCCGCGAGCGGATCGCGATGGCACCGGCGGACGAGCTGGTCGACCGCGTGCTCGAACCGATCCTGACCGACCTCGACGCCCCGGCCGGGTCGTCGCTGCTGCTCCTGGTGAACGGCATGGGCGGCACTCCGCTGTCTGAGCTCTACATCGCCTACCGACGCGCCGCCGAGGTCCTCTCGGACCGCGGCCACCAGGTCACGCGTAGTTTGGTCGGCGACTACGTCACGTCCCTCGAGATGCAGGGGTTCTCGCTCACCGTCACGGTGCTCGACGACGAACTCACGGCCCTCTGGGACGCCCCGGTGGAGACCCCGGCCCTGCGCTGGGGACGCTGAGCGTCCACGGCCGCTCGACCACCGGACCACGACAACGGGCCACCGGGCTCGACACACGAAGGGAACCGCATTGGCGCTCGACACCGCATGGGCCATCGACTGGGTCCGTCGCACCGCCGCGACGATCGACGAACACCGCGCCGAGCTCGTCACGCTCGACCGTGAGATCGGGGACGGCGACCACGGCGAGAACCTCGACCGCGGGTTCCGGGCCGTGCTCGAGGCCGTCGACTCCGGGTCCTTCGACACCCCGGGTGCCGTGCTCAAGACCGTCGCGACGAAGCTCATCTCGACGGTGGGCGGGGCGGCCGGCCCGCTCTTCGGCACCGCCTACCTGAAGGCGGCGCAGGCCGCCGGTGACGCGGCCGAACTCGACGCGGACACCCTCGTCGCCGTGCTCACCGCCGCCCGCGACGGTGTCGTGTCCCGCGGCAAGGCCGCGGTCGGCGACAAGACGATGGTCGACGCGTGGAGCCCCGCGGTCGACGCCGCAGCAGCGGCCGCCGGTGCCGGCGACGACCCGAAGGCCGTGCTCACCGCAGCAGCAGACGCCGCCGCGCAGGGTGCGGCGGACACCGAGCCGCTCGTCGCCCACAAGGGCCGCGCGAGCTACCTGGGCGACCGCGCGATCGGGTACCGCGACCCCGGTGCGCAGTCGACCGCGTACATCCTGCGCGCAGCGGTGGACGCAGCGTGACCGTCGGCATCCTGGTCGTCTCGCACAGCGCGGCGATCGCGACGGGCACCGTCGAGCTGGCACGGCAGATGGCCGCGGACGTGCCGCTCGTCGCCGCGGGCGGAACGGACGACGGCGGCATCGGCACCTCGTTCGAGGCGATCACCGCCGGCATCGAGGAACTCGCCCAGGCGGACGCCGTCGTGGTCCTGTGCGACCTCGGCTCCGCCTACCTGACGACCGACACCGCGCTCGACTTCCTGGACGACGACGTCCGCGCACGCGTCCACGTGTCGCAGGCCCCGTTGGTCGAGGGAGCGGTGGCGGCCGCGGTCGCCGCCCAGACGGGCGGTGACGCCGACGCCGTGCTGGCCGCCGCAGCGTCGGCCGCGGGTTCCGAGGCGGACGCGAGCACCGCCTCCCGTCCGTCCGGTGACCAGCCTGGAGGCACGGGGCCGGCCGACGGGGCTGCCGCCGTCGACGACGCGGCCGGCTCCGACCGCGTCAGCGCGTCGGTCGAGCTGGTGAACGAGACCGGGCTGCACGCCCGGCCCGCCGCGGAGTTCGTGAAGACGGCGGCGAAGTACGACGCGAGCGTGCACGTCAACGGCGTGGACGCGAAGAGCCTGCTGGCGATCATGGCCCTGGCGCTGCCGAAGGGTGCGACGGTGTCGATCGACGCGACCGGGCAGGACGCGCAGGCCGCGGTCGACGCCCTGGTGGAACTGGTCCGGTCCGGCTTCGGCGAGTGACACCGCCGCCGGGCGAGTGACAGCGCCGCCGGGGGAGACCCCGGCGGCGGTGGCCACCCCGGTCACCCGATCGAGATCGTCCCCGCCAGGTCAAGGTCCGAGGGGCCGCCGGTGACCCCGGCGTCCGCGAGCAGGGTGGCACCGAACACGGCGCTCCAGAACGTGCGAGCGTCCCGGGCGACACCGCTCGGGCTCGTCCAGCCCTGGTCGGCGACGACGCGCTCCAGGTAGCGCTCGGACTGCCGGAACAGCACGGCCAGCAGCAGCCGCACGCGCTCACGCTGCGCCGGGTCGTCCCCGGCACCGCCGAGCGCGCGGACCACGAGCGGGGTCGACGGCATCGCGAAGGCGGTGCGGGCGAGGACCTGCCGGAACGCCTCCGCCGAGCGGGCACGACGGCCGGCCGCCTGCAGTCGCGTGGTGTCGCGGAGGAACAGCGCGAACGCGGCGTCGAGCACCAGGCGGTCCTTCGAGCCGTAGTGGTGGGTGATCTGGTTCGGGTAGACACCCGCGGCCCGGGCGACCTCGCTGACGGTGACGCTCCGAGCGCCCGCGCTGAGCAGTCCGGCCGTCGCGGCGAGGATCTTCGCCCGTGTCGCCGCGCCGCGTGCCGTGCCGGAGCCGTCCACCGTGGTTGCCATGTCGGAATTGTACGTGGTACAACTCAACTTGTTCAACGTACAAGAGGAGTTCCCGTGGACATCGTCATCACCGGCTACGGCGCGGTCTCACCCTTCGGCCACGGCGTCGCACCGCTCTGGGACGCCCTGGCGGCCGGTCGCTCCGGCGTCCGCGCCCTGCACCGCGGCGGAGCGCTCTGGGAACAGGTGCCGATCCGGGTCGGGGCCGATGCCGCACTCGACGCCGAGGGGGCGCTCGGGCGGGTCCGCGCCAATCGCCTGGACCGCAGTCAGCAGCTGGCCCTCGTCGCCGCGGACGAGGCCTGGGCCGACGCCGGTGCCCCCGCGGTGGAGGGCGACCGCCTCGCCGTGGTGATCGGCACCGGGATCGGGGGAGTGGAGACGCTCCTCGACGCCCACGACGTGCTCGGTGCGTCCGGTGCCCGGCGGGTCTCACCGCGCACGGTGCCGATGCTCATGGCGAACGGTGCCGCCGCGCAGATCAGCATCGCCTACGGGGCGCGGGGCGGCGCTTACACGACGGTGTCGGCATGTGCGTCCGGTGCGGAGGCCATCGCCACCGCCGCGCGACTCATCGCCACCGGTGAGGCCGACGTCGTCATCACCGGCGGGACCGAGGCCGCGGTCACCCCGGTGACGATGGCGTCGTTCGCCCAGTCGCAGGCCCTCGCAAAGCCCGACGGCGACGACCCCACGACCCTGTCCCGTCCGTTCGACGCCGACCGCCGCGGCTTCGTCCTCGGCGAGGGCGCCGGCATCGTCGTCCTCGAGCGTGCCGACCACGCCGCCGCCCGGGGGCAGCGCTCGCACGGCACGCTCGCCGGGTGGGGGATCACCTCGGACGCGCACCACATCACCGCACCACTGGCGGACGGCAGCGAGCAGGAGCGGGCCATGCGCGCCGCGATCCGGATGGCGGGCCTCACCGGTGCCGACGTCGACCACGTGAACGCACATGCAACGGGTACGCCGGTCGGCGACGTCGGCGAGGCGGCCGCCATCAGCCGTGCGGTGGGGACCGGAGCGCTGGTCACCGCGCCGAAGAGCGCAATCGGGCACATGTTCGGCGCTGCCGGCGCGGTCGAGGCGATCCTGACCCTGCGGGCGCTCGAGACCGGGACCGTGCCACCGACCCTGAACCTCGACCGGCTCGACCCCGCGGTGGACCTCGACGTCGTCTCCGGCACCGCCCGGACCGCACCGCTCCGTGCCGCGTTGAACAACTCGTTCGGGTTCGGCGGTCAGAACGCGTCGCTGGTGTTCACCGCGGCGTGAGCTCCTGCAGGCCGGTGACCCGGAGCAGGTCGAGCTTCGCGGCGTCCTCGGAGCCCGGGACGACCGTGTAGACGACGATCCGCAGGTCACCGCCGGGGACACTCAGCACGTCGCAGTCGATCTCCACCGGCCCGACGGGGGTGTGCACGACCTTGCGGCTCGCACGGTGCTCGGCGATCCGGCCGGTCTCCCACCGGCGGGCGAACTCGGGGGAGTCCCGCAGCAGCCGGTCGACCAGGTCCGCCAGGTCGCGGTCCGCCGGGTAGCGGCCGCAGGCCTGCCGCAGGTCGGCGGCGAGGTCGCTCGAGAACTCCTCCTGGTGCTCGTCGTCCCAGTCCACCCCGTCACGCTCCTGCGTGAAGTGTCGCCACACCAGGTTGCGATCGAGCCCGACGTACCGCGAGGGGTCGCCGTTCACCGCGGCCCACAGCTCGTTCCAGAGCACGATGTCGTGGGTCGCCGTGAACACCGCGAGCGGGACGTCGCCGAGCCGGTCCACCAGCCGCTGTACGCCCGGCGTGATGTGCCGCGGCACCACCTGACGCGACGGCGGGGCGACGCCGGCCACCCGGCACAGGTGGTCCCGTTCCTCGGACGACAGCCGGAGCGCCGTCGCGAGGGCGGCGAGCAGCTGCGGCGACGGGTTCGTCGCCCGGCCCTGCTCGAGGCGGACGACGTAGTCGACGCTCACGCCCGCCAGCGCGGCGAGCTCCTCGCGACGGAGGCCCGGGGTCCGTCTGCCGGGGCCGGCCGGCAGGCCGACCGCCTCGGGACGCACCCGGTCGCGCCAGGAACGCAACACGTTCGCGAACTCGCTCATGTCCACCATCATCGCCCCGCGCCTCCAGTCCGTCCTGGTACTGCCGGTCCCACCGTCGCACCGTGCCTGGGGGAGCCGGACCGGCGGGGGCAGGCTGGGCGCATGACAACGACACTGATCACCGGGGCCAACCGCAGCCTCGGACTCGAGACCGCACGCCGACTGCTCGAAGCCGGCCGCACCGTGTACGCCGGCATGCGCGACCCGGCCAGCGGCGACGACGCCCGCGCACTCGGCGCCCACGTCGTGCAGCTGGACGTCACCGACCAGGCCAGCATCGACGCGGCGATCGCGACCATCCCCGAACTCGACGTCCTCGTGAACAACGCCGGGATCCTCGGCACCTCGTTCGGGGTCGACGACCTCGACGCGAGCGCGATGGCGACCGTGCTCGACACCAACGTCACCGGCATCGTCCGGGTGACCCAGGCCGCGCTGCCCCTGCTGCGACGTTCGGCGGCACCCGTCATCGTGAACGTCTCGTCGGGGGTGGGGTTCCCGCGCTGGCTGACGACACCGGGACACGACGAGTACGGGGTGCCTGCGGTGCCGTACGCGGCGTCGAAGGCGGCCGTGATCGCGTTGACCGTGCAGTACGCGAAGAACCTGCCCGGGTTCCGGGTGAACGCGAGCGACCCGGGCTACACGGCGACGGAGTTCAACGGGTTCGGCGGACACCAGACGATCACCGAGGGCACCGACGCCACGGTCAGGCTCGCGACGATCGGCACCGACGGGCCGACGGGGGAGTTCCACAACCGCGAGGGCCGCATCGAGTACTGAGGGGCAGCGCTCCGTGTGCGCCCGCGCCCCGTCAGTCGTGCACGTCGGCGCCGAACCCCGGCCCGGGGCGCATCATCCAGCCGTCCGGGTCGGGCAGCGGGCGGAACCCGAACCGTTCGTACAGCCCGTGGGCATCCGCGGTGAACAGGGCGAAGCGCTTCAGGCCGAGCGGCTCGACCGCCTCGGTCACGCCGCGCACGAGTGCGACCCCGACGCCGCGGCCCCGGGCGTCGGGGTCCACGAACACGTCGGCGAGCCACCCGAACGTCACGCCGTCGGTGATCACCCGCGCGTAGCCGAGCTGCTCGCCGGTCGTCGCGTCGTACACGCCGAAGTTCCGGGAGCCGGCGATGATCGCCTCCTGCGTCGCCCGGTCACGGCCGCGGGCCCAGTACGACTCCTCGCTCAGCCAGCGGTGCACGCGGTCGACGTCGAGGTCTTCGGGGTCGGCGGAGAAGCGCAGATCGGTCACGTGACGAGTCAACCGGCGGACGCGCCTGCGGCGCAACGGCCGATCGGGGTGCGGTGGACCGCTCGCGTGGTCGGGTGGTCGGGTGGCCGGGTGGCCTGGAGGCCCGTGGGGACCCCGACGCGCGGGTCGCGGCTGGCGGTCGGTCGCGCTGGTCCGACGTCGGGCAGCCATCGTCCGGGGTCCGGGGTCCGGGGTCCGGGGTCCGGCGTCCGGCGTCCGGCGTCCGGCGTCTGTCAGGATGGCCGCATGCGCGCTGTCCAGTACGCCCAGTTCGGTTCCGTCCCCTCGATCGTCGACCTGCCGGAACCGGTCGCACCCGACCACGGCGTCGTCGTCCGGGTGGCTGCCACCGGCGTCTGCCGCAGTGACTGGCACGCCTGGAAGGGCCACGACGACTCCGTCCGGCTGCCGCACGTGCCCGGCCACGAGTTCGCCGGCGTCGTCGCGTCGATCGGCACGGGCGTCCAGCGCTTCGCCGTGGGTGACCGGGTGACGGCACCGTTCGTGTTCGCATGCGGGACCTGCGCCGAGTGCCTCGACGGCGCCACCCAGGTGTGCACCGCCCAGCAGCAGCCCGGGTTCGACCTGCAGGGCTCGTACGCGGACTCCCTGGTCGTCCCGCACGCCGACCTGAACCTCGTCGCGCTGCCCGACGCCGTGGACTTCGCGGTGGCGGCGGCGCTCGGCTGCCGATTCGGCACCGCGTTCCACGCCCTGCACGCCCGAGGGCGCGTCGCCGCAGGGGAGTGGGTCGTGGTCTACGGCTGCGGGGGAGTCGGACTCTCCGCGGTCATGGTCGCCGTGGCCGCCGGCGCGCACGTCGTCGCCGTCGACGTCTCCACGGCCGCACTCGAACGCGCAGCCGCCCTGGGCGCCGACACCGTTCTGATGGACGCCGATGTCGTCACCACGGTCCGGTCCCGCACGGGCGGCGGAGCACACGTCTCGCTCGACGCCTACGGCAGCCGTGCCACCTCGGTCGCCGCCGTGGCGTCCCTGCGTCCGCGCGGTCGGCACGTGCAGGTCGGGCTGCTGCTCGACGACGAAGCCGCTCCGGCGATCCCGATGGGCCGGGTCATCGCGGACGAACTCGAACTGCTCGGCAGCCACGGCGCGGCGGTCGGGGAGTACGGCGCGATGCTCGACGCCGTCGTGGCCGGGCGGCTGCGTCCGGAGGAGACGATCGGCCGCACGATCGGCTTCGACGACCTGCCCGAGGCGCTCGTCGCGATGGACCGCCCTGCGACCTCGTCGGGCATGACCGTCGCGGTGTTCTGAGGCTCGGGCGTCCCGTCAGCCCTCGGTCCGCGCGTCCGCGCCCCGGCGGATGCGGAGCACGACCGCGCCGATGACGAGCACTGCCAGGATCCCGACGACCCCGACCAGGAGTGCCGGGCCGCCGTGGCCGTGCCCGTGCGTTCCGGCACCCGTGTTCGGTGCGGCTCCCGCTGCCGCTGCCGACGGTTCCGAGGATGATGTGGGCGCGGCCGTCGGGCTCGTCGTCGTGGGTGGGACGGTCGGAGATGCGGCCGGTTCCACCGAGAACGCGAGCTGCCCTTCGATCGGATGGCCGTCAGGGGAGACGTACCGCCAGACGAGGGTGTGCGGGCCGGGGGAGAGCGACACCGCCTTGGACATCGAGGTGCCACCGACGGCAACCGCTCCGGACGACTCGTCGGTCCCGCCGTCGTCCCGGACCTCGATGCGCAGACCGGCTTCGAGCCCGGCAAGCGGCGCCTCGCTGAAGCTGAGTGTCACTCGCTCAAGGTCGGCAGCCACGGTGGCGCCGTCCGCCGGATCACTCGATGTCAGTGCTGCGTGCGCCGATGCAGGTGTCGTGCCGATCAGCACGAGGAACGCGGACAGGGCGACGGCGAACAGGACCCGGGGTGTCACGGTTCGTGAGCGGCGTTGGTCATCTCGGTGATCGTGCACGCGTCCACGCTAGGGAAGTGATGTCGAGCGTCCCGCCAGCCGAACGGGGCCTCCGAACGTCTTGCTGGTGGAGGTCAATATTCGTTTTGGTAGTAATCGACGCGTGAGACGTGGCTGTTCGGGGCACCGAGGGCGCAGACGCCGTTGACCATCCTCAACGAGGACGGTTCGCGCTCTACGCTGGGACGCGTGAGCAGAACTCCCCGACAGCGACCGTTCGAGCTCGCGCCGGCGCCCTGGCCGGAGATTCCCGCCGACGACGCGATCGCGGAAGCGGCTCGTACATTCGTGGTGCGACTGAGGGAAGCAATGGGAACTCAGAGCACGCGCGCAGTCGCGACGGCTGCTGGTGTGCACCACACGACGTTGCTGGGTGTTCTGGCCGGTCGTTCCTGGCCGGATCTCGCCACGCTCGCTCGGCTCGAGCTTGCCCTGGACGCCGAGCTGTGGCGACGGCCCGCACGTTAGAGGTCGATCACCGTTTCGAAGGCAAACCACGTTCCGCCTGACATTTCAGCGAGGGAACGGAGGCGTCCCTCGAAGCGTTGCCGTGACTGGACGGGAGCCTCATGAAGGTGTTGCAGGCGGCGCCTCAGTAGGTCGCGCATCAGCGCCGCAGCCGTTTCGTCCCCTCCAAGCTGTCCGCTGACGACGTACTCGCCGGAGTCGAGGTCACAGACGGCAGCGAGTTCGGCAGCTCCGACGGTCACGACGAAGTCGCCGCGGCGTCCGACTGTTCGGTAGTCGATACGCGCGGCCTCGGGGACCACGACCGCGTCCAGCCAAGAGACTTCCACTCTGGCACCGGTTGTGGCTTCGATCGTGAGGCGGGGTGAACCAGAACCCGCGCCTCGCTCGCCTTTTCCCATGTGCTGATTATAATCAGCACGCGGCATGAGACGTGTTGCGAGCGGCTGGCAGGTGAGGAAGTGGCGTTGGAAGCATCAGAGGCGGCCCCTTCGCCGGTGAGGTCTGCCGCCTCGCGTCAGATGTCGCTCGCCGCGCTGGAGGCGGCCATCGAATCGCTTGGACTCGAGTTCTACGCAACGGTTGAGCAGATCGCCGAATCGCTAACGGCACTCAACCGGCCGAGTCCGCTGGGAACGGCGAAGCGAGCTCTCATCCTTCAGTGGATCGGCGCGGTCGGTGACGAGTTCCAATGGGAAGCGGAGCTGAGCGACCGAAATCTCATGACCGTGCTGGTCCGAGCCATATCGATCGAACACGCGGCGCTGTTGCAGGCCGAGGACGTGGCCCGACGACGGGGGAGTACTCTCCATGAGCTTCGGGCTGACGTGGCTTCTCGACAGCTCTGGGGGTTCGAGCGGGCTGGAGCCTTGCTGTTCCCCTCGTGGCAGTTCATCGACGCCGGTGCCAAGACTTTGGAGCTCATCTCCGATGTTCTACCGACGGTGCTGCAGTGCGTACCGCCTGACGCGCCGCCAGCACTAGTTGCTCGCCTGATGTGCTCCGAAGACCCGCACTTGCAGCGGGGCGGCGCGCGGTGCAGTCCAAGAGAACATCTGATCGCGGGCGGATCGCCTTGGCCCGTGGTGCGGACCTTGCTGCTTGTGCTCGAGGGGTCTGCTTCGCGCCTCCAAGATCTCGTACTCGGAGGACGGGGTGACCGGTGAGGTTGGCTGGGAAACGGCATCCACACTCCGGCTGAAGCAGCGGAAGCGACCACTGTGAACGTCCCCCTATCGAGCTTCAACTCCCTCGCCGGTGTCATCGCGCACGGCCGCGACTATGGCCGAGTCGCTGAGCCACCCACAGTTCCGCGTGGCCGACAAGGGACACTCGAGGAGCAGGAGTTCCTCATCCGGTTCGGCGGCTGGACCCGGGAAGAGTACGAGGACTCGAAGGCCGAAGTCGCCCGCGGCGAGCTGGAGAACGTGGAACGTCGCACGGAACTTGAGGGGCTCGTCTCTGCGTTGACCGCCGAGGAAGCCGCGGACTGGTTGCGCATCAACGACGCTGAGCTGCACGCGCTCCTCGCTACGGGGCAAGTGACAGCCTTCGTGTGCGCCGGGGAGTTGCGGTACCCGGCGTGGCAATTCACCGATGACCCAGCGATACCTGTCCTTCCCGGCCTTGCACGACTCACGCCGGCGTGGGGTGATCAGAAACATCCATCCACGATCCTCGGCTACATGTACAACGCGGACCTCGAGATCGAGGGGACCAATGAGTCCTTCACGCCCGTCGACTGGTTGACGATCGGCGGCGACGTCCAGGTCGTGCTCGACCATCTCGAAGCCGCGAATTGGCGGTAGGACGCCTCGGATGCACACAGTTCCGCCCTTCGTGTCTCGCAATCGACCTCAACCCACCACCCCTCCAGGCGGCAACTGTGGGGGACCTAGAAGTCAAACAAGAGGGTAGTGCCTGATGACGTCACGGGTACAGATCGCGCGGGCACGCGCACGTGTTGCTCTCGCCGCCCTGACGGGTGACGACCTGCCGGACAGCGTCCGCAGCAACGCCACCATGGACTTCGCGGATGCCGACGACGCTTTGTTGGTCACGAGGGACCGCGATCTTGACCCGCCGCGGCAAGACCGCGCCTTCCCACGACTAATCGGTGTTCACGCCGGCGGTCGAGATTTCGGGCCACGCCACAACCCGCCGCGTCCTCGAACCGGCCGAGATCTCACACCTGACGAGGAAGACGCACTCATCGAGTCGGCGTTCGGTACTCGGCAGCGGTACGAAGCTGCAAAGTCCGCCGTCGCGCGCGGCGAGCTCGACGCAGCCGAACGCCGTTCTTGGCAGCGCGGAATGAGTGCCTCCCTCACCCTTGAGGAAGCGGCCGACTGGCTGGATACCGGAACGGCACGGGTCCTCACCCACCTCGTGTCCGGCAACCTGTTCGCGTTCGTGTGCGACGACGAGCTGCGCTTCCCGGCATGGCAATTCACCGACGACCCGAACCACCCGGTGCTGGATCACCTCTCGACGTTGGCCGGAGCGTTCGACAACGACATGCACCCGACGTCGATCCTCGGCTTCATGACGACACCACACCCGTACACGCGCATCCACGGTGAACCGGCGACGCCCATCGAATGGCTTACCGAGGGCCGCCGGGTGCAGCCGTTGCTGGAACTACTCGAGACCCGGCGCTTGAGATAGATCCTGCACCGAAGACCTGCTCAGCCTCACTCGCGATATACCCGACCTGATGGGGCGGCAGGAGCACCTGGCCAAGCCCCGAGACAGCACGCTGGAGGGGGAGGCCGGACCTCACGAATGTCGACGTCAGAACTGGATGTACCCGTTCCAGCCCCGCTCCGCATCTAACCCGTCCTCCCCGAAAACGTCAGGATCAACGGGGAAGTGCTCGTTCTGGAAGTGATCGAGCGACGCCCGAGCCTTGTCCCGCAGCGCAGAAACATCCTCTGCGGGGTGCATACGAGACAGCATCGCGGTCCGTCGCTCCAGGACCGCGTCCCACAGCTGGCGACGGCTCACCTCGGCCATCAGCTGCCCGGCGACCAACATCGAGTGGAACTCAAGCGATCCCGCGAACCGATCCATCAGCGTGATCAGATCCCGATCTTTGACCTCTATGAAAACCTTGGGCTGACGGTTCTGCTGCTCTGCCATCGAGCGCACCTGCGCCCGCGCGTCCTCGAACGCCTGCCGTTCTGGATCCTCTGGCATGATTTCCCCCTCCTGCCACAGCACGATGCGTGGGCCATTGGCGATGTACAACAGTAGGCAGCTTCTCTCTGAGTCGCGCTTCTGACTTCGCTCCCTATCCGGGCGGCCTGGTCACTACGGCTGCAGGAGTTCTCGTTCGATGCGTTCTGCGACGGCGTCCCGCATTGGTCGCACGTCGTCTGGTGACCAGGAGGTGGGGTCGGGGAAGGCCCACTCGAGGACCGTGCCGCGTGGTTCTGCGGGGAGCTCGAGGCCGGGCTTCATGAGCACGACGATGTCCGCCTGTTCGAGCAGGTCGGGCGTCACTTGCCGGGGCACGCGTCCGGTGATGTCGAGGCCGAGCTCGCCCACGGTCGCGGCGATCGAGGGGTTCACCTCGTCGGCAGGGCTGATGCCGGCGGAGGTGGCTGCGTACCGGTCGGCGGCTGCGATTTCGAGCAGGGCGGCGCCGAGCTGTGAGCGGCCGGCGTTGTGCTTGCAGATGAATAGGACAGTGGGCTTCGTGGTCATGGGTGCGAGTCCGGTCAGTTAGTGCAGCACGAGGTGCTGTCAGTAGACGGCGCAGGCGTAGTGCAGCAGGCAGCGTCCTCAGCGGCAGGAGTGGCGGTGGCGGTGGGGGTGGTGCAGCAGGAGCTGCCGCCGATGTCGGTGGAGCAGACGCCGGTTTCGGGGAGGACGAGTTCGACCAGGCGCGCTGCGGTGTGGTCGCCGGCGAGTTCGGCGGCGATGGAGCGGACTTGCTCGTAGCCGGTGAGGAGCAGGAACGTGGGGGCTCGGCCGTAGGACTTCATGCCGGCGATGAAGAAGTTCGGCTCCGGGTGTGCAAGCTCGGCGACGCCGTGCGGGGGCACGGAACCGCAGGAGTGCAGATTCGGGTCGATCAGTGGTGCGAGGGCTCGGGGTGCTTCGACGATGTCGTCGAGGCCGAGGCGGATCTCGCGGAGCATGTCGAGGTCGGGTCGGAACCCGGTGGCGTTCACGATGACGTCGACCGTCACCGCGAACGGCTCTCCCGCGCGCCGGCCGGTGACGGTGACCTGGTCGCCGTCGGGGCGGACGTCGTCGATCTCGTACGAGGCGATCTGCTGCACCCGACCGGATTCGACGAGACCGTGGACGGTGGAGCCGAGCTGCCCGCGGGCGGCGAGCCCGTCGGCGGCGTCGGCGCCGAGCCGGGCGGTGTCGGCGTTCCGGACAGCCCACAGCACCTCCGTACCGGGAACGTCCTTCGCCAGGGCGGCGAGCTTGATGATCGTGTTCGCGGCGGAGTGCCCGGCACCGACCACGAGGACCCGCTTCCCGGCGAACCGGGCCCGGTCGGCGCCGAGGACGTCGGGCAGGGCGTGCAAGAGGTGGTCGCCGAGATCCGCGGCCGGTGCGAGGCCAGCGGCAGTAAGGGGGTTCGGGGTCGTGTAGGTGCCGGAGGTGTCGATGACGGCGCGGGCGATCACGTCAGTGACGCCGTCGGCGGTGTGGAGGCGGAGCAGGAAGGGGGTGTCGGCTCGGCCGGTGGAGCGGGTGCGGTCCATGCCCTGCCGTGACACCGCCTCTACCCGGGTGCCGTACTGGATCACCGGTGCGAGCTGCGGGGTCGCGGCGAGGGGTGCCAGGTACGTGTCGACGAGGTCGTGGCCAGTGGGCAACGACGCCGCTCGAGGTGCTTCCCAGCCGGTGGCTTCCAGGAGCCGCTGGGCGGCAGGGTCGATGACGTACTGCCACGGGGAGAACAGCCGCGTGTGCCCCCAAGCGCGAACGCTCGTCCCCACGATCGGCCCAGCTTCGTAGACGACGACATCGAGGCCGCGCTCAAGGAGGTGCGCGGCGGCAGCGAGGCCGACGGGGCCTGCGCCGATGACGGCAACGGGAAGTCCGGTGAGGCGGTCCGCGTCAGTCCGTGGTGGGACGGTGAGGGTGAGCGTCATGATCTGCTGCTTCTTGGTCGTCACGCGGTTGCGTCGGTGGGCAGCAGCTCGTTGAGGAGCGTCTGGACGCGGTGCTTGATGTCGTCGCGGATGGGGCGGACGTCCTCGATGCCGCGGCCGGCGGGGTCGGTGAGTTCCCAGTCCTCGTAGCGCTTGCCGGGGAAGATCGGGCACGCGTCGCCGCAGCCCATGGTGATGACGGCGTCGGAGTCGCGGACGGCGTCGGTGGTGAGGATCTTCGGCTGGTTGCCGGCGATGTCGATGCCGTCTTCGGCCATCGCCTGGATCGCGATCGGGTTGATCTGGTCCTTCGGCTCGGAGCCGGCGGAGAGGACCTCGACGCGGTCGCCGCCGAGTGCCTGGGCGTAGCCGGCGGCCATCTGGGAGCGTCCGGCGTTGTGGACGCAGACGAACAGGATCGTGGTCTTGTCACTCATGGGTGTGTGTCTTTCCGGGTTCAGTGGATGAGGGTGAGCCAGCCGGCGAGGGCGGCGAGTGTGACGGCGAGGACGGGGATGGTGAGGACGATGCCGGTGCGGAAGTACTGCCCCCACCCGATGTGGATGCCCTTCTTCTCCAGCACGTGCAACCACAGCAGCGTCGCGAGGGAGCCGATGGGGGTGATCTTCGGGCCGAGGTCGGAGCCGATGACGTTGGCGTAGACCATCACCTCGTGCGTGAGCCCGGTCGCTCCGGCACCGCCGATGGCGAGAGCGGCGATGAGGACGGTGGGCATGTTGTTCATCAGGGACGCGAGGATCGCGATGGTGAACCCGACGCCGAGCGCGGTGACGAGGACCCCGTGGTCACCGAACACGTCGAACAGTGTCGCGAGGTGGTCGGTGAGGCCCTGGTTCTGCAGGCCGTAGACGACGAGGTACATGCCGATGGAGAACAGCACGATCTGCCACGGCGCCTCCCGGATCGTCTTCCACACCGGGATCACCCGCCCCGACGGCGCGCCCGGCCCGCCGCCCCCAGCGTTGACGGTGGCGGTGCCACCGGTGGTGACGAGGACCGGCGCAGCCTCCGCACGGGCGAAGAGGAACGCGGGCTGCCGGGCGGCGACGAGAACGATGACGACGGCACCGACGCCGGCGACGGCCGCGAGGGGGACGCCGAGTGGGTCGGCGGCGAAGTAGCCGACGAGCAGTAGCGCCAGGACGACCCAGCCGGCGCGGAACGTCGCCCGGTCCGTGACCGCGGCGGCGGGGCTGGTGAGGGCGAGGACGTCGTACCGCTTCGGGATGCTCCTACCGAAGTAGGCCAGCAGCATGCCGAGGGAGGCGAGGACGGAAACGATGCCGACGGGGATCATGACGGCGGCGTACTCGGCGAAGCCGAGGTGGAAGTAGTCAGCGGAGACGATGTTGACCAGGTTCGACACCACCAGCGGCAGGCTGCCGGTGTCCGCGATGAACCCAGTGGCGAGGATGAACCCGAGCGCCGCTTTCTGCGGCATATTCAGTGCCCGGAGCATCCCGACGACGATCGGGGTGAGGATCAACGCGGCACCGTCGTTGGCGAACACCGCCGCGATGACGGCACCAAGGCCGACGATCAGGACGAACAGCAGCCGCCCGTTACCGCGACCCCAGCGCGCGACGTGAAGCGCTGCCCACTCGAAGAACCCGGCCTCGTCGAGGATCAACGAGATCAGCACCACCGCGACGAACGTCAGCGTCGCGTTCCACACGATCCCGACGACGGTCGGGATGTCGGAGAGGCCGACGACGGTGGTGGCGAGGGCGATGACGGCGCCGATGAGCGCGGTGTAGCCGATCGGGAAGCCCTTGGGCTGCCAGATCACCACCACGAGCGTCGCGACGAAGATCGCCGCAGCGACCGCAGCCATCACCATCAGGCGGTCACCCCGGCCTGGTTCGCCGCTGCGGCGGCGCGCTCCCAGCCCTGCGCGGCGACCTGCACGGCGTCCCACGGGGACCCGAGCGGCGGCGTGTAGCTGAGGTCGAGGTCGATGACGTCGTCCACGGTGAATTCCGCGTGGAGGGCGGTGGCGAACGTGTCGATGCGCTTGCTGATCTCCGCCGTCCGCTGACCGACGATCTGCGCACCAAGAAGCCGACCGGTGGCCCGGTCGCCGGTGACGCTGATCGTCAGCGGGACCGCGCCCGGGTAGTACCGCTTGTGGTCATCCGCCACCGTCACCCGCGTCAGCGCGGACACGTCCAGTGGGCCGGTCTCGTGCTGGCGGAGGCCGGTGCGGGCGGCGACGAGATCGAACACCTTCACCACCTGCGTCCCCACCGAACCTGCGAAGACCTTGCTGCCGCCGAGCATGTTCTCCCCAGCGACACGGCCCTGCTTGTGCGCCGTCGTCCCGAGCGGCAACCACGTGGTGCCGAGGAGGCGATGGTGCGTCACGACGCAGTCACCGGCAGCCCACACATGCGGCACCCCGGTGCGCATGGACTCGTCGACGACGATCGCGCCGGCCTGGCCCAGCTGCGCGCCGGCAGCGACGGCGAGGTCCGTGACCGGGCGGACGCCGACACAGACGACCACGAGGGCAAACGTGCCCTCCGCGTCACCGGACGTCGAGCTGGTGGCGACGCGCCACTGCCCGCCGCCAGCCGGGGTGATCCCGGTGACGGTGGAACCGGTCAGCACGGTCGCGCCGTGGCGGCGGACTTCCGCGGTGACGAGGGAACCGAGTTCCGAGTCGAGGGTGGAGAGCACTTCCGGGCCGCGCTGAATCAGCGTCGTGTCGAACCCACGGGCGACGAGGCCTTCAGTCATCTCCAGGCCGATGTAGCCGGCACCGACGACCGCGACCAGGCTCCCTGCCGGCAGTAGCTCGAGGGCAGCGACGACCTGTTCCGCATCGGTCATGGAGTGCAGTAGGTGGATGCCCGGTTCACCGAACGGGACCCCAGCCGGGCGCACCGGCTCGGCGCCGGTGCCGACCAGCAGCTCGTCGTAGGAGATCTCCTCTTCCCCGGCGGGGCCCGTGACGGTGAGGCGGCGGCGGTGGACGTCGACGGCGGAGGCCCAGGTGGAGGAGCGGACGGTCATGCCGGCGGCTTCGAGGTCCGCGCGGGTGCGGTGCGCGAGCGACGCTTCCGTGGCGACGTCGCCGGACACCCAGTACGGGATGCCACAGATGGAGAAGTTCGGGAACTCGTCCGCGAGCACCACCGTCACATCCGTCGACGGGTCGAGTTCACGGGCGCGGAGCGCTGCAGCGATGCCGGCGTCACTGCCGCCAACGGCGAGGAGGTGAGTCATCAGGCTGGTCCTTCACGGATCGAGCGGGAGCCGGAACCCGGCGAGTACATCGAAGCACGTCGATATCGATGAGCGCAAATATAGACGCGTGTCGAAGTCCGTGGGAGGATGAGCCCATGACGATCGAGCTGCTCCCCATTCAGGACGTCACCGCGTGCTGCTCACCCGTCACGACCGAGGCGATGGACCAGGCATCCGCGGAGGTGCTGGCGAAGTCACTCAAAGCGATAGCCGACCCGGCACGGCTCCGGCTCATCTCGATGGTCGCCGCGCACGACGGCGCCGAGGCATGCGTGTGTGACCTGCAGGAACCGCTCGGCCTGTCCCAGCCGACCGTCTCGCACCACCTCAAGGTCCTCGTCGACGCCGGGATCCTGCACCGCGAGAAGCGCGGCACCTGGGCGTACTTCTCCCTCGTTCCCGGCGCGCTCGACACCCTCGCCAGCCTCATCACCACGCCAGCCCGATAGTCACGATTTCCACGGGCCCCGAAATACTTCGGTTGGTCCAAGCGGCGCGACTGTGAGCAGCTTTGCTCGATGTCGCCCTTTTCGCCGCGCTTCGTGTCGATGGTGTGAGCACTCGCCGGGGATGCTGGTTGGCAACCGAGCACCCACGAAGGCCACCCTGACGTGAGGGTGGCCTTCTGCTGGTCTGGACGGTTAGAGGCTGGCGAGGAGCGCGGTGCAGGCTTCTTCGCAGCGGCGGCATGCGTCGGCGCAGATCTTGCAGTGCTCGTGCATGTCGGCGTGCTGTGCGCATTCGTCCCCGCACGCCTTGCAGGCGGCCAGGCACGCCTCGAGGATCGTGCGGGTGAGGTTGGCGTCGTAGCCGGTGTGGCGGGAGAGGACGTTGCCGGTTGTTGCGCAGATGTCGGCGCAGTCGAGGTTGGTGCGGATGCACTTGGTGAGCTCGGCGACCATGTCTTCGGCGAGGCACGCGTCGGCGCACGCGGTACAGGTTTGCGCGCATTCGAAACACGCGTCGACGCAGGCGGCGAGGGCTGCCTGGTCGATGCTGCCGAGGTCCTTCGGGTAGGTGCGGAGCATGTCGGTGGTGGTGCTCATGGGTCATCCTTTCCGTCGGTACTGCTGTTTCGCCGGCGTCGGTTGACGTCGAACGTGTGGGGGCCATGGTGGCCGGTTCGGGCTTAGCTGACGCCTCGGGTGGCGAGGAAGGCCATCGGGTCGGTGGCGACGCCGTTGTTGCGGATCTCGAAGTGCAGGTGGCATCCGGTGGAGACGCCGGCGTTGCCGACGCCGGCGATGTTGGTGCCGGCGGCGACGGTTTGGCCGGTGCGGACGTAGATGCCGGTGGCGTACACGTGGGCGTAGGCGCTGGTGATGCCGCCGCCGTGGTCGATGATGATGATGTTGCCGTAGCCGCCGTAGGGTCCGGCGTAGGTGACGGTGCCGGCGGCGGTGGCGTAGAGCGGAGTGCCGCAGGGGGCGCTGAAGTCGGCTCCGGCGTGGAGGCGGTAGTCGCCGTAGACGGGGTGGATGCGGTACCCGTACGCCTGGTAGAAGCTGTACGAGGTGATCGGTCGGGTCCACCCGGACGCTGTACCGCTGCCACTGGGACGCGTGCTGCCCGCAGCGGAGGCGGCCGGTGCGGGCGCTGACGCGGCAGGGCGCGACGCAGCTGCGGCTGCGGCTGCGGCGGCTGCCTGTTGGCGGGCACGGGCCTCCGCGGCGGCTTTCGCTGCGGCCGCGGCGGCCGCAGCGCGGGCGCGGACGCCTGCTTCATAGCCCTGCTCGATGCTGAGCCGATCATCGCGCAGCGTCGCCAGCTGGGCACGCATCGTGCTGACGTTCTCCCGCTCGCTCGCCTCCGCCGCTGCCGCGGCGTCGCTGGCGGCGACGGCGTCATCGAGGGCGTCTTGCGCGGCGTCCGCGAGCTTCGTGCGGGCGGTCTTCGCGACGCGGGCTTGGGCGGCGAGAGCGCCGGCGGTTTTCGCCGCGGTGCTCGCGCGGGCGTAGAGGCCATCGACCTGCTCGCCGATCTTGCTCGACATGCTCAACCCCTGCAGGAACGCATCTGGGTCGTCCTGTCCGAGGATCGCGCCGGCACCGAGGCCGCTGCCGCCTGGCCGGGTGAGGGCCGCGGCAACTTGCCCGACGGTGCTGCCGAGCTCTTCGGATTCCGTCGTCGCGGCAGTCGTGCTCGCGGCGAGTTTCGCGTGCGCTGCGGTGGCTTGATCGAGGTCATCCTGCGCCGCCTGGTAGGTCCGCCCGGCGGCGTCAGCCCGGTCGGCGGCGGCTTGGGTCTTCTTCTGCAGCTGGTCGATCAGCCCGTTCAGGGTGCTGATCTGCGCTTGTTTGCTCTGCTCGCTACCGCGGGCGGCTTCCACTTGGTCCCAGGTGGGAAAGCTCGCTGCTCGAGCTGGTGTGGGCGTGGTGAGCGGGACGATGAACCCGGCCGCGACGGCGAGGACGAGCCCCACCGTGCGGAGACGGTGCTGCCGGCGCTGTTCGGGTGTGGTGGGCGGCGCGCTCACAAGGTGCGTCCGGCGTTGGTGGTGAGCCAGGCGATGGGATCGATCGGGGTGGTGCCGCCGAGCATGACCTGCAGGTGCAGGTGCGCGCCGGTGCTGGCGCCGGTGTTGCCGACGAGGCCGACGAGCTGCCCGACGGCGACGCTCTGCCCGGCGCGCAGCGGTGAGGAGCCGAAGATCATGTGCGCGTAGAGGGTGGAGATCGTCTGCCCGTCGATCTGGTGGTCGATGATGACGTACTGGCCGTACTCCGGGTGGGTGCCCGAGATCCGGACGGTGCCGGCGGCGACGGCGCCGATGGGGGTGCCAGCGCCGGGGGTGATGTCGGCGCCCTGGTGGATCGACGAGCACGCCGCGCACGGGGCCAGGCGGGGGCCGAACGGGGAACTGACCCGGATGCTGCCGGCGATAGGCCAGCGGATATCGCCGGCGCCGGTGTTCACGATCGTCCCGGTCGGCGCGACCGCAGCCGTGCTGCCCGCCGCTGCCGTGGCGCTGTTCGTGGTGCTGGTGGTCGTCTTGGTGATGACCGGCTTCACGGCGGGCTTGGTGACGGTGTAGCCGTCCCGGTTGACCGTCACGGTCAGCCCGGTCGCGGTGAAGCTCTGCCCGGCAGCGGCGGGGGTGCCGCCGGGCACGGTGACGGCGGGGCCGGTGGATGCTTGCGCGGGAAGCGCTGCGGCAGTGAACAGCGCCATCGCTGCCGCAGCTCCGGTCAGGGGGATTGCCGCCAGCGCCCGGGAACGGAGCGTCCGCGTCGGTGCCGGCGCGGTCACCGTCACGGCGGGTAGCGGCGGCCGACTCGCGATAGTGGGGGTGCGGCGGGTGCGTGGCGGCCGCGGGGCGGGAGGTGTGGCGCGTTCTGCGGCGAGGGCTTCGCGGCGCGTCAGCGGCGTGGCAGTGGGGGTGTGGGGGTGCTGCTGGGGCACAGGCAGGCTCCAAGAAAGACGGCGGACGGGGATGATCCCGTCAGAAGAAACAGGGCCGCTCGGCGGGGTGGTCGAGCGGGAGGGGGAAGGCCGGTCGCGGGTCGCGGCAGGGAGGGGGGACACCGCCGCGACCCGCGGCCGGGGTCACATCGACGCGAGCATGTCCTTCATCTGGTTGATCTGCTCGGTCTGGCTCGACACGATCGACTTCGCCATCGCGACCGCGTCGGTGTTCTTGCCCTTGTCGACTTCGGTCCCCGCCATGTCGACGGCGCTGGTGTGGTGCTCGACCATCTGCTGCAGGAACAGCTTCCCGGCGTCCGCCGGGGAGGCGCTGTCGAGGGCGTCCATGTCGGAGTCGGACATCATCCCCGACATCGAGGAGTGGTCCATCCCGGACATGCTGGACATTTCGGTGGGCTCACCCCACTGCTTCAGCCAGCTGGTCAGGGATGTGATCTCCGGCCCCTGCTCCGCCTTGATCTGCTTGGCGAGGGTGACAACGTCAGCGTCCACGTCGGAGCCCTTAGCGAGGAGCATGTCGCTCATCTCAACGGCCTGCTTGTGGTGCGGCAGCATCTGCTGCGCGAACATGACGTCCTGGTCGTTGTGTGCCGACGAGGACGACGAGGACGACGAGGAGGAGCTGTCCGATGAGCCGGCGTTGTTGGTGGAGCAGCCGGCGAGGGTGAGGCCGATGGTGAGTGCGGCGGCGGCCGCGAGGGTGCGCGTGATGGTGGTGTTCATGGATCCGTTCCCGTGATGCGTCAGGTGTTCCGGGCAGGCGAATACCTGCCCGTGTTCTGGGCATGCGGGAGCTTCCGAAGGGAGCGCTCCCGCCGGGGATGGATCAGATACGGATGATCTGCAGCGCCGTCAGTGATGGCGGCTTGGGTGCCGCGACGCGGCGTGCAACACGGTCCCCGAGGGCGAGGAGGCGTGCGAGGACGTAAAGGACCCCGCCGTTCCGGGTGCGCAGCAGCGCCCACGCGAACAGGGCGATCGTCAGCGCGCAGGCCATCCCCATCAGGGAACACATCAGCGCGCACAGGCCGCCATCGCAGCCAGCATCACTGAGCACGCTCACCACCGCGCCAGCCGGCGCGGCAGCGTCGGCACCGTGTCCGGCGGCGTCGCTGTGGGTGTGTTCGGCCGTCATGCTCGACGTCGCGGTCATCGCGTGATCGCCGGTGGTCGCGTGGCCGAGCATGCTGTGCATCAGGACCGTGAACCCGACCAGCAGCAGCAACGCCAGCACCGCCGTGGCCTGCAGCAGCAGGCGGCGGCGCGTGGTGTTCGCGGTGGTGAGCATGCGGATCCGTACTGATGGCTGGTCGGGGTGCGGGTTCTATGGTGCAGGACGAGCGCTGAGAGGACAACCGCCTCGTCTGGTGGGCGGGAAGCTGGTTAGGCGCGCACGAGGCGGGCGATCGCGTCGGAGGCTTCCTTGAGCTTCACCGCGGCCGCGTCGCCGCCTTCGGCGACGGCGTCGGTGACGCAGTGCGCGAGGTGGTCATCCAGCAGGCCGAGCGCGACGGACTGCAGCGCCTTCGTCATCGCGGACACCTGGGTGAGGATGTCGATGCAGTACTGCTCCTCATCGACCATCCGCTGTAGGCCGCGGGCTTGCCCCTCGATGCGGCGCAACCGTTTGAGGTAGTCGTCCTTCGCGGTGATGTACCCGTGATGGTGCTCTGCAGCAGGTGCGGTGGTGTCGGTCATGGACGCTCCTCGGGGGTCACCGTTTACGGTAGCGGCGCTCATGCCGCCGTCGACCAATCGAACGGGGCCGGCGCGATCGGGGTGCCGACGCCGCGGGTGATGACGATGGCGATGTCCTGCTGGTCCTGCAGTTCCAGATCCGGCAGTGGCGTGGTGGTGCGGGTGCCGTTGACGAACACGGCGACGTGCCGGTCGTTCTTCCCGTCGACGTACCCGCCGACCTGCCCGTCGCGCAAGGTCACGTTCCACTCGGTGAAGAGCTGTCCGAGGGTGAACGGCTGCACCTTCGCGGATTCGACATGCACGATGCCGGAGGTGTCGTGGGTGTGCAGTGCGGACATGCCGCCCCGCTGCACGTCGACGCCGATGTTCGCCGGCACCGCCACCGGCTCCCCGTCCACCGATACGGACAGATGCTGATGGGTGTGCAGCGCCGCACCTTCCATCCCCGCCACCTCAAGTCCCGCAGCCTTCGCCCGCGCCGGCGCATCCGCGGGGGCCGGCCACGGCGGTGCCGCCGTCACCCCGGACGCCGTCGGCGCCGAGTCGTCGCCACGGGTGAGGGCGGTGACCGTGATCGTGGTGACCGCGGCGAGGACGACGACCACGGCGGCGCCCAGTAGCCACCACCGGCGTGTACGGCTGCGCTGCTGCTCCGCTCTGCGGTCAGCGACTTTTTGCCGCGCCTGCTCGCGCCGATCAGTTCTGGTCGCCATCACGTCCTCTTTCCGGGTGCCAGGTTGGCGGATTGGGAACACATCCACTCGACCGGCGTTACACTCGCTACGGTACCCCCCTAGGGTACCTTATGAACGTGAACGACGAAGGGATCACCACGATGAGCGAGCAGCTGACGAACACGTACGGCATCACGGGCATGACGTGCGGGCACTGCGTGATGAGTGTCAACGAGGAACTCGTCGCCGTGCCGGGCGTCACGGACGTGACGATCGACCTCAACGTCGGCGGTGTCTCCACCGCCCGGGTGACCAGCACCCGCGACCTGCCGCAGGAGGAAGTCTCCGCCGCTGTGGAGGAGGCCGGCTACACGTTGGTCGCATCATGACCACGACCAGCACCCCGCCAGTTGAGCTGACGATCGAGGGGATGACCTGCGCGTCGTGCGCGAACCGAATCGAGCGGAAGCTGAACAAGCTGCCCGGCGTGACCGCGAGCGTGAACTACGCCACCGAAAGCGCCTCCGTCACGCTCCCCGCGGATCTCGCTGTCGACGACGCGATCCGCACCGTTGAAGCTGCCGGCTACGGCGCACACCTGCCCGAACCGGCCGGCGCGGACACCGACGAGCTCGCGCCGCTGCGGCGACGCCTGATCGTGTCCACGGTGCTCGCTGTCCCGGTGGTGGCGCTGTCGATGATCCCGGTCCTGCAGTTCCCGGGATGGCAGTGGGCCGTTCTGGTGCTGGCGCTGCCGGTCGCCGTGTGGGGTGCGTGGCCGTTCCACCGTGCTGCCGCGATCAACGCCCGGCACGGGGCCGCGACGATGGACACCCTCGTCAGCGTCGGCGTCGCCGCCGCGACCGTGTGGTCCGTCTGGGCACTCGTGTTCGGCGGCGCCGGGCACATCGGGATGCGGATGGCGTTCTCTTGGTTCCCGCACCCCGGCGCGGCTCCGGAACCGTACTTCGAAGTCGCCGCCGCGGTGACAGTGTTCCTCCTCGCCGGCCGGTACTTCGAGGCCCGCGCGAAGGACCGCTCCGGCGCCGCCCTGCAGGCGCTCCTCGCCTTGGGTGCACCGACTGCGCGGGTGCTCCGAGACGGTGTCGAGACCGAGGTGCCGACCGCAGCACTGCAGGTCGGGGACCGGTTCGTGGTCCGTCCCGGTGAACGCATCGCCACCGACGGGACCATCACCGATGGCACGAGCGCGATCGACACCAGCGTGATGACCGGGGAAGCGGTCCCCGTCGAGGTTGGCCCAAGCGACGCTGTCACCGGTGCGACCGTGAACGTCGGCGGCCGACTCATCGTCGAAGCCACCCGCGTCGGCCAGGACACGGAGCTTGCCCGCATCGGCCGGCTCGTCGTGTCCGCGCAGACCGGCAAGGCCGAGGTGCAGCGCCTCGCCGACCGGGTCTCCGCCGTGTTCGTCCCGATCGTCATGGGCCTGGCGGTGCTGACCCTCATCGGATGGCTGCTGCTCACCGGCGACGTGCAAGCCGCGTTCACCGCCGCCGTCGCGACCCTGGTGATCGCCTGCCCCTGCGCCCTGGGGCTGGCAACTCCCACCGCGCTGCTCGTCGGCACCGGACGTGGCTCCCAGCTCGGGATCCTCATCCGCGGACCCCAGGTCCTCGAGGCCACCCGCCGGATCGACACCGTCGTGCTCGACAAGACCGGCACCGTCACCACCGGCAAGATGAGCGTCCACCAGGTCACCGCCGTCGGAGGGGAAACCGACACCCGAGTGCTCGCCCTCGCCGCCGCCGCGGAAGCAGGATCCGAACACCCGATCGCCCGCGCCATCACCGCAGCCGGCACCGACCACCCCACCGCGGAATCGTTCCAGTCCACCGCCGGGCTCGGCGTCCAAGCCGTCGTCGACGGCACCCTCGTGCTCGTCGGCCGCCCCGCGTGGTTGACCGACCAGTGGGCCATCACCATCCCCGAAGCGGTCACGGACGCGGTCCGGACCGCGGAACAGGGCGGCGCGACCGCGGTCGTTGTCGCATGGGACGGCGCAGCCCGCGGCGTCATCAGCGTCGCGGATACCATCGCGCCGACCAGCCCGGACGCGATCCGTCGCCTGCACGACATGGGGCTGCGCACGATCATGCTCACCGGCGACGCTGAAGACGTCGCCCGGACGGTCGCCGCCGAGGTCGGCATCGACGACGTCGAAGCCGAGGTGCGCCCCGAAGACAAGTACCGGACCGTCATCCGGCTGCAGCAGCAGGGCCGGTCCGTGGCGATGATCGGCGACGGCGTCAACGACGCCGCCGCTCTCGCCGCCGCGGATCTCGGGATCGCGATGGGTAGCGGCACCGACGCGGCCATGGAAGCCGCCGACATCACCCTCATCCGAGCGGACCTGAGCGCCGCCGCGGACGCGATCGCGCTCGCCCGCCGCACCCTCGGCACGATCAAGGTGAACCTGTTCTGGGCCTTCGCCTACAACGTCGCCGCGATCCCGCTCGCGATGGCCGGCCTGCTGAACCCGATGATCGCCGGCGCCGCGATGGCCCTGTCCTCGGTCTTCGTCGTCAGCAACAGCCTCCGCCTCCGCACCTTCCACGCCCGATAGGAGCGACATGGACACCCATGAACACCACAGCGTGACCGACCACGACAACCACCAGAACCATGGCGGCGGTCACGCAACGACGACGACGACGTGGACGATGGCCGCGCAAGCGACCCTGCACTGCCTCACCGGCTGCGCGATCGGTGAAGTCCTTGGCATGGTCATCGGCACCGCGACCGGCCTGCACAACACGGGCACGATCATCCTGTCGATCGTGCTGGCGTTCATCTTCGGCTACGCGCTCACCATGCGCGGCGTCGTCCGGTCCGGGCTGAGCTTCTCCGCCGCGTTCAAGGTCGCCCTTGCCGCAGACACGGTGTCGATCGCTGTGATGGAGATCATCGACAACACCGTCATCGTCGCCGTTCCCGGCGCCATGGACGCGCAGCTGAACGACTGGCTGTTCTGGGGCTCCCTCGCGTTCTCCCTGGTGATCGCGTTCATCGTGACCACCCCGGTGAACCGGTGGATGATCAGCCGCGGTCTCGGCCACGCCGTCGTCCACGGTCACCACTGACCAGGCCCCTTCTACGGGGTTCGGATCGCGCCGCAAACCAGATGCACGTTCACTCCGAACTACCTGGGAAGCACGCGCCATCACGGCACCCCGTCGGAGGAGACCCCATCATGACCAGCACCGCAGCAACTGCCCACATCGGGTACGGCCGCACCCTGACGCAGAAGGGCGCCCTCGTCTTCGGAGTCGTGTTCCTCATCGTCGGCATCGCCGGCTTCATCCCCGGACTCACGATGGACATGGGCACGATGTCCGTCGCCGGCCACGGCTCGATGGCGATGCTCCTCGGCCTGTTCCAGGTGTCCGTCCTGCACAACATCGTGCACCTGCTCTTCGGCATCGTCGGCCTCATCGCCGCCCGCACCGCCGTCGCAGCTCGGCTGTACCTCCTGGTCGGCGGCATCGTCTACGCCGTCCTGTTCATCTACGGCCTCTTCACCGCCGGCATGATGGGCGGCGCGAACTTCGTCCCCCTCAACAGCGCCGACAACTGGCTGCACCTGATCCTCGCCGTCGCGATGATCGTCCTTGGCATCGTGCTGCCTCGAGCCGGTGCCACCCGACGCGCCTGATCGACGCATCAGCCGGTAATGGCCGCGTCCCCGCACTGGGGACGCGGCCATTGCCCGTTCCGGAGCCTCCATCAGTCCTCGGACTGTGAGCCCGACGAGCACGACGCTCGTCGGCTCTCCAGCGCATCCGGTGGTGCGCAGCCCGCTCCTTTGCTTACTATCTTCCTGTGCACGTAGATAAGCAGCCCTGCGGGCTTAGCCCGGAGTCGGCGTACGTCGAGCTGGCGGTCGAGGTGTTCGCGATGCTCGCGGACGCGACGCGCGTGAAGATCATCCTCGCGCTTCGCAGCGCGGAGGAGATGTCCGTGAACCACCTCGCGGACGTCGTGGACAAGAGCCCGGCCGGGGTGTCGCAGCACCTGGCGAAGCTCCGCTTGGCGCGCATGGTGTCGACCCGTCGTGAGGGCACGACGGTGTTCTACCGGCTGACCGATGAGCACGCGTCGGAGCTCGTCATCGACGCCGTGAAGCAAGCCGAGCACGCGATCGGTGCGGCCCCGCACCACCGTGTTGAGGCAGCAAGCGCGTGAGCAACCACACCCATCAGCACCATAGCCACGAGCACGAGCACGAGCACGAGCACGAGCACGAGCACGAGCACGAGCACGAGCACGAGCACGGGCATAGTCATCCTCATGGTGGTGTGAAGGGGTTCCTCTACGACCTGTTCGTGCCGCACACACACGACGCTGCGGACTCGATCGATGACGCGATGGAGGCCAGTACCGCTGGTGTCCGCGCGCTGAAGATCAGTCTGTTCATCCTGCTCGGCACGACCGTGCTGCAGGCCGTGATCGTCGCGTTCACGGGATCGATCGCGTTGCTGGCCGACACGATCCATAACTTCGCGGACGCGCTGACCGCGGTGCCGCTGTGGATCGCGTTCGTCCTCGGGCGCCGCGTCGCCAACAAGCGCTACACCTACGGGTACGGGCGGGCGGAAGACCTGGCGGGCATGTTCATCGTGTTCGTCGTCGCGCTCTCCGCCGTCGTCGCAGGCTGGCAGGCCATCGACCGGTTCATCCACCCACGCCCAGTCGAGAACCCATGGCTGCTCGTCGCGGCCGGGGTGATCGGATTCGCCGGCAACGAGATCGTCGCGATCTACCGCATCCGCGTCGGGCAGAAGATCGGCTCCGCCGCGCTGGTCGCCGACGGTGTCCACGCCCGTCTCGACGGCTTCACCTCGCTTTCCGTCGTCCTCGGCGCTATCGGTGTCCTTCTCGGCTTCCCGCTGGCGGATCCCATCATCGGCCTGCTCATCGCGATCTCGATCCTGATGCTGCTCTGGGGCACAGTGAAGTCCATCGGCGCTCGACTCATGGACGCCATCGACCCGGACCTCTACTCCCGAGCCGAGCACGCACTCGAGCACGCCGACGGAGTGCAGGCGGTGCGAGACCTCCGACTCCGCTGGATCGGACACCGCCTGACCGGCTCCGCGACCATCGAGGTCGACACCACCGACCTCAACGCGGCGTCGCACGTCGCGGGGCACGCGTCCGAGCACCTGCACGAAGCGATCGGGAACGTCGACGCGTTCACGATCACTCCGACGAGCCATCACCACTGAGCATCACGAAAGGAAGCAGCATGTCCGTCGTCAAGATCAACGCGATCACCGTCCCCGAGGGCAAGGGGGCGGACCTCGAAGCCCGCTTCGTCGGTCGGAACCACGACGTGGAACAGCAGCCCGGGTTCGAGAGTTTCCAACTGCTCCGCCCCGTGAACGGCGAGAGCCGCTACTTCGTTGTCTCTACCTGGGCAGACGAGGACGCCTACCAGGCGTGGCGGGCCGGGCAGGCCAGCGCGCACCACGGCGGCAGTAACCCGGTCGCCACCGGTGCCGAGCTGCTTGAGTTCGAGACCGTCGTCCTCTGACGCGAGGTGCGCTCGGAGCACCCGGGAGAAGCGCGGCACGCGGCGTGCTTCTCCCGGGGCCGGCCGCCTTCGCCGGCATCATCGCCGCCGGCGAAGGAGTCCACCGACACTCGCCAGTGCGAAGGGCTAGCCGAATGTCCGCGGGTCGTGCCAAGATGGTCCTGCGTTCATAGTGCGCGCCCACAGCCGGTCCTCTGGATCGGCTTTTTTCATGCCCGGTCGCTCCACTACTGTGGGATCGCTCGGCATGCGTCTGCCCGGAATCTCCCCTGTGTCGTATCCGCTCTGTACGCTGACGCTCAAGACAGCACGACGCTGTCTCCGGCCGGCCCTTTCGGGACCGGCATTTTTCATGCCCTGATCTGACTCAGGCATCCGTGGGAAGCGCTCAACGCTCCTGCCCGCCGCCGCACCTTGTTGCGTGTCGGCGCTCTCATGCCCCCACCCGAAGCCGGGTGGGTTCTGGCCGCATCTGGCCAACCCCGAAGGAGGCATCATGCCCATCACCGACATGGTGGACATGCTGATGGCCTCCGGTGGTACCGCTGCCCTGACTGGCGTCATCGCCGTCGTCGGTGGCGTGCTCAGTGTCGTCCTGTCTAAGCAGGTCGTCGCACTGATCCAGCACGTCATCGATGTCATCGACGACCGCACGCTGGCCAGGGATCCCGAGCGCGCTCGCATCGTCGCAGAACTGCGTCGAGCACGCCGCGGACAGAAGTAACCGCCGGTTCAAAAAGCCGTCCCTCATTCGGTCAGGAGAGCTCTGTCTGCTGTACGTATCAAAAACCTCCGTTTGTGGCACATCTCTCGTTTTGACTTGCGGAGAGCGCGCCGCGCCGGTGTTACACGTAGCGGAACTCTGTGTCAGTTTCTACGTGCCGTTTCCACTGACGCTCAACGGGTTCCGCTACGTTCTGGGTCATGGGTGAGCTTCTCGGGTACGCGCGGGTGTCGACAACCGATCAGGACGCGGCGCTGCAGCTCGACGCGTTGAATGCTGCCGGCTGCTACCGGGTGTGGGTCGACACAATGTCCGGATCGCTCGAGCACCGTCCGGAGCTCACCAAGCTGCTCGATCAGCGTCGACCAGGCGACACTCTCGTCGTGTGGCGGCTCGACCGGCTCGGGCGATCCATCCGGCATCTGATCGACCAGCTGCAGGCGCTGGGGGAGCGCGGTGTCGGTTTCCGGTCCTTGCAAGAGACGATCGACACAACCTCACCCGGCGGCCGGCTCGTGTTCCACGTCTTCGCCGCCCTGGCCGAGTTCGAACGGGATCTCATCCGCGAACGCACGCACGCCGGCCTCACGGCCGCTCGAGCTCGAGGGCGGCACGGCGGTCGGCCGCCCCGGCTGTCGGCCGATCAGGTGCGAACTGCCAGGCGCCTGTATGAACAACATGACATGACGGTCGCGCATATCGGGGACGTACTCGGAGTCAGTAGGACCACGGTGTACAGGGCACTCCGACGCGAGAGCGAGCCAGTCGCGGGCCGGCGTCGAAAGACGTCCGGCTGACCGTCGGGCTCGCGCGGTCCGTGCGACCGATGGGCACGGGGGTGTTGCGACATGTCTAGAGCTAAGACCGCATCTGTCGCGGAACCCCCCGAACTGACCCCATGACCGCGGTTCTCAACCGCACTGGGGCCGTGGCGCTGGGGCATACCCCAGAACGACAGAGCAGATCGAATCCTTGGCGCCACGGTGTGAGCAGCCTCGCTCTGTGTCGTCGTTTTCGCTGCGATCGGTGTCGGGTCAGGTGGTGCCGATGACGAGGGTGCTGCGGGCGGCCTCGACGACGTCGTTGGTGATGACGTCGAGCTCGTTGATCTTCAGGACGCGTTGGATCTGAGGGAGGAGGCGCTCAAGGAGCCGGAAGTTGCCGCGGGTGATGCGTTCGACGGCGGCGATGGCTTGCGCGTCGGTGAAGTCGTCGGGGTCGAGCGTCTTGCCGAGCTTGCGCCATTGACGTTCGAGGACGAAGAGCAGCTCGTCGTGGCCGAGCGGACGGTACTGGTGGGCGAAACCGAGGCGGCTGTAGAGCTGCGGGTAGTGGCTGAACTGCTTCTCGATGCCGGGCATGCCGATGAGGATCATCGCTATGCCGGTGCGGTCGTACTGGTCGCGGAGCCACTCGATCGCGTTGCCGGTGAGGCGTTCGGACTCGTCGATGATGATCAGCTCGAGCAGGGACGGGTTGGGGCCGTGTGCGTGGTCGAAGTGGCGACCCTGGAGCAGGAGGTGTTCCTCGATGCAGCGTTCGGTGCGGAGCATGTCGTGCCGGAGGTCGTCCTGCAGGGCGCGCATCGTGGCGGAGACCTCGGGCGTGTAGAAGACGGTGCGGGCTCGGTGGGCGGCGGCGTAGATCTTCGTGTCGTCTTCGCTGCGTGCGGCCCATCTGGCGATGAACGGGCCGATGCTGTCCCAGTGGGCGTAGCGGCGTGCGGAGAGGGTCTTGCCGACGCCAGCGGGGCCGAAGCAGACGCCGATGGTGTTCTGCTTCCGGACGGCGTCGGCGAACTCCGCGAACCGACGGTGTTCCTTCGTGATGATGAACTGGCTCGTCATGACCGGTCCTCCTCGTAGGTCATCAGTCGCGGTTGATCCGGTGCCGGTGCGGGTGCTGGTGGGGTGTGATCATCGGGTGTGGGGCGGACGATCGCGATGCGTTCGCGGATCTGCCCGCGCAGGGCTCTTCGTTGCGCGTTCCGGGCGGCCTGGATCTGCTTGAGACTGATGGTCTCGGTCTGATGCGCGGTACTGATCGCGGTGCACAGGAACGCGTCGCGGTGAAAGACACGGATCTCGGTGACGTCGCGGGGGTCGTACCGGACGCTGACGGTGCTGCCCACGAAGGGTGCGAGAGTGGTTGCGGTGTAGCGGAGCCCTTCGAAGTGGATGCCGTCTCGTTGCACGACACGCGTGGTCGGGACGGTGAGCAGGAACCCGTCGAGCTGCTCGAGGGAGTCCGGCATTCGTGGCAGCCACCCGTCTGCGATCCACGCTTCCAGTGGGCTCTTCCGGAGCTCGCGGTGGATGCGGGCGTTGTAGCGGCGGATGAACGTGTTGATGGCACTGTCGACACCGGCGAGATCCAGCGCCGGCGTCGGCGTCGGCGCCGAGGATCCGGGTGCGAGGTGGCCGGGGAGCGTTGGGAGCAGCTCGGTGTTGATGGTGCCGAAGAACCGCTCGATCTTCCCGCGGCCCTGGGGGCGAGCGACCTGCGAGTGGATGATGCGGAGGTGCAGCACGGCGGCGGTGTCGCCGATTCGGTGGCTGGTGAAGTCGGACCCGTGGTCTGTGTAGAGCACGTCTGGGATCCCGCAGACAGGCCAGTCCGGTTCCGGCTTGTGCCAGATCGCTTGCCGGAGCGCGAGCGCGGTGTTCGCGGCGGATGGGGCGCCGAGGAACACCATGTACCCGCAGACCGCGCGGGAGTAGTCGTCGAGGATCACCGTCAACCACGGCCGTTCGGGCTTGCCGTCGGGTCCGACGATGAGCAGATCGAGCATCGTGTGGTCCGCCTGCCAGATCGCGTTGGGGCGATCCGCACGACGTCGGAGCAGCAGTTCGTGCTTGTCCCGATATGACGCGGGCCCCTCAAGCGCGAGCGTCACCATCCCGGGATCAAGCCCGTTCACGATCGACCGCACAACGGAGTACGACGGCGCTGAGAGACCTCGTTTGGTGCAGTAATTGTCGACCTGGCGGTGAATCGTGGCGATCGAAGGTCGTGGCTTGGTGAGTGCGAGCCCCTCAATCAGGCGCACCAGTTCCGGTGCCGTCCGTCGGGCGCCGTGATCGGTGCGGGTGCCGTCGGCGAGAGCCGGGTATCCGCCGGTTCGGTAGCGGGCCAACCAGCGTTGCAGGGTGCGCTCAGCGACGCCCGTCGTGCGGGCCAGGGTGGCGAGCGGGATGGCGTCCTCGACGTGCAGTCGAAGGATGCCCCACCGCTCGCTCGCGTCCATAGCCAGCTACATCGTTGGGGAAGGCTTGGTTCGTCGCGCCGCGACGGGCTCGGCGTGCTTCGCGAGTGCACGGTAGATGGTGGTGCGGCTAACGCCGAGCACGTCGCCGATCTGCGCGACGGTCATGTCCTGCTGTTCGTAGAGCCGGCGTGCGGTGCGCACCTGGTCCGCGGAGAGCCGAGATGGTCGGCCGCCGGTGCGGCCGCGGGCTCGAGCGGCGGCGAGGCCGGCGTTGGTGCGTTCCTTGATGAGGTCCCGTTCGAACTCCGCCAACGCGGCGAAGACGTGGAACACGAGCCGGCCGCCGGGCGAGGTGGTGTCGATGGTCTCCTGCAGGGACCGGAACCCGATGCCGCGCTCGGCGAGAGCGTGCAGCTGATCGATGAGGTGCCGGATGGACCGGCCGAGCCGGTCGAGTCGCCAGACGACGAGAGTGTCGCCGGGGCGGAGCTGGTCGAGGAGCTTGTCGAGCTCGGGCCGGTGTTGGAGCGACCCGGACATGGTGTCAACGAACACGCGGTAGCAGCCAGCGGCGTTGAGCGCGTCGATCTGCAGCGACGCGTCCTGGTCTGTGGTGGACACGCGCGCATACCCGAGAAGGTGACCCATGAAGAGAACGTAGCGAAACTCGACCAGGAGGGGTAGTGGCGGCACGTAGATTCTGGGACTGGGTTCCGCTACAAGACACGGCGCCTCGCACCCGGACTGAGCGCCGGTACGGATAGTTGTAGCGGAATCGTTCGTATTTGTTACGTCTGCCGCGCTCGCGCGGCGAGCCGGAGTGCTTGCACGGAACGGAGGTGTTGTTCCGATCGGTGGCGGCCGTTGGCGGGAGACGGATGTGGTGCTGCGATGACCGGAAGGAGTCGGGGGTGCTCGTCCAGGGTGAAGTGTCGCATGACGCCGTCGAGGGCAACGGCCCCGTACGTGACGATCGCAGTGAGAGCGGGGAGGGCCGCGAGCAGTGTGGCGAGGGCATGCCGCCCCTCGTCGATGTCCTCGAGTCGCACGCGGTCGGGCAGTTCCCATGGGACAAGGTTCCAGCGGACGTACTCGCCGCGTGCGAGTCCGGACTCGATACGGGCTGCTCGGAACGCGGCCGCGGTCGGGCCCGGGTTGTCCTCGCTGCAGATCGCTGCGTGCGCTGCGGCGATGGTCTGGGGGCCAGGCGACTGCATCAGGACCAGGACACGGCTGAATCTGCCGCCGGATCGTGGGTCGAAGCTCGGGACGAACCGTCGGCTGCCGTCGGGCGCGGTCCGCCACGTCTCCGCGAGACCGTTCAGCGATCGAACGTCAGCGAGTTCCTCGGGGGTACTCATGCCGGCTGTGGCGGTGCCAGCAGGGTGCCACGGATGACGGATCCGTGAAAGGTGCGAAGGGCAACGGTGATCCATGCGGCGACGAGGCCGGCGTAGTAGATGACGGCGAGGACGGCAACGACGGTCAGGCCTGAGTGCAGGGCGAGCCCGTTGACTCCGGTGACGCAGGTGCCGACGGGGAACGTGAACGACCACCAGGTCAGGCTGAACGGCAGGTGTTCGCGGGCGGTCCGGACGGTGACGGCGAGGGCGATGGCGGTCCACAGCAGCGCGAAGCCGAGCATCGCGAACCCGTACACCAGCGCCACGACCAGGAGCGCGTGAGCGGTGGAGGCATCGACGACGGTGGGTGCGTTCGATGCGAGGAGGTTCACCGCCGTGATCGACTGTCCGACGGGTCCGAGCACGATCCACAGGGTCGGGACCATGCCGGCGGCACCGACCTTGTGGTGCGCGAGACGGTTCCAGATCAGCGTGATCACGACCAGCGACGTGATGAGGCTGAGGCCGAAGAAGCCGTAGCAGGACCACAGCAGCGTCTCCCGCGCCTGTCCGGCGGGAGCGTACGGCAGCAGCAGGGCGCCGGTGGAAGCGGACACCATCGGCGGGACGATCGGCATCAGCCAACCGCCGAACGCGGAGTCGGGCGTGTTCTCGTGGCGGGTGAACGCCAGGTACGGCACCAGGACTGCCGTGAGCAGTCCTCCGATGGTGCCGATGGTCCACAGGACCCAGTCGATGGTGACGGCGGCGGGCAGGCCGACCCAGTCCTTGCCGAGCAGGAGTGTCCCGGCGCCGACGGTGAGGAACGCCATCGGTGGTGCGCCGTAGAAGTGGGAGATGACCGGGTTGAGGTGGTGCCTGGCTGCGGTGCTCCGGTAGCGGATCCAGTGCAGCACCGTCGCGATCGTGAGGGCGACGAGGAGCACCGCGGCGATCGCCCACACGACCGTCGCCGCGATGCGCAGGCCGGGGAACTGCAGTGGGAGTGACGCAGCTGCGACAGCGACGATCCCCGTGCCCATGATCGACGCGAACCAGTTCGGTGTGAGATTCGACACGATCAGGCCTGGCCGCTCCAGGTCACGGAACAACGCCGTCTGCGGCCGTTGGGGCAGCTGGCTACCGTTCGCGGGTGCAGGGTCCGTGCGGAGCGTTGTCATGGGCCAAGCCTGCGCGAATCCTGCCTCTGGCGGTACCGGGAACCTCTTGGCAGGGCACAATCGTTGGTTGTGGCACTACGGCGACTCACGGACCGAACGCTCGACCTCGACACACTCGACGTGCTCGCATGCGTCGCCGAGACCGGCTCCCTCTCCGCTGCCGCTGGAGCGCTCGGCGTCACGCAACAGGCAGTGTCTGCTCGGATCCGGGTCGCCGAGCGCATGGTCGGTCATTCGTTGGTGCACCGCTCGACCACGGGGTCGGTGCTGACCGAGACCGGCAGGCTCGTCGTCGGGCTGGCCGGACCGGTCCTCGACGCGTCTCGCCACCTCGAAGCAGGAGTGGCTGCGCTGCGGACTCCGACGGGTTCGCTCGTCGTCGCAGCGTCACAGACGATCGCGGAGCTGCTGCTGCCGGGCTGGCTTCTCGAATTCCGACGCCGTGAACCAGACGTGCGGGTGCGTCTGATCGCGGGCAACTCCGCCGCGGTGACGGACCTCGTGCAGTCGGGTGGCGCGAACCTCGGGTTCACGGAAACCCCGGTGACGGCGGCCGGTGTGTCCGCGCAGGTGATCGCGAACGATGAGCTCGCGGTTGTCGTCGCGCGGGACCATCCCTGGGCCGGATCGACCGGGATCACCGCGGAGGTCCTGGCGACGACGGCTCTGCTCATGCGGGAAGAAGGCTCCGGGACTCGCGCGACCCTCGCCGCATGGGTCAGGGAGGCCGGTTTGAGCATGTCGGTTCCGGCCGCGGTGCTGGAGACCACGAGCATCATCCGGGCGAACGCACAGGCAGGAATTGCACCGGCGGTGATGAGCCTTCGCACGGTCGCCGCGGACATCAACGACGGGTCGCTGGTGCGAGTCCCGCTCTCTGGGCCGCCACTTGCCCGGCCGTTGCGGGCGATCTGGTCGGGAGAGCCCCAGCCAGCTGCTTCTGCTTTCCTGCGCGTCGCCCACGAGGTGGCCGGTCGGGGTCAGCGCAGCCCGTAGGGCAGCTCCGGATTGTTCTCCGCGATCTCGGTGAGCCGGTTGTACTTCGCGACGCGTTCTCCGCGGGCGGGGGCGCCGGACTTGATCTGCCCGGTTCCGGTGCCGACGACGAGGTCCGCGATGAACGTGTCGGTGGTCTCGCCGGACCGGTGCGACACCATGCTCCGCATCCCGAGCGAGCGTGCGACGCCGATCGCGTCGAAGGTCTGGGAGACGGTACCGATCTGGTTCGGCTTGATGAGCGCTGCGTTCGAGAGCCCGTCCTTCCCGCCGTCGCGGATGCGCTGCGGATCGGTGACGTAGAGATCATCGCCGACGATCTGGAGCATGTCGCCGAGCGCGAACGACATCGCCTTCCAGCCGCCGTGGTCGTCTTCGGAGAAGCCGTCTTCGATGCTCCGGATCGGATACCGGCTGATGAGGTCGCGGTAGTAGTCGACCATGCCTGCGCGGTCGAGCCGGCGGTCCACGACCCGGTAGCTACCGTCACCGAGCGCGAACTCGTTCGCCGCCGGGTCGAGTGCGATCGCGACGGTGTCGACGCCGGGCTCGTAGCCAGCGGCACTGATCGCGGCGACGAGGAGGTCGAGGGCTTCCTCGGGCGCGGCGATCGATGGGGCGAAGCCGCCTTCGTCCCCGAGACCGAGACTGCCGAACCGTTCCCGGACCAGTGCCGCCAGTGCGTGGTAGACGTCCGACCCGATCCGAACCGCGTCGGTCATGGTCTCGGCGTTCACCGGGGCGATCATGAACTCCTGGAAGTCGAGCGCGTTCGCTGCGTGCGCTCCGCCGTTGAGCACGTTGAAGTGCGGGACGGGCAGGCGGGGCGTGCTGCCGGTGACGTCTGCGATCCAACGCCAGAGCGGCAGCTCCGCTGCGGCGGCGAGAGCGCGTGCCATCGCGATCGAGGTCGCGACGACACTGTTCGCGCCGAGCCGGCGGTAGTTCGGGGTGCCGTCGAGGGCAGCGAGGGCGGCGTCGGCCTGCCCGATCGAGGTCCACGACTGGCCGGTGATCATCGGTGCGACGTCCGTCGTGATGAGGTGCAGTGCCTGGCTCACGTCGCGGCCGCCGTAGCTGCTGCCGCCGTCGCGAAGCTCGACAGCCTCATGCGCGCCAGTGGATGCGCCTGCGGGGGCGTCACCGGTGACGACGGTGCCGTCCTCGAGCTCGAGACGCACCTGGATCGTTGGGTAGCCGCGGGAGTCGAGGATTCGGGAGCCGTGCAGGCTGCTGATGGTGACGGGGCGGCTGGTGTGGGTCACGTACTCGCCCTGATGGTGGGTGGTGTGGTGGACGTTGCTGATGTAGTCGTTCATGGCGGTTGTCGCCTTTCGGGTTGGTCGTGCGGGTGTGGGCCGCGGGGAGGCGGAGGGACGACCTCCTGGCGATCACTGGGCGCCAGTTGCCTCCCCGCGGCGGTTCAGGGCGCGCACTGGATGGTGCGCGGGTGCCGGTCAGGGGTGCGGGGTGAACCGTTCCTGTGCGGCGCGGATGATGGCTTCGGCGTCGACACGGTTCGCCCACCCGTTGGTGGTGACGTGCTTGCCGTGCTCGATCTCCTTGTAGTGGGCGAAGAAGTGCTCGATCTCCGCCAGGACCGGCTCGGCGACGTCGGAGATGTCCTGGACGTGGTCGAAGCGGATGTCTCCGGCGGGGACGGTGAGGATCTTGTCATCGCCGCCGTTCTCGTCGACCATGCGGAGCATTCCGACCGGGCGGACGTCGATGACGACGCCGGGGAACGTGGGCCGGGGCAGCAGCACGAGCGCGTCGAGGGGGTCGCCGTCGTCGCCGAGAGTGTCGTCGATCGAGCCGTAGTCCTGCGGGAACACCATGCTGGTGAACACCGCCCGGTCCAGGCGGATCTGTCCGGTGGCGTGGTCGACCTCGTACTTGTTGCCGCTGCCGCGGGGGATCTCGATCGTGATGTCGAAGTGCATGAGCTGTTCGTCTCCCAGTCGGATGGTCAAGTGAGGGTGCCGAGGGTGACGCCTCCGGCGGCTGCGGCGACGGAGACGACGAGCATCCCGAGCCCGTTCAGGGCAGCCGCGGTGGTGCGGCCGGTGCGTGCGAGGCGGACGGTCTCGAAGCTGGCGGTGCTGAACGTGGTGTAGCCACCCATGAGCCCTGTTCCGAGCACCGCGACGGGGGTGGCGCCGAGGTGACCGGCGGCGCCGGTGATCAAGCCCAGCAGGAACGAGCCGGTGATGTTGATCGTCAGTGTCCCGACCGGGAGCCGGAACTGCCGACCCCGGTTGATTGCACCGTCCAGGAAGAACCGTGCGGCCGCGCCGACACCGCCAGCGACCGCGACGCTGAGGAAGGCGAGGGCGCTCATGATGTGGCTCCGTTCGGTCGGACCAAGCCCGCGATCGCGAGGCCGCTACCGGTGGCGATCGCGCCGGCGAGGACCGTCAGGAGCGCGTACCCGGTGCCGGCCAACCCGCGGCCGTCGAGGAATAACACCGCGGTGCTGGTCGCGAGGGTGCTGTAGGTGGTGAACCCGCCGAGGACACCGGTTCCCAGAAGCAGGCGCAGTGTCCGGCGGCGACCCTCGTCAGGTCCGCGATGCGCGAGGTGTTCCAGCAGCACACCGAGCAGGAGCGCGCCGGCGATGTTGATCCAGAAGATCGCCCAGGACACCTCCTGCTGAGCGGGGAACGCGGTGCTGAGTCCGTCGCGTGCGGCGGTACCGATGGCGCCGCCGAGTGCGACGACACCGAGGTACCGCCACCGCAGATGCACTGGCCGGTCGATACGTTCCGGGTCGTTGGCGTCGATGTCTGGGTCGGGCGGGAGCTGCCCATCGGGCAGGTGCGTGTCCGTTCGGGAGGTCATGTTCCACCTTCCGCAGCGACCGCTGCCGCTGCTGCTCGTGCTGCCGGATGCAGGTACTCCCCACCCCGCGGACAGAACCCACCGTCGCCGTCGAACCGGTAGATCAGGGGTTCGCCCGTGGGGAGGTTCAGGTCCGCGAGCTCACCGTCAGTTAGGCCGTCCATGCAGGCACACAGTGCCCGCAGTGAGTTGCCGTGCGCGACGACGAGCACTGTCTGCCCGTCGCGGAGTGCCGGGGTGATGCTGTGCGACAGGACGGGTTGGACCCGGCGGATGACGTCGGAGAGTGTTTCGGTTCGACGAAGTGCCGCCCACGGCAGTCCACGAAGCGCCGGCGTCCGCCGGAGCGCCAGCCACGCGCGGATCGACATGCGTGGTGGCCGTCCCGTGCGGGTCCGACGAACAGCGAAGAACTGCTCCGCCCCCAACGCCGCTTGCGCATTCTGCTTGGACATGCCGGTGAGGGCGCCGTAGTTCCGCTCGTTCAACCGCCACGTCGACTCGATCGGCGCATCACGTCCGAGGACGTCGGTGACGAGCTCCGCCGTGTGGAGCGCCCGCTCGAGCGTCGACGTGAGCACGAGGTCCGGTCGGATGCCGGCATGCAGAAGTAGCAACCCAGCCCGATTCGCTTCGGCGCTGCCCTGTTCGGTCAGCGCGACGTCTCGCAAGCCGGTGAAGGTACCGGCAGCGTTCGCAGTGCTCTGTCCGTGGCGGAGCAGAACAAGCTGGCCGGTCACGGGGTGTCCCACGGCAGTGGGGCATCGAACCCGACCGGATCAACGGGCACTACGAGCACTGAACGGTGCTGCTGATGGGTCAGCCGTACCGCGACCGACCCCGTGAAGAACTCCGCGATTCGACCCGCTCCCGTCCTGGCCCCGACGACCAGCATCGCCGCGTCGCGGTCTTCGGCCACCTGCGACAGTGCCCGGCTCGGATCCCCGACACCCGGGACGAACGTGACGTCGACGCCGTAGGTCGTTGCGGCAGCACGTACTGCCGCCTTGTCACTGTCCGACAAGCCCTGCGGTGTCGTGTCAGCGGTGTCAGGGTCGATCGGTTCCACCATCACCGACCCGTCCGAGCGCGTACCGGCATCGAAGAGCGATGCATCCACGCTGACGCACACCAGCGTCGTACCGAAGCGCCGCGCGATAGACGACGCAACCTCGATGACCCCCGGAGCGAGGCCGGGCAGGACGCCGACGACGACCGGTCCGGAACCGATTGGTGCTGTCATGACACTCCCTACCTCAGGCGCGCAGAAGCGCGACCAGCTGAGATAGGGACTGTTGTCGACAACTGTCGAGGTTGGGTCCGGCAAGCCCCACTACCGGGTCCGAAGACACCACCATTATGCACCCGAACCCCAAGTCACGCGGGCCGTCTCGCGCACCCGCGACGTCCCGACACCGAAGGAAGCGATTCCGACGACACGGAGCGAAGCTGCCCACAGCCACGGCCAACAGCCCCGAGGCGCACAAAAACGACTCGGGCCGTAGGCTTCACCCAAAGCGTCAGGGCCGAGAGGGACATGTGCAGCCTGTCGGCGTGAGCGAGGAGCTAGGTTGGCGGATTGGCAGCGACTTTCGGTACGTGACGGGCGCAGAGCCCCGGTGGAGCTGTCTGCGGGCTTCAGTCCACCTGCGACCATCGCACTGGTGCATTGGCTTGAAGGAGCATTTGGCTACCGTGATTCGTTCGCAGGTGTTCGAAACAAGCTGATCATTGATGTTGCTTTGGCCGTCAACACTGCCGTAAACACTCGGAACTACCAGACGCAACCAATGCGGCAGCTTCTGAATGAAGTGGAGCGGGATGACGACCTCATGCTGGACGTCCTCGATGCTGTTCTCCATCTTGGAAACCTGCATACGTCGACTGTCGCCGAGTTGCGGACTATCCTACGGCAAGCATTCTCGATCTGGACAGTAGCGGACACCGGTATCGCTCTTGAGCGACGCGTTTCTGATCAGCTGCATGACGCCTACCGTGATGTTACCAGCGGGCAGGATGAAACCTCGAAAAATCTACAGGAAGCCTGGACGCAACTCTACGGACTCACGCCAGACCCGTCCGACGCGTGGGACCACGCCATCAAGGCACTCGAAACCGTGCTTGTGCCTCTGGTGGCGCCGAATAATAAGCGAGCGACACTTGGTACCGTGATCGCCGAACTGCAAAAGGAGCCGGACGGTGTGCAATTTGGTCTCGGCACCACAGCGGATCTAGCGAGGACGCTTCGATTCGCCTGGCCGAACCCTGATCGGCACGGGGGAAACGAAAATCGGACGCCCCTGGCGCGAGAAGCAGCTGCGGTGGTGCATCTAGCGATCGCCGTCGTGGAGTGGCGTCGACAGGGAGTCATTTGCTCCAGTAATGTCTAAGGTCAACTGCTTCGTCGACCGGCTGTCCTCCGACCTGGACGAGAGCAAATTCCGTGGCGTTGATAGGCGCGGCTGCACATAAAGCCTTAGTATCGGCAGGTGGCCGTTCATGAACTCGAACACTGGTACGTGCGCACGAGGCAGTACTTGCAGGATGCGCTGGACCTCGTGGACCTTACGTATGCTGGGACTAACGCGCTGTCCACGGTTCCGGAGTTCGTCCGGATACTGAACGAACAGCGGCCTGATCGCGATCCTGATCGCGTTTCGGCTGCCAATGTACAGGCTGCGCGGACGTCCAGACTAGTTGCAAGTGCCCGAACGACGGATTTCGCGTTACTTCATGCGCACGCGATCATGGGGGTTTGGGGCGCGCTGGAAGCTGGCATCGAGGATCTCGTCGTGGCGTGGCTGGTTCATCGTCCTGAACTGGTTGCCGACGGCCCCCTGGCGAACATGAAAGTCGTAGCTTCGGTTTTTGAGAAAATGGCGCGGGAGGATCGAATGCGACTGCTTGTCAGCGATTGGCGTCGCGGTAAGCGATTCATCGGCGTTTCGGCGCTGGAGAGCATGCTCGAGCTGGTGAATCTCGACGGCGGCGTCTCGGATTTGGTTCGATCTAACCTTCGCCTGATGCAGCAGTACCGCCATCTAGTTGCCCACCGCGGTGGTGTCGCTGATCAGCGATTCGTCGAGACTTGCGCCGATCTCGGGTACGCATCGGGCGAGACTGTGCGAATCAACCGCGATCAGATGGGGAACATGCTTCTCGCGGGGACCGTGTACGCGGCCGAAGTTGACGACCGCGTGCTTGCTGCTTTGGGGCTACCGGCAGTTGAGCGGCCGATCCCTAAAGAGTGGGCTAAACCGAAGCTGAGGTAGGAGCGGCCTATCTGCGCGAACGAGGACAGCCGGCCACCCCTCGGGGTAATCGGCCGCCCGAGCAGAGTGCTGTCGCAAAGCCGGCAGGACACGTCCCACAAGTTCGCGTAGTCGGCGTGAACGTCCGCACGATGAGCATCCGCACCGCGCGGCGATCGCCGCTGCGGTCCTCGAGGGCGAGCGCGTTAAGCACGGTGCCGACCGGGTCGGCATCGCCCGGCCTTCGGTCCAGCGGACGCGGAACGAACACGGCATTCCTGCGAACTACGGCAGCGCACGGTCCGTCGCTGAGGACACCTCGCGGTGACTCAGCTTTCGCTCCTGCGCTGTTGCTCACGCTCAACGGCAGCCTCGATGCGGGCCCGCACAACCGGCTTGCGCATTTGCCGCTCGATCATCGCGTCAGTGAACCCGGAATTTCTCATCACAGCGACCAGGACTGCGACCAGGACGGCGAACATCAGCACGTACCCAACGACGTACACGAAGCCTGACGCAAAGCCTCGGATTGCGCTGCCCGAACTGACAGCCACGATGCAGACGGTCTCCACCGTCCCGGCCGCGATGACCGTCCCCACAAGCACGTATCGGCTGATCGCAACCAGCCATTCCGTGAGTCGTCCTGTACCGACGAGCGCGTCTTCACGGCGCGCTTCGAACGCAAGGACAAGCAATCCGACAGGAATCACCTGTGCGATGACTCCGGCCCCCTCAACACTGATCATGGCTCAGATGCTACGGGCGCCGGGCATCTCACAGTCGCGCGTCGTGCTCCATAAGCATGGCTTTGAGCGTCGGGAGCGGGATGTCATCGCGCTCCTCGACCCAGAGCAGACGCAGCCGGTCGTGGACTCCGTCGGAGTGAATCTGCTCGACTGCGCGCCAACGCACCGCTCCGACACCGCGGACGAACGTACTGCTCTCAACGACCTTGCCATCCATGCCGCCATCGTAGGACCGACAGTGAGCTACAGCCAGATCAGCGAGATCGCGTCGGCGGCGCCGCCGAGCACCACCCCAAGTCCGACGAGCACCGCGTCGTTACGAGCGATCGTGGGTGCCTGGCGTATAGCCCGCGCCTGCGCCCGAATGATCGCGTTGCCCTGTCCGTACGAGACGGCAGCAGGATCTTCGCTTTCGGGCTTCGGCGCTGCGTCGAAGTCACGCTTGTCTTCTGTCGCGCTGCGGTACAGAAAGCGCGAGCGATCCGGTGTCCAGATGCCGGTTCGTCGGTGGACTTGGACTGCGGGCCTCCGTCACGTGGAGAAGCCGTTGTACTGCTTCGCAGCCGAGTGGTCGCTACGCTCCCGATCCATTCGGCTGGCGCTCGACACCGCTTAGCGGCTTACCGGCGTACCGATCCAATTCTTGGGCGCGGCGTTCCCTCTCAGACTGATATCCGGGATATGATCCCGGCATGCCTGTTCCGAAGTCTCCGACAAGCCAGGGTCCCCGCCGTCTTCTCCGTGATGTCGTTTACGAGCAGATGCTCGAGGCGATCGAGAACGGCACGCTCGAGGCGGGGGAGCGCCTGAACGATGAGGAGCTCACGAGCTGGCTCGGTGTCTCGCGCACCCCGGTGCGGGAAGCGATCGCGCGGCTCGAGTCCGAAGGTCTCGTGGAGATGGCCGCGAACCGGTACACCCGGGTCGCCAGTCTCTCCGGCCCGGCGCACGACCAGGCCGCCATGCTCCTCGCCGCGCTCCACGCGTGGGCGATCGACCACGCCGGCGACGCGACCGCCGATGCGCGGAAGACCGCGGCCGCTGCCGCGAGCAAGGTCACCGCGGGCGTCGACGCGCACGACGTCGACGCGTACCGGGGGCTGCAGGACGCGGTCGCGGCGCTCATCGCCGGGTTCGACAACCCGCTCTACACGGGGACAGGGGCCGCGGTGCGAGGGCGGGTGAAGTTCCATGCCCCTGCCCTGGACGCGAACATCGACTGGGACGCCGCGGTCGCAACAGCTGGCGCCCTCGCGAAGATCTGACCGCCGACGTTCGGCAGCGGGCGAGACGCATCGCGGACTGTTGCCACTGTGGATGAGAAGAATATCGCGACCGCGCCTGACCGGGGGCGGGACGGGTGTCGGTCCGTGAGTGCCGGCGATGGGGCTCCTAGCTGTTTGTGCAGGTCGGTGATCGGCGGGTCAAATGAAGTTGATGGGTATTCGTGCGACCGCAGATGGTGCGGTTGAAGACGTCATCGTGAACCCACGTGAGTCGACGATCAGCCCGAGGACGCGCTGCACGCACCTTGTGTCGAGGACTATCTCGTCGATCGGCTCCGGGACCTGGGGGCTCTCGGCTGTATGTATTAACCACGCGCAGCGCCGGCTGGGTTATCAGCGCCGACTCGGAGCAGCTGGTGACGATGCGCCACGGCTGAGCGGGGTGAGGTGGAGGCGCGCGGATTGTTGGAGCGGCACGATGTCAACAAACTCGCCTTCCACCACCTCGAGGGCGGGAAGGTCCCGTTCGGCCGTCGGGCGCAGAAGCTCCGACCATCGATCTCCGCTTAACGGCCGAGCTAATGGCGGCGGCGAAGCGCCCCACGCGCGTGCACGTAGCGCTCGTACTGCGAGCCGCGGTATCGCTCGTGCTGGCCGATTGCGGTGTAACTGAAGCCGAGCGTGTCGGCCACGAGTGGCGCGGGCATCGCAGCGACGAGATCGTCGAGTGCGCCGTTCTTTGCGGCAAGCACGTTGACCCCCAGCCCTGTGACTACGGCGTGCAGGTGGTTCTGCGTCATGTGCGAGCCGGCTCGCGTCCCGGGGAAGAGGAATGGATTGCCGGTGATGTTCCCGGTGCGGTCTCTACTTCGGGAGGCGAGATGGTCTCGAACCAGACCGGCGAAGGGCTCTGGGATCGGCGCCGCATCCGCGGCAACTACGAGAACGAGCCTCCCGTCGGGTTGCGTCTGGATGACTTCCTTCGGAAATTCGACGATACGGGCGATTGGCTGACCGAATACGAGCAGCAGCAGCATCGCGACACGGTCTGCAGTGCGGATCGCGTCGTCCTGCAGGAAACGCCTGATTGCGTCCAGGCGATCGTCTTGAGTCATCCGGCGGGTGGCGCGGACGGCGCGGCGGGGTACGTCCAAGGGTGCGGTAGCTCGCGATCGCGCAGTGAACTGCAGGAACGAACGGATCGTGTAGCGGGTGGTGTTACCCGTCACGAGCCAGACGTCAATGTCCGACTGCCTGCAGTCGGCGAGCGTGGTCGAGCGTTCGGCGAGCCAGTTGGCGAAGTCGACGGCAACCGTGATCTCTTGCTTCGCGTTATGGACGCCTCGATGACTGTCAGTGCGGGTGCTCTGCGTCCGAAGCCGCCGGAGGTGGTGCCAGCTCGCGAACCGCTCAACCGTGTCGCGGGCCGATTCATCCACCACGAGCGCGGCCTTCTCGCGGATCCACATCTCGAATTGCGCGAGAGGTTCGTCGCGACGGGGGAGTGCGTCGACATCGACGAGCAGTGCTCGTAGGTGTCGGACGGTCGCGTCCTGGGCGAGCGCATCGAGCGCATCGTGACCGATGGACACTGTGCCGGCGCCCAGCGCTTCGAGCAGTGCACGGGGCTTCTTTAGGCGCAACCACTGGTAGATGCTCGCCGGCCGATCCGCGCCGAGTAGGCGTTCACGGAGCCGAACTAGCCGCGGGTCGGCGTCGGGGGCATCGAGACGAAGGTAGGCGTTCAGGTCGGAGCGATTCACGCAGGTCTCGCACTGGCCGGCGCGTTTCAACGCGCCTTCCTGCCCGCAGACCGTGCATCGAAACGACGTCCGAATCTCGGCGCAATCCGCACAGATCGGAGCGCCCTGCGAGTTCAAGCCGGGAAGCAGCCGATCCACTCCGCACGCGGGGCAGAGGCCGTGGGTGTGAGTGGCAGTGTCGAAGCAGCGGCCGCAGATGCGGCCCTCGGGGAAGCTGTACTTGACCCGTGGCACCATCTCGCGGCAGCGAGGGCAGAGCACGACTCCGGGCCCGGGCGGTCGACCGCGTCCTCGACGTGGATTTTTCTCAGTCATCGGGGGTCACTCGCGCGCGCCGTGGTCGGACTTTGTCGCTGGCGGGATCCTGCCGGGGTCTGGCGTTGACAACCTTCGCGAGGGCCGCATCCTCCGCAGTGACCGTGATCAGCTCAGCGGGGGAGCAGTGGAAGACATCGCAGATTGCGGCGAGGACCGGCAGCGAGATTCGCTCCGGGCGCTGCTTGACGAGCCGCCAGATCTGGGCCGAGGACAGGTTGATTCCGCGTTCGGCTAGATGGGGGGCGAGGTCGGTGGAGTTGTGCATCTTGTTCCGCGCCATCAACTCGGCCAGGTGCCAGGTGTAGTCAGTGTCGCGTTTCATGAGCTTCCCGCCGTCGGATGAAGGGCATCCTCAATCATGCCGTCCAACACGGCGCGCAGCGTCGACGTTCGGTAGTCGCTCGAGACGTCGGTGTAGATCGCCGTGGTGGAAGCGTATTCGTGTCCCACCTGTTGCTGCACGAACAAGGCGTCGAATCCGTCCTCGATGAGATGGCTCACGTACGAGCGGCGGAGCGAGTGGAACGTGAGTTCGCCTCCTAGACCGAGCTCGGAGCGGTAGCGTCGGAAGCGCGCCTGCAGCGTCGCCCCGGACACCAGGCTCCGGCGTTCGGTCGGGAACAGGTCGAGGGACTCGCCCCGATAGTGGACGCTCCGCTCGACCCAGTCCGCCAGGACCTCGGAGCCCCATGGACGTACGGCGAGCACGTTGCGCTGTTTGTACCCGGAGCCCTTCATCGCCTTGCCAAACCGGACGTTGAGATGCCCGTACTTGTTGAACTCCGGCGCGTGCGGATTCCGGGTAAAGTCAACGACCTGGAGGTGGCGTACCTCGTTCAGGCGAAGACCGAACAGGTACGCGGTTTTCAACACCGTCGCGTCCCGGAAAGCTGCTATCCAGCCCTTGCGTCCGAGACGCGCGATCCGCTCCGTTTCGTCATCGGCGAAGTCGAAGAGCGCCTGCAGCTCGCCTCGTGTGAACGCACGTCTGGTGCCGCCATGCTCAACATCCTGCACGTGGCGCGCGGCATTCCAGTCGGTGAGCACGCGAACAGGATGCGTCCCGAAAAGTTCCAAGCACCGGTCGATCCACCCGTAAGCGGGATCGCAGACGTAGTCACAGAACAGCTTCAAGGAGTTCTGGTAGCCGCGGATCGTGGACTGCACGTTGTGGTGAACCGACCGACGGTCTGCGAAGAACTCGTCCACCGACGCGATCGTCCAGTCCCAGGGGTAGCTGCCCGCATGGTCCACGAACAGCCTGATCAACGACTCGCGCTGATCGGCTGTTGTGAGCGAAAGGTTCCGAGACAGCTGTTGGTTTCGCCATCCGACGAGCATCTCTTCGAACGTCTGCGCGTCGGGACGCAGCATGGGCACCCGATGGGCGTCAATCACGAACAGCCCGCGGTCGTCGACAGCCATCTCGTTCCTTTCATCGGATGCGAGAATCATGCGTCTTCCGAACGATCCGCGCAAGCAGTTGGATCAGGTCGGCATGTTGGACCCGGGGGCCGCGAGTCACAGACCGGACTTTGTTACCGTCAAGGGGCAACGGACGCTCGTATACGAGCAAAAGCCGCAGGGTAGCCACGCTCTCATCCCGCCGGTAGCACGTCTTTCATCTGGTTGAATATTAACGGGTTGAGTTGACATAATATGCATTATCGGCGCTCCGGCGGAGATGCTTCGTGAGCAGAAGAGGTCGAGTCCGCTGCACGGACTCGACCTCTTCTGCTCGCTGGATGACGACGGCGTCAGTCGGCAGGCTTCGTCGGGACGTCGTCGGCGTCGATCTCGAGCGCCGCCGGCTCGCCGCCCTGTTCCTCCAGGGTGTCCTGGTCGGTGTCGGGCTGCTCCGGCGACTCGCTCTGGGTGGTCTCTTCGGCTGGGTCAGGCTGGCTGTAGCTCATGCGCCGGACGGTACGCCCGCGTTCCTGAACAGCTGCAAGCTCGACGCCCGAGACGTTTGGTGAGCGGCAATGGTCGAGTCCATCCGCTGGGCTCGACCATTGCTGCTCACGATGCAGGCGCGCCAGGCGGGCTTTGGCTCACGCCTGGTTGAGGAGGACCGCGGTGGCGATGTAGCCGATGATCCCGACGACGATGGCGACGATCGACAGGATGATGCCCGCGAGGATCATTCCCCGGCTGCCACCGCGCTTCCGCGCGAGGATGCCGAGCACCAGACCGACGATGCCCGCCACCACACCGATGATGGCGATGAAGATGCCGCCGAAGGTCCCGATGATGCCGAGCACCAGGGAGACGATGGCGAAGGTGTTCGACTGCGCGGGCACGTTGCCGGGGTTGGACATGGTGGAGCTCCTTCTGGTCAGGACGCCGATCCAGGCCGGGGAGCCGATCGTGAGCGTCAGTCAGAACGGTAGTCCTCACACACGGCTGGTGCCCAGATTCGCCGCCCGAGCCTGTCCCCCGGCTCAGGCTCCGACGTACGCCGCGAGGTGTTGCCCGGTCAGCGTCGACCGCGCCGCCACGAGTGCAGCGGGCGTCCCCTCGAACACGATCCGTCCACCGTCGTGCCCGGCGCCCGGCCCGAGGTCGATGATCCAGTCGGCGTGCGCCATCACGGCCTGGTGGTGCTCGATCACGACGACCGTCCGGCCGGCGTCGACGAGCCGGTCGAGCAGGCCGAGCAACTGCTCGACGTCGGCCAGGTGCAGGCCCGCGGTCGGCTCGTCGAGCACCACCACGCCGCCCTGGTCACCGAGGTGCGTCGCGAGCTTGAGCCGCTGCCGCTCTCCCCCGGACAACGTGGTGAGCGGCTGTCCGATCGTCAGGTAGCCGAGCCCCACGTCGGCGAGCCGGGCGAGGATCGTGTGGGCGGCCGGCAGTGCGGACTCCCCCGCTGCGAAGAACGCCAGCGCGTCGGCGACGGACATGCCGAGGACCTCGCTGATGTCCTTCCCGCCCAGGTGGTACCCGAGCACGGACTGGTCGAACCGCTTGCCGTCGCACTCGACGCAGGGGCTCGCGACGCCCGCCATCATGCCGAGGTCGGTGTACACGACACCGGCACCGTTGCACGCCGGGCAGGCGCCCTCCGAGTTGGCGCTGAACAGCGCGGGCTTGACGCCGTTGGCCTTCGCGAACGCCTTGCGGATCGGCTCGAGCAGGCCGGTGTAGGTCGCCGGGTTGCTCCGCCGTGACCCACGGATGCCGCTCTGGTCGATGGCGACCACGTCGTCGCGCCGGGCCAGCGACCCGTGGATGAGCGTGCTCTTGCCCGAGCCGGCGACCCCCGTCACGACGGTGAGCACCCCGGTGGGGACGTCCACGTCGACGTCGTGCAGGTTGTGGGCCGAGGCGCCGCGGATCGCGATCGCCCCGTCCGGACGACGGACCTCGGACTTCACGGTCACGCGGTCGTCCAGGTGCTGACCGGTCACGGTCCCGCTCGCACGCAGCCCGTCGACGGACCCCTGGTAGCAGAGCGTCCCACCGCCGGAACCGGCACCGGGTCCGAGGTCGACGACGTGGTCGGCGATCGCGATGACCTCGGGCTTGTGCTCGACGACCAGGACGGTGTTGCCCTTGTCGCGCAGCCGGACGAGCAGTTCGTTCATCCGCTCGATGTCGTGCGGGTGCAGCCCCGTGCTCGGCTCGTCGAAGACGTACGTGACGTCACTGAGCGAGGAGCCGAGGTGCTTCACCATCTTCACGCGCTGTCCCTCTCCCCCGGACAGCGTGCCGGTCGGGCGGTCGAGCGACAGGTAGCCGAGTCCGATCTCGACGAAGGACTCGAGCAGGTCGCGGAGCCCCTCGAGCAACGGCCCGACCCCCGGGTCGTCCAGGCCCTGCAGCCAGGCGACGGCGTCGGTGATCTGCATCGCGCAGACGTCGGCGATGCTGCGACCCGCGATCTTCGACGAGCGGGCGGTGTCGTTCAACCGGGTCCCGTCGCAGGCCGGACACGTCGTGAAGGTCACGGCGCGGTCGACGAACGCCCGGATGTGCGGCTGCATCGCCTCGCGGTCCTTCTGCAGGAACGATCGGCGGACCCGGTGCACGAGCCCCTCGTAGGTCATGTTGATGCCGGCGATCTTCTGCTTCGTCGGTTCGCGGTACAGGAAGTCCTGCCGCTCCTGCTCGGTGAAGTCGCGGATCGGGGTGTCCCGGTCGAAGTAGCCCGACTCGGCGTACAGCCGCACGTTCCACCCGTCGGTCCCGTACCCGGGGATCGTGAGGGCGCCGTCCCCGAGCGACTTCGTGTCGTCGAACAGCTGCGTCAGGTCGATGTCGTTCACCAGCCCCCGGCCCTCGCAGTCCGCGCACATGCCGCCGAGCCGTGTGAACGAGACCTTCTGGGCCTTCGCGTCCGCACCCTTCTGCACCGTGATCGCTCCCCCGGCCGTCACGGTGGCGAGGTTGAACGAGAACGCGTTCGGCCCCCCGATGTGCGGCTGACCGAGTCGGCTGAACAGCACGCGCAGCATCGCGTTCGCGTCCGTGGCGGTGCCGACGGTGGAGCGCGGGTCGGCGCCGATGCGCTCCTGGTCGACGACGATCGCGGTGGTCAGGCCGTCGAGCAGGTCGACGTCCGGACGCGCGAGCGAGGGCATGAACCCCTGCACGAACGCGCTGTACGTCTCGTTGATCATCCGCTGCGACTCGGCGGCGACGGTGCCGAACACGAGCGAGCTCTTGCCCGAGCCGGAGACCCCGGTGAACACCGTGAGCCGCCGCTTCGGCAGGTCCACGTCGACGTCGCGCAAGTTGTTCGCGCGGGCACCGCGCACCCGGATCCGGCCGTGCCGGTCGGCAGGGTGCGCGTCGGCGCCGGTGGGGTCGTCGTCGACCGGATCGGTGTGCATGCGGGTCAGCGTACCGACGGGAGGCCCGTGGCGGGGCCGCCACGGGCCTCCCGTCCGGTCCCGGGTCGGCCGTCAGGCCGTGGTGCGGTGTTCAGGCGCCGTGACGGCGCACCAGGTCCGGCAGCTCGGCGGGTTCGAACTCCTCGTCGGTTGCGTCGAGCTCGTCGGCGGTCCACCACCGCGAGGCGAGGATGTCGACGCGCTCGTCATCGGTCCACTCGGCGTCCGACAGCTCGAAGCCGGGCGTGCGGACGACGTAGAACTCGGCGTGCCCGCGGTCGTGGTCGGCGAGGTCCCACTCGACCGTGAAGTCCCAGGACCACACCGGTTCGCCGGGTTCGTCGATGACGATCCCGGTCTCCTCGCGCAGTTCGCGGATCGCGGCGTCGCGGTGGGTCTCCCCCGGGTCGACCCCACCACCCGGCGTGATCCAGCGGTGGGCGCCGTCCGACGAGGGCGAATTCGTGTCCATCAGGAACACGCGGCCCTCGGGGTCGAGCAGCAGGATGCGGGAGGTGCGGCGCAGGCCGGGCTTGGCGGTCACCCGCCCGACGTTAGCCGACGAAGCCGCTGACGTCGCCGACCAGCTTGGTGTGGTCGGCGGGGATCGGCTCGACGGCGGCGAGGGCGATCTCGGCTGCGAACTCGGACACGCTGTAGAGCTTGCCGACCTCCTGCCGACGACCCTCGATCGCGCCGGGGTTCAGGCGGTTCAGCAGCGTCGCGGTGATCGTGCCCTCGATCATGTCGCCGGAGACGACGACGAACTCGATGCCGGCGGCCTCGAGCTGCGGGATGAGCTCACGGAGGGCGAGTTCTCCGGCGCGCTTGCTCTTGGCGACCGGGACGTACTCGTCCATCGTCTCGGCGGTCTCGACGAAGTGGGCCTGGTGGCTCGTGACGAACACCACACGGGACCCTGCGGGCATGTGCGGCACGGCGGTCTGCAGCATGTCGACCTGGGCGTCGCGGTTCAGGCGGAGCGCGTAGTCCTCGCCGACGCCGGACTCCATTCCGCCCGACGCGTTGAGCACGAGCAGGTCGATGCCGCCCCACTCCTGGACGACGGTGTCGACGAGGGCCTGCACGGAGTCGTGCTCGGTGAGGTCGGCGCCGACGGCCAGGGCGGAGCCGCCCGCCTCGACGATCTTCTCGGCGATCTGCTCCGCGCGCTTGGCCTTGTTGCGGTAGTTCACGACGACCTTCGCACCGGCCTCGGCGAGGTACCCGACGGTGTCGGCGCCGATGCCACGGGACGAACCGGTGACGACGGCGCGCTTGTCGGTGAGGGATCCGGGGGCGAGGGGGTTGCTCACAGTCGTGTTCTCCAGGTCTGGTTCCGGCCGGTCGGGCGCACCGAGCCTACCAATCGCCTGCACGACCGTCGGACGGCCCTGATATGTTGAACGGAGTTGTACCGGCTGTCGCGACGCAGCGAGCCGCCGCGCGCGACCGAGGGAGGGAGATCGCGTGAACGGAATCGATTGGATCCAGAGCACCGTCTGGATCGGCCTGGTGTTGCTCCTGGGCGTGGTCGAGATCTTCACCCTCGACTTCATCTTCATCATGCTTGCGGCGGGTGCCGCCGGCGGGTTGATCGCCGCGTTGCTCGGCGCCCCGTGGTGGCTGTCCGCCATCGTCGCCGCGGTGGCCGCCCTCGTGCTGCTGTCGCTCGTCCGACCGCGACTGCTCGTCGCGCTCGGCCGCGGTGCCGACCCGCACCGCACCAACGTCGAGGGGCTCATCGGGCTCGCCGGCACGGTCGCGGTCGCCTTCACCTCCTCCAGTCCTGGTCAGGTGCGCCTGGCCAACGGCGAGACCTGGAGCGCGCGGTTCGCCGCGGGCTCCGTCGACCGCACACCGCCACTCGGGACCCCCGTGGTCGTCGAGTCGATCGAGGGGTCGACCGCGGTCGTGCGCCTCGCAGAAAGGGCCACCTCGTGACCAGCATCTCCCCGGGGACGATCGCACTGCTCGTGCTCGTCCTCGTCGTCGTCATCTTCGTGATCGTCGTCCTGGCGAAGGCGATCCGGATCGTCCCGCAGGCCACCGCGGGCGTCGTCGAACGACTCGGCAAGTACCACAAGACCCTCAACCCGGGCTTGAACCTTCTCGTCCCGTTCATCGACCGCCTGCGGCCGCTGCTCGACATGCGTGAGCAGGTCGTCTCGTTCCCGCCGCAGCCCGTGATCACCGAGGACAACCTCGTGGTCTCGATCGACACGGTCGTCTACTTCCAGGTGACCGACGCCCGCGCCGCGACGTACGAGATCGCGAACTACCTCGGCGCCGTCGAGCAGCTCACCACCACCACGCTCCGCAACGTCGTCGGTGGCCTGAACCTCGAAGAGGCACTGACCAGCCGCGACAACATCAACGGCCAGCTCCGCGTCGTCCTCGACGAAGCCACGGGCAAGTGGGGCATCCGCGTCGGCCGAGTCGAGCTCAAGGCGATCGAGCCGCCCGTGTCCATCCAGGACGCGATGGAGCAGCAGCTCCGTGCCGAGCGCAGCCGTCGTGCCGCGATCCTCCAGGCCGAGGGCACCAAGCAGTCCCAGATCCTCGAGGCCGAGGGGCAGCGGCAGGCCGCGATCCTGGCCGCCGAGGGTGACGCCAAGGCACAGGTGCTCCGTGCCGAGGGTGAAGCCCAGGCCATCGCGACCGTGTTCGAAGCCATCCACACGGGTGACCCGGACGAGAAGCTGCTGTCCTACCAGTACCTGCAGACCCTGCCGAAGATCGCCGAGGGCACCTCGAACAAGCTCTGGATGATCCCGAGCGAGTTCACCGAGGCGCTGTCCGGCATCGCGAAGGGCTTCAGCGCCAGCCGCGGTGGCGGCGCCGGTCCGGTCGCCGGCGGCGCCGGTGGCACGGACTTCCTGTCCCGGATCTCGAAGCTCGCGAACGAGAGTCTGGCGAACACCGCAGCGGCGGACACCACGATGCCGCGTGCGGACGCCACCGCCGCGGACATCGTCCCCGAGTCCGACCTCGACGCGCGCCTGGCGGAGTCGAACCGCAGTGTCGACGCACACCTCGCGGCGGCCGACGACGCGACCGCTGAACAGGTCGCCGACACTCCGCCCACGCCGGGCGACGATGCCTCCGGTCACCGCACCAGCGACGGCTCCGGTCGGCGCTGACGCTCCGGCACCAACGAACGACGACGCCCGCCCCGGGAACCGGGGCGGGCGTCGTCGTGTGTTCGGTGGTGTCAGGCGCCGCGTCGTGCGCGGAGGACCTGCAGGCGCTCTTCGAGGAGCTCCTCGAGTTCCTCGCGCGAGCGGCGCTCGAGCAGCATGTCCCAGTGGGTGCGGGGTGCCTTCACGTCCTCTTCGGCGACCTCGACGGGGATCCCGTCGTCGCCGAGCAGGCGGCCCTCGCGACCGGAGCGCGGCTCCGACCAGGTCTGGGGGACGTCCGCATCGGCCGAGAAGACGATGTCGAACGTCTCACCCGAATCCGTCTGGTAGACCGCGCGCTTGCGATCTGAGAGCTCGACGCCCTCTTCGCTCTGGAGACTCTGACTCCCGAGCCGCATGCCGCGGAGACTCCGATCAGCCATGTGTGTGCTCCTCTCGCTCGTCTGCCCTCCACAACACTGTCCCACGCCCCATCAATCCCGTACCGGCGCATTCACAGTCCGTTCCCAGTGGCTGGGCGCGGCGGGCCCGATCAGGAGCGGGTGCGACGGCCCCAGGGTGCGCAGGCGAGGAGCACGAGGAGCCCGCCGAGGGAGAGCAGGAGCGTGATCGAGCCGGACAGGATCGACGCCGGGGTGGTGGACGTGCCGAGCGGCACGTCGGTCACCATCGACGTCGCGGTGTACTCCGGCACCCGGTCGATCGTGCGGCCGCTCGGGTCGATGACCTGCGACGCTCCGACGGTCGAGATGTTCACGAGCGACCGGCCGGTCTCGACGGCCCGCATCCGCGCGATCTCGAGCTGCTGCAGGTTCTCGTCGGTGCCCGAGAAGTCGGCGTTGTTCGTCTGCGCGAGGATCACCTGTGCTCCCCCGCGCACCATGTCGGCGGTCAGCCCGTCGTCGACGATGTCGAAGCAGATCGAGATGCCGGCACGGATGCCCGCGACGGAGAGCACGTTCGGCTTCGTCCCCGGCGTGTAGTCGCGCTGCAGCAGACCGATCAGCGACGGTGCGAGCTTGGAGAAGAACCAGCGGTCGGGCACGTACTCGCCGAACGGCACCGGACGCTTCTTGTCGTAGGACGACTGCCAGCCGTCCGCGGTCCACACGAACGACGTGTTGTGCAGCACCCCCGACGGGGTCTGCGTGATGGCACCCGCGACGATCGGGGCGTCGAGCGAGTCGACCACCGAGTCGAGGGCGGAGGCGATGACCGGCTGCTGCCGCGGGTCGTACTCCGCACCTGCCTCGGGCCACACGACCAGGTCCACACCCTTCGCGTCCACGTCCGTCGCCGCGACCTGCGCGGCCAGGACGTCGCCGGGCTCCGCACGGTCGAAGTAGCCCGCGGGACCGTTGCCCTGCACCGACTCGACCCGGATCGTGCCGCTCGTCGCGGTCGGCCACGCCGGCACGGCCAGGACCGCCGCGATGAGCAGCCCCGCCGTGGCCACCCGCACGGGCAGCCGGAGCGTCACGCCCGGCACACGGGGTGCCACGAGCGCGAGCGACACCACGACAGCGACGCAGTACACGACGATGAACGTCAGCCCGAGGACGCCCACGTACGCGGCCAGGTGCGTGAACGGCCCCTGCGACTGCGACAGGCCCACCCGCCCCCAGGCGAAACCACCGTACGGCCAGCTCCCCGAGAACCACTCGCGTCCGGTCCAGAGTGCGGCGACGACGGCCGGGAGGCCCCACACGCGTCCGGCGGTCGAGGGCACCACACGGGCGACCCAGCGGTACGCCAGGGCGATGGCGACGCTGCCGAGCGCGAAGAACGCGGCTTCGAGCAGGGCGAGTGCGAACCACGGGACCGGGCCCAGGTAACGACCGGCCCACGAGATGGCCGGGATCCAGAACGCCGCGCCGGCGAGGTAACCGATCCACGCCGCACGCCGCGCCCGCTGCCCCACCACCGCGAGCAGCATGCAGGCGAGAGCCGGGTAGGCGAGGAACCACCACCCGGGCGACGGGAACGCGAGCGCGAAGAGGATCCCGCCGATGACGGCCAACGGCAGCGCGGCGCCCAGCGGCAACGCGGCGAACGGACCGGTCGCGACCGCCCCGCGGCCTACGGGAGCGGGCAGCCCGCGCACACTGGTCTCCGGAACCGGCACCGGGCCTCCCGTCAGACCGCCGCGTAGGCGACGATGCCGCGGCGAACCGCGTCCGTCGCCCGTCGGGCGGTCTGGGCGAGTTCGTCGTCGCCGGCGTTCCGGATCTGGTCGAGCAGGTCGATGACCTGCTTCGACCAGCGCACGAAGTCGCCGGCCGGCAGGTCGAGGGTGCGGAGGACGTCGTCGAGGGCCGAACCCGAGGCCCAGCGGAACATGCCGACGGCCATCGCCGGGGTCGGGGGCTGCGAACCGGCCAGGCGCGCCGCACGCTCGATGTCGTCGAGGCGCGACCAGATCGTCAGTGTCTCGTCGAGCGCAGGGCGGAACGCACCGCGGGGCAGGGCGTGCTCCGTGCCGGGCGCGTCCTCGCGGCGGGGCTGGTAGATGATCGTCGCGGCCATGGCGGCGAGCTGTGCCGGGGTGAGGTCCTTCCAGACCCCCGCCTCGAGGCACTCGGCGACCAGCAGGTCGCGGTCGCCGTAGATGCGCTGCAGGCGACGGCCGCCCGCTGCCACCGTGGCTTCGCCGTTGCCGGCATCCACCAGGTAGCCGAGCTCGAGCAGGACCTCGGTGACACGGTCGAACGTCGTGGCGACGGCGCCCGTGCGGGACCGGATCTGCTGGACGAGCTTGTCGTTGGCACGCTTGAGCTTCCACCAGCGCTCGGACCAGCGGGCGTGTGCCTCGCGTTCCGGGCAGGCGTGGCAGGGGTGGCGCTGCAGCTGGCGGCGGACCGCCGTGATCGCGGCCTGGCGTTCCTGGCGGGCGCCGTGCGACGCCTCGCGACCGCCGGGCACGTTCGTGCGCTCGAGGTCGGAGAGCTCACGGCGGAGTGCCGAGTACTCGGTGAAGTCGCCGAGGTGGCACTGCATCGCCTCGCGGTAGCCGTCGAGCGATTCCTGCTGCGAGCGGACCTTGCGAGCGAGGTCGACCACCGACCGGTCGGCCTGGAACTGGGCGAACGACGTCTCGAGGACCTCGCGCGTGCGCTGCCGGCCGAACTGGTCGATCAGGTTGACGGCCATGTTGTAGGTCGGCTTGAACGACGAGTTGAGCGGGTACGTGCGGCGGCTGGCCAGCGACGCGACGGCCTGCGGGTCGAGTCCGTCGGTCCACTGGATGACCGAGTGCCCCTCGACGTCGATGCCACGACGACCGGCACGACCGGTGAGCTGCGTGTACTCCCCCGGGGTGATCGGCACACGGGCTTCGCCGTTGAACTTCTCGAGCTTCTCGAGCACGACGGTGCGCGCCGGCATGTTCACGCCGAGCGCCAGGGTCTCGGTGGCGAACACGACCTTCAGGAGCTTGCGCTGGAAGAGGTTCTCGACGACCTCCTTGAAGGCGGGGAGCAGGCCGGCGTGGTGCGCCGCGACCCCTCGCTCGAGCCCCTCGAGCCACTCCCAGTAGCCGAGGACGGCCAGGTCTTCGTCGAGCAGGGTGCGGCAGTGGTACTCCGCCGTCTCGCGGATCTCGTTGCGCTCCTGCACCGTCGTCAGGGACAGGCCCGAGCGCAGGACGTTGCGGACGCCCTGGTCGCAGCCGTTGCGGCTGAACACGAAGAAGATCGCGGGCAGGAGCATCCGCTCGTCGAGCATGTGCGCGATCTGCTCGCGGTGCACCTTCTCGGTGCGGGGCCCGCGACGCTCGGGGTAGCCACCTCGACCGCGCCGGCCGCGGTGGCCGCCGCCGTTCCGCTCGCTCCGGGAACCGCCGCCGACCATGCGGAGCAGTTCCGGGTTCACGCGGTTCGTCGCCGCGGCACCGCTCGAGTCGAAGAGGTCGACCATCTTCGAACCGACCAGGACGTGCTGCTCGAGCGGCACCGGACGGTCTTCGGAGACGATGACGTCCGTGTCGCCGCGGACGGTCTGCAGCCAGTCGCCGAACTCCTCGGCGTTGGACACCGTGGCGCTGAGCGAGACCAGGCGGACCTCGGTCGGGAGGTGCAGGATGACCTCTTCCCACACGGCACCGCGGAACCGGTCGGCGAGGTAGTGCACCTCGTCGAGGACCACCCAGGCGAGGTCGTCGAGCAGGTCCGAGTCGGCGTAGATCATGTTCCGGAGCACTTCGGTCGTCATCACGACGACGCGGGCGCGGGGGTTCACGTTCGTGTCGCCGGTGAGCAGCCCGACCTCGGACTCGCCGTAGACGTCGACGAGCTCGGCGTACTTCTGGTTGCTGAGCGCCTTCATCGGCGTCGTGTAGAAGACCTTCGCCGTCGGCTGGCGCATGGCGAGCCAGATGGCGAACTCGGCCACGATCGTCTTGCCGGCTCCGGTCGGGGCGGCGACCAGGACGCTGCGGCCCTGGTCGAGCGAGTCGCAGGCGGCGAACTGGAACGGGTCGAGGTCGAACCGCAGGTCCGTCCGGAAGAGCTCGAGGTTGCGCGACCGGTTGCGCACCTTGGCCGCGGCGAACCGCTCGGCCGCACTCGTGCCACTCACAGGTCGTACTCCTCGTCGAGCTTCGCCTGGCGCTTGGCCAGACGGCGGTCGTGGATCCACGCGATGAAGCAGGCCGCGACGTACAGCACGGTCATCGGGATGGCCAGCAGGAACATCGAGATGACGTCGGCACTCGGCGTGACGATGGCGCAGAAGACCAGGATGCAGAGGATCGCGACGCGCCAGCTCTTGATGATCGCGGAGGCCGACAGCACCCCGACGAAGTTCAGCAGCACGATGAACACCGGCAGCACGAACGCGATGCCCACCGCGACGATGAGCTTGATGACGAAGTCGTAGTACGCCTTCGCATCGACGATCGAGGTGTCCTGGCTCGACACGAAGCTGCCGAGGATGCCGACCACGTGCGGCAGGATGTACCACCCGAAGTAGCACCCGGCGAAGAACAACGGGATCGCGGTGCCGAGGAAGCCCCAGACGTACTGCCGCTCGCGCCGGACGAGCGCAGGCACGATGAACGCCCAGATCTGGTACAGCCAGACCGGGCTTGCGATGACGACGCCGATGGTGATTGCGATCTGCAGCTTGAGGTCGAACGCCCCGGTGATCATCGGGAAGTTCAGCTCGGCCGTGTGTCCGCCGACCTTGGCGAGCTCGGTCACCGGTGCCCGGAGCGCGTCGAGCACCCACGGGGTGAGGAACCAGCCGCCGATCGCACCGACGACGATCGCCACGACTGCGCGGAAGAGACGGTTGCGCAGCTCGATGAGGTGCTGCCCGAGCGACATGCGGCCTTCGGCGTCGGTCTTCTGGCGCCCCTGCCGCTTCGCTCGCCCGCGCGCGGTCGTCGAAGCCATGTGCTCGATCTTACGGGGTCGGGACCGACAGTCCGCCGGGGGTCGGTGCGGCCGCGTGGCGGGTGGGTGGCGGGCGGGCGTGTGGCGAGCGGGCGGGATCGGGTGTACCTGGCGAGATCGGGCGTACCTGGTCGGAGCAACACACCAGGTAGGCCCGGAACCATCAGGTACCCGAGGTCCGCCGTGCGAGATCGGGCGTGCCGTGCGAGATCGGGCATACCTGGCGGGTTCGGGCATATCTGGCGGGAACGGGCATACCGCGTCGGAAGATCACACCAGGTACGCCCGGAACGACCAGCTACCCGAGCTTCACCGGCGGGATCGGGCGTGCCTGCGACATCGGGCGTACCTGGTGAGATCGGGCATACCTGGCGGGAACGGGCGTACCTGGTCGGAAGATCACACCAGCTACGCCCGGAACGACCAGGTACCCGAGGTCCACCGTACGAGGTCGGGCGTACCTGGCGGGAACGGGCATACCGGGTCGGAAGATCACACCAGCTACGCCCGGAACGACCAGGTACCCGAGGTCCACCGTGCGAGATCGGGCGTACCGTGCGAGATCGGGCGTACCGTGCGAGATCGGGCGTACCGTGCGAGATCAGGCGTACCTGGCGAGATCAGGCATACCTGGCGAGATCAGGCATACCTGGCGGGATCAGGCATACCTGGCGGGATCGGGCGTACCCGGTCGGAACGTGCAGTGCTCGAACGGGCCGCAGCGGCAGACGTCAGCCGGCGGCGAGGGCCGCGGCCGCGAAGTCGCGCACGGCGTCACGAGCGGCGGGCGGGTCGAGCACCACGGCACGACCAGGCAACCCGGCGACGAGCCGGACCACCCCATCGAACCCGTGCGACGCCGCGAGCCGGATGCGCACACGACCGTCACCGTCGGGCGCGTCGGCGGTGTCGGACAGGAAGTCGGCGACCAGGGGCAGCGACGTCGAGTCGAGTTCCACCGTGACGATGACATCGTCGGCGGCCTGCTGGAACAGCGTGTCCGGGATGACGACCTGGTCGATCGTCTTCTCGGCCGGGCGGTCGTCGACCCGCGCCTCGGACATCCGGTCGAGCCGGAACGTCCGGAGTGCCTGCCGGTCGAGGTCCCACGCGCGCAGGTACCAGTCGGTGTCGATGGACTCGACCCGGAGCGGGTCGACCCGTCGGGTGCCGCCCTGGGTGCGCGGTCCGGCGTACTCGAAGACCAGGCCGCGGCCGTCGGACATCGCCCGCCGGATGGTGGCGAGGGCGACGTCGTGCAGGTCCTGCCCGACGGCGACGGTCGACGCCGCTCCCCCGGCACCGCGGGACAGCTTGGCCATCAGCGCGCGGATGGCGTCACGGTCGGCGGCTTCGGGCAGCGCGGACAGGTACTGCAGGCCCGCGATGAGTGCCGAGGCCTCACGAGCGGACAGCCGCGGTGAGTCGTCGATCGCCACGAGGTTGGTCAGCACGATCATGTCGTTCTGGTCGAAGTCGTCCCAGGCGATGTCGAACAGGTCGCCGTGCTGGTACTGCATCGTCTCGCCGGGAACCCCGGACACCGCGATGAGTTCGACGGCACGCCGGATGCGGGCCTCGGGCACACCGAAGTGCCGAGCGGCCTCGGCCACCGAGACTCGCTCGCGGTCGATCAGGTACGGCACCAGGGCGAGCAGGAACGCGAGCTTGTCCTGCGCCTGCAGGGGTTGGGCGTCAGCCACGAACGGGGTCCTCTCCGGGGGCTGCTGCAGGGTCGTCGTCGGTGTGGTCGCGCACGAGTGCGCGGAGGCGCTCGTCGACCCGCGACCGCAGGTCGTCGGGCTCGAGCACCCGGACCTCGGGCCCGAAGGCGGCGAGTTCCTCGGCGAGGATCTGCGGGTCGACGTGGTGCAGCACGAGCGCGCCGTCGGCGTCGGTCTCGGTGTCGCGGCGACGGGTGAGTCGGCGTTCGGCGTCGGAACCCGGCGTCACGGCGATGCGCGCGGTGCGCTCGGCCCAGATCCGCTCGAGCTCGGCGAGGGTGCGCTCCCCCGCGCCGACGGGAGCGGTGTGCTGCCCGACCTCGTACTGGGTGACGGGTCCGACGATGCGGGCCAGCAGGTAGTTCTTGTCCGAGTCCGTCGCGAACTCGTGGGCGGCGAGCATCCACCGGCCGCCGTGCTGCACCAGGGCGAGTGGAGCCACTTCGCGCCGACGGGCGTCGTGCTGCCCCGGGGTGATGTAGTCGAAGCGAACTGCGGCGCCGCGGTCGAGCGCGGAACGGAGCGGCTCGAAGGACGCATCCCGAGCCCGGAGCCGCGGGGCGTACGCATCGACCCCGAGCTGCAGGGCACCGTCGTCGTCCTCGGCGCCGGCCGAGCGGACCTTCAGCAGGCCACGGCGGGAGTCGGCGGACAGTGCGCCTTCGCGCCAGGCCATCGCGGCCAGGGACAGCAGCGCGGATTCGTCCGGGGTGAAGCGGACGTCGACGGGCAGGTCGTACTCACCCTTCGGGATCCGGTACCGGAGCGTCTGGTTGTTGCCCGCGGCACCCGGGGTCTCGATGGTCTCGAGGGGGATGCCGAGCTCGCGGACGTCGTCCTTGTCGCGTTCGAACTGGCGCTCGAGCGAGGCGTTGTCGCCACCGGTCGAGAACCGCTGCCGGTACCCCTGCACGTTGGCCAGGATCTCGGCCTTGGTCAGCCCGGACTCCGTCGAGAGCAGCGCGAGCACGAGGCTGAACAGCCGCTCCTCGGCGGGCACACGGGGCACACGGGTCGCTGGCACGAGCCGATCCTACGGCAGCGCGGGTGCACCGGAGTGCACCCGCGCCGCGGTCCGTGGACGGTCGGACCGGGTCAGTTCGAGATCGCCCCGAGGACGTCGATCACGTACGCGTACGCGGTCCCCTGCTGGTTGACGATGGCCAGGACCTGGTCGCCGACGTGGTGCCCGACGATGGCGGTCCGGACGCCCTCGTCGACCTGGCCCTTGGTGAGCGGGATGGCCTGCGCGCCGGAACCGTCGGTCCAGCTGGAGCCGGCGACGGACGGGTCGGCACCCCAGGTGACGGCGGTGTACTTGATGACCGCGGTGTCCTTCGCGGTGAGCTCGCGACCGTCGCCCTTGCGGAGCAGGTGCGTCTCGTTCGACTTCGGCGCGCTCCACGACGGGATCGTGATGCCGGGGGCGCCGGAGGGTGCGAGCACCACGGCCGGCATCTTGTCGCCGGCGAGCTGCGGGGTGCCGGTGGCACGGGCGTCGAACGCGCGCTTGACGTCGATGACGGCGATGACGGCGTCCTCGGTCTTCTTCGACGACGAGCTCCCAGCGGTGCCGCCGGTGCTGCTCAGGGCGCTCTTCGGCAGGGCCACCGCCAGGCGGTCGCCGACGCGGGCGCACTGCAGCGAGGCGCCGAGGGCCCCGTAGTTGCTCGCACCGGCGGTGATCGGTGCCGTCTGGCCCGAGTAGCCGCTCGTCTGGGCGACCTGCCCCGTGGAGCCGTCGACCAGGGTGTACTCGACCAGGACGGGGGTGCCGTCGTCGATCGTGCGACCGGAACCCTGCTGCAGCACGGACACCTGGGTGCCCTTGGTGGTCAGGCCCTTCGGCACGTTGACCTTCGGCTCCGAGCCGAACTTGCCGGTGGCGGTCACCGCTTCGGACGCGGCGCCGGGAGCGGCACAGCTCGAGGGCGTGGTGCCGGCACCGTTCGAGGCGCAGGCGGTGAGGGACACCGCGAGACCGATGGTGACCAGGAGTGCGGGGATGGTGCGCACGGACCCTCTTTCCGTTCGATGCAGGACGGGCACGCCGTCAGCCTACCGTTCGTCCTCGACGGCCTCGGACGGCGCCGCAGCACCATCCGCCGCCGACGACGCCTCGGCCGCCGCGACCTTGCGCGCCTGCGCCGCCGACTGCCGGGCGACCTTGCGGAGCTTCTTGTCGCTCGTCGCCCGCTCGCCCACGGCGCCGGGGGTCCAGGCCTCGATGTCCTCGTCCGAGAACTCCGCCTTGCCCGCGCGGCGCTTCAGGTTCGGCAGCACGGTGCCGTCGGCCAGGCGTCGTGCCGTGATGAGGAACCCGGTGTGCCCGACCATGCGGTGGTCCGGGCGGACGGCGAGGCCCTCGACGTGCCAGGTACGCACCAGGGTCTCGCTCGGCATCGGGTCGGTGAAGCGCCCGGTGTCGCGCAGGGCCTCGGCCGTGCGGGACAGCTGCGTGACGGTCGCGACGTAGCAGACGATGAGTCCGCCGGGCACGAGGGCGTCGGCCGCGGCGTCCACGCACTCCCACGGCGCGAGCATGTCGAGCACGACCCGGTCGATGCTCTGCGGCTCGGTCGCGTCGGGCAGCGACTCGACCAGGTCACCGACGGTGACGGACCAGTTGTCCGGGACTGCGCCGAGGAAGGTGCCGACGTTGCCCTTCGCGATCGCCGCGAACTCCTCGCGGCGCTCGAACGACTGCAGCTGCCCGGTCGGGCCGATCGCGCGGAGCAGGAACAGCGACAGCGCCCCCGAGCCGACGCCGGCCTCGACCACGCGGGCCCCGGGGAAGACGTCCGCGAAGGCCACGATCTGCGCCGCGTCCTTCGGGTAGACGATCGCGGCGCCACGCGGCATCGACATCACGTAGTCGTTGAGCAGCGGACGGAGCGCGAGGTACTCGTCACCGGTGCTCGCCCGGATGACGGAGCCGTCGGGCTGGCCGATGACGTCGTCGTGCCGCAGCACCCCGCGGTGCGTGTGGTACTCACCCGCGGTCTCGAGCGACAGCGTCGTGAGCTTGCCCTTCGGACCGGTCAGCTGGACGCGGTCGCCGGCCCGGAACGGGCCGCGCGGCGGCGTGTGCGGTGCGCCGCCCGCGGTGTGCGGGAGGGCTGCGGTCGGGTCCGCGGTCGGACTGGAGGCGCTGCTCGCGTCCGCCTCGTCGCGTGCGTCGTCGGTGTGGCTCATCGGGTGACCCCTTCGGTGTCCGCAGCGTGCGCCGGGTCCGGCACCGCGCCTCCAGAGTGCGCAGCCCGTGCGGCCAGTGCTGGCGTCGTCAACTCGACCAGACGGTCGACGTCGACCCCAGCCAGGGTGGTCAGGTGCACGTCGCCGCCGGCGATCTCGGACAGCGGGACGATGTGCTCGACGGCCACCGTGACGGCGCCGGAGGCGACGGCAGACGCGACGCCGGTGGCGGAGTCCTCGATCGCGACGCACGCGGTGGGCTCGACGCCGAGCTGCGCCGCGGCGGACAGGTACGCGTCCGGGAACGGCTTCGGGCGGTCGACGTCGTCGCCGGCCACGACGACGCGGAAGCCGCGCTCGCCCAGGGCCTCGGCGGCGACGAGCGCCATCTTGCGACGGGACATCGTGACCAGGGCGGTCGGGATGCCGCGGGCGTGGAGCTCCTCGACGAGCTCACGGGCACCCGGCCTCCAGGGCAGTTCACCGGCGCGCAGGTGCTCCATGACGTAGTCGGTCATCCACTGGATGATCTCCTCGACCTCCATGTCGACGCCCTTGGCGCGCAGGAGCTCACCGGAGCGCTCGAGACCGCTGCCCACCAGGGACAGGCCGTCCGCTTCCGTCCACTCGGCGCCGTAGCGGTTCGTCAGGTCGACCTGGGACCGCTGCCAGATCGGCTCGGTGTCGATGATCGTGCCGTCCATGTCCCACAGCACGGCTGCGGGCGGGACGAGGGCAGGAGGATGCGCGGTCACGGGCGACGAGTCTACCGGGGCCGTTCCGCTGGGCGCGGACGCGCGCGTGCGTCGACACCCCCTGGGCCTACAGTGGATGCCTGAATCGTGTCCGGCCGGGGGCATCGCTCCCGCCCCGCTCCGCTCCACCACCAGGAGGTCCGCTCCGTGCCACAGCACTCCCCCTTCAGCGACGGTCGCTTGCTCGTCGTCGCCTTCGAGGGCTGGAACGACGCCGGCGAGGCCGCGAGCGGTCTGGCGCGTCGCATCGTCGAGTCGCTCGGCCTCGACGAGTTGCGTGAGCTCGACGGCGAGCGGTACGTCGACTACCAGTTCAACCGGCCCACCGTCGGCACCGACGACAACGGCGACCGCGGCGTGCAGTGGCCCCGGATCGTGCTGCACGGACCCGGTGCCGAGGGGCGTCCGGTCATCGGCGCCACCGGCTCCCCCACCGACCGCGACGTCTTCGTCCTCGTCGGCCCGGAACCCTCGCGCACCTGGCGGGGCTTCTGCTCGGAGATCATCGACCTGGCGGACGTCTACTCGATCGACGCCGTCGTCTTCGTCGGTGCGATGCTCGCCGACGTCCCGCACACCCGGCCGATCTCGGTGTTCGTGTCGAGCGAGAACGCCGGGGTCCGCGCCGCCTTCGACGTCGACAAGTCCTCGTACGAGGGCCCGACGGGCATCCTCGGGGTCCTCGCCGACGCGATGGACAAGGCCGGCCTGACCACGCTGTCCCTGTGGGCCTCGGTGCCGCACTACGTGCACAACTCGCCCTCGCCCAAGGCCACGCTCTCGCTGCTCGACAAGATCGAGGAGCTCACTGACGTCACGGTGCCCCGTGGCTCGCTGCTCGACGACGCCACCGAGTGGGAAGAGGGCATCGACGCCCTCGCTGCCGACGACGAGGACATGGCGTCCTACATCGGGCAGCTCGAGCAGGCGCGCGACACCGTCGACTCCCCCGAGGCCTCGGGCGACGCCATCGCCCAGGAGTTCGAGCAGTACCTCCGCCGCCGTGAGCGCAAGGACGGCAAGGACGGCGGCACCGCCGGTGGCGAGGGGCCGTGGCGGCCCCAGCAGTAGCCGTCACCCGCTGACGGACAGGAGGCACGGTGCCGGCTGGCACCGTGCCTCCTGTCCGTCTGGGGCGTGCGGCGTGCGGCGAGTGGTCGCGAAATGTCGGCTGCGGCCCGCGTCGGCGACAGTTCCTGACCCCTCGGCGGCGCACACGCGACGTGTCGCGACCACACGGCGGACGGGAGGCACGGGTCGGCCCCGCCACGGGCCTCCCGCCCGGCAGCCGCGAACGGTCACGACACCCCGCTCACGTCCGGCGAGTGGTCGCAAACTGTCGGCTGCGGCCCACCTCGGCGACAGTTCCTGACCCCTCGGCGGCATGCATGCGACCGTGTCGCGGCCACACGGCGGACGAGAGGCGCGTGTCGGCCCCGCCACGGGCCTCCCGACCGGCGGCCGCGAACGGTCACGACACCCCGCTCACGGCCGGCGAGTGGTCGCGAACTGTCGGCTGCGGCCCGCCCGGGCGACAGTTCCTGACCCCTCGGCGGCGCGCACGCGACCTGTCGCGACCACACAGCGGACGGGAGGTACGGGTCGGCCCCGCCACGGGCCTCCCGACCGGCGGCCGCGAACGGTCACCACACCCCGCTCACGTCCGGCGAGTGGTCGCGAACTGTCGGCTGCCGACCGCCTCGCGACAGTTCCCGACCCCTCGTCGCCGGGCATACGGCGTGTCGCGTCAGCGCAGGTCAGGCCAGGCGGATGCCGAGCAGCGCGTCGATCAGGTCGAGGAGCTCCGGCGTGCACGCCGTGCCACCGGCGATCGCCGTGTCGACCGCGGCGACGGCACCGGGGGTGTCCAGGTCGTCGGAGACCCGCGCGCGGATGCGTGCCGCGACGTCCGCTGCGTCGTCGGCGTGCCCGGCGGAGGCTCCCGAGGCCCAGGCGTCCCAGCCGGCGAGCCGCGTCTGGGCACTCGTCAGCTCGGTGTCGAACCACTCCCAGTCGTCGGAGTACTTGTGCGACAGCAGCGCGAGCCGGATGGCACGGGGGTCGGCGCCGTCGTCGAGCAGCCCGCGCACGGTGACGAGGTTGCCGAGCGACTTCGAGATCTTCGTGCCCTGGTAGGCGATCATCCCGGTGTGCACGAACGCGTTCGCGAGCGGCTGGTGCGCGAGGGCAGCAGCGTGCCCGGCGCTCATCTCGTGGTGCGGGAAGACGAGGTCGCTCCCGCCGCCCTGCACGCTGATCGGCAGCCCGAGGCGGTCACCGGCGATGACGCTGCACTCGATGTGCCAGCCGGGGCGACCGGGGCCGATCTCGGTGTCCCAGGCCGGCTCGCCGTCACGCGCGGCGCGCCACAGCAGCGGGTCGAGCGGGTCGCGCTTGCCCGGACGATCCGGGTCGCCGCCGCGTTCGGCTGCGAGGGCGAGCATCGTCTCGCGGTCCAGGCCGCTCTCGTCGCCGAGGGTCCACGCGTCGGTGGGGCGGTTCACGTCGAAGTACAGGTCGTCGCCCTCGGCGCCGTCGGTCGGGACCTCGTACGCGTAGCCGGACTCCTGCAGGAACGAGACCGCCTCGGCGACGCGCTCGACCTCGTCGGTGACGGCCACGAAGTCGTCCGGCGGCAGGATCCGCAGCGACTCCATGTCGCGGCGGAACAGGTCGACCTGCTCAGCCGCCAGGGCACGCCAGTCGACGCCGTCGCGGGCGGCACGCTCGAGCAGCGGGTCGTCCACGTCGGTGACGTTCTGCGCGTACTCGACGTCGAGCCCGGCATCACGCCAGGCGCGGCCGAGCGTGTCGAACGCCAGGTAGGTCGCCGCGTGGCCGAGGTGCGTGGCGTCGTACGGCGTGATGCCGCAGACGTACAGCGCGGCACGGTCCTCGTCGCGGGCGGGGTCCACCGGCTTGCCCGTTGCGGTGTCGTGGACGACCGGTCGGGGCGCGGCGCCGGGGACGTCGGGGACGGATGGGGCCTGCCAGGCCCTCACGGCTGGATCACTCCGAGCGACAACAACACGATGAGCACGATACCGAGTGCGATCCGGTAAACGACGAAGGGCATGAAGCTGCGCTTGCTGATGTAGTTCATGAACGCCGCGATCACGACGAACCCGACCACGAACGCGACGACGGTCGCGATGAGCGTGTCGGCGAGTCCGAACGGCGAGCCGTGGTCGCCGAGGCTCGTCGCGGCCTCGTAGAACCCGGACAGGAACACCGCCGGGATCGCGAGCAGGAACGCGAAGCGCGCGGCCGCCGGGCGGGTGTACCCGAGGGCGAGACCCATCGACACCGTCGCACCGGAACGGGACACACCGGGCACCAGGGCGAGCATCTGCGCCAGGCCGATGAGCAGACCACCACGGAACGTCATCTGCTCGATCCGGCGCTCCTTGCGGCCCACCCTGTCGAGCACCCCGAGCACGACACCGAACACGATGAGGACGATCGCGACGATCCAGAGGGACCGGAACGTGGTCTCGATCGAGTCCTTGAGCAGGAGCCCGGCGATCCCGATCGGGATCGTGCCGAGGATCACCAGCCAGCCGAGCCGGACGTCGGGGTCGCCCTTCGGCACGTCACGCTTGACCACCGAGCGGAACCACCGCCCGATGATCCGGGTGATGTCCTTCCAGAAGTAGATGAGCACCGCGGTCTCGGTGCCGAGCTGCGTCACGGCGGTGAAGGCCGCACCGGGGTCCTTCGCGTCGGGCAGGAAGAGCCCCACGATGCGCAGGTGCGCGCTCGAGGACACGGGCAGGAACTCGGTGAGCCCCTGGACGAAGCCGAGGAAGATCGCCTCGAGGATGTGCATCGCACGGGCCTTTCGGGGGGAGGTCGGTCAGGGCACCGCCACGACGGCGACCATGAACAATATCAGTACGTGGCCAGCAGGTCGCCCAGCACCCGCCGACCGAACGCCAGCGAGTCGAGCGGCACCCGCTCGTCCACGCCGTGGAACATCGCGGGGAAGTCGACACCGGCCGGCAGCTGCAGCGGCACGAACCCGTACCCCGCGATGCCGAGCGTCGAGAGCGCCTTGTTGTCGGTGCCGCCGGACAGCAGGTACGGCAGGACCGGTGCGCCCGGGTCGTGCCGGCCGAGGACGTCGCGGACGGCGTCGACCAGCGGGCCGCCGAAGTCCTGCTCGAGGCCGATGTCGCGGAACGACATGACCACCTCGACGTCGGGCCCGGCGAGCTCCCGCACCCGCTCGAGCACGGCCTCCTCGTCACCCGGCAGGCAGCGGATGTCGACCAGCGCCTCGGCGGCGTCGGGGATGACGTTGTGCTTGTAGCCGGCGGTCAGCACCGTCGGGTTCGACGTGGTGTGCAGCGCGGCGTGGATGAACCGCGACGCCGAGCCGGTGGCCAGGGCGACCTCGTCCGGGCCCGTGACCGTCGGGTCGACCCCGAGGAACCGTGCCACCTCGGCCACCATCGCGTCCGTCGTGGCCGAGAGCCGGACGGGCCACTCCTCGCTGCCGATCCGGGCGACCGCCGCCGCGAGCTTCGTGACGGCGTTGTCGCGGATCACGTGCGAGCCGTGGGCAGCGGTGCCGCGCGCGATCAGCTTCACCCACATGAGCGCCTTCTCGCCGGTCTGCAGCAGGTAGGCGCGACGGTCACCGAGCGTGATCGAGTACCCGCCGACCTCGCTGATTGCCGCCGACGCCCCCGCGAAGACCTCCGGGTGCTGGTCGACCACGTGGTGGGACCCCAGGACTCCCCCGGCCTCTTCGTCGGCGAAGTACGCGATCACCAGGTCACGCTCCGGCGCACCGTGCTGTTCGATGACGTCCGCCAGCGACGTGAGCATCATCGCGTCCATGTTCTTCATGTCGACGGCGCCCCGCCCCCACAGCGAACCGTCCTTGACCACACCGCCGAACGGGTCGACCGACCAGTTCGCCGGGTCCGCCGGCACCACGTCGAGGTGCCCGTGGACCACGAGCGCCGGCTTGTCACGGTTCCGACCCGGCACCCGCGCCACGACGCTCACCCGGTCCGGCTCCGACTCGAACAACTGCGGCTCGAGACCCAGCGCGCGGAGCTTGTCCTCGACGTAGTGAGCTGCCTCCGTCTCACCACGGGACTTCCCCTCGCCCCAGTTCGTCGTGTCGATGCGGATGAGGTCGCGGGCGATCGCCGCGGTGGCCTCGAGCTCGGGCACGGACTGCGGCTCGGAGGGCTCCGGGTTCGTCATGGCTCCACGGTATCGGTCGGCACCGACCCCGTCGCCGGGACAGCGCGCGCAGGACTCGCCCGGGATGCGCGACCGTGTTCATCGCGCGTTCAGACCCGTGCTAGTGTCTTCTCTCGGCAGGAACGCCGGGTTCAACCCGGGAAACAGACACCAGACACCCTGTCCGGGTGGCGGAATTGGTAGACGCGCTAGCTTGAGGTGCTAGTGCCCGTATTAGGGCGTAGGGGTTCAAGTCCCCTCTCGGACACAGGAAATGCGTGCCCCCTGACCTTTCGGTCGGGGGGCATTTTCTGTTGTGTCTTCCCGGCGAGTGCCGCCATCGCTGCGCTCAGGGCGTCACCGCCTCTGGGGCGCCACCTCGCTGCGCTCAGGGCGACCACGTGCCACCTCGCTGCGCTCAAGGCGACCACGTGCCACTTCGCTGCGCTCAGGGCGATCCACGGGCGCGCCACCTCGCTTCGCTCAGGACGTTCTCCGCGCAGCGTCGGTGCGCGCGGGTGGACGCGGGACGTGCGGACTGGAGGCGCGGGGCGGGGCCGCAACGCGCCTCCAGGCCGGAACGTACGCACGTCGGAGGCCGGTGCAGGGTTGCGCACTCCGTGTGACGGGACAACGTCGCACCGAGTGGGCAACGCCGCACCATGGTGCAGGCCAGGCGGCGCGCGCGGTCATCGCGAGCGGCGCACCCGCCGCACCACCAGCACGACGGCGCCGAGGGCAGCCAGCCAGCCCCAGTTCGCGACCACCGGGTCGAGCACCTGGTGCCGCCAGTCCGACCGACTCGACCCCAGGCGCGACGCAACGGGGCGGTTCCCACGCTCCGCCGCGACGCCGGTCTCGCTGATCACCCGGTCCGGGCGACCCCGGAGCGCATCGGTCATCCGGTGCGTCGCGACGTCCAGGCGGTCCCCGACGACGAGCAACATCCAGTGCGCCAGGCGCCCCTCGCTGAACCGCCGGTAGGCGTACCGCCGGACGATTCCGGCGACACCGTGCAGGGGCTGCGCGGTGCCGAACACCGGCGTCACGTGGGCGTGCTCGATCGAGCGCTCCCGGCCGTGCGCACCGTCCTGCTGCGGCGGGCGGTCCCAGTGGGCTCCGGTGGCCGAACCGGCCTCGCGCGAGAGCTTCGGAACGGACGGCCGGTCCGCCGGGTCGAGGTCGCTCCCCCACCCCGGGATGCGGGCACGGAGTTCCTCGGCCGACGGCACCCGACGGGGCGGATCGGCGATGTACGGGGTGTGGTCGGACATGTCGGGCCTCCTCACGGCACGACGACGGTCTTGATGCAACCGTCGAGCTTGGACGAGAACAGGTGGTAGCCCTCGGCGATGTGCTCGAGGGGGATGCGGTGCGTGATGATGTCGCTCGGCTTGAAGTGCCCGGCCTGGATGTGCTCGAGCAACCGCGGCCACTGGCGCTTCACGTGCGCCTGGTTCGTGTGGATCGTGACGCCCTTGTTCATCGCGTCACCGAACTTCACCGCGCTCGGGATCGGCCCGTACGCACCGACCGCCGAGACCGTGCCGCCCTTGCGGACACCGTCGATCGCCCAGTTGAGCGCCGTCGGGGACCCGCCCTGCAGCTTCAGCTTCGAGGCGGTGACCTGCTGGGTGAAGTTGCCGTCCGCCTCGGCTCCGACGGCGTCGATCACGCTGTCCGCACCCAGGAAGTCGGTCTGCTTCTTCATCTCGAGCACGACGTCGTCGACCTCGGCGAAGTTGATCGTCTCGGCGTGCGCGAAGCTCCGGGCCTTCTCGAGCCGGTACTCGAGCTGGTCGACGACGATCACCCGGCCGGCTCCCATGAACCACGCCGACGCCGCGGAGAACAGTCCGACCGGCCCGGCACCGAGCACCACGACGGTGTCGCCCTCGCGGATCGACGCGAGCTGCGCCCCGAAGTAGCCGGTGCTCAGTGCGTCCGTCATGAGGAGGGCGTCGTCGTCGTCGAGCCAGTCCGGGATCACCTGCGGTCCGACGTCGGCGAACGGCACCCGCACGCGCTCCGCCTGCCCGCCGTCGTACCCCCCGGTGGTGTGCGAGTACCCGTAGATGCCGCCGACCGCGGTCGCGTTCGGGTTCACGTTGTGGCAGTTCGCGAAGAGTCCGCGGGCGCAGAACCAGCACGTGCCGCAGAAGATGTTGAACGGGACCATCACGCGGTCCCCGACCGACAGGGTCTCGACGGACGAGCCGATCTGCTCGACCACCCCGATGAACTCGTGGCCGAACGTGTGCCCGACCCGGGTGTCGGGCATCATGCCGTGGTACAGGTGCAGGTCCGACCCGCAGATCGCAGCCCGTTCCACCCGGACGATCGCGTCGTTCGGGTGCTCGATCCGGGGATCCGGTTTCTCCTCGACGCGGATCCGGTAGGGGCCGCGGTACGTCATGGCGCGCATGGACGCTCCTCTCGTTCGTCGCGTCAACGCTGGCGCGCGCCACGTTGGAACGGACACAGGACCGCAGATGGCGGACAGGCGGTGGGCGTTCGCACAGACGGACGGGAGGCGCGGTGCCAGCTGGCACCGCGCCTCCCGTCCGTCACCGGCGTGCGTCGACCACTCGGCGCAGCCACGCGCGGGCTCCGGCGACGTCATCGAAGACGCCGTCGTCCTGCGCCGCCGCGGACGCTACGAGGAGTTCGCGGAACACCGGCCCCGGGGTGAGTCCCGCGTCGACGAGGTCGCGGCCGGACAGCAGCCGCACGGGTCGACGCGCGACCTGGTCCCGGAGCGCGACGTCGAACCACGACCACGCCGAGGACCGACTCGCCCCCGGACCACGCCCCTGCGAGTCGGCTTCGCACACCCGGGCCCACGACTCCATCGCGGGCAGGGAGGATCCGAGCCGTCGGAACAGCCGCCGAGCAGCGGCAACGGACGGTGGCGCGCCGTTGGACGAGTGCGGGACCATGTGCTCGCGAACGAGCGGGACGACCCGCTCGACGATGTGGCGTGGCGCGCCGAGGCGACCGAGCAGCGCTGCTGCTGCCGCAGCGCCGGACACCTCGTGGCCCAGGCTGCGGATGCGGACCGCACCTGCGTCGTCGGCGAGGACCTGCGTGCCGGAGCCGGCCTTCCCCAGGTCGTGCAGCACGGCGGCGAGCACGACGACGACCCGGTCGTCACCCCGGATCCCGTCCGCGGTACAGGCGCGGGCGGCAGCGTCCCCCGCCGCTCCGAGGTGGACGTGCACGGGACCCTCCGGGTGCCACCGGGGGTCCTGCGGCACGTCTCGGACCGCGGCGAGCTCGGGCAGGTGTCGCTCCCAGCCGCTGCCGTGCAGCGTTCGGAGGGCAGCCGACACGTGGTCGCCGAGTGCCAGCTTGCGGATCTCGGGCCAGACCCGTCCGGTCGCGATCGACTCGAACCGTGCCGCGAGCGACCGCGCCAGACGCAGCGTCGCGGGGTGCACGGCGAAGTCGAACCGGGCGACGAGCTGTACGGCACGCAAGACCCGGAGCGGGTCCTCGCTGCAGCGTTCGGAAGCGTGCCGCAGCACGCCGATGACGGCATCGTCGATCCCACCGACCGCGTCGAGGAACACGTTCGTGCGGGGGTCCCAGGCGACGGCGTTCACCGTGAAGTCCCGACCGAGGGCAGACACCGTGACCGGATCGAGCGCACCGGACTCCGCCGTCACTGCGACGTCGACGCGGGATCCGTCGAGCACCACCTTGAGGACCGGAAACCCCGCACCGGCCTCGACGACGATCGCGCCGGCCGCACGCAACGCTCCGACGACCACATCGGTCCTGGTGCCGTGCACCTCGACGTCGACGTCACCGGTGGTGGTCGGTCCGCGCCCGGCTTCCCGGAGCAGCACGTCGCGGACTGCTCCGCCGACCAGGGAGGGCTGCCCGATCCCGCCCAGGACCTCGAGCACCGTTCGGGCTCCGGCGTCGAGGCCGAAGGCGCGGAGCGGGTCGGCCGGACCGGGGCACCGGTGGACGGTGCTGTCGTGACGCTCGGCGCCGCATCGCAGGCACGATCGGACGGAGGAGGAGGTGGTGGGGCGCACGTGTCGGTCGACTTCCGGGACCTCGTCGCCGTGGGCGCCGAGGGAGTCAGTATGCCGGAGAGCGGCAGGTGGGTGCGAATGCACGTGACGGACGGACGGGAGGCGCGGTGCCAGCTGGCACCGCGCCTCCCGTCCGATCTTTGGGGGCGTCTAGCTCTTCGACGCCTCGACGAAGTTGCGTCGCGGGTCAGTCTCCTTGATCAGGGAGGTCGCGTCGCGACCGGACACCGCGCCGGTGATCCAGCCGATGATGATGCGGGCCTTCCGGTTCAGGGTCGGCATCGCGTACACGTGGTACGCGCGGTGCGCGAGCCACGCGAGCAGGTTGGTCATCTTGATGCCCTTGATGTTCGCGGCACCCTTGCCGACACCGTACGACGCGACGGTGCCGATGGAGGGGTGGCGGTACTCCTCGAGCGGCTTGCCGGTGATGGTCGCGACGATGTTGTCGGCGGCGACCACGGCCTGGCGCACGGCGTTCTGCGCGTTCGGCGGGTAGAACGCCGGCTGCTTGTCGGCGGTCAGGTCGGGCACCTGCGCGACGTCACCCAGGCCCCAGACGCCCTCGACGACCTGGTGGGTGTCCTCGGCCTCGACCTGGAGCTTCGCGTTCGCGGCGAGGTGGCCCTTCGGCCCGCGCGGCAGGTCGGAGGCGTCGAGGAGCGGGTTCGGCTTGACGCCGGCGGTCCAGACGAGCAGGCCGGTGGCGAACTCGTCGCCGTCGGAGAACTTGACGACACCGCCCTCGGCGCTCGGCATGGTGGTCTTCAGGCGGACGTCGATGCCACGGGCACGGAGCGACTCGAGCGTCCACTTGGACAGCTCCGGGCCGACCTCGGGCGCGACGCGGTCGAGGGCGTCGATGAGCACCCAGCGGGGCTGCTCGCCCGCGAGCGACGGGTAGGTCTTGATGGCGGCCTGCGACACGTCGAAGAGCTCGCCGATCGCCTCGACGCCGGTGTAGCCACCGCCGACGAAGACGCTGGTCAACAGACGGCGACGCTCGTCCTCGTCACGGGTGGCAGCGGCCTTCGCGATGTTGTCGAGGAGCTTGGCGCGCACGTAGGCGGCCTCTTCGACGCTCTTGAAGCCGACGCCGTACTCCTCGAGCCCGGGGGTCGGGAAGGTGCGGGTGACGGAACCGAGGGCGACGACGAGGTGGTCGTAGCCGAGGGTGCGGTCGTCGCCGCCGGCGGTCGCGATCGAGACGGTCTTGTCCGCCGAGGAGATCGCGGTGACCTTGCCCTGGATCACCCGGGTCTTGCGCAGTGCACGGCGCAGCTCGACGGTGACGTCCTTCGGCGCGATGTGGCCACCGGCGACCTCGGGCAGGAACGGCAGGTACGTGTAGTAGGTGTTCTGGTCCACGAGCGTGATGCGCATGGGCACCGTGGCCGCGTGCTTCTGGAGCTGCTTGACCGTGGTGTAGCCAGCGGAGCCGCCGCCGAGGACGAGGACGTGAGGGATCGAGTCTGCCATTCCTCCGGTCTACCGGACTTTGGCTTGGCGCGTCATGAGTTCCGCGGCCTGTCGCGGAGCCGCCACCACGCTGTCTCGGCCAGTTCGGGCCCCGTGAACACCCCGTGCGGGGTGCGGCGGGACTCGGTGAGCGAGAAGCGGCGCAGTCGGTAGCCGCCGCCGAAGCGGTCGATGATCGCCTCGGGTGACGCCTCGGGGTCGCGCTTGACGTACCAGGTGCGGTCGTCGACCGGCTCGATCACGCCGCGGTCACCGTCGTCCGCCGATGCGGGAGCGCAGGATGTCGATGCGCTTCTGGATCTGCTCGATGCTCGCCTGCGCCACGGCCGGGCCACCACTGATCCGTCGGAGTTCGGCGTGGATCGATCCGTGCGGCTCGTTCGAGTGCCGGGACCAGATCGACACGAGCCGGGCGAGCTCGGTGCGCTGCTCCTTGATCGTCATGTACATCGGTCGGTCGGGCTCGGGCGGCTTCGGCATGCCGTCCTTGGCCGTGCGGCCCTTGGAACGCTTCGCCTGCGTCGCCTGTCGCGCGCGCAGGAGGTCGCGCACCTGGTCGGGTTCGAGGAGCCCGGGGATGCCGATGAAGTCGAGCTCCTCGAGGGAACCGACCTCGCCGCCGGTGCCGAACTCACCGCCGTCGTAGAGGACGCGGTCGAAGGACGCCTGCGAGTCGAGTGCCTCGAACGGCTGGACCTCGAGCAGGCTCTCGGACGCGCGGTCTTCCTTGTTGGCCTCGGCGACCATCGCGTCTTCGGGGTTGTACATGCCGTCGTCGGCGTCCTTCGGGCGGTCGAGGGCGTGGTCGCGCTCGAGCTCGAGGGTGGCGGCGAGGGCCATCAGGCCGGGGACGCTCGGCAGGAAGACGCTCGCGGTCTCACCGCGGCGACGGGCACGCACGAAGCGGCCGATCACCTGGGCGAAGAACAGCGGCGTGCTCGCGCTCGTGGCGTAGACGCCGACGCAGAGCCGTGGGACGTCGACGCCCTCGGAGACCATGCGGACGGCGACCATCCAGCGCGAGGTGTCGTCGGCGAACGCGCTGATGCGGCTCGACCCGGCGGCTTCGTCGGACAGCACCACGGTGGGACGCTCCCCCGTGATCTGCTGCAGTATCCGGGCGTAGGCGCGCGCTGTGGTGGTGTCGGTGGCGATGACCAGGCCGCCGGCGTCGGGCACACCACGGCGAACCTCGGTCAGACGTTTGTCGGCCGCGGAGAGCACGGCCGGCATCCACTCGCCCTCGGGTGACAGCGCGGTGCGCCAGGCCTGGGCCGTGATGTCCTTCGTGACCTGCTCGCCCAGGGACGCCGACATCTCGTCGCCCATCCGGGTCTTCCAGCGCATCTGTCCGGCGTACGCCATGAACAGCACCGGGCGGACGACGCCGTCCTTCAGGGCTCGGCCGTAGCCGTAGTTGTAGTCGGAGATCGAGGTGCGGATGCCCTGTTCGTCGGGGGCGTACTGCACGAACGGGATCGGTGCGGTGTCGGACCGGAAGGGGGTCCCCGACAGCGAGAGCCGGCGGGTGGCGCCGGAGAACGCCTCTCGGATGCCGTCGCCCCACGTCAGGGCGTCGCCACCGTGGTGGACCTCGTCGAGGACGACCAGGGTGCGGCCGCCCTCGGTGATGCGCTTGTGCACCTCGGGGTTCATGCCGACCTGGGCGTACGTGATCGCGACGCCCTGGTAGTGCCGGCCGAACATGCCGTCGCCGTTCTTGAACATCGGGTCGATCCGGATGCCCACACGGTCGGCGGAGTCGGCCCACTGGCGCTTCAGGTGCTCGGTCGGGGCCACGACGACGATGCGGTCGACGGTGCCGCGGGCGAGGAGCTCGGTCGCCAGACGCAGCGCGAAGGTGGTCTTGCCGGCGCCGGGGGTCGCGGCCGTGAGGAAGTCGCGGGGTTCCTTCTCGAAGTACTTCGTGAGCGCTTCGATCTGCCAGGCGCGGAGCTTCGAGGCCGTGCCCCAGGCGGCCCGGTCCGGGAACGCCGGCGACAGGTGCTGGACGGCCGAGTTGCCGGCCGCTTCGGCCAGGGCCGCGGCATCGGCTTCGGCGCGGGCTGCGTCACCGTGCGCCTGGGTTCGGTGCGCCTGGCTGCCGTCGTGCGTCGGCGACGATCCGCCTGCGCCGGACTGGTCGTCACCCGACTCCGCCCACAGCGTGGCGGGCTGCTGGTCTTCGTACTCCGCTGCGCTCACTGAACCCGATTCTACCGCCACCGTCAGTCCTGCCGAGCGTGCGGGACGCCGCCGTCAGGGGTCCGGCGGACCAGGGATGCCGGTCGCAGCACGCCGGCACCGAAGCGTGCGGCGACCGCGTCGACCGTGGTCTCGGTGTCGCGCCACGGCGCGTCGTCGTCCCACAGGGCGTTGCTCGCGGCCGCGGGCACGAGGTTCTCGCCGCGCACCCCGATCAGCCGGATCTGGTTGCCCGGTCGGTGCAGCACGTCGTACAGCTCGACGGCTTCGCGGTGCAGGCGCTTCGCGACGTCGGTGGGCTCCGCCAGCGTGCGCGACCGGGTCAGGGTGGTGAAGTCGGTGTAGCGGACCTTCAGTGCCACGGTCCGGGCCTGCACGTCGGCCTGGCGCAGGCGGACGGCGACCTTGTCGGCCAGGCGCAGGAGTTCACGGGCGACGTCGTCGCGCTCGGTCAGGTCGCGGCCGAACGTGACCTCGTGCCCGATCGACTTCTCGCCGACGCCGGTGTCGACCATGCGGGGGTCGCGGCCCCACGACAGGTCGTGCAGCCGCTGCCCGCCGGCCGGGCCGAGTGCCGACACCAGCGACCCGAGCGGGGTGTTCGCCAGGTCGCCGACCGTGCGGATGCCCCGGCGTTCGAGCGTCTCCTGCGTCTTGCCGCCGACGCCCCAGAGCGCGGACACCGGCTGCGGGTGCAGGAACGCCACGGTGTCGGCGGCGGGCACCACGAGCAGGCCGTCCGGCTTCGACCGGCTGGAGGCGAGCTTCGCGACGAACTTCGTCGATGCCGCACCGACGGAGCAGTGCAGACCGGTCTCGGCGAGGACCGTGCGGCGGATCGCCTGGCCGATCTGCCACGGGGTGCCGTACAGGCGGAGGGCGCCGGCGACGTCGAGGAACGCCTCGTCGATGCCGAGGCGTTCGACCCGCGGGGTGAACCGGTCGAAGATCGCCATCACCGCGGCGGACTGCGCCCGGTACTTCTCGAAGTGCGGTTCGACGATGACGGCGTTCGGGCAGCGGCGCTTGGCGACGGCCATCGGCATCGCGGAGTTGACCCCGTAGCGACGGGCTTCGTAGGTGGCGGCGGTGACGACGGAGCGGTCGGAGTCGTGCCCGACGATGACCGGCAGCCCCACCAGGTCGGGGCGGTCGAGCAGTTCGACGGAGGCGAAGAAGGCGTCCATGTCGACGTGCAGCACGGTCGCCGAGACGTCGTCCACCGGTGCGTCGGAGACGAGGCGGTTCCGTCCGTCCTGCTTGCTCACACCGAGATGATGCCAGGCGCCGCCGACATCGCCGTGCGGGGCGTGCTCACGGCCGCTCGGTGCGAGGTTCGTCCCGTCGTGCGCGGTTGCTCGCCCGCCGTCGCACCGTGCGGCCTTCGCGACTCGGTGCCGGGTTGGTTGCACGGTGCGGCGCCACAGGGCAGCACCGAGCGACCAAGCTCGCACCGGCCGACGGACCCGGCACCGTGCGCCGCCACGCCACGACGCCGCCGCGCCCATCGCACCGTGCGCCCTTCGCAACTCGGTGCCGAGATGGCTGCACCGTGCGGCGCCACAGGGCAGCACCGAGCGAGCAAGCTCGCACCGGCCGACGGACCCGGCACCGTGCGCGGCCACGCCACGCCGCCGTCACGCCAACCTCGCACCGTGCGAGCGCAGCGCTCAGCCGAGCGGGCCGAGCACCGACGCGGCGATCGTCCGCGCCGCGGAGTCCCGCGACGACGGGTGGTACTGCCCCGCCCGGACGTCCCGCGCCAGCCGCGCCAGCTCACTCGACGACCGGAACGCCGAGCCGCCGACGACGCGCATGGCCTCGTCCACGACGTGCTGGGCCGTGTCCACGGCCCGGGCCTTGGTGCCGACGAGCAGCGGGAACCAGCGGGCTCCGAGGTCGTCGAGCTCGTCGACCGACCGGGCCAGCGAGTCGACCTGCAGCGTGATCGCGTCGACCGCACCGCGCAGGTCGGCGATCGCCCGGCGCACGTCCGGGTCCTGCGACCGCGGAGTCCCGTCGGCCGCGGTCCGCCCCGCCACGGCGGCCGCCGCGAGCGTGATCGCCCGCTCCGCGACGCCGGCGTACACCGAGGCGATGAGGAGCTCGAACGACGCGAAGATCCCGAACACGAGCGGGTCCTGGTTCGGCCCGACCGGCAGCGACCGGACGATGCGGTCGGCGGGGACGTGCACGCCGAGCAGCTTCGTGGTGCGGCTCTGCGTCGCGCGCATCCCGAGCGTGTCCCAGTCGTCCAGGTGCTCGACGTCGCCGTCGGACCGCAAGACGAACCCGTGCACGAGCCGTGGCTCCGGCCCCGAGGTGTCCTTGCCGGAGACGCTCATGACGTCCCACGCTGGTGCGAGGGACGTGAAGACCTTCGTGCCGGTGAACCGGTAGCCGCCGTCGCCGTCCGGCTCCGCAGTCGTCGACGAGTCGAACAGCACGGCGTCGTTGCCGGGTTCGCTCACCCCGAAGGCGAGCAGGTGGTCGTCCGCAGCGTGGTCGGTGACGGCCTGGAGGAACGACTCGCCTCGCGTACGGACGGCGCGGGCCGCCTGCACCCACACCTGGTGCATGCCGAGGCCGAGTGCCGTCGCCGGTGCGGCCTGGGCGAGGGCGCGCTGCACCCGCGCGGTGGCGCGGAGGCCGAGGCCCGCCCCGCCCTGCTCGACGGGGACGCCGATCCGCAGGTAGCCAGCGGCGCGCAGCTCGTCGAGGTCCTCGGTGCAGAACGCGTTCGCGGCGTCGTAGCCGGGGGCGCGCTCGGCGATGCGGCTGAGCAGCTCGTCCGGCACCGACCAGTCGACGGCGTCCGTGTTGGCCTTCGTCATGCCACGAGACTAGGGTCCGGGACGTGTCAGATCGTCATCCTTGGACCAGGTACGTCGCGATCGGTGACTCGTTCACCGAGGGCATCGGGGACCCCGACCCCACCGTCCCGGGCGGCAACCGCGGCTGGGCGGACCGCGTCGCCGAGGTGCTCGCACACCAGACCGACGACTTCGCCTACGCGAACCTCGCGATCCGCGGGCGGTTGCTGCAGCAGATCATCGACGAGCAGGCCGAGGCCGCCGTCGCCCTGCACCCGGACCTCATCACGGTGTCCGCCGGCGGCAACGACATCATCCGCCCCGGCTCGGACCCGGACGAGCTCGCGGAGCGCGTGGACCGGCTCGTCGCCGACCTGCGCCGCGACGGAGCCACCGTCGTGCTCTTCACCGGCCCGGACGTCGGGATGACCCCGGTGCTCGGCATGGTCCGCGGCAAGACGGCGATCTACAACGAGAACCTGCACGCCATCGCCCTGAAGCACGGCGCCCTGGTGGCGAACATGTGGGCACTCCGGGTGCTCCGGGACCCGCGGATGTGGGCCCCGGACCGGCTGCACCACTCCCCGATGGGCCACTCGACGATCGCCGCGGCGGTGCTCGACACCCTCGGCGTGCCGCACGGGCTCGAACCGTTCAACCCGGACCCGCTCGAGGCACGCCCGTGGCGTGAGGCCCGCGCCGAGGACCTCGGGTGGGCCCGGGAGTACCTGGTGCCGTGGGTGGTCCGGCGCATCAAGCACACCTCGTCCGGCGACGGGGTGTCGGCGAAGCGACCGGAGCTGCAGATCGTCACCGAGCACCCCTCCGACACCCCGTAGCCAGACGCCCGTCCGAGTCCGCACGCCTCCCCGACCGCGCCCCACCAGGGTCATCGCGCCCCGACTCCCCAGGGCGCGATGACGACACGGGGGCGCGAACCGCGTCGTGCGCGCCGCGAACGGGTCGTGCGCGCGGTGTGGTCGGCGCAGGTCAGTCCGCCGGGCGACGGAGCGTCATCGGACCGTCGTGCAGCGGCTCGGTCTTCCACTTCGCCCCGACCGTGCCCGCGTCGAGGTCGACGCGCAGGTGCAGCAGGTGCGGGGTCTCCAGGAAGCGGACCGCGACGAGCACGCTGCCCTCCGGCTCGGTGGCCGCACTCGCCGCGAGGGCGCCCTCGACGGCCCACCGTCCTTCGCCGAGCGGCACGGACTCCGACCGGCCGTCGTCGGTGATCGTCAGGCGGATCCCGTCCGCACCTCGGGCGAACGTGACGGCATCGAGGATCCCGCGGGGACGCAACCGGAGCTCGACGTCGGCGAGGTGCTCCGGAAGGCGACCACCCTGGACCGGAGGCAGTCCCAGGGAGGTGAGCCGGGCCTCCAGGGCGGATGCCGATGCCGCGTCGGACGCGCGGTCGACGGCGGGCAGCAGGTGCTCCCAGACCGCGTCGAGGACGGCCTGCATGTCGAGGCTCTGACCGGTCATCGCGAGGACGACGTCGTGCTCCGGCAGGACGATGCAGAACTGGCCGTAGGCGCCGTCGCCGCGGAAGCCGTGGCGGGCCATCCAGAACTGGAAGCCGTAACCCTGGGACCAGTCGGGGTCGGCCTCGTCCGGGTTGGCGACCTGCGTGCTGGTCGCCTGCTCGACCCAGTCGGCGTCGAGGATCCGCTCGCCGTCCCAGACGCCGCCCTGCAGGTACAGCTGGCCGAGCTTGGCGACCGCGTCGGTCGGCGCGTAGCACCCGCTGTACCCGAGCTCCGCGCCGGTGTCGTCGCGGCGCCAGGCGAGGTCGTCGATGCCGAGCGGGTCGAGCAGGTGCGGGCGGAGCCACGCGACGAGGGACCCGCCGGTCACCCGCCGGACGATCTCGGCGAGGGTGTACGTGCACGGCTGGTTGTAGGCGAAGACCGTGCCGGGCTCCTCGTCCGGCGGGAGCAGCAGGAACCCGCGCACCGTGTTCGTCGGGTCGAGGGCCTGGGCACGGTCGATCGTCTCCTCGCGGTGGCCGCTCGCCATCGCGAGCAGGTGCCGGACGCGGATGCGGCGGCTGCGTTCGTCGGTGACGTCGGCGTCGAGCTCCGGGAAGTACGAAAGCACGGTCGCGTCGAGGTCGATCAGGCCCGCCCGGACGGCGATGCCGACCCCGGCGGCGGTGAAGCTCTTGCTCAGCGAGTAGAGCAGGTGCACGCGGTCCGCGGCGTAGGGCTGCCACCAGCCCTCGGCCGCGACCTGGCCGTGCCGGAGAAGCATGATGCTGTGCGGCTCCACGTCGGGCGTGGACTCGAGGGCGTCGAGCAGGGCGGTCACGCCGCCGGGATCGATGCCGAGGGCGGCGGGGGTGGTCCGGGGGAACGTCATCATCGTCGTCACCCGACCGACTCTACGGTCGGCGGACGACGGGCGTCACGCCCCCTGGAACGGGTTCGTCCAGCGCCACCAGACGCCGGGGTCGTCGATCGTGCGTTCGAGCACGAGCGGCACCGTGACCGGGTCGTGGTCGGAGATGCGGAACCGCACCTGCCCGACCCGCTCGCCCTTCGTGCCGAAGGTCACCTGCTCGAGCTTCGCCTTCGCGGTGACGGTGGTCTTGCCCCACACGAGCACCTCGGCGGCCTTCGTCGTGACCGCGTCGGCCTCGTCCTGCCACGGGGTCGAGAAGGTGCCGAAGGTCTGCCCCTGGTGCGTGAGCGTCACCACCTGGAAGTTGTCCGCCACGGACCGCAGCAACCGCTGCACGTCGACGTCGAGGGAGTCGTGGTCGACACCGCCGAGCATCACGCCGACGACGGTGACGTCCTTGCCACCGCGCTCGTACGTCGCCGCGAACAGCAGACAGGCGCCGGCTTCGTCGAGGGTGCCGGTCTTGATCCCCTCGATGCCGTCGAGCCCCAGGAGCTTGTTCGAGTTCTCGATCTCGCCGACCGTCGGGATCGTGACGTCCTTGGTGCCGACGATGTCCTTCACCACCGGGTTCGCCAGCGCGAGCTGCCCGAGCTCGACCAGGTCCGTGGCGGTCGAGGTGTTGTCCGGGTCGAGGCCGGTCGGCTCGTGGATCGTGGTGTCGTCCAGGCCGTGTTCGTCGAGCCAGTCGTTCGCCGCGTGCTCGTAGGCGGCGATCGACCCGAAGGCCCAGATGGCGAGTGCGCCGGCGTAGTTGTTCGCCGACTTCATGAGCATCACCTGGAACGTCTGGTGCTCGGTGAGCTTCAGGCCGGCGGGCATCGGGGCGACCTCGCCGTTCTGCGCGGCGTACTTGGCGTACAGGCCCTCCATCTGCTTCGTGAAGCGGATGGACGGACCGGACTCCCCCGCGGCCATCGGTTTCTCGTCGAGCACCACGAGCGCCGTGACGACCTTCGTGATGCTCGCGATCGACCGGGGCTTCGTGTCGCCGCTGGTGCGCAGGCTCTCCGGGAAGTCCGTCGCCTCGACCGCCGTCGCGCCGTACCCCGGGAAGCTCAGCGCCGGGACGGTCGTCTTCGGTGCCGAGTACGTGGTGGTGCTGGCGCTCGCCGGGCCGAACGGCACGACGGCCGCGGCGACGAGGTACCCCGCCACCAGGAGCAGGACGGCGACCACCGAGATCGTGACCGGCCTCCGGACGGCGGAGCGGGGGCGGCGGACGACTCGTGACACGGGACCCGAGCGTACCGGTCCGCTCCTAGGCCGAGGCTGCGACGGGCTGGTCGGGCTGCCGTTCCGGAGCAGGAGCCGGGGTCGCTGCGCCGCCGGCCTCGGTCGCGGCGACCGGGTCGGCCGAAGCGGCCGGGTCGGCCGAACCGGCCGAACCGGCCGAGCCGGCCGAACCGGCCGAGCCCGTCGTCTCGGCCCGGGCGAAGGTCAGGCGGCGGGACAGGTAGGCGAACACCGGCCCGAGCGCGTTCATCAGCACGACCGACACCCAGGCGGCCCAGGCGTTCCCCGGGTCGAACCCGAAGCCGCCGAAGCAGGTCGCGAAGAACGAGGCGAACCCGAGGAACATGCCGGGGACGAGCCCGAACAGCTTCGTGCGACCGGTGTACATCAGGGCGCAGTTCACGACGAGGATGAGCAGCGCCAGGACGGTGTTCTGCGCCGCCTGCCCCTCGCCGAACAGCGTGCCGAACCGCTGGTCGAGCAGGACGATGACCAGGCCGAACGCCGACCCGATCGGCATCGCGGCCCACAGGCGCGTGGCGTTCCGCAGCGTCGGCTTGCTGCCGAGCAGGAACATCCCCGCCCAGCTGATGAAGATCGCCCAGGTCGGCATGTGCAGGGCGTTGCCCCCGATGAACGCCGTGGCACCGGCCAGGACGGAGGCGACGATCTCGTGCGGGATCCGTTCACGCATGGCTGAGTTCCTTCGATCGGTTCGTGGTGTGGCTGGTGGTGAGGCGGGTGGTCCGGGTGGTCTCGGCGACGACCCGGCCGCGCTTGACGACCAGGGCGCGGTCCGGCCGGTCGAGCAGGACGCCGTCCGGGTCGGTGGTGGAGAGCACGACGAGGTCGGCGGCGGCACCGGGCCGGATGCCGTGGGTGTCCGCGACGCCGACGACCTCCGCCGCCCCCGTGGTGGCCATGGCGAGCACCCGTCGCAGGTCGTCCGGGCCGGACAGGTGCCCGGTCTGCGCCAGGAGCAGCCCGACGTCGAGCAGGTCGGCGTTGCCGAACGGGGTGAAGGCGTTCCGGACGTTGTTCGACGCGTAGGCGCTCGTGACCCCGGCGTCCCAGAGTTCGCGGACCGGCACGACCCCGCGCCGCACGTCGTGGTCGTCGGACCGGCCGCCCAGGTGCAGGTCGGTCGCGGGCAGCGGCACGACGGCGACCCCGGCAGCTGCCAGACGGTCGAACAACGCCCGGCGCTCGCCGCGGGGCAGGCTCGCGACCGAGGTCACGTGCCCGAGCGCCACCCGCCCCTGCAGCCCGCGGGCGGTCACGCGGTCGGCGATGTGCCCGGCGAGGGCGTACCGCGGGTCGGAGGTGTCGTCGGCGAAGTCGGCGTGCAGGTCGGCCGGCACCCCGAACTCTTCGGCGAGGTCGAGGACGGTCTCGACGTGCTCGTGGCACGCGGCCAGGGTGTGCTCGTTGTACGTGCAGCCACCGATGACGTCCGCCCCCGCGGCGAGCGCCTGGCGGAGCAGCGCGAGGGTGCCCGGTGCCTTGGCGATGCCCTCCTGGGGGAACGCGACGATCTGCAGGTCGAGGGCGTCCCGGTACTCGTCGCGCAGGTCGAGCAGCACCTCGACGCCGGTGAGCCCGACGATCGGGTCGACGTCGGGGTGTGCGCGGACGAGCGTCGTGCCGTTCGTGATGGCCTGGTCGAGCAGGGTGCGGGCGCGGTCGCGGACGGTGGCGTGGGTGAAGCCGCGCTTGAGCTCCCCCGTGACGGCGATGGCGCCGGCGAGGGTGCCGTCGGGGTTCGGGCGTTCCCGGTCGAGCAGGGCCTTGTCGACGTGCAGGTGCGCCTCGATGAGCCCGGGGATGAGCACACGCCCGGCGCAGTCGACCACGCTGGTGGGAGCAGCAACGGTGCCGGTGCCGATGCCCTGCGCCGAGCCGGGACCGGGCAGCGCGTCGGCCACGCTGACGATCACGCCGTCGGCGATGGTGACGTCGACGGATGGACCGTCGGTCAGCCGTGCGTTGGTGAGGACCAGGTCCACGTCGAACCCCTCTTCCGGTCGGTGCGGGTGGGACGTGCTCCACCATTCGCCCGCCGTGTTTCGGCTTCCGACGCCGCGTGTGACGGCCGTGTAAAAGATGGTCGTACCAATGAACCAAGCAGACCAACCGGCCCTACGGTCGAGGGCATGCACCGTGGACGGACCCTGAGCGCGGCGACCGCCGCCCACCTCGGCACGCTCGTGCTCGACGACCTGCAGCCCGGCGACAAACTGCCGCCGGAACGCACCCTCGCCGAGGACCTCGCCGTGTCCCGCACGACCATCCGCGAGGCGCTGCAGGAGCTCGAGCGCCGTCGCCTGGTCTCCCGGACCCCTGGTCGTGGCACCGTGGTGCTGCCGCGGCCGGAGGAAGCGTCCGCCCTGCTCGACCACCACCGCGACGACCTGGACCACCGGGCCGAGCACGTCGCCGAGTTCCGGACCGTCGTGGAGCCGCAGGTCGCCGGACTCGCGGCGTCGCGGGCGGGCGAGGCCGACCTGCTCACCCTGGAACGCATCCTCGCCGCCACCCACGCGGGGCTCAGCCCGGAGGAGTCGCTCGCCCAGGACGTCGCCTTCCACGTGCAGGTCGCCCGTACCTCGGGGAACCCCCTGCTCGTGTCCCTGTGCGAGCTCAGCAGCGGCTGGGTGCAGGACGTCCGTGCCCGCTCGCACAGCACCAGCGAGGGGCGCCGGTCGTCGTTCGAGTGGCACGAGCGGATCCTCGAGCGGATCCGGGAGCACGACGTCGCGGGCGCGACGCGGGCGATGGCCGACCACCTGGCCGACGTGGCCCACCTGGTCGAACGGAGGACGGAACGATGACCACCACACACCGCACCACCGCACGCGAGACCACCGCCCCCGCGGTGGCGACCCTGCAGCCCGGCGCCGGGCCCGTCCGCGGTGACCACGCCCTGCCCGTCGACCCGGAGACCGTCCTCTGGGGCCGGCTGCCGAGCGACGGTGACACCCCGGCCCTGACGATCGGCCCAGGGGAGTCGGTCACGATCGACACCGTCAGCCACGAGGGGATCCTCCCCGACCAGGGCAGCGACCCCGTCGCCTGGTTCGGCGACCACGGCGTCGCTCCGGAGCACGTCCTCGCCGACGCCGTCGCGATCGTTCGCTCCGGTCACCGCGACCCCTCGGCGGACGGACCGCACGTCGTGTCCGGGCCGATCGCGGTGCGCGGTGCCCGTCCCGGTGACGTGCTGACGATGACGGTCCTCGAGACCCTGCCCCGCGTGCACTACGGCGTCGTGTCGAACCGGCACGGCCGCGGCGCCCTGCACGGTGAGTTCCCGGTCGACGGCACGACGGTGAGCGTCTTCGCCGACGTCGTCGACACCGACCAGGGCCGGCGGGGCCGTATCCCGCTCACCGCCGCCGGCGACCGCTTCGCGCACTTCCCCCTCGCCCCGTTCCTCGGGATCATGGGCGTCGCCACCCCCGGGGAGCGGCTGCACTCGGTCCCGCCCGGTCGCCACGGCGGCAACATCGACGTCAACCTGCTGCAGGCCGGGTCCCAGCTGCACCTGCCGGTGCTCGTCCCCGGCGCACTCGCCCACGTCGGTGACCCGCACTTCGCCCAGGGCGACGGCGAGGTCGCACTCACCGCGATGGAGGCCTCGCTCCGCGCGACGATCCGCTTCGACCTGACCCCGGCAGCCGAGGCCGCCGCGCGCTTCGGTGACCTGGTCTGGCCCGTCGCCGAGACGCAGGAGTTCCTCGTGCCCACCGGCATGGACCCCGACCTCGACGAGGCCGTCCGGCAGTGCGTCCGGCACGCCGTCGCGATCCTCGGCGCGCGCTGGGGCATGGAACGCCACCTGGCGTACGCGTACCTGTCGGCCGCGACCGACTTCAACATCTCGCAGGTGGTGGACCTGGTCACCGGGGTCCACGCCCGCATCCGCAAGGCCGACTTCGAGGAGCCCGCCCGATGACCACGCCCCCGGCGTCGCCCGCGCCCGACGCCGCGCCCGAAGGCCTGCTCGAGGCGCTCGACGCCTACGAGGCCGCCCTGCTGGTGAATGACCTCGACGCCCTCGACGCCGCCTTCGTCGACTCCCCCGCCACGATGCGCGGCGACGACCGCGGCCTGCTCGTCGGGCACGACGCGATCAGCGCGTTCCGCGGGGCACGGGGTGGGGTCGCGACCCGGTCGCTGACGCACGTCGAGGTCCGCCCCCTGACCGAGGACCGCGCCCTCGTCGTGTCGGTGTCCCGGTTCGCCGCAGGTGGGCAGGGCCTCCAGACCCAGCTCTGGCGCCGCGACGGCGACACCGGCGCCGGCCCCCGCTGGCGCATCGAGGCAGCCCACGTCACCGCCCGTCCCAAGGCCGTCGACACCACCGTCTGGCGGGCCGTCGGCGACCCGCTCGTCGCCCCCACCGCCTCCGGACCGCTCGACGGCCTGACCGTCGCGGTCAAGGACCTCTACGCCGTCCCCGGCCAGCCGGTCGGCGCGGGCAACCCGACGTACCTGCGCGAGGCCCCCGTCGAGACCGCGCCCGCCGCAGCGGTCGCCGCGCTCCTCGCCGCCGGCGCCTCGATCCGCGGGATCGCGCGCACCGACGAGTTCGCCTACAACCTGACGGGCCGGAACGCGCACCACGGCACGCCGCCGAACAGCGCGGCTCCCACCCGACTGCCTGGAGGCTCGTCCAGCGGATCCGCATCGGCCGTCGGCCTCGGGACGGCCGAGATCGGGATCGGCACGGACACCGCGGGATCGGTCCGGGTCCCCGCCTCGTACCAGGGGCTCTGGGGCCTCCGGACGACCCACGGCACCGTGTCCCGCGAGGGGCTGCTCCCGCTCGCGCCGTCGTTCGACACCGTCGGGTGGCTCACGCGGAGCCACGGTGTGCTGCTCGCCGCCCTCGACGCCACCGTGCCGCCGCCCGCGACGGCAGGGGCTTCCGATGCGACCGTGCTCGTCGTCCCCGAGGAACTCGTCGCACTCGTCGAACCGGCCGTCGCCCGGTCCTTCACCGCCTTCGTCGCGACACTCGACGAACCCGTCGCGACCGTCCGGCTGCGGGACCTCGGCATCCCGGACCCCGCAGCACTGCAGGAGCAGATGCGCCTCGTCCAGGCCGCCGAGGCACTCGCCGCCCACGGCCCCTGGATCGACGCGCACCCCGGCGCACTGAGCCCCGTCGTCGGTGACCGGTTCCGGGCGGCACGCGCGAACGACCCCGACGCGACCGCCGACGCCGTCGCACGCCTCGACGAGGTCCGTGCGACGATCCGCCGTGCCCTCGCCGGTCGGACGCTGCTGTTCCCGACCGTGCCCGGACCCGCTCCGCTGCTCGACGCGGACACCGCTGCGCTCGAGCGCACCCGGACCGCCACCACGGCGATGACCGCGCTCGCGAGCATCGGCGGCCTGCCCGCGGTGAGTGCACCGGCGCTGACCGTGGACGGCGCGCCCGTCGGCGTCTGCCTGGTGGGCGGGCCGGCCACCGACCGTGCCCTGGTGATCCGTGCCGGGCGCATGCTGCCGGACCAGGCCGCCCCGGGCCTCCCGACGGTCTCGGTGGTGCGCTAGGAGGCGAGCCGCCGGGCGTGGGTGACCGCCCACAGACCGACGGCGCTCGCCGCGGCCACGTTGAGCGAGTCGACGCCGTGCGCCATCGGGATCCGGACGGTCGTGTCGGCCGACGCGATCGCGGCCGGCGTCAGTCCCTGCCCCTCGGTGCCCATCACGAGCGCGACCTTCTCGGGCAGGTCCGCCACGAAGGCGTCGAGGTCGACCGATTCGTCGGTCAGCGCCATCGCGGCCAGGTGGAAGCCCTGCGCGCGGAGTTCCTCACCAGCCGCGGGCCAGTCGCCGATGCGGGTCCACGGCACCTGCAGGACCGTGCCCATGCTCACCCGGACGCTCCGGCGGTACAGCGGGTCGGCACACCGCGGGCTGACGAGCACCGCGTCGGCGCCGAGGCCGGCGACGCTCCGGAACACCGCGCCGACGTTCGTGTGGTCGACGATGTCCTCGAGCACGACGACGACCTTCGCGTCCCGCACCACGTCGGCGACGCTCGGCAGCTCGGGACGCTGCATCGCGGCGATCGCACCGCGGTGCATCCGGAAGCCGGTGAGCTCCTCGAGCAGGGCGTCGGCACCGACGAAGACCGGCCCGTCGTGCTCCGCGACCAGGGGCAGGACACTGTCGAGCCACTTCTCCTGCACCAGGATGCTCCGCGGCACGTGCCCGGCGCGGACCGCGCGCTCGATGACCGTGTTCGACTCGGCGATGTACAGGCCGCCCTCGGGCTCCGAGACCCGGCGGAGTGCAACGTCGGTCAGACGGGCGAAGTCGTCGAGGCGGGGATCGTCGAGGGAGTCGATGCGGACGGGGTGCACGGGGCTCGTTTCGGTGTGGTGCGGGGGCGGCGGGTGGGTCCGGCGGGCCGGGGCCGGCACGGGTCCGGCGGCCCGGAGCCGGCGCGGGTCCGGGCTGGTCCGGGCTGCCGCCGGGCTGCTCCGGGCTGCCGCCGGACGGGTCCGCCGAGGATGCGCTCCGCCTGGGAAGCGACCGGGACGGTCGGGTGTTGAGGGTACCGTGAACAGGGTGCTGGATGATGCTGCGTCGACGACCGGACCGACCACCGGGGCGGCCGCCGGGTCGGTGACCGCCGACGACCTGGACCGCGTCGTCGAGGTGCTCGCGGGCAAGCGGATCGCCGTGCTCTCCGGTGCCGGTCTGAGCACCGACTCCGGCATCCCCGACTACCGCGGTGCCGGGCGGGTGGTGCGCAAGCCGATGACGTTCCAGGAGTTCCTGGCCGACCCCGCGAAGCGCCAGCGCTACTGGGCCGGATCCCACCTGGGCTGGCGGAGCTTCGCGGCCGCCGTGCCGAACGACGGACACCGGGCGCTCGCCGCACTCGAGGACGCCGGGATCGTCGCCGGGGTCATCACGCAGAACGTCGACGGCCTGCACCTGCGCGCCGGCTCCCGCCGCGTCGTCGAGATCCACGGCTCGATGGACCGTGCCGTGTGCCTGCGCTGCGGGCAGGTCTTCTCCCGCTCCGACCTCGCCGCCACCATCGACCGCGAGAACCCCTGGATCGACGAGCCCGGGTCCGTGCAGCTGCAGCCGGACGGCGACGTCGAGATCACCGACGTCGAACGGTTCGTCGTGCCCGCGTGCACCGTGTGCGGCGGCGACCTGAAGCCCGACGTCGTCTTCTTCGGCGAGTTCGTGCCGGCCGAGAAGTTCCGCGAGGCCGTGTCGATCGTCGCCGATGCCGACGCGCTGCTCGTCGTCGGTTCGTCCCTCACCGTGAACTCGGGCGTGCGGCTGGTCGACCACGCTGCGCGCCGCAAGAACCCCGTGGTCATCGTGAACCGCGGCGAGACCCGCAGTGACCGGCGTGCGGCCGTGAAGCTCGACGCCGGCACCACCGAGACGCTCGTGCACCTGGCGGAGCGGCTCAGCGCGGCGGCGTCGACCGACTAGCGCGGTCGCGGTCGCCTGGGCCGACCTGCTGGTCGCGGCTTGCCTGGACATGCGCGGGCGCTGCCGCCGGACGGGCCTGCGCGGTCGCGGTTCCCGGACGGGCCTGCCGTTCGCGTCTGCGAAGATCGACGGGTGACGACCCTCCTGTACCTCGTCCGGCACGGCGAGACCGACTGGAACGCGCAGCGCCGCATCCAGGGCTCGACCGACATCCCGCTCAACGACACCGGACGACGGCAGGCCGCCGAGGCCGCCGAGCTCCTGACCCGCCGACCGTTCGACGCGGTCGTCGCCTCCCCGCTGTCCCGTGCGGCCGAGACGGGCGCGATCATCGCCGACCGCCTGGGCCTCGACGTACCGACGACGTACCCGGGCCTGGCCGAGCGCTCCTACGGCGAAGCCGAGGGCCTGACCGACGACGAGGTGTCGGCACGGTACCCGCACGACGACATCCCCGGTCGGGAGTCCCGCTCCGCGCTGCTCGCCCGCGTCACCGAGACGCTCGGTGAGATCGCGGTCCGGTTCGACGCCGGCGTCGTCGTGGTCGCGACCCACGGCGCGGTGATCCGCAGTGTCGTGAACGCCGCTGCCCCCGGCACCGCCGATCGCCGCAACACCCCGATCCGCAACGGGTCCATCCACTCGTTCCGGTGGGACCCCGAGCGCTTCCACGCCGAACTCGTCCGGTTCGATGACCCGATCGACGACGTGTCCGACGCCACCGGAGGGTCCGCGTTCGAGTACCAGAACCCCTTGGAGCGCCGGGGCTGACCGGGGACTAGGCTCCGACGCACCCGCACACCGGGGTGAGGGGAGCCACATGTCCGACGACGGAACCAGCCCACACGGCCAGCATGCCCTCGACCAGCAGGACGACGACCTCGACCGGGTGTTCGGTCCCGAGACGGCGAGCGTCCCCACCCGCACCCGGGCCCGCACCTGGTTCATCATCGGCGGCAGCACCCTCGCGGTGGTCGCGGTCATCGCCGTGGTGCTCGGCTCGATCATCGGGAGCGTCCAGAACGGCATCGGCGGGGTCTTCCCACGGCCGGACGTGGCGCTCGACCGGTTCAACACGCGCGTGCGTGCGCTGCCCGGCGTCACCGACGTGCGGCACCATGCCCCGTCGAAGACGGCGTTCGCGAGCTACGACGCCATCGCCTCGGTCCGGGCGGACCCGGCGCTCGACCTCGCTGCCCGGCGTGACCTGGTCGCCGCCATCAGCCGCGCAGCCGACGAGTCCGGTGGCAACGGTGTCCGCGTCGTCGTGGTCGCCGACCTCGGCAACCTGGAGATCGGCGTCACCGGTGCCGGTGGGGTCGCGGCGAAGCGCCTGGCACTGGCGGACACGCTCGACCACATCGGCGGTGTGACGGAGGTCCGTTGCTCGTGGGAGCGCGGCGGCGACCCGTCCGACGCCGCACGCGACCAGTCGATCGTCGTGCGGACCCCGGGTCGGGGCGCCGCGGTGCCGCCGATCGTGTCGCGGGTCACCGAGGAGACGCAGAAGGTGTTCCCCGGGGCGGACGTGCAGGTCATCGCGCCGGAGTGACGGTGTGGTGGTCGCGCGGGTGGCGCGGCGGTGGCGCGTCCGACGTGGGACGACACCGTCGACGTCGTACGACATCGACATCGTCGTTCCGCATCGCCACGAACCGCGAGCCCGCGCCCCGCACCCGCACCCGCCCTCAGCCCCGCCGGTCCCCCACGGCCCGCTCGACGGCCCGGACGACCTGCTCCGCCGAGTCCTGCCACCGGAACCGACCGGCACGCTCGATCGACTGCCACGAGGCCTCGTCCCACCGTTCCTCGACCCGCCGGACGGCCGCGGCAAGGGCGGACGGCGACGCCGGGTCGAAGTACTCCGCCGCCGAGCCGCCGATCTCCCGGAAGATCGGGATGTCACTGACGACGACCGGGGTCCCGACGCCCATCGCCTCGACGAGCGGGATGCCGAACCCCTCGTCGTACGACGCGGTCGCCAGCGCGGTGGCCGAACGGAGCACGGACAGGTACTCCTCGTCGGTGGCGCCGTCGTGGAACACGATCGTCCCCGTGGGAGCCAGCGCCTCGAGCCGTGCACGGTCGGCGTCGGACACCCGCGACATGCAGTGCAGCGTCCAGTCCGCCCCCAGGAGCGGCAGCGCCGCCGCCAGGGTCTCGACGTTCTTGTACGGCATGAACGAGCCCATGTAGACGAGCGAGCGTCCACGTGGTGCTCCGGCCACCCGCGGTGTCGCCGGGTCGGCCGCGTTGTAGGCGACCGTCACGGGTCGCTTCGTCAGCCGGTGCTCGGCGATCAGCCCGGCGGTCGTCTCGGACACCGTCACGACCCCGTCGGCGCCGTTCAGCAGGAACCGCTGCGGCGCCCAGGACAGGTGGAACGCCCGCCAGCCGAGCCGCAGCGGCCACGAGAACTCCCGCGGGGGCGTGCGGTTGCGGTAGTAGATCAGGTCGTGCAGCGTCAGGACGAGCGCGTACCGGCGCCCCCGCGACCCCATCGTCTGCATGGGCGAGAACACCGCGTCGAGCCCGAGCCGGTTGACGCGCCGGGCGACGAGCGGCTCCCCCGCGTCCGTCGGCGCTGGCAGCAGCTCCCACGGCAGGTCCCTCGGCAGCGACTCGAGCTGGCGCTCGTCGCTGACGAGCAGCACGTAGTCGTGCCGGTCCGGCAGGTGCGCGACGACTCCCGCGGTGAACCGGCTGATGCCGTCGTGCCGACCGATCCGCACGTACCGGCAGTCGATGCCGATGCGCAGGCGCGTCACGACGCGTCCGCCGTCCGGGAGGCCCGTCCCGCCCCCGACGGTCGGCTGTCCGTGGCTGCCGCGCCGCGTCCAGTGCGTCCCTGGCGTCCGGCACGTCGGGTCGTGTCCGCCATCCGGCGGAGCACGGCCGCCGCGGCCGGAGCCGGCGTCTCGTAGTGCACCAGGTGGCCGACCCCCGGGATCACGACGAGCTCGGCGTCACGCAGCCGCTCGGCGAGTGCGCGCTGTTCGGGGACGGCGGTGATGTCGTCGTGCTCGGCCGCGACGAGCAGCACGGGCACGTGGATGCGGTCGGCGTACTCGGAGACGTCGTGGGTGACCGAGGTGCGGAACGCCTCGAGCACGCTCGTGCGGTTTGCGAAGGCCGAGAAGTACCGGTCGTGCTGGTCGTGCACCCATCGGCGGACGGCGGGGTCGTGCGACTTCAGCATCGCGATGCTCATCGCCCGGACGATCGCGCCGTTCCGCAGGATCCCGAGCCCGATCGGCTTCGGCAGCACCGCACCGGCGCGGTAGTACCCGATCGCGATCGCGGTCCCCACGGCACGCGGACCCTGCAGGGCCGGGGCGGCGATGGGGTTCACGAGCACGAGCAGTCGGGTGTCGAGCCCGGCGGCGACGGTGGCCGACACCACGATCGACCCGAACGAGTGCCCGAGCACCACGGTGTCGCGGCCGAGCCCGAGCGCGGCGTGGAACCCCGTCAGCCAGGCCACGTAGGCGTCGATGTCCGACACCGGCAGCGGGTCGGACACGCCGAAGCCGGGCAGGTCCGGCACGATCACACGGACACCTTCGAGGTGCGCGGCGATGGTCTCGAGCCCGTGGTGGTCCCCGCGGAACCCGTGCACGGCGAGCACGGTGCGATCCGAGTCCTCGGGCCCGTAGACCCAGTAGTGCGTGGTCCGGCCGTCGACCTGGACGGCCCGGTGCACGACCGGGGTGGCGGCCATCAACGACTGGTACGGGGAGAGCACGGGCGGTTGCATCCGCGCCAGTCTAGGGAGCGAACCGCACGAAACCCCGGACACCCGCAGCATCTCGCGCCTATCGTGTCCGGGGCGGGCCGTCGACCGGTCCGTCGATGACGACGAGGAGCACGGTGACCTTCACAGCCCCGATCCAGCTGCCCGGCCTGACGCTCGACCCGCAGTGGTACAAGCGCTCGGTCTTCTACGAGTGCATGATCCGGTCGTTCGTCGACTCCAACGGAGACGGCATCGGCGACATCCAGGGCGTGATCGGCAAGCTCGACTACCTGCAGTGGCTCGGCGTGGACGCCCTGTGGCTGCCGCCGTTCTTCCAGTCGCCGATGCGCGACGGCGGGTACGACATCGCCGACTACCGGGCGATCCTGCCGGAGTTCGGCACGCTCGACGACTTCCGCGAGCTCGTCACGAAGTCGCACGAGCGGAACATGCGCATCGTGATCGACATGGTGATCAACCACACCAGCGACCAGCACGAGTGGTTCCAGCAGTCCCGCGAGGACCCGGACGGCCCCTACGGCGACTTCTACGTCTGGCGGGACACCGACGAGGACTACTCGAACATCCGCATCATCTTCGTCGACACCGAGGAGTCCAACTGGACCTTCGACCCGGTCCGACGCCAGTTCTTCTTCCACCGCTTCTTCTCGCACCAGCCCGACCTGAACTTCGAGAACCCCGCGGTCATCGAGGCGATCTACGACGTCGTCCGGCACTGGCTCGACATGGGCGTCGACGGGCTCCGGCTCGACGCGATCCCGTACCTGTTCGAGTCGGAGGAGGGCAACGGCGAGGGCGAGCCGGAGACCCACGAGTTCATCAAGAAGCTCCGCGCGATGGTCGACGACGAGTACCCCGGCCGCGTGCTCCTGGCCGAGGCCAACCAGTGGCCGCGCGAGACGGCGGCGTTCTTCGGCACCGACGAGGAGCCCGAGTGCCACATGGCGTTCGACTTCCCGGTGATGCCGCGCATCTTCTACTCGCTCCGCGCCCAGCACGCCGCCGAGCTCAAGGCGATCCTGTCCGAGACCCTCGACGTGCCGGCCAGCGCGGCGTGGGGCGTCTTCCTCCGCAACCACGACGAGCTCACGCTCGAGATGGTGAGCGAGGAGTACCGGCAGGCGATGTACGGCTGGTACGGCTACGACCCGCGGATGCGCTCGAACATCGGTATCCGCCGACGCCTCGCTCCCCTGCTCGACAACTCGCGCGCCGAGCTCGAGCTCATCCACGCGCTGCTGTTCTCGCTGCCCGGTTCGCCGTTCCTGTACTACGGCGACGAGATCGGGATGGGTGACAACATCTGGCTGCCGGACCGTGACTCCTCGCGCACGCCGATGCAGTGGACGCCGGACCGCAACGCCGGCTTCTCCACCGCCGACCCCGGCAAGCTCTACCTGCCCGTCGTGCAGTCCCTCGTCTACAACTACGCGCAGGTGAACGTCGAGGCGCAGCTCGCCCAGTCGCGCTCGCTGCTGCACTGGGTCCGGAACGTCATCCACACGCGCAAGGCCCACCCGGTGTTCGGCCTCGGGTCCCTGCACGTGCAGGAGACCTCGAACGACTCGGTGCTCGCCTTCGTCCGCTCGTGGGAGGGCTCCGGCCAGCAGTTCGGCCCGTCCGCCGAGGACGTCCTGTGCGTGTTCTCGTTCGCGACGAACCCGACCTCGGTCACGATCTCCGCGCCGGAGTTCGCGGGGCGCCCGCTCTACGACCTGTTCGGCGGCAGCTCGTTCCCGTCGTTCGACGAGGACGGCACCGTCACGCTCACCATGGGCACGCAGTCGTTCTACTGGCTGCACGTCGGCGCGCCGACCCGGTAGTCGGGGGTGTCGGTGCGTCCGGTTAGCCTGACCGCGTGACGTTCCCCACAGCACAGCTCGACGCGCCCGCTCCGTCCCAGGACCTCACGGGTCGGCCCTGGTGGCACGCGCTGGGCGTCTTCGACCTCGAGACCACCGGGGTCGACGTCGAGACGGCCCGCATCGTCACCGCCCACGTCGGGCTCATCGACATGACCGGGGCCTCCATCGTCGAGGGTGCCTGGATCGCGGACCCCGGCGTCCCGATCCCGGAGGGCGCCGCGGCCGTGCACGGCTACACCACCGAGCGTGCCCAGGCCGAGGGGCGTCCCGCGGCCGAGGTCGTCGCCGAGATCATCGCCGCGATCGAGGCCGTGTTCGCCCGGGGCATCCCCCTGGTGATCTACAACGCCCCGTACGACCTCACCGTGCTCGACCGCGAAGCGAAGCGGCACGGGTTCGCCTCCCCCGTCATCGGCAACGTCGTCGACCCGCTGGTGATCGACAAGGCGCTCGACACCTTCCGCAAGGGCAAGCGCACGCTCGAGGCCGCGTCCGAGCTCTACGGCGTCACCCTCGACGACGCGCACGACGCCGGGGCCGACGCGATCGCTGCCGGGCGTGTCGCCCAGGCCATCGCGGGCAAGTACCCGGACGAGCTCGGCATCTCCGCCGAGGAACTCCACCGCAAGCAGGTCGGCTGGTGCGCCGAGCAGGCCACCTCGTTCCAGGACTACATGCGCAAGAAGCGCGACCCGACGTTCACCGCCGACGGCCGCTGGCCGCACCGCAACGGCGCCTGACCTCGCCCTGCCCCCTCGCACAGCACCGGTGTCCACGCGCCGAACACCCGCAGACCGCGGTGTGACGCGCGAACACCGGTGTCTTGTGTCCGAGTACAGCGCCGGCCGGAAACGCCGCACAACGCGAACGGGCGGCCCTCCCGGAGGAGGACCGCCCGTGGGCGTTGCGTGGGGGCTGCTTACTTGCTGAAGCCCTTGAAGCGCTGGTTGAACTTCTCGACGCGACCGGCCGAGTCGAGGATGCGCTGCTTGCCCGTGTAGAACGGGTGCGAAGCGGACGAGATCTCGACGTCGATGACCGGGTAGGTCGCACCGTCGAGCTCGATGGTCTTGTCGCTGTTCGCGGTCGAACGCGTCAGGAACGTCTCACCGGAGGCCAGGTCGCGGAAGACGATGGCGCGGTACTCGGGGTGGGTGTCGGTCTTCATGGAGATTCCTCGATAGCGGTGATGGGATTGCGCGAACTGCGCGGGAAGTCGTCGGCTTGCGCCAGCCGTCCACGATACCAGAGAGACGGCGGGATCGCAGCGCTACGCGGCGCGTGCCGTGTAGCGACCGGCGTCCTTGGTGACCGAGAGGTCGATGCCGAACGCCTCGGTCAGGGTCTGGTCCGTCAGGACCTCGTCGATGGGGCCTGCGGCCTGCACGTGGCCGTCGGCGAGGACGAGCGCGTGGGTGAAGCCGGCCGGGATCTCCTCGACGTGGTGGGTCACGATGACGATGGCCGGCGAGTCGGCGCTCTGGGCGTAGCCGCCGAGGGTGCGGACGAGGCTCTCGCGGGCACCGAGGTCGAGCGACGCGGCCGGTTCGTCGAGGAACAGGATCTCCGGGTCGGTCATCACGGCACGGGCGATCTGCACGCGCTTCTGCTCGCCGTCGCTCAGGTCGCCGAACGTGCGGTCGGTGAAGGACCCCAGGCCCCACTCCTCGAGCACGCGCTGCGCGCGGCGGACGTCGAGCTCCTCGTACTCCTCGTTCCAGCGGCCCGTCACCGAGTACGCCGCGGTGAGCACGACGTCGATGACCTTCTCGGTCACCGGGATGCGACGGGCCAGCGCGGTCGACGCGAAGCCGATGCGCGGGCGGAGCTCGAACAGGTCGGCACCGCCGAGTTCGGTCCCGAGCGCCTCGACGTCACCCGAGGTCGGGAACGTCTGGGCGCCGGCGACCTGCAGCAGCGTCGTCTTGCCGGCGCCGTTCGCGCCGAGCACGACCCAGCGTTCGTCGTCCTGCACCTCCCACGAGATCGCGTCGAGGATGGTGGCCCCGTTGCGGACCACGGAGACGTCTGACAAGCGCACGACCGAGGGCATGCGACCAGCCTACGGGTTCTGGCCGAGCACCCGGTCGTAGACCTGCCGTGTCCTGGTGGCGATCGCGTCCCAGGTGAACTCGGTCTCGACACGGAGCCGTCCGGCGCGTCCCATGAGCTTCGCCAGCCCCTCGTCGGCGAGCACCTCGGTGAGGGTCGCGGCGAGGTCGGCCACGAAGCGGTCGGGGTCGGTCGGGGTGCCGGTGCCGTCCTGCACCTGGTCGATCGGGACGATGCGACCGGTGAGCCCGTCGGCGACGACCTCGGGGATGCCCCCGGTGCCGGTGCCGACGACCGGGATGCCGCACGCCATGGCCTCGAGGTTCACGATGCCGAGCGGCTCGTAGACCGACGGGCACACGAACACGGTGCCCGAGGACAGCACGTTCACGATCTCCTCGTGCGCGAGCATCCGGTCGATCCAGACGACGCCTTCACGTTCCGCGCGGAGGCCCTCGACGAGCTCGGTGACCTCGGCCAGGATCTCGGGGGTGTCCGGCGCGCCGGCGCACAGCACGATCTGCACGTCCGACGGCAGCGACGCCACGGCGCGGAGCAGGTACGGCAGGCCCTTCTGGCGGGTGATGCGTCCGACGAACACGACGCTCGGGCGCGTCGGGTCGATGCCGAGGGCGCGCACGGCGTCCTCGTCGACGGTCGGCTTCCACGCGTCGATGTCGATGCCGTTGTAGACGACGTGGACCTTCGCGGGGTCGATCGACGGGTACGAGCGCAGGATGTCCGCACGCATGGCCTTCGAGACCGCGATGACGCCGTCGGCGTGTTCGAACGCCTCGCGCTCCATCCAGCTGGACAGGCGGTAGCCGCCGCCGAGCTGCTCGGCCTTCCACGGGCGGAGCGGCTCCAGGCTGTGGGCGGTCACGATGTGGGGGATGCCGTAGGTCAGCTGCGCGATCCGGCCCGCGGAGTTCGAGTACCAGGTGTGCGAGTGCACGAGGTCGGCACCCTCGACGTCGGCCGCGATGGCCACGTCGGTGCCGAGGGCCTGCAGCGCGCCGTTCGCCTGGCCGAGGCCGTCCGGGGTCCGGTAGCCCCACACGTCGGGTTCGTCACGGAAGGCCCCGAAGGCCCGGACACGGACTTCCGTGTCCGTCCCCGACCGCAACGCGGCGGTGAGTTCGGACACGTGGACACCCGCTCCGCCGTAGACCTCCGGCGGATACTCCCTGGTCAGCAGATCGACTCGCACTGGTTCAACGTAACCGGTTCCCAGTGCTGACGCCTACTGTGAGCGGCATGGCACCAAAGAAGGTCTTCGGCATCGTGCTCGCCGGCGGCGAGGGCAAACGACTCATGCCGCTCACGGCCGATCGCGCGAAGCCCGCCGTCCCGTTCGGCGGCAACTTCCGTCTCATCGACTTCGCACTGTCGAACCTGGTCAACTCCGGTCTGCAGAAGATCGTCGTCCTGACCCAGTACAAGTCGCACAGTCTCGACCGGCACGTCGCGGAGACGTGGCGCATGGAGGGGCTGCTCGGCTCCTACGTCGCGTCCGTCCCCGCGCAGCAGCGGCTCGGCAAGCGCTGGTTCGCCGGCTCGGCCGACGCGATCCTGCAGTCGCTCAACCTGCTGCGCGACGAACGCCCCGACATCGTCGTCGTCGTCGGTGCGGACCACGTGTACCGGATGGACTTCCACCAGATGGTCGAGGCGCACATCGCGTCCGGCCGCAGTGCCACGGTGGCGGCGATCCGTCAGCCCATCGGGCTCGCCGACCAGTTCGGCGTGATCCAGGTGGCCGACGACGACCCCACGAAGATCGACGCGTTCCTCGAGAAGCCGAAGGACGCCGTCGGGCTGGCCGACTCCCCCGGCGAGATCCTGGCCTCGATGGGCAACTACGTGTTCAACGCGGACGCGCTCGTCGACGCGGTCCTGCGCGACGGCCAACTCGAGACGTCCGCGCACGACATGGGCGGCGACATCGTCCCCGACTTCGTCAACCGCGGCGACGCCGGCGTGTACGACCTGCAGCGCAACGAGGTCCCCGGGTCCACCGACCGCGACAAGTACTACTGGCGCGACGTGGGCACCATCGACTCGTTCTTCGACGCCCACATGGACCTCATCGCCCCGGTCCCGGTCTTCAACCTGTACAACCAGGACTGGCCGATCTTCAACCAGCAGACGAACCTGCCGCCGGCGAAGTTCGTCCGCGACGCGAACGGCAACACCGGGTCCACGGTGGACTCGCTCGTGTCGCTCGGCTGCCTGGTGTCGGGTGCGCAGGTCGAGCGCAGCATGATCGGGCCCTGGTGCTCGATCGACTCCGGCGCGAAGGTCCTCGACTCGATCGTCTTCGAGCGCGCCACCATCGGCGCCGGCGCGGTCGTCAACCGCGCCATCCTCGACAAGGACGTCGTCATCGCACCGGGCGCGCAGGTCGGCGTCGACCGCGAGGCCGACGAGGCACGCGGCTTCACCGTCACCGAATCCGGCATCACCGTGGTCGGCAAGGGCGTCCGCGTCGACGCGTAGACACGACGAACAGGCAAGCACCCGGGGCGCAGCCCCGGACGGACGGCCTGGAGGCACGGCTCGCGTCACGGACGCGGCCGTGCCTCCGTCAGTCGGTACCGTTGGTGCGTGCCCCGCTTCCTCGTCGTCCTCGATGCCGATTCCACGCTCCTCGAGGACGAGGTGATCGAACTGCTCGCCGACAGCGCCGGGACCCGGCCACAGGTGGCGGCGATCACGGAGCGCGCCATGCGCGGGGAACTCGACTTCGCCGAGAGCCTCCGGGAGCGTGTCGCGACCCTTGCGGGCCTCCAGGCAGACGTCTTCGTCCGTGCACAGCAGTCGGTCCGTGTGACGCGGGGCGCCGACCAGCTCGTCCGCGGGGTGCACGCCGCAGGCGGCACCGTCGGCGTGGTGTCCGGCGGGTTCCACGAAGTGCTCGACCCGTTCGCCGAGCAGCTGGGCCTCGACCACTGCCGGGCGAACCGCCTCGAGGTCACCGACGGCGTGCTCACCGGCCGCGTGCTCGGCGACGTCGTCGACGCGCACGCCAAGGCCGTCGCGCTCCGCGAGTGGGCGGACGCCGACGGGGTCGACCCGGCACGGACCATCGCCATCGGCGACGGCGCGAACGACCTCGAGATGATGCGCGTCGCCGCGCTCTCGGTGGCGTTCGACGCGAAGCCGCGCGTGCGGGACCAGGCGGACGTCGCGGTCGTCGACCGCGACCTGTCCGCCGTGCTCGCGACGCTCGGTCTGCGCGGCTGATCAGTCCGAGGGCTAGTGGCCCATCCCGAGGCCGCCGTCGACGGGGATGATCGCACCGGAGACGTACCCGGCGCCGTCGCTCGCCAGGAACAGCGTGGCGTCGGCGACGTCGTCGACCGTGCCGTAGCGGGCGGCCGGGATCGCCTTCTTGAACTCGGCCTGCAGCTCGTCGGAGAGCGCGGCGGTCATGTCCGTCTGGATGAAGCCGGGCGCCACGACGTTGGCGGTGATGCCGCGCGAGCCGAGCTCACGCGTGATCGACCGGGCCATGCCGACCAGGGCGGCCTTCGAGGACGCGTAGTTGACCTGGCCGATCTGGCCGTAGGCGCCCACGACGCTGGACATCAGCACGATGCGGCCGAACTTGGCCTTCATCATGCCCTTCGTGGCGCGCTTGACGACGCGGAAGGTGCCCGTGAGGTTCGTGTCGACCACGCTGGTGAAGTCGTCCTCGGACATGCGGAGGAGCAGCTGGTCGTTCGTGATGCCGGCGTTCGCGACGAGGACCTCGATCGGACCGAGCTCGGCCTCGACCTGCGTGAACGCGGCGTCGACGGAGGCCGTGTCGGTGATGTCGGCCTGCACCGTCAGCGCGCCCTCGGGACCCCCCTGACCGCTGCGCGACGTCACGGCGACCCGGTGGCCGGCGGCGACGAACCGCTCGGCCAGGGCGTGGCCGATGCCGCGGTTGCCGCCGGTGATGAGGACGGTACGGGGGGTGCTCATGGTCGCTCCGTTCGGTGGGATCTGCTCGGCACGCGGTGCCGGGTACCCGGCGGACACGCCCGGACGAGCGTACCGGAGCGGACCACCCCGCCGGTTCGCGCGCGGCGCACCCACGATCGGTCCGGCGGGATTAGGCTTGACCACGGGTAGACGGAGACCATCTGTATGAAGAGCACGCACACGAGCATCACGTCGCTGCCGGACACACCGGAGCAGGACCGGGCGCACCGCCTGTCCCGCTACGTCTGGCAGATGGCCATCCGAGTGGTCCTCTTCATCTCCGCCGTGCTCGTGTACTCGATCTGGCACTCGTGGCTCGCGGTCATCCCGATCGTCCTGGCCGCGGTGATCCCCTGGGTGGCCGTCGTCATCGCGAACGCCGGCAGCCGGACCGAGAGCGACATGATCTCCCCCGCCGGATCCATCGAGCTCTACGACGCCGTCGACCCGCGTCTCCGCGAACAGCAGGAGGACGCCCGGGCCCAGGCCTACCGCGACGAGCAGGACCGCCTCCGCCAGCAGGCGCAGCACGCGCAGGACGAGTGGCAGCGCAACGGCGACCGATCGAAGATGTGGGGACCCCGCTGATGGGTGCGACGTTCGACCTGCAGACCGAACCCGGATCCACCCCGGTGTGCTCGCGTGCCGGCTGCGTGTCGACGGCCGGGTGGCGTGTGAACTGGCGCAATCCCCGGATCCACGCGATCGACCGCGTGAAGATCTGGGCCGCGTGCGAAGAACACCGCGACTTCCTGGCCGACTACCTGCGGTCCCGCTCCTTCCCGGTGCGCGTCACCGGCATGCACGAGGACGTCGACCACCTCGACGACGAGCGCGAGTCGACGGCGGCGCCGAAGAACGACGTCGGGGTGCGCTCCACCGGCACCTCGCGATGACCGACGGCTTCGACCCGCAGTCCCGCTACGGCCGCAAGCACGCCGCCAAGCTGCAGCGCGCTGCGGTGGGTTCCGGCTCGACCGACGACTCCAGGTCGGGCTCGTCCGGTCGGGACCCCCACGAGCCGTTCGTCGGCTGGCGCTTCGTCCGGAGCCGCCGCTGGCTCGGCTACTTCGCGATCGCCGTCGCCTTCGCGATCGTGTGCGCACTGTTCGGCATGTGGCAGTGGGACCGCCGCAACGAGGCCGTCCGGCAGAACGAGCAGGTCGCGCAGAACTACGACCACACCCCCGTCCCCCTCGACCGGGCGCTGCCGAAGGCCTCGAGCTGGCAGGACGAGCAGGAGTGGCTCCGGGTCTCCGTGACCGGCCGCTACGACGTCGACTCGCAGCTGCTCGTGCGCAACCGCGTGCACAACGGGCAGCCCGGGTTCGAGGTCCTGACGCCCCTGGTCACGTCCGAAGGCCGCGCCTTCATCGTCGACCGCGGGTGGGTGCCGACCGGCAACGCCCAGGACGCCCCCGACCACGTGCCCGCTCCCCCGTCCGGCGAGGTCACCGCGATCGTCCGCCTGCAGCAGAGCGAACCGCGCATCCCCGGCCGCTCCGACCCGAAGGACACCGACCAGGTGCAGTCGGTGACCCTGGCCGACGTGGAGGACAAGGTCGACGACCCGATCTGGACCGGTGCGTACGGACAACTCGCCTCCGAGTCCCCCGCCCCGACCGAGGCCCGCCCGCTCGGCTGGGAGCGTCCGAACGCCGACACGGGGCTGCACCTGAGCTACTTCATCCAGTGGTTCCTGTTCGCCGCCGGGGGCTTCGGGTTCCTGGCGTACGTGATGGTGCAGGAGTACCGGAACCTCAACCAGGACGACCCGGAGGAGCGCGAGCGCGCCCTCGAGCGCGAACGCCGCAAGAACGCGAAGCCGAAGACCGACGCCGAGATCGAGGACGAACTCATCGCGTCACGTCGCTGACGCGCGGCCGAGGCGCGGCTGAGGCGCGTCCGTGGGTGCGCGTCGGCGCACCGTGCGCACCTCGCAACCCCGTGCGCGCTTGCGCGCACCGTGCAGCGCCACAAGCGGGCACCCAGCACACAACGCCGCACCGGATGGCGAAACGGGCACCGTGCAGACGGGAGGCGCGACGCACGACCGCACCGCGCCTCCAGGCCGCACCGTGCGGACCTCGCAACCCCGTGCGCGCTTCCGCGCACCGTGCAGCGCCACAAGCGCGCACCCAGCACGCAACGCCGCACCGGACCGCGAACGCGGCACCGTGCGGACGGGGCCGCACTGTGCGCGCTTCCGCGCACCGTGCAGCGCCACAAACGGGCACCCAGCACACAACGCCGCACCGGATGGCAAAACCGGAACCGTGCGGACGGGAGGCGCGACGCACGACCGGCACCGCGCCTCCAGTCCGCACCGTGCGCACCTCGCAACCCCGTGCGCGCTTCCGCGCACGGTGCAGCACCACAAACGGACACCCGGCACGCAACACCGCACCGGATGGCGAACGCGGCACCGTGCGGACGGGCCTCGCCCGACCACACGCGCCGCAGCTAGGCGAGCTCGATGAGCTCCGCGTAGTCCTTGTTCCAGTGGTCCTCGGTGCCGTCCGGGAGCAGCAGGACGCGCTCGGGGTTGAGCGCCTCGACCGCGCCGGCGTCGTGGGACACCAGGACGACCGCACCCTCGAAGCCGGCCAGGGCGTTGAGGATCTCCTCGCGCGAAGCCGGGTCCAGGTTGTTCGTCGGCTCGTCGAGCAGCAGGACGTTCGCGCCGGAGACCACGATCATCGCGAGCGACAGACGGGTCTTCTCGCCGCCGGACAGGACGCCGGCCTTCTTGTAGCCGTCGTCGCCCGTGAACAGGAACGAGCCGAGCACCCGACGGGCCTCGGTCTCGTTGAGGTCCGTCGACGCCGACACCATGTTCTCGATCACGGTGCGGTTGATGTCGATGTTCTCGTGCTCCTGCGCGTAGTACCCGATGCGCAGACCGTGACCGGGCTGGATCTCGCCGGTGTCGGGCTGGTCGGCACCCGCCAGGATGCGCAGCAGCGTCGTCTTGCCCGCACCGTTGAAGCCGAGGATGACCACACGCGAACCGCGGTCGATCGCCAGGTCGACACCCGCGAAGATCTCGAGCGACCCGTAGGACTTCGACAGCCCCTCGGCCATCAGCGGAGTGCGGCCGCACGGGGCCGGGGTGGGGAAGCGGATCTTCGCGACCCGGTCGGCGACGCGCTCGTCCTCGAGGCCGGCGAGGAGCTTGTCGGCACGCGCGACCATCTGGTGGGCTGCTGCGGCCTTGGACGCCTTCGCACCGAAGCGGGCGGCCTGGTCCTTGAGCGTGGCGGCCTTCTTCTCGGCGCCCGCGCGCTCCTTGCGGCGGCGCTCCTCGTCGGCGACGCGCTGCCGCTGGTACAGCTTCCAGCCCATGTTGTAGATGTCGATGGTCTGGCGGTTGGCGTCCAGGTAGAAGACGCGGTTCACGACCTCGTCGACGAGCTCGACGTCGTGGGAGATGATGATGACGCCACCGGGGTAGGTCTTCAGGTGCTCGCGGAGCCACACGACGGAGTCGGCGTCGAGGTGGTTGGTCGGCTCGTCGAGGATCATCGTCTCGGCGTCCGAGAACAGGATCCGGGCGAGCTCGATGCGCCGGCGCTGACCACCCGAGAGCGTCTTGAGCTGCTGGTCGAGGATGCGGTCGGGCAGCTTCAGGTTCGAGGCGATCGACGCCGCCTCGGCCTCGGCCGCGTAGCCACCGAGCGCATTGAACTGGTCGTCGAGGCGGCTGTAGCGCCGCATCGCCTTCTCCGCCACGGCCGCGTCGTCGCTCGCCATGTCGAGCGTGGCGAGGCGGATGCCCTCCACGAGCTCACCGAGCCCACGGGCGTCGAGGATGCGCTTCCGCGCGGTCTCCTCCGGGTCGCCGGAGCGGGGGTCCTGCGGCAGGTAGCCGATCTCCCCGCCGCGGTCGATCGTGCCGCCGTTCGGCTGCGTCTCGCCCGCGAGGGCCTTGGTCATCGTCGTCTTCCCCGCGCCGTTGCGGCCGACGAGTCCGATCTTGTCGCCCTTCTCGACACGGAAGGACACGTCTTCCATGAGGAGACGAGCTCCGACGCGGATCTCGAGTTCGTGCACGGCAAGCACAGTGGACGTCCAATCAGTTGGTGGGTTTGCACAACGGTGTGTGCGTGAGGTGCACCGCTACGCTGACGGGACCGATGGTTCCGAACGGAACCAGCAGTCCATTCTAGGAGAATCCATGACGAACGCCACCGGGTTCGCTCCCCGCGCAGTCCTCGCCGACCGTCTGCGCACGCACGGGCTGGCCGCCGACGCCGCCCTCGTCGCCGGCGGAGCCCTGTTCACCGCCGCGATGGCGCAGCTCGAGGTCCCGATGTGGCCGGTCCCGATCACCGGGCAGACGCTCGCCGTCGTGCTCGTCGGCGCGACCCTCGGCGCACGTCGCGGCATGCTCTCGCTGCTCGTCTACGCCGTCGCCGGACTCGCGGGTGCCCCATTCTTCGCCGACATGCAGGGCGGTCTGCAGGCCCTGGCCCTGCCGAGTTTCGGGTACGTCATCGGCTTCATCCCCGCCGCCGGGCTCGTCGGCTGGCTCGCCCGCCGCAACTGGGACCGCAACGTCGGCCGCGCCACCGTCGCGATGCTGCTCGCGAGTGCCATCCCGTTCGTGACCGGCCTGCCGTACCTGGCCGTGGCACTCGGCCAGCTCGGCGCCCCGAACGACGTCCAGTCGGTGCTCGCCGCCGGCCTGTACCCGTTCATCGTCGGTGGCATCGCCAAGGCCCTCATCGCCGCCGGCATCCTGCCGCTCGCGTGGAAGGCCGTCGGTCGTCGCTGACACCTCGCATGAGAACGGCCCCGCACCTGATCGGTGCGGGGCCGTTCTGCGTCCGGAGCGGTTGACCGGCCCGGTGGTCGGTCACGACTCCCCGCCACCCGGACGCCGAGTGGTCGCATCCCGTCGCCTGGAGCGCGGTCAGCCGACAGAACGTGACCACTCGGCGAACGTGAGCGTGTGGTCGCGACCACTCGGCGGCGCGCCCCGCGCGTGGCGTGCGCACAGACGGACGGGAGGCGCGGTGCCAGCTGGCACCGCGCCTCCCGTCCGTGGTGGGTCGCGACTAGATCGCGAACCCGAGGGCGCGCATCATCTCGCGTCCGTCGTCGGTGATCCGTTCCGGACCCCACGGCGGCATCCAGACCCAGTTGATCCGGAAGGCGTCCACGATGCCGTCGAGGGCGTTCGCGGTGTCACCCTCGATGACGTCGGTCAGGGGGCAGCCGGCGCTGGTGAGCGTCATGCTGATGACGAGCGCGTTGGCGTCGTCGTCCCAGGCGAGGTCGTAGATCAGGCCGAGGTCGACGATGTTCACGCCGAGCTCCGGGTCCTGGACCTCCTTCAGGCCCTCGACGACCTCGTCGAACTTGTCGGGAGCGAGTGCGGCGATCATCAGGCCTGCGCCTCGGCGGCGGCGACCTGCACGTAGCGGTCGTAGCCCTCGTTCTCGAGGCGGTCGGCCAGCTCGGGGCCGCCCTGCTCCGCGATCTTGCCGGCGACGAACACGTGCACGAAGTCCGGCTTGATGTAGCGGAGGATGCGCGTGTAGTGCGTGATGAGCAGCACACCGAGGCCGGTCGCGGCCTTGGCGCGGTTGACGCCCTCGGAGACGATCTTCAGCGCGTCGACGTCGAGGCCGGAGTCGGTCTCGTCGAGGACCGCGAACTTCGGCTTGAGGAGCTCGAGCTGCATGATCTCGTGGCGCTTCTTCTCGCCACCGGAGAAGCCCTCGTTGACGTTGCGCTCGGCGAACGACGAGTCCATCTTCAGGTCGGCCATCGACTGGCGGAGTTCCTTGATCCAGCCACGGAGCGCCGGAGCCTCGCCGTCGATCGCCGTCTTGGCGGTGCGGAGGAAGTTCGACACCGTGACGCCGGGGATCTCGACCGGGTACTGCATCGCAAGGAACATGCCGGCACGGGCGCGCTCGTCGACGCTCATCGCGAGGACGTCCTCGCCGTCGAGGGTGATGGTGCCACCGACGACGTTGTACCGGGGGTGACCGGCGATGGTGTACGCCAGGGTGGACTTGCCGGAGCCGTTCGGCCCCATGATCGCGTGGATCTCGCCCTCGTTGATGGTGAGGTCGACACCCTTCAGGATCTCCTTGGTGCCCTGATCGGTGTCGATCGAGACCTTGAGGTCACGGATTTCCAGAGTGGACATTGCGTTCCTTCGGTTGCAGCTGTGTGCGGCGTCAGCCGCGGGAAGTGTTGGGGGTGCTCAGTCGACCGGGACGACGTCCTGCACGTCGACGTAGACGTCGCCGTCGCGGACCTCGACCCGGAAGACCGGGACGGGCTCGTAGGCCGGGAAGTTCTGCGGCTTGCCGGTGGCCAGCGAGAAGCGGGACCCGTGGGCCCAGCACTCCAGCGAGTCACCCTCGACGAAGCCCTCGGCCAGCGAGATGTCGCCGTGCGTGCAGGTGTCGCCGATGGCGTGGACCGTGCCGGACGAGTCCTTCACGATCGCGACCGCCGTGCCGCCGACGACCACCCGCAACGGGCTGTCCACCGCGATGTCGGCTTCGGCGCAGACCTTCTCGGCCATCAGGCGGTGGCCTCCGCGCCGTCGGACTGCCCTGCGGCAGCCTGTGCGTCGCCCGCCTCGGCCGGTGCGGCGATGACCGAACGGCCCTCGGCCAACTCCTGCTCGACCGCGGCGATGAGGCGTTCCTCGAGCTCGGGCGCACCGATCTTCTGGATGACCTCGACCAGGAAGCCGAGCACGACGAGGCGCCGGGCTTCTTCTTCCGGGACTCCGCGGGACTGCAGGTAGAACAGTTGCTCGTCGTCGAATCGACCGGTCGCACTCGCGTGGCCGGCGCCCTCGATGTTGCCCGTCTCGATCTCGAGGTTCGGGATGCTGTCGGCACGGGTGCCGTCCGTCAGCACGAGGTTGCGGTTCTGCTCGTACGAGTCGGTGCCGTCACCGGCGCGGCCGATCAGGACGTCGCCGATCCAGACGGTGTGCGCGCCCTGGCCCTGCAGCGCGCCCTTGTAGTTGACCCGACCGCGCGTGTTCGGCGCGTCGTGGTTCACGTAGACCTGCTGCTCGATGTACTGGCCGGCGTCGGCGAAGTACACGCCGTACATCTCCGTGTCGGCGCCCTGCGCACCGAGGTGCGTCGAGGGGTTGACGCGGATGACGTCGCCGCCGAGCGAGACCACGACGTGCTTGAGGAAGGCATCGCGGCCGACCTCGGCGAAGTGGGTCGAGACGTGCACGGCGTCGTCGTCCCAGTCCTGCAGGCTGACGACGGTCAGTCGTGCGTTCTGCTGCGCGACGATCTCGATGTTCTCGCTCAGCAGGGCGCTGCCGCGGTTGTCGAGCACGACGATGCCCTGGGAATTCGGCTCGGCCGTGATCACCGTGTGCGCAGCGCGGGGCTGCGACCCGAAGTCGGAACGGGTCACGGTGATGAACTCGTGCGCCTCGGTGGCCTTGATCGTGATCGCCAGGACCGCGTCACGGGCGGTCCAGGCTGCGGCCGACGCGCGGTCCTCGGGCAGGCCGGCGGAGCCGACGCGGGGGTCGTCGCTGCGACCCCACTCGACGTCGGCGCCCTCGGACTGGCGGGCGAGGTACGGGTAGGCGGATCCGTCGAGCGCGCCGTCCAGCAGCGGCTGGAGCTTGGCGAGCGGCGCGAACTTCCAGTTGACCTCTCGGCCGGTGACCTTCGGGAACGCCTCGACGTCGCCGGACTGGAACCGCTCGGAGCGGGTCTGGACCGGCACCTTCTTGTCGGGGGCGTCCCAGCCGCCGTCGGAGTGGGCTCCGGCGCCGTGCTGGGTGCCGCCCTGCGCTGCGGCAGCGGGCTCGATCGGCTGGTCGATGTGGGGAGGGGTGGTGCTGGACATCTAGCCGACGGATCCTTCCATGCTCATCTCGATGAGCTTGTTGAGTTCGAGTGCGTACTCCATCGGGAGCTCGCGGGCGATTGGCTCGATGAAGCCACGGACGATCATCGCCATCGCCTCGTCCTCGGCCATGCCGCGGGACATGAGGTAGAAGAGCTGCTCCTCGCTGACACGCGAGACCGTGGCCTCATGTCCCAGCTGCACGTCGTCGACACGGATGTCGATCGCGGGGTAGGTGTCGCTCCGGCTGATCGTGTCGACCAGCAGGGCGTCGCAGCGCACGGTGTTGGCGGCGTGGTGCGCGGCCGGGTCGACCCGGACCTCACCGCGGTAGCCCGCACGACCGCCACCACGGGCGATCGACTTCGAGACGATCGACGACGTCGTGTACGGCGCCATGTGGATCATCTTCGCGCCGGCGTCCTGGTGCTGACCGGGGCCGGCGAAGGCGACGGAGAGCGTCTCGCCCTTGGCGTGCTCGCCGGCGAGGTAGATCGACGGGTACTTCATCGTGACCTTGGACCCGATGTTGCCGTCGATCCACTCCATCGTCGCGCCCTCGTGTGCGATCGCACGCTTGGTGACGAGGTTGTAGACGTTGTTCGACCAGTTCTGGATCGTCGTGTACCGAACGCGGGCGTTCTTCTTCACGATGATCTCGACGACGGCCGAGTGCAGCGAGTCGGACTTGTAGATCGGGGCGGTGCAGCCCTCGATGTAGTGGACGTACGAGTCCTCGTCCGCGATGATCAGCGTCCGCTCGAACTGGCCCATGTTCTCGGTGTTGATCCGGAAGTAGGCCTGCAGCGGGATCTCGACGTGGACGCCCTTCGGGACGTAGACGAACGAGCCACCGGACCAGACGGCCGTGTTCAGCGCGGCGAACTTGTTGTCGCCGGCCGGGATCACGGTGCCGAAGTACTCCTCGAACAGCTCCGGGTGCTCACGGAGCGCCGTGTCGGTGTCCATGAAGATGACGCCCTGCTGCTCCAGGTCCTCGCGGATCTGGTGGTAGACGACCTCGGACTCGTACTGCGCGGCGACACCGGCGACGAGGCGCTGGCGCTCGGCCTCGGGGATGCCGAGCTTCTCGTAGGTCGCACGGATGTCCTCGGGGAGGTCTTCCCACGACTGCGCCTGCTTCTCCGTGGAACGCACGAAGTACTTGATGTTGTCGAAGTCGATGCCCGTCAGGTCGGCACCCCACGTCGGCATCGGCTTGCGGCCGAAGAGCGACAGCCCCTTGAGGCGGTTCTTCAGCATCCACTCGGGCTCGTCCTTGAGGTTCGAGATGTCGGTGACGACCTCTTCCGAGATCCCACGACGGGCGGAGGACCCTGCCGAGTCGGAGTCGGACCAGCCGAACTCGTATTGGCCGAGCCCTTCGAGCTCGGGACGGTCGATGAGCACGTCGGACATGGTCTCCTCGTTTCCTTCTCGCGGGACAGCGTTACAGGTGTGAACCCGTGGCGTCTGGACGCCATTCCACCGCGGACCGCTGACATGCGGACCCGGTGCTGCTCCCTCGCAACGACAATGGTTCCACGCAGTCCGTGGGTTGATCGGCGATCTCGGCCCATTCGGAGCCGGCGCCTGCCTAGACTTGACTGCTGCTGAACCCTCGAATCCTACAGGTTCACTGCACGGAACAACAGGAAGGCACCACCCTCGTGACACGCGTCGGATCCCCCGTCGAGCAGGATCTCCGGACCGGACGGTGGTGGTCGCTCCCCCGCGTGGTCGACCGTCGCGTGGTCGCACTGGCCTGGGCGTCCTTCGTGGTCGAGGTCGTGCTGATCGGCACCGGAGGCCTGGTACGCCTCACCGCCTCGGGCCTCGGATGCCCCACCTGGCCCAAGTGCACGGCGGATTCGCTCGTCTCCACGCCGGAGATGGGCATCCACGGCATCATCGAGTTCGGCAACCGACTGCTGACCTTCGTGCTCGTGATCGTGGCCGTCGCGATGTTCCTCGCGGTCGTCCGGATGCTCCGCACGCGCCCCGAACTCTTCTGGCTCGCGTTCGCTCAGGGCGTCGCGATCCCGGTGCAGGCCGTCATCGGCGGCATGAGCGTCTGGACGAACCTGAACCCATTCGTGGTCGGGCTGCACTTCGTCGTCTCCGCCGCCCTCACCTCGGTGACCGCTGCGCTGGTCTACCGCACGACGCACGGCCCGCGCACCGCCCAGCGGCTCGTCCCGCGCTGGTACACGGGTGTCGTCCGCGGCACCGTCGCCGCGGTCGTCGTGACCGTGCTCGTCGGCATCCTGACCACCGGCAGCGGCCCGCACGCCGGAGCCGACGCCGCGGTCGACGGTGGGCGTCTGCACCGCACCGGGTTCGACCCCGCGGTCATGGAGCACGTGCACGCCTGGCCCGCGTACGCCCTCTTCGCCCTGACCCTGGTGCTCGTCATCGGAGCCGTCCGCCTGGGCCGCCCGAGCAAGTGGCCGCTGCTGCTGCTCGTCGTCGAGTTCCTGCAGATCGCGGTCGGGCTCACGCAGGCACGCACGGGTCTGCCCGTCGGGCTCGTCGGCACGCACATGGTGCTCGCCGGGCTGCTCGTCGGAGCGGTGACCGCCGTGGTGCTGTCGACGCGGGCCTCGGCCGGCCGAGACGCCGTCCGGGAACCCATCGACGCCTGACGCCCGGGCGCGTCGCGCGCTCGACACCCGTTCTCCGACACCCCACGAGTCGTTCGACTCGTGGGGTGTCGCGTTTCCGGTGGACGTGGCCGGCGGGCGCCACGCTGCTGACGCAGAACGACACCGCGGACGTCGCACGACATCGACTTCGTCGCTCGACATCCGCACCACGCGCGGCCCGCAGCGACTCGCGTCCGCCCCGCGGCCGACGGCGGTCACGCCGGACGGGAGGCCCGTGGCGGGCCCGCACCGCGCCTCCAGGCCGCCTCGTGGCCGACGCAGGACGCCGGTGTCCTGCCGGTACGCCGCCGAACGCGCGAGACGCCGCCGGATTCGGCGGCGTCTCGGCGGGGTGGCGGCGTCGTGCCGACACGACGGCGTCAACAGGACACGACGGCGTCAACCGGACACGACGGCGTCGAATCGACACGACGGCGTCGTGCGGACCGAACGCGCGGGCGCCCGCTCGACCGCCTAGAAGGTGAAGACCTGCGGCAGCAGCGGATCGATGCCCACGGCGATGAAGAGCAGCGTCAGGTACGTGATCGAGCTGTGGAAGACCCGCATCGGCTGCACGTGCTCGACGTGCTGGATGGCCCGCGAGTACAGGCGGTGCGACTCGACGACGAACCAGATGCCGCCAGCCAGCGCGACGACCGTGTAGAGCGGCCCCATGTGCCCGACGGGGATGAGCAGGAGCGAGCAGACGAGCGTCGCCCACGCGTAGAGCACGACCTGCAGGCCGACGACGGTACGGCCACGGACCACGGCGAGCATCGGCACGTCGGCCGCGTCGTAGTCGTCGCGGTACTTCATCGACAGCGGCCAGTAGTGCGGCGGCGTCCACAGGAAGATCACCATGAACAGGATGACCGGGGTCCAGGTCAGCGACCCGGTGACGCCCGCCCACCCGATGAGCACGGGCATGCAGCCGGCCGAGCCGCCCCACACGATGTTCTGCGGGGTGCGGCGCTTGAGCCACAGCGTGTAGACGAACACGTAGATGAGGATGGCGATGACGCTCAGCGCCGCGGCGAGCCAGTTCACCAGGAACCCGAGCACCGCGGTCGACAGGATGCCGAGCACCCACGAGAACACGAGGGCCTCGCGGTCGGACAGCTCGCCGGTGACGAGGGGGCGGGTGCTGGTCCGCTTCATCAGGCGGTCGATGTCGCGGTCGATGTAGCAGTTGAAGGCCGACGCCGAACCGGCCGACATCGCTCCGCCGAGCATCGTCCAGAAGACGAGCCACAGGTCGGGGACGCCGCGTTCGGCGAGGAACATCGTCGGCGCCGTGGTGACGAGCAGCAGCTCCATCACGCGCGGCTTCGTCAACGAGACGTACGCACGGACCTTGCGGGACAGCGGCGATCGGGGTCGATCGGTGTCGGGCCGGGTCACGGTGGCAGTCGGCAAGAGAACCTCAGTCTGTTCGCATCAGCTCGCACACTCGGTGGACGACTGCGACGGCGTCCGGGCATGCGCTGACCCGGAATGTCCACGGGTCCCGATCAGTTTACGGGATGGAAGCGCCGCGACGGTGCCCCGCTCCGACATCCCGGCGTGATCCGGACGCGCTCGACACGCCCGGATCGACCGTCGACGGCCACCCCGGTGTGAACATCGGGGGTCACCTGAACCCCTTCTGAGTACCGGGTCACTATGCTGGACACGCCCTCCCGCAGTGCGCGCCCCGATGACGTCGGCCGCGATGAGCCGGTCGGCCGCCGCTAGACGGCGACACGACTCGGCCCCGGGATGGCCACATGTCCGTGCGATGGCACGAGCCCTCGCACATGTCGCATCAAGAAGGGTCAACATCCAAGTGGCTGAATTCACCTGGGACGCCATCGACCGGAAGGCCGTCGACACGGCCCGCGTTCTCGCCGCCGACTCGGTCGAGGCCGCCGGCAACGGTCACCCCGGCACCGCGATGAGCCTCGCTCCGCTCGCCCACCTGCTCTTCCAGAAGGTGATGCGTCGCGACCCGAGCGACTCCACCTGGATCGGCCGCGACCGCTTCATCCTCTCCGCCGGTCACGCCTCGATCCTCCAGTACGTGCAGTTCTACCTGCACGGCTACGGGCTCGAGATCGACGACCTGCAGCACCTGCGCAAGTGGGGCTCGAAGACCCCGGGTCACCCGGAGTACGGCCACACCGACGGTGTCGAGATCACCACGGGCCCGCTCGGCCAGGGCCTCGCGTCCTCGGTCGGCTTCGCCTACGCCCAGCGCTTCGAGCGCGGCCTGTTCGACCCGGAGACCCCGGCCGGCCAGTCGCCGTTCGACCACTACACCTACGTGATCGCCGGCGACGGTGACATGCAGGAAGGCGTGACGAACGAGTCCGGCTCGCTCGCCGGCCGTCAGCAGCTCGGCAACCTCATCGCGTTCTACGACTCGAACCAGATCTCGATCGAGGACAACACCGACATCGCGTTCTCGGAGAGCGTCGCCGACCGCTACGAGGCGCTCGGCTGGCACGTCCAGATCGTCGACTGGAAGAAGACCGGCGAGTACTCCGAGGACGTCGAGGAGCTCCACGCCGCGATCGAGGCCGCCAAGCAGGTCACCGACAAGCCGTCGCTCATCGTCCTCAAGACGATCATCGGCTGGCCGTCGCCGACCAAGCAGAACTCGGGCAAGATCCACGGTTCGGCGCTCGGCGCCGACGAGATCAAGGGCCTCAAGGAGATCCTCGGCTTCGACACCGACAAGACCTTCGAGGTCGCCCCCGAGGTCCTCGAGTACACCCGCGGCGCCGTCGCCAAGGGCCAGGCCGAGCACGCCGAGTGGCAGAAGTCCTTCGACGCGTGGGCCGCGGCCAACGCCGACAAGAAGGCGCTGTTCGACCGTGTCCAGTCGAAGGAGCTCCCGGAGGGCCTCGAAGCAGCGCTCCCGGTCTTCCCGACCGACAAGGCCGTCTCGACCCGTGCCGCTTCCGGCAAGGTCATCAACGCCATCGCGCCGCTGATGCCCGAGTTCTGGGGCGGTTCGGCCGACCTCGCCGAGTCGAACCTCACCACGATCGAGGGCGCCAAGTCCTTCGGTCCGGCCGAGGCCTCGACGTCGACGTGGAGCACCGACCCGTACGGCCGCGTGCTGCACTTCGGCATCCGCGAGCACGCCATGGGCTCGATCCTCAACGGCATCGTCCTGCACGGGAACACCCGCCCCTTCGGTGGCACGTTCCTCATCTTCAGCGACTACATGCGTCCGGCGGTCCGTCTCGCCGCGCTCATGCAGGCGCCGGCGATCTACGTCTGGACCCACGACTCCATCGCCCTCGGCGAGGACGGCCCGACGCACCAGCCGATCGAGCAGGTCTCGTCGCTCCGTGCGATCCCCGGTCTCGACGTCGTCCGCCCGGCCGACGCCAACGAGGTCGCGTACGCGTGGCTCGAGATGCTCAAGCACACCGACCGCCCGGCCGGCATCGCGCTGAGCCGTCAGAACCTCCCCGTGTTCGAGCGTGGCGAGGGTGACGCCTCTGGCGAGGTCTTCGCTTCGGCGAAGAACGTCGCGAAGGGTGCGTACATCCTGGCCGAGGCGCCCAACGGCACCCCGGACGTCATCCTCATCGCGACCGGTTCCGAGGTCCAGATCGCGGTCGATGCTCGCGAGCAGCTCAAGGCCGAGGGCATCAACGCCCGCGTCGTGAGCGCGCCGTCGATCGAGTGGTTCCGCGCCCAGTCCGAGAACTACCAGGACCAGGTGCTCCCGAAGGACGTCACCGCTCGCGTGTCGGTCGAGGCCGGCATCGCCATGAGCTGGCGCGACATCGTCGGCGACAAGGGCCGCAGCGTCTCGATCGAGCACTTCGGTGCCTCGGCCGACTACCAGACGCTCTTCAAGGAGTTCGGCTTCACGACGGAGCACGTCGTGGCCGCCGCGAAGGAATCGATCGCAGCTTCCTGACCTGCAAGGGCCGGGTCCGGTTTCCGGATCCGGCCCTTCTTCCGGGAGGCCCGGCTCGGTTCCGCCACGGGCCTCCCGTCCCCGAAACCCCGACTCACGGTCCTCACGGACCCGTCGATGAAAGAAGAAGAGAAACACATGGCTGAGAACACCCCCACCGCCGCCCTCTCCGCGGTCGGCGTGAGCATCTGGCTCGACGACCTCTCCCGCGAGCTCCTCGAGACCGGCAAGCTCACCGAGCTCATCGAGCAGAAGAACGTCGTCGGCGTGACGACGAACCCGACGATCTTCGCGTCGGCCCTCGCCAAGGGCGAGCGCTACGACTCGCAGGTCAAGGAGCTCGCCGCTGCGGGCACCGACGTCACCGACGCGATCTTCGCGATCACCACGCAGGACGTCGCGAACGCCTCCGACGTCTTCAAGCCGATCTACGACGAGACCAAGGGCTTCGACGGCCGCGTCTCGATCGAGGTCGAGCCGGGCCTCGCGCACGACACCGCCAAGACCATCGAGCAGGCCAAGTTCCTGTTCGAGAAGGTCGGCAAGGAGAACGTCCTCATCAAGATCCCGGCGACGCTCGAGGGTCTCGAGGCTATCACCGAGGTCATCGGCGCCGGCATCTCCGTCAACGTCACCCTGATCTTCTCGCTCGAGCGCTACCGCGCCGTCATCGACGCCTACCTCGGTGGGCTCGAGAAGGCCAAGGCCGCCGGCCACGACCTCTCCAAGATCCACTCCGTCGCGTCCTTCTTCGTGTCGCGCGTCGACTCCGAGATCGACAAGCGCCTGGACGCCGTCGGCACCGACGAGGCCAAGGCCCTCAAGTCGAAGGCCGGCATCGCCAACGCGCAGCTCGCCTACCAGGTCTGGACCGAGGCCTTCGCCTCCGAGCGTGCCCTCGGCCTGCTCGAGTCCGGCGCCAACACGCAGCGTCCGCTCTGGGCCTCGACCGGTGTCAAGGACCCGTCGCTCCCCGACACGCTCTACGTGACCGAGCTCGCCGCCCCGAACACCGTCAACACGATGCCGGGCAAGACGCTCGACGCCACGTTCGACCACGGTGAGATCCACGGCGACGCCATCGCCGGCACGTTCGACCAGGCGCAGCAGGTCCTCGACCAGCTCGCCGCACAGGGCGTCGACTACGACGAGGTCGTCGCACTGCTCGAGAAGGAGGGCGTGGACAAGTTCAACGTCTCCTGGGGCGAGCTCGTCGACACCGTCAAGGCAGCGCTCGAGGGCGCCAAGTAGTGACGGTTTCCATCGCAGCCAGCGGCGACGCCGCGCGGGCCATCGAACAGGTGGTCCCGCGGCTCGTCGCTGACCTGGTGGCCTCGGGCATCACCGCCCAGGACGCCGATCTGTGGGGAACCACCGCCGAGGCCGAGGCGTCGAAGCGCCTCGGCTGGGTGGAGGCCGTCTCGGTCTCCCGCCCGCTCGTCGCCGAGGTGACCGCGCTGCGCGAGTCGCTCCGTGCCGAAGGGGTCGACCACGTCGTCCTCGCCGGCATGGGCGGCTCGTCCCTCGCACCCGAGGTCATCACGCGCACCGCCGGCGTGCCCCTCACGGTCCTCGACTCGACCGACCCCGCACAGGTCCGCGCGGCCGTGACGACCGACCTCGAGCGCACCGTGCTCGTGGTCTCGTCGAAGTCCGGCTCGACGCTCGAGACCGATTCGCAGCGCCGTGTCTACGAGCAGGCCTTCCGCGACGCCGGCATCGACCCGGCCCGCCGCATCGTCGTCGTCACCGACCCGGGCTCCGCGCTCGAGGCCGCTGCGATCGACGCCGGCTACCGCGTCTTCACCGCCGACCCCACGGTCGGCGGCCGCTACTCCGCGCTCACCGCCTTCGGCCTCGTGCCGTCCGGGCTCGCGGGAGCGGACATCGCCGAGCTCCTCGACGAGGCCGACGCGATCTCCGCGCTGCTCTCGGTCGACCTGGACGAGAACCCCGGGCTCGTGCTCGGTGCGGTCCTCGCGGGCACCGAGCCGCTGCGCGACAAGATCGCCATCGTGCCCGACGGCACGCACATCGTCGGTTTCGGCGACTGGGTCGAACAGCTGATCGCGGAGTCGACCGGCAAGGACGGCCGCGGCCTGCTGCCCGTCGTGCTGCACGCGGACTCCCCCGAGGTCACCGCCGGCCTGCCCGACGTCCAGGTCATCCGCCTGGTCGGTTCGCGCGAGGACGAGCGTCACGTGGCCGAGGGAGAGGTCGAGATCACCGGCACGCTCGGTGGCCAGATCCTCGTCTGGGAGTACGCCGTCGCGGTCGCCGGTCGCCTGCTCGGCATCAACCCGTTCGACCAGCCCGACGTCGAGGCCGCCAAGGTCGCGACCCGCGCGCTGCTCGACGACCGCCCCGTTCCTGCCGAGCCGGCGTTCTCCGAGGACGGCATCGCCGTGCACGCGACGCCCGGACTCGCGGTCGGTGCGACGCTCTCGGAAGCCGTGTCGGGCCTCCTGTCCGCACTCGACCCGACCGGCTACGTGTCGGTGCAGGCGTACGTCGACCGCACCACGAACAGCGGCCTCGAGTCGCTGCGCGACGCGATCGCGGCGCGCACGGAGCGCCCCGTCACCTTCGGGTACGGCCCCCGGTTCCTGCACTCGACCGGCCAGTACCACAAGGGCGGCCCCGCCACGGGAGTGTTCCTGCAGATCGTGGCCGACGAAGCGGACGACCTGGCGATCCCGGGTCGGCCGTTCACGTTCGGGCAGCTCCTCCGGGCCCAGGCCGCCGGCGACGCGAGTGTCCTCGCCGAGCACGACCGGCCGGTCCTCACCCTCACCACGTCGGACGTCCACGCCGCCACCGCGGCGATCGCGTCCGCCGTCTCCCACTGACTCGTAAGGAGTTCACCGACTCATGTCACCGGTGGCAATCACCCCGGAGCGCAACCCGCTCCGGCTGCCGACGGATCGTCGACTGAACCGGATCGCGGGACCGAGCACGCTCATCATCTTCGGCGTGACGGGCGACCTGTCACGCAAGAAGCTGATGCCCGCGGTCTACGACCTGGCCAACCGGGGGCTCCTGCCCCCCGGGTTCGCGCTCGTCGGGTTCGCTCGTCGCGACTGGGAGGACCAAGACTTCTCCCAGCTCGTCCACGACGCCGTCAAGGAGCACTCGCGCACCCCGTTCGACGAGGACGTCTGGCGTCAGCTCGAACAGGGCATCCGCTTCGTCCAGGGCTCGTTCGACGACCCCGAGGCGTTCCGCGAGCTCAAGCGCACCGTCGACGACCTCGACGCCGAGCGCGGGACGCTGGGCAACCACGCGTTCTACCTGTCCATCCCGCCGAAGATGTTCCCGGTCGTCACCGAGCAGCTGAAGCTGTCCGGGCTGACCGAGAAGCGCGAGGGCTCCTGGAGCCGCGTGGTCGTCGAGAAGCCGTTCGGCTCCGACCTCCGCACCGCGCGCGAGCTCAACGCGATCGTCGAGAGCGTCTTCGCGCCCGACGACGTGTTCCGCATCGACCACTACCTCGGCAAGGAGACCGTCCAGAACCTCCTGACGCTCCGGTTCGCGAACCAGATGTACGAACCCATCTGGAACTCGAACTACGTCGACCACGTGCAGATCACGATGGCCGAGGACATCGGCGTCGCCGGGCGTGCCGCGTACTACGACGGTATCGGTGCGGCGCGCGACGTCATCCAGAACCACCTGCTGCAGCTCCTCGCGCTCACCGCGATGGAGGAACCCGTCTCGTTCAAGGCCGCAGACCTGCGTGCCGAGAAGGAGAAGGTGCTCTCCGCCGTCCGTCTGCCCGAGGACCTGTCGACCGCCACTGCCCGCGGGCAGTACGACGGCGGCTGGCAGGGCGGCGAGAAGGTGCTCGGCTTCCTCGAAGAGGCCGGGATGAACCCGGAATCCGGCACCGAGACGTACGCGGCGATCAAGCTCGACATCGCCACGCGTCGCTGGCAGGGCGTCCCGTTCTACCTGCGCGCCGGCAAGCGTCTGGGCCGTCGTGTGACCGAGATCGCGATCGTGTTCAAGCGCGTCCCCGAGGACGTCTACGGCAACACGCAGTCCCCGCTCGGCCAGAACGCGCTCGTCATCCGTGTCCAGCCGGACGAGGGCGTCACGCTCCGCTTCGGCTCGAAGGTCCCCGGCGTCGGCACCCAGGTGCGCGACGTGACGATGGACTTCGGCTACGGCCACGCGTTCACCGAAGCATCCCCCGAGGCGTACGAGCGACTCATCCTCGACGTGCTCCTCGGTGACCCGCCGCTGTTCCCGCGGCACCAGGAGGTCGAGCTGTCCTGGAAGATCCTCGACCCCATCGAGGAGTTCTGGGCCACGCAGGGCCAGCCCGAGCAGTACCGTCCCGGCACGTGGGGCCCGGCATCCGCCGACGCCCTGCTCGCCCGCGACGGTCGGACCTGGAGGCGTCCGTGAAGATCGACATGCCCGACACCACGGTGTCGAAGATCCAGAAGAAGCTCGTCCGCATCCGTGAAGAGGGCGGCGCCGTCGCCCTCGGCCGCGTGCTGACCCTCATCATCTCGACGGCCCTCGGCCACGAGGAAGAGGCGATCGAGGCGGCCAACGAGGCGTCCCGCGAGCACCCGATGCGCGTCATCATCGTCTCGAAGAACAGCGGTGACACGAAGTCCCCCGGTCGCCTCGACGCGCAGATCCGCGTCGGCAGCGACGCGGGTGCGAGCGAGGTCATCGTCCTCCGCGCGTACGGCGAGACCGCGACCGACGAGGAGAGCCTGGTCACCGGCCTCCTGCTGCCGGACGCACCCGTCGTGGCCTGGTGGCCGCAGACCGCTCCCGAGCAGCCCGCGGCGTCCGCCCTCGGCCGCATCGCGCAGCGCCGGATCACCGACGCGGCCGCACAGAAGGACCCGAACGGCGCGATCGAGGCGCTCGGTGCGTCCTACGTACCGGGTGACACCGACTTCGCGTGGACCCGTCTGACCCTGTGGCGGAACCAGCTCGCCGCGGCGCTCGACCAGCCGCCGTACGAGCCGATCACCGCCGTCGAGGTCTCGGGAGCGTCCGACAGCCCATCGACGATCCTCCTCGCCGCCTGGCTGCAGCTGCAGCTCCAGGTGCCGGTGTCCGTCGTCACGTCGCCGCGCGCGACGGGGTCGAGCGGCATCCACGGTGTGAAGCTCGTGCGCGAGTCCGGCACCATCGAACTCGAGCGTTCCCTGGTGGACGTCGCGACGCTCTCGATGCCCGGGCAGCCGACGCACGACCTGTCGCTGCCACGCCGCAACCTGCGCGACTGCCTGGCCGAGGAACTCCGTAGACTCGACCCGGACGTCCTCTTCGGAGACGTCGTCAAGCACGGGGTGCCCCAGCTGCGCGAGACCATCGCCCGCTGATCAACACCCCACACGGTCGGGCCGCCTGTCTGGTGCAGGCGGCCCGACCGGACCGAAGGCGGTCGGACGACCGGTCGGCCGCCACGAACACGGGAGTCACGTGACCAACGAACGGCGGGTGCTCGTGCACCCGGACAAGCAGGCCCTCGGCGCTTCGGTCGCCGCACGCTTCATCACCAAGATCATCGATGTGCTCGACGAGCAGGAGCGCGCCGACATCGCGATCAGCGGTGGCTCGGTGTCCTCCCTCGTCCTCGCCGCGATCGGCCAGTCGCCGGCGCGCGAGAGCGTCGACTGGTCGAAGGTGCACGTCTGGTGGGTCGACGAGCGCTGGGTCCCGTCGGACGACGCCGACCGCAACACGATCGGCACCCAGACCGACTTCTTCGACCACGTCGACATCCCCGCGTCGAACATCCACCCGATGCCGGCGTCGGACGGCGGGCTCGACATCGAGGCCGCGGCGACCCAGTACGAGCGCGAGCTGCAGGACGCCGCGCCCGAAGGCGCCGTGGCTCCGCGCTTCGACATCACCCTGCTCGGTGTCGGCCCTGACGGGCACACCGCCTCGCTCTTCCCGGAGTTCCCGCAACTCACCGTCACCGACCGTGCCGTCGTGTCGGTCGACGACTCCCCCAAGCCGCCGCCGCAGCGTCTGACCGTCACCTTCCCGGTGATCAACGCTTCGCAGCGGGTCTGGGTGATCCTCTCCGGTGCCGAGAAGGCCTCGGTCCTCGGGCTGGCCCTCGCCGGTGCGTCGATCGAGGACGTCCCCGTCGGTGGCGTGCAGGGTCGCAAGCGCACCGTCTTCTTCGTGGACCAGGACGCCGCACGCGACGTCCCCGAGAACCTGATCGCGTCGACGTACTAGACGCGCGTTCCTGACGGACGGGAGGCCCGGTGCCAGCTGGCACCGGGCCTCCCGTCCGTCTGTGGTCGCGCCCACTGCACGCCGCGCCCGAGCCCCTCCGTCGAGAGGGCACGAACTGTCGGTTGCGGGCGCCGCAGGCGACGGAACGTGCCACCACGACGCACCGGACGCGGCGTGTCGTGACCACTCGGCGAACCGTCGCTCCGCGCGGCATTTCGGGTGTCAGCGGTCGCGACACCCTGCCGGCGCGACGCCGAGTGGTCACGAACTGTCGGCTGCGGGCGCCGCAGGCGACAGAACGTGCCACCTCGACACACCGCACACGGCGTGTCGTGACCCCTCGGCGAACCGGCATTCCGCGCGGCACCCGGACGCGGTACCCCGGTGCCGAACGGCCGCGACTGCCCGCCGGGCGACGCCGAGTGGGCACGAACTGTCGGCTGGAAGCGCCCGCCGGGCGACGCCGAGTGGTCACGAACTGTCGGTTGCGGCGCCTGCAACCGACAGTTCGCGCCACCACCGCGCACCGCACGCGGCGTGTCGTGACCACTCGGCGACCGAGCCACCCGTGCACCGCACGCACGAAGGCCCCCGCACCATCGGTGCAGGGGCCTTCGGCAGCGTGTGTGCGCTAGCTCTTCTTCGCCGCGGTGCCGCGACGCTCTCGGAGCTGCTGGAGCGCGTCCTCGAGGAGCTGCGCTGCCTCTTCCTCGGTGCGGCGTTCCTTCACGTACGCGAGGTGGGTCTTGTAGGGCTCCGTCTTGGAGACCACGGGAGGGTTCTCCTTGTCGCGCCCAGCCGGCAGACCACTCGACGGCGAGTCCACCGTCTCGGGGATCTCTTCATCGGGCAGGTTCGCGGCGAAGTACCGCACGACCTCGTTGCCGAGGGCGTCCCAGTACGAGATCGCCACGCGCTCTGCCTGGACCCCGCGGTCCTGTTCGCCCATCGGTCCCGCGCCGACGCGAGACCCTCGGATTGCACTGCCTCCGCTTGCCATGGATCAGACCCCCGCCGTGAACTTGTTGATGAGACCGAGCACGATGATGGAGACGATCCAGACCAGACCGAGGATCACCGTGATGCGGTTGAGGTTGCGCTCGGCCACGCCGGACGCACCGAGGTTGCTCGTGACCCCACCGCCGAACATGTCGGAGAGGCCACCACCGCGGCCTTTGTGCAGCAGGATGAGGAGCGTGAGCAGGAGGCTCGTGATTGCGAGCAGGACCTGCAGCACGACGGAGAGTATCGCCACGACGTACCTTTCGTGTCAGTCAGCCGTACCAGTGTACCGGCCGCGCGGAGCACGGCCGGTACCTGGACGGGAGTGGTGCGGACGACTGCCCGCGACGACGCCTGTGGACTACAGCCCGACGTGCTGACGGAACCGGGCGATGGCCGCGAACTCCTGCACGTCGAGCGAAGCGCCACCGACGAGCGCGCCGTCGATGTCGGGCTCGCGGAGGAACCCCGCGATGTTGCCCGACTTGACCGAGCCGCCGTAGAGCACTCGGGTGTCGGCAGCAGCCTGGTCGCCCCACGCTGCGGCGATGCCACGACGGATGGCCGCGCACTCGTCCTGCGCCTGCTCAGCCGTGGCGGCCTGGCCGGAGCCGATGGCCCAGACGGGCTCGTACGCCACGACGATGTCGGCGGGCTTGACCGCGTCGAGCACGACGCGGAGCTGCTCGACCGGCACGACACCGGCGCCGCGCTCCTCGCGCTGCTCGCCGGTCTCGCCGACGCACACCACGGGGACGAGGCCGTGCTTGACGGCCGCTGCGGTCTTCGCCGCGACGACCTCGTCGGTCTCACCGTGCAGCGTGCGCCGCTCGGAGTGGCCGACGATGACGTACTGGGCGTCGAGCGCGGCGAGGAACGCGCCGGAGACGTCACCGGTGTAGGCACCGGAGTCGAACTGCGACAGGTCCTGCGCACCGAAGTGGATCGGCAGCTTGTCGGCCGAGATGAGCGTCTGCACGCTCCGCAGGTCGGTGAACGGCGGGAACACCGCGACCTCGACGTCGTCGAAGTCGTGCCGGGCGTCCTTGAGCGTCCACGCGAGCTTCTGCACGGTGGCGATCGCCTGGAGGTGGTCCAGGTTCATCTTCCAGTTGCCCGCGATCAACGGCGTGCGGCTCATGCGGTCCACCCCAGTGCTTCGAGACCGGGCAGCGACTTGCCCTCGAGGAACTCGAGGCTCGCACCGCCACCGGTCGAGATGTGGCCGAACTGGTCGTCCGAGAATCCGAGCGACCGCACGGCGGCAGCGGAGTCGCCACCACCGACGACGCCGAGGCCGTCGACCTCGGTGAGCGCCTGCGCGACGGTCTTCGTGCCGGCGGCGAAGGCCGGGAACTCGAACACGCCCATCGGGCCGTTCCAGAACACGGTCTTCGAACCCGAGACGGCCGAGGCGAACCGCGCAGCGGTCTCCGGGCCGATGTCGAGGCCGATGCCGTCCGTGCCGAACGACGAGGACTCGATGGCGTCGGCCGCCACGGTCTCGTGGTCGGCGTCGGCCGCGAAGGCGGAGGCCACCACGACGTCGGTCGGCAGGTCGATGGTGACACCGAGCTCCTTCGCCCGCGAGAGGTACTCGCGGACGACGTCGAGCTGGTCCGCCTCGAGCAGCGACTTCGCGACCCCGTGGCCCTGGGCCGCGAGGAACGTGAAGAGCATGCCGCCACCGATGCAGAGGGTGTCGACCTTCGGCAGGATGTGGTCGATGACACCGAGCTTGTCGCTGACCTTCGACCCGCCGAGCACGACCGTGTACGGCCGCTCCGGCGAGGTGGTCAGACGCTCGAGCACGCGCAGCTCGGTCTCGATCAGCGAACCGGCTGCACTGGGCAGTGCGGACGCGAGCTCGTAGACCGAGGCCTGCTTGCGGTGCACGACACCGAAGCCGTCGGAGACGAAGGCATCACCGAGGGCGGCGATGCGGTCCGCGAAGGCACCGCGCTCGGCGGCGTCCTTCGAGGTCTCCTCCGGGTTGAAGCGGAGGTTCTCGAGCAGCAGGACGTCGCCGTCCTCGAGGGCCTCGGCCGCGGCGGTCGCTTCGTCGCCGACGGTCTCGCCGACGAACGTGACCTCTTTGCCGAGCAGCTCGGAGAGCCGCTGGGCCACCGGTGCGAGCGAGAACTCGGGCTTGGGCTCCCCGTCGGGGCGGCCCAGGTGCGAGATCACGATGACGCGTGCGCCGGCGTTGACGAGGGTGTTCAGCGTGGTCAGCGAGGCACGGACGCGGCCGTCGTCCGTGATCGTGCCGTCCTTGAGCGGGACGTTCAGGTCACAGCGGACGACGACGCGTTTGCCGGCGAGGTCGCCGAGGTCCTCGAGGGTGCGGAGGGCCATGTGTTACAGACGCTCGCCGACGTACTCGGTGAGGTCGACGAGGCGGTTCGAGTAGCCCCACTCGTTGTCGTACCACGAGGTGATCTTCACGAGGCCGCCGATGACCTTGGTCAGGCCGGAGTCGTAGATCGAGGAGTGCGGGTCCGTGGTGATGTCGGTCGACACCAGCGGGTCCTCGCTGTAGAGCAGGATGCCCTTGAGGGGGCCTTCTGCGGCCTCCTTGTAGGCGGCGTTGATCTCGTCGACGGTGACCTCGGACTTGGTCTCGAGGGTGAGGTCGGTGATCGAGCCGGTGGGGACCGGGACGCGCAGCGCGAAGCCGTCGAGCTTGCCGGCGAGCTCCGGCATGACCTGGCCGATCGCCTTGGCGGCACCGGTCGAGGTCGGGACGATGTTCAGCGCGGCGGCGCGGGCACGACGGGGGTCCTTGTGCGGGCCGTCCTGCAGGTTCTGGTCGGCGGTGTAGGCGTGCACCGTCGTCATGAGGCCACGCTCGATGCCGAACTTGTCGTGGAACACCTTGGCGAGCGGCGCGAGGCTGTTCGTGGTGCAGGACGCGTTCGAGATGATGTGGTGGTTCGCCGCGTCGTACTGGTCCTCGTTCACGCCGAGCACGATGGTGACGTCGTCACCCGTGGCCGGGGCGGAGATGATGACCTTCTTGGCGCCGGCGTCGATGTGCTTCTGCGCATCGGCGGCCTTGGTGAAGAACCCGGTCGACTCGATGACGATGTCGACACCCAGCTCGCCCCAGGGGAGGTTGGCGGGGTCGCGCTCGGCGAGGACCTTGATGGCCTTGCCGTCGACGACGATGTTGTCACCGTCGAGCTCGACGGAGACGCCGAGACGGCCCGTGATGGAGTCGAACTTCAGCAGGTTGGCGAGCGACGCGTTGTCGGTGAGGTCGTTCACCGCCACGATCTCGAGGTCGGAGCCCTTCGCGAGGGCGGCCCGGAAGAAGTTACGGCCGATGCGGCCGAAGCCGTTGATACCGATCTTGACGGTCAATGGATCTCCTGGTGAGTGTGGAGCGCCCAGGGGGCGCTGCTTTCGGGAGTCGCGCACCCTGGCGGGCCCGCGTGTGGTGGACGATACGCCCCGTAACGTCGCCGTAACGACCCTAGCAGTCGGACACTGCGTGCCCGAGCGGGATGACGGTCCGTCCGGACGGTCGCCGACCGGGCCGGGAACGGGTCCGAGAACGGGCCGGAGAACGGACGGGAGGCGCGGTGCCAGCTGGCACCGCGCCTCCCGTCCGTGGGGTCGACAGACCGCTCTCAGGCCCCTTCGAGCTCCTCGGGAACGCTCGCTTCGGTGCCCGGGATGCCGAGGTCGGAGGCCCGCTTGTCGGCCATCGCCAGCAGGCGCCGGATGCGGCCGGCGATGGCGTCCTTGGTCATGGGCGGGTCCGCGTGCTGGCCGAGCTCGTCGAGCGACGCGTCGCGGTGCTGCAGGCGCAGCGTGCCTGCGTACTGCAGGTGGTCGGGGACCTCGTCGCCGAGGATCTCGAGCGCACGCTCGACCCGGGCGCAGGCGGCCACGGCGGCCTGCGCGGAACGGCGGAGGTTCGCGTCGTCGAAGTTGACCAGGCGGTTCGCGGTCGCGCGGACCTCGCGACGCTGGCGCATCTCCTCCCAGTCGGCGGTGGTGCGCGCTGCACCCATGACGGTCAGCATCTGGCCGATGGCCTCACCGTCGCGGATGACGACGCGGTGCACCCCGCGGACCTCGCGGCCCTTCGCGGCGACCCCGAGACGCGACGCGGCCCCGACGAGGGCCATCGCGGCCTCGTTGCCGGGGCACGTGACCTCGAGCGCTGCGGCCCGACCCGGGTCGGTCAGGGTGCCGGAGGCGAGGAAGGCGCCGCGCCAGATGGCGGCGAGGTCCTCACGGTTGCCCGTGGTGAGGCGGTTCGGCAGGCCGCGGACCGGACGACGACGGGCGTCCATCAGGCCGGTCTGGCGGGCGAGGGTCTCCCCCGCCTCGAGCACGCGGACCAGGTAGCGGGTCCCGCGGCGGGCGGACGCGGACGAGCCCACCGACGCCTCGCTGCGCACGCCGTAGAGCTCGGCGAGGTCCTTGCGGACCCGGTGCACGATGATCCGGGTGTCGAGCTCGACCTCGACCGCGATGCGGCCCGAGATGACGTGCAGACCACCAGCGAACCGGAGGATCGTGGCCAGTTCGGCGGCGCGGACCGTGTTGCGGTTCACGGCGACCCTGGCCAGTTCGTCCTTGACCTCGGCAGTCAACGGCACAGCATCATTCCTAACGTTCGTTCAGTGGTTCCCGCAGATCCGGCGGCACGGGCGTGGGAGCGGCCGGAGGGACGGTCACTCCCGGCCGAGATCTCGGTTCTTCACACGCACGGCGACGCCAGGCATCCCGCGGAGGAGGTTCGCCAACTCGGCGACGATGGCGACCGAGCGGTGCTTCCCGCCGGTACAGCCGATGGCGATCGTAGCGTGTCTTTTGTTCTCGCGCTGGTACCCCTCGAACACCGGCTCGAGGACGGAGGCGTAGCGATCGACGAACGGACGGGCTCCGGCCTGCGCCAGCACGTAGTCCGAGACCGGCTGGTCCAGCCCGGTGTGGGGCCGCAGTTCCGGCACCCAGTAGGGGTTCGGGAGGAACCGCACGTCGGCCACCATGTCGGCGTCGGCGGGCAGACCGTACTTGAACCCGAAGCTCATCAGCGTGACCTGTACACCCACGAAGTGCTCGTCGGCGAAGTGCTCGATCACGGTGTTCGCGAGCTGGTGGATGTTGAGGTCGGAGGTGTCGATCACCACGTCGGACGCCTCGCGGAGGCCGGCGAGACGCGCCCGTTCGCGGGCGATGCCGTCGAGCAGGGTGTCCTCGCCCTGGAGCGGGTGGGGCCGACGGACCTGCTCGAAGCGCCGGACCAGCACGGCGTCGGTGGCTTCGAGGAACAACACCCGGACCCGCGCGGAGGTGCTCGAGCGGACCTGCTCGACCGCGTGCTCGGGGTCGGTGAAGAACCGCCCGCCGCGGACGTCGACCACCGTGGCGATCTTCGGGATCTTCTCCCCCGCGCGGTCGGCCAGTTCGGTCAGCGGGGCCAGCATCTGCGTGGGCAGGTTGTCGACGACGTACCAGCCCAGGTCTTCGAGGGCCTTGCCGACGGTGGACCGCCCGGCCCCGGACATGCCGGTGACGATGAGGATGTCGTGCTGCGACGCGTGGGTGGTCGCGGTGGCGCTGTCGGTCATCTGGGAGTGGGCTCCGTCGTGGCGGCCCGGGCGCGTCGCCCGGGGAGGTCTCGGCTGCCGGACCAGGCTACCGCCCGGTGGCGGCCGGGAGGCGCGGGGTTCGTCACGACGGTCGCTGCGGACCGTCGTCGGTCACCTCGGGGACCCGCACCGAGCCTCCGGGGTGGGTGGCGGTCTGCTGGGTGGCGGTCTGCTGGGTGGCTGCGTTCTCGGTCACGGTGTCCGCGATCGCGTCGGCGTCCGGTTCGGGGGCGCTGGACGCGCTCGTCGCCGGCGCGCTCGTCGGCGTCTGCGCCAGCTTCGACACGACCGCGGCAGCGGTCGCCGGGCCGATCCCGTTCACCTCGCCGATCTCTTCGGCCGTGGCTTCACGCAGCCGCGCGACCGAGCCGAAGTGCTTCAGCAGGGCGTTGACGCGGCTCGGGCCGAGACCGGGGATCTCGGACAGCCGCGACCGGACGTCGCGCTTCCGCTTGCTGCGCTGGTGGGTGATCGCGAACCGGTGCGCCTCGTCGCGGATGCGCTGGATGAGGAAGAGCGCCTCGGAGTTGCGGGGCAGGATGACCGGGAAGTCGTCGTCGGGGAGCCAGAGCTCCTCGAGCCGCTTGGCGATGCCGACCAGGGCGATGTCGTGCACGCCGGCTTCGTCCATCGCGCGCTTCGCGGCCTGCACCTGGGGCTGGCCGCCGTCGACGATGAGCAGCTGCGGTCGGTACGCGAACCGCTTCGTCGGCTTCGACCCCTCGACGACCTCGTCGGTCGTGACGTCCGGGACGTCCGGCAGCTCAGCGTCCTCGTCCAGCCGCGCCAGGCGCCGCGAGAGCACCTGGTACATGCTGTCGGTGTCGTCGGTGGTCTCGGCGATCGAGTACCGGCGGTACTGGTCCTTGCGCGGCAGGCCGTCCTCGAACACCACCATCGACGCGACGACGTTCGTGCCCTGCAGGTGCGAGATGTCGTAGCACTCCATGCGGAGCGGCGCCTCGGTCATGCCGAGGGCGTCCTGGATGTCGGCCAGTGCCGCGGCCCGGGTGGTGTAGTCGGCCGAACGCTTGGTCTTGTAGAGCATGAGCGCCTGCCCGGCGTTCTGCGCGGCCGTCCGGGCGAGCCCGGCGCGATCGCCGCGCTGTGCCGTGCTGAGCTTCGTGCCGCGCCCGTTCCGGCGCTTGCTGAGCCACTCCTGGAGCGCGTCGGCGTCCTCGGGCAGCTCGGGGACGACGATCTCGCGCGGGGGCTCGTCGGTGACGTAGACGCCCTGCACGATCTGCTCGACGAGGTCGCCCGTGGCGATGTCGAGCTCCTTGTCGACCACCCAGCCGCGGACACCGCGGATGCGGCCACCACGCACCGAGAACAGCTGCACGGCCGCGGCGAGCTCGTCCTCCGCGATGCCGAACAGGTCGAGGTCGACCGAGTCGCGGAGCACCACGGCGGACTTCTCGAGCACGGCTTCGAGCGCCTCGACCTGGTCGCGGTACTTCGCGGCCTGCTCGTACTGCATCGCGTCGGCGGAGGCCCCCATGCGCTGCCGGAGTTCGGTGATGACCCGACGGTCGTAGGAGTTCATGAAGCGCACGAACTCCTCGACGAGCGCGCGGTGCTCCTCGATCGTGACCTTCTGCGAGCACGGGCCACCGCACTTGCCGATCTGCCCCGGGAAGCACGGACGGCCCGTCTGCATCGCCTTCTTGTACGACGAGTCCGAACAGGTGCGGATCGGGAACACCTTGATCATCAGGTCGATGGTGTCGTGCACCGCCCAGATCTTCGGGTACGGACCGAAGTACTTCGCGCCCTTGATCTTGCGGTTGCGCGTCACCATCACCCGCGGCGCTTCGTCACCCAGGGTGACCGCCATGTACGGGTACGACTTGTCGTCGCGGAACTTGACGTTGAACGGCGGGTCGAACTCCTTGATCCAGGTGTACTCCAGCTGGAGCGCCTCGATCTCGGAGCCGACCGTCGTCCACTCGACGCTGCGTGCCGTGAGGACCATGCGCCGCGTGCGCTCGTGCAGCGTCGGCAGCGGCGCGAAGTAGTTGCTCAGCCGGGCGCGGAGGTTCTTCGCCTTGCCGACGTAGAGCACCCGACCGGCTTCGTCACGCCATCGGTAGACGCCCGGGTCGGTCGGGATCTCTCCCGCCTTCGGACGCCACGGGACGGTGTCCGCCACCTACCGAGCACCCGCCTTCTGCTTGCTCGCCTGCTTGGTCGCGCCCTGCTGCTTGCCGCCCTGCTGCTTCTGGGTGGCCTGGCGTGCGCCGACCGCCTGCTGCTTGCCGACCCGGGCGTCCTGGGCGTCGAAGATCTCGCGCAGGAAGACACCGGTGTGGCTCTCCGGCACGGTCGCCACGTGCTCCGGGGTGCCCGTCGCCAGGACCGTGCCGCCACCGGAACCGCCCTCAGGACCCATGTCGATCAGCCAGTCGGCGGACTTGATGACGTCGAGGTTGTGCTCGATCGTGATGACGGTGTTGCCCTTGTCGACCAGGCTCTGCAGCACGAGGAGCAGTTTGCGGACGTCCTCGAAGTGCAGACCGGTCGTCGGCTCGTCGAGCACGTAGACCGTGCGGCCGTTCGAGCGACGCTGCAGCTCGGTGGCGAGCTTGACGCGCTGCGCCTCGCCGCCGGAGAGCGTGGTCGCGCTCTGGCCGAGACGCACGTAGCCGAGGCCCACGTCGACCAGGGTCGCCATGTAGCGGTGGATGGCCGAGATCGGCTCGAAGAACTCGGCCGCCTCGCTGATCGGCATGTCGAGGACCTCGGAGATGTTCTTGCCCTTGTAGTGCACCTGGAGCGTCTCGCGGTTGTAGCGCGCACCACCGCAGACCTCGCACGCGACGTAGACGTCGGGCAGGAAGTTCATCTCGATCTTGATCGTGCCGTCGCCCGCGCAGTTCTCGCAGCGGCCGCCCTTGACGTTGAAGCTGAAGCGGCCCGGCTGGTAGCCGCGGGTCTTCGCCTCTTGCGTCTCGGCGAACAGCTGGCGGATGCGGTCGAACACGCCCGTGTAGGTCGCCGGGTTCGAGCGCGGGGTGCGACCGATCGGCGCCTGGTCGACGTGCACGACCTTGTCGAGCTGGTCGAGGCCCTTCACCCGGGTGTGCTTGCCCGCGATGTGTCGGGCACCGTTGAGCTGGTTGGCGAGCACCTTGTACAGGATGTCGTTCACCAGCGTCGACTTGCCGGAGCCGCTGACGCCCGTCACCGCGGTGAACACACCGAGCGGGAAGTCCGCGTCGATCGACTTGAGGTTGTTCGCCCGGGCGCCCTGCACGGTGATGGCCCGCTTCAGGTTGACCTTGCGACGCTCGGCCGGCACCTCGATCGCGCGTCGGCCGGCGAGGTAGTCACCGGTGATCGACTCGCGGTTCTCGATGATGCCCTCGTACGAACCGGAGTGCACGACGTTGCCGCCGTTCACACCGGCACCGGGGCCGATGTCGACGACCCAGTCGGCCGTGCGGATCGTGTCCTCGTCGTGTTCGACGACGATGAGCGTGTTGCCGAGGTCCTTGAGCTTGACCAGGGTGTCGATGAGTCGACGGTTGTCGCGCTGGTGCAGGCCGATGCTCGGCTCGTCGAGCACGTACAGCACGCCCGTCAGCCCGGAGCCGATCTGCGTCGCCAGGCGGATGCGCTGCGCCTCACCGCCGGAGAGACCGCCGGCACCACGTGCCAGCGAGAGGTAGTTCAGGCCGACCTCGAGCAGGAACTCGAGGCGTGCGCGGATCTCGCGGAGGACCGCTGCGGCGATGTGCGCTTCGCGGTCGGTCAGCGTCAGCTCGTCCATGAACGAGTACGCGTTGTCGAGCGACATGTCGGTGACGTCCGCGATGCTGCGGTCGTTGACCGTCACCGCGAGCACCTCGGGCTTGAGGCGGGTTCCCTCGCACACCGGGCACGGGACCTCGCGCAGGTACCCCTGGAAGCGCTGCCGCTGCGAGTCCGACTCGGCCTCGGCGAACTTGCGCTCGATGTAGGGCATGACGCCTTCGAACCCGCTCGTGTACCGCATCTCGCGGCCGAAGCGGTTGCGCCAGGAGACCGACACCTGGAAGTCCTTGCCGGTCAGGATCGACGCCTGCACCGCGGGGTCGAGCTGGCTCCACGGGGTGTCGAGCGAGAAGCCGAGCTCCTTGCCGAGGCCGCCGAGCAGCTTCTCGAAGTAGGAGTACAGCCCGCTCGTCCCGGTCCAGGGCAGCAGGACGCCGTCCCGCAACGAGGCCTCGGGGTCGCCGAGCACCAGGTCGGGGTCGACCGACATGCGGGTGCCGAGGCCGGAGCACTCGGGGCAGGCACCGAACGGCGCGTTGAACGAGAACGTGCGCGGCTCGATCTCGGTGAGCGCGAGCGGGTGGTTGTTCGGGCACGAGAGGTTCTCGGAGTAGTTCCGGACCGCTCCGGGCCCCTCGTGGTCCACCAGGTCGATGCCGACGGTGCCGTCGGTCAGGCGCAGGGCGGTCTCGAGCGAGTCGGTGAGACGACCGAGGATGTCGTCGCTCGCCACCAGGCGGTCGACGATGACCGAGATGTCGTGCTTGACCTGCTTCTTGAGCTTGGGCGGGTCGCTGAGCTGGATGCGCTCCCCGTCCACGATCGCGCGGGCGTAGCCGGACGCCGCGAGCTCCTGGAAGAGGTCGACGAACTCGCCCTTCTTCTTCGAGATCACGGGTGCGAGGACCTGGAAGCGGGTGCCGGTCTCGAACTGCATGAGCTGGTCGGCGATCTGCTGCACGGTCTGCTTGCTGATCACCTCGCCACACGTCGGGCAGTGCGGGACCCCGATGCGCGCCCAGAGCAGACGCATGTAGTCGTAGACCTCGGTGATCGTGCCGACCGTCGACCGCGGGTTGCGGTTGGTCGACTTCTGGTCGATCGACACCGCCGGCGAGAGCCCCTCGATGAAGTCGACGTCGGGGCGGTCGACCTGGCCGAGGAACTGGCGCGCGTAGGCGGACAGCGACTCGACGTACCGGCGCTGCCCCTCGGCGAAGATCGTGTCGAACGCCAGCGAGGACTTGCCCGAGCCGGACAGGCCGGTGAACACGACGAGCGAGTCGCGCGGGATCTCGAGGTCGACGTCACGGAGGTTGTGCACGCGCGCGCCGCGCACGCTGAGCGTGGAGGTGCTGTGCGGAGCGGTCCCGCCGGGGAGGTGGAGGTCAGCGGGCTCGCCGAAGGCGTTCCGGCCCGACGTCGAGGTACCGGGGTCAGAGGTGATGGTCATCGTCGTCGATTCTACGAAGCGGCACCGACATTCGGCCGGGATGGAGGGTCAGACGAGTGCGTCGAGAGCGAACGCGACGCCGGATGCACGCTCGCTCGCCGCCCAGAGCTGCGCTGCGACGGTGCGGTCCTGCGCCCGAGGTTCGGCCGCGACCACCGTGGCCGGGCCCCGGAGCTGCATCCAGCCCGCCGGGCCCCAGTACTCCCCCGAGCGCACGTCCGCACCGACGACCGCGTGCACGAGCGGCTGGGCGCCGACGTCCTTGCCCTGGGCGACGATGCGCTGCGCCGGGCGGATCCACTCGGGTTCGGCTCTGGTCGGGCTGACGTCGGGACGGCCCGGCGACAGGCGGTCGAGCGACAGGCCGGGGTGCGCGACGACGCTCGACACGGATGAGCCCGAGTCGGCCAGTCGTTGGGCGAGCTCGAAGCCGAACAGCATCACGGCGAGCTTGCTCCTGGCGTACTGGCGGTGGCTCGAGTACCGACCGACGCCGAGCGGATCGGTCGCGTCGAGCTGGGCGAATCGATGGGCGATCGACCCGAGGTGCACGACCCGGCCGGCTCGTCGTTCGAGCAGGGGCAGGACCAGAGCGGTCCACGCGAAGTGCCCGAGGTGGTTCGTACCGATCTGCAGTTCGGTGCCCTGTGCCGTGCACCCCCGCGTCGACGCCCCGACGACCCCGGCGTTGTTCACGACCGCGTCGACGCCGTCGGGTTCCAGCGCGGCGAGTTCGTCGGCAGCGGCACTGACCGAGTCGAGGTCGGCGAGGTCGAGGTGGACGTGGGCGAGCGAGGCCCCGTCGACGTGCCGACGGATGCTGCGCTCGGCGGCGTCCGCCCGGCCGCGGTCGCGCGTCGCCAGCACCACACGGTGCCCCGCCGTGGCGAGCTGCTCGGCGGCGTGGTACCCGAGCCCGGCGCTCGCACCGGTGACGACGACCGTGCGGGCGCCGTCAGCTGACATGTCCGGCCGACTCCATCTGGCGCAGGGCCTTCTTCAGGTCCTGCACCTCGTCGCGCAGTCGCGCCGCGAGCTCGAACTTCAGCTCCGCCGCCGCCTGCAGCATCTGGTCGTTCAGGTCGGCGATGGTGGCACCGAGCTGCGTCGCACCCTCGCCCGCGATGCCGCCGCGCTTGAGGTTCGGCGTGGGCGACCGACGGCCGTCGGTGCCGGGGCGACCCTGCAGGAGCGCCTTCGTGTCGTCGTTCTCGCGCTGCAGGACCTCGGTGATGTCCGCGATCTTCTTGCGCAGCGGCTGGGGGTCGATGCCGCGCTCCAGGTTGTAGGCGACCTGCTTCTCACGACGGCGATCGGTCTCCTCGATCGCGGTCTTCATCGAGTCGGTCATCTTGTCGGCGTACATGAGCACCTGGCCCGACACGTTGCGGGCAGCACGACCGATCGTCTGGATGAGCGACGTCGACGAGCGGAGGAAGCCTTCCTTGTCGGCGTCGAGGATCGCGACGAGCGACACCTCGGGCAGGTCGAGGCCCTCGCGCAGCAGGTTGATGCCGACGAGCACGTCGTAGACGCCCTGCCGCAGCTCGGTCAGCAGCTCGACGCGCTTCAGGGTGTCGACGTCGGAGTGCAGGTAGCGGACGCGGACACCGGCGTTCCCGAGGAAGTCGGTCAGTTCTTCCGCCATGCGCTTGGTCAGCGTGGTGACGAGGACGCGTTCGTCCTTCTCGACCCGCTGCTTGATCTCCTCGAGCAGGTCGTCGATCTGGCCGTCGCTCGGCTTGACCACGATCTCGGGGTCGATCAGGCCGGTCGGGCGGATGATCTGCTCGACCACGCTGTCGGTGACCCCGAGCTCGTAGCGCCCCGGGGTGGCCGACAGGTAGACCTTCTGCCCGACGCGCTCGAGGAACTCCTCCCACTTCAGCGGGCGGTTGTCCATCGCGCTCGGCAGGCGGAACCCGTGCTCGACGAGGGTGCGCTTGCGCGAGGCGTCACCCTCGTACATCGCGCCGATCTGCGGCACGGTGACGTGCGACTCGTCGATGACGATCAGGAAGTCGTCGGGGAAGTAGTCGATGAGGCAGTGCGGGGCCTCGCCCGGACCACGGCCGTCCATGTGCCGCGAGTAGTTCTCGATGCCCGAGCAGAACCCGATCTGCTCCATCATCTCGATGTCGAACGTGGTGCGCATCCGGAGGCGCTGGGCCTCGAGCAGCTTGCCCTGGCCCTCGAGCTCGGCGAGCCGTTCCGCGAGTTCTTCCTTGATGGAGGCGATCGCGCGGTGCATCACGTCGGTGTCCGCGACGTAGTGCGAGGCCGGGAAGATCGACACGGCGGGCAGGTCGTCGATGACGTTGCCGGTGAGCGGGTGCAGCGAGGAGAGCGCTTCGATCTCGTCACCGAACATCTCGATGCGGATCGCGTGCTCTTCGTACATCGGGATGATCTCGATGGTGTCGCCGCGCACCCGGAACGTGCCCCGGGCGAAGTCGACGTCGTTGCGCTGGTACTGCATGGCGACGAACTTGCGGACGAGCTGGTCGCGGGAGATCGTCTGGCCCACGTGGAGCGCGACCGATGCGTTCATGTACTGCTCGGGGGTGCCGAGACCGTAGATGCAGGAGACGGTGGACACCACCACGGTGTCGCGACGGCTGAGCAGTGAGTTCGTCGTGGAGTGCCGGAGTCGTTCGACCTCGGCGTTGACGGAGGAGTCCTTCTCGATGAAGGTGTCCGTCTGCGGGACGTACGCCTCGGGCTGGTAGTAGTCGTAGTACGAGACGAAGTACTCGACCGCGTTGTTCGGCATCAGGCTGCGGAACTCGTTGGCGAGCTGGGCCGCGAGGGTCTTGTTGTGCGCGAGCACGAGCGTCGGCCGCTGCACCTGCTCGATGAGCCACGCGGTCGTCGCCGACTTGCCGGTACCGGTCGCACCCAGCAGCACGACGTCGGTCTCACCGGCGTTGATCCGCCCGGCGAGTTCCGCGATGGCCGCGGGCTGGTCGCCACTCGGCGAGTACTCGCTGATGACCTCGAACGGACGCACCGCTCGGGTCGGTTCGATCGCAACACCCATGGGGACAACGGTAGTCGGCACCCCTGACACCGAGGGCCCCTGCTCGCCCTCGGCGTACTGTCCGCTGCAAGCAGGCTCCAAGTCGACTGATGGTCAACGGGCATACCGTCCGATCCGTTCAGTCACCCGACTCCTTCCCACTCCCCCGAAGAGGCCTCATGACCACGGCGAACCCGGCCGCACCGATCAAGGGCACCCCGTTCCGCGGACGCATCCGCGGGCGTGTGCTCGTCCTGCTCTGCTGCATGTACGCGATCTCGTACATCGACCGGACGAACATCTCGACGGCGCTGCCGCACATCACCGAGGAGTTCGGGTTCAACGAGGCGACCGCCGGCCTCATCGTCTCCGCGTTCTCGTTGCCGTACGCCCTGCTGCAGGTGTTCGGCGGCACGATCAGCGAGAAGTTCGGCCCGCGCCGGGCGCTCTTCGTCATCACGGTGATCTGGGGCGTCGCGACGCTCTGGACCGGGTTCGCGGTCGGCTTCTGGACCCTCTTCGCCGCACGGGCCCTGCTCGGGCTGAGCGAGGCCGCCGCGTTCCCGACCGCCACGCAGGCGATGAGCCGGTGGATCCCCCGCGACCGGAACGGCTTCGCCCAGGGCGTGGTGCACTCCGCGGCACGGCTCGGCAACGCGCTGGCCCCGCTCATCGTCGCGTGGGTGATCGGGGCGACGGGCAGCTGGCGCTGGGCGTTCTTCGCCACTGCGGTGCTGTCCCTGGCGTGGGCCGTCGTCTGGTTCGTCTGGTTCCGCGACAGGCCCGAGTCCGCGAAGGGCATCACGCAGGTCGAGCTCGCCGAGCTCCCGCCGGTCGAGACCCGCGCGACCCGTCCCCCGGTGCCGTGGCGGCAGATGGCGAAGCAGATCCTGCCGGTCACCTTCGTCGACTTCGGGTACGGCTGGACCCTCTGGGTGTTCCTCACGTGGCTCCCGACGTTCCTCAGCTCCACCTACGGCCTGGAGATCGGCGACTTCGCCCTGTTCACCACCCTCATCCTGCTGGCCGGTGTCGTCGGGGACACGGTCGGCGGGATGCTCAGCGACCGCATCATCCACCGCGGCGGGAACACCCGGAACGCCCGCCGGACCATCCTGGTGATCGGGCTCGGCGGCTCGCTCCTCTGCCTCATCCCGCTCGTGATCGGGCAGGGCCTGCTCGTCGCGACGATCTCGCTGGCCCTGTCGTTCTTCTTCCTCGAGCTCTGCAACGCCAACCTCTGGGCGATCCCGATGGACGTGGCGCCGCAGTGGTCCGGCACGGCCTCGGGCTTCATGAACACCGGGTTCGGCATCGCCGGTGTCGTCTCGCCCATCGTGTTCGGTCTGCTCATCGACGCCTCCGGCTGGCAGGTGCCCTTCGCGCTCTCCTGCGTCCTGCTCGGAGCCGCGGCCGTCGTCGCGTGGTTCATGAAGCCCCAGCGGCTGACCTCCACCGACGGCGTGCTCGAGATCGGCACCCCGAAGGCCGAGCAGCGCTCGGCCTGACGGCCGGCAGCCGGTGCGCGGACCGTGCACCGGCCCTGGTGGTCCGCACGCGACGGCCGGGAGGCGCGGGTCGGGCCCGCCACGTGCCTCCCGGCCGTCGCGCCACGTGTCCACCGCCCCGCACGGCTGGTGCGAGCGTGCGGGCGAGCGCTCAGCGCGCGGCGCGCCGCCCGACGTCGTCGGTCTCGCCGACGAGGGCGTCGTCCGGCTCCACCGGCTCCGGCGACCGCTGCGGCACCCCCGCGCCGGCGGACCGACGCGCCCGCGCCGCTCGTGACGCTCGCGAGGACAACGACGGCCGCCCGGTCAACGGCACGCTGAGGGGCGTCCACCGGAACAGCTCGGTCACCGCGACGGACAGCACCAGCACGAGCACGTAGGTGACGAGGGTGAGCCACGGCCGTGGCACGACGGCCTCGAGCCAGCTGTCGCCGGAGAGCAGGATCCAGATGACGAACGGGTGGCTCAGGAAGATGCCGAACGAGCGATCGGAGGCGTAGTCGACGAACCGGGCGGTCCGGCTCCCGGGGCGCCGTCGATCCGCCCAGGCCGCGCCGATCGCCAGGAACCCGACGAACACCGCGGTGCTCCAGACCACCTGGACCGGCTGCAGCGGCGTCCCCGCGGCGTAGAGGGACTGCCCGAGGCCGACCTGCAGCGCCCACACACCGAGGGTGAGCCCACCGACGCCGGCGAACGCCCACAGGACCGAACGGCGGTGGACCCGGATGAACCGCAGGAACGCGTCCGCGTGGTCGGCGGCGATCGCCCCCGAGACGATGAAGAAGACGTACGAGAAGAAGAACTGCTTCTGGTACCCCTGCATCCACGCGTCGCTCGCCGGGAAGTACTTGTACCCGGCGAACACCACCAGCTGGACCAGGAACGCCACGACCAGCACGGTCACGTGGTGCCCGCGGGTCCGGCGCACCAGCCAGACGATCACCGGCAGGAGCAGGTACACCTGCATCGTCACGAGCAGGAAGTACAGGTGGTACCACGAGGTACCGGTGACGATGCCCTCGGCCGCGGTGCGCACCAGGTCGGGGACGTCGCCACGGCGGGTGGGACTCAGCAGCCACGCCGCCGCGACGTAGACGAACGACCACGCCAGGTACGGCACGCCCACGAGCAGGAACCGCTTCGGCCAGAACTGCGCCATCGGCCTCGGGCGCAAGGTGTAGCTGTACACGAGCACGAACGCGGTCAGCGAGAAGAAGACCAGCCGGGTGAAGTGCAGCAGGGCGAGCAGCGCGTTCAGCCCGACGTCGTCGGTGGCAGCGGTGTGGCTCGTGGTGTGCACCCCGATCACGCACGCGAACGTGAGGATGCGGAGCACGTCGACCTCGTACAGGTGCCGGGGCTTGCCCTCGGCCGTGCGTGTCGGCGTCTGCACCCCCGGCTCGTCGCCGGTCGATGCCGGGGACACGCGTGATGGTCCGTTCACGATGGTCGGGCCATGGTCCGGACCTTCGCGCGCTGCACCTTGCCGGTGGGTGCGCGCGGCAGGTCGGGCACGACGATGACCTCGACCGGTCGGCGGAACCGGGTCAGGTGTGCCTCGGCCCGGGCAACGAGATCGGCCACGAGGGCTGCGTGGTCGACGGGTTCGTCGGGCTGCGGGATCACGTAGGCGATCGGGACGGCACCGAGCACGTCGTCGGGGCGGCCGACGACGACCGCCTCGAGCACGCGGGGGTCGCCGAGCAGGACGTCCTCGACCTCGGACGGGTAGACCTTCTCGCCACCGCGGTTGATGACGTCGTCGGAGCGTCCGGCCAGGGACACCCAGCCGTCGGTGCTGACGGACCCGACGTCACCGGTGTGGAGCCAGCCTTCGGCGTCGAACCGCTCGGACGCGCGGCCACCCAGGTAGCCCCGGACGATCCCCTCGCCCCGCACCCACAGCGCACCGATCTCGCCGGCGGGCAGCACCGAGCCGTCCTCGCCGCGGACCTGCACCTCGGAGCCGACCGGCACCCCGACGGTACCGGGCCGGGCCGGTTCGTCGAGCGGCGTCGCCGTGATCTGCGAGGCGCCTTCGGTCATGCCCCAGCTCACGACGAGCGGCACGTCACCGAGGGCGGCGCGCACCGGATCCGGCAGCGGCGCCGACGCGCTGCGCACGAACCGCAGGCCCGGCGGGAACTCGAGCGGCCCGGTCTTCGCCAGTACGGCCAGGACGGCCGGGACGGCGTTCAGCCAGGTGATCCGTCGTTCCGCGAGCAGGTCCCAGAACCCGGTACGCCGGAAGCGCCGGTCGAGCACGAGGGTCCCGCCGGCGACGAGCGTCGCAAGCAGTCCGACCACCTCGGCGTTGACGTGGAACAGCGGCAAGGAGTTGAACCCGCGGTCGTCCGGCACGAGCCGGTTGTGCTGCGCGACGGCCCGGGCGACGAACAGCAGCTGCGTCTCGGGCAGCTCGACGCCCTTCGGCGTGCCGGTCGACCCGGAGGTGAACAGCACGACGGACCCCTGGCCCGGCTCGTGCGGGCTGTGGGCGGGCAGGTCGCCGTCACGGACGGCGGTCGGGAGGAACGTGGCCGGGTCGATCCTGCTCGCCGGTGCCCCGGGGACGGTCGCGTCCACCGCGCGGTCCGACACGACGATGGACGCTCCGCCGATGAGGTCGGCGAGACGGCCGGGCTCGGTGGCCGGCTGGCCGGTGTCGACGGGGATCGCGCGGCGACCGGAGGCGACGGCGCTCAGGTGCACGACCGCGAACGCGAGCGGGTCACCCACGTCGACCAGGACGGCACCCGACGGGGCGATGCCGATCGCGTCGAAGGTCCGCGACCAGGCGGTCACCGCGTCGTCGAGCGCGCGGTAGGTGAGGACGCGCTCCGAGCGGGCGTCCTCGAGGAAGTGGCGCACGCCCCCGTCGGCCGCACGGGCCCGGATGAGCGAGCGCAGGTCGGGTTCATCACGAACGGGCTGCACGCAGGAAGGCTATTGCGCGACGCTATGAGCGGTCGGAGGGAACAGCGGGATCTGTGGAGAACCGGTGCAGCATCCACTGCCACAGTGGGAGCATCCGGGGGACGCCGTCACGGGTGAGCGGCGTCGAGTCCTTGATGATCAGGGAGTGCGCCTTGCCCTCGCCGCCGAGGTCGGTGAGGATCGCGTGCGGGTCCGCTCCGGCGAGTGGCGGTGCGGTGTCCGTCTCGAACGGCCCGGACACACCGCTCAGCCCGAGCACGTCCCACGAACCGGTGATGCGGGGGCCGAACGTGTCACGGACGTCGTCGATGGCGTACATCCGGTCCACCGGTGTCCGGCCCGGGCGGTCCATCCACGCTGCGTGTGCCGGCCCGCGGGACTCGACGGGTGACGAGAACATCAGCGCGCCGTGGACACTGCGGATGTGGGCGATGTACGCCGCCTCTCCGCCGCCCTGCGAGTGCCCGGCCACGACGATGTCGTTCCAGACGATGCGGTCGTCGCCCTGGACGAACCGCCCCCAACCGCCGTCGGGGTCGTGGTCGTCGAGGTACGCGACGGCGTCCCGGAAGCGCGAGACGATCGACCCGGCCGGACTGACCGCACTGAACGCCGAGGGCCGCGTGCCGTCGAAGCGGTTCCGCTGCACCATGCCGTAGCAGCGTGCGTCGGCCTCACACGTGCCGGACAGGGTGCGGCCCAGGTTCCAGTAGTCGAGGCCGAGCACGTGGTAGCCGTCAGCAAGGGCGGCTCCGAGGAACCGCTGGTACTCCGCGGGACGGGATCGGGTCGCCGGCAGGAACAGCAGGAGCGGACCGTCAGCCGAGGTGCGTGCGGCGAAGTCGTCGCGGTTCGGGGTGAGCCGCTCACCGTTCACCGTTCCGAGCCGGAACCGGTGGAACTCCCCCTCTGGCCCGTGTTCGTCACCCGACGGCCGTTCGTGCACCGCGACGCGGCCGTTGTCCGCCACTCGCTGGGCACCGAGGACGTTCGCGGCGACGAGCGACGCGCCCCCGATCGCCACGAGGACGATCGCGGCGAGGACCAGCAGCAGGCGGTGGCTCATGGAGTGATCCGCGCCCACACCTCGTCAGCGGAGCGGATCGTCTGCTCGAGCGTCCCGGTGGCGTCCACGACGTGGTCGGCGAGGGCAAGACGGTCGGCATCGCTCGCCTGGGCGGCGACGCGGCGCTCGGCCTCGTCACGGGGCATGCCGCGGTGCTCGACGAGCCGTTCGATGCGCTGCACCGCGGGGGCGTCGACCACCACGACGGCGTCGAACCGGAGCGGACGCGAGCCGCGGGCCTCGGCGAGCAACGGTACGTCGTAGACCACCACGGCGTCGGGGTCGGTGGCCTCGGCGGCGTCGAACGCCTGCTGCGCGAGCCGCCAGACCTCGGGGTGCGTGATGGCTTCGAGGTCCTTCCGCGCCGCGGGGTCCGCGAACACGATCGACCCGAGCGCCGGCCGGTCGAGCGAACCGTCGGCGGCGATCACCGACGGACCGAACCGCTCGGCGACCTGCGCCAGGCCCGGGCTGCCCGGTGCCACGGCGTCCCGAGCCAGTCGGTCAGCGTCGACGACGACGGCCCCGTGCTCGGCCCAGCGCCGGGAGACGGTCGACTTGCCCGCGGCGATGCCGCCCGTGAGTCCGATGATGTGCACGGCAACAGGGTAACGACCCCGATGCCCGGAAACGCCGGAAGCCCGGCACCCTGTCAGGGGTGCCGGGCTTCCGGTCGGGACGATCCGCTCGATCAGTTGTTGGTCGAGCTGAGCTTCTCGCGGAGTGCAGCGAGCGACGCGTCGTCGGCCAGGGGGCTCGCGCCACCCGTCTCGCCGGCGAACGACGAGGTCGACGACGACGAGGAAGCCGTGGCCGGGAGGTCGAAGCCACCCTGCGCCTCGTCGGCGATGGTCTTCGCGACCTGCGCCTTGTGGGCTTCCCAACGACCCTGGGCGGCCGCGTACTGGCCCTCCCACTCGGTGCGCTGCGTGTCGTAGCCCTCGAGCCACTCGTTGGTCTCCGGGTCGAAGCCCTCGGGGTACTTGTAGTCACCCTTGTCGTCGTACTCGGTCGGCATGCCGTAGAGCGCCGGGTCGAACTCGTCGCTCTCCGGGTCGACGCCCTCGTTCGCCTGCTTGAGGCTGAGCGAGATGCGGCGACGGTCGAGGTCGATGTCGATGATCTTGACGAAGACCTCGTCGTTGACCGAGACGACCTGCTCGGCGAGCTCGACGTGCTTGTTCGAGAGCTCCGAGATGTGCACGAGGCCCTCGATGCCGTCGGCAACGCGGACGAAGGCACCGAACGGGACGAGCTTCGTGACCTTGCCCGGTGCGATCTGACCGATCGCGTGGGTGCGGGCGAAGACCTGCCACGGGTCCTCCTGCGTCGCCTTGAGCGAGAGCGACACGCGCTCGCGGTCCAGGTCGACCTCGAGGATCTCGACAGTGACTTCCTGACCGACCTCGACGACCTCGCTGGCGTGCTCGATGTGCTTCCAGCTGAGCTCGGAGACGTGGACGAGACCGTCGACGCCGCCGAGGTCCACGAACGCACCGAAGTTGACGATCGAGGACACGATGCCCTTGCGGACCTGGCCCTTGTGGAGGTTGTTGAGGAACGTCGTCCGGGACTCGGACTGCGTCTGCTCGAGGAGTGCACGGCGCGACAGGACCACGTTGTTGCGGTTCTTGTCGAGCTCGAGGATCTTGGCCTCGATCTCCTGGCCGAGGTACGGCGTCAGGTCGCGGACACGACGGAGCTCGATGAGCGAGGCGGGGAGGAAGCCACGGAGGCCGATGTCGACGATGAGACCGCCCTTGACGACCTCGATGACCGTCCCGGTCACGACGCCGTCGGACTCCTTGATCTTCTCGACGTCGCCCCACGCACGCTCGTACTGCGCGCGCTTCTTCGACAGGATGAGGCGGCCTTCCTTGTCCTCCTTCTGGAGAACCAGGGCCTCGACCTCGTCGCCGACCTCGACGACCTCGTTGGGGTCGACGTCGTGCTTGATCGAGAGCTCGCGCGAGGGGATGACGCCCTCGGTCTTGTAACCGACGTCGAGGAGGACCTCGTCGCGGTCGATCTTCACGACGGTGCCGGAGATGAGATCACCGTCGTTGAAGAACTTCAGGGTCTTCTCGACCTCGGCCAGGAAGTCATCAGCCGAACCGATGTCGTTGATGGCGACCTGCTTAGGAGCCTTGGTCGTAGTGGTTGTCATGTAGAGATTGCTCCGAACGGACATGAGTCGGGCCATGGCGTGCGGGGACTCGGCCCCCGTGGTGCACCGCCGTGGCGATTGATTGAGTGGCGCGGATTGCGCCGCACAAGTCTAACCGCACCGGCGGAGGCCCCACAACCGGGCGTGTCGACGGCGCGTCACCCGACCAGGGCGGTCCGCAGGGTGTCGAGGCCGATGCTGCCGAGCGAGAGCGCACGGTGGTGGAACGCCTTCAGGTCGAAGTCGGCTCCCTCGCGGGCGGCGACCTCGTCGCGGATGGACTCCCAGACGCGCTGACCCACCTTGTACGAGGGGGCCTGCCCCGGCCACCCGAAGTACCGGGCGACCTCGAACCGGACGAACGCGGGGTCCATGTTCACGTTCTGCCCCATGAAGTCGAGCGCGTACTCCCACGTCCAGCCGCCGCCGTCGGGGTTCGTCTTCTGCAGGTGCACGCCGATGTCGAGCACGACGCGGGCCGCACGCATGCGCTGCCCGTCGAGCATGCCGAGGCGGTCCCCGTCGTCGTCGAGGAACCCGAGCTGCTCCATCAGCCGTTCGGCGTACAGCGCCCAGCCCTCGACGTGCCCGGAGGACCCGGACAGCTGCCGTCGCCACGTGTTCAGTTCGCCGCGGTTGTAGACGCCCTGGCTGATCTGCAGGTGGTGTCCGGGGACACCCTCGTGGTAGACCGTCGTCTTCTCGCGCCAGGTGCCGAACTCGGTGACGCCCTCGGGGACGGACCACCACATGCGGCCGGCACGGGAGAAGTCGTCGGAGGGGCCGCTGTAGTAGATGCCGCCCTCCTGCGTGGGGGCGATCCGGCACTCGAGGCGACGGATCGGGTCCGGGATGTCGAAGTAGGTCCCGGCCATCGCGGCGATCGACGCGTCACTCGTCTCCTGCATCCACCGCTGCAGTGCCTCGGTGCCGTGCAGGATCCGGGACGGGTCGGTGTCGAGCACCTCGATCGCCCGGGCGACGCTCGCACCGGACTCGATGCGGTCGGCGATGCGCTCCTGCTCGTCCCGCATGCGCGAGAGTTCCTCGAGGCCCCACTCGTACGTCTCGTCGAGGTCGACGACGGCGCCGAGGAACCGGCGCGAGTGCAGCTCGTAGGCTTCGCGACCGACGGCGTCGACGGGGGTGGCAAGCGGCAGCAGCTCGTGCTCCAGGAACTGGCCGAACGAGCGGTAGGCCGCCGCGGCGACCTCGGCACCGCGGTGCAGTTCTGCTCGGAGCGTCTCCGGCACGGGGACGTCGCCCTCGAACGCGGCGGAGTCGGCCAGCTGACGGAACATCCCGCCGTCGGCGCCGGTGCGCGCCGCCTGCTCGGCGATGAGCGCGACCTGGCGCTTCGCCGGGGTGACGCCTTCACGCGTGCCCTCGAGCAGGGTCTCGCGGATGCCCTCGAGCGCATCCGGCAGCGCCTGCAGCCGACTCGCGATGTCCTGCCAGTCGCCCTCGGTCGCGGTCGGCATCAGGTCGATGATCTCCCGCACCGACTGCGCCGGGCTCGCGATGACGTTGAGGTCGCGGAGGTGCAGCTTGCGCTCGTACGACTCCTGCACCAGGTCCAGCTCGGCGCCGAGGTCGGCCTTCGTCACCTGGTCCACCGAGTCGACGGCGGGAGCGGCGTCGAGCGCACGCTTCGCACCGCGCGCGGCCTCGGCCATCGCGGCGGCACCGGCGGGCGAGGTGTCGCCGTACTCCCCCGTGCGCCCCGGGACGCCGATGTACGTGGCGGTCGTCGGGTCGAGGTCGACGAGGGTGGTGACCCAGTCCTCGGCGACGCGGTCGACGGCGGACGGCTGGCGGACAGGACGCTCTTCGCTCATGCCCCGACCCTACCGACCCGCGGGTCGGCAGGAATCCCGAGCCGCCCGGGTCAGTGGGCGGCGCTCTCCCAGTTCGGCCCCACACCGACCGAGACGTCGAGCGGGACGCTCAGCTCGGCGGCGCTGCCCATCCGGGTGCGGAGGATCTCCTCGACACGCTCCTGCTCCCCGGGCGCGACCTCGAGGATGAGCTCGTCGTGCACCTGGAGCAGCAGGTGCGACTGCAGCTCGCCGTCGCGCAGGTCGTCGGCGACCCCGAGCATCGCGATCTTGATGATGTCGGCGGCCGAACCCTGGATCGGGGCGTTCAGCGCGGCGCGTTCGGCGTTCTCGCGCAGGACCCGGTTCGGGCTCTTCAGGTCGGGGAACGGGCGACGGCGACCGAAGATCGTCTCGGTGTAGCCGTCCTCGCGCGCCTGCTCGACGACGTTGCGCAGGTAGTCGCGCACCGCACCGAAGCGGGCGAAGTACTCGGTCATCAGGGTGCGGGCCTCGGACTGCTCGATGCGCAGCTGCTTCGACAGACCGAAGGCGCTCAGCCCGTAGGCCAGGCCGTAGGACATCGCCTTGACCTTGGTGCGCATCTCGTTGGAGACCTCGGACGGGTCGACTCCGAACACCCGGGCGCCGACGAAGCGGTGCAGGTCCTCGCCCTCGTTGAAGGCCTGGATGAGCCCCGGGTCGCCGGAGAGGTGCGCCATGATCCGCATCTCGATCTGCGAGTAGTCGGCGGTGACGAGCGTCGTGTACGGCTCGGCCACCGCGAACGCCGACCGGATCCGGCGACCGACGGCCGTCTTCACCGGGATGTTCTGCAGGTTCGGGTCGGTCGACGAGACCCGGCCGGTGCTCGTACCGGTCTGCTCGTAGCGGGTGTGGATGCGCCCGTCGACCACGGCGGCGTCGAGCGTGTCGACGATCTGCCGGAGCTTCGTGGCGTCGCGGTGCTGCAGCAGGAGCCCGAGGAACGGGTGCGGGTGCTGTTCCTGCAGGTCGGCCAGGCTCGCGGCGTCGGTCGAGAACCCGGTCTTGGTCTTGCGGGTCTTCGGCATCGCGAGCTCGGTGAACAGGACTTCCTGCAGCTGCTTCGGCGATCCGAGGTTGACCTCGTGCCCGATCTCGGCGAAGGCCTGCTGCGCGAGTTCGGCGGCGCGCTCCCCGAGTTCCTTCGACAGGCCGGTGAGCACCGGGCGGTCGATGCCGACGCCGATGGTCTCCATGCCAGCCAGCACCGACACGAGCGGCAGCTCGATGTCGTCGAGGACCTGCAGCGAGGACGCGTCGATCCGGGCGCGCAGGGCCGTGGTGACGCGGAGCACGAACCACGCGTGCACCCCGACGTTGACCGGGTCGGTCTCGGGGACCAGCTGGTTGGGGTCGGCCGTCGGCAGTTCCTCGCCGAGCTCCTGGTAGACGAGGTCGGACAGTGGCTGTCCCTGCTTGCCGGGCTGCGCGAGCCACCCCATGATCCGTGCGTCGCCGGCGATGCCGTTCACGACGAAGCCGGCGGTGCCGAGCGCCTTGATCGCGGCCTTGGCGTCGTGGAAGTGCTTCGGGGCGTCGGAGGCGAACCAGGCCGAGAGCTGCTCGTAGTCCTTCGCGCCGCTGCCGCCCGGCACCAGCACGGCGTCGTCGTGGGTCGCGATGCCGATGGCGCTGAGGCGTCCGTCGATGACCTCGACCGCGACGCCGTAGCCGTTCGCCGCCTCGGTGGCGTTGCGGCGCTCGAGCCAGTAGCCGAGCTCTTCGTCGATCAGCGTCTTGACGGGCGGCGGGGTCGGCGCGCCGTCATCGACGGTGCCCTCGGCCGCGGGCTCGGCGGGGTCGCCCGACCCGGCCACCTTGAAGACGCGGTCGAGCAGCGTGCGGAACTGCAGCTTGGCGAAGAGCTCGCGCACCGCGGTCTCGTCGACCGGGCGGAGTGCGACGTCGGCGGGACCGACGGGCAGCTCGACGTCGGTGACCAGGCGGTTGAGCCGGCGGTTCCGGATCGCCCGGTCCTGCTGCTCGCGCAGGTTGTTGCCGACGACGCCCTTGATCTCGTCGGCGTGCTCGAGGACGCCGTCGAGCGACCCGTACTGGGTGACCCACTTGACCGCGGTCTTCTCGCCGACCTTGTCGATGCCGATCAGGTTGTCGCTGGTCTCGCCGACGAGTGCGGCGATGTCCGGGTACTGGTGGGGCTCGATGCCGTAGCGCTCGTAGACCTTGTCGCGGTCGTAGCGGGTGAGTTCGGAGACACCGCGGACGGACGGGTAGAGCAGCGTGACGTCGTCGTTGACGAGTTGGATCGAGTCGCGGTCACCGGAGACCACGTAGACCTTGAAGCCCTGGTCGGCACCCTGCTTGGAGAGGGTCGCGAGGATGTCGTCGGCCTCGTAGTCCTCTTTCGTGACGGTGGTGATGCCCATCGCCTCGAGCGCCTGCTGCAGGAGCGGGATCTGGCCCTTGAACTCGGCCGGGGTCTCGGAGCGGGTGCCCTTGTACTCGGCGTACTCACGCGTGCGGAACGAGAACCGGGAGATGTCGAACGCCACCGCCAGGTGGGTGGGCTTCTCGCGCTGCAGGAGCATCAGCAGCATCGAGATGAAGCCGTGGATCGCGTTGGTGTGCTGCCCCTCGCGGTTCACGAAGCTGTCGACCGGCAGCGCGTAGAAGGCCCGGAAGGCGAGCGAGTGGCCGTCGATGACCATGAGGGTAGGCTTTGCGGAGTCCGACACCCGGACAGCCTACCGACGCCCGCTGACACGGAAGGTCGACGCAGACCGTGACCGACGACACCACATCGACCACGATCGATCCCCGCATCGACGAACGCGGCATGGGCGAGCTGGCCGAGAAGATGGGCATGGTCATCACCGAGCTCTCGGCCGAGCGCGCGGTCGGTTCGATCCCCGTCGAGGGCAACCGCCAGCCGGTCGGCCTGCTGCACGGCGGCGCCTACGTCGTCCTCGCGGAGAGCCTCGGTTCGATGGCCGCGAACGTGCACGCCGGGCCCGGCCGCTACGCCGTCGGCATCGAGCTCAGCGCCTCGCACTCCCGCAGCGCCACGAGCGGCATCGTCACGGGCACGTGCACCGCCATCCACCTGGGCGGCACGCTCACCACCCACGAGATCGTCCTGACCGACGACCAGGGTCGTCGCTGCTCCACCGTGCGGATCACGAACATGATCCGCGAGCGACGCTGACCGACGGAGCGACGGAGCGACGGAGCGACGGAGCGACGACTCAGTCCTCCGGCGGCCGCTGCAGCAGCAGGCGGGCGTCGCCGAACCCGAGCCGCCGGTAGAGCCGTTCGCCGTCCACGCTCGAGTGCACCGACGTCCGCTCCACGCCGAGCTCGTCGGCGAGCTCGAGCAGCGCCGTCACGAGGCGTCCGGCGACGCCGGAACCACGCAGCTCCGGGTGCACGTAGACCGTCTGCAGCTCGGCGGCGAACCGGTCACCGTCGACGTGCGGCGCCGGCGGTCGCGGGTGGACCGCCAGCCACGCCATGCCGAGCACCACGCCGTCCCGCTCGGCGACCACGCACCGGTGCGACCCCCGGTGACGGGCGGCGAAGTCCGTCATCGCCCTGCGGTACTCCTCCGGCGTCTGCACCGGTGAGCGGCCGTCCTCGTCGACGCTCCACCGCCACCGCAGGTCCGCCACCGCCGGCATGTCGTCAGGCCGGGAGGCCCGGATCACCACGTCGTCCATGGCTCCAGCCTGCCAGGTGGTCGCGGCACACGCCCCGCCCCCGGACGCAGGAACGCCGCCGACCCCAGGGGGGCCGGCGGCGTTCCGTGAGCGACGGTGGAGCGCTGGACTACTTCTTGGCGCTGAGCTGCTCGATGATCGCCTTCGCGACGTCGTGCATGGTCAGGCGGCGGTCCATCGAGGCCTTCTGGATCCAGCGGAACGCCTCGGGCTCGGTGAGGCCCATCTTCTCGTTCAGCAGGCCCTTGGCGCGGTCGACGAGCTTGCGGGTCTCGAAGCGCTCGACGAGGTCGGCGACCTCGGCCTCGAGCGTGATGATCTGCTGGTACCGCGAGAGGGCGATCTCGATCGCGGGGAGCAGGTCGTTCGGGGTGAAGGGCTTGACCACGTAGGCCAGCGCTCCGGCCTCGGTCGCACGCTCGACGAGGTCCTTCTGGCTGAACGCCGTCAGCAGGACGACGGGCGCGATGTGGTTCTTGGACAGCTTCTCGGCTGCGGAGATGCCGTCGAGCTGGGGCATCTTGACGTCCATCACGACGAGGTCGGGGCGGAGGTCGGTCGCGAGCTGGACGGCGGTCTCACCGTCACCGGCTTCACCGACCACGTCGAACCCGTTGTCGCGGAGGATCTCCACGATGTCGAGGCGGATGAGCGACTCGTCCTCGGCGACGACGACGCGACGGGGTGCTGGTGCTGTTGCTTCTGTGTCACTCACGGACGAAAGCCTACTAGACGACGGAAGTGCCGTATCCCAGACCACGCAGATCGATGCTCGGTACGAGTGGCGGGACGCGGGTCCGAACTGCCCCGCACGCCGTGAGCGATTTCGTACGAGTGGCGGGACTTGAACCCGCACGCCGTGAGGCAGAGCATTTTGAGTGCCCCGTGTCTGCCGATTCCACCACACTCGCGAGGACTCCAGGCTAGCAGGACGCGCGCACCACCCCGGTCGCCGCCGGGAGCGACAACTCGAACACGGCGCCGCCCAGGGTGCCGTCCTCGCCGTACCGCAGCCCGCCGCCGTGCGCCTCGGCGATGCCCCGCGCGATGGGGAGCCCGAGCCCCGCTCCGCCCGAGCGGGCGTCCCGTGCGGCCTCGAGCCGGACCAACCGGTCGAACACCCGCTCACGGTGTTCCACGGGGATCCCCGGCCCGTCGTCCTCGACCCGCACCACGGGGCCGGGTCCGCGGTCGTCGAGGCTGACGGCGACCCGTCCCGTCGCACCGCCCGCACGTGCCGCGTTGTCGACGAGGTTGCCGAGGACCTGGGCGATCCGCTCGGCGTCGACGTCGGCCTCCACCGGGTGCGCGGGCACGACGACGTCGAGCTCGAGGGTAGGCAGCCGGAGCCGGAGCCGGTCTCCCTCGGCCGCCAGGAACGCCCCGAGGTCGACCACCCGACGGTCGAGTTCGATCCCGCGGTCGAGCCGGGCCATCGTGAGCATGTCCTCGATGAGCCGAGCTGCCCGGTCGGCCTGCCGGACGACGTGCACGGCCAGCACCTCGCGGGTCCGGTCGTCACCGGCGCCACCCCGCACCAGGGTGTCGGCGGCCGCGCGGACCCCTGCGACGGGTGTCCGCAGTTCGTGCGCGGCGTCGGAGAGGAACGACCGGACGCGGGCCTCTGCGGCGACGGCGTCACGCTCGGCGCCCTCGACCGCGTCGAGCATCTCGTCCAGGGCGACGGCCACGCGACCGATCTCGGTGTCGCGGCGCGAGGGTCGGAGCCGCTGCCCACGGTCACCGCCGGCGATCGACCGCGCGGTCGTCGCCATCTGGTCGAGCGGTCGCAGGGACCGTCGGACGACCAGGACGACGCCGAGGACGGCGATGCCGAGGAACGCCGCCGAGGCACCGCCCATCACCCAGCCGAGCTGCACGAGCGTGTCCTGGACGTCACGGGTGCCGGCGGTGAGGGTGATCCGGGTGCCGTCGTCGAGCCGGCTCACCAGGGTGAGGACACCGTCGTCCTCGCGAACCGACGACGACGTGATCGTGGCGCCGTCGTCGGCGGGCGCCGGCGTGGCCGGATCGGTGGGTGTCCGTCCGACGCCCCCGCTGCCCCGCGGGACCGTCACGGGGAGGGAACCGGGGTCGAGCGGACCGGCGCGGAGCTGGTCCGGGGTCGGTCCGGCCTCGACGGCGTCCCCGTCCGGCTGGACGATCCGGACCGAGAGTCCCTGCGCGGAGAGCCGGTCGGCCAGATCCTCGGCGTCGACGGTGCCGACGAGCGCCGCAGCGGCCGACGCACGGTCACGCAGGCGGTCCTCGGCCTGGGCGCGGAGCCGGACGCCGAGCAGCCCCTCGACCGCGATCGTCAGCCCGGCGAGCAGGACGGCGAGCAGGACCACGATGGCGACGACGGTCCGCAGCCGCAGCGAGGTGGTCCGCAGGCGCCCGGCCTCAGCCCTCACGCTGCGGTCCGCTCGTCGCTGAGCCGGTACCCGATGCCCCGGACGGTGTGCACGAGGCGTGGTCCGTGCGCCTCCATCTTCCGCCGGAGGGCGCTGAGGTGGACCTCGACGACGTTCGCCGCGACGTCGTCGTACCCCCACACCTGGGTGGTGATCTGTCCCTTGGACACCGTCCGGCCCCGGCTCTCGGCCAGGAAGCGCAGCAGGCGGAACTCCGTCGCGGTGAGGTCGAGCAGCACCCCGGCGCGGCGGGCGGTGGCGGCGTCCGGGTCGAGCACGAGGTCGCCCACCTCGACGACCGAGGGGATCCGGCCACGCCGTCGGAGCACCGCGGTCACGCGGGCGACCAGTTCGGCCATCGCGAACGGCTTCACCACGTAGTCGTCGGCCCCCTCGGCGAAACCGCGCAACCGCTCGTCGAGTTCGTCCCGCGCGGTCATCATGACGACGGCGGCGTCCGTGGCGGAACGCACCCGTCCGGCGAGCACGATGCCGCTCGGTCCGGGCAGCATCCAGTCGAGCAGGACGAGGTCGGGGGCGCTGCGTCGCAGGTCGTCGACGAGGTCCCGTCCGTCCGCGGCCTCGGCGACGAGGAAGCCCTCGGCGCGGAGTGTGGTCGCGACCGCGGTGCGGATGGAGTCGTCGTCGTCGACGACCAGGATTCGGGCGGGAGCAGGCACGGCGGACACCGTACGGCGCTCCGACGGCCACCGAGCATGGAGGACGCTGGAGAACCCCTGTGCTTCAGGCATGCTTCAGATTCGGACTCGAGCGTCGTCTGCAGCGGCGGATCACCCGGATCCGCTCGGACAGACGAACGGTGACCACCATGCACGACGAACGAGACGACTCGACCACCACTCCCACCCGGCGACGCGGGGCGCTCCTGCGACGGGTCGGCATCGGCACGGCCGCGGCCGCGGTCCTGGTGCTCGGCGGGTTCGGCATCGCCACGGCGAACGCAGCCACGACCACCCCGGCGCAGGGCACCCCGACCGGCGCACCGACCGGTGCGACCACGCAGGCCCCGGCTCCGGCCGACGGCGACACCGCGACGGTGCCCGCACCGCCCGAGGGCGGGCCCGCGACGGCGCCCGGCTGCACGGCGCTCCCGGACGCCGGTGCGCACGCGACCGTCCCCGCCCCGCCGAAGGGCGCCGACGGGAAGGCGCCGACCCCGCCGAAGGAGGGTGCGAAGCCCACGGCGCCGACCCCGCCGGAGGACAGCGCGACGGGGAAGGCCACGGCACCAGCCCCGGCAGCTCCCGACGCGACCACGACCCCTGCGCCGGCCTCCGGTTCCTGATACCGAGCCGGGGAGCGCGCGCCGTCAGCGATCCCGATCGCGCGGGGCGCGCCTCCCGGTCTGGTCGTCCCGAGCGTCTCCGGAACCCTCGAGCGCCTCGATCGCCGCCACGAGACCGGCCCGTCGCGGCGACCGCCGCGGCAGCACCGCGAGCAGCGCGCGCAGCACGAGCGCGTCGGTCGCACCGTCCGGTGTGCGCGCCCACGCGAGCAGGGCGTCGACGCCGCCGTCGGCGACGACCGACTCGCGGAACCGCAGCCGCACCAGGTCACGCACCGCGTCGACGCCGGGTGCGGCGGAGCCCGGCAGGACCGGTCCGGCGTACCGGTCGACAGCCTGGAGGCGCGCCCCGCGTTCGAGCGCGGACAGCACGCCGTCGACGTCGGTCCGGACCCCGGTCACCCGGTACGGCCGCGACGTCACGGTCACGTCCGGCGCGTGCTGCGCGAGGACCCGGCGCAGCCGGACGACCTCGGCGCGCAGGGTGACGACCGCGCCCGGGTCACCGTAGACGGCGGCGGCGAGGTCGGTCGCTGCGAGGCCGGCGGGGTGCGCGGCGAGCACGACGAGCAGTTCGGAGTGCCGGGCGGACAGCTCGACCCGGCGGTCGGCGATCCGGAGCACGGCGGTGTCGGTCCCGAGCACGGTCAGCTCGGCCGACGGTACGCGGGGTGTCCGTGCCCGGGGGCGGACCGCAGCCAGGGCGAGTTGGGCCTCAGCGGCGGCGACCGTGGCGGCGAGCAGCGACAGCGTGTGCCGCTCGACGGCGCGGTCGTCGCCCGTCAGGTCGAGCACGCCGACGGTCGCACCGCTCGCGTCGTGCACCGGGACCGCCGTGCACGAGAACGGCTTGACGGCGTTCGCGTAGTGCTCGTCGGAGCGGATCTGCACCGGACGGTCCAGGCGCAGTGCCGTGCCGGGCGCGCTGGTGCCGACGCGGTCCTCCGACCAGTCGGCTCCGGGGACGAAGCCCATGTCCTCGGCGGCGCGACGCGTGGAGCGGGCGCCGTCGACCCAGACGAGACGGCCCGCGGCGTCCGCGACGGCGACGACGCACCCGGCCGAGCGGGAGTCGTCGAGCAGCAGCCGGCGGACCACCGGCAGCAGGGTGGCGAGGGGGCCGTCGTGCCGTACGGCGTCGAGTTCGTCGTCGCCGAGGGCGAGGACCGGGGTGGCGTCGGGGTCGACCCGGGCGGACCGCTGCCACGATGCGGCGACGAGCGGGCGGAGCCGACCGGGTGCGCGCATGCGTCCTCCGATCGACCCCACCCGCCGCTCCGTCGCGACGCGTGCGGTCAGCCTACGTCCGGGCCACCCGCGGGACCAGGCCGAGATCGGCGAGCTCGACGTCGTCGAACATCCGCGACCGGGTGAGGAACCGTTTGCCCTCCGGGACCTCGACCGAGAACCCGCCGCCCCGACCGTCGACGACGTCGATCGTCAGGTGCGTGTACTTCCAGTACTCGAACTGCGACACCGACATGTAGACCTCGACCGGCTCGAGACCGTCCACCTGCAACGCGCCGAGCAGGACGTCCCCCGGACCGGTCCGGAACATGCCGACGGGGTAGCACATCGGGCTCGAACCGTCGCAGCAGCCGCCGGACTGGTGGAACATCAGCGGGCCGTGCCGGGCGGTGAGGGTGTGCAGGAGCTCCCCCGCCGCCGGCGTCACCGCGACGCGTGCGGTGTCGGGCATCAGAAGAAGCCCATCGGTCCATCGGCGTAGGAGACGAGCAGGTTCTTCGTCTGCTGGTAGTGGTCGAGCATCATCTTGTGGTTCTCGCGCCCGATGCCGGACTGCTTGTAGCCGCCGAAGGCCGCACCCGCCGGGTACTGGTGGTACGTGTTCGACCACACGCGCCCGGCCTGGATGTCCCGTCCGGCGCGGTACAGGGTCGTGACGTCCCGGCTCCACACCCCGGCGCCGAGCCCGTACAGGGTGTCGTTGGCGGTGGCGATCGCGTCGTCGTAGCCGCTGAAGGACGTCAGCGCGAGCACGGGCCCGAAGATCTCCTCCTGGAAGATCCGCATCGAGTTGTCGCCCTCGAACACCGTCGGCGTGACGTAGTAGCCACCGGAGAGTTCGCCGCCCAGATCGGCGCGCTCGCCACCGGTCAGGAGCTTCGCGCCCTCCTGCTTGCCGATGTCGATGTAGCTCAGGATCTTCTCGAGCTGGTCGTTGGACGCCTGGGCGCCGATCATCGTCGACAGGTCGAGCGGGTGTCCCTGCTTGACGGCGCGGACGCGTTCCAGGCCGTCGGCGACGAACCCGTCGTAGATCTCCTCCGCCACGAGTGCCCGCGACGGACACGTGCAGACCTCGCCCTGGTTGAGGTTGAAGAACGTGAAGCCCTCGAGCGCCTTGTCGTAGAAGGAGTCCTTCTCGGCCGCCACGTCGGGGAAGAACACGTTCGGGCTCTTGCCGCCGAGCTCGAGCGTCACCGGGATGAGGCTCTGCGAGGCGTACTGCATGATCAGCCGCCCGGTCGTGGTCTCCCCCGTGAAGGCGATCTTCCGGATGTCCGGGTGCTGCGCGAGCGGTGCGCCGACCTCGATGCCGAAGCCGTTGACCACGTTGAGCACCCCGGCGGGCAGCAGGTCGCGGATGAGCTCGACGAGCACGTGGATGGACGCCGGGGTCTGCTCGGCGGGCTTCAGCACGACGCAGTTGCCGGCGGCGAGGGCCGGTGCGAGCTTCCACACCGCCATCAGGATCGGGAAGTTCCAGGGGATGATCTGCCCGACCACGCCGAGCGGCTCGTGGAAGTGGTAGGCCACGGTGTCGTGGTCGATCTCGCCGGCGGAGCCCTCCTGCGCACGGATCGCCCCGGCGAAGTACCGGAAGTGGTCGATCGCGAGCGGGATGTCGGCGCCGAGGGTCTCACGGATGGGCTTGCCGTTCTCCCACGTCTCGGCGACGGCGAGCATCTCGAGGTGCTCCTCCATGCGGTCCGCGATCTTGTTGAGGATGACGGCACGTTCAGCCGCGCTCGTCCGTCCCCAGGCCGGGAACGCCTTCCATCCGGCGGCGACGGCCCGGTCGACGTCCGTGGAGTCACCGCGGGCCACCTCGGTGAACACCTTGCCCGTGACGGGGGTGGGGTTCTCGAAGTACTGCCCGCTGGCGGACGGCACGTACTCCCCGCCGATGAAGTGGTCGTACCGGGATCGGTACTCGACCAGGGAGCCGGGCTCGCCGGGTGCGGCGTAGCTGGTGGGCGAGGGTGCGATGGTCATGGTGGTGCCCTTTCGACGACGCTGTCGGGGCGCACGGGTCGCGCGCCTGCTCCGCACAGTACGACCGCGGGGGTTGCAGGTCGTTGCACGGCCCGCGGCTCCGACGGGTAGCGTGCTGGACACCAGCGCTGGCGATCAGGGAGGAGCGCTCGTGGATTCTCGTGCCGTCAGGACGTTCCGGGTGTTCGTCGTCGTCACCGCCGTCGTCGCCATCGCACTGGGCATCGTGGCCATCGTCTGGCCCCGCCCGTCACTCGTGCTCGTGGCGCTGCTGTTCGGCGTGTACCTCGTCGTGGCCGGGGCACTGCGCGTCTTCGCCGCGGTGCGGGGGCACGGCACCCGTCCGGTGTGGCGGTGGACGTCCGGCATCGTCGGCGGCCTGGTCGCGGTCGCGGGGCTCGTGACCCTGCTCGACCCGGCGATCCCGCTCGTCGTCTACGCGGTGCTCGCCGGTGTCGGGTTCGTGATCGAGGGGATCGCCGCGATCGTCGGCGGCTTCGTCGGCCACCCGGGGTCGTCACGCGTCCCGACGGTCGTCAGTGGCGTGCTGTCGATCATCGGGGGCATCGTCGTGCTCGTCGCCCCCGGACTCGCGCTGACCGTCTTCATGGTCTTCGCCGGCATCGCGCTCATCGTCGTCGGGGCCGCGACCCTGCTGCTCCTGCCGCCGCGCGCCGCCGTCCGCCGCTAGCCGCCGCTCGCCGCCGTCCGCCGCTAGGCCGACCCGGTGCCGAAGAGCAGCCCGAGCGCGTAGGTGACGATCGCCGCACCGAACCCGATGGCGAGCTGCCGGAAGGCCCGCTTGCCCGGCGAGGCCCCGCTGAGCACGCCGACGACGGCGCCGGTGCCGAGCAGGGCGATGCCCACCAGCCCGCCGGCCACCGCGATCGCCGGCCACCCCTGCATCCCGAACAGGAACGGCAGCACCGGGATGATCGCGCCCGAGGCGAAGAAGCAGAAGCTCGACACCGCGGCGCTCAGCCCGGTACCGACCGCCTCGTGGTCGTCCGTGACCGCGGTCGAACCGGTCGCCGGCCGCCGCTCGCCGATGCCGGACAGCACCTGCGCGGCGTGCTCGGTCGCCTCGGCCTCGGACATCCCGCGCGCGCGGTAGACCAGCGCGAGCTCGTTCGCATCGACGTCGAGGTCCGACACCGCCTTGCCGGCCTCGGGGTGCGGCGCGGACGCCTCGAGCAGTTCGCGTTGCGACCGGACGGAGACGTACTCCCCCGCCCCCATCGACAACGCGCCGGCGAGCAGGCCGGCGATGCCGCTCAGCAGCACGAAGTGCCGGTCGGCCCCCGAAGCACTGATACCGATGATGAGCGCCAGGTTGGACACCAGACCGTCGTTCGCGCCGAACACCGCCGCCCGGAACGTGCCGGACAGCCGCATCCGGCCCCGGTTCGCGAGCCCGCGCACGACCTCGCCGTGGATCCGCTCGTCGGCGGCCATCCGCGCGGTCGCGTCCGAGTCGTCGGCGTACGGCGAGCGGTCCTCGGCGCGCTGCATGAGCGCGAGGACGAAGACCGACCCGAACCGCTTGGCGAGCACGGCGAGCACCCGGGTGCGCAGGCTCCCCCGCTGGGGACGTCCGACGTCGTCGCCGAGCAGGTCGAGCCAGTGGTCGGCGTGCCGTCCCTCGGCCTCGGCCAGCGCGGCGAGGATCTCGCGCTCCTCGCCGGAACGGCGGGCAGCGAGGTTGCGGTACACGGCCGCCTCGGCACGTTCGTCGGCCAGGTAGCGACGCCAGCGGCGGACGTCGGCGCGCGGCGCCGGGGTGTCGGATCGGAGGCTCACAGCGACCATCCTGCCGCCTGCGGCCGACGTCCGGTCACCACCAGGGCCGTGGAGACGCGGCAGGGCGCGGACCGGAAGCGGTCGGCGCTGCGCGCGCCGGGCCTCCAGTCCGCGCCCTGGTGGTGACGGATCCCTCGGATCAGTCCCGGACGTAGGCCGGGGCGGCCTCGGCGTGGGCGTCGCCCACCCGGTGCACGCGCAGGTCGTTCGTCGAGCCCTCGATGCCGGGAGGGGACCCGGCCGTCACGATGACGCGGTCGCCGGGGGCGGCCAGGCCGTTCTCGAGGAGGACGTCGTCCACCTGCGAGAAGAGCTCGTCGGTGTGGGTCTTCCGCTCCACCAGGAACGAACGGACACCCCAGGTGAGGGCCATCCGGCGGCGCGTGGCCTCGTTCGGGGTGAAGGCGATGATCGGCAGACCGTGGCGCAGGCGCGACATGCGGCGGGCCGAGTCACCGGACTCGGTGAAGACGCAGAGGTACGACGCCTCGGTGAACTCGGCGATCTCGACGGCGGCGAGGGTGATCGCACCGCCGAGGGTGCGCGGCTTGGTGCCGAGCGGCGCGATGCGCTCGAGACCGTGGTCCTCGGTGGACTCGACGATGCGGGCCATGGTGCGGACGGTCTGCACCGGGTACTCACCGACGCTCGTCTCACCGGACAGCATGACCGCGTCGGCACCGTCGAGGACGGCGTTCGCGACGTCGGACGTCTCGGCGCGGGTGGGGATCGGCGACGAGATCATCGACTCGAGCATCTGCGTCGCGACGATGACCGGCTTCGCCATGCGGCGGGACAGCTCCACGGCGCGCTTCTGCACGATCGGGACGGCCTCGAGCGGGAGCTCGACGCCGAGGTCACCGCGGGCGACCATGATGCTGTCGAAGGCGTCGATGATCTCCTCGAGCGCGTCGACGGCCTGGGGCTTCTCGACCTTGGCGATGACCGGCAGGCGCTTGCCCTCTTCGTCCATGATCTCGTGGGCACGCACGACGTCGCTCGCGTTGCGCACGAACGACAGCGCGATGAGGTCGGCACCCTGGCGGATCGCCCAGCGCAGGTCGGCTTCGTCCTTCTCGCTGAGCGCGGGGACGTTGACGGCGACACCGGGCAGGTTGATGCCCTTGTTGTTGGACACCGTGCCGGGGACGACGACCTCGGTGCGGACCCGAACGCCGTCGGTGTCGAGGACACGGAGGCGGACACGGCCGTCGTCGATGAGCAGCGGGTCGCCGGGCTTGACGTCCTGCGGCAGGCCCTTGAACGTCGTGCCGCAGATCTCCTTCGAGCCGGGGACGTCCTCGGTCGTGATGGTGAAGATGTCACCGACCGCCAGGTCGTGCGGGCCGTCGGCGAACCGTGCCAGACGGATCTTCGGACCCTGCAGGTCGACGAGGATCGCGACGGGCTTGCCGAGTTCTTCGGCGGCACGACGGACGTTGACGTAGTTGGCCTCGTGGACGCTGTAGTCACCGTGGCTGAGGTTGAGGCGGGCGACGTCGACGCCCGCTTCGATGATCTCCTTGACGGTCTCGTAGTCCGACGTTGCCGGTCCGAGCGTCGAAACGATCTTTGCGCGTCTCAATGGATTCCTTCGTGGTGGTGGATGGAGCTTGGGTTTCCGCGCTGTGGGGCCGCGCGGAACGAAGCGAGGCCACCAGCACCCTACCGAGTGCTGGTGGCCTCACGCTCACGGGAGCGTGAGCATCTGGTGGAGACGGTCCGCCGTCCGGCGGCGGTCCGACATCTGGTGCGCGTCCGACATTCCGTGATCGTCCGACATCAGACGGAGATCGCCCGGTCGGTCGCCTTGACCGGTGCCGGCAGGATCGTGGAGCCCTCGAGGTACTCGTCGACCTGTGCGGCCGCGGCACGGCCCTCGGCGATAGCCCACACGATGAGCGACTGCCCGCGACCCGCGTCGCCGGCGACGAACACGCCGGCTTCGTTGGTCGCGTAGTCGGCACGGCGGTCGAGCGCCCCGGAGACCGTGGTCGGCAGACCGAGCTGCGGCTCGATCGTGTCCGACTCGGGGCCGGTGAAACCCATCGCGATGAGGACGAGGTCGGCCGGGATCTCCCGCTCGCTGCCCGCCTTCGGGACCCGTCGGCCGTCGAGGTACTCGGTCTCGGCGACCCGCAGTGCGCGGACCTCGCCGGCGTCGTTCGACAGGAACTCGACGGTGGAGGCGAGGAAGTGCCGCTCGCCGCCCTCTTCGTGCGCGCTCGTGATCTCGAACACGGTCGGGAACATCGGCCACGGCTGGTCGGACGGACGCTCGAGCGGCGGCTGCTTGCCGATCGCCAGGTTCGTCACGCTCAGCGCACCCTGGCGGTGAGCGGTGCCGATGCAGTCCGCACCGGTGTCGCCGCCGCCGATGACGACGACGTGCTTGCCCTCGGCCGTGATCTGGTTGTCGACCGTCGTGCCCGCGTTCGCCTTGTTCTGCTGGACCAGGTAGTCCATGGCGAAGTGCACGCCCTCGAGGTCGCGCCCCGGGATCGGCAGGTCGCGCGGCACCGTTGCACCGGTGGCGACGACGACCGCGTCGTAGCGCGACTTCAGGTCGTCCCAGGTGATGTCCTTGCCGATCTCGACCCCGGCACGGAACCGGGTGCCCTCGGCCTGCATCTGGGCGAGGCGCGCGTCGATCTGGCGCTTCTCCATCTTGAAGTCCGGGATGCCGTAGCGGAGCAGCCCGCCGATGCGGTCGTCCCGCTCGTAGACGGCGACCGTGTGGCCGGCACGCGTGAGCTGCTGCGCGGCGGCGAGCCCGGCGGGGCCGGAGCCCACGACGGCGACGGTCTTGCCCGTCAGGCGCTCCGGCGGGTGCGGGGTGACCCAGCCGTTCTGGAACGCCTGGTCGATGATCGAGACCTCGACCTGCTTGATCGTCACCGGGGGCTGGTTGATGCCGAGCACGCACGACGACTCGCACGGTGCCGGGCAGAGCCGACCCGTGAACTCCGGGAAGTTGTTCGTCTCGTGCAGGCGCTCGATCGCCTGGCGGCCCTCACCGCGCCAGGTCAGGTCGTTCCACTCCGGGATCAGGTTGCCGAGCGGACAGCCCTGGTGGCAGAACGGCACGCCGCAGTCCATGCAGCGGCCGGCCTGGCGCTTCAGGACACCGGACTCCTGCTGCTCGTAGACCTCTTTCCAGTCCATGAGCCGCACGGGCACGGGTCGCCGGGGCGGGAGTTCGCGTTCCTGGACCTTCAGGAATCCCTTGGGGTCAGCCACCGGTCACCTCCATGATCCTGTTCCAAACGATGTCACCGTCGGGGTCGAGCCCCTCGTCGACGGCCTGTCTGCGCGTCTCGAGCACCGCCGCGTAGTCGCGCGGCAGCACCTTGACGAAGTCGCTCAGGTCTCCGGACGCCAGCAGGTCGGACGCGAGCGTCGACCCCGTCTCGTCGGCGTGCCGGGTGAGCAGGTCGGTGACGATCTCGACGTCGGCGCTGTCGAGCGCCTCGAGCCGGAGCTCGCCGGACGCGAGGGCGTCGGTGTTCACGTGTTCCTGGCGCAGGCCGCGGACGTACGCCGTCCCACCGGACATGCCGGCACCGAGGTTCCGGCCGGTCTCGCCGAGGATGAGCGCGAGCCCGCCCGTCATGTACTCGAGCGCGTGGTCGCCCACGCCCTCGACGACGGCCGTGGCACCGGAGTTCCGCACCAGGAACCGCTCGCCCACGATGCCGCGGATGAACATGCTGCCCTGGGTGGCGCCGTACCCGATGACGTTGCCGGCGATGACGTTCTCGGCGGGGTCGAAGCCCGAACCGGCGTCGGGACGGACGACGATCTGGCCGCCGGAGAGCCCCTTGCCGACGTAGTCGTTGCTGTCGCCGATGAGCCGCAGCGTGATGCCTGCCGGCAGGAACGCACCGAGCGACTGCCCGGCGGAACCGCGCAGCGTCACGTCGATCGATCCGTTCGGCAGGCCGTGCTCGCCGTGCCGCAGGGTCACCTGGTGGCCGAGCATGGTGCCGACGGCGCGCTCGGTGTTGCGGATGGGCAGGTCGAGCGCGATCGAACCGCCGTGGTCGAGCACGTCCGCGGTCTGCTGGATGAGCTGCACGTCGAAGTGCTGGTCCAGCTCGTGGTCCTGCTCGCGGTGGTGGCGGCGCGGTTCGGCGTCGTCGAAGTGCGGTCCCTTGAGCACCGGCGCGAGGTCGAGGCCCGACGCCTTCCAGTGCTCGACGGCACGGTCGACGTCGAGGGCGTCGGTCTGCCCGATCGCCTCGTCGAGGCTGCGGAAGCCGAGCTCGGCGAGGAGCTCGCGGACCTCTTGTGCGATGAACTCGAAGAAGTTCACGACGAACTCGGGCTTGCCGGAGAACCGCTTGCGGAGCTCGGGGTTCTGCGTGGCGACGCCGACCGGGCAGGTGTCCAGGTGGCAGACGCGCATCAGGATGCAGCCCTCGACCACGAGCGGGGCGGTCGCGAAGCCGTACTCCTCGGCCCCGAGCAACGCGGCCACGACCACGTCGCGTCCGGTCTTCATCTGCCCGTCCACCTGCACGACGACGCGGTCACGCATGCCGTTCAGCATGAGCGTCTGCTGGGTCTCGGCCAGGCCGATCTCCCACGGGGTGCCGGCGTGCTTGAGCGAGTTGAGCGGGCTCGCGCCGGTGCCGCCGTCGTGGCCGGACACGAGCACGACGTCGGCCAGGGCCTTCGTCACGCCGGCCGCGACCGCACCGATGCCGGACTGGCTCACGAGCTTCACGTGGACGCGGGCGGCCGGGTTGGCGCGCTTGACGTCGAAGATCAGCTGCTTGAGGTCCTCGATGGAGTAGATGTCGTGGTGCGGCGGCGGCGAGATGAGGCCGACGCCCGCGGTGGCGTGCCGGGTGCGGGCCACCCACGGGTAGACCTTGGCCGGGGGCAGCTGACCGCCCTCGCCGGGCTTCGCGCCCTGCGCCATCTTGAGCTGGATGTCGGTGGCGTGCGTGAGGTACATGCTCGTCACGCCGAACCGGCCGGAGGCGACCTGCTTGATCGCGCTGCGGCGCTCGGGGTCGAGCAGGCGGTCGACGTCCTCGCCGCCCTCACCCGTGTTCGACCGGCCACCGAGTCGGTTCATCGCGATGGCGAGCGTCTCGTGGGCCTCCTTCGAGATGGACCCGTAGGACATCGCACCGGTGTTGAACCGCTTGACGATCGACTCGATCGACTCGACCTCGTCGAGCGCGATGGGCTTCCGAGCGCCCTGCTTGAACCGGAACAGCCCGCGGAGCGTCATGAGCTGCTCGGACTGGTCGTCCACGGCGCTCGAGTACTCGCGGAAGATGTCGTACCGGCGGGCACGGGTGGCGTGCTGCAGGCGGAACACCGTGTCCGGGTTGAACAGGTGCGGCGGGCCCTGACGGCGCCACTGGTACTCGCCACCGATCTGCAGTCGCTCGTGCGAGAGCACCGCGCCGTCCTGCGGGTACGCCTGGGCGTGCCGCTCGGCGTTCTCCTTGGCGATGACGTCGATGTCGACGCCGCCCAGGATCGACGAGGTGCCCGTGAAGTACTTGTCGACGAACTCCTGGCTGAGCCCGACGGCCTCGAACGCCTGCGCACCGGCGTAGCTGGACACCGTGGAGATGCCCATCTTCGACATGATCTTCAGTACGCCCTTGCCGAGCGCCTTGATGACGTTCTTGACGGCCTGCTCCGGGGTGATCCCGGGGATCATGCCGGCGCGGACCAGGTTCTCGCAGGTCTCCATCGCCAGGTACGGGTTGATCGCCGAGGCGCCGTACCCGATGAGGGTGGCCACGTGGTGGACCTCGCGCACGTCGCCGGCCTCGACGATCAGCCCGACCTTCATGCGCTGCTCGGTGCGGATCAGGTGGTGGTGGACCGCGGCGAGGAGCAGGAGGCTCGGCACCGGTGCCTGCTCGGAGTTGCCGTCGCGGTCGGACAGCACGATGAACTGCTTGCCGGACTCGATCGCGGCGTCGACCTCGTCGCACACGGCGGCGATGCGCTTCTGCATCGCCTTCTTGCCGGCGTCGACGCGGTACAGGCCCTTGATCGTGACGGTCAGGTGGCGACCCGACTCGGTCTCGAAGTGCTGGACCTTGGCGAGCTGGTCGTTGTCGATCACCGGGAAGTCGAGCGTGATCTGCTTCGCGTGCTCGGGACCGGCGGAGAGTAGGTTGCGCTCCGGACCGAGTCCCATCCCCATCGAGGTGATGACCTGCTCGCGGATCGAGTCGAGCGGCGGGTTGGTCACCTGCGCGAACTGCTGCGTGAAGTAGTCGAAGAGCAGGCGCGGACGCTCCGACAGCACGGCGATCGGGGTGTCCGAGCCCATCGCGCCGAGGGGTTCGGCACCCGCTGCCGCCATCGGGCGCAGCAGGATGCGGACTTCTTCCTCGGTGTACCCGAACGCGCGCTGACGACGGGTGACCGACGCCGGGGTGTGCACGATGTGCTCGCGCTCCGGCAGGTCGTTGAGGTTGATGCGTCCGGCTTCGAGCCAGTCGCCCCACGGACCGGAGGCGGCGAGCTCGCGCTTGACCTCGTCGTCCTCGATGATGCGGCCGGCCTCGGTGTCCACCAGGAACATCCGGCCCGGACGCAGGCGGCCCTTGCGCACGACCTTGGCGGCCGGCACGTCGATGACCCCGGTCTCGGAGCCCATCACGATGAGGCCGTCGTCGGTGACCAGGAAGCGTCCGGGGCGCAGGCCGTTGCGGTCGAGGGTGGCGCCGACGAGCGAGCCGTCGGTGAAGGTGATCGCGGCGGGGCCGTCCCACGGCTCCATGAGCATCGAGTGGTACTCGTAGAACGCGCGGAGGTCCGGGTCCATCCCGACCTGGTTCTCCCACGCCTCGGGCACCATCATCGACACGGCGTGCGGCAGGGTCCGGCCGGTCAGGGTCAGCAGCTCGAGGACCTCGTCGAACGAGGCCGAGTCGCTCGCCCCCGGGCTCACGATGGGCAGCAGCGGGGCCATGTCGCCGAGCAGTTCGCTCTCGAGCTGCGACTGGCGGGCGCGCATCCAGTTGCGGTTGCCGCGCACGGTGTTGATCTCACCGTTGTGGGCGATCGTCCGGAACGGCTGCGCGAGCGGCCATGACGGGAACGTGTTGGTGGAGTAGCGCGAGTGCACGATCGCGAGCTTCGACGCGAAGCGCTCGTCGCTGAGGTCCGGGTAGAACGGCTCGAGCTGGAGCGTCGTGACCATGCCCTTGTAGACCATGGTGCGGCTCGACAGCGACATGAAGTACAGGTCGTTGTCGTGCTCGGCGCGCTTGCGGAGGCGGAAGGCCTGACGGTCCAGCGCGATGCCGCTCCACGAGGCACCGTGCACGTCGTGCCGGATGGAGGCGACGAAGAGCTGCTCGAACGCCGGCATCGCGGCACGGGCGAGCGTACCGAGGACCTCCGGACGCACCGGGACCTCGCGCCACCCGAGGACCTTCAGGCCCTCTTCGCGGGCGAGTCGCTCGACGGCGCCCTTCACCGCGTGGCGGGCGTCGTCGTCCAGGGGCAGGTAGGCGGTGCCGACGGCGTACTCCCCCGCTGCCGGCAGCTCGAACGGCACGACGGCCCGCAGGAACTCGTCGGGCACCTGGCACAGGATGCCCGCGCCGTCACCGGTGCCAGCGTCGGACCCCACGGCACCGCGGTGCTCGAGGTTCCGGAGCGCACCGAGGGCCGCGTCGACGATGTCGTGCCCGGGCGTGCCGCGCAGAGTCGCGACCATCGCGAGACCGCAGGCGTCCTTCTCGTTCGCCGGGTCGTACATGCCCGTCGCGTCCGGGATCGCGGAGAAGCGGCGGTGCGGCGGCACGAGGCTCGTCGGTGCCGAGGGCTGGGTTGGCTGGAGCGCCATGGGGAACCGTCCTCACGAGGAAGTGGAACAGGGACAGCGGTGGCCCGGTGGTGCGTTCCGCCCGAGCGGGCGGGACTGGTGCCCGTGCCCGCCGTCAGTGAGTTGCCCTGCCGGCCGGCGAGGTTGCTGGGCCCCGCTTGTGGCGGGGACCGTCTGGTGCTGCTGCTGCTGGTGTGCTGCACGTGACCGGTGGTCGTCGGGAGCGGGTGCTCCCACCACGGGATCAGCGAGTGGTCGTGACCGGTTCGTCGCTCGTGACGCCGTCTGCTGCGTCGTCATCGTGCTCCGAGAAGGTGTCCTCGGAGTCTACAACGGAGGTCGGACGGGGCCCGCGACCCGGCAGGTACGGGCTCGGCTCCTTGCCGGTGTGGCGACGGGTCTGCACCACGAAGATCAGGATGCCGATCACGACCGCGGCGAGGGCCACCCACACGTTGGTGCGGACGCCGAAGAAGGTCTCGCTCGTGTCGACGCGGATGGACTCGAGCACCGAGCGCCCGGCGCCGTACCAGATCAGGTACAGGCCGAGGACCTTGCCCCACTGCAGCGTGAACTTGCGCGCCAGGAAGAGGATGACGACCACACCGAGGACGTTCCAGATGATCTCGTACAGGAAGGTCGGGTGGAACAGCGTGCCCTCGGGCAGGCCCTTCGGGAACGCAGCGTTGCTCGAGTCGATCTCGAGGCCCCAGGGCAGGCTCGTCGGCATGCCGAAGAGCTCCTGGTTGAAGTAGTTGCCCAGGCGACCGAAGGCCTGTGCGAGCAGGACGCCCGGCACGACCGCGTCGATGAACGACGTGAACCGCAGGCCCACCTGACGGCAGCCGATCCACGCACCGACCGACCCGAGGATGAGCGCCCCGAAGATGGCGAGCCCGCCCTCCCAGATGTACAGGAAGGACAGCGGGTCGATGCCGGGGCCGAAGTAGTCGGACACGTGGGTGAACACGTGGAAGAGACGACCGCCGATGATGCCGGCGGGCACGGCCCAGATCGCGATGTCGATGATGATCCAGCGCTCGACGCCACGGGCGTTGAGTCGTCGGTTCGCCAGGACGACCGCGGCCACGATCCCGATCAGGATGCAGATCGCGTACGCGTGGATGCGGAAGTCGAGGGGCAGCGACCAGCCGAACGCGTCGCGCAGCCAGGCGGTCAGGTCGAAGTACTGCCAGGCGGTGCTCGGGCTCGGGATGCTCAGGAGGGGCATGGAGGTGCTGTCGCCTTTCGGAACTGACGGGGCGCGGTCGACGTGGCGTCGGCCTCGCTCACTGTAGCGCGGCTCGCGGGCCGGACAGGAACTGGACTAGCGGCGGCGGGCGCCGGTGGCGAGGTCGGCGGCACGGTCCGCCACGCCCTGCACACCGAGGTCGGCCAGCGCACGGACGAACGCGGACCCGACGATGGCGCCGTCGGCGTACTCGAGCACCTCACCGACCTGCTCGGCCGTCGAGATCCCGAGACCGACGCAGGTGCGCTCGACCCCGGCGTCGCGCAGACGAGACACTACCGTGCGTGCGGCGACGTCGACGCCGACCCGGGCACCGGTCACACCCATCGTCGAGACGGCGTACACGAACCCACGGCTGGCCTCGACCGCCTGGCGCATGCGCTCGTCCGACGAGGACGGTGCGGCGAGGAAGACCCGGTCGAGCCCGGTCCGCTCGGAGGCCTCGGTCCACGCGGAGGCCTCGTCGGGGATGAGGTCGGGCGTGATGAGGCCGGCTGCACCGGCGGCGACGAGGTCGTCGGCGAAGCGGTCCACGCCGTAGCGCAGCACCGGGTTCCAGTAGGTCATGACGAGGACCGGCACGTCGGCCCGTTCGGTGATCTGCTGCACGGCGTCGAAGACCTGTGCGACCCGGAAGCCGTTCGCCAGGCTCTCCTCGGCTGCCCGCTGGATCACGGGCCCGTCCATCACGGGGTCGGAGTACGGCAGACCGAACTCGATGACGTCCACCCCGTTCTCGGCGAGGGCGACGGCGGCGTCGACGCTGGTCTGCAGGTTCGGGTACCCGGCGGGCAGGTAGCCGACGACGGCTCCGGCGCGCTCGGCGTTGGCGGCGTCGATCGTCTGGGCGACGGTCTTGTTCGTGGTCACAGCTGCACCGCGTTCTCGTCGAGGATGCCGAAGTAGCGACTGGCGGACGCGACGTCCTTGTCACCGCGGCCGGACAGGTTCACGAGCACGACGCCCTCGGGGCCGAGCTCCTTGCCGAGCTTCATCGCACCGGCGAGGGCGTGGGACGACTCGATCGCCGGGATGATGCCCTCGGTCTGGCTCAGCAGGCGGAACGCCTCCATGGCCTCGGTGTCGGTGATCGGCTGGTACTTCGCGCGGCCGATCGACGCCAGGTACGCGTGCTCCGGTCCGACGCTCGGGTAGTCGAGTCCGGCGGAGATGCTGTGGCTCTCGATCGTCTGGCCGTCCTCGTCCTGCATCAGGTACGACTTCGCGCCCTGCAGGACGCCCTCGCGACCGAGCGTGATGCTCGCCGCGTGCCGACCGGTCTCGACGCCGTCGCCCCCGGCCTCGAAGCCGTGCAGTGCGACGGACTCGTCGTCGAGGAACGCCTCGAAGATGCCCATCGCGTTCGAGCCGCCGCCGACGCACGCCGCGACGGCGTCCGGCAGACGACCGACGCGGTCGAGGACCTGCTGGCGCGCTTCCTCGCCGATGACCTTGTGGAACTCGCGCACCATCTCGGGGAACGGGTGCGGACCGGCGACCGTGCCGAGCAGGTAGTGCGTCGACTCGACGTTGGCGACCCAGTCGCGCAGGGCGTCGTTGATGGCGTCCTTCAGGGTGCGCGATCCGGTCTCGACCGGGATCACCTCGGCACCGAGCAGGCGCATCCGGGCCACGTTGAGGGCCTGTCGCTCGGTGTCCACCGCGCCCATGTAGACGACGCACTCCATGCCGAACAGGGCTGCGGCGGTCGCGGTCGCGACGCCGTGCTGGCCGGCACCGGTCTCGGCGATCAGACGGGTCTTGCCGAGCCGACGGGCGACGAGGGCCTGGCCGAGGACGTTGTTGATCTTGTGGGACCCGGTGTGGTTCAGGTCCTCGCGCTTCAGGATGACCCGGGCACCACCGGCGTGCTTCGCGAACCGCGGCACCTCGGTGATGATCGAGGGGCGCCCGGTGTAGTCACGCTGCAGCTCGTCGAGCTCCGCACGGAACGCCGGGTCCGCCCAGGCCTGGCGGAAGGCGGCCTCGAGCTCGTCGAGCGCGAGGACGAGGGACTCGGGGACGAAGCGTCCGCCGAAGTCACCGAAGTAGGGGCCGTGCAGGTCGCGGAGTGAGGTCACGATGTGTCTCCCGGGACGAGTCCGACGCGGCCGGTCGGCCGCGTCGGACGGGTGGAACGTGCGGCCGCGGTCGGCGGCCTCGATACGTGGGCGGAGCCGGTCAGGCCCGGTCGGCGGCGTCGACGAACGACGCCAGGGTCGCGGCGGGGTCGTCACCCGTCACGAGCGCTTCGCCGACCAGCACGACGTCGGCGCCCGCCGCACGGTAGTGCGCGACGTCGGCCGGACCGGAGACCGCGGACTCGGCGACACGCACGACCCCGTCGGGGATGCGGTCGGCGAGCGACCCGAACAGGTCGCGGTCGAGCGAGAAGTCGGTGAGGTCCCGCGCGTTGACGCCGAGGATGCGGGCACCGGCGTCGAGGCCACGCGTGACCTCGTCACCGGAGTGCGCCTCGACCAGCACGCGCATGCCGAGTTCTTCGGCCAGGGTGTGCAGCTCGACAAGACGGGCCTGCTCGAGCGCCGCCACGATGAGCAGCACGACGTCGGCTCCGGACGCCCGGGCCTCGATCACCTGGTACGGGTCGGCGATGAAGTCCTTGCGGAGCACGGGCACCCCGACGCGGGCTTTCACGGCTTCGAGGTCGGCGAGGCTGCCGAGGAACTTGCGGCCCTCGGTCAGGACGCTGATCGTCGAGGCCCCGCCACGCTCGTAGTCGGCGGCGAGGGCGGCCGGGTCGGCGATCGCGGCCATCGACCCGCGGGACGGGCTGGCGCGCTTGACCTCGGCGATGATCTTCACCCGGTCGCCCGGGCTGAGGAACGCGAGGGCGTCGAGCGGCGACGCCACCCGGTCGAGGTCGCGTTCGACGTCCGAGTACGGACGGTCGACACGACGGGCGGCGGCGTCCTCGAGCGCGCCCGCGACGAGGGACTCGAGCACGTTCGGCATCGGGAGACCCCTACTCGCCGTGGTGCTTGGGGACGAACTTCGGACCGTCGACGCCGTAGCCGGCCTTCTTCATCACGCCACCGACGATGAGGCCGATGAGGACGACGCCAGCGGAGGCCCAGACGCCCCACGGCTGGTCGAACCAGAAGAACAGCGTGCCTGCCGCGAATCCGATCAACATGATCACGACGGCGGTCCAGGCGGCCGGCGAGTGGCCTTCGCCGAGTTCTGCGGGCTCAGTGTTGCTCACGGTGCTCCTCGTTCTGCTCCGGCGTCGTCGGTCGAGCGACGCCCTGTCGATCCTACCGTGTCGTCACTCGGCGCCCCCGCGCCCGCGCCGTCGGCGGTGGTCGGGTCCACGCCCGCGCTCAGGTCGTCCCAGTCGACGACCGCGTCGCGCTGGACGGGTGCTGCTGCACGTGCTGCTGCGGCGGCTCCGGCGGTGGCGGCACCGTACTTCCGGCTCGGGCCGGGCCAGGCGCGCTGGACGACGATGACGACCACGCCGAGCAGCACGGCGAGCACGCCACCCGCGATCCCGACGGCGGGCCACGGGCTCACGGAGACGCTCGACACGACACCGCGGACGGCACCGAGGTCACTGACCCCGGCGACCTCGCCGACGGCACCGCGTGCGGCGGCGATCGGGTCGCCGAGGGCGGTGATGCCGCTGACGACCACGCCGAGGCCGAGCAGGATCTCGACGGCGGCGAGCACGATGCGCAGCACCCGTCCGGCGATGGTCATCGCCAGGAAGAGCGCGAGGCTCGCGATCGCCAACGCGGTGTACTGCGGCACGACCGCCGCCCCGTCGGCCGAGACCGTCGAGGTGACGGCGGCACCCGCGTGCAGACGGACGGTGAACCAGGTCTGGGTCCAGGCGAGCATGATGACGCCGGCGACCAGGAGCCCGGCGACGACGACGATCGGACGCGAGCGCTTCACGAGCGGACCTCGCGCATCCGGTTGGCCGTGGCGACGGCACGCAGTGGGGCAGCGGCCTTGTTGACCGCCTCGACGTGCTCGGTCTCCGGGTCGGAGTCCGCCACGAGTCCGGCCCCGGCCTGCACGCGGGCGACGCCGTCCTTGATCAGGGCGGTCCGGATCGCGATCGCAAGGTCGGCGTCACCGGCGAAGTCGAAGTAGCCGACGACACCGGCGTACGCACCGCGCTTCGCCGGTTCGAGCTCGTCGATGATCTCGAGCGCACGCGGCTTCGGCGCGCCCGAGAGCGTGCCTGCCGGGAACGTCGCCCGGAACACGTCGATCGCCGAGGCGTCGGGACGCACCCGCCCCTCGACGCTCGACACCAGGTGCATGATGTGGCTGAACCGCTCGACGGTCATGAACTCGGTGACGCTGACGGTGCCCGGCTCGCACACCTTCTGCAGGTCGTTGCGCGCGAGGTCGACGAGCATCAGGTGCTCGGCGCGCTCCTTCGGGTCGCCGAGCAGGTCCTCGCCGAGGTGGACGTCCGCTTCCGGGGTCGCACCTCGCGGGCGGGACCCGGCGATCGGGTGCGTGATGGCGCGGTCGCCCTGCACCTTCACCAGCGCCTCCGGCGATGCGCCGACGATCCAGAACCGCTCGTCGGCGGTGTCCGCGAGGGCGAGGAAGTACATGTAGGGGCTCGGGTTCAGCGTCCGGAGCACCCGGTAGACGTCGAGCGGGTCGGCCGTGACCTCGTGGTCGAACCGCTGCGAGATGACGACCTGGAACACGTCACCGTCGCGGATGAAGCCCTTCGAGCGCTCGACGGCCGCCATGTAGTCGGCCGGGCTCGTGCGGTGGGTGGGGGTCGGCTCGGCGATCTCAAAGGCCTCGGCGACGGTCGCGACGCTCGGCTGCACCAGGTCGCCCTGCATGCGGTCGAGTCGCTGCTGCGCGTCCGCCCAGAGGGTGTCCGCATCGTCGGTGCCGTCGTTCAGCACGCTCGCGACGAGCAGCACGAGACCGGTGCGGTGGTCGAGCGCGGCGAGTTCGGAGACGAAGGACAGCGCCTGTCCGGGCACGTCGAAGTCGGCCGGCGGCACGTTCGGCAGGTGCTCGAGCTGACGCACGGCCTCCCACCCGATGAAGCCGACGGTCCCGCCGACGAGCGGCGGCGAGCCGGGCACGCGGGGCGTCGCCCAGCGCTCGTGCAACCGTGCCAGGACCTCGAGCGGGGCGCCGTCGAGCGACCCGACGGCGCGCTCGGCGTCGATGCCGGTGTCGATCCAGGCCGCGCGGTCGCCGTCCTGGGTCAGGACGCCGAAGCTCCGCACGCCGACGAACGACCAGCGCGACCACAGGCCGCCCTGGCCGGCGGACTCGAGCAGGAAGGACCCGGGGCGGCCGTCGGCGAGCTTGCGGTAGACGCCGACCGGCGTCTCGCTGTCGCCGTACAGCGCGCGGACGACCGGAAGGACACGGTGGTCGCCGAGCAGGCCGTCGAACTCCGGTCGGGAGGTCGTGTGCGGGGTCTCGGAGATCGTCGCGGTGGTCATCGGGTCGGCTCCACGGCCGTGTCCGTCGGGGCGGACATGGTCACGGGCGCGAGCGGGTCGACGTCGAAGCACCGGTGCGCACCGGTGTGGCACGCAGCCCCGACCTGCTGCACCGTGACGAGGAGCGTGTCGTCGTCGCAGTCCAGCGCGGCACCGCGGACGTACTGGGCGTGTCCCGACGTGTCGCCCTTCCGCCAGTACTCGTTCCGCGACCGCGACCAGAAGGTCACACGGCCTTCGGTGAGGGTGCGGCGGAGGGCTTCCCGGTCCATGTAGCCGAGCATGAGGACGTCCTTCGACGATTCCTCCTGCACGATGGCGGGGAGCAGGCCGTCCGCACCGAAGTGTGCGCGGTCGAGGACCGCCTCGGTGTCGGTGCTGGTGCTGTCGGTCATGAGGCTCCTAGCCTACGGCGGCGGATCAGCGGACGGCGTGGCCGGTCGCGCGGAGCGCGGCCTTGACGTCCCCCACGGTCATCTCGCCACGGTGGAAGACGCTGGCGGCGAGGACTGCATCCGCACCCGCGTCGACGGCCGGGGCGAAGTGCTCGACGCGACCCGCGCCTCCCGAGGCGATCACCGGGACCGACGAGACGGCGCGCACCGCGGCCACGAGTTCGAGGTCGAACCCGTTCTTCGTGCCGTCGGCGTCGATGGAGTTGACGAGCAGCTCCCCCGCGCCCCGCTCGACGGCCTCGCGTGCCCACGCGATGGCGTCGAGGTCGGACTCGGTCCGCCCGCCGTGGGTGGTGACCACGAAGCCCGAGGGCATCCGGTCGGAGCGCTTGACGTCGAGCGACAGCACGACGGCCTGGGCACCGAACCGGTCGGCGATCTCGCCGATGAGCTCGTGCCGGGCGATCGCTGCGCTGTTCACGCCGATCTTGTCCGCGCCGCACTGCTGCATCCGCGAGACGTCGTCCACACTGCGCACCCCGCCGCCGACGGTGAGCGGGATGAAGACCTGCTCGGCCGTCCGGGTCACGGTGTCGTACATCGTCGCCCGGTTCTCGACCGTGGCGCCGACGTCGAGGAAGGTCAGCTCGTCGGCACCCTGCTCGTAGTACCGAGCCGCGAGTTCGACGGGGTCACCGGCGTCCTGCAGGTCGAGGAAGTTCACGCCCTTGACGACGCGGCCGCCCTTGACGTCGAGGCACGGGATGACCCGGACCGACACGCCACCGGCGGTCACAGGCGTGCGGCGTGGATCGGGCTGACGAGGATCGCCCGGGCGCCGAGGTCGTAGAGCGCGTCCATGATGAGGTTCGCGTCGTCGCGCGGGATCATCACGCGGACCGCGGCCCAGTCGCGGTCGTGCAGCGGCGACACGGTGGGCGACTCGATGCCGGACGCCACCGCGGTCGCCTGCTCGAGCAGGGCCGTGGGGACGTCGTAGTCGAGCATCACGTAGCCACGGGCGACGAGCACGCCCTGCAGGCGTCGGCGGAGCACGTCGATGCCGGGGATGGTCTCGTCGGTGGAGACGAGCACCGCGGTCGACTCGAGGATCACCGGGCCGAAGATCTCGAGGCCCGCCTGCCGGAGCGTGCTGCCCGTCGACACGACGTCGGCCACGGCGTCGGCGACCCCGAGCCGCACGGCGCTCTCGACGGCGCCGTCGAGCTTCACGAGCGTGGAGCTGACCCCGTGCTCGGCGAGGAACGCCCCGACCAGGCCGGGGTAGCTCGTGGCGACCCGGACGCCGTCGAGGTCCTGCAGCGAGCCGAACCGACCGGGCGTGCCGGCGAACCGGAAGGTGGAGTCGGCGAAGCCGAGCGCGTCGACCTCGTGTGCCTCGGACCCGGAGTCGAGCAGCAGGTCGCGGCCGGTGATGCCGACGTCGAGTGCGCCGGACCCCACGTACGTGGCGATGTCCCGCGGGCGGAGGAAGAAGAACTCGACGCCGTTGCGCTCGTCGAGCAGGTGCAGCGCCTTCGGGTCGCGGCGGCCGGCGTACCCGGCCTCCCGCAGCATGTCGGACGCGGTCTCGGACAGGGAGCCCTTGTTGGGCACGGCGATGCGGAGCATCAGTGGGTCTGCTTTCTGTGGGGTCGTCGGCGGTCGTCGGTGCGCCGGGCGGCGCTTCCTACAGATGTCGCCAGACGTCCGCCGGGGTGAGCCCCTTGGCGACCATGAGGACCTGGAGGTGGTAGATCAGCTGCGAGATCTCCTCCGAGGTGCGCTCGTCGCCCTCGTACTCGGCCGCCATCCAGACCTCGGCGGCTTCTTCCACGATCTTCTTGCCGATCTGGTGCACGCCGGCGTCCAGTTCGGCGACGGTGCCGGAGCCCTCGGGGCGCGTGCGCGCCTTCTCGGTGAGCTCCTGGAACAGGTCGTCGAACGTCTTCACGAGGTCCAGGCTACCGGTCTCCGCTGACGCTGCCGACGCACCGTCCGGACGGGAGGCAGTGGTCGCCCCGGTGACACCGGTACCGGCCGGCGCTCCCCCGGTCACGAGCGCGCCCGAGCGGCGGCCTCGCGCAGGTCGGCGATGCGCGCGGCGGGTTCGCCGCCGTACACCGCGGAGCCCGCGACCAGCGTGTCGGCACCGCTCCGGACGGCCTCGGGCACGGTGTCGACGGCGATCCCGCCGTCCACCTCGAGCCACACGTCGAGCCCGGAGGCATCGACGGCGGCGCGGGCGTCGGCGAGCTTCGGCATCACGGACGGCATGAAGGACTGGCCGCCGAACCCGGGCTCGACGGTCATCAGCAGGATCATGTCGTAGGCGTCGAGGTGGTGCAGCACCTGCGTGATCGGGGTGCCGGGCTTCACGGCGACGGCGGCGCGGGCACCGTTCGACCGGATCGCCGCGGCGGTCGCCACCGGGTCGTCGGCTGCCTCGAAGTGGAACGTGACGCTCGATGCACCGGTCTCGGCGTACTTCGGCGCGTTGCGGTCGGCATCGGTGATCATCAGGTGCACGTCGAGCGGCACCGGCGACACCTGCTGCAGGCGCTGCACGATCGGCAGCCCGAGCGTCAGGTTCGGGACGAAGTGGTTGTCCATCACGTCGACGTGCACCAGGTCGGCGGTCTCGATGCGCTGGAGTTCGCGCTCGAGGTTCGCGAAGTCGGCGGACAGGATGCTCGGCGAGATGCGGATCGTCACCGGGCAAGCCTACCGGCGTGCCGCTGGAGGCCCGCGGTCATCGCCACAGCGACGTCGCGTTCCAGTCCACTGGCGCCCCCGTCTGCTCGAAGGGGACCAGTGCGATCGGCGGGTAGGCAGCCATCGCTTCGGCGAGCAGCCGGGACGGCCCGATGCCGCTGGCTTGGCGGAGGTACTGCACCAGCGTCAGCTGGCCGTAGGTCCGGTTCATCGCGTGGGCGGCGAGGTCGAGTCCGTCGTGCGTCCCTCCGCGCGGCAGGCGGGGGCGTTTCGGGTACACCCTGTTGAACAACCGGCCGTGGTGGGCACAGGCGTTGCGGACGACGTTCAGCGCACGGAGCCACGAGGAGAACTGCGGCGGTCTCAGCCCGAACGCTCCGGCGACCTCGGTCTGCACCAGCGGCGGTGCGAACCCGAAGAGCCGGCTCAGGCTCCCCCAGTCCATGAGCTCGACGGCGGCCCACACGGGCAGGGTCCCGCCGTAGGCGAGCCGGTGGTGCTCCACGAAGTCCTCTCGGGACCGCCCGACCTCACGGTCGTGGCGACGGCGCCAGTCGGCGTACTGGTCACCCGACCGGGCGAGCACGCCGAGCAGCGCCGGCTCCAGGTGGGCGCACGGATCGAGCCGCCCCAGTTCATGGCCGAGTGCGGCGCGGACGGCGAGTTCGATCGGCGCGATCGCGTCGAAGACCGTGGTCCGGAGGCGGGCGTCGAAGTCGGAGAGGGAGACCACGTCAGCGAGACGAGTGCCCGCCGCGAAGTCGTCGCTCCGGTGCCCGGACCGCAGTCGACGGAACGAGTACCAGTACCCACTGAGTCGGTAGTAGCTGACCCGCCGCAGCAGCTCGACCGCGGCGTCGTGGTCCCCGACGTCCATCCCGCGGGCCTCGAGCAACGCGACCTGTTGGCTTGTCGACCGGAACGCCTTGACCTCGCTCAACGCACCCCCACACGAAGAGGACCGGCCCTGGACCTGCTTTCGCAGGCGGAACCGGTCTTGTGGAACCAACATATCAGAAGCGCTCCAGCGGAGCAACCGCCTCAGTCGACGCGACGGAACAGCGCGATGAACATCGCGTCCGTCCCGATGCGGTGCGGCCACAGCTGCGCCGTGGCACCGTCGGCGATCTCGGGGTCACGTGCGGCGACACCCCGGACGATCGTGGCAGTGTCGAGCTGCTCGAGCCGGTCGCCGTGCCGCCCCATCAGCGCGTCGACCTGCCCGCGGGTCTCGGCCAGGTGCGGCGAGCACGTCACGTACGCCAGGGTCCCGCCCGGTGCGAGCACCCGGACGGCGGCGTCGAGCAGTTCGGTCTGCAGGGCCGCGAGCTCCTCGACGTCCTCGGGGAGCTTCCGCCAGCGAGCCTCCGGTCGGCGACGCAGCGCGCCGAGCCCGGTGCACGGGGCGTCGAGCAGGATGCGGTCGAAGGTCATCCCGGTGCCGTCGCGTCCGTACCGACGGGCGTCACCCTCGACGACCCGCACGTGGTCACCGAACACGCCGAGGGCGTTCCGCACGAGTCCGGCGCGGGCGGGCACGAGTTCGTTGGCGACCAGGGTCGCCCCGCCCTGCTGCGCCTCGGCGGCGAGCAGCGCGGCCTTGCCGCCGGGCCCGGCGCACATGTCGAGCCACCGCTCCCCCGCACGCACGTCCGACGAGCGGCTCAGCGCCAGCGCGGCGAGCTGCGACCCCTCGTCCTGCACACGCAGGCGTCCGGCGGCGACGCCCGGCACGCGCGCCGGGTCGCCGCTGATGCCGCGGATGCCGACGGGCGACACCGGCGCGGCGTCCGCCTGCACGACGGGCTCGTCGGCTCGGACGGGAGGCACGGTGCCGGTCGCGCCGTCGGCCTCCGGTTCGTCGTCGACGGGCACCAGGGCCGCGGGCACGTCGTCCGCACCGGTCGCGTCGGCGAACGCGGCGTCGGTGTCGTCGTCCGGGGCGGTGCGGGCGGTCGCCGTGGCGATGTCCTCGTCGGTGGCGAGTCCGGGCAGGGCCGCGAGCTGCACCCGGGGTGCGGCGTTGTCGGCGGCGAGCAGGGCGGCGAGCTCGTCACGGGAGCGTTCGGCGGCCAGGGCGTCGCGGAGCGCCGAGACGACCCAGACCGGGTGCGACCAGCGGGTGGCGAGCAGGGCGTCCCCGGCGCGGCCCTCGGTGATCAGGGCGTCCCACTCCTGGTCGGTGCGGGCGGCGATCTTGCGCATCACGGCGTTCACGAACCCGGTGGCGCGGCGGGCACCGACCTCACGGGCGAGCTCGACCGTGGCGTCGACGGCGGCGTGCGTCGGGGTGCGCATGGCGAGCAGCTGGTGCGCACCGAGACGCATCACGTCGAGGACGTCCGCCTCGATGTTCTCGGCGCGGCGACCGGATGCCAGCGCGATGATCACGTCGTAGCGGCCGAGCATCCGGATCGACCCGTAGGTGAGCTCGGTCGCGAACCCGGCGTCGCGGGCGGTGAGCCCGGCGCGGCGGATGCGCGTCGGCAGCAGCAGGTTCGCGTAGGCGTCGTCGACCTGCACGGCGCGGAGCACGTCGAACGCCACGCGGCGGGCACTCGCCGGACGCGGGCCGCGGCGGGCACCCTGGGGCTTCGTCTGGGGGCTCATGCGAGGACCTTCCCGTCCAGTTCGCCGAGGCCACGGGCCCAGGCGGCGGCGTCCATCGCCTTCTTGCCCGCCGGCTGCACCTCGAGCAGCACCAGCGGGGTGTCGGCGGTCCCGACCAGCAGCCGTCCGCCGTGGAGTGCGAGCGCACCGGGCGCGAGCGACGGGGCGGGGTCCTGCGTGCCTCCAGGCTCGATCGTGCTGCGGAGCAGCTTCACGCGGGTCTCGCCCAGGTGGGCGTACGCGCCGGGCTCGGGCGTGACCCCGCGCAGCAGCGCGTGCACGGAGGCGGCGGGCGCGGCGAAGTCGGTGCGGCCGTCGTCGATCGTGAGCTTCGGGGCGAGCGTGGGCTCGCCGGACTGCTCGGTCGCGACGGCGGTGCCGGCGGCGATGGCGTCCACGACGTCCGCCACCACGTCGGCGCCGACCTCGGCCATCGCCGCGAGGACCTCACCCGAGGTCGCTTCGGGGTCGATCTCGAAGGGCAGGGCGGCGTAGACCGGGCCGGCGTCGAGCGACTCGACCAGCTGGAAGACCGTGGCGGCGGTCCGGGTGTCGCCGGCCATCACCGCACGCTGCACCGGAGCCGCACCGCGGTACGCCGGCAGGTCGGAGAAGTGCAGGTTGATCCACCCGTGCCGCGGGGCGTCGAGGGCCGGGCGGCGGAGCAGTGCGCCGTAGGCGACGATCACGCCGAGGTCGACGTCGAGGTCCGCGATCCGGGCGGTGACGGCGTCGTCGACACGCGAGGCCTCGATGACCGGCAGTCCGAGCTCCGCTGCGACGACGGCCACCGGGGTCGGGGTGAGGACACGCTTCCGGCCCTGCGGGGTGGCCGGCCGCGTGAGCACCGCGACGATCTCGTGGTCGGACGCCGCCAGACGGCGGAGGGTGGGGACGGCCGCAGCGGGGCTGCCGGCGACGACGAGACGCATGGGTTCGATCCTCCCACGCCGACGGCCCCACCCGACCCCGACCGCCTGTCCGGAGCACGCGGTGCTCAGCTCTGCCTGTGCACCAGCAGAGCGTGGGCTGCGTAGGTTCTGGCTGCATCGACGGAAGGAGCACCATGACCGACCGAGACCTGCCCATCCCGGACTTCGACCACGTCCCGCTCGGCAACCTGACGGAGCACCTGACGGCCCTCGACCGCGAACAGCTCCAGGTGCTGCTCGACCACGAGCACGCCCACGGCGCGCGGTTGCCGGTGCTGGAGCGGATCCGTCACCGGATCGAGGCCCTGGACGGCGGTGCGGAGCCGATCGGTTCCGTGCCGGAGCACCTCCCCGAGACGTCTGCGGGGGCTTCGGCACCAGCGGACGTCACGCCGGCCACCGCCGGTCCGACGATCAACCCGCCGTCCCACGGCGTGCCCACCAACCCCGCGCAACCGCGCTGAGATCAGGAGACACCATGAGTGACGTCACCACCGCCACCAACCGCTACGCCGGTTCGTCCGTCCAGAAGGCCGCCCTCGTGGTCGGCATCGTGTTCCTGCTCGTCGGGATCGCCGGCTTCGTCCCCGGCATCACGACCGGCGACCTGGCCGGGGCCGGACACGAGTCGATGGGCATGCTGCTCGGCATCTTCCAGGTGTCCGTGCTGCACAACATCGTGCACCTGCTGTTCGGCGTCGTCGGACTGCTCGCCGCCAACCGCGCTTCCGGCTCGCGGATGTACCTGGTGCTCGGCGGGATCGTCTACTTCGTGCTGTGGATCTACGGCCTGTTCACCGCCGGCCACAGCTCGGGTGCGAACTTCGTCCCGCTGAACAACGCCGACAACTGGCTGCACCTCGTGCTCGCCATCGGCATGGTCGCCCTCGGCGTCGTGCTGCCGCGCGAGCGTCGTCGGCCCGCCAACGCCTGACCGGCCAGCACCAGCCGGTCGCCGCACGGCGGCAGACCCCGAACGACACCGCCGACGTCCCACGACGTCGGCGGTGTCGTTCTGCGTCGTGCAGCGCCCGGGCCCGCCCGGGACCGGCGGCGTCAGACCTCGGAGAACGGCTCCGCGTCGTCCAACCGCACCCGCAGCGTCGGAGCGGCCCGTCGTCGGTTGCCGCCCTTGAGCACCCGCCGGGTCGACGAGCGCCGGATGACCTCGGCCTTGAGCGTCGCGGCGACCTCGGCCCCGTGCGCGTACGGGAACCGCACGATGGCCCGGACCGTGCCCGGCAACGTGTCGTCCTCGACCGGGACCGGGCCGAGCACCGGACCGACGACGGCGTCGCCGAGGGCCTCGACCGCAGCGGTGACGGCCTCGTCGGTGCCGGTCATCGTCGCCACCCGCACCGCCGGCGGGAAGTGGAGTTCGCGGCGGTCGGTGAGCTCGTCGTGCGCGGGACCGTCGAGCCGCCACAGGGCCATCGCCGAGGCCAGGCGCCCGCCGATCCCGACCAGGTACACCTCGGCCCCGGGGGCCGACTTCGCGGCGGCGTTCGTCCAGAAACGCAGCACGTCCTCCTGCACCCGCAGCCCTTCGCGGGCGAGCATCTTCTCGCCGTCGAGCAGCAGCACGCAGGCGTAGCCGCCCGGCACCGACGGCTCGGCCCCACGGGTGGCGACGACGACCGATGGCTTGGCGGGAACCTCGTCGAGCGGACGGGACCCGTCCGCGACGATGATCCGGGTGCCGGGGAACGCCCGCCCGAGCTCCTCCGCGGTGCGCTGTGCCCCCTGGCCGACCGGCTTCACGGTGCCGTTGCCGCACGTCGGGCAGCGGAACCCAACGGCCAGGGCACCGCAGAACCGGCACTGGGGCGTGGCGCCGCGGTGCGGGCTGCCGAGCGGCCCGCCGCAGACCCGGCAGTGCGCGCGTTCGCCGCACTCGGCGCAGACCAGCCCCGTACCGAAGCCCGGGCTCGCGACCTGCACCAGGACGGCACCGTGCTGGCTGGCCTCGCGCGCGGCACGCCAGGCGGAGCTCGGGATGCGGGCCTGTGCGGCAAACCCCTCGGCCCCGGTCTGCTGCACGGTGGGGATGACCTTCGGCGTCTTCACGCGGTAGGGCACGACGTCCTGCAGCCAGTGCAGCTCCACCAGCCGTTGCACGTCGGTGCTGCGCGCGTGTGAGACGAACAGCAGCGCGGCCCCGGACTGGGCGGCCCGCACCAGGGCCACGTCACGCGTGTGCACGTAGGGGGCCCGCTGCTCGATGAACGAGGCGTCGCCGTCGTCCCACATCGCGATCAGCCCGAGGTCGGTCGCCGGCGCGTACATCGCCGTACGGTTGCCGATCGCGACCACCGGGTGCGTGCGGGCCTGCAGCAGGGCCTTCGCGCGCTGCCCGTTCGTCTGCTTGGCGTCGAACCGAACCACCCGTTCCGGCGGCAGCACGGCGAGCAGGGCGCGCTCGAGGTCGATGACGTCGCGGAAGTCCGGCACGGCGATCACCGCGGACTGCTCGGCCGCCACCGTGTGTGCGGCGGCCTGGGCGAGCGTCGCGGCCCATCCCGGCACCCAGACCGGTGCGTCCGCGTCACCCACCGCCACGGGCTGGGGCACGGCGGCGACCGCGGCGCGTCCGTGCTCCGTCACCACGGCCTCCAGGACGCCGTCGGCGTAGCCGGTGACGGGCGGGGCGGTCACCGGCGGCGGCGACCACGCGGTGTCCCGGGCGAGCCAGGCCTTCTCGGCGCGCACCTGCCGCGGTGGCACGGCGAGGCGCAGGACGTCGGAGGCGACACCCGCGGCCCGGTCGGCGACGGCACGCGCGAGGGTCCAGATCTCCGGCGCGAGCACGGGCACCGGGGACAGCACGGCCTCGATCTGACTGAGTTCCCCCGGGTACTCGCCCTCGGTGACGATCTCGACCACGTAGCCGTCGGACATCCGGGCCCCGGTGCGCAGCGGCACCTTGACGCGGACCCCCGCGACGCAGTCGTCCTCGAGCTCGGCCGGCACCCGGTAGTCGAACAGACGGTCCAACTGCGGGAGCGGCGAGTCGAGGACGACGCGCGCGACGGTGGTCACGCGGTGCTTCAGACGGTCGCGGCGACGAGTCCTGCGGCGGCGCGGAGTTCCTCGACACGGTCGAGCTGCTCCCACGTGAACCCGGGGAGCTCGCGGCCGAAGTGGCCGTAGGTCGCGGTCTGCGCGTAGATCGGTCGGAGCAGGTCGAGGTCGCGGATGATCGCGGCCGGACGCAGGTCGAACACCTGGCGGATGGCGGCCTCGATCGTGGCGTCGTCGACGTGTCCGGTGCCGAAGGTCTCGACGTAGAGCCCGACGGGCTTCGCACGGCCGATCGCGTACGCGACCTGCACCTCGAGCCGGTCGGCGAGCCCTGCGGCGACCGCGTTCTTGGCGACCCAGCGCAGCGCGTACGCCGCCGAACGGTCGACCTTCGACGGGTCCTTGCCGCTGAACGCGCCGCCACCGTGCCGGGAGGCCCCGCCGTAGGTGTCGACGATCACCTTGCGGCCGGTGAGCCCGGCGTCGCCCTGGGGGCCGCCGATCTCGAAGCGACCGGTCGGGTTCACGATGACGTCGACGTGCGACGAGTCGAGGTCGACCAGGTCGAGGACCGGACGGATCACGTGCTCGGTGATCGCCGCGGTGAGCTCGTCGAGCGTGACGCTCGGCGAGTGCTGCGTGGAGAGCACGACGGTCTCTACGGTCTTCGGCACGACGCCGTCGTACCCGATGGTGACCTGGGTCTTGCCGTCCGGACGCAGGAACGACAGCTCGCCCGACTTGCGGACCGCGGCGAGGCGCTCGGCCAGCCGGTGCGCCAGCCAGATCGCGACCGGCATGTACTCGGGGGTCTCGTTCGTCGCGAAGCCGAACATGATGCCCTGGTCGCCGGCGCCCTGACGGTCGAGCGGGTCGACCGCACCGGTGCGCGAGTCGAGCGACTCGTCCACACCCTGCGCGATGTCGGGCGACTGCGCGCCGATCGAGACCTCGACACCGCAGGTGGCACCGTCGAACGAGACGTCCGACGAGTTGTAGCCGATGCCGGTGATGACGTCACGGACGAGCTTGGGGATCTCGACGTAGCCGGAGGTCGTGACCTCGCCGGCGACGTGCACGAGCCCGGTGGTCACCATCGTCTCGACGGCGACGCGCGCGTTCGGGTCGACCGTCAGCAGTGCGTCGAGGATGCTGTCCGAGATCTGGTCGCAGATCTTGTCGGGGTGCCCCTCGGTCACCGACTCGGACGTGAAGAGGCGGAGAGCAGCTGCAGTCACCGGGATCAGTCGGTGGGCTGCTGCTGCTTGGTGACGGTGAGCTTGTCCTCGTTGATCTCGTGGAGCGCGACGGACAGCGGCTTGTCGTCGATCGTCGAGTCGACGAGCGGTCCGACGTTGTCGAAGAGCGAGCCCTCGTGCAGGTCGGCGTAGTAGTCGTTGATCTGGCGGGCGCGCTTCGACGCGAAGATGACGAGCGCGTACTTCGACTCGACCTTGCTGAGCAGGTCGTCGATGGGCGGGTCGATGATGCCCTGGGGGTTGGCCATGGTGTCTCCTCGAAGTCAGTGCACCCGTCAGGGCGCAGAGAACAAGTCTACGACCTCACGTGCCGCGGTGCCGACATCGGAGTTCACGATCCGCACGTCGAACTCGTCCTGCGCGGCCAGCTCGACCTTCGCGGTCTCGAGACGACGCGCCTGTTCCTCCGCGGATTCGGTGCCGCGGCCGATCAGCCGGCGCACCAGTTCCTCCCACGTCGGGGGCAGCAGGAACACGAGCACCGCCTCGGGCATGGCGTCGCGCACCTGCCGGGCGCCCTGCAGGTCGATCTCCAGCATGACCTTCTCGCCGGCGTCGAGCGCGCGGTCGATCGGCGGGCGCGGGGTGCCGTAGCGGTACGAGTTGTGGACGGTCGCCCACTCGAGCAGCTCGCGGTCGCGGATCATGCGGTCGAACTCGTCGTCGTCCACGAAGTAGTAGTGCACGCCGTCGACCTCGCCGGGGCGCGGCTTCCGGGTGGTGGCGGAGACGCTGAGGTTGACGTCCGGGTAGTGCTGTCGGATGTGCGCGCTGACCGTGCCCTTGCCGACCGCGGTGGGTCCGGCGAGCACGACGAGCTTCGAGGCGCCACGCTTGCGACCGCGGGCGGCGAGCCAGTCGGCCAGGGCGGTGCGCTGCCGGGTGCCGAGGCCACCGAGGCGCTTCGAGGGGGCGATCCGCAGGGTCCCCATGATCGCCTCGGCTCGTGCGGGGCCGATCCCCGGCAGGCTCACCAGCAGGTCACGGACCCGCAGCGAGCGTTCCGCCGAGGTCGTCTCGACCAGCGAGTCGTCCCAGGCGGCACGGGCGACGTCGAGTGCCGAGCGCTCCCCCGATGCGATCGCGGCCTTCACCGCGGCCCGGGCGCGTCGCGCGGCGACCGCGGCCTTCGCCGCAGCGACGCGGTCGACCTCTGGCGGGGTCCGGTGGGCGGGCAGGCCCTCGTGTTCGTCGGTCACGCTGCCGCCACCAGTGCGGTGCGGATGCGGTCCGCGCGGTCGGTGACGAGCGCCGCGACGCCGTCCGGACCGTCGGTCAGCAGGCCGCGCGACTCGCTCACGAGCACCTGCTCGGCACGCCCGCCGTACAGCGCACGGAGGTCCTCGATGCGGGCGCCCTGGGCACCGAAGCCCGGGGCGAGGACCGGAGCGGTGCCGATCGTGTCCGCGTCGATGCCGAAGTCGTCGAGGTGAAGGGTCGCGCCGAGCACGAGCCCGACATCGCCGAGGGCCTGATCGCCCACGGACCGGTTGTCGTCTGCCACGTCCAAGACGATACCGGCCGCGACCGTCCGGCCGGTACGCGGTCCTTCCGCGAGCACCGCGGTCTGCAGCACACGGGCCTCGGGGTTGCTCGTCGCCGCGAGCACGAAGACCCCGGCACCGTTCCGGCGCGCGACGTCGATCGTGCCCCGGAGCGAGCCGTACCCGAGGTACGGCGACACCGTCATCGCGTCGGCCGCGAACGGCCCGTCGCGGTCCAGCCACGCCAGCGCGTAGTCGTCACCGGTGGTCCCGATGTCGCCCCGCTTCACGTCGGCGACGACCAGGAGGCCCGCATCGCGTGCCCGGCGGATCGTCGCGTCGAGCGCACGGTAGCCCGCGACCCCCGCCGCCTCGAAGAAGGCGACCTGCGGCTTCACGATCGCCGCGCGGCCGGCGGCCGCGTCGACCAGGGTCGCGCCGAACGCCGTCAGGCCCTGCTCGTCGCGGGCGAGCCCCCACGCCGCAAGGGTGGCGGCGTGGGGGTCGATCCCGACGCAGAGCGGTGAACGCTCCCCCATGGCGGACGCGAGGCGGTCGCCGAAGGAGGCCGGGCCTCCTGACCGGGTCGTTGCCACGCTGGCAGCCGTCACCAGGTCGCGCGCTCGAGCGCGTAGTCCTGCAGGCTGCGGACGTTGAGCGGCGAACCGATCGTCTCGATCGCCGCGACGGCCGCCCCGATCTGCGCGATCGTCGTGAACAGCGGCTTGTCCGCCGCGACCGTGGCCGCGCGGATCTCGTACCCGTCCGCACGACCGGCGGCACCCGACGGCGTGTTGATGACGATGTCGACCTCGCCCCTGGCGAGCAGGTCGACGACGCTCTCGCCGCCCTGGCTGTACTTGCCGACGATCCCGACCTCGATGCCGTTGCGGCGGAGGATCTCCGCCGTGCCCTCGGTCGCGATGATCGTGAAGCCGAGCTGCTGCAGGCGGTGCACCGGCAGCACGATCGCGCGCTTGTCGGTGTCGGCGACGCTCACGAAGACCGTGCCGCTGGTCGGCAGGCCGCCGTACGCGGCGTCCTGCGACTTGAGGAACGCCCGCGGGAAGTCGCGGTCGATGCCCATGACCTCGCCGGTGGAGCGCATCTCGGGGCTGAGCACCGAGTCGACGACCTGGCCTTCGCGGGTGCGGAAGCGACGGAAGGGCAGCACGGCCTCCTTCACGGCGACGGGCGACTGGGCGGGCACGAACGCCCCGTCACGCTCGGGCAGCATGCCCTCGGCGACGAGCTCGGCGACCGTGGTGCCGGTCATGATGCGGGACGCGGCCTTGGCCAGCGGGATGCCGAGCGCCTTCGAGACGAAGGGCACGGTGCGGCTGGCGCGCGGGTTCGCCTCGAGGACGTAGAGCACGCCGGCGCCGATGGCGAACTGGACGTTGAGCAGGCCCTGCACGCCGATGCCGCGGGCGATCTTCTCGGTCGCGTCGACGACGCCCTGGATCTCCGCGCGGCCGAGGCCGACCGGGGGCAGGGTGCAGGCCGAGTCGCCGGAGTGGATGCCGGCCTCTTCGAGGTGCTCCATGATGCCGCCGATGTAGAGCCGCTCGCCGTCGAAGAGCGCGTCGACGTCGATCTCCACGGCGTCGTCCAGGAACCGGTCGACCAGCAGCGGGAGCTCCGGGCCGATGATCGCCTGGTCGGCCATCCGGTCGAAGTAGTCCGCGAGCGACGGGGAGTCGTACAGGATCTCCATGCCGCGGCCGCCGAGCACGAACGACGGGCGGACGAGGACGGGGTACCCGATCTCCTCGGCCACCGTGGTCGCGCTGGCCAGGTCGTGGGCGGTGCCGTTCCGCGGTGCGAGCAGGCCGGCGGCGTCGAGGATGGCGGAGAACTGCCCGCGCTCCTCGGCCGAGTCGATCGCGGTGGGGCTGGTGCCGAGGATCGGGATGCCCGCGGCCTCGAGCGGCTTCGCCAGGCCGAGGGCGGTCTGGCCACCGAGCTGCACGACGACGCCGACGAGTTTGCCGGACGCGGCCTCGGCCTCGATGACCTCGAGGACGTCCTCGGCGGTCAGCGGTTCGAAGTACAGGCGGTCCGAGGTGTCGTAGTCGGTCGAGACGGTCTCGGGGTTGCAGTTGATCATGATCGTCTCGAACCCGGCGGCGCTCAGCGCGAAGGACGCGTGCACGCACGAGTAGTCGAACTCGACGCCCTGCCCGATGCGGTTCGGGCCGGAGCCGAGGATGACGACCTTCTTGCGGTCGCTCGGCGTGATCTCGGTCTCGGTGTCGTACGACGAGTAGTGGTACGGCGTCAGGGCGGGGAACTCGCCGGCGCAGGTGTCGACCGTCTTGAAGACCGGTCGGATGCCCTGGGCGTGCCGCTCGTCACGGACCTGCTGCTCGGAGACCGGAGCCGCGTCCGTGCTGCGCAGGCTCGCGATCTGGGTGTCGCTGAAGCCGTGCTCCTTCGCCCAGCGCATCGTGTCCGCGTCGAGGGTGTCGGCGGCCCGGACCTCGTCCGCGACCTCGTTGATGAGCACGATCTGGTCGATGAACCAGGGGTCGATCTTGGTGGCCTCGAAGACCTCGTCCGCGGTGGCACCCGCGACCAGCGCCTGCTGGACCGTGACGATGCGGCCGTCGGTCGGGATCGACGCCTTCGCCAGCAGGGCGTCCTTGTCGAGCTCGGCCGCCGGGGTGTCCCAGTGGAAGCTCGACCCGCGCTTCTCGAGCGAGCGCAGCGACTTCTGCAGCGCGGTGGCGTAGTTCCGGCCGATGGCCATCGCCTCGCCGACGCTCTTCATCGTCGTGGTGAGGGTGGCGTCGGCGGCCGGGAACTTCTCGAACGCGAACCGCGGGGTCTTCACGACCACGTAGTCGAGGGTCGGCTCGAAGCTCGCCGGGGTGACCTTCGTGATGTCGTTCTCGATCTCGTCGAGCCGGTAGCCGATGGCGAGCTTCGCGGCGATCTTGGCGATCGGGAAGCCCGTGGCCTTCGACGCGAGGGCGGACGAGCGGGACACGCGGGGGTTCATCTCGATGACGATGACGCGGCCGTTCGACGGGTCGACGGCGAACTGGATGTTGCAGCCACCGGTGTCGACGCCGACGCGACGGATGATGTCGATGCCGATGTTCCGCATGTTCTGGTACTCGCGGTCGGTCAGGGTCAGCGCGGGGGCGACCGTGATCGAGTCACCGGTGTGGACGCCGACCGGGTCGACGTTCTCGATGGAGCAGATGACGACGGTGTTGTCGTAGTTGTCGCGCATCAGCTCGAGCTCGTACTCCTTCCAGCCGAGGATGGACTCCTCGAGCAGGACCTCGGTCGTCGGGCTGGACTGCAGCCCGTCGCCGACGAAGCGGACGAGTTCGGCCTCGTTGTAGGCGAAGCCCGAGCCGAGGCCGCCCATGGTGAAGGACGGGCGGACGACCAGCGGGTACCCGAGGTCCTTCGCGAACTCCTTCGCTTCCTCCAACGTGTGCGCGATGTGGCTGCGGGCGACGTCGGCACCGGACTCGAGCACGAGCTCCTTGAAGAGCTGGCGGTCCTCGCCGCGCTGGATCGCCTCGACCTTGGCGCCGATGAGCTCGACGCCGTGCTTCGCGAGGATGCCGGCCTCGTCGAGCGCGATGGCCGCGTTCAGGGCCGTCTGGCCGCCGAGGGTCGGCAGGACCGCGTCCGGCTTCTCGATGCGGATGATCTCCTCGAGCGACGCGTTCGTGATCGGCTCGATGTAGGTCGCGTCGGCGAAGTCGGGGTCGGTCATGATCGTCGCCGGGTTCGGGTTGACCAGGATGACCCGGACGCCCTCGGCCCGGAGGACGCGGCACGCCTGCGTGCCGGAGTAGTCGAACTCGGCGGCCTGACCGATGACGATCGGGCCGGAGCCGATGACGAGGACGGAGTTGATGTCTGCGCGCTTGGGCATCAGTTCGCTTCCTTGGTGATGTCTGCTGCGGGGGTCGTGGCATCGGCGGTGGCCGCGTCGAGCGGCTCCCCGTCGCGACGCTCGCGCACCATGTCCGCGAACCGGTCGAAGAGGTACATGCTGTCGTGCGGTCCGGCGGCGGCCTCGGGGTGGTACTGCACGCTGAACGCCGGCACGTCGAGCGCGCGGAGGCCCTCGACCACGTTGTCGTTCAGCGAGTAGTGCGAGACCTCGACCCGACCGAACCCGGCCGGGGACTCGAGGACCTCGCCGAGGGGCGCGTCGACCGCGAAGCCGTGGTTCTGGCTCGTGATCTCGACCTTGCCCGTGGTCGTGTCGAGCACCGGCTGGTTGATGCCGCGGTGACCGAAGGGCAGCTTGTAAGTGCCGAAGCCGAGCGCGCGGCCGAGCAGCTGGTTGCCGAAGCAGATGCCGAAGAACGGGCGGCCGGTGCGCAGGCTGTCCTGCAGCAGCTCCACCTGTGCGTCCGACGCGGCGGGGTCGCCGGGGCCGTTCGAGTAGAACAGGGCGTCCGGTGCGAGGGCTTCCAGCTCCGCAGCGGAGATGTCCTGCGGCACCACGTGCACCTCGAAGCCGCGGGCCGCGAGGTACCGGGTGGTCGAGGCCTTCACGCCGAGGTCGAGCACGGCCAGGGTGCCGATCTGCTCGCCGACGGCGGGGACGACGTAGGTCTCCGGGGTGGACACGACCGCCGAGAAGCTCGCGCCGGCCATCGTCGCCTGCGACACGACCGCGTCCAGCTGCGACTCGGCCGACAGCGCCGCGTCCGGACCGCTGAAGACGCCGCCCTTCATGGCGCCGGCGTCACGGATGCGGCGGGTGAGTGCGCGGGTGTCGATGCCGGAGATGCCGACGATGCCGTCGCGCACCAGGTGGTCGTCGAGCGTGGCGTTCGCGCGGTGGTTCGACACCACGCGGCTGGGGTCGCGCACCACGTACCCGGAGACCCAGATGCGACGGGACTCGGGGTCCTCGTCGTTCACCCCGGTGTTGCCGATGTGCGGCGCGGTCTGCACCACGATCTGTCCGGCGTAGGAGGGGTCGGTCAGCGTCTCCTGGTAGCCGGTCATGCCGGTCGCGAAGACCACCTCGCCGAGCGTGCGCCCACGGGCGCCGTAGGCCCAGCCGTCGTACCGGGTGCCGTCTTCGAGGACCAGGACGGCCCGTTCGCGTGTCATGCTTTCTTCCCTTCGCCCGCGGTTCGCGGAGCATCGGCCGCAGTCGCCTGCGGCCCGGTCTCGGTCAGTCCCTGCAGGGCGTGCAGCGCGGATGCGTCGCCCTCCGGGAACCGGAAGTAGGTGTCCAGGTCCGTCGCACCTGCGGCGCCGGTCGCCGTCCATCGCAGACGGACCAGTCCCCCGGGTTCGACCACTCGGTCGATCGCCCACGTGGAGCGGTCGGCGCCGCGGACCGCGTCGCGCGCGATCCAGCGGTCGTCGGTACCGGCAAGGCGCATCACCACGCCGGTCGCGTGGACCGTCACCCCGCCGCGGCCGCGGAACCCGAGGCCGCCTGCGGTGATGCGTTCCAACGGCTGGTCGGCGCGGGTCGTCGCGACGGTGAACCCGTCCCACGACCCGACCGCCGGTGCCAGGTCGGCCGGCACGCGGACTGGAGGCACGGCTTCCGCCTGCTTCCTGGTCCGCGTCCGCCAGGTGCGCGCCATCGCGACGAACAGGGCGGCGACCGCGAGCAGGATCACCGCGCCGAGGAGCCAGCGCTGCGCGTCGCCGCTCATGCGCGCGCCCCTGTCCGGAGCGCCGCGGCGTGCGCCGCGATCGTGTCCGCGTCGACGACCCGGCCGTCGAGCACCGTCGCGTACCCCTGGTGGAAGGTCGCGACGACCCGGCCAGGCAGGGTCATGCCGAGGTACGGCGAGTTCTGCGACTGGCCGGCGAGGTCGGTGACCGCGAACTCGCGGCTGGCCGACGGATCGTAGAGCGTGATCTCGGCGGGTGCTCCCACGGCGATGCGCTGCCCGTGCCCCTCGACCTGGCCGATCCGCGCCGGCGCCTCGGACAGCACCCGGGCGACGTCGGCCCAGTCGAGCCGGCCGTCGTCGACCACGGCGGACTGCACCACGCTCAGCGCCGATTCGAGGCCGACCATGCCGTTCGCGGCGGCGGGCCACTCGCAGCACTTCGCCTCGGCGGTGTGCGGCGCGTGGTCGGTCGCGACGATGTCGATGGTGCCGTCGGCCAGGGCCGCGCGGAGCGCCTCGACGTCCTCGCGGGCGCGGAGCGGCGGGTTCACCTTGTAGCGGGCGTCGTAGCCGGGCGCACCGTCGTGGCCGGCGATGAGGTCCTCGGTGAGCACCAGGTGGTGCGGGGTGACCTCGGCCGTGACGTCGATGCCGCGGGACTTCGCCCACCGGATCACCTCGACGCTGCCGGCCGTCGAGACGTGGCAGACGTGCAGACGTGCTCCGACGTGGTCGGCGAGCAGGACGTCGCGGGCGATGATCGCCTCTTCCGCGACGGCGGGCCACCCGGCGAGGCCGAGCTCCGAGGACAGCCGGCCCTCGTTCATCTGCGCGCCGATGGTCAGCCGGGGCTCCTGGGCGTGCTGCGCGAGCACCCCGCCGAAGCCCTTGATGTACTCGAGTGCGCGGCGCATGAGCAGCGGGTCGGCCACGCACGAGCCGTCGTCCGAGAACACCCGGACCTTCGCCCGCGAGGTCGCCATCGCGCCGATCTCGGACAGGTGCGTGCCCTGCAGCCCCTGCGACACGGCGCCGATCGGGCGGACCGTCACGTAGCCCGCGTCGTCACCGAGTGCCTGGACCTGCTCGACGACCCCGGCGGTGTCGGCGACGGGGCTCGAGTTCGCCATGGCGTTCACGGCGGTGAAGCCACCGGCGGCCGCGGCACGCGAGCCGGTGAGGACGGTCTCGGACTCCTCGTGACCGGGCTCGCGCAGGTGCGTGTGGAGGTCCACGAGACCGGGCAGGGCGATGAGGCCGTCCGCGTCCACGGTGGTGGCGCCGGCCGTGTCGAGACCGGACCCGACCGCGGTGATGCGCCCGGCCTCCAGGCGGATGTCGGCACGCGAGCCGTCGACCAGCTGCGCGCCACGGATCAGGTGAGCGGTCATGCGGCGGACTCCTTCGCGTCGGTGCCGGTGCCGGCACTGCCCGTCAGGGCGAGGTAGAGGACGGCCATCCGGACCGAGACGCCGTTCTCGACCTGCTCGACGACCGTCGAACGGGGGTCGTCGGCGGCGACGCCGGCGATCTCGAGCCCGCGGTTCATCGGGCCGGGGTGCATGATCAGCGTGCGCTCGGACAGCCGCCCGAAGCGCGCCGCCGTCAGGCCCCAGTGCCGCGTGTACTCGCGCGGGTTCGGGAAGAAGGCGTCGTTCATCCGCTCCTGCTGGATACGGAGCGTCATGACGACGTCCGGGTCCTCGGCCAGGGCGGTGTCGAGGTCGTGGTGCACCGCGGCGCCGAACGGCGACGGGGTGGCGGGCAGCAGCGTCGGCGGCGCGGCGAAGGTCACGCTCGCGCCGAGGGTGCGGAGCAGCCAGGCGTTCGACCGGGCGACCCGGCTGTGCAGCACGTCGCCGATGATCAGGACGCGCACGCCGTCGAGGCCCTGGCCGCGCGAGCCGGCACCGTGCAGGCGGCGGCGCATGGTGAAGGCGTCGAGCAGCGCCTGCGTCGGGTGTTCGTGGGTGCCGTCACCGGCGTTGACCACCGGTACGTCGATCCAGTCGGCGTCGGCGAGCACCCGCGGGGCGCCCGATGCACCGTGGCGCATGACGATGCCGTCGATGCCCATCGCGCCGAGGGTCTGCACGGTGTCCTTCAGGGATTCGCCCTTGGAGACGCTCGAGCCCTTCGCGGCGAAGTTCAGGACGTCGGCGGACAGGCGCTTCGCGGCGGCCTCGAACGAGATGCGCGTGCGCGTGGAGTCCTCGAAGAACAGGTTCACCACGGTCTTGCCGCGCAGGGCCGGGAGCTTCCGGACCTCGCGCGTGTTGACCTCGGCCATCTCCTCGGCGACGTCGAGGATGTGGACGGCCTGGTCGCGGGACAGGTCGGCGGTGGAGAGCAGGTGCCGCATCACGCCACCCCCTGCTCGATGAACACGGTGTCGTCGCCGTCGGTCTCGGCCAGGTGCAGGGTGACCCGCTCGTCGGACGCGGTCGGCAGGTTCTTGCCCACGTGGTCCGCGCGGATCGGCAGCTCACGGTGGCCGCGGTCGACGAGCACGGCGAGCCGGACGGCACGCGGCCGGCCGATGCCCTGCAGCGCGTCGAGCGCGGCGCGGACGGTACGGCCGGAGTAGAGCACGTCGTCGACGAGCACGACGACCTTGCCGTCGATGCCGCCGGCGGGGATGACCGTCCGGTGCGGTGCGCGACCGATGCCGTGGCCGAGGTCGTCGCGGTGCATGGTGACGTCGAGCGTGCCGACACGCTCCGTCCCGATGCCACCGGCGGCCGAGGACCACTCCGGCTCGATGCCGGCCAGGATCCGGCCGAGGCGTTCCGCCAGGACGGCGCCGCGGGTCGGGATGCCGAGGAGCACGAGGTCCGAGCCCCCGTGGTTGGCTTCGAGGATCTCGTGCGCGATGCGTGTCAGGGCACGCGTGATGTCGGGCTGTTGCAGGACCGTTCTGGTTCCCACGTCGACCCCCTTCCCCGCCTCACTGGACGGCATTAAAGGATGCTGACGTGGTCAACCCTACCGGGACTCCTGGTCTCCTGCGACCGTCCGACCGGACGGTGCACGACCGCCGGCGACGGCCCCGAGCACGCCGTTGACGAAGCCGGCCGAGTCCTCGGTGGACAGCGACTGCGCGAGCTCCACCGCCTCGGCGATGGCGACGGCGTCGGGCACCTCCGGGTTGAACCGGAGCTCCCAGACGGCCATCCGCAGGATGCAGCGGTCGAGGACCGGCATCCGGGCGATCGACCAGCCCTGGGCGTGGTCGACGATGACGGAGTCGATCTCGTGACGGGCGTCGTCGACACCGGTGACGATCTGGCGGGCGTAGTCCCAGCTGGAGGCACGCTCCGGCTGGTCCAGGTGCCGGACCGTCTCGGTGGCGAGCACGTCCGCGATCGGCAGCTCGCGCACCTCGGCGACGTACAGCATGTCGAGGGCGCGCTTGCGGGCCTTCGAACGAGCACTCATACGGTCAGCGCCTAGGAGTTGACGCGGCCGAGGAAGCTGCCGTCGCGCGTGTCGATCTTCACCAGGGTGCCGCTCTCCAGGTACAGCGGGACCTGGATGCGGTGGCCGGTCGCGATGATGGTCGCGTCCTTGGTGCCGCCGGAGGAACGGTCACCCTGCAGGCCCGGCTCGGTCTCGACCTCGGTGACGATCGACGTCGGGAGCTCGACGTACAGCGGGTTGCCCTCGTTCATCGCGATGGTGACCATCGCGGACTCGAGCAGGTAGTTCTTGGCGTCGCCGACCACGGTCGCGGAGACCGGGATCTGGTCGTACGTGTCGGTGTCCATGAACACGTAGGAGTCGCCGTCCTCGTAGAGGAACTGGTAGTCACGACGGTCGACGACGGCGGTGTCGATCTTCGCGCCGGCGTTGAACGTGCGGTCGACGACCTTGCCGGAGACGACGTTCTTGAGCTTCGTGCGGACGAACGCGCCGCCTTTGCCCGGCTTGACGTGCTGGAACTCGACGACCGACCACAGCTGGCCGTCGATGATGAGAACGGCGCCGTTCTTGATGTCTGTGGTACTGGCCATGAGTCGTCGGTGTCCCGTTCGGTCGTGTTGTGAAGTGTCCTCGGGCCGCGGACGGCCCCGGACGAGTGTAGCGGACGCCCGCCCGGCAGCCGGAGCGGTGCGCGCGGCGGTCAGCGTCGCCGTCGGGCGAGCCAGGCGTCGATCGCCGCCCATCCGAGCAGCACCACCGCCGCTCCCCCGAGCAACCCGCCCGCGACCCCGGTGGACAGGGCCGCCGTCGGTCGTGCCGGCAACGACAGGTAGACGATCGCCAGGATCCCCGCCCCCGCACCGAGCAGCACGAGCAGGATGCGCCGGATCATCCCGGACACGAGCTGCCGGTCGCGGCTGTCCGCGAAGAGCCGGATGTTCACCGTGAACCGGCCGGTCTCGATCGCCTCGCCGATGCGGTCCACCCGGCGGGGCAGGCGACGGGCAGCCGACACGACGCCGAGCAGCTCCTTCGCCGCCAGGTCGCGGAGCTTGCCCGGCCGGAGCTGGTCGGTGATCTGCTCCCGGGCGAGTCCGCGGGACTCCTCGAGCAGGTCGAACGACGGTGCGAGCGTGCGGAGCGTCCCCTCGAAGATGGCCAGGGCGCGTGCCGCGGCGACGAAGTCCGGCGGCGGCTTCAGCCGGTAGCGCCCGAAGACCTCGACCGCGTCGTCCACGGTGTCGACGCCGATGCGCGCACCCGGGCCGAGCTCGTCCGCGACGAAGCGGGCGATGTCCCGACGGAAGTCGGGCTCGTCGTGCGCATCGCGCACGGGGGCCATCCGCAGGACCGCATCGGCGATCCGCGACGTGTCGTCCTGCAGGTACGCGGCCAACAGGTCCTGGACCGTGTCCCGGAGACCCGGGTCGAGCCTCCCGACCGATCCGAAGTCGATCAACGCGGGCCGCCCGTCGGGCAGCACCAGGACGTTCCCCGGGTGCAGGTCCGCGTGGTACAGGCCGTCGAAGACGACCTGGCGCAGGAAGGCGCGGAGGATGGCGCGCATCGGCGCGTCGAGGTCGCGCTCGGAACGCTCGGCGCGGATCGCGCTGAGCGTGTCGCCCTCCAGGAACTCCATCACGAGCACACGCCGGCCGGACAGGTCCGGGTAGGGGTCCGGGAACCGGACCTCGTCCGGACGCGCGCTGCGGGCCTGGGCCGCACGCAGCGCGGAGAGGTTCCGGAGCTCGGAGACGAAGTCGACCTGCCGGATCAGGTCGTCCGCGTACTGGCTGGCGATGTCCTGCACGCCGACCTGCCGCGCCTCGGTCGACCACCGGGCCATGAACCGGACGACCCGCAGTGCGATGTCCACGTCGCGGCGCACCGCTGCGTCGATCCCCGGCCGCTGCACCTTCACGGCGACCGCGGTGCCGTCGGGCAGCCGGGCGCGGTGCACCTGCGCGATGGACGCCGCTGCGACGGGCACCGGGTCGAAGGTCGCGAAGACCTGGTCGACCGGGGCGCCGAGCTCCTGCTCGAGGAGCGCACGGACCTCGTCCGCCGGTGCCGCCGTGACATTCCGCTGCAGGTGGGCGAGTCCCTCGGTCCACTCCTCGGGCAGCAGGTCGTCACGGGTGGAGAGCAGCTGGCCCATCTTCACGAATCCGCCACCCGCTTCCTCGAGCGCCCGGCGCAGGTGCTCGGCCTGGTCGCGCCGCAGCTCCGACGTTGCCGGGTCGTGCGAGAAGTCGAGACGACGGAACGGCACCAGGTGGTGGCGACGGGCGATCGAGAGGAGTTCGGTGAAGCGGCGACCACGGGAGCGCAGGGTGCCGGTGTCGGCATCGCGCGGGCCGGAGAGGTCGCTCAGTCGGGGTGGGGTGGGCACGTCCGCCAGTCTGCTCCCCGGTGCTGGGTCCGCAGCGTGCGGGTCGCCCGGTCCGTCGCGTCGCCCCATCCTCCTCCACAGCCTGGAGGCCCGGTGCGGCTTCCACAGGCCGGCGCGGGCCCGGCGCGGGGCGCGGTCCTGGAGCGAGACACTCGTGCCGTGGAGACAGCACTGACCGCGGCGTGCATCGCCGCCGGAGCGGCGATCGTCGCTGCCGTCGTCAGCTGGTTCGGGCCGTTCCAGAGTCGACGGACGTCCGATCGTGACCACGCCTGGCATCGGTTCACCTGGGCCGTCACGCAGCGGCCGGACATGAACACATACGACATCTCGACAACGGTGCTCCGAGACCTGGAGACCGTACCGTGGTGGTCGAAGGCCGATCGCCGACTCGCGAGCCGAGCGCTCCGCAGGCGAGCCAGCGCCGACCAGGCACATGACCACGACGAACGAAGGGCATCCGACTGATGTCGATCCTGCGACCGCTCCCCGACGCGCCCGACCTCGACGAGGACGACGACGTCCTCTTCGCCTGGGACCACGGCGCCACCGTCGACGAATGGCGGGAATCCCAGCGCACCGGCGTGGTCACCGTCTCGACGCGCGTCACCTGGTGGTGGCGCAGGATGCGACGGGTCCTGCGCTGACCGGCGTGGCTAGACGCCGACCTCCTGGTAGGCGGTGAAGAGCAGGTGGTCCTCGGGGCCCTCGAGCACGACGGGCTTGCCGACGCCGTCCAGGATGATGAACCGCAGCATGCCGGCACGGGCCTTCTTGTCACGACGCATGGTGGCGAGCAGCCCCTGCCAGCGCCCGACGCCGTACGAGGTCGGCAGGTCGAGCGACTCGAGGATCGCCCGGTGCCGGTCGACCGTGGCGTCGTCCAGGTGCCCGGTGAGTCGGGCGAGTTCGGCGGCGAACACCATGCCGACCGACACCGCTGCGCCGTGGCGCCACTGGTACCGCTCGGCGTGTTCGATCGCGTGCCCGAGGGTGTGCCCGTAGTTCAGGATCTCGCGTCGGCCCTGCTCCGTGAAGTCGGCCGAGACGACCTCGGCCTTGAGCGCGATGGCGAGCTCGACGACCCGGCGGAACTCCGGGGTCGTCGGGTCGGTGACCCGGTCGACGTCGGCCTCGATGATGTCCAGGATCTCGGGCACGGCGATGAACCCGGCCTTCACGATCTCGGCGAACCCGGTCAGGATCTCGTTGCGCGGCAGCGTGCGAGCGAGGTCGAGGTCCACGACGACGGCATGGGGCGCGTAGAAGGCGCCGACCAGGTTCTTGCCCTCGTTCGTGTTGATGCCCGTCTTGCCGCCGACGCTGGCGTCCACCATGCCGAGCACGCTGGTCGGGACGGCCACGTACGGCACACCGCGCAGCCAGGTCGCGGCGACGAAGCCGGCCAGGTCGGTGACGGCGCCGCCCCCGAGGCCGATCACCGCGTCGGTGCGGGTGAAGTCGGCCTGCCCCATGATCTGCCAGCAGAACGCCGCGACCTCGACGCGCTTGGCGCCCTCGGCGTCGGGGACCTCGGCGATCAGGGCTTCGAGCCCGGCCTCGACCAGCAGCGCCCGGAGCTCGTTCGCCCGGGCACCGAGCGTCGGCGAGTGCACGATGAGGACCTTGGCGACACGCGGGCCCAGGATCGCGGGCAGGGCGCCGAGCAGGTCCGTGCCGACGGCCACCGTGTAGCCGTCGTCACCGCCGACCCGGATCTCGGTGGTCCCGGCGGGCAGGGTCGACTCGGTCACGGTGCTCCTTCGGTGCTGGTGGTGCTGCTGGTCGTGCTGCCGGGCGCGGCGGTGGTGCCGGCGTCGCTGCGCAGCCACGTGACGACCTCGTCGACCACGCGGGACATCGGCCGGCGCGACGTGTCGACCACGACGTGCGCGAGTTCGTCGTAGGTGGCCGCCCGCTCGTCCATGATCGTCTGCCAGGCGTCGATCCCGCCGTTCGCCAGCAGGGGCCGGTCGGACCCGGCGATCCGGTCGGCGACGGCCTCGGGCGACACGGTGAGCAGGACGATGCGCGCGCCGCTCAGGGCCTGCCGCGTGTCCGCGTGGGTGACGGCTCCCCCGCCCACGGCGATGACGCCGCCGGTGGCCAGCGCCGCCCGGACCGCCTGGGCCTCGAGCGCGCGGAACGCCGGCTCGCCGCGGTCGGCGAAGATCCCGGGGATCGGCCCGTGCTCGCGCACGATGACCCGGTCGGTGTCCGTGAACGGGACGCCGAGGGCCTTCGCCACCCGCTTGCCGACGCTCGACTTGCCGGCGCCCATCGGGCCGATCACGACCACGGGCGCGTCGGCGCGTCGGACGTCGGTGCTCACAGGTCGGTCGACGTCGCCGACGGCTCGGTCCGGCGCGTGCGCAGGGTCTCCGGGATCGCCGCGAGGTAGGCGTCGAGGTTGCGCTTCGTCTCGACGACGTTGTCGCCGCCGAACTTCTCGAGCACCGCGTCGGCGAGCACCAGGGCCACCATCGCCTCGGCGACGACACCGGCAGCGGGCACCGCGCAGACGTCCGAGCGCTGGTGGTGCGCCGAGGCGTCTTCACCGGAGACGACATCAACCGTGTGCAGGGCGTGCGGGATGGTCGCGATCGGCTTCATCCCGGCGCGGACGCGCAGCACGGTGCCCGTGGACATCCCGCCCTCGGTCCCACCGGCGCGGTCGCTCGTGCGGTAGATCTCGCCGTCCTCGCGGTACAGCTCGTCGTGCGCGGCGGAGCCCCGGCGGCCGGCCGTCGCGAAGCCGTCACCGACCTCGACCCCCTTGATGGCCTGGATCCCCATGATCGCCGCGGCGAGGCGGGCATCGAGCCGGCGGTCCCAGTGCACGTGCGAGCCGAGGCCCGGCGGGACGCCGTAGAACAGCACCTCGACGACGCCGCCCAGGGTGTCGCCGTCCTTCTTCGCGGCCTCGACCTCGGTGACCATGCGTGCGGAGGTCTCGGCGTCGAAGCACCGCAGCTGGTCCTCGTCGAGGCGGTCCACGTCGTCGGGCAGCGGCAGGTCCGTGCCGTCGGGGACCCGGACGGTCCCGACCTGCAGGGTGTGTGCCACCGAGCGGATGCCGAGTTCGGCCAGGAACGACTTGGCGACGGCACCGAGCGCCACGCGTGCGGCGGTCTCGCGGGCGCTCGCACGCTCCAGGATCGGGCGCGCCTCGTCGAAGCCGTACTTCTGCATGCCGACCAGGTCAGCGTGGCCCGGTCGCGGTCGGGTGAGCGGCGCGCTCCGCCCGCGGGACATCTCGGTGGACTCGATCGGCTCGGGGTTCATGACCTCGACCCACTTCGGCCACTCGGTGTTGCCGATGCGGATCGCGATGGGGCTGCCGAGCGAGTAGCCGTGCCGGACGCCGCCGGACACGTGCAGCTCGTCCTGCTCGAACTTCATCCGCGAGCCACGGCCGTAGCCGAGCTTGCGGCGCGCGAGATCGGCACGGATGGACTCGAACGACACCGGGACACCCGCGGGCAGGCCCTCGAGCATGGCGATCAGTTCGGGTCCGTGGGACTCACCAGCAGTCAACCAACGAAGCATGCCGCAATCCTCCCACAGCGATCGTCCGTGCGACGTCGTCGCCTACTGGTAGTCGGGGTGCGCCCGCAGCCACGCCTGGAACTGCTCGACCGCCACCAGGTGCTGGTCGTAGGTGTCCGAGAAGACGGTCTTGCCCGACTCCAGGTCGACCGTCACGAAGTACAGCCACTTGCCCGGGGCCTCGTTCGTCACGGCCTTGATCGCGATGTCCCCGGGGTTGGAGATCGGTGCGGGCGGGAGCCCCTCGTGCACGTAGGTGTTGTACTCGTTCGAGCCGTCCGCACGCTCGGCGTCCGTGGTCGTCACGGTGTGCGTGTTGCCCGTGCCGTACGCGACCGTGGCGTCGGACTGCAGCTTCATGCCCTGGTCGAGGCGGTTCTGGAACACCCGGGCGACCTTGGGGTAGTCGGCTGCGAGACCGGCTTCCTTCTGCACCAGCGACGCGAAGACGATGGTGCGCTCCTGGTCGGCCTCCTTGACGCCGGCGGCGGACAGGTGCTCCTTCATGGTGTCGACCATCGACTTGAAGTACTGCTCGGCGGTCCAGCCCGGGTTGATCGGGTAGGTCGCGGGGAAGAGCCAGCCCTCGAGCGTCGTGACGCCGGACGGCAGGTCGTAGGCCGACAGGTCCTTCGCGGCCGCGTCGACCTGCTTCTCGGTCAGGCCGGCCTTCGAGACCATCCCGGCCTTGATGTCGGCGAGTGCCGTGCCCTCCGGGATGATGATCGACGCCTGGACGCGGTTGTCCTTGTCCTGCAGGGCCGCCAGCGCCGACTTCGAGCTCATCTGCTTCTTCAGCGCGTACGAACCGGGCTGGAACTGCACGTCCGGCGATGCCAGCAGGAGCTTGTAGAACACCTTCGAGTCCTTGACGACGCCGCTGCGCTGCAGCGTCGCGGCGACGTTCTCGCCGATGTCGCCCTGCTTGATCGTGATGGTCACCTTGGAGGTGCCGTTGCCCGTGTAGTCGTCGGGCTCCTGCGCGCCGCTGATCGCCGCGATGAGCTGCTGGATCTTCGGCGCGGCGAACGTGTACGCCCCGACGCCGGCAGCGAGCACGACCGCGACGATGACGAGCCCCGCGACGAGCGGTCCGCGCCGGCGCTTCGGCCGTGGCTCGCGCGGCGGCCTGGAGGCGCGTCCTCCGCCGCCTCGTCCCCCGCGTCCGCCGCCTCCCGCGGCACCACCGCCGCCGGTCGCGTCACCGTCGTCCGTCCCGTCGGCGCCGGACCCGCCGGCCGCGGCGGTCACCGCGGGCTCGGTCGGCAGCTCGCCGGTCAGCAGTGCGGCGACCTCGGGGTGCAGGTCTTCGGGGCGGGTGGCGATCGGTGCGTCGGCGGGGGACGCCGGGCGTTCGTCGCGTGCGGCTGCCGGGGCCTCGGTGGTCCGTTCGGCGGCCGGCGGCTCCTCGGTCGCTGCGACGCGGGCTCGTTCGGCTTCGAGGGCGCGGGCTTCGCGTCGGGACATCGGAGGCGCCGGCGGTGGGGTCACCTGACCAGCGTCGTCGCGGTCATCGGTGCCTGTCGTGCGGTCGGAAGTCGCCTTCCGCCGCTCGGCGTCGTTGCCGGGCGCGATGATCGCGTTCCAGTCCAGATCGTCTGCCAACGTCCTCGGTCTCTCGGTCGGGAACTCCACCTGGGCACCGTCGTCCTCACAGCTGACGACGAGAGCACCCATGTGCGGTACCGGGCAGCCCTGTCAGGGAAGCGTGGTGCCCGGAGGGGCACCGGCACTGCGCTCGTGGTCGAGCGCGTGTTGCAGAATGATAACAGCGGCTGCTTGGTCGATCACGGCCCGGGACTTCTTCGTGTTCTTGCCGGCCTGGTGCAGCCCTCGCTGGGCGGTCACGGTCGACAGTCGTTCGTCGACCAGGCGCACCGGCCGACGCGCCGCGATCCGAGCCGCGAACACGCGGGCGTCCTCGGTCGAGGCCGTGTCCCCACCCGACATCGACAGCGGCAGTCCGACGACGACCTCGAGCACGTCGTACTCGTCCGCGAGCTCCAGGATGCGCCGGAGGTCCTTCGAGTCGTCGCGACGGACGGTCTCGACCGGCGTCGCCAGCAGGCCGTCGCGGTCGCACACGGCGACCCCGATCCGGGCGCGTCCGACGTCCACGCCGAGCCGCCGCCCGGACCGGATGCCCACGGTCAGCCCGCGAGCCGTGCGGTCACGGCACGCAGCGCCGCGGGGAGCGCTGCTGCGTCCGTCCCACCGCCCTGCGCCAGGTCGGGCTTGCCGCCGCCGCCACCACCGAGCACGCCGGCGGCCTCCTTCGCGAGGGGGCCCGCCTGCACGCCCGCAGCACGGGCGGCGTCGTTCGTCGCGACGATCACGATCGGCTTGCCGCCCACGACGGCACCGAGCACGACGACGGCCGCGCCGTCACCGAGCTGGCCCCGGACGCCGGTGGCGAGCGAGCGCAGGTCGTCGCCGGACTGCAGGCCGTCGACCGTCTCGGCGACCACGGTGGTGGCACCGACGGTGGTGGCGTTCCGGGCGATGGCGGGCACGCGCTGCTGCAGGTTCGCCGACTCGTACTCGGCGAGCTTCTTCTGGGCGGACCGGAGGTCCTCCATCAGGTTCTGCACGCGGGCCGGCAGGTCGGCACGGGGAGCCTTGAGCGCGCTGGAGAGCTGCGACACGATCGTGCGCTCGACGGCGAGGTCGCGGAACCCCTCGAGCCCGACCAACGCCTCGACGCGGCGGTTCGTCGAACCGACGCTCGACTCCCCCACCAGGTTGACGAGTCCGATCTGCGCGCTCGAGGCGACGTGCGTGCCACCGCAGAGCTCGCGGGACCACGGGCCGCCGATGTCGACCATGCGGACCTCGGCGCCGTACTTCTCACCGAACAGGGCCTGCGCCCCGAGGGCCTTCGCCTCGTCGATGGGCAGGATGCGCGTGGAGACCTCGAGGTCGGTGCGGATCGCGGTGTTCACGACCTCCTCGATCTCGGAGCGCGTCTCGAGCGAGACCGGCTGCGACCACGAGAAGTCGAGGCGCATGTAGCCGGACTTGTTGTACGAACCGGCCTGCAGCGCCTCCGGCCCCAGGATGTCGCGGAGCGCCGCGTTCACCAGGTGCGTCGCGGAGTGTGCCTGGGTCGCGCCGCGGCGGTACTCCGCGTCGACGATGGTGCTCGCGGCGTCACCGACGCCGACCTCGCCGGAGCGGACCTGCACGGTGTGGCTCCACAGCCCGGAGACCGGTCGCTGGACGTCGAGGACCTCGAGGTCGAACCCGTTGCCGACGATCGAGCCCTGGTCGGCGTCCTGGCCGCCCGACTCGGCGTACAGCGACGTCTCGCCGAGGATGACCTCGGCGATGTCACCGGCGACCGCACGGTCGACGCTCACACCGCCGACGATGATGCCGAGCACGCGCGTCTCGGCCTCGAGCGCGTCGTAGCCGAGGAACGTCGTCTCGCCCTTGGCCCGGAACGCGCTGTACACGCTCAGGTCGGCGATCGCGGTCTTCTTGCTCTTCGCGTCAGCCTTCGCCCGGGCACGCTGCTCGGACATCAGGGTCTCGAACGCCGTGCGGTCGACGTGGACCCCGGCTTCCTCGGCCATCTCCATCGTCAGGTCGATGGGGAACCCGAAGGTGTCGTGCAGCAGGAACGCCGTGTCACCGCCGATCGACGGGGCGCCGTCCTGCTTCGCACGCTCGACGGCCACGTCGAGGATGGTCGTGCCCTGCGCCAGGGTGCGGAGGAAGGTCTCTTCTTCCGCGTAGGCGATACGGGAGATCCGGTCGTAGTCGGACGCCACCTCCGGGTACGCGTCGCGCATGGCGTCGCGGGACGCCGGGAAGAGCTCGGGGAACGTGGGCGCCTCGACACCGAGCAGGCGCATCGCGCGGACGGTGCGACGGAGCAGACGACGGAGGATGTACCCGCGGCCCTCGTTCGACGGGCTCACGCCGTCGGCGATGAGCATCAGCGAGGAACGGACGTGGTCGGCGATGACGCGCATCCGCACGTCGTCCTCGTGCACGGCGCCGTAGCGTCGGCCGGAGATCTCGGCTGCGCGGTCGAGCACCGGGCGCACCTGGTCGATCTCGTACATGTTGTCGACGCCCTGCTTGATGAAGGCGACGCGCTCGAGCCCCATACCGGTGTCGATGTTCTTGTTCGGCAGCTCGCCGGTGATCTCGAAGTCGTACTTCGACCGCACGTCGGCGATCTGGTACTGCATGAAGACGAGGTTCCAGATCTCCACGTAGCGGTCGTCGTCCGTCGCCGGGCCGCCGTCGATGCCGTACTCGGGGCCACGGTCGAAGAAGATCTCCGAGCAGGGACCCGCGGGTCCGGGCTGTCCGGTCGACCAGTAGTTGGTGTCCTTGCCGAGGCGCTGGATCCGCTCGTCGGGCAGCGACGAGTGCTGCTTCCAGAAGCCGATCGCCTCGTCGTCCTCTTCGTAGACGGTGACCCAGAGGTCGTCCGGCGAGAAGCCGAGTCCGCCGTCGGTCTCCGGGTTGGTCAGGAACTCCCAGGCGAACTGGATCGCCTGCTCCTTGAAGTAGTCGCCGAACGAGAAGTTGCCGTTCATCTGGAAGAACGTGCCGTGGCGCGGGGTCTTGCCGACCTCTTCGATGTCGTTCGTGCGGATGCACTTCTGCACGCTCGTCGCCCGCGGGAACGGCGCCGGGATGAGACCGGTCAGGTACGGGATGAACGGCACCATGCCGGCGACCGTGAAGAGGAGCGACGGGTCGTCGGAGACGAGGGACGCGGACGGGACGACGGTGTGGCCGCGGTCACCGAAGTACTGGAGCCAACGGCGGCGGATCTCTGCGGTCTGCATGGTGCTTCCTGGGTTCAGGTCGTGGGTGGAGGAGGGGCGAGGCTGCTCGGTCGGAGCGCTCAGACGTCGGTACGGAGCTCGGCCTCGCGCGACCGGTAGCCGTCCGCGACGGCACCCGTGAAGGCCTTCGTCTTGGCGTTCACCTCGGCGAAGAGCCGGGCGCCACCGGAGGTCTGGGCGACCCGGTGTGCGACGGCGAACCCGATGACGATGCCGACGGCGACGAAGAACAGCTGCTTCACGGTGCCTCTCCCTCTGTGCACCCGGGCGGTGCATGCCCGGACAAGCTTAGTCGCCGGGCACTTCCGCGCGTCCCCGTCCGCAAGACGCCGTCGTGTCGGCAGGTCGCCGCCGAAACCGGAGGCGTCTCGCGCACCCGGAGGCGCGTCGCCGAGACGACGGCGTGTTGCGAAGCGGAGGGCGGTGCCGGAACGCCGAACGGCGGGTCGCCCTCGAGAGGACGACCCGCCGTTCGGGTGTGATCAGTGGATCAGCGAGCTGCGTAGTACTCGACGACGAGCTGCACTTCACAGGTCACGGGGACCTCGGCGCGCTTCGGGCGACGCACGAGGCGGGCCTGGAGCTTCTCGATCTCGACCTCGAGGTAGCCCGGGACCTTCGGGAGGACTTCCTGGTGGCCACCGGCAGCGGCGACCTGGAAGGGCTCCATCGACTCGGACTTCGCCTTGACGTGGATCAGCTGGCCCTCCTTGACGCGGAAGGAGGGGCGGTCGACGAGCTTGCCGTCGACCAGGATGTGGCGGTGCACGATCAGCTGACGGGCCTGCGCGGTGGTGCGGGCGAAGCCGGCACGGACCACGAGGGCGTCGAGGCGCTGCTCGAGGAGCTCGACCAGGTTCTCACCGGTCAGGCCCTTCGTCTTGCGGGCCTCTTCGAAGACGATGCGGAGCTGCTTCTCGCGGATGCCGTACTGGGCGCGCAGACGCTGCTTCTCACGGAGGCGGACGGCGTAGTCGCTGTCCGCACGACGGCGCGTACGGCCGTGCTCACCGGGCCCGTAGGGGCGCTTCTCGAGGTAACGGGCGGCCTTCGGCGTCAGCGGGATGCCGAGTGCGCGCGACAGGCGGGTCTTGCTGCGGGTACGTGACTTGGTAGACACAGGGTCCTTTTCTCTGTTCGAACTGAATACTCACCGGAGGCCGGGCACGCGAGTGCCGGTGGCCCCGACGACGGGATCCAGAGGGATGAGCCTGTGGGATCGGACGGCTACAGTCCGAACCTCTGCCCCCGTACCACCGGAGTGGCACTCTGTCCTCGACGCAGCCGTGCTCGAGGACCAGGACGTAGGCCCGGCAATGCTAGCAGCATCGGGGCGAGCGCAGAAGCACCGACGCTAGTGGCCGCGTGTGATCTTCCGGAGTCGCTCGAGCCGCGGCCCGACCTCGCGCTCGTAGCCGTTGGCCGTCGGCGTGTAGTACTCGGTGCTCTCGAGGGCGTCCGGCAGGTACTGCTGCGCGGCGACCCCGTGCTCGGCGTCGTGGGAGTAGACGTACCCCTTGCCGTGCCCGAGGCGCTTCGCCCCGGCGTAGTGCGCGTCGCGCAGGTGCATCGGGACCGTGCCCATGCGCCCCGCCTTGACGTCGGCCATCGCCTGGTTGATGCCGTTGTAGGCGGCGTTCGACTTCGGCGCCGTCGCCAGGTACACGACGGCCTCGGCCAGCGGGATCCGCCCCTCGGGCATCCCGATGAGCTGCACGGCCTGGGCCGCGGCGACCGCGATGGGCAGCGCCTGCGGGTCGGCCATGCCGATGTCCTCGGACGCGGAGATGATGATCCGGCGCGCGATGAACCGGGAGTCCTCGCCGGCCTCGATCATCCGGGCGAGGTAGTGCAGGGCGGCGTCGACGTCGCTCCCCCGCACCGACTTGATGAACGCGCTGATGACGTCGTAGTGCTCGTCGCCCTGTCGGTCGTAGCGCAGCAGGGCCCGGTCGACCGCGGCCGCGACGGTGTCGGCGTCGACGACGGGCACGGTGTCGTCGTCCTCGTCCTGCGCGGCGGTGGCCGACGCCGCGGCGGCCTCGAGCGCGGTCAGGGCACGTCGAGCGTCGCCGGACGCGAGGCGGATGATCGCGCTGCGGGCTTCGTCACCGAGGACGACGGCACCGCCGAGCCCGCGGGGGTCCTCAACAGCGCGGTCGACGAGCATGCCGAGGTCGGGATCGGTGAGCGGTTTGAGCGTCAGGAGCAGCGAGCGGGACAGCAGGGGCGAGATGACCGAGAACGACGGGTTCTCGGTGGTGGCGGCGATCAGGATGACCCACCCGTTCTCGACGCCGGGCAGCAGGGCGTCCTGCTGGGCCTTGCTGAACCGGTGGATCTCGTCGAGGAACAGCACCGTGGTCGACCCGTACAGGTCGCGGTGGGTGAGGGCCTTCTCCATGACCTCGCGCACGTCCTTCACGCCGGCGGTCACGGCGGAGAGCTCGACGAACTCGCGACCGGACTGCCGTGCGATGGCCTGCGCCAGCGTGGTCTTGCCGGTACCGGGTGGGCCCCACAAGATCACGGAGACCCCGCCGGGGTTCTCACGCGTGCCGGTGGCGAGCTGCACCAGGGGCGAACCCCGGCCGAGCAGGTGCTGCTGACCGGCGACCTCGTCGAGGCTGGTGGGGCGCATCCGGACGGCGAGCGGGACGGAACCCTGCGCGAGACCGGCGCGACCACCCGTGGTGGGCGCGTGCATTCCCGAACGATCCGCTGCCATCCTGCAATCGTAGGCCGGTCCACCGACGCAGGCCGCGCCTCCCGCCAGGTGGTGGTGGTGACCGTTCGGCTACGCTCGTTGCACACTGCGACGAGAGGGCAGACCAGCACCGTGGCACCGAAGAACCCAGCGCGTGACAACCGAGAGGCGCGCGAGCGCCTCCGCCTCTACCAGGCCCGCCAGGGCCTCCACGAGCGGCAGCGACGCCGCCGCGTGCGGGACAACCTGATCGGTGCCGGTGCCCTCGTCCTCGTCGCGGCCCTCGCCACCGGGTCGCAGCTCGCCTTCGCTGGGTCGCGGGGGTCGGACGCCCCGGCCCCGAGCGCCTCCGCGTCGTCAACGGCCACGCCGTCGGCCAGCGCCACGGCCGGCAACACCGGCGACGTGCCGAGCAAGTCGATCGCGAAGGGCGCGACCTGGACCGGCACGCTCACGCTCAACAAGAGCATCGACCTCGGCATCGAGCTGGACGGTGCGAAGGCCCCGCAGGCCGCGAGTGCCGAGATCTCGTTGATCCGTGAACAGTTCTACAACGGCACCACCTGCCACCGGCTCGCCGACAGCGACGGCCTGAAGTTCCTGCAGTGCGGCTCCGCGAACGGCGACGGCACCGGCGACGCCGGCTTCGAGTACGGCCCGCTCGAGAACGTGCCGGAGGACGGCGTCTACGAGAAGGGCACGATCGCGATCGCACGGTCGGACTCCCCGTACTCGCAGTCGACGCAGTTCTTCATCGTCTACGGGGACACCACGCTCGACAGCTCGACGGGCGGCTACACGGTCGTCGGCAAGGTCACGAGCGGGCTGTCCGAGCTCGAGTCGAAGATCGCCGCGAAGGGCATCGCGTCGCCCGGCAGCGACGGCACCGGCGAGCCGAAGGTGGCGACGAAGATCACCGACGCGACCATCGCGGAGCAGAAGTAGTCCACAACCCGTCGCACCGGTCGGGCGGCGGAGCCCGTCCGTGCAATAGGCTGACGACCTGACCGTGCCGACGGTGACGTCGGCGATGCACGACCACGATCGAGGCGAGACCTGTGGGATCTGACGAAGCAACGACCTGGGGGCGGGTCGACGAGAACGGGACCGTGTACGTCCGGTACGAAGAGACCGAACGTGCTGTCGGTGAGTACCCGGACGCCACCCCCGAAGAAGCCCTCGCCTACTTCGCGCGGAAGTACGCCGACCTCGAGGGGCAGGTGAAGATCGCCGAGCAGCGCGTCCAGCGCGGTGCGTCGGCGAACGACGTCGCCCGGACGGTCGAGCACCTGACCGCCTTGGTCGCCGACGCCCGCGTGGTGGGTGACATCAAGTCACTCGAGACCCGCGTGGGCGCGCTCACCGAGCAGCTCGGCTCGCTCACCAAGGAGCAGGCGGAACAGGCGCAGCAGGCACTGCAGGACGCCCTGGCGCACCGCACCGCCCTGGTCGAGGAAGCCGAGGCACTCGCCGCGGTGGACCCCGCACGCGCGCAGTGGAAGCAGATCACGGCGCAGCTCGACGACGTGTTCGCGCGCTGGCAGCAGCACCAGCACGACGGGCCGCGGATCCCCAAGAACGAGGCCAACGACCTCTGGAAGCGGTTCCGCGCAGCGCGGTCCACCGTCGACCAGCACCGTCGTGCGTTCTACTCCGAGCTGGACGCACAGCACCGTGACGCCCGGACTCGCAAGCAGGAGCTCGTGGCGCAGGCCGAGGCCCTCGCACCCCGCGGCTCCGATGCGATCCCGGACTACCGCCAGCTCCTCGACGACTGGAAGAACGCCGGACGTGCCGGCAAGCGCCACGACGACGCACTCTGGGCACGCTTCAAGGCCGCCGGAGACGTGCTGTTCGAGCAGCGCCACGCCGAGAGCGCAGCCGAGAACGAAGAGTTCTCCGCCAACCTCGAGGCGAAGCAGGCCCTGCTGACCGAGGCCGAGCCGCTCCTGCAGGCGACCGACCGTGTCGCGGCGCGCAAGACCCTCACCGGCATCCAGCGCCGCTGGGACGAGATCGGCAAGGTCCCCCGCGGCGACGTCCGTCGGGTCGAGGACCGCCTGCGTGCGATCGAGGACCACGTCCGTGGGCTCGAGGACGCGCACTGGAAGGAATCGAACCCGGAGCGCAAGGCCCGTCAGAACGGCCTCGCGAGCCAGCTGGAAGACGCGATCGGCAAGCTCCAGTCCGAGCTCGCCGCGGCGCAGGCCACCGGTGACGCCCGGAAGATCAAGGACGCGCAGGAAGCCCTCGACGCCCGCAAGATCTGGCTCGACGCCCTGGGCGGCTGAGCTTCCGCCCCGACGAACGACGCCCCCGTGACCGATCGGTCACGGGGGCGTCGTCGTACGGGGGCGTCGTCGTACGGGGGAACAAGTGTGCTCAGCAGGTCAGACCGGCGCGGGCAGTCCGAGCAGCAGTCGGATGTCGAGGTCGTCCTGCCGCATCTGCGCGGCGAGCTCGTCCATCGACGAGAACTTCACCATGCCGCGCACGTACGACACGAACAGCACCGAGATCCGATCGCCGTACAGGTCGATGTCGACGTCGAGCAGGTGCGCCTCGATCTGCTTCGCCGGCACGCCCTCGAACGTCGGGTTGTTGCCGACCGACACCGCTGCCGGGTACACGGTGCCCTCGTGCAGCACCCGGGCGGCGTAGACGCCGTCGGCGGGGACGAAGCCCTCGCACGCAGGGTCGAGGTTCGCGGTGGGGTACCCCATCGCACGGCCGCGCTGGTTGCCGTGCACGACGACGCTCCGCACGGCGTGCTCCCGCCCGAGGAGTCGAGCGGCCTCGGCCACGCGGCCCTGGCCCAGGAGCTCCCGGATCCAGGTGGAGGACACCCGGCGCTCACCGTCGGGTCGGACGTCGTCGATGAGGTCCACGTCGTCGATGAGCTCGACGGTGAAGCCGTGCTGCTCCCCCAGGGTCCGCAGCAGCGCGACGTCACCGGCGCCCCTCGCACCGAAGCGGAAGTCGCTGCCGACGAAGACGAGCCGGGCGTGCAGGGTGTCGACGAGGATCTCGGACACGAACGCCTCGGGCGACTTCGACTGCAGTTCCTGGTCGAACCGGAGCAGCAGGGTGGCGTCGACCCCGGCGTCCTCGAGCAGTTCGCGGCGCTGCGCGGTGCTCGTCAGGGCCGGCGGGACGTGCGGCGGGTCGATGACGTTGAGCGGGTGGCGGTCGAACGTGACCACGGTGGCCACGAGGTCGTGCTCGCGGGCGGCACGCTCGAGGTGCGCGATGACGGCTCGGTGCCCGACGTGCACGCCGTCGAACTTGCCGATGGTGACGGCGCTCGGGCCGAACCCGTCCGCCACGTCGGCGGTGTCCTCGTAGAACTGCACGGTGGCTCCTACTCGCTCGCCGGGGCGGTCGACGAGGACGCAGCCGGTGCCGACGGCTCGGCGACCGCGGTGCGGTGGTGCTTGCGGAGCCACCAGAGCCCGGCGATCGGCAGCACGAGCGGCGCGAAGGCGTAGCCCAAGCCGTAGTACGACCAGATGGTGTCGTCGGGGAACAGCTGGCGGTCGAACAGCGACAGGGTGCCGATGACGAGCACGCCGGTCATCTCGAACACGATCGTGACGCAGGCGACCCGGTACCAGAACCGGCCGGGCACGATGAGGGCGATCATCGCGACGATGTAGACGACGGCAGCGATGGCACTGAGCGTGTACGCGAAGGGTGCGAACGAGAACTTCTCGATGATCTGCACGACGCTGCGTCCGGTCGCCGCCAGCGCGAGGATGCCGTACACGGCGATGAGGACGCGGCCGATGCCGGTCGCGAGTGAGGATCTGGTCGCCATTGCACCGATTCTACCGACGCGCGGCTGCGCGCATGACCTCCGGCGTCAGTTCAGCGCGAACCAGATCTGGTACATCCGGTAGACCATCACCGCGACGGTGAAGGCCCCGGCGCCGAGCACCACGGTGCTCCACTTCGTGCGGTCGATCAGTGCCCACACGACCGCGGCCGGCGGGACGAGCAGGACAGAAACGGCGTACACCCCGAACTCGAGCGCGTTGCCGTCGGGCGGACTGCCCGTCGCCGGCAGCACGATCGAGATGACGCCCTGCGCAAGGAGCAGCAACTCGATGAGCACGAGCGCGCCGACCGTGTAGTCGTTCGGCTTCCAGCCGATGAACCCCACGACGACCGCGAAGAGCCCCACCACGACGGCGAGCACCAGCTGCACCCACATGTACCACTCGATCACGCGCGGGCTCCGGTCTGCGAGGAGGACGACGCACCGGGCGTCGGGAAGTTCGTGATGACCCGGAGCAGCCCCCGGCGGACGGAGACGAGGCCGACCAGCCGGTCGTCGGACGCGGTGACCGCTGCCACCGGTCCGTCCGAGTCGGGGTGCTCGGCCGCGACACGCTTGCCGTCGGTGAGGTCCTTCGCCGAGGCTGCGTCGAGCGTCACCGACGAGAAGAGTCGCCGGGCGATGTCCGCCGGACGTGCGAGCGCGGCGCGGACGTCGACGGCGTCGTCCTCGAGGTCGATGGCGTCCTGCACGTCGAACGGTCCGACGCGGGTCCGACGGAGGGCGACGAGGTGCGCCCCGGTGCCGAGGGCAGCGCCGACGTCACGGGCGAGCGCACGGACGTAGGTGCCCGACGAGCAGGTCACGACGACGTCGAGGTCCACCACGGCGACGTCGGTGCCGTCGACGGCGACGGTCCGCTCGTTCCGCGTCGTGACGTCGAACTGCGAGACGGTCACCGTGCGGGACTTGAGCTCCACCGCCTCGCCCTTGCGCGCCAGGTCGTAGGCGCGGCGCCCGTCGACCTTGATCGCGCTGACCGTGGACGGGACCTGGTCGATCACGCCCCGCTGCGCCGCGACAGCGGTCTCGACGGCGTCGTCCGAGACGTCCGCAGCGGCCACACCGACCGCAGCGGTCGGCGTGCCGTCGGCGTCGTCGGAGTCCGTGGAGACACCGAGCCGGATGGTCGCCGTGTAGGTCTTGTCGAGGCCCACCAGGTGCGTGAGCAACCGGGTGGACGGCCCGATGCCGAGCAGCAGCAGCCCGGTGGCCATGGGGTCGAGGGTGCCGGCGTGGCCGACCTTCTTCAGGCCGAGGCGCCGACGGGCGATGGAGACCACCCGGTGGCTGGAGATCCCCTGCGGTTTGTCGACGAGGAGGATGCCGTCCGGCGCGGTTTCGAGCACCAGGCGAGATTACCAGCGCCGGTCAGCAGGCGTCGTTCCACTCGCGGCGGGGGTGCTCGGGATCGGTGACGTCGAGCACCGCGGAGGCCGCGATCTTCACGTCGGCGCGACGCTCGAGTCGGCCGGACTCCTGCTCGACCCACAGCGACCAGCGCCACAGGGTACGGACCCCGGGGGCCAGGATGCCCCGCCCGTGCACGATCAGGACACCGTCACCGGCTCCGGTCGTGCGGAAGGGCGTCACCAGGTCGGACCGGAGCGTGTCCTGGTCGGCGGACGGCGCGGCGGCCGCCATCGCGGAGATCCCGTGCTGCTCGAAACCGGTGACGAGCGCGGCCGCGACCCGCTCGAGGTCGGTGCCGTCCTGCCCGTCGACGCCGATGACGGTGCGGTTCGTGCCGACCTGCGCGATCGCCTCTGCAGCGATCGCAGCCATCGTGTCGGTCTCTTCGGGTGCCCAGCGTGCCATGCGTCCACCGTAGGCTGTCGAGGTGAACGCGAGTCGGGCCTCCAGACCGGATGTGGACAAACCGACCGCGCGACGCGGTGTGCAGGAGCCGGCCACGCCGGAACGGCCCGACATCGCGACCCCGCTGATCGCGTGGTTCCGGCAGCAGGCGCGGGACCTGCCGTGGCGCCGCCCCGGCTTCCCCGCGTGGGGGACGCTCGTCAGCGAGATCATGCTGCAGCAGACGCAGGTCGCGCGCGTGGTCCCCCGACTGGAGGCGTGGCTCACCCGGTGGCCGACGCCTCGCGACCTCGCGGACTCGCCCCCGTCCGAGGCGGTGCGTGCCTGGGACCGGCTCGGCTACCCGCGACGCGCGCTCGCGCTGCACGCGGCGGCGACCGCCATCGCGAACGACCACGGCAACGTCGTGCCCCGCGACGTCGACGCGCTGCTCGCTCTGCCGGGCATCGGCGACTACACCGCCCGCGCCGTCGCGGTCTTCGCGTACGGCGACCGGCACCCGGTCGTGGACGTCAACGTGCGCCGCGTGCTCGCACGTGCGGTCCTCGGCCAGGGCGAACCCGGGCCGGCGAAGGCGAAGCAGGACCTCCCGCTCATGGAGTCCGTGCTGCCGGCGGACCGCGACGACGCCGCCGCCACGAACGCCGCCGTGATGGAGCTCGGCGCGCTGGTGTGCGTGTCCCGCTCCCCCGCTTGCGATGCGTGCCCCATCGCGGACCGCTGCGCGTGGCGTGCGGCCGGGTACCCGGAGCACGACGGGCCGCGGGCTCCGCGGCAGGCGAAGTTCGCCGGCAGTGACCGCCAGGTGCGCGGCCTGATCATGGCCGAGCTGCGCGCCAGCGACGTGCCGGTCACCCGGTCCGAGATCGAACCGGTGTGGCCGGACGCCGACCAGCGGGACCGGGCGCTCGCGTCGCTCCTGCGTGACGGACTGGCCGTCGGGGACGACGCGAGCGGCTACCAGCTGCCCGGGGTCTAGGAACGCGGCTCGGCGGAGCCGTCGGTCTCGGCAGCGTCGTCGGCGTCGTCGTCCTCGTCGCGCTTGTACGGGTCGGCGTCGCCGGCGTACGTCGCACCGACTGAGGCTGCGCGGACCTGCTCGTCGCGCACCTGGGCCTGCACGAGCAGGTCCTCCATGTGCGCCGAGGTCTCGGGCAGGGCGTCGGCGATGAACTCGAGCGACGGCGTGAGCCGGGCGGTGATGTTCTTGCCGACCTCGGACCGGAGCATGCCGGTCGCGGCCTTGAGCGCCGCGGCGGAGTCCGCACGCTCCTCGTCGGTGCCGTAGACGGTGTAGAAGATCGACGCGTGCTGCAGGTCACCGGTCACACGGACGTCGGTGATCGTGACGAACCCGAGTCGCGGGTCCCGCAGACCCTTGTCGAGTCGACGTGCGACGACTTCCTTGATGCGGTCCGCCATCTTGCGTGCGCGCTGCGGATCGGCCATTGGGTGCCTCCTGAGGCAGTGGCGGGACGCATCCCGCCGGTGGTCCTGCGTGGGAAAGGGGTCGGGCCCCGGCCTCCCGCGTGGGGAGGCCGGGGCCCAGAGGAGTCACGCGATCAGTCGCGCGGCTTCTCGACGAGTTCGGTCGTCTCGACCTCGTCGCCGATCTGGATGTCGTTGAACTTGCCCAGACCGATACCGGCTTCGAAGTCCGTGCGGACCTCGGTCACGTCGTCCTTGAAGCGACGCAGTGACTCGATGGCCAGGCCATCGGCGACCACCACACCCTCGCGGATGACGCGCGCCTTGGCGTTGCGCGTGATCGTGCCGGAGCGGACGATGACACCCGCGATGTTGCCGAACTTCGAGGAACGGAACACCTCGCGGATCTCGGCGACGCCCGACTGGACCTCTTCGTACTCGGGCTTGAGCATGCCCTTGAGGGACTGCTCGATGTCGTCGAGTGCGTTGTAGATGACCGAGTAGAAGCGCACGTCGATGCCTTCGCGCGCCGCACGTTCACGGGCCTTGACGTCCGGACGGACGTTGAAGCCGATGACGATGGCGTTGTCGATCGTGGCGAGGTCGATGTCCGACTCCGTGATCGCACCGACACCGCGGTGCAGGATGCGGAGCTGGACGCTGTCGTCGACCTCGATGTCCAGGAGCGACTGCTCGAGTGCCTCGACGGCACCGGAGACGTCACCCTTGATGATGAGGTTGAGCGACTCGACCTTGCCCTCTTCGAGCGCACGGGTGAAGTCCTCGAGCGAGATGCGCTTGCGCGACTTCGCCAGCAGGGCGTTGCGCTCGGCGGCTTCACGCTTCTCAGCGATCTGACGCGCCGTCCGGTCCTCTTCGGTGACGAGGAACGTGTCACCGGCGCGGGGCACCGAGGACAGACCCTGCACCTGGACCGGGCGGCTCGGCGTCGCGGCCTTGACCGCGACCCCGTTCTCGTCCGTCATCGCACGGACTCGGCCGTAGGCCGTGCCCGCCACGATGGCGTCACCGACGTGGAGCGTGCCGGACTGGATGAGGACCGTGGCGACTGCACCGCGACCCTTGTCGAGACGGGCCTCGATCGCGACACCACGGGCGTCCTTGTCGGGGTTCGCACGCAGGTCGAGACCGGCGTCCGCGGTGAGCAGCACGGCGTCCAGGAGCTCCTGGATGCCGATGTTCTGCCGCGCCGACACGTCGACGAACATGACGTCGCCGCCGTACTCCTCGGCCACCAGGTTGTACTCGGTGAGCTGCTGGCGGACCTTGGCGGGGTTCGCGCCTTCCTTGTCGATCTTGTTGACCGCGACGACGATCGGCACACCGGCCGACTGCGCGTGGTTCAACGCCTCGATGGTCTGGGGCATGATGCCGTCGTCCGCCGCGACCACGAGGATCGCGATGTCCGTCACCTGGGCACCACGGGCACGCATGGCCGTGAAGGCCTCGTGACCCGGGGTGTCGATGAAGGTGATCGGGCGGTCGATGCCCTCGTGCTGCGCGACGATCTGGTACGCACCGATGTGCTGGGTGATGCCACCGGCCTCGCCCTCGACGACCTTCGAGTTGCGGATCGCGTCGAGGAGGCGGGTCTTGCCGTGGTCGACGTGACCCATGACGGTGACCACGGGCGGCCGCTGCTGCAGCACGTCGTCGTCTTCGTCCTCGAGTTCTGCGTCGAGGTCGATGTCGAAGCCCTCGAGGAGCTCCTTGTCCTCGTCCTCGGGCGAGACGATCTGGATCTTGTAGCCCAGCTCGTCACCGAGGACCTCGAACGTGGCCTCGTCCAGCGACTCGGTTGCGGTCGCCATCTCACCGAGGTGGAACAGCACCGTCACGAGGTTGCCGGGCATGGCGTCGATCTTGTCCGCGAAGTCCGAGATGCTCGCACCACGACGGAGTCGGACGACCGTGTTGCCATCGCCACGAGGGACCTGCACACCGCCGAGCGACGGGGCCTGACGCATCTCGTACTCGGCGCGCTTCGTCCGCTTCGACTTGCGGGCACGGCTCTTGCCGCCACCGCGACCGAACGCACCGGCGGTACCACCACCGGGGCCACGACCACGGCCTCCGCCACCCGCGGGACGCGGGCCGCTGAAGGCCGGACGCGGGAAGCCGCCACCGGCACCGCCGCCGGCACCCGGACGGGCACCGGGGCCGCCACGGCCACCACCCTGGCCCGGGCGCTGCCCGAAGCCGTTGGGACGGTTGCCCTGACCGGGACCACCCGGACGCGGAGCACCCGGACGGGGCGTGCCCGGACGCGGGGGCTGCGGACGCGGGATGCCACCGCCACCGGCTGCGCCGGCGGCCGGGCGCTGGCCCATGCCCTGGTTGGACGAGTACGGGTTGTTGCCGGGGCGCGGCGGGCGCGAGCCCATGCCCTGGTTCGACGAGTACGGGTTGTTGCCCGGACGTGCACCGGGCTTGGGGCCACCCGGCTTCGGACCGGCTGCCGCGGGAGCCTTCGGGCTGGTGCCCGGCTTCACGGCGTCGGACTTCGGAGCAGCGTCGGTCGACCCGCCTGCCTGCTCGGCGGCCTGCTTCTCAGCGGCCTGCTTCTCGGCACGGGCCTTCTGCGCGGCCTCGGCCTCGGCCTGTCGCTGGGCGACGGACTTCGGTGCGGCCGGTGCGGGGACGTCGGCAGCGGGTGCTGCCGGGGCCTCGGGCTCGGGAGCCGGTGCCGGACGAGCCGGACCCGGACGGGGACCGCCGGGCTTGGGTGCACTCGACTTCGGCGCGCTGGCCTTGGCGGGTGCGCTCGGCGCGGAGGCCGAGGCGGCGGGCTTCGCCGCGGGGGCGCCGTCTGCCTGGAGGGCGGCACGGAGCTTCCGTGCCACGGGGGGCTCGATGCTCGAGCTGGCACCCCGGACGAACTCGCCGAGCTCCTTGAGCTTCTCGAGTGCGGTCTTGCTGTCGACGCCGAGTTCGCTTGCGATCTCGTGTACGCGTGGTTTAGCCACTGTTCTCCTTCACGGGTCCCACCCCGTGAAGGGGCAGGACTCAATGGATGACGGGTCTCATTTCGAGCCGCTCATCAGTTGTCCATAAGCCGTTCAGCCTGTTCTGTCATGTCCGGGCGCTCGGCCGGTTCCTGTGGGAGACCGACGATGTGGTCGAGCACCGCGGACGTGTCGGGATCGCGATCCAACCGGAGCGCACGGCGGAAAGCCCTGCGCTTGACGGCCAGATCGTAGGCATCGACGGTCGGTGTGAGCCACGCTCCCCGGCCCGGCATGACTGCCTTCGGATCCGCCACGACACGGCCATCGCTCAGGGCGACGACTCGGAGGAGGGAGGATCGGGAAGCGCGACGACGACTGCCGATGCACGTTCTGACGGGAACCACTCTACTCCTTGCCTCGGACGTGCGCGATCCGGCGCGCCCTCGCAGGGCGCGCCGGGAGCGAAATCGTCCTAGTCCTCGCCGTCCAGGATGGAGTCCGGCTGGATGTCGATGCGGGCACCGGTGAGCTTCGCGGCGAGGCGGGCGTTCTGCCCCTCCTTGCCGATCGCGAGCGACAGCTGGTAGTCCGGCACGAGCGCGCGGACGGCCTTCGTCGAGGCGTCGAGCACGAATGCGCTCGTCACCTTGGCCGGCGACAGGGCGCTCGCGACGAACGATGCGAGGTCGGACGAGTAGTCGACGATGTCGATCTTCTCGGCACCGAGCTCGTTCGTGACGGCCCGGACACGTGCGCCGAGCTCGCCGATGCAGGCACCCTTCGCGTTCACGCCGGGCTCGTTCGCCTTGACGGCGATCTTCGTGCGGTGGCCGGCCTCGCGGGCGAGCGAGGTGATCTCGACGACACCGGACGCGATCTCCGGGACCTCGAGTGCGAAGAGCTTCCGGACGAGGCCCGGGTGCGTGCGCGACACGATGATCTGCGGGCCCTTGTTGCCGCGGGCGACGCTCGTCACGTAGACGCGGATGCGGGAGCCGTGCTTGTACGACTCCCCCGGCACCTGCTCTTCGGGCGGCAGGATCGCCTCGATCGTGCCGAGGTCGACGTGCACCATCTTCGGGTTCGGGCCCTGCTGGACCACGCCCGCGACGATGTCGCCTTCCTTGCCGCGGAACTCGCCGAGGATCTTGTCGTCGCCGATGTCGCGCAGGCGCTGGTTGATGACCTGCTTCGCCGCGAAGGCCGCGATGCGTCCGAAGTCGCTCGGCTGGTCGACGGCTTCACCGATGACGGTGCCCTCGTCGTCCAGCTCGGGGACGTAGACGCTGACCTCGCCGGACTTGCGGTCGAGCTCCACACGCGACTGCGCGTGGGCCGGCTCGCCGTTCTCGTCGGCGTGCTTCTGGTAGGCGGTCAGGATGGCAGATTCGATGATCTGGACGAGCTCGTCGAACGGGATCTCCCGCTCGCGCTCCATGAGTCGCAGGACTGCGAGATCGATCTTCACCGAGGTGCCTCCGTATTCAGATGAGTCGCTCCTGCGGGGTGGAACTGCGCAGAAGTCGGCCACAAGCGTACCCCAGAACCAGGAGACGGACAGGAGGCCCGTGGCGACGTCGCCACGAGCCTGCTGTCCGTCAGGGGTCGCGTCTAGATCGCGCGGACCGCGTCGAGCAGCTCGGCCACCGGCACGTCGCGGCGGTCGCCGGTCGCGCGGTCCCACAGCTCGACGACGCCCTCGGCGGCGCCGCGGCCGGCGACGACGACGATCGGCATGCCGAGCAGCTCGGCGTCACGGAGCTTCACGCCGGGCGAGACCTTGGGGCGGTCGTCGTACAGCACGTCGAACCGCTCGCCCTCGAGCTCGGCGACGACGGACGCCGCCAGCTCGTAGGCGACCTGGTCACGGCCGGTGGCGACGATGTGCACGTCGAACGGCGCGACGTTCTTCGGCCAGACCAGGCCCTTCTCGTCGTTGTGGGACTCGGCCAGGATCGCGAGGATGCGGGTCACGCCGATGCCGTACGAGCCCATCGTGACCGTCGCGAGCTTGCCGTTCTCGTCCTGCACCTTGAGACCGAGCGCCTCGGCGTACTTGCGGCCGAGCTGGAAGACGTGCCCGATCTCCATGCCGCGCGCGGTCTCGAGGGGGCCGGAGCCGTCCGGCGACGGGTCACCGGCGCGGACGTCGGAGACCTCGACGACACCGTCGGCCACGAAGTCACGGCCGGCGACGAGGCCGGACACGTGCACGCCGCGCTCGTTGGCGCCGGTGATCCAGCTCGTGCCGTCGACCACACGCGGGTCGACGAAGTAGCGGAGGCCGGTGGCGCTGTCGGCGCCGAGGACCTGCGGGCCGATGTAGCCCTTCACCAGGCCCCGGTGCTTCTTGAAGTCGTCGTCGCCGGCGGCCTCGACCTCGGCCGGGGCGAACGACACCTCGGCGCGCTTCAGGTCGACGTCGCGGTCACCGGGCAGGCCGACGACCACGACCTCGCGCGTGCCGTCGAGGTGGGTGAGCGCCAGGACGACGTTCTTCAGCGTGTCCGCCGCGGTCCACGGCGCGCCCTCACGCGGCGCGACCTGGTTCGCGTGGGCGACGAGCGTGTCGATCGTCGGGGTGTCCGACGCCGGCAGCAGCACGGGCTCCGGCTGGCCCTCGATCGGCAGCGACTCGGGGACGGGGGTGACGTACGCCTCGACGTTGGCCGCGTAGCCGCCGGCGCTGCGGACGAAGGTGTCCTCGCCGACGCCGATCGGGTGCAGGAACTCCTCGGACTTCGAGCCGCCCATCGCGCCGGCGTCGGCCTTGACGATGACGTAGTCGAGGCCGAGGCGGGCGAAGATCTTCTCGTACGCGTCGCGCATGACCTGGTAGCTGCGCTCGAGGCCCTCGTCGGTGAGGTCGAACGAGTACGCGTCCTTCATGGTGAACTCGCGGCCGCGCAGGAGCCCGGCGCGGGGCCGGGCTTCGTCGCGGTACTTGTCCTGGATCTGGAACAGCGTGACCGGCAGGTCCTTGTAGGACGAGTACAGGTCCTTCACCAGGAGCGCGAACATCTCCTCGTGCGTGGGGGCGAGCAGGTAGTCGGAACCCTTGCGATCCTGCAGGCGGAACATGCCGTCGCCGTACTCGGTCCAGCGGTTCGTCGCCTCGTACGGCTCACGGGGCAGGAGCGCGGGCAGCAGGACCTCCTGCGCACCGGCGGCGACCATCTCGTCGCGGATGATCGCCTCGATCTTGGCGCGCACCCGGAGTCCGAGCGGCAGCCAGGCGAAGATCCCCGGGGACTGGCGACGGACGTACCCGGCGCGGACGAGCAGCTTGTGGCTCGTCACCTCGGCGTCGGAGGGGTCGTCGCGGAGCGTACGGAGGAACAGATGCGAAAGCCGTGTGACCACGGGGCAAGCCTAGTGGCGACGGGCCGACGGCGCGGGTTCGCTGCGGTGTCCCCGCCGCTGGGCGCGAGCGGCGCCGCTCGGCACGGTGCGCGGTTCGCTGGCTCGTGCGGCGGCAGCCGCTGCGTGCGCGCCTGCAGGCTCGCACCGGGCGATCAACCCGGCGGCCGCTCGCGAAGTCCGCACCGTGCGGAGGGGATGCGCGCCGAGCAGCCGCAGCGGGCCTCCGGGCCGGGCCCCGGTTCGGCACGCGCGTCGCGGGCGCCGCCGGCGACGCGGAGCAGAGCCGCACGGTGCGAGGTTCATCGGCCGGTGGGGCGGCGGCCGCTGCGTGCGCGCCTGCAGGCTCGCACGGGGCGGTCAATCCGGCGGCCGCTCGCGAAGTCCGCACCGTGCGGAGGGGACGCGCATCGAGCAGCCGCAGCGGGCCTCCGGGCCGGTCCGCGGTCCGGCACGCGCGTCGCGGGCGCCGCCTGCGACGCGGAGCAGAGCCGCACGGTGCGAGGTTCATCGGCCGGTGCGGCGGCAGCCGCTGCGTGCGCGCCTGCAGGCTCGCACGGGGCGATCAACGCGGCACGGAAGCGCGAAGCGCGCACCGTGCCGACCGGCGCTGGCACCAGCGCCGGCGCCATACGACGACGGACCGGAGGCCCGGTGCCAGCTGGCACCGGGCCTCCGGTCCGGAGGGTGGCCGCGCCTACGGCGCCATGATCACCTGGGGCGTGCCGGTGGCGGCGGCCGGACCCATCTCGTCCGCGATGCGGTTCGCCTCGTTGATGAGGGTCTGGACGATCTCGGCCTCGGGCACGGTCTTGACGACCTGGCCCTTGACGAAGATCTGCCCCTTGCCGTTGCCCGAGGCGACGCCGAGGTCGGCCTCGCGCGCCTCGCCCGGGCCGTTCACGACGCAGCCCATGACGGCGACGCGGAGTGGGACGGTCATGCCCTCGAGCCCCTTGGTGACGTCGTTCGCGAGCTGGTAGACGTCGACCTGCGCGCGACCGCAGCTCGGGCAGGAGACGATCTCGAGCTTGCGCTCGCGCAGGTTGAGCGACTGCAGGATCTGCAGGCCGACCTTGACCTCCTGCGCGGGCGGGGCGGACAGCGACACGCGGATGGTGTCGCCGATGCCCTCGGCCAGCAGGATGCCGAACGCGGTGGCGCTCTTGATCGTGCCCTGGAACTCCGGGCCGGCCTCGGTCACGCCGAGGTGCAGCGGCCAGTCGCCGGCGGCGGCGAGCTGCCGGTAGGCCTTGACCATCACGATCGGGTCGTTGTGCTTGACCGAGATCTTGAAGTCGTGGAAGTCGTGCTCCTCGAACAGGGAGGCTTCCCACACCGCGGACTCGACGAGCGCCTCGGGGGTGGCCTTGCCGTACTTCTGCAGCAGGCTCGGCTCGAGCGACCCCGCGTTCACGCCGATGCGGAGCGAGACGCCGGCGTCCTTGGCGGCCTTGGCGATCGCGCCGACCTGGTCGTCGAACTTGCGGATGTTGCCCGGGTTGACGCGGACGGCAGCGCAGCCGGCGTCGATCGCCTGGAAGACGTACTTCGGCTGGAAGTGGATGTCGGCGATCACGGGGATCTGCGACTTCTTCGCGATGATCGCCAGCGCATCGGCGTCGTCCTGCGTGGGCACGGCGACCCGGACGATGTCGCAGCCCGAGGCCGTGAGTTCGGCGATCTGCTGCAGCGTCGCGTTGATGTTGGTGGTCTGCGTCGTGGTCATCGACTGCACGGACACCGGGGCGTCGCCGCCCACGAGCACCTTGCCGACCCGGATCTGCCGCGACTTGCGACGCGGAGCGAGGGTTTCGGGGGACTTGGGCATACCGAGGTTGACTGCGGGCACGTGAGCACTCTACGCGCTCGGTCTGACCGTGCCGGGTCCGGTCCCCGTGCGTCTGTTCAGAGCTCCCTGACCGAGTCGACGACCGTGATCAGCGGGGCGTAGAGCCGCATCACCGCGAGCGCGCGGTCGTGGTCCTCGTCGGTCGCGCCGGCGCAGGCGTCCGCCACGACGGTCAACGTCGCACCCGCGTCGGCCGCCGCCAGCGCGGTCGACAGCACGCAGCAGTCGGTCGAGACCCCCGTGAGCACCAGGTGCGGGTGGTCGCCGACGACGGCCTGGAGGCTCGTCCCCCACTTGCCGAAGGTCGGTTCCGTCACGACGGGGTCGTTCCGGTCCGCGGCGGCCGACGCGAACGGTTCGGTGAGCGCGTACAGCGGGTCGGTGTCCGGGACCAGTGCGAAGGGCCAGTCGCGGTAGTACGGCACCCACGCACCCTCGGGCTCCGCCGGTGCCACGAAGCGGGTGAAGACCGTGCGGCCCGTGAACCGCGGCAGGAGCCGCTCGATGCCGGCGCCGGCGTGGTCGTACCGCGGGGCGGCCCACGGGTTCTCGCCGGTGAAGACCTGCTGCATGTCGATGACGACGAGCCAGGCGTCGTCGGGGATCTCCGCGCTCATCGCAGGTCGTCCGGCGTGCTCGGTGCTTCCGGCGTGGCGAGTGCTTCCTGGCGGCGGATCGAGCCGCGAGCGAACAGCAGCGTGCCGAGGAACCCGACGACCAGGGCGACGAGGACGCCGAGGTTCGCGTAGGCCCACGGCCCCTCGCGGCCACCGAGGCCGAACGGGCCGAGCAGGTAGCCCTGCCACGACAGCCACGCCGGTGACGCCAGCGTGACGAGCCCCCACCCGAGCGCCGTGCCGACGGCGACCAGGGCGATCGCGCCCCACCGGACGTCACCGTAGCGGCCGCGACGGTCGTCGAGCTCGGACTCCGCGTAGGTGCGTCGGCGCAGCAGGACGTCCGCGACGAAGATGCCGGCCCACACCGCGATCGGCACGCCGAGGGTGATCAGGAACGCCTGGAACGGCTTCGCGAAGCTGGTCGCGAAGAAGGCGATGTACACGGCGCCGGCGACCATGAACACGCCGTCGACCCCGGCGGCGACCGGCCGCGGGATCTTCACGCCGACGCTCAGCAGCGCGAGGCCCGACGAGTAGATGTCGAGGACCGCTCCCCCGACGAGCCCGAGGATCGCCACGATCGCGAACGGGATGAGGAACCAGATCGGCAGGATGGTGGTGAGCGCGCCGATCGGGTCGTCCTGGATGGCAGCGTTCAGGTCCGGCGACGACCCGGCGAGCAGGACGCCGAAGACCACGAGGATCGCCGGGGCCAGCGCGCCGCCGAAGGTCGTCCACCCGACGACCCCACCGGTAGACGCGGCCCGCGGCAGGTACCGGGAGTAGTCAGCGGCGGCGTTCACCCAGCCGAGGCCGAAGCCGGTCATCACCAGGACCAGGGCCCCGATGACCTGCTGACCGCTGCCGGAGGGCATCGCGGCGATCGCGGCGAAGTCGATGGAGGGCACCGCGAGCACGATGTAGACGACGGTGAGCACCCCCGTGATGACCGTGATCCAGGTCTGCAGGCGCATGATCACGTCGAAGCCCGCGACGCCGGCCCCGACCACGAGCGCGGCGACGACGACCAGCGCGACGACCTTCGTCAGCACCCCGCCGTCCCAGCCGAGCTCGGTGAAGACCGTCGAGGTCGCCAGGACCGCCAGTGCGGCGAGCGAGGTCTCCCACCCGACGGTGAGGATCCAGCTGAGGAACGAGGGCACCCGGTTGCCCCGCACGCCGAACGCCGCACGGCTCAGCACCATCGTCGGCGCCGACCCCCGCTTGCCGGCGATCGCGACCACGCCGCACAGCAGGAACGAGAACACCACCCCGACGACCGAGACGGCGGTGGCCTGCCAGAAGGAGATGCCGAACCCGATAACGAACGCCCCGTAGGCGATGCCGAGCACGGAGATGTTGGCGGCGAACCACGGCCAGAACAGTCCCCGTGGGGTGCCCCTCCGATCGGACTCGGCGATGACGTCGAGGCCCTGGCGCTCGACGGTGCGAACCTCGGGAGGGTTCGGGGCGGCTGTGGTCATCCGCTGAGCGTAGCGCCGGAGCGACTACCCGAACAGGTTCACCGGCCGCACGATGTCGGCGTAGATGAGCAGCGCGCTCATCCCCGCCAACAGCACCACGACGACCATCGTCAGCGGCATCGTCTTCGCCAGGTCGATGGGCCCCGGATCGGCCTTGCCGACGAGCTTGAACGACCGTCGCTTGATCGCTTCCCAGAGCGCACCAGCGATGTGTCCGCCGTCGAGCGGCAGCAGCGGCACCATGTTCAGCACGAACAGGCCGATGTTGAGCGAGGCCAGCAGCCCGAGGATCGTGTACGCCTTGTCGACGACGGGGACGCCGCTCATCGACGAGACCTCGCCGATCGCGCGGCCCACGCCCACCACCGACACGGGGCTGTCCTGCGACCGCTCCTGGGCACCGAACGCGGCGTTCCACACGGCGACCAGGCGCTGCGGCAGGTCGATGATCAGGTGCGCCGACGCCGCGATCTGGGCGCCGGTCGCGGGCAGCACCTCGGCCGGGGACTGCCGCACCAGGGACTGCCCGATGCTGACGCCGACCACGCCGACGCGCTGGGTCTTCGTGGTGCCGTCGTCGTTCTTGACGACCTTGCCCTCGGCGTCGTAGACGTCGCGGGTGGCGGTCGTCGGGGTGATCTCGAGGGTCTTGCGGGCACCGTCGCGCTCGACGACCACGGTGACCTGCTCACCGGCGGACTCCTGGAAGACCTCGGAGACGCGGGTGATGGTGGGGTCCTGCTCACCGTTCACCGAGAGCACGACGTCGCCGGACTCGATGCCCGCCTGCTTCGCCGGGGACACAGCGTCGCCGGGCGAGCACTCGGTCGTCTGGCTGTTCGGCAGCACGCACCCGACGCTCGACGTGAAGGTCGTCGTCGGCGCCCCGAACCCGCACAGCAGCACACCGAACAGCACGATGCCGATCACCAGGTTCATCGCCGGGCCCGCGACCATCACGATGATCCGCTTCCACGGCGTCAGGCGGTAGAAGGCGCGGGAGTCGTCACCGCCGGAGTCCGCGATCTGCTCGGCGCTGGCCTGGCGGGCGTCCTGCACGAACGCGCCGTACATGCCGGTGTTCGTGATGGCGTTCGCCCGGCCCGAGGCGCGCGGCTTGAGCATGCCGACCATCGAGATGTACCCACCGAGCAGGATCGGGCGGATCCCGTACTCGGTCTCACCCCGCTTGAACGACCACATCGCCTTGCCGAAGCCCAGCGAGTACTGCGTCACCTTGACGTTGAAGAGCTTCGCGAAGGACAGGTGCCCCAGCTCGTGGAGTCCGATCGAGACCAGCAGGCCGATGATGAAGACGACCACGCCGAGGACGAAGAGCAGGACGGATTCGACGGTCACCGGGAAAGAGTACGGGACTGATTCCATGACGGAGCCGAGCGCCGTCTGAGAGGCGAGCTGGGCCTCCAGGCCGGTGCGTCACGTCCGCGGTCTGCCGCCTCCGCGTCGGACGGGAGGCGCGACTCGCGTCAGCGGGTCAGCGCGCGGTCCGCAGCGGTGCGGGCCCACTGCTCCGCCGCGAGCACGCCGTCGAGTGACGGCTCCCCCGCGGTGTGCTCCTCGACGACGCGCTCGACCGTGTCGACGATGTCCAGGAAACCGATCGCGCCCGCGTGGAACGCGGCGACGGCCTGCTCGTTCGCGGCGTTGAACACGGCCGGGAACGTCCCGCCCAGCTCACCCACCCGCTTGGCGAGGGCGACTGCGCCGAAGGCGTCCTGGTCGAGCGGCTCGAACGTCCACGTGCTCGCGGTCGTCCAGTCGAGCGGCACGCCGACGCCGGGCACCCGGTCCGGCCAGGCCAGGCCGAGCGCGATCGGCAGACGCATGTCCGGCGGCGACGCCTGGGCGATGGTGGAGCCGTCGACGAACTCGACCATCGAGTGCACGATCGACTGCGCGTGCACGGTGACGTCGATGCGGTCGTACGGCACGTCGAAGAGCAGGTGGGCCTCGATGACCTCGAGTCCCTTGTTGACCAGGGTCGCGGAGTTCGTCGTGACGACGAGACCCATGTCCCAGGTCGGGTGCGCCAGTGCCTGGGCGGGGGTGACGTCACGGAGCTGTTCGCGGGTGCGCCCACGGAACGGACCGCCGCTCGCCGTCAGGACGAGCCGCTGCACCTCGGCGTCGGCGCCGGAGCGCAGCGCCTGCGCGATGGCGGAGTGCTCGCTGTCCACGGGCACGATCTGCCCGGGCGCCGCGGCCTGCTGCACGAGGGAGCCGCCGACGATCAGGCTCTCCTTGTTCGCGAGGGCGAGCACGGCACCGGTCTCGAGGGCCGCGAGCGTCGGGCCGAGGCCGACCGAGCCGGTGATGCCGTTCAGGACGACGTCGGCCTCGACGCTCCGGACGAGCTGCTCCGAGTCGGCCGCGCCGAACGCCGTGTCGCGGACGCCGAACCGGGCGGCCTGCTCGGCGACGAGGTCGCGGTTGCTGCCGGCGGTGAGCCCGACGACCTCGAACCGGTCGGGGTTGCGGGCGACCACGTCGAGCGCCTGGGTGCCGATCGAGCCGGTGCTACCGAGGACGACGATCCGCCGACGGTCCGGACCGGTGGTGCCGAGGCGGCCGTCCGTCACGGTCAGCCCTTGGCGAGGATGTCGACCACGAAGACGAGCGTGGCGTTCTTCGGGATGCCCGAGCCCTCCTGCGGGTTCGCGCCGTAGGCGTCCTCCGGCGTGGCGACGATCAGGACCTGCGAGCCGACCTTCTGCCCGACGAGCCCGGTGACGAAGCCCTTGATGAGCGCGCTCTCCGACACGGTGAAGGTGGTGGGGACACCCTTCGACCACGAGGAGTCGAACTCCTTGCCGGTGTCGTAGACGACGCCCTTGTACTGCACGAGTGCGGTGTCGCCGTCGGCGATCTCGGTGCCGTCGCCCTGCTTGAGCACCTCGACCGTGGTCTTCGTGGGCGCCTTGACGCCGTCGGGGACCGTGATCTCCGGCTCGCCCGAGGCCTTGTCCTTGACCGTGGGCAGGCCCGGGTCCTGGTCCTGCGGGGTGCCGGTCGCCTTGGTCGGGGTCTGCGCGACGACGTCGGCGACCACGACGATCTCACCGCCGGTGTTGAAGCCGAGTGCGGAGGACTGTCCGACCGCGGCGACGCGGTCGCCCACCTTCGAGCAGGCGAGGAGCGCACCGAAGCCCGATCCGCCGACCGAGAGCACCTGCGGGTTGCCCTCGTCGAAGCCGACGGTGCCGAGCTTCTTGGCGTCCGAAGCCTCGTACACGCTGTAGGAGACCTGCGCGTAGTCGCCCTCGTCGAGCGCCGCGCCCTTGCCCTTCACGAGGCGGGTGGCCTGCGGCGTCTTCGCGGACAGGCCGGACGAGAACTTCACCGTCGGGGCCTTCGGTCCGCCGAACGACCCGGTCGCCTTGATGGCATCGGACGACTTGCCCGGGTCGGGGCAGGAGGTGATCGCCGAGGCCGTGGCACTGGCCGACGGGGTCGGCGAAGCCGAGGACCCGTTCGAACCGGAGCCGGAGCAGGCGGCGAGTCCCAGCACGACGGCGGGGACGATGGCGATCGGGAGCAGGCGGAGACGCTTCACGAGGACCTAGTCTGCCCCACCTGTCGAAGAGTCCCCTGCCAATGACGCAGGTCGGACGACCAGCTGCGGCTCGTGGTGCACCGGGAACGCCACGGACCGCGCGATGAAGCAGAGCTCGTTGGCGGTGACGTGTGCTGCTTCGGCGTCCGCGACCCGGTCGGCCTCGAGGATCGTGACGACCGGGTGCAGGGTCGCCTCGGTCAGTTCGCCCGAACCGTCGCGGTTCAGGCGGAGCGACGCGGTCGCGGTGTCCTGGTAGTCGACGACGGTGAAGCCCTTCGTCACCGCGACGTGCAGGTAGCTGAGCATGTGGCACTGGGCCAGCGCCGCGACCACCATCTCCTCGGGGTTCCAGCGGTCACGGTCCCCGCGGAACGTCGGGTCGGCGGAGCCGGGGACGTCGGGCTTGCCGGTCGCCGAGACCACGTGTTCGCGGCCGTAGTCGCGGTACCCGGAGGTGCCGGTCCCGCGGTCGCCGGTCCAGCTGACGGAGACCTCGTAGGAGTGGTCGTGCACGGGTGCGCCCCTTCGCCTTGGCTAGCATGGCGGCATGACGGTGAGCCCCGAAGTCCGCAGTGATCGCCATCCTCTCACCGCCGACGGTTCCGTCGAGCTGGCGGTGCTCGAACGCTCAGGGTTCGACGAGAGCCGGCACGTCGGCGCCGGCGTCGTCGTCGACGCGAGCGGCACGGTGATCGACTCCGTCGGCGACGTGACCGCGAGCATCTACCCGCGTTCCACCATGAAGCCGTTCCAGGCCCTGGCCGTCCGACGTTCCGGTGCGCTGTTCTCCGACGAGGAACTCGTCCTCACCACCGCGAGTCACGCCGGCACCGCGGCGCACCAGGCGCTCGCCCTGCACATGCTCGAGTCCTTCGACCACGTCGAGGCCGACCTCGGCTGCCCGCCCGACATGCCCTTCGACCGCGGGACCGCCCGGACGATGGACGGCCCTCGCCGACTGGCGATGAACTGCTCCGGCAAGCACGCTGGCATGCTCGCGGCCTGCCGGGTGAACGGCTGGGACGAAGCCACGTACCTCGACATCGAGCACCCGTTGCAGCAGCGGGTGCGTTCCGTGGTCGAGGAGTACACGCACGAGACCGTCGACCTGGTCGGTACGGACGGCTGCGGCGCCCCCGTGTTCCCGCTCACCCTGACGGGGTTGGCACGCGGGTTCGCCGGTGTGGTGGCCCGGGCCGACGACGACTCCGCTGCGCTGACCGACGCGGTCCTGGCGCACCCGTGGGCGATCGACGGCGTCGGACGCGCGAACACGGTCACCATCGAGCGACTGCAGGTGCTGGCGAAGCTCGGTGCCGAGGGCGTGATGGTCATGGGGTTGCCCGGAGGCGCCGCCGTGGCCGTGAAGGTGCTCGACGGCTCACAGCGAGCCGGCACCCTGGCGGCCCTGGCGCTGCTCGAGCGGAACGGGCTCGTGGCGTCGGACGGGGTAGCCGAGGTGCTCGAGGTGACGGGTGAGCGGGTGCTCGGTGGTGGCGTGCCCGTCGGCGCCGTGCGGGTCGGCGCCGGGTTGCGCTGATCGTTGCTCGGCGCCGGTCAAGCGTCGGCGCTGGTCAAAGGGTCAGCGCTGGTCAAGGGTCAGCGCTGGTCAAGGGTCGGCGGTGGTCATCGATCGGCGCTCACGGGTCGGGGACGAGGACGGGAAGCGCCGGGGACACCCGGACGACCGCGTGGTCGTCGGGTCGACGGACGGAGCAGCCGTACCGTGAGACCTCGACGGTGACGTCCCGCTGACGAGGCGCCGATCCGAGTCCGGCCACGAGCACCACGGAGCCGTGCGGTCGGCCGTCGGCACCCATCCGCACCGCGACCGAGGTCCCCGACGGCAGGGCGTGCACTGACAGGGTGCTCGCTGCCCGGGTGCTCGCTGACCGGGCGCTCGGGGCTGGATCGGCGCTGCCGGTCGCCACGGTGTCGAAGACCTCGGGAGCAGCGGCCCAGCGCAGGTCCTCGTCGGTGTGGACGGCAGCGGCTCGGAGCTGCTCGGCGAGCCCGAGGTACACCGCGACGGCGAGTGCTCCGGCACCGACGACCACGACGTGGGACGCGGCGTCGACCCAGAGCACGCGGCCGCCCGGACCGTGCCCGAGGACGACTGCCGGCGTGCCGTCGCGGTCCTCGGGAACGGTGCCCGTCAGCGTTTCCGGCGCACCGAGCGGTTCTGGCTCGGCGGGCTGGTCGGGTCCGCGCGGAGCGACGACCACGACCGGGTCCGGCGAGGCCGAACGGTGCAGCACCACGTCGACCAGCGCGCAGCACGCACCCGCGCCGAGCAGGACGCCCTGCCCCGCGCCGCTGATCGGCGCGAGGACCCCGGCCACGACGAGCGCGACCGCGGCCCCCACGATCACGCAACGAGCGGTGAACCGGGACATGACCCCATCGCACCAGGAACGAGCAGCTCAGTGCTGGCCCGGGACCCGATCTGTGGAGAAGTCGGCTACTGCACCAGGAAGAACTGCTCACCGATGTCGACGCGGGCACCACGCTCGACGCGGTACCGGCGACCGGGCTCGCAGCGGCGGATCGATCCGTCGATGTGCCGGACGACCGTGCCGTTGCCGGAGAACCGGTCGGAGACCCACAGGTCGTCGCCGTCGCGGCCGAGCTCGAGGTGCGTCTTCGACACGGACTTGCCCGGGTCGTGCACGGTCAACAGGTCGTCGTAGCGCTCCCCCGGCTGCGGTCGCGGCAGTCGGCCGAGCAGGCCCGTGCCGTGGACGCCGAGCCGCTCACCCGTGCTGAAGTGCAGCACGAACGGTGCCCGGGTCGGGGTCTTCGCGACGATGCGGGTCTCGTCGACGTCCTCGTCGAGGTCGTCGAGCGCGCCGGCCGCTGCGGGCGACTCAGACCGGTCGACGGGCGGGAGCGGCAGCGCGGGTCCGGTCGCTCCCGGGATCGGGGGCAGCGGTGCAGCGGAGGGCACGCCCGCGGTGTCGGCGGACGGTGCCGAGGAGGGGACGGTGGCGGAACCGGGCACCGGCGGGATCGGCGTGCGCGGCACGGCGGACGCCTCGGTCGGCGGCTCGGGCTCGGTCACCGGTGCAGCGTGCGCTCCGCGGGGACGTCGGCCGGCATCGGACTGCTCGACCTCGGCGCGGAGGGACTCGTCGTCCACCGGGATCTCGTCGTCCGGCTCGTCGCCTGCAGCGCGCTCGTCGGACCCGTTCGGACCCGCGGGCACGGCCGGATCCGCGTCGGGCTCGTCCGGCTCGTCCGCAGCGTTGCCCGCGTCGGAGGCCTGCGTGCCGTCGGACTCCTCGGCGGCCCAGTCGGGTCGGGTCATCGGCAGCGGCACGACCGGGCCGGTGAAGGCCGCGGTGACCGCCGGACGGACGGCTCCGCACTCGCCGCAGAAGATGTCGTCGGGTTCGAGCCGGTTGCCGCAGACGTGGCAGATGGCCGTCTCGTGCATGCCCGGGGTGACGAGCGGGGCCGGACGCGGCGGTCGACGGTCGATCAACGGCTCGACCACGGCGGTGTCCCCGGGCTGCGGGGCCGACACGACGGGCGGCTGGTCGTCGGTGGCGCTGGTCTCCGACGCCGCCAGGATTGTTTCGTCGGGCTCCGGCTCGGAGGCGTCCCGGGCACCCTGTGCGTCCCGGAGTTCTTGGGCATTCTGTGCGTTCTGGGGTTCCTGTGCGCCGTGTTCGTCGGGCGCAGGAGCCGCAGCGTCCTGCTCGCCAGCAGGTTCGGCGGGTGCTCCCGGCATCGGCGGGACGACCGGATCGGCCGGCGCCTCGGCAGCCGGGGTACCGCGACCGACCCACCAGGACGGACCGGCGGGTGCCGCCGGGGGTGCGGTGGCAGCGGGCGGCGCCCACACCGGAACGGAGGGCTCGGCAGCGGGCGGCGGCTCGACGGGCTGGGGCTCGACGGGCTGGGACTCGACGGGCTGTCGCACCGCCTGGTCCGACACCGACGACGGAGCATCGCGGATCGGGTCCTCGGGCGTCTCGGGGCGACCGGGAGCCGGGGCGATCCGCGTGCGCTCGGGGTCGTCCGCATCGAGGGGTTCGGACGGGTACGCGTCGGGGTCGAGGGGAGGCTCGGACTCGCCCGGCGCACCCGACCAGTCCTCGAGCCCGGAGCCGGCACCGTGCACATGGGAGGGTGCCTGGCGCGGCGCGAAGTCATCAGGACGCTGCACCGGTACGGGTGCCGGCGGTTCGGTGCCGCGACGGTCGGCACCGGTGAGCCACGCACGCGTGGCGGGATCGAGCGTGGCTTCGGGCAACCAGGCGTCGGAAGCCGGGTCGGACCGTCGGCCGTGGGCGTCGGGCTGCTGCAACGGTGGCGGCGGTGCCTGTTCGACGGGGGTCGGCGCGACCGGGCGACGGCTCGCGGCGGCGGTGACCGCGCGACCGCACTCACCGCAGAAGATCGCTCCGTCCGGGAGCATCGATCCGCAGTGTTCGCATCTGATCACGTGGTGCCTCTGTCCTCACTCGGCCGTCCACGACGCTCGTCCGGCCTCTGGACATCGTAGTCGCCGCGCCCCGACGCAGCCTGGCGGTCGGTCCTCCGACGGGACCGTGCCGTCGGACGGCGTCCCGTTCCCCGCAGGGACCGGAGCGAGACGGCGGTGCGGAACCGCTCCCGCCTGGTCCGCCCTGTCCGGAGCGAACCGATCGCATCGTCGGTCGCCGCCCACATGCGGTCGGCGGTGGTCTGGTCGGCGTCACTCGGACCGAACACCGCGCGGTCGGCCAGCGCGGCGAGTCCGGTGCCACCGTCGCCCGGTGCACCGACCACGGCTTCGCGTCGGGTTGCTGCCTGCCGCACGTCGTGCCCGCGGTCGAGCAGTGCGTCGCGGTACTCGTCCCAGGCGCCGACGATGCGGCCGCGGGGCGTGGTGGCGTTCCGCCGTCGGCGGCGCCGCAATCGCTTCAGCAGCACGATCACGGCGAACGGCAGCAGGACGAGCGCGACCACGCCGAGGGTCCCGAGGGCCCAGGGCAGCACCGCGAGCAGGATCTGGAGCCAGAGCGGCTGCACCGGCGGCGTGTTCCGGTCGCTCTCGGGGGGCGTCTGCTGGTCCTGGTCCTGCCGGTCGACCGGGGGCGGCGGCACCACCGTCTCGGGTCGGGTGACCGGCTGCGGGGTCTGCTGCTGCTCGTTCGGGATCTCGCGCACCTCGGGGTTGGGGTTGAGCATCACCCATCCCCACTGCGCGGTGTCCACCTCGATGCGGGCCGTGACGTCGGACCCACGGAAGGTCGTCGTCCCGCCAGGCGCTGCGGTGCCGTCGCGGCCTGAGTCTCCCCCGGCCGTGAAGCCCATCACGACCCGTGCGGGGAAGCCGATCTCGTCCGCCATCAGTGCGGCCGCCGCGGCGTACTGCTCCTGGTCCCCGATCATCAGGGGTGCGGTGAGGAGCTCCTGGACACGGTCGGCACCGTGACCGGACCGACTCATCCGGTCGTCGCCGACACCGTGGCTGACGTACCCGTTCCGTTGCAGGGACTGCACCGCGGCGAGGAGCTTCGCACCGGGTGCCGACACGTCCTTCGTCGTGGACTCCACGGTGTCGCGCACAGCGTCGGGGACGTCCCGTGCGGTGGGCACGGCGGCGCTCCCCGGCCGTGCGGTGGCCAGCTGCCGTTCGGTCGGCTGGTCGGGCAGCACCGCCGTCAGGTCGTAGGACGTGCCGTCCCCGACTCCGCCGACCACGGCGCCGGTACCGGTCGATCCGTTGTAGAAGAAGGCGCCGCGCTCGTCGTCGGCGTCCTGCCCGGTGAACTCCACGCGCTCCAGGTCACCGACCGTCGGCAGCCACACACCGCGGTACCCGTCGACCGTCACGCCGACGTCGACCGTGGTGCCCCGGACGCCACGGACGTCGACCGCGGTCGGTACCCGTTCGAAGGTGCCCGAGCCGGCCGAGCCGTCGGCCCCGCCGACGCGGTAGACGACGCCGTCGTAGGTGTCGAGCGTCGCGATGCGGACGAACCCGCCCTCGGGCAGACCGGTCACCCGGAGCTGGGTCGCGTCCGAGGCGGTGGACTCCTCGTAGGCGCGGAACCCGCTGAGCGGACTGACGTAGTCGCGTGGGTCGAACGGCTTCACGACGTCGGTGCGTGCGACGGTGCGCTCACCCGACGGAGGTGCCACCAGGCCGAGTCCGGTCGCGACGACCGCCGCGGCCACGATGGTGCCGGTTCCCACGAGGGCGGGGCGGACGATCGACCGCGCGACCGGCACGCGTGCACCGATGGTGGTCGCCACCGCGACGGCGCGACGCGCGTGCCGCACGGTCAGCGCCCAGACGAGGGCGAGGCCCACCAGGACGACCGCCGTCACGATCGACGTGTCGAGCCGGCTCGGCCCGACGACGACCCCCACCGCGAAGAGCACCAGTGCCGGGATGCTCGCGAGTTCCTGCCTGGAGGCGCGGGTCGCCACGCTCACGGCGGTCACCGCCGCCACGAGCAGCGTCACGAAGTAGGGCACGAGGAGCGCCTCGTACGAGCCCACCGGCAGGCTGATGGTCACCAGCTGCTTCCAGCCGAGGGCGACGCCGGCGAAGAGGTCGAGCAGGCCGCGTCCGGTGGGCAGCAGGCCGTTGGCCTGACTCGGCACGGCGGCGGGGACGCCCGTGAGCGTGAAGGCGGCGACGGTCGCGATCGCCACGACGGCCGTCGGGAGCCGGAACAGGGTGCCGAGGAGCGCGACGACCGTCCCGATGACGATCGCGGTCACCGCGGCGGTGATCATCGCGCCGTCCCGGTACACCGGCCACCAGGACGTGCTCGCGACGGCCAGCAACAGCCAGACCGCCAGCGTGCCGCCGGCGAGCCGGAACGGCACGAGCCGCCGTGCGTCGCGACGGTCGGACCGTCGGGTCGAGCGCCTCGCCCGGTCCGGTGCCGGGGCCGGGGTGGTCACGGGTGCGGCGCTCATGCTGCCGACGCCGATCGGTGCAGGGCGTGCCGGAGGTCGTCCAGGTAGCCGATGGTCATCACCGTCAGACCCGCGACGCGCAGGAACCGCGGCTGGGCCTCGGGCTCGCAGATCACCGCGACGACCTCCACCCCGACGGGGAACCGCGTGGCGGCGAGTCGGAGCGCGGGCAGACCGACGGTCGACCCCACCACGAGGAACGCGACGGAGATGCCCTCGGTGTCGCTCCCGACGATCCGGGAGACCTCGGCGATCGGCAGGCACGCGTCGGCGAGGCCGACCGAGGCGAAGTCGTCGAGCAGGCGCGTCGGGGTGACGGTGGGGAGCGTCCGCACGGCGTACACGGCACGCTTCGCGAACTCGGGCGTGCGCTGCGACACCACGACCGAGACCTCACGGCCGTCGCGGATCGCCCGCGCGCCGAGGGACGCGGCCGCGCTGACGGCGAGCTCGAACTCCTCGTCGTCGGCGAACTCACCGCGGGCGATGCCGAGCGCGACGACGAGGTGCGAGCGACGGGTGTCCTCGAACTGCCGGACCATGAGCGCGCCGGACTTGGCGGTCGACTTCCAGTGGATGGTGCGCGGGTCGTCGCCGGGCATGTACTCGCGGATGGCGTGGAAGGCGATGTCCGCGGGTGACAGGTCCGTCGTCGCCTGCCCCTCGAGGTCGCGCACCAGGCCGGTGCTCGTCGACGGGATCGCGATGGTGCGCGGGTGCACGATGACCTGCTCACGGGCGGTCCAGACGAGCTCGCGGCGCACGAGTCCCACCGGGTCGGCGCGGACGCCCGTCACGGGACCGACGTCGAGCACCCCGCGGCGGAGCGTCGGGACGGGGACCTCCCGCTCGAAGGTGCCGTGCGGCCCGATGGCCGGGATGGCGACATCGACGAGGCCGGATCCGACCGGGACCTCGACGGTGGTCGGCACCGACGGCAGACGCGTGGGGTTCTCGGCCGTGATGATCACGCCGGCGTCGTCGCCGACCGCCACACGGTGCTGCGGCAGCCGCATCCGGATCGCCAGCCGCGACCGGCCGATCAACGCCACCGCGGCGACCACCGCGAGCACGGCGCCGGCGAACCCGACGACGACGATCTCCCGCAGGCCGAACCGGTAGCCGGTCACGAACGCGACGAGCGTCAGGGCGGCGACCGTCCACCCGAGACCGGTGACGACCGACGAGACCTCGCCCCAGAGACGCAGGACGAGCCTCCAGGCCGTTGCCCAGAGCCGGACGATCCCGATGACCGCATCCGCTGCGACGCCCTCGCGGTCACCGACGATGCGCGTCCGGACGTTGGTCATGCCGGTGACCGTCCCCGTGCGCTCGTACGCCGTCGTGCCACGACGCGACCGCGTCGAGGACGGACGGCGCGAGCGCGTGGAGACGGGCCGGCGGTCCGTCACGTCGTGACTCGGTCGGCAGGCGGCGGGGTCTCCACCAGGAGCTGCGCGATGACGCTCGGTGCGCTGACGCCGTCGAACTCGGCCTCGGCGTCGAGCACCAGGCGGTGCGCGAGGACCGGGACGGCCAGTGCCTTCACGTCGTCCGGCGTGACGTAGTGGCGACCGCTCAGCGCCGCGAGGACACGGGAGGCACGGATCAGGCCCATCGCCCCACGGACGCTGACGCCGAGCCGGACCTCGCTCGCCGAGCGGGTCGCGTCCACCAAGCGCGCGACGTAGTCGGCGATCACGGCGTCGACGTGCACGGTTCGCGCCAGGGCGGCCATCTCGGTGATGGTCGCGGCGGGCACAACGCTCGCCAGCGGGACCGACGCCGACGGAGCCGACGAGGTCTCGAGGATCTTCACCGTCGCGGCGTGGTCGGGGTAGCCGATGGACGTCTTCATGAGGAAGCGGTCCAGCTGCGCCTCGGGCAGACGGTAGGTGCCGGCCTGCTCGATCGGGTTCTGGGTCGCGATGACCATGAACGGCGCGGCGAGACGGTGGTTGACGCCGTCGACCGTGATCGCGGACTCCTCCATCGCCTCGAGCAGCGCGGACTGCGTCTTCGGGCTCGCACGGTTGATCTCGTCGGCGAGCACGATGTTCGCGAAGACCGGCCCGCGGTGGAAGTCGAACTCCTGCGTCCGCTGGTCGTAGACGCTGATGCCGGTGATGTCGCCCGGCAGCAGGTCGGGGGTGAACTGGATGCGGTTCGTGGTGCCCTGCACGCTCTGCGCCATCGCCCGGGCGAGGCTCGTCTTGCCCGTTCCGGGGACGTCCTCGAGGAGCAGGTGCCCCTCGCTGAGCATCGCCGTGACCGCGAGGCGGATCACGAACGTCTTCCCGAGGAGCACCTGCTCGACGTTGGTCACGATGCGGCCTGCGACGTCGGCGAACCAGGTGGCCTGCTCCGGGGTCATGCTCATGCGGGGTGGTCCTTCGGTCGTGGCGGGAGGTGTGCGGCGGCGGGAGGGTCGTGGCAGGCCGGGCGGGCGTCAGCCGCCGGGAGCTGGTTCCGGGGCGGGTTGCTCGGGAGCGGGAGCGGGGTCCGGTTCAGGTGCTGCTGCGACCGGGAAGGCGTCGGTTGCTTCACTCGCCTGGGTCGAACCCGACCCGTCGGTCGCCGTGACGTACGCGCGCACCTTGACGGACTTGGCGAAGAAGGGTGGCTCCGGAGGAGTCTCACCAGCGTCCCAGCTCGACGTCGTGGGGAAGCCGCTGCCGTCGTCGCTGGCGTACCAGTACGCCGTGTACCGCACCGTGATCCCGCTGCCGCTCGGCCCCGTCACGGCGATCGGCTGGCCCTGCTGAGCGGTCGCCACCGAGAGGTTCGCGTCGAGCGCCGTGGCGTTCCCCGTCCACGAGTCGGCATCGGACGAGCAGAAGCTGCTCCCCGGGCCGCCGCAGGCGCGGACGGTCAACGGTGCCGAGACGTTCCGGGCGCCGGACCCTGGCACACCCGTCCAGGTCTGGCCCGGCTGCAGCGTGATCGGCTGCCCGCCCGTCTCGAGCTGGTAGTGGTGTGCGGGCCGCGACGAGGCGGTGACGCTCACGTTCCAGAGGTTCGTGCCGGCGGGGACGACGTCGACCGAGGGCCTGCCGGTGCCGGACGGCCGCTCGTAGGTCACGGCGTCGACGTACTCGACGTTGCAGAAGTAGCCGTTGGTCACGGTCACCGCGTACCGGGTCGAGCCACCGCCGACGCCAGAGTCGCGCGTCGGACTCGAACTGCCGAGCGAGTTCGAGGGCGGAGCAGCACAGTCCACGTTGCCGGATCGGAACACGGCGTACCGCAGGCCGGTCCCGCCGGCGGCGTCGCCGGCGCTCCAGCTCACGGTCACCGTCGACCGGCCGGACGAGTCCGCCTGGTCCCCGGCGACCGCCTGCAGGTTCGTCGGCTTGCCCGGTGTCCCGACGGCACTGCCCGTGGCGGACGCGGAGTTCCACTGCACGACGGTGCCGTTGCGGTCGGCGTCGTTGCGAGCGGACACGGTGACCTTGTACTGGGCAGCGCTCTGGGCGCCGGTGAACGAGGTGTTCGTGGCGGTACCGGTGTGCCGCGTGGTCGACAGGCCCGGGCCCTCGATCGTGACGATGTAGTCGTCGACCGCGCTGCCGTTGTTCGGCGCGGACACCTTGCCCCACTTGACGTCGAGCTGGTTCGGTGTCGCCTTGCTCGGCGTGACCGTGATGCCCTTCGGGGGTGCCGGCACGAAGTCCGCACTCATCGGACCCGAGCGGGACGAGGGCTTCGAGTCACCGATCGCGTTGGTCGCCACGACCTGGAACCGGTACGACGCCTTCGGGTCGAGTCCGGTCAGCGTGCACACCGTCGCGGTCCCGCAGTTCTTCGAGACGCCGTTGGTCCCGACGACCCGGTAGCCCGTGATGGGCGAGTTGTTGCCCTGAGGAGTCGACCACGTGAGCGTGACCTGACCGCCGTCGTACGAGCCGGTGCGGGTGGGTGCACCCGGAGCGTCCGGGACGTCCTGCACCGAGATCGTGACGTCACCCCAGACGTACCGGTCGGGATCGTTCGTCGCGTCCGCCACCTGGTACTGCAGGTGGGCGTCGCCGGGCTTCGCGGTGTCGGCGACCGAGACCTGCAGGCGCGTGCGGTCACCGCTCGGGGTGACGGTGACGCCGCTCGGCAGCCCGCCGGACAGACCCCGGATGTTCACGACGCGCAACCGCTCACCCGGGAACGGGTTGGTCGGCTGGTCGTTCGTGAGCACGTCGATGGTGGTGGTCGCCCCGCGCTTCGTCACCGACCGGTCGGCGCCGGGCTGGACCACCGGACGGGTGGAGGCGACGACGCCGACGGTGACGGTGCCGGCGCGACCGGTGTTGGCGTCGTCCGCGACACCGATCCCGACCGACGCGGTGGTGTTCTTCTTCGCGGTGTCGGCGACCGAGATCGTGAGCTGTTGCTTCGCGATCGACGCGGTCGTCCCCGCGGCGGGCCGGCCGACGATCGAGTACCGGAGCTCGGGCAGGTCCCGGGGGTACGGGTAGTCGGTCAGCTTCGTCAGGTCGATCTTGCGCGTCTCGCCCGGCTGCATCTCGACCGAGGATCCCGTGAACGCCGGCGGCTGGTTCGACCGGGGCGTGACCGTGATCGGGAGCACGAGCGTGGCGACGCGGCCCTTGCCGCCGTTCGCCGACGAGCCGTCGGTGACCTCGAACGAGATCGACGCCTTGCCGTAGTAGAGCTTCGCCGACGTGAACTGCAGCGTCGAGGAGTCCACCACCAGGCTCTGCCCGTTGGCGTGGGTGGCCTTGACCGTGCCGCGGTCGGTGATCTTCGCGGTCTCGCCGTTCGCCGTCACGACGAAGTCCTGCAGCGGGATGCGGACGGTGGCCTCGCTCTTCACCGTGACCGCACCGGCGCTGCGGTTGATCTGGGGCAGGGCGTCGTCGAAGCCCGGCACGTTGATGAAGCCGTAGGAGACGATGTCCGGGTGGTCGGCCCGGGCGACCGAGAACGGGATCACCTGCGAGTCGTCGGTCAACCGGACGGTGATGCGGCCGTCGTCGGTGGGCGTCGCCGTGTCGCCGTAGCCGGGGACGACCCCGACCCGGAGGTCGGCCGCGGTGCCCTCGGCGAAGAAGACGTTGTCGAGCACGTCGACGGTCACGCTCTGCCGGTGCAGGATGTCCTGCAGGTCGAGGGTCGTGTCGTCGACCTCGGGCCGGAGCGGCTGGGCGTCGGGGTCGACGGTCACCGTGAGGAAGGCCGTGCTCGATCCCCCGCTGCTGTTCGCGACGGTGTAGAGCACCGCGAAGTCACCGCTCTTCGCCGACTCCGGAGGCGTGACGCGGATCTGCTGCTTCCGGAGGACCTTGGCGGTGACGTCCTCTGCCGTCGGCTCGGCCTGCGCGACGGTCAGCTGCCCGCCTTCGGGGTCGGAGTCGTTCTGCAGGACGCGCACCGTCACCGACCCACCGGGGCGGATCGTGACGTGGTCGGCCTCGGCCACGGGGTTCGAGGCCTGCTCGGCGCGGGGTGCGATGCCGACCCGTACGGTGCCGGTGGCGCGGGCCCCGAGGGCGTCGACGACGGTGTAGGTGAACTCGTCGGTGCCGGCCGAGTAGTCGCCCGCCTCGTAGGTCAGGGCGTCCGAGGCGACGTCCGAGACCGACCCCTTGTCGGGGTTGGAGCCCACGCCGACCAGCTGGACGGAGTCGCCGTCCGGGTCGATCCCGTTCAACGGCACGCTGACCCGCACCGACGAACCGGCGACGACGCGCGCGGTGACGGTCTGCGGGACGGGCGGGTTGTTCGTGGCGGCGTCACGCTCGCGCACCGAGATCGACACCGCGGCGTCGGCGTACTGGCCGTCCGGGCCGGCGACCCGGTAGACGGCGGTGTAGTTGCCCGGCGTCTTCGGGGCGAGGTACCGCAGGTGGTCGCCGGAGACGAACAGCAGGCCGCCGTCACCGGGGACGTTCTGCACCAGTTCGGGCTGCAGCGTCAACGGCTCGCCCTCGGGCTGGGTGTCGTTGTCGAGCGCGTCGATGTTCGCGACGTCACCGACACGGACGGTGGCGCTGTCCGGCTGGGCGACCGGTGGCTGGATGCGGTCGGGCTTCGGGATCTCGACGACCGTGATCGTGCCGGGTGACGACGCCAGGCCGTTCGTCTCCGTGTACCCGAACGAGACCGGGCCGTCGAGGGGCGCCGTGAGCGTGACACGGACCGTGTGCTGGTCGAGGATGCTCGCCTGCACCCCGCTGCCCCGTGGGGGTCCGTCGAGCGCCGTCACGAGCAGCACGCCGCCCGCCGGGTCGATGTCGGTCGCGGTGACGTCCGTGTCCTTGGTGGACAGGGTGTTCACGAACACCGTCTTCGGCGTGGTGATCGGCGCCGTCGAGGCATCCGGTGGCGCGAGGACGGTCACCCGGACGATGCCGCTCGAGGTCTTCACACCGTCGGTCACCGTGTACTCGAGCTGGTGGTCGCCCGCCCGCTCCCCCTGCACCCGGAAGGTCCCGGCGTCGTAGCTCGGGGTGACGGTGAGCCCGGACGCCGACGACACGCTCGTCAGCGTCACGGTGCCGTTGCCACCGCGCACGTGGTCGAGCGGCTCGACCGTGAAGGCCTTGCCGGCGTACCCGGACACCGGGAACGGATCGGCGCGCAGCGGGACGGTGCCCTGCTTGGCGACCCGGACCGTCACGGCACCCCGACCGTCGGCGCGACCGTCGCTCACGACCAGCTGCACGGAGCGCTCACCGGTCCGGCCGCTGTCGTTCCGGAAGTCGAGCAGGCCGTCCGGTGTGGTGGACACCCGGTCGCCGTTCGACGCGGTCGCCGACTCCAGGTACACCGGGTCGCCGTCCGGGTCGACCCAGTCGCCGAGGACATTCGAGACGACGTGCCCGTTCTGGACGACGTCGGCCGAGGTGTCACGGACCTGCCGCGGCGCCTCGTTCTGGCTGTCGGGGCGCACGTTGATCCGGACGGTCGCGGTGTCCGATCCGCCGTTGCCGTCGGTGATCGTGTACGGGAACGTCACGGTCCCGGTGGCGCGCGACGACAGCGTGACCTGCAGGCGTTGACCGTCGCCGACGATCGCGACGCGGCCGGCGGACTTCGAGATGGTGCCGACCTCGCTCACGATGATCGGGTCACCGTTCGGGTCGTAGTCGTTCAGCAGGACCGGGAGGCTCGTGGTGCGTCCCGGACGAGCGCCCAGTTCGTCGTCCACCGCCACCGGTGGCTTCTGGTCCTTGTCGACCTCGGGGTCGTCGTCGGAGACCTGCTCCTGTTGCTGCTCGTCGTCCTGCTTGATCAGGTCGGCCCAGTTGTCGATGAGCTGCCCGCTGCGGTCGATCGCCCAGGAACGGCCGCTCGTCGGGTCGTTGGCGACGACGGTGTCGCCGTTGTGCAGGATCTGCAGTTCGCTCGTGCCGCCGGTGCTCGCCAGCCGCTGCAGCGCGTCGCCGTCACACGTGTCGATCGCCTGTCCGCCCGCCCACGCCGCGTACGTGCAGGAGCCGTCGACGTAGGGCCGCGCGGCTCGTCCGGCCACCTGGAGCGCGGTGGCGTCCACGGTGCCGGAGGCGCTGACACGGACCAGGCCCGCCGTGCCCGCGACCGTCACCTGGGCCGTGCTGTCGGAGGACCGCTGGAGGGCCGGCGACGACCCCACCCGGTCACCGAGTTCGACGGTGCGGCCGTCGACCGACAGGGCACCGCTCGTCCGGTCGAGCACGGCGAGGTGCCCGTCGAACGTGGCGACCTGGAAGTCGTCGCCGCGGTCCATGTCGACCTTCCACCGTTCGGCGACGGTGAGTGTCGTGCCGACGTCGACCAGCGACGCCGTCCCGGTCTTCGCGGAGTAGACCGCGACGTGGCCGTCGGAGGCGTCGAAGACGGTGTCGGCGCCCAGGGTCAGGTCTGCCTTGGCCGACGCGTCGAACTCGGCGAGGTCGTTCGCGGGGGTCGCCCAGAGCTCGCCCGTGTCGGCGTTGCCGATGACCGCGGTGTCGCCCGCGAAGAAGACCTGGGGCGCCCCCGCCGGCAGCGTGATCGCATCACCCACGGTGGCGTCGGCGACGTCGACCCGGGCGACCGTGCCCTTCGTCTCGTCCACGCTGTAGACGGTGGAGCCGCGCTGCAGCACGGACAGGTCGTCGCTGGCCGTCTCGACGGCGGTGTTGAGCTGCAGGATGCCGGTGTTCGCCCGGCCGACCGCGCCGTACTCGGCCGAGGGCACCCAGACCGTGCCGTCGCCGAGGTCGACGCGTTGCGTGTGGTACCCGGTGGAGACGATGGCGGTGGTCGCGACGACGGCGGCGACGAGCACCGAGGCACCGGTCGTCACGGCGGCGGAGCGGTGCTTCGCGAGGAGGGCGCGGATCACCCGGCGCTCCCGATCGTCGCGCACTTCTGCGCGCTCGCGGCACCCGTCTTGCCGTCGCGGTTCACGGCGACGGCGATGCACTCCTCGTCGCCGCGTTCACCGGAGACGACGAACGTCGTGCCGGTCTGCTGGCTCGACGACCCGTTGGACGAGATGACGTACGTGTCGCCGCTGCGCAGCCCCGGGTCGGTCCAGCTGAAGGACACGGACTGCGGCGACGGTTCGGCACGGACCTCGGCCACGACCGGGATCGCCCCGGCCCCGAGCCGCCCGACGACGACGACCGTGGCGATCGCGAGGGCGGCGACCACGACGACGGCCAGAGACGTCGCCCAGACCAGGGTCGAACGGGTTCGGCGCCGGGCACGGGTCACGGACCCGGTGCGGTGCACGGTGCCGACGCTGTGCGAACCCCCGGCCACGACCCCACCCTGCACCGCACGGCGGGTGCGACGACGCCCGCCGACCCGGGTGGGCGGCTGCAGCTCACGGATCACGGTGCGCTCACCGTGCGGGGTCGGCGTCGAGATCGCCCATGCCTCGACCGCGACGTCGGCGGACGTCTGCGGGATGCCGAGCTCGGCCTCGACCTGCTGGAAGCCGCGGACGAGTTCGATCACCGTCGCGGGGCGGCCCTGCGGCTTGCGGGACAGCGCCGAGGCGAGCAGGCGCTCCAGCGAGGGCGGCACGTCGGTGCGACCGGTGGGCTTCACGCCGCCCCTGTCGATCCGGTGCATCAGGTCGTTCGCACCGTTCTTGCCGCCGCGGATCTCGAACGGGCTGCGCCCGGCGAGGAGCGAGTACACGGTCGCCGCGAGGGAGTACACCTCGGACTGGATCGTGCCACGCGACTCGTCGATCAGGACCTCGGGCGCGGACCACGGGATCGACATGCCGATCGGCTCGTCGGGGTCGGTGCCCCCGATCGTCGCGGCGATGCCGAAGTCGGAGAGCACGGGGTTGCCGTAGGCCGTCAGCAGGATGTTCGACGGCTTGATGTCGCGGTGCAGCACGCCCTCGCGGTGTGCGGTCTCGAGCGCCGACCCGATGCGGATACCGATCGACAGCACCTCGGACACGGGGATCGGTTCGCGACGGTAGCGCTCACTGAGGGACGAGGAGCAGAGCTCCATGACCAGGTAGGGACGGCCGTCGGCGGCGACGCTGGCCTGCAGGACGGTGAGGATCGACGGGTGCGTGCTGAGCCGGGCCATCAGGTTGGCCTCGGCCTGGAACATCTGCCGGACGCGGTCGTCGACGACCTCGTCCAGCAGCACCTTCACCGCGACCTGTCGTCGGGGCATGTCCTGCTCGTAGAGGAAGACGTCGGCGAAGCCACCGGACCCGAGGACGTGCACGGGACTGAAACCGCCGATCACGGGCGGGTTGGACGGCAGGCGTCTCGCCATGGTCCTCTCCTCCCCCGGCCGAGCGGCCAGCTCTCTCGACGTGGCCATGTCATTGTACGAAGCGTGGGTGACCGACATTCCGCACGCCGATCCCCCACAGCTCGACGTGTTCCCCCAGTTCGGGGGCCAGCTAGTGACGCGGCAGCGTGTCCTCGAGGTCGCCGTCGTCCGGTGCGGCATCGACCTGCAGCACCACCACGGTGACGTTGTCACGACCGCCGGCCACGACGGCGTCGCCGACGAGGCGCTCCGCCAGGTCCTGCGCGCCCGGCTCACGTGCCGCGATCCGCGCGATCCCGGCGTCGCCGAGTTCCTTGGTGAGCCCGTCGGAGCAGACGATGTAGCGGTCACCGGCCCGCAGGGGCAGGGTCCACCAGTCCGGTGCCGGCGGTTCGCCGAAGCCGACCGCACGCGTGATGACGTTGCTGTCCGGGTGCTGCTCGGCGTCCTCGGCACGCAGCAGGCCGGCGTCCACCATCTCCTGCACCACCGAGTGGTCGACGGTGACGCGGCGGAGCACGCCGTCCTCGATGCGGTAGGTGCGGGAGTCGCCGACGTTGAACACGAGCGCCGCGGGCTGTCCGAGCGACGCCACGAGCGCGATCCCGGTGACGGTGGTGCCCGCGCCGATGGCGTTGCCGCCGGCTGCACGCTCGATGTCCGCGGTCGCGAGGAGCAGTGCACGCTGGATGCCCTGACGCGTGGTGAACGGTTCGGCCGTCACCTGCTCGAGCCGACGCACGACCGCGTCGCTGGCACGGTCGCCCGCGAGGTGCCCGCCCATGCCGTCGGCGACGACGAAGAACGGCGCACCCACGATGTAGCTGTCCTCGTTGTGGTCACGCCGCCGACCGACGTCGGTCGCGGCTCCCCACGAGAGTGTCAGGGTGGCGCCGTCGGCACCGGGGACGTCGATGGCGTGCGCAGTGGCTGCTCGGCCGAGTTCGGTCACGTGTCAGGATCGCTCTCTGGTGGGTCGGGGCGTGCCGTGTGCTGTCTGATCGGAGGGCCACGGGGGAACCGGAGGCAGCCCCTCTGCCGTCGGTGCGACCCGGAGGTACGGCGAGAGGACCTCGATGGCGTTGCCGTCACCGATCTCGACTACCGTACCCGTCAGCGCGACGATCGACGCACCCGATGCCATGCGGTAGGCGGGTGCACCGGCCGGGCGGACGACGGTCCCGTTGGTGGACCGGAGGTCCTGCACGACGACGGCTTCGCCCTCGGCGTGCATCCGGACGTGGGACGACGACACCTGCCCGTACGTCGACCGCACGGTCACGAGTTCGGGCTGCGGGCCACGGGTGACCCGCGGCAGCGACGGCCGTCGCCCGATGACCACCGGGTGGTCGAGCCGAAAGGTGCGGTCGCCGATGCGGATCGAGGGCACGCGTGCCGTGGGGGCGGCGGGCACCGCCGGGACGGCCGGGAGGCCCGGGGCGGCACCCAGGAACGGGCTCGGCCCGGCACCGGGTCGCGCCGGCACCCGGACGACGGTGTCCTCCGGATCGACGTCGTCCACCGCTGCGGGTGGCTGGTCGGTTGCCCCGGCCGCGGGCCGGATGACCGTGTCACCGAGGACCCCGTCGTCGGAACCGGGGTCGGAGTCGGAGTCGGGACCGGCTCCCGGGACGACGGGACCTGCGCGCCGGATGACGGTGTCGTCGACGGCGTCCGCCGTCCGGTCGCCCAGCGATCGTCGGGGTCGCCGGATGACGGTGTCCTCGATGTCGTCGTCGTACAACCGGAGCCCTCCCAGTGTGGTCTCCCCCACCGTAGACGATCCGGTCGACCCCACGTCATCGACGCTCCCACGACGGCCCGCTGCCCGCGACGACCGAGCGCAGGACGAGCCCCGCGAGCGGGTCGTCCGCGCGGGTCTCGAGGGCGTACCGGGCACGCGTCTCCGCCCGGGCCCACGACCCGAGCGCCCACGCACACCAGGCGCCGAGCGACAGGGCGCCGGCAGCGCCCGACGATCCGTCGAACGGGCCGTCCTGCGCCCGCCACACGCGCCACGCATCGGCACACCGGTCACCGGCGAGCCGCACGCGGGCCCGATCGGGAGCCGGGCCGAAACCGTGGAGCGCCGGCGGTGTCGGGTCCGCGAAGGGGTCGAACACACGGATCGACCGGGGATCGGGTGTGCCCTGCGCCGCGATGAACGGCACCAGGGCCATCCGGGGCGCGAGTGCGCCGCACGCGGTCACCACGGCCGTCGCAGCGGCCGTCGACAGGTCGGCGCGACCGGGCGCGACCAGCGCGGCCGCCGCAGCGGGGAGGGTGACCGCCGCGGCGATCTCGCGAGGGAAACGGACTGCGGAGCCGGGGCCGGACTGTGCCGTGAGAGGGATCATGCACGCCATCGAAACGTGCTGGGAGCCTCCAGGCAGGGTCGCCCCGACCATCTGTGGACCGGAGCGAGCCCGCTCACGCCTGTGGAGGACGAGCCGACCCGGCACCCGCTCAGGCGACGACGGGCTCCAGGCTCTCGGCGACCAGGTCCCAGCCGCCGTCGTTGCGCTCGACGACCACGTCGTTCGCGGCCGCCCAACCGACCAGGTCGTCCATGCTGCCGATGCTCGCGCCGGTGCGGGCGAGCAGCGCCACCAGGCGACCCTTCGCGGTCTTGTTCCAGTGGTTCAGCGCACGACGACGACCGGAGCCGTCGACGCTCACCACCCGTGGTGCCACCGCTCCGGACACGGGACCGAGCTGCCGGTACCCCTCGGACCGCAGGTCGAGCACCAGGCCGTCCACACGGGTCAGCAGGGAACGCGTCGACACCGCGGGCCAGTGCGCGGCCAACCGGATCGACCCGAGCCGCGAGTCGTGCGAGAGCCGGTAGGCCGGGATCGGGTCACCGGCACCGATCGGGCCGAACATCGCGGACTGCACGATCACGTGTTCCGCCCACCACGCACGGGTCGCCGCATCCGCGTCCTGCGCGCCCAACGGGTCGTAGAGGACCCCGGTGTACCGCTCGATCGCGGGCATGGTGCCCGAGGTGTCGAGCTCGAGGTTCCTGAGCCGCTCGGCGATCGACTTCGGACCGAGCTTGAGCGCCGTCCTGGCCGAGGACTCCTCGGAACTGACGAAGCGGGCCGCGGTGATCACCGCGGCCCGCTCATCGGCCAGTTCCGGGAACGAGAGTGCACGCAGATCGAGCGTGCGGCTCGTGTCCCCGCCCTCCCGCTTCGTCTCCGAAGGCGGGAGCAGGACGGTCAGTCCGGTCAGGACGCCAGCGCGGCCTGCCGCGCGACGATCGTCACCGTGTCGTGCTCGACCGACAGGAAGCCGTCCTCGGCGTCGACCGCGACGGTCGACCCATCGGCCCGCGTGATGCGGACCTGACCCTGCGCCAGGATCGCGAGCATCGGCTCGTGTCCGGCGAGGATGCCGATCTGGCCTTCTGTCGTCCGTGCGACGACCATGGTGGTGTCGCCCGACCAGACCTCACGGTCCGCCGAGACGACGCTCACGCTGAGACCCGCCATGTCAGCGGTTCTCCTTCTGGATCTGAGCCCACTTCTCTTCCACGTCGTTGATGCCACCGACGTTGAAGAACGCCTGGGTCGCAACGTGGTCGAACTCGCCGTCGGCGATGGCGCGGAAGGACTCGATGGTGTCCTTGAGCGGCACCGTGGAGCCCTCGACACCCGTGAACTTCTTCGCCATGTAGGTGTTCTGCGAGAGGAACTGCTGGATACGACGAGCGCGCTCGACCGTGATCTTGTCCTCTTCGGAGAGCTCGTCGACACCGAGGATGGCGATGATCTCCTGCAGTTCCTTGTTCTTCTGGAGGATCTGCTTGACGCGCGTGGCCGTCTCGTAGTGGTCGGCACCCAGGTAGCGCGGGTCCATGATGCGCGACGTCGAGGCCAGCGGGTCGATCGCGGGGTACAGACCCTGCGATGCGATCTCACGGGAGAGCTCGGTCGTCGCGTCGAGGTGCGCGAACGTGGTGGCCGGAGCCGGGTCGGTGTAGTCGTCAGCCGGCACGTAGATCGCCTGCAGCGAGGTGATCGAGTGACCACGCGTCGAGGTGATGCGCTCCTGGAGCACACCCATCTCGTCGGCGAGGTTGGGCTGGTAACCCACGGCGGACGGCATGCGGCCGAGCAGCGTCGAGACCTCGGAGCCGGCCTGCGTGAAGCGGAAGATGTTGTCGATGAAGAGGAGCACGTCCTGCTTCTGGACATCGCGGAAGTACTCCGCCATCGTCAGCGCCGACAGGGCCACGCGGAGACGCGTTCCCGGCGGCTCGTCCATCTGGCCGAACACGAGGGCCGTCTTGTCGAAGACACCCGCCTCTTCCATCTCACCGATGAGGTCGTTGCCCTCACGGGTGCGCTCACCGACACCGGCGAACACCGAGACACCGCCGTGGTCCTGCGCGACGCGCTGGATCATCTCCTGGATGAGGACGGTCTTGCCGACGCCCGCACCACCGAAGAGGCCGATCTTGCCACCCTGCACGTACGGGGTGAGGAGGTCGATGGACTTGATGCCGGTCTCGAACATCGAGGTCTTGGACTCGAGCTGGTCGAAGGCCGGAGCCTTGCGGTGGATCGGCCAGCGCTCGGTGATCTCGAGCTTCTCGTCCGTGTTGAGCACGTTCCCGAGGACGTCGAAGACCTTGCCCTTGGTGACGTCGCCGACGGGGACCGAGATCGGAGCGCCCGAGTCACGGACCTCCTGGCCACGGACCAGGCCGTCGGTCGGCTTCAGGGAGATGGCACGGACGAGGTCGTCGCCGAGGTGCTGCGCGACCTCGAGGCCGATCTCCTGCGACGAGTCACCGATGGTGATGGTCGTGAACAGGAGGTTGTACATCTCCGGGATTGCGTCGTGGGGGAACTCGATGTCGACGACGGGGCCCGTGACACGGGCGATCCGGCCGACACCGGGCGCCGACGACGTCTCGACCGCGGTGGTTGCGGTGTCGGTCATGGCTGGTGCCTTCCTGAGGGTGGGTATCTGTCCGCGAACGACGCGGACTACTTCTTCTTCGACGAGAGGGCGTCGGCGCCGCCGACGATCTCGGAGATCTGCTGGGTGATCTCCGCCTGACGCGCGTTGTTCGCGAGTCGGGTGAAGTCACGGATCAGCGAGTCGGCGTTGTCGCTGGCCGCCTTCATCGCCTTCTGACGCGCGGCGTGCTCGGAAGCAGCCGACTGCAGCATGGCGTTGAAGATGCGGCTCTCGATGTAGACCGGGAGCAGCGAGTCGAGCACCGCATCGGCGTCCGGCTCGAACTCGTAGAGCGGCAGGGGCTCGTTGCCCTCGGGCTCGTCGATGCCCTCGACGACCTCGAGGGGCAGCAGGCGAACGACCTGCGGCTCCTGGGTCGCCAGGCTGATGAACCGGTTGAACACGATGTGGATCTCGTCCACGCCGCCCTCAGCGGTGTCCTGGAGGAACTTCGCCACGACGGCGTCGCCGATCTCCTTGGCCGTCGAGAACTCCGGCTGGTCGGTGTTGCCGACCCACTGCTGCTCGGACGGACGCTCACGGAACGCGAAGTACCCGACGGACTTGCGGCCGACCAGGTAGTAGACGACGTCCTTGCCCTCGCTGCGGAGCAGGGAGGCGAGCTCCTCGCCCTGCTTGAGGACGTTCGTGCTGAACGCGCCGTTCAGGCCGCGGTCCGAGGTGAAGAGCACGACGGCTGCACGGGTCGACGACTCCGGCTCGGTGGTCAGCACGTGGTCGACGTTCGAGAACGTCGCCACGGCCGACACCGCACGCGTGACGGCCCGCGAGTACGGACCGGACGCAGCCATGCGGGCCTGCGCCTTCTGGATCCGCGACGCCGAGATCAGCTCCATGGCGCGGGTGACCTTCTTCGTGGTCTTCGCCGACTTGATCCGCTGGCGGTAGACCCGGACCTGCGCTGCCATCTAGCGACGACCCTTGACGATCTGCTCCTGGTCGACGTCCTCGGCGTCAGCCGCGTCGAACTGCTCGGAGCCGAGGGTCTTGCCGTCGCTCGTCTGGAAGCTCTTCGTGAACTCGTCGATCTGCTTGTCCATCTCGGCGACGGTCTCGTCGCTGAGCTGGTTCGTCTCGCGCAGCGTCGTGAGGACGTCGGAGTTGCGACGCAGGTGGTCGAGCAGTTCGGACTCGAAGCGGAGCACGTCCGGCACCGGGACGGTGTCGAGCTTGCCGTTCGTGCCGGCCCAGATCGAGACGACCTGCTCCTCGACCGGGTACGGCGAGTACTGCGGCTGCTTGAGGAGCTCGGTCAGACGCGCACCGCGCTCCAGCTGACGACGCGACGCCTGGTCGAGGTCGGACGCGAACATCGCGAACGCCTCGAGCGAGCGGTACTGCGCCAGCTCGAGCTTCAGCGTGCCGGAGACCTTCTTGATCGACTTCACCTGGGCGTCACCACCGACGCGGGACACCGAGATGCCCACGTCGACGGCCGGACGCTGGTTCGCGTTGAAGAGGTCCGACTGCAGGAAGATCTGGCCGTCGGTGATGGAGATGACGTTGGTCGGGATGTACGCCGAGACGTCGTTCGCCTTGGTCTCGATGATCGGGAGACCCGTCATCGAACCGGCGCCGAGCTCGTCGGACAGCTTCGCGCAACGCTCCAGCAGGCGGGAGTGCAGGTAGAAGACGTCACCCGGGTAGGCCTCGCGGCCCGGCGGACGACGCAGGAGGAGCGACACCGCACGGTAGGCCTCGGCCTGCTTCGACAGGTCATCGAAGATGATGAGGACGTGCTTGCCCTGGTACATCCAGTGCTGGCCGATGGCCGAACCGGTGTACGGGGCGAGGTACTTGAAGCCGGCCGGGTCGGAGGCCGGAGCGGCGACGATGGTGGTGTACTCCATCGCACCGGCGTCCTCGAGCGCACCCTTCACGGAGGCGATCGTGGAGCCCTTCTGACCGATGGCGACGTAGATGCAGCGAACCTGCTTCTCCTCGTCGCCGGACTCCCAGTTGGCCTTCTGGTTGATGATCGTGTCGATCGCGATGGCCGTCTTGCCGGTCTGGCGGTCGCCGATGATCAGCTGACGCTGACCACGGCCGACGGGGATCATCGCGTCGATGGCCTTGATGCCGGTCTGCAGCGGCTGGTGGACCGACTTGCGGGCCATGACGCCGGGAGCCTGGAGCTCGAGGGCACGACGGCCCTCTGCGGCGATCTCGCCGAGACCGTCGATCGGGGCGCCGAGCGGGTCGACGACGCGACCGAGGAAGGCGTCGCCGACGGGGGCGGAGAGGACCTCACCCGTGCGGGTGACCTCCATGCCCTCCTCGATGCCGCCGAACTCGCCGAGCACGATGGCGCCGATCTCGTCTTCGTCGAGGTTCTGCGCCAGGCCGAGCGTGCCGTCCGCGAAGCGGATGAGCTCGTTCGCCATGACGCCGGGGAGACCCTCGACGTGGGCGATGCCGTCACCGGCGTCGGTGACGTGCCCGACCTCGGCCGTGGAGGCCTTCGTCGGCTCGTAGTTCGAGACGAAGTCCTTCAGGGCATCACGGATCTCATCGGGGCTGATGGTGATGTCTGCCATGGGATTTTCCTTGTGGTTTTCCGGGGCCCTTCGGCTCCGAGAGGGTGACGCTGCCGGACTCGGCAGTTCCCGTTGTGGACTTGGGGAGGAGCGGCTTCGACCGTACGCCTAGCCGGCGAGCTGGAGCCGGAGCTCCGAGAGTCGCGTGGACACGGTGCCGTCGATGACGTCGCCGCCGATCTGCACCCGGACCCCGCCGACGACCGTGGGGTCGACGACCTGGTTGATGCTGATGTCCTTGCCGTACCGCTCGGACAGACCGCGCGTGACGCGGGCCGACTGGGCGGGGGTCAGTGGCGTCGCCGTGACGACGGTCGCGACGAGCTTGCCGGCCTGCTCGGCCACGATGCGGGAGGCATCACGGACGATCTCACCGATGCGGCGGCCGCGGGGCTGCTGCACCAGGGCCGAGACGATCGTGATCGTCTGCTCCGATGCCTTGGCACCGAGGAGCCGCTCGACGAGCGCGCCCTTCTGCTGGGGGCTGCCGAGCTTGGTGCCGAGCGCCAGCTCGAGGCCGGCGTCCGAGCGGACGGCGGTCTCGAAGGCGAACAGCTCCGACTCGATCGACGAGTCCGGACCCGCCGTGGCGGCGACGGCGCGGATACCCGCGTCCTCGATGCCGGCGAGCAGGTCCTGCTGCGAGGACCAGCGCGAGCCGGCCACCGCGGTCAGGACCGCACGCGTCGCGTCCGACTGTCCGGCGAAGACACGGTCGATGAGGACCTTCTTGCCGGCCGCGTCGGCCGTGGGGTCGGACAGCAGCCCGAGCAGCTGCGGCGCACCGGCGATCGCACGCCCGGAGGCGAGGATCTCGGCACCCGCGGCCAGGCCGGCGCTCGGACCGAGGTCCGACAGCACCGCCCTGGTGGACGCGAGTGCTTCTCTGGTAGCGCTGCGCATGCTCAGTGCTCCCCCGTCTTCGTGGCCTGCGAGGCCTCGAGGTCGGCGAGGAAGCGGTCGACCACTGCGGTCGACTTGGCGTCGTCCTTGAGCGACTCACCGATCACACCGGACGCGAGGTCCAGCGCGAGGGTGCCCACTTCGGACCGGAGTGCCTGGACGGCGCTCTGGCGCTCGGCCTCGATCTGCGCCTGGGCGTTGGCCGTGATGCGTGCTGCATCGGCGGCCGCCTGCTCGCGGACCTCGTTGCCGATCGCCGTGGCGTCGGCGCGGGCCTGCTCACGGATGCGCGAAGCCTCGGCACGTGCGTCAGCGAGCTGCTTGTTGTACTCGTCGAGCGCAGCAGCGGCCTGCTCCTGAGCGGCCTCGGCCTTCTTGATGCCGCCCTCGATGGCCTCGGTGCGCTCATCGAGCATCTTCGTGATGCGCGGCGTGACGACACGCCACATCACCAGGAAGATGATGACGAAGGCAAGCGCCGACCAGACGACGTCGTACAACGGCGGGATCAGCGGGTTGTGCGTCTCCTCCGCCGCGATGATGAGTGCGTTGTGCATCGAGGAGCCTTAGTTGGTGCCGGTGAAGATGAAGTACGTGGCGATACCGATGAAGGCCAGGGCCTCGGTGAAGGCGATACCGATGTACATGAGGGTCGTCAGGCGGCCCTGGAGCTCGGGCTGGCGAGCGACGGACTCGATCGTCTTACCGACGACGATGCCGACACCGATGGCCGGGCCGATCGCTGCGAGGCCGTAGCCAACCGTCGCGATGTTGCCGTTGATCTCCGCGAGAACGGTCGTTGCGTCCACGTGTTTTCCTTTCGAGGTGCGGGTCCGACGGTCGCCGGTCCCGTAGGGGGTCAGTGAGGAATCAGTGCTCGTCAGCCAGCGCCAGCTGGATGTAGACGGCGGTGAGGAGCATGAAGACGTAGGCCTGCAGCAGCGCGACGAGGACCTCGAAGAAGCTGAACGCGATGCCGAACGCGATGGTCCCGACGCCGAAGGCCTTGAAGCCGAGCGAAGCGTCGAAGAAGAAGAACTGCGTGGCCGAGAAGAACAGCACGAGGAGCAGGTGCCCCACGACCATGTTCATCAGGAGTCGCAGCGTCAGGGTGACGGGACGGAGCACGAAGGTGGAGACGAGCTCGATCGGCGTCACGATGATGTACAGCGGCCACGGCACCCCGGGCGGGAAGAGCGAGTTCTTGAGGAACGTGCCCGGGTGCTTGCGGAGGCCGGCGTAGATGAAGGCGAGGTACGCGACGATCGCCAGGATCATCGGCATCGCGATGCGGCTGGTGCCGGCGAGGTTCATGAACGGGACCAGACCGGTCAGGTTCATGAACAGCACGCCGAAGAAGATCGTCGCCAGGAGCGGCAGGAAGCGCTTGCCGTCCTTCTCTCCGAGATTGTCGAAGGTGTTGCGACGGACGACGTCGAACGCGTACTCGATGAACGCCTGACCGCGGTTCGGCACGAGCTTCAGTGCACGGGTGCCCACGAACGCGAACACTAGGAGCACGGCGACGGCGAAGAAACGGATGAGGACGAGCCGATCGATCTCGAACGGCGTCCCGGCGAAGAAGATCGCATCCGGGAAGAACTCGTTGATCGACGGACCATGGAACTCGGCGGCCTTGCTGCTCCCCGCCGCGACGGTGTCAACCGCAGCGGAGAGGGACAGGGGAAGAGCGTGGGATAGCAGCGCTGTCTCCTGTGTCGGCGCGCGCACATCATGGCACGCGATGGTGGACGTTGTGGAGGCTCGTCCGCCCCGAGCGAAAGGCTCCGGTAGCGGACTTCGAGAAGCCTATCAGGTGCGAGAGGCTTCCCGGCTTCTCAGACGCGGGGGGTCGGGTTCCCAGCGTCTGCGGAGTCGTCGAGGCCGTCGCCCGGCAGCCGGACGCCGATCGGGGTGCGGGCCTTCGCGACGGCGACGACGTCGATCACCAGGGAGCCGACGACCCCCGCGATGATCACGATCGCCAGCACCGGGAAGTCGACCCAGTCGCGGTCCTTGAGCAGGACCAGCAGCACGATGAAGACGATGAACTTGAGCAGCCAGGTGCCCATCACGATGCCGAAGAAGGCGCCGGAGATCATCTGGCCCTTCGAGACGCGCAGCGCGACGAGGACACTGACCGCGGTGAGCCCGAGGAACACGACGCTCAGCACGGCGCCGAGCAGGCCCCCGACCAGCCCGGGGCCGTCCGCGACGAGGAACCCGATGAGCCCGCCGACCACCGCCAGGGCGACGGCGAGGACCGCTCCCCACGTGATGATGCGGCGGAACACCGGCCGGACGTGGTCGAGCGCGTTCGGTACGGTCACGTGATGTCTCCAGGGATCGTGCGGTCGTTGGCGGCCCGGTCGAGCGGGTCGAGGCTGGCGTCCACCACGGCGGCGGAACGGTTGGCAGTCTGAGCGGCGATCTCGGTGCGTTTCCTGCCGAGCGGCGCGAAGGTCGCGACGGCGCAGACGGTGAAGCCGACGGACACGAAGACGACGACCCAGTACCAGTCCACGAAGAGGAACAGCAGGCACCCGAAGGCGACGGTCGCGGTCCACGCGTAGAAGATCAGCACCGCGTGGAAGTGCGAGTGCCCCATGTCGAGCAGGCGGTGGTGCAGGTGCTTCCGGTCGGCCGAGAACGGCGACTTGCCCGCGCTGAGCCGTCGGGTGACCGCGAGACCGAAGTCCAGGATCGGGACGATCAGGATCGCGAACGGCAGCAGGATCGGGATGAACGCCGGCAGCAGCGCCTGGCGTGTCTGCACCGCCGCCGGGTCGATGTTGCCCGTGACCGAGACCGCGCTCGTGGCCATCAGGAACCCGACGAGCAGCGCACCGGCGTCGCCCATGAAGAGCTTGGCGGGGTGCCAGTTCAGGATGAGGAAGCCGAAGCAGGCCCCGACGAGCACCGCGGTGAGCAGCGAGGGCAGGTTGAAGAAGAACTCGGTCTGGACGACCACGCGGTTGATGAAGAACGTGTAGAGGAAGAACACCCCACCGGCGATGATCGCGACGCCGGCCACAAGCCCGTCGAGCCCGTCGATGAAGTTCACCGCGTTCATCACGAGCACCACCGCCAGCACGGTGAAGATCAGACTCATGTACGACGAGCCGACGCCCAGCGTGTTGCCGATGGGCAGCGAGACGATCGCGACGCCCTGCCAGGCGAGGATGCCCGCCGCGATGATCTGCCCGGCGAGCTTCGTCATCCAGTCGAGGTCCCAGATGTCGTCCGCGACACCGAGGACCACGATGATGGTCGCTCCCCCGAGCACCGCGAGGACGCGGCCGGGTTCGGAGAACACGAGCCGGAAGTAGTCGGTCCCCGCGATCGACGGGAACAGGAACCAGGCCGCGAGCAGCGAGACGATGACGCCGATGTACATCGCGATGCCACCGAGCCGCGGCGTCGGGGTGCGGTGCACGTCCCGCTCGCGGACCTGCGGGTACCACTTGTACTTCAGCCCGAGCTTCCAGACGATCAGGCTCATCACGAAGCTCACGACCGCGGCGATGGCCCCCGCGAGCAGGTAGTACTTCATGTGACGAGGTCGGCTCCGACGACCCGGATGATCTCCTCGTCGGGGATCACCCCGTGCCGGACGATGCGGAGCTTCCCGCCGTCCGACAGCCCGGTGGCGTCGACGATCGTCGAGCCGGTGCTGGCCTCGAAGCCGTCGTGCACCTCGACGGGTCCGCCGTCCAGGTAGATCGCGACGCTGTCACCGAGCATGCGCTCGGCGGCGTCGACGTCCATCGCGGCCGGGTCGCCCGTGGAGTTCGCGGACGAGACGGCGAGCGGCCCGACCTCCTGCAGGAGCTCGAGGGCGATCCGCGAGTCCGGCATCCGCAGCGCGACCGTGCCGCGCGTCTCGCCGAGGTCCCAGTCGAGCGACGGCTGTGCGTGCAGGATGACGGTCAGCCCGCCCGGCCAGAACTCGGCCACCAGGTCGCGCACCGGCTGCGGGACCTCGCTGGCGAGGGCGTCGAGCGTGGGCGGACCGGGGATGAGCACGGGCGGCGGCGACTGCCGCGTGCGGCCCTTCGCGTCGAGCAGCCGCTGCACGGCCGTCGCGCTGAAGGCGTCCGCGGCGAGGCCGTAGACGGTGTCGGTGGGGACCACGACGAGCTCTCCGCGTCCGAGGGCGGCACGTGCGAGCCGCATCCCGGTCAGGAGCCCGTCGGAGTCGGTGCAGTCGTATCGGGATGCCATGACTCGACGATGATAGTGCGACACAATGGTGGACATCGTGAACGAGACGCCCGCACCCCCGCTCCTGTTCCTCTTCGACATGGACGACGTCCTGGTCCGGTACGACTGGCAGGTGCGCATGGCCGCACTCTCCGAGTTCACCGGACACGAGTTCCAGGAGCTCCGTCGCCGCTGGTGGGACTGCGGTCACGAGATGCGTGCCGAGGCCGGTGGGTTCGCCGACGGCGACGAGTACCTCGCCGCGTTCGAGCGCGCGATGGAGTGCGACGTCCCGGAGGCCGACTGGGCCCGGATCCGCGGATCCGCCATGACCGAGCTGCCGGAACGCATTGAGGCGGTCCGGATCGCGAGCGAGCACGGGCGTGTCGGGCTGCTCACCAACAACGGTCCGCTCGCCGGCCGCTGGATCCACGAGTGGGCGCCGTCCCTGCCCGAGGTCTTCGGCGAGCACCTGGACACGTCGAGCAACTTCGGCGCCCGGAAGCCCGAGCCCGAGGTCTTCCAGCGCGCGATCGCCCACCACGGGGTCCCCGCGGAGCGCACCTTCTTCGCCGACGACATGCCCGAGAACATCGCAGGTGCGCGGAGCGTCGGCATCCACGCGGTCCTGGTCGAGCACGACACCGACCTGCGCGAGCACGTCCGCGCCTTCGTCGCGGCGCAGCAGCGCGAGGCCTCCCCCGTCGCGTAGCCCGCCACGCCCGTTCCTTCCCATCGCGGTCGCGCTGGAAAGCAAGAACGGGCACACCTGGTCATTCCGAACGACCCGGTACGCCCGATCCCACCAGGTACGCCCGAATGCACCAGGCACACGCACGCACGGGTGAGCGACGGGAGGCCCGCCCCACGCCCGCCACGCCCGTTCCTTCCCATCGCGGTCGCGCTGGAAAGCAAGAACGGGCACACCTGGTCATTCCGAACGACCCGGTACGCCCGATCCCACCAGGGACGCCCGGATCCACGCGGCACACGCAGCACGGCCGAGCGACGGGAGGCCCGCCCCACGCCCGCCACGCCCGTTCCTTCCCATCGCGGTCGCGCTGGAAAGCAAGAACGGGCATACCTGGTCATCCCGAACGACCCGGTACGCCCGATCCCACCAGGTACGCCCGGATCCACCCGGCACGCCCGGATCCACGCAGCACGGCCGAGCGACGGGAGGCGCGGCTCGCCCCCGACTAGCGCGTCGCGGTGGTCGTGCGGTCGCGCCCCGTCAGGTCGACGTGCGTCTCCGGGGTGCGGAACCCCCGGCGCGCCAGGACCTCCCGGACGCCGGCGCCCTGCGGCTCGGCGTGCTCGATGACCAGGACTCCCCCGGGCACCAGTAACCGCCAGGCCGTCTCGGCGAGAGCCCGGACGGCGTCGAGGCCGTCGGGCCCGCCGTAGAGGGCCATCGCCGGGTCGTGGTCGCGGACCTCGGGGTCGATCGGGACCGCGTCGTCCGGCACGTACGGCGGGTTCGACACGACGACGGACACGGTGCCGTCGAGTTCCGGCAGCGCGTCGGCGAGGTCGCCCTCGACGAGCCGGACCGTCCCACCGTGGGCGTCGACGTTCCGCCGGGTCCAGGGCAGGGCCTCGGCCGACCGCTCGACGGCGTAGACCACGGCGTTCGGCACCTCGGTGTCCATCGCGATCGCGATCGCACCGCTGCCGGAGCCCAGGTCCACGGCGATCGGCTCGGGGACCGCGGTCGCCCGCAGCGCGTCGATGCCGAACTGCACGACGCCCTCGGTCTCCGGACGGGGCACGAACACGCCAGGTCCGACGGCCAGGGTGAGCGCACGGAAGTACGCCTGCCCGGTGATGTGCTGCAGCGGCTCACGGGTGGTACGGCGCGCGACGGCGTGCCGGAAGCGCTCGACGTGCTCCGGGGCGATGCCGCCGCCGATCAGCGCACGGGCTTGGACAGCTCCGCGCGAGGTGTCGGTCGCCCACGCGAGCAGCAGCTCCGCGTCGACCCGGGGCGTCGGCACGCCGACGGCGACGAGCGCCGCGGTCGCCTGCTCGAGCAGGCGATCCGCGGCGTACGTGAGGGGCGTGTCGGCGGTGATCCGGGCCTCCAGGCTGGGTGTGCGCTTACGCGTCCTGGTCGCCGATGGCGGCCAGACGCGCCTCTTCGTCCGCCTGGATGGCGGACTGGATGACGGGCTCGAGGGCACCGTTCATCACGCGGTCGAGGTCGTACGCCTTGTAGCCGGTGCGGTGGTCCGCGATCCGGTTCTCCGGGAAGTTGTACGTGCGGATGCGCTCCGAACGGTCCATCCCGCGGATCTGCGACTTGCGCGCGTCCGAGGCGATCGCGTCGAGCTCCTCCTGCTGGCGCGCGAGGATGCGTGCGCGGAGCACGCGCATGCCGGCCTCGCGGTTCTGCAGCTGCGACTTCTCGTTCTGCATCGCCACCGTGATGCCCGTGGGCAGGTGGGTGATGCGGACCGCGGAGTCCGTCGTGTTGACGGACTGCCCGCCCGGGCCGGAGGACCGGTAGACGTCGATCTTGAGGTCGTTCTGGTTGATCTGGACCTCTTCGGGCTCGTCCACCTCGGGGAACACCAGCACGCCGGTGGTCGAGGTGTGGATGCGCCCCTGCGACTCGGTCTGCGGCACACGCTGGACGCGGTGCACACCGCCCTCGTACTTCAGGTGCGCCCAGACGCCCTGGGACGGATCGGTCGTGTTCGACTTGATCGCGACCTGGACGTCCTTGTAGCCACCCAGGTCGGACTCGGTGCGCTCGAGGAGCTCGACCTTCCAGCCCTTGGTCTCGGCGTAGTGCGAGTACATGCGCAGGAGATCGGCCGCGAACAGCGCCGATTCCTCGCCGCCCTCGCCGCCCTTGATCTCCATGATGACGTCACGGCCGTCGTCGGGGTCGCGCGGGATGAGCAGCCGGCGGAGACGCTCCTGGCGCTCCGACAGCTGCTCCTCGAGCCCGGGGACCTCGTCCGCGAACGCCGCGTCTTCACGCGCGAGTTCCTGGGCGGCGGCGAGGTCGTCCCCCGCCGCCTGCCAGGCCTCGTACGCGGACTTGATCTGGTTGAGCTCGGCGTACCGCCGGTTCACCTTCTTCGCCCGGGCCGCATCGGCGTGGAGCGCGGGGTCCGACAGCTGCTGTGTCAGGTCCTCGTGTTCCGCCAGCAGCCCCGCTACCGACTCGAACACGCGTTACTCCTGGTGGCCGTTGTGGTGGGCGCCGGTCGAGGGGACCGACTTCTGCACCTGCACCAGGAACTCCACGTTCGACTGCGTCTCCTTGAGGTTCCGCAGCACGATCTCGAGGGCCTGCTGCGGGTCGAGCCCGGCGAGGGCCCGGCGCAGACGCCAGGTGATCTTGACCTCGTCAGCGGAGAGCAGCTGCTCCTCGCGACGGGTACCAGAGGCGTTCACGTCGACGGCGGGGAAGATCCGCTTGTCGGCGAGGTGACGGTTCAGGCGGAGCTCCATGTTGCCGGTGCCCTTGAACTCCTCGAAGATGACCTCGTCCATCTTGGAGCCGGTCTCGACGAGCGCGGTCGCGAGGATGGTCAGCGAGCCGCCGTCCTCGATGTTGCGCGCGGCACCGAAGAAGCGCTTCGGCGGGTAGAGCGCCGCCGAGTCGACGCCACCGGAGAGCACACGGCCCGACGGCGGGGTCGACAGGTTGTACGCACGGCCCAGGCGGGTGATCGAGTCGAGCAGCAGCACGACATCGTGGCCCAGCTCAACCAGGCGCTTCGCACGCTCGATGGCGAGCTCGGCGACGGTGGTGTGGTCCTCGGCGGGACGGTCGAAGGTCGAGGCGATGACCTCGCCCTTCACCGTGCGCTGCATGTCGGTGACCTCTTCGGGCCGCTCGTCGACGAGGACGACCATCAGGTGCGCCTCGGGGTTGTTCTTGGCGACGGCGTTCGCGATGGCCTGCAGCACGACGGTCTTGCCGGCCTTCGGCGGGGACACGATGAGACCGCGCTGGCCCTTGCCGATCGGCGACACGAGGTCGATGATGCGGGTCGACAGCTTGCCCGGCTCAGTCTCGAGGCGCAGGCGCTCGTTCGGGTACAGCGGGGTGAGGTCGTTGAAGTCGACGCGGGCCGCGGCCTCGTCGGCGGACTGGCCGTTGATCGACTCGACGGCCACGAGCGCGTTGTACTTCTGGCGGCTCTGCTGCTCGCCGTCACGCGGCTGCTTGATCGAACCGACGACGGCGTCGCCCTTGCGCAGGTGGTACTTCTTCACCTGGCCGAGGGAGACGTAGACGTCGCTCGGGCCCGGCAGGTACCCGGTGGTGCGGACGAACGCGTAGTTGTCGAGGACGTCGAGGATGCCCGCGATCGGGATCAGGACGTCGTCCTCGGTGACCTCGGGCTCGAAGTCGTCGTTCTGGCCGCCACGGCCGCGCTTGCGGTCGCGCTGGCGACGGCTGCGGCCGCTCTCGGCCTCGTCGGCGTGCTGTTGCTGCTGCTGCTTCTGCTGGCCGCTCGTCTGCTGCTTCTGCTGGCCGTTGTTCTGCTGCTGCTTCTGGTCGGCCTTGTCGTCCTGCTTGGCCTCGGCCTGCTTCGGCTGGTCGTTCTGCTTCTGGCCGCCGTTCTCCTGGCCGTTCTGCTGCTCGCCGCCGTTCTGCTTCTGCTGGCCGCCGTTCTGCTGGTCGGCACCGTTCTGCTTCTGCTGGCCGGCGTTCTGGCCGCCGTTCTGGCCGCCGTTCTGCTGCTCGGCGCCGTTCTGCTGCTCGCCGTTCTCGGCGTTCTGGCCACGGCCACGACCGCGACCACGGCTGCGACGACCGCGACGCGAGCCGCCCTCGCCCTGCTCGGAGTTCTGGTCGCCCTGGTCGTTCTGGTCGCCGGACTCGTTCTGGTCCTGGTCGGCCTGGACGGCGGACGTCGGGGCCTGCTGGCCCTGCTGGCCCGCCTGGCTCGGCTGCTCGGCCTCGGCGGGTGCCGACGCCTGCTGGCCCTGGTCGGCGGCGCGCTGGTCGGCGCCACGCTGCTCGGTGCCACGCTGGTCGGTGCCACGCTGCTCGGCGTTCCGCTGGCCACGGCCACGGCGCTGGGAGCCGGACTGCGCGGCTTCCTGGGCGTCCTTCTCGGCGCGGACCTGGTCGAGCCCGGCGAGGAGGTCCTCGGTGCCGGTCTGGCCGTGGTTGGTGTGCTCGGCGGCCGAGGTCGGCGCGGCGTTCACGGTGCCGCCGGACGATGCGCGGCGCGAACGACGGGCACGGCTCGGGGCTGCCGACTCGGCGGGGGCCTCGGGGTCGGCGACGGGGGCCTCGGCAGCGGGCTGCGCGGGGGTCTCGGCGGGCTCCGGCAGGGTCGGCTGCTCGGTGGCGGCCGGCTCGGCGGGGGTCTCGGCGACGGCGGCGGCGGCCGGGGCGGCCGGCGTCTCCTCGACGGGACGCTTGTCCTCGATGGAGGCGATCAGGTCGCCCTTGCGGAGCTTGGAGAGCCCGGTGATGCCGAGCGAGGAGGCGATGCGCTGGAGCTCCGGGAGACGGAGGGCACGCAGGTCGCTGGGGATCTCCACCTGGGCGGAGTTGTTGTCGGTCAAGGTCGGTGTTTCCTTTCGAACCGCAGAACGCGGAGAGTTTCCACCGTCCCGGATGCAGGGTGAGCATCGACCGCCGTTCAGACGACGGATCGGGATTCGGTGATCAGAAAGAGATGCACACTCGCGCACCGGACCCTGCGACGACGCAGGAGCTGTCCTGAGGACGAGCGATCCGTACGGTTACGCGGGTTCGGCTTCGAGCGCCGAGTGCGCTGCCACTGTAGCACCACCGAGATCGACGGCCAGCATGAGCGGCCGCCAGTCGGATTCGGCGTGTCGCTGCACCAGTTCGGCGGCGGTCAGGCGCTGTGCCGGGTCGCTGCCGAGGACGAGCAGGCTCGGCCCGGCACCGGAGACCACCGCGGCGAGGCCGTGCTGCCGGAGCAACCGGATCAGGGCGTCGGTCTCGGGCATGGCGCTGGCGCGGTAGGCCTGGTGCAGACGGTCCTCGGTCGCGGCGAGCAGCAGCTCGGGGCTCTGGATGAGCGCCGCGACGAGCAGCGCCGAGCGGGAGACGTTGAACGCGGCGTCGGCGTGCGGGACCTGCTCGGGCTGCAGGGAGCGCGCGAGCTTGGTCGAGAGCGTCGAGGTCGGCACGAACACCACCGGGGCGACACCGCGGTGCACCAGGAGCCGCTTGTAGGCCGGGCCCTCGGCGGTCATCCACGCGATCGTCAGGCCGCCGAAGAGCGCCGGCGCGACGTTGTCCGGGTGGCCCTCCATCTCGGTGGCCAGGGTCAGGAGCGTCGAGGCGTCCAGGTCGACGATGCCCTCGAGGAGCCCACGGGCCGCCATCAGCCCGGCGACGATCGCCGCAGCGGAGGAACCGAGACCGCGGCCGTGCGGGATCGCGTTCGTGGCGTGCAGCTCGAGACCGGGCTGGTCGACACCGGCGTGCTCCAGGCCACGGCGGACCGCACGGACGACGAGGTTCGTGTCGTCCGTGGCGACCTCACCGGCACCGACGCCCTCGACCGTGACGGTCGCGCCGGGTTCGGAGCGCACACGCACCACGACCTCGTCGTAGAGCGAGAGCGCGAGGCCGAGCGAGTCGAAGCCGGGGCCGAGGTTCGCCGACGTGGCCGGCACCCGGACGCGGACCGCCGATCCGGTCGGCAGCGCTCGGACCGCCCGTCCGGCCGGTACAGCACTGCGGGCGGTCATGCCCTCTCCCGGTCCGGACGAGCGGTCGGAGATCACTGCTCGCTGACCAGACCGAGCACGTCGGCGATCGACTTCGTGTCGACCGGCACGCTCGTCGGGGTGACCTCGCCGCCGTCCGGCGTGCGGAGGGCCCACTGCGGGTCCTTCAGGCCGTGGCCCGTGACCGTGATGACGACCTTCGCGCCCTTCGGCACGACACCGGCGTCGGCACGCTCGAGGAGCCCGGCGACGCCGATGGCCGATGCGGGCTCGACGAAGACGCCGACCTCGGCGGACAGGATGCGGTGTGCGGCGAGGATGGCCTCGTCGGTGATGGCACCGAAGTAGCCGTCGGTCTCCTCCCGCGCCTCGAGCGCGAACTGCCACGAGGCCGGGTTGCCGATGCGGATCGCCGACGCGATCGTGTCGGGGTGCCGGACGACCTCGCCGTGCACGATCGGGGCGGAACCCGCGGCCTGGAACCCGAACATGCGGGGCAGCTTGGTGCTGCGGCCGGCGGCGACGTCCTCGCGGTAGCCGCGCGAGTACGCGGTGTAGTTGCCCGCGTTGCCGACGGGCAGGAAGTGGAAGTCCGGTGCGTCACCGAGGACGTCGACGACCTCGAACGCGGCGGTCTTCTGCCCCTCGATGCGGTCGTTGTTGACGGAGTTGACGAGGTGCACCGGGTAGTTCGCCGCCAGGTCGCGGGCGATGTCGAGGCAGTCGTCGAAGTTGCCCTGCACCTGCAGCAGCTGGGCGTCGTGGGCAACGGCCTGGCTGAGCTTGCCCATGGCGATCTTGCCCTCGGGCACGAGGACCGCAGCGGTGATGCCGGCGTGCGTGGCGTACGCCGCGGCCGAGGCGCTGGTGTTGCCGGTCGAGGCGCAGATGACGGCCTTCGCGCCGTGCTCGACTGCCTTCGAGATCGCCATCGTCATGCCGCGGTCCTTGAACGAACCCGTCGGGTTCATGCCCTCGAACTTCACGTAGACCTCGGCGCCGGTGCGCTCGGAGAGCCGACGAGCCGGGATGAGCGGCGTGCCGCCCTCACCGAGCGTGACGATGGGCGTCGCCTCGGTCACGTCGAGTCGGTCGGCGTACTCGCGCAGGACTCCCTGCCACTGGTGGGCCATCAGGCTTCTCTCTCTGTCCGGTGGGGTGGATCTGGTGGTGGTGCGGCTGGGTGGGCCGGCTGGTCGGCCTGGAGGCCCGTGGTCGCGTCAGCGACCGACGACGCGCAGGACGCTGGTGACGTCCAGGACGACGTCCTCGCCGCGGAGGGCGACGACGGTGTCGGCCAGGTCGGCCTCGCGCGCCAGGTGGGTGCCGATGACGAGCGTCGCGGTCCCCTCGGCTGCGCCGGTGGTGGTCTGCTCGACCGTCTCGACGCTGACGCCGTGCTTCGCGAGCACGCCGGCGACCGTCGACAGCACGCCGGGGGCGTCCGTGACGTGCAGGGTGATCTGGTAGCTCGTGCGGACGGTGCCGATCGGGAACACCGGCAGCTCGGACTGCGTCGACTCGGCGACACCCGGGCCGCCGATGACGTGCCGACGGGCCGCGGAGACCAGGTCGCCGAGGACCGCCGAGGCCGTCTCGACGCCACCGGCACCCGCGCCGTAGAACATCAGGTCGCCGGCGGCCTCGGCCTCGACGAACACGGCGTTCTTCGCACCATGGACGCTCGCGAGCGGGTGCGACTCGGGCACGAGAGCCGGGTAGACACGGGCACTGACGCCCTCGCGGCCGTCCTCGTCGGTGAGCCGCTCGGCGGTCGCCAGGATCTTCACGACGTAGCCGGCCTTGCGGGCGGCGCGGACCTGGTCGATCGTGACGTCGGTGATGCCCTCGCGGTGCACGGCGGCGAGCGGCACCGAGGTGTGGAACGCCAGCGAGGCCAGGATCGCGGCCTTCTGCGCGGCGTCGTAGCCCTCGACGTCGGCGGTCGGGTCGGCCTCGGCGTAGCCCAGCTCCGTCGCGGTGGCCAGGGCGTCCTCGAACGTGGAACCCTTGCGGTCCATCAGGTCGAGGATGAAGTTCGTGGTGCCGTTGACGATGCCCATGATCCGGACGATGCGGTCACCGGCGAGCGAGTCGTGCAGCGGACGGATGATCGGGATCGCCCCGGCCACGGCGGCCTCGTAGTAGAGCTGCGCACCGACCTGCTCGGCCGCGGCGAAGAGCTCCGGGCCGTGGGTCGCGAGCAGCGCCTTGTTGCCGGTGACGACGTCCGCGCCCGACTGCAGGGCCTGGAGCACGAGGGTGCGCGCCGGCTCGATGCCGCCGATGAGCTCGACGACGATGTCCGCGCCGAGGATGAGCGATGCCGCGTCCGTGGTGAAGAGCTCCGCCGGCAGGTCGACGTCGCGCTGGGCGTCCACGTCGCGCACGGCGATCCCGACCAGCTCCAGCCCGGCACCGGCGCGCGAGGCCAGCTCGTCGCCGTGCTCGAGGAGCAGTCGCGCGACCTGGGAACCGACCGAGCCGGCCCCGAGCAGCGCGACACGGACGTTGCGGTATTCGATCATCTGGTAGCGGTTCCTGTCGGTGGGGGTGCGCCCTGCGGGGTGGGCGGACCCGGTCGGGTCGGGGGTCAGCGGCCGGTGCCGTCGGCGGGCACGGCGGCGACCCCGGTGTCACGGGCGAGGAGGTCGTCGATCGTCTCGCCCCGCACGAGGATACGGGCTGTGCCGTCCGCGACGGCGACGACCGGCGGGCGGCCCACGTGGTTGTAGTTGCTCGACAGCGCCCAGCAGTAGGCCCCGGTGGCCGCGACGGCGAGCAGGTCACCGCGCTGCACGTCGCCGGGCAGGTACTCGTCGTTCACCACGACGTCGCCGCTCTCGCAGTGCTTGCCGACGACGCGGCTCAGCACCGCTGGTGCGTCCGAGGTGCGGGCGAGCCGGGCCGTGTAGTCGGCGCCGTACAGGGCGGGACGGATGTTGTCGCTCATCCCGCCGTCGACCGAGACGTACGTGCGGGTTGCGCTGCCGCCGTCCTCGGTCTCGAGCGTGACGGGCTTGATCGTGCCGACGCGGTAGAGCGTCACCCCGGGCGGGCCGATGATGTAGCGGCCCGGCTCGACGGCGATGTCCGGCACCGGGATGCCGCGCTCGGCGCAGGCCTCGCCGATGATCGTGGCCAGTGCCTCGGCGACGTCCTCGGGGGCGAAGGCCGAGTCGGCCTCGGTGTAGTCGATGCCCCAGCCGCCGCCGAGGTTCAGCTCGGGCACCGGACCGGAGGCCACGAGCGTCGCGTGCACGTCCATGAGTCGACGTGCGGCCTCGCGGAAGCCGGCGTCGTCGAAGATCTGCGAGCCGATGTGCGAGTGCAGCCCGACGAAGGCGAGCGAGGGTTCAGCGCGGACGGCTGCCGCGGCCTCGACGGCCTCGGAGAGCGGGATGCCGAACTTCTGGTCCTCGCGGGCGGTCGCCAGGTACTCGTGGGTGGACGCGTGCACACCGGTGTTGATCCGGATGCGCACCCGCTGCACGACCCCGGCGTCGGCGGCGGCACGGGCGACGCGCTGCACCTCTTCGTGGCTGTCGAGCACGATCGTGCCGATGCCGACCTCGACCGCGCGGGCGATCTCGGCGTCGGACTTGTCGTTGCCGTGGAAGCCGAGCCGGCCGGGGTCGATGCCGCCGGCCAGGGCGACCGCGAGCTCACCGGCGGTGCAGACGTCCACGCGCAGGTCGGCCTCGGCCATCCACGCGACGACCTGCGTCGTCAGGAAGGCCTTGCCGGCGTAGTAGACGTGCGCGTGGCTGCCGATGCGCTCGAACGCCTCGGCGAACGCGTTCCGCACACGGACGGCACGGGACTGGACGTCACGCTCGTCGACGACGTACAGGGGCGTCCCGAACTGCGCGACCAGGTCCGTCGCGCTGATGCCGCCGATCGCCAGGGTGCCGTCGTCGGTCCGCGTCGCGGACGCGGGCCAGATGCGGTCCACCAGTTCGGAGGCGTCCGTCGGGAACCGCAGCCGCGGCGGTGCAAGGGGGTTCTCGCTCACGGGACCCGATCCTACCGACGCGAGCCGTTCCTCCAGGCCGCGTTACGCACCCGTCCGCTCAGCCGCAGCTGCCGACCGTCCGCAGGCCGTCCTCGTTGAGCGGCAGCGCGTCCGCGGTGATGCGGACCGTCGCGTCCGACTTCGACACGTCGAGCGAGCGCACCCGCAGCGCCTCGGGCAGGAACTGCGCGGTGCAGACCTGCACCGGGACGCCGGTGACGCCCGGGATCGAGTCGACCTTCAGGCCGAGGTCGGAGTTCGTGATCCGGACGCTCTCCGGGGTGATCGAGATGCCACGGCCGTCGTCTTGCGCGACGACGGCACCCTTGGCCGCGTAGGTGATGTCGTAGCCGAGCACCGACGACGACCCCGTCAGTTCCACGCCGCCGTCGACCAGGTTCAGCCGGTCGAACAGCGGGCTGTACTTCGCCAGGTCCTTGACGCTCGACGACGCCAGGGTGACCGTGCCGTCGACGTCGCGGACGTCACCCTTGCCGTCCACCGGCACGTCCTGCGCGGTGACGTCGGCGGCGAGCGGGATGCCGTCCACCGTGAGCTTCGCCGAGGAGATCTCGACGCGGTCGAGCGTGCCGCTGATGAGCTGCGGGATGACGATGCCCTCGGCGTGGGCGTCGACCTCGCCGGTCGTGCCGTCCGGCAGCGACTGCTCGACCTGCTGAGCGATGATCCGGTCGACGACGCCGCGCAGCACGAACTCGGCGACGACGACGAGGGCGGCGAGCACGACGACGACCACGAGCAGGACGACGGGCCAGCGGCGGCGCGTGGTGGGGCGTTCGGTGGCTGCGGGCATGCGTCCCACCCTGCCAGTCCGTCCCGGCAGCCTGCCTGGAGGCCCGGTGCGCGTCCGGCGCGGCGGCTGCAGGGATGCAAAACACCGGTGTTCGCGCTCGACACCGCGGAATGCTGGTGTTCGGTGCGCGAACACCGGTGTTTTGCGGAAGGAGTGCCGCTACATGCGGGACGGCGCCGACACGCCGAGCAGGCCGAGGCCGTTCCGGACGACCTGGCCGGTGGCGTCGTTCAGCCACAGGCGCGTGCGGTGCAGGTCGGTCACGGGTTCGTCGCCGAGGGGCGTGACACGGCAGGAGTCGTACCAGCGGTGGTAGAGGCCGGCGAGCTGCTCGATGTACCGCGCGATGCGGTGCGGCTCGCGCAGCTCGGCGGCGTGCCGGACCACCCGCGGGTACTCGGCGAGGGCTCCGAGGAGCGCGCTCTCCGACTCGTGGGTCAGCAGCGAGGCGTCGAACACCGACCGGTCGACCCCGGCCGCCGCGGCGTTCCGGGCCACCGACTGCGTGCGGGCGTGGGCGTACTGCACGTAGAAGACGGGGTTGTCGTTCGTGCGCTTCGTGAGCAGGTCGAGGTCGATGTCGATCGCGGTGTCGCTGGCGAACCGGACCAGGGCGTACCGGCCGGCGTCGACACCGACGGCGTCGACGAGGTCCTCCATCGTGACGATGGTGCCGTTGCGCTTCGACATGCGCATCGGTTCGCCGTCCTTGAGCAGGTTGACCATCTGCCCGATCAGGATCTCGAGGTTCTTGCCCGGCTCGTCCCCGAACGCGGCGCACATCGCCATCATCCGGCCGACGTAGCCGTGGTGGTCGGCGCCGAGCATGATCAGGTTCCGCTCGAACCCGCGCTCGCGCTTGTCGAGGTAGTACGCCAGGTCGCCGGCGATGTACGCGGGCTCGCCGTCCGACTTGATGACGACGCGGTCGCGGTCGTCGCCGAAGTCGGTCGTGCGGAGCCACTCGGCACCCTCGGCCTCGTACATCACGCCGGCCGACCGCAGCCGGGCGATCGCACGCTCGACGGCCTTCGACTCGTGCAGGGCGTTCTCGTGGAAGTAGACGTCGAAGTCGACGCCGAAGTCGTGCAGCGACGACTTGATGTCCGCGAACATGAAGTCGACGCCCTCGCGACGGAAGAGCTCCTGAGCCTCGTCGCGCGGCAGGTCGCGGACGTCGATGCCCGGCTCGAGGGTCGCGATGACCCGTGCGGCGATCTCGGCGATGTAGGCGCCGCCGTAGCCGTCCTCGGGCGTGGGCTCACCGAGTGCGCTGGCGACGAGGGAGCGGGCGAACCGGTCGATCTGCGCGCCGTGGTCGTTGAAGTAGTACTCGCGGGTGACGAGCCCACCCTGCGCCTGGAACACGCGGGCCAGGCTGTCGCCGACCGCGGCCCAGCGGACGCCGCCCATGTGGATCGGGCCGGTGGGGTTGGCGGAGACGAACTCCAGGTTGATCCGGACGCCGTCGTACAGGTCGCCGGTGCCGAAGGACTCGCCGCCGTCCACGATGGTGCGCGCGATCTCGCCAGCGGCGGCCGCCTCGAGCGTGATGTTGATGAAGCCGGGGCCGGCCACGTCGACGGAGTCCACACCATCGAGCTCGGTCAGCTCACCGGCGATCTCGGTCGCGAGCTCGCGCGGGTTCGTGCCGAGCCGCTTCGCGAGCTGCATGGCGGCGTTCGAGGCCCAGTCGCCGTGGGCGCGGTTCTTCGGACGCTCGAGCACCACGTGGGACTCCTCGATCGTCACGGTCTCGGACGCGCCTCGGCGCTCGACGATCCCGGTCAGGATCGACAGGTACGCGGCGGAGAGTTCGGCAGGAGTCACGAGGACCGATCCTACCGGGACGCCCAGGTCCGCACCGGTCGATGCAGCATCATGTCGGGATGACCCCCCGCAGCCGTGCCCGGGCGCTCACCGTCGCCACCCTCACCACCGCAGCAGCCGTCGTGCTCGCCGGGTGCTCGGGCGGCGGGGACAGCACCCCGTCGGCCACCGCGACCCCGGCGGGCAAGCCGGTGTCGCAGACCTGCGCGGAGCTCCTGCCGACCAGCGCACTGTCGGTCTACGGGCAGACCTTCGAGCTCGACGACTCCTTCACCCCGGCGAAGGGCTCCCCCGCCGCGACCATCGCGAAGCAGCAGGGCCGCGTCTGCCGGTTCGTCAGCACCGACGCGGACGCCACGGCGATCACGCTCGCCGTCGCCGACCTGCCTGAGAAGTCGCTCACGAACCTGAAGGACGCCCTGTACGAGCGGGGCGGGTCCGTCCCCACCTACCGCGTGGAGGGCTACTTCGCCCTGAGCGGCGACCTCGGCCGCGCGGACGCCTTCGCCGACCCGTACTGGATCACCGCGCAGTCGACGCTGTTCACCGAGCCGGGTGGGGCGCAGCCCGTCGTGGACGCGGTGCGGGCCGCGCTGCAGCCGTCCGCGTCGGCGACGGCGACGCCCGCGGGCTGACGCGCGCGGCCCCGCGCACCGTGCGAGGCCGCCGCCGTCTGGTGCGAGGTTGCGCACGTGGTGCGCTGCTCACAGCGCTGCACGGAACGCGGAACCTCGCACGGGATCGCGACGGACGCACGGTGCGGACGGGAGGCCCGTGCCGGGTCCGCACCGCGCCTCCAGGCCGGCGGCGACCACGCACCGTGCCGGCTCCGCCATCTGGTGCGAGGTTGAGTGCCTGGTGCGCGCTTGCAGCGCCGCACGGGACACGGAACCTCGCACCGGCTCGTGACGCTCGCACGGTGCCCGGTCCGCCATCTGGTGCGAACTTCCGTGCGTGGTGCGCGCCTGCAACGCGGCACGGAACGCGGAACCTCGCACGGGATCGCGACGGACGCACGGTGCGGACGGGAGGGCCGTTGCGGGCCCGCACCGCGCCTCCCGTCGATAGCAGCCACGCACCGTGTCGGGCCCGCCGCCTGGTGCGAGGTTGCGCGCGTGGTGTGCGCTTGTAACGCCGCACGGAACGCGGAACCTCGCACCAGCTCACGACGCTCGCACCGTGCCGGGTCCGCCGTCCGGTACGAGATTGCGCGCGTGGTGCGCGCTTGCAGCGCCGCACGGAACGCGGAACCTCGCACGGGATCTCGACGGACGCACGGAGCGGACGGGAGGCCCGTGGCGGGCCCGCACCGCGCCTCCCGGCCGTGCCGACGGCACGTCCACGGCGCGACACGCGCTGTCCAGGACCACCCGCCGGACCTGCTACGGTTGTTGACACCCCTTGGCCCCCATAGCTCAGGGGATAGAGCACTGCCCTCCGGAGGCAGGGGCGGAGGTTCGAATCCTCCTGGGGGCACAGTCACATCTCCGCGCAAGCGGTTGTCTTCGCTTCGCTCAGGCGGCTGCGCGCGATGTCACCTCCGGCGACCTTCCCCGTTGAGATTCCTCCGGGTTCGTCGGTCAGCGCTTCTCGGCGCGGACGCCGAAGAGGTTCCCGAAGGGATCGAGCAGCTGGCAGAGCCGCTCTCCCGTGAACACCGTCTTCGGGCCCCGGTGCGCAACGGCACCGTTGGCGACCCAGTCCTCGACGACGGCGTCCACGTCGGCCACCGTCCAGTACGGCACCGTGCCGGACGGCCCCGGCGTGTTGAGTTCGTCGGTGCGGTGCAGCGTGAGACGGACGCCGTCGATGTCGAACGCGACGAGCGCGCCACCGCGCACGACCGGTTCGCGGCGGAGCCTGGCCGCGTACCAGGCGACCGCGGCGTCGAGGTCGTCGACGAACAGGAAGACGTTGCCGACCGGGCCGATCGGGAGCGGAGCTGTGGAGTCGTCGTGCACGGGGGTCTTCCTTCGTCGCGCGCCGCTCAGCGGTGCTCGACCCCGAGCGTCTGCGCGAGGAACGTGAGCGATCCGGGCAGCGCGTGGTCGGTGTAGCCCTCGGCGTGCCGGAGACCGGGGATCAGCTGCAGCGTGTTCGGGACGCCGACCGCGGCGAGCGCGGCCTGCAGGGCGATCGGGTCCGACCGCGGGACCCACTCGTCCAGCGAGTTGGCGAGGTAGACGGGGCCCGTCGACGCCGTCACGTGCTCGATCGTGGACGCCGCGGCGAGCGCCGACCGGTCGCCGCCGACCTCCTGCAGGATCACCCAGCGGAGGAACGGGTCGTCCCGCCCGGTCTGGTCGATGTCGGCGCTCCGCATCGCGTCGAGGTCCTGCGTCGTCGGCGCCGCGGAGACCGTGCCGTCCGTCGCCCGGATGATCTCGGCGAGGCCGAAGATCCCGGACCAGCTCACGGAGGGACGGCCGGTCGCGATGGCGCCCTCGACGGCGAGGTTCCCGCCGGCCGACCCGCCGAAGAAGGCGACCTTGTTCCGGTCGAAGGGGACGTCGGACTGCAGCGCCCACTCGTAGGCGGTGAGCACGTCGTCCCTGCTCGCGGGGAACACGTCCGTCGGTGCCAGCCGGTAGTTCGGGACGAAGACCGTGTACCCGGCTTCGACGAGTCGGGCGGACAGGCCGTCCTCCTTGGACTTGTCCCCGCGGAACCAGCCGCCACCGTGCACGAGCACGACGGCGGCGGTGCTCGGGGGCGATCCGGTGCCCGGGCTGTGGACGTCGAGGACCAGGGCGTCGTGCTGGTCCGAGTACCGCACGTCCCGGTCGATGTGGGGAGGTGGCTGGGCGGGCATCGGTGACGACCTTCCTCGGGTTCCCGACGCCGCGACCTGCGGCGGTTCGTGGAATCCGATTCTCATCGACGGTCCCACGGGGCGATTGGGTCGGATGACTCGATGCGGGTCGGTTCCGGGGCGAGGAGCCGCACAACCGGGTCCGGAGCATCCCGGTAGCGTTCCGGCATGACGATGACGTTCCCGGTGCCCGGAGTCCACGCGCTGCGGGGCGGCCCCGTGCTCCGGTGGGGTGTGATCGGCCCCGGGGAGATCGCGAACGACTTCACGGCGACGCTGCACGCGAACTCCGACCAGCGCGTCGTCGCCGTCGGGTCCCGCTCCCCCGAGCGTGCCGCGGCCTTCGCCGCCCGCCACGGCGTGCCCGGTGTGCACTGGTCGTACGAGGCCCTCGTGGCGGACCCGTCCGTCGACGTGGTCTACGTCGCCTCGCCGCACCCGCAGCACCTCGGGCACGCGCTGCTCGCGATCGCCGCCGGCAAGCACGTGCTCGTCGAGAAGCCGATGACGACCTCGGCGGCGGACACCCGCACCCTCGCCGACGCCGCACGGGCCGCGGGCGTCCTCGCGATGGAGGCGATGTGGACCCGGTACCTGCCGGGCACGACCGTCGTCGCCCGTCTGCTCGCGGACGGGGTCCTCGGCGACGTCCGGCTCGCGACGGTCGACGTCGGGTGGCCGCACGACCCGGACCCGGCGGACCGGATGTTCGATCCCGCCGCAGGTGGGGGTGCCCTCCTCGACGCCGGTGTCTACGGGCACTGGTTCGCACGGTTCGCCACCGGCGCCCCGGTGACGAGCAGCACGACGGGGGCGGTCTCGGATCGCGGGGTGGACCTCCAGTCCGTCACGGTGTCGACGGCGGAGGGTGGCGCGCAGGCGGTGGTGACCACGTCGATGACGGCGTGGACGCCGGGGCTGGCGGTGATCGCCGGGAGCCGGGCCACGGTCCGGTACACCGACCACTTCGTGTTCCCGGCGTCGTTCGCGGTGCACCACCCGGGTGGGGAGGACCACTGGGCGGAGCCGACGGGGCTGCGGGGCCGTCAGGGACTCGTGTGGCAGGCGGCGGCGCTCGCGCAGTACGTGGCGGACGGTCGCACGGAGTCCCCGGTGCACTCGCTGGACGACTCGGTCGGGATCGCGACGGCGCTCGACGCGGCCCGTGCGGCACTCGAACCGTCCGCTGCGGCACTCGGACCGACCGGTACGGCACCGTCCGTTCCCGAGCAGGACACCTCGACCCTCTAGGATCACGGGCCGGTCGTCCCGCACGCGACCGGGAAGAGGCCTCGATGACCATCGGCACCGGGAACGCGCAGCTCGAACTCGCCCGCGGGGGCGACGCACCCGCCCCACGGACCCTGTTCGACGTCCTGGCGGCGACCGCGGCGACCCACCCGGACGCGACGGCGCTCGAGGACCCCGCCGGCAGCGTCGACTACGCCGCCCTGCTCGACCTCGTGCGCGCGCAGGCCGACGATCTGGCCCGCCGCGGTGTCCGACGGGGCGACCGGGTCGGGGTGCGGATCCCCTCCGGCGGGCGTGACCTGTACCTGTCGATCCTCGCCGTGCTCGCCGCCGGAGCCGCGTACGTGCCGGTCGACGCGGACGACCCCGAGGAGCGCGCCACCCTGGTGTTCGGCGAGGCCGGTGTCGTCGGGGTGATCGGCGCGGGCGGTGTCCTGCGCGACCGCGACGGCACGGAGCTGCCGGTGACGGACCCTACGGCGAGCGCCGAACTCCCCCGTGAGACCGACGACGCGTGGATCATCTTCACGTCCGGGTCGACCGGGGTCCCGAAGGGTGTGGCGGTCACCCACCGCAGTGCAGCGGCGTTCGTGGACGCCGAGGCGCGGATGTTCCTGCAGGCGGCGCCGATCGGTCCGGGTGACCGGGTGCTGGCGGGGCTGAGCGTGGCGTTCGACGCGTCGTGCGAGGAGATGTGGTTGGCGTGGGGGCACGGCGCCGCGCTGGTGCCGGCACCCCGGTCGTTGGTGCGGACGGGGGTGGACCTGGGGCCGTGGCTCATCGCGCACACGATCACGGTGGTGTCGACGGTGCCGACGCTGGCGGCGTTGTGGCCGGACGATGCGCTGGAGCAGGTGCGGCTGGTGATCTTCGGTGGTGAGGCGTGCCCGCCGGAGCTGGCGGCGCGCATCGCGAGTCGTGACCGTGAGGTGTGGAACACGTACGGGCCGACCGAGGCGACGGTGGTGGCGTGCGGGTCCCTGCTCGACGGGAGCCAGCCGATCCGGATCGGGCTGCCGCTGGACGGGTGGGACCTGGCCGTGGTGGACGGTGCCGGACAACGGGTGGAGCCGGGCGGCGTCGGTGAGCTCGTGATCGGTGGCGTCGGGCTGGGGCGGTACCTGGACCCGGCGAAGGACGCGGAGAAGTACGCGCCGTTCCCGGAGCTCGGGTGGGAGCGGGCGTACCGGAGCGGTGACCTGGTGCGGTACGAGCCCGAGGGGCTGGTCTTCCAGGGGCGTGCGGACGACCAGGTGAAGCTCGGTGGCCGGCGGATCGAACTCGGGGAGATCGACGCGGCGCTGCAGGCCCTGGACGACGTGGCGGGTGGGGCCGCGGTGGTGCAGCGGACCCCGGCGGGCAACCAGGTGCTGGTCGGGTACGTGGCTCCGGTGGCCGGGGCGACGGTGGACGTGGCTGCGGCGAACGCCCGGTTGCGGCAGGAGCTGCCGGCGGCGTTGGTGCCGTTGGTGGCCGTGGTGGAGTCGCTGCCGACGCGGACGTCGGGCAAGGTCGACCGCGCGGCGCTGCCGTGGCCGTTGCCCGGTGCCTCGGACGCGGCGATGCTGCCGGACACGGTGGCGTGGATCGCCGAGCGGTGGTCGGCGATCCTGGGGGTGCCGGTGGCGAGCGTCGACGACGACTTCTTCGCGCACGGCGGTGGGTCGTTGACGGCGGCGCAGCTGGTGTCGGCCATCCGGGAGCGGTTCCCGACGACGACGGTGGCGGACGTGTACGACCACCCGCGGATCGGGGCGTTGGCGGCGGCGCTGGACGAGTCCGGCCCGGTCGAGGCGTCGTCGCGCGACGTCACCCCGGTCCCTCCGGCGACGGGGCTGCTGATGACGCTGCTCGGGCTGCCGGTGCAGGTGCTCCGGGGGCTGCGGGTGCTGACGTGGACGGCCCTGGTGGCCGCGGTGCTGCACGCGACGACGCTGCCGTTCCTGCCGGTGCTGCCCTGGCCGGTGCTGGTGCTGGCGCTCCTGGTGTTCGTGACGCCGATCGGCAAGATGGCGCTGACGGTGGTGCTCGCGCGGCTGCTGCTCGCCGGGGTCCGGCCCGGGTCGTACCCCCGTGGCGGTTCCGTGCACCTGCGGGTGTGGCTGGCCGAGCGCATCGCCGAGGCGGTCGACGGCCCCTCGACGGCGGGCGCCCCGTGGATCAGCTACTACGCCCGGGCCCTCGGCGCGCGGATCGGCAGGGACGTCGACCTGCACACGCTGCCGCCGGTGACCGGGATGCTCACGATCGGCAAGCGCGCCTCGATCGAGCCCGAGGTCGACCTGGCCGGGCACTGGCTCGACGGCGACGTGTTCCATCTGGGGCACGTCCGCATCGACGAGGACGCCGTGGTGCGCAGCCGGACGACGCTGCTGCCGGGGGCGCACGTCGGTGCGGGTGCCGAGATCACGGCGGGTTCCGCCGTCGGCGGCCCGGTGCCCGCGGGCGAACGCTGGGCAGGGGCACCTGCGGAGCGCACCGGGTCGGCTCGTGACGACCGGGAGGCCCGCCCCGCGACCCGACGACGCTGGCTGCTCGCGTACGGGGCCGGGTCCCTGGCCGTGGCCGGGTTGCCGGTGGTCGGTGTCGTGGTCGGCCTGCTGGTCGCCCTCGCCCTGGTCGGGCGGGCGTCGACCCTGGGCGACGCGGTGCTCCGTGCGCTGGTGACGGTCCCCCTGGCGACGGTCGTCGCCGGTGCGGTGTACGCGCTGCTGGTGGTGGTCGCGGTGCGGCTGCTCGGCATCGGCCTGCACGAGGGACGGCACCCGGTGCGCTCCCGGATCGGCTGGCAGGTGTGGTCGACCGAGCGGGTGCTCGACGCGGCGCGCACCCTGCTGTTCCCGCTGTACGCCTCGCTCGTGACGCCGGTGTGGCTGCGGCTGCTCGGCGCCCGGGTCGGTCGGGACACCGAGATCTCGACGGTGCTGCTCATCCCGGCGTTGACGCAGATCGCGTCGGGGGCGTTCCTGGCCGACGACACGATGGTGGCGACGTACGAGCTCGGCGGCGGTCGGGTGCGGATCGGTCGTTCGAAGGTCGGCCGTCGGGCGTTCCTCGGCAACAGCGGCATGACGGGGGCCGGACGCTCGGTGCCGCGCGAGGCCCTGGTGGCGGTGCTGTCCGCGGTGCCGAAGAAGGCCAAGCGCGGGTCGTCGTGGCTCGGGTCGCCCCCGGTGCGGCTGCGGCGCGCGGCGACGGAGTTCGACGAGGCGCGCACGTTCCGCCCGTCCAGGCGGCTCAAGGTCGCCCGCGGCTGCTGGGAGCTGCTGCGCCTGGTGGCCCCGATGGTCTCCGCCGCCATCGCGCTCGGCGTGGCCGGAGCACTGCTGGCGCTCTGGTCGGCCGTCGGGATCGGGTGGACGGTGCTGCTCGCCGGACCGGTGCTCATCGCCGCTGGTGCCGTCGCCGCCGTGGTCTCGACGATCGCGAAGTGGGCGTTCGTCGGTCGGATCACCGCCCGGGAGCACCCGCTCTGGTCGTCGTTCGTGTGGCGCAACGAGGTGCAGGACACCTTCGTCGAGACCGTCGCGCGGCCCTGGTTCGCCGAGCAGGCCACCGGCACCCCCGCGCTGGCCGTCTGGCTGCGGAGCCTCGGTGCGACGATCGGCCGCGGCACCTGGCTCGAGACGTACTGGCTGCCCGAGGCCGACCTGGTCACCATCGGCTCCGGGGCGTCGGTGGCACGCGGGACGGTCGTGCAGACGCACCTGTTCCACGACCGCGTGATGCAGCTCGACACCGTCCGGATCGACGCGGGTGCGACGCTCGGGCCGCACAGCGTGGTCCTGCCGGCGGCCGGCATCGGTGCCGGGGCGACCGTCGGGCCGTCCTCGCTCGTGATGCGCGGTGAGCAGGTGCCGACGGGTTCCCGCTGGTCCGGCAACCCGATCGCTCCGTGGACATCGGCAGCCCCGTCGGTGACAGCCCCACCGGCGCCATGAGGTTGACTGTCCCCGTGCCCTCCGATCCCGCCGCAGACCCGTACACCCCGCACAGCGGCGACCGACGGTGGAGTGCCGAGCACTACGAGCTCCGTCTCGACTACCGCGTCGCCACGAACCGCCTGGACGGCACCGCCACGATCACCGCGCGTGCCCTCGAGCCGCTCGACAAGGTCGTGATCGACCTGCACGGGCTCACGGTCGACCGGGTCGACGTCGACGGACACCGGGCCAAGAAGGTCTCGACCGCGACGCACAAGGTGACGGTCACCCCGGCCGAACCCATCGCCGCGGACACCGTGTTCAGCGTGCACCTGCGGTACCGCGGCACCCCGCACCCCGTCCGGAGTGCGTGGGGGCAGCTCGGCTGGGAAGAACTGTCCGACGGCGTCATCGTCGCCGCGCAGCCCACGGGAGCGCCGTCGTGGTTCCCGTGCAACGACCGCCCCGACGACAAGGCCACGTACCGGATCGAGATCGCGGCCGAGGCGGCGTACGACGTCCTGGCGAACGGGGAGCTGCTCGCCAAGGAGCGCGACCGCGTCGGCACCCGCTGGACCTACTCCACCACCGAGCCGATGGCGACCTACCTGGCGACCGTGCAGATCGGCCGGTACCGCACCACGAAGCTGCGCACGAGCGGGGTCCCCGTCACGCTGCACCACCCCGCCGACCTCGCCGCCGCCGTGAAGACCGACTTCGGCCAGGTGCCGGAGATGCTCGCGCTGTTCGGTGACCGGTTCGGCCCGTACCCGTTCGCGGCGTACGGCGTCGTGGTGACCGACGACGACCTGGAGATCCCGCTCGAGGCCCACGGCCTGGCGGTGTTCGGCCGGAACCACGTCGACGGCGAGCACGGCACCGACCGCCTCATCGCCCACGAGCTCGCCCACCAGTGGTTCGGCAACTCCGTCACGGTCACCCGGTGGCAGGACATCTGGCTGCACGAGGGGTTCGCCTGCTACGCCGAGTGGCTGTGGTCCGAGGACCGCGGCGAAGACACCGCCGACCAGCTGGCCGAGCGGTACCGGCAGGGACTGCTCGAACAGCCGGAGGACCTGGTCGTCGGTGACCCCGGCGCGAAGGACATGTTCGACGACCGCGTCTACAAGCGCGGCGCCCTCGCCCTGCACGCCGTCCGCCGCACGTTCGGCGACGACGCCTTCTTCGCCGGGCTGCGGAGCATCACCGAGCGGCACCGACACGGATCCGTGGCCGTGCCCGACGTGCTCCGTGCGTTCGCGGACGCCGCCGACCGCTCCGTCGCGGACGTCGGTGCGGTGACCGGGCCCTGGATCGACGAGGCGTCGGTGCCGGCACTGCCCGCTGGCTAGCAGGCGCCGCCGCGTTGGCCAGCAGGCTCCGCCGCCGCGTCGGCCAGCAGGCTCCGCCGCCGCGCCGGCTAGCCCGCCAGCTCGCCGTCCGCCGGGTCGCAGCTGACCTCGGACCACACCGCGTCGAGCGACAATCCGACCACGCCCGCGACCGACGCGATCGTCGAGAACGCCGGCGTCGCGATGCGACCGGTCTCGATCTTCCGGAGCGTCTCCGGCGAGATCCCCGCGGCCAGGGCGGTGTCCACGATCGACCGCGGACCACGGGCACGACGGAGCAACGCACCGAGGCGACGACCGCGTGCGACCTCGTCGGGACGGAGTGGGAGACGGACCATGACCACATAGTAATACCGGTATGATCATCGGCGTGATCGAGATCCTGACCCCCGCCGAGGTCGACAAGGGCCGCGCCACCGGAGCCCTCGTCGGCACGATCCTGCAGACCCTGCGCGAACGCACCCGCGTGGGCACGAACCTGCTCGAGATCGACCGGTGGGCGAAGCAGATGATCGAGGCCGCCGGTGCCGACTCCTGCTACGTCGACTACGCACCCTCGTTCGGCCGCGGCCCGTTCGGCCACCACATCTGCACGGCCGTGAACGACGCCGTCCTGCACGGGCTGCCGCACGACCGGGTGCTGCAGGACGGCGACCTGCTGACCCTCGACCTCGCGGTGTCCCTGGACGGCATCGCCGCCGACGCCGCGATCAGCTTCGTCGTCGGTACCGCACGCCCCGAGGATCTCGCACTCATCGACGCCACCGAACGCGCGCTGGCCGCGGGCATCGCCGCCGCCGGACCGGGCGCCCGCATCGGTGACCTGTCCCACGCGATCGGCACCGTGCTCGAAGCCGCGGGCTACCCGGTGAACGTCGAGTTCGGCGGGCACGGCATCGGCTCGACCATGCACCAGGACCCGCACGTGTCGAACACCGGGCGCCCCGGCCGCGGCTACACGCTCCGGCCCGGGCTCCTGCTCGCGCTCGAACCGTGGGTGATGGCGGACACCGACGTCCTGGTCACCGACCCCGACGGGTGGACCCTCCGGAGTGCCACGGGAGCGCGGACCGCCCACACCGAGCACACCATCGCGATCACCCAGGACGGCGCCGAGGTGCTCACGCTCCCCCGCTGACCGCCCCGACGACCTCGACGTGCAGGCCACCCGCCGCCACCACGAGCACCACATCTGGCGCGGGGTACAGCACGGTGAGCGGTTGTTCGGCACCCTCCAACCGGGCGGTACCGGCGGCCACGTCGACCTCCACCGCGAGCGGGTCGACGCGCAGCCCGCGTCCGTCGCGTTTCAGCACCGCTTCCTTCGCCGCCCACGCTGCCGCGAGGAGCGCCGGGTCTCCGTCAGCCCGGAGCAGCTCCCCCGGAGTGAATGCATCGAGCGGCGCGGCGGCGACCCGCGACACCCGTTCGACGTCGACACCGAGTGCCGACGGTCCGACCGCGAGGGCGACGACGCCCGGTGCGCGCGACAGGCTCACGCCGACCGTGACGCCCGCGACGGTCGCCCACGGACGACCGTGGTCGGTCCCCGCGCAGTGCGGGCAGACGCGCCCCGCGCGCACCGCGACCGGCTCGGCGCCGGTCGCCGACACGACGGCGGCGACCAGGGCCTCCCGGTCGTCCGCGCGGTCAGCAGCCGGCGTCCGGAGCGTCACCGTGACGGTCTGGAGGCGCGACCCACCGACCGGGGCAGCGCCCGTCGGTCGTGTGGTCGCGCCCAGAGCGGATCAGGCGTGCGTCAGCGCGATGAGCGCGACGTTCATGGTGCTGTACTGCCCCTCGGAGCGGGTCGCCTGGCGAACTCGTCCGCGCAGGACCTCGTAACGGCCATCGTGCTCGCGCACGAAACCGATCACACCCGTCGCCGGAGTCGACACCCGGTGGTAGCCGTCCTCGAGCGGGACGACCTCGGTGCTCGTGGTGCGTTCCATCGTTCTTCCCCTTCCGTTCATCCTCGAACAGTGGCGCCAGCATACCCCGGTACGGGGGACAAGACGTCCACAGGAAGCACGGTCCGGAGCGTTCCCCCAGAGTCTGGCGGTGCCCCTGCGTGGCCTGGATAGACTCCGGGCGACAGCGCACTCGTGGCGCGGTCCGGTGCGGTGCCACGGGGTACCGGCCGGCGACGGACGGAGGACGGATGCGAGCGGTCCAGCACGGATCGGGCACGGACGGATCGAGCGGGCACAGGGGGACAACGCGGCTGTGGAGCCGTGTGATGGCCGCCCTCGTCGCGACGCTGATCGTCCTGGCTCCGGCAGCGACCGCCCACGCCACGGCGCCCGTCGACCTGGGCGGCGCGTACGTCCTCGACGAGGCCGACGCGCTGACCGCATCCCAGCAGTCGAAGGTCGAGCAGGCCGTGCAGGACCTGTACTCCGAGACCCAGACGCAGCTGTACGTCGTGTTCGTGCCGTCCTTCACCGACCCCACCGACCACACCGAGTGGGGCCGGGCCGTGCTCGAGCAGAACCAGATCGACACCGACGGCATCCTGCTCTCGGTCGCGGTCGACGAGCGGAACTACGACGTGCAGCAGACGAACGAGACCGCGATCTCCTCGTCCGACGTGGAGAACGCCGTCAACGACTCGCTGCTCCCCGAGCTCAAGCAGGGCGACTGGGCCGGCGCCGCCGTGGCCTTCGCCGACGGGTTGACCCAGTCGCAGGCCCCGGTGGACCTCACCTGGCTGTGGATCCTGCTGCTCGTCGTGGTCGTCGGGCTCGTCGTCGTGGTCCTGGTCATCCGGACCCGCAACAAGCGCCGCACCGCCGCGGCGACCAAGGCGCAGGAAGCCTCGCTCGCCGACCTCGAACGCACCGCCGGCGGCGCCCTGGTCACCATCGACGACGAACTCCGCACCGCCGAGCAAGAGGTCGGGTTCGCGAGCGCGCAGTTCGGCCCCGACGCCGCCAAGCCCTTCGCCGACGCCGTGCAGGCCGCCCAGCGCGAGGTCCGCAAGGCCTTCACGATCCGGCAGCAGCTCGACGACGAGATCCCCGACACTCCGCAGCAGCGCGCCGAGTGGGCGAACCAGATCATCGTGATCTGCGAACGTGCGCACGCCGCGATCGAGGAGCAGACCGAGGCGTTCGACCAGCTCCGCTCGCTCGAGGACGGCATCGAGGACGCCGCCGCATCGCTCGCCCAGGCCGTGGCCGCCGCACCGGCCTCGGTCGGAGCCGCCGCCGCTGCGCTCGACCGCGTCCGCGCCCGCTACACCGGCCGCACCCTCGCCACCGTGGCGAACAACGTCGACCAGGCCCACCAGGTGCTCGCCTTCGCCACCGAACGCTCGAACGCCGCCACCGCCTCCATCGCCGCCGGCGACAAGGGCGAGGCGGTCGTCGCCGTGCGCGACGCCCAGCACGCGCTCGCCCAGGTGCAGCAGCTCACCGACGGCGCACTCGCCGCCGAGCAGTCCTTCGACGAGGCCACCGCCCGCGCCGAGGCGATGCGCATCGACATCCAGGGCGACGTCGCCGCCGCCCGCAGCCTGCGCTCGGGCGGGCCGGACCTCGCCGCCGCGGTCACCCGCGCCGAGGCCGTGCTCCGCCAGGGGCTCGACCCGAAGGACCCCGTGGCGGCCGTCGACGCGCTGACCCGGGCGAACACCGAGATCGACCAGGCCATCGCCGCGGCACGGGGTGCTGAGGAACAGCGCCAGCGCGCCACCCAGGCGCTCGACGCGGCCCTGCGCGACGCCCGGAACCGGATCAGCCAGGCCCGCGACTACGTCTCACTGCACCGCGGCGGCATCGGCCCGACCGCCCGGACCCGGCTGTCCGAGGCCCAGCGCGCCTACGACGACGCCGTCGAACTCGCCCCGAGCAACCCCGGCCAGGCGCTCAACGCCGCCCGCGCGGCCGAGCAGTACGCGGCCGCCGCGATGGACGCCGCCAACGACGACCTCGGCGGCTGGGGTGGCGGCCAGGGCGGTGGCGGAGGCGGCGCCCAGCTCGGCGGCCTCGTCACCGGACTCGTCCTCGGCGGCCTGCTCGGCGGTCGCGGCGGCAGCTACGGCGGCGGCTTCTCCGGCGGCGGCCGCTTCTGACCCGACGCGCTCCCCCGGCACCCAGAACCAGACACGACCCGACAACACCGTCCACAGGACTTCCACGAAAGGGAACAGCAATGGCCAAGCAGACCATCTTCGGACGCATCTCCACCCTCGTGCGCGCGAACATCAACCAGATCATCGACGACGCCGAGGACCCGCAGAAGATGCTGGACCAGCTCGTCCGCGACTACACGAACAACATCGCCGACGCGAAGACCGCGATCGCGCAGACCATCGGCAACGTGCGCCTGCTCGAGCAGGACCACGAAGAGGACAAGAAGGCCGCGGTCGAGTGGGGCCAGAAGGCTGCCAACGCCTCCACCGCAGCCGACAAGTACCGCTCCGAGGGCAAGTCGGCCGAGGCGGACAAGTTCGACAACCTCGCCAAGATCGCGATCGGCAAGCAGATCGCCGCCGAGCAGGAGGTCAAGGACGCGGAGCCGAACCTGGCGTCGCAGAACGAGGCCGTCGAGAAGCTCAAGACCGGTCTCGCCGGCATGGAGCAGAAGCTCGAGCAGCTCCGCGCGAAGCGGGACAACCTCGTCGCCCGCTCGAAGACCGCCGAGGCGCAGTCCCGCGTCAACGACGCCCTCGGCAACATCGACGTGCTCGACCCGACGAGCGACCTCGGCCGCTTCGAGGAGAAGGTCCGCCGCGAAGAGGCGAAGGTGCTCGGCCAGCAGGAGCTGCAGTCGTCGAGCCTCGACGCACAGTTCGAGAGCCTCGAGGACGTCGGCAAGGACGCCGAGGTCGAGGCACGGCTCGCCGCGCTGAAGTCCGGCGGATCCTCGAGCATCTGACGAACGCCCTGACGACGCCGGACCCCAGCTGACAGACTGAGACGATGCACTTCCTCGTGGTCGGTCAGTGGCAGGGTTCGGCGTCGTCGCGCGCGATGCGCCTCGGGGACGGTGCGTCGGCGATCGCGGCCGACCTCCCCCGGGCGTCCACCACCGTGGTCGACGTCCCGGCCGGAGCGGGTGACCGCCTCGAGACCGCCGTCGCCCGCTACACCTCGGTGCTCGCCGTCGCCGAACGCGTCGCCGAGGAAACCGCCGTCGCCACCGAACCGGTGCTCGTCGTCGGCGGTGACGGCGCCAGTGTCCTCGGCGCGACCGCTGCCCTCGCACCGGACACCGCGTTCGTCCGCATCTCCGGGTCCAGCGGGTACCGCGCGCTCAACCGGGCACAGCCCGTCGCCGCCGAGACCGCCGCCCTGCGCCTGCTGGTCGACCGTCCCGACGACCTGTTCCCCGGACTGCCGGTGGTGCCGGCGTCCTCGGTCGTCGTCGCCGGGGTCCGCGGGGTCGAGGACGCCGAACGAGCCGCCCTCGACAAGGCCGGGATCGTGCACCTCGACGTCGACGCCGCAACCCCGGACGCCCTCGCCGCAGCGGTCGAGCGGACCGGTGCCGCATCGGTCTTCGTGCACGTCGACCTCGACGTCCTCGACCCGTCCGAGGTCGACGGGCTGCTCGAACCCGTCCCGTTCGGCCTCGACGGCGCAGCGCTCGTCGAGCGCATCCAGGCCGCGACGCGCGGCCGCCGCCTCGTCGGCGCCGCGCTCACCGGTTTCGCCCCCGTCGACCCGGACCGGGCGGTGGACGACCTCGGCGTGATCCTGCGCGTCGTCGGAGCGGTGACCAGCGCCTCCCGGGTGGGCTGACCACGGGCACGACGCGACCGGCGGACCCCCTGCCGGTCCGCGTACGCTCGGCAGCATGACGGACTACGACCTCATCGTGATCGGAGCCGGCGCTGTCGGCGAGAATGTGGCGGACTACGCCAGGAAGCGCGACCTGTCGGTCGCGATCGTGGAGGCCGAGCTCGTCGGCGGCGAGTGCTCCTACTGGGCGTGCATGCCCTCGAAGGCCCTCCTGCGCAGCGGACACGCCCTCGCCGCCGCCAAGCGGCTCGACGGTGCGAAGCAGGCCGTGACCGGCACGCTCGACGCCGCCCACGTGCTCGCCCGCCGCAACTCGTTCACCTCCGACTGGAAGGACGACAGCCAGGTCTCGTGGCTCGAGTCCGCCGGCATCGACCTGATCCGCGGGCACGCCCGCATCACCGGCCCGAAGACCATCGACGTGGACGGCGAGACGCACACCGCGCGCGCCGCCGTCGCGGTCGTCACCGGCTCCCTGCACACGCTGCCCCCGGTGCCCGGTCTCGCCGAGGCGAAGCCGTGGGGCACCCGCGAGGGCACCAGCGCCCAGCAGGTCCCCGAGAGCCTGCTCGTCATCGGCGGCGGCGTCTCCGGCTCGGAGCTCGCGACCGCGTGGGCCTCCCTCGGCGCGAAGGTCACCCTCGTCGCCCGGCACGGTCTGCTCGGCGGCATGGAGCCCTTCGCCGGGGAACTCGTCGCCGACTCCCTGCGCGAACTCGGCGTCGACGTCCGCACCGGCGTCAACCCGGTCCGGGTCGACCGCGACGAGCACGGTCTCGTCACCACGGAGCTCGACGACGGCACAACGGTCATCACGAGCGAGGTGCTCGCCGCCACCGGCCGCGCCGCCCACACGCGTGACCTCGGGCTCGAGACCGTCGGCCTGACCGCGGGCGACTGGCTCGACGTCGACGACACCATGCTCGTGCACGGCACCGACTGGCTGTACGCCGTGGGTGACGTCAACCACCGCGTCCTGCTCACCCACCAGGGCAAGTACCAGGCGCGTGCCGCCGGCGAGGCGATCGCGGCCCGGTACCAGGGCACGCCGCTGCACACCGAGCCGTGGGGTGCACACGTCGCCACCGCCGACCACGCAGCCTCGCCGCAGGTCACCTTCACCGACCCCGAGGTCGCGAGCGTCGGCCTGACCGAGGCGAAGGCCCGCGAGCAGGGGCTGAACGTCCGCGCGGTCGAGTACGACCTCGGTGCGATCGCCGGGTCCTCGCTGCAGGCCGACGGCTACACGGGCCGCGCGAAGATGGTCGTCGACGAGGACCGCGGGGTCGTCGTGGGCGTCACGTTCGTCGGCCAGGACGTCGCCGAGATGCTGCACGGCGCCACCGTCGCCGTCGTGGGCGAGGTCCCGATCGACCGCCTGTGGCACGCGGTGCCGGCGTACCCAACGATGAACGAGATCTGGCTCCGCCTGCTCGAGACGTACGGCCGCCCGGCCTGAGCGTGCGCAACCCGCTGCTCGACTCCCCCGTGTCCCGTGCGGGGTGGGTGTTCGCGACCGCCGTCGGGCTCGCCGTGGGCGTCCCCCTGTCGACTGGGCGGATCCGGGTGGAGGACGGGCTCGTCGTCTGCACGGGGCTGCCGCGCTGGGTGTTCCGGCGCGGCGGCACCTGCGTCGGTTCGGTGTACCTGACCCGCGACAACGACGGCCCGCGGGTGCTCCGGCACGAGCGGGTGCACGTCGAGCAGTGGCGCCGGTACGGGATGCTCATGCCGCTGCTCTACGCCGTCGCCGGGCGGGATCCCCTGCGGAACCGGTTCGAGGTCGAGGCCGGCCTGGAGGACGGCGGCTACCGCTGACGGGGGCGGGTGCGGGGCGGGAGCGGGGCGGGGCGGGTGTGCTGCGGTCGCACGACACGCCGCGTGCGCATCGTCGTGGTCGCGCGAACTGTCGCCCCGACGCCGGGCAGGCGGCAGATCGTGCGACCTCGGCGCGCCCGCCCGCCGGTCGCAACACCCCGCCGGGCGCCCGGCGAGCGGTCGCAGACCGTCGCCTGCGGCGCCGCCAGCCGACAGTTCGTGACCACTCGGCGGCGGGCCGGCCAGGCGACGGGACGCGACCGATCGACGGCCTGGAGGCGCGTGGCGCCGCCGCCCCGAGCCTCCAGGCCGCCGGGCCCCACGTCCACCGCGCCCGCCCGCCGGTCGCAACACCCCGCCGGGCGCGCGGCGAGCGGTCGCAGACCGTCGCCTGCGGCGCCGCCAGCCGACAGTTCGTGACCGCTCGGCGCGCGGCCGACGACGAGTCGTGACCACTCGGCGGCGGGCGGCCAGGCGACGAGACGCGACCAGTCGACAGCCTGGAGGCGCGTGGCGGCGCCGCCCCGAGCCTCCAGGCCGCCGCGCCCCACGCCCACTGCACGCGCCGGCCGGTCACAACACCCCGCCTACCCCGCGGCACGCGGTCGCAGACCGTCGCCTGCGGCGCCGCCAGCCGACGGTTCGTGACCACTCGGCGCCCGGCCCACGACGAGTCGTGACCACTCGGCGACGGCACGTGACCGAAGTCGCGCGACACGCCGCGTGCGCGTCGCCGCGGTCGCGCGAACCGTCGTCCCGACGCCGAGCAAGCGGCAGATCGTGCGACCTCGGCCCGGCCCGGAGCCAGCCGGCCCGTGGGTCAGGCCGCGCGCCGCCGCGGCACCACGAGCGGAGTGCCGGTCTCGGGGTCGGGGACGACGACGCACGGCAGGCCGAAGACGTCCTCGACGAGGTCCGCGGTGAGCACCGACGACGGCTTCCCCGCCGAGACGATCGCCCCGTCGCGCATCGCGATGACGTGGGTGGCGTAGCGCGCGGCCTGGTTCAGGTCGTGCAGCACCGCGACGACCGTGCGACCGGCGGCGTGCAGCGTGGAGGCCAGTTCGAGCACGTCGTACTGGTGGGCGATGTCGAGGAACGTCGTCGGCTCGTCGAGCAGCACGATGTCGGTCTGCTGCGCGAGCACCATCGCGATCCACACCCGCTGCCGCTGCCCGCCGGAGAGCTCGTCGACGCTCCGGTCCGCCAGTTCCGCCGTCGACGTCTGCTCGAGTGCGGCCTGCACGGCCTGCCGGTCGGACCCGGAGGACGGGTGCAGCAGGTCCTGGTGCGGGAACCGGCCCCGGGACACCAGGTCACGCACGGTGATGCCGTCGGGGGCGATCGGGGTCTGCGGGAGCATGCCGACCCGCCGGGCGACGGCCTTCGGGCGGTACGAGTCGATCGGCGCCCCGTCGAGGAAGACCGTGCCGGCACGCGGCTTCAGGGTGCGGGCGAAGGACTTCAGCAGCGTCGACTTGCCGCAGGCGTTCGGACCGACGATGACCGTGAGTTCGCCGTCGGGGATGTCGACGTCGAGCGTGTCCACCACGACCCGGTCGTCGTACGCCAGGGTCAGCCCACGGGCCCCCAGCGCGGTGGTCGGGACCGGACCGAGCGCGGTGCCCGAGGTCGGCATCAGTGCTCGGCCTTGCCGTGCCGCCAGTAGCCCATGAACGCGACCTGCTTGCGGTCGATGCCGACGCCGCGCACCAGGTGGCGGCGGAGTTCCTTGACGCAGCCGGCCTCACCCGCGATCCACGCGTAGACGGGGCGCTCGTCGACGGGCGCGGGGACGTCCCACAGCACCTGCTCGTCGACGTCGACGTCGGTGAGCTCGACGGCCGGCTCGCACGCGGCGGACGACGGCGCGACGGTGGAGGCCCAGGCGTGCACCTGGTCGGTCATCCGGACCCCGTGGGTGGCGCCGTTGCGGGCGATCCAGCGGACCTCGACCCCGGCGGGCGCGGTGACCGGCAGCCGGTCGGCGTCGGTGGGCACCTCGATGAAGACGTGGCCGACAGTCGAGACGTCGAGGGCTTCGAGGATGGCGCAGATGGCGGGTGCGGCGGTCTCGTCCCCGGCGAGCAGGATCCGGTTCGCGTGCCCGGGAGCGAACTCGGCGGCACCGGTCGGCAGGTCCTCCGGCGACTCGGGAACCCGCGGCCCGACGATGCGCAGCTCGTCACCCACGCGGCAGGCCGACACCCAGCGCGACGCCGGACCGGTGTCGCCGTGCGCGACGAAGTCGATGTCGAGTTCGCGGGCGTCCGGCCGGAACGAGCGGACCGTGTACGTGCGGAGGGGGTTGCGGGCGTCGTCCGGCAGCGCGCGCCAGGCGGTGTACCAGTCCTCGTCCTCCGGCAGTTCGGAGAAGCCGATGCCGGGCAGGGGCAGCACGATCTTGATCCGCTGGTCGAGACCGACCGAGGAGAAGTCGGCGAGCGCGTCGCCCGTCAGCGTGACCCGGACGAAGTTCGGGGTGAGCGACGTGACGGCGGCCACACGGACGGAGAAGACGCGATACCGGGTTGCCACGGAATCGAGTATGGCATGCCTTACCTAACGTCTCCAGGCCCGCGGAACGGTGCGAGGATCGTCCCCGTGTCCGAAGCCCCCGACGACGAATTCGCCGACCTGACCGCCCTCGCCAGCGCGAGCGGCGTGACCGCGCCGCTCCGCGCCTCCAGGCAGGTGGTCCGCACCGCGGACGGGCAGGATATCTCCGCGATCCGGTGGGGCGACGACGGCCAGGAGGCCCGGATCACCTACCTGCACGGGCTCGGCATCGACGCCCACAGCTTCGACACCACGGCACTCGCCGTGGGCGAGCCGTCGGTCGCCCTCGACCTGCCCGGCCACGGCCGGTCGTCGTGGCGGGAGGACGCCGACTACGCGGCGGCCGCGACGGCGCCGAGCGTGCTCGCCGCGCTCGACGCGCTCGCGGTGCCGCCGGGGATCGTCGTCGGGCACTCGCTCGGTGCCATCCTGTCCGCTCGGCTCGCGGCCACCGCGCCGGAGCGGGTCACCGGGCTCGTGCTCGTCGACATGTCGCCGGACTTCGCGCAGCGCGCGGTCGACCGGATCGCCCGCGCGCTCGAGGCCGAGGAGCCGTTCGAGTCGCTCGAGCAGGTCGTCGACCGGGCGATCGAGGCGCGGGTCGGCGACGACCGGCAGGTGCTGCTCCGTGAGGCCCGGCACACGACGGCCCTCGGTGCGGACGGGCGACTCGTTCGCCGTCACCACTTCCCGCACCTGCCCGCCGGGCGGACGTCGTCGGTGGGACGCTTCGCCGATGCGTGGCCCGACCTCGAGGCCCTGCGCGTGCCGATCCTGCTCGTCCGGGGTGACCGCGGGTACGTCTCCCCGAAGCTGCACGCCGGGTTCGCCGAACGTCTGCCGGACGCCGAGATCGTGACGGTCACCTCGCGGCACGCGGTGCAGAACCAGGCACCCCTCGAACTGGCTTCGGCGATCCGGGCATGGGCGGAGCGGCACGGATTGTTGCACCCGATCGAAGAACCGTCGCCGGACGGCACCAGCCGCCGGTACCCTCGTGCGAGCGCGAGGCCCGATCCCAGCCCTCGTGCCCGGAAGGAACCCACCACCCCATGAGTCCGCTCCTGCCCCGTCGCACCGCGCGCACCTCGCGCATCGGGCGCGCTGCCCTCGCCGCCACCGCGATCGCCGTCGTCTCCGCCCTGGCGCTGGCCGGCTGCTCCGGCTCGTCCGACACCACCGGCGGCAAGGACGCCACGGTGCGCGTCGGGCTGGTGCTCGAGCCGACGAGTCTCGACATCCGCACCCAGTCCGGGGCGGCGCTCGACCAGGTGCTCATCGACAACGTGTACCAGGGGCTCGTCGGCCGGACCGCCGACGGCGAGATCCGTGACGTGCTGGCCTCGTCGCACGAGGTCTCGAAGGACGGCCTGACCTACACGTTCACGCTGCGGGACGGCACGACGTTCCAGGACGGCAAGCCGGTCACCGCAGCCGACGTCGTCTGGTCGCTCGAGCAGGTCAAGTCGAACGACTCGTACGTCGACTCGGCCAAGCTCGCGGGCGTCACGTCGATCACCTCGCCGTCGGACGACTCCGTCGTGCTGCAACTGGCGAAGCCGGACTCCGACCTGCTCTGGAACCTGACCGGCCGCTCGGGCCTGGTGCTCGAGAAGGCGGCCGACAACGACCTGTCCGACAGCGCCAACGGCACCGGTCCGTTCGAGGTCGCGAGCTGGAAGCAGGGCGACTCGCTCACCTTCGACCGCAACGAGGACTACTGGGGCACGAAGGCGAAGGTCGCGAAGATCGTCTTCCGGTACATCACGGACCCGTCGACCGCCGTCAACGCGATGGCGAACGGTGACCTCGACGTCCTGAACCCGGTCGACGGCACGCTCAAGAGCCAGCTGCAGGGCAACGCCGACATCGCGCTGCACAGCGGCAAGACGACCGACAAGTACACGCTGGCGTTCAACAACCGCAAGGAACCGTTCACGGACGAGCGCGTGCGACGGGCCATTCGGCAGGCGATCGACGCGAAGGCGCTCATCAAGGCGATCGGCGGCACCGGCGTGGAGCAGGGCGGCCCGATCCCGGAGCTCGACCCCGGCTACGAGGACCTGACCGACATCGACGCGTACGACCCCGCGAACGCCAAGAAGCTCCTGGCCGCCGCCGGCCAGCAGGACCTGAAGCTGACGCTCACCTACGCGAACATCTACCCGACCACGATCGGCGACGTGCTGAAGTCGCAGCTCGCCGACGTCGGGATCACCCTGACGGTCAAGCGCGTCGACTTCGCCACCTGGCTGTCCTCCGTGTTCCAGGCACCGAAGTCCGGCGAGCGGGACTTCGACCTGTCGATGGTCGACCACGTCGAGGCCCGTGACTTCGGCAACTGGGCGAACCCGGACTACTACTTCGGCTACGACAACCCGAAGGTGCAGGCCCTCTACGCCCAGTCGATCGCGGCGACCGACGAGGCCACGAAGACCGAGGCACTCCGCAAGGCTGCACGCATCGTCAGCGAGGACGCGGCCGGCGAGTGGCTCTACACGGCGACCGAGATCACCGCGGTGCGCTCCGGCGTGACGGGCTTCCCGGTCGACGGCGGCAACTCGCGCCTCGACCTGGCGAAGCTCGCGGTCAAGTGACCCGGAGCGGCCGCGGCGGGGTGTCCGTCCCCGTAGCATCGGTGTCGTGACCCGGTTCCTCATCGGGCGGGTGCTCCTGCTCGTCGTCGGCCTGCTCGTGGCGAGCGTCATCATCTTCGCCACGCTCCGCGTGCTGCCCGGTGACGTCGCCCAGGTCGTCGCCGGCACGCAGTCGACCCCCGCGCAGGTGGAGCAGCTCCGGCAGCAGCTCGGACTCGACCGGCCCGTCGTGGTGCAGTACCTCGACTGGATCGGTGGGGTGTTCCGCGGTGACCTCGGCCGCTCGCTGGTGACGAACGGTGCCGTCGCACCGGAGATCGCGCAGAAGCTCGCGATCACCCTGCCGCTCGCCGCGATGTCCCTGGCGACCGCCCTGGTGATCGGCGTCCCGCTCGGCGTGGTCGCCGCGGTGCTCCGTCGACGCCCGGGCGGTGCGGTGATCGGGTTCGCGGCGCAGGCGGTCGCCGCCGTGCCCGTCGTGTGGGCCGGCATGCTCCTGGTCGCCCTGTTCGCGGTGACGCTGCACTGGCTGCCGACGCAGGGCTTCCCGCTCGACGGCTGGTCGGAACCCGGGCGGGCGTTCGCGTCGCTCGTGCTGCCCGCGCTGACGATCGGTGCGGTCGAGGGCGCCGTGATCCTCCGGTTCACCCGGTCCGCCACGCTCTCCGTCCTCGACGCCGACCACCTGCGCACCGCCGCCGCCGTCGGGCTCACCCGCACGCAGGCGCTGCTCCGCCACGGTCTGCCGAGCGTCGCCCTCACGGTGCTCGCCGTGCTCGGCGTCCAGATCGCCGGGCTGCTCGTCGGTGCCGTCGTCGTCGAGCAGCTGTTCTCCCTGCCCGGGGTCGGTCGGATGCTCGTGACCGACGTCGGCCGCCGCGACATCACGAAGGTGCAGTCGGAACTGCTCGTGCTCACCGGACTCGTGCTGCTCGTCGGGTTCGCCGTCGACGTCGTGCACCGCACCCTCGACCCCCGACAGCGCGAGGTGCAGGGATGATCCGCCGTCTGGTGTCCCGACCGACCGGGGTCTTCGCCGTCGTCGTGCTCGGCCTGCTGCTCGTGCTCGCCGCCGTGTCGCTCGTCTGGACGCCGCAGAACCCGTTCCGCGCCGATCCGTTCCACCAGTGGGAGGGCCCGAGCGCCGCGCACTGGTTCGGCACCGACGCCGCCGGCCGCGACATCGCGAGCTACCTGCTCGCCGGCACCCGCACCACCGTGCTCGTCGCCGTGGGCTCCGGGGTGATCGCGAGCGTCGTCGGGATCGTCCTCACCGCGATAGGTTCGCTCACCGCCCGCTGGGTGCGCGAGGGCACCGCGGTCCTGCTCGACATCCTGGTGGCGTTCCCGACCCTGCTCACCGCGATGCTCCTGACCGCGGTGTTCGGCGGGTCGCTCGGCGTCGTGATCGTCAGCGTCGGGCTGTCCTTCGGCGTGACGATCGCCCGCGTGGCCCGCGGTGAGATCCGGCGGATCGCCCGGAGCGACTACGTGACCGCAGCGCGGGCGTCCGGCGTCGGCGGTGCCGGGGTGCTCTTCCGCCACCTGGTGCCGAACGCGGCGCCGCTGTTCACCGTGCAGCTGTCGCTCGCGATGGCCACGGCCGTCCTCGCCGAGGCCGGGCTGTCCTACCTGGGCTACGGCGCCGGATCGGACACCGCGTCCTGGGGCAGCCTGCTGTCCGACCTGCAGACCTACATCGGGGTCCACCCCTGGAGTGCGACCTGGCCGGGAGCCGCCATCGCCCTCGTCGTCGCGGCACTGTCGTTGCTCGGCGACGCGGTGCGTGATGCCTCGGACCCGCGGCTGACGACGAGCGACCGCACGACGACCGACGGCACCGCGAGCGACCGGAGCGCCGATCCGGCGACGACCACGCCGGGGGTGACCGCATGACCGACCACGCAGCCAGCCCCGCCCACGCCACCGCAGCCTCCGGACTCGAGGTGCGCGGGTTGTCGGTCCGCATCACGGGGCGGACGATCCTCGACGACGTCAGCTTCACCGTGCCTCCCGGCCAGCGCGTCGGCGTGATCGGCGCGAGCGGATCCGGCAAGTCGATGACCTCGCTCGCCCTGATGGGCCTTGAGCCCACCGGCGCCGTCGTGACCGGCAGCGTCCGCCTGGACGGCACCGAACTCGTCGGCCTGCCCGACCGCGAGCGCGCGCGCCACCGTGGATCGGGCATCGCGATGGTGTTCCAGGAGCCGGGCACCGCGCTCGACCCGCTGCGCCGCGTCGGCGCGCAGATCGCGGAGCCGCTCCGGTTGCACCGCGGGCTCGACCGACGCGCGGCGCGCGCGGCAGCCGTCGACCTGGCGGCGTCCGTGGGCCTGCCCGACCCGGAGTCGCTGCTGCGGCAGTACCCGCACCAGCTGTCCGGCGGACAGCGGCAGCGGATCTGCATCGCGATGGCGATGGCGGGTGAGCCGTCGTACCTGGTCGCCGACGAGCCGACCACGGCGCTCGACGTCACCACCGAGGCCCGCATCCTCGACCTGTTCGAACACCTGCCGGCGGGCATGGTGTTCGTCACCCACGACCTCGCCGTGCTCGCGCGCATCGCCGACACCGCCGTGGTGCTCGACGCCGGCCGGGTGGTCGAACAGGGCCGCGTCGCGGACCTGCTCGCCGCACCGCAGCACCCCGCCACCGCCGCGCTCGTCGACGCCGCACGTGCCACCGCCAGGAGGACCGCCCCGTGACCCTCCCCGTCCTCGAGGCCACCGGTCTCCACCGCACCTACCGACTCCCCCGCCGCGGCCCGTTCGAGCCCGGGCCGGTCCGCACCGCCGTCGACGGCGTCGACCTGACGGTCGCCCCCGGCGCACGGCTCGGCATCGTCGGCGAATCGGGATCCGGCAAGTCCACGCTGGTCCGGCTGCTCGCCGGCCTGGAGGCCCCTTCCGCCGGCGCCGTCGCCGCCTCCGGCCGTCCGGTGGTCGCGTCCCGGTCCGCGCGTGCGTTGCGCTGGTTCCGTCGCGAGACCGGGGTGGTGTTCCAGGACCCCTACGCGTCCCTCGACCCGCGGATGCGCGTCGGCGCGATCGTCGCCGAGCCGCTGCGGGCCCTGCAGGTCCCGGGCTCGCACGACGACCTGGTCCGTGCCGTGCTGGAGCGCGTCGACCTGCCCGCCGACACGGTCGACCGGTACCCGCACGAGTTCTCCGGCGGGCAACGGCAGCGGATCGCGATCGCCCGCGCCGTGGTGCACTCGCCGCGGATCCTGTTCGGCGACGAGCCGATGAGCGCCCTCGACGTGGTGGTCCGCGCTCGGGTGATCGAGCTGTTCCGGTCGCTCGCCGACGACCTCGGGCTGACGCTCGTGCTGGTGTCGCACGACATCGGCGTCGTGCAGCGGCTGTGCGACACGGTCGCGGTGATGTCCGACGGCCGCATCGTCGAGCACGGGCCGGTGTCGCTCCTCGATGCGCCGCAGCACCCGGTGACGCGGGCGTTGGTGGCGGCGGCGCCGACGCTGCCGTAGGGCGGCGGGCGGCGGGCGGCGGGCACCGTGCGCGTTCCGCCACTCGGTGCGAGCTTGCCCGCACAGAGCCGGCCTACACGGCCACACCGGACAAGCAACGCCGCACCACACGCACGAAACCGCACCGTGCGCCAGACAGGAGGCACGGCACCAGCCCGCCCCGCGCCTCCAGACCAGACGCACACGAGTCCACCGCACCGTGCGCACCCCGCCACTCCGTGCGGGCTTGCCCGCACAGAGCCGGCCTACAAGGCCGCACCGAACAAGCAACGCCGCACCACATGCGCGAAACCGCACCGTGCGCCAGACAGGAGGCACGGCACCAGCCCGCCCCGCGCCTCCAGACCAGACGCACACGAGTCCACCGCACCGTGCGCACCCCGCCACTCGGTGCGGGCTTGCCCGCACAGAGCCGGCCTACAAGGCCGCACCGGACAAGCAACGCCGCACCACACGCACGAAACCGCACCGTGCGCCAGACAGGAGGCACGGCACCGGCCCGCCCCGCGCCTCCAGACCAGACCCACACGAGTCCACCGCACCGTGCGCGCCCCGCCACTCCGTGCGGGCCTGCCCGCACGGAGCCGGCCTACAAGGCCGCATCGAGCAAGCAACGCCGCACCAGCCGGACAACGCCGCACGGTGCGCCGCGCGCCCGAGCGCCGCGCCCCCGCACCCCGCGCACCGGAGCGGCCCCGGGCCTCCCGTCAGGCGGTCCAGGCAGCCGGGTGCCGCCGCTGCCAGCGCAACCGGCGCTCGAGCTGCGCGCCGATCGCGAGCAGGACACGCTCGCCGCCGGGGCGTCCGATCAGCTGCACGCCCATCGGCAGCCCGCCACCGTCGGGGTGGTCGTCGTCGGTCACGCCGACCGGCAGGGTGATCGCGGGGAGCCCGGACACGTTCGCCATCGACGTCCACGGCGAGTACGCGCACTGGCGGCGGAAGTCCTCGTCGGGGTCGTCGCCGTACCAGCCGAGGGGCCGCGGCGTCATCGCGAGGGTCGGCGTGAGCACCGCGTCGAACCGGTCGAACGCACCGATGAGCGTCGTCGAGAAGGTGTCGAGCGTCGACATCGCCTCGAGGACCTGCGTGCCGGACAGCGCCTGTCCGCGCGCCACGAGCCACGCCACGAGCGGGGTCAGCGCCGACAGGTCGATCCCGGGCACCTGCGGCAGGCGGGCGGCCGAGCTCTCCCACGCCACCCGGAACGCGTCGGCGTAGGGCACACGGGGCATCCGGACGTCCTCGACGCCGTGCCCGACCTCGCCGAGCACCCGCACGGCGGTCTCCACGGCGGCCCGGGCCGCGGGGTCGACGACCACGTCGACGGTGTCGTCCCACGGCGAGCCCTCGAGCACCCCGACGACGAACCGGCCCTCGCCACGGACGGCGGCCGCGGTGAACGGCCCCTCGCCGACGTCGGGGGTGACGAGCGCGTAGGGCGACGGCTCCGGCAGCCCGGTCGGCGCGACCAGCGCGTCGAGCAGCATGCCCGCGTCGGCGACGGACCGGGTGAGCGGCCCGGCCACGGACAGGCCACCGACGCCGGAGCGGCCGGGCATCGACGGCACGCGGCCGCGGCTCGGCTTCAGGCCGACGAGCCCGGTCGCCGCGGCGGGGATCCGCACCGATCCGCCGCCATCCGACCCGACCGCGGCTGGCACGAGTCCGGCGGCGACGGCGACGGCCGCACCGCTCGACGACCCGCCCGGCGCGCGCGTGGTGTCGTAGGGGTTCCGCGTCACGCCGAGCCGGGTCTCGGACGACGAGGACATGCCGAACTCCGGTGAGGCGGTCTTGCCGAGGCTGACGGTGCCGGCCGCGTCGAGCGCGGCGACGAGCGGGTGGTCGGCCGACGCGGGCCGCTCCGGCAGGCTCGCGGTGCCGTTCCGCGTGGGGACCCCGGCGCGGTCGTACAGGTCCTTGTCGGCGGACGGGAGGCCCCACAACGGTCTCGACGTCGGCACCAGGTGGCCGAGGCGATCGGCTCGGGCCCGGGCAGCGTCCGCGGTGACCGTCACGAAGGCGCCGAGTCCGGCGTCCAGGCGTTCCACGCGGGACAGGTAGTGCTCGGTGACCTCGAGGGCGGTCGCCTCGCCCCGGCGGATCCAGTCCCAGAGTTCCTGTGCGGAGAGGTGGTGGAGTTCGAACACGGCTCCGAGCCTAGGCGGCGGTGGCCCGTATCCTTCGACGGTGGACACCACTCTCCCCTCCGGCACGACGAAGCGCCGGATCGAACTCCGGCTCGTCCGGCCCCTGTTCGCCTGGTTCGCCCGGCCGACCGTCACCGTCGACGGGGTGGGGCACCCGGCCCAGTGGGGCACCGGCACGTGGGCGGTGCCGGACGACGGCGACACGGTGATCGGCGTGTACCTGTTCAACCGTGCGTGGCGGTTCGGAGCGGCCTCGGTGTCGGTCGGCGGCGGCGCGACGGCGCTGGACTACCGGGGCGGGCTGCTGCCGGTGGGTGCGGGTCGGTTGACGCCGCGCGGCTGAGGGTCGCGCCGGGCCGGGCAGGGTCTGCTCGGGCGGCTACTCGAACATCTCGGCGAGGAGCGCGTGCGGATCACCGTCGACCACGTGCGCCGATCGTCGCTCCAGCCAGTGCGTCGTGGCGTCGTCCGGCCAGCACGGCACGACGTGGAGGTGCAGGTGCGGCACGCTCTGGCCGGCGTCCGCGCCCGATGCCTGCAGCACGACGGTCCCGGTCGCACCGAGCGCACCCTTCATCGCACGGGCGACGCGCTGCGCCAGTGCCGTGGTGGCGGCGAGTGCCGTGGGGCCGGCGGTGAGCAGGTCGGCGGTGTGCTCGACCGGCACGACCAGGGTGTGCCCCGGAGCGAGCACCGAGTCGGGCAGGGGTGCGAAGGCGACGGCGTGCTCCTCGCGTTCGACCCACGTCGCGGGTTCGTCACCGGCGATCACGGCACAGAAGACGCAGGAGTCCATCGGCCCAGTCTGCTGCACGTGGGGTGCCCGCTCCGCGTGGGACGATGGGCGCATGACCGCCACGCTCGTCGCCAAGGGCCTGTCCGGCGGGTACGCCGCTCGCACGCTGTTCGACTCCCTCGACCTGACGGTGGCGCCTGGTGACGTGATCGGGGTCGTCGGTGTGAACGGTGCCGGCAAGTCCACGCTGCTCCGGCTGCTGGCCGGGGTCGACGAGCCGCTGGCCGGCACGGTCTCCCTGGCACCGACGGACGCGTTCGTGGGGTGGCTCCCCCAGGAGCACGAGCGCATCGCTGGTGAGACCGTCGCGGCGTACCTCGGGCGGCGGACCGGCTGCACCGAAGCGACCGTGGCGATGGACACAGCGGCTGCGGCGCTCGGGGACCCCGACGCCGGCGACGCAGCGGCCGACCGGTACTCGGCGGCGCTCGACCGCTGGCTCGCCGCGGGGGCCGCGGACCTGGAGGACCGGATCCCAGCGGTGCTCGCCGACCTCGGCCTCGAACCCGGCACCGGCGACTCCGGTGCGGACGGCGTCGGCCCGGACTCCCTGATGACCGCGCTGTCCGGTGGGCAGGTCGCCCGCGTCGGGCTCGCCGCGCTGCTGCTGTCGCGGTTCGACATCGTCCTGCTCGACGAGCCGACCAACGACCTCGACCTGGACGGCCTCGACCGGCTCGAGGCGTTCGTGCGTGGGCTGCGCGGCGGGGTGGTGCTCGTCAGTCACGACCGTGAGTTCCTGGCGCGCTCGGTGACCTCGGTGCTCGAGCTCGACCTGGCGCAGTCGTCGAACCGGCTGTTCGGCGGCGGGTACGACTCGTTCCTCGAGGAGCGCGAGATCGCCCGGCAGCACAAGCGTGACGCGTACGACGAGTTCGCGTCGACGAAGGCCGACCTGGTCTCGCGGGCACGGACGCAGCGCGAGTGGTCGAGCCAGGGTGTGCGGAACGCCATGAAGAAGAGCCCGGACAACGACAAGATCCGCCGTCGTGCCGCCTCGGAGTCGAGCGAGAAGCAGGCGCAGAAGGTCCGGCAGATGGAGTCCCGCATCGCCCGGCTCGACGAGGTCGAGGAGCCGCGCAAGGAGTGGCAGCTCGAGTTCACGATCGGCAGCGCACCCCGGTCGTCGGCCGTCGTCGCGACGTTGTCGGACGCCACGTTCACCCAGGGCGACTTCACCCTCGGCCCGGTCTCGCTGCAGGTCGACGGCGGTGACCGGATCGGCATCACCGGCCCGAACGGCGCCGGCAAGTCCACCCTCCTGCGGGCGCTGCTCGGCAAGCAGGCGCCGACGACGGGCACGGCCTCGCTCGGGTCCAGCGTCGCGGTCGGCGAGGTCGACCAGGCGCGTGCGGCGTTCACCGGTGACCAGCCCCTGGCAGCGGCGTTCGAGGCGATCGTCCCCGAGTACACGACCGCCGACGTCCGGACGCTGCTCGCGAAGTTCGGGCTGAAGGCGGACCACGTCGGCCGACCGGCCTCGGCGCTCTCCCCCGGCGAGCGCACCCGGGCCGGACTCGCGCTGCTGCAGGCCCGCGGGGTGAACGTGCTCGTCCTCGACGAACCGACCAACCACCTGGACCTCACCGCGATCGAGCAGCTCGAGCAGGCACTGGAGTCCTACGACGGGACCCTGCTGCTCGTCACACACGACCGGCGCATGCTGGAGACCGTCCGACTCGACCGGCAGTGGCGGGTCGAGGGCGGCACCGTCACCGAACGCTGACAGATCGACCGAGGGGGAAGCACCATGCGACGCAACACCTGGATCGCGACGACTGCCGGGGTGGTGGTGCTCGCCGTCGCTGCCGTCGTGGTGGGGGTGACCGTCGGGTCGCCAGCACCGGAGCCGACCCGCGCGGCCCGGGCCACGACGACACCGACCCCGAGCGCCACGCCGAAACCGAAGCCGACGCTCGCGGCCGTCCCCGCTGCACCGTCCGACGCGACCCTGGCCGCGCTGCCGTTGGCGTTCCACGACGCCGTCGTGCCGCAGTTGCTCGACGGCGGGGACGTGGAGCCCGAGGACACGTGGCAGATCGCGACCCCGCGGACGCCGCTCGTCGCCCTGTACGCGAGCCCGTCGAGCCGCGCCCGGCCGGTGGCGACCCTGTCCCACCTGGTGTCGACGATCAACCGGCCCGCGGCGACCGCCGTGTGGGGTCGCTCCCCCGGCCGGGACGGCGGGATGCTCCTGGTGTCGACGCCGTCCCGCAACCGCACCCCCGGTGACGGCGGCGACCCGGACGCCCCGAGCGCGACGTTCGCCTGGGCCCGGGCCGCCGACTTCACCGTGACGCGCACCGACCGGATGATCACGGTCGACGTCGCGGCGAGCACCGTGTCCGTCGTCACCCGGTCGGGCAAGGTCACGGCAACCGAGGCCGCCCGGCTCGGGACGCCGGAGGACCCGACACCGACCGACACCGCCACCTACGTCGAGGCGGCGTACGTCGACACCCGCGTCGCGTACACGCAGGGCAACCCGATCATCCTGACCGGGGCGCACTCGTCGCGGATCCCGTCGTACGGCGGCAACGCCGCGCTGACCGCGTTGCACTACTACCCGGACCCGACCGGCAGCTCGCACGGCTGCGTTCGGGTCTCGGCGGAGATGACGAAGACGCTCGCGGCGCTGCCCGTCGGCACCCCGATCCGGTTCAGCTGAGCGACGGGCCGGCGGACACCGGGGCGGGAACCGACCGGGTCAGTGGACGGGGCAGCGGCCCCGGACCTCCCCGCCCGATGCCGGCTTCGTCGGCAGTCGGCGGCGGTCGACCTGGAGCCCGTCGTCGAGGACCGTCAGCCGCGGGTCGCTCAGCACCGAGACCGCGGCCGCGAGTGCGGCGATCGCGACCTTCTCGCCGGGGCACCGGTGCCCCGTGGCGACGTCGGCACCGCCGTGCGGGACGAACGTCGTGATGGACTCGAAATCGTCCACGCCGAGGAACCGCGACGGGTCGAACTCGCCGGCACGCTCCCACGAGCGCTCGTCGGTGTCGGTCCCGGTGATGTCGAGCACCACGCGCCCGCCGGCGGGCAGGTGTTCGCCGTCCAGCTCGACGTCCGTGGTGGCCCAGGCGGGCAGCATCGGCACGAACGGCGCGGTCCGGCGGATCTCCTGCGCGAAGGCGACGGCGAGCGGGCCGTCGACGCGCGGCCCGTCAGCGGCGTCGGCCGCCGCGCTCTCGGCGGCGATCCGTTCCCGCCACTCCGGCCGGTCGTGCAACTCCTTCGCCGCGAACGCCACGAACCGGGCCACCGCGATGGCCGGCCGGATGCTGTTCTGCAGTTCGATGCCGGCCAGCCGGGCCGGCAGCAGCGCCCCGGAGGGGTCCCGGTGCCACGCCCACTCGTGCAGGGCGGTGTGCGGCTCGGGGGTCAGCCGGCCACCGCGCACGGCCTCGACCAACCGCCGGGCGTGCCGGTCCGACCAGTGCCGGTTCAGGACGGCCTGCAGGTACTCCGGTGAGTACGGCACCCCGAAGCCGTCGACGACCTGGGCGAGCCGTGCCGCCCACCGGGTCTTCGCCGCCGGCGTCCCGGGCAGCCCTGCCCACCGCATGACGGCGCGGCCGATCGCACCGACGGCCGCGTCGTACGCCGACCGGGTGCCACCGGCGAGCCAGGCGTCGCGTTCGGTCGCCCACTCCCGGGTCAGCAGGGGTGCGAGCCGCCGGACCTGCTCGTCCTCGTACGCGACGTCGACGAAGGTGGCCTTGCGGTGGTGGTGCTCCGCCCCGTCGAGACTGTGCACCGAACCGACGCCGAACAGCGTCCGCTGGACGATCCCCGGCATCGCGCCGTGGCGTGCCGTGCGGTCGCCGTCGTAGAACAGCCCGACGCCCTCGGCACCACGCACGAGCAGCGCCGGACGTCCGAGCAGTCGGAAGCCAACCGCCCGCGCCCCCGGGCGGGTCCGGCGCCACAGGTGGGCACCGAACCCGTAGCCGCGGGTCAGGAGCGAGAGGGAGTCGTCGATCGCCATGCGGCCATGCTGCCGAGCGCCGCCCGATCAGGCTCTCGGGATCCGGACCAGTCCGAGCCGCGCCACGACCTCGGCGCTCTCCTCTTCCGGGGTGCGGTCGGCGGCGATCGTCAGGTGGGCCTCGTCGGACTGCGGCGGCTCGAGCGTGGCGAGCTGCGACTGCAGCAGCGACGTCGGCATGAAGTGCCCGGAACGCTGCGACATCCGCTCCTCGATGAGCGCGCCGTCACCGGCCACGTGCACGAACACCACCCCGGGGGCCCGCAGCACGTCGCGGTACGAGCGCTTCAGGGCCGAGCAGGTCACGACGCCGTTCGTCCCGGCGTCCAGGTGTCCGCGGATCCAGCCGGCGACGACGTCGAGCCACGGCCAGCGGTCCTCGTCGGTGAGCGGGGTGCCGGCGTGCATCTTGTCGACGTTCGCCGGCGGGTGCATCGCGTCGCCCTCGGCGAACTCCCACCCGACCTGCTCCGCCACCATGGCGGCGACGGTCGACTTACCGGACCCGGAGACCCCCATCACCACCAGGACGCGAGCATCCAGCCCGGCGTCGGACGCACCGGCAGCAGCAACTCCTCCTGCGCCGCTCATCGGACGAACACCCCGGCCAGCAGGACCCCGAGCAGACCGAACACCGAGATGAGGCACTCGAGCACCGTCCACGTCTTGAACGTCTGCCCCACCGTGGTGCCGAGGTACCCCTTCACCAGCCAGAACCCGGCGTCGTTCACGTGCGACAGGAACACCGAGCCGGCGCCGATCGCGAGCACGAGCAGCGACGTCATCGGCGTCGACAGGTCGGCGGCGATCGGCGCCATGATGCCGGCGGCGGTCACCGTGGCGACCGTGGCCGACCCGGTCGCCACGCGCACCAGGGCCGAGACGACCCAGGCGACGAGCAGCACCGAGACGCCGGAGTCCTTGACGGCGTCGGCGATCACGCCGCCGATCCCCGTGTCGATGAGCACCTGCTTGAAGCCACCGCCGGCGCCGACGATGAGCAGCACCCCGGCGATCGGGGGCAGCGCGCTCTCGAGCGACTTCGACACCGCCGAGCGGTCCATCCCGCCGCCGATCGCGAAGAAGACCATCGCGTAGACGGCCGCGATGCCGATGGCGATCATCGGCGAGCCGAGGAAGTCGAGCAGGCTCACCCACGACCCGGCAGCATCGGGGGCGGTGGCCTCACGGATCGCCTGGGCGAGCATGAGCACGACCGGCAGCAGGATGCCGATCAGGGCGACGGTGAACGACGGGCTGCGCGGCTCGCTGATGACGCGCGTGAAGTCGCTCTTGCCGTTGGGCAGGGACGCGGTGTCCTGCGTGGCGGGGCCGCGCCGGGCCTCCCGTCCGGGGTGTGCCGGGTCGTCGGCGAAGGCGGCGGACCCGGAACCCGACCCCGAACCCGGGCCGGCGGTGGCGACCGCCCCACGCGACCCGAACATGTCGGGGACGGGGATGTCGACCCAGCGGGCCGCGAAGCGGGCGAAGAGCGGCCCGGCCAGGATGATCACCGGGATCGCCAGCACGATGCCGAAGGCGAGCGTGGTGCCGAGGTTCGCACCGACGGTGGAGATCGCGACGAGCGGGCCGGGGTGCGGCGGGACGAACGCGTGCATCGTCGACAGGCCGACCAGGGCGGGGACGGCGATCTTCATGATCGGCACCTCGCTCCGCTTCGCGACCAGCACGATGATCGGGATGAGCAGGACGAGGCCGACCTCGAAGAACATGGGCAGTCCGATGAGCGCGCCGATCAGGGCCATCGTCCACGGCAGCGCCGCCTTCGACGACTTCCGCACCAGGGTGTCCACGATGCGGTCCGCTGCGCCGGAGTCGACGAGCATCTTGCCGAACATCGCCCCGAGCCCGACGAGGATGCCGACGCTGGTCATGGTCGCGCCGAAGCCGTCACCGAAGCTGGTGACCGCCTTGTCGGGAGCGAGCCCCGCGCCGATGCCGACGCCGAGCGCGCCGATCGTGAGCGCGATGAACGGGTGCACCTTCAGCCAGGTGATGAGCGCGATGATCACCACGATGCCGGCGAGCGCCGCGATGATCAGCTGCGGGATCGAACCGGACGGGTCGACCGTCTCGGTGGTGCCACCCGCGGAGAGCAGGTGGTCCGGGAGAGCGTGAGGCATCAGCGCCCCTTCCTGGAGTCGCTGCTGCGCGGCTCCGTCGCCTTCGTGTCGAGGGTGGACTGGCGCGACGAACGCCGACCCTCAATAATCTGATTAATCAGACTATACGAGGTCGCCCCGCGCGCCAACCGCCCGTCCCCGGAGTCTGCCGCTTCGATGGGACCGGCGTCACGACGACCGCGTGACCCGTACTGCACGGAGGAAACGATGCCCACCGCACGCGGACTGCACGCCCACGTGCTCGACACCCTGGGCCAGCGGATCGTCGACGGCGACCTGGCCACGGGTTCCGTCGTGCGACCCGAACTGGTCGCCGACGAGTTCGGGGTGTCCCGCTCGGTCGTCCGCGAGGCCCTGCGCGTCCTGCAGTCCCTCGGCCTGGTCGAGCCCCGGCAGCGGGTCGGCACGCTCGTCCGCGACATCACCGCGTGGGAGCTGCTCGCCCCCACCGTGATCCGGTGGCGCGGTACTTCACCGGCGTACTTCGTGCAGCAGCGGGAGCTCGTGGAGCTCCGGCTCGGCGTCGAACCGGTCGCGGCGTCCCTGACCGCCGGCTCCGCGGGCGCGGACGCCGTGCTCGCCGCCGCCGAGGACATGCTCGACGCCTGCGGACGCGAGGACAGCCGCGCCTACCTGGAGGCCGACGTCCGCTTCCACCGTGCCCTGCTCACCGGGTCGGGGAACGCCGTGTTCGCGCACTTCGCCGGCACGGTCGAGGCGCTGCTCCGCACCCGCACGTCGGAGTCGCGCGACCCCATCACGCGCTGGACGCGCGAGGCGGCGCTCCGGCACCAGGCCGTCGGGCGCGCAGCGGTCGACGGTCACGCGGACGCCGCCGCGGCGGCGGCCACCGCGCTGCTCCGCGTGACGCGCGACGAGTTCATCACCGAGGCGCCGGCGGGCTGACGCGACCGGGCGACGGCCTGGAGGCGCGTGCCGGGGCCGCCACGGGCCTCCCGTCCGCCCCGCGGCCGCGTCTCGAGCGTGACGCGCGTCGACCGCGTCGGCTCCGTCAGCGGCGGCGTGCGAACAACCGCGGGCCGCGCAGGCGGAGCCGCATCGTGACGGTGCCGAGCCACCGGTCGTACTTGTAGCCGACCTTGCCCATCCGGCCGACCTCCTCGAAGCCGAGCCGCTCGTGCAGCCGGATCGACGCCTCGGCCTGGCGGTCCGCGATGACGGCGACGACCTCGCGCACGCCGGCCGACCGGCACTCGTCGAGCAGCGCCTCCATCAGCGCGCGGCCGAGCCCCTTGCCACCGGACGCGGCGCCGAGGTAGATCGAGTCCTCGACGACGTGGTTCGAGCGGTCCCGCGGGTTCCACGCGTCGACCAGGGCGTACCCGAGGATCTGCCCGGCGGGGTTCTCCGCCACCAGGAACGGCAGGCGGCGCTTCCGGATGTCGTCGTAGCGCTTCTTCCACGCGGCGTACGTGAAGGCCGCCGGGTCGAAGGTCACCGACGAGTTGCGGACGTAGTGCGTGTGGATCTCGCGCACGTGGGGCAGGTCCCCCACCTCGGCCGCACGGATGCGGTACTCGAAGGCCGTCTCGGTCGCCGCCGGGGCACGCAGGTGTCGCGGCAGGACCCGCCGTCGCTGGTATTCCTCCTCGAGCACGTGCCGAGCCTACTGAGCGGGCAGCGTCCAGTCGACGGGCGGTGCGCCCTGCGACTCGAGCAACGCGTTCACCTGCGAGAACGGGCGGCTGCCGAAGAACCCACGCGACGCGCTGAGCGGGCTCGGGTGGGCCGACGCGACGACCGGGGTGTCGCCGAGGAGTGGTCGCACCGAACCGGCCTGGGCACCCCAGAGCACGGCGACGAGCGGGGTGCCACGGGCGACCAGGGCGCGGACGGCCTGGTCGGTCACAGCCTCCCAACCCTTGCCGCGGTGGCTGCCGGCCTCGCCCGCCTGCACGGTGAGCACCCGGTTGAGCAGCAGGACGCCCTGGTCGGACCACGCCCGCAGGTCGCCGTGTTGCGGGGGCGTCACCCCGAGGTCGTCGGCGAGCTCGCGGTAGATGTTCGCCAGGCTCCGCGGCACCGGACGGACGGCCGGGTCGACGGCGAAGGACAGCCCGATCGGGTGGCCCGGCGTCGGGTACGGGTCCTGCCCGACGACCAGCACCTTGACGGCGTCGAACGGGGTCGTGAACGCGCGGAGCACGTCGCCGCCCGCTGGCAGGTAGTGGCGACCGGCCACGGTCTCGTCCCGGAGCCACGCGCCGATCCGGTGCACGTCGGGCTCGACCGGCGCGAGGGCATCGGCCCAGCCGGGGTCGACCAGGTCGGCGAGCGGCCGTGGTTCCACGTCGGCTACACGCCCATGGTGGCGACGGCCACCGACTCCTCGCCGGCCATCACACGCCAGACGCTGCCGGTCCCGCGGACCTCGAGCGCGCCCTCGCCGACGACGAGCGTGGTGTCCTCGTCGATCGCGAGTCCGGCGGTGACGAACTCGGCCTCGGCGCTGGCGACGAGCCGCGCGAGCGTGCCGGCCTGCACCGCGTGCACGTCGATGGTCAGGTCGACCAGGCCGAGGCCCTCGCGGAGCTCGACCTCGTCCAGCCCCTCGGACGCCGCCTCGGGGCAGATCTCGACGCCGCCGATGCGCCAGCCGCCCACCAGGGCACGGTCGGCGGCGATCATCGCACCGGCCGAGTAGCCGAGGTAGGGCAGACCGTCGGAGACGAGCAGCCGGAGCTGGTCGACGAGCGGGGCGATCGCCGCCAGGTAGTCGGGGGTGACGCCGCCGCCGACCACCAGGGCGTCGACGTCGCTCAGGACGGTGGTCTCGAAGACCTGACCGGCCGCGACCTCGGTGACGAGCACCTCGGCCGTGCGCGGGCCGCCGAGGACCTCGGCGATGTCGGCCGTCGACGACGGGCTGCCGCCGTCCGGGCCCGCCACGGAGAGCAGGGCGATGCGCGGGATGCTCCGGCCGACCGCTGCCGAACGGGCGGTCGCCTCGGCGAGGAACGGTGCTGCGGCGTCCGAGGCGGCGAACAGACCGCCGCCGACCAGGTGGATGCTCACGACTCGGCCGTCACGGGGGCGAGGGCGCTCCACGGGAACGTGATCCAGCCGTCGACCCGGCGCCACACGTGGTCGGGCTCGAGGACGGTGCCGGGCTTCGAGTACAGGCAGGCGCTCCGGACGTCGGCACCGGCGTTCCGGATGATGTCGACCACCAGGCGCAGGGTGCGGCCGGAGTCCGACACGTCGTCGACGACGAGGACCCGCTTGCCGGCCAGGCTCGGGGCGTCGAGGGCGGGGGCGAGCACGACCGGCTCCTCCAGCCGCTGCTCGACGTCGGTGTAGAACTCGACGTTGATCGAGCCGCACTCCTTGGTGCCGAGGGCGTACGCCACGGCGCCGGCGATGATCAGTCCGCCGCGGGCGACGGCGACGACGACCTCGGGCTCGAAGCCGCTGGACAGGACGTCCTTGGCGAGCAGGCGTGCGGCGTCACCGAACTCGAGCCAGCCGAGTACCTCGGGCCCGCTCGTCACGGTCACGGTGGACGGAGCCGCGGGCTCGGGTTCGCTGCTGATCGGCATCCGACCACGGTACCGGCAGGGAGCCCGCGCCCGCGACCCGCGGCAGCAGCCCGGGCGCTGCGCGGGTCCGGCGCGGGGGCAGTGCGGGGTCGGTCGCGAGTCCGGCGCGGGTCGGCTCAGCGGGGCGTCAGCGGGCCGCGCGCCAGCTTGTGCTGCGCCGACTGCGCCACCGGCCGGATCGTCACGAGGTCGAGGTTCACGTGTGCCGGCAGCTCCACCGCGTGCACGATCGCCTCGGCGACGTCGTCGGCCACGAGCGGCTCCGGCACGTCGTCGTACACGGCGGCAGCCTTCTGCTCGTCCCCGCGGAACCGGGTGAGCGCGAACTCGTCGGTCTTCACCATGCCCGGCGCGATCTCGACGACCCGGATCGGCTCGCCGTTCAGTTCGAGCCGGAGCGCGCCGACCAGGGCGTGCTCGGCGAACTTCGCGGCGTTGTAGCCGCCACCGTTCTCGTACGCGACGAACCCGGCGGTGCTGGTCACCGTGACGATGTCCGCTCCCCCGGACGCGCGAGCGCGGTCGCGCAGGTGCGGCAGCAGCGCGGAGACGACCCGCTTCGTGCCGATCACGTTGACCTCGAACATAGCGCGCCAGTCGTCGACGTCGGACTCCTCGACGCTCGCCGAACCGAACGCCCCACCGGCGTTGTTCACGAGCACGTCGGCACCGCCGAGGTCCGCGACCCGCGCGGCGAGCGTCGCCACGTCGTCAGCGTCCGTGATGTCGGCGACCAGGGTGTCGGCCCCGGTCTCCGCGGCGAGCGCCTCGAGCTTCGCGGCGCGACGGGCCACGGCGAGCACGTCCCAGCCCCGCGACCGGAACAGCCGGACGGTGGCCGCCCCGATGCCCGAGCTCGCTCCGGTGACGACTGCGCGCCGTGCTGCCATGTGATCTACCTCCTGCGTCGGTGACCGGGCGTGTGGTTGCCCGGTCCGCCCACCGTACCGAGCGGGACGGTTCCGGCACCGCACCGGGCCGTCCAGATCACGATCCGGTAACGTGACCGGCGATGACGACGGATGCCGCCCCTCCCGCCCCCTCGGCCCCGGCGACGCAGCTCGAGCCCGGTCGAGCCCCGCGCCGGATCCCGATGTGGGACACCGCGCGGTTCGTCGCGGTCACGCTCGTGGTCATCGGCCACGCGATCCAGCGGCAGACGCCGGCGAGCGAGCACGCCCTGGCGCTCTACACGTTCATCTACGCGTTCCACATGCCGGCGTTCGGTGTGATCAGCGGCTACTTCTCGTCGGCCGACACCCCGACGGCGAGGCGGATGCGCCGGACGATCACGGACATCGTCGTGCCGTACATCATCATGCAGACGATCTGGACCGTGGTGCAGGGCATCGTCGAGGGCGGCAAGGACTTCAACCCGACGAAACCGACGTGGACCCTGTGGTTCCTGCTGGCCCTGGGCATCTTCAAGCTGATCCTGCCGTACCTGGCGCAGCTGCGGTGGCCGCTGTTCTGGGCGGTCGTGTTCAGCATCGGCGTCGGCTACTTCGACAACGTCGACTCGACGCTCTCGCTGTCCCGCGCGATCAGCCTGCTGCCGTTCTTCCTGCTCGGGTGGCAGGTCAAGCAGTGGGGCGTCTTCGACCGCTGGTACGAGGCGTCCCGCCGCACGGTCGTCCGGGTGCGGATCGCCGCCGTCGTGGTGTTCGCCGCGTGGGCGGTGTCGTGCGCGGTCTGGATCCCGCAGTTCAAGGAGTTCGACCTGCACCACTGGTTCTTCTACGACGACTCCTACTCGGGGCTCGGCGAGGACGCCTGGTGGGCGGGTGCGGTGCGCTTCGGCCTGATGCTGCTCGCGACCCTGCTGACGGCGTCGTTCCTGGTGCTCATCCCCCGTCGGAACATCTGGATCACCCGGTTCGGCGCGGCGACGATGTACGTCTACCTGCTCCACACGTTCGTCCTCTACCCGATCCGGGAGTCCGGCGTCCTGGCCGGCGAGCACTCGGCATGGCCGTTCGTGCTCCTCATGGTCGTCATCGCGTGCGCCGTCAGCCTCTTCCTGGCGCAGCCCTTCGTGCGGCGCGGGATGCGGTGGCTGCTCGAGCCGAAGGTCGACTGGCTGTTCCGCCGCGACGCGGCGTAGCGGTGCCACCTCGCACCGTGCGCGCTACTCCGGCCGGTGCGAGCTTGCCCGTTCCGTGCGGCGCGGCAGCGCCGCACGGAACCACCGACCTCGCACCGTCCGACGGAACCCCGCACCGTGCGCGTTCCGTCGGCCGGTGCGAGCTTGCCCGTCCCGTGCGGCGCGGCAGCGCCGCACCGAACCACCGACCTCGCACCGTCCGACGGAACCCCGCACCGTGCGCGTTCCGTCGGACGGTGCGAGCTTGCCCGTCCCGTCCCGTGCGGCGCGGCAGCGCCGCACCGAACCACCGACCTCGCACCGTCCGACGATGACAGCACGGTGCGGACGGACGGCCGGACGGACTGGAGGCCCGGGGCGGGACCGGCGCGCGCGTTACGTCCCGAGGCGGGTGCGGTGGTGCGGGCCCGGCCACCTGCGTACCGTGACACCCGACGCACAGCCGCGCCGCGCCTCCAGGCCGAGCGCAGGGCGACCCGACGACCAGCCGCACCGGACAGGAGCACCAAGATGACCGAGCACGACGCCGCGCAGTGGCAGTTCGAGACCACCCAGGTCCACGCCGGCGCACAGCCGGACCCGACCACCGGGGCCCGAGCGACGCCGATCTACAAGACGACCTCGTACGTCTTCGCGAACTCGGACGAAGCGCGCGACCTGTTCGCGCTCGCCAAGCCGGGCAACATCTACTCCCGGATCATGAACCCGACGAACGACGTCGTCGAGCAGCGGATCGCCGCGCTCGAGGGCGGCTCCGGGGCCCTGCTCGTCGCGTCCGGCCAGGCTGCCGAGACCTACGCGGTGCTGAACATCGCCGGGGCGGGTGACCACATCGTCTCGTCGTCGTCGATCTACGGCGGCACGTACAACCTGTTCAAGTACACGCTGGCGAAGCTCGGCATCGAGACGACGTTCGTCGAGGACCAGGACGACCTCGAGGAGTGGCGCCGCGCCGTCCGCCCGAACACGAAGCTGTTCTTCGCCGAGACCATCGGCAACCCGAAGATCAACGTCCTCGACATCACGGGCGTCAGCGACGTCGCCCACGAGTCCGGCGTCCCGCTGATCGTCGACAACACGATCGCGACGCCGTACCTGATCCGTCCGTTCGAGCACGGTGCCGACATCGTGGTGCACTCAGCCACGAAGTTCCTCGGCGGCCACGGCACGGTCATCGGCGGGATCATCGTCGACGGCGGGAAGTTCGCCTGGTCGCAGCACGCCGACCGGTTCCCGGAGTTCAACACGCCCGACCCGTCGTACCACGGTGCGGTCTTCGCCGAGGCGGTCGGCAACGAGCTCGCCTACATCGTGAAGGCCCGGGTGCAGCTGCTCCGCGACCTCGGTGCGTCGAACTCCGCGGACACGGCGTTCGCGCTGCTGCAGGGCATCGAGACCCTGTCGCTCCGCATCGAGCGGCACGTGTCGAACGCGCAGGAGATCGCGGAGTGGCTCGACCAGCACCCCGACGTCGCCACCGTCGCGTACGCCGGGCTGCCGACGTCGCCCTGGTACGCGGCCGCGAACCGGTACGCGCCGAAGGGCGTCGGCGCCGTGCTGTCGTTCGAGCTCAAGGGCGGGGTCACCGCGGGCAAGGCGTTCGTCGACAACCTGCAGCTGTTCTCGCACCTGGCGAACATCGGCGACGTCCGCTCGCTCGTCATCCACCCGGCGTCGACCACGCACTCGCAGCTCACCCCCGAGCAGCAGCTGACCACCGGGGTCACGCCCGGCCTGGTGCGCCTGTCGGTCGGCATCGAGAACATCGCCGACCTGAAGGCCGACCTCGAGGCAGGGCTCGCCGCGGCCCGGGCGGTCGCGCAGGAGAGCCAGCGCGCGTAGGTCCCGCGCGGCCTGCCTGCTTGCCTGGCTGCCTGCCGATGCGCGTGCATGTTGCGACGTCCCACGTGTCGATCGACGCGTGGGACGTCGCTCGTTGCACACGCATCCGGTACGTGCGCGTGGTGCGACGATCCACGAGTCGAACGACGCGCACGATGTGGGAACATGCGCGCGCACGGAACGGCGAGCACGGCCCGGACACCCGGCCACGCGCCGGGCGTGACGTAACACGGCGGCGGCGACCCGCGCCTCCCGGCAGACTGGACGCACGATGGACTGGCAGACGACCCCCGAGGACTCCGTGCCGTCCACCCTGGTGCCCGGCACCGAACTCGGCACCCTCGGCAAGCCGCCCGTGACCGGTGCCTGGCGTCCCGGTGACCACCCGGGTGCACGCCACTTCGAGTCCCTCGGCGAGCAGTGGGTGCGCGGCGGCCGCCTGCCGTCCGTGCGCGTGGCGTACGAGACGTGGGGCACGCTCAACGCCGCCCGCGACAACGCGGTGCTCGTCCTGCACGCACTGACCGGGGACTCGCACGTCACCGGTGCCGCCGGCCCGGGCCACCGCACCGCCGGCTGGTGGGGTGACGTCGTCGGCCCCGGCCGGGCGATCGACACCGACCGGTGGTTCGTCATCGCGCCGAACATGCTCGGCGGCTGCCAGGGCACCACCGGGCCGTCGTCGGTGTCGCCGTCGGGCGCGGAGTGGGGCGCACGGTTCCCGTTCGTGACGGTGCGCGACCAGGTCGAGGTGCAGGCGCAGCTCGCCGACCGGCTCGGCATCGAGACCTTCGCGGCCGTCGTCGGCGGGTCGATGGGCGGCATGCACGCCCTCGAGTTCGCGGTCTCGCACCCCGCGCGCGTGCAGCGGCTGGCGGTCCTCGCGTCGACGGCACAGACCACCGCCGACCAGATCGCGGCGAACTCGCTGCAGCGGGCCGCGATCCAGATGGACCCGGCGTTCGCGGGCGGCGACTACTACGAGGCCGACGTCGGCGAGGGCCCGCACCGCGGGCTGTCCCTGGCCCGACGGATGGCACTCATGACGTACCGGGCGTCGGACGAGCTGAACAGCCGCTTTGCGCGGTCCTGGCAGAGCGACGTCTCCCCGCTCGGCGACGACGGCCGGTTCTCCGTGGAGAGCTACCTCGACTTCCACGGCAACAAGTTCACCCGGCGGTTCGACGCCTCGAGCTACGTGACGCTGACGTACGCGATGGACTCGCACGACGTCGGCGCCGGGCGCGGCGGGGTGTCGGCGGCACTCGGGCTCGTGACCGCGCGGACCCTGGTCGTGGGGATCTCGAGCGACCGGCTGTTCCCCGTCGAGGACCAGCACCGGATCGCCGCGGGCGTGCCGGACGCGCTCGACGGGGACTCCGCAGCGGTGATCGACAGCGAGTTCGGACACGACGGGTTCCTCATCGAGCACGAGCAGGTCGGGGCGCACCTGCGGCGGTTGCTCGACTCCTGAACGGTCCCGCCTGCCACCACGGCGCGCCGAAGACCCCCCAACGGGTGGCGCGCGTGGAATGATGGCGTGGAGCTCGGCACTGACCGACGCTCGGTTTCCCGCACCGCCAGATCGTCACCAACCAGGACATCGATGGACTTCATCGCACAGGAACGCGACCGCTTGCTGCGGTCGGCGACCCGTGTCGTGGGCATCGTCTGCGCGCTCGTCAGCGTCGTGGGCATCCTCTCCGCCGCCGCCGTGCCCACGCCGCCCCTCATCGGCGCACTCCTCTGCATCGCCGCGATGATCACCGCGCTCGTGTGCTTCGCTCGCGGCGGCGAAGTGTGGTGGACCGCCGCCATCGTCGTCGCCGGGCTCGCCACGATGGTGCTGCTCTTCACCGGGGTCCCCGACTCGGCGCGACCCCTCGTCGCCAGCGCCGTCATGCCCCTGGCCGCCGGCGGGCTCTCGGCACCGCTGATGGCCCAGCGCGGGCACCCGGTCGGTCTCGGCATCACCATCGCCGGCGGCGGCGCCGTGGTGGTGCTCATGGTCTGGGGCTCAGGCTCGCTCCTGTCGACCCCGGTCAGCGGCGCACTGCTCGGGTGGATCCTGATGGCCGTCGTGGCGATCTGGATCTCGCGCAGCATCCCCCGCGTCGCCCGCCGCATCTACAGCATCGGCACCGCCCACCGCGCCGAACGGCAGGCCAGCGAGACCGAGGCCCAGCGCCGCCAGGGTGCCCGCCTGCTGCACGACACCGTGCTCGCGACCCTGACGCTGCTGGCGCACTCCGGCGTCGGCGTCTCCGAGCAGGCGATGCGCGAGCAGGCCGCCGAGGACGCCCGACTGCTGCGGCACCTGCGCCTCGGTGCGACCCCGCAGCCCTCGCAGTCCGGTGACTACTCGCTCACCCGCGAAGAGGAGTCACCGCTCGGGCAGACCCTCGAGTCGGTCAAGCAGCGCTTCGGCCGGATGGGGCTCGAGGTCAGCTGGCACGGCACCGGGCAGGTCCTGCTGCCGTCGAACGTGCTCGACGCGTTCCTCCTCGCGCTCGGCGAGTGCCTCGAGAACGTCCGTCGGCACGCCGGCGTCGGCGAGGCGCACGTCACGATCGTCCACGACAACGAGGTCGTCCGTGCGATGGTCACCGACTCCGGCGTCGGCTTCGACCTCACCACCGTCAGTGCCGAGCGACTCGGCTTCAAGGAGAGCGTCGTGAACCGCCTGCGCGAGGTCGGCGGCGACGCGAAGCTCTTCTCCGCGCCGGGCTCCGGCACCACCGTCGTCCTGGAGGCACCGCGATGACCCGGGTCCCCGAGGACACCATCGGCCGCAGCCTGCCCGGCGAGACCGCTCCGCCAGCACCCCGCACCCGCCGCGAGGCGCGCGAGCGGTACCGGACGAGCGAACGGCGCCAGGCCCGAGGGCTCCCGTCGACGTCGACCGGCGCCCGGTCGCTGCGCCAGGCCGCCAAGCCCGGCGCCTCGCTCGGTGCCGGGTACCTCGGCCTCGGCGCCGCGGTCCTCACCGCGATCGAGGCCGTCGCCGGCATCGCGTTCTTCCTGGTGCGCTGGAACGAGTACTCCGACCCGTGGTTGCCCGCGGTCGCCTGGGGGCTCTACGTCGTCGCCGCCGTCGGGGTCGGACTCAGCGTCCTGACCTACGGCGAACGGCTGACGGGTCCGGCCTTCGCGTTGATCTGCGTCGTGCTGGCCTGCGTGGTCACCCTCGACTTCATCGGCATCTGGCCCGAGCACGACATCGCCCACACCGCGACCGCGTCGATGGCCGCCGGGTTCGCCCTGCTGCCGATCGCCACGCTCCGCCCCGCCCGCGAGGTCGCCGTCGCCATCGGTGCGCTCGGCATCGCGTTCATCGTGATGGCCGTCGCGTCGACGCCGATCACGCACGACACCATGCCCGGCATCGTGTCCCTGCTGTCGCTCGTCGTCGTGCCGCCGTCGCTCGCGCTGTACGTCGTGCAGCGGTTCCGCCAGCTCGTGCAGCGCGAACTCGACCGGGTGCTCGTGCAGAGCAACGTGCAGGCGCCGCAGTTCGCCGTCGGCATGCTCGCCTCGGACGAGCTCGCCCGGCTCGACCTGGCCGCCGAGAAGCTGCTCGACGCCGTCGCCAACGGCTCCGACCCGCTGCCGCTGTCCGACGCCTCGAGCTCCGTCGCCGCGTCGCTCGCCACCGAGCTCCGCCTGCACCTGATCGAGGGCCGCCGCGAGACCTGGCTGTACCACGCGATCACCGAGTCCGACCACCTCGGTCGCTCGGTGAGCGTCGCCGACCCGACCGCCCTGGCAGGGCACCTCTCCCCCACCCAGCGCGACGGGCTGCTGCAGGCGATCTGGCAGATGGTCGGCGACGGCCGCACCGCGCAGCCCGGCATGCCCGTCGTCTCCGTCACCCTCGGCCCCATCGGTTCCGACGGTCACCCGGTCAGCGACGACACCATGGACGTGCCCGTCGTCATCGAGTCCCGCGGGGTGCCCCGTCGCAGCCTCGGCCCGACGGCCTGGAGCGCCCTGCAGCGCATCGGCCCGTACACCGAGACCGTCCGCGACGGCGCGCTGCACATCGTCGCGCACTGCGTCGTGAACCGACATCCGTCGATGTAGCTGCCTGACACCCGCACGCCTGACCGACTTCCGGCCCGCATCCTCCTAGGATCGGCCGAGCAATCCGCACCGAGAAAGGACGCCAGCATGGCGACTCCAGAGGAACCGATCCGACTCGCACTGGTCGACGACCACAGGATGCTCCTCGGCGCGCTCACGGAGTGGATCCGGAACGCGGCCGACGACATCACCCTGGTGGCCGCCGTCACGACCTGGCCCGAGCTCCTGACGAGCCCGGCGTTCCCGGTCGACGTGGTGCTGCTGGACCTGGACCTCAAGGACTCCATCCCGGTGTCGCTGAAGATCTCGACGCTCAAGACCGCGGGCGTCAAGACCGTCGTGATGAGCACGTACTCGGAGCCGAACGTCGTGCGCGAGGCCCTCGGCGCCGGTGCCCTCGGGTACCTCGTCAAGAGCGAGGACGCCGACATGATCGTCGAGGCGATCCGCTCCGCCCAGCGCGGCGAGCAGTACGTCTCGGCCGAGCTCGACCTCGCCATCAACAGCGGTGACGTCGGCGGTGTCCCGAAGCTCAGCGCCCAGGAGCGTCGCGTGATGGCCCTGTACGGCGGAGGCGAGCCCGTCAAGAGCGTCGCCTACCAGCTCGGCATCTCCGAGGAGACCGCGAAGAGCTACCTCAAGCGCATCCGCGAGAAGTACCGCGTCGCCGGCTTCGACGTGGGCACGAAGGTCGCGCTGCGGAAGCGTGCGATCACCGACGGCATCATCGTGCAGGACGGCAGCCCCCTGGGTCTGTAGCGCGCGCTGCGTCGCGCATCGAGTGAGCAGAAGACGTCGGGTCCCGTCACGGAACCCGACGTCTTCTGCTCACTCGGGGCGGTCTTCCGCGCCACGTGACGGACGGGAGGCCCGTGGCGGCGTCGCCACGGGCCTCCCGTCCGGTGGGTGCGTGCGCGCACCCCGCGTGTCAGGCCGTCGGGACCGGTGCGGTGATCGGACCGGTGGACGGCGACGAGGTGCGGACCGCGGCGCGACGGGTGCTCCGCCGCTCGACCGCGTAGCTGACCATCGTCACCAGGACGCCGAGCAGCGCGAGGCCGATGCCGAGCCAGCCCGGTGCGAGGAACCCGAAGCCGGCGGCGATGACGGCGCCTCCCAGGGCCGCACCGATCGAGTTGCCGATGTTGAACGCCGAGTGGTTCAGCGCCGCCGCGATCGTGCGGGCATCCCCCGCGACGTCCATCAGGCGCGACTGCACCGCCGGCGGGATCGCCGACGAGGTCGCACCGAGCAGGAACGCGCCGAGCAGCATGCCCCAGAGCCACTGCGCCGTCAGGACGGTGACGAGCAGGGCTCCGATGAGCGAGAACATGCCGACGTAGATCGTGCGCTTCACGCTGTGGTCGGCCAGGTGTCCGCCGAGCACCCCGCCGACGACCATGCCGATGCCCACGACGACGAGCACGATCGGCACGAACGACTCGGGCATCCCGGTGACGTTCTGCACGAGCGGTGAGATGTACGAGTACACCGCGAAGAACCCCCCGAACCCGACGGCGCCCAGGCCCATCACGATCCACACCTGCGGCACGCGGAACGCCCGGAGCTCACGGCCGATCGTGGCGTGCTCGTCGCGGGCGCTCTTCGGCACGAAGGCCGCGACGGCCAGGAACGTCAGGGCGAACAGCGCGGCGACGACACCGTAGGCGACCCGCCACCCGGCCACCTGTCCGACCCACGTGATCGCCGGGACGCCGACGACGTTCGCGACCGACAGGCCGAGCAGCACCATCGCGATGCCCTTGCCGCGCTTGCCCGGGCCCATCATGTCGCCGGCCACGATCGACGCGATGCCGAAGTAGGCGCCGTGCGGCAGGCCCGCGACGAAGCGGGCGACGAGCACCAGACCGAACGAGGGCAGCAGCGCGCTCGCGATCGTCGCGACGACGAACCCGACGAGCAGCACGAGGATCAGGCCCTTGCGCGGGAACCGGGCGGACATCGCCGCGATGGTCGGCGCACCGACCACCACCCCGAGGGCGTAAGCACTGACGAGCCAGCCGGCGTGGGCGATCCCCGCGTCGGGGTCGATGCCGTACTGCTCGGGGAGCAGGGCCTGCGCGATGTTCGGCAGCAGCCCCATCGCGACGAACTCGGTCGAGCCGATGGCGAACCCGCCGAGGGCGAGCGAGATGAGCGCGAGGGTGCGACGCGCAGGCGTGAGCTGTGACATGGGGCCTGTTCTCGTGCGGGCGGAGCGGGACGACGGTGCAACACCCCACCGGACGGGGCGGCCGTGATGTCCTGGTCCGTCGAGTGTAGACCGCTCCAACGGACCAACGAAAGCCCGCGGGAGCTCAGGCCGCCTGGCGCTCCGGGGTGCGGGTCCGTGCGGTGGTCTGCTCGGGCAGCTCGTCGCGGTGCACCCATCCGGTGCCGCACTCCGCGCAGCTCGCCCAGGCGTTCTCGCCCTGTTCGTCCGTGTCGATGACGACCGTTCGCAGGTCGCAGTCGGGGCACCAGCCGTCGTGCATCATCACGCGCTCCTCATCGTCGTCTCGCAGGCCACCGGAAGTGGCTCGATGCAGACCATGAGACACCCGGCCACCGACATCCGAGGGACCGCTCCGGCGTGTCGGGCCACGCTGCGGTGCAGGATGACGACGTGCCCACCATCACGACCGTCCTGGCCTCCTGCGCCGCCGGCGCGCCCGCGAACTGCGAGGACGCCACCGACCCGATCGGGATCGTCATCGTCGTGGTGTTCGCGGTCGCCGGCCTCGTCCTGCTGACGGTCGCCGCGGTCCTCGGCACCGACCCCCGTCGCCGCAGGCGTCCGCGTCGGCGCCGCTGACCGCTACTCGCCGAGCGCGGCCTCGAGCCGTTCGAGCTTGCCGTCGATCTCGCCGGTGTGGCCGGGGCGGATGTCGGCCTTGAGCACGAGCGACACCCGCGTGCCGTACGCACCGACGGCCTCGGTGGCGCGCTTGACGACGTCCATGACCTCGTCCCACTCCCCCTCGATCTCGGTGAACATCGACGAGGTGCGGTTCGGCAGCCCGCTCTCGCGCACCACGCGGACAGCGGCCGCGACGGCGTCGTGCACGGACCCGTCGGACGTTGCAGCGGGACCACCGGACGGAGCGACGGAGAAGGCGACGATCATGCGTCCATCCTGCCCGGCTCGGGCTGGTCGCGCACGGACGGCGACGAGCGCGCCGACACCGGTCCGGACCCCGCAGCCCGCCCCATCCGCACCAGCACGACGACGCTCCACACCAGGATCGCCACCTCGAGCACGTTCCGCACCGTGAGCACCACGAGGATCCACGGCTGCACACCGAGCAACTGGTCGTAGTAGCCCGGGTAGATCACCTGCGTGAGCAGCGCCATCGGCAGCGCGGTCACCGCGATCGGCACGAACCGACGTGCACTCGGGGTGCCCGCCGCGAGTCCCCACACGATCGGCACCGCGAACCAGCCGATGTACTGCGGCGACCCGACCTTGTTCGTCGCGATGAGCGCCGCGACGAACAGCAGCGCGAGCACCGGCGCGAGCTCGGCCCGACGGGCGCCTCCGCGCGCGGCCCAGAGTGCGAGCACGACCCCGGCCACCACGACGACGGCCATCAGCGGCGTCGACACCGCGGCGGCGGCGGACGTGCCGGCACCGGACACCTCGAAGGTCAGGATCTCCTGGTCGTAGAACACCGCTGCACCCGGGACGCCGAACGCTGCGGCCCACATGAACGGCGTCGCGAGCGGTGACTCGATCTGCAGCCCACGGCCGGTCTGCTCACCGACGAAGGACAGCAGGTACGGCGCACCGCCCCACAGCACGTCGACGAGCACGATCAGGGCGCTCAGCACCAGGGCCCCGGCGAGCACACCCCGGCGGTGTCCGCGACGCAGGAGCAGCAGCACCGCGACGAGCGCCGCCGGCCACACCTTCGTCCACGCGCCGGCGGTGAAGAGCGCGGAGGCGACGGCCGGTCTCGAGGCCACGAACGCCACGCCCACCAGCGCGAACACCGTCGCGACGGTGTCGATCCGACCGAGCGCGATCGGCCCGAGCGCGAGCAGGAACAGCAGCCACCACCAGACGACCCGCACGCCGTGCACACCGAAGCGGTCGGACGACCCCACACGCGCTCGGAACCGCCACAGGAACGCGCACGCCGCGGCATCGAGCAGCACCATCAGCAGCAGCCAACCGGTACCGATCGACGCGACGCCCCCGAGCGCCGCCGCCGCCATCGGCACGATCGCCAGGATCGGGTACACCCAGGCGCCGTCGATGCCGACCCAGAAGTCCGCGGTCCGCCCGGTCTCGATCCAGCGGCTGTAGGTGATGGTCACGTCACCGAGCGGCAGGTTCGCCGACACGAGGGTCAGCCACCACAGGAACCCGTGCACGGCGACGAACGCCAGGACGAAGCCGGCGAGTTCGAGCCACCGGGTCGAGGTCCTCTGCACCGGACGAGCGTAGCGGCCGGACCGGGGACGGTCGCTGCCACGGACTCAGGGTCTCCCGAGCATGACGTGTCACCGTTCTGCTCGTGACCTCCGACACCCCGCGCAAGCGCCGCAAGGCCGTCATCTGGATCTCCGTCATCGCCGCCGTCGTCGTCCTCGGCGTCGTGGGCGCGGTGGTCTTCACGAACGTCTACACGAGCAACGAGAACGCGAAGGCCTCGGCCGCGCCGTCCGTCGCCGCCACCCGCGAGGCCTCCACCCTCGACGACACGGACCTGTCCGGCGAGTGGACGGTCGGCGGCGACTCCGAGGCCGGGTACCGCGTCCACGAGGTCCTGAACGGCTCCGACGTCACCGTCACCGGCCGCACCGACAGCGTCTCCGGCACCGCGACCGTCGACGGAACGAGCATCACCGCCGCGAAGATCGCGGTGCAGGTCGCCGACATCACCACCGACTCCGACCAGCGCGACGCCTACTTCCGCGACTCCGCGATGGACGCGGCGGCCTTCCCCGAGGCCACCTTCGAACTCACCGGACCGATCGCCGACGCGGTCCCGAGTGGCTCCGACACGACGACCGTGACGGCCCCGGGGAAGCTCACCCTGCACGGCGTCACGAAGGACGTCACCGCGAAGCTGCAGGTCGGCCTGAACGGCGACGGCGTCGACATCTCCGGCTCGGTCCCGATCACCTTCTCGGACTACGGCGTGCAGGCGCCGAGCCTCGGCTTCGTCAAGGTCGACGACGCCGGTTCCGTCGAGTTCCTGGTGCACGCGACCCCCGCGAGCTGACGTCCGCGACGCGCGTCACGCCCGTGACGTGCCCGCCGACGGCCTGGAGGCGCGGTGCCAGCTGGCACCGCGCCTCCCGTCCGTCGGTCGTCGCGTCCTGGGCCGCACCCGCTCGCTGATGCGTGCGCATGTTGCGACCTTGCACCTGTCGAACCCGTGGTGTCCCGTCGGAACATGCGCACGCATCCATTGCGTGCGCATCCGTCGACAGAACACGCGTCGATCCCCTCGTGGATCGTCGGAAGGTGCACGCGCACCGACCGCTACCCGCGCGCGTCCCCGTCCACGACCAGGTCCCGCACGACCCCCGGCAGCTCGGCGATGAGCGTCGTCATGGGGAACGGTCCGCCGCCGGACGCCCGCCGCGCCGCGAGCCCGTGCACCACCGCGGCCGACGCGGCCAGGTGGGCGAGGTCCGACGGGGTGAGCGACGACCCGGACGCCTCGACGGAGCCCTGCCGCGCGGCGACGAGCGCCCCGAGGACCCCGCCCAGCACGTCCCCGGCGCCGGCCGCCGCGAGCCACGGCGTCGCCGAGGACGCCACGAGCCGCACCGACCCGTCCGGGGTGACCACGTGGGTCCGCTCGCCCTTGAGCAGCACGACGCTGCCGGTCTGCTCCGCCGCCCGGAGCGCTGCGCCGGCCGGGTCCTGCTCGATCTCGGCGCGGTCGGCCCCCAGGAACGAAGCGAGCTCACCGGCGTGCGGGGTGAGCACGGCGAGCGGCCCGAGGTCGACGAGCGGGATCGCCCCGGCGTCGACGACGACCGGCACGCCGTCATCAGAGGCGTGCGCGAAGCCCGACGCCGTCGTCGCGTCCAGGTCACCGAGCGTCGGCGCCGAGATCCCGGAGCCGACGAGCCAGGCCTGCACGCGTCCGACGCCGGACACGACCTCGGGGCGGCGGGTGAGCACGTGGTCGGTGGCGCGTGCGGGTCCGACGTACCGGACCATGCCGACGCCGGTGTGCACGGCGGCGTCGACCCCGAGCACCGCGGCGCCGGGGTACTGGTCTGACCCGGTCGCGATGCCGAGCACCCCGCGGCGGTACTTGGTGGACTCCCCCGTCGGCGCGGTGACCCACGCGGCGGCATCGGACGGTCGGACGGGCACGAAGTCGTTCACCGGCCCCACGTTACGGTGGAGCACATGAGCCTGTTCCTGCCTGGTCGCGTGGTGGTCTTCGACTACGGCGAGGTGATCAGCCGGACGCCGCACGCCTCGCGGGACGCCCTCGTGGCCGCCACCGGGGTCCCGGCCGACGAGCTGTTCCCGGTGTACCAGGAGCTCCGGCACGACCTGGACCGCGGCGACCTGTCCGTCGTGGCGTACTGGCGTGCCATCGCGGAACGGACCGGACGGACCTGGAGCATCTCCGAGATCCACCGGTTCTGGGCAATCGACTTCACCGGGTGGTTCGAGGTCGAGCCGGAGACCCTCGAGATCGTCGAGGAGCTGCACGACGCCGGCACCCGTGTCGCCCTGCTCTCCAACGCGGGCTTCGACTTCGGCGACCCGTACCGCCGCTCCCCGATGGGCTCGCTGTTCGAGACCGTCGTGGTGAGCGCCGAGGAGCACGTCCTGAAGCCCGCGGCATCCATCTACCGCGACACCTGTGCGCGCTTGGGAATCGACCCGGGTCAGATGGTGTTCGTGGACAACAGGGCCGAGAACGCCACCGGTGCGGAATCGATCGGGGCGGTCGGCCACCACTACACGTCGCCGGCGTCGCTGCGGTCGTTCCTGACGGAACTGGCCGAGGCGCCGGCACCCGTCCTCTGAGGAGCCCGCGTGACGCACGCCCTGTTCGACCCGATCACCGTCCGTGACCTGACCGTCCGCAACCGCATCTGGGTCTCCCCGATGTGCCAGTACTCGGTGGACCAGCAGGACGGCGTCCCGACGCCGTGGCACCTCGTGCACCTGGGCGGGTTCGCCAAGGGCGGCGCCGGCGCGGTCGTCGTCGAGGCGACGGGCGTCGTGCCCGAGGGACGGATCACCCCGCAGGACCTCGGGCTGTGGAACGACCAGCAGCGCGACGCGTTCAAGCCGATCGTCGACTTCCTGCACGAGCAGGGCGCCGCGGCGGGTATCCAGCTGGCGCACGCCGGCCGCAAGGCGTCGACCTACCGCCCGTGGGACACCACGCACGGCACCGTGCCCGCCGACCAGGGCGGCTGGACCACGGTCGCGCCGTCGGCCGTGGCCTTCGACGGCTACGACGTCCCGCGCGAGCTCGCGGTCGAGGACATCCGCGTGGTCGCCCTCGCCTTCGCGCAGTCCGCCCGCCGCGCCGTGGAAGCCGGGTTCGACCTGGTCGAGATCCACGCGGCCCACGGCTACCTGCTGCACCAGTTCCTCTCGCCGCTGAGCAACCAGCGCACCGACCAGTACGGCGGCTCGCTCGAGAACCGTGCCCGCGCGCTGCTCGAGGTCGTCGACGCCGTGCGCGCCGAGGTCGGCGAGGGCTTCCCGATCGTCGTCCGGTTCTCGGCCACCGACTGGGTCGACGGCGGGCTCACGCTCGACGAGACCACGGTCGTCGCCCGCTGGGCCGCGGAGCACGGTGCCGACCTGGCCGACGTGTCGACCGGCGGCAACGTCGCGAGCGCGCCGATCCCGGTCGGCCCCGGCTACCAGGTGCCGCACGCCGCGGCGATCAAGCGCGACGCCGGCATACCGACGATCGCCGTGGGCATGATCTCCGAGGCGTTCCAGGCCGAGCAGATCGTCGCGACCGGCCTGGCCGACGTCGTGATGATCGGTCGCGAGATGCTCCGCGACCCGTCGTTCGCGCTCCGTGCCGCCGTCGAACTCCGCGTGCCGGTCGACTACGAGCCGCAGCAGTACCACCGCGCGCGGATCACGGCCTAGGCGCGGTCGGTTCTGTACGGATTCACGGTTCAGCGACCGCGCAGGCAGTACGATTGGCAGCACTGTGGACGATCCCCCGAATAGTTCTTCGCCTCACTCATCCGCCGCTCACTCGGTGAGCTGCACGTCATCCCTGTGCGCGAACGGGGGTGAATCATGAGTCCGATCGACATCGTCATGCTGATCGGCGGCATCCTGCTGACCCTCGGCACGGGTGTCTTCGTCGCGTCCGAGTTCGCGCTGGTCAACCTCGACCGCGCCGACGTCGAAGCGCGGCGCGACCGCGGTGAAGCCGGCCTCGCGCCGGTCATCGGCGCGCTGAAGGTCACCTCGACGCACCTGTCCAGCGCACAGCTCGGCATCACGCTGACCACGCTGCTGACCGGCTACCTGCTCGAACCCTCGATCGCGAAGCTGCTCGAGGCACCGTTCCTGGCGATGAACCTGCCGGAGGGCATCGTCGAGACCGTCGGCTCGATCGTGGCGCTCGTCATCGCGACCCTGCTGTCGATGATCCTCGGCGAACTCGTGCCGAAGAACTTCGCGCTCGCGCTGCCCCTGCAGACCGCCAGGCTCGTGGTTCCGCTGCAGATCGCGTTCACGACGGTCTTCAAGCCCGCCGTCGCGCTGCTGAACGGCACCGCGAACGCCGTGCTCCGGTCGCTGGGCATCGAGCCGCAGGAGGAACTCTCCGGTGCGCGCAGTGCCGAGGAACTCACCTCGCTGCTGCGCCGGTCGGCGTCCGAGGGCTCGCTCGAACAGGACACCGCGACGCTCCTCGAGCGAACCATCTCGTTCTCCGAGCTGAGCGCCAGCGACGTGATGACCCCGCGCCCGCGGCTCTCCACCATCCGCGTGTCCGAGTCCGCCGAGGACGTCATCGCCCTCGCCCGCAAGACCGGCTTCAGCCGCTTCCCCGTCATCGAGGAGGACGCGGACGACGTCGTCGGCATCGTGCACGTCAAGCAGGCCGTCGCCGTGCCGCGCGAGAAGCGTCCGGAGGTCCCCGTCGGGGCACTCATGACCGACGCCGAACGCGTGCCGGAGACCATGCCCGGCGACACCCTGCTCGCCGAGGTCCGCGGTCGCGGCTACCAGATGGTCATCGTCGTCGACGAGTACGGCGGCACCGCCGGGGTCGTCACGCTCGAGGACCTGATCGAGGAGATCGTCGGCGAGGTCTCCGACGAGCACGACCGCGCCCGCATCGACGTGGTCCGCTCCCGCGACTGGCTGACCTTCCCCGGTCTGCTGCGTCCCGACGAGCTCGAGGACCGCGCCGGCGTGAAGGTGCCCGAGGAGGGCCCGTACGAGACCGTCGGCGGGTTCGTCATGTCGACGCTGGGCCGCCTGCCCGTCGTCGGCGACGAGGTCCCCCTGGACGGCGGCGTGTTCCGCGTCGAACGGCTGGACGGCCGTCGGATTGACCGCATCCGCTGGACCCCGACGCGCCCGTCGACCGACACTGCGGCGACCGCGATCATCATCCCGTCCACCAAGAGCACCCCGACCACCACGAAGGCCTCGGCCACCACGACGAAGGGCAGCACCCGATGAGCTCCGACTGGTGGGGCATCTTCTGGCTCGTCGTCCTGTTGATGGGCAACGCGTACTTCGTCGCGGCCGAGTTCGCGGTCATCTCCGCACGCCGCTCCCAGATCGAACCGCGCGCGGAGGAGGGCTCGAAGGCCGCGCAGATGACGCTGTGGGCGATGGAGCACGCCACCCGCATGCTCGCGACGACCCAGCTCGGCATCACGGTCTGCTCGCTGCTCATCCTGAACGTGTCCGAGCCGGCGATCCACCACCTGCTCGAGGTCCCGCTGCACCTGACCGGCTGGAGCGCCGAGGTGATCGGCACCGTGGCCTTCGTGTTCACGCTGCTGCTCGTGTCGTTCCTGCACGTGGTGTTCGGCGAGATGGTGCCGAAGAACATCTCGTTCTCGATGCCGGACCGCGCCGCACTGCTGCTCGTGCCGACGCTCTGGTACATCGGTCACGGCCTGCACTGGGTCATCGTCGGCCTGAACGAGGTCGCGAACGCCGTGCTGCGGCTGTTCCGCGTCGAGCCCAAGGACGAAGCGGTGAGCGCCTTCACGGTGGAGGAGGTGCAGACCATCGTGGAGCAGTCCCGCCGCGAGGGCACCCTGACCGACGACGGCAAGCTCGCCCTGGCGTTCGAGTTCACCGAGAAGAAGGTGCGTGACGTCGCCGTGCCGATGGCCGAACTCGTCACCCTGCCCGACGACGCCACCCCGGCCGACGTCGAGCACGCCGTGGCACAGCGCGGGTTCTCCCGCTACGTGCTCGTCGGCGAGGACGGCTCCCCCACCGGCTACGTGCACGTGAAGGACGTCATCGACCTGCGTCCGGACGAGTTCGACGACCCGGTGCCGCCGAAGCGCATCCGCCAGCTCATCTCGCTGTACACCGAGATGGACCTCGAGGACGCGCTCGCGACCATGCGGGCCGCCGGGCGCCACGTGGCCCGCGCCTTCGACGCGGACGGCCGCACGATCGGCGTGCTGTTCCTCGAGGACATCCTCGAAGAACTGGTGGGCGAGGTCGAGGACGCGACCCGACGCCGGTAGACGCACCGGCAGACGGACGGGAGGCGCGGTGCCAGCTGGCACCGGGCCTCCCGTCCGTCCGTGGTCGAGACCAGGGCGACGCGCGCCCCGTCCGCGCTACCAGCTGACGGGCAGGGGCTTGCCCTCCTCGTACCCGGCGGCGGACTGGATGCCGACCAGCGCGCGCTCGGAGAACTCGGCGAGGGACGACGCGCCCGCGTAGGTGGCGGAGCTGCGGACGCCGGTGGTGATCATGTCGAGCAGGTCCTCGACGCTCGGGCGCTCCGGGTCGAGGTAGATCGTCGACGACGAGATCCCCTCGGCGAAGAGCGCCTTGCGGGCCCGCTCGTACGGGTCGAGCCGCTCGAAGCGCTCGCGGACGGCCTTCGCCGAGGCCATGCCCCAGCTCTCCTTGTACGCCTTGCCGGCGGCGTCGCGGCGCAGGACACCGGGGGCCTCGAGCGTGCCGGCGAACCACGAGCCGATCATGACGGCGGACGCCCCAGCTGCCAGCGCGAGGGCGACGTCGCGCGGGTAGCGCACCCCGCCGTCCGCCCAGACGTGCGCACCGAGCGAGCGGGCAGCCGCGGCGGTCTCGAGCACGGCGGAGAACTGCGGACGACCGACGGCCGTCATCATGCGGGTGGTGCACATGGCGCCCGGTCCGACGCCGACCTTGATGATGTCCGCTCCGGCCCCGACCAGGTGCGCGACGGCGTCGGCGGTGACGACGTTGCCGGCGACGAGCGGGATGCCGAGCTGCAGCGACGCGACCGTGCGGAGTGCGCGGAGCATGCCGTCCTGGTGACCGTGCGCGGTGTCGAGGACCAGGACGTCCACGCCCGCGGCGGCCAGCGCCTTCGCCTTGGCCGCGACGTCGCCGTTGATGCCGAGCGCGGCGGCGACCCGGAGCCGGCCGGAACCGTCGACGGCGGGCGTGTAGATGTCGGAGCGGATCGCGCTCGTCTGGCTCGTGGTCCCGACGACCCGGCCGTGCCGCATCACCGGCGCGAAGTCGACCTCGGCGGCCGCGAGCACGTCGTACACGTGGCGGGGCGTGCCGGCGTCCTCGGCGTCGATCGCGGTCGAGGCGCCGTGCAGCAGGTCACCGAGCACGGCGTCGGGGCCGGCGGTGCCGAGGCGGGTCGCGGGCACGCAGCCGAGGTACTCGCCGTCGGCGTCGCGGACGACCACACCACGGCCGGCCACCGGCAGGAGCTGTTCGAGGGCCTCGGCGACGGTGGTCTGCGCACCCAGGTCGTAGGCGGTGTCGAAGTCGACCGGCTGGTCCTTCACCCAGCGGATCGCGGCGTCGAGGTCCTGCAGGTGCATGTCCTGCGGCAGCACGCCCAGACCACCGCGGCGGGCCAGGGTGGCGGCGAGCCGGGGGCCGGTGACGGAGTTCATGTTGGCGCTGACGATCGGGATCGTGGCACCGCTGCCGTCGTTCGCCGCGAGGTCGACGTCGAAGCGGCTCGTCACGCCGGAACGGCTCGGGACGAGGAAGACGTCGGAGTAGGTCAGGTCGTGCGTCGGCCGCGTCTCGTAGAACCTCATGCGCTCCACTGTACGGCTCCCGTCACGGCCCCGACCGGGTGCTCCGGGGGCTGCCGACTCGCGCCGCGGCTGACACGGAACGGACATGTCGGAGCGGCTAGGCTTGGCACCTGTGCGGCGCAGGGTTGCTCCGCACGACACACACGAGCATCTATCGACGGAGAGTGGGCGATCGGCTGTGTCGAGCCATCTGACCGGAACGGACGAGACCGCGGGCGAATTCGGGGCGAACGAGTGGCTCGTCGACGAGCTCTACGAGCAGTTCGTCGCGGACAAGGAGTCGGTCGACAAGTCCTGGTGGCCGGTCCTCGAGAGCTACCACCGCACGCAGGTCGGTGACGCTCCGGCTCCGGCGGGCTCCCCCGCGCAGCAGGCGCCGGCGCAGCAGGCACCGGCCCAGCAGGCACCCGCCCAGCAGCAGTCATCGACGCAGCAGCCGGCCACCGGGGACACCCCGGGCGAGGCGAAGTCGGGCCCGATCCAGGCGAAGACCACCTCGCGTCAGCCGGCACCGCAGCCGATCCCGGCCGAGGCGAACGACGCCGCCGACGACCACGAGGAGACCCACGAGGACGTGGCGACCCCGCTCCGGGGCATGGCGAAGACGCTGGCGTCGAACATGGACGCCTCGCTGACCGTCCCGACCGCCACGAGCGTCCGGACGATCCCGGCGAAGCTGATGATCGACAACCGGATCGTCATCAACAACCACCTGCGACGCGCCCGCGGCGGCAAGATCTCCTTCACGCACCTGATCGGGTGGGCGATGGTGCAGGCGCTCAAGGACTTCCCGAGCCAGAACGTCTACTACGAGGAGCGCGACGGCAAGCCGTTCGTCGTCGCCCCGGCGCACGTGAACCTCGGCATCGCGATCGACGTCCCGAAGAAGGACGGCACCCGCTCGCTCCTGGTGCCGAGCATCAAGCGCGCGGAGACCCTGACGTTCGGGCAGTTCCTCTCCGCTTACGAAGACCTCGTCAAGCGTGCCCGTGACAACAAGCTCACCCCGGCGGACTTCCAGGGCACGACGATCTCGCTCACCAACCCGGGCGGCATCGGCACCGTGCACTCGGTCCCGCGTCTGACGAAGGGGCAGGGCTCGATCATCGGCGCCGGTGCTCTCGAGTACCCGGCGCAGTTCCAGGGTTCGGCGTCGAAGACCCTGGTCGAGCTCGGCATCGGCAAGACCATCACCCTGACGAGCACCTACGACCACCGTGTCATCCAGGGCGCCGGTTCGGGCGAGTACCTCAAGCACGTGCACGAGCGCCTGATCGGCGAGCACGGCTTCTACGACGGCATCTTCGCCGCACTCCGGATCCCCTACAAGCCGATCCAGTGGGCGAACGACATCAACGTCGACCTGGCGCACCGGGTGAACAAGACCGCGCGCGTGCAGGAGCTCATCAACAGCTTCCGCGTCCGTGGGCACCTGATGGCCGACATCGACCCGCTCGAGTACCGCCAGCGCACGCACCCCGACCTCGAGATCGAGAGCCACGGGCTGACCTTCTGGGACCTCGACCGCGAGTTCGTCACCGGTGGGCTCGCCGGCACCACCTCGGCTCCGCTCCGCGACGTCCTCGGGATCCTGCGCGACGCCTACTGCCGCACGGTCGGCATCGAGTACATGCACATCCAGGACCCGGAACAGCGTCGCTGGGTGCAGGAGCGCATCGAGGTGCCGTACTCGAAGCCCTCGAAGGACGAGCAGCTCCGCGTCCTCGGCAAGCTCAACGAGGCCGAGGCGTTCGAGACCTTCCTGCAGACCAAGTACGTCGGCCAGAAGCGCTTCTCGCTCGAGGGCGGCGAGTCCACCATCGCCTTCCTCGACACCCTGATCCAGCACGCCGCCGGAGCCGGACTGGCCGAGGTCGCGATCGGCATGGCCCACCGTGGCCGACTGAACGTGCTGACGAACATCGCCGGCAAGACCTACGGGCAGATCTTCCGTGAGTTCGAGGGGTCCTCGCTGCCGGGCACGGTGTCCGGTCAGGGCTCCGGCGACGTGAAGTACCACGTCGGCACCGAGGGCGTGTTCCGCACGTCCGACGGCTCGAGCATCCCGGTGACGATCGCCGCGAACCCGTCCCACCTCGAAGCCGTCGACGGCGTGCTCGAGGGCATCGTCCGCGCCAAGCAGGACCGCGAGGCACCCGGCAGCTTCGGCGTGCTCCCCGTGCTCGTGCACGGCGACGCGGCGATGGCCGGCCAGGGCGTGGTCGTCGAGACGCTGCAGATGTCGCAGCTCCGCGGGTACCGCACCGGCGGCACGGTCCACCTCGTCATCAACAACCAGGTCGGGTTCACCACCCCTCCCGAGTCGGCCCGCAGCTCGGTGTACTCCACCGACGTCGCGAAGACGATCCAGGCACCGATCTTCCACGTGAACGGCGACGACCCCGAGGCCGTCGCCCGGGTCGCCGAACTCGCCTTCGCGTACCGCGAGGAGTTCCACCGCGACGTCGTGATCGACCTGATCTGCTACCGCCGTCGTGGGCACAACGAGGGCGACGACCCCTCGATGACGCAGCCGCTGATGTACAACCTCATCGAGGCGAAGCGCTCCGTCCGCACGCTGTACACCGAGGCCCTCGTCGGCCGTGGTGACATCACGCAAGAGGAGTACGACGAGGCGCACCGCGACTTCCAGGACCGCCTGGAACGCGCCTTCGCCGAGACGCACGAGGCACAGACCGGCACCATCCCGGTCATCGAGGTCGACGACGACGGTGCGGTGCAGGGGCTCGAACGCCCGGCCGCACAGCGCGACGACTCCGAGGTCGAGGTGCACGAGACCGCCGTGTCCGAAGAACTCGTCCGGGCGATCGGCGACGCGCACAGCAACCCGCCCGCCGGGTTCTCCATCCACCCGAAGCTGCAGCAGCTGCTGACCAAGCGCACCGAGATGACGCGCAACGGCGGCATCGACTGGGCGATGGCCGAGCTCATGGCGATCGGCTCGATCCTGGTCGAGGGCAAGCCCGTCCGCCTCGCCGGACAGGACGCCCGCCGCGGCACCTTCGTCCAGCGCCAGTCGGTGTTCCACGACCGGGTGAACGGCCAGGAATGGCTGCCGCTGTCGAACCTCACCGAGGACCAGGCCCGGTTCTACGTGTACGACTCGCTGCTGAGCGAGTACGCGGCGATGGCCTTCGAGTACGGCTACTCGGTGGAACGCCCCGAGTCCCTCGTGCTCTGGGAGGCACAGTTCGGCGACTTCGCGAACGGCGCACAGATCGTCATCGACGAGTTCATCTCGTCCGCCGAGCAGAAGTGGGGGCAGCGCTCCGGCCTCGTCCTGCTGCTGCCGCACGGGTACGAGGGTCAGGGGCCGGACCACTCGTCGGCACGCATCGAGCGCTACCTGCAGCTGTGCGCCGAGGACAACATGATCGTCGCGCGCCCGTCGACCCCGGCGTCGTACTTCCACCTGCTCCGCCGGCAGGCCTGGGCCCGTCCGCAGAAGCCGCTCGTCGTGTTCTCCCCGAAGGCGATGCTCCGGCTCCGCCAGGCGACGAGCGCGGTCGAGGACTTCACGACGGGCACGTTCGAGCCCGTGCTGGACGACGCGCGGATCACCGACAAGGGCGCCGTGCGTCGCGTGGTGCTGCACTCCGGCAAGGTGCACCACGACCTGCGTGCCGAGGTCGACAAGCGCGGCATCACCGACGTCGCACTCGTCCGCCTCGAGCAGCTCGCCCCGCTCCCCCTCGACCGCATCCTCGAGGTCCTGGCGGGCTACCCGGACGCCGACGTCGTGTGGGCGCAGGAGGAGCCGGAGAACCAGGGCGCCTGGCCGTTCGTCTGCATGAACCTGTCGCCGCACCTGGGCGGCCGACCGTTGTCCGTCGCGGCCCGCTCGGCGAGTGCCGCACCGGCCACGGGGTCCTCGAAGCGCTCCGCGCAGGAGGCCGCCGACGTCATCGACACGGCGCTGAGCGCGTCGGCCTAGTCACGGGGAAGCGCCCCGTGCGGGAGTCCGAGGGACTCCTGCACGGGGCGCTTCGACGTTCGCCAGGAAAGCGACGCTACGCGATCTTCGTGTACCGCACCCCGGCGTCGTGGTACCCGCGCTTCTGGTAGAACCGGTGCGCGCTGTCCGTCGCGGCCGCGCTGACGGCGCTGAGGCGACGCGCGCCCTGCTCGACCGCCCATGCTTCGAACGTGCCGATGAGCGCCGAACCGGTGCCGAGCCTCCTGGCCGTGTCGTCGACGACCAGCAGCAGCAGCTGCGCCGTCGGCTCGTCGCTGGCGTACGCCCACGTGACCTGCGCGCCGGCGACCGCGACGACCCGGCCGTCGTCACCACGGACCACCCAGGTGCGGTGCCCGGCTTCGGGGGTGAGCCGGTCGAGGCGGGCGCGCATCGACGCATCGTCGACGTCGTGACCGAGCAGGCGGACGAGGGCGGCGACGTCGGCGACGTCCGTGTCGGACCAGGTGGTGGTCGACTCGACGGAGAGGGTCATGTCGGCCAACCTACCCGGGCCGTCGGTCGTGTTGCGACGGGGTTCCATAACAACTGATATTCATATACGCTGCTGTCATATCACCCGCCGGGTGAACCGACCGACAGGACAGCCATGCACATCACCTCCCGCCACGGCCGCACCGCCGCCTGGATCGCCTTCCCCCTCGCCGTCGTCGCCAGCGGCGCACTCATCGCCACGGCCTCGTACGCCGCCTTCTCGAGCAGCACCGACAACGCCGCGAACAGCTGGCGCACCGGTGCCGTCTCCCTCACCGACGACGACCAGGGCGTCGCGCTGTTCGACGTCGACGACCTGGTGCCCGGGTCCGCCGGCTCGAACTGCATCACGGTGACGGCGAACACCACCAACGCCTCGACCGTGAAGCTCTACGCCGCAGACGCAGCCGACGCCGACGAACTGGCGCAGTACGTCGGCATGAAGGTCGAGCGCGGCGCCCTGGGTACCGCCGGGGACTGCAGCACCTTCACCACGGGGACGACCGTGCACGACGGGACGCTCGCCGACCTCATGGCGTCCGACTCCTTCGGCACCGGCGTCGACGCGTGGAAGCCGGCGACGGGCACGGCAAGCACGACCTACCGCTTCAGCTACGACCTGAGCGAGGGAGCGCCCAACAAGGTGCAGTCGTCCGAGGCCGGCACCACGTTCGTGTGGGAAGCGCAGACCGACTGATCCCCGTCCCATCGCGATCCGTCCTACCCGACCCGCCCGACCCGCCCCACCGACCCGAGGAGCAGCCGATGCCGATCGTCGCCACCCGCCGTCACGTCCGCTGCGTCGGCGACCTGCCCCGGCTGCTCCTCGCGGTCTCGGCGCGGACGGTCCTCTGGTCGGTGCTGCTGCTCGCACTGTGGGCGTCGCTCCCCGCGGCGTTCGGGTGGCACGTCACGACGGTCGTCTCCGACTCGATGGCCCCCGGGATCCGCACCGGGGACGTCGTCGCCGCGATGCCCGTCGACCCGGACGACCTCGAGGCCGGACGGGTGCTGCTCGTCGAGGACCCCGACCACCGGGATCGACTCCGTCTGCACCGGCTCGAGCGCATCGAACCGGACGGGGGCCTGCGTCTGCGCGGGGACGCGAACCCGACGGCCGACCGCACGGCCGTCGAACCCGCGGCGGTCCTCGGAGTCGGGGTGCTGCGGTTCCCGTGGATCGGGCTGCCGGGCGTCTGGATCCGCGGGGGCGACTGGACCGCCCTGCTGCTGGCCGGCGTCGTCACGGCCGTGCTCGTCGTCGCCGGGCGTGCTGATCGGGACGTCGTCGCCGGTCGCCCCTGCCGCACCTGCGGCACGCCTCGACGCGATCTCCACTCGCCCGTGGTCGCGGAGCCCCGGACCGCGACCGTCACCACCCCGACGTCGACCACCGCGCCGGTCGCGGTGTTCACGGCAGCGGCCATCACCCTCACCCTGCTCGCTGGAGCCGGCGCTGGCGCGGGCGCCGGGTTCAGCGGCTCGACCGGGACCGCCTCGGCGCTCGGCACCGGCGGCTTCGGGTGCTTCCACCAGCCGGCACCCGGCACGTCACTGGCGTGGGACTTCGCCGAGAAGAACGGTCCGCAGGTCGTCGACTCGAGCGGGTCCGGGGCCGACGGTGCCTTCACACCCGCCGCTGCCGCCCGGGTCGACGCCGACTGCGCCACGAACCCCTACGCGACGTTCTGGACCGAGGACGGTGCCGAAGGGTGGGCGGTCACCGACACCGCGGTCGACGCGCCGAACACCTTCACGATCGAGACCTGGTTCCGGACCGACGACTCCGACGGTGGCCGCGTGTTCGGCTTCGGCTCGGACCGATCGGCGGCGTCGACCTACCGCGACCGGCACCTGTACATCGGCGCCGACGGAGTCCTGCGCTTCGGGGTCGAGGGCTCCGGATCGCAGTTCAAGTTCACCATCGGGTCCACCGCGCCCGTGAACGACGGCGCCTGGCACCACGTGGTGGCCACCTTCGAGGCACGGTCGATGACGCTCTGGGTCGACGGTTCGCTACAGGGCAGCCGATCCGATGCCGTCACGCTGCGGCAGTACCCCGGCCACTGGCGGGCCGGACGGCAGACGCTGTCCGGTTGGCCCGGTGCAGCGGGCTACGCCTTCACCGGTGACGTGGACACCGTCCGGGTGCACGACACCGTCCTCGACGCAACCGAGGTCGCGCAGGCGTTCCAGGCCGGGCGCTGACACCAGACCGTGCCAGGTCGCAGCCCAGCGAAGCCCAGCCCAGCCCAGCCCAGCGAAGCCCAGCCCGGCGCGTCGTCAGTGCGTCGCCTGCTCCACCCGGATGCGCGCGAGGATCTCGCTGCGCAGCTGGTCGGGAGCGGTCTCCTTGCAGGCGCGACGCACCGTCTCCATGAGCACGACGCCGACGCGGTGCTCGGTCTGGCAGTCCTCGCAGCCGTCCATGTGCTCGCGGATGTCCGCGGCGTCCTCGTGGCGGAGCTCGTCGTGCAGGAACTCCTCGAGCTCGGCCTTCGCCTTCGAGCAGTCGCAGCCGCTCATCGTGCGTCCTTCCGTCCGGTGCGACCCGTGGCCGCGGTTGCCTTCGTCGTCTGTGCCGCGCCTCGTCCCCGTCCACGCATCGTCGCCGTCGACGCTGCGTCCGGGACGATGCCGGTCTCACGGGCGTGGTCCGCCAGGAGCCCACGGAGGAGCCGGCGGCCACGGTGGAGGCGGCTCATGACCGTCCCCACGGGGGTCTTCATGATGTCGGCGATCTCCTGGTACGAGAAGCCTTCGACATCGGCGAAGTACACGGCCATCCGGAAGTCCTCCGGGATGGCCTGCAGGGCGTCCTTCACGGCGGAGGACGGCAGGTGGTCGATCGCGTCGGCCTCGGCGGACCGGGCGGAGATCGACTGGGTGACGCTCTCCGCGCCGCCGAGCTGCCAGTCCTCGAGCTCGTCGATCGTGCCCTGGTACGGGTTCCGCTGGTTCTTGCGGTACGTGTTGATGAACGTGTTCGTGAGGATCCGGTACAGCCAGGCCTTCAGGTTCGTGCCCTGCTTGAACTGGCGGAACGCGGCGAAGGCCTTGACGAAGGTCTCCTGCACCAGATCCGACGCGTCGGCCGGGTTGCGGGTCATCCGCATGGCCGCACCGTAGAGCTGGTCCATGAAGGGCAGGGCCTGGTCCTCGAACAGGGACCGCAGCTCCGCCTCGGAGACGGTCTTCGCGTCCACCGGCTCGTCTGCGGCGTCGTCGAGGGCTTCGTGTTCCTCTTCGACGGCGTCGAGCTGCACCTCGGTCTCGTCGACCAGGTGGTGCGGAGCTGCCTGCGGTTCGTCGGTCGTCATCGCCGCCAAGTCTAGGCCGAGCGTGCCGAGCGTCGTCGGCACCGCGGTCAGCACGGTCGCCGTGCCGGTCCGCTCTCGTGCGAGTGTTGCTGTCGCCACTGATCCTCCCGGTGCGTTCAGTACCCTGGTGAACCGATGGCAGACACGACGCATTCCCACAGCGGGGCCCAGCCCGCCGACCCCTGGATCGCCCCGGTCGCAGGGGGTCCGCTGCGCGGCGACGTCGCGCTGCCCGGGTCGAAGTCGCTGACGAACCGGGAGCTCGTGCTCGCGGCCCTCGCGGACGGCCCCTCGACGATCCGGCTCCCGCTGCACTCCCGTGACTCGGCGCTGATGATCGCGGGCCTCCGTGCGCTCGGCGTCGGCATCGAGGAGCTCGAGCCGGCGGCCGGCACCGCCCCGAACCCCTACGGCCCGGACCTCCGGATCACGCCCGCCCCGATGCACGGCGACGTCCGCCTGGACTGCGGGCTGGCCGGCACCGTGATGCGCTTCCTGCCGCCGCTCGCCGCCCTGGCCGTCGGTCCCGTCACGGTCGACGGCGACCCCTACGCCCGCAAGCGGCCGATGCACGCCATCGTGCAGGGACTCGTGGACCTCGGTGTCGACGTCACGGACGACGGCGGCGGTTCGATGCCGTTCTCGTTCACCGGCACCGGCTCGGTCCGCGGTGGCGCCCTGACCATCGACGCCTCGGCGTCCTCGCAGTTCGTCTCCGGCCTGCTGCTGTCGGCCCCCCGCTTCGACGAGGGCCTGCACCTCACCCACGTCGGCGAACGCCTGCCGAGCATGCCGCACATCGAGATGACCGTCGCGGCGCTCCGTGCCCGCGGCGTCCGCGTCGACGAGCCGTCGGTCGGCGAGTGGGTCGTGCACCCCGGCCCGATCGGCGCGCGTGACGTCACGATCGAGCCCGACCTGTCCAATGCGGCGCCGTTCGCGGTCGCCGCGCTCGTCGCCGGCGGCACGGTCCGCATCCGCACCTGGCCCACCGAGACGACGCAGGTCGGCGCCGACCTCGAGACGCTCCTGCCCCTGTGGGGGGCGAGCGTGGCCCGTGACGGTGACGACCTGGTCGTCGACGGCGGCGTCGGGATCCGGGGTGGGGCCTCCTTGCCGGGTCTCGAACTCGACCTGAGCCGCGGCGGCGAACTCGCCCCGGCGCTCGTCGCGCTGGCCGCGCTGGCGGACGGCCCGAGCGAGATCACCGGCATCGGCCACCTGCGAGGGCACGAGACGGACCGCCTGGCCGCGCTGGCGGCGGACCTCAACCGGTCTGGAGGCGCGGTGCACGAACTCGACGACGGCCTGCGGATCGAGCCGGCGCCGCTCCACGGCAGCGCCTGGGGCGCGTACGACGACCACCGGATGGCGACCGCCGGGGCCATCGTGGGTCTCGTCGTCGACGGCGTCGCCGTCGACGACATCGGGTCGACCGCGAAGACGCTGCCGCAGTTCCCGGAGCTGTGGGCGGCGCTCGTGGCGTCCTCGGTGTCCGCTGCACCGGTGAGTGGGGACTGACGCATGAGCTGGTGGGACGACGCCGACGGTGACGACTCCGACGCGGACGAGCCGTACGGGCAGTACGACGAGTCGAGCGTGCGGGTGCGTCCGAACCCGAAGGGCAACCGACCGCGCACGAAGACCCGTCCGACGTACGACGACGCCCCGGTCGGCTGGGTGACGAACGTCGACCGCGGGCGGTTCGGCGTGCTGATCGACGACCACGTCATCACTGCGACGAAGGCCCGCGAGCTCGGCAAGAAGTCCGTCGTCACGGGTGACCACGTGTCGCTCGTCGGGGACGTCTCGGGCGACCCGGGCTCGCTCGCGCGCATCGTGAAGGTCGCCGAGCGCACCACCCTGCTGCGACGGAGTGCCGACGACTCCGACGAGGTCGAGCGCGTCATCGTGGCGAACGCCGACCAGATGCTCATCGTGGTGGCCGCCGCCGACCCCGAGCCACGCACCCGCCTGATCGACCGGTACCTGGTGGCCGCGTTCGACGCCGGCCTCGACCCGATCCTCTGCATCACGAAGACCGACCTCGCCGACCCGGCTGCGTTCCTGGCGCACTTCGCGTGCCTGGATCTGCGGATCGTGACGAGCCGATCGGACGACGTCCCGTTCGAGGCGCTGCACGAGCTCCTGGACGACAAGGTGACCGTGACCGTCGGGCACTCCGGTGTGGGCAAGTCGACGCTGGTGAACGCCCTGACCGGCTCGACACGGGCGATCGGGGTCGTGAACTCGGTGACCGGTCGGGGGCGGCACACGTCGTCGTCGTCGATCGCGCTGCAGGTCCGCGACGGCGGGTGGATCATCGACACGCCGGGTGTGCGGTCGTTCGGCCTGGGGCACGTCGACCCCGCGAACGTCTTCCGGGCGTTCGCGTCGCACGCCGTGCCGGTGCGGCCCGCGCGGGACGGCATCCCGCTGGCGCAGGCGCACGACTGGGAGATCGTCGACCGGGTGCAGGACGGGGAGCTCGGGCCGACCGGTGTCGAGCGGCTCGACTCGTTCCGGGCGCTGCTGACCGGGATGGGTGCGTCCGACCCCGGTTCCGAGTAGCGCGTCGGGGTGGCGCCGGGCGGTCGGCGGCGGTCGGCGGCTGGTCGGCGGCTGGTCACGACACCCCGCGGTGTGTGCGTCGAGTGGTCACGAACTGTCGGCTGGAGGTGCGGCACCCGACCGTTCGTGACCACTCGAGCGCCGGCGCGCGGTGAGTCGTGACCACTCCGGTTCCCGCGCCCCCTCGCACGGTGCAGACCTCGCACCGTGCGAGGGGCGCCTGAACGGTGCGAGGTCGTGCACTCCGTGCGGGCCTCGCGCGCCTCGCACGGAGTGGGCAACCTCGCACCGGACAGTGCCTCGGCAGCGGGCCGGCGTCGACAAGCACGCATCGGGGTTGTACAGTTGCGGTCGTGTCTGAAGTTGCAAAGTACAACTTTGCGCCGACCCCCGCTGTCGACGCCCCGTCCCCGAGCACGACGACGACGTCGCACGCGCACCACTCCCCCACCCACAAGTCCCCACGAGCCCCGAAGCCGCAGCGGTCCGACAGCGTCCTGCGACCCGCCGGCCTCGGTCGTGTGCTGCGGACGTTCGCCTCGCACATCCTCGTGCCGCTGTTCCTGGCCGCCGGCATGGGCCTGGCCTACCTCGGCGCCTTCCACGCCCCGGCCCCGCAGGAACTGCCCGTCGGCATCGTCGGCCAGGGCGCGGCCACCCAGGTGTTCGCCCAGACCGTGACCGACCAGTCCGACGGTGCCCTCGTGGCCCATGTCGTCGCATCGACGAAGGCGGCCGAGCAGCAGGTGCGCGACCGCGACCTCGCCGCCGTGTACGCGCCGACGGCTACGGGTGCCACGCTCTACGTCTCGACCGCCGCGTCGGAGACCACCGCGAGCGCCGCGCAGAAGGTGTTCCTGCCGATCGCCTACGACCAGCACGTGCCGTTCCGGGTCGTCGACGTCGTGTCCACGGGCGACCAGGACACCACCGGCCAGGGGCTGTTCTTCCTGCTCGTGGCCCTGAGCGTCGGCGGGTACGCGTCCGCGATCGCCGTGGCCTCGGTCGCGACGAAGCTCCGTGCGGTGTGGACCGCGGTCATCGGGCTCGCCACCGCGGGGGTGGTCGCCGGTATCGGCGTGATCGTCGCCGGACCGATCTACGGCGTCATCACCACCCACCACTGGCAGGTGTTCCTGTTCGCCTGGCTCTACGACGCGATCATCGTCGCACTCGGCGTCGGGCTGCACCCCGTGCTCGGACGGTGGACCACCCCGATCCTCACGATGCTGTTCGTGATGCTGAACTTCACGTCGTCCGGCGGGATCTTCCAGCCGGCGTTCCAGCCCGGGTTCTTCGCCGCCCTGCACACCTTCTGGAGCGGTGCCGCGTGGCTGCAGGCCGCACAGGACCTGCAGTACTTCCCGGACGCGTCGCTCGGCCGATCGTCGCTCGTGCTCGCCCTCTGGCTGGCCGCCGCGCTCCTGCTCTGCGTCGTGGTGCACGGGCTCGTCGCCCGCCGGACCCGCATCGCCCGCGAGCGCGAGGTCACCCGGCTCGAGGAGGAAGAGGTCGTCGCCGCGTAGCGACGGTAGGTTGGGCGACGTGGACCTCAGCGCCGACCTGGACTTCGCCCGCTCCCTCGCCGACACCGCCGACGCGATCAGCCTCGAGCGCTTCCGTGCCGCCGACCTGCACGTGACGAAGAAGGCCGACAGCACGCACGTCACCGACGCCGACCAGGCCGTCGAACGGGCCCTGCGCGAGCGGCTCGCCGCCGAGCGACCGGACGACGCGTTCCTCGGCGAGGAGACGACGGCGGACACCGGGGCCGAGGCCGTCAGCGAAGGACACCGCCAGTGGGTGGTCGACCCGATCGACGGCACCGCCAACTACCTGCGCGGCGTGCCGGTGTGGGCGACCCTCATCGCGCTCGCGGTCGACGGCCGCCCGGTGCTCGGCGTCGTGAGCGCTCCCGCCCTCGGCAAGCGCTGGTGGGCGGCCGAGGGCTCCGGCGCGTTCTCGCTGGACGGACCGCTCCGGGTCTCCGGGGTGTCCGAGCTCGCCGACGTGAGCCTGAGCTACAACAGCATCCAGCAGTGGGACGACGACGACCGCCTCGAGCCGCTCGTCGACCTGTCGCGCCGGGTCTGGCGCACCCGGGCCTACGGCGACATGTGGTCGTACATGATGGTGGCCGAGGGCGTCCTCGACGTCGCCGGCGAACCGGACCTGAAGCCGTGGGACATCGCGGCCCTCGTCCCGATCGTCGAAGAGGCCGGTGGCCGCTTCACCTCGCTCGACGGCGATCCCGGGCCGTGGCACGGCAGCGCGCTCGCCTCGAACGGCCTGGTGCACGACGCCGTCGTCGAGGTCATCCGCCGCGACTCCTAGGCACGGTCGGCGGGCAGGTCAGCCCCGCTCGGCGGACCCCGGCGCCTCGGTCCGCTCGGCGGATCCGTTCGCCCCGGCGCGCTCGGCGGACCCCGCAGCCGCGTCCGAGTGCCCGGCGTCCCCGTCCGACCGCCGCGCCGCCCGCCGACGCGCCACCAGGTCCGCACCGGCCAGCACGAGCGCCAGCGCCATCAGCGACACCGTGAACGTCGTGCCGCTGCGGAACGCGTCGTGGTACGCGTCAAGACGAGCGCCGGAGCCACCGGAACCCGAGCCCGCCGCCTCGCTCCGCACGATCCCGTAGAAGATGCTCGTCGCGACCGCGGTGCCGATCGCGGTACCGACACGCTGCCCGAGCTGCTGCATCGACCCCGCCACGCCGGACTGCTCGACGGGGATCTCGGCCAGGGTCAGGGTCTGGTTCGGCGACACCACGAACCCGCCACCGAGTCCGCCCACCAGGAACGCGCCCGCCATCGCCCACGGGGTGACCTCCGGCGGGGTGGCGACGGCGGCGACCATGAGCAGCAGGAAGCCGACGACGACCATCCCGAGCCCGGCGACGACCAACGCCCGCCCGACCCGGTCGACGATCCGTCCGCCGATGTACGAGCCGACGGCACTCGTCGCGGCGAAGGGGATGCTCACCATGCCGGCGAACAGGGGCGAGAGCCCGAGGCCCTCCTGCAGGTACAGCGTGACCATGAGGAACGACGCCGGCAGCGCCGCGAAGTAGACCGCCACGATCGACAGCCCGTTGCGGTACGACGACAGCCGGAAGAGCTCGAAGTGCACCACGGGCGACTTGCCCTGCCGCTTGAACCGCTGCTCCCAGAGCACGAACAGCACGAGGAACACCGCGAAGCCGACCAGCCAGAACCAGCGGGTCGCGGAACCACCACCGCCGCTGGTCAGCACGAACGGCAGCATCAGGGTGATGATCGCCGCGCCGAGCAGCAGGATGCCGACGACGTCCAGTTCACGGTCCTGCGCCTTCCCCTGGGCACCCTTCGGCAGCAGGCGGACGGCGAAGAGCAGTGCGGCGATCCCGAGGGGCACGTTCATCCAGAACAGCAGCCGCCAGCCGGACTCCTCGCCGCCGATCGCGATGAGGCCACCGCCGATGGTCGGCCCGAGGGCGGTGGAGATGCCGATCATCGCCCCGAACAGCCCGAACGCGCGGCCCCGCTCCGGTCCGCGGAACAGCTGCTGCACCAGTCCGATGACCTGGGGCATCTGGATCCCGGCGGCGAATCCCTGCAGGATCCGGGTGACGATCAGGACCTCGATGTTCGGTGCGACGGCGCACAGCAGGCTCGATCCGGTGAACGCACTGAGCCCCACGATGAACATGACGCGCCGGCTCTTCAGGTCCCCGAGCCGACCCGCGGGCACCAGGGCGAGGCCGAACGCCAGCGCGTACCCCGCCACGATGAGCTGGAGCGACGAGCTGGTGGCCCCGAGGGACTGCTCGATCGAGGGCAGCCCGACGTTCACCTTGGACAGGTCGAGGATCGTCAGGGCCGCCACCGCGACGCACACGGCGAAGGCGCGCCACCGGGTGCGGTCATCGAGGCGGGCGTCGGTCGGTTCAGCGTTGGACATCCCGTCCTGGCTACACCTGCGAGGACGAACGAGGTCCGGACAGAGCTGTACCCCGGTTCCGTCAGGCGGACCCGGATCGGGGTGCAGAGGGCTGGTGCTACACCCCCCTCGTGGCCCCCCGTACTGGGGGCACCGTTCTGGACATCTGCGAGCCGGAGTCCGCTCGGAGGACCGGTACCTGAGTTATCGTGCTCCAGACGGCAGGTCACGTGACGCTCTCGGATTCCCTAGATCCGGACGGCGGAACAGACCGGTCGTGTTCGTCCGAAGACCCTAACCCGAGGGGTGATACAGACGATGACATCATCGTTCCCGAGCGGAACCGAGTGCACCCACACTCGTCGACCGCATCCAATCCACGACAGTTCCGGCGCGCGCTCAGTCGCCGCCGCTCGTCCGCACTCCGCCACGGTCACCCGCCGTGCAGCAGTCCGGTCCGCCTCCGTGCGCCCCGTCGCAGCGACCCCCGTGTTCGCCGACGCCCTCCTCGCAGCATCCGCCTCCGGACCCGGAGGCCGGTGAGTCATGGCACTCACCGGTCGACGTCTCGAGGTCGACCGGATCGCGACCCTCGCAGTGCTCCCACGGGAGTCCGCGATGGTCGTGGTCGGCGACCCTGGTTCCGGACGCAGCAGCGTCCTCGACGCGGTCTCGAACCGCGTTTCCCTCCCCGTCGTCCGGGTCGGTGTCAACGGGAGTGAATCCCGCTGGCCACTGGCCGGGGTGACCTCCCTGTTCACCGCGCTCGACGACCCTCGAGCGACCGCACACATCGCCCACCTGCTGCAGGCCGGCGGGACCGCGGCCGCCGTGACGGCCGGGCTGGCGGCGGCGCACGACTTCCTCGACGCCGTGCACGCCCTGACCCTCCCGCCGACGCTCGTCCTCATCGACGACCTCGACCGGATGGACTCGGAGAGCCAGGAACTCATCGCGTTCCTCGCCGGACGACTCGCGGGCACCGCCCTGCGTGTCGTGGCGACGGTCCGCTCGGTGCCGTCGGACGGGCCGCTCGCGGCCCTGCCGACCCTGCGCATCGAACCGCTGCCCTCGGACGAGGCACTGATCCTCGCCCGGGCCATGGCACCCGCCGAGGCGAACGACGGCGTCCTCGCCGTCCTCGCCGAGGAGACCGGTGGCAACCCCGGCGCGCTCCGCGAACAGCTCGCGGTGCTCACCCGGGAGCAGCTCACCGGCGCGGAGCCGATCGTGCTCCCGCTCCGACCCACTCCGACGACCGAGGCCATCGCGGCACTCGCACTCGGGCCCGCCGCGGGACGCGATCTGGACGTCCTCGCGAAGCTCGCCCTGGTGCCCGTCGCGAAGACCACGGCGTGGGACCGCGATGAGCTGGACGACCTGGTCGGGGCCGGTCTCGCGACCGTCCGCGGCCAGAGCGTCACCGTCCGGCACCCGCTGGTCCGTTCCGCGCTCTACTGGCGGATGCCCGCCCGTGACCGTCGTGCGGCACACGCCGAGCTGGCCACGGCGAGCGCGGAGAGCGACCCGCGGTCGGCCGCGTGGCACCGGAGCTTCGTCGACGACGTCCCCGACGTGGTCGCACTGCTCCAGGCTGCACGGTCGTACGTCGTGGACGGCAACGTGCACGCCGCGATCGCGCTGACCGAGCGTGCCCTGCACATCGGTGGCGGGACCGAGGACGAGCACGTCGCGCTCCTCGGGGTCGCGGAGGCCATGCTCGGCAAGCGCCTCCTCGGCTTCGCTGCGCGGTACCTCGCGGCGCTCCGTCCGTTCCGGACGACGCCGAACGAGGTCCGCCGGCTCCGCCTGCAGTACTCGGCCGAGTACCTCAGCGGTGACGCCGTGCACGCGGACGAGCTGCTCGTCCCCGTCGACGCGACCGACCCGGCCGAGGTGGACGCCGTCGCCGGGCTGATGGCCATGGTGGCCTGCTTCCGTGCCGAGGCGTGGGAGCTCGACCAGGCGAAGGACCTGCTGCACCGGATCGAACCGCTCGAGGGGTCGGCGTCCGCGCACACCCTCGAGATCACGACGACCGCGCGGGAGCTCATCGCCGCCGTGGACGGCGTGCTGCCGCCCGACACCGAACTGCACGACGGGCTCGCGACGTCGGAGCTCGTGGCGATGTCCGACCCGGCCCTGCTGCTCCTCGCCCACGCGCTCAGCATCAGCGAACGCTACCGGAGCGCGCGACGGGTGTTCGCACTCGTGCTCGCCCGGGGGCCGGAGACCGCGGCGGTGTGGACCGAGGCGGCCCGCTACCTGACGTCCGAGAACGAGGTGCGCTCCGGCAACTTCCGGCAGGCGCTCCGCGCGATCGACGTGTGGGAGTCCGGTTCGTCCGTCGCCGAGCGGTTGCGTGAGCCCTCCCGGGCGATCGCCGTCGCGTGGCGGCACTTCGCCGAGGGCCGTTCCGCCGAGGCGCTCGACGTCGTGGACCGATGCCTCGAGCACCGTTCGACGAGTCGGCTCTGGGGTGCGACGGCGAAGCTGCACGCGCTCCGCGGCAAGGTCCTGCTGCTCGACGGTCGACTCGACGAGGCAGCCACCGCGCTCGAGGCCGCCGACGCCATCGGTCGGTCGCTCCGGAACCCCGCGGTGCTCCGGCACCTCGGCGACCTGGTCGAGGCGTACGTGCGCCTCGGACGGATCGACGACGCGCGGACGATCACGGCCCGCCTGGCGGCGGACCACCACGCCCGTCCGGGGCGCTGGGGTGCCCTGGTGCTGGCGCGGAGCCTCGCGCTCGTCGCCGACGACACCACCCGCGAGCCGGCCCGGCGCCGTGCGCTGGAACTGTTCCAGCCGCACGACTCGCAGTACGAGCGGGCTCGCACGTTCGCGGCGCTGGCCGCCGTCGGCAACCCGGCGGAACGGCCGCGTCTCGGAGCGGCGGCCGCAGCGGCGTACGAGGCGGCCGGCCTGCGTCGACCGCTCGTGACCCCGGCTCCGGCTGCGGCGATGCCGCAGTTCGGCACGGGCTCGTCGTCGATCCGGTCCGCACCGGTGCTCTCGCCGGCGTTCCCCGCGACGCCGCGCAGCGCCCCCGACGCGTCGGCGGTGCTCACGTCACTGACCGCCGAGGAGCGCGCGGTGGTGCAGAAGGTCACCGAGGGCTACCGCAACCGCGAGATCGCCTCGTCGCTGTTCATGTCGCAGCGCACGGTGGAACTGCGGCTCACGCAGATCTACCGCAAGGTCGGCGCGCGATCGCGATCGCACCTGGTCGCGCTCCTCACGTAGGAGACGCACCACAGGACGGACGGGAGGCCCGGTACCAGCTGGTACCGGGCCTCCCGTCCGTCGTCCCTCCACGTCTTCACGCAACCGACCTCGCAGGCTCGGTCGGCGCTGGCGCCGCGCGCCGCTGGCGCGTCGCTCCACGCGAAGCGCGCGCGCTTGCGGGAGTCCGCACGCGACCGCAGCGCGGTGCGCCCCCGCACGCGGGGAACCGCAAGAGCGTCCGACGGGTGTTGCCGTGTGGTCGGCGGCGGGTGAGGCTTCTCCTGCACCGACCGCCGTGCCCCTCCCCCGGGGGCCAGCCCGCGGTACCCCGTCCGGTACCCGAACCCCTCGGCCCAACGACACCGACGTCCGTCCTCGCCTGATCCGAGGACGGGCGTCGGTTCCCGGGCCGGGAGGCCCCGGACGCGCGGCAGACCCGACGGCGGTCGGTGCCGCACCAGTCCCACCTCCCCGTTCCACCCACCCTCGTTCCCCCGAAGGGACAGCCGATGTGCGGCATCATCGCGGCCCGCGTGTCTGACGACGCGACCCCCTACCTGCTCGACGGACTCGAACGACTCGAGTACCGCGGGTACGACTCCGCCGGCATCGCCGTCCGGACGGCCGTCGGCCGCACCGAGACGATCCGCTCGGTCTCCCGCGTCGGCGACCTGCGCACCCTCGTCGCTGCACGCTCCGGTGACGCGCTCACCGGCGTCGGCATCGGCCACACCCGCTGGGCCACGCACGGTGCCGTGCGCGAGGCGAACGCGCACCCACACGCCGACTGCACCGGCCGGATCTCGATCGTGCACAACGGCATCGTCGAGAACGCGGACCGGCTGCGCCAGACGCTCGAGGCGCAGGGGCACCGCTTCCGGTCCGACGTCGACTCCGAGGTCATCGCGCACCTGGTCGAGCGGGCGCTGGCGGTCGACCCGGACCTGATGCTCGCGGTGCAGATCGCGACGGCGCAGCTCGAGGGCTCGTGGGCGATCGTGGTCCTGGACGCCCGGGACGGCCGCATGGTCGTGGCGGCGGACCGTTCGCCGCTCGTCGTCGCCCGCTCCGGCCGCGGCGACTTCGTGGCGAGCGACATCGGCGCGATCGCCGAGTGGTGCGAGACGTTCGTGGCGCTGCGCGACGGCGACGTCGTCGAGCTCGGTGAGGCCTGGACCTGGTCGTCCGACGGCATCACGGTGCCCGTGCCGTTCCCCACGCCGTCCCCGTTCGCCGCCGCAGCACTCGACCTCGGCGACCACACCGACCACATGGCGAAGGAGATCGACGAGCAGGCCGACGTCGTCGCGACGATCCTGGACCGGGTGACCCGCCGCACCGCCGACGGCAGCATGTGGGTGGGCCTCGGCCTGGCCGGCTTCCACCGGCTGGCGATCGTCGCCTGCGGTACGTCGCTCAACGCCGGCCAGGTGATCGCGACCGCACTGCGCGGGATCGGTGGTGTGCCGACCGACATCGTCGTCGCGAGCGAGGCCGACCAGGCCGTGCTCGGTCCGGGAACCCTGGTCGTCGCGATCAGCCAGTCCGGTGAGACGGCCGACGTGCTCCGTGCCCTGGACCGGTTCGAGGACCGCCACCCGGTGCTCGCGCTGACGAACAACATGCACTCCTCGCTCGCTCGACGGGCCGACGCCGTGCTGGACTGCCACGCCGGCCCGGAGATCGGGGTCGCGGCCACGAAGACGTTCACGGCGCAGGTCGTGGTGGGCGTCGCGGCGATGATCTCGGCGATGGTGGCGTCCGGCCGCATCGAACCGTCGCGCGCCCAGGTGCTCGTCGACGAGCTGCTCGACCTGCCGGCCCGGATCGAGCACGCCGCGCGGGTGTCCGCCGAGCGGATGCCGCTGCTGGTGTCGAGCGTCAAGGAGGCGACCGGGTTCCTGTTCCTCGGCCGCGGTGCCGGACTGCCGTACGCCGCCGAGGGCGCCCTGAAGCTCAAGGAGCTCAGCTACCGCTGGGCCGAGGCCTACCCCGCCGGCGAACTCAAGCACGGGCCGCTCGCGCTGGTGGACGACGGCACCCCGGTGGTCGTCATCGATCACGGTGAGCCGAAGATCCAGTCGGCGATCGCCGAGGTCCGGGCACGCGGTGGCTTCGTCATCACGATCGGCGGCGAGTCGGCGGACATCCCCGCGCTCGGCCGCCGTGGCACCGGCGACCTGGCCTGGGGTGCGATGACCGCGCCGTGGGGTCCGCTCGAGGCCGTCGTGCCACTGCAGATGCTCGCGCGGGAACTGGCCCTGCAGCTCGGGTGCGACGTCGACAAACCCCGGAACCTCGCGAAGTCGGTGACGGTCGAATAGCCGGGCGCCGACGCGTGAACCGCCTGACGGTCTTCCTCGCCGTCCTCACCGCCCTGGCGATCGCCGGCACCGTGGTCCTGGTCACGGTGGTGCTGACGACGCCCGGGCTCTCCTGACGCCGGTCCCGCAGGGTCTTCCTGGGCGGGGCTGCGATGCTGGTCACTTGACCACCGCAGCCCCGCCCCTCGTCTTCGTCGCGCTCCTCGTCGGCGCCGTCCTGCCGTTCGTGCCGTTCGTCGGCCGCGTGGCCCGCATCGCCGCGACCATCGCGCACGAGGTCGGGCACGCGATCGTCGTCGTGCCGTTCGGCGGGCGGATCCAGCGGATCGAGCTGCACCCGGACGGGTCCGGCGAGGCCTGGGTCCAGCTCGGCCGGGTGCCCGGCGGCATCCGGTGGCTCGTCCGGATCCTGAACCTGTACGCCGGGTACAGCGCACCCCTGTGGGCGGGGGTGCTCCTGGTCACCGGGGTGCTGCACGGCTCCCGCTGGCTGCCCGTGGTGGTGCTCGCGGTCATCGGGCTCGTGGCGCTGGCGTTCGTCCGGAACTGGTTCGGCCTGCTCGTCGTGCTCGGCTTCGACGCGCTCGCCCTGTGGGTGGCCGTCCGCCCGTCCGAGGCCACCGTCCTGGTGGTCGCCGCCGTCGGGGCGTTCTTCGTCGTCGACGGCCTGCGCTCGGTGGTGCAGGTCGGCCGCTGGCTGGTCACCGGCGCCCGGGTGCAGACCGACTTCCACATCGCCGCGGCCGAGATGCGGGTGCCGGCGTCCCTGTGGTTCGTGCTGTTCGTCGCCGTGAACGCCGTCGCGGTGTGGCTGGCGCGCGAGCCGCTGCTCCAGGTCTGGGACACCGTCGTCGCCGGGGTCCGCGCGCTCGTCTGAGGCTGTGCGCGCGTAACCGGGGGCCGCAATCGCCTCTCCGCACCGAGGGGCTGCGAGGCTACCGCCAGACGACCCCCGGAGGTGTCCCATGGCGACCGACGACCACGGCTTCGCGACCGAGCAGGTACACGGCGGCTTCGTGCCCGACACCGGGCACGGCGCCCGGGTCCCCGCGATCCACATGTCCTCCGGGTTCCTGTTCGACGACTTCGACCAGGCCCGCGACCGCTTCGCCGACACCGATGACGGCTACACCTACACGCGCCTCGGCAACCCCACGAACGCCGACGTCGAGCGTCGCGTGGCGCTGCTCGAACGCGGTGTCCAGGCGATCCTGGTCGGCAGCGGTCAGGCTGCGGCGACCGTGGCGTTCCTCGGCCTGCTGCAGGCCGGCGACCACGTCGTCAGCGCCCGGAGCATCTACGAGGGCACGCGCGGGCTGCTGCTGCAGAACCTCGGCCGGCTCGGCATCGAGGTCGACTTCGTCACCGATGCCCGCGACCTCGACGCCTGGGCCGCCGCGGTCCGACCGAACACGAAGGCGTTCTTCGCCGAGACGATCCCGAACCCGAAGAACGACGTCCTCGACATCACCGGTGTCGCCGAGACCGCACACCGCGCCGGCGTCCCGCTGATCGTCGACAACACCCTCGCCACGCCGTACGTGGTGCGCCCGGTCGAGCACGGTGCGGACATCGTCGTGCACTCGGCGTCGAAGTTCCTCTCCGGGCACGGCGCCGGACTCGGCGGCGTGGTCGTCGACGGCGGCCGCTTCGACTGGTCCGCCGCCCCCGAGCGCTGGACCCACCTGACCAGCCCCGAACGGTCCCTCGGCGGCGAGAGCTACGTCGACCGGTACGGCAACCGGGCCTTCGCCGTGTTCGCCCGCGACGTCGTCGCCGCACGCATCGGCCCGGCGCCGTCGCCGTTCAACGCGTTCCTGCTCCGCCAGGGCATCGAGACGCTGTCACTGCGGGTGGAACGCCACTGCGCGAACGCGCTGGCCGTCGCGTCCTGGCTGGACCAGCAGCCGGAGGTGACGAGCGTCGACCACGCGGGCCTGGCCTCCAGTCCGTTCCACGACCTCGCCCAGCGCTACCTGCCCCGCGGGGCCGGGTCCGTCTTCGCCTTCACGCTCGCCGGTGGCGAAGCCGCCGCGCGGGCGTTCATCGACGCCGTGCAGCTGTTCAGCCGGATGACCCACCTGGGCGACGTCCGCTCGCTGATCCTGCACCCGGCCACCACCACGCATGCCGGCCGCACGCCGGAAGAGCGAGCCGAGCAGGGCATCGACGACGGCCTGATCCGGCTGTCGGTCGGCATCGAGGACGTCGCGGACCTGCTCCGCGACCTGGAACGCGGGCTCGTCGCGGTGCGGTCCGCAGACGCCGCCGCCGGCCTGGAGGCACGTGGAGCGTCCGACGCGCAGCGCACGGCAGTCGGTGGGCCGGCCCTCGACCGGCAGGAGCGCTGAATGGCCGAGCTGCAGCACTTCGGGTACTTCTTCTCGCGCGGCTTCGGCCCGCAGGCCTGGGGCCGGTCCGACTGGGACTGGGGCCACGACTGGACGAAGCCGGACCTGTACCAGGAGTCCGTCCGGACGCTCGAGCAGGCCGGCATGGACCTGGTGATCGCCGAGGACGCCGTCTCGCTCGGCTCCCCCACGACCCTCGACCTGCGCATCCGGCAGGCGTACGGCGGCCCGAAGCACGACCCGCTGCTGCTCGCCCCGTACCTGTTCGCCGCCACCTCGCACATCGGCATCGCGCCGACCGTCAACGCGGGGATCACCCCGCCGTACCTGGCGGCACGGCAGTTCGCGACCCTGGCGCACCTGTCCTCGGACCGGCTGGGCATCAACGTCGTCACCGACGTCGGCAGCGCACGCCACGCCGGCCTGCCGCCGCTGCCGCACGACCAGGCGTACGACCGCGCCGAGGAGTGGATCACGCTGCTCCGCCGGCTCTGGCACTCGTGGGGCGACGCGTACGTCGGCGCACCGGACTCGTGGCACTTCGCGGACGGCGACGCGCTCGACGCGTTCCACCACGAGGGCGCCCACTTCACCGCCGACGGTCCGCTCAACGCCCTGCCGCTGGCGTCGGACCCCGTGGTCGTCTCCCCCGGCGGCTCGGGCCGAGGGCTCGCGTTCGCCGGCACCCACTCGGACGTGCAGCTCGCACTCGCGCCGCTGTCCGCCGCCGCGGTGACGGACTACCGCGCCCGGGTGATCGCGGCAGCCGAGGCCGCAGGGCGGTCCACCGCGGACCTGCGGATCCTGTTCGTGCTCAAGCCCGTGATCGTGTCCTCACCGGAGGAGGCCGACCGCATCGTCGCGGCGTCCGAACACCCCACCGACGACGCGCTGCGTGCGGCGGCGATCGCGTGGTCGAGCGACTCCGAGACCGACTTGCTCGCGCTCGACCTGGATGCCCCGGTGCCCGACGGGACCTTCGGGGAGCACGTCTCGGCCGGCACGATCCGCGGGCTGCTCGGGGACACCCCGGACGCACCGCTGCGGGAGCTCCTGACCCGCAAGGCGCGGCAGGGGCGGATCGCGCCGGGGTCCGGATCGCGGTCCGGGTTCGTCGGGACGGCGGACGAGTTCGCGGACTTCATCGAGGAGCTCGGCAGCGACGCCGACAACGACGGGATCATCTTCTCGGGCGACCTGCACCCGGCGCAGATCCACCGGATGTTCGGCGACCTGGTGCCCGTGCTCCGGCGCCGAGGGCTCCTGCGACGGGAGTACGGCGCCGGAGGGATCCGGGCGAACCTGTTCGACTTCTAGCGGGGGCTGCTGCGAGCTACTTCTTCTTCTTGGACTTCTTCTTCGCGTCGTCGTCCTTCTTCGACTTCTTCTTGCCGTTGTCGTCCTTCTTCGACTTCTTCTTGCCGTCGTCGTCCTTCTTGGACTTCTTCTTGCCGTCGTCGTCCTTCTTCGACTTCTTCTTGCCGTCGTCCTTCTTCGACTTCGCCTTGCTCGCACCCGTCGGCAGCGGCAGGACGGCCGACACGGCCTCCGGCTCCGCCTGCGCGACGTGAGCGTCGGCGTCGGCGTCGCTGGCCGCAGCCTCGGTCTCCGGCGACTCCACCCCGTCGATCGGCTCGACGACCACGGCCGAGCCGGTGTCCAGCTCGACGTCGACCGCGTGCTCCTCGAGCACCGGTGCCAGGGCGTCGGCGACCCGCTCGACCGTCAGCACCGCGTCCGCCTCGGCGAGCCGGAGCAGGGCCTGCGCGGTCCGCACCCGGGTGGTCGCCTTGCGCGCGAGGACGTCCGACCGTGCCCCCTCGAGGAACGTGCGCAGGGCGCGTTCCACGGCAGAGCGTCCGCGCGGTGCCGCGCGGTCGAGCCGATCGAGTTCCCCGGCGACCCCGGAGACGTCGTCGGCGACGTGCTCGTGGCGGACCGACTCGATGAGCGCGGCGAGGGCAGCGGCGGCACGTTCGACCCCGGCGGAGCGCTGGTCGAGCACGACGAGCATCTCGACCACCGAGCCGTACGTGACGGTCTCGAGCCGCACCGGTTCGGCACCGCGGCCACGCACGACCAGGCGGGTGTCGGGGTTCGGCAGCCAAGCGGCGAGGGCGGCGACCGTGGCGACGGAGCCCACGATCCGCTCGTACTCGCTGAGCACCACTCGTTCCTGCTCCCGCAGACGGACACGGATCGCGATCTCCTGCACCACGTGCTGACCTCTCGTTCGGGTTCGACGCGAGCGTGTTCTGCGCGCCTGCTCCGGAGCGTAGTCCTCGGACGTGGCGGAACAGCGAACGCCCCGGCACTGTCCAGGGGACGGTGCCGGGGCGTTCAGGTGGCGCAGCGTGACAGCGGTTCGTCGTTCGGCGAATGGTGGAGATGGGGGGAATCGAACCCCCGTCCATCGCTGCAATTCGACGTCTTCTACGGGCGTATCCGGATAGTTCGTTCTGCTCGGCCCCGTCCTTTGCTACCGGCTTCTAGGACGACGGGCCCAGTCTCAGTGCAAGTCCCGCACGGCCCTGAGGCGCAACCGTGCAGCAAGTCCTCTGGATGACGTCGGGATCAGGTTAGAAGACGGTCACCTGGCCGACGGACTTCATGTGCTGGGCTGCTTACGCAGCGAGAGCGAAGTCAGTGCGCTTGGAATTGGCACTTGTTGTTTTCCACGGATCGTTTACGAGATAACCGTGGGTCCTCGGCCCGCTTCCCGTCGGCACACAGGCAATGTCGAAACCGATCATCCCCATGCGGGCCGGACGTGCGAGCCGCTGTCACGCTGTTGAGTTGCCAATGCCCCTGTCGGAGCAGTCCCTCAGTCTAGCCGAGGAGGTGCGTCGGCGCTACTCTCCGACGCGGTTCCGGGTGCGCATGGCCCGCTCGGCCTCACGCTTGTCGGTCTTCTCGCGCAGCGCCTGGCGCTTGTCGAACTCGCGCTTGCCCTTCGCGACGGCGATCTCGATCTTGGCCCGACCGTCGTGGAAGTAGATCTGCAGCGGCACGAGGGTGTAGCCGCCCTGCGCCGTCTTGTGCGAGATCTTCACGATCTGCTGCTTGTGCAGGAGCAGCTTGCGCTTCCGCCGCGGCGAGTGGTTGTTCCACGTGCCCTCGGTGTACTCCGGGATGTGCACGGCGTCGATCCACGCTTCGCCACCGTCGATGTAGGCGTACCCGTCGACCAGGGACGCGCGCCCCATCCGCAGGGACTTCACCTCGGTGCCGGACAGGACCATGCCCGCTTCGTACGTGTCCTCGATGAGGTAGTCGTGCCGGGCGCGACGGTTCGTCGCGACGATCTTCTCCCCGCGTTCCTTCGCCATGACGACTCCTCTCGATGGTGACCGGTGCAGTGCGCTGCGCGGGTGGTTCCGCGCAGCCCTACAGACTACTCAACACGAAGCGGGCGGCGCACCTTCCCGGCGCGCCGCCCGCTCGCGGATGCTGTGTGCGTCAGACCTTCAGGTACCGGCGGATGGCGATCGACGCCGACGCCGCGGCGAGGAGCACCCCGATCACGATCACCGCGGGGACCACGATGGCCGCGTCCCCCATGCCGATGAACGCCGTGCCGGTGAAGCGCTCCGCCAGGAAGTTCCGGACGAAGAACCAGACCACGGCGGTGATGGCGCCACCGGCGAGGACGGCTCCGATGGCGGCGGCGATCACCCCCTCGAGCACGAACGGTGTCTGGATGAACCGGTTCGATGCACCGACGAGCCGCATGATGCCGAGCTCTCGCCGTCGACTGAACGCCGACAGGCGGATCGTCGTCGCGATGAGCAGCACCGCCGCCACGAGCATGAGCGCCGCGATGCCGATCGCCGTGTACGACGACGCGTTGAGCAGGTTGAAGATCGGCTGCAGGTACCCGCGTTGATCGACGACGCTCTGCACGCCGGCGACCTTCGACAGGCTCTCGACCAGGACGTCTGCCTGCGACGGGTTCTTCAGGTTCACCCAGAAGGTCTCGTTCAGGTACTCCGGCTTGACGAACTCCGTCGCGGCCGAGTCCTTGAACTGCTCCTTGAACCGGGTGAAGGCCTGGTCCTGGTTCTCGTAGTAGGTCTTCTCGATGTACGGCTTGAGCGTCGACGAGTCGAGCTGCGCCTGGACCTGCTCGCGCTGGTCGGCGGTGGCCTTCGCGCCGGTGCAGTTGCCCGTGGTGTCGGTGTCGGTGCACAGGTAGACGGCGACCTGCGCCCGGTCGTACCAGTACCCCTTCATCTGGTTGATCTGCATCTGGAGCAGGATCGCCGTGCCGACGAAGGTCAGGGAGATGAAGGTCACGAGGACGACGGAGACGACCATCGACGCATTGCGCCGCAGGCCCGAGCCGACCTCGGACATGACGAGCCCGAGCCTCATCGGATGAGCCCCGGGATCGTCTGGATGCCGGTGGTGTTGGACACGGTGCCTCGCTGGATCGGGACGGCCTGGGTCTGGTAGCCGCCGGACTGTTCGTCGCGCAGGACGGTGCCGTTCGAGAGCTCGATGACCCGCCGCTGCATCTGGTTCACGATGCTGGCGTCGTGCGTCGCCATCAGCACGGTGGTGCCTCCCTGGTTGATGCGTTCGAGGAGCGCCATGATGCCGGCGGACGTCGTGGGGTCCAGGTTCCCGGTGGGCTCGTCGGCCAGCAGGATCGCCGGCTTGTTCACGACGGCGCGGGCGATGGCCACACGCTGCTGCTCACCACCGGAGAGTTCGTGCGGCATGCGAGTGGCCTTGCCGGCGAGCCCGACGAGCTTCAGCACGTCGGTCACGGCCTCGCTGATGAAGCCCTTGCTCTTGCCGATGACCTGCAGCGAGAACGCCACGTTGTCGAACACGTTCTTGTTCGGCAGCAGACGGAAGTCTTGGAAGACCACCCCGAGGTTGCGGCGGAAGTACGGGACCTTCCGCGATGCCAGGGACCCGAGGCGCTGCCCGAGCACGTGGATCTGCCCGCTCGTGGGCTTCTCCTCCTTGAGCACGAGGCGCAGGAAGCTGGACTTGCCGGAACCGGACGCGCCCACGAGGAACACGAACTCGCCCTTGAGGATCTCGAGGGTGAGGTTGTCGAGCGCCGGACTCGGGTTGCCCGAGTAGACCTTGGTGACCTGGTCGAATTTGATCATGACCGGATCAGGGTAGGTCGCCCCGCTTGGAAAGCAAGCGAGGCGCGCGGCTCAGGAACCCCTACTCGGCAGCGGATTGCTTGCGCCAGCGGATGCCCGCGTTGATGAAGCCGTCCAGATCGCCGTCGAACACGGCTGAGGGGTTGTTCACCTCGTGCTCCGTCCGGAGGTCCTTGACCATCTGGTACGGCGCCAGGACGTAGGAGCGGATCTGGTCGCCCCAGCTCGCCGTGATGTTGCCGGCGAGTTCCTTCTTCTTCGCGTTCTCCTCTTCCTTCTTCAGGAGGAGCAGGCGCGACTGCAGCACGCGCATGGCGGCCGCACGGTTCTGGATCTGCGACTTCTCGTTCTGCATCGAGACGACGGTGCCGGTCGGGATGTGCGTCAGGCGCACCGCGGAGTCGGTCGTGTTGACGGACTGGCCGCCGGGGCCCGACGAGCGGAACACGTCGACGCGGATGTCGTTCTCGGGGATGTCGATGACGGCGGTCTCCGGCATGAGCGGGATGACCTCGACCGCGGCGAAGGACGTCTGGCGCTTGCCGGCGGCACCGAACGGCGACATCCGGACGAGGCGGTGGGTGCCGGCCTCGACCGACAGCGTGCCGAACGCGTGCGGGGCGTCGATCTCGAACGTCGCGGACTTGATGCCCGCTTCTTCGGCGTACGAGGTGTCCATCACGGTGGTCTTGAAGTTGTGCTGCTCAGCGTACCGGAGGTACATGCGGAGGAGCATCTCGGCGAAGTCCGCCGCGTCGACACCGCCCGCGCCGGCGCGGATCGTGATGACCGCCGGACGGTCGTCGTACTCGCCGTCGAGGAGCGTCTGCACCTCGAAGTCACCGATCATCTTCTGGATCGCCTTGAGCTCGGCGAGCGCTTCGTCGGCGGACTCCTGGTCGTCGCCCTCGTTCGCCATCTCGACCAGCACCTCGAGGTCGTCGATGCGCTGCTCGGTGTCGGTGATCTTCTTCAGCTCCGACTGGCGGTGCGAGAGCGCGCTCGTCACCTGCTGCGCGTGGTCGACGTCGTCCCAGAGGTCCTGGGCCCCGGCCTGCTCGCTGAGGTCGGCGATCTCACGCTGCAGGCGGTCGACGTCGACCACTGAGCGGATGTTGCCGAAGGTCTCGCGAAGGGCGGAGAGCTGCTCGGTGAAGTCCAGTTCGACCATGGTCATCGATCCTACCGGCGCGAGTCCGACTCGGCCGACCGGGGGTCAGTAGTCGATGTGCTCCGTCCGTCCCGACGACAGGGCACGAGTGGCCGCCTCGGCGATGGCCTGGGCCCTGAGCCCGTCCTCCAGGGAGACCGGCGGCTCGGATCCGGACTCGAGCGACGCGACGAAGGCGGCGAGCGTCGCGGCGTAGGTGGGCTGCACACGCTCGAACCAGCCGTCGTGGAGTCCGTCCGCGACGATCTGCCCATCGGTGTAACGAGCGACGTTCCCGCGGTGGTTCCGCCGCGACTCGACGAGTCCGGACGATCCCATGACCTCGATGCGCTCGTCGTAGCCGTAACCGGTGCGCCGCACGCTGTCGATCTGCACGAGCGCGCCGGAGGGCATCGTGAGGGTCGTGACCGATGTGTCCACGTCGCCGAACTCGCGGATGGCCGGGTCGACGAGCGCCGAACCCGCCACCGCGACCGTCACCGGATCCTCGCCGGTGATCCACCGCACGAGGTCGAAGAAGTGCACGGTCTGGTCGCGGAGCTGGCCGCCGGAGACCCGCAGGTAGTCGAGCGGCGGCAGGGACGGGCCACGGGAGCTGAGCTGGACGAGTTCGACCGCACCGATCTCCCCCGTGGCGACGATCCGTTGCAGCTCGGCGTGGTCACGGTCCCACCGCCGGTTGAAGTCGAGCATCGCCGGCACGCCGCTGGCACGCACGTGCTCCACCACCGCGACCGCGTCGGCGTACCCGGCAGCGATGGGTTTCTCGCAGAGCACGGCGATCCCGGCGTCGGCGGCAGCGTGCAGGTGCTGCGCGTGGGTGTCGGTGGAGGAAGCGACGAAGACCGCGTCGACCTGCGCCGCATCGAACGCCTCGTCCTGGGTGAGCGCCCGCGTGCCGTGCCGTGCCGCCAGCGATGCAGCGCGGTCACGGTCGACGTCGTGGATCCCCACGAACTCGACGTCGGGGTGCGCTGCGAGGGACGCGGCGTGCACGGCGCCGATGAAGCCGGCACCGACGAGTGCGAAGCGTTGCGTCATGATCAGCCCACCAGGATCGCGGTCAGGTCGTGCATGGTGCGTGCGACGACGGCGGGATCCTGTTCGTTCGCCCGGTCGGAGAACATCTCGGTGACCCACCATCCGTCGTACCCGGTGGCCTTGATCGCGTCGACCCACTGCTGCAGCGGGATCGCACCGCCACCGATGACGACGTTCCGGTGGACGGCTTGGTCGGGAACCGTCCGGTCGCGGTCCAGGTCGAACCCGTCCGACAGGTGGACGGCCTTGATGATGGACGCGGGCAGCGCTCGGACCTCGGCCAGCGTGTCCCCGGTCGTCCAGAAGTGCCAGGTGTCGAGTGCGATCCCCACGTTGTCGCGCCCGGCCTCCTCGATGATGTCCAGCGCGTGCCGGCATCGGTTGAGGTGCGCCCAGGCGAGGGGCTCCAGGTAGACCTCGAGCCCGTGGTCCGCGGCGATGTCCGCCGCCAGACGGACGTTCGCACCGGTGATGCGGACCGCTGCGTCCTCGTCGAGTCCGAGCGTCGCCCGGTACCGGGTGTCGTCGTCGGCCAGCCGACCAGCGCGGTGGTCACGGACGACGGCGGAATCGACCGGCCCGGTGCACAGCTGCACGATGGGCGCACCGACGGCGGTCGCCACACCGCACATGCGCTCGACCTCCGCGATGAAGTCGTCGCGACCGGCACCTTGACGCTCGATGTCGAGCACGGCACCGAGCCCCGTCACTTCGAGACCCTCGAGCAGTGGCGGCAGTGTCTGCACGTCGTAGCCGGCATCGAGGTACCGGTAGAGCTTCGGGCTCTGCAGCTCGATGCCGCCGTAGCCGGCTTCCTTCGCGAGGCGGACGTCCTGGACGACGTTGCCGTGGAACGTCGTCGTGACGTTCATGGAGATCTTCGGGGGCATCTGCGCTCGCTTCGTTGGACAGCACTGGAACAAACTGGACCGGTCCAGAATAGGACTAGCCTGCTCTCATGTCGAGACCGCACCACGCTCCGACCATCCGGGACGTCGCCGAGCGCGCCGGGGTCTCGAAGTCGCTGGTCTCACTCGCGCTCCGCGGCGACCCAGGAGTCAGCGACGCCCGTCGGGCGGCCGTCGAACGAGCAGTCGACGAACTCGGCTACCGACCGAACCGCGCAGCGAGGAGCCTCGGCGAGCAGCGGACGGGCACGGTCGGAGTGCTCCTGAACGACCTGCGGAACCCCTGGTTCGTCGACCTGCTCGCCGGACTCACCGCGACGCTCGACACCGTCGGACTGGCACCCATCCTGGTCGACTCGGCGACCACACGGCGCGTGGGCGGTTCGCCCGTGGACATGCTCCTGCGACAACAGGTGGACGGCATCGTCGTGGTCGGCACCACAGAGGACGACGCCGCGCTCCGTCGGGCGGTCCAGGAGGTCCCGGTGGTCCTCGCCGGGACGTACGAGCCTGACGACCTGCACGCCGACGTGGTCGTGAACGACGACCATGCCGGCTCTTCGATCGCGACAGAGCACCTCCTCGCGCTCGGACACACCCGGATCGGTCACCTCGTCGGCCCGGGGCGCGTCGGAGAGCTCCGCGAGCAGGGTTTCCGCGCGACCATGACCCGCCACGGTGCCGACGCCGTCGTGGTGCCGGCCGGCATGAGCGAGGAGAGCGGGTACGCGGCGGCCCGACGAGTCCTGGGCACGGCCGACCGTCCGACCGCGCTCGTGGCCTACAACGACCTCGTCGCCATCGGCGCGTTGTCCGCGGCCGACGACCTCGGCCTCGTCGTCCCGGACGACGTGTCCCTCGTCGGGTACGACGACACCTACCTCGGCAGCATCCGGCACATCTCGCTCACCACGGTCGACAACGGGACGTTCGCCATCGGGGCCCAGGCGGCACGGTGGCTCGGTGAACGCGTGCAGGGGCGAGACCCGGAGCCGCGCGTGCACCGAGTACCGGTGTCACTCGTGGTGCGGCGCACCACGAGCGGTCCGAGACCGACGGACGGCGACCGCTGACGACGACGTCGCCGACGGTCCCGGGTCCCAGCGCGCCCGCCTGTCCGGCGCGCACCCGGAAGGCCGACCGGGAGGCCCGGCGCAGGTCCGTCCCGCTTGTCGCGGTCTTCCTCCGCACGCCTCGCACACCCGCCCCGGCCCCGTCATCCGGGCCTCCGGTGCGACCTGGCGATCGCGTACCGTCGCAGCCGCACGCCACCGCGGCGCTCGGTCGACAGCAGGACGGCGTCGTAGTGCTCCAGCACCCCGATGGAGCCGTCGTTGTCATCGCGGCAGACGGCGACCACCGGGTCGATCCCGACGCGCGATGCGTGCGCGAGCACCTGGCCCAGCGCCCAGGTCGCCACGCCTCGGCCCCGCGCCGAGGGACGGATCCCGTACCCGACGTGGCCGAACCGCTGCACGCCGGCCGCGTCTCCCGGCGCCCGGAGTGCGATCCCGCCCAGGACGCGGCCGTCCTCGACGATCCACCAGAGGGCCCCGGGTCTGGCGTGCAGTCGGCCGACCCAGGTGCGGAACCCGTCCTCGTCGCCGACGTCGTCCTGGGCGGTGATCCCGAATCCGTCCTCGTGCACACCCGGCCCCCACTCGGCATGCGCTTCGGCCCACGCCTCGTACAACGCCGTCTGCGGCCTCACCAACTCGAGCATGTCCAAGTATCACAACGAAGCGGGTCGGTGGCGATCCCCTCGTGCGGATTCGACCGCAGTCGCTTCCGGGGTCGCACGCGCGACCCGCACCGACCGTGACCCGTAGAGTCGAGAGACTCTCGACGTCAGGACCCGAACGATGACCAGCCCCGCAACCGACCCAGCCGGAGCCGAGCGGTGGGCAGCCGCCGCCCGGCTCGCCGACGGCCAGAGTGACGACGGGCTCCGCCGCCGCCGGACCCGCGTGTTCGTGTGGGCGGGGGCACTCGTCCTGGTGTCGTGGGCGGTCGGGGTGGTCCTGGCACTGGTGCTGGTGCCGGCCACCGGGAGCAACCACGCGAGTGGCGACGGTGGCGTGCAGCTGCTCGTCCAACTCGTGCTGTTGCTGCTCGGGCTGGTCGTCGGCATCGTCGGTTTCGTGTGGGCCTACCGCTCCGGTCACTACGTCACGCGCTGGCGATCGGTGAGCAGCCCGCTCTCCCGCGCGGAGCAGCGGTCGGTGCGGCGTCAGATCGCCGGCAAGGAGCCGATCGACGACGAGCACGCGGACATCGTCGCCGCGGTGGCCGCGCAGAACCGTCGAGCCACGCTCGGGATCCTGCCGATCTTCGGCGCCGTGATGCTGTTCGCCGCCTCGACGGCGGTGAGCACGGACAGTCTGCCCATCAAGCTGATCGAGCTCGTCGCGTCGTTCGCGGTGGTGCTCGGGCTCGTGCAACTGGCCGTGCAGTACCGACGAGCCGGGCGGTTCCTCTCGGAGCGCCCCGTCAGCTGACGTCGTCCGGCTGGCCGCCCGCACCGCTCGACCGTCGGCGGCGTCGGCTCCTCAGGACCAGCAGGAGACCGACCAAGGACGCGGCGCTCCCGAGGAACACCCCCGCCCCGACCCACGTCGTGACGGACGTGCCGTGCCCGAAGAGCGCGTTGATGAGCATGCCGAGTCCGACAGCCACGCCGGTGAGCAACACCGCGCAGGTCGGTTCGAGCCACGGAGGCGACAGGAGCGACCGTCGGTCGACCGGGAGGCCGCGGTCCAGTCGAGCACGCGCAGCTCGCTCGCGGTCCTGGATCGTGATCCCGATCATCGGCCCCCAGAACGCCACCGTGGCCTGGCTGCCGCCGGGATCGACCAGGATCAGGATCGCCAGCGTCGCCACCGCACCGCCGAGGTACCACCAGGGGAAGACCCGACGGATCGGGACGGCCCAGCGGCTGTCCCGCCGGGTGCCGTTCCGCGGACGGTGCTCAGCGCCACTCGTGACCACGGTCAGCTCTCCCAGCGCAGGTCGGCACTGCCCTGTGGTTTCGGAGTGGTCACGGGCTCAGGCTACCGGCGGACGTGCGTCCACCTCGTCGCTCCCGGTGAGCACTTCCGCAGTGCCGCCACCTGGCCGAGACCGCGCGACCGCCAGTGCCTGCTCAGCCGACGCGAGGAGCACCGGATCACTGGCCCGTCTGAGTGCGACGGCGAGTGTGAAGTCCTCGACGGCACGGTCGACGCTCCCGGCTGCGAGCAGCGCCTTGCCTCGGTGTTGCCGCATCACGGCCTCGCGAGTCGTGCCGATGCACTCGGCGACGAGGAGGTCGTACTCGCGCACAGCGGTGCGGGTGTCACCGAGGTCACGGTGGCAGTCGGCCCGCAATGCTCGGACACGCTGCGTCGAGGCGACCCGTTCGAGGCGACGAAGCGCATCACCCGCCTTGCCGGTCCACAGCAACTCGATCTCCTCACGGAGGGGGTCGTCTGCCGATCCTGCGCGGAACGCAGCGAGGTCGGTGATGACCGGACGGAGATCGGCGGACCGGATTCGCCATCCGGGGCCGCCCTCGACGTCGTGCGTGGCGCCCGTCCCCCGAGTGTGCGGCGTTCGAGGTTCCGGGATGCCGGCTGTCATGGGCGGCGTCAGCGTCGCAGCCGAGATCGCCGGTGTCCCACCTGGGCACTGACCAGGACGACGACCGCGCAGACGAGGGTGACGAACCCGAAGGGCCGCGATCCCGGGTGGGTGAACAGCGCGACCGAGACCCCGAAGAACACGATGCCGAGCAGGGCGAAGACGACCCACACGGCGGACGATCGAAGCATGCCCGGAGTCAACCACTACCGCCCGAGCAGCGGCTCCCGCGACGCCATCCCCGCGGCACCGGCCCGAGCGACCGCATCGGGCAGTGCCGTCAGGAACGCGTCGACGTCGGCATCCGTCGTCGTGTGGCCGAGCGTGATCCGGAGCGCACCACGGGCGTCCTGCTCCGACAGTCCCATCGCGAGCAGCACGTGCGACGCCTCGGGCACACCGGCCTGGCACGCCGATCCGGTCGACACCGCGACCCCGGCGGCGTCGAGCAGGAACAGGAGCGAATCGCCCTCACACCCGGGGAACGTGAAGTGCGCGTTGCCGGGCAGCCGGTCGACCGGGTCCCCCATCAGCACCGCAGACGGCACGGCCGCACGGACCCCGGCGACCAGGCGGTCCCGCAGGGCGACGAGCGACGGGTGCGGCATCGGCTCGGCGACGACCGCGCTGGCCGCGACACCGAAGGCCGCAGCCGCCGGGGCGTCCTGCGTGCCGCTCCGCACCTGCCGCTGCTGCCCACCGCCGTGGATGAGGGGTTCGACGGTGGCCTTCCGCCCGAGCACGAGTGCGCCGATGCCGACGGGCCCGCCGATCTTGTGCGCGGAGACGCTGAGGGCGTCGAGGCCGGACCCGGCGAACGACACCGGCACCTGCCCGTAGGCGGCGACCGCGTCGCTGTGCACGGGCACGCCGGCGGCGTGCGCGAGCTCGACGATCCGTGACACGGGCTGGATGGTGCCCACCTCGTTGTTCGCCCACAGGAACGTGACCAGGGCGACGTCCGAGGCGTCGGCGAGTCGCGCCTCCAGTCCGGCGAGGTCGACGCGACCCTGCGCGTCCAACGGGACCACGTCGATGACGGCACCCTCGTGCGTCTCCAGCCAGGTCAGGGTGTCGACGGTGGCGTGGTGCTCGCCGCCCGGGACGACGATGCGGGGCCGCTGGCGGTCGCGCTGGCGAGCCCAGAACAGGCCCTTCACGGCGAGGTTGATGCTCTCGGTGCCGCCGGAGGTGAACACGACCTCCACCGGATCGGCGTCGAGTGAGCGGGCGACGGCGGCGCGGCCGTCCTCGAGCAGCATCTTGGCGCGCTGACCGGCGCTGTGGATGGACGACGGGTTGCCGACGGTGCCCAGGGCATCGGTGAAGGCGGCGAGCGCCTCCGGCAGGATCGGCGTCGTCGCGGCGTGGTCGAGGTAGACCGACAAATGCACCCCCTGGATCGAGCAGTGTCCAGGATACGCGCCGGTCCTCGTACCCTTGTCGCGTGCACGAGACAGCGATCGACCTGACACCGGGGTTCTCCCTGGGCGGGACCGTCCCCCGGTTCACCCTGCGGTCCGCGACGGCGACGGACGTCGTCCTGGTCGTGGCAAGCGCGGGGAGCGCCGACGGAGCCGACCCCTCCGACGCGCGGCCGACACGGTACGCGCTCGAGCGGGTGCCGGACACCGACGTGTGGACCGGCGAGGTCCCCGGGGTCGTGCCCGGCGACCGCTACCACCTGCTCGTGGACGGGCCGGTGGGGCCGCGGCACGAGTTCGACCCGACGCGTCCGTTGCTCGACCCGTACGCGCGGGGCATCCTGCCGACCGGCGACAACGAGGCGTCCGGCCCCCGCTGGACCAGCGTGGTCGTCGACGACGCGTTCGACTGGGGCGGCGTCGTGAAGCCGCAGGTCCCGCTCGACCGTGCCGTCGTCTACGAGGCGAACGTCCGCACCCTGACGGCCGCGAACCCGCACCTGCCGGAGCACCTGCGCGGCACGTACGCCGGGGTCGCCCACGAGAGCACGATCGCGCACCTGCACCGCATCGGCGTCACGACGCTCGAGTTGCTGCCCGTGCAGGCGTTCGACACCGAGCGGTGGCTCCGCGATGCCGGCCGGCAGAACGCCTGGGGCTACAACACGCTCGGGTTCTTCGCCCCGCACGCCGCCCACGCCTCGGCGCCGGCGCAGCAGGAGGGCGCCGACGCCGTCCTGCGCGAGTTCAAGGGCATGGTCCGGCTGCTGCACGAGGCCGGCATCCAGGTCGTCCTCGACGTCGTCTACAACCACACCGCGGAAGAGGGCCTGGGTGGTCCGACGACGAGCCTGCGCGGCATCGACGGTGCGAACCGCTACCGCTGGGCGCGGACCGACCCGCCCCGCCGGGACACCTACTACGACACCACCGGGTGCGGGAACACGCTCGACACCTCGGTCGAGGCGACGGCGGACCTCATCGTCGACAGCCTGGTGTACTGGGCGCGCGAGGTCCAGGTCGACGGGTTCCGCTTCGACCTGATGGCCGCCCTGGCCCGCGACGGCGAGCACCGGTTCGACCCGTCGCACCCGCTGCTCGAGCGCATCCGGAACCACCCGGACCTGCAGGACACCCTGGTGATCGCCGAGCCGTGGGACGTCGGCCCGGACGGCTGGAAGACCGGTGCGTTCGGCGCGGCCGGCCACCGCACGAGCGAGTGGAACGACGGGTTCCGCAACACGGTCCGCCAGTTCTGGCTCACCGACATCGCCGAGGAGCGCCGCACCGGCCTGCCGCAGACCGGGATCGGTGCGCTCGCCGGAGCCCTGACCGGGTCGCGTCACGTCTTCGGCGCCGACCGCGGCCCGCTGGCGAGCGTCAACTTCGTCACCGCGCACGACGGCTTCACCCTGCTCGACCTGGTGTCGTACGACGGCAAGCACAACGAGGCCAACGGCGAGGACAACCGCGACGGCTCGAACGACAACCGCTCGTTCAACCACGGCATCGAGGGTGACACCGCCGACCGCGGGGTCCGCGCCGCGCGCGGCCGGTCGATGCGCAACCTGGTGGCGACCCTGATGCTCTCCGCCGGGGTGCCGATGCTCACCGCCGGCGACGAGCGGAGCCGCACGCAGCACGGCAACAACAACGCCTACGTGGTGTCCGACGACCTGACCCCGGTGGACTGGTCCGACGACGAGGACGCCGAGACGATGACCGAGGCCGTCGCCGCGCTGGCCCGGTTCCGGCAGGCGCACCCGTCGCTCCGCCCCACACGCTTCGGCGTCGAGGGGCAGGAGACCCCCGGGGCCTCGCGGATGTCCTGGTACGGGCCGGACGGGCACCCGATGACGATCGAGGGCTGGGACCAGCCGGTGCACCGCGCCCTGCAGTACTTCGTCGAGTCGACGCCGGAGCACGAGCCCTTCGACCGCGTCCTGGTGGTCGTGCACGGCAGCGGCCGCACCCGCGACCTGACCCTGCCGGTGCGCGAGGACGTCCTCGGGTACCGCCTGGCCTGGTCGAGCGAGAAGCACCGCGACCACGAGCGCCTCCGTCCCGCCGGGCAGGTCTTCACCGCCTACGGTCCCGGCATCCACCTGTTCGAGGTGGCGTAGCGCCGAGCAGGCGGGTGCGGCCCGGCGTCGCGACCGGGTGGCGGACGGGAGGCCCGTGGCGGCCCCGCCACGGGCCTCCCGTCCGGTCCTCAACAGGCTCCACGGCGCGCCCGGCCCTCCACAGCGGGCCGATTCCGGGGAACGCGGAGCCGCTCGCCGGGTAGCGTCGCTTCCGTGGCCACCGCAGACCGACCCCGCCGCCCGAAGATCGGGCGCATCCCGATCACCGAGCTCGCCCCGAGGACGCCGAACGGCTTCCCCGGCAAGGCATTCGACGGCGAGGTGATCACGTTCGGTGCAACCGTCTTCCGAGAAGGACACGGCATCATCGGCGCCGACCTCGTCCTCGAACGCCCAGACGGTGGAACCCGCACCGTCCCCATGACCCTCGGTGCCCCCGGCACCGACCGCTACGAAGCCACGGTGCAGGTCGACCACGTCGGCGTCTGGACGTGGCACGTCGAGTCGTACTCCGACGACTGGGCGAGCTGGCTCCACGGCGCACGCCTGAAGATCGCGGCCGGCGTCGACACCGAGGCGACCCTGCTCGACGGTGCCGTGCTGCTCGACCGGCTGGCCGAGGAGACCGACTCCCCCGCCGCCACCCGTGCCGCCGCACGCGTCCGCGACACCGACCTCGACCCGGCCGAGCGCCTGGCCGCCGTCGACGACCCGCGGATCGTCGCCGAGGTCGAGGAAGCCCCGCTCACCTCGCTCCGGACCCACTCCGCCACCCAGCTGCTCGACGTCGAACGCACCCGCGCCGGCGTCGGCGCCTGGTACGAGTTCTTCCCCCGCTCCGAAGGCGCGAAGAAGAACCCCGACGGCTCCTGGAAGAGCGGCGACTTCCGCACCGCTGCCCGCCGTCTGCCCGCCGTCGCCCGGATGGGCTTCGACGTCATCTACCTGCCGCCGATCCACCCCATCGGCACCACCGCCCGCAAGGGGCCGAACAACACGCTCACGCCCGGGCCGAACGACCCCGGCAGCCCCTGGGCGATCGGCTCCCCCGAGGGCGGGCACGACGCGATCCACCCCGACCTCGGCACCGAGGACGACTTCCGCGACTTCGTCGAGACGGCGAAGAACACCGGCATGGAGGTCGCGCTCGACTTCGCGCTGCAGTGCTCCCCCGACCACCCCTGGGTCACGCAGCACCCGGAGTGGTTCACGCAGCGTGCCGACGGATCCATCGCGACCGCCGAGAACCCGCCGAAGCGCTACCAGGACATCTACCCGATCCAGTTCGACACCGACCCCGAGGGCCTGGTCACCGAGGTCGAGCGTGTCCTGCGCCACTGGATCGCCTTCGGCATCCGCATCTTCCGCGTCGACAACCCGCACACCAAGCCGCTCTGGTTCTGGGAACGCGTCATCCGTGAGATCCGCGACGAGCACCCCGACACCGTCTTCCTCGCCGAGGCGTTCACCCGCCCGGCGATGATGCGCGCGCTCGCCGAGGCCGGGTTCCAGCAGTCGTACTCGTACTTCACCTGGCGCAACACCAAGGACGAGATCGAGGACTACTTCACGGAGCTCTCGCACGAGACGAGCGACTACCTGCGCCCGAACCTCTTCGTGAACACGCCCGACATCCTCACCGAGTACCTGCAGTTCGGCGGCCGTGCCGGCTACAAGGTGCGCGCGGCACTCGCCGCCACCGGCGCGCCGACGTGGGGCATGTACGCCGGGTACGAGCTGTTCGAGGACGTCGCCCGTCCGGGCTCGGAAGAGAACATCGACAACGAGAAGTACGAGTACAAGCCGCGCGACTTCGCCCTGGCCGAGGCCGAGGGTGCGTCCCTGGCGCCGTACGTGACGATGCTCAACCGCCTGCGTGCGGCGCACCCCGCGCTGCGACAGCTGCGGAACCTGCACGTGCACGCCGCCGACGACCCGGCGATCGTCGTCTACTCGAAGCACCTGTCGGGCGAGTACATCCGGTCAGGGCGCCCCGACACCGTGATCGTGGTCGCCAACGTCGACCCGCACTCCGCCCGTGAGACCACCGTGCACCTGGACCTCGCCGCACTCGGTCTGCCGACCGAGGGCCTGTTCGACGTCCGTGACGTCGTGACCGGTCAGCGCTGGACCTGGGGCGCGTCGAACTACGTCCGCCTGGACGCGTTCCAGGAGCCCGTGCACCTGCTCGTCGTGGAAGGACCCCACCGATGACCCCCGAACCGACCGACCCCACGAAGCGCGGACCGGCGGTCCCGCCGGTGCCGCCTCCGCCGCCGGCCGTGCCGCGGTACGAGCCGAAGGTGTCCGCGCCCGACGAGGACCTGCCCGGCGCTCCGCCGGCGCAGCGCGAGGCGCCTGACCGCGGCGTGGCGGAGTCCGCCACGCTCGCCGGGCACCCCGCCGACCCGACGCACCCGCGGCAGCCGTCCGTGGCAGCCGCGGCATCGTCGGACGCCCCGACGGCCCCGACCGGCGGCGCTGCACCCGTGGTCCGTCCGGCCTCCGTCGACGCGCCGGTCGCCCCCAGCGCCGCTGCTCCGGCGTCGGCTGCTGCCTCGGCTCCGGCCACCGCTGCCGCCACCGGCACGGCCGCGGATCCGCGTCCGGCTCCGATCGAGGACTGGCTGCGTCTGCAGGTGGCCGAGGGCCGCTGGTCCCAGCCGCACGACGTGCTCGGCCCGCACCCGGTCGACGGTGGCACCAGCGTCCGCGTCGTCCGGCACCTGGCCCGCGCGGTGCGCCTCGTGCGCCCCGACGGCGACGACATCGAACTCACGCACGAGGGTGACGGGCTCTGGGCCGGCGCCACTGCCGAGACCCTCGGTCGCTACCGCGTCGAGTCGGAGTACGACTACGACGAGTCCACGGACGAGGACGACGCCACCTGGACCACCGACGACGCGTACCGGTTCGCCCCGACGCTCGGCGAGCTCGACCTGCACCTGTTCGGCGAGGGCCGTGACGAGCAGCTCTGGCACCACCTCGGCGCACACGCCCGCACGGTCGACGGTGTCGACGGTGTCGCGTTCGCCGTCTGGGCACCCCGGGCGACCGCCGTCCGCGTGATCGGTGACTTCGAGGGCTGGGAAGGCCGCACCACCGCGATGCGCCGTCTGAGCGACCTCGGCGTCTGGGAGCTGTTCTGGCCCGGCGCCGTCGTCGGGCAGCGCTACAAGTTCCAGATCCTCACCGACTCCGGCTGGGTGGAGCGGGCCGACCCCTTCGCCCGCGAGGCCGAGATCGCGCCCGCCACGGCCTCCGTCGTCACCGAGTCCACGTACACGTGGTCCGAGGGCGACGCCGCTTGGATGGAGCGCCGCGCACAGACCACCACGCACGACGCCCCGATGAGCGTCTACGAGGTGCACCTCGGCTCGTGGCGCCCCGGCCTGTCGTACCGCGAGGTCGCCGACCAGCTCATCGGGCACATGGAGTACACCGGCTTCACCCACGTGGAGTTCCTGCCGCTCGCCGAGCACCCGTTCGGCGGCTCGTGGGGCTACCAGGTCACCGGGTACTACGCGCCGACCGCACGCTTCGGTTCGCCGGACGACCTGCGCTACCTGATCGACCGCCTGCACTCCGCCGGCATCGGCGTGATCATGGACTGGGTTCCCGGGCACTTCCCGAAGGACGAATGGGCACTCGGTCGCTTCGACGGCTACGCGCTGTTCGAGCACCCGGACCCGCGCCGCGGCGAGCAGCTCGACTGGGGCACCTACGTGTTCGACTTCGGACAGCCGCAGGTGCGCAACTTCCTGGTCGCGAACGCGCTGTACTGGTTCGAGGAGTTCCACATCGACGGTCTGCGGGTCGACGCGGTGGCCTCGATGCTGTACCTCGACTACTCCCGAACCGACTGGCTGCCGAACATCCACGGCGGCCGCGAGAACCTCGACGCGATCTCGTTCCTGCAGGAGACGAACGCGACGGCGTACAAGCGCTACCCCGGCATCGTCATGATCGCCGAGGAGAGCACCTCGTGGCCGGGCGTGACCCAGCCGACGAGCGCCGGCGGACTCGGCTTCGGGCAGAAGTGGAACATGGGCTGGATGCACGACTCGCTCGAGTACGTGCAGCGCGACCCCGCGTACCGCAGCTACCACCACGACGAGATCACCTTCTCGTTCGTCTACGCGTTCAGCGAGCAGTTCACCCTGCCGATCAGCCACGACGAGGTCGTGCACGGCAAGGGCTCCCTGTACGGCAAGATGCCCGGCGACGAGTGGCAGAAGCTCGCCAACGTGCGTGCGTACCTGGCGTTCATGTGGGCGCACCCCGGCAAGCAGCTGCTCTTCATGGGCCAGGAGTTCGCCCAGCCCGCCGAGTGGTCCGAGGCGAAGGGCCTCGACTGGTGGCTCCTCGACCAGCCCGGCCACCGCGGTGTGCAGGACCTCGTCGCGGAGCTCAACCGCGTGTACAAGGACTCCCCTGCGCTCTGGACGCACGACTCGACGGCCGACGGCTTCGAGTGGCTCGAGGGTGGCGACGCACCGCACTCGACCCTCGGGTTCCTGCGGAAGGACGGCGACGACCGGGTCGCGGTGTTCGTGAACTTCTCCGGCGTGCCGGTGGAGCGTCGCTTCGGGCTGCCGACCGCCGGCGAGTGGCACGAGGTGCTCAACACCGATGCTGCCGAGTACGGCGGCTCCGGAGTCGGCAACCTCGGCGTCGTCACCGCCGAGGACACCCCGTGGGCGGGCCGCCCCGCCTCGGCGCACCTCGTGGTGCCGCCGCTCGGTGCCGTCTGGCTGAAGCTCGCCCAGTAGCCCGGCCAGCGTCCGCGACGCGACCGACCGACAGACGGGAGGCCCGGTGCCAGCTGGCACCGGGCCTCCCGTCTGTCTCGTCCCGGGCGAGCGGTTGTGCTCGGGACGCCGTCGTGTCCTCGAGACGCCCCCGAGACGCCGAGACGCCGCCGGATTCGGCGGCGTCTCGGTGTGACGACGGCGTCTTCTTCGCCGTACGGACCCCGCAGGTCTAGTACAGCGCGTTCGCCAGGCGGCGACGCGCCGCGACGACGCGCGGGTCCTCGCTGCCGATGAGCTCGAAGTACTCGACGAGCCGGACGCGCAGGGCCTCACGGTCGTCGCCGAACACCGTCGGCACCAGGTCCAGGAGACGTCCGAACGCGTCGTCGACGTGCCCGCCCGAGATGTCGAGGTCGGCGACCGCGAGCTGTGCCTGGACGTCCTGGGGCCCGGCGGCTGCTGCCGCACGGATCTCGTCGGCCGTCCGGCCGTTCAGCCGGTCGAGCAGCGACACCTGTGCGAGTCCCGCGACGGCCATCTGGTCGTGCGGGTCCTGCAGGATGGCGGTCTTGTACTCCTCGATCGCGGTGGCGTAGTCGCCCTGCTCGATCGCGTCGTACGCGGCCTGGTGGTGCGGCGGGAGTGGCTCCGGCTCCGGCTCGCCCTGCTCAGCGTCGACGTCGGTCGCAGCGCCGGCGACGGTCACGCGACCGGCCACGCCGTTCTGCTCGGCAGCCTGGAGCACCTGCTCGTAGACGTCGCGGACCTGCGCCTCGGGCAGTGCCCCGACGAAGAGCCCGAGCGGGCGTCCACCGATGACGGCTGCGACGGTCGGGATCGACTGCGCCTGGAACGCCTGCACGAGCTGCGGGTTCGTGTCGGCGTCCACCTTGGCGAGCACCACGCGGCCGTCGTACTCCGCGGTGAGCTGCTCGAGGATCGGCGAGAGCTGCTTGCACGGCCCGCACCACTCGGCCCAGATGTCCACGATGACCGGGACGACGTTCGACAGCTCCAGGACGTCCTGGAAGGTCGCGTCGGTGACGTCGATCACGAGCGACGGGACGGTCAGGTCGGCACCGTTCGCGGTGCCAGCCTCGGTGCCGGGAACGGCTCCGCCGGCGGAACCCGCCGGCGCCGGAGCACCGGACGGCTGGGACGGCCGCTGTGCGCGGTCGACGAGGGACGACAGGTCCACGGCTCCGCGGAGCCCGGACGGGGTCGGGGGGATGTTGCTCATTGCACCTCACTCGCTGCGGTCAGGCCCTGTGTGAACCCGAGCAGGACCACTTTGCCATCCGAGGCGACCGGCGGCACGTAGAAGAGCAGCTGGACGCTGTAGGTCGCGCTGATGCCCTTCTTGCTCGTGTCCACGCCGGACAGTGCCTTGACGGCACCCTCGGTGTTCACCTCGGCGCCCGACGCGGTCGGGGTCACCTTCTCGATCTCGTCCAGGTCGGCGGAGACCAGGGCGCCGGCGTCGTCGGTCGCGATCGCGACGGCGGAGTCGGCGGGCACCTCGGACGAGTACTCGATCTTCGCCGTGTCCGGCAGGGCCTTGGCCTTCTTGTCCTTGTACGCCTTGCCGATGGTGGTGCGGAGCGCATCGCCCTCGGTCGCGAACAGGTCGGCGTACTCGCTGGCGGTGTCCTTCGACAGGATGTCGCCGTAGGCGGTCGCGACCTGGTCGGGCTGGATCGTCAGGAGCTTCGACTCCGGCGCGAGCAGGGCGGCACCGATCGTCGTCGGGGCGAGGCTCGGGATCTTCGCGTCGGCCTCGAGCGAGACGTCGTACGCCACCTTGTAGGGATCGCGGGCCGTGTCCTGCACCAGGGTCAGGGCCTGCGGTGCCGACTTGGCGTCACAGTCCTCGGCGACGATCGTGAAGACCGTTCGGGGCCAGGTGTCGGTCTGCTGCGGCAGCGCGACGCACACCTGCGCGGCCGAGATCGCCGGCGGTGCCTTGACGTCCGAGTCTTTGCCGCGGATCGAGTAGTTCGCCAGACGGAGGTCGAGCGCCGCGCCGGAGAACCGGGTCCGGACCAGGTCACGGTCGCGCGCCCCGTCGGCCTGCTTGGCGACGGCGGCGGTCCGCTGCACGATGCGGGTGATCTGCTGCTTGGTCGCAGCCGTCGGCTCGGTGGTCTCAGCAGCCCCCGTGGCGGTGGCCGTCGGGGTCGGTGTGGCGAGCGACGGGTCGCCGCCCTGCGGCCAGTAGTCCGAGGAACAACCGGCCAGGGTCAGGGCGCCGACGAGCAGCACCGGGACGCCGATGAGGGCGCGCGTGCCGCGACGACCGCGACGCGGGACCTGGGCACCGGCGGCGGCGGCGCGACGGGACGCACGCACCCGCGGCGGGCGGCTGCCACCACTGCGACGGCGGGGGCCGCGGCCACGGCGCTGGTGCAGGAAGGCGAGGACGAGCAGCACGAGGCCTCCGAGGACGAACACGCCGCCGGCCACGAGCAGCGGACCGACCGCCGGCGTCGCGGTGTCCTGCGGCCAGGTGACGGACACGTCGCTCGGTGCTGCGGCCTTGCCGTCGCTCACGACGAGGACCGAGACGTCCTGCGGCAGGCGGACGGTGAACTGCCCGGCACCGTCGTACTCCTGGTACCAGAGGTCGCTGCCCTTCGGCGACGGGACGCTGGTCTCGCTGCCCGAGGTCGACCCGACCAGCGAGCCCTTCTCGGCGTCGAAGCGGAGCGTGGTGTGCTCGGCGTCACCGATCCAGGCGTCGACGTCGGCGGTCTTGCCGTAGGCCGCGAAGACCTTGCCGGAGCCGGACACGTTGATGCGCTGGTAGCCGGGGTTGGCGTTGAGCGTCGTCCCCGGGATCACGGTCACCGGGGCGGAACTGGTCGTCGAGCTCTCGGCCACGAGCGAGGACGGCGGCGCGAACACGGTCCGCTGTCCCACCGCCAGCGCCACGAGCAGCAGACCGATGACGAAACTGACGATCGCCAGGACGAATCGCACGAACTCTCTCCCTACCGCGCCGGGGTGGGGATGTCGGCGCGCGAATCAGCGACTCAGGATAGCGAGCAACGCTGGACAGCGCATCAATCCGCGCTGTCGCCGGACTCAGACGACCCGCTCCGGCCGCCACTACAATCGACCGCGGGCCGATCCGGGCCCTCCGCCGAGCACCCAGGAGCGACACGTGGCGAACGACGAGGCCGAGTTCGGGACCGAGCTGCGGGGGTACCGCCGCGACGAGGTGGAGCGTTCGCTGAACGACCTGCGCCGCGAGCTCATCAAGTCGAACAACGACCGCGCCGACGCCGCGAAGGAGATCCGTCTCCTGCAGGCCCGGGTCTCCGAACTGCAGGGCGAGCTCGACGAAGCCGGCACCCCCACGTACAGCGGTCTGGGCACCCGCCTCGAGTCCACCCTGCGTGTGGCCGAGGAGCAGTCGACCCGCCTCATCAGCCAGGCGGACATCGACGCCCAGCGCCTCCGGGCCTCGAGCCGTTCCGAAGCCGAGCGCACCGTCCGCGAGGCCCAGGAGGAAGCGCGCGACACCCTCGAGGACGCCCGCACCCGCGCCACCAACGAACTGACCCGCGCCCGCGCCGAGGCAGCCGACACGGTCGAACGTGCCCGCGCCGAGGCCGGTCTCCTCACGCAGGACGCCCGCAACGAAGCCGCCGCGATCCGCGGGGCCGCCGTGACCGAGGCCGCCGAGGTCCGTTCCGTCGCCATCCGCGAGACGAACGCACTGCGCGCCCAGGTCGAGCACGAGGTCGCCGAGCTGCGCGAGATCGCCCAGCGCGAGTCCGCCGACGCCCGCACCGCTGCCGCCGAGCTCGACCGCGAGACCGAGCACCGCCGTTCCGTCTTCGAGGCCGACCACGCCCGCCGCACCGAGGACCTCGACCGCGAGGAGACGACCCGGCGAGAGGCCCTGGAGCGCGAGGTCACCGAGGGCCGTGCCGCCTGGCACCGTGAGCGTGACGAGGAGCAGCAGGCACACGCGCTGGCACTCGAGACCGGTCGCGCCGAACTCGAGTCCGAGGTCACCCGCCGCCGCGCCGAGCTCGACTCCGAGGTCGCGGACCGCCGCCGCGAGCTCGACGAGGAACTCGCCGCGGCCCGCGCCCAGTGGGACCGCGAACTGGCAGCAGCCCGCACCTCACTCGAACAGGAGATCGAGGCGGCCCACGCGCAGCTCCGCGTCGACGAGGAGCAGACCCGCGTCGAGAACGCGCGCCTGGTGCAGGAGACCGCCGACCGGATCGCCCGGGAGCTCGAGGAGCACGACGCCCGGATCGCGCAGGAGCGCGCCGAGGCCGATGCGGCAGCCGAGCGTGCCGTCCGGGAGCACGAGACCGCCATCGCCGCCCGACGCGAGCGCGAGCACGCCGAGGTCGACACCGAGATCGCCGACCGCCGCACCGCCGAGCTCGGGGTGCTCGAGGCCGAGCGCACCGCCCTGCGGCAGGAGATCGACACCGCACGCGCCGCCCTGGTCAAGGAGCGCGACGAGGTCCGCGCCGAGATCGCCCGGGAGCGCGACGAGGCCCGCACGACGCTCGAGTCGGAACTCGCGTCCCGCCGCGACGACGCCGAGCAGGACTACCTGCGGAAGCACCACGAGACGGTGACCGAGACGCAGAAGTACCTGGACGAGGCCAACCTGCAGCTCGCCGAGGCCACGCGCCGCGCGACCGAGGCCCGCGAACGCGCCGAACGCCTGCAGCAGGAGGCCGACGACCTCGAGCGCACCAGCACGGCCGAGGCCCAGGAGCACGCCCGCACCATCGTCGCCGACGCGCAGGACCGCGTGCACCGGATGGTCGCCGACGCCGAGGAGCGCACCGCCGGCGTCATCGCCGAGGCCGAGGACCGCCTGGCGGCGATCCGCACCGAACGCGAAGCCGTCGCAGGCTACCTCGAGAACCTCCGCGGGGTCCTCACGAACGCCACGGGCCTGCTCGGCACGGCACCCGCCGCAGCGTCCGCTGCGGACGCTGACGACGACGTGGACGCGACCGACCGCTGACGGTGCACGGCCTGGAGGCGCGACCCGCGCCTCCAGGCCGTCCCACCTGGTGCAGGGGGCGGGCCGCAGGGCGTCGTACGGACGTGCTCAGACGGGCCAGTGGGTCGGCAGCGGGGCGCTGCCCGGCACGACGAGGTCGGCGATCGCGTCGAGGACGATCCGCACGTACCGCTCCCCCACCCACAGGTGCTTCGCACCGTCGACGGGCACGACCCGGACGTTCGGGGCGAGCGCGAACCGTGCCGCCGCGGCCTCGGGCTGCAGGAAGTCGTCGTGCTCGGGGACGAGCGCCACGACCGGGACCCCGACGGCAGCCCAGCGGGCGAGCTCCTCGTCCGAGGTGCGGTGCAGCGGCGGGGACAGCAGGACGACACCGGCGACCGTGCCGGCCTCGACGTGTTCGAGCGCGTGCTTGAGGATCACCTCGGTGCCGAAGGACCACCCCACCAGCCACGGGGTCGGCAGGCCGCGGTCGACGACCTCGGCGACGGCGGCGCGCAGGTCGAAGCCCTCGGACACGCCCTCGCCGAAGACGCCCTCGGACGTGCCGCGCGGGGACGTGACGGACCGGAAGTTGAACCGCAGCACCGCGATGTCGGCGAGGGCGGGCAACCGTGCCGCGGCCTTCTTGAGGACGTGCGAGTCCATGAACCCGTGCGCGGTCGGCAGGGGGTGGAGCGTCACGATGGTCCCGCGGGCCGGGGCGTCGGCCGGCTCGGCGAGCTCACCGACGAGCGTCAGGTGGTCGTCCGTGACGAGCTCGATCTCGGTACGACGGGCCGGCAGCACGGTGGCGGACCGGATCTCGGTGTCGTGCGGCACGTCGTGCTCGGTCATGCGATGCTCCAGCAGTGGTTGTGCCAGTGCCGGCGCGACGCCAGGTCGGCGGCGTCGCCGAGCACGCCGTCCGCACGCCAGACCACCACGTGGGCGGTGCCGGGCAGGACGGTTCCGCCGCACCCCGGGCAGATGTACTCCTTCTGCGCCGACGCGGCCGAGATCGGCTGCACCTGGTACTCGCGACCGTGGCGGACCTCGGTGCGCTTCCACGAGCTCATCAGCCGGTCGAGGGTGGTCTCCTCGTCAGGCTCGACGTCGCGACCACGGGGACGCCGCGGCCGGTTGCTGCGCGGCACCCGAGCAGCCGATCAGTACCAGTTGTTGGCCTGGCTGTGCCCCCAGGCACCGCAGGGGGTGCCGTAGACGCCGGCGATGTAGTTGAGACCCCAGGTGATCTGTGTCGCCGGGTTGGTCTGCCAGTCGGCGCCGGCCGTGGCCATCTTGCTGCCGGGGAGGGCCTGCGGGATGCCGTACGCACCGCTGGGGTTGTAGGCGTTCACCCGCCAGCCGGACTCCTTGTTCCACAGCGAGACCAGGCAGTTGTACTGGTCGGTGCCCCAGCCACGAGCCGTGACCTGCTGCAGGGCGATCGCCTGCGCGCTGCCCGGGTCGGGCGTCGCGGCGGTGGCGGCGAGCGTGTTGGCGGCCGAGACCGGCTGGGTCTCGGTGGCCGCGGCGTCCGCGCTGTCGTCGGTGGTCTCGGCGTCGGCGTCGGCTTCGTCCTCTTCGACGACGGGCTTGACGACCTTCGGGGCCGGGACGGTGACGTCGTAGCCGTCACGGTCGGCGGCGGCCACGGCGTAGGTGCCGTGCGCGGTGTACTGCTGCGGCGCCGGCGGCGTCTTCACGAGCACCGGGGTGTCGACGGCGGCCTGTGCCACGTCGGCCTGCAGCGGGTTGAACAGCGACCCGCCGACGAACAGGAACACGCCGACGAAGGACATCATCGGGGCGACCGCGCGCTTGCGGGCGACGGCGTTCACCGACGACGCGGTGGGCTTCACGAGCTTCGGCGTCGCACGGCGCTGCACCGTCGCGGTGCGCTGCTTCGCGGGACGCTGGTCGGCCTCGACCAGGGCATCGTGGGCGAAGGACGCCACACGCTCGTCGGAGACGCGGTTCGCCGCCACCGACTTCGGCGTGGCGACCGGACCCGTCGTCGCGGGCGCTGCCTGCGGGGTCACCCCGAACGCCGACGTCTCCGTCGTGCGGGTTCGCTGCATTGCCGCGCGGCGCTCACCGGAAGCCTGGAGGCTGAGGTGCTCGCGGGTATCGCGGTCGGAGCTTGAGTCTGCCGTGTGCCTGCCCATGAGTAGGACCAGGGTAACGGAACGATCACGGAAAGCGAAGCACCTGGGGACAGCGCGTCGTCACCGGACAGCGAGCATCACTTCGACGACGGCGTCGAGCAGGGCGTCGACCTGCGCCTCGCGGTACCCGCCGTGCTTCGGGCGGAAGACGATCGAGCGGACCTCGGTGAGGCTGAGCGGCTTGCCCTCGCGGAAGTACCCGGCGAGTCGGGCGGCGAACGCGTCGACGTCCTTCGGGTGGTAGCCGGTGCCGAGCACGCTGACCCGGCTGAACCGCTGCCCGTCGGGCCGCTCGAGCCGCGCCACGACGTCGGAGGCCTTCGTCCGTGCCTCGGCGTACCAGGCCTTCTTGCCGACCTCGCTCATCTCCCGCTCACGCTCGCGGGCCGCGAAGGCGTCCTCGAGTCGCTCGAGTGCGGCGTCGACGTGCGACGTGGAGTAGCCGCCCTTGCGCATCGAGAACGCCGTGGCGCGGATCTTCGCGGCCTCGATGCCGGGGGCGCTGTCGTCGGCGGAGTACGCGCGCCGGGCGTCCTCGAGGAAACGCTCGACTTCGTCGACGTCGTAACCGAGGGCGGAACGGGCTGCGGTCGGGAAGGTGGTGGCCACGGCGTCATTCTGCCAGTCCCGGACCGTGGCACAACCTGGACGCGCTGAGTGCGGCGTTCAGCCCGGCCCGACAGCGGTCAGTGGTCAGTGGTTGACGACGAGGTACAGCACGTAGGCGACGGCGGCGGACGGCAGGATGCTGTCGATGCGGTCGAGCAGGCCGCCGTGTCCGGGCAGGAACGACGAGATGTCCTTGATGCCGAGGTCGCGCTTGATCATCGACTCGGTCAGGTCCCCCAGCGTGGCCGAACCGGAGATGAGCACACCGAGCAGGACACCGGTCCACCAGGGCAGCCCGAGCATGAACACGGCCACCAGGATGCCGACGACGATGCTCGCCGCCACGGACCCGGCGAAGCCCTCCCACGTCTTCTTGGGGCTGATGCGGGGTGCCATCGGGTGCTTGCCGAGGTTCAGCCCGGTGGCGTACGCACCGGTGTCGACCGCGACGACGACGAGGATGAACCCGATCACCCAGAGGTTGCCGTCCGGCTGGGCGGAGAGCAGCACGACGCACGCGCCGAGCAACGAGATGTAGGCCTGGACGAACAGCCCGTTCGTGAGGTCTCGGGCGACGTTGCCAGCCGGGGGCTTCTGCCGCGCGACGGCGACCTCGACGAGTCGCCAGACGCTGATCAGGACGATGCCGCCGAGCAGGGTGAACAGCGCCGCGACCTGGCCGAGCAGGAACGCCGCCGGCACGATCGCGATCGCGACGGCGACGCTCGGGATCCGCGGGACGTCGCGGCCGGCGAACCGCATCGCGCTCGTGAGTTCGTAGACGCCGACGCCCAGCAGGAACGCCGCGACGACCATGAAGGACGGCGGCCAGAGGAGCAGCGTGCCGAGCATCACGACCGCGAACGCGAGCGCGATGCCGATCGCCGCCGGCAGGTTGCGCCCGGTCCGCGCGGTCAGCGCTTCGTTGCGCGCGCCGAAGTCGGCCTTGCGCTGGCGGAGCTGCGCCTCGAAGTCGGTGCGCGCCGCTCGTGCGCGCGCATCGAAGTCCTGACGGAGCCCCTTCTTCACGGGCCCGCTCGACGCGGGCCCGTGCTCTGCTGTGGGGCGGTCATCGCCCTGGTCGGAGCGACGCATCAGACCTCGAGGAGTTCGGCTTCCTTCTTCTTCAGCGACTCGTCGATCTGGTCGACGTGCTTCTTCGTCAGGGCCTCGAGGTCCTTGTCGCCGCGCGAGATCTCGTCGTCGGAGATCTCACCCTTGAGTGCATCGAGGTCGTCCTTGGCCTTGCGGCGGATGTTCCGGACGACGACCTTGTGGTCTTCGCCCTTCGTCCGCACGAGCTTGACGAACTCCTTGCGGCGGTCCTTGGTGAGCTCCGGGATCGTCACGCGCACGATGTCGCCGTCGTTCGTCGGGCTGGCACCGAGGTTCGGGAAGGTCGCGATCGCGCGCTCGATCTCCTTGAGCGCCGTCTTGTCGTACGGCGTCACGATGAGCGTGCGGGCCTCGGGCGTCTGCAGCGACGCGAGCTGCGCGAGCGGCGTCGGCGTGCCGTAGTACTCGACCGGGATCTTCTGGAAGAGTGCCGCGTTGATGCGGCCGGTGCGGACGGTCGAGAAGTCGTCCTTGGCGACCTCGACAGCCTTCGCCATCTTCTCGGTGGCTTCGGTCAGGACATCACTGATCACGGTGTTACTCCTTCGGTACTGGCGTCGAGTCTAGTCAGCGCCGGGGGTCAGTTGCTGACGACGGTGCCGATGCGCTCGCCACGGATCGCGGCCTGGACGTTGCCGTCGCCCTCCATGCCGAAGACGTGCATCGGCATGCCGTTGTCCATGCAGAGCGAGAACGCGGTGGCGTCGACGACCTTGAGGCCCTTGAGCAGCGCGTCCTGGTAGGTCACGTGGTGCAGCTTCTCGGCGGTGGCGTCCTTCTTCGGGTCGGCCGTGTACACGCCGTCGACGCCGTTCTTGGCGACGAGGACCTCGTCCGCCTTGATCTCGAGCGCACGCTGCGCCGCCACCGTGTCGGTGGAGAAGTACGGCAGTCCGGCCCCGGCGCCGAAGATGACGACCCGGCCCTTCTCGAGGTGCCGCTCGGCGCGCCGCGGGATGTACGGCTCGGCGACCTGGGTCATCGCGATGGCGGACTGCACGCGGGTCGCAGCGCCCGCCTGCTCGAGGAAGTCCTGCAGCGCGAGTGCGTTCATCACCGTGCCGAGCATGCCCATGTAGTCGGCTCGCCCGCGGTCCATGCCGCGCTGCGAGAGCTCGGCTCCGCGGAAGAAGTTGCCCCCGCCGACGACGATCGCGATCTCGACCTCGCGCGCGGCGACGGCGATCTCCTTGGCGATGGTGCCGATCACGTCGGGGTTCACCCCGAGGGAGCCGGCGCCGAACGCCTCTCCCGACAGCTTCAGCAGAACGCGGCGTCGTCCGGTCTTCTCGTCGGTCATCTGGTCCGCACCCTTCGTCGTGGTCTCGTGGAAATGTACTCGCGGATGTGTCGCGCGCGTGTCGTGCCGGCGCGCGCGAAAAACGGGGCCAGGAACCTGGTTGGTTCCTGACCCCGTCACGGGTTCGTTACGCGCCGACCTTGACGCGGGCGAAGCCCTGGATCGTGATGCCGGCGTTCTCGGCGGCCTTCGCGACGGAGATCTTGTTGTCCTTCGCGTAGTCCTGGTCGAGGAGCGACACCTGCTTGATGTAGGCGTTCACCCGGCCCTCGACGATCTTCGGGAGCGCAGCCTCGGGCTTGCCCTCTTCGCGCGTGATCGCCTCGACGGTCGCACGCTCCTTCTCGATGGCCTCGGCCGGGACCTCGTCGCGGGTCAGGTACGTCGGGTTCGCGAACGCGACGTGCTGGGCGATCGAACGTGCCTCCGCGGCGTTGTCACCCTCGTACGCGATGACGACGGCGATCTGCGGCGGCAGGTCCTGGCTGGTCTTGTGCAGGTAGATCTCGAAGGCCGAGCCCTCGACACGGCGGACCGTGCGGACCTCGAGCTTCTCGCCCAGCGCGGCAGCCGACTCGTTGACGACCTCGAGGACGGTCTTGCCGTCCAGCGGTGCGGCGTTGGCGGCAGCGACGTCGGCGGCACCGGCAGCGGCGACCGCGCCCAGCACCTTGTCGGCGAGGGTCGTGAACTTCTCGTTCTTCGCGACGAAGTCGGTCTCGCTCGCGAGCTCGACGACCGTGGCGGCGCCGTTCTCGGAGGTCGCGACGACGACACCCTCGGAGGTGGCACGGTCGTCGCGCTTGGCGACGGCCTTGGCACCCTTGATGCGGAGCAGCTCGACGGCCTTGTCGTAGTCGCCGTCGGCCTCGACGAGCGCGTTCTTCGCGTCCATCATTCCGGCGCCGAGGTCCTCGCGGAGCTTCTTCACGTCAGCAGCGGTGAAGTTTGCCATTGACTGGAGTCCTTTCTGGACTGTACGTGTGTGGAGAGTGGAGTGCAGTCGGGGCGCCGGACCCGATGGGGTCCGGCGCCCCGGCGACTCACTCGGCGGGGGTGGTCTCCGCGGCTGCCTCGGCCTCGGCCGTCGGCTCCGCGTTCTTCGCCTCGTCGGCGATCGGCTCGCCGATCTCCTTCGCGGCGACCTGCGCGTCAGCGTCGTTCTCCTCGACGGGGGCGGCGGGCGCCTCGGTCGTGGCGGCGGTCTCGCCACCGAGGAGCTCCTGCTCCCACTCGGCGAGGGGCTCGCTGGCCTCGTCCTCGTCGCCGCCGTTGTGGCGGGTCTTCAGGCCCTCGGCCGCGGCGTCGGCGACGATGCGGGTCAGGAGACCGACGGAGCGGATCGCGTCGTCGTTGCCCGGGATCGGGTACGTGATCTCGTCGGGGTCGCAGTTGGTGTCGAGGATGCCGATGATCGGGATACCGAGCTTCTGCGCCTCGTCGACGGCGAGGTGCTCCTTCTTGGTGTCGACGATCCAGAGCGCGCTCGGGGTCCGCGTGAGGTTGCGGATACCACCGAGGGTCTTGTGGAGCTTGTCCAGCTCGCGCTTCTTGATGAGGAGCTCCTTCTTGGTGAAGCCCTTCGTCGTGTCGTCGAAGTCGATCTCCTCGAGCTCCTTCATGCGCGCGAGGCGCTTGGAGACCGTCTGGAAGTTCGTGAGCAGACCGCCGAGCCAACGCTGGTTGACGTACGGCTGGCCGACGCGGGTCGCCTGCTCGGCGATGGAGCCCTGCGCCTGCTTCTTGGTGCCCACGAAGAGGATCGTGCCACCGTGCGCGACCGTCTCCTTGACGAAGTCGTACGCGCGGTCGATGAAGGCCAGCGACTGCTGCAGGTCGATGATGTGGATGCCCGAGCGCTCGGCGAGGATGAAGCGCTTCACCTTCGGGTTCCACCGACGGGTCTGGTGTCCGAAGTGGACGCCGCTGTCGAGCAGCTGGCGGATGGTGACGACGGCCATGTGCCGTCCTCCTTCTGTGTTCTCGGCGCGCAGCCGTGCTCTCGCACGTCGCTGCGGACCTGTTGCGGTTGTGTCGATCACGACCGTCGGTCGTGGTCCCTGGTGTCCTGGCACGCGACCGCCCGCTCGTGAGAGCGGGACCGGTGGTCGGGTACCGAGCCCGTGAGGGCTTGGTGGACACGCGAAGTCAGCGCGCATCAGCACGCTGCTGGATAGATGCTAACAGAAGGGAGGCCCGGATCACGCGCGCCTCGCGGCTGACGTGATCCGGGCCTCCTGTCCGGCGATCCGTGCGAACGGACGCGGTGCGCGACCGGCCGATCAGGCCTTGGCGTCCACCGTGTCGCCGTCGGCGGAGATGCCCATCTCCTCGAGTGAGCGGCCCTTGGTCTCCGGGATCTTGGCGATGACGAAGAACAGCGACAGCAACGCGAACAGCGCGTAGATGCCGTAGGTGACCGTCAGGTTGAAGCCGGACAGCACCGGGAACGAGATCGTGACGATGAAGTTCGCGATCCAGTTGGCGGCCGAGCCGATGCCCAGCGCGGTGGCGCGGATGCGGTTCGGGAACATCTCGCCGAGCAGCACCCACATGAGCGGACCCCACGTGGCACCGAATGACACCACGAAGAGGTTCGCGAAGATCAGCGCGATGACGCCCCACGAGCCGGGGAGGCTCGGGCTGCCGTCGACGATCGTCGCCTGCGAGAACGCGATGGCGACCATGGTGAGCGAGACGAACATGCCCGCGGAACCGGCGACGAGCAGCGGCTTGCGGCCGACCTTGTCGACCAGGAAGATCGCCACGAAGGTGACGGCGACGTTGACCACCGAGGTGATCGTGGAGATGAGGAACGAGTCCTCCTCCTTGAAGCCGACGGCCTGCCAGAGCGTCGTCGAGTAGTAGAAGATCACGTTGATGCCGACGAACTGCTGCAGCACGGCCAGGATGATGCCCACCCAGACGATCGGCTGGAGCCCGAAGCGGTTGCCCCGGATGGAGCCCTTCTTCTCGTTGGCTTCCTTCTTGATGCCGTCCTGGATCTCCTCCAGGCTCGTGTTCACGGTGTCGCGCGGGACGATCTTGCCCATCACCACGCGCGCATCGTCAGCACGGCCCTTGGTGAGCAGGTAGCGCGGGGACTCCGGCAGCGTGATCGCCAGGACGCCGTAGACGACCGAGGGGATCACCCCGACCAGGAACATCCAGCGCCAGGCGGCCAGGCCCCAGACCTCGGCCGAGGCGCTGCCCGCGGTGACGGCGAACAGCTGGTCGGACAGGAGCGCGGCGAAGATACCGAGCGTGATCGCCAGCTGCTGGAACGAGGCCAGCCGCCCGCGGATCGCCTTCGGGGAGACCTCGGAGATGTACGCCGGTGCGATGACCGAAGCGGTACCGATGCCGAGACCGCCGACGAGACGCCAGATCACGAGGTCCCACGTCGCGAACGCGAACGCCGAACCGATCGACGAGACGAAGAACAGCACGGCGGCCCAGAACATGATCCGCGTGCGGCCGTAGCGGTCGGCGAGGCGGCCTGCGAAGTAGGCGCCGAACGCGCAACCGATCAGGGCCGATGCGACCGCGAATCCGCTGGCCGCGTCGGAGAGGTTGAACTCGCCCTTGATCGCGTCGACGGCGCCGTTGATGACGGACGAGTCGAAGCCGAACAGGAAGCCACCGACCGCCGCCGCGATGGCGAACAGGGTGACCTTCCCCTTGAACGCACGGTCTTCGCCGTGCCCGGTGGTCGTGGTGGACACGATGCTCCTGGGTTCTGCCGCCGTGCAGTTGTGCAGCACGGTGCCCCGGCGGTCGGCTGGTTCGCCGTCCGAGCGGCGTTGCGTGTTCCGGAGCGGCCCCGACTGTACTCCTCGCTCGGGATCTGGTCATAACCGGGGCGTGATCGGGACGGCGCGGGCCTTGCGCGGCGACGCGGAACGACACTGTCGCCGTCGTACGACGTCGGTTCTGTCGTCTCCGTCCTCGGCACGTTCCTCCCCAGGCCTGGAGGCGCGACTCCCCCTCCACGGATCGCCCACGCCCGCCCCGGGGCCGGGTTCCACCGCCCAGGCTGGGGACATGCGATCGAGTGCGCGTCCCGTCCTGCTGTCCGTGGTGTGCGCGGCGGTGCTGGGCGGGACGGCGGTGTTCGGTGCCGCGCCGTCGACGGGAGCCGGGGTGTCGGTGGGCGCCGGGGCGTCGGTGGGCACTGCCACCGATTCGGGCCGGGTCGAGGCTCGCTGGATCTGGCCCACGGGATCGCGGGTGGTCGAGCGCGCCTGGGAAGCGCCGTCCTCGGACTACGCCGCCGGCCACCGGGGCCTCGACGTCCCGGCCGCCCTCGGCAGCACCGCCTCGGCGGTGGACGACGGCACCGTGGCGTTCGCCGGCGCGGTCGGTGGCCGCACCGTCGTGACGATCGACCACGGCGACGGACTGGTCAGCACGCTCGACTCGGTGACGCCCCTGGTCGCCGCCGGGGACGAGGTCGTGCAGGGCGCGCCGGTCGGCCGTGTCTCGGTCGGGCACTGTCCGGCGTCGGCGCCGTGCCTGCACCTCGGTGCTCGCGTCGACGGTCGTTACGTCGACCCGATGGCGTACCTGCCACCGGCTGAGTGGCCAGTGCTCCTGCCCGAGTCGGCCTGGCCCGGATGAGTCGAGCCGACCGGAAACCGATCGGAAGCTGACCGGGAACCGACCGGGACGCACGTCGGCCCACCGTCAGGCGCGCGGGTGCGCCGTCCGGTAGACCTCGCGCAGCCGGGCCGACGACACGTGCGTGTAGATCTGCGTCGTGCCGAGGCTGGCGTGACCGAGGAGCTCCTGCACCGCGCGCAGGTCCGCTCCCCCGTCGAGCAGGTGCGTCGCCGCGGTGTGCCGGAAGGTGTGCGGCCCGCTCGGGCCCTCGCCCGGCAGATCACCGAGCAAGCGCGCCACCACGCGGTAGGCACTGCGGACGCCGAGTCGGGCGCCACGGTCGCCGAGGAACAGCGCCGCGCCTACCGGTCCCTCCGCCCGTGCTGCGAGGGCGGGCCGTCCGCGCTCGAGCCACGCCTCGAGTGCGTCCCGCGCCGGAACCCCGAACGGCACCACGCGTTCCTTGCCGCCCTTGCCGAGCACCCGCACGGTCAGGCGTCCGCGATCGACGTCGGTCACGTCGATCCCGACGAGTTCGCCGACCCGGATGGCCGCCGCGTACAGGAGCTCGACAAGGGCCAGGTCCCGCAGCGCCGCCGGGTCGTCCGTCGCCGCTCGTGCACCGAGCCCGTCGAGCAGGACGCGCACCTGGTCGGCTGACACGACGCGGGGAAGGTGCGCCCCGCCCTTCGGTGCACGGAGCCGGACCCCGGCGTCGGTCGTGGTCACCCCGGTCTCGCTCGCCCACCGCGTGAACGCCCGCACGGACGAGGACCGCCGAGCGATGGTCGACCGGGCGAGCCCCCGGTGGTCGGCGTCCCACAGCCAGTCGCGCAGGAGCTCGAGCTCGACGTCGGCGACGCGGTCGACCCCTCGGGTGTCCGCGAACGCCACGAGCTGCTCGAGGTCGTTGGCGTACGCGCGCAGGGTCTGCTCGCTGAGGCCCCGCGCGTGCCGGGCGTGCCCGAGGAAGGCGTCCACCGCCACCACGAGTCGACCGTCCGTCCGCGCAACCACGACGCCAGCGTACGGCTGTCGACCGTCATGCCCGGCCCCACCCGCCGCCGCTCGCGACGACGAGTCCCTGCAGCTGCGCCAGGGCGAGCGCGTCGGCGACGTCGGCCGTCGACATGCCTGCCCGACGGGCGATCTCGGCTTCGGGCAGCGCGCGACGACCCAGCGCGTCGAGCACCCGGAGCACCTCGGGGTCCTGCCGACCGGACAGGAGCGGTTCGTCCGGCAACGCTCCCCCGCTCGTCCCGGTCGCCGGCCTCGCCGCCGCGACCGGATCCCCGGGGTGCACGACGATCTGCGCCCGTCCCTGTGCGATGAGCCGGTGGCACCCGACCGATGCCGAGGACGCGAACGCTCCCGGGACCGCGAACACCGGCCGGCCGAGCTGCGCGGCGTGGTGGGCGGTGTTGAGCGCCCCCGACCTGGCGCCGGCCTCGACCACGACCGTGACGTCGGCCAGCGCGGCGATCAGCCGGTTCCGCGCGAGGAAACGCCACCGCGTCGGTCGCGTCCCCGGTGCCGACTCGGCGAGCAACGCCCCCTGCCGCGCCACGTTGTGGAGCAGCTGCGCATTCCCCACCGGGTAGAGCTGGTCGATACCACCCGCCAGGACGGCGACCGTGGGCGTCCCGGCGGCGACGGCGACACGGTGCGCCACCGCGTCGATGCCGTAGGCGCCCCCGTTCACGATGAGGAATCCCGCGTCCGCCGCCGTCGAGGTGATCTCCGCCGAGGCCTCGGCACCGGCCACCGTGTTCGCCCGGGACCCCACGACGCCCAGCGCCGGCATCCCCTCGCCGAGGCGTGCACCTGTGCTGCGCGTCCAGAGGACCACCGGGGCGTGCGCCCCGAGGTCATCCATCGCGGGCGGCCACCCGTCGCTCTCGGGGACCAGCAGTCCGGCTCCGACCGCACCGGCCGCCGCGAGCACGTCGCCCACCTCGACAGCGGCCAATCGGGGCCGCCAACGTTCCACCGCGGTCTGCAGCACGCCGAGCAGCACCGCTGGGTCCTCCGCACCCGGCACCTCGGCGTCGACGCAGCATCCCAGCAGCGAATCGAAGTCTCCGTCCGCGGCGAGCAGCACCGCACCGAGCGCACGCTCGGGTCCGAGGCCGGTGAGGAGCTCTCCGGCGACGGAGTCCCCCGGTTCGACGATGGCCGACCAGGCGACCCGTGCCGCGGCCTGCACCGGATCCACCGCGGCACCGCTCCGTCCCAGCAGGCGCGCCACGGTGTCGAGGAGCTCCGTGCCCGCCTGCATCACAGCGCGCTCCGCAGGGCCAAGGCGCCGCGGACGTGCGCACCCGTGGGCCGCTCCACCGCGTCGAGGTCGGCGAGTGTCCACGCCAGTCGCATCACACGGTCCCACCCGCGCATCGTCAGGGTCCCGAGGTCGAGTGCGCGGTCGAGGTCAGCCGTCGACCCGGGTTCGATGCGCCCCTCGGCTCGGAGCCACGTCCCGGTGACCTCGGCGTTGCGCGTCCATCCTGTGCCGTGCAGTCGCTCCGCCATGCGGGCTCGTGCTGCCGCGACCGCCGCACGCGCGACCGCCGTCGTCGGGGTGCTGCCGTCCTTGTCCCGCATCCGACCCGTCGTCACCCGGGGCACCAGCACCCGGATGTCCATCCGGTCGAGCAGCGGCCCGGACATGCGGCCGAGGTACCGGCGGACGGTGCTCGGCGAGCACTCGCACGGCTGCCCGTGCGCACCACCGGCGTTGCCGCACGGACAGGGGTTCGCCGCCAGGACGACCTGGCAGCGTGCGGGGAACTCAGCCGCTCCCGCCGCACGGTGGATCGTGATCCGCCCGGACTCGAGCGGTTGCCGGAGCGCGTCGAGCACGGCCTGCGGGAACTCCGGTGCCTCGTCGAGGAACAGGATGCCCCCGGTGGCGCGCGACACGGCTCCGGGGCGCAGGACCCCGGATCCGCCGCCGATGAGCGAGACCGCCGATGCGGAGTGGTGCGGGGCTTCCCACGGTGGCTTCGTGCTCCACGACGCGGGACCCAGCCCGGCGACGGACCGGACGGCGGCGACCTCGAGCGCGGTCTCATCGTCGAGGTCGGGCAGTAGCCCGGGCAGCCTCTCGGCGAGCATGGTCTTGCCCGCGCCCGGTGGCCCGAGCAGCAGGGCGTGGTGTCCCCCGGCCGCCGCGGCGATGAGTGCTCGGACGCCGACCGGGTTCCCCACGACGTCCGACAGCTCGGCCACGGGACGCGGCACGGCCGTGACCGGGACCGGCAGCACCGGGTCGACCTCGACCGTCGGCAGGAGCGCCCCGGCGTCGATCGCCGCCGCCCGCAACGAGTCCACGCCCCGGATCCGGACCCCGCCGACCACACGGGCCTCGGTCAGGTTGCCGACGGGCAACACGACGCGGTCCACACCGGCGTCGCGCGCGGCGATCAACATCGGGATCACGCCGGGGACCGGACGCACCCGCCCGTCGAGGCCGAGCTCGCCGATGTAGACGATGCGCTCCGAGACGTCCGGCGCGAGACCGGCACCGGCCAGCACGGCCATCGCGATGGCCAGGTCGAACCCCGAACCGCGTTTCGGGATCGCCGCCGGGGTCAGGTTCACGGTGATCCGGCGGGCGGGCAGCGGACACCCCGCGTTCGCCGCCGCGGATCGCACACGTTCCCGTGCCTCACCCAACGAGGTGTCGGGCAGACCGATGATGCTGAACGCCGGCAGCTGACTGGTCAGGTGTGCTTCGACCTCGATGCGTCGACCGGTGACGCCGAGCAGCGCGACCGCGGCAGCGCGCCCTATGCCGGTCACAGCACACCCGCCAGGTGCTCGACGACCGTGCGGGGCCCGTCGACGTGGACCGCGACGACGTCCACCCGGACCGCGCGCGCCGAGACCTCGGGATGCGCGTCGAACCACTCGGGCACGAGTCGCCGCATCCGGGTGAGCTTCACAGCGGTGATCGCCTCGAACGGGTGGCCGGTGGTGGCTCCGGAACGGGTCTTCACCTCGATGAAGGCGAGCGTGCAGGAATCCCACGCGACGATGTCGATCTCACCGCGGGCACATCGCCAGTTCCGCTCGAGCACGCGGAATCCCCGGGCTTCGAGCCAGGCCACCGCTCGTTCTTCACCGAATCGTCCGAGTCGGCCGTTCCGGAGCGACCGCCCCGGTGCTCGTTGCACGTCTTGTTCCATGTCGTTGCCTCCACGACAACGATCTCCGGAACGAACACACCGATCGGCGGAGTCGGAGAGTCTGTGGAATCAGCGCGGGCGAATTGCCCCTGTGGAGGAAAGAAGAAGGACCCGGGTGATCGAGATCACCCGGGTCCTGCTGCGACGAGCGTCAGTGCGCTGCTGCGTAGGCTTCCTGCACCTGCGTCGAGATGCGCCCGCGGGAGGAGACCTCGTACCCGTTCTCCTTGGCCCACTCGCGGATCTTGCCGAGTTCTTCGGAGTTGCCGCGCTTCGGGGCGGACTTCGGCGCGGAACCGCCGCCGGTGCGACGACCGGAGACCTTGCGCGCTGCGGCGATGTAGTCGGAGATCGCCTCGCGGAACTTGTCGACGTTGTCGTTCGACAGGTCGATCTCGTACGACGAGCCGTCGAACGCGAATTCGACCGTCCGGCCTTCACCGGTGGTGATGGGGGAATCGTCGAGGTCGTCGACGAGCTGGACGGTGACCTTCTGTGCCATGGGGTGCTCCTGTTCGTGGGGCGGTTATTTCCCCATCAGAATAGCGCGCACAATTCACTGACGGTCCGGATCAGCGGCGATTCACCGAGAAAGAAGCAAGAGAAAGGAAATTGACGATCACTCGTCGAGTGCGAGTTCCTTCGGCAGTTCGAGTTCCCGCGTCGTGAGTTCCTCGACATTCACGTCCTTGAACGTGAGTACCCGGACACCCTTGACGAACCGGTCGGAACGGTAGACGTCCCAGACCCAGACGTCGTTCATCGTCAGTTCGAAGTAGAAGTCGTGCTCCGTGTCACGGCGCACGAGTTCGACCTCGTTCGCCAGGTAGAAACGGCGCTCCGTCTCGACCACGTAACGGAACTGCGACACCACGTCGCGGTACTCGCGGTACAGGGCCAGCTCGACCTCGCGGTCGTAGTCGTCGAATTCGTCCTCATCCATTGCGCCCACAGTCTACGGCGACGGAGGCCGTGCGGACGACGGGCTCAACCGGCGAGGGCGTCGAGTTCGTCGAAGCCGTCCAGTGCGACGCTCGAGGCCTGGTGCAACCACGACTTCCGGTGCAGCGCGTGCGCCCCGATCGCCCGGATGGCGTCGTAGTGCGCCGTCGACCCGTAGCCCTTGTTCGACACCCACCCGTAGTGCGGAGCCTCGTCGTGAGCGGAGATCATGAGCGCGTCACGAGCGACCTTGGCCACCACGGACGCCGCGGCCACCGAGGCGCAGTCGCGGTCGGCCTTGACCCGGACGACGACCTCGAGCGGATCGGCGGCCGGACGGAGCGACGCGGGCAGGGCACGGCTCAACCAGTCGAACGAGCCGTCGAGCACGACCACCGCGCCGTCGAGGGACACCCCGTCGGCGACCAGGGAGCCGAGCGCCTGCGCACCGGCTGCACCGAGAGCGGGCACGATGCCCTGCTGGTCGACGAAGTCAGCCGAGGCCATGCCGACCGCCGTGCGCGCCCAGCGCTGCACGACGGGCACGAGGTCGGTGCGGCGCGCTTCGGACAACAGCTTCGAGTCCGCGAGCCCCTGGGGCACACGACCGATGTCGAGCGTCACCGCGGCCACACCGACGCCGACCGGACCGGCGATGGCGCCACGGCCGACCTCGTCCATGCCGATGACCGTCACGCGGCCCTCGGCGAGCAGACGTTTCTCGACCCGGAGCGACGGACGGACGGCGGTCACTCGTCGCGCTCCTCCACGCCGGCGAACACGTCGGGGTGGTCGTCGAGCCACGTCCAGCGGCTCGCCGGCCACGAGATGACGAACGCGCGGCCCGTGACGTCGGACATCGGGACGAAGCCCTTCGACGGGGTGTCGCCGTTGTACCGGGAGTCCTTCGAGTCGTTCCGGTTGTCGCCCATCACCCAGATGGTGCCCTTCGGCACGGTCACCGAGAAGTCGGTCGCCGAGGCCGGGGCGCCGGCGGGGAGCTTCAGGTACGGCTCCTTGATCGGCACACCGTTCACCGACATCTGCCCGAGGTCGTTGCAGCAGGACACCTTGTCACCGGGCAGACCGATGACGCGCTTGATCAGGTGGTCGTCGCTGTCACCGGTGCCGAGACCGACCTGGGTCAGCGCCCAGTCGATGGCCTTCGCGGGCTGGGTGTCCGGCGTGACGCTCGGCACCTCGGACCCGGTGAGCCAACCGCCCGGGTCCTTGAAGACGACGACGTCTCCCCGCTTCAGCGCCACGGCGCCGGGGACGAGCTCGTTGACGATGACGCGGTCGTTGATCTGGAGCGTGTTCTCCATCGACGCCGACGGGATGTAGAACGACCGGATCAGGAACGTCTTCACCAGGAACGACACGAGCAGTGCCGCGATGAAGATGATGACGAGGTCGCGGAGGAATGTGAGGACACCGTTCCGTTGCTTCTCGGCACGTGGCCTGCGCCCGGAATCCTCTGTCGTGTCCGTCATTTCCGCTCTCGTTCGAACCACTGACTCCCCGCAAATGGGAAGAGCCCCCCGTCGATGCACAACCGTACATGGACGAGGGGCTCGCAGCGGCGTCCGGCTCGCGGACGTTCACTGTGAAGGCGATCAGGCGTCGCGCTTCTCCTTGATCTTGCGGCGGGCCGCCTTGCCGCGGAGCTCGCGCAGGTAGTAGAGCTTCGCACGACGGACGTCACCCTTGGTGACGATCTCGATGTGGTCGATGATCGGCGAGTGCACCGGGAACCAGCGCTCGACGCCGACCTGGAAGCTCACCTTGCGGACCTTGAAGGTCTCGCCGATGCCGTGGCCCTGACGGCCGATGACGACTCCCTGGAAGACCTGGATACGCGAACGCGTGCCTTCGATGATGTTGACGTGCACCTTGATGGTGTCGCCGGGACGGAAGTCCGGGACGTCGGTACGCAGCGATGCTGCGTCGACGTTGTCGAGGAGCTGGCTCATGGTGGGTTTCACTCTCTGCGGACGCGCACGGGTCGCCGCGGATCGAAGGTTCGGAAAGTGGTGGTGCGTGCCCGGTGTCGGCGACTCCCCCGTGGCAGAGTCCAGCCAGGGCACAGCGTTCAATACTGCCACAGAGAGCGCGGGAGACAAAACGACGAGGATGGACCCATGATCGAACTCCGCACCCCCGCCGAGCTGGACGGACTGCGCGTCGCCGGCCGGTTCGTGGCCGACGTCCTGGACGAGCTGCTCGAGACCGTCGACGTCGGCGTCAACCTGCTCGACCTCGACCGCGTCGCGGCGCGGATGATCGCCGAACGCGGGGCGGAGAGCTGCTACGTCGACTACCACCCGTCGTTCGGCATGTCGCCGTTCGGCAAGAACCTCTGCACCTCGGTCAACGACGCCGCCCTGCACGGCCTGCCGCACGACCGCACCCTGCAGGACGGCGACCTCGTGAGCCTGGACTTCGCCGCGAGCGTGGACGGCTGGGTCGCCGACTCCGCCGTCAGCGTCCAGGTCGGCACGCCGCGCGACGAGGACCAGGCATTGATCGCCACGGTCGAACGGGCACTGGCCGCCGGCATCGCCCAGGCGGCTCCCGGCAACAAGCTGGGCGACGTCTCGCACGCCATCGGTCACGTGGCGCACCAGGCCGGTCACGACGTGAACCTGCAGTTCGGCGGGCACGGCGTCGGTCGCACGATGCACGGGGACCCGCACGTGCCGAACGACGGCCGCCCGGGTCGCGGCCTGAAGCTCCGGCCGGGTCTGGTCGTCGCGATCGAGCCGTGGCTCATGCAGACGACCGACGAGCTCTACCAGGACGACGACGGCTGGACGCTGCGCAGTGTCGACGGCTCGCGTGCCGCGCACGTCGAGCACACCGTGGCGGTCACCGAGGCCGGCCCCGAGGTCCTGACCCTGCGTCGCGCCCAGCGCGACCAGTAGCGAGCCTGGAGGCGCGGCACCAGCTGGCACCGCGCCTCCAGTCCGTCACGCGTCGTCCCCACCCCACGGAAGCGACAGATCTCGCGGCCCGCGGACCGTCACAACAGCGAAAGCGACAGATCTCCGCGGATGTTCCGCGGAGATCTGTCGCTTTCGCGAGACGGGTGACGCTACGCGTCGGGCAGCAGGTCCGGACGGACGCGCCGCGTCCGCTCCAGCTGCTGCTCGTGCCGCCAGGCACCGACGCGGGCGTGGTGCCCGCTGAGCAGGACGTCGGGGACGTCGAGGCCGCGCCACGACGCGGGCTTGGTGTACGAGGGGTACTCGAGCAGGCCGTCCTCGTGGGACTCCTCGACCAGCGACTCGGGGTTGCCGACGACGCCGGGGACGAGTCGTCCGACGGCCTCGATCATCGCCATCGCGGCGACCTCGCCGCCGTTCAGCACGTAGTCGCCGAGCGAGAGCTCGACGACGGTGGCGCGCGACGACGCCCACTCGAAGACGCGGGCGTCGATGCCCTCGTACCGCCCGCAGGCGAACACGAGGTGCTCCGACGTCGACGCGAGCGACCGCGCGATCGACTGCGTGAAGGGCGTACCGGCCGGCGTCGGGACCACCAGGGTCGACGAGCCGTCGGGCCGGAAGAGCGCTTCGAGTGCCTGCGCCCACGGCTCCGGCTTCATCACCATGCCGGCGCCACCGCCGTACGGGGTGTCGTCGACGGTGCGGTGCCGGTCGGTGGTCCACGACCGCAGGTCGTGCACGTGCAGGTCGAGCAGCCCGCCGGAGCGGGCCTTGCCCAGCAGGGACACGTCCAGCACGGAGAAGAACTCCGGGAAGATCGTGACGATGTCGATCCGCACGGGACTAGTCCGTGACCGTCTCGGGGCGCGAGGTGTCCTCGGGGTCCTCGAACAGGCCCTGCGGCGGCGTGACCGTGACGGTGCCGGCCGCGATGTCGACCGCGGGCACGATCGCCGAGACGAACGGCACGAGGACCTCGCCGCGGGACGGCGTGTCGATCGCGAGCAGGTCCTGTGCGGGCATGTGGTCCACGCGCGCGACGGTGCCGACCTCGACGCCGTCGCGCAGGACCTTCAGCCCGACGAGCTGGTGGTCGTACCAGGCGTCGTCCTCACCGGTCTCGGCGTCGGCGTCCTGCTCGACCCAGAGGATGATGCGCGCCAGGGACTCGGCCGCGGTGCGGTCGTCGATCCCGGCGAAGAACGCGACGGGGTGACCGTTGTACCAGCGGAGTTCGTCCAGCTCGAGGGTCTTGCCCGACCACGGTGAGTCGTCGGGAACCTGGAGCGTGAAGGTGGCGCCCGGGGTGAACCGACGATCCGGGTCGTCGGTGTAGAGCTCGAGCTTGATGCCGCCCTTGAGCCCGTGCGCCTTCGTGATTCGACCCACCCGGAGCTGGGTCGTCTCCCTAGGAATCGGTGTCCACCACGTCGACCCGCACGCGCTTGCCGTCGGCCAGGGCCGTGACGAGCGTGCGGAGCGCCTTGGCGGTGCGCCCGGCGCGACCGATCACGCGGCCGAGGTCCTCGGGGTGCACGCGCACCTCGAGGACCTCGCCGCGTGGGGAGGTGGAGCTGGCGACGCGCACGTCGTCAGGGTGATCGACGATCCCCTTGACGAGGTGCGTCAGCGCGGATTCGAGCAAGGACTACGCCTCGGTCGTCTCGTCGGCGGTCTCGGCGTCGTCGGCCTTGGCGGCGGGAGCCGTCTTCTCCGACTTCGGCTTGAGCACGGCCTTCTTCGAGGAGTCGACCTGGAAGGCCGGCTTCGGCTCGGCGACCTTGACCTTGGACTCGGTGTCCTTCTCGCCCTTGAACTTGGCCCAGTCGCCGGTCAGCTTGAGGAGGGCCGCGACCTGCTCGGTCGGCTGCGCGCCGACGCCGAGCCAGTAGAGCGCACGCTCGGACTCGATCTTGATGACCGAGGGCTCCTCGGTCGGGTGGTACTGACCGATCTCCTCGAGGACACGACCATCGCGCTTGGTGCGCGAGTCGGCGACGACGATGCGGTAGTAGGGCGCACGGATCTTACCGAGACGCTTCAGACGGATCTTGACAGCCACAATTGCTCCTGTTTGCTTTCGTTGTGGTTGAACTGGAACCGCGGGCGTGGGGGCACACACGGCGAAAGCTCGAGAGAGATCGCTCACAGCTGGATAGAGGGTCGAGCTGCGGCGATTCGACCGTTCATTCTTGCAGATTCCCGGCCGTGATGCGAGCCGACTCGCTACGGCGCGAGGCGCCGCACCGCTTCGAGGGCCTCGGACGTCGCCCGGACCGCGTCCACGCTCCGTGCGTCACGCGCGCCGCCGACGACGGCGTACGGCACGCCGGCGGCCTGGAGGCCCGTCACGAGTCCGTCAGGCGCGTCGCCCTCGGCGTCGGTCGCGCGCTCCTGCCCGGCGCAGACCACGACGGTGTCCGCCGGCACGCCGACCTCGTCCCCGTGCTCGTCGCGGATCCAGAGCACCCCGGGTTCGATGCGCAGGTACTCCTGCACGCCGCCGACCATCCGCACCCCGGCGTCCCGCAGCCGACCGATCGCGACCCAGCGCGAGGTGATGCCGATCCCCTGGCCGAACTTGCCCGAACGCCGGAGCACCGTCACCTGGGACCCCGGCCGGGTGGTGCGCTGTGCCGCGGGGAGCCGCTGCGGCACGTCGCCGACGAGCTCCTCGGACACGTCGAGGTCCCACCGGGCCGCGAACTCGGCTGCCCGGACGACCTCGTCGGGCGACTCGGTCAGGAACGCCGCGGTGTCCACGCCGATGCCGCCGCCGCCGATGATCGCGACGGTGCCCTCGGGTACGCCGTTCCGCAGGGCCTGCTCGTAGGACAGCACGTGCGGCAGGTCGCTGCCGGGGACGTCGATGCTCCGCGGGACCACCCCGGCCGCGAGCACGACGGCGTCACTGTCGACGAGGTCCGGAGCCGTGGCCGGGCGTCCGAGGTGGATCGTGGCGCCCCGCTCCGCGAGCTCGGCGCGGGCGGACCGCACCGTGGCGGCGTAGTCCTCCTTGCCCGGGACGAGTGAGGCGAGACCGAACTGGCCGCCGAGGCGGTCGGACGCCTCCCAGACGGTGACGTCGTGGCCCCGGCGTGCGGCGTCCACCGCGGCGGCGAGCCCGGCCGGTCCGCCACCGACGACGTCGACGTGCTTCGGGTCGGTGGTCGGGCGGGCGGGGAACGCGACCTCGCGGGCGGCACGGGGGTTCACGAGGCAGGACACCGGTGCGCCGATGATCGAACGGTCGAGGCACGCCTGGTTGCAGCCGATGCAGGTGTTCACCAGGGCGAACCCGCCCGCGAGCGAGCGCGACACGATGGCGGGGTCGGCGAGGAACGGTCGGGCGAGGGCGACGGCGTCGATGGTCCCGTCGGCGAGGACGGCCTCGCCGTCGCGCAGGTCCGTCATCCGGTTCGACGCGATCACGCGGACGTCCGGGTACGGGGACGCGCGCACCACCGCGGCGATCCGTGTCGCGTACGCCAGCCAGGCCCCGTGCGGCACCGAGGCCTGCACGGTCGGGGTGCGGGACTCGTGCCAGCCGATGCCGACCGAGATGCCGTCGAGTCCGAGCGGCAGCAGGTCGTGCACGAGCGCGTCGACCTCGTCCTCGGTCGACGAGCCGGGCATCAGGTCGGCGCCGGACAGCCGGATGGTCACGGCGAGCTCGGGCACCGCGGCGCGCACCGCCCGGACGACCTCGATCGCGAAGCGCCGACGCCGTTCCGCATCGCCGCCCCACTCGTCGTCGCGCAGGTTCGTCAGCGGTGACTGGAACTGGTTGATCAGGTACCCCTCGGACGCCATGATCTCGACGCCGTCGAACCCGATCGCGCGGGCGGTGCGGGCCGCGGCGGCGAAGTCCTCGATCGTCCGCTCGACCTCGGCCGACGTCAGCTCGGTCGGCACCACACCGCGGGCGGCCGCCCACGGCAGGGCCGAGGGCGCCACCACCCGCTGCGGGTCTCCGTGCCGGTCGACCATGCCCGACGCGAGCGCGTACCGCCCGGCGTGGAACAGCTGCGCGAGGATCGTCCCGCCCTCGTCGTGCACGGCGTCGACCGCCACCCGGAACCGCTCGTCGGCTCCCCCGACGCCGAACACCGCGAAGTCCGGACCGCCACGGGCCTCGTCGTTCACCGCGATGCCGCCGGTGATGATGCACGCCGCCCCGCCGGCCGCCCGTTCGCGGTAGAAGGCGGCCATGCCGGCTCCGCCGTCGTCGTGCACCTCGAGCCCGGTGTGCATCGACCCCATCACCACCCGGTTCGCCAGGTGCAGGGGGCCGAGGGTCCAGGGTGACGCGACCGTCCGGAGGGACTCCGGCACGACGGGGGCGGAAGCGACGCTGCTCATGCGCCTATTCTGCGGTGTCCGCGGCCGGAGCGTCGGCCGGCAGCACCGCGTCGCGGAGGGGCGACGTCGTGTCCGACCAGTACGGCGGGGCGATGACCGTCAGCCCGCCGTCGACCGAGAGCACCTGCCCGGTGATGTACCCGGCCTTGTCCGACAGCAGGAAGTCGACGGCGTCGGCCATGTCATCGGCCGTCCCAGGGCGCTGCAGCGGGAGCTTCTCGAGCACGGTGTCCATCGGCGCCTGGCCGGGGACCTTCGTGTAGAAGTACTCGAGCGAGTCGGTGTCGATGAGGCCGCCGTTCACCGCGTTGACCGTGATCTGACGCGGACCGAACTCCACCGCCATGTACTTCATGTACGCCTCGCTCATGGCCTTGGCGGCACCGAGTGCGGCGTAGGTCGGGAATGCCCGGAGTGATCCGTACGAGGTCACGACGACGATGCGGCCACCCCGGTCCATGAGTTCCGCGGCGCGCTGGGCGCCGAGCACGAACGAGCGGGCGTTCGTGGCGTAGCTGCGGTCGAGGTGGTGCAGCTTGAGGTCGGCGACGGGCTTGAACGCGCTGGCGGCGGCGTTCGCCACGAACATGTCGAGGCGTCCGTAGGTGTCGCGCACCAGGTCGAACAGGGCGTCGATCGACTCCGGCTGCTCGATGTCGACCTGCGCCGTGATGCCGTCGCCGCCGGCCGCCTTGACGTCGGCCAGGGACTCCTCGGCCAGGTCGGCGTTGCCCTTGTACGTCACCACGACGGTGACGCCGCGCTGGCCGAGCTTCTGCGCGAGCAGGCGGCCGATGCCGCGCGAAGCGCCGGTGACCAGTGCGATGGGCGAGCTGAGCGCGATGGGTGCGTTGGTGCTGTCGGTCACTGCGGTCCTTTGCGTGCGTGGGGACGGACGGGAGGCGCGGGGCGGGCCCGCCACGGGCCTCCAGTCCGGTGGTTGGTTGTGGTCTAGAACCCGGCCTTGCCGGTCACGACGGCGCGGCCGACGATCAGCTTCTGGATCTCGTTGGTGCCCTCTTCGAAGCGCTGCGCGCGTGCGTCGCGGTAGACGCGCTCGATGGCGTTGCGCTTCCAGTAGCCCTGCCCGCCGTGCACCTGCAGGGCCTTGTCGGTGACGCGCGCGAGCATGTCGACGGCGACCATCTTCGAGGCACTGGACAGGGTGCCGGCGTCGGGGCGGTCTTCCTCGTAGGCGCGGGCGGCCTCGAGCACCAGGGCGCGTGCTGCGGCGATGTCGGCGTAGTTCTCGGCCAGGTAGAACTGGATCGCCTGGCGGCTGGAGAGCTGCTTGCCGAACGTCTCACGCTTGTTCGCGTACTCGACGGCGAGCTCGTTCGCCCGCTCCGCGAGCCCGACGGCGCTCATCGCGACGGACACCCGGCTCGGCAGCAGGAAGCCGCCGAGCGCGACCTCGAGACCCTGGCCCTCGGCGCCGAGCAGTGCACTCGCCGGCACGGGCACGTCGGTGAAGCGCAGGATCGCGTGGTCGGTGCCGCGGATGCCCATGGTGTCGGAGTCGTCGATCACCTCGGCACCCGGCAGCCCGTTGTTCGGCATGAGGAACGCGACCGTGCCGTCCTGGCCGCTCGTCCCCTCGAGGCGGGCGGCGATGAGCCAGTAGTCGGCCTTGACGCCGAAGGTGATGAGGTGCTTCTCGCCGTTCATCACGTAGGTGTCGCCCTCGCGCCGGACGGTCGTGCGGATGTCCGCTCCGGTGCCCGCGGTGGCCTCGGTCAGGGTGAACGCGACGAGCGTGTCACCGGCGACGGACGGCTTGACGACCCGCTCGATCTGCTCCGGCGTCGCGTAGGGGGCCATCGCGCGCCAGGTGCCGTTGATGACGTGCACGAGCATGCGGATGGAGGCGTGCGAGCGGGAGACGACCTCCATGATCTCGAGGTAGCGCGAGAACGGGATCGCCCGTCCGCCGAGCTCCGTCGGGGCGGCGAGGCTGAGCCACCCGTTCTCCTTGAGCTCCTGGAACAGCTCGGGGGCGACCCGGCCCGTGCGCTCGATCTCGTCCGCCCACTCCTCGCCGGGGCCGCGCACCCACTCGGTGACCTCGGCCTTGAGCTGCTGGAAGGCGGCTTCGTCGAAGCCCGTGCTCGTCTGCTCGACGATCGTCATCGTGTCTCGTTCTCCTTCGTCGCGACGAGCGCGGCCGCCTGCTCGCGCAGGATGTTCTTCTGGACCTTGCCGACCGCGTTGCGCGGCAGCTCGGTGGTGTACTCGAGTCGCTCCGGCCAGTAGTACTTGCTCACGCCGGCCGTGTCGAGGTACTGCTGCATCCCGGCGAAGTCGAGCGGCTCCTCCGCGCGGGCGTTCACGACCCAGGCGCAGGCACGCTCACCGAGCCGCTCGTCCGGCATCGCGACGATCGCGACGTCCGTGACCAGCGGGTGCTGGTACAGCAGGTTCTCGATCTCGACGACGGGGATCTTCTCGCCGCCGCGGTTGATGACGTCCTTCACCCGCCCGGTGATCGACAGGAAGCCCTTCTCGTCGACCTTCGCCAGGTCGCCGGTCCGGTACCAGCCGTCCGCGGTGAACACGTCGTCGGTCAGGTCCGGGCGGTCGAGGTAGCCCGCGAACATCGTCGGCGAGTGCAGCTCGAAGTTGCCCTCGGTCCCGGCGGGCAGCTCGATCCCCGCGTCGTCGACGATGCGGATCGCGATGCCCGGCAGCGCCCGGCCGTCGTGACCGTACGCGTCGGCGGGGTCGTCGCTCGGGCTGGACAGGGCTCCGAGACACGTCTCGCTCGTCCCGAAGGCGCCGAGGATGGCGCTGCCGAGCACCGTGCTCGCTCGCTGGGCCAGTGCGCGGGGCACCGCGGCGCCCGTCGGCACGAAGATCCGGAGCGACTCGGGCTGCGGAGCACCGGCCTCGACCAGGTCGACGAGGTCGGTCAGGAACGGCGTCGCGCACTGCACGAAGGACGCCCGTGCGACGCCGAACGCCTGCTCGAGTGCGACGCGGCCGTCCCACACCGGCTGGATGACCTGCGGGGCACCGAGCCGGAACGCCAGCAGCATGCCGTACAGGAACCCGGTCTGGTGGGCGAGCGGCGACGGGATGTAGATGCGGTCGGCGCTGGTCAGCCCGGACTGCGCCACGTGCATGGCGGTCGCGAGCCCGAGCGTGCGGTGCGGGTGCTGCACGCCCTTCGGCTCCCCCGTGGTGCCGGAGGTGAAGAGCAGCTGGCACACGTCATCCGGGCCGGGAGCGTGCGACGCGATCTCGTCGACGTCGACGTGCACTGCGGCGAGGGCGTTCTCGAAGTAGCGCCAGTGCCAGTCGCTCGCCACGACCCGTTCCAGGGCGTCGGCGGGCAGCGGCGGCTGGTTCGTCGGGGTGTCCCCCTGCCCGCGGGCCTCGGCGCGGAGCACGATGACGTGCTCGAGCGACAGGCGGCGGTCCTGCGCAGCGGCCTCGTCGATGACGTCGAGGAGTTCGAGCGCGGGACGGCGCTTCCGGAACACGTTCGGCAGGAAGACCACACGGGCCTTCGAACGCGCCAGCGTCATCGTGGTCTCGCGGGGACCGAACACCGGCATGATCGGGGTCGCGACGGCGCCGATCTGGATCGCACCGAGGGTGATCGACACGAACTCGCGCCAGTTCGGCAGCTGCATCGCGACGGATTCACCCGTGCGCACGCCGAGTTCGAGCAGCAGGGCGGAGACCCGGTCGGCCTCGTCCTGCAGCTCCTTCCACGTGGTGTTCGCGGGCGTCGCACCGCCGACCTCGATCACGGCCAGGCCGTCGGGGTCGGTCTGCGACAGGGCGCGGACCCGCTCGCTCAGGACGAGCGGGTCGGCGTCGACGCCGGCGAGCTCGGGCACGGCGACGGCGGGCTGCGCGGCGGTGGGCTGCGGGCCGGCGGGCTGCGCGACTGGCTGGTCGGTCGGCTCGGGCGCCGCAGACGTCTCGAGGGGCGTACCGAGGTGCGTGCGGACCCCGTCGGCCTCGGCGGCGTCGATCCGGTCGTCCCGCGCCACCTGGGCTGCGAGCCGGTCACCGACGGACATGTCGAGCCCGACGGAGTTCATCGCCTCGAGGAACGTCGGGTAGGAGATCCGGTAGGCACGCGGGTAGGTCAGGCCGGACACCCCGTCGGCACCCGAGGCCGCGACCGCGAGCGACATCAGCACGCGGTGGTCGTTGAACGAGGACATCGGCGCTCCGTGCAGCCCGGCCGCACCGACACCGGTGACCCGCAGCTCGTCCGCACCCTGCTCGGCACGGCCGCCCATCCGGTTCAGCTGGAGCATCGCCGCCACGCGGTCGGACTCCTTCAGCCGGATGTGCGCCACGTTCCACAGTCGACTCGTGCCCTCGGCGAAGGTGGCCATCGTGGACAGCACGGGCAGCAGGTCCGGGATCGGACGGCAGTCGACGTCGAGCGGCCGGAGCGGGGACCCGTCGTGCTCGATCCGGACGAAGCCGGTCTCCTCGTCGATCCGCATCGGGACGCCCATCGCGGTCGCGAGGTCCAGGAACTCGCTCTCCGGGTGGTCGGTCTCGGCCGTCGTCGTGGCCGTCATGCCCCGCAGCAGCACGTTCGACTCGCGGGTGCCGGCCGCCGCGATGCCGAACGCTGCGGAGCCGATGTCGGGCGGGATGACGTAGTCGTGCGGGGTGGCCTGCTGGCCCGCCGGGATCCGGTACTCGAGCCAGTCGTCGGAGACCTCGACCGTCAGGCCGAACTGCCGCATCATCCGCACGGTGAGCTCGACGTAGGGCTGCTCGTTGAGCCGCCCGCCGGTGATGTGGATCCGGGTCTCGTGCTCGGCGAACGGTGCCACCAGCAGCAGCCCGGACACCCACTGCGACAGGGTGCCGGCGATCGTCACGTCACCGCCACGCGGACGCTTCGGCTGCACGGTGACGGGCGGGCAGTCGTTCGTCGCCTCGAGCTCCACCCCCATCTGCGTCAGCGAGGTGAGGAGCGCCTTGATCGGCCGGCGCTGGAAGTACTTCATGCCCGACAGGGTCATCGGGCGGTCGGCCAGCGAGGCGAGCCCGGTCATGAAGTAGAGCGTGGTGCCCGAGGACCCCATGTTGAGCAGTCCGTCGGCACCGCGCGAGCCGTGGTCCACGACATCGGTGGCCTGGTACCGGCCGCCCAGTCCGGTCACGTGGTACGCGTTCCCACGACGCTTGACGTCGACGCCGAGCGCCCGGAGCGTGCCCACGGTCCACTCCACCTGTCGCGTCGCGCTCACCCCGGACACGACACTCGTCCCCTTCGCGAGCGACGCGAGCACCAGCGCGCGGTGCGCGTGGTACTTCGAGACCGGGATGTCGAGTTCTCCGACGAGCGGGGCGTTCGTCCCGCGCACCACCAACTGCATGCGTACCTCTTCCCTGTAGGAACATTTCAACGGTACGCCCACAGTGGAACTAGTTGCAGGACGATCCGCACGATCGGGACAACGCTTCGTTGTGCGTGTCCGACAAGGACCCGGGCAGGATGGACGGCATGGACATCCGCTTCACCGAGTCCCGCCCGTCGACCATCGGCGTCGAGTGGGAACTCCCCCTGGTCGACCGGTCGACCGGCGACCTCGCTCCCCGCGCCCCCGCCGTCATCGCCGCCGTGCACGAGCGGCTCGGTGACCACGACCGCGTCACCGAGGAGCTACTGACCAACACGGTCGAGGTCGTCTCGAGCGTCCACGACCGCGTGGGGGCTGCGACGAGCGAGCTGTCCGGCATCATCGGCGAGGTCATCGACGCCGCCGAACCGCTCGACGCCCAGGTGATGTGCTCGGGCACGCACCCGTTCGCGGTGTGGGACCAGCAGGAGATCACCCCGGACAGCGAGCACTACACGACCCTCATCGACCGCACCCGCTGGTGGGGACGCCAGATGCTCATCTGGGGCGTGCACGTGCACGTCGGCATCGACGACCGCGACAAGGCCGTCCCGATCATGAACGCGATGCTCGCCTACGTCCCGCACCTGCAGGCGTTCACCGCGTCGAGCCCGTTCTGGGGCGGCACCGACACCGGGTACGCCTCGAACCGCGCCCTCATGTTCCAGCAGCTCCCGACCGGCGGGCTCCCGCCGCAGCTCGGCGCCTGGGCGAACTTCGAAGAGGTCGTCGGCGACCTCACGCACACCGGCGTCATCGACGGCGTGAAGGACCTGCGCTGGGACATCCGTCCGTCGCCGGGCTGGGGCACCCTCGAGAACCGGGTCTCCGACGGCATCTCGACCCTGCACGAGGTCGGCGCCGTCACCGCGCTCGTCCAGTGCCTGGTCACCGCCTGCTCGGACCGGCTCGACGCCGGTGAGACCCTGCCCACCATGCAGCCGTGGTTCATCCGCGAGAACAAGTGGCGCGCGGCCCGCTACGGCATGGAGGCCGAGATCATCACGAACGTCGCCGGCGACGAGCGGCTCGTGACCGACGAGGTGCACGACCTGGTGCAGCGGCTCGACCCGATCGCCGAACGGCTCGGCTGCCAGGACGAACTGCACCACCTCGACACGATGATCGAGCGCGGTGCCTCGTACCAGCGGCAGCTGCAGGTCGCGCAGGAGAACGGCGGCGACCTGCGCGAGGTCGTCCGCCACCTGGTGACGGAGTTCCGCGAAGCGCTCTAGCCGCGACCGGCCCGCCCCCGAATCGGGCGTACCTGGTCGAATCGGGCGTACCTGGTCGTTCCTTTCGACCAGGTACGCCCGATTCCACTTTCCATCGCGCGTGCGATGGGAAGGAACGTCGCGGCGCGACCACGAACGGACGGGAGGCCCGGTGCCAGCTGGCACCGGGCCTCCCGTCCTGGGGGCATCGGCAGTCCACGGCGAACGCTACAGTTCCCCTGCGGCGGGGGAGGCAGCACAGCGCGGACCGGCGACGGTGATCCGTGCCGGCGCGCTCGTCGACGCCGGTCGACCGGAACAGGCACTCGCCGAGGTCAGGGCGGCCGAGCACGACGAAGGCGAATCGATCGCCGGACAGCGCGTACGCGCCCTGGCGCTGCTCGCGCTCGACCAGCCGGACGCGGCGTGCGAAGCTGCTCGACGAGCGGTCGCTCTCGCGCCGGGTGACAGTACCTCCCTCCGCGTGCTGTCGACCGCCCTGCTCCGCTCTGGGGACCGGATCGGAGCCGTCGAGGCCGCCCGTCGTTCGGTCGCCGCGGACCCGGGATCGTGGCAGGCGCACGCTGCGCGAGTCGATGCCCTCTGGCTCGGCGAGCAGAACCGCTTGGAGGCGATGCGGGCGAGCTTCGAAGCCGTGCGCCTGGCTCCCACCGAACCGTTCGTGCACCGCCAGCACGGCGACCTCCTGCTCGCCGTCGGACGGCAACGGGAAGCGCAGGACGCGTACCGCCGGGGGCTCGCGCTCGCTCCGGAGGACCGAGGGGCACGGCACAACCTGGCGGTGGCACGGCTGCGGCACGGCCACGAGAGCGAGTCCGCGCTGGCCTTCGCGGGCATCCTGTCGACGAACCCGACGGACGCCACAGCACTGCGGAACCTCATGATCGGCGTCGTCAACCCACTCGCCCGCATCAGGGTGGCCCTCGGCGGCGCGGCAGTGATCACCGCCCTCGGCTTCCTGGCGACGATCGACAGCGGGGATCCGGGGATGGAGCGCTGGGCGACCACCTTCCCGCCGGTGACCGCCCTCGCCGTGATCGCCTTCATCGCCCTCCGGTTCACCTCCGAGGCACGGCCTCGCCTCGCCTTCCTCGTCTCGGTTGCTCGACGAGCGGTACCGGGTTGGGGACTCGTGACGCTGGTCCTCGGTGGAGCAACCGCGATCTCGGCGACCGGGCTGTTCCTCCCACCGGTCGCCGCGCTCGTCGCGCAGGGTCTCGTGTTCGTCGGGGTCGTCATCGCGTCCGTCCTGATGAAGCGCATCCTGCGCGCCTTCCCGAGGACCCGCCCAGCGGTGCACGAGGACGACGATGACGACGGGTGACGAGCTCGCCCTCGCGACCGAACTGCGCCTGGCCTGACGCCGCGTCGCGCGACACCACCGAACCGACCGCTCCGAGAGGACTCCCGATGAACGACGACCCGGTCCACGACGACCCGGTGATCGGCGCGCTCCGACGCGCGGTCGACAGCGCACCCCACGACGTCGCACTGCGTGTCCACCTCGGTCGTCTGCTCCTCGAAGCCGGACGTCCGGCTGAGGCGACCGCCGAAGCGGCAGCCGCACTCGCCATCGCACCGACCGACGCCGCGGCGGGCGCGCTCATGCTGGCGGTGCTGCGCCCGGGTGCCGCCACGGCACGCCCCGCGGACGCGCCGACCGACGCTCCCGCCGCTGGTGCGCCGTCCGACTTCGACTGGCACGCCGCGGAACAGCAGGTCGAGCACATCGTCGAACCGTCCTTCGTCGAGGACTCGGCTCCCGACCCGGACCTGCCGTCGGCGTTCTCGGTCGAGCCGTCGGAGGTCCGGTTTGCGGACGTGGGCGGGATGGAGGCCGTCAAGCAGCGGCTCACCGTCGCGTTCCTCGCCCCGCTCGCGAACCCCGAGCTCCGGGCGTTGTACGGCAAGAGCCTCCGCGGCGGTCTGCTGCTGTACGGCCCTCCGGGGTGCGGGAAGACGTTCATCGCCCGGGCTGTCGCCGGCGAGCTCGGCGCACGCTTCATGAGCGTCTCCATCACCGACGTCCTCGACCCCTACCTCGGCGCGAGCGAGCAGAACATCAGGGCGGTCTTCGAGGCCGCACGCGCCGCGGCTCCATGCGTGGTGTTCTTCGACGAGGTCGACGCGCTCGGCCAGCGACGGAGCCAGACCCGCAGCTCGCACGTGCGCGGGATGGTGAACCAGCTGCTCACCGAACTCGACGGCGTCGACGGCGGGAACGAGGGCGTGTTCGTGCTGGCTGCGACGAACCAGCCGTGGGACGTCGACCCCGCGCTCCGTCGTCCGGGTCGGCTGGACCGGACGGTGCTCGTCCTGCCGCCGGACGCCCCGGCACGCGACGCGATCTTCCGCGGGCACCTCCGCGACCGACCGGTCGAGGGCATCGACGCCGCAGCGCTCGCCAAGCGGACCGAGGGCTTCTCCGGTGCGGACATCGCCTACGTGTGCGAGGTCGCCGCCGAGCACGCGCTCATGGACAGCATCACGACGGGCACTGCACGGCTCATCGGGATGCCGGATCTGCTCGCCGCCCTGGGTGAGGTCCGGCCCTCCACGAGCGCCTGGCTCGAGACGGCTCGGAGCGTCGTCCTGTTCGGCGAGGACGACGGGACGTACGCCGACCTGCGGGCGTACCTCAAGAAGTCCAAGCGCTGAGTGACGGACGGGAGGCCCGGTGCCAGCTGGCACCGGGCCTCCCGTCCGTCAGGTGGTCGCGATCGCGAGTCGCGACTAGCGACCCAGGAACTTCTGCAGCGACGCGAGCTCTTCCTCGGTCGGTGCCTTGCCGCCCTTGGCGCCCCCGAGGCCGAGGCCGGACCCCTGCGGAGCCTGCTGCGGCGCAGCCGCCGCGCCGGCCGCGAGGGCTGCGCGCTTGGCGGGGTTGCCCACCTTCGACTTCTTCTTGCCGCCCTGCTGCTGCTTCTTGCCGCCGTGCATGCCCGGGATCGGACCCATGCCCGGCATCTGCGGCACGCCACCGCGGGCGACGGTCTTCATCATCTTGGCGGCCTGCTCGAAGCGGTTGACCAGCGCGTTGACCTCGGTGACCGTCGAGCCGGCACCGCGCGCGATGCGCAGACGGCGCGAACCGTTCAGGAGCTTCGGGAGCTCGCGCTCCTGGGGCGTCATCGACTGGATGATCGCCTCGGTGCGGACGATCTCGCGCTCGTCGAAGTTGTCGAGCGCCTCGCGCATGCCCTTGGCTCCCGGGAGCATGCCGAGCATGCCCTTGATGGAGCCGGCCTTGCGGAGCTGCTGCATCTGCTGCAGGAAGTCGTTCAGCGTGAAGTTGTCGGTCGCGATCTTGTCCGCGACCTTGCGCGCCTCTTCCTCGTCGAAGGCGCCCTGCGCCTGCTCGATGAGGGACAGGATGTCGCCGAGGTCGAGGATGCGGCTCGCCATGCGGTCCGGGTGGAACGGCTCGAAGTCGTCGAGCGACTCACCCGTCGACGCGAACATGATCGGGCGGCCGGTCACACTGGCTACCGACAGGGCGGCACCACCGCGTGCGTCACCGTCGAGCTTGGAGAGCACGACACCGGTGAAGTCGACGCCTTCCTGGAAGGCACGGGCCGTGTTGACGGCGTCCTGACCGATCATCGCGTCGATGACGAACAGGACCTCGTCCGGGTCGACGGCCTTGCGGATGTTCGCGGCCTGCTTCATCAGCTCGGCGTCGACACCGAGTCGACCGGCGGTGTCGACGATGACGGTGTCGTACTGCTGGTCGATCGCGGCCTTGATGGCGTTCTTGGCGACCTTGACCGGGTCGCCGACACCGTTGCCGGGCTCGGGCGCGAACACGTGCACGCCGGCCTGCTCGCCGACGACCTGCAGCTGCTGCACAGCGTTCGGACGCTGGAGGTCCGCCGCGACGAGCATCGGGGTGTGGCCGTCCTTCTTGAGCCACTTGCCGAGCTTGCCCGCGAGGGTGGTCTTACCGGCACCCTGCAGACCCGCGAGCATGATGACCGTCGGCGGCTTCTTCGCGAACTCGAGCCGTCGCTGCTGCCCGCCCAGGATGCCGACGAGTTCCTCGTTGACGATCTGGACGACCTGCTGCGCCGGGTTGAGCGCGCGGTTGACCTCGTCGGAGAGGGCACGCTCGCGCACCGATGCGGTGAACGCCTTGACGACCTCGAGCGCGACGTCGGCGTCGAGGAGCGCCCGCCGGATCTCGCGGACGGTGCCGTCGACGTCGGACGGAGTCAGCCGACCCTTGCTCCGCAGATTGCGGAAGGTCTCGGTCAGCCGATCGGAGAGTGAACCGAATTGCGCCATGATCCGTCGATTCTACAAGGCTCCCGCCGACGGCACCGGCCCGTTCACCGCAGGAGGACACCCTCGGTCAGTTCGAGCGGTGCCCCGAGCCCCACGTCGATGACCACCGGCGCGCTCGACGGGCTCCGGTCGCCGGTCGGGAACCAGCGTCGGTCGGGCGACACCAGGATCACGAGACCGTCCACGTCGCCGACCGCCGCGAACGACTCCCCCGGCGGGTTGGCGTAGGGCTCGAGACCGGCGCGTCGCAGGGCCTCGACAGCGCCGAGGACGTCGGGGACGGGGACGCCGACCTCGCTGACGGAGACGAGCGGGACGACGGCGCCGGTGCCGGTGCCGGTGCCGGAACCGTCGCCGGCGCGCCGGGCGCCCGACTCGAGGTCCCGCCGCTCGATGAGCTCGAGGAGCTGCTCGTCGGGCCCCTCGAAGTAGACCGACCGCGAGTTCCAGTTCGGCGGCCCCTCGAACTCGTCCTGGTCGTCCGTACCGAGCACCGTCGTCAGTCCGGCGATCCAGGCCTTGGCCGCGTCGAACGTCCCCGTGGGGATCGTGATCGCCAGGTGCAGGGCTCCGGTCATCTCCGGCAGTTCGCGGAACACGAGGAGCGACGAACCCACCACGACGCGCACCGTGGCGTCGACGATCTCGACCGGACACCCCAGTCGTTCGTAGAAGCGGGCGGTGTCGGAGAGCGATCGGGTGGCGAGCTGTACCTGTCGGATGTCCATGTCCTCATCGGACCATCTCAACCATTGTTGAGGTCAAGCACCCGGTTGTTGGACGCCGTCCAGAAACTGTCGTACGCTCGCCGCATGCCGGAACTCGAGATCGTCCGCCACCACGGCCTGCTCGACTACGCGGACGGCCTCGCCCTGCAGCGGGACCTGCACGCCGACGTCGTCGCCGGCCGCTCCCCCGGGGCCCTCGTCCTCTGCGAGCACCCGTCCGTGTACACCGCCGGACGCCGCACCGAACCGTCCGACCTGCCGACGAACGGCGCCCCGGTCGTCGACACCGACCGTGGCGGACGCATCACCTGGCACGGGCCGGGGCAACTGGTCGCCTACCCGATCGTCCGGCTCGCCGAACCACTCGACGTCGTCGCCTGGGTACGCGACCTGGAGCAGGTCGTCATCGACGCCGCGGCCGCAGTCGGGGTGCACGCCGAACGGGTCGCGGGTCGCAGCGGCGCCTGGGTGCCGGGCACGGACGGCACCCCCGCCGCCAAGGTCGGCGCCATCGGCCTGCACGTCGCCGAGGGCGTGACGAGCCACGGCATCGCGATCAACTGCGACAACGCCCTGGACGCCTACGCCGCGATCGTCCCGTGCGGCATCGCGGACGCCGGGGTCACGACGCTGAGCGCCGCCGCGGCGCACGTGGGGCTCGCTCCCGTGACCGTCGACGACCTCGCACCCCTGGTCGCGCACGGCGTCCAACAGGCCGTCGACGGCATGCACAGCGGCCACCGGATCAGCACGACGACCCCCAGCACCAGCACGAGCACCAGCACCGCGCCCGCCCGACAGGAGACCCTCGTATGACCCTCGCCCCCGAAGGCCGCCGCATGCTCCGGGTCGAGGCCCGGAACGCCGAGACCCCGATCGAGACGAAGCCCGCGTGGATCAAGACCCGTGCCACGCAGGGCCCGGAGTTCCGCGAGCTGTCGAGCCTGGTGCGCGACAAGCAGCTGCACACCGTCTGCCAGGAGGCCGGGTGCCCGAACATCTTCGAGTGCTGGGAGGACCGCGAGGCCACCTTCCTGATCGGCGGCTCGCAGTGCACCCGTCGCTGCGACTTCTGCCAGATCGACACCGGCAAGCCGGAACCGCTCGACCGCGACGAGCCCCGCCGGATCGCGGACTCCGTGGCGGAGATGGGGCTGCGGTACGCGACCGTGACCGGCGTCGCCCGCGACGACCTGCCCGACGGCGGCTCCTGGCTCTACGCCGAGACCATCCGGGCGATCCACGAGCACTCCCCTGGCACCGGCGTCGAGATCCTGGTGCCGGACTTCAACGGGCGACCGGACCAGCTCGGCCCGGTGTTCGACGCCCGTCCCGAGGTCTTCGCCCACAACGTCGAGACCGTCCCGCGGATCTTCAAGCGGATCCGGCCGGCGTTCACGTTCGAACGCTCCCTCGACGTCATCACCCAGGGCCGCGACGCCGGACTCGTCACGAAGTCGAACCTGATCCTCGGCATGGGCGAAGAGCGCATCGAGATCGAGGACGCCCTGCAGCGCCTGTTCGACGCGGGCACGGACATCATCACGCTGACGCAGTACCTCCGCCCGTCGCCCCGGCACCTGCCGGTCGCGCGCTGGGTCAAGCCGGAGGAGTTCGTCGAGCTCCGCCAGGTCGCCGAGCAGATGGGCTTCGCCGGGGTGCTCGCCGGACCGCTGGTCCGGTCGTCGTACCGGGCGGGCCGGCTCTGGGCACGGGCGACGGTGGCCCGCGGCGGCTCGGTTCCGGAGCACCTGGCCCACCTGCTCGACGCGACCCCTGGTCGCCAGGCCGTCTGACGCTCCGGACGACACCCGGACAGACGGGAGGCGCGGTGCCAGCTGGCACCGCGCCTCCTGTCCGTCAGGTGGTGACGACTACTTGGCGTCGGCCTCGACCGACTCCTTCGGCTGGCCGGTCGGGGTGAGCCCGCGCTCCTGGCGGCGCTTCGAGACCACCAGCGACGCAGTCGTGGCGACCGCGATCGTCAGCGCGATGAAGCCCAGCGAGAACCAGATCGGGATCTCCGGCGCCCACTCGATGTGCTCGCCGCCGTTGATGAAGGGCAGCTCGTTGACGTGCATGGCGTGGAAGACGAGCTTCACACCGATGAACGCGAGGATGACGGCCAGGCCCTGACCCAGGTAGATGAGGCGCTCGAGCAGCCCGGCGATCAGGAAGTACAGCTGCCGGAGACCGAGCAGCGAGAACGCGTTCGCCGTGAACACGATGAAGGCGTCCTGCGTCAGCCCGAAGATCGCGGGGATCGAGTCGAGCGCGAAGAGCACGTCGGTCAGGCCGATGGCGACCATGACGAGCAGCATCGGGGTGAACAGCCGCTTGCCGTCGACGCGGGTGGTCAGGCGGTCGCCGTCGTAGTGGTCCGAGGTCGGGATGATGCGCTTGAGGATCCGGATGAGCCGGGATTCACCCTCGCTGCCGTGGTCGTTGCCGCTGCGGGCCTGCGACCAGGCGAGCCAGAACAGCAGCGCACCGAACAGGTAGAAGACCCACGAGAAGTTCTCGATGATCGTGACGCCGAGGGCGATGAAGACACCGCGGGCGACGAGCGCGATCGCGACGCCGACCAGCAGGACCTTCTGCTGGAACTCCTTCGGCACGGCGAAGCTCGACATGATGATGAGGAAGACGAAGAGGTTGTCGACCGACAACGCCTTCTCGGTCAGCCAGCCGGCGAAGTACTCGCCACCGGCCTGCCCGCCGCCGAACACCAGGATGCCGATGCCGAACAGGATCGCCAGCCCGATGTAGAAGGCCGACCAGAACGCGGATTCGCGGATGTGGGGCACGTGCGGCGTGCGGACGTGCGAGTAGAAGTCGAACACCAGCAGCGCGAGGATGCCGGCGATCGTGATGAGCCAGACGAAGAGTGGGACGTCCACGGTTTCCTTCAGGTAGGGCGCGCCGCTGATGTGCGGGTACGCCGAGGCCTGAAGGTCTCTTCCGTCGCTCGGCACCGGAACCGGTGTCGCACGACCGGCGCCCCGGGGCCGGATCGTTCCGGACCGTACTGACGGGGTCACCGAGAGGGAATACTCCCCTTCGTGATCCCGAGCATACCGGGCACAGCGGACATGTGCCGCGCTCTAAGCTGGGAGCATGGCGAGTTCTTGGTCACTGTCCACACGGCTGCGCGGCCTCTTCCAGCGCAAGACGATCGACGAGACCACGTGGGAGGACCTCGAGACCGCCCTCATCGGCGCCGACTTCGGGCCCGACATCTCCGAGGAGATCATCGAGGACCTGCACGCCCGCGTCGACCGGTACGGCACGACCGACCCCGCCGACCTGCAGCGCATGCTCCGCGAGGTCCTCGAGGAACGGCTCTCGAAGCTCGACACCACCCTGAAGCTCAGCGCGCGGCCCGCCGTGGTGCTCGTCGTCGGGGTGAACGGCGTCGGCAAGACCACGACGATCGGCAAGTTCGCCAAGTTCCTGAAGACCTACGACCGCACGGTCCTCGTCGGCGCGGCGGACACGTTCCGCGCCGCGGCGGTCGAGCAGGTCGCCACCTGGGCCCAGCGCGCCGGGGTCGACGTCGTCCGTCCGTCGCAGCCCGGGCAGGACCCGGCATCGGTGGCGTACCAGACCGTCGAGAAGGCGATCCGCGACCAGACCGAGATCGTCGTCATCGACACGGCCGGGCGTCTGCACACCAAGGCCGGCCTGATGGACGAGCTCACGAAGATCAAGCGCGTGGTCGAGAAGCAGACCGAGATCAGCGAGGTCCTGCTCGTCCTCGATGCGACGACGGGCCAGAACGGCCTCGCACAGGCTCAGGCCTTCATCGAGGGCGCCGGTGTGACCGGCCTCGTCATCACGAAGCTCGACGGCTCGGCCAAGGCCGGGTTCGTGCTGAGCGTGCAGGAGAAGACCGGCATCCCGATCAAGCTCATCGGGCAGGGCGAGGGCATCAACGACCTCACGGGCTTCACCCCGCACGTGTTCGTGCAGAACCTCGTCGGCTGAGCGAACGCGGTCTCGTCGGCTGAGCGAACGCGTCGGCACGCCGAGGAGTAGCGTCCCTGACGGTCCGGGCATCTGCTCGGTCTCGTTCCAGGGATAGGAGACCCTCATGCCCGCACTGCTGATCATCGCGATCATCGTCGGCCTCGTCCTGCTCTTCAGCGGCATCTTCGTCGGTGCGCTGAAGCTCCTGCTCTGGGTGGGCATCGTGCTCATCCTGCTCGGGATCATCGGCTGGCTGCTCCGGACGATCCGCGGTCGCGCGTAGCGACCCGGCGTCCTGTCCGGACGCACCTGACAGAACGGGAGGCGCGGTGCCAGCTGGCACCGCGCCTCCCGTCTGTCGTGGTCGCGACCAGGGCGCCTAGGCGACCGCGTCCGCCGGCTCGCGCTTCTGCACCCGCTGGCCGACGACGGCCGAGACGCCGTCCTGCCGCATCGACACCCCGTACAGTGCGTCGGCGATCTCCATCGTCCGCTTCTGGTGCGTGATGACGATGAGCTGGGACGACTCGCGGAGCCGCTCGAACACGGTCAGCAGGCGGCCGAGGTTGGCGTCGTCGAGTGCCGCCTCGACCTCGTCCATGATGTAGAACGGCGACGGCCGCGCGGTGAAGATCGCGACGAGGAGCGCCACCGCCGCCAGGGACCGCTCGCCGCCGGACAGCAGGGTCAGGCGGTCGATCTTCTTGCCGGCGGGCTTCACCTGCACGTCGATCCCGGTGCCGAGCAGGTCGGTCGGGTCGGTCAGGTTGATGGACCCCGAGCCGCCCGGGAACAGGATCGGGAAGATGACGTCGAACGCTTCCTTCGTGTCGTTGAACGCGGACTCGAAGATCGTCTGCATCTTCGTGTCGAGCTCGTCGATGATCGTCAGCAGGTCCGTCCGGGTCTTCTGCAGGTCCTCGAGCTGCTCGGCGAGGAACGCGTGCCGCTGCTCGAGCGCCTGGAACTCCTCGAGCGCGAGCGGGTTCACCTTGCCGAGCTGTCCGAGGTCGCGCTCGGCGGCCTTGAGTCGGCGCTCCTGCTCGGCACGGACGTAGGGCACGGTCTCGACGTCGGCCGGGTCGATCTCGTCGGACGTGTCGAACTCGGGCAGCGCCGGGCCGCCGGGCAGCGTGGACTCCGCGTCGACGAGCGCCAGGTCGTCGGTGCTCGTCTCGGCGTCTTCGTGCGCGTGCGAGTCCGTGTCGGTGTCCGCGCGGTCCGGTTCGGTCACGCCCGCGGCTTCGGCCGCGGCGACCGCAGCCGCGCGCTCCGCCTCGCGGTGCTTCCGCGCGCGCACCCGCGGGTCCACGAGCACGTCGACCGGCACCGGCACGTGCGGCCCGTACTCGGCCACCAGCACGGCCTCGGTCAGCCCGAGCTCGCTCTGCGCCCGGTCGAGGACGCCGGACACGTGCAGCTTCTTCTCGTAGATCTCCATCTCGAGCGAGTGCACGCCGTCGGTGATGGTCTGCAAGCGGTCCCGGAGCTCGCGCTCCTCGTTGCGGATCGTCTGCAGCTCGGTGTTGCGCTTCGACCGCTCGGCTTCCTCCGTCGCCAGCTGCACCCGCGCTTCGGCCAGCGAACGGTCGACCGCACCGAGCACCCCGGGCAGGTCGGCGAGGACGGCTTCCGCGGTCCGGATCTGGCCGCGTCGGATGACGGCGAGCCGTGCGGCCTCCTCGGCGGCGGCGCGCTCCGCCTCGAGCTGGCGTTCGAGCTGGTCGGCGCGGTTCCGTTCGGCGCGCACCCGCTCGCGCACGGTCTCGACCTGGATCCGCTGCTCGACCTCGGCGGCACGTGCGGCTTCGAGCGCGTCCTGCAGCGCGGGACGCTCGGACGCGTCGACCACGGGACGCTCCTGCTCGGTGAAGGCCCCGTGCGCCGACTCGGCCTCGGCCAGCACCGCCTCGGCGGTCTCGACGGCGCCGTCGGTCTCGGCCAGCGCGGCACGCAGCCGTTCGACCTCGGCCGCCGCGTTCTCCGCCTTCGCCCGCGTCGACGCACTCGTGCGGTCGTACTCGGCCTTCGCCCGCGTGTACGCGCGGGACGCTGCGTCGGCCTCGTCCGCACGGCGGCGTGCGTCCTCGACGGCACTGCGTGCGGCCTGGAGGCCCGTGGCCGCGTCCTCGGCGTCGGTCGCGATCGCGTCGCGGCGCGTCACGGCGTCGTCGCGCTCCGCGACGAGCTCGATGCGCGAGGTCACGCGCTCCCCGCCGCCGGTCACGCGGACCGCGCGGACGAGGTCGCCGGACCGCGTGACCACCGTGGCGTGCGGGGCGGCCGTGAGCACCGCCTCCAGGTCGAGGTCGTCGGTCTCCGCGACAAGCGTGTCCCGCAGGATCGACGCGAGCGCCGGCGGTCCCTGCACCAGGTCTGTGGCACGGCGGACGCCGGCCGGCAGGGTCTCGGGCAGGGCGGTGGTGACGGACGCGGCGTCCGCGACGACGACGTCGATCCGGCCGAGGTCAGCAGCGCGGGCGTGGTCGACGGCGTCGAGCGCTGCACCGCGGTCGTCCGCGAGGACGGCGTCGGCGAGTCCCTCGAGCGCGGTGGCGATCGCGGCCTCGAACCCGGGCGACACCGTCAGGCTGTCGGCCAGGCGACCGACGATGCCCGCGCGACCGGCGTCGATCAGGGCCTGCGAACCGTCGCGGACCTCGATCGACATGCCGAGTGCGGAGACCCGGGCGTCGAGGGCGTCCCGCTCGCGTTCGAGGGTGTGGAGGCGGTCGCGCTGCTCGTCGCGCGTGGTCTGGGCCCGTTCGAGCTCGGCGCGCGCCTGCTCCAGGGTCTGCGCCAGCGCGGACTCGTCGACGCCCTCGGACGGGTCGACACCGAGTTCGGCGAGGGCCGCCGCGGCACGCTCGGCACGCTCCCCGGCCTCGGCCAGAGCCCGCTCCCGCCGCTCGCGGTCGGCGACGGCGGAACCGCGCTTCGACCGGGCGACGTCGACGGCGCTGGCGAGCCGCTGCGCCTCGAGGTCGTGCTGCGAGACCCGGGCTGCCTGGGCGGCGATGCGTTCGTCGAGGGCGTCCAGCGCGGCGCGTGCGTCCTGCACCGCGCGGGCGGTCGTCGCCGAGCCGCCCTGCATCTCGTCGGCGCGGGCGGCGAGACGGTCGGCCTCGGCACGGACCCCGGCGACCTGCTCCTGGGTGACAGTGGGCCCCTGCTGCGGGGCGTCGGCCTGCTGCGCGAGGAACATCAGGCGCTGGTTCGCCAGGCTCGACAGGCCGCGGAGGCGCTCCTGCACGCTCTCGAGCCGGTGCACCACGGTGCGGGCGCGGTCGACGTCGTCGCCGACCATGCTCTGCTCGACGTGCTGCTGGCGCACCCGGGTCTGGTCGAGCCGCTCGGTCAGGACGATGCGCTCGGACTTCCGTCCCGCCTCGACCTCCTGGTGGTCGTGCAGCTCGCGGCGCAGGCGCACCACGTCGTCGGCCAGGATGCGGGCCTTGGCGTCGCGGAAGACCGCGGCGACCGACTGGGCCTTGCGCGCGACCTCGGCCTGGCGCCCGAGGGGCTTCAGCTGCCGCCGGATCTCACCGGCCAGGTCGGACAGGCGGGTCAGGTTCGTCTGCATCGCGTCGAGCTTGCGGAGGGTCTTCTCCTTGCGACGGCGGTGCTTCAGGATCCCCGCGGCCTCCTCGATGAAGCCGCGGCGGTCCTCCGGGGTTGCGTGCAGCACCTTGTCGAGCTGCCCCTGCCCGACGATGACGTGCATCTCACGGCCGAGGCCGGTGTCGCTCAGCAGCTCCTGCACGTCGAGCAGACGGCAGTTCTCGCCGTTGATGGCGTACTCGCTGCCACCGTTGCGGAACAGCGTGCGCGCGATCGTCACCTCGGAGTACTCGATCGGCAGCAGGCCGTCGCTGTTGTCGATGGTCAGCAGCACCTGGGCGCGACCGAGCGGACCGCGGGTCGAGGTGCCGGCGAAGATGACGTCCTCCATCTTGCCGCCGCGCAGGGTCTTCGCCCCCTGCTCCCCCATCACCCAGGCCAGGGCGTCCACCACGTTCGACTTGCCGGAGCCGTTCGGGCCGACGATGCACGTCACGCCCGGCTCGAACGCGAACGTCGTCGGCTGCGCGAAGGACTTGAACCCCTTGATGGTCAGGCTCTTCAAGTACATGCGGTCTCCGGATGCTCTGGTTGGCGTCAGGCTAACGCGTGCGGGCGCGGGGACGGGGTTGGCACACGGGGCAGATGTGGCTCGACCGGTTCATGAAGGCCTCGCGCACGATCGTCGTGCCGCAGCGCGGGCACGGCTTCCCCTGCTGCCCGTAGACGTTCAGGCGCTGCGAGAAGTACCCGGACTGCCCGTTGACGTTGACGTACTGGGCGTCGAAGCTCGTGCCGCCGTCCTCGAGCGCCCGGCGCAGGATGGCACGGACCTCGTCGAGCAGCCGACGCAGGTCGGCACGGGTGAGGCGGTCGGCGGCGCGGTCGTAGTGCAGTTTCGCGGCCCAGAGCGACTCGTCGGCGTAGATGTTGCCGATGCCGCTCACGACGCCCTGGTCGAGCAGCACCCGTTTGATGCCGCTCGAACGCTTCCGCGCCATCGCGGTGAACCGGTCGTCGTCGAACGCGGGGTCGAGCGGGTCACGGGCGATGTGCGACACCTGCCCGGGCACCCACCGACGCCACACGGCATCGGGGTCGATCGCGTCGACCTGCCCGCCGAACCCGGCGGGAGCACCGTCGATCGTCGGCACCATCGCGTCGATCGCCATCGAGCCGAACGTGCGCTGGTCGACGAACTCGAGTTCCACCGGGGGCTCCGCCGCACCCGAGCGGTCGGTGCCCGCGGGTTGCACGTCGATGAGGATGCGCCGGTGCTTGGCCGCCGGTCGACCACGGCCGAGCAGGATCTGCCCGCTCATGCCGAGATGGGCGACGAGTGCCTCGGGGCGGTCCCCGTCGTGCTCGGGCTGCAGCGGCATCCACAGGAACTTGCCCCGGCGGACGGCGGCGGCGATCGTGCGACCGGTCAGTCGGTCGGCGAAGTCCTCGGCAGGGCCGTCGTGCCGGGTGAGGGCACGGTCGTCGACCACGTCGACGTGCAGGACCCGCGCGCCGCTGACGGCGGGTTCGAGGCCGGCGCGGACGACCTCGACCTCGGGGAGTTCGGGCACGCGGTCAGGCCGCTCGGCCGGACAGCCGGGTCCAGGCGTCGAGCGCGGCGGCCATCTCGGCGGCCTTCTTGCTCGACCCGGTGCCGGTGGCGATGTCCTCGCCCTGCAGGACGACCGTCGCCATGAAGGTCTTGTCGTGGTCCGGGCCGGTCTCGGTGACGCGGTACGCCGGGTTGCCGAGCGAACGACTCGAGGCGAGCTCCTGCAGGCTCGTCTTCGGGTCCATCGCGGCGCCGAAGCGGTCCGGGTCGATCATGAGCGGTTCGACCAGGCGGAGCACGAGTTCGGTGGCCGGGTCGGGGCCGGCCGACAGGTACGTCGCGCCGATGACGGCTTCGACGGTGTCGGCCAGGATCGACGACTTGTCGCGCCCGCCGGTCTGTTCCTCGCCCTTGCCGAGGCGCAGGTAGCGGCCGAGCCCGATCATCCGGGCGATCTCGGCCAGCGCCACGGTCGACACGAGGCTCGCCCGACGCTTGGCGAGGTCACCCTCGTCGAGGTCGGGGAACGACCGGTAGAGCTTCACGGTCACGGCCTGGCCGAGGATCGAGTCCCCGAGGAACTCGAGGCGCTCGTTGTGCTTGATGCCCCCGTGCTCGTAGGCGTAGGAGCGGTGCGTCAGGGCGAGCTGGAGCAGCTCGAGGTCGATGTCGGCCCCGAGGATGCCCTGCAGACGAACGACGTCCGGCCCCGCGGGGCGAGACCCCGCAGCGCCGGACGTTGTCGTCATGCGTTCGGTCCGATCAGACGTCGGCGACCTTGCGGCCCTTGTACTCCATGTACAGGGGCGTGCCGGCCGAGTCCTCGACGACCTTCGCGCGGTGCGGGAGGCTGTAGGTGACCTGACCGTTCTCGATCGTCTTCACGAGCTGGATCGGCGTGGCCTTCCACTGCGAACGACGGGCGTGCGTGTTCGCACGGGACTGCTTGCGCTTGGGAACGGCCATGGTGAATCTCTTTCGGTTGGTCGGTGGTCGGTACGGGGGCTGGCGGTGTCGGGACCTACTCGGTCTCGGCCCGCTCCTCGCCCTCGGTGGTCTTCGGTGCGGTGGTGTCACCGTCGGTGCTGTCGTCGAGCTCGATCGCGCTGAGCGCTGCCCAGCGGGGATCCAGCACCTGACGAGCGGGCTGCTCGCCGAGGTCGGCCAGACGCTCGCCCGTCACCGGGTCGAGTCCTGGGCAGTCCGGTCGGCAGACCGGCTGGAACGGCAGCGACAGCACCACCGCATCTCGAACGACCTGTTCGGTGTCCACGTGGTCATCGCGAACGAAGAAGTCGAAATCCTCCGAGGCATCATACGCGAACAGCTCGGCAAAATCGACCTCGATCGGTTCGCTGATGTCGATGAGGCAGCGCGAGCACTCCCCCGTGGCGTCGGCCGAAGCGTGTCCGGACACGAGGACGCCCTCGTGCAGGCCTTCGAGTTTGACGTCGATGTGCAGTTCGGCACCCTGTCGGACGCCGATCAGACCGGCCCCCATCGCGTCGGGCACCTCGATGTCGAGCGAGTGCTCGCGCATCTCACCCGGCCGGTGCGCGAGGTCGCGCACGCGCAGGGCGTAGGGGCTGTTCACGGGGGAAGACACGATCGACAAGCCTAGCGCGATCGGGGCCGAGAGTCGAGGTGGCGACAGGCGTGTCCGGACGCGGTGGGGCGCAGTGCGCGTGCTGGGCGGACTGGGCGGGCGTGCTCAGCGGGTGTGCTCAGCGGGCCGCGAGCGCGTCGGCGACCGTCTTCGGCACGTAGGGCGTGACGTCACCGCCGAGGGACGACACCTGGCGGATCAGCGAGCTCGACACGTGCGCCCGCGACGCCTCGGGCAGCAGGAACACCGTCTCGACGTCGGCCAGGTGGCGGTTCATGATGGCCATCGGGGTCTCGTACGCGACGTCCTCGCCGGACCGCACGCCCTTCACCAGGACCTTCGCCCCGACCTGCCGGCAGTAGTCGACCAGCAGCCCGGACGTCCACTCGCCGACCGTGACCGTCTCCGGCGCGCCGACCTCGACCAGCGAGTCCTTGATGAGCCGAACCCGGTCGACCGCCTCGAACATCGCCGGCTTCTTGTCGGGGTTGTGCACCACGAGGACGTGCACCTCGTCGAAGAGCCCGGCCGCGCGGCCGATGACGTCGAGGTGCCCGAGGGTGACGGGGTCGAAGGAACCGGGGACCACCGCGATCTGCGCCATGGCAGCGACGATACCGCGCGGGCCGTCGGGCTCCGGGTCAGTTCTTGCCGAGGAACGCCGCGTCGGACTCGTCGAGACGCCGGGCGAGGGCGTCGCGGAGGGCCGGGGACCCCTCGAGCTCGGGATCGGGTTCGAGCACGCGCTCCGCTTCTCCGCGCGCGTCGACGATGAGGTCGGCGTGCTCGACCACCCGGAGCAGGTTGAGCGAGGAGCGACCACCGGACTGCCGTTCGCCCAGGACGTCGCCCTCACGCCGGAGCTCGAGGTCGACCCGGGCGAGCTCGAACCCGTCGTCCGAGGCGGCCACGGCGTCGACGCGCTCGCGCGAGGTCGTCTCGAGCTCGGCCGAGGTGACGAGCAGGCAGACCCCGGCCCACTGCCCGCGACCGATGCGGCCACGGAGCTGGTGGAGCTGCGAGACACCGAACCGGTCGGCGTCGAGGACGGCCATCATCGCCGCGTTCGGGACGTCGACGCCGACTTCGATCACGGTGGTCGCCACGACCACGTCGAGGTCGCCGGCGGCGAAGGACGTCATCACGCGGTCCTTCTCGTCGGCGGTCATCCGGCCGTGCAGGACCGCGATCGAGCGCCCTTCGAGCACGGGCATGGTGCGCATCCGCTCGGCGGTGGCGAGCACGGTCGCCGGCGCACGCTTCGGGGCGTCGTCCTCGCCCTCGGCCGGCTCCGGCTCGCCGTCGTCCTCGGTGTGGGCGTCGTCGATGGCCGGGCAGACGACGAACGCCTGGCGGCCCTTGGCGAGTTCCTCGGCCATGCGTGACCAGATCCGGGGTTCCCACCCGGGGTGCTCCGCCAGCGGGACCGTGAAGGTCTCGACGCCGGCGCGCCCCGACGGCATGCCCGTGATGGTCGAGACGTCGAGGTCGCCGAACACCGTCATCGCGACGGTGCGCGGGATCGGCGTCGCGGTGAGCACGAGCACGTGCGGCGGGGTCGTGCCCTTGGTGCGGAGGGCCTCGCGCTGCTCGACACCGAAGCGGTGCTGCTCGTCGACCACCACGAGCCCCAGCTCGGCGAAGTCCACCCGGTCGCCCAGGAGCGCGTGGGTGCCGACGACCAGCCGTGAGCTGCCCGACGCGGCGGCGAGCAGGGCACGGCGCCGTTCGTCGGTGGACTGCGACCCGGTCAGGATCACCGGTCGGAGCTCGGCGGCGAGGTCCGGCCCGAGGAACTTCACGATGGAGCGCAGGTGCTGGGCCGCCAGCACCTCGGTCGGGGCGATGAGCGCGGACTGGCCGCCGGACTCGGCCACCGTGAGCATCGCCCGGATCGCCACGAGGGTCTTGCCGGACCCGACCTCGCCCTGGATCAGCCGGTGCATGGGCCAGGTGCGGGCGAGGTCCTGGTCGATGTCGGCACCGACGGCCCGCTGGTCGTCCGTCAGCGTGAAGGGCAGGGTGGCGTCGAAGCGCTCGAGGATGCCACCGGGGGTGGCCACGCGCGGGGTCGCCGCGGTGCGACGGGCCGCGATCCGGCGCTGTACCAGGGCGGTCTGCAGCACGAACGCCTCGCGGTAGCGCAGGGCGTCCTGCGCGCGCTTGAAGTCCACGACCTTCTCGGGGCGGTGCAGCAGCTCGAGGGCACGGCGGAACGGCACGAGGTCGAGCCGGGACCGCGCGGACGCCGGCACCGGGTCGGGCAGGTCCGGCAGGGTGTCGAGGACGATCCCGATGGACTTCGCGATCTGCCACGAGGTGAGCGAGGCCGTCGCCGGGTAGATCGGGATCGGCTGGCGCGACCACCGGATCGCTTCGTCGGAGCCGGGCTCCGCCGTGGCGCGAGGGTCGTCGGGGTCGAACAGCTCGTAGTCCGGGTGGGCGAGCTGCCGGGCACCCCGGTAGTCGCTGACCTTGCCGGAGAAGATCCCCCGGGCGCCGGGGACGAGGTCCTTCGTGCGCCACCCCTGGTTGAAGAACGTGAGGGTGAGCAGGCCCTTGCCGTCGCCGATCTTCGCTTCGAGGATCGAGCCGCGGCGCGCGCGCATGGTGCGTTCACGGACGTCGACCACCTCGGCCACGATGGTGACGGGTTCGCCGATCGCGAGCGAGTCGAGGGCGGTCAGTGCACCACGCTCGGCGTAGCGGCGGGGCGCGTGCTCGAGGAACTCCCCCACCGTGCGGTAGCCGAAGGCCTTCTCGATCGCGGTCGCCGTCCGACCGCCGAGCACGTTCGCGAGCCGCGCGTCGAGCGGCGCCGGACCGAGGTCGGGCGCGGCCGGCGCAGCGGGGGTTCCGGAGGTGACCACGCTCCAACGGTACCGGGCACGACCGACCCCACCCGTGCCTCCCGAGCGGCCTGTGGAGAACACCGGACCGCACCCGTCGGGCCGATACGGTGGCTGCATGACCCGCATCATCGCCGGCGCCGCCGGCTCCCTGACGCTCCGGGTGCCGAAGTCCGGCACCCGCCCGACGAGCGACCGCGTGCGCGAGGCGCTGTTCTCGTCGCTCGAGGCACGGGGGCTCGTCGAGGCCACGTCGGTGGCCGACCTGTACGCGGGGACGGGCGCGCTCGGGCTCGAGGCGGCGTCCCGCGGTGCGGCCGAGGTCGTCCTGGTCGACCGGGCGTCCGCCGCCGCGCAGGCCTGCCGGGCGAACGCGAAGGCCGTGCAGCAGCGGGTGCCGGGCGTCCGGATCGACGTGCAGCCGCAACCGGTGCTCGGGTACCTGCGCGGGACCGTCCGCACCTTCGACCTGGTGTTCATCGACCCGCCCTACGACGTCACGGAGCACGAGCTCGCCGAGGTGCTCGAGGCCCTGGCGCCGAAGCTGACGCCGGATGCGGTCGTCGTGGTCGAGCGGAGCAAGCGCTCCCCTGAGCCCACCTGGCCGGCGGGGCTCGCGCCGTTCAGCAAGCGCAGCTACGGCGAGACCGTCGCGTGGGAGGCCGTCGCCGCCGGCTGAGGCGCTCTGCGCGTGTGCACGCGCTCTGCGACGGTGCACCTGTCGAACGACGCGTGTTCTGTCGCCACACGGTGGTGCACCGACCGGGCCCGGTCAGCCGGCGGCACCGTCCCAGTCGGCGTAGGGGTCCCAGCCGGTCGTCGGCACCGCGGCACCGGCGCGCAGCACGTCCGCGTCGCCGCGCTCCCGCACGACACCGATGCGCCGGAAGCCCCCGGGCAGAGCCGCGCCTGCCGGGAACGTGGCGAGCAGTCCGTGGTCTTCGCCACCGTGCAGCGCGACCTCGTCGAGGTCGGCGGCGGCATCGAGTTCGAGCGTCACCCGGCTGGCACGGGCGAGCCGACCGGCGTCGATCGCCAGGCCGTCGGACAGATCGAGCATCGCGGTGGCCCCGGCCTCAGCCGCGAGCGGCCCGTCGGCGATCGGGGGCACCGGGCGGCGCTGGCGGCCGACGTCGGGGTCGACGTCCGCGCCGCTCGCCAGCGTCGCGGCACGGTCCGGCTCGCCCCGGTCGTCGACGCCGTCGCGGAACAGCCGGGACAGCCCGCGCGCGGCACGTCCGAGCTCGCCGGACACCGCGAGCACGTCGCCGACGGTCGCACCCGACCGGAGCACGGGCGCGCGGCCCAGCAGGTCACCGAAGGCGGTGACGGCCACCGTGAACGTCGCCGAGGTGGAGAGGTCTCCCCCGACGACCCCGCACCCCGGCGCGAGTGTGTCGACGGCGAGCCGGAAGCCGTCGGCGATGCCCTCGAGGACGGCCACGGGGGTGTCCTGCGGTGCGGCGAGGGCGATCACGAGGCCGCTCGGTACAGCACCCATCGCGGCGACGTCGGAGAGGTTCGTGGCGGCCGCCTTCCAGCCGATGTCCGTCGGCGACGACCACGCCCACCGGAAGTCCGGCCCGTGCACCATCATGTCCGTCGTCACGACGAAGCGGCCGTCGGGGGCGGCCACGACCGCGCAGTCGTCTCCGGGGCCGAGGATCGGCGTCCCTGCGGGTAGACGGCTCGTGATCCGGTCGAGGACGACGAGTTCACCGAGCTCCCCCACCGTCGGTCCGGCCCAGGCGTCGTCCGTCGCATCCACACGAGAACGGTAGCCTGGACGGCGATGGACACCGCGCGCCGCACCCCTCGGACCCTCGCGATCGTGGGGGCCGTGATCACCCTCGCCGCCGGGCTGACCGGGTGCACGAACGCCGTGTCGATGTCCGCCGCCCCGTCGGCCAACGCAGCGGCGTGCGCGGCCGTGCAGGTCCGACTGCCCGCGACCGTGGACTCGAAGTTCGACCTGCGGAACACGAACGCGCAGGCGACCGCTGCCTGGGGTGACCCCGAGGTGGCGATCTACCACTGCGGTGTCGCCGTCCCCACCGTGTCCGACCTGCCGTGCTTCTCGCAGGGCGGCGTCGACTGGATCCGCGACGACCGCGGCGACCAGGTCGTCTACACGACGTTCGGTCGGTCACCGGCCGTGCAGGTCGTGGTCGACTCGACGAAGACCACGTCATCGGTCGTGCAGGAGCTGTCCGACGCCGTGTCGTCACTGCCCAAGGACGGACACGAGTGCCTCGACCCCGCCGACGTGCAGGGCTGACCGAACTGGTCAGCGGACGGCGGCTCGACCCAGCTCGATGAGCTCCGTGATCAGCTCGCCGTAGGACACGCCCGACGCCGCCCAGCAGCGCGGGTACATCGACAGCGGCGTGAAGCCCGGCATCGTGTTGACCTCGTTCACGACGAAGCCGTCGTCGGTCAGGAAGCAGTCGACACGGGCGAGCCCCGAACCACCGATGGCCTCGAACGCGCGGGCACCGATGGAGCGGATCTCGTCGGTCTCGTCGTCGGTCAGCGGTGCCGGGCAGAGCAGCGACTCGTCGCCGCCCAGGTACTTCGAGGCGAAGTCGTAGAAGCCGTCCTCGGCCACGACGATCTCGCCCGGCAGGCTCGTGCGAGGCACACCGTCACGGCCCTCGAGCACGGCGACCTCGACCTCGCGGCCGACCACGCGGGGCTCGACGATCACCTTGGAGTCGTGCTCGAACGCCAGGTCCATGGCGGCGCCCAGCTGCGAGGGCTCGTCGACGCGTGAGACGCCCATGCTCGACCCGGCGCGGGCCGGCTTGACGAACAGCGGCCAGCCGTGCGCGGCGATCGTCTCGGCGACGTCCACCGGGTCGGCCGCCCACTGCCGACGGAGCACCGTGGTCCACCGTGCGACCCGCAGCCCGGCGTGCTCGAGCACGGCCTTCGCGACGTGCTTGTCCATCGCCAGGGCGCTCGCGAGCACGCCGTCGCCGACGTACGGCAGCCCGGCGATCTCGAGCAGGCCCTGGATCGTGCCGTCCTCGCCGAAGGGGCCGTGCAGGATCGGGAACACCACGTCGACCGGGATCGCGGTGACCGTGCCGTCGGGGTGGGACACGACGAGTTCGTTGGTGGCCGGCGAGGTCGGGAACGCGATCCGCGTGCCGTTGTCGGGCACGGTCGGCAGCGCGCCGTCGCGGATGGTCCACTGCGCCGGGTCGTCCGACTGCAGCGTGAAGGCACCGTCCTGGGTGATCCCGATCGGCACGAGGTCGTACTCGGCCCGGTCGACGACGTCCATGATGCCGCCGGCGGTCACGCAGCTGATCTCGTGCTCGCTCGAGCGACCTCCGAAGAGCACGGCGACGGTGGTCCTGGGCATGGGGGTTCCCTCGGGGATCGTGGGCACGGGAGTCCCTTCGTGACTCGGTGCGGGACCGGTCACTCGCCCTGCGGCTCGTCGGTCTCGGTGAGGTGCGGCGCGATGTTGCGCGGATCGAGCCTACCGGCGAGGACCTCGCCGACCTGGCTGACGATGGGCATGTCGACGCCGTTCGCCGCGGCCAGCTCGAGGATCGGGGCGACCGAGGCCAGCCCCTCCGCCGTCTGGTTCATCTGGCGGACGACCTCGTCGAACCGGTAGCCCTGGCCGAGCAACCGCCCGGCGGTGTTGTTCCGCGACAGCGGCGACTGGCACGTGGCGATGAGGTCGCCGAGGCCCGCGAGCCCGGACAGCGTGGACGACTGCGCGCCGAGCGACACCGCGAAGTCGGTCATCTCGGCGAGGCCGCGCGTGATGATCGAGGCCTTGGTGTTCTCGCCGTAGCCGACCCCGTCGACGATGCCGATCGCGACGGCGATGAGGTTCTTCAGCACGCCGCCGAACTCGGTGCCGATGACATCGGTGTTGATGAACGACCGGAAGTAGGGGTTCGTCGCGACGGCGGCGACGTCGGTGGCGGTCTCCAGCGAGGACGACGACACCACGGCGGCGGTCGGCTGCCGACGGGCGATCTCGAGCGCCAGGTTCGGGCCGCTGGCCACGGCGATGCGGTCCTGGTCGATGCCGAGGCCCTGCAGCAGGACCTCGCTCATCCGCAGACCCGTGCTCTTCTCGACGCCCTTCATGAGGCTGACGACCGGCACGTCGGCGGGCAGCAGCTCGCGGATCGCGGCGAGGTTGGAGCGCAGGGTCTGCGAGGGCACCGAGACGTACACCTGCGAGGCGCCGTCGAGCACGCGCTCGAGCGACGTCGAGGCGGTCAGGGTGCGGGGCAGGTTGATGCCGGGCAGGTAGTCCGAGTTGCGCTTGGTCTCGGTGATCTCGCGGGCGACCTCGGGGCGTCGTGCCCACACCACGGTGGACGCACCGCCCTCGGCCAGCACCTTCGCGAACGTGGTGCCCCAGCTACCGGCACCGATCACGGCCACCCGGGGCTTGTCGGTCGACTGCATGACCACCCGGATCGCGGCGGTGTCGAAGGCCCCAGGAGCCGCGGCGGCGGGGTCGGGTCGGTCGTCGTGGGGTCGGAGGTCACTCAAACCGGCCGGTCTCCTTCTGGTTGTTCGCCGCCGGGTCCCAGCGGGTCGCGGGTGCCCGTTCGCCACGGAGCACCTCGAGCAGCGCGGTGATCTCGCGCATGACGAGTTCGGTGGCCTCGCCGAGCATCTGCTGGTCGATCTGCCGACCGCGGTACGCCGACAGGTCGACCGGGTCACCGATGATGACGTCGACGCGGGACGGCGGGAACAGCCGGAGCTTCTTGCCGTACCTGGCCATGATGTTCTGCGTGCCCCAGTGGGCCATCGGGATGAGCGGCACGTCGTTCTCGAGCGCGATCCGCACCGCGCCCGTCTTGCCGCGCATCGGCCACAGGTCGGGGTCGCGGGTGAGCGTGCCCTCGGGGTAGACGATGATCGCCCCGCCCTGCTCGACCAGGGATCGGCCCCCGCCGAGGGGGTCGCTCAGGCGCGTCCGGCCGGAGCGCTCGACCGGGATCTGTCCCATGCCGGACATGAGCTTGCCGACCACCGGCACCTTGAACAGCGACGCCTTCGCCAGGAACCGCGGGGCCCGCTTCGAGATGTACACGGCGGTGCCCACGACCAGGGGGTCGATGTTCGTGAAGTGGTTCGGTGCGAGCACGAACGCGCCCTCGGCCGGCAGGCGGTTCGGGCCGTGCCAGTGGTAGCGCGCCGAGAACCGGAACGTCGGGATGACGATCGAGGCGACGATCCGGAACGCGGTGTTCAGCTCACCGCGGCGCCACCGGCGCCCACGCACGGGGAGGCCGGTCGTGACCTGCGCGTCGGAGCCGCCACGGGCCTCCAGACCTTCGCCTTTTCCTTCTGCCGGCACTGTGCCTACCCAGCGAAGTCGAAGTCGGCGCCGAGCTTGCGCAGCTTCGGGATGAAGTGCTCGTAGCCGCGGCTGATGATGCCGACGTTGGTGATGTGCGACTCGCCGTCGGCGGTCAGCGCCGCGATGAGGTGGCTGAACCCGCCGCGCAGGTCGGGGACGCGGACGTTGGCGGCGTGCAGCTTCGTCGGACCGGTGATGACGGCTGCCTGCTCGAACGGGCGGCGGGCGACACGGCGGTCGTGGCCGGGCAGCCCCTCCTTGTGCACGACGATGTCGGCACCCATCTCGTTCAGGGCGTCGGTGAAGCCGAAGCGGTTCTCGTAGACGGTCTCGTGCACGATGCTCTGGCCGTCGGCCTGGGTCAGCGCGACGATGAGCGGCTGCTGCCAGTCCGTCATGAAGCCGGGGTGCACGTCGGTCTCGATGACGACGGGCTTCAGGGTGTCCAGCTCACGGTAGAACCGGATGCCGTCCTCCTGGATGTCGAACCCGCCGCCGACCTTGCGGAAGACGTTGAGGAACGTCATGAGCTCCTGCTGGTTCGCGCCCTCGACGAAGATGTCGCCGTTGGTGGCGAGCGCGGCGGAGGCCCAGCTCGCGGCCTCGTTGCGGTCGTTGATCGCACGGTGCGTGTAGCCGCGGAGCGACTCGACGCCCTCGATGAAGATGACGCGGTTCGGCTCGACCGAGACGATGGCGCCCATCTTCTGCAGGATCGCGATGAGGTCCATGATCTCGGGCTCGATCGCGGCGTTCCGCAGCTCCGTGACGCCCTTGGCGAGGGTCGCGGAGAGCAGGACCTGCTCGGTGGCGCCGACGCTCGGGTACGGCAGCTCGATCGAGGCGCCCTTCAGGCCGTCCGGGGCCGTCAGGTGGATGCCGTTGACCTGCTTGTCGACGACCGCACCCATGGCACGGAGGGCGTCGAGGTGGAAGTCGATCGGACGGTCGCCGATGCGGCAGCCGCCGAGGTCGGGGATGAACGCCTCGCCGAGCTTGTGCAGCAGCGGACCGCAGAACAGGATCGGGATGCGGCTCGACCCGGCGTGCGCGTCGATCTCGGCGAAGTGCGCCGACTCGACCCGCGACGGGTCGAGGATGAGTTCGCCTCGTGCAGGATCGGTGATGCGCACGCCGTGCACCTCGAGCAGCCCGCGGACCACCTTGACGTCGGAGATGTCCGGCACGTCACGGAGGATCGACGGGGTGTCACCGAGCAGCGACGCCACCATGGCCTTGGTCGCGAGGTTCTTCGCCCCACGGACCTCGATGCGCCCCACGAGCGGCTTGCCCCCGCGGATGACGATCTCGTCCGACTTGAGGCCCACGCGCGCCCCTGCGGCCGCTGCGTCCTGTACGAGAGAGTTCACTACTTCACCGGCAATGTCTTCGGCCGCCAACTGGAGCGGCGGGATTCGAACTCCGTGATCGAGGTCTCGTCACGGAGGGTGAGCCCGATGTCGTCGAGCCCTTCCATCAACCGCCAACGAGTGTAAGCGTCGATCTCGAAGGGGACGTCCACATCCCCCAGCGACACGCGCTGCGTCACGAGGTCGACCGTCGCCTCGATGCCCGGGTTCGCCTCGATGGCGGCCCACAGGCGCTCGACCTCCGGTTCGGTCACGATCGCCGTGACCAGGCCCTGCTTGCCGGCGTTGCCCCGGAAGATGTCCGCGAACCGGGGCGAGATCACGACCGAGAAGCCGAAGTCGCGGAGCGCCCAGACGGCGTGCTCGCGGGACGAGCCGGTGCCGAAGTCGGGCCCGGCGACGAGCACACGGGCACCCTGGTAGCGCTCCTGGTTGAGCACGAACGAAGGGTCCTGCCGCCACCCGGAGAACAGGGCGTCCTCGAAGCCGGTCTTCGTCACGCGCTTCAGGTAGACCGCGGGGATGATCTGGTCGGTGTCGACGTTGGACCGCTTGAGCGGCGCGGCGATGCCGGTGACGGTGGTGATCTTGTCCATCAGAAGGTCCCCTCGGTGGCGGTGGCGGACGTCGCCGCCGCGATCTCGTCGTCGGTCTCCAGGTCCCACGGGCTGGACAGCGTGCCGCGCACCGCGGTGGCCGCGGCGACGAGCGGCGACACCAGGTGCGTGCGGCCGCCCTTGCCCTGGCGCCCCTCGAAGTTGCGGTTCGAGGTGCTCGCGCAGCGCTCCCCCGGAGCCAGCTGGTCCGGGTTCATGCCGAGGCACATCGAGCAGCCGGCGAACCGCCACTCGGCACCGAACTCCTTCATGACGACGTCGAGCCCCTCAGCCTCGGCCTCGAGCCGGACGCGCGCGGAGCCCGGAACCACCATGACCCGAACACCCGGCGCCTTCTGCCGGCCCTTGATGATCGACGCGAAGGCCCGCAGGTCCTCGATGCGTGAGTTCGTGCAGGACCCCATGAACACCGCGTCGACGGCGATGTCCTTCATCGGGGTGCCGGCGGTGATGTCCATGTACTCCAGGGCGCGGCGTGCGGCGGCCTGGTCGTTGGGGTCGCTGTAGGTGGCCGGGTCCGGCACGCTCTCGGACAGCGAGACGCCCTGGCCGGGGTTCGTGCCCCAGGTGACGAAGGGCTCGAGCTCGTCCGCGTCGATGAACACCTCGGCGTCGAACACGGCGTCGTCGTCGGTGGCGAGGGTCTCCCAGTACGCGACGGCGTCGTCCCAGTCCTGGCCGGTGGGCGCGTGGTCGCGGCCCTGCACGTAGTCGTAGGTGGTCTGGTCGGGGGCGACCATGCCGGCGCGGGCACCGGCCTCGATCGACATGTTGCAGATGGTCATGCGGCCCTCCATCGAGAGCGCACGGATGGCGGAGCCGCGGTACTCGAGCACGTAGCCCTGGCCTCCGCCGGTGCCGATCTTCGCGATGACGGCCAGGATGATGTCCTTCGCCGTCACCCCCGGGCGCAGCGTGCCCTCGACCGTGATCGCCATCGTCTTGAACGGCTTGAGCGGCAGGGTCTGCGTGGCGAGGACGTGCTCGACCTCGGACGTGCCGATGCCGAACGCCATCGCGCCGAAGGCCCCGTGGGTGCTGGTGTGCGAGTCACCGCAGACCACGGTGATGCCGGGCATGGTCAGGCCGAGCTGCGGACCGACCACGTGGACGATGCCCTGCTCCTTGTCGCCCAGGGAGTGCAGCCGGACGCCGAACTCCTCGCAGTTGCGACGGAGGGTCTCGATCTGGATCCGGCTCGTCGGGTCCGCGATGGGGCGGTCGATGGCGAGCGTCGGGGTGTTGTGGTCCTCGGTCGCGATCGTCAGGTCGAGGCGACGCACCGGTCGCCCGGCCTGCCGCAGGCCGTCGAACGCCTGCGGACTCGTCACCTCGTGCACGAGGTGGAGGTCGATGTAGAGGAGGTCGGGGTTGCCGTCCTCGCCCTTGACCACGACGTGGTCGTCCCACACCTTCTCGGCGAGCGTCTTTCCCATGAGCTCAGCCCTCCTCGTCCTCGTCGTTGCGCCGCGACCGCGGCGCGATCAGGCGACTCTACCATTGGTATACCAACGCGCGGCACCCCGCCCGCCGCGGGTCCGTCACCCCGCCGTCGCAGGCCCGTCACCCCGTGGCGACACGGCATGGAGGCCCGTGGCGACTCCCCGACACCTGTCGCGGTGGGAAGATGGTGACGACATGACGACACCTGCGCACTCGACCCGGACCATCAACCTCGAGGGCGCGGCACGCGCCGCGATCGCCGGTGGCGCACCGCTCGCGCTGCTCATCGCCCTCGGCATGCCGGGGTACGCCGCCTTCGCCATGTTCGCCGGGTTCACCGCCATCTTCGGCGCGACCGAGCCCTACCGGCAGCGTGCCGTCACCACCGGCGTCGCGGGTGCGCTGCAGGCACTCTGCATGTTCGCCGGCATCGGGGTCGGGCTCGTCGGGTCGCCGCTCTGGCTGCAGGCCGTGGGTCTCGTCGTCGTCCTGGTGGTCGCGGTCTGCACCCTCTCCACGCTCCGGGCGATCCCCGCGCAGCCGATCTTCCCGGTGTTCGCGTTCGTCGTGTCCGCACTCGTGCCGATGCGCCCGGCGGACGTCCCGCTCGTCACGACGATCATCGTCTGCTCGGTGGTCTGGGCCTGGCTGGTCGCGATGTCCGGTGCGGTGCTCCGTCGGGTGCTCCACCCGCACGCCCCGCACCGGTTCCGCCCGCTGGCCGATCGCAAGCACCGGTCGCTCGCGGTCCTGCGGACACCGGCGCTGTGGGAGACCGTCGGGCTCAACGTCGTCGGGTCACTCGTCGCCGGGGCCGTCGCGGAGTCGATCCCCGGGCTCGGGCACCCGTACTGGGCGGTCATCGCGGTGGTGTCGACCCTGCCGGCGATCCGGCAGCGGCACACCGTGGTCCGCGCCGGGCAGCGTGTGGTCGGCACGATCGGCGGCACCGTGATCGCGGTCGGCATCCTGCTGCTCGAGCCGTCGGCGTGGTGGATCGTCGTGCTGGCCGTCGTCGGGCAGTTCTTCGCCGAGATCTTCGTCGCCCGGGACTACGCCGTGTGCCTGCTGTTCCTCACCCCGCTCGCCCTGGCGGTGTCGTGGCTGAGCCTGCCCGAGGCGCCGCAGCTGCTGGCGCTCGACCGCATCGCGCAGACCGTGCTCGGTGCCGTGGTCAGCGTGGGGCTGCTGCTCGTCGGGCGTGCGATCGAGCGCCGGCGCGGCCGTGCCCTGGGTGCGACGAGCGCGATCCGGACCGTCTGACGCGCCCGGTCGTTCCGGGCGTCCCTGGTCGAACCGGGCGTACCCGGTCGTTCCGGGCGTCCCTGGTCGAACCGGGCGTCCCTGGTCGTTCCTTTCGACCAGGGATGCCCGATTCCGCCTGCCATCGCGCGTGACAGGGGAAGGAACGTGCGCGGACGGCGGACGGGAGGCCCGTGGCGGCGCCGCCACGGGCCTCCCGTCCGCCCGTGGTCGCGACCACTGCGACCTGCGAAAGCGACACATCGCTGCGGAACAACCGCGGGGATCTGTCGCTTTCGCGGACGGGACGGCACCGCGTGCCGCGGGTCTGTCGCTTTCTCGAGCCCGTCCGCGCCACCGCCGCGTCAGTCGCGCGGCTGGATGTTCCAGGCGTCGATGACGGGGCGGCCGTGCTCGTAGCCGAGGATGCTGACCGAGGCGGTGCCGAGCTTCAGCACGGCGCCGTCCTGCGGTGCGAGCCGGATCCACGCGGCACCGAGCGCCCGCAGCACGTGGCCGTGGGCGATGAACACGGCGTCGTGGCCCTCGGCGAGCACCGGACGGGCACGGTTCAGGATGCGCTCGACGCGGACCCGGACCTCGGCGGCGTTCTCCCCGGGGGTGTCGCCGGCGGGGACCCCGTCGGTCCAGAGGTCCCACGGCCCGTGGCGCAGCACCTTGATCTGCGGGGTGGTGAGGCCCTCGTACGCGCCGTAGTCCCACTCGTACAGGTCCTCGTCGAGCTCCGGCTCGACGCCGATCAGGTGCGCGGTGTCGCGGGCGCGCTGCAGCGGGCTCGACAGCGCCAGCGCGAACGACCGGTCCCCGAGGTACCGGCCTGCGCGCTTCGCCTGCTCGACACCGTTGTCGGTGAGCGGGATGTCGGTGCGGCCGGTGTGCTGCCCGCTCTTCGACCACTCCGTCTCTCCGTGACGGACGAGGACGAGTTCGCCGGGGCGTTCCGAGGTCATGAGTTCCTTCCGATCCAGAGGCCGAGCGCAGCTGCGCCGACCGAGACGACGAGCATCCCGAGGCCGTTCAGGACGGCGAGCCGGGTCTTGCCGGATCGGAGGAGCTGTACGGTCTCGACGCTCGCCGTCGAGAACGTCGTGTACCCACCCATCATGCCCGTCCCGAGCACAGCGACCGTCGAGGCGGGGATGGTGCCGGCCTGCCCGAGGCCCGTCAGGACCCCGAGCACGAGCGATCCGGACACGTTGATGAGCAGGGTCCCGACCGGGAACCCGGCGAACCGGGTACCGGCGACGCGGCCCTTGACGAGCCCGTCGAGCACGAAGCGCAGCGCGGCGCCGGCTCCCCCGCCGACGGCGACCAGGATCAGTTCGACCGGGCTCATCGGGCGTCCTCTCGGGGTTCGGTGCGGGGCCGGGTGGCGGCGGCGACCCACAGACCGAGGACGACCGCGGCGAGTCCGAGCACGACCGACAGCAGCGCGTATCCGGTGCCCGCCGTCCAGCGCCCGAGGTCGAGCAGCTGCGCGGTGTCGTCCGCGAGCGTGCTGTAGGTCGTGAAACCGCCGAGGACGCCGGTGCCGACGAACAGCCGGACCGCGCGACGACGACCGACGTCCGGCCCGCGGCGTGCGAGCGCGTCGAGCAGGAACCCGAGGCAGAACGCCCCGACGACGTTGATCCCGAGGATGGTCCAGCTGATCCCGTCGTGCGCGGGGAACGCCGTGGCGAGGAGTGCGCGGACGGCCGTCCCGATCGCGCCGCCGAGGGCGACCAGGGCGACGAGCCTCCAGCGCAGGTGCGGTGGGCGTTCGGCGTGCATCGTGCTCCCGTCGCGAGGCGATCGTTCCCCGGATGACGGGGACGATCCAGGCTAGCCGAGACGACGAAACCCCCGCCGAGCCGGAGCTGGACGGGGGTTTACGTGCTGGTGACCCCAGCGGGATTCGAACCCGCGTTACCGCCGTGAGAGGGCAGCGTACTAGGCCGCTATACGATGGGGCCGCGGCTGTTGTCGGACTCGGAGCATGTCACCTGTGGTGACCCCAGCGGGATTCGAACCCGCGTTACCGCCGTGAGAGGGCAGCGTACTAGGCCGCTATACGATGGGGCCGTTCCGACAACTCGACAAGTATTGCACAAGGCTCGCATCCGCACCAAAACGGGGCGTGTCGCCCGGGTGTGCCGCCATGTCGGAGCAGGCATACGGTGGATCGATGACGGCCGACCACGACGCGATCGCCCGGGCCAGACACGTGAGCGGCTGCCCGTCGGCCACGGTGCGGATCGGCCTGTCCGGGTGGCAGTACGACGGCTGGCGCGGGGACTTCTACCCCGACGGCCTCGCGAAGCGGCGGTGGCTCGAGCACGTGGCGTCGCGGTTCCCGACGGTGGAGCTGAACGGATCCTTCTACTCGCTCCAGCGTCCGGCGCGCTACCGGGCGTGGCGTGCGGCCTCGGGCGGGCAGCCGTTCCGGTTCGCGGTCAAGGGCGGCCGGTACGTCACGCACATGCTGCGGCTCCGGAACGTCGAGACCGCGCTGGCGAACTTCTTCGCCTCGGGTCCGCTGGAGCTCGGGGACACCCTCGGGCCCGTGCTCTGGCAGCTGCCCGAGCGCCTGCTGCCGACGCCGGAGGTGCTCGACGCGTTCCTCGGGCTGCTCCCCCGGACACACGGTGCGGCCGCCGAACTCGCACGCCATCACGACGACAAGGTCCCCGGCGAACCGGACGGTCTCGTGGTGCCCGAGGAACCGGCGTGGTCGATCCACCACGCGCTCGAGTTCCGGGCCGCCGGCTTCGGCGACGAGCACCTCGACGTGCTGCGCCGACACCGCATCGCCCTGGTCGACTCGCACGCCGGCGACTTCCCCCGCTTCCGGGCGGACACCGGGGCACCACTCGCGTACCTCCGGTTGCACGGCGCACCCCGGACCTACCACGACGGGTACTCACCCCAGGCACTCGGCGGGTGGGCGACGACGGTCCTCGAGCACGCCGAGGCCGGCCGGGACGTCTACGTGTACTTCGACAACGACGCCGAGCGGCACGCTCCGTGGGACGCCCTGGCGCTCGACCGCCTGGTCGCGGCGCGACTGCGCCGGCGGGCGCCCGACCGGTGAGCAGCAGAAGCCGGGTGCGTGGACGCGACCCGTCGCGTTCTGCTCACTCGGTGACGGACAGGAGGCGCGTGGCGACGCCGCCACGGGCCTCCAGGCAGCGCAGCGCAGCCCTAGAGCGTGAGCGACTCCCCCGGACGCAGCACGACGAGCGACCCGCCGGGCTCGACGGCCTCGCGGAGCCGGCCCGTGTGCATGCCGAGGCCGACCTCGGACAGGGTGGCCTCGTGGATCGGGTACGCCCGGGACGGCGCGATCGCGGCGACGTAGTCCATCATCTCGGCGACCTTGAGCCACGGCGCCCCGACGGGTGCCGCGAGGACCTCGACCGGGACGCCCGGGTCCGTGTAGGAGTCGCCCGGGTGGAACAGCCGGCCGTTCACGAGCACGCCGGTGTTGTCGACGATCGGCACCGAGGCGTGGATCAGCTGGTGCCGCGTGCCGTGGAAGGTGAGCGTGAAGGGGCCGACCGTCCGGTGGTCACCGTCCGTGACGACGTCCACCGTGACACCCGCCTCGGCGAGCGCCGCGCGGACGCCCTCCGGTCCGATGACGACCGCACGGGGGTTGGCGTCGAGGATGCGCCGGACCTGCTCGGCGGTGACGTGGTCCGGGTGCTCGTGCGTGACGACGACGGCGACGACCCCGGACGCGTCGACCGGTCGGGTGAAGTTCCCCGGGTCGAGGACCAGGCGGGCGTCCCCCTCGGTGATGACCTGGCAGGCGTGTTCGAGTTTGGTGACCTCCATGCGGGCGACCCTACGCGGGACCGTGCGGGCGGGGGCCCGTGGTCGCGCGGACGACCAGGTGCGCTGGTGCCGCCGCGATCGGGCCGGCGACACCGCCGTCGACCTCGGCGAGCACCGCCCGTGCAGCGGTGCGTCCCTGGGCCACCGGGTCCTGCGCGACGGTGGTGAGTCCGACGGTCGAGCCGTACTCGTGGCCGTCGATCCCCATCACGGACACGTCCTCCGGGACCGCGAGTCCGGCTCGGCGTGCGGCGAGCAGGACGCCGAGGGCCATCTCGTCCGACGCGCAGAGCACCGCCGTCGGTCGCTCCGACGCGGGCTCGGCGAACAGCACGGCCCCGGCGGCGGTCCCGCCGGCGAACGAGAACCGGCCGTCGAGGGACCACCGTTCCGGCACGGCCTGTCCCGACGACCGCACGGCGTCGAGGAACCCGTCCCGTCGCAGGTGCGGCACGGCGACGTTCATGCCGGCCTCGTCCTGCCCGCCGACGTAGGCGATGCGCCGGTGGCCGAGGCCGTGCAGGTGCTCGACCGCGATCCGGGTGACCTCGCGGTCGTCGACGCCCACGTTCCGCAGGCCCGGTGCCGGGCTGCCGATGACGACCATGGGGTGCCGGCTGAGTTCGAGCTCGGCCCGTTCGGTGGCGTCGAGCACCAGGGAGAGCAGGACGAGGCCGTCGACGCGGTGCCGCAGCATCGAGCGCCGGAACGCCCGGTCGCGGTCGCCGCCCGGGCCGCCGAGGTTGTAGAGGACCAGGTCGTACCCGGCCTGGCGGAGCTCCGCGTCGACACCGCCGAGCGCCTTCACGTAGAACCAGCGGTCGATGACGGGCACGACCACCCCGACGGCGCGCTGACGCCCGGTGGCGAGGCCGGCCGCCGCCGAGCTCGGGACGTACCCGAGTTCGTCGGCGACCCGCTGCACCTGCTCGATCGTGGTGTCGGCCACGTTCGACATGCCGCGGAGCGCCCGCGACACCGTGGACTTCGACAGCCCCGTGACGGTCGCGATCTCCTGGATCCCCATCGGTGCGACCCGGGAGGCCCGTCAGCCGTCCGTGCCGTGCGTCACGTCCGCCGGTGTGTCGGGTCCACCCCGTCGGGCCGCCACCGCGGGCACGCCGCGGTCCGCCCGGCGTTGCGGCACCCGTGCGGGGCGAGCCGGCCGTCGTGCAGCCGGTGCGACCTCGTCCCAGCCCGCGTGCTGGTGCACCCGTCCGTCCGCGCCGGGTCGAGGCCTGCGACCGGTGGGGTCGGTGACCGACGTGTGCACCGGGGCGACCGCGGGAGCAGCACCGACGCCCCGGGGCACGGACGCACCCGTGCCGTCCTGCGGTGCGGTCCGGCGGAGGACGGCGACCCGCCACCGGTCCAGGGCGACGACGCCGAGCACGCACACGAGCAGGGTGAGCGCCCAGCCGAGCGCCGGTCGCCCGGTGAGCTCGCAGAACACCGTCACGCCGAGGAACAGGACGCCGAACATCCCGACGAAGCCGATCGACTCCTCGATGTGGGCGGTGGGACGGGTGGGTCCGCGCTGGGCCATGGTCGTCAGCCCTTCACGCCGCCGGCGGTGAGCCCCGCCACGATGCGCCGCTGGAAGATCAGCACGAGGATGACCAGCGGGATCGTGACGATCGTGCCGGCGGCCATCACCGCCGTGTAGGGCTCCTGGTGCGGCTGCGACCCGGCGAACGAGGCGATCGCCACGGTCACCGGCTGGGTCGCGTCGCTCGAGAGCTGCGACGAGATGAGGTACTCGTTCCAGCTCGAGATGAACGCCAGGATCGCCGTGGTGAACACCGCCGGCGCCGCGAGCGGCAGGATGATCCGCCGGAACGCCTGCACCCGGGTGCACCCGTCGATGCGGGCTGCCTCTTCGAGGTCCCACGGCATCTCGCGGAAGAACGACGCGAGCGTGTACACGGTCAGCGGCAGCACGAACGAGATGCTCGGCAGGATGAGCGCCTGGTACGACCCCATCCACCCGATGTCGGTGAACAGCTGGAACAGCGGCGAGATGAGGGCGACGCCGGGGAACATCGACGCGGCCAGGATCGCGCCGGCGATGAGCGACTTGCCGCGGAACTCGAGCCGGGCGAGGGCGTACGCCGCCGTGGTGCCGACGAGCAGGGCGATGACGGTCACCGCGACCCCGATGAACACGCTGTTCAGGAGCGCTCGGCCGAGGTGGTTGCCCAGCGCGGTCGAGAACGCGGTCGCGTAGTTGTCGAGGGTCACGTGGGTGAACCACGGGGTGGCGTCGAACGTGTACCCGACCTCGCGGAAGCTCGTGACGACCATCCAGTAGAACGGCAGGAGGCACCACACGGCGATGACGACGGCCTGCACGGCGGTCCGGAGCTTCGGGCCCGTCTCGCGCCGGACCCGCACGTCGGGACGGTCCGTCGCCCGGTCGCGGGTCGCGGCGGTGCGGCGGGGACGATCTGCTGCGAGGGTCACTTGAGTTCACCCTTCTGCTGGGCTGCCTGCGTCTGCACGACGTTCGCGCCGAGGAACCGGACGAAGACGAACGCGACGATGAAGACGATGAGGAACGTGATGGTGGACAGGGCTGATGCGGCGTTGAACCCCTGCCGGATCTGGTCGACGACCAGCACCGACAGCGACACGGTCGCGTTCCCGGAACCACCACCACCGCCGGTCATGATCGCGATGAGGTCGTAGATGCGCAGGGCATCGAGGACACGGAACAGGATGGCGACCATCAGGGCCGGCCGGACGAGGGGGAGCGTGATGAGGAAGAAGCGCTGAAGGGTCGAGGCGCCGTCCATCTTCCCCGCCTCGTAGACGTCCTCGGGGATGAGCTGCAGACCGGCCAGGATGAGCAGCGCCATGAACGGCGTGGTCTTCCAGGTGTCGGCGATGACGATCGCGAACCGTGACGCCCATTCGTCGGAGAACCAGAGGACCTGGTGCCCGATCACGTGGTTGAGCACACCGTTCGCGTCGAAGATGAAGTACCAGAGCTTCGCGGTGACGGCAGTCGGGATCGCCCACGGCACCAGGATCGCGGCACGGACGAGGGCGCGGCCCTTGAAGTTGCGGTTCATGATGATGGCCATCCACAGACCGATGACGGTCTCGAGGATCACGGTCACGAACGTGAAGAAGAACGTGTTCCCGAAGGCGACCCAGAACTGGGAACCGAGGTTGCCGGGCGGGCACGCGACGTCCCCGCACCGCTGGCCGAGCCAGTGCACGTAGTTCGTGACGCCGGCGAACCCGCCCTGCACGAACAGGCCGGTGGCCTTGTCGAGGCCCTGGTCGAGCTGGAACGACTGGATGACCGCGCTGACCACGGGGTACCCGATGACGATCGCGAGGAGCACGATCGTCGGGCCGATGAGGTACACGGCCCAGCGGCCGTGCTCGGCGTTGAGTCCGCCCTTGCGCCGTCGGCGCTTCGGTTCCGTGCCCGTCGGGTTGGGGATGGCTGCGGGGATCTCGGTTGCTGCTGACACGTGTCGGCCTCCTTGCCGGGGGTGTCGGAACGCAAGTAGGGGGCGGACGGGAGGCCCGTGGCGGACCCGCCACGGGCCTCCCGTCCATCAAGCGGCGTGCGCCGCTAGCTGCTGGTCGCCGACTTGAGGGCGTCCTGCATGTCCTTCATGGCTTCGTCGACCGACTTCGATCCCTTGAGCGCCGCGTAGGTGTTGTCCTGGATCGCCTTCGTGACGGCCGGGTAGAACGGCGTGACCGGGCGCGGCTCCGCCGACTCGATCGACTTGAGCAGCGTCGGCAGGTAGGGCAGCTGCTTCGTCAGCTCGGGGTCGGTGTACAGGTCACCGACGACCGGGGCGAGCGAGCCCTGGGTCGCGAAGAACTTCTGCGTCTCGTCCGAGGTCAGGAACTCGAGGAAGTCGTGCGCCGTGGCCTTGTGCTTCGAGTACACGCTGATCGCGGCGTTGTGGCCGCCGAGCGTGGAGGCACCGACGCCGTCGGCACCGGGGATCGGCGCGATGCCGAAGGTGTCCTTGACCTTCGACGAGCCGTCGGTCTTGGCGAGGCTGTAGACGTACGGCCAGTTGCGCAGGAACAGCAGCTTGCCGGCTTCGAACGCGGTGCGGCCCTGCTCCTCCTGGTAGGTGATCGCCTCGGCCGGGATGTTCCCGTCCTCGAACGCGTCCACCAGGTTCTGCAGGCCGGCCTTCGCCTTGTCGGTGTCGACGTCGGGCGCACCGTCGCTCCCGAGCACCGAACCGCCGGAGCCGTTGATCGCCTCGGAGGCGTTCACCGTCAGGCCCTCGTACTTCGCGAACTGCCCCGCGTAGCAACCGATGCCGGCGTCCTTCGCGATCTTGCAGTCGTCCATCATCTCCTTCCACGTGGTGGGAGGCGTCTTGACGAGGTCCTTGCGGTAGTAGAGCAGTGCGCCGTCCGACGTCTGCGGAGCGGCGTAGAGGGTGTCGTTGTAGGTGGCGGTCTTCACCGTCGACGGCAGGAGCTTCGAGGTGTCGATCTCCATGTCGCCGGTCAGCGGCGTCAGCCAGCTCTTCGCGGCGAACTCGGCGGTCCAGACGACGTCCACGTCGACGACGTCGTAGTTCTCGTCCTTCGCCTGGAAGTGCTGCACGAGGTCGTCGTGCTGCTGGTCGGCCTGGTCGGACTGTTCCTTGAAGGTGACCTTCTCGTCCGGGTGGGCCTTGTTCCACTTCGCGATGAGCGGGCGGACGACGTTCGAGTTGTCCTTGCCCTGCACGTAGGTGATGGGGCCGCGGCTGTCCTGGCCGCTCTTGGCGTCATCCGATCCGGCGCCGGAGCTCCCGCTCGAGCAGCCGGTGAGCACGAGGCCGATGACGGCGACCCCGGCAACGGATGCGAACCGCACCCTGGAGCGTGTTGTCTTCACAGCGTTGTCTCCTCATTGAGATCACCAGGGGGCATCGATCGGGTTCGACGACACTGCCCTGGAGCAGGCGCCGCTGCCTGCTGGTGGAGGAAGCTACGCCCGGTCCGGCGGGAGCGCAACCGGTTGCATCGGTTCCGTGACCTGAGCGTGACCCATGAGGTTCCCGTGGCTTCCTGGGTGAGCGCTCACCCTCGTCTGGGGCACACGCACCGCACTGCGGAACCCCGCACGAACCCCGCCACTGCTGGTCCGGTCCGTTGTCCGGACGCCGCGGGCGGTCGTAGCGTCCCGAGCATGACCCTGCACTCCTCCGTCACCGTGCCCGGCCCCCGTCGGGTCGTCAGCGTCGACCTCGACGCTCCGCTGCCGCGCCTCGTCGCCGACGAGACCGGCGAGTCCGCCATGGTGATCGGCTACCGCGGCGGCCACCCCACCGGCACCCTCGACGTGCTGCTCACCGACGACCCTGCCGACGCGGCCCGCGCCCTCGAGGCGCTGCAGGAGACCGTCCTGGCCGACGTCCCCGCGGTGTCCGACGACGACCTGCCGACCATCTCGGTCGTCGTGTCCACGGTCGTCGACCGCGTCGAGGACCTCGGCAAGCTGCTCGACGTCCTCGAGCACCTCGACTACCCGCGGCACGAGGTCATCCTCGTCGACAACCGCGTCCGCGTCCCCGCCGGCGACGCGCTGCCCGCGATGCTCGCCGGGCGGAACGTCCGCCTCGTCGAGGAACGCCGCCCCGGTCTGTCCGCCGGACGGAACGCCGGTGTCGCCGCCGCGACCGGCGACGTCATCGCCTTCACCGACGACGACGTCCGCGTCGACCCGCAGTGGCTCCGCGCCATCGGGTCCCGGTTCGTCAGCGAGCCCGGCCTGGACGCCGTCACCGGCGTGATCCTGCCGAGCGAGCTCACCACCCCCGCCCAGATCTGGTACGAGGCGTACTACGGCGGGTTCAGCGCCGAGCGCACCTTCTCGCCCGTGACGATCGTCCCGGACGACGTGCAGGGCACCATGCGGCACGCCCGCGTCTCGGCGGTCGCCCCGTCCGGGGAGGTCCTCAAGCACTTCGCCGTCTACGGCATCGGCGCGTACGGCGCCGGCGCGAACATGGCCTACCGTCGCACCCTGATCGAGGCCGTCGGCGGCTTCGACCACACCCTCGGCGCCGGCTCCCCCGCCCGTGGTGGCGAGGACCTGGCGATGTTCATCGAGACGCTGTGGCGCGGTGGGAAGATCGGCTTCGAGCCCCGCGCGGTCGTGCACCACCGGCACCGCCAGACCATCGAGGACCTGCACAAGCAGCTGCACGGCAACGGCGTCGGCTTCACCGCCCTGATGTTCGCGCTCGCCGCGAAGGACAAGCGGCACGTCGCCGTCCTCGCCCGCCTGATGCCGCTCGCCGCGAAGGTCAAGTCGAAGCAGATGCTCTCCCGCCTGGCCGGACGCCGGGACGCCGCGACCGAGGTCACCAACGACGCCTCGACCACGCGCATCCCGAAGACCCTGGCGTACCACGAGCTGCGCGGGTTCCCCGCCGGCCCGGCCGCCTGGTTCCGCAGCCGACGCCGCTGGCGCGACGTCGAGGCCGGCCGCTTCCGGCCGTAGTCGCGCGGCATGACGGACGGGAGGCCCGTGGCAGTGTCGCCACGGGCCTCCCGTCCGTTCTGCCGCGCACGTGGAACGCGACAGAGCACGCGTCGATCGGCGCGTGCTCTGTCGCAAAGCCGGTGCCGGCGTGCCGGTGCCGCCCCTCAGCGCGCGGTCAGCCGCCCGGCCACGTACCGCCACGGCCCGCCCAGCGCGGCCGTCAGCTCGGCGCGCTTGAGCCCACGCGTCGCCTCGGTGAACTCGGCGTCGACGGGCCAGCCGCCGCTCGCGTCGACGGGGCGCTCGTCGGCACTCTGCCCGAGGGCACCGAGCCGCCGGAGCGCGCCGGCCGCACGCCGCAGCACCGCGAACGCCGTCGAGGGCCGCAGCACGAGTTTCGTCACCCAGGCGCCGAGCCCGGTGCCGTAGCCGATCGCCTGCGAGCGCAACGCGGCACGGTCCTTGCGGTGCTCGTGCCAGACGACGGCCGAGGGTTCCACGGCGAGCGCGCCACCGGCGAGCAGGACGCGGGTGAACAGGTCGGGGTCCTCACCCGCTCGGGCGCGGGTGCCGGGGCCGAGAGCGACGTCGAAGCCCCCGAGCTGCCGGACGGCGTCGCGGCGCACGGACATGTTCGCGCCGGTGCCGAACGCGCCGACGGTGAAGGGGAACAGGGGCTCGTCGACGGGCGGGGCGGACGTGCGGTACACCCGGCGCTCGAGGTTCCGCGCCCAGGTCACCCGCTCGTCGAAGAAGCGCTGCGTGGGGGTGCGGAGCTCGCCGCTGGGGACGAGTCCGGTGACGCACCAGACGTCGGCGTCGCGCTCGTAGGCGGCGGCGATGGCCGCCATCCAGTGGCGGTCGACCACGACGTCGTCGTCGATGAACGCGACGATCCCGCCGGTGGCGCGGGCCAGTCCGGCGTTGCGGGCCCGGGAGACGCCGGCACGTGCCTCGAGGACGTAGTGCACGCGCGGGTCGTCGACGGCGGCCACGACGTCGCGGGTGCCGCTGGTGACGGGGGCGTTGTCGACGACGAACAGCTCGAAGTCGTCGTAGGCGGAGTCGAGGACGGAGCGCATGGCGCGCGCGAGCGCCACGGGGCGCTCGCGGGTGCCGATGACGACGGAGACGCGTGCGCCGTCCGCAGGGGCGTCGACCGGGAGGCCCGGGGCCGGCAGCCGACGCAGGGCCGGTCCCAGCTCGGCCGGGTCCACCGCCCCGCGGTCGTCGACGCGCACGTCGACGAACCCGGCGACGTCGCGGCCGTCGCGCACCATGAGGCGGGCGCGGCGGAAGCCACCGGCGCCGGCGAGGTGCACGGTGTCGGCGGCGAGCGCCGCGGACCGGTCGACGGCGCCGACCCAGGCAGCTCCGACCCAGGTGGGGGCGTCGGGCGAGGGCATCGCGGGGTCGAGCGTGAGGGCTCGTTCCGCGGTGGTGGTGTGGTCGGTCATGGTCGTCCCGTCGGGCCGGTCTGGTCGGGTGGACGTGGCAATGCTCAGCGCGCTTCGACAGGGGGTCAACCGCGATGCTCGGAGGATGCGGGGAGGCTGCGGTTTGCCGCCACTAGACTCGCGGGAGACGCCGGTCGACCCGCCGGTGCGACCCCGGTCCCCGCCGGACACGAGGAGGACGCATGCCGCTGGCCCGAACGATGGACCGGCTCGGCCTGACCAGGCGTCCGCGCCCGACGTTGCACCTGGTTCCGGACCCCCACGCGTCCGATCTCGTCGTGGTGCACCTCGATGCCGACGACGCCGCGTGCGGCACGTGCGGGCACGCCCAGGCGGCACACGAGCACTACCGTCCGGGCACGGACTGCGCGCTCTGCGACTGCCCGAAGTTCCGCCGCGCCCGCTGACGCGATCCCCTCGCGCGATCCCCCTCGCGCACCCCTCGATCGGGGGGCACCTGCGGGAAACCGCCGTTCCCCCGCAGGTGGTCCCGACCTCCCTTGTCGGTGCTGCCGGGCCCGCTTAGCGTCGCGGACATGGCCATCACTCCCACGCCACTCGCGTGCATCGTCCTCGCCCACGAGGACCCGACGCACGTCCGTCGGCTCGTGGCGGCGCTCGACCCGTTCCCGGTGTTCCTGCACTGCGACGCGAGCACCGACGACGACGTCTTCGAGGCGATGACCGCCGGCCTGCCCGAACGGGTGCACGTGCTGCCGCGGATGCGCACCGGATGGGCGAAGTGGGAGAACGTCGCGGCCGAGGTCGCCGGCTACCGTGCTGCCCTGGCGCAGACCGACGCCACCCACGTGGCGTTGCTGACCGGCAGCGACTACCCGTTGGCCGACGCCGACGAGATCTCGGCGCTCCTGACGGCGAACCCCGGGCGATCGTTCGTCGAGGCGAAGCCGCTCCCGCACCCCGCGTGGGGTCGCGACGGCGGTCGGTCGCGCGTGCGGTTCCGGCACTGGGCGTGGCGGAAGCACATGCTGCGCCTGCCGGTCCCCCGTCGGGTCCCGCGCGACGTCGTGTTCGGCGGCGGCTCGCAGCTCAAGGTCTTGGCCCGGCACCACGCGCAGGGGGTCGTCGACGTGTTCGACGGGCGCCCCGACCTGGTGGCGTTCTGGGAGCGGGTGTGGATCGGCGACGAGACCTTCGTGCCGTCGGTCCTGCTGACCCCGGCGTTCACCCCGGACTTCGCGGACGCCCACGCGGCGCAGCCGCTCTGGTGGATCGGGTGGGACGGCACGAAGCAGAAGAGCCCGCCGTGGCTCGGGATCGAGGACGCCGGCCGGGTGCTGGAGCGTCGCACGGCGGCTGACCAGTCGACCCCGTACGTGTTCGCCCGGAAGTTCTCGACGTCGCGGAGCGCTGACCTGCTCGACGTGGTCGACGCGACCTTCGGGCTCCGCACGTCCGCCGATGACCAGCCGGTGGTGGTGGCGCAGTGACCGTCCCCCAGACGCGACGCGAGGCGCGTGCGGCCGAGGCGGCTGCGGTGGCGGCACAGCCCGACGACGACGAGCTCGAGGCGTCCGTGCAGCCCGCAGCCCCCGGCGCGCTGTCCACCGACACGGACTCGATCGCCGTCGCACGCGGCTCGTCCGTCCTGTTCGGCCGCGGTCTGCTCTACGTGGTCGTCTGGTCGATGCAGCTCGTCGTGAGCTCGCTGATCTCCCCCGTGCTCGCGCACCTGATGCCACCGGCCGAGTTCGGCGTGCTGGCCTCGGCGATCGCGCTGTACCAGGCCCTGGTGGTCGTGGCCGTCTGCGGCATCGACCAGGCATCGGTGCTGCAACGCGCCGAGGACGGCGACGACCGGCGTGCCCGCGGCTTGATGTTCGTCGGCATGGTCACCGCGGTCACCGTCACCGTGTTCGCCCTGGTGTCGATCCCGCTCTGGGGCGACGCCGCGGGCTTCGTCGACCAGCACCCCCTGCTGCTGGTCGCCGTCCTCTGGACCGGGCCCGCCGCGATCGTGCAGCTGTCCCTCGCGCTGCTCGTCGCCCAGGACCGCATCCGCGTGTTCGCCGTGACGAGCCTGCTGTCGTCCGTCGGCGGGTCGATCATCGGCCTCGGGCTCCTCGCCGCCGTGCACGCCGACGCGACCACGTACGCGTGGGGCGGGGTCGTGGCGCAGGGTGCCGCGATGGTCATCGGCATCATCGCCACGAAGCCGCGCGTCCGCGGTCTGTTCGACCACCGCACCACGAACCGGGCGTTCAAGCTCGGTGTCCCGATCGCACTCGGCAGCCTGTCGTACTTCGTCCTGAACGCCGGTGACCGGCTCGTCGTGCAGCGCCTGCTCGGTGCCGACGAGGTCGCCCGCTACCAGATCGCCTACGTCGTCGGCTCCGCGGTCATCCTGCTGCTGACCTTCACGAACCAGGCCTGGGCGCCGCACTTCGCCGCCCTCCGCGACGCCGTGGCCCGCCGCCGGCTCGCCATGCACGCCCGCGACGAGCTCTACATGCTGCTCGCCCCCGTGCTCGTCGCCGTGACGCTCGTGTCGCCGGTGGCGCTGCCGATCCTGGCCCCGGCGTCGTACCGGGTCGAGTCCCTCACCATCGTCGTCTTCGTGGTCGCCCTGACCGCGTTCCCGGTCGTCGCGAGCGGTGCGACCGGCCGGCTCCTGCTGGTCGAGCGCCGCGGGGTGACGGTGGGCGTCATCGGCGCCGTCGCCGGCGTCGTCAACATCACGGCGAACCTGGTGCTGGTGCCCCTGACCGGCATCGTCGGCGCGGGCATCGCCACGGTCATCGCCTACGCCGTCCTCGCCGCACTGCAGCAGGCCTCCCTGCCGGATCGCCGTGAGTGGCGCGGCCCCCGACGCCGAGTGCTGCTCGCCATCGCGATCGCGATCCTCGTCGCTGCCGCCTCGCTCCTCCCGCCGCAGGACCTCGCCTGGAACATCGTGCGCGTCGTCGGCGTGGCCGCGTGCCTGCCCTGGTTCTTCCGCCGCCTGAAACTCGCTCGCGGAGGATCCGCATGACCTGTCCCACCCCCCGTCCGCTGCGTGTCGTCGTCGCCACCAACGGACTCGCCATCACCGGCGGTGTCGAACGCTGCGTCGTCGAGGACGTCGGCGAGCTCGTCGCGGCCGGCCACGACGTCGAGGTGTGGCACCGCGCCGGTCCGGACGGCGACCCGGATGAGGGCCGCGCGGTGTTCGACCGGACCGGTGTCCGACTGCGGCACGCCCGCGACTACCGCTTCGGCATCCGGACCGCCCCGACGGACATGTTCCGCTTCGTCCGTGAGGGCCTGCGCCTCCGCCGGTCGCGCCCGGACGTCCTGTGGCTGAACCGTCCGGAGTTCCTGCCGTGGGGCCGCGTCGTGTCCTTCGTGTCCGGCGTCCCCCTGGCCGTGCACCTGCACCACGCCCCGAACTACCGCCGTCTCGGCCCGTTCGCGGGGGGCCGGACCCGGTACCTCGCGGTCTCGGCGGCGATGGCTCGTGCCTGGACCGCCGTCGGCGCCCCGCCGGACCGGGTCGACGTGGTCCCGAACGGCGTCGACACCGCGGCGTTCCCCGCCGCCACCGGGGCGAGCACCCGTCGCGCGCGTGCCGCGCTCGGCCTCGACCAGGACCGCCCCGTGGTGCTCTACTACGGTCGGCTCACGCGCTCGAAGGGCGTGCTGGCCCTCCTGGAGGCGTGGGGGCGCGTCCACGCGTCGGCCCGCGTCCTCGTCGGGCCCGGCACACCGCCCGCCCCGGCTCCGGTGCTCGTCCTGGCCGGTGCGCTGTACCCGCAGGACGCCCCCGCCGTGCACCGCGCGATCGCCGCGTTGCCCGAGGGCTCCGTGGTCGTGGTGCCCGAGCGCGACGACGTCGTCCCCCTGCTGCACGCCGCCGACGTCGTGGTGGCACCCTCCATCGAGCCCGAGGGCTTCGGCCGTGTGGTCGTCGAGGCGATGTCCACCGGACGCCCCGTCGTCGCGGCGGCGTCGGGCGGCACCGCCGAGATCCTCAGTGGCGAGTGGACGCGGTTCACCGTCGACCCCACCGAGACCGCCGCGCTGGCCGACAAGGTCCTCGAGGCGCTGCACGCGGCCGGCACCGAACCCGGTCTGGCGGACCGGTGCCGCGCCTGGGTGCGGGACCGCTACGGCCGGGAGCGGCACGTCGCGGCGCTGCTCCGGGCGCTCGAGGCACACGCGAAGCACTGACGACCTACGACGACTGAACAGTGCCGACGACGACGTCGGCACCGTTCAGTCGTTCGGGACCGTCGTCGCGGTGTCGTCCGGCAGCGACGCGCTCGGCACGGCACCGTCCGCCGGCACGTCGATCGTCATCCAGTCGATGAGGACCGACCCGGCGGCGTCCGCCGGTGGGTTCCCGTCGTTCGACCCGGCCTGCACCACCAGGTGCATCCGAGCGGTCGGGATGTTCTCCGTCGTGGTGCCGACGACCTCGTCGTCGACCAGGAACGACATCCGGTCGGCGGTCCACTGGATCGTGTAGGTGTGCCAGTCCTTCAGCGACGCCTCGGTCTGCTGGTCGACGCACTTCTCGGCGGGGTCGGCCAGGCAGTGCACGTTCAGCCAGGCGGGCGCGCCGAGCGCTCCCTCGGGGAAGTCGATCTCACCGTCCGACCACAGGTTCTCGTCGCTCCACAGCAGCACGGCGACGCCGTAGCCGTCGACCTCGTCGCTGCGCATCCGGATGCTGTACCGGCCGGCGGTCTGCCCGCCCCACTCGCCGTCGACGAGCGGCACGACACCGCCCGCCAGCGGCACCCCGGCGCGCGTGGTCCGCAGGCGCACGTCGAGCACGCCGTCGTGCGTCGACAGGGTCGACGCCTGGTAGCGCCCCGTCCCCGCGGTGTCGGCGAACCCGTGGTAGGCGACGAACCGGTCTGAGTACCGGGACTCGAAGGTCCGGTTCGTGGCGGCGTCGGCGAAGTCCTCGCCGAACACCCGAGTCCACCCCTCGGGCTCGGAACTCGGCATCGAGACGCCGCTCGGGTCGTCGAGGGTCACGTCGTCACCGTTCGCCGTGGTGGTCGCGGTCGTGGTGCCGGCGACGATGCCGGCAGCCACGAGCAGGGCGCCGGCCGCGAGCGCGGTCCGGCGGGTGCCGGGGCGCCGCGGGGGCCGGTGCCGGGACAGGCCGCGACCGTGTGCCGGTGGGGCGCCGTGGGCCGACGCTGCGTCGTCGGCGACGTGCTCCGACCAGGTGGGGCGGGCCTCCCGGCCGTCACCCTGGTCGTCGGTCACCCGGTCGTCCACGCGCGGATCTCGGAGAGTCCGACGTTGCCCGTGCTGTTCGAGACGCCCGTCACCGTGAACCGCACCCAGGTGACGTCACGCGGGGTGAAGTCGACCGTCAGGGCGTCGCCGCCGTTCGGCAGGGTGCCGACCGCGACCTGGCTGCCGTCCGAGAACGTCAGGGTGCCGCTGGTGACCTGGTCCGAGCTGTTCGGACGGTCGTGCAGGACGATCCGACCGAGGCGCTGCGAGGCGGCCCAGTCCAGCTGGATCCACACCCCGGTCCGGCCCCACGGGGCGACCCACTCGGCCGTCAGGTTGTCGGGGTAGCCCGACACGACGCCGTCGACGGCCTTCGCGACGGTCTGCCCGGTGGACTGGTCGTCCCACGCGGCGGTCGGGGTGGCCGAACCGGTGACGTCCGCCGGCGTCGGCGTCGTCGTGTCCGCCGGCCGGAACGCCCGGATCTCGGCGAGGCCGACGTTCCGGGTCGTGCTGCTCACGGAACCGACCGTGAACCGCACCCAGGTGACCTGGCGGGCGCTGAACGCGACACGCTGCACGGCGCCCCCGTTGTCGAGCGACGGGACGGCGACGCTGGTGCCGTCGGAGAACGTCAGCGTGCCACCGGTCACCTGGTCGTCGCTGTTCGGTCGGTCCGCCAGGTCGATCTCGTGCAGGGTCGTGCCGGCGGACCAGTTCAGCTGGATCCACGTGCCCGCCCGGCCACCGGGCGCCGCCCACTCGGCCGTCGGGGCGTCCGGGTAGCCGCTCACGACGCCGTCGACGGCCTTCACGGCGGTCTGACCGTCGGCCGGGTTCTCGGCGCTCGCGGTGACGGTCGCGCCGGCGGTGACGTCGGTGCCCTGCGAGGTCGGCGGGTCCGTCGGGGGCTGGGCCGACGAGCCGACGGCGTACTGGCGGCTCAACCAGGAGCCCTCCGGGCGCGATGCGCAGGCGGAGGTGGACCCGCAGGTCTCACCGTCGTACGCGGCGTACGCGAAGAAGGCGGCGGCCTTCGCGGCCGTCTGCGCGGAGCTCAGGTTCGACGGGCGGTCCGCGATCGGGTACCCGAGGTAGCCCGTGAACGTGTGCGCCGCCGTGTACGCGGACTGCGCCTGGTCGGCGAGGTACGCGACGGTGTGGTGGTCGCTGTGGTCGCCGTCGCCGTACGTGCCGCCGTGGTCGAGCGTGTGGATCTCGGTCGGCGCGTACCCCGTGACGAGCCCGGAGAACGTCGCGCGCAGGTCGGTCAGCGAGAAGGAGGTCGGTTGGGCAGCCCCGGCGACGGTGTGGATCGTGGAGATCTGGCCCTCGGAGAGCTTCTCCAGGCTCTCGCTGCCCGTGGCCGCGAAGCCGGAGCCGTCGATGTTGCCGTCCGGCAGCTCGAGGAACACCAGGCTGAGCCGCGGGGCCGTCGTCAGGGTCGCCGTACGGAGCGTGTGGCTGGCGACCGAGAGCTGTCCGGCGGTCCAGTTCGACGAGACGCCGGCGATCGACGCGTACGACGCCATCAACCCGTTCTCGCGGGACTGCCAGTACCAGGCGGGCTTGCCGGCGTCACCCGCGGTGACGATGACCGAACGGACGCACTTGCCGGCGTCGATGTCCGCACGGAGCTCGGTGCCTGAGAACAGCAGGTCGTCGTCGGCGTGCGCCACCATCGTGAGGACCCGACCGGCGCTGCAGTCGGCGTTCGCGGCGGCCGTGCCACCCGTCGGGGTGCTGCTGGGCGTCGGCGTGGGCGTCTGCGTGCTGGTCGGCGTGCTCGGCGGCGGTGTCTTCCGACCTCGTGCGTCGGCGGACATCGCACCGCCGGGTCCGGCGATGACGGCGACGACCGCCAGGACCCCCAGGACCGCCGCGGCGGACGTGGCGCGCGTGCGCCACGTCCGCCGGGCGGCCCGGGTCGTGCGGTGTTCAGTTCGTGGCATGTGCGAGTCCTGCCTGGGTCAGTTCGTAGACGGCGGTGGTGCCGGAGCCGAAGACGCGCTTCCAGTAGGGCGAGTCGGCCATCGCGGCCGCGAGCTCCTGGTAGTCGGCGTCGGTCTGGTACCCGTACCGCTCGTCGTAGGCGCCGAAGGGTTCGGCGACCAGTGCGTAGTACTTCGTCGCCGGCCAGTCCAGGACGAGCTGGCGGGTCATCGTGGACACGTCGGCCTCGGCGTCGTAGCCCTCCGGCTCCGGGTACGCCCCGAGGACCTCGCGGGACAGCGCTCCGACGTCGAAGTAGCGTGCGCCGGTGTTGCTCGGGACGGCGTTCGCCGAACCGGTCAGCAGCATCAGGGAGCCCTTCGGCGCGGTCGCGTCGTAGAACTGCGTCGCCGCCGACTGGCTGCGCGTCGGGACGCGGTTCCAGTCGAGGGCGGTCTGACCGAACGCGCCGATCCCGACCATCGCGGCGACCGCGGCCGCAGCGACGACGACCTTGACCGCCGTGGGCCGCACCGTACGGGTGACGAGTCGACCGACGGGAGCCAGCCGGCCGCTGGGCATCGGGAGCCCCGCCGCCAGGATCGCGATCCACGGTGTCGCGAACAGCACGACGCGGAAGATGCCCTCCTGGCCGTAGTTCGTCGCGACGAGCAGCGAGATCGGGCTCGCCGCCGTGGCCAGCAGTCCCCAGTGCACGCGGTCGCGGCGCATCAGCACGGTGATCACGGCGACGAGACCGAGGACCACGAGGGCCGCCGCGGGGATGTCGAACGCGAGCCGTGTGACGAGCGGCTTCGGCAGGACCGTCATGTCGTGCGACGGCGGCTGCACGTTGTCGAGCACCTTGCCGACGGCTCCCAGGGACAGGAACTTGCCGAGGATGTCGTCGTTCAGCAGGGCGAAGCCGACGGCGGGGACGAGCACCACGACGGGTAGCCACCAGGGGCGGAGCAGTCGGAACACGATGAGCGTCACGAGTGCGGCGACCGTCAGGTACGGCGAGATCTGGTGGGTGACGACCAGCACGATGGCGATCAGCGTGATGGCGATGATCCGGGACAGGCCGACGCGGCGGGCGCGCAGGATCGTCGAGCGGACGCCGTCGGCGGCGGTCACCGCGGTGCGTCGCAGCGGGCCGACGGCCAGCACGAGGATCACCAGGGACATCAGGATACCCACCGACTGCGGCGAGAAGTACGTCGTGTTGAGCGAGCCGGTCATCGCGGTCAGGAACGCGGCGATCCAGGGGCGACGGTTCCCCGGCAGCCAGTTGGCGGCCAGGACACCGACGGCGATCGTCGTGCTGAAGGCCAGCAGGACGGGGACCCACGCGGCGATGGTCATCGCGTTGCCAATCCCGCCGACGTCCGCGACCCAGGCGCCACCGGCGAACAGGCCGGACCACGTCTGGAAGATGTCGGCGGCCGGGTTGGTCGAGCCCCAGCGGCGGATGTACTCGAGCACACCGATGTGGCGGGCGGCCGCCATCACGGTGGGCATGCCGTACGTGATGGCCTGTGCGAGCTGGATCGACCCGCCGAGCACGACGACCGGGATCGCGAGTCCGCGACCGCGCACCAGGGCGACGACGGCAGCGGCGACGACGATCGCCAGTCCGATGACCAGGCCCGGGCCGAGCGAGCCGAACAGTCCGTCCGGCACCGGGTCGCCGATGTGCGTGAGCGCGGCGACGACGATGACGAGCAGGCCGACGACCGAGCCGGCGGTGACGGTGTCGGTGGTGGTCCAGCGACGGGCCGTGGCGCCCTCGGCGGCCGGCTCGAGGCGGGCGCGCTGCAGTTCGGCGACGTCACGCGGCACCGCGATCGCGAGGGCGACGGCGGTGAGTACGACGACCCCGACGAACGGCACCGTCGGGTTCCAGAGCTGGAACGTCGCCATTGTGTAGCCGATGCCGATCGTGCCGACGAGCGACGCCGTGACCGCGAAGACGCTGAAGCGTGCCAGCGGCATCGGGCGGACGAGCAGGAGGGGTGCGACGCCGAGCAGCGCGAACAGGTACACGCCGATCGCGCTCCCCCGCAGCACCGGGAGTCCGGCGATCGCAGCGACCCCGGCGACGAGGAGCGTCAGGACGACGATCGCCGCTGCGGTGAGTCGTGCGATCGGGCTCATCGCGTCCACCGCGAGCGGGCGGGCGGGACCGGCCGAGGCCAGACCGTGCCGGAGCTCGTGGCGACCACCGGCGTTGCGGTCGATCGTGCCGCCGCCACGCAGGCGTTCGACGAGCGCCAGGAACGGCGCCGTCAGGACCGAGCGCTGCTCGACCCCGCGCAGCCGCCGCTGGGTGGCGGCGAACTCGGCGTCGACCGCGTCGGGTACGCGGTCCGCGTCACCGGGCTGGTCGCCGGCGATGTCCGTCGCACGGTCGCCCTGTTCGAGGCCGAGTCGTGCGAAGGCGCTGAGCGCCTCGGGCGCTGCGTCCACCGATGCGGTCAGCGTGTCGCGGTCGATGGCGTTCTTGGTCATCCAGGCTCCGAGTCCGTGGCCGTGCGCGGCAGCGGCGGCGCGGAGCGACGCGACGTCGTCCGCCGATCGCTGCCACGCGATCGCGGCCGGTTCGACGGCGATCGCGGATCCGGCGAACAGCAGTCGTGTGAAGAGGTCGAGGTCGTCGCCGCCGCCGACGCGGGTGCCGGGACCGAAGGCGGTGTCGAACCCGCCGATCCGGAGCGCGGTCGCGCGGTGCACGGCGAGGTTCGCGCCGGTGCCGTAGGCCGAGGCGGCGAAGGGGTGCAGCGGGAGGCCGTCGACCGGTTCGTCGAGCCGGAAGACCCGCCGGCGGACGGTCCGCCCACCGGGGGTGCGGTCGTCGTGCCAGCGCTGCGCCGGCGTCCGGAGCTCGGCACTCGGCACGAGCCCGGTGACGCAGGCCACGTCGGGGTCGGCCGCGAAGGCGCGGGCGATCGCGGCGATCCAGTCACCGTCCACGACGGCGCCCTCGTCCACGAAGGCGACGACGTCGCCGGTCGCGACGAGCAGACCGGCGTTCCGCGCGGCGGCGAGGCCACCCTCGGGTGCCGGGATGGTGGTGACGCGGCGTCCGCTGATGTCGACGGTCGCCACACCGCCGTCGTCGGCGCCGTGCGAGACGACCACGACGTCGAAGTCGGGGTGCCCGTTCGCGAGCACCGACCGCATGGTCGTGCCGGCGGCGCCGTCCGTGCAGAGCACCACGGTGACGGACGGCAGCACCAGACCTGCTGCCGGCCGACGCTCGGGTGCCGGCATGGGCCGGATCGCGCGCTGCAGCGCACGGACGTCGATGGTGCCGCCGATGCGGCGGCGTTCGGTGATCTCGGCCTCGACGAAGCCGAGGGGCTCGCCGTGGTCGCGGACGAGCAGTCGAGCGCGCCGGTAGCCCGCGGCGCCCTCGAGTGCGACCACGTCACGGTGGCTGGACGCGTGCACGTCGGCACGGTCGACCTCGCCGACCCAGAGCGCGCCGTCCCAGGTGGGGACGAGCGGCCCGGTCACGACCGGCGAGAGGACCATCGCCAGGGTCGCGCGGGTCACCGCGTCCCCACCGGCTGGGGGGCGGGGGCGGCCGCCGGGGTGCGGACGACGACGCCACCGAGGACACGCCCGACGGCGTAGCCGGTGACGGTCGACGCGACGGAGAGCACGATCGCGAAGGCACGCAGGGCACCGCCACGACCGATGTGGCGCAGTTCGCGCAGCACCGCTCCGGGGATGACCTTCGTCAGGTACGTCGACTCGCTGGCGAGCGAGTCACCCGTGCCGACGCGACGGCTCAGGACGGCCTTCGAGATGCCCTCGTAGTAGCTGCGACGGCGCAGGTAGCGCATCGTCACGCGGTCCGGGGAGACCCGGTGCGAGACGTTCGAGCCCGGTTCGTGCCGGATCCGCGCACCGGGACGGGCCTGGGCGATGCGGATGCAGAGTTCGGTCTCCTCGCAGCCGAGCGGCTGGTTGCCGACGCGGCCGATGCCGGAGCGGAACCCGCCGGCGAGCAGGATCGCGTCGCGGCGGAACGCCATGCTCGATCCGATGACGTTGCGCACGTCGCCGGGGGTCTCGGGTAGCCCGCGGTAGGAGCAGCCGACGATCCAGAGGAGTTCGTCGGCGTACGGGCCGGCACCGGTGGCGGTGGGCCAGGACGGTGTGGCCCGGCCGCCGACGCCGACGACGTCCGGGTCCTCGAGGGCGGTGAGCATGTGGCCGAGCCAGTCCGGGTCGGCCGTTGCGTCGTCGTCCAGGAACGCGACGACGTCGGCGTCGGTGAGGGCGACGCCCGTGTTGCGGGCGCCGGACAGGCCGCGGTCCTCGGTGTTCGGGACGACGCGGAGCTCGGGCCAGCGCGCCGCGGCGCGGGCGAGGAGCTCGGGTTCGTGGTCGATCACGACGACGACCTCGGGGGCCTCTGGCTGGCGCTTGGCGGACTCGACGCTGTCCTGCAGGTCGCCCCAGCGCTGCTGGGTGTAGGCGCAGATGACGACCGCGACGGTCGTCACGCGACTTCCTCCTCGAGGCTGGCCACGGCGGCCACGGCGGCGACGGGGGCGCCAAGCGGGGCGTGCCCGGCCGCGTGGACCGCGGCGTGCGGTGCGGAAGCGTGCGGTGCTGCGGCGTGCGGCACGGCGGCCAGCTGCTCGGCCGGCGGCACGACGCTCATCGCGGCACGACGGACCTCGGAGCGACCGATCGCGGCGCGACGACGCTCGTGCATGATCGACTTCAGCACCCGGATGCCGTCGGTCACGGCGTTCAGGTTGCTCGAGCCGTGCACGCGGAGCTTCTCGTGGCTGGGGACCTCGGTGATCGCGAGCTCGGCGGCCGACCAGCGGCAGGTGAGCACAGTCTCGATCTCGAACCCGTCGCCCCAGAGCATCGAGCCGTCGGACGGCTTCGGCAGCTCGGAGGACAGCAGGCCGATCTCCGGCAGGACGTCCGCCCAGAAGGCGTTGTAGCCGTAGCAGAGGTCGCTGTAGCGGGTGCCGAGGATGATGTTGCAGAGCATGTTCAGGCCACGGTTGCCCAGGTTGCGGACGATCGTGATGTCGTCGCTGCCGCCGCCGAGCGAGTAGCGGGTGCCCTTCGCGACGTCGGCGCCCTCGACGAGTGCCTGCACGAAGCGCGGGATCTCGTCCGGGTCGGCGGAGCAGTCGGCGTCGAACATGACGACGACGTCGCCGGTGACGGCCTCGAACCCGCAGGCGAGGGCGTTGCCCTTGCCCTTGCGGGTCTGGTGCACGACGCGGATGTCGGGCATCACGCGCTGCGCGGTGGCGATGGTGTCGTCGACGGAGTTGCCGTCGACCAGGATCACCTCGTACACCGGCGGGAGCTTCGGCAGGATGATCTCGAGGTTTCGGGCCTCGTTCCGCGCCGGGATGACGACGGAGACCCTCGGGTCTGCGGGGCGAACGGTACGTGCGGGCATGGGCGCGGTCCTGTCGGGTCAGGGTTGCTGTCGGGTTGTGGCTCGTGTGACGAGCGGAGCGTCCTCGGATGACGCATCGACGACGGTGACCGTCGTCGGTCGAGCAGCGGGACGCGGGTACGACGCCGCCGGCTTCGCAGGTGAGTGGGTACTCTCCCCCGCGTGTCCAACCATCGTCGCGGGCTGGCAGGCGGTCAATGCGCGGTGCGGTCCCTTGCGGACACCCGGGTGCGGATACGGAAACCCGCAACACCGCGTGCCGGCCACGTGCCGTGGACGCACCGACAGGCGGACTGGAGGCGCGGTGCCAGCCCGCCCCGCGCCTCCCGTCCGCTTCCTGGTCGCGACCACCGCACCCGGTGAACAGAAGACGTCGCCTCCGGACTGCGGAGGCGACGTCTTCTGCTCACTCGATGTGCGCAGCGGCTCAGTTCCGGCCCGCGCCCTCCGTCGCGAACGCCGCACGCAACGCCGTCGCGAGGTCGGACACGTGCGGTTCCCGCAGCAGCGAGCTGTGCTCGGCCGCGATCCGCACGGTCTCGGTCCGCCCGCGCAGCAGCGCGGACCAGCCGGTCGCGTCCGGGTTCGCATCGGCGAGCACGTACGTCGCCCGTCCGTGGAACGGCGTCGGGTGGTGCCGCCGGGTGACGAGCTCGGCCTGGTCGAAGAAGGCATCGAAGTCCTTCTGCCCGCCGTGCCGCAGCACACCAGCGCTGTAGGCCCGCGCGCGCTTCGCGACGTGCTCGCCCCACGACATGCCGGACGGCATGACCCGCCGGACGACCCCGGCGAGGCGCTGGTTGACGGCCCGGACTGCGGGATTGCGGTGTTCGCGGGGCTCGAGCCGTCCAAAGTGCTGCCGGACCCCCTCGGCCCCGGTCCGCGGCAGGTAGGTGTCCAGCAGCGCGATGTGCTCGACCTGCTCGCCGCTCTCGGTGAGCAGCCGGGCGATCTCGAGCGCGATCAGCCCGCCGAGCGAGTGGCCGACCAGCAGGTACGGTCCGCGCGGCTGCACGATGCGCATCAGGGCGACGTACCGGCGGGCGCTGGCCTGGATGCTCCAGTCCGGCATACCCCGACGCTCGAGGCCGTGCTGCTGGAACGCGTACACGTCGTGCTCGGGCAGGTAGCGGGACAACGGCAGGAACGTCAGGGCGAGCGCACCACCGCCGGCGAAGCAGAACACCGGCGGACGGCCGGACTCGCGCGCGCCGGACACCTTGACGACGTCGGGGTGGCTCGGCAGCGCGCTCGTGCCGCTCCGCACCCGTCGGGCGAAGGCGCGGAGCGTCGGGTGCTCGAGCACGTCCGAGGAGCGCAGGTCGACCCCGAGCCGGTCCTGCACGACGGCGAGCATCTCCTCGGCGGACAGCGAGTCGCCGCCGAGGGCGGAGAAGTCCTCGTCCAGGTGCACGCCCCGCAGGCCGAGCACCTCGGCCCAGATCTGTCCCACGACGAGCTCCCACTGGTCGTACTCGCCCTCGACCATCTCGGTCTCGACGCTCGGCGCCCCGGGGAGTTCGGCCCGGTCGACCTTGCCGCGCTCGTTCCGCGGCAGTTCGGTCATCGGCACGATCGACGCCGGCACCATGTACTCGGGCAGCCGCTCACGGAGCGCCCGTCGGAGCGCACCCGGGGCCGGGGTGCGGTGCCCCGGGCGACCGACCACGTAGGCGACGAGCCGGGTGACGGAACCGGGGTCGACCTGTGCCGTCACGACCGCGTCGTGCACCTCGGGGACCGCGCGGAGCGCCGCCTCGACCTCACTCGGCTCGACCAGGTAGCCGCGGACCTTCACGGCGTCGTCGGATCGGCCGAGCAGCACGAGCCGGCCGTCGGGGTCGACGCGTGCCAGGTCGCCCTGCCGCCAGCTCGGGGTCCCGACGGGGATGCCGGCGACGGCCTCGGCCTCGCCGGTGTGTCCCGCCCGTTCGGCGGTCTTCTCCGGCGCACCCCAGTAGCCCGCGGTCAGGGCGTCGGAGACCACGACGAGCTCGCCGGTCTCCCCCGGGTCGGCAGGGCTGCCGTCCTCTCGGAGCACGAGGACCGTCTTGCCGGGCAACGGCCACCCGGCGGGCACGACGCCCTCGGGCACCGGCTCGCCCGGTGCCACCGGGCAGTACGCGACGCACGCGGTCTCGCTCGAGCCGAAGGCGTTCAGGAGCAGCGTGTCCGGGTCCAGGTGGGGTCGGGCCGCGGCGAGGTCGGCGCCGGTGACGGACTCGCCCGTGGTCATCAGGAAGCGCAGCCCGCCGAGCACCGGTGCGGTCCCGGCGGCGGTCCCGTGCGACCCGGGGGCGTTCTGCGACCCGACGATCGAGCGCAGCAGGTGCGGGGTGCAGACGAGCACGTTCACGTCGTCGTCCCGGAACCGTCCGAGCAGCCGCTCGACACCGAGTTCACGCGGCTCGAGCAGCACGATGGTGCCGCCGCAGAGCAACGTGTCGAACGAGAACAGGAGCCCGGCCGCGAACGACAGCGGCAGGACGACACCGAGCCGGTCGCCCGGGCCGAGGCCGAGCGCGACCGCGTCCTGCTCGGCGTCGGCGATCTGCTGCCGGTGCGTCAGGACGACGCCCTTCGGCATGCCGGTCGAGCCGGAGGTGAAGACGATGGCGAAGGGGTCCCGCCCGCCGGGGCGCACGCCGACGGTGTCCGCCGACGGGGCCGCGCCCGGTTCGCCCGCGTCCAGCAGTTCGCCGAGTGCGTGCACCCGGCCGTCCCGTTCCGCGACCACGTCGGCGGCCAGCGCTGCACGCTCGGTGTCGGCGACGATCTCGTCGACGCCGGCGAGCCGGGCCACGTGTGCCAGCCGTGCTGCGGGCAGGTGGTCGTCGAGCACCACCACGGTCCGTCCGGCACGCACCAGCGCGAGGATGCCGATCACGGCCTCGGTCGACTGCCCCGCCATCAGCCCGACCGGCTTCGATGCCCCGCCCGGGGTGTCGCCGACGCCGGCGCCGCTGTGGTCGTCGGGTCGGAGCGTCACGGCCAGGGCTGCGGCCACCGCGCGCGAGGCCCGGTCCGCTTCGCCGTAGGTGTACGGACGGCCGTCCCCCGCGAGCGCGGCGGCGTCGCCCCGGAGCGCCACCACCCGGTCCCAGCGGTCCAGGACGGAGTGGTCGGCCGCCGCGGGCACGGCTGCTGGGTGGTTCCAGGGATCGACGGTCGTCAGCGGGTCGACGGAGGTCACGATGACACCTCGGGTGCTCAGCAGCGGACCGCCACGACTCCCGCGACGGTCCTCCGACCGTAGGTCCGCGTTCCCCCGGCCCGCGAGCAGGCTCCGGCCCGGTGCGGGGAACCGCAACCGGCCTGGAGGCGCGGCCTGCGCCCGCCACGGACGGTACGACTCCGGAACGACCGGTCCACCGCCGTGGGCGCCGTCCGCACGGCGGCTCGCCCGGCTCGGGGATCGTGCGGTTCCGCGCAACCTCCGGATCAGCCGTGGCGCGACCGTGGATGCGCCGTGCATCGCCGATGAGGACGCTCTGAACGAGAAGGTCCCGGCAACGAGAACAGCCCCCGGGATGTCCCGGGGGCTGTTCGTCGAGTGCTGGGGTACCTGGACTCGAACCAAGAACGACGGTACCAGAAACCGCTGTGTTGCCAATTACACCATACCCCAAAAGGCCTGTCGGCCTTCTGGCCCGGTCACCCGGGGCACGATCAACTACTGTACAGCATCCCGGAGGTCCGCAAGACCACCCACCAGGTCTCGGTGCACGGCGGCGGCGGTCGCGGCTCCGTGTCCGGCGGCGACGATGAGCTGCTCCGGCCCGGGAGGCGTGACGTCTCCCACGGCGTAGAGCCCCGGGACGGACGTCCGCCCAACCCGGTCGACCACGAGGAGTCCCTGCGTGTCGCGCTGGAGCCCGTCGAGCGCTCCGGGCGTGTCGCCGTTCGCGGCCGTGTTCCCGCTCGTTGCGCTCGGACTCGTGGTGGCGCCGGTGCCCAGCCAGTCGAGGTCGGCGTGCCACACCGGTCGGACGAACCCACCGGTCCGCGGCTCGACGTGGCCGTCGGCGAGCCGGACGCCGGTCATCCCGGAGCGATCGCCCTCGAGGTCCTCGACGACCCGCTCGTCCACGACGATCCCCACCGAGGCCAGCCGAGCGCGGCCGGAGTCGTCGAGCGGCGCCACCCCGTTCGTGTAGACGATCAGGTCATCGGTCCACGCGGCGATGAGCAGCGCCCGATCGACCACGTCGTCGGTCTCGCAGATGAACGCGAGCGGCTGCCCGGCCTTGTCGTACGCATCGCACTCGACGCAGCTGTGCACCGCGGTGCCGTAGAACGCACGCAGCATCGGCAGCGCCGGGAACTCCTCACGCAACCCCGTCGCCACGACGACCGTCCGGGCGCGGGCCTCGAGCTCGGTGCCGCGCCACGAGCCGTGCACCCGCCAGGTGTCCGTGTCGGCGTCCGGGGCCACCAGGTCGACGACGGACTGGACGACCGTCGCTTCCGGGTACCCCTCGACCTCGGTCCGCCCGAGCTTGCGGAGTTCGAGCGGCGAGATGCCGTCCCGCGTCAGGAACCCGTGCGACCGCAGCGTCGCGGCGTTCCGGGGTCGGTTCGCGTCGACGAGCAGCACGGTGCGCTTCGCACGGACCAGGTTGAGCGCAGCGCTCAGCCCGGCCGGCCCGGCGCCGATGACCGCGACGTCGTGCATGACCTGGTCGGCGTGCTCCGTGCTGCTCACGGTCGGTCAGCGCGCCGCGAGGGCGCGGAGCCGGGTCAGGGTGGACTCCTTGCCCAGGATCTCCATCGACTCGAACAGCGGCGGGCTGATCCGGCGTCCGGACACTGCCACGCGCAGCGGGCCGAAGGCGACGCGGGGCTTCAGGCCGAGCTCGTCGATGAGGGCCGCACGGAGCGCACCCTCGATGGCCTCGGTGGTCCAGTCCTGGACGCCCTCGAGCGCGGCGGTACTCGCGGTCAGGACCGTCGCCGTGTCGCCCTTGAGCGAGGCCAGGGCGTCGTCCTCGACCACGAGGTCGGCGTCGGACGTGAACAGGAAGCCGAGCATCGCCGGCGCCTCGCCGAGCAGCTGCATGCGCTCCTGCACGAGCGGAGCCGCCTTGGTCAGGACCTCGAGCTGCTCCGGGGTCGCCGGGTCGCTGATGAACTCCGACAGGTACGGCAGCAGACGCGACCGGAAGTCCTCGGGAGCGAGCAGACGGATGTGGTCCCCGTTGATCGCCTCGGCCTTCTTGTGGTCGAAGCGGGCCGGGTTCGGGTTCACGTCGGTGACGTCGAACGCCGAGACCATCTCGTCGATCGAGAACACGTCGCGGTCGGGCCCGATCGACCAGCCGAGGAGCGCCAGGTAGTTGACGAGCCCCTCCGGGATCATGCCGGCGGCGCGGTGGTGGAACAGGTTCGACTCGGGGTCACGCTTCGACAGCTTCTTGTTGCCCTCCCCCATCACGTACGGCAGGTGTCCGAACACGGGGATGGAGGGCGCGAGGCCGATCTCGTACAGCGCCTCGTAGAGGGCGATCTGGCGCGGGGTCGACGACAGCAGGTCCTCGCCCCGGAGCACGTGCGTGATGCCCATCAGGGCGTCGTCGACCGGGTTCGTGAACGTGTACAGCGGCTTGCCGTTCGGACGGACCACCACGAAGTCGGGGAACGTGCCCTGCTTGAAGGTGATCTCCCCGCGCACCAGGTCGTCGAAGCTCAGGTCACGGTTGGGGACCCGCAGGCGGAGCGCCGGCTCGCGGCCCTCGTCGCGGAACGCCTGGCGCTCGGCATCGGTCAGGTCGCGCTCGTGGTTGTCGTAGCCCTGCTTGGGGTCACGACCGGCCGCCTTGTTCCGGGCTTCCATCTCGTCCGGCGTGACGAAGGACTCGTAGATGTGACCCGACTCCTTGAGCTTCGCGATCACATCGTCGTAGATCGCGGTGCGCTCAGACTGCCGGTACGGTCCGTGCTCGCCGCCGGCGTCCACGCCCTCGTCCCAGTCGAGCCGCAGCCAGCGGAGCGCGTCGAGGATCTGCCCGTACGACTCCTCGCTGTCGCGGGCGGCATCGGTGTCCTCGATGCGGAACACGAGCTTGCCGCCGGTGTGGCGAGCGTAGGCCCAGTTGAAGAGCGCGGTGCGGATGAGCCCCACGTGCGGGGTCCCCGTCGGGCTCGGGCAGAAGCGGACGCGGATGTCGGAGCCGGAGGAAGTGGTGAATGGCGCAGTCATGACCCGACAACCCTACCGCGGCGTCAGTCCCTCCCACCTGCCCTGTGGAGGGGCCGTGAACGCAGAAAACCCCTGACCACGAATGGTCAGGGGTTCCCTGGTGTTTCTCCGTTAAGTCCGGCGGCGTCCTACTCTCCCACAAGGTCCCCCTTGCAGTACCATCGGCGCTGAGAGGCTTAGCTTCCGGGTTCGGAATGTGACCGGGCGTTTCCCTCTCGCTATGACCACCGGAACACCTTCGACCATGATCTGGTCTCAAAGCTGTTCCGACTGCTGCCCTCGGTGAAGAGGGCAGAGCGGTGTATTCAGTTTCGATTCCCGATCGTCTGTCGGGAACCACAAAGTGGACGCGAGCCCGTGCAACAAGTGCACGGAAATCAGTGTGTTATCAAGTCTTCGGCTTATTAGTACCGGTCAGCTCCACGGGTCGTTAGTCCCCGCTTCCACATCCGGCCTATCAACCCAGTAGTCTGCTGGGAGCCTCTCACACTCAAGGTGCATGGAAATCTCATCTCGAAGACGGCTTCCCGCTTAGATGCTTTCAGCGGTTATCCGGTCCGAACGTAGCTAATCAGCGGTGCCCTTGGCAGAACAACTGACACACCAGAGGTTCGTCCATCCCGGTCCTCTCGTACTAGGGATAGATCTTCTCAAATTTCCAACGCGCGCAGCGGATAGGGACCGAACTGTCTCACGACGTTCTAAACCCAGCTCGCGTACCGCTTTAATGGGCGAACAGCCCAACCCTTGGGACCTACTCCAGCCCCAGGATGCGACGAGCCGACATCGAGGTGCCAAACCATGCCGTCGATATGGACTCTTGGGCAAGATCAGCCTGTTATCCCCGAGGTACCTTTTATCCGTTGAGCGACAGCGCTTCCACAAGCCACTGCCGGATCACTAGTCCCGACTTTCGTCCCTGCTCGACCTGTCAGTCTCACAGTCAAGCTCCCTTGTGCACTTACACTCGCCACCTGATTGCCAACCAGGTTGAGGGAACCTTTGGGCGCCTCCGTTACTCTTTGGGAGGCAACCGCCCCAGTTAAACTACCCATCAGGCACTGTCCATGAACCCGATCAGGGTCCTACGTTAGACATCCAAAGTGACCAGAGTGGTATTTCAACAATGACTCCACGAACACTAGCGTGCCCGCTTCACAGTCTCCCACCTATCCTACACAAGCCACTCCGAACACCAATACCAAACTGTAGTAAAGGTCACGGGGTCTTTCCGTCCTGCTGCGCGTAACGAGCATCTTTACTCGTAGTGCAATTTCGCCGAGTTCGCGGTTGAGACAGCTGGGAAGTCGTTACGCCATTCGTGCAGGTCGGAACTTACCCGACAAGGAATTTCGCTACCTTAGGATGGTTATAGTTACCACCGCCGTTTACTGGGGCTTAAATTCAGAGCTTCGCCCAAAGGCTAACCCTTCCTCTTAACCTTCCAGCACCGGGCAGGCGTCAGTCCGTATACATCGTCTTGCGACTTCGCACGGACCTGTGTTTTTAGTAAACAGTCGCTTCCCACTGGTCTCTGCGGCCTTCAACGCTCACGGAGTAAATCCGGTCACGTGTCCGGCCCCCCTTCTCCCGAAGTTACGGGGGCATTTTGCCGAGTTCCTTAACCACGATTCTCTCGATCTCCTTGGTATTCTCTACCTGACCACCTGAGTCGGTTTCGGGTACGGGCGGCTGCAACCTCGCGTCGATGCTTTTCTCGGCAGCATAGGATCACTGATTTCCCCTTACGGGTACGCGTCGGATCTCAGGCGTACAGACGACGGATTTGCCTATCGTCAGCCCTACATCCTTACACCAGGTTCACCTTACGGATACCATCGCCTGGCTCAGCTACCTTCCTGCGTCACACCTGTTCATACGCTAACCGCACCAGCATGGGGTCGAGCGTTAGACCGGCCACCATCACCCCGAAGGGATCCGGTTGTACCGGGTTAGGACTCTTAGCACCACTGGATTAGCTTGGGCGGTTGTTCGCCGGTACGGGAATATCAACCCGTTGTCCATCGACTACGCCTGTCGGCCTCGCCTTAGGTCCCGACTTACCCAGGGCGGATTAACCTGGCCCTGGAACCCTTGGTCTTTCGGAGGACGGGTTTCTCACCCGTCTTTCGCTACTCATGCCTGCATTCTCACTCGTGTAGCGTCCACGGCTGGATCACTCCGCCGCTTCACTCGCCACACGACGCTCTCCTACCACTCCGCACGACTGAACCACGAAGGCTTGTCTATAGTGCGAAATCTACAACTTCGGTGGTGTGCTTGAGCCCCGTTACATTGTCGGCGCGGAATCACTTGACCAGTGAGCTATTACGCACTCTTTCAAGGGTGGCTGCTTCTAAGCCAACCTCCTGGTTGTCTGTGCAACTCCACATCCTTTCCCACTTAGCACACGCTTAGGGACCTTAGTTGGTAGTCTGGGTTGTTTCCCTCTCGACGATGAAGCTTATCCCCCACCGTCTCACTGCTGCGCTCTCACTCACCGGCATTCGGAGTTTGGCTGACGTCAGTAACCTGTTGAGGCCCATCGGCCATCCAGTAGCTCTACCTCCGGCGAGAAACACGCAACGCTGCACCTAAATGCATTTCGGAGAGAACCAGCTATCACGAAGTTTGATTGGCCTTTCACCCCTATCCACAGCTCATCCCCTCCATTTTCAACTGAAGTGGGTTCGGTCCTCCACGACGTCTTACCGTCGCTTCAACCTGGCCATGGATAGATCACTTCGCTTCGGGTCTAGAACATGCGACTCAAACGCCCTATTCAGACTCGCTTTCGCTACGGCTGCCCCTCACGGGTTAACCTCGCCACATATCACTAACTCGCAGGCTCATTCTTCAAAAGGCACGCCGTCACCCCTACTAAGGAGGCTCCGACGGTTTGTAAGCAAACGGTTTCAGGTACTATTTCACTCCCCTCCCGGGGTACTTTTCACCTTTCCCTCACGGTACTTGTCCGCTATCGGTCATCTGGGAGTATTTAGGCTTATCAGGTGGTCCTGACAGATTCACACGGGATTTCTCGGGCCCCGTGCTACTTGGGATACACATCCGGCCATAACACCATTTCGTCTACGGGGCTGGCACCCACTACGGCCCGGCTTTCAAACCGGTTCGACTATGATGCGCTGTAACCGTCCCAGTCCGGCAGAACTGAGTGACGTGTCCCACAACCCCGACCATGCAACGCCCGCCGGCTATCACACATGATCGGTTTAGCCTCATCCGCTTTCGCTCGCCACTACTCACGGAATCACATGTTGTTTTCTCTTCCTGTGGGTACTGAGATGTTTCACTTCCCCACGTTCCCTCTACCCGCCCTATATATTCAGGCGGGAGTCACCAGGTCGCAAAACGCCTGGCGGGGTTTCCCCATTCGGAAATCCTCGGATCGAGGCTCGATTATCAGCTCCCCGAGGCTTATCGCAGATTTCTACGTCCTTCATCGGCTCCAGATGCCAAGGCATCCACCGTTTGCTCTTAGAAACTTGACCACAAAGATTAAAATTGCGATCCAACGTCACCAATCAGCAGCCCGAAGGCTGGTCATGGATGACGCGAATCAAAGATGCTCGCGTCCACTGTGTAGTTCTCAACATACGATCGGCACCAGCACTCCCCCACCACAACGGTAGGTTCACCCTGGCCCGACGAAGGACCCGTAGGCCCAACCCCCACCACCACTCACGTGACAGTAGGAAGCCTGGTCCCTCAGGACCCAACAACGTGCACCAGTCAGCAGCTCCACCCCGACCCGTCCCAACCCTGCAAGCAGAGCGTACTGAGGTCGGAAGCATCACTCCCAACTGCACTGTCAATGTTCCACCCATGAGCTACCCGTCGGACACGTTCGGTCCGAAACAGGCGCCTGGACCAGCAACCAACCACCCCTAATGGGCGACCAGCACTGACCAGATGCTCCTTAGAAAGGAGGTGATCCAGCCGCACCTTCCGGTACGGCTACCTTGTTACGACTTAGTCCTAATCACCGATCCCACCTTCGACGGCTCCTTCCACAAGGGTTAGGCCACCGGCTTCGGGTGTTACCGACTTTCATGACTTGACGGGCGGTGTGTACAAGGCCCGGGAACGTATTCACCGCAGCGTTGCTGATCTGCGATTACTAGCGACTCCGACTTCATGAGGTCGAGTTGCAGACCTCAATCCGAACTGAGACCGGCTTTTTGGGATTCGCTCCACCTTACGGTATCGCAGCCCTTTGTACCGGCCATTGTAGCATGCGTGAAGCCCAAGACATAAGGGGCATGATGATTTGACGTCATCCCCACCTTCCTCCGAGTTGACCCCGGCAGTCTCCTATGAGTCCCCGGCATAACCCGCTGGCAACATAGAACGAGGGTTGCGCTCGTTGCGGGACTTAACCCAACATCTCACGACACGAGCTGACGACAACCATGCACCACCTGTACACCGACCACAAGGGGGCGACCATCTCTGGCCGTTTCCGGTGTATGTCAAGCCTTGGTAAGGTTCTTCGCGTTGCATCGAATTAATCCGCATGCTCCGCCGCTTGTGCGGGCCCCCGTCAATTCCTTTGAGTTTTAGCCTTGCGGCCGTACTCCCCAGGCGGGGCGCTTAATGCGTTAGCTACGACACAGAAACCGTGGAAAGGTCCCTACATCTAGCGCCCAACGTTTACGGCATGGACTACCAGGGTATCTAATCCTGTTCGCTCCCCATGCTTTCGCTCCTCAGCGTCAGTTACGGCCCAGAGATCTGCCTTCGCCATCGGTGTTCCTCCTGATATCTGCGCATTCCACCGCTACACCAGGAATTCCAATCTCCCCTACCGCACTCTAGTCTGCCCGTACCCACTGCAAGCCCGAGGTTGAGCCTCGGGATTTCACAGCAGACGCGACAAACCGCCTACGAGCTCTTTACGCCCAATAATTCCGGACAACGCTTGCACCCTACGTATTACCGCGGCTGCTGGCACGTAGTTAGCCGGTGCTTTTTCTGCAGGTACCGTCACTTTCGCTTCTTCCCTACTAAAAGAGGTTTACAACCCGAAGGCCGTCATCCCTCACGCGGCGTTGCTGCATCAGGCTTTCGCCCATTGTGCAATATTCCCCACTGCTGCCTCCCGTAGGAGTCTGGGCCGTGTCTCAGTCCCAGTGTGGCCGGTCACCCTCTCAGGCCGGCTACCCGTCGTCGCCTTGGTGAGCCATTACCTCACCAACAAGCTGATAGGCCGCGAGTCCATCCCCAACCAAAAAATCTTTCCACCACCAGACCATGCGGCCAGTGATCATATCCAGTATTAGACGTCGTTTCCAACGCTTATCCCAGAGTCAGGGGCAGGTTACTCACGTGTTACTCACCCGTTCGCCACTAATCCACCCAGCAAGCTGGGCATCATCGTTCGACTTGCATGTGTTAAGCACGCCGCCAGCGTTCGTCCTGAGCCAGGATCAAACTCTCCGTAAAAAATACAGACCCAACACCCGAAGGCATCAGACCGAGTTGATTCTGACTGTTGACTGTCTACTGACAATCTTCAATCCAAAAGGAATTGCTTCATGACCCAGTCAGCAAGCCGACCAGGCACGAGGTCAATCAATAAATTGGCATTGACAATGTGCACGCTGTTGAGTTCTCAAGGACCAGACGCACTCCCCGCTCGACCCACGAAAGGTTCCGCCAGAGAGGCATTCGTCTTGTACAACATCCTGGGCGCACAACCAGAGGTTGTGTTTCCGAGGAGTTGGTTGCCTGAGCGGGACCCCGTCCGGACTGCATCTCCAGGTTCTCAACCCGGTGATCGTCTCGGCCGTTCCGTTCTCCGCCTCAGCGGCAACGAGTGATTACTTTACGCAGAGGTGAACGGCAGCGCCAAGCCGGCCCACATCCCGGGCGTGTCGCCCTCCGCGCCGCGGTTGGGCACTCCCCCGGCAACGACGAACGGCCCGCTCCCCACCTGGGGGAACGGGCCGTTCGGGAGCGCTGTCAGTGCCGCGCGATGACCGGGTTCTTGAGCGAACCGATGCCGGAGATGGTGACCTCGACGATCTCACCGTCGCGGATCTGCCCGACACCGGCCGGAGTCCCGGTCAGGATGACGTCACCGGGCAGGAGGGTCCAGATGGAGGACACGAACTCGACGAGCGACGGGATGTCGTGCACCATCTCGTTCGTCGAGGCCGCCTGCCGGAGGTCACCGTCGACGCGGGTCTCGATGCGGATGTCCGACGGGTCGATCTCGGTCTCGATCACCGGGCCGAGCGGGCAGAACGTGTCGAAGCCCTTCGCCCGGGTCCACTGACCGTCGCGAGCCTGCAGGTCTCGGGCGGTCACGTCGTTGGCGATCGTGTAGCCGAGGATCACGCTCGCGAAGTCCTCGCGCCGGACGTTCTTCGCGAGCGAGCCGATCACGATGGCGAGTTCGCCCTCGTGGTCGACGCGTCCGATGTCGGCCGGGAGGCGGATGGGCTCGTCCGGACCGATCACCGAGGTGTTCGGCTTGAGGAACACCACCGGGTCGTCGCCGGCGCGTTCGTCCATCTCGGAGGCGTGCTCCGAGTAGTTGAGCCCGACGCCGATGACCTTCGACCGCGGGATGACGGGTGCGAGGAGCTTGGCGTCGGCGAGTGCCACGCGCTCCCCCGTGGTTTCGAACCCCTGGTACATCGGGTCTCCCGCGAGCACCACCAGAGCGCGCTCGTCGAGGATGCCGTACCGGGGGTCTTCACCCTTGCTGCTGAACCGTGCGATCTTCACCGTTCGACCCTACCCACGCCCGCCGGTCGATCAGGACGCGTCGGTCAGCTTGGTCATCCACCCGTGCGGGTCGGGACGACGGCCGTACTGGATGTCGGTGAGTTCATCGCGCAGGGACATCGTGAGTTCCCCGGCCCCCACGGTCGGCGAACCGATCGTGAAGCCGTCACCCCGGAGTTCGGCGATCGGGGTCACGACGGCGGCGGTCCCGCACGCGAACGCCTCGGTGATCGAGCCGTCGGCGACGCCGTCACGCCACTCGTCGAGGGTCACGCGGCGCTTCTCGACGGTCAGGCCGCGGTCCTCGGCCAACTGCAGGATCGAGTCACGCGTGATCCCCTCGAGGATGGAGTCGGAGTCCGGCGTGACGAGGGTGCCGTCGGACTTGACCAGGACGACGTTCATGCCGCCGAGCTCTTCGAGGTACTTGCCCTCCACCGAGTCGAGGAACATCACCTGCTGGCAGCCGTGCTCGTAGGCCTCTTGCTGGGGCAGCAGCGACGAGGCGTAGTTGCCGCCGGTCTTCGCCGCACCGGTCCCGCCCTTGCCAGCGCGCGCGTACTGCGTCGACAGCCAGATCGACACCGGCTTCGGGCCCGAGGTGAAGTACGCACCGGCGGGGCTCGCGATGCAGTGGTACGCGACGGCCTGTGCCGCGCGGACCCCGAGGAACGACTCCGTCGCGATCATGAACGGCCGCAGGTACAGGCTGGTCTCGGGTGCCGATGGCACCCAGTCGACGTCGGTCTGCACGAGCTGCCGGATCGACTCGACGAACGCCTCGACCGGGAGCTCCGGGAGCGCCAGGCGTCGGGCGGACCGCTGGAAGCGTCGGGCATTGGCGTCCGGTCGGAACGACCACACCGAGCCGTCCGCGTGCCGGTAGGCCTTGAGCCCCTCGAAGATCTCCTGGGCGTAGTGCAGGACGCTCGCGCTCGGGTCGAGGGACAGCGGCCCGTACGGGTGGATCGACGCACTGTGCCAGCCGTCGTCGAGCGTCCACTCGACCGTCGCCATGTGGTCGGTGAAGTGCTTGCCGAAGCCCGGGTCGGCGAGGATCTGCTCACGCTCGGCAGCCGCGCGGCGGTCGGCGGACGGGGTGCTGGCGAACTCGAGTCCGAAGGCGGTGTCGGTGCTCATGGGGAGGACTCCTTCTCAGGCGGTGGTGGTGCGTGCCGTGGCCGCGGCGGCGATCGCGTCGCCGATCTCGGCCGTGCGACGCGGCGTGGTGCCCCGGTCGGCGAGGTCGGACTCCACCGCAGCCGTCACCGCGGCCGCCAGGTCACCGCGACCGAGGTGGTCGAGCAACAGGGCGACGGAACGGATCGCGGCGGTGGGGTCGGCCAACTGCTGACCTGCGATGTCCGGCGCGGAACCGTGGACCGGCTCGAACATGCTGGGGAAGGTGCCGTCCGGGTTGATGTTGCCCGAGGCCGCCAGACCGATGCCGCCGCTGATCGCGCCGGCCAGGTCGGTGATGATGTCGCCGAACAGGTTGTCGGTGACGATGACGTCGAACCGTGCGGGGTCGCGGACCATGTGGATGGTGACCGCGTCCACGTGCTGGTAGTCGACCGTGACGTCCGGGTACTCGGCGCCGACGGCCGCGACGGTGCGCTGCCAGAGGGCTCCGGCGTGCACCAGGACGTTGCTCTTGTGCACGAGGGTCAGGTGGCGACGCGGGCGTCGGTCGGCCAGCGCGAAGGCGTACCGCACGACCCGTTCGACACCGAAGGCGGTGTTCAACGAGACCTCGGTCGCGATCTCGTGCGGGGTACCGGTCCGGATGGCGCCGCCGTTGCCGACGTAGGGCCCCTCGGTCCCTTCGCGCACGACCACGAAGTCGACCTCGCCGGGGTCGGCGAGCGGCGTCGGGACGGCCGGGTGCACCGTCGTCGGCCGAAGGTTCACGTAGTGGTCGAACGCGAAGCGGAGCTTGAGGAGCAGCCCACGCTCGATGATGCCCCCGGCGAGCCGCGGGTCACGCGGGTCACCGCCGACCGCGCCGAGCAGGATCGCGTCGTGCTGCGCGATCGCTGCCATGTCGTCGTCGGTCAGGACGTCGCCGGTCTCCAGGTACCGTGCGGCGCCGAGGAAGAACGGGGTCTCCTGCACCACGAGGTCGTCCGGCAGGACCGCGTGCAGGACCTTCAGGGCCTCGTCGACGACCTCGGGGCCGATGCCGTCACCACGGATGACCGCGAGTCGGATCGTCTGCGCGCTGCTCATGTCCGCCACTCCCCTAGAGCGTGATGTCGATCTCGCGGAGCGAGGACGCGTCGATCGCCGAGCGGACGTGCTCGAGGATCTCGGCCGGCACGGGCGAGTCGACCGTCAGGACGCTCAGCGCCTGGCCACCGGCGGCTTCGCGCGAGATCTGCATCGCGGCGATGTTGATGCCGGCCTGGCCGAACTCCTTGCCGTAGACCGCGACGATGCCCGGACGGTCGGTGTACTCCATGACGACGTGGTGCCGGTCGAGCGGCACCTCGACGTCGTGCCCGTTGATCTCGACGAGCTTCTCGACCTGCTTCGGGCCGGTGAGCGTGCCGGAGACGCTGATCGCCGGGCCATCGGACTGGGCACCGCGGATCGTCAGCACGTTGCGGTACTCGGGGCTGTCGGTCTCGGTGATGAGGCGGACGGTGACCCCGCGCTGCTCGGCGATGAGCGGAGCGTTGACGTAGGAGACCTGGTCGCTGACGACGTCGGTGAAGACGCCCTTGAGCGCCGCGAGCTTCAGCACGCTGACGTCGTACTCGGCGAGCTCGCCGTGCACCTCGACGTCGATGCTCGTGACCGGCGAGGTCGCGAGGGCGGTGAAGACCTGGCCGAGCTTCTCGACGAGCGGGATGCCGGGGCGCACGTACGGGTCGATGACCCCGCCCGCGACGTTGACCGCGTCGGGCACGAGCTCGCCGCCGAGGGCGAGACGGACCGACTTGGCGACCGAGACGCCCGCTTTCTCCTGCGCTTCGTCGGTGGAGGCGCCGAGGTGCGGCGTCACGACGACGTTCGGGAGTGCCAGGAGCGGCGAGTCCTTCGGGGGCTCGGCGACGAAGACGTCGAGGCCGGCGCCGGCGATGGTGTTCGACGTGAGGGCCCGGTGCAGGGCGTCCTCGTCGATCAGGCCACCGCGGGCCACGTTCACGACGAACGCGGTCGGCTTCATCAGGGCGAACTGGTCGTCCGAGATCATGCCGAGGGTCTCCGGCGTCCTCGGCATGTGGATCGTGGTGAAGTCCGCCCGACGCAGCAGGTCCTCGAGGGAGACGAGCTCGACCCCGAGCTGCTGCGCACGTGCGGTGGTGACGTACGGGTCGTACGCGATGACCGTCACGCCGAAGGCCTGCAGCCGCTGGGTGATGAGCGCGCCGATGCGGCCGAGGCCGATGATGCCGACGGTCTTCTCGTAGAGCTCGACACCGGTGTACGACGAGCGCTTCCACGCACCGGCGGCCAGCGAGGCGTGGGCGGCCGGGATGTGCCGTGCGAGCGACAGGATGTGCCCGACCGTGAGCTCCGCCGCCGAGATGATGTTCGAGGTCGGGGCGTTCACCACCATCACGCCGGCGGTCGTCGCGGCCTTGATGTCGACGTTGTCGAGGCCGACGCCGGCGCGGGCGACGACCTTGAGGACCGGTGCCGCGGCGATCGCCTCGGCGTCGATCTTGGTGGCGGACCGCACGAGGACGGCGTGCGCGTCGGACAGCGCCGCCAGGAGCGCCGGACGGTCGGTGCCGTCCACGTTCCGGATCTCGAAGTCGGGCCCGAGGGCGTCGACCGTTGCGGGCGAGAGTTCTTCGGCGATCAGGACGACCGGCTTCGACACAGCAGCTGTTTCCTCACTCGAGACGGTTGGTATCCCACCATGCTATCGACGCGGGCCGGTGGTTACGACCGCGGGAGCGGTCCTGTGGAGAACCACACGACGGCCAGGAGGGGCGGGGCGGGGCCGCACCGCGCCTCCTGGCCGTGGGCGGGTCGCGTCAGAAGTCCAGCAGCGTCGGGACGAACAGCTGGAGGTCGAGCCAGAGGGCGCCGGCGCCCGCGAAGGCGACCACGAACACCGCGATCGTGACGGGCAGGCTCGAACGCCGGGTGATGACGATCGCCGCGACGAACGCGACCGGCGCGATGAGGATGTCGAGCACGAGCCACAGCCACGGGGTGCTGGTCTGCAGCGAGTCGCCGCCCGAGGTCGTCTGGAGGAACGCGTTGAAGGCGTCCACCCGCTGGTTGATCTGCGTCAGGTTGCCGACGGCCTGCACCGTCATGTACGCGAACAGCGCCGCGAACACGACCCAGACCACGATCTTCGCGACCACGGGGGCGCTGTTCCGGCGGGTCGTCGCCGGCACTGCCCCGGTCACCCGAAGCTCCGCGTCAGGAGGAACGGCCAGGGGAAGAGCACGACGGCGCCGAGGAGCATCCAGAGCAGGCGGGTCCGCGTGCGGCTGCTGCGCGCTGCCCAGAGCACCACCGTGAACCAGAGTGCCGGCGCGAGGATCGCGAGGAAGCGGAGCACCTCGACGAAGAGCGTGAGGACCGTGTCGACGCCGGAGACGTACGCGGTCGACGCGGTGAGGAGCCAGGCCACCGTGTAGAGGAGGTAGAGGCCTCCGAAGACACCGAACCCGACGAGCGCGCCGGAGGTCTCGGGCGCCTCGGGGTCCCGCTCGCCGCGCTCGCGCACCGCCACCGGGTTGTGCGCCGCGTCGACGTGGGTGGCGTCGTCGGCGTCACCCCAGCTGAGGGCGGCGTCGTCGGTGTCGACGGCGTTCGGCACGTCCGGGTCGATCGACCCGTCTGGTGGGGATGCTGCCGTGGTCATGCCCCGATTCTACGAGGGACCCGACACCGGGAGGACCAGCGACGGCCGGGAGGCCGAGGTCAGACGTCGGCCGGCTGCGTCGCGAGGACCTCCGCGACGACGTCGCGGACGGCCGGGAAGAGCGGGTGGCTCTCCATGAGGCCCGTGAGGATCTCGGTCAGCGCGTGCGCCGTCGCCCCGGAACGCAGGAGTGCGTGCAGCTCGATCGACTCCGGGTCGTTCTCGTCGTCGAATGCGAGCGCCACGCGGACGGCACCGAGCAGGTGCTCCACGGGCAGGCCGCGCTCGGCGAGCTGCGACGCGGGGCCGACGAAGCGTTCACGACGGCCCAGCTTGCGGAGCGGGTTGCGTCCGACGCGCGCGGTGGAGTCCGGCAGGTGCGGGTTCGCGATGCGGGAGAGGTTCGCGGCGACGTAGCGCGCGTGGTCCTCGGGGTCGAAGCCGTGCTTCGCGATCAGCAGTGCGGTGGTCTCGGCGAGCACCCCGTCGACCTCGGCGCGGACGGCGTCGTCCTCGAGTGCTTCGCGGATGAGCCGGATCCCCCGCACGTAGCCGTGGTAGGCGGCGGTGGCGTGCGCCGTGTTGACCGTGTAGAGCTTGCGCTCGACGAACGGCTGCAGGTCGTCGACCCAGGTGACGCCCTCGATCGTCGGCGGTTCGGCGTCGGAGCCCAGGAACGGGGTGCGCTCGATGACCCACTCGTAGAACGGTTCGAGCACGACGTCGAGGCCGCCGGACTGACCGAGCACCCCGGACTGGTCCGGGACGATGCGGTCGATCGCGCAGTTCGCGAAGACGGCGGCGATGTCGCGGTCTTCGAGGATCGGGGCACGGCGGATGCTGGCGTGCAGCGAGTCGGTCGCGTTGAACGCGTTCTCGCAGGCCACGATCGTGACGTCGCCGCGCTCGAGCGGGCGTGCCGCGAGGCCCTCGGCGATGAGCGGCGCGACGAGCGGGAGCGTGCGTGCGCCCACGGCGGTGGTCACGACGTCGGCCTCGGCGATGGCCTGCACCACACGCTCGCGGTCGGTCTTGCTGCTGAGCGCTCGGAACCCGTAAACGAGGTGCTCGACCGGCATCTCGCCGACCTCGTGCACCACGAACCGGCCGGCTTCGTTCAGGGCCGAGACCACGCGTTCGTCGACGTCGACGAAGGTGAGCTCGTAGCCGCTCGCCACGAGGAACTGGCCCACGAACCCGCGCCCGATCTTGCCGGCGCCGATGTGGACCGCTCGCTTCGTCACCGCCATCGAACGATCATCCCATGCTGGTCGGGGCGGTCCTGACCGCGGGTGCGCAGCACGGCCGACGGGTGTCGGGAATCGTCCGCGCGCACGGCGGAGGGACGCCGGTCCGCGGCGTCGGGGCTGGAGAAGAGCTGCTGCATAACGTTCGGGTCACATCGCGAGGCGGCGGTGCAGGTGCACCGCCGCCTCGTCATCGAGTGGTTCTCGGAAGACTACCGCGCGGCCGAGCCGTCCACGTAGTCGCCGTCGTTCTGCTTCCACGCGAAGAGCGCGCGGAGCTCACGGCCGGTGGCCTCGATCGGGTGGCCCTCGCCCTTGGCACGGAGCGCCTTGAACTCCGGTGCGCCGGCGTCCTGGTCCTCGATGAAGCGCTTCGCGAAGGCACCGTTCTGGATGTCCGCGAGCACCGCCTTCATGTTCTCCTTGACGTCCGGCGAGATCACGCGCGGGCCGGAGACGTAGTCACCGAACTCAGCGGTGTCGGAGATCGACCAGCGCTGCTTGGTGAGGCCGCCCTCCCAGATGAGGTCGACGATGAGCTTGAGCTCGTGCAGGACCTCGAAGTAGGCGATCTGCGGCTGGTAGCCCGCCTCGACCAGGGTCTCGAAGCCGTACTGGATGAGCTGCGAGGTGCCACCGCAGAGGACGGCCTGCTCGCCGAACAGGTCGGTCTCGGTCTCCTCGGTGAAGGTCGTCTTGATGCCGCCGGAGCGGAGGCCACCGATCGCCTTGGAGTACGACCACGCGAGGTCCCAGGCGGAACCGGACGCGTCGACCTCGACGGCGACGATCACGGGGACGCCACGGCCGGCTTCGTACTCGCGACGGACGGTGTGGCCCGGGCCCTTCGGCGCGACGAGCGACACGTCGACGCCCTCGGGCGCCTCGATGTAGCCGAAGCGGATGTTAAAGCCGTGGCCGAAGACGAGCGTCGCGCCCGGCTTGAGGTTCGGGCGGATGTCCTCGGCGTAGACGATGCGCTGGACCTGGTCCGGCGCGAGGATGACGACGACGTCGGCCCAGGCGGTGGCGTCGCCCGGGGTGTGGACCTCGAAGCCCGCCTCTTCGGCCTTCTGCCGGCTCTTCGAGCCCTCCTGCAGGCCGATCTTCACCTCGACACCCGAGTCACGGAGGTTGAGGGCGTGGGCGTGGCCCTGCGAGCCGTAGCCGATGACGGCGACCTTCTTGCCCTGGATGAGCGTCAGGTCGGCGTCGGCGTCGTACACGATGTCAGTCACGAGGGTGTGTCTCCTTGGTTCTGTGGTCGGTGCCGGGCACCATCGGCGCCCGGGAAGGGTGTGACGGGCGCTCAGCGCACCCGGTCGGTGATGCTCTTCGGTCCGCGGCCCATGCCGAGGAGGCCCGCACGGGCGAGCTCCTTGACGCCGTAGGGCTCGAGCACGCGGAGGATCGCCTGGATCTTGCCGGGGTCGCCGGTCACCTCGACGATCAGGGAGTCGGTCGCCACGTCGACGACCTGGGCACGGAACAGGTTCACTGCTTCGAGCACCGCCGAGCGCGTCTGGTTGTCGACGCGCACCTTCACGAGCATGTGCTCGCGCTGGACCGACTGCGAGAAGTCCAGTTCGACGATCTTGATGACGTTCACCAGCTTGTTGAGCTGCTTCGTCACCTGTTCCAGCGGGAGGTCCTCGACGTCGACGACGACCGTGATCCGGCTGAGGCCGTCCACCTCGGTGTTGCCGACGGCGAGCGACTCGATGTTGAACCCGCGCCGGGCGAAGAGTCCGGCGACACGGGTCAGCAGGCCGGGCTTGTCCTCCACGAGGAGGGAGAGGACGTGGCTCATGCGGTTTCTCCCGTCATGTCGGCGTCCTCGTCGTCCCAGGTGGGCGCGAGTGCCTGGGCGTACTCGATGGACGAGTTGCTGACGCCCTGCGGGACCATCGGCCACACCATCGAGTCACGGCTCACGACGAAGTCGATCACCACCGGGCGGTCGTTGGTCGCGAGGGCGAGCTCGATCGCGGCGTCGACCTCGTCGGCCTTCTCGACCCGGATGCCGAGGGCACCGTAGGCGTCGGCCAGCTTCACGAAGTCCGGCACACGGCGCGAGGCGTGCCCCGTCTCGAGGTCGGTGAAGGAGTGCCGGCCGTCGTAGAACAGCGTCTGCCACTGCCGGACCATGCCGAGCGACGAGTTGTTGATGATCGCGACCTTGATCGGGATGTCGTTGATGACGCAGGTCGCGAGTTCCTGGTTCGTCATCTGGAAGCAGCCGTCGCCGTCGATCGCCCAGACCACGCGGTCCGGCTGTGCGACCTTCGCACCCATCGCCGCGGGGACCGAGTAGCCCATGGTGCCGGCACCACCGGAGTTGAGCCAGGCGTTGGGCCGCTCGTACTTGATGAACTGCGCGGACCACATCTGGTGCTGGCCGACACCGGAGGCGTAGACGGCCTCGGGACCGGAGAGCTCACCGATGCGCTTGATGATGCCCTGCGGCGCGAGGAGCCCGTCGGTCGGCTCGGCGTACCCGAGCGGGAAGTCGGTCTTGAGCTGGTGGAGCTTCGCCCACCACTCGTCGGTCGACGCGCGGTCCTCGACGGCGATGCCGCCCCAGGCGTCGAGCAGGTCGACCAGGACCTCGCGGGCGTCACCGACGATCGGGACGTCGGCGAAGCGGATCTTCGAGATCTCGGCCGGGTCGATGTCCACGTGCACGACCTTGGCGTCCGGCGCGAACTCGTCGGCCTTGCCCGTCACGCGGTCGTCGAAGCGGGCACCGAGGGCGACGATGAGGTCGCTGTCCTGCAGCCCGAGCACCGCGGGCACCGTGCCGTGCATGCCGGGCATGCCGAGGTGCTGCGGGTGCGAGTCCGGGAACGCGCCGCGCGCCATCAGGGTCGTGACGACCGGCGCCCCGGTCGCCTCGGCGAAGCGGAGGAGCTCGGCGGTCGCGCGGGAGCGGATGACCCCGCCGCCGACGTAGAGCACCGGGCGCTTCGACTCGGACAGCAGCTGCGCGGCCGCGGTGATCTGCTTGCCGTGCGCCTTGGTCACCGGGCGGTAACCGGGCAGGTCGATCTTGGGCGGCCACACGTAGGGCGCCGACTTCTGCTGGGCGTCCTTCGTGATGTCCACCAGCACGGGGCCGGGCCGACCGGTCGTCGCGATGAGGTGTGCCGCGGCGAGGGTCGCCGGCACGTCGGCCGGGTCGGTGACCAGGAACGAGTGCTTCGTGATGGGCATCGTGATGCCGACGATGTCGGCTTCCTGGAACGCGTCGGTGCCCATCAGCGTCGAGAACACCTGACCGGTGATCGCGATGAACGGCACCGAGTCCATGTAGGCGTCGGCGATGGCCGTGACGAGGTTCGTCGCACCGGGGCCGGACGTCGCGATGGCGACCCCGACCTTGCCGGACGACGAGGCGTAGCCCTCGGCGGCGTGGCCGGCGCCCTGCTCGTGACGGACGAGGATGTGGCGGATCGTGGTCGACGCCATCAGCTCGTCGTAGAACGGGATGATCGCGCCGCCGGGCAGGCCGAAGACGTCGGTGATCCCGAGGTGCTCGAGCGTCCGGAGGACGGCTCCCGAGCCGGTGAGGATCTCCGGCGACCGGCGTGCACCGGCGGCCGCGGACAACGGAGTTGCTTCCGTGGGCATGAGTGGTCCTTGCCTGAGTGGTGGCGGTGGTGCGGGTGTCGGACGCTAGCCCGTGACCGCGCCCTGGGCGGCGGACTTCACGAGCTTGGCGTACTTCGCGAGGACTCCGCGGGTGTAGCGCGGGGGCAGCGGGGCCCAGCCGTCACGGCGGGCCTCCAGCTCGGCCGGGTCGACCAGTAGGTCGAGCGAGCGAGCCGCGATGTCGACACGGATGCGGTCGCCATCACGAACGAAAGCGACTGGACCTGCGTCCACTGCTTCCGGTGCGATGTGGCCGATGCACAGGCCGGTTGTGCCGCCTGAGAATCGACCGTCGGTCAAGAGTAGTACATCCTTGCCGAGGCCCGCGCCCTTGATGGCCGCGGTGATGGCGAGCATCTCGCGCATGCCCGGGCCGCCCTTGGGGCCCTCGTAGCGGATGACGACGACGTCGCCCTTCTCGATCTTGCCCTCGGTCAGGGCGTCCATCGCCGCACGTTCGCGGTCGAACACGCGGGCGGGGCCCTCGAAGACGGAGGCGTCGAAGCCCGCGGTCTTCACCACGGCACCCTCGGGGGCGAAGGAGCCCTGCAGGACGGTCAGGCCACCGGTCTCGTGGATCGGGTTGTCGAGCGTGCGGAAGACCTCGCCGTCGAGTGCCGGCGGGTCGATCTCGGCCAGGTTCTCGGCGACGGTCTTGCCCGTCACGGTCATGCAGTCGCCGTGCAGCAGGCCCGCGTCGAGCAGCGCCTTCATGATCACGGGGATGCCGCCGTTGCGGTCGACGTCGACCATGACGTACTTGCCGAAGGGCTTCATGTCGGCCAGGTGTGGGACCTTGGAACCGATGCGGTTGAAGTCGTCCAGCGACAGCTCGACCTCGGCCTCGTAGGCGATCGCGAGCAGGTGCAGGATGACGTTCGTCGACCCGCCGAGGGCCATCGCGACGGCGATCGCGTTCTCGAAGGCTTCCTTGGTGAGGATCTGCCGCGCGGTGATGCCGTGCTCGAGCATGTTCACCACGGCCTCACCGGAGCGGTGCGCGTAGTAGTCACGGCGACGGTCGGCGCTCGGCGGAGCGGCGGAGCCCGGCAGCGACATACCGAGCGCTTCGGCGACCGAAGCCATCGTGTTCGCCGTGTACATGCCACCGCAGGCGCCCTCGCCCGGGACGATGGCGCACTCGATCTTCTTGAGCTCTTCCTCGCTCATGGTGCCGGCCTTGCAGGCACCGACGCCCTCGAAGGAGTCGATGATGGTGACTTCCTTCATCGTGCCGTCGGCCTGCTTCACGTAGCCCGGCATGACCGAACCCGCGTACAGGAACACGCTCGCCAGGTCGAGTCGCGCGGCGGCCATCAGCATGCCGGGGAGCGACTTGTCGCAGCCGGCGAGCAGGACGGTGCCGTCGAGGCGCTCGGCGTTGACGACGGTCTCGACGCTGTCCGCGATGACCTCACGCGAGACGAGGGAGAAGTGCATGCCCTCGTGGCCCATCGAGATGCCGTCCGAGACGGAGATGGTGCCGAACTGCAGCGGGTAGCCGCCACCGGAGTGCACACCCTCCTTCGCACCCTGCGCGAGGCGGTCGAGCGACAGGTTGCACGGCGTGATCTCGTTCCACGAGGACGCGATGCCGATCTGCGGCTTGCTCCAGTCCTCGTCTCCCATACCGACGGCCCGCAGCATGCCACGCGAGGTGGTTGCTTCGATCCCGTCGGTGACGACCCGGCTGCGCGGCTTGACGTCGATATCAGGCATGGGATGAGTCTAGGACGCTTTGGGATACCAGCCGTGCACCCCCGTGCATTCTCATGCTCGGGGGCCGCGATCAGCGGGTGGCGCGGAGCCTCGCCAGCTGCTTCAGGACCCCGGTCAGGGCCGCCGGGTCGGCGATGCGGTAGCCGGCCCGGGTCTGGCCCGGCCCGACCTTCACCCCGACGTCGCCGTCACCGAGCACGCGGAAGGCGTCCTCGTCGGTGACGTCGTCGCCGGCGAAGAACACCGCGTCGGCACCGTGCAGCTCGCGGAGCCGGGCGATCGCGTCGCCCTTCGTGACGTGTCGCACCGCGAACTCGACGATGTCCTTGCCACCGCGCTCGAGCACCTCGGGGTCGGCCTCGTGCGCCGCGCGGCTCGCCGCCGCGTTCGCCTCGGCCGCGACCTCGGCGGAGACACGGCGCGTGTGCACCCCGTGCCCGGCGGGCTTGTGCTCGATGACGACACCCGGGAACCGTTCGCCGACCGCGTCGAGCGCCGCACCGATCCGTGCCACACGCTCGACCTCGTCGTCACTGAGCGCAGCCTCGTCGTGGCCGTCCACGCGCCACTCGACGCCGTGCGAGCCGACGAGCGCCATGTCCTCGGGTGCGTGGGTCACCGCGGCCAGGCTGCCGAGGGGACGCCCCGACACGAGCACCACCTCGGTGTCCTTCGCACGGTGCAGGGTCAGGACCGCGGCCCACGACCCGGGCAGCGCCCCGACCTGCGAGGGGTCGTCGGCGAAGGGGGCCAGCGTGCCGTCGAAGTCGAGGGCGACGATCAGTCGCGGCGCAGCCGCGAGCGTCTCGAGGGCCGCGTCGATGGCGGACTGGTCGGTGGTGGTCTCAGTCATCACGTGCCTCCCGGGTGTCCTCGGCAGCCCTGGCGGACTGGGCGTCCTGGTCGAAGATCGACATGTTGTCGGTCTGCGCCTCGCGGTGCTGCTCGCGCGGGTCGGCGGCGGACGGGTCGATCTGGGCGTTCCGCGGCGCGTGGCGGTCGAGCGCCTCGAGGAACGAGCGCGACCAGCGCGCCACGTCGTTGTCGCGGACGCGCTTGCGGAGCGCGCGCATGCGCGTCGACCGCTCGCGACGCGGCATCTGGATCGCGCGTTCGATCGAGTCCTTGAGCGCCCCGATGTCGTGCGGGTTGACGATCACGGCCTGCTTGAGCTCGTCGGCGGCACCGGCGAACTCGGACAGGATGAGCACCCCGTCGTTGTCGAAGCGGGCGGCGACGTACTCCTTCGCGACGAGGTTCATGCCGTCGCGCAGTGCGGTGACGAGCATGATGTCGGCGGCCAGGTACAGCGCCACCATCTCCTCGCGCGGGTAGCCGTGGTGCAGGTACGAGATCGGCTGGTGGCCGATGACGCCGAGGTCGCCGTTGATGCGGCCGACGCTCAGCTCGATCTCGTCACGGAGCGCCGCGTACGAGTCGACACGCTCGCGGCTCGGGCTCGCGACCTGGATCAGGGTGGCGTCCTCGACCGCGATGCGGCCGTCCTCCACCAGCTCGCCGAAGGCCTTGATGCGGTGGCGGATGCCCTTGGTGTAGTCGAGCCGGTCGACGCCGAGCAGCACCGTCTTCGGGTTGCCGAGGCTCTCGCGGATCTCGCGCGCACGCTCCTGCACCTCGGGCTTGCGGGCGATCGCTTCGAAGCTCTCGGCGTCAATCGAGATCGGGAAGTGCCTGGCCTCGACGTGGCGGACCGTGATGCCCTTGCGGCTGCGCGGGGCTGCCGGGTCGTCCACCGGGACGTCGATCGTGGTGCCCTTGGTCGTGTAGCCCTTGATGTGCCGCACCGCTCGGAGGAAGTCGCTGGCGTCGTCGTGGCGCTGGAAGCCGATGACGTCGGCGCCGAGCAGTCCGTCGAGGATCTGCGCACGCCACGGCAGCTGCGCGTAGATGCCGACCGGCGGGAACGGGATGTGGTTGAAGAAGCCGATCGTCAGGTCGGGGCGCTTGGCGCGGAGCAGGGCCGGCACGAGCTGCAGCTGGTAGTCCTGCACCCAGACGATGCCGTCCTGCTCGACGATCTCGGCGATCTGCGCGGCGAAGCGCTCGTTCACCCGCTTGTAGGCATTCCACCAGTCGCGGTGGTAGCTCGGGTGCTCGATGACGTCGTGGTACAGCGGCCAGAGCGTGTCGTTGCTGAAGCCCTCGTAGTACTCCTCGACGTCGTCGTCGGAGAGCGGGACGGGGACGATGTGGATGCCCTCGTTGTCGAACGGTGCGACCTCGACCTCGGCCTGCCCCACCCAGCCGACCCAAGCTCCGTCGTTCGCGCGCATCACGGGTTCGAGGGCGGTCACGAGGCCACCCGGCGAGTGCCGCCAGCCCTCGTTGCCGTCCTGGTCGACGACGCGGTCCACCGGGAGTCGGTTGGAGGCGACGACGAACGAGTAGCGGGTCTGTTCGGTGCGGTCTGCAGGCATGGGGTGGTGTGATCTCCGTTCCGCCCGGCCGGGGCCGGGTGCGTCGGGTGCGTCGGTGCGTCGGGTGCGACGGCCGGCGTGGTGCGCCGGGTGGTCCGGCGTGCTGCGCCGGGTGCGCTGCCGAAGTTACCAGCGTGGGGACAGCGTATTCACGGCGGATCGGCGGTTCCGCTACGCTGCAGGCACGTGTCGGGGGGACACGGGTGCTGGAGTGCGGCGCCGGCCTCCCGGTCGGAGAGGACCCCCAGCCGTGAGCGAGAACCCGCCCAACCAGCCCGTCCCGCCGTCGCAGCCCGGTCCGGGCCAGCCCGGTGCCGGCCAGCCCGGTCCGGGCCAGCCCGGTGCCGGCCAGCCCGCCTGGAACGGCCAGCCCGCCTGGCAGCAGCAGCCTGGAGGCCCGCAGCAGTGGTCGGGTCAGCCCGCCCCCGCCGCGCAGCCGTCCGATGCGTTCGGTCGCTTCCTGCGGTCCGTGTCCGGTCGCGACTGGCTGGCGGCCGTGCTCGCCGCCGTCGGCGGCTGGGTCGCGGCGTACGTCGTCGCCGGGCTCTCGCTGCTCATCACCGTCGGACTGCTCGCGTCGGGCGGCAGCGGGTCGGCCGCTCCGTCCACCGGGTCCGGCACCGACCTCGGCGCGGGCTCGGCCCCCGACGTGGAGTCCCTGCTCTCCGGCGTGAGCGTCCTGCTCGGCGCGCCGGCGCAGCTCGTGGCCCTCGCCGACCTCGGCCGACTGCACCTGTCCGGGTCGATCGGGTTCCTCGGTTCCGGCTCGGGCTCGCTCGCCGTGGTGCCCGCGCTGGTGCTCGCCGCGCAGGTCGTCCTGGCCGTCGTGCTCACCCGCCGGATCCGCACGCGTGGCCTCGGCCGCACGCAGGTGCTCGTCACCGCGGTGGTCTCCGGCCTCGTCACCACCGTGCTCACGAACGTCGCCGCCGGCCTCTTCGCGATCCGGTTCCCGTCGGTGTCCGGCGCGGTCATCGAGCCGGTGCACGCCGTCGGTCTCGGCAGCATCATCGGCGCGTTCGTCATCGGCGCCCTGGCGGCACTCCTCGCCCGGCCCTCCGTCCTCGCCGGGCGCAACGTCTTCACCGCCCGCCTGCTCGGCACGCTCCGGGTCGCCGCGTCGCAGCTCACGGTCCTCGTCGTGCTGGTCGCCCTCGTCGTCATCGTCGTCGCCCTGATCGCCCAGCCGTCCTACGGCTCCGCGTTGCCGCTCCTGCTCGGCAACGTCGCGATCGGGCTGACCGCGCTCGGGTTCTTCGGTGGTGTGGGGACGTCCGGCTTCGGGTCCGCCAGCGACACCGCCTCGGTGTTCGGCGGAGCCGGTGGCTGGACCTGGCTCGTCGTGCTGTTCGTCGTCGTCACCTCGGTCGCGGCCGGGCTCGCCCTCGCCGTCCGCCGCAACGACCGGATCCGCACCACGCTCGACTGGGTCGTCACGCCGCTGGTGTGGTTCGCACTCGGTCTGCTCTGCTTCGTCCTCGGCACCGGCGTCGTCTCGTACCAGGTGAGCAGCACGAGCTCCGTGGACGGCTCGGGGTCGATCGGCATCGCGCCGTGGACGCCGATCGTCTTCGCCCTGTGGGGCGGCGCGATCGAGGTCGTCGCCCGGTACCTCGCCCCGGTGCTCCTGCCCCGCCTCGGCGGAGCCGTGGTGCTCCGGACGTCCCGCCTGGTCGGAGCGGACCCCCGCCCCGTCGTGCCGCCGGCGTTCCCGGCCGGGCCCGCTGCCGGTCAGGGTGCTCCCGTCGCCGGTCAGGGCGCTCCCGTCGCGCCCACCGCGACGGTCGACCCGGCCGCGCCCGGTGCTCCCGTCGCGCCCGGCGCTCCCGGCGCTCCCGTTGCACCCGGCGCGCCTGTCGCCGCCGACGCGCCGGCTGCCGCCGCGTGGAACACTCCCCCGGCCGCTGACCAGCACGTGCCGTACCCGCCGGCCGGGCCTGCCCAGGAGCCCGCGTACGGCGTGCAGTCGATCTCCGGCGCGCAGCCGGCGTCCGGGTCACAGCCGCCCTACGGCGCGCAGCCCCCGTACGGCGCACAACCGGCCGACGGTTCGCAGCCGTTCATCGGCGGTGGTGCCCCCGCTCCCGCACCGATGTCCCCGCGGGCCAAGAAGATCCTGGTCCGTTCCCTCATCGCCGGTGGCGCCGTGATCGTCGTCGTCATCGCCGGCGCGGTCACGACGAGCGTCCTCCGCGCCAACGTCTGGGGTCCGGCACCGACCGTGAAGTCCTACGTGCAGGCCATCGCCAGCGGTGACGCCGACACCGCCGCCGACCTGAGCGAGATCCCCGACGACGCGGCGATGCTCGACTCGAAGGTGCTCGGGAGCGCGAAGGACCGCCCGTCGGACATCCGCGTCGGCCGGGTCGCCCGGACCGGTGACACCGCCATCGCCACCCTGAGCTACACCCAGGACGGCAAGAACCGCTCCGGCCAGGTGTCGCTGCGGCGCACGGGGACCTCGTTCCTGGTGAAGGACGAGTGGCGTGTCACCCAGCCGCTGGCCCAGCAGGTCACCCTGACGGCCTCGGACGTCCTCGAGGGCGCTCCGGTGACCGTCGGCGGCAAGGAGATCGGGGAGATCAGCGACGGCAAGTTCACGTCCCTCGCCTACCCCGGCACCTACCAGGTCTCGGTCGGCGGGACGAAGTACTTCACCGGCGGCACCGAGAAGGTCGCCGTGGGTGCGGTCACGTCGGGCTACGTCGACTTCGCGCCGAAGGCGACCAAGGCACTCGAGCAGGACGCCGAGCAGTACGTGACCGACCTCATCGACGACTGCGCCGAGAAGACCGAGCTCCGGGCCCTGAGCGGCTGCCCCTGGTACGGGCCCTACGACGCCGACGGCGGCGTGCAGTACGACGTCACGTCGATGCCCGAGCTGGAGGTCGAGGCGTCGCGCGCCGGCACCGTGATGGTGACGAGCACGAAGGACGGGAGCGTCTCGTACGGCTACACCTCGTACCTCGGCGACAAGAAGCGCGGCGAGGACTCGTTCAGTGTGAACCAGTACCTGAAGGTGCAGGACGGCAAGCTCGTCTCCGCCTACTGAGCAGGAGCCGACCGAGCGGCTCCGCAGCACCACGACGGCCGACCCGGATCTCCCGGGTCGGCCGTCTCAGTAGGCTGACGAGCATGGTCAGGACACGGGCGTGGTGCAAGGGCGACACGGTCGAGCGGGACTTCCCCGTCGACCGGATCTCCGACCTCGTCGCCGACCCGGACACCTTCGTCTGGATCGACTACACCGACCCGACGTCGGCGGACCTCGAGCAGATCGAGGAGGAGCTCGGCATCCACGCACTCGCGGTCGAGGACGCCGTCGAGCACGGACAGCGGCCGAAGCTCGACCGGTACCGGGACAGCCTGTTCCTGGTCGTCTACGACGTGGGCGGCACGGACGACGAGGGTGACCTGATCACGCACGAGGTCAAGGCCTTCGTCACCGAACGGGCGCTCGTCACCATCCACGGGTCCGACGTCGACACCACCCCGATGGAACACCGGCTCACGGCGAACTCCGACATCGCCGAACACGGCGTGCCCTGGCTCGTCTGGGCGCTGCTCGACGCGGTCGTCGACCGGGCCACCGACACCGTCGAGGACCTCGAGCGGCAGATCGATGCGCTCGAGGACGACCTGTTCGAACCGGGCGACCCCCGCGAGCAGCAGATCCAGCGGCGGTCGTTCCGGCTCCGCAAGACCCTCGGGGTGCTCCGGCGGCTGGTCGTCCCGACGCGGGACAGCGTCGCCTCGTTGCTGCACGGTGACGCGGAGACGATCTCGAACGGCATCCGTCCGTACTTCCGCGACGTCGAGGACCACCTGGTCTCGATCGCCGACTCCGTCGAACAGCTCCGTGACGCCGTGTCGAGCGTGCTCGACACGACCCTGAACCTGGCGTCGAACCGGCAGAACACCGTCATGAAGAAGGTCACGAGCTGGGCGGCGATCATCGCGATCCCGACCGGTGTGACGAGCTTCTTCGGGCAGAACGTGAAGTTCCCGGGCGAGGGCGCCTGGAGTGGTCTCTGGGCCTCGCTCGCGATCATCACCGCGTCGTCGCTCGTGCTCTACCGCGTCTTCAAGACCCGCGACTGGCTCTGACCGCGCACGGCACCGGCACCGGCTCGGCACCGGGCTCCGCCGGCGTCAGAGCGCGAGCGCCAGGACCCCGGCGACGACGGTGAGCGGCGCGACGACGCACCCGAGCGCCATGTACCGGCCCCAGGACAGGTGCACGCCCTCGGCCGACAGCCGTGCGTGCCACAGCAGCGTCGCGAGCGAGGCCCACGGCGTGATGAGGCAGCCGGCGTTGACGCCGATGAGCAGCGCCGCGTACCGGACGGCCTCGTGCCCGGCGGCCGGTTCGAGCACCAGGTACGCCGGCAGGTTGTCGATGCCGTTCGCTGCGACCGCGCCCGCCCCGCCGAGCAGCAGCAGTGGGCCGGTCCCGGTGCCGCCCTGCAGCGCGTGCACGATCGGGTCGGTGATGCCCGTCGTGTGCAGCGCCTCGACCACCACGAAGAGCCCGGCGGCGAACAGCAGGGTCGACCATGGCACGCGGGACACCCGGAGTTCGGACGGTGACCGGAACGCCGCGACCACGACGAGCACCACGGCGGCCAGGACCGCGGCGATCCACACGGTCACCCCGGCCGTCAGGGCGACGACGAGCGCGACGAGCACCGCGGAGGCAGCCCAGAAGAACACCGGGTCCTTCGGCGTGCGGACGGACACCGGCGAGTACCGGCCGAACAGCTTGCCGCGGAACACCACGAGCAGGACGACGCACGGCACGACCACGCCGGCGACCGCGGGCCAGGCCATCAGCCCGGCGAACGGCAGCGGGCCGCCGAGCCCCATCCGGTCGACGGCGAGCAGGTTCGTCAGGTTCGACACCGGCAGCAGCATCGAGGCCGTGTTCGCGAGCCAGACCGTGGTCAGGGCGAACGGCATCGGGGGCAGTCCCACACGCCGTGCGAGCGAGATGACGATGGGGGTGAGGAGCACCGCGGTGGTGTCGATCGACAGGAAGACGGTGCAGAGCACGGCGAGCACGACGACCGCACCCCAGAGCCCGATGGTGCGTCCGCCACCGACCCGGGCGGCGACGTCGGCGAGGCGGTCGAACACTCCGGCGTCCGCGGCCAGCTCGGCGACGATGGTCAGTCCGAGCACGAACCCGAGGACCGGCAGGACCCGGTCGGCGAGGACGGCGAGGTCGTCGAGGGGCAGCAGCCCGAACACGACGCAGACCGCGCCGACCACGAGCAGGGCCGCTCCGATGACCGCTTGACGCACGAACACTCCTCCGGCAGACACCGCGGCAGGGTGACCGGCGGCGCTCCAATGTACGGGCCGGTAGCGTTGTCAGCACGACGACAGGAGGCCTCTGTGCGCAAGTTCATGTTCAACGGTGCGGTGTGGAGTTCGCTCATCAGCGGCTACAGCGTGCTGCAGACCACCCGCCAGGGACCGCGCGACTGGCGGCTCGCGCTGACCTGGGTCGCGTGGCTCGCCACGACGATCGTGGCGATCGGCACGGTCGTCGAGGACGACCGCGCGGTCAAGGCGCGCCAGTAGGTCCAGACGCGGCAGGCGGTTGCAGACGCGACCGGCCTGACGGACGGGAGGCACGGTGCCAGCTGGCACCGTGCCTCCCGTCCGTCGTCCGTCCCGTGCACGGCACGCGGTCACGTCACCGGGTCAACGCTCGGACTCCGGGATGCCGGACGTCTGGATCGGTCCGGTGAAGAGCGCGCCGCGCTCGTCGTCACCGAACAGCTGCGAGTCCCCCTCTGCCGGGCGTCCGCGGCGGCGCGGTGCCGCCGCACCCGGCTCGGTGAGCTGCACCCGCTGGACCGGCAGGGCGTCCGGGTGGGTGCGCTGGATCCACTCGACCATCTCCTCGCGGACGTAGCAGCGGAGGTCGAACAGGCCTCCGGCGTCGGGTGCCGTCACGAGGATGCGGACCCGGACCAGTCCCCCGACGGCGTCCGTGACCTGGAGCACCTTGACCCGGCGGTCCCAGATCGTCGAGGTGTCGAGGATCCGGTCGAGCTCCGCCCGCATGTCGGCCGGGCTCACCCGCCAGTCGAGGTCGAACTCGACGGCACCGAGCAGTTCGCTGCCGGTCCGGGTCCAGTTCTCGAACGGCGTGCTCGTGAAGTACGTCGACGGCAGCACGAACCGACGGTCGTCCCACAGGTGCACGACGACGTAGGTCAGCGTGATCTCCTCGATCCGTCCCCACTGCTGCTCGACCACGACGACGTCGTCGACGCGGATCGACCCGGAGAACGCCAGCTGCATGCCGGCGAACACGTTGCCGAGCGTGGACTGCGCGGCGAGGCCCGCGACCACGGAGATGAGACCGGCGCTGGCGAGCACGCTCGCGCCCGCGGCCTCGACCCCGTCGAAGGTCAGCAGGATCGCGCCGACCGCGATGATGACGAGCACGGCGACGGTGAGCCGCCGGATGATGAGCACCTGGGTGCGGATGCGACGCGCCTGCCGGTTGTCGGGCACGTCGATGCGGAAGCGGTGGAGCCCGAGGTCCTCGAGGAAGATCGCGACCTGGCACGCGAGCCAGCAACCGGTCGCGATCGTGACGATCAGGAAGGCGTGCGCGACCTCGTCGCGCCACGGGTAGGCGTCGGGGTTCCGCGGGATGCTCGACGTGAACGCGATCCAGAGCAGGACCACCAGCAGCACGGTGCGGAAGGGGTGCTTCGTCCGTCGCGAGAGCACGCCGGCCCAGCGTTCCCGGCGCGCGATCGCCCGGAGGACCAGGTGCAGGACGAGGGCGACGACGGCGGTGACGAGCAGGGCGAACCCGATCGCGACGAGGAGTCGGAGGAGGATGTCCATCCCTCCATGCAAGCAACGGACGACGGTCGTCGTTCAGGTTCGGGCCGCCGTCGGCTGTGCGGACGTTCAGTCGCTGCGGTTCGACCGAACCGGGTTTTGCGTGACGCCCCGGTCCGGTGCGCATGTAGGTTCTCTCGCATGACAGCGCAGAACGACACGGGTGGCAACCGAGCGCCGGCGAACGACTTCTCGCACGAGCAGGAGGGCTACCAGCACGGTCTGAAGCCCCGGCAACTGCAGATGATCGCGATCGGCGGCGCGATCGGCACCGGCCTCTTCCTCGGTGCCGGTGGACGCCTGCACACCGCGGGCCCCGCGCTCGCGCTGACCTACCTGGTCGCCGGGATCTTCGCCTTCTTCATCCTGCGGGCCCTGGGCGAGCTGGTGCTGCACCGCCCGTCCTCGGGGTCGTTCATCTCGTACGCCCGCGAGTTCTACGGCGAGAAGTTCGCGTACGCCGCCGGCTGGATGTACTTCCTGAACTGGGCGATGACCTCGATCGTCGACACCACCGCGGTCGCGATCTACCTGCAGTACTGGTCGGCCTTCACCGCGGCGCCGCAGTGGCTGCTGGCGCTGATCGCCCTGATCGTCGTCCTCGCGGCGAACATGGTCGCCGTGAAGGTGTTCGGCGAGCTCGAGTTCTGGTTCGCCCTGATCAAGGTCGCCGCGCTCGTGGCGTTCCTCGTCGTCGCGATCATCTGGCTCGTCTTCGCGTTCCCCGTCGAGGCCGGTGGCGAGGCCGTCCGCACCGGCTTCTCGATCTGGGGCGACAACGGCGGGCTGTTCCCGAACGGGCTGCTCCCCGCGGTCATCGTGATCCAGGGTGTCGTCTTCGCCTACGCCGCGATCGAGCTCGTCGGCACCGCATCGGGTGAGACGCAGAACGCCGAGAAGGTCATCCCGCGCGCGATCAACTCCGTCGTCTTCCGCATCGCGGTCTTCTACGTCGGGTCGATCGTCCTGCTCTCCCTGCTGCTGCCGTACACGGCCTACAAGGAGGGCGAGAGCCCCTTCGTGACGTTCTTCTCGTCGCTCGGCAACCCGCACGTCGGCGCGATCGTCGGCGGCATCATGAACTTCGTCGTGCTCACCGCCGCCCTGTCGTCCCTGAACGCCGGCCTGTACTCCACCGGACGCGCGCTCCACTCGATGGGCATGAACGGTTCGGCGCCGAAGTGGACCACGAAGATGTCGAAGGGCGGCGTCCCCTACGCCGGCATCCTGCTCACGGCGGCCTTCACCGTCGCGGGCGTCGTGCTGAACTACTTCGTCCCGAAGCAGGCGTTCGAGATCGCCCTGAACATCGCCAGCCTCGGCATCATCACCGCGTGGGGCACGATCATCCTGTGCCAGATGCGGCTGCGCCAGTGGGCCAAGCAGGGGCTCGCGAAGGAACCCTCGTTCAAGCTGCCCGGTGCTCCGGTCACCGCCTGGCTGACCCTGGCGTTCCTCGCCTCGGTCATCGTCCTGATGGCGATCGACTACCCCGTCGGCACGTACACCATCGCGTCGCTCGTCATCATCATCCCGCTGCTCGTCGTCGGCTGGTTCCTGCAGCGTGACCGCATCCTGCGCATCGCCGCCCTGCGCGAGGGCGTCACGGGCCCCTACCCGATCGGCGTCCGCGACCCCGCCGCCTCGGTGCGACGCGACGGCGACGGGAGCTAGCGCTCCGCTTGTCCCCGGAACGCAAGGCCCCAGCGCCGAACACGAGCGGTCCGGCACCCGTCGCTACCATCAGCGGGTGCCGGACCGCTCTCCTTCTCCCACCCTCGACCTGCAGCTCAGCTGGCGAGGTGCCTACGGACGCCTCCGGGTGTTCGCGGATCGTCTCGAGGCCGAGACCGACTACCAGCGCGAGACCCGCACCGTGGTGCCGATGGACGCGGTGCAGGGGTGGCGCCTCGGACCGTGCGACGAGGACGCCGTCTGCGTGGAGTTCCTCGCCGGACAGGACACCTACCGGGTGCTGCTCGACACCACGGACGAGCAGCTCGCTGCGCTGGCGATCCGGAAGGTGCTCGGACCGCCGCTGGAGTCCTGAGGACGCCGGTGCCGGGCTCCGTGGCCCGCAGCCCCGTTGCCCGGGGCCCCGTTGCCCGGGTGCCCGGCTCAGTCGTCGGTGTCGACGCGGTCGGTGACGACGTCACCGGAGCCGGCGTCGATGCGCACGCTGTGCTTGGTGCCGGACGAGTCGAGCACGTCGCCCTCCCAGACGACCGTGCCGACGTGGTCGTCGAGCCCGAGCTCGGTCACGGTCCCCGCGTGCAGGTCCTGGAAGGCGTCGACGGCCTGCTTGACGCTCAGGTCGGCGGCGGCGACGAAGCGCTCGTGCTCGGCCTTGTCGTCGGCGTCGGCGGCCTCGGTCTGCGGGGTGCCGGCGACCGTGGAACCGTCGGCGTTCGTGTGCACCTCGTGCTCGGTGCCGTCCTTCGTCACGACGAGGACCTCGTAGGCGGAGGCGCCCTGCTCCTGCTCGACCGAGATGACGGCGCCCGAGCCGACCTCACCGCGTGCGGTCGCGACGGCGGCGAGCAGGGCCTTGTTCGAGCCGGAGGACGCCGAGCCGGACGATGACGAGCCGGTGCCGGTGCCGGTGCCGGCCGAGTCCGTCGCCGACGAACCGACCGAGCCGGAGCCGGCCGAGCCGGTGTCGTCGTCGGAGTCGTCGCTGGCGCAGCCGGTGAGTGCGAGCGCCGCGACGATCGGCAGGGCAGCGAACGCGGCGATGCGGCGGGCGGAGGGCTTCTGGTGCTGGGTACGGAAGTTCATGTGGACGAGCATCGCGTCGGGGTGCTGAAGCAGCCCTGAAGCCGCCTGTTCAGCCGCCGAGTGCGATGCGGACGACGAACCGCGCGCCGCCGAGCGGGGACGTGACCACGGTCGTGTCCCCGCCGTGCGCCCGTACGGCGTCGCGGACGATGGCGAGGCCGAGCCCCGCGCCGCCGGCGTCCCGGCTGCGGGCCTCGTCGAGACGGACGAACCGCTCGAAGACGCGCTCGCGCTCGTCCTCGGGGACGCCGGTGCCGTCGTCGTCGACCGTGAGCACCGCGGACCCGTCGTGCTCGGTGAGCGACACGGCGACGCGTGTGCTCGCGTGCCGGACGGCGTTGTCGACGAGGTTCCGGACCACCCCAGCCAACACGCGCTCGTCGCCGAGGACCCGCGCTGCCGAGATCGCCGAGCCGTCCACCCGCACCACCGGCGCGTCGCCGTGCCGCTCGGGCGCGACACCCGCCGTCGACCGTGCCCGCGCGCGGGCCACCGCGTCGAGCGCGAGGTCGTCGAGGTCGACGGGGCGCCGCGTGCGGATCCCGCCCTCGTCGAGGCGGGAGAGCTCGAGCAGCCCGGTGACCAGGTCCTGCAGCCGCACCGCCTCGGACCGCACGACGTCGGCGAGGTCCGCCACCTCGGTCCGCTCCGGGTGCGCGACGGCGACCTCGGCGTGCTGCCGGATCGACGCGATCGGCGACCGGAGTTCGTGGGAGGCATCGGACACGAAGCGCCGCTGGCTCTCGGCGGAGCGTTCGAGGCGGTCGAGCATGGCGTTCATGGTGCTCGCGAGCCGGGCGACCTCGTCGCCGGTGTCCGGGACCTCCACCCGGGCCTCCGGACGGGCCGCCCGGATCGTCTCGACCTCGGTGCGCATCCGTTCCACCGGCCGCAGCGAGCGCCCGGTGACGGCCCAGGTGACCGCGACCAGCAGGAGCACCAGCACGGGCACCCCCACGGCGAGGAGCACGACGGCGGTGCGGACCGCGGTGTCGGCCTGGTCGAGCGTGGCGCCGTAGACGAGCGTCGCCTCACCGCCGCCGGGCAGGTCCACGTCGTCCGCCACGAGCAGCCAGCGTTCGCCGTCGTGGGTCCACCGGGACTCGTCGGCGGTCGGGAGGGCGTCCCCGTCGGCGTCCTCGCCGTGCGCCAGGACCGCCCCGCCGTCGCCGATCACCTGCACCAGGACGTCCTCGTAGCCGGTCACCGCGGCCGCACCGTCCGCCTCGACCCGGGAGGACACCTGCTCGAGACCCGCCTCGGCGGAGGTCCGCACGCCGTCGAGCAGCACGAGCCGCAGCACGACGACGAAGGCGACGGCACCGATGACCAGGGCCGCGAGGACGACGGCACCGGCGCCGAGCGTGGTGCGGGCCCGGACCGACCGGGCGCGCCGTGGCCTGCTTCGTGCGGCTCCGCTCGCACCGTGCTTCGGCCGCTCAGCCACCGTCCGCCGCCAAGCGGTACCCGGCGCCCCGGACCGTCTCGATCGCGGCACGCCCGAACGGTCGGTCGAGCTTCCGGCGGAGGTGCCCGACGTACACCTCGACGATGTTCGGGTCGCCCTCGAAGTCGACGTCCCAGACGTTCTCGATGACGTCGCGCTTCGACCGGACCTGTCCCGGGTGCCGTGCGAGGTACTCGAGCACGGCGAACTCGCGGCTGGTCAGCTCGACAGGGGTGTCGCCGCGGACCACGGTGCGCGCCGCGGGGTCGACCACCAGGTCGCCGAGCGTCAGGACGGTGGGGCGCTCGCGGGCACCCCGTCGGACGAGCGCCCGCAACCGTGCGACGAGCACCGGGTGCGAGAACGGCTTGGTGACGTAGTCGTCGGCCCCCGCGTCGAGCGCCTCGACCTGGTCCCACTCGCCGTCCTTGGCCGTCAGCATGAGCACGGGGGTCCAGTCGCCGTCGGCGCGGAGCCGCGCGCACACGGCCCAGCCGCTCAGGCCGGGCATCATCAGGTCGAGCACGATCGCGTCGTAGCGGAACTCACGCGCGTGCCACAGACCGTCCACGCCGTCGTTCGCGACGTCGACCGCCCACCCCTCGGCCTCGAGGCCGCGGCGCACGCCGTCGGCGAGCCGGACCTCGTCGTCGACCACCAGCACACGCATGGGGTCGATCCTGCCGTGCCCCGCTGAAGCAGGGCTGAAGCGGCGGGCTCAGACCAACAGCAGGATCCCGGCGATCACGGACGCGACGGCGATGGCGAGCGCGATGAGCAGGAGCACGAGGTGCACCGTGTAGAACGTCGTCGGCTTGCCGGCGGCGTCGCGGGCACGGGAATCCTTCGCGACACGCTGGAAGAAGCGCGGCCAGGTGACGACGTTGAAGACGGCGCCGATGAACAGGACGACTGCGGCGAAGACGAGCACGGGACGATCCTAGTGAACGTTCGCGGCGACGATGCCGGTACGTCGACGCCGGGCGGGTGGTGCTCGGCCGCCCCCAACGCGGCCGAGTCCCGACCCGGCAGGCCACAGGATCTGTAGCACTTGCTACAGACTGTACACGGCCTGTCCGGCAGCGTCGAGGGACTACGCCGTCTCGAGCGCGGCCTCGGCGTCGGCGAGGGCGGCACGCTCGGCGTCGGTCAGGGACGCCCGTGCTCCCCGGACGCCGTCGTTGATCTCGACGATGCGGCGGCTGAGCCGGGTCGCGGGGTCGTCGGTCGGCGGGTAGGCGTTGTCCACGCCGATCCGTTCGTGCAGCGGCGCCAGGCGGCGGAGCGCATCGTCCACACGGCGGGCACGGCGGCGGCGGGAGATCCGGTGCCCGACGACGAGCAGGAGCATGCCGGACGCCACGCACAGCACGGCTCCCGGCGTGGTGATGTCGTAGGGCAGCGAGAGCGCGTGCGTGACGTCCAGGTCGCCGGCGACGTGGGCGACGTCCATCACGACGACCACGACCATGCGGACGACCCCGAGCACCCCACCGAGGACCAGGACCCACAGCCCCACCAGGTCGGTGGTCGTCCGGGCTTCGCGCAGCCGGAGCACGCAGATGAACCCCGTCGCGCCGAGGGCCACTCCGAGGTAGACGGTCTGCGCGATCGAGTAGACGGTGGCAGCCGGGTGCGAGCCGGCGTCGAGCATGAAGGTCGTCGTCGTCGCCGGCTTGTCGAGCACGGTGAACGCGACGACGACCACCACGACGACCACGGCGAAGGACACCACGACCGCGTTCCGGAGCCAGGGCCGCGCCGCGCCGACCGCCTTCGCCACGCCCCACAGCAGCGTGCTCGTGCCGGCCACCATGAGGCAGTCGCTGATGACGGTCACGACGTTGAACCCGCCGAGCAGCGGGTCGAGCCACCGGTACAGCGGGTCGACGTTCGTCACGATGGTGGCGGCGAAGAGCAGGAACGTGAACGCCAGGGTGCGGTCCTGCCCGCGTTGCAGGACCAACAGCACGATCGTCCCGACGATGAGCAGCACCGCCTGGACGACGGCGATGATCACCCGAAGACCCCGCGGAAGGCGCTCGGGCGGCCGCGGTGCTGGCGGATCACGGTGGCCAGGCGGTCGGCGAAGACCTCGGCCTCGTGCTCGTAGGTGTTCGAGAACATCCCCCGGGCCAGCGCACGCTCGACCTTGTACTCGGGCAGGTCGGGGATGACGTCACGGATGTAGGCGCTCTGCGGGGCGTGCTCCTGGTGCCGGTGCAGGACGTGCCCGAGCTCGTGCCCGATCACGAACGAGCGGAACGTCGGCGAGGTCGTCGGCGAGATCATCACGAGGTGCGCGTGCTCGAGGGTGGCCACGAAGCCGCACACGGGTTCGGCGGCCAGGAACGACTCCTCGCGCACCACGATCGGCTTGCCGACGACGTCAGCGGCGGCGGCGACGGCCTGGTCGACGTCCGACCACCCCTCGGCGGCACCACGAGCCCAGAACGCCTCGACGAGGGCGTCGGTCATGCGACGCTCCCCCGCTGCGATTCCTCCTCGAGCACCTCGGCGATGCGCCGCAGCGCGTCGGGTGAGAGCTCACCGGGGAAGGTCCGGGCCGCGAAGCCGCTCACGCGGGCGGACCGCAGGGACCGGACGAGGGCGAGCTGGGCACCGATCCGTTCCGGCACCTCGCTGTCCTCGAGCAGGAAGCGTTCGTCGACCTCGAAGTACCCGGCCAGCAGGCGCAGGAGCTCGGTGTCGCGGTTGCGGCGGCCGTCGCCGGAGAGCATGTAGGTCCACTTCGCCCGCGACAGCGACCCGCCGTGCGCCGCGACGTACTCCTCGATCGAGGAGAACGGCACCGGGGCGCCACGCTGCGACTCCTCGAAGTCGAGGAGCAGGTTGAGGCGGCGCGCGAGCTCGGCGGCGTCGAGCGCCCCGCCCTTCAGATCACCCGTGTCCATCTCGGACTCCTCCCCAGCCGTGTCCGCGCGACCTGTGGGTCCGGCGCGTGGACGCCATGCTAGCGCGGGTGCCCGGCACGCGCGCCGCTACCCTCGTGGGCATGCCCCGCCGCTTCCCCGCCACCGTCGCGGCACCGGTCGAGCACGAGATCGTCATCACGAAGTCGCGGTTCATCACCACCGTCGCGCCGGTGACCGGGGTCGAGGACGCCGACCGCGTGATCGCCGAGGTCCGCCGGCGGTACTGGGACGCCCGGCACAACTGCACGGCGATGGTCACCGGCGTGCTCGGCGACCAGGCCCGTTCCTCGGACGACGGGGAGCCCTCCGGCACCGCGGGCGTCCCGATGCTCGAGGTCCTGCGACGCCGCGGGCTGACCGACGTCGTCGCGGTCGTCACGCGGTACTTCGGCGGGGTGAAGCTCGGTGCCGGCGGACTGGTCCGGGCCTACTCGACCTCGGTGTCCGAGGCGCTCGACACGGCGCTCCTCGTCCGTCGCGAGGCATTGACGCAGGTGCGCTTCGACGTCGACCACGCCGACGCCGGGCGGCTCGACAACGTGCTGCGCGACTGGGTGCGGCACCACCACGCGACGCTCGGCCCGACCGAGTACGGGCAGGCGGCGACCTTCGAGGTGTGGGTCCCCCACGAGGCGCTCGGCGCCCTGACGGCCGACCTCGCCGCCGCGTCGGCCGGTTCGCTCGCACCCGTCATCGGCGAGGAGCGGATCGTCGACGTCCGCGCCGACTGAATTCGCGGTTCCTGCACACCTCGGGCGTGTCTCGGCATCGGCGTGGAAACCTGCCGGGAACGCACGAACGCCCCGACTCGATGAGCCGGGGCGTTCGTCCTGCAGTGCACCCCCTCGGACTTGAACCGAGAACCCACTGATTAAGAGTCAGTTGCTCTGCCAATTGAGCTAGAGGTGCATGTTCCGGCTTCCGTGCCGCAACGGGAATCAACAATAGCATGGGTTTCGCGCGCCCACGACCACTCGCGGGCGCACGACGCGAACAGGAGCACCATGACCGACCGTCTCGTCCCCGGCGACACCGCCCCCGACTTCACGCTGCCCGACCAGGACGGCGTCGAGCACTCCCTCGCTGCCCTCCGCGGCAAGAAGGTCATCGTGTACTTCTACCCGGCGGCGTCCACCCCGGGCTGCACCACCGAGGCCTGCGACTTCCGCGACAACATGTCCTCGCTGCAGGCCGCCGGCTACGAGGTCCTCGGCGTCTCGAAGGACGAGCAGGCGAAGCTCAAGACCTTCCAGCACGAGCAGGCGCTGACCTTCCCGCTGCTGAGCGACCCCGACCTCGCCGTGCACAAGGCCTACGCGGCCTGGGGTGAGAAGAACAACTACGGCAAGATCGTCACCGGCACGATCCGGTCCACGATCGTGGTCGACGAGAACGGCGCCGTGCAGCTGCCGCTCTACAACGTCAAGGCCACCGGGCACGTGGCGAGCCTGCGGAAGAAGCTCGGCCTGGTCTGAGGGCTGGCCACGCACTTGAGGCCCGGTGCCGGTTCCGAGAACCGGCACCGGGCCTCCAGTGCGTGGCGGACCAGACCGTCTACTCGGCCGGACGCGCGAGCGCGGCCGTCACCGACCGCGACAGCACCAGCGTGATGCCGAGCAGGGCCGGGACGAGCAGCACCCAGCCGACCGCGGCGACGCGGAAGACGCCCTGGAACGCCCCGATCGCGATGGCGCCCTGCAGGACCTGCCAGACGATGATGCCGGAGCGCACCCACGCCCGGCCCTGCCACAGGCCGTTCAGCAGCGCGCCGAGCCAGAGCGCAGCGATGGCGACGAGGACGGTGAGGGCGATGCCGGACGCGATGCTCGTGGCCGGGGCGACCAGTAGTTCGACGACCAGGACGACGGTCACGACCACCAGCGCGAGGAACTCGAGGCCGACCACGGCGAGCAGCCCCAGCATCGCCGGCGACCGGCGCGCGACGGGCGTGGAGGGTTCGGTGTCGTTCGGGGTGTCGTCGTGCACAGTGATCCTCCAGCATCGGAACCCTTGATTTGGCCCTACCAGTATGGAACGATATTGGAGGTCGTTTGGACGGCACGATGTGGTGTGCGTCTCCCGTGGTTCATCGCTCCTCCCCCGAGCGTCTCGCGGGCGTCAGACACGCTTCCTGCGGACTCCTCCCCACAGTTGTCCCCTCCATGCCGCATGCATGGTCAGCGGTCCGATCCCCCGAACCACGGCCCCGGCCTGCCGTTCGAGCATCGACATCAAGGAGCACCACACATGGACTGGCGTGACAAGGCTGCCTGCCTCACCGCAGACCCCGAGCTCTTCTTCCCCGTCGGGAACACCGGGCCCGCCGTCGACCAGATCGAGAAGGCCAAGTCGGTCTGTGCGCGTTGCACGGTCACCGAGATGTGCCTGCAGTACGCACTCGAGAACAACCAGGACTCGGGTGTCTGGGGTGGTCTCAGCGAGGACGAGCGTCGTGCGCTGAAGCGTCGCGCCGCCCGCGCTCGCCGCGCGTCCTGACCCCGGTCGTCTGACACCACGACGCCCGTCGTCCCTTCGGGGACGGCGGGCGTCGTCGTGCGTGCGGGCGGTGCGGTTTCTGCAAGACACCGGTGTTCACGGATCGAACACCGGAACGCGGGTGTTCGACCGGTGAACACCGGTGTTTTGCGGACTCGAACCGCCGGGCGGCGTCAGGCGGCGGGGGCGGTCAGCCAGCGGAACGGGATGGTGATCGTCACCTCGGTGCCGCTGCCCGTCAGGGTGTGCCAGTCGATGGTGCCGCCGAGCTCACCCTGGATGAGCGTGCGGACGATCTGCGTGCCGAGGCCCGAGCCGACCTTGCCCTCGGGGAGCCCCACGCCGTTGTCTCGGACCTCGATCTCCAGGTGGTCGTCGAAGCGGCGGGCGACGATCTCGACCTCGCCGTCACGGCCGTCCAGCCCGTGCTCGACGGCGTTCGTCACGAGCTCGGTGAGTCCGAGGGCGAGCGGCGTCGCGGCCTCCGACGGCAGCACCCCGAACTCGCCGGTCTTCTTCGGGTGCACGGTGGTGTTGTGCGACGCGGCGACCTCGGTCACCAGCTTGAGCACCGAGTCGAACACCTCGTCGAAGTCCACCGTCTGGCTGAGGCCGCTCGACAGGGTGTCGTGCACGACGGCGATGGCGGCGACGCGGCGCATGGCGTTCTGCAGCGAGGTCCGCGCTTCGTCCGAGTGCGTACGACGCGCCTGGATCCGCAGCAGGGACGCCACGGTCTGCAGGTTGTTCTTCACACGGTGGTGGATCTCGCGGATCGTGGCGTCCTTGGTGATGAGCTCGCGCTCCTGGTGCCGCAGCTCGGACACGTCGCGGCAGAGCACGATGGCACCGATGCGCTCACCGTGGTCGCGGAGCGGGATCGAGCGGAGCGACACCGTGACGCCCTTCGACTCGATGTCCGCCCGCCACGGTGCACGGCCGGTGACGACGAGCGGCAGGGACTCGTCGACGTCGAGCTGGGCGCCGATGAGCTCGGTGGTGACCTCGGCGAGGGACTTCCGCTCGAGCTCGCCCTCGAAGCCCATGCGGTTGAACGCGCTCAGGCCGTTCGGGCTCGCGAACGTGACGATGCCGGCGGTGTCGAGCCGCAGCAGACCGTCGCTGGCACGGGGCGCCCCACGACGGGGGCCCGCCGGTGCACCGAGGTCGGGGAAGTCACCGGTGGCGATCATGCCGAACAGGTCGTTCGCGCTCGCGGTGAAGTTGAGCTCCTGGCGGCTCGGGGTCCGCATCTCGTCCTGGTTGGAGTGCCGGGTGACGACGGCGATCGGTCGCTCGGTGGTCTCGGCGCTCTTCGCGCTCAGGCGGCGGAGCACCGGGATCGCGCGGACGCGGGTCGGGGTGTCCTCGTACCAGTCCGGTTCGGCGGAGTCGACGACCCGGGATCCGGCGAAGCTCTCGGTCACCTGGCCGCGCCACTCCTCGCGGATCTCCTGCCCGACGATGTCGCGGTAGAACAGCGTCGCCGCGGAGCTCGGCCGGGCGTGTGCGACGGCCACGAACGAGCCGTCCTCGGCGGTCGGGACCCAGAGCACCATGTCGGCGAAGGACAGGTCGGCGAGGAGCTGCCAGTCCCCCACGAGCAGGTGGAGCCACTCCACGTCTGCTTCCGAGGAACGGCCTTGCGCGAGGACGAGGTCACTGAGGGTCGACACCCACCCAGTCTAGGTCCGCTGCCTTGTGGAGAACGTCGCCCTCTCCACAGGGTAGACCGGTGTGTATTTCGTATGTCGCACGCCCCATACGCTCGCTCCAACGACGGAAGGGGCAGGGGTGGCAGAGCAGGCACGCCGCATCGATCACGAGACGACGACGGCGCACCCACCGCCGCTGCGGATCGTCGAACCGGCGCCGGAGCCCGCCGTGGCGACCGGTCCCCCGGACCCGGCGACGACCGCACGGGCGCTCGGGCTCTGCGTCGCGGAGGTGCTCACCGGCGCGCGGGAGGTCGACAGCATCGCCCGCTGGATCAGCGACGACGTGCAGCGGCACCTGCAGCAGCGGGCCGCGGTGGCAGCGCACGCCCGGGGCTCCGGTCGGCGGGCACGTGGGCGCCCGGTGCTCCGGGTCGGCAGCGTCCTGGTCTGCCGCCCCGCGGCGGGCGTCGCCGAGGCGACGGTGATCGTGCACACGCGCAGTCACGCTCGAGCGGTCGCCATGCGGCTCGAAGAGCGACACGGACGCTGGCAGGCGACCGCGATCGGGGTCCTGTAGCCGGGTCGCGGACGGACGGGAGGCCCGGTGCCAGCTGGCACCGGGCCTCCCGTCCGTCGTCGGTCACGCCTGGTGAGCGGGAATGGTCGGGTCCCGACGTGGGACCCGACCATTCCTGCTCACGATGCGCTCGCGCGCGGTCGCTAGTTCTTCTTGGCCGCCTGGCGACGCTCGGCGCGGTTGCTCGCCGCGGCCTGACCGGAGGCGGTGGCCGCGTTGCCGAACGCGGAGCCCTGCTCGGGCTCGGCGACCGCTTCGGCCTCAGCCTCAGCCTGGGCGCGCTGCGCACGAGCGGTCGCGGCCTGCTCGAGGCGACCCTTCTCGTCGCGGACCTCGACCTCGCCGTCGATCGACGGTGCCGAGTACTCGAGGCCGGAGACCTCGTCCTCGCCGAGACCCTTGGCCTCGATCACCGCGTTCTCGCCGTCGGACTGCACCTGGACCTCGAGGTTGAAGAGGTAGCCCACGGACTCTTCGCGGATCTGCCCCATCATCGTCTGGAACAGGGCGTAGCCCTCGCGCTGGTACTCGACCAGCGGGTCGCGCTGCGCCATCGCGCGGAGGCCGATGCCGTCCTTGAGGTAGTCCATCTCGTACAGGTGGTCGCGCCAGCGGCGGTCGATCACCGAGAGCACCACGCGACGCTCGAGCTCACGCATCGCCTCGTCGCCGAGGAGCTCCTCGCGCTGCTGGTAGGCCAGCTTGGCGTCGGAGAGGATCTCGCGGGCCAGGAAGTCACGCGATGCCTTGCCCTTCGAGCCGGCCTCGGTGATGACCTCGTCGATGGAGATCGAGATCGGGTAGAGCGTGCCGAGCTCGGTCCACATGGCGTCGAGGTCCCAGTCGTCCGGGGAGCCTTCGCCGGTGTGGCTGTCGATCACGTCGTCGATGACGGCCTTGAGGAACGACTGCGCGCGGTCGTGCAGGTCGTCGCCCTCGAGGATGTGGCGGCGGTCGCTGTAGATCGCCTCGCGCTGGCGGTTCAGGACGTCGTCGTACTTCAGGACGTTCTTGCGGATCTCGGCGTTGCGGCCCTCGACCTGCGCCTGGGCGGAACGGATCGCACGGCCGACGAGCTTGTTCTCGATCGCCAGGTCGTCCGGCACGTTCGAGCGGCCCATGAGGCTCTCGGCGGCACCGGAGTTGAACAGGCGCATCAGGTCGTCGGTCAGCGACAGGTAGAAGCGGCTCTCGCCCGGGTCACCCTGACGGCCGGAACGACCACGCAGCTGGTTGTCGATGCGGCGCGACTCGTGGCGCTCGGTGCCGAGCACGTACAGGCCGCCGACGGCGCGGACCTTGTCGCCCTCTTCCTCGACCTCGGCCTTGACGCGGGCGAACACGTCGTCCCACTCGGCCTCGTACTCGTCGGGGGTCTCGGTCGGCGACAGGCCCTTGGCGTGCATCTCCTGCACGGCGAGGAACTCCGCGTTGCCACCGAGCATGATGTCGGTACCACGACCAGCCATGTTCGTCGCGACGGTCACGGCGCCGAAGCGACCGGCCTGGGCGACGATCGCGGCTTCACGTGCGTGGTTCTTCGCGTTGAGGACCTCGTGCTTGACGCCCTGCTTGGCGAGGAGCTTCGACAGGTACTCGGACTTCTCGACGCTCGTGGTGCCGACGAGGACGGGCTGGCCCTTCTCGTGGCGCTCCGCGATGTCCTCGGCGACCTGCTCGAACTTCGCCTTCTCGTTCTTGTAGACGAGGTCGGTCTGGTCGATGCGCTGCATCGGCTTGTTCGTCGGGATGGGCACGACGCCGAGCTTGTAGGTCGACATGAACTCGGCCGCCTCGGTCTCGGCGGTACCGGTCATGCCGGAGAGCTTCTGGTAGAGGCGGAAGTAGTTCTGCAGCGTGACGGTTGCGAGGGTCTGGTTCTCGGCCTTGACCTCGACACCTTCCTTCGCCTCGATCGCCTGGTGGATGCCCTCGTTGTAGCGGCGGCCCATCAGGATGCGGCCGGTGTGCTCGTCGACGATGAGCACCTCGCCGTTCATCACGACGTAGTCCTTGTCCTTCTTGAACAGGGCGACGGCCTTGATCGAGTTGTTGAGGAACGAGATGAGCGGGGTGTTCGCCGACTCGTACAGGTTCTCGATGCCGAGGTAGTCCTCGACCTTCTCGATGCCGGGCTCGAGGACACCGACGGTGCGCTTCTTCTCGTCGACCTCGTAGTCCTCGCCCGGGGTGAGGCGCTTGGCGATCGAGGCGAACTCGGTGAACCAACGGTTGGCCTCGCCCGAGGACGGACCGGAGATGATGAGCGGCGTGCGGGCCTCGTCGATGAGGATCGAGTCGACCTCGTCCACGACGGCGAAGAAGTGACCGCGCTGCACCATGTCGGACGCCTGCCACGCCATGTTGTCGCGCAGGTAGTCGAAGCCGAACTCGTTGTTGGTGCCGTACGTGATGTCGGCGGCGTACTGCTCGCGGCGCTCGGCCGGGGTCTGGTTCGCGATGATGCAGCCGGTGGTCATGCCCAGCGCGCGGAAGACGCGGCCCATGATCTCGGACTGGTACGACGCCAGGTAGTCGTTGACCGTGATGACGTGCACGCCGCGCGACGGGATCGCGTTGAGGTACGCGGCGGTCGTCGCGACGAGGGTCTTGCCCTCACCGGTCTTCATCTCGGCGATGTTGCCGAGGTGCAGTGCCGCGCCACCCATGAGCTGCACGTCGAAGTGCCGCATGCCCAGGGTCCGCTTGGCGGCTTCACGCACGGCGGCGAACGCCTCGGGAAGGAGGTCGTCGAGGGTCTCGCCGTTGGCGTACCGCTCGCGCAGCTCCTTGGTCTCGTCGTGGAGTTCCTCGTCGGTGAGGCTCGAGAAGTCGTCCTCGAGGTCGTTGATGGCCGAGGCGTACGCCTTCAGCCGGCGGAGGGTTCGTCCTTCGCCGATGCGGAGGACCTTCTCCAGCACGTTTGCCACGTGAACTCCTTACGAGGTCGTCGCGCGCGACCTGCACGCCCGATCGACCAGTCATGCTAGCAACCCGCGAACCCGCGGCGCTGTGAGCGGCGCGGCTGTCGCGGACACGGGTGTGCGCGGCCCGCGAACGGACCGCGCACACGGTGCGGGACCGGAGGCCCCGAGTCGGATCAGGCGATCGCGGCTGCGCGCTCCGCGTCGGTGTCGACCGCGGCCGGCGCCTGGCCGGCGGGCACCTCGTCGATGCCGATCACGCCGTAGTCCCAGCCCTTGCGTCGGTACACGACACTCGGACGGCGGGTCTCGGCGTCGAGGAACAGGTAGAAGTCGTGCCCGACGAGTTCCATGTAGTACAGGGCGTCGTCGACCGTCATCGGGGCCGCCTCGAAGACCTTGTGCCGGATGACGACCGGGCTGTAGACCTCGTTCTCGTCCTCGGCGGCCTCTTGATCGACGACCGGGACGGCACCGGTCGCGACGTCCTCGATGAGCTTGCCGTCGGCCGGGACGACGCCCATGCCGTCGAACCCGCTGCCGGCGGCCTCGGCGACCGAGGTGGGGCGGTGCCGACCGTGGTGCACCTTGCGGCGGTCACGCGCCCGACGGAGGCGTTCCATGATCCGCGCGAAGGCGAGGTCGAAGGCGGCGTACTTGTCCGACGCCGCGGACTCGGCCCGTACGAGCGGCCCCGGTCCGATCAGCGTGAGCTCCACGCGGTCCTCGCCCTGGCTGCCGCTCGACTTCTCGTGGTGGCGGCTGATGCGCACCTCGAAGGCGAGGGCGCGGTCGGCGAGCACGTCGATCTTCTCGGACTTCTGTTCGACGTAGGTGCGGAAACGGTCGGTGACCCCGACGTTCCGGCCCGTGATCGTCACGTCCATGTGGCGGCTCCCATCCAGTGTCGGCGCGTCGCCTCCGTCCGGCGACCCGAACGCCTTGTCGCGAGGCTAGACCCGGCGCACCCTCGGCGTCACGGGGAGGCGGCGAGTCCGTCGGACACTCACCGGACACACAGCGGCCACCGGGTGTTCACCGATCATCAGTCGTCGACGCTCGCCACGGCGACGCAGCGCACCACCCGACCACCCGCCGCCCGCACCGCTCGGACGCCCTCGGCCATCGTGACGCCCGTCGTCACGACGTCGTCGACGAGCACGACGTCGCGGCCGTCGACACCGGTCGCCCGCAGGGTCCCGACGGTCGCGGCGACGCGTTCCACCGCCGACCGCTCCTTCTGCCCCGGTCCGGATCGCCGTCGTCCGGCAGGGGTCCGGCCGAGGCGCCCCGTGTGCCGGACACCACCACGCGCGAGCAGCAGCACCACCGGGTCGAACCCACGGCGTCGGGCACCCGCGCGGGACGGCGGCACCCGGAGCACCACGGTGCCGTCCGGGGCCGCGGCGAGCGCCGCGCGGACGAGGACACCGAAGCGGACGCCGAGCGGACGGGCGACGTCGACCCGGCCCCGGAGCTTGAGTTCGAGCACCAGGGTGCGGACCAGCCCCTCGTACTCGAAGGCCGCGTCGAGCCGGACGCCGGCGACCAGCCGGACCCGCCGGGGCCGTGCGTCGAGCGCCGTGCGGCACGGTGGGCAGAGCGCGCGGTCCGGGCGGCCGCAGCCCAGGCAGGCGACCGGCAGGAAGAGCCCGAGCACGGCGAGCAGGGCGTCACGCCACGGGGTGGGGGCGTCGTCAGGGGGCATGCCCACGACTGTGGTGGTGACCGGACGACGGCGGTGGGCCGGCGTGCCGGACGGTGGACGGGCCTCCAGGCCAGGTGGGGTGTGGAGGACGGTGGCGTCAGCGCTGGACGCCGAGCACGTCGGCGGTGACGCCCGTCGAGTCCCAGCCGCCCCCGGTGGACTGCAGGACGTCGCCGCTCGACATCCGCAGCAGCAGCGCGCCGCCGCTGCCGCCGCTGATCGCGGTGGCGCGCCCGTCGGGCTTCGGCAGGGTGCTCGACTTGCCGCCGATGGTGGTGCGGACGATGTTCGGACCGGTCGGCGTCTGCCCGACCGAGGCGACGTCGGTGTCGTTCACCCACGTGGCGTCGACCGCGGTGCCGCTGGCGGCCTGCACCCGGACCGGGGCGCCGAACGAGGTCGGTGACCGGTCGGACCCGCGGATGATCGCCATCACGTACAGGCCGGGGCCGTCCGCGGTCTCGATGAGCGCGAGGGCCCTGGTGGAGTCGCGGGACACCTGGAACGAAACGAGGTCGCCGCGCGGCAGGGTGGTGCGCACCTGGTGGGGGTCGCCGCCGAGGCCGTAGGCGGTGATGTGACGGGTGTCGGACTGCTGCCCCACCCAGACGAAGCCGAGGTCGTCGACGGCGGGGGCGACGAGGTCCTCGCGGGCGTCGACGCGCAGGCGGTCCTTGCCACGCACGACGACGACGCCGTCCCGGTTGCCGACGGCGGCGGTGGTGCCGGACGCCGACAGGGCGATCGAGGTCGGGTCGAGGCCGGCGATCGCGGCCCCGACGCCGCTGCCGAGCTCGGCGACCTTGCCGGTGCCCGAAGCGGCGTAGCCGACGACGCCGTCCTCATCGACCAGGGGTCGGGGGTCGACGTCGGGGTTCTGCTGGGCGTCGGCTCCCCCGGAGTCCGGCACCGACAGCGTCGCGCCCTCGATCGTCATCGACACCGACGAGATGGTGGCGACCGAGGCGAGGGACTTGCTGAGCTGTTCGCGCATCCGGACCTTGTCGACGGTGCTCGCGCGCAGGGCGTCGCTCGACAGGTCGACCAGGGCGGTGCCGCTGTCGATCGTCACCGCGTTGAGGGACAGCTGGGTGCCCTCCGGGAACGACGAGACGACGGCGCCCTTCAGCCAGTCGGCGGGGCCGGCGAGCAGGGCGCTGGCGATGCGGGTGCTGGTGGAGGACCGAGCGAGGAACCAGCGCTGGTCGGGCACCAGGAAGCGGTAGGTCGGGTCGTAGAAGTACAGGGCGTGCGACTGGAACACCGACTCGAAGCTGACCGGCGACAGGATGATGCCGTCCGGGGCGTAGGCGATGCGCCACTCGCCGTCCTCGCGGACGAACTGGAACGTCAGCGTCGACGAGGTCGGGCGGACCGCCTGGGTGTACTCCCCGTCGGAGTCGACCGTGGCGCTGGCCGTCATCGTGTAGGTGAGCTCGCGGTCGTCGGCGCGCTCGACGGTGCCGCTGCCGTCCCGGATCGTGACGCCCTGCCGCGGGTTCCACCGCTGGGCGAAGTCGGCGGCCAGGAACTGCCGGGCGATCGCGTAGTTGTCCTGGGCACCGGTGGCGGCGGCGATGAACCCGCGGAGGATCGCCGTCTGGTCGGACCCGGTGATCGGCTTGTCCGGCCGGAAGTCGACGCCCGAGAGCGACTCGTCCTTGATCGTCTGCCCGGTGCGCACGGCACCGTCGGTCGGGATGGCCGCGCAGGCGGTGACCGCGAGCAGGCTGACCGCGGCGAGCGCGACGGCGAGGACGTGGCGGATCCGGTGGCGCATCAGGACTCCTCTCGCACGGCGCGGGGGCCGTCGTACGACTCGTCGAGCTCGGGCAGCGGGATGGCCGAGGTGGCTGTGGTGCCCTGCTCGTTGCGGGGCAGGGTGAGCACGAACGTCGATCCCGCGCCCGGTCGGGACCACACGTCGATGCGCCCGCCGTGGAGCTTCGCGTCGCCGAGGCTGATCGCGAGGCCGAGGCCGGTGCCGCCGATGGTGCGCTTGCGGCTCGGGTCGGCCCGCCAGAAGCGGTCGAACACCCGTGCGGCGTCCTCCGGCGGCATCCCGACGCCCTGGTCGCGGACGGCGATGGCGACGGTGCGTGCGTCGCTGTCGACGACGACCTGCACGGGCTTCGCGTCGCCGTGCTCGATGGCGTTGCCGACGAGGTTGCGCAGGATCCGGCGGACCCGCTTGGCGTCGAGCCGCATCGTGGTGTGGCCGCCGGGGGTCGCGAGCTGCAGGTCGATGCCGGCGCGTTCGGCCAGCGGGCGGAACTCCTCGACGATGTCCGCGGCGAGGGAGGCCGGCACGACGGGTGCGGTGTCGAGCTGCACCGCCTGGGCGTCGTACCGGGAGATCTCGAGCAGGTCGGCGAGGAGCATCTCGAAGCGCTCCACCTGGGCGTGCAGGAGTTCGGCGGACCGGCCGACCGACGGTTCGAACGCGTGCCGGGAGTCGTAGAGCATGTCGCCGGCGAGCCGGATCGTGGTGAGCGGGGTACGGAGCTCGTGCGACACGTCGGAGACGAACCGCTGCTGCACGCGGGAGAGCTCGGCGAGCTGGGTGATCTGGCGGCTGACCGCCTCGGCCATCCCGTTGAAGCTCCGTGCCAGGGTCGCCAGGTCGTCCTGGCCGCGCACCGGGATGCGCTCGTCGAGGCGCCCCGCGGCGATCTTCCGGCTCGTCTCGGCGGCTCCGCGGATCGGCACGACGACGAGCCGGACGACGAGCGAGGTGACCAGGGCGATGAGCACCATGAGCGCCACACCGCCGATGGAGAGGGTCTGGGAGACGAAGTCCAGGGTCTGCTGCGCGTCGGAGAGGTCGTAGACCAGGTAGAGCTCGTACTGGCCGGCGCTCGGGATCTGCAGCGTGGAGCCGACGGCGAGCCCCGGCACCCGGCGCCCGTCGTCGTCGAGTTCGACGGGCTGCAGGCTGAGCCGACCGGTGTTCTGCGCGACCTCCTTGCGCAGGGCATCGGTGATCACCGCGTCCGGGAAGTCCTGGCTGGCGATGGTCTGCAGCGTCTGCGGGGTGGACTGGTCCGGGCTCCGCTCGATGGCGATGCTCGTGCCGCCCGGGCTCGTCGTGTTCGACAGGATCGCCTGCTGGGCCTCGTTCTGCAGGGTCTCGAGCTCGGACTGGTTGTTGTCCTCAGCTGCCGTGGCCGCGTCGAAGATCCCCTGGGCGACGATGGTGGCCCGTGCGGACTCGGACTCGATCTGGTCGCGGCGCTGCGAGTAGACGTTCGTCGAGATGCTCACCATGACCGCGGTGCCGATGATCGCCACCGCGAGCCCGGTCGTCATCACGGTGATGGCGACCGAGCGGAACATGAGCGAGCGCCGCCACAGGTAGGCGATCGGACGCCAGGCGCGTCGGAGCCAGCGCCGCATCCGGCGACGGCTGCGGTCGACGACGCCGATCGAGACGGTGGTGCTGCCGGCCCCACCGGCACCGCCGGACCCACCGGCGCCGGTGGCCCGGCCGGCGCCGCCGACCCGGCCCGAGCGTGCCGAGCCCGACGGGCGCGTCGAGGGCGGCACGGTGCTCAGGCTCCTCCGGCGCGGTACCCGACGCCGCGGACCGTGGTGACGGTCTTCGGGTTGTCCGGGTCGTGCTCGATCTTCGCGCGGAGCCGCTGCACGTGCACGTTCACCAGACGGGTGTCTGCCTTGTAGTGGTAACCCCAGACCTGCTCGAGCAGCATCTCGCGGGTGAACACCTGGTTCGGCTTCTCGGCGAGCGCCCGGAGCAGGTCGAACTCGAGCGGCGTGAGCGCGATCACGGTGTCACCGCGGCGCACCTCGTGCCCGGCGACGTCGACCGTGACGTCGCCGACGTGCAGCACGGTGGCGTCGGACGCGCTCGGCCGCAGGCGGGTCCGGATGCGCGCGACGAGCTCCTTCGGGTTGAAGGGCTTCACGACGTAGTCGTCGGCACCGTTCTCGAGCCCGAGGACGACGTCGGCGGTGTCGCTCTTCGCCGTGAGCATGATGATCGGCGTGCCGCTCTCGGCACGGATGCGCTTGCACACCTCGATGCCGTCGATGCCGGGCAGCATGACGTCGAGCAGGACGAGGTCCGGCTTGGTGGCGTGGAACGCGTCGACGGCGTCGTTGCCGTCGGCGCTGAACTCGGGTTCGTACCCCTCGGAGCGGAGCACGATGCCGATCATCTCGGAGAGGGCCTGGTCGTCGTCGACGACGAGGATGCGCGGTGTCATGTGATCTGGACTCCGGGTGGCGTGCGGGTGCCGTGGTCGGCACGTGTCCCCACACGATAGCCGAGGCCCCGCCGCGCCGGGTTTTCCGCCAGGATGGGGGTGGACCGTGCATCGCTGGCTCGGTCCGACACGACGAGGGGGCTGGAGTCATGTCCGATTGGCACACACCGGGCGGTGGGCAGCAGGGTGCGCCGACGCCGCCGGCGTCCGGACCGGCGCGGGGACCAGGACCCCAGCCTGGAGGCCCGCCCCGCTTCTCCGTGCCGCCGCAGCCCGCCCCGGGGCCGGGTCCGGGGCGACCGGGCGGTCCGTCCGGTGGCTCGCGTCCGGTGATCCCGCTGCGCCCGCTCGGTCTCGGGGACATCCTGGCCGGGGCGTTCACGGTCTTCCGCCGGAACGCCCGCGTGCTGCTGCTCTGGAGCGTGCTGCTGAGCGGTGTGCTCGGCCTGCTCTCGACGCTGGCCAGCACCTTCGGGCAGCAGGCGTTGCAGTCGCGGATGTTCTCGGCCCTCGACGGCGGCAGCGGTGCCGACTCGGTGGTCGCTGGCACGCTGACGCTCACGGCACTGCTCTCGGTCGTGCTGCCGTTCCTCGCCTACCTCGGTCGCGGGTTCCTGGTGGCGCCGGTCGCCGCGGACACCGGGCAGCGGGTCCTCGGCCGTCGCGCCACGTTCCGGGGGCTGTGGGCGCTGCTCGCCGGCCGCCGGTGGTCCGTCGTCGCGTGGATGCTCGTGCAGATCGGGGCCGGTGCGGTCCTCGCGCTCCTGGCCGGGCTCGTGTTCTTCGGGGTGTTCGCGGCCATGGGTGCCGCCGACTCCGGCACCGGGTGGTTCGTGCTGGTGCTCGTGCTGTTCGTGCTCGGCATCGGTGTCGTCGTCGTGTGGCTCGCCACGCGCTTCGTGCTCACCGTCCCGACCATCGCGCTCGAGGGCCGGCCGGTCTTCGCCGCAGCCGCACAGTCGTGGCGCCTGACCCGCGGGGCCTTCTGGCGGACCTTCGGCATCCTGCTGCTCGTGCAGCTGATGTTCGGGTTCGCGGCGTCCATCGCGTCGATCCCGCTCACCATCGGCGCCGTGCTCGTCGGGGGCACCTTCGACCCCCTCGGGCAGACGGGCGGCACGTCGGGAGCCGGCACCGGTGCGGTCATCGCCATCGTCGTCGGGAGCCTGCTCGCGATCGCGGTGCAGTGCATCACCGACGTGCTGAGCGCCTCGATCACCACGTTCCTCGCCATCGACCGGCGGATCCGCACCGAGGCGCTCGACCAGCGGATCGCATCGCACCTGGACTCCGGGCAGCCGACCGACCCGTTCGCCCCGTCCGAGCCCGTCGCACGCCCGCCGTGGCCGCCGCAGCAGCAGTGGGGTGGCCAGCAGTGGCAGGCGCAGCAGCAGCAGCCGTGGCCGGGGCAGCAGCAGTGGCAGCCGGCCCAGCAGCAGCCGTGGCAGCCCGGTCAGCAGCAGCCGCAGCAGCAGCCGTGGCAGCAGGGTCCGGGCCAGGCGCCGCCGAACGGCTCCGCGTGACGGCGGTCGACCCGGACGAGGCGCGTCGCCTGCTCGAGCGCGAACTCGAGCGGTCCGCCTACGACGGTGCCCGGCCGACGTGGTGGGACCGTGCCTCGCGCTCCTTCCTCGACTGGCTCGGGTCGCTCCGCGCCGACGGCATCGACTCCCCCGCGGCGGCCCGCACCGCGCTGGTGATCGCGATCGTGGTGCTCGTCGCGGTCATCGTGCTCGTCGTCGTCGCCCGCGGACTCCCCCGCCGGCGCGCGCGGGCCGGTGACGGTGACACCGGCGGGGTGTTCGACGCCGACGACCTGCGCTCCGCCCGGGAACTCCTCGAAGCGGCCCAGGCCGCCGTCCGTCGCGCCGACTGGTCGGCAGCGGTGCTCGACGGGTTCCGCGCGATCGCCAGGGGGTTCGGCGAACGCGACCTGGTGCCCGACGTGCCCGGAGCCACCGCGCGGACGATCGCCGCGCGGGGTGCGGTGCCGTTCCCCGCGTCGGCCGGTGCACTCGACGCGGCAGCGACCGCCTTCGACGCGGTCCGGTACCTCGGTGCCGAGGCCGACGAAGCCGCGGCCCTGCGCGTGCTCGACACCGAGCGGACCGTCCGGCAGGCCCGGCCCGCCCGGGCCGAGGGACCGGTGGTGCCGGCATGACGACCGACACCGCTACGCGGACGAGCGCCGAACCGACTCCTGCTCCTGCTCCGGCCGAGGGACGCCGGTTCCGCATCGGGTTCTGGGTCGCGATCGTCCTGGTCGGCGTCCTGCTCGCCGCGCTGACCGCCCTCGTGCAGGGCACCGACCCGGACGCACTGCGCGCACTCGACCCGACCTCGACGACGGCCAGTGGTTCTGCCGCGCTGGTCCGGGTGCTCGAACAGCGGGGCACCGCGGTCTCCGTCACCGACACCGTCGACGGCGTCGGCGGGATCGACGGCGGCACGGTGTTCATCGACGACGCCGACGGCGCGCTCGACCCCGCCGTCGCGGAACGCATCGCCCGCACGGCCCGGCACGTCGTGGTCGTCGGCACGAGCGGCGCCGGCCTCGACGCGCTGCTCGGGTTCCCGGTCGACCCGCCCGCCCAGATCGACGGTGACGCCACCGTCTCGACGGCCTCGTGCGGGATCCCGGCGGCGGCCTCGGCTGCCCGGGTGACGACCGCCGGCTCCGGGTACACCGTGGACGACGACGCCGCCGAACGGTGCGCGCCGACGGGCGAGGGCGGCTCCCGGGTCTGGGGCCTCGTGCGCACCACGACCCCGGGCGGTGACGTCACCCTGCTCGGCACGACCTCGGCGTTCCGGAACGACACGATCGCCACCGCCGGGAACGCCGCGCTCGCCCTCGGGCTGCTCGGCGCCGACGAGCGACTCGTCTGGTACACCCCGGCGGTCGGCACCCCCGACGCCGCACCGACCCTCGGCGAGCTCGCCCCGCCGTGGGTCCCGAGCGCCCTCGCACTGCTCGCCCTCGTCGCCGTGGCGGCCGGTGTCTGGCGGGGCCGACGGCTCGGCCCGCTCGTCGTCGAGCGGTTGCCCGTCGTCGTCCGTGCTGCCGAGACCACCGAGGGTCGCGCCCGGATGTACGCCCGCACCCGTGACCGCACCCACGCCCTCGACACCCTGCGCGTCGCCGCCGTCCGCCGCATCGGCCGGATGCTCGGTCTGCCCCGTTCGGCCCACGTCGACGAGGTCGTCCGGACCGCGGCCCAGGCCACCGGCATCCCGCACACCCGTGTCGGCGCCGTGCTCGTCGGCGGGACCACCGACGACGACCGTGCGCTCGTCGACGGCACCGCCGCGCTCGACGACCTCGAACGCGCCGTCCGCCGGGCGACCTCCGGTGACCGACCGACCTCCGACCCCGACCGACCAGGAGCACGACCGTGACCGACCTGCCCCCTGCCACCACCGAGCACACCGCACCGGAGCACGACCCGACGATCGCGGCCGGCACCGACCTGCGCGACGCGTTCGGCCGGGTCCGCACCGAGGTCGCCAAGGCCGTCGTCGGCCAGGAGGGCGCGGTCTCCGGCATGATCGTCGGACTCCTCGCACAGGGGCACGTGTTGCTCGAGGGCGTCCCCGGTGTCGCGAAGACCCTGCTCGTCCGCAGCCTCGCCGCCGCGATGACGCTCGACACGAAGCGCATCCAGTTCACACCGGACCTGATGCCCGGCGACGTCACCGGGTCGCTCGTCTACGACGCATCGACCGGCACGTTCCCGTTCCGCGAGGGCCCCGTCTTCACGAACGTCCTGCTCGCCGACGAGGTCAACCGCACGCCGCCGAAGACCCAGTCGGCCCTGCTCGAGGCCATGGAGGAACGCCAGGTGAGCGTCGACGGCGACGCCCGGGCCCTGCCCGACCCCTTCTTCGTCGCCGCGACGATGAACCCGATCGAGTTCGAGGGCACGTACACGCTGCCCGAGGCGCAGCTCGACCGGTTCCTGATGAAGCTGACGCTCGACATCCCGCCGCGCGACGTCGAGTGGCAGGTGCTCCGGCGCCACGCCGACGGGTTCGTCCCGCGCGACGTCCGGTCCGCCGGTATCAACCCGGTGGTCGGCGTCGACGAGGTCGTCCGTGCGCAGCGTGCCGTCCGCGGCGTCGGGGCGCGCGACGACGTGCTCGCGTACATCGTCGACCTCGCCCGGGCCACCCGGCAGGCACCGTCCGTCCGCGTCGGGGTGAGCCCCCGCGGAGCGACGGCACTGCTCGCGGCCGCCAAGGCCTGGGCCTGGCTCACGGGCTACGACGCGATCACCCCGGACCACGTGCAGGCCATGGCCCTGCCGGTCTGGCGGCACCGCCTGCGGGTCGCCGCCGACGCCGAGCTCGAGGGCGTCGGCGCCGACGGCGTGCTCCAGCAGGTGCTCGAGCAGGTGCGGGTGCCGATCTAGTGGCGGTCTCCGGCCGGTTCGTCGCGCTCCTCGCCGTCGCCCTCGTGCCCACCGTGCTGCTCGGCAGCGGGTGGGCCGGTCTGGCGTGGGTCGGGGTGGTGCTGCTCGCCGCGGCGCTCGACGTCGTGCTCGCCGCCGACCTGCGACGGGTCCGCGTGGAGCGACGGATGCCCCGGCTCGCTCGACGCGACAGCACCGCGGACGGCACCCTCGTGCTCGCCAACGACGGCTCCCGGACGGTCCGCGGTGTGGTCCGCGACATGTGGGAGCCGTCGGCAGGCCACCTTCCCCGTCGGATCCGGATGACGGTCCCCGCCGGGGAGCGACGGACGGCCCGGATGCGCTTCACACCGTTCCGTCGTGGTCGACGCCGCACCACCGGGGTCGCCGTGCGGTCCTTCGGTCCCCTGGGCCTCGCCGCACGGCAGCGGGTCGTCGCAGCACCGGGCGAACTCGTCGTGACGCCGCCGTTCCGCTCCCGGCGGCACCTGCCGTCACGGTTGGCACGGCTCCGCGAGCTCGACGGCGAGACCACGCTGCAGCTCCGCGGGCACGGCACCGAGTTCGACTCGCTGCGCGACTACGTGCGCGGCGACGACGTGCGGTCCATCGACTGGCGCGCCACCGCGCGGCGGCAGGACCTCGTCGTCCGCACCTGGCGTCCGGAACGCGACCGACGCGTGGTCGTCGTGGTCGACGCGGGCCGGGCGGGTGCCGGCCGCGTCGCCGACGAACCCCGACTCGACACCTTCATCGAGTCGGCGCTGCTCCTCGGTGCCCTCGCTGCCGCCGCCGGTGACCGCGTCGACCTGGTGGTCCTCGACGACACGGCACACGATCGCGTGCACGGTGCCACCCGCACCGACGTCGTGCAGCGCTTCGGCGAGGCACTCGCGATGGCCGAACCCGGGCTCGCCGCGACCGACTGGGCATCCGTCCCCGCGCTCGTCGACTCGATCACGACCTCGCGCGCCATGGTCGTCCTCGCCTCGAGCCTCGATTCCGTCGGCGCCTCGGGCGACCTGCTCGCCGTACTCCCCCGACTGTCCCGACGGCACGCGGTCGTCGTGACGAGCATCGAGGACCCGGCCGTCCAGCGGATGGCGCGCGGCGGGGTCGACCCGACCAAGGCGATCCGCACCGCGCGGGGCGGACGGGTGCCGGGCCTCCCGACCGGCGCGGAGCGCGACGTCTACCGACGCGCGGCCGCCGAACGCACCCTGCTCGACGCGGACGGTGCTGCCGACGTCGCACGGCGCTCCGGCGCCGAGGTCGTGCGCGGCGCACCGGCGGACGTCCCGCCGCTCGTCGCCGACGCCTACATCCGGGCGAAGGCCACCGGCCGGCTCTGAACCGGGACGGACGTCAGCCGGCCACCAGGGCGGTTGAGCCGCGCTCGAACTCCTCGAGGTCGCCGCGCTCCCCCGCTCGGTACGCGCGGCCGCCGAGCACCCACTGGTAGGCGAGCACCGCGACCAGGGCGAGGGTGCCGATGCCGATCTTGATCGGCCACGGCCAGTCCTGCCGCGTCACCACGCCCTCGACGATGCCGGACAGCAGCAGGGTCAGGGTCAGGCCGATCGCGATGGTGATGAGTGCGCGGCCGTCCTCGGCGAGGGCCTGGGCGCGCGTGCGTCCAGGCCCCGGCGCCACCCACGACCAGAAGATCATCAGCCCCGCACCGCCGGCGAGGAACACCGAGTAGAGCTCGAGCTGCCCGTGCGGGGAGATGTAGAGGAAGAAGTCGGCCAGGCGCCCCTGGGAGTGCATGATCGCCGCGGAGACCCCGAGGCTGACGGCGTTCTGCATGATCGAGAACGGCACGAAGACCCCGGTGATGCCGAACGCCACCATCGTCGCGGCGATGTAGGCGTTGTTCGTCCAGACCTGCGCGGTGAAGGCCCCGAGGCCACGGTCGGAGTAGTAGTCGACGAAGTCCTGCGTGGCGTACCGGCGCAGGGCCTCCTCGCTGCCGAACGTCGCCGTCGCACCTGGGGTGGTCGTGATCCAGACGGCTACGATCGCCCCGATCGCCACCGTCGCGAGCGCGACCCAGATCGTCACCCAGCGGATCCGGTAGAGCGCCGCGGGCAGCTGCCGCGTGAAGAACAGGGCGACGGCCGTCAACGGGTCGACGGGGGTGCCGGTGAAGCGCAGGCGGGCGCGGAACAGCGTGAGCGAGAGCCGGTCGCCGGTCACGGTGCGCGGTGCAGCGCCCCGGATGCGGGCGAGGTCGGTCGCGGCCTCCTGGTAGCCGGCGACGAGCCGGTCGACGTCCGCACCGGACCGGTGCCGGGCACGCGCCAGACGGTCGAGCTCCTGCCACCGGTCACGGTGCACCTCGGTGTAGGCATCCAGGTCCACGTGTTCCCCCTCAGGTCGCGCGATCTCCGACAGAATGATCCCATGCCGAAGCCCCGCACGCCGCGTGACCTCGCCGACGCCCGGTTCTCGCGCGACCTCGACGAGACCGCCGACGAGCTGGTGGTGGGCGAGGGCGTCGCGCTCGACGTCCAGCCCGCCGGACTCGTGCTGCGACTCGCGGCCGCGCTGCTGGACGGCCTGTGCGTCCTCGTCCTGTTCGTGCTGGCGCTGTTCGGCGTCTGGCGGCTCTGGCCGAGGGGGCTCGAGCCGGCCTGGGGTGCTGCCCTCAACATCGTGCTGCTCGTCGTCGTGCTCGTGCTGGTGCCCGCGGCGGTCGAGACCGTGACGAAGGGGCGGAGCGTGGGACGGTTCGCCACCGGCACCCGCGTCGTCCGGCTCGACGGCGGCGCGATCGGCTTCCGGCACGCCTTCACGCGGTCGCTCGTCGGCCTGTTCGAGCTGTGGATGACGTTCGGCTCGGTCGCCCTGCTCGTCGCGCTGTTCGGCAGTCGGCCTCGGCGCCTCGGGGACCTGCTGGCGGGCACGATCGTGCAGCACGAGCGCCTGCCGAAGCAGCGGGACCCCGAGGTGCTGCTGCCCCCGGAGCTGACGGCCTGGGCCGGTGTCGCGGACGTCTCGGCGCTGCCGCAGCGGTTGGAGAACCGCCTCGGTGCGTTCTTCCGCGGGGCTGCACTGATGCGCCCCGAACTTCGCGAGACTGCGGCGCAGACCCTGGCGGCCGAGGTGTCCGCGTTCGGACACCCGGTGCCGTCGGTCCCGCCCGAGGTCTTCCTGGCCGGGGTCGTCGTGCTGCGGCGTCGTCGGGACGTCCGGGCGCTGGGTGCCCGCGCCGAGCTGCTGACCGCAGCGGGGGCAACCGCGGCGGCGCCCCCGCCGGGCTTCCCGCGCTGACGCGCGGCGCGGCGCGGCGCTGACTGCCCCCGCGCAACACCGCGAAACGGACACAGCACCGCGGAGATCCACGGTGCTGTGTCCGGAACCAGGTTCCGCCGGCCCCAGGCCGCCCCGCCGCGCTCAGTAGCGGTAGTGGTCCGGCTTGAAGGGACCCTCGACCGGCACACCGATGTACGCCGCCTGCTCCGGACGCAGCGACGTCAGCTGCACCCCGAGGGCGTCGAGGTGCAGCCGCGCGACCTTCTCGTCCAGGTGCTTCGGCAGCACGTACACGCCGGTCGGGTACTCCTCGCGCCGGGTGTGCAGCTCGATCTGCGCGAGCACCTGGTTCGTGAACGAGTTGCTCATCACGAACGACGGGTGCCCGGTGGCGTTGCCGAGGTTCATGAGCCGGCCCTCGGACAGCACCAGGATCGACCGCCCGGTCGGCAGCCGCCACTCGTGCACCTGCGGCTTGATCTCGACCTTCGAGACGCCGGGCAGCGCTTCGAGCCCCGCCATGTCGATCTCGTTGTCGAAGTGCCCCACGTTCGCCACGATCGCCAGGTGCTTCAGCCCGAGCATCTCGTCCACCCCGACGACGCCCAGGTTGCCCGTGCACGTGATGACCATGTCGACGGTGTCGACGACGTCCGCCAGGCGCGCGACCTGGTAGCCGTCCATCGCCGCCTGCAGCGCGCAGATCGGGTCGACCTCGCTGACGATGACGCGGGCACCCTGCCCGCGGAGCGCCTCGGCCGCACCCTTGCCGACGTCGCCGTAGCCGACGACGAAGGCGACCTTGCCACCGATGAGCACGTCGGTGGCCCGGTTCAGGCCGTCGGGCAGCGAGTGCCGGATGCCGTACTTGTTGTCGAACTTCGACTTCGTCACCGAGTCGTTGACGTTGATCGCCGGGAACTTCAGCTCGCCGTTCCGGAACAGCTCGTACAGGCGGTGGACGCCCGTGGTGGTCTCCTCGGTGACGCCCTGGATGTCGGCCGCGATGCGGGTCCAGCGGTCCGACGACGTCTCGAGCGACCGCGCGACGGTGTCGAGCACGATCTTCCACTCGGTGCTCGCGTCCGGCTCAGCGACCGGAGCGGCACCGGCCGCCTCGGCGTCGGCGCCGGTGTGCACGAGCATCGTGGCGTCGCCGCCGTCGTCGAGGATCAGGTTCGGTCCGGTCCAGTCGGCACCCGCCGCGGCGGCCTCGTCGCTCCAGTCGAAGATGCGGCTGGTGCACCACCAGTACTCCTCGAGCGTCTCGCCCTTCCACGCGAACACCGGGACGCCGGCGGGGGCGTCCGGGCTGCCGGTGGGTCCGACGGCGACGGCGGCCGCGGCTTCGTCCTGGGTGGAGAAGATGTTGCAGCTGGCCCAGCGCACCTGCGCGCCGAGGACGACGAGCGTCTCGATGAGCACCGCGGTCTGCACCGTCATGTGCAGGGACCCGGCGATGCGCGCGCCGGCGAGCGGCTGCGACGCAGCGAACTCGTCACGCAGGGACATCAGGCCCGGCATCTCGTTCTCGGCGAGGCGGATCTGGTGCCGGCCGGCCTCGGCGAGGGACAGGTCGGCGACGCGGAACGCAGCAGCGGTGCGGGTTTCGGTGGGCATGCCCACCAGTCTTCCATGCCGGGAGGCGCGGATCACCAGCCGATCCCGGTCACGTTCCCCGGGCCTCCAGACCGACCCCCGCACCCACGTCGCGGACGCGAGCCGTCAGTCGACGTCGCGCGGGAGCGGCTCGCGCCGCACCACCTGCCAGCCGCGCGGGACGCGCAGGGCGGCAGCGTGCCGGGCGCAGAGGTCGTAGCCGTGCGGCTCGACCCGGGTCGACAGCGGACCGACGACCACCATGGAGTCGCCGTAGTCGTACGTCAGGGTCGACGAAGCGCTGTTGGCACACGCCACCTTGCTGCAGATCCGCACGTCCATCTCGACAGGGAGCCTAGCGGAGCGTCCGGCGCGCACCCGTCCCCGCGTACGATGTGGGGATGCGTCGGAAGCCTCGCCTCGTCACCCCGGTCGACCGCGGTCGGGGGCGCTCCCGGCACGGCCGCGGTGGGCGCTCGAGCGTCACCGGGCCCGAGCTCGCGCCGATCATCACCCGCGCCGAGGCGTTCGACCGGATCGTCGGCGACAGCGCGCACTACCTGCTCGGTCTCTGGCCCGAGGAGCTCTCCGGCGTCGTGTTCCAGGTGGCGGACATGCCGAGCGACACGACCCTGCCGGACGAGATGCCGCGCTGGCGGATCGACCGCGACACCCGCCGCGTGACCGTCTTCCGGATCCCCGTCGAGCGGGTGAACCGGAGCCCCGAGAAGGACGACTCGGACCGCCGCATCATCATCGAGACCGCGGTGTTCCGCGCGGTCGGCGAGCTGATCGGCAAGGACCCCTGGGACCTGGCACCGGACCGCTACCGGCACTGGTGAGCCGGGCGGACCGCGCCGGCCCGTCGTGCCGCCGGCGCTGGGCTGACCGCGCCCGGCGTCAGGGGTAGACGCGGACCGGCGTGGAGACGTCGGTCGCCGGGCGCACCGGGAAGCCGGCGATGCCGTCGGCCCCGCGGTAGGTCACGCCCGCGACGATGCCCTCCGTGCCGGTCAGCGTGAGCTGCTTCGCGGTCTGCACCGGGAGCGTCACGGTCGCACCGGACAGGATCTTCAGCGTGCGCCGCTCGTCGCCCGACCGCACCGTGACGGAGCGGTCCTGGCGGGTGGGGTTCACGAAGTTCAGCCGCACACCCTCGCCCGGGGCGATGGCGGTGATCGTCCGGTCGCCCAGCGGCTCGGCCGAGGCGAACCACCCGAGGTCGGTGCCGCTGCTGGCACCGTCGGTCGGCGTCGTGGTGCGTGCACCGGTGACGACCGGCTCGGTCGAGGTGACGGTGAACGAGTACCGGCCGTCCGGGAAGTCGTCGAGCGCGACGTCGGTGACGACCCCGGGCTCGGCGGTGGCGTTGACGGTCGTGCCGCCGCCGTCGGCCGTGCTGATGCCGAGGGTGACGCGCGCCGACTTCGTGCCGGGGACGAACAGCCGGACGATCGGCGCCGCGTCGGCCGTGTCGTCGCCGCGCTGGGCGGCCTGCGCGTCGGCGAGGGCGACGGCGGGGATGACCTGCGAGCGGGACGGCGCGGCCCCACCGGAGACGATGTCGTAGCCGCCCGGGGTGAGGGTGCGGACGACGGACTCCTGCATGTGCGCGACGATCTGGCCGCCGGACGACGTGACGTGCACGACGGTCGAGGCGGCGTCGGACACGAAGCCCGACAGCGGGACGACCTTCTGCGTGTTCGGCGCGACGACGATGCCGGTGGTCCCGGGTGCGCTGACCGTCCCCGAGCCGTCGAAGATCGTCAGGTCGACGGTGGCGTTCACGTCGGTCGGGTTCGAGAGCGTGACGAGGCTCGTCCGACCGGTCTCCGTCGAGCCGCCGACGAGCCACGTGGACTGGGTCGGGTCGTCGCACGAGGCGGCGCCGGCGCCCACCAGGTCGCCGCTCGAGACGCTCTGGAAGCTGCTGCCCGCGACCTGCGGCGTCGTCTCGCCAGCGGGGGCCGTCAGGAGCCGGGGGTCGCTGCCGCCGGTGGTCGAGGAGTCGAGCGAGGACCGCTCGACCGTCGAACCCGTCGTCGCCGTCGCGACGGTCGCGGTGCCGACGGTGCTCGCCTGCGTCGCGTCGTTGCCGGCGTCGTCGGACAGGCGCAGCGCACTGCCGGCGCAGACACGCTCGGCGGCCGCGGGGACCGGCGTGACGGTGCGTCCGGCCGGTCGACCGGGTTCGGACTCGGTGCCGATGGCGTGGGCCGCGGTGACGGCACCCGCGGCGACGACGACGGCGACGGCCGTGGCGGTGCCGCGGACGATCCAGCGCCGGACCGAGGAGGGGTTGGTGCTCATTCGTCGCGCTCCTCGTCGAAGGTGGTGGCGGGTTCCTCGGCCTCGATGACGTTCGAGGTGGCACGGCGGCGGCGGGGGGCCGTCGGGACCGCGAGGAGTGCTGCGGCGCCGAAGACCACGCCGAGCACGACGAGGTACAGCACGTGGGTGGCCTGGGTCGCCGCGGAGCCGGAGCGGGTGCGGTCGACCTCGCCCTCGTAGTGGAACAGCTGCCCGTTCGTGGTCTCGCCGATGCTCGTGAAGAGCGCGTTCTGACCGATCGCGCCGGCGGCCCGGTCGTGCACGGTCTGCGCCTCGGGGTCGTCACCGGCGTCGTCGATGAGCACGAAGCTCACGCCGAGCTCGCGGAGCGCCGGCCGGGGGTCGTACCCGCTGCGGCTCGCCAGGTTGCCGGCGAGCGTCGTCAGCCGTGCGCCGGACTCGCTCAGCCGGAGTGCGGTGGCGTCGAGCGTCGACTGGTCGTCGAGGGTGGAACCCTGCCCGCGCTCGAGCGTGACGGCGAGCGAACCGTCGTCCTGCGGGACGACCACGAGCGTGCCGACGTCCGGGTTCGCCTGGGCCTCGGCGTTCACGTACGCGCTGAGCACCCGGCCGGTGGTCGGCTCGATCGTGGCGGTGCCGAGGTAGAACGCCGCGAAGGCCGGAGCCACGGCCACACCGGCGAGCACGGTCGCGACGAGCCCGGTGACCGGGGCGGCCTTCGGCAGCACGTCGATGCCGATGCAGGCCGCGACCACGAGGGCGAGCCAGTACACGGACAGACCGCTGCCGGGCCAGACGATGGTGGTGGTCGACCCGACACCGGTGACCGTGACGTGGGTGGCGGCGAAGGCCGTGGCGAACCCGAGGAGCGCGATGACGAGCGCCGAGCCCGCGACCGCCCAGCGGTGGCCGAGCATCGCCCCGATCGCAGCGGCTGCCACGGGGAGCGCGAGGACGGCCATCACGATCGGCAGGACCGTGGCGACCAGCGCGAGTCCGGACGTCGCGGGGAGCCAGCCGCTCCAGTCGGGCAGGGGCTGGCCGATGGCCAGCTGGAGCGCGGACGGCGCCCGGGTCGCGGACGGCGCACCCGGGTCGGCGAACACCGCGAGCAGGTTGCCGCGTGCGGCCTGCGCCAGGATCAGCGGCAGGAAGAGCACCGCGGTCGGCACCGGGATGAACAGACGACGGTGGGCCCGGCGCCAGCCGACCAGGAGCGCGACGAGCCAGCCGACCAGCAGGACCGGCAGCAGCGACGGCGCCGAGGCGGCGACGACGGCGAACAGGAGCGACGCTCCCGAGGCCCAGGCCCACGAGCGGTGCGCCTCGAGCACGGCGACGAACAGCCACGGCAGCACCAGGTGCGCGATCACGGCGCCGAGGTGTCCGGTCGTCACGGCTCCGACGAGCGACGGGGCGATCGCGTACAGCGACGCACCGATGACCGGCACCCAGGTGCGGGTCGTGACCTTGCGGACCGCGAACCAGGCGCCGAGTGCGGACAGCGGGAACGCGACGAGCATGACGAGCACGACCGCGGTGGACGGCGACCAGAACACGATCGAGCCGAGCACGGCGAGCACCGCGGCGAAGGGGTCCGACGGGCCGGTGAAGCCCGTACCGAGCGAGTGGAAGCCGTACCCGACGTTCTGCCAGAGCTGTCCAGGGGTCGCGGAGAGCGGCAGGAGACCCCCGCCGGTCAGGGCCGGCGACCCGAGCAGCGGGTAGAGCGTCACGACGCTGAGGACCGCCGCGGCCAGGACCACCCAGATGCCGCCGTCGCTCAGGAACGACGCCCGGGCGATCGGGGCGTCCTCCGCCCGGGCGAGTTCGACGTCCCGGGAGGTGGTGCGGTGCTCGTGCACCCGACGCCAGCTCACGCGGAGCGGTTCGACGGCGGCCCAGCCGAGCTTCTTCGTGCGGGCGAGGTTCTTGCGCGCCCGCCCCGTGCCGCCGCCGAACGCGACGGCGAACGCGGCGGAGAGCTCGGGGACCACGGCAGCGGGGTGCTTCGCGACCAGGTGACCGAGCGCGCGGCCGATCGCGAACGGCACGAGCGTGAGCCAGTGCAGCCAGACCAGCGCGGCGGGCGCGTACGTCATCCGGCGGTGCAGCTGCGCCTGCCGGTGCATCCGGACGCGCCGCGCCTCGGACACGCGCTTGCGGCCGAACTCCTCGATCGGTCCGGCGCTGGTGACCTTGGCCTCCGGCACGAGGGCGACGCGGTGCCCGGCGAGACGGACCCGCACCGAGAAGTCGAGGGCCGCGTCGACGTCCGGCAGCGCCGGGTCGAAGCCGCCGAGTTCGTTCCAGACCGAGCGGCGCACGAGCATGCCGCCCGCGGCGACGCCGAGCACGTCGGTGTTGCGGTCGTGCTGGCCCTGGTCGAGCTCGTCCTGCACCAGCACGATCGACCGGCCGAAGCGGGTCATGCTCTCGCCGAAGGCGCGGATGAGCGAGGGGTCGTCGTCGGCGACGAGCTTCGGACCGGCGACGACGACCGACGGCGCGATCTCGACGGCGGACAGCAGGTCGGCGAGCGCGGTCGGTGCCGGCGCGTTGTCGTGGCCGAGGACCCACAGCCACTCGTCGACCGGCTCGTCGGTCGCCGCGGGCGGCGCGCTGCGCTCGCCCTGGCGGACGGCGTCACCGAACGCGGTACCGGCTGGCAGCCGGACGAGCTGCGCGGACCCGCCGAAGGACAGTTCGGCGGTCGATCCGTCGGTCGTGCCGACGTCGACGACCACCAGGTTCTCGGGGTGGCGGGTCTGGGCGGCGAGCGCGTCCAGGGTCCGGTCGAGGTGGGCCGCCCCGTTGGCGGCGACGAGGATCGCGGTGACTCTGGGCTGCATGACGGGCGTCACTCTACGGTCTGGAGGCGCGGTGTCGGCCGCGGACGGCGGCGCGCCGTGAACCTTTGGATGCGCTCACTGCGCGGTGCGGGACGGGCGGAGGTGGTCGCCTTCCGGCGCCTTCGTCGCAGGCTCCTCAGGGGCGCAGTCGCACGGCGCTGGCGCGCCGTGAACGCTCCTACGCCCTTTTCCGCAACTTGCGGCGTTCACGCTCGGAGAGGCCACCCCAGATGCCGAAGCGTTCGTCGTTCTCGAGCGCGTACTCGAGGCACTGTGCCCGGACCTCGCACGAGGTGCAGATCTTCTTCGCCTCGCGCGTGGAGCCGCCCTTCTCGGGGAAGAACGCCTCGGGGTCGGTCTGCGCGCAGAGCGAGTCGACCTGCCAGGCGAGCGGGTTCTCCTCGTCGTCGGTCTCCGGACGTCGGACACCCGGGACGCCGAGCGCCACGGGATCGACGTGCCAGTCCTCCGGAACTCCGGCGTGGAACTCGGAACCGTTCACCCTGATCACCCCTGCCGCCTCGACAACGAACCCCAACTCTTGCGGCCGTTGTCTGTAATTACAGCGGTGTCATTCGCCTGAGTCAAGTCGCGGATCATAGAAGGCACTGACCGCTCCAGCGTGTCATGTCCCCCGTTTGGGCGTGTCGCACCGCTCGGGTGGGCCTTCCGGGGGACAACTGACTCGTCCTCAGGCGCTCAGGAGGCGCTGCGACGGGCCTCCCAGGCGCTCGACACCATCTCGTCCAGGGAGTGCCGCATGGCCCACTCGAGGTCACGGGCGGCGGCTTCGCCGGTCGCGACGATGCGGGCCGGGTCGCCGGGGCGCCGCGGTGCGATCTCGGGGTCGAAGGCGATCCCGGTGCCCGACGCCATCGCGTCCATGATCTGCCGGACGCTCACACCGTCGCCGCTGCCGAGGTTGTAGGCACGCTCCAGCGGCTCCCCCGCCTCGAGCTTCCGCGCGGCGACCGCGTGCGAGTGCGCCAGGTCGGCCACGTGCACGTAGTCGCGGACGCAGGTGCCGTCCGGGGTGGCGTAGTCGTCGCCGTTGATCCGCGGGGTCCGGCCGGCGAGCAGCGCGTCGAAGACCAGCGGGAACAGGTTGTGCGGGCTGGCGTCGTACAGGTCGGGCTCCCCGGAACCGACGACGTTGAAGTACCGGAGCGACGTGGTGGTGAAGCCCGCGGCGACCTCCATGTCGCGCAGCAGCCACTCGCCGATGAGCTTCGACTCGCCGTACGGCGACTCCGGGTTCTTCGGGGTGGACTCGACCACGGTCTCGACGTCCGGCGTGCCGTAGACCGCCGCGCTGGACGAGAAGACCGCCTTGGTGACGCCGGTCTCGGCCATCGCGCGCAGCAGGGTCGCCATGCCGGTGACGTTCTGCTCGTAGGTGTGCAGCGGGCGCTCGACCGAGACGCCGGCGTACTTGAACCCCGCGACGTGGACCACACCGGTGACCTCGTGCTCGCGCAGCGTGCGTGCGACGAGCTCGCCGTCGAGGATCGTGCCCTCGACGAACGGCACGTCGTCCGGGACGAACGCGCGGAAACCGCTCGACAGATCGTCGAACGCGACCGTGTCGATGCCGGCCGAGCGCAGTGCTCGGACGACGTGGGACCCGATGTACCCGGCACCGCCGGTGACCAGCCAACTCATGGTCGCCACGCTAGCGGACGTCGGCGACGCTCCGGTGGCGGTGTGCGGGTCCACGCCACGGCGTGCGGCCCCGCGCCGGTCCCGGTGCCGGTCCGCGCCCCTAGGCGCCGGTGGCGATGAACACGGTCGACGTGATGCCGTCGGAGGAGTCCGCCTCGACCGTCACGTCGCCCTCGTCCGGCGTGATGAAGCACGACTCGCCCTTGCGGAGCAGGGTCGCCGACTGCGCGCCGACGAGCGTGACGACGCCCTCGGTGCAGATCGCGATCGACGGCCCCACGAGCGGGGCGACCCCGCCGGTGCTCAAGCCCACCGGGCGACCGTCACCGTCCACCCGCAGCAGCGCGAAGCCGACGCCGTCCGGCGCGAACCGGTCGACGCCCTCGGCGATGCGCTCGGGCTCGAGGACCGGTGCCGGGTACGCGGTGAAGTCGAGCACCCGCAGGAGCTCCGGCACGTCGACGTGCTTCGGCGTGAGCCCGCCGCGCAGCACGTTGTCCGACGGCGCCATCAGCTCGATGCCGAGTCCGTCGAGGTACGCGTGGATGTTGCCGGCGGGCAGGTACATGGCCTGCCCCGCGGTGAGCGTCACCCGGTGCATGAGCAGGGAGACGACGATGCCGGGGTCGCCGGGCCAGGTGGTCGCCAGGTCGCGGACGGTCGCGGTGTTCGGGGTGAGCAGGTCGTCGTCGAGCGAGACGGCCAGGTCACTCGCGGCCTGCACCACGGCGAGCGCGGACTCGTCGGCGGTCTCGAGCCAGCGGACGGTGTCCTCGAGCCCGTGCAGCAGGTGCACCTCGAGCGGACCGAGGCGGCCGGTACCGGCGTCGAGCACGCGGACCTCGGCCAGGGTCTCCTCGACCGGGCGGAAGCCGCTCAGCGCCTCGAACCGCTCGCTCAGCGCGACGACGAGCTCGGGCTTCGGGAACGGGTCCTTGTAGTTGCGGGCCGGGTCGTCGAGCGGGATCCCCTCGCGCTCCTCGCGGGCGAAGCCCTCTTCTGCCTGCTCCGGGGTCGGGTGCGCCTGCAGCGAGAGCGGTGCCGCAGCGGCGAGCACCTTGAGCAGGAAGGGCAGGCCGGTGCGGTCCGGACCGAGTGCGGTCTCCGGCTCGTCGGCGATCCAGTCGCGGAGCGTGTCGGCCCCGCCGACCATGGCCGGGTTGACGACGACACTGGGGCTGCCGGCGTGGGCGCCGAGCCAGAGCTCCGCCTGCGGGGCACCCGTGACGGTGCGGCCGAGGAGCTCCGGGATCGCGGTGACCGAGCCCCAGGCGTAGTCGCGGGGGGTGTTCGTGATGCCGAGGAACATGGGCCCGAGCCTACCGGCGCTGCCGGTGGAGTCCTGCGGACGGCGACCGGCCGGTAGCCTGGCGTCGTGACGAACACCTGGCCGCTGGCGCGCGGGACCGTACCGGAGCGCGAGGCGTTCGCCTTCGGGGTGACGACGCTGTTCGTGCTGTTCGCGGGCGACGCCGTGCCGAACACCCTGACCTGGGTCGGGGCCGGCGTCCTCTGGGCCCTCGTCGCGGCGTGGGGCATCACGATCCTGGTCCGGGCGAGGCCGCCGCTCGTCCGCACCCCCTGGGCGCTCTGGGCGTTCCTCGGCTGGTGCCTGGTGACCCTGGTGTGGTCGCACTGGCGGTTCGCGACGATCTCGAGCCTGACCGTGCAGGTGATCTGTGCGGCCGTGGCGTTCACGATCGCCTCGACCCTGACGTGGCGCCGGATCACCGATGCCCTGAGCCTCGCGCTCCGCTGGGTCCTCATGCTCTCGCTCCTGTTCGAGGCCGCCGTCGCGGTGTTCGTCCGGCACCCGATCGCCCCGATCTGGACGGACTACGGCGACCGCGACGTCCCCGACGCCTTCTACTTCTCGCGCGCCGAGCTCTTCACCGGGGGCCGGATCCAGGGGCTGCCCGGCAACGCCAACCTGCTCGCGATGGTGGCCCTGCTGGTCGCGATCGTGGTCGCCGTGCAGTTCGCCGAGGGTCGGATCCGCCGGAACCAGGCGATCGGCTGGCTCGTCGTCGCGGCACTCGGCTTCGTCCTCACCCGCTCGTCGACGGTCATCGCCGCCGCACTCGTCGTGGCCGTGGTCGCACTCGCCGCCGTCTGGATGCGCCGTGTCCCGACCGAGCGCCGCACCCCGCGCTACCTGCTGCTGGCGGTGGGTGCCGTCGTCGTCGCCGTCGCCGCGTTCGTGCTGCGCGGCCCGGTGTCCGAGCTGCTCGGCAAGGGCTCGGACGCCACCGGACGCGGGGAGATCTGGGCGAAGGTGCTCGGCCTGATCGACCAGCACCCCGTGGGCGGCTGGGGCTGGATCGGGTACTGGTGGCCGGGCATCCCGACGCTCGCCGACCTGGCGCAGCGCAAGGGCGTCACGTACCTGCAGGCCCACGATGCATACCTGGACGTCTGGATGCAGACCGGCATCATCGGCCTGGTGCTCTTCGCGATCTACGTGGTCACGACGCTGTCCCGCTCGTGGGCCTGCGCGACCCGCATCGGGTACGACGCCGCGCTGCGTCCGCGGTCGTTCGACCCCGTGTCGCTCCTGCCGCTCCTGGTCGTCGTCGCCCTGCTCGTGCAGTCCGTCGCGGAGTCCCGCCTGCTCTACCAGGGGAACTGGGTGCTCTTCGCCCTGCTCGCCATCAAGACGCGCATCGTGCTGACCGGCGAGGAACCGGTGTCCACCGGCGACGGTCCGCGCACGCCGCCCGCCAAGCGCGAGTTCCGCTGGGCCGGCACGCGCTGACCCGGACACTCCCTCAGCGCGACAGCCACGAGCACGACACCGGGGACGACCACGGGTTCGACTTCACCCGGGCAACCTCGAGCGTCGGGTCCGCGTCGCACGCCGCCACCGCCGCCGGCAGCTGCCCCGCCCACACCGGGCCGCCGCTCCGCCGCGTGTCCGTCGGCGCGACGTGCAGGACCGCCGACGCGACGACGGCGGTGACCACGCACCAACCGGCCAGCGCGCCGACGAGGCGACCAGGGCCTCCCGTCCGTCCGGCAGCACGCGACCAGCTGCCGGCGTCCACGAGCGCGGCTGCGGCGACCACCGCTGCGCTCACCAGCAGCAGGCCGGCGGCCGCGGCGTAGCGCTGCGGCGGCACGGCGGCCATCGCGGCGACCGGCGCCGACCAGCGGAGGCCGTCGCCGCCGTTGGCGAGCAGGGCCACCCACCACACCGCGACGGAGCCGACGGCGAGGGCTGCGACCATCCACCGGGTGCGCGCCGGCCCGACCACGACGGCCGCCACCAGGACGACGAGCAGCAGGGCTGCCGGCACCACGACCACCGCCCAGCCGTGCTCGACCACCGCCGTCAGGACCGCGCCGAGGTCCGGGTCCCAGGCACCCGCCACGGGACGCAGCAGGTACCCCGCGAGCACGTCGTGCGCCGCCGGCGACCCCGTGGCGAGGGCACGCGGACTCGTCAGGGTCGTGATGCCCTGCACCGCCAGGGCGACGACCACGACGAGCGTGACCGGCAGCGCGGTCCACCGGCCGGCCGGCCCGGGCGCACGGCCACGCGGCGTCCAGGCGAGGAGCAGCAGGGGCGCGAACAGCGCGGTGAGCGGTTCGGTGAGGACCGCTGCACCCGCGACCACGGCGAGTGCCCCGGCCGCCCACCACGACCGAGCGCGCCACGCGAAGACCCACGGCACCAGGACGAGCAGGAACCAGTGCAGGTTCGCCGCGTTGCCGCTGATCTCGTACGGGGCGAGCGGCAGGACGACGGGGACGGCGGCGAGCACCAGCCGCAACGGCCACGGGCGGACGACGTCGCGGGACAGCACGAACACCAGGGCGCAGACCCCGCCGACGACCGTGCACGCGGCGAGCGCCACCACCTGCGCGTACCGCTCGGGCGGCAGCGCGTACCCGAGGTCGACGATGAGCCGCGGCAGCAGGTGCACGTACCCGGCGTAGGGGTGCAGCAGGGTGTCGACGGGACCCATCGCGATCCGTTCGCGCAGGAACACGCCGCCGTCCTCGGCCCAGACGGTGTTCCGCGGCACCGGGCCGAGCCGGTACCAGGCCAGGGCGGTCGTGAGCAGGCCGACGACGACCGCGACGAGGGGGACGCCGGCGACCCTGCGCGCGAGGTCCATCCGGTGAGGATAGTTCGGTCATCGCGCATCGTCGATACAGCCACACCGCGATGCGGTGTGCTCGTCACAAGGTCGTGCGCCAAGATGGACGCGTGACGGACGGCCGGGTGAGCAGACAGGTGCTCGGGCGCCGGTACCTCTCCGCCTGGATCGGCTTCTCGGCCGGTGGACGGTTCAGCCAGGCGCTCGCGACGGTCATCGTGCTGTTCGGGTTCGGCCAGCCGACCGTCGAGGCCCTCGTCGGCCGGGCGGGGACCTGGGCGGTGCTCGTGACGCTGTTCGTGCTCGCGGGGCTGAGCCTGCTCGGCCAGCGCTACCGGATCGAGTGGCACGGGGTCCTCCCCCTCTCGCTGCTGGCCTTCGTCGGGTACTGCGCGTTGAGCGTGCTCTGGAGCGAGTACTCCTGGGTGGCGCTCCGCGGACTGGTGCAGACCGTGTGCTTCATCGGCCTCGGGCTGTACCTGGCCCTCGGCCGCGACCTGGTGCAGGTGATCCGGGCCTCGGGCGACGCCTTCCGGATCCTGCTCGTGACGGCCCTCGGACTCGAGGTCCTGTCCGGCCTGGTCCTCGACGTCCCGTTCCCGGCGTTCGGCATCCGCGGCGACATCGCGTACGGCGGCCCGATCCAGGGCATCGGCGGCACCCGCAACTTCATGGGCTTCATCGCCGCGATGGCCCTGGTCACCTTCGTGGTCGAGTTCCTCACCCGGTCGGTCACGGTCTGGCGCGCGATCGCCTCGACCTCGCTCGCCGTCATCGCCCTGATGCTCGTGCAGTCCCCCATCACCGGGCTCGCGATGATCGCGCTCGCCGTCACCGCACTGGCGCTCTGGTCACTCCGGCACGCACGACCGGCGACCAGGCCGGTGGTCAACGGCGTCCTCGGCGCGGTCGTCCTGCTGACGCTCGCCGTCGGGGTGCTCGCTCGGCACCGTCTGCTCGCCGAGATCGGGGCGGCCGGCGGCACGGCCACCCGGACGGACCTGTGGTCGCAGATCCGGGTCCTGGTGGAGCGCTACCCGATCCAGGGCTGGGGCTGGGTGGGCACGTGGCCGACCGAGCCCGTCGTGCCCTACGTCACGCTCATCGACCCCGCCGGCGTCCGGTTCACCTCGGGCCTGAACGCCTTCGTGGACGCCTGGCTGCAGATCGGGTTCGCGGGCACGCTCATCCTGGGCATCACCGCGTTGCTCGCGTTCGCGCGTGCCTGGGTCACGGCGACGACGTTCCCCGGGGTGGCGTACGTGTGGCCGGCCGCCGTGCTCGTGCTGCTCGCCGTCACCAGCACGGCGGAGAGCTACCTGCTGCACGGCGCGGGGCTGATGTTCTTCGTGACGGTCCTCGTGATCGCCGCGCGGCGCCGCTCGTGGCGCCGGCACCTGCCGCGCGTGTAGCGGCGGTACGGCGCGACCCACGGCCGGCCTGGAGGCCCGTGGCGGCCCCGCACCGCGCCTCCAGGCCGCCAAGCCCAGCGTTCCGGGCGCGCGCGCTACGGGCGCGTGCGGCGACCGAGGCGGCGCTGCACACCCCACTGGGTGACGCGGAGCATGGCCTCGAGGACGATGGACCGGCTCATCTTGGAGACGCCGTGCACGCGGTCGCGGAAGCGGATGGGCACCTCGACGATGCGGCCGCCGAGGGCGTCCACGCGCAGCGTCATGTCCACCTGGAAGCAGTACCCCTTCGAGTCCACCGACCCGAGGTCCATCCGCGCGATCGCCGACGAGCGGTACACGCGGTAGCCGGCGGTGATGTCCCGCACGTCGAGCCCGAGCACCAGGCGGGCGTAGGTGTTGGCCCCGCGGCTGAGCGCCTGGCGCCGGAGCGGCCAGTCGACGACCGACCCACCGGGGACCCAGCGGGACCCGATGGCGAGCAGGACGTCGTCGGACGCGGTCACGGCGTCGACCAGGGCCGGCAACCGGTCGGCCGGGTGCGAGCCGTCGGCGTCCATCTCGACCAGCAGCGGGTACCCGCGCTCCAGACCCCACCGGAAACCGGCGACGTACGCCGTGCCGAGCCCGAGTTTGCCGGAGCGCTGCAGCAGGTGCACGCGGTCGTCCGCGGCCGCCAGGGACCGCACGATGTCCCCGGTGCCGTCCGGGCTGCCGTCGTCGACGACGAGCAGGTGGGCACCGGGCACCGCCGCCAGCACGGCGGCGGTGATCGCACGGATGTTCTCGGCCTCGTCGTACGTCGGGACGATGACGAGGGCGGTGGTCTCCCCCGGGGTCACCGGTTCAGGCGCCGCTTCACCTTGCCGGCGACGCTGCGGGGACCCTCGGTGCGCAGGTAGTGCACGGCACGGCCGAGGTCGTAGCGGACGCCGGAGAGCTTCTTGCGCTCCGGGACGCGGACGCGCATCTTGTGCGGCTCGATCGACGACGCGGTGTCGCGCACCGACTTGTCCGCAGCGCGGATCGGGTTCCGGCAGAACTCGACGAGCGGGGCGAGGACGTTCTCCCACGTGAACTGCTCGCGCACGCGGTCGACGTTGCCGATGAACTCCGTGCGGGCCTTCTTGTCGAAGAGCGCCGTCTCGAGCGCGGTGGCCAGGCCGTCGATGTCCTGCTCGTGCACCGCGATGCCGAGCTTCTCTTCTGCGACGAGGTCACCGAACGAGTCGCCGGCCGTCGTGACGATCGGCAGACGTGCCCACAGGTAGTCGAGGATGCGGGTCCGGAACGAGAAGGTGGTCTCGAGGTGCTCGTAGTGCGTCGAGACGCCGGCGTCGGCCTCGAGCAGGTAGGCGCCGCGCTCCTCGTACGGGATCCACTGGTCGTTGAAGAACACGTGCTTGCCGGTGAGACCGAGGGCGTCGGCCTCGGCGCGGACCTTCGCGACGATGTCCATCTCGGGGACGTCGGGGTTCGGGTGCTGCACGCCCATGAAGAAGAGCTTCACCGACGGACGGCGCTCGGCGAGCTGGGCGATCGAGCGGACCAGGGTGATCGGGTCGAACCAGTCGTAGATCCCACCGCCCCAGACGACGAGCTTGTCGTTCTTGCCGATGCCCGGCACGACGCCCTTGACGCGCTGCTGGTCGTGGACCGGCGGCGTCGAGGACAGGCCGAACGGCACGACGCCGATGAGCGAGCGCAGGTCGGCGTCGCGCGAGTACGTGCGGGCGTTCACACGGCCGGAGCCGGCGAGCTGCCCGAGCCAGAACATCCGCTGGCGCTCGGAGGCGCAGATGAAGTAGTCGCCGAGCTCGAGCTGGTGGTTCAGCGTGTCCGAGGCGTCGAGGATCTGGCGGTTCCACTTGTCGACGTCGTCGCTGCGGCCCTGTTCGAGCTGCTCGAGGTGCAGCGGGTCGTAGACGTCGACGACCAGGATCTTGCTGGTCGACTCGAGCACCGGGAACAGCCGGAGCGCGTGGCCCTGCACGATGATGACGTCGGCCCAGCCCTCGTGCTCGACCATCTGGCGCGGGTGACGGTGCGGGACCGTGACGACCTCGTACGACGGGTCGATCGGCGACGAACGGGTCAGGCTGACCACGCGGACGTCGTGCTCGGACGCCAGCTGCTTGGCCATCTGCGTGGCCCGGATCGCCGGACCGGCCATCTTCGCGCCGATCGAGTCGCCCGTGATGATGAGGACGCGGCGACGGGTACCGACCTCGAGCACGCCGAGGGAGTGCACGATCTTGTCGTAGCCGGCCAGGTAGTTCTCGATCGGGTAGGCGGGCTCGTCGCGGTTGCCGAACAGGCGGAGGAGCTCGCGGTCGGACCGGACGCGGGTCGCCTGGATCTGGCGGCGGGACTCGGTCATCGACGGCAGCTGCTCGACGAACTGGTCGACGCCGTATATGCCCGCCATGCTCGTCTTCGGCACCGGGATCGTCGGGACGCTGTCGTCGCCGGGGTTGCGCAGGTCGAGCTCGGTGGAGTCGAGCTCCCCGCGGCCCACGGCACGGCGGACGGCGAGCGCCAGGGAACCGGGCAGCGCCGCGGCGAGCTGCTCGTCACCGAGGTTCTTGTAGAGCGTGAACAGCGCGTTCCGCTCGAGCAGGTAGGTCTCGCGGAAGTCGCCGAACTTGTTCATCGACGCGTGGTGCTTGTGGAACGCGACCGACTTCGGCTGGTACCGGAAGCGCCAGCCGAGCAGGTTGAGCCGCCAGCCGAGGTCGACGTCCTCGTAGAACATGAAGTAGCGGTCGTCGAAGCCGTCGAGCTGCTCGAAGAGCTCGGCGCGGATGAACATCGCGGCGCCGGTGCCGAACAGGACGTCGGTCTCGCTCTCCCACCGGCCGGTGTCCGGCGACCCGGCGAAGGGCTTGTAGCCCATGCCGTACCAGGTCATCGCGGCCTCGGTGAAGTCGACGTTGACGCCTTCCCAGTCGAGGACCTTCGAGGCGACGGCGCCGATGTCGGCACCGGAGGCGAAGGTGGCCATCGCCTCGCGCACCCAACCGGTGTCCGGGCGGGCGTCGTTGTTGAGGAACGCCACGACCTCGCCGGAGGACTTCTCGACGCCGAGGTTGCACCCGCCGGTGAACCCGAGGTTCGCGCCAGCGTCGATCAGGGTGAAGTCGAGGCTCGAGGCCTTCAGACGCCCGAGGTGCTCGGGGCCCGAACCGTTCTCGACGACGATCACCTCGAGCTTGTCCTGCGGCCAGTCCTGCTTGCGGAGTTCCGCGATGCTCGTCAGGGTGTCGTCCGTGCCCTTGTAGTTCACGAGGATGACGGACACGACTCCCGGCTTGCGCTCTGTCACGCGAGTTCCTCCAGCAGCTGCCGCGCACCGGGCGCGGGTCGATGGGTCGGCCGACGGGGTGCCGCGGGCCGATGACACCCTACAAGGCGCGCCCAGCGACTCCCTGCCGCCGCTGCGGATTCGTGCAGAATGGCGTGCGTGACCGCAGTGATCCCGAGCACCCCCATGTCCTCTCCCCTCCGCGAGGACTACGCGGCCCTCGCGGCCGACGAGCACGCCGAGGGCCCCCGCAGCACGATCCGCTTCGCGGTGTCGACCGCCGACCCGGCCGAGGGCAAGGGCGACCTGTTCGTCGCGCTCGGGCTGGCACGAGCGCTCCGGGCCGAGGGCTGGGGCGTCGCGATGTGGCCGCTCGAGCGCTGGGGCGAGGAACTCCCCGCCGACACCGCCGTCGTGGTCAGCATGATCGAGTCCTTCGTGCCCGGGTACGTCCCAGCCGGCACCGCCCTGGTGGCGTGGGTGCGGAACTGGACCGCCAAGTGGGCCGCCCTGCCCTACCTCGACGAGTTCGACGCGGTCTGGACGTCGTCCGGGATCGCCCGCGACGCGATCGCGGCGGCCTACTCCGGCCCCGTCGAGGTGGTGCCGATCGGCGTCGACACCGAGCTGTTCACGACCGACGCCCCCGCACCGCGCGAGCGCACGGACCGCGCCGTGACCACCGTCAACTTCTGGGGCGTCCGCCGCCGTGTGCAGGACGTCCTCGCCGAGGTCGCCCCGGCCGAACCGATCGTCTGGTTCGCCGCGAACGTCGACCACGTCGAGGCCTCCGCGGGCGTCGAGCTCCGCCCGGCCGTGTCCTACTTCGCCCTGCCCGAGGTCTACCGCGCCGCCGGCTTCGTGGTCGACGACGTCATCGAGCCGGCCGCCGAGTACGGCACCCTGAACTCCCGCCTGTACGAGTCGCTCGCGTCCGGGGCGCTGCCGGTCACCGACTGCGCGCTCGGGCTCGACGAGCTCGGCCTGTCCGACGTGCCGGTGTTCGACGACGCCGACTCCCTCGAGCGCGTGCTCGCGATGCCCCGCGACGAGCGCACCGCCCTGGTCGCCCGGCTCCGCGCCGTCGTGGTCGAGCGGCACTCCTTCCGCAGCCGAGCCGAGCAGGTCGGTCCGTCGCTCGACGCCGCGGTCGCCGCCGCCTCGGGCCGGAGCGGCGAGCGTGGCGCGTTCCTGCGGTGGGCCACCGCCCAGCGCGAGACACTCCGGCAGACCGAGCACGACCGCGACGTCCACCTGGCCGGCGTGCACGACATCAATGCCCGCCTGGTCGAGTCGGAGCAGAAGGTCGGCGCGTACGACACCGCCCGTCGCCTGGCCGAGGCGGAGCGCGACCAGATCGCGGCCCGCTTCGAGGGCCTCACGCGCTCCCCCGAGTACCGGCTGCTGCACGGCGTCGGCCTGATGGCGCGGCGCGTGCGCCGCTGACGGCGGTCGACGCGACCCACGACGGACGGGAGGCCCGGTACCAGCTGGTACCGGGCCTCCCGTCCGTCTTGTGGTGACCGTCTACTGCACGGTGACCGTCTACTGCACGGTGACGGTCTTCGTGCCGAAGCTCTTGTAGGTGCCGCTCGGCAGGTCCTGGAAGTAGACGCGCACGGTGTGCGTGCCCTTCTTCACCCCGGTGAGCTTCCGCGACAGGCCGACGTCCGAACCCCAGTCCGGGTGCACGGCCTGCACGTCGGTGCGGGTCGCGTTGACGGTGCCCGGCGAGACGGCGACGCCGTCCAGGTGGATCTTGTACTTGACCGGGTCCCAGACGTCCGGGTCGATCGCCCAGCCGGCCACGGTGATGGTGCCCGTGCCGCCGGTGACGGACTCGTACAGGCCCTTGACCGAGCCGGTCTTGCCCGTCTTGCCGGTGGTCGGCGGGTCGGTGACCGTCACGCTCTTCGTGCCGAAGCTCTTGTACGTTCCGCTCGGCAGCTCCCGGAAGTACACGCGCACGGTGTGCGTGCCGGCGGTCAGCCCGGGGATCTTCAGCGAGAGGCCGACGTCGGAGCCCCACGCGGGGTGCACGGCCTCGACGTCGGTCCGCTTCGCGTTCGCGGTCCCGGGGGCGATGGCGACACCGTCGACGTGGATCTTGTAGGCGACGGGGTCCCAGACGTCGGGGTCGATCGCCCAGCCGCGCACCGTGGCGCTGTTCACGCCACCGACCACGGACTCGAACGCACCCTTGAGCGAGCCGGTCTTGCCCGTCTTGCCGGTCGTCCCCGACGCGTCGGGTTCGGCGGTCGACGCGGCGGTCACCGTCACGGACTTGGTGCCGAAGCTGACGTACTTGCCGCCCTGCAGGTCCTGGAAGTAGACGCGCACGGTGTGCTTGCCCGCCTTCAGGCCGGTGAGTCGGAGCGTCAAGCCGACGTCGGAGCCCCACGTGGGGTGCGTCGCCTCGACGTCGGTGCGGGTCGCGTCCGCGACCCCGCTGTTCGTGCTCACGCCGTCGACGTGGATCTTGTACTTGACCGGGTCCCACACGTCCGGGTCGATCGCCCAGCCGCGCACGGTGGCCGTGCCGACGCCGCCGGTGACGGAGTCGTACGACCCGCGCACGGCACCGGTCTTGCCGGTCTTGCCGGTGGTCGGGGCGTCCACGACGACCGACTTCGACGCGACCTTCACGTACTTCGTGCCGGGCTTGTCCATCACGTACAGCGTCACGGCGCGCGAGCCCGCGCTGATGCCGCCGATCGTCTTCGAGAAGCCGAGGGTGCTGCCGACGCCGGGGTAGACCTTCGCCACGTCGGTGCGGGTCTTGTCCGCCGTGCCGGTCGCCTTGCTCACGCCGTCGACGAGGATCTTCCACGAGCCGGGCTTGGACGAGTCGGGGTCGAGGACCCAGCCGGTGGCCGAGATCGTGCCGACGCCACCGGTCACCGAGTCGAGGACGCCCTTGGGGGCCGCGCTCGTGATGGTCCGGGTGTAGCAGCCGAGCAGGGTGTTCGCCCCGCGGCCCTGGTTGATGGCGTAGCTGCAGACGGAGTGCTTGCCGAGGCTCAGCCCGGTCAGTTCGGCCGAGAACCCGTGCCGGGTGTTGTTCGCGCCGAGGGTGCCGGCCAGGTCGCTCCGGGTCTTGTCCGCGGTGACGGTCTTCGCGCCGGCGCCGTCGACGTAGAACGCGACGCGCAGGGCGTTGGTGGTGTCCGGGTCGGCCGCCCAGCCGGTGACCGTGATCGACGAGGTGGAGGTCGCGGTCACGGAGTCGACGTCGCCGTAGGGGTTGCCGCCGCCGGCCGCAGCACCGAACCAGTCGGTGTACATGCGCCAGAAGTTGCGGTTGCCGTAGGCGGAGCAGCTGTCACCGGAACCGTAGAGGTTCGACATGGCCGCCGCGTTCGGGGTGTACGGGGTGTAGATGTACAGGCTCGCGGTGGCCTGGTTCTGGATGTAGACGGACTTCCGACCGCAGGCCGCGTTCGGGTTGAGCAGGATCGAGTTCGTCCGGCCCGCCTGGTACGCCCACGAGGTCGGCGACGCCTGGTACCGCTTGAACTGCAGGGCCGCTGCGTAGACCTGCTGGCCGAAGCCGAAGTACGCCGGGTCGCACGGGGCGGTGTCCGGGCACGCGAAGCCGGTGGCGTGCAGGTACATGTAGGACGTCGGCGAGGACGTCGTGACGATGCCCTGCTCCTTCTGCAGGAGCACGAGGAGCACCTTCTGGCTGATACCGCACGCGGCACCGACCTGGGCGATCATCGTCGCGGCCGACTTGGTGCCACCAGCGATGGCCGCGCACCGGCCGGAGACGGCACCGATCGAGCTCATCTTCTGCGAGAAGTCCTTCAGGCAGGCGGGGCCGCTCGACGACTTCCGGCAGTTCGGCGCGACGCTCGTCAGGAACGACTGCACGGCGGCGGCGTTCATCGCCGAGCCGTTGTAGAAGTTCGCGTCGCTGATGATGTTGCCCGGGTCGAAGTCCGACGCGACCGCGGCCGAGGCCGACTGGGTCGTGTTCTGCTCCGCGAGCACCGTGCCGAAGGTCAGGCCGCTCATCGCGACGGCGAAGGCCGCCACCAGGGCGAGGGAGCTCCGGAGGGAACGGCGGGAGCGGGCTGCTCGGGGGGAACGGGTGGTGCGGGGGGTGCGGGGGGTGGGGGGGTGCGCATCACGGGACCTCGGCGGTCAGGGGGTCGGACGTCGTCGACGCGGAGCCGACGGCGTAGGTCAGGGTGACGGTCCAGGTGCCGCTCGACACCTTCGCCGCGGGGAACGACACCTGCGCGCAGTTCACCGACGAGGCACTCGCCTGTGCGGTGCTCGTGGCGGTGCGCGTGACGCCGTCCTTCGTCGCGGTGAAGGTGCACTTCCCGCTCGTGTCGGTGGTGCCGGAGACCAGGCCACCGGCCTGGAGGGTCTTCGACCCGGTGTCCCAGCCGGCGAACGTGACGACGGCCGTGGCCGGGTACTCCGACGGGTCGGCGTCCGGCTGGTTCGTCGCGCCGCTGCCCGGGAACGCACCGGGGGTGTCGTCGTCGGAGGCGCCGGCGTCGTCGCCGTCACCGTCGTCGGACCCACCGTCGGTCGGCGTCGAGGCCGCGTCGGTGGGGGCCGAGGTCGCCGAGTCGTCGTCCGTCGGGGTCGCACTCGGGGTGCGCGAGACGGACGCGGACGGCGACGGGGTGGCGTCGTCGCCACCACCGGAACAACCGGCCAAGAGGAGACTGAGTGCACCGACCACCGCGAACGCAGCGATCGGCCTGGATGCGAGGAGCATGCTGACGGGCCGTCCTGTGGATGTTGACAAGGGTCCGGGTTGCAACAACGGTAACTCGAAAGTGAAGGTTGAGGGTTGGATCGGCCGGAATCACCCCCACTCGGGGTGCACGACGACCGTCGCCCAACCCCGTCCCGCGGGCCCGGTGAGTATGCTGTTCCGGTCCTGCCCCCACGAACGAAGAGACGTATGGTCGACCAAGCCCGCATGACCGCGCTCGCGAAGGAACCCCTCGTCGTGATCGGCGCTCCGACGAGCGCCTTCCGCGGGACCTTCCGTGAGCTGCGCGACGTCTTCCGGCAGCGCGAGATGCTCGGCATGCTCGTCCGACGTGACCTGAAGGCACGCTACAAGGACTCGGCACTCGGGTTCGTGTGGACGCTCGTGCGCCCGCTGACCCAACTGCTCATCTACTACTTCGTCATCGGCAAGGTCCTCGGCGCCGCCAACGGCATCGACAACTTCGCGATCTACGTCTTCACCGGCCTGACCGCCTACACGCTCTTCAGCGAGATCGTCGCCGGGTCGACCGGCTCGATCGTCGGCAACTCCGGGCTGATCAAGAAGGTCTACGTCCCGCGCGAGGTCTTCCCGCTCGCCAGTGTGGGCGCGGCCCTGGTGAACTTCACCATCCAGTTCGCGATCCTGCTGGCCGCGACGGTCGTCATCGGCGTCTTCCCGTGGCACGAGGGTCTGGTCTACCTGATCCCCGCGCTCGCGGTGATCCTGGTCTACGGCGCCGCCATCGGCCTGGTGCTGTCCGCGCTCAACGTGTACCTGCGCGACGTGCAGTTCGTCATCGACGTCGGCCTGATGGTCCTGCTCTGGGCCTCGCCGATCGTCTACTCGTACTCGCGCGTGGTCGCGACCGTGAACGCCGACTGGCTCCTCACCCTCTACACGAACAACCCGCTGACCCTGTCGGTGCTCGGCCTGCAGAACGCGATCTGGCTGCACGACCCGGCGGACGTCACGTACCCGGACCACCTGATGCTCCGGCTGGGGATCGCGTTCGTGATCGGCCTCCTCTGCCTCATCGGTGCGCAGCGGATCTTCTCCCGCCTGCAGGGCAACTTCGCGCAGGAGCTCTAGACCATGGCCATCAGCACCCCCGTCGCCCCGTCGACCGCCGGCGAGACCGCCGAGCGTCCCGACGTCATCGTCATCGACCACGTCCGCAAGCGCTTCACGGTCCGCAAGGACAACACCCTGCGCGAGCGGATCGTCACGCTCGGCCGCGCCGGGCGGAAGCACCGCCAGGACTTCTGGGCCCTCGACGACGTCACGGTGTCGATCCAGGCCGGCTCGACCGTCGGGCTCATCGGCCAGAACGGCTCCGGCAAGTCGACCCTGCTCAAGGCGATCGGCGGCATCATCCAGCCGACCTCCGGCACGGTGTCCCGCCGCGGTCGCCTCGCCGCCCTGCTCGAGCTCGGCGCCGGGTTCCACCCCGACCTGTCCGGCCGCGAGAACGTCTACCTCAACGCGAGCCTGCTCGGCCTCAGCCGCAAGCAGACCGACGAGAAGTTCGACGACATCCTGGCGTTCTCGGGCATCGGGGACTTCATCGACACCCAGGTGAAGTTCTACTCATCGGGCATGTACGTGCGGCTCGCGTTCGCCGTCGCCGTGCACACCGACCCCGACGTCCTGCTCGTCGACGAGGTCCTGGCCGTCGGTGACGAGGCCTTCCAGCGCAAGTGCCTCGACCGCATCCGCACCTTCCAGGAGGCCGGCAAGACGATCATCATCGTCACGCACTCCCTCAGCCAGGTGCAGGAGATGTGCGACCGCGTCGTCCTGCTCAACAAGGGCAAGGTGCTGCACGACGGTGACCCCGTCCAGGCCGTGAGCATGTTCCGCGAGGTGCTCGAGGAACGCCGTCAGGGCGAGCTCAGCACCGACGTCGCCGTCGGCAGGGGCAAGGTCATCGGCGCGAGCGTGCACGTCGACGGCAAGGAGCCCCGCGCGGACGTCATGCCCGGCGACGACCTCGTCGTGGACATGGAGTTCGAGCACCTCGACGGCATCGCCGACTGGGAGGCCGCGGTCCAGATCAACAACGCCGGGGGTCAGGTCGTCTACGGCACCACCACCGGCATCATGGGCCTCGAACTGCAGCCGCTGCACGGTCGCCGGAAGCTCCGCCTGCGGATCGCCGACACCGCGTTCGGCACCGGCAAGTACTTCATCAACGTGTCGATGATGGACTCCGCCGGGCGCCACCTGCACGACATGCCGGAGTGCGACTCGTTCGAGGTCCCCGGGTTCGAGCACGCCGTGGGCACGGTCTACGCCGAACCCTCGATCGAGGAGCTCGACTGACCCCGGACGACGGCGACACCGGGACCAGCGCCGACGGCACGCCCCGTGCCGGCTCCGCGCCACGGGCCGACGGCACGCTCCGCACCGCGGTCGTCGTCGTGAACTGGAACCGCGCCGACCTGACCACCGCGGCCGTCCGCGCCGTGCTCGACGAGGGCACGCCCGACGACGTCATCGTCGTCGACAACGGGTCGTCCGACGACTCCGTCGCGGTGCTCCGCCGTGCCCTGCCGGACGCCACCGTCATCGCACGCGGCGACAACGGCGGCTTCGCGGCCGGTGCCAACACCGGCATCCGGCACACGGACGCCGACGTCGTCGTGCTCCTGAACAACGACGCCGTGCCCGCACCGGGCTTCGTCGCGGCGCTCCGCGACCACCTGGCGCACGCCGGGCCCGAGGTCGCCGCCGTGACGGGCCGGATCGTGCTCGCCGGACGCTGGACGGGCCTCCCGGCCGGGGTGGAGCCCGCCCCCGGCCAGCGCGTGCTGCGCGACCACGACGGCCGTCGCTGGACGCCGTCGGCGGACGGCGAGGTCCGGCTCAACTCGACCGGCGTCCGTGTCGACCGCGACGGCAACGGGATGGACCGCGACTGGTTCGCGCCCGTCGACCGGGTCGCCGACGTCGACGTCTTCGGGTTCTCCGGCGGCGCGTCCGCGCTCCGCCGAACGGCGCTGGACGACGTCGGCCTGCTCGACGAGTCCCTGTTCATGTACTACGAGGACACCGAGCTCGCCTGGCGGCTGCGCCGCCGCGGCTGGCGCGTCGAGCACGCGGCCGACGCGGTCGTCGAGCACGACCACTCGGCGTCGTCCGGCGTGCAGAGCGACCTGTTCGTCTTCCGGAACGCGCGCAACCGCATCGTCGTCGCGCTCTGGCACGCCCCGTGGCCGACCGTCGTGCGGGCGAGCGTCCGCACCCTGGTGCGCGGCCTGCGCGGGCTGGCCTCCGGTCGCACCCGCCGGGAGGCGCGGCTCGTCCTGACGGCGTTCGCGGACGTCGCGGGGACCCTGCCGGTCCACCTCGCGCGCCGGCTGCGCGAGACCCGGCGCGCGTCCGTCCCGCGCCGCAGCGTGGACCCGGGCGCATGAGTGCAGCGGGCTATCCTGGACACTCCCCCGTCGACGGCCCCGGCCACGACGTCCCCGCCCGGAAGGAACCACGCGTGCCGCAGCTCACCGTCCTCGTCGACGGCACCGCGGTACCGCAGGCCCTCGGCGGCGTCGGACGCTACGTCGAGGGGGTCGTGTCCCACCTGACCGACCCGTCGCTCGACGTCCACCTGGTCGTCCGCCCCGTGCACGCTCCGCACTTCGCCGCCGTCGCGCCGCACGCGACCGTGCACACGGCGCCGGGCTGGACCGACTCGGTGCCGCGCCGGTTCCTGTGGGAGCAGACCGGGCTGCCGGCGCTCGGCCGTCGGCTCGGGGCGCAGGTGCTGCACTCCCCGCACTACACGTTCCCGTTCAGCTGGCGCGGCGGGTCCGTCGTCACGCTGCACGACGCCACGTTCTTCTCGAACCCCGAGTGGCACTCGCGCCTGAAGCGCACCTTCTTCACCTGGTGGAGCCGCCGGTCCCTGCGCACCCGACCCGTCGTCATCGTGCCGAGCGCCGCGACCGCGACCGAGGCCGCCCGGGTCGTGCGGGGCATCCGCGCCGACGTCCGGGTCGCACCGCTCGGCGTCGACCGCACGGTGTTCCACGAGCCCGACGTCGCCGCGGTCGAGGACGCCCGGATCGCCGCCACCCTGCCCGAGGGTGCCCCGTGGATCGCGTTCCTCGGCACCATCGAACCGCGGAAGAACGTCACGGCGCTGCTCGACGCGTACGCCTCGGTGCGCGCCGCGCGTGCTGTTGCCGGGTCGGACGGTCACCCGGGTGCGGAGACCCCGTGGCTCGTGCTGTCCGGGGCCCGAGGCTGGGACGAGTCGGCCATCGCGCGGCTCGACGCCCTGCAGCCCACCGACCACGTCATCGAGGCCGGCTACCTGCCACTCGAGGACCTCGCCGGGTTCCTCGGCGGTGCCGAGTTCGTCGTCTACCCGTCACTCGGCGAGGGCTTCGGGCTGCCCGTGGTCGAGGCGATGGCCTCCGGCGCGTGCGTCCTGACCACCCGGCGGCTGTCCCTGCCCGAGGTCGGCGGTGACGCGGCCGTCTACAGCGAGCCCGACGCGACCGCGCTGGCGTCCGCGATGACGGCGCTGCTGGACGATCCCGCGCTCGTGGCCTCGCACCGTGCGGCGGCGCTGACGCGGGCCTCCGCGTTCACCTGGGAGGCCACCGCCGCCGTGCACGTCGAGGCCTACGAGTCCGTCGCCGGGGGTGCGCGGTGATCCGGGTTGCGGTGCTGACGGTCACCTACAACACCGGCGAGACCATCCGGCCGTTCCTGGCGAGCGTCGCCGGTGCCTCGAAGGACCCGGTCGCCGTCGTCATCGCGGACAACGGTTCGGCCGACATCGACGCACTCCGGGCGATCGGTGAGTCCTACGGCGCCGTCGTGGTGTCCTCCGGTGGCAACCGCGGCTACGGCGGTGGGATCGACGCGGCCCTGAGCGCCCTCGACGACGTGCTGCCGGACGTCCGCCCGGAGTTCCTGCTCGTGACGAACCCCGACGTCGTGCTCGGCGAGGGCTCGATCGACGAACTCGTGGCCGCCGCCGACCGGTTGCCGTCGGGTGGGTCGTTCGGCCCCCGGATCCTCGACGACCAGGGCGAGACCTACCCGTCCGCCCGGCAGCTCCCCTCGCTCCGGACCGGCCTCGGGCACGCGGCGTTCTCGCGGTTCTGGCCGGCGAACCCGTGGAGCCAGCGGTACTGGTCCACCACGAAGGTCGTCGAGCGCGAGGCCGGCTGGCTCTCCGGTGCGTGCTTCCTCATCCGGACGTCGCTCTTCCGCGAGCTCGACGGGTTCGACGAGTCGTACTTCATGTACTTCGAGGACGTCGACCTCGGGCAGCGCGTCGGTCGGTCGGGCCGAGCGAACGTGTACGTCCCCTCGGCGGTCGTCACCCACACCGGAGCCCACTCGACGTCGTCCAACCGGCGCCGGATGGAGATCGAGCACCACCGCAGCGCCTACCGGTTCCTGTCGCGGAAGTACCGGGCGTGGTGGCTCTGGCCCCTGCGCGTCGTGCTGCACGCGGGCCTGTCGCTCCGCGCCCGCTGGGTCACGCGGAAGTAGCTCCCGCTCGGTCGGGGTCGTTGCGCGCGGGGTCTGCCGTCGCGCCCCCGCGCGGGCATCGCGCCCCGACTCCTCGGGGCGCAACGACCGCAGCGGGGCGCGCACATCGGTCGCGGGTTCGGAGGCCCCGGTTCGATCGCGTTCCGCACAACCGAAGTGCACGCGAACCGCGGGATTGCGCGGCTCGAACACACTTTGCTTGTGCGGAGCGTCGCGCGGCGGGGACGCGGGCAGCGGGTGGCGACGGCGTCGGCGGGTCAGGGGTGCAGGCGGGTGCGCGACGCGCGGGCCGCCGCAAGCAGTACGGCAGCGCGGGCGTCGAAGGAGTGCTCGGCGGCGATGCGCTCGGCCACGGCGGCCCGCTCGGCAGCCGACGGCCACGCGCGCGCCGGTTCGAGCAGGTCGGCCAACTCGTCGCGGGAGCGCGCGACCGCGAGCGTCGGGACGTCCAGCACGTCGGACAGCCCGGCCACCGGGTCGGTCACGACGACTCCCCCGGACGCCAGCACGTCGAACACCCGGTTCGACACGAAGCCCCCGGCGGCCATGTCGGGCCAGTGGTCGTTGAGCACCACACGCGCCGAGGCGTAGGCCGCCGCGACCTCGGCCCGGGTCAGCGACGGTTCGCCGAGCGACTCCGCGGGGACGACCTCGTCCCAGCCCGGACCGTGCACGCGCAGATCGGCACCGAGCGCGACCGCGTCGGACACGATGGGCCGCGCGGCACCGCGAGTCGAGCCGACGAACACCACGTGGTCGGCATCGGGACTCGTCGCCGTGCGCGCGACCGGGTGGAACACCGCCGGCTCGGTCGCCTGCAGCAGGGTCCGGACCGGCACGCCCGCACGCGCAGCGGCTGCGGCTGCCCACACCGGCCCGGCCGCGAACACCGCGTCGAACGACCGCAGTTCGGTGTCGGCGACGTCGTCGGGGTGGCTGATCACCCAGAGCAGGTTCGCCGACGCCGGGTTCGGCGGCACCCGGTCGAGGCCCCGGATCACCAGGGTGACGTCGTCCGAGGCATCGTCGTCCCGCACGTGGGCGTCGCGTCGGTCGATCCGGACCCGCTGCCCGAGCCGCTCGAGTGCCCCGGCGAGCTCGGCGGCGAAGTGCACGTCGCCCCAGCCGTCGCCCTCCGGCCCGGCGGGCGCAGCGATCTTGAGCGACCAGGTGAGGTGTTCGGCGTCGCCACCGGTCAGGCGCGCGGCCGAGGCCACCGGCCGGGCACCCCAGGGCGGCAGCGGCGGTCCGGCGACGACACCGGCGCCCTCGGACGCGCGGTTGCGCCAGGCGGTGAACGCGTCGACGGTCGCGGCGTCGACGGTGCGGCCGGCCTCGACCGAGCGGGTCGCCTCGCCGACGACGCGCACCGCTCCGCCGTGGGCATCGGCGACCGCGCGGGTCCAGGCCGTCAGGGTCATGCGTTCGTCCGGGAGGCACGGTGCCGGCACCAGCGCCGCCCCCGGCACCGAGAGCACCGGCTGGTCCGCCGCGAAGACGGTGTCGACGCCCGTCACGGTGTCGGCGCGGTCGTCCGACCACGGCAGGGCACCGGGGCGCAGCAGCCGGGCACCGGAGCGGAGCGTGCGGTCCGGCATCCGGACCCGGGCCTGCGCGACCGAGCCCGCCGCCGCCAGCGCGTGCAGCGCCGGCACGTCGACCGACACCGAGGTGTCGACCACCACGAGCGTCCGGCCCACACCGGCTGCGACACCGGCGTTGATCGCCGAGCCGAGGCCGTCGACGGGTTCCGGTCGGACCCACGGCAGGCGACGACCGAACGGGTCGACCGGCGAGGCATCCGCCACGTAGCTCACGGCGCGGACGTCGACCCCGCGGCCGAAGGCATCACGGGCGACCGACACGAGCCGGCCGACCTCGGCGTGCCGGTCCGAACGGGTCGTGACGAGCACCGTGACGTCCTGGTCCAGCCGCGGCAGCGGGTCCGGGAACCCGGTCACGGGAACGACGGACGCCGCCGTCACGGACGCGGGACGGGCCTCCTGGCCGGGGTGGCCGGGGTGGCCGGGGAGGCCGGAGGCCGTCGCCTCCGGACGGCGGCGTCGACCGAACCAACCAGGGGCGGGGGTCACGTGCGGAGCTAGACGCCGAGGAGTCGCTGCAGGTAGACGCCGTAGCCGCCCTTGACCAGCGGCGCGGCGAGCTCGGCGAGCTGCGCGTCGTCGATCCAGCCGTTCCGCCAGGCGATCTCCTCGATGCAGCCGATCTTGAAGCCCTGACGGTCCTCGATGACCTTCACGTACTCCGACGCCTGCATCATCGACTCGAACGTGCCGGTGTCGAGCCACGCGGTGCCGCGGTCGAGGACCTGGACGCCGAGCTCGCCTGCCTCGAGGTAGCGCTCGTTGACCGTGGAGATCTCGAGCTCGCCACGGGCGCTCGGCTCGATCGTCTTGGCGATCTCGATGACCTTGTTGTCGTAGAAGTACAGGCCGGGGACGGCGTAGTTCGACTTCGGCTCGGCCGGCTTCTCCTCGATGGAGACGGCGGTGAAGTCGTCGTCGAACTCCACGACGCCGTACGCCTTCGGGTCGGCCACGTGGTAGGCGAAGATCGTCGCACCCTGGACGTCGGTGTTCTTCCGGAGGTTCGTGCCGAGGCCGGTGCCGTGGAAGATGTTGTCGCCGAGGACGAGGGCGACGCTGTCGTCGCCGATGAACTCCTCGCCGATGACGAAGGCCTGCGCCAGACCGTCCGGGGACGGCTGCACGGCGTACTGGATCTCCATGCCGAGCGCCGAGCCGTCACCGAGCAGGGCCCGGAACTGGTCGTTGTACTCCGGCGTCGTGATGACCAACACCTCTCGGACGCCCGCCATCATCAGGGTCGACAGGGGGTAGTAGACCATCGGCTTGTCGTAGATCGGCATGAGCTGCTTGCTGATGCCCTTGGTGATCGGCCAGAGGCGCGTGCCGGAACCGCCGGCGAGGATGATGCCCTTCATCGGTGTCCCGTCCCTTACTTCTTCGTCCGGAGCGACTCGGTGTACGCGACGCACTCCTCGTACGTCGGCAGCAGGCCCTGTGCCGCGGCTTCCTCGAGGGTGGGGGCGCTGGTGTCCTTCTCGGACAGCACCAGCTCGCCGAGGCCCTCGGGCAGGTCGAGCCCGACCGTCGGGTCGAGGATCGTGATCCCCTTCTCACGCTCGGGGTCGTAGTGCGCGCTGACCAGGTAGTTCACGGTCGACTGGTCCTCGAGCGCGACGATCGCGTGGCCGAGCCCCTCGGACAGGTAGACGGCCTTGCGGTCGACGTCGTCGATCCGGACGGAGTCCCACTGGCCGAACGTCGGGGACCCGACGCGGATGTCGACGATGTAGTCGATGAACGCCCCGCGCACGGCGGTGACGTACTTCGCCTGGCTCGGTGCCACGAGGGCGTAGTGGATCCCGCGGGCGACACCGGCCGCGGAGATCGACATGTTCACCTGGCGGAGGTCGAGCGGGTGACCGACGGTCTCCTCGAGCACGTCGGCGCGGTACGCCTCGAGGAATGCTCCTCGTGCGTCGCCGTGCTGGACGGGCGTGAACTCCCACGCGCCAGGGATCTTCAGTTCGCGGATCTGCACCGGGGAAGCCTAGCAAGCCGTGAGTTCGCATAGGCTGTCCTGGTTCTGTGCCCCGCGCCCCGCGCGCTGCGACTCCCGAAACGAGACCAAGCGAGCCCGTGAAGCTATTCGTCCAGATCCCCTGCCTCAACGAGGAGAACACCCTCGCCAGCGTCATCGACTCCATCCCGCGGGAGATCGACGGCATCGACGAGATCGAGATCCTGGTGATCAACGACGGCAGCACCGACCGCACCGTCGAGGTCGCCAAGGAGCACGGCGTCAAGCACTTCGTCCACCACACCACGAACATGGGTCTCGCCCGTTCGTTCCGTGACGGCGTCGACTACGCGCTGCTGCACGGTGCGGACATCGTCGTGAACACCGACGGGGACAACCAGTACCCGCAGGCACAGATCGCCGAGCTCGTGCAGCCGATCCTCCGTAAGGAGGCCGAGATCGTCATCGGTGACCGGCAGACGCGCACCATCGAGCACTTCTCCGGCTTCAAGAAGATCATGCAGCGCTTCGGCTCGTGGGTCGCCAGCCGCGCTGCCGGGCTCGACCTGCCCGACGCGGCCAGCGGGTTCCGCGCGTACTCGAAGTACTCGCTCATCCGCCTGAACATCGTGACGCGCTTCAGCTACTGCATGGAGACCATCGTGCAGGCCGGCTACAAGCGCCTGGCGATCGCGTCGGTGCCGATCACGACGAACCCGAAGACCCGCGAGTCGCGGCTCTTCAACAACATCTTCCAGCACATGTTCGAGTCCGGCTCGGCGATCGCCCGCGTCTACCTGATGTACCGGCCGATGGCCCTGTTCCTCTGGGTCGCCGCGGTGCTCGGTGCGCTCGGGCTCTGGCCGCTCATCCGCTACCTGGTGCTCCTGGCGATGCAGACCGGCGGCAACCACCTGCAGTCGATCATCCTCGGTGTCGTCCTGCTCATCACGGCGCTCCTCTCCATAGTCATCGGCGTCGTGGCCGACCTCACCCGCCTCAACCGCACGCTGGCCGAGGAGCAGCTCGACCTGCAGAAACTGCAGCGGTATGGCGACTGACACGGCCCCGGCCGTGTCGCGCTCCGACGTCCGACCCGCGGTCGGGCGGCGCGAGCGCATCCTCGTGATCGCGTTGACGGTGGCCTTCGCCGCCGTCCTCGCGGTCTGGGCCGTCGTCACCACGACGTACAAGGCCCCGGACGAGCCGACCCACGTCGACGCCGTGCTGCACCTGGCGATCGGTGACGGCTGGCCGGCGCCCGGCGCGATGCACTACCTCAACGCGGTGCACGACACCCAGATCAGCAACATGCGGCAGTCGACCGACGTGAACCAGACGTGGGGCGAGTTGCTCCGCGAGTTCCCGGGCGTGCACCCGACGAGCATCGACCAGATGTCGCAGCACCCCGCCACGTACTACGCCCTGGCCGCCGGGGTCCTGCAGCTGGTGCACTTCGAGGACCTCCGCTGGGACCTCGCCGTCATGGTGCTGCGACTGTTCGACGCCCTGCTCGTCCTGCCGCTGCCGTTCCTGGCGTGGGCCACCGTGCGTCGGCTGACGCGGTCACCACGGGCCGCCCTGGTCGGCGGTGCGGCGGTGTTCGCCCTGCCCGAGGTCGCCTCGATCGGCACCTCGGTCACGAACGACGCGCTCATGCTGCCGCTGTCCGGGGCGCTCGTGTACTTCGTGGTGCGACTGCTCACCGGCGACCTGCGGGTGCGCACGACCATCTGGATCGGGCTGCTGCTCGGCGCGATGCTGCTCGTCAAGGGCACCGCGCTCCCCGCGATCCCGTTCGTGGGCATCGCCGTGATGGCCGCGGGCTGCACCCGGGCGACCGTCTGGCGGAACGCGCTCCGGACGCTGTGGACCCTGGGGCTCGCCGCCGTCGTCGGTGGCTGGTGGTGGCTGCGCAACATCCTCGTGTACCGCGACATCCAGCCGGACGGCATGGCCGGCGCACGTCCGCCGATGCCGTTCCCGGCCGGCACCGCCGCCAGCCCCGAGGTGTTCCTCCGCGACTACTGGAACGGCGTCACCCGCACCTTCTGGGGCAGCGTCGGTGGTCTCACCCAGTTCCAGCTCGCCCAGGTCCTGATCGACGGGCTGACCATCGCGTCGCTCGTCGGCATCGTCGTCTGGGGCTTCCGCCGCGGCCCGTCGCTCCGCCCGGCGATCGTGCTGGCGTCGTTCCCCGTGATCCTCATCGCCCTGCACCTGCAGAGCGGGTGGGGCGGGTACGTCCGGAGCACCATCGTCGCCGGCACCCAGGGGCGCTACTACTACCCCACGCTCATCGCCCTCATCGCCCTGAGCGCCCTCGCCTGGCGCCGGGTCACCGTGACGGCAGCCGGCACCACCCGGCTCGCCGTCGGGATGTCGATCGCGGCGATGGCCATCGCGCTGTACGGCGTCGTCTACGCGCTGCGGGCCTTCGGGCGCGACGCCGCCTTCTGGGTCGACGAGTTCGCGGTCGGCCGGTTCGACCGCTACGGCATGGTCCCCGCCGGCACGAACTTCACCCTCGTCGCCGTCGCCGCGGTCGCACTGACCGTCACCGCCGTGCTGCTCGTCCGGTTCATGCGCCGTCCGGAGGTCCCCGCGTGAGCGCCCCGCGACCGCTCGTCGGCCGGCACGAGTGGGTCCTGCTCGGCACCGTGACGCTGGCCTGGCTCGCCTTCCTGCTGACCTTCGCCCTGGTCACCCCGGCCTTCGGGGCACCCGACGAGCCCGCACACGTCGACGCCGCGTTCCGCCTCGCGCTCGGACTCGGCTGGCCGCACGGCGGCGAGATGCACTACCTCGCCGCCGTGCGGCAGATCGTCGAGCACCCCGCACCGGCCGTCGACCGCCCCACGGTCGACGCGCTGCTGGCGGCGGTGCCCGGGGACTCCCCCGCGATCGACCCGATGTCCCAGAACCCGCCGACCTACTGGTTGGTGGCCGCCGGGATCCTGCGCGTCATCCGGTTCGGCTCCCACGACTGGGCGACCTCGGTGCTCGTGCTCCGCGTGTTCGACGTGCTGCTCGTCACCGCGCTGCCGGTCCTGGTCTGGGCGACGGTCCGTCGGGTGACCCGCTCGCCCCGCACCGCACTCGTCGCCCCGGTCCTGCTCTTCGCCGTCCCGCAGCTGGCGCAGGTCACCTCCGGCGTCACGGTGTGGGCACCGGTCGTCCTGCTCGGCGCGGTGCTCGTCTGGCTGAGCGCACGCGTGCTGACCGGCGACCGTTCGTGGTGGACCACCGCCGGGCTCGCCGTCGCCGTCACCGGGCTGGCGGCCCTGAACGCGCTGGGGCTCCTGGCGATCCCGTTCGTCGTCCTCGTGTCCGCCCTGGCACCGGGCCGGACGTGGGGCCGCCGGGGCCTGCACGCCGGCGTGGTCGTCCTCGCTGCCGTCGCCGTGTCCGGCTGGTGGTGGGTGCGGACGCTGCTCGTGAGCGGGACGCTCCTGACCGACGCCCTGCGCGCCGTCACGACCGTGCAGCCGTACCCGGCGGGCGGTGCGAACCCCGGGGCGTTCGCCGGGCGCCAGTGGGACGGCCTGACCGCCTCGTTCTTCGGCGCACTCGGTGCGAACCAGTGGCCGTTGCCGGCGATGGTCATCGACACGCTCGCGGTCGTCGGACTGGCCGTCATCGGGTGGTCGTACGCCCGCCGGGCTCCGGGTCGCCGGGTGACCACGATCCTGCTCGTCTGGCCGACGGTCGTCCTCGTCGCCACCCTCGCCTACAACTGGCGGAACTACCTCGGCACGCACCAGGGCAACGGGCTGCAGGGCCGGTTCCTGTTCGTCGCGGTCGTCGCGCTCGTGCTCGCACAGGCGGTCGCGTGGCACGCCCTCGTCGTCCGTCCGGAGCTCCGCCGACGCCTGGCCCGGCTGGCGGTCGTCGGTTCGCTCGCGATCGGCACGTACGGCATCGGCCTGACCTACCGCGGCGGGTGGGAGAACACGCAGTTCCGCATCACGCCCGGCGGGATCTCCGCGATGGCCGGCGGCGCGGTCGCCGGGCCGTTCGCGATCCTGCTGGTCGCCATCGTGTTCACGGCCGCCGCCGTCGCGACCGTCGTCCTGGTGTGGCGCACCGTCGCCGAGCCGGGAGCACCCGCCACCACCGCCGAGCCCGCCGACGCCGAAGCCGCCGAGCCCGCCGACGCCGAAGCCGCCGAGCCCGCCGACCCCACCAGCGGCCCGCTAGAATCGCCGCCGACCCACGAACCGACCGTCAGGAAAGAGAACTCGTGAAGATCCTCGTCACCGGAGGAGCCGGCTTCATCGGCTCGAACTTCGTCCGCCGCACGCTGGAGGACGCGTACCCCGGCCTCGAGGGCGCCGAGGTCGTCGTCTACGACGCACTGACCTACTCCGGCAACGAAGCGAACCTCGCCCCGGTCGCCGACTCCCCCCGCTACACCTTCGTGCACGGCGACATCCGCGACGCCGCGAAGCTCGACGAGGTCGTCCCGACCGTCGACGCCATCGTGCACTTCGCCGCCGAGTCCCACGTCGACCGCTCGGTCCGCGACTCCGGCATCTTCGTCGAGACCAACGTCGTGGGCACCCAGCGCCTGCTCGACGCCGCGCTCCGCCACGGCACCGAGCGCTTCGTGCACGTCTCCACCGACGAGGTCTACGGCTCCATCAGCGAGGGCTCGTGGGACGAGGAGCGCCCGCTCGAGCCGAACTCGCCGTACTCGGCGTCGAAGGCCGGCAGCGACCTGCTCGCTCGCAGCTACCACCGCACGCACGGGCTGAACCTCTCGATCACGCGCTGCTCGAACAACTACGGGCCGTACCACTTCCCCGAGAAGGTCATCCCGCTCTTCGTCACCAACCTCATCGACGACGTGCACGTGCCGCTGTACGGCGAGGGCAACAACATCCGCGACTGGCTGCACGTCGACGACCACACCCGTGGCATCGCGATGGTCCTGACCCGTGGCCGCGCCGGTGAGATCTACAACATCGGCGGCGGCACCGAGCTGACCAACAAGGAGCTCACGCAGCTGCTGCTCGACGCGACCGGCAAGGACTGGTCGTACGTCGACCGCGTCGCCGACCGTCTCGGCCACGACCTGCGCTACTCGGTCGACATCTCGAAGATCCAGGCCGAGCTCGGCTACGAGCCGCTCGTGCCGTTCGAGCAGGGCCTGGCCGACGTCGTGCAGTGGTACCGCGACAACCGCGCCTGGTGGGAGCCGCTCAAGCAGCGTGCGGCCCTGAGCTGAGCCGGCACACCGTGACCAGGTACCTCATCACCGGCGCCGCCGGCATGCTCGGCCAGGACCTCCAGGCCGCACTCGCCGGCCGCGACGTTACCGCGCTGTCGCGGGCGGACCTCGACATCACCGACCCGGCCGCGGTGGACGCCGCCGTCGCCGGGCACGACGTCGTGATCAACTCGGCCGCCTACACGAAGGTCGACGACGCGGAAGACCACGAGGACGACGCCCACGCGGTCAACGCGACGGGGCCGAAGCTCCTGGCCGAGGCCGCGGTCCGTCACGGCGCGAAGCTCGTCACCGTGTCGACCGACTACGTCTTCGACGGCAACGGCACCGCGCCCTACGCCGAGGACGCCCCGACCGACCCGATCAACGCCTACGGCCGCACCAAGGCCGCCGGCGAGGCGTACGTGCGCGCGATCGCCCCGGACACCTCGTACGTCGTCCGCACCGCGTGGATCTACGGCGCGCACGGGCCGAACTTCGCTGCGACGATGCTCCGGCTCGCGGGGTCGCACGACACCGTCAGCGTCGTCACCGACCAGGTCGGCCAGCCGACGTGGACGGGCGACCTCGCCGCGCGGATCGTCGAGCTCGTCGATGGGGACGCCCCCGCGGGCATCTACCACGGGACGAACGCCGGCCAGGGTTCCTGGTTCGACTTCACGCAGGCCATCTACCGCGAACTCGGGCTCGACCCGGAGCGCGTGCTGCGCACCGACAGCGCCGCCTTCGTCCGGCCGGCGCCGCGCCCGGCGTACAGCGTGCTCGGCCACGACGGCTGGTCGCGTGCCGGACTCGCGCCGATGCGCGACTGGCGCGACGCGTTGCACGCTGCGGTCGCGGCGGGTGCGCTGACCGCGTAGGCACGGCTCTCGACCGGGAGGCGCGGGTCGGGTTCCGCACACCGCGGACCCGACCCGCGCCTCCTGTCCGACCACCGACCGCGCCCAGGGGGCGCCGGGACCACCCTGGTAGTGTCGGGCAGCCGAGCGCGGGGCCGGCCCTCGGCCCCCTGACCACGGGTCCACGAACCACGACGAGGAGCACAGCACCATGACCACCCTCCACGTCATCGTCGACCAGATCGTCGCGCCCGTGCCGGGCGGCATCGGGCGCTACGCCGAGGAGCTCGCGCGACACCTCGTCGAGCACGCGCCGAGCGGCTGCGAGGTCGCGGGTGTGGTCTCCGCCGTCGGGTCCGACGAGATGGCGCACCTGCGCACGCTCCTGCCCGGACTGTCCGACCTGCAGCGACTGCCGCTGCCACGTCGTGAGCTGTCGCTCGCCTGGCAGGGCGGGTTCGTGGGCGGCATCGCGAAGGGCATGGTGCACGCGCCGAGCGTGCTCGCACCACTGGTCAAGCACGACCGTTTCCAGGACCCGGGCCGGCAGACCGTGGTGACCGTGCACGACGTGGTGCCGTGGACCAACCCCGAGACCCTCACGCCGCGCGGCGTCCACTTCCACAAGGCGATGGTGAAGCGGGCGTGGAAGCACGCCGACGCCGTCGTGGTGCCGACCCACGCCGTGGCGGGGGCGCTGAACGAGATCCACCGGTTCGACGACCGGCTCCGCGTGATCGGCGGTGCCCCGAGCGGACGCCTCCGCCTGCCCGTCGACGCCGACCTGCGCGCCGAGCGCCTCGGCCTGCCGGACCGCTACGTGCTCGCGGTCGGCACGCTCGAGCCGCGCAAGGCCCTGGCGTCCCTGATCGAGGCGATGGCCCACCCGGATGCCCCCGGCGACGTGCCCCTCGTCATCTCCGGCCCGGACGGCTGGGGCGACGTCGACGTGTACGGCACCGCGGAGCGCGCGGGCCTGTCGCGCGACCGGGTGAAGGTCCTCGGCCGCATCGACGACGCGGACCTCGCGGTGGTCTACGACCGTGCGACGGTGTTCGTGTTCCCCAGCCTCGCCGAGGGCTTCGGCCTGCCCGTGATCGAGGCGATGAGCTTCGGCACCCCGGTGATCCACTCCGACGACCCCGCCGTGGCAGAGGTCGCGTCGGACGCCGGCGTCACCGTCGCCCGGTCACCGCGGGAGTCCTACCCCGCACGGATTGCACAGGCCGTCTACCAGGTCGTGAACGACCCGCAACTGTCCAGCCGGCTGGCCGTGGCGGGGCCGGACCGTGCACGCATGTACGACTGGTCCGACTCCGCCGCGGAGACCTGGCAGCTGCACGCCGACCTCTGACGGCCGGAGCGCGTCAGCCCTTGTACGTGTAGGTGCTGACCCAGTCGATGTACAGGTGCCCCGCATCGCCCCAGTCGCCCACCTGGAACATGTAGCGGTGCGCGGTCTTCGGCACGTGGGTCGTGATCGTCTTGATCACCTTGCCGTCGAGGCGGTACCGCACGGACTTCCCGGGCACCCACTCGATGGAGTACGTGTGCCACGAACGCCACGAGACGCCGGTGCTCAGGCTCGTCGCGTTGGCCTCCTGGCCCGCGATCATCGAGTGGTGGTGCAGCATCGGCTGCTGGTCGAAGTTGGCCTCGGGGTAGTCGATCTCCCCGTCGGCCCAGCGGTCGGACGACGGCCAGAGCATGAAGGCCGCGCCGTTGCTGGCACCGCCCGTGGCCTTGGCGCGGACGATGAACTTGCCGCCCTTGTGGCCCCAGGCTCCCGTCGGCGTGCCGAAGGTGCCGGCGGCGCCGTGCTTGCCGTCGAGCTTGACGTCCATGTACCCGTTGTGCGAGCTGATCTGCGAGCCCGAGTAGTACATGCCGCCGGTCCCGTCCGGGTACGGCTGCCACGAGTTGGCGTACTTCTTGGCGAAGGCGCCCTTCGCACTGGCCGCGGTGCTGAACTGCTCGCGGAAGGTCTGCTTGAAGTTCCCGACGTCGCCGAGCGGTGCCGAGCTAGCGGTCGCTGCGGTCCCCTGACCGAGCGGTCCGGCGACGAGTGCTGCTCCGAGGAGCACGACGGCGAGTGCGGCCCTCCTGGTGGTGCGCTTCTGCATGAGGTCGGTCACTCCCTGACGTGACTGTTCGCACCCGTTCCCGTGGGTGCCGGGCCATCGGATCTCGACTGCCCGGCGTTTACGGTAGTTGCTGTCCACAATCTGCGCCTGGGGGTTGACACTTCAGCGCACCCCCAGTACACGGGGCTTGCGCGAGGATCAGCCGTCGGGCAAGAAGTCCTGGTCAGTGCGCGTGGCGTGGCGTCGGCATCGGTCGGATCAGCTGCGCGCCGACGTCGGGTGGTGGGGTCAGGGCCGTGCGCGACGGCGTCGAGCGACGACGGCGACCACGACGGCGGCCACCACGGCGAGGACGGCGACGACCGCTGCGGCCTCGGCGACGTGGAGCGCCGCGAACCACGAGTCGAACTGCGACTTCGTCGCCACGACGTCCGGGCCCGCGCCGCGGAACCACCCCGCCACGGGGTTCACCGGACCGGCCGCGCCCGCAGCGACCGCGCAGACCACCGCGGCGACCACGGCGACCGCGGAGAGGACGAGGACGAGGACGGCATGGCGCATCCCGCTACCGTAGCGCGGCTCGGACCCCGCAGCGGCGGCCTCAGAGCGAGTCGCGGAGGCGCGCCGCCTTCTCCTCGACCAGTCGCTCGAGCCCGTCGGCGTACTCGGTCAGGCGAGCGGCGACGGCCGGCTCCGAGGAACCGATGATGCGCGCGGCCAGCAGACCGGCGTTGGCAGCACCGTTGATCGCCATCGTCGCGACCGGGATCCCCGCCGGCATCTGCACGATCGAGAGCAGCGAGTCGAGGCCGTCGAGACGCGCGAGCTGCACCGGGACACCGATCACCGGGAGCGTCGTCATCGAGGCCACCATGCCCGGCAGGTGTGCCGCTCCGCCGGCCCCGGCGATCACGACGCGGATGCCACGAGCTGCGGCGCCGCGGGCGAAGCGGGTCATCTTGTCCGGGGTGCGGTGCGCCGACACGACGTCCGCCTCGAACGGGATCCCGAGTTCGGTGAGGATGTCCGCCGCGGCACGCATGGTCGGCCAGTCGGAGTCCGACCCCATGATGATCGAGACGAGCGGCTGTGCGGGTGCGGCGGTGTCGGTCACGCGACGAGCCTAGCCGAGCAGCACGCGTCGCCAGGTGTCGCCGTCACGGCCGATCGTGCGGTCGCCGGCGACCCAGCGGGCCGCCGCCTCGTCCGTCCGGCCACGGTCGACGGCGGTCCGGACGGCGTCCCGCCACGCATGGACGTCGTCCGGCACGGCCACGGCCCCGTGGGCCCGTGCGACGGCGTAGGAGGGACGGTCGGACACCACGGCGGGCAGCCCGAGCGCGGTGTACTCGAGGAACTTCAGGTCGCTCTTCGCGCGGTTGAACTCCTCGTCACGGAGCGGTGCGACGCCCGCCCGCCAGCGCTCCCGGTGCGCCACGAGCCATCGGGAGAACGCCGGGTAGTGCCCGTCGGGCACCTCGACCCGGCGGAACCAGTCGGCACCGCCCTCGTCGGTCACCCCGATGACCTCGAGCCGGATCGGGGTGCCGTCGGCGGTGGTGAGGTCGGCGAAGACGTCACGCAGGAGCTCGAGGTCGGCGGCGTGGGTGAGCGTGCCCATGTACAGCACCCGGTGCTCCCCCGCGGGCCGCTCGTCGTCGTCCGCGGTGGGGCCGGCAGTCCAGATCGTCGGGTCGAGGGCGTTCGGCACGACGACGACGTCCCGCGCCACCGGACGGACCACGTCGGCGAGTTCGGGCGTGCTCACGACGACGGTGTCGGCACCGCGCACCAGGGCGTCGATCGAGGCGAGCCGGTCGGGGTCGTACTCGGCGCGGGCCAAGCGGGCGCGTCCGGACTCGGTGAAGAAGTCGTCGTCGACCTCGGCCACGACGCGGATGCCCCGGGAGGCGGCTGCTGCCAGGAAGGGCTGCACGTCGGCACGGGGAAGGATGTCCCGCTGCACCAGGAGTGCGGCGTAGGGCGCCTGGTCGGAGCCGTCGACGAACGCCGCCGGGTCCACCTGGCGTACCTCGGCGGTGCCGCTCGCGGCCAGGTGCTCGGTGCGGCGGACGACACGGACGTGTGCCGAGGCCGGGTGGGCGCCGCCACCGCCCGCGACGACGTACCCGAGGACGGGCAGGGGCGCCGGCTGTGGCGGGGCACCTGCGACGGCGCGGCGCAGGCGTCCGGCGGCCCGGCGGACGAGATCACGCGGCATGCGCCCATCCTCTCGCACGCCGCGCACCGTGCGACGAACGCCGCACGGCGAACGCCGCACGGCGGACGCCCCCTCAGCGCACCGTCACCGTCCGGCACGGCGACGCCCTGCGGTCCGCTCCGCTCCCGGTGTTGTGGACGATCGCGCAGACGGTGTGCTTGCCGGCCGCAGCCCGGACGGTGCCCGCGAAGCCGTGCGACCCACCGGAGCCCCAGGTCGCGTCCACGTCGGCGCGCTTCCGACCGGCGTCCAGCGACGTCACCCGCTTGCCGTCGACGGTGATCGCCACCCGGCTCGCCGAGGCCACCGCGTCGCCGTCGAACGCCCAGCCGCGCACCGCGATGCCACGGGTCACGGCCTTCGCGGACTCCAGTTCGGCGTACGGGTCGTGCCGGTAGGCGCGGACGGTCGAGCAGCCGAGCGGGGTGTCCGACCCCGCGCCGATGTTCACCGCGGTGACGCAGACGCGGCGAGCGCCGGCCGCGGTGGGCACCACGACGTCGAAGCCGTGGGTCGCGCCGACCCCGGAGCGTGCGTCGACGTCCGGACGGTCGAGCCCGGCGGTCGTGACGCCGGCCGAGACGCCGTCGACGGTGGCACGGACCCGCACGGGCTGCGTGGGGTCGTCCTCGTCGTAGGCCCACCCGGACACGCGGACGCCGCCGCCGGTGCCGGCGACGGCCTCGAGCGTGCCACGGGGGGTCAGGTCGGCGGCGGGCACACCCAGGCGTGCGTTCGCGACGAGGGCCTGTGCGTAGGTCGAGAACCACTTGCCGGCGGCCGGGGCCCCGTTGCAGGTGCCGTCGCTCGCGCCGGGGGTCTTGACCCACAGCAGGGCGTCGAGCGCCGTGCCGTCGGACACCACCCGGGGCGAGGTGCCGAGCCCGGCCCCCGGCCCGTTGCACCAGGTGCCGCGCCAGCCCTGCCCGTTGCGCGAGGTGTCGATGACGTAGTGCGAGCCCCCGGTGGCGGCGGACACCTTCTGCGCGTACGCCTGCTCCTGGGCGGTCGGGTAGTAGTTCGCGACGTTGGTGAAGAACCCGCGGGCCTGCTGGACGCCCGCGCTGTTCAGCCGCGACGCCATCAGCGCGGGCTGCACCCAGTTCGAGTTGCCGGCGTCCAGGTAGGCGGGGACCCCGGCGGCGGTCAGCCCGGCGACGGTGCGGGACAGGATCCGGTAGCGCTGCTCGTCGAGCGCGGTGCTGCACTTGGCGTTGCTGAGCATCGCGAGCGAGTCCGGTTCGACGATGACGGCTGCGCGGTGGCCCGCCAGCGCCGCGGTGACCTGGTCGACCCAGGCGTCGTAGGACCCCTCGTCGAAGCCGCCGGCGGAGTACCCGCCGCAGTCACGGTCGGGGATCGCGTAGAGCACGAACACGGGGGTGGTGCCGGACTGTTCGGCACCGGTGAGGGCGGTGCTGATGGTCTTGGTCAGCTGCGTCCCCTGGCTCCAGTCGCCGAGCCAGGTCGCGACGGGGTACCCGGCGATGGTCTTCGCCGCCGCGGCCCCGGCCGGGTCGGTGGCGGCCAGGGCGGCCTGCGCCTTCGCGGCCTCGCTCGTCGGCGACCGGTACGGCCCGGCGCCGTAGAGCGACGCGGACGTGGCCGAGCGGATGGTCGAGGCCGAGGTCGCTGCGGACGCGGTCGCGGTCGGCAGCAGGCCGGCGACGGCTGCGACGAGGGCGATGGCTGCACCGCAGACGGCGGCACGACGCGGACGGCGGCGCATGGGGACTCCCTGGACGGTGGGCGCGGACTGTACCAGGGGAACACGCGCTCCCGGCTCCCGCCAGCCTCCCGAGCGGGTGCCACCCGAGGGGGTGTCCGCAGAGCGGCCGACAAGTGTGTCCCGCACCCGTGACGGACGGGAGGCCCGTGGCGGCGTCGCCACGGGCCTCCCGTCCGTCAGCGGGTCACGTCGAGGACGCCACCCGGTGTCGCGGACACCGGCTCAGTCGTCGAAGTGCGCCGCGGCCGCGCGGGCGCGGTAGACGACGTCGTCGACGTCGTCGCCGAGCACCGTGACGTGCCCGATCTTCCGGCCGGGCCGGGGCGCCTTGCCGTAGAAGTGGTACTTCGCCTCGGGGAAGGCCTCGAGCGCTGCGGGGTACCGGGCGGCGAGGTCGCCGTCCGCGGGTCCGCCGAGCACGTTGACCATGACCGACGCGGGGGCGAACGAGCCGGTTGCTCCGAGCGGCAGGTCGAGGACGGCGCGCAGGTGCTGTTCGAACTGGCTCGTGGTGGCGCCGTCGATGGTCCAGTGCCCGGTGTTGTGCGGACGCATCGCGAGTTCGTTGATGAGGATGCGCTCGTCGTCGGTCTGGAACAGCTCGACCGCCAGCACACCGGTCACACCGAGTTCCTCCGCGATGCGGACGGCGATCGACTCGGTCAGGTCGGCGATCCGGCCGGCGCTGTCCGGGGCCGGTGCGATGACCTCGGCGCAGACCCCGTCGCGCTGCACGGTCTCGACGAGCGGCCAGGCGACGACCTGCCCGGAGGGACGGCGTGCCACGGACTGCGCGAGCTCACGGGTGAAGGGGACGAGCTCCTCGACCAGGAGGGCCTGGTCGCCGCCGGCCTCGGCCACGGCGATGAACCAGTCGTCGACGTCGGACGCGTCGGAGACGACCCGGACGCCCTTGCCGTCGTACCCGCCCCGCGGCGTCTTGACGACGGCACGGCCACCGTGGTCCGCCAGGAATGCTCGGAGGTCATCGGGTCCCTGCACGGCGGCCCAGTCGGGCACCGGCAGTCCGAGTTCGCTCAGCCGGCGACGCATGGTGATCTTGTCCTGGGCGACGGCCAGCGCGTCCGGTCCGGGGTGGACCGACACGCCCGCGTCGACCAGGCTGCGCAGGACGTCCTGCGGCACGTGCTCGTGGTCGAAGGTCACGACGTCGACCTGTCGGGCGAACTCGAGCACCGTGGCGGCGTCGTGGTAGTCGCCCTCGGCGGTGGCGGCGATCGCGGCGGACATGCCCGGCCCCTCGGCGAGCACCCGGATGTCGATCCCCAGTTCGACCGCGGCCGGCACCATCATCCGTGCCAGCTGTCCTCCACCGATGACCCCGACGCGCAACGCCATGCTGTGTGATCCTTCCGGCGCTCCCACCGTGCGGTGGGAACGCGTTGTCTACAATCGCTGTTCGGGTCGCGCTCTGCACGACCGGTCACAACTCTACGGATCCTGGAGGGCTCGTGCGGCGCCTCATCGCCCAGCTGGCACGCTTCGGCGTCGTCGGTGCCGTCGGCTTCGTCGTGGACACCACGGTGTTCAACGTGCTGCGCATCACCGTCCTGAACCCCGAGGACGTCCACTCGGGGCCGTTCTGGGCGAAGGTCATCTCCACCGTCGTGGCGATCTTCGTGAACTGGATGGGCAACCGGTACTGGACGTTCCGCGAGCAGCGTCGCGCCGTGGCCACCCGCGAGGGCATCGAGTTCGTCGTCGTGTCGCTCGGCGGCATGGTCATCGCGCTCGCCTGCCTCGGGGTGTCGCACTACGCGATGGGGCTCACCTCGGTGCTCGCCGACAACGTCGCGAACATCATCGGGCTCGTGCTCGGCACGGTCTTCCGGTTCTGGCTCTACAAGGTCTGGGTCTACCACCCCGAGCGCACGGCCACGCAGCCGGCCGCCGCGGACGAGTCGGTGTCCGACGGCCCGCGGGTCCCCCACGACGTCTGACCTAGGATCGGTGGGGTGACGGCCGAGACGACCACCACCCCCGCCCCACCCCGCACCGCGCGCTGGGAACGTGTCGCGATCGCGGTGATCACGGCGACCTTCGGGCTCTGGCTGGTGGCGTGGGCGTTGCTCGTCCCGGTGTTCGAGGCCCCCGACGAGACCGCGCACATCGACGCTGCCGTGCACGTCGCCCTCGGTGACGCCTGGGCGGCCCCCGGCGAGCTGCACGTCACCAACGCCGTGCAGGCCGCGAAGGTCGAACAGGCGACGAAGCCGTCCGACGAGTGGTCGACGGTGAGCGAGCTGCTGCAGAACGCACCAGGACCCTCGGCGACGGTCAACCAGATGACCCAGCACCCGCCGACCGCCTACCTGGCCGGAGCCGCCGTGCTGCGGGCCGTCGACTTCGGCGAGCTCCGCTGGGACCACGCGTTCATCGCCCTTCGCCTTGCCGACGTGCTGGCCGTCACCGCGCTCCCCCTGCTCGCCTGGGCGTCGGTGCGCCGGGTGACCCGCAGCCCCCGCGCCGCGTTGATCGGGGCCCTCGCCGTGTTCGCGACGCCCGAGCTCGCGTCGATCGGCTCGTCGTTCTCGAACGACGCCCCGGTGCTGCTCGTCGCCGGGATCGTCGTCTGGCTCGCCACCCGTCTGCTCACCGGTGACACCCGCTGGCGCACCACGATCGCACTGGCGGTGATCCTCGGGGCCCTGGTCTGGATCAAGGGCACCGGATTGCCGGCGGTGCCGTTCGTCGCGGTGGTGGTGCTGTTCGCCGGCGCCGGGGTGCTGTCCCTGCGGCAACGGATCGTCCGCACGGTCGTCACGATGGCGGTCTCCGGAGGCATCGGTGCCTGGTGGTGGCTGCACAACCTCGTGTCGTACGGCCGGATCCAGCCGAACGGCTACACGGCCATGCGGCCCCCGAAGGACTTCCCGCCGGGCGAGAGCCCCACGCTCGGGCACTTCCTCGACGTCAGCTGGGGCACCCTGTCGCGCACGTTCTGGGGCAGCTTCGGCGGTCGCGCCCAGGTGACCATCGGCGACCTGCTCACCGCCGTCCTGACCCTGGTCGCCCTCGTGGTGCTCGTCGGCTGGGCGTTCCGCCGCGGCCCGGACCTGCGGGTGGCCCTGTGCCTCGCGGTGTTCCCGGCGCTGCTGATCGGCATCCAGAACCGCACGAGCGCGCACTCGTACCTCACCACCACCGAGGTCGCCGCCACCCAGGGCCGGTACTACTTCCCCGCGATCGTCTGCCTGATCGTGCTGAGCGCGCTCGCGTGGCGACGCCTGGTGCCGGCCGGGCGGGCACGATCCTGGGCCGCGGTGGCGCTGGCCGTCGTGCTGCCCGCGGTGGGCGTGTACGGCTTCGCGGTGGCGTCGGCCTGGTTCTGGAACGCGGCGCTGTTCCCGGTGACGGGCCGCGGGCTGCTGCGGTACTCCGAGATCGGGCCGGTGCCGCCCGCGGTGCTCGTCGTCGTCGTGGCCCTGGTCGCGGTGGGGCTCGTCGCGTCGGTCGTGCAGGTCGCGCGCGCCGACCGCCGGGCCCTGTCGACGACGGTTCCCGTCCGCTGACACGCCCGGCTGCGGAGCGCCGCGGTCGCACGACGTGCCGCAGGCCCGGCGCCGAGGGGTCGCGAACTGTCGGCAGGCGCGGCCGCAGGCGACACTTCGTGACCCCTCGGCGGACGGCGCGCGGCGTGCGGTGGGCGCACCCACGAGACGGACGGGAGGCCCGGTGCCAGCTGGCACGGGCCTCCCGTCCTTCGTCACGCGCGACCGGTGCCCCACTCCGTGAGCAGGAATGGTCGGGTCCGTCATCCGGACCCGACCATTGCTGCTCACGAAGCGCTGCGCGCGACGCGCGTCAGGCGGCGGGGACGCCGCCCTCGACCGCGGAGGGGTCGTCGGTCGGGCGGTTGCGCCGGAACCACGTCGGGGCCGCGGCGCAGAGCAGGAAGAGTCCGTCGACCGCGAGGCTCCAGACACGGGTGACGACGACCACGACCAGTGCGATGGGCGCCGGCATGACGAGCGCCAGCAGGAGGGCCTGCACGCCCTCGCGGACGCCGAGCCCGCCGGGGGCGAAGACGGCCAGCATGCTGATCGCCGAGGCCATGCTCGCGGCACCGATCACGAAGGCCGCGTCGGTGAGCTTCAGCGACGGGTACACGCCGAGGGTGATGAAGTAGTACGCCGTGCCGGACAGCACCGCACCCGCGACGTAGAGCCCGGCTCCGCCGAGGACGGTGCCGAGGTTCGGACGGACGTCGGCCTCGAGCGGCTTGCGACGCAGGATCTTCAGCGCGATCCCGATCAGGAACACGAACACGCGCGGGATCAGGCAGACGACGCAGCCCACGAACGCCGCGATCATCAGGACGATCAGCCACGGGTCGAGGTTGTGCGTCCGCGGGTCGATGAGCAGCAGCACGAGCGCCAGGGCCAGCGTGGCGGCGATCTGCAGGGCGCCCTCGAGCAGCCCGCTCACGCCGAGGCGGGCCTTCGAGACGCCGTGCTTCGAGGCGAAGTAGACCTTGCCGATGATCCAGGTCGCGGCACCGGGGATGTAGCGGCCCATCCAGGACTTCGCGTACACGTAGGTCAGGGTGACGCCGCTGCCCTTCAGCCCGGTCGCACCGAGCCGTCGCAGCAGGTAGAACCAGATGCCGACGCCCCAGTACCGGAAGCCGAGGCTGATCACCGTCGCGAGGATCACCCACGACCACTGCCAGTCGAGCCCGGCGAGCTGTCCCCAGTCGACGCTCCGGACGTACAGCACGAGGAACACCGCGAGCAGGACGTAGAAGGCGATGGGGATCGCCTTGCCGAGGAACCGTCGTCGCTTCGACGGACGCTTCCCCTCGGGCGCGGGGGTGTCGCTGGTGCTTGCGGACAAACGGGTCTCCTGCTCAGGTCACGGGCTCAGGTCATGGTAGACGCTGGTGCGGGCCGCTCCCTGCGGTGCTGCCGCAGGGAGCGGGTGCCGGGGACGTCACCGGTCGAGCGTCACCGGGCGAGCTTGACGATCTGCACGCGGCAGGGGATCTCCGGGTCGGTGGAGCGGTCGGCGCTGCACGAGATCGTCGCGTTGTACGTGCCGACCAGCTTGCCGGCCACCGAGTAGTCACGCGCCGGGGCGGTCGCCGGGTCGAACTGCACGAAGTACTGCACGCCCTCGTCGATGAACAGGTTGCGCATCGCGTCCGAGTGGTACGTGTAGCCCTGACCTGAGCGACCGTACACACGCGTGTCGGTCAGGAACGCGAGCGAGGAGAGCGAGCGGTAGTTCGAGCCGATGACGGTGGCGTCCTCGGGCAGCGCGCCGCTCGCCCGGATCTGGTCGGCGAGCCGGACGATCTCCGGCACGTCGGTCGGCCCGAACACCCGCAGCGCCTCGGTGCGGTTGACCGACGGGTAGAACGGCGCCGGGGACCCGAACCAGTTCTGCGTGTACGAGGCGATCGGCACCACGGCGATCGCGACGCACGCCACGATCGTGCGGACCACGCCCCGACGGCGCACCAGCCGCCAGACGGCCGGCAGCATGAGCGCCCCGATCATCGCCGTCAGGTAGAACAGCGGCCAGTAGTACCGGGCGTTGCCACCGCCGCTCGACGACGACGTGATCATGCCGTAGCCGACGAAGTACACCAGGGTCGTCGCCGCGACGATGCAGGTGAACGCGTAGCGGCGGAACCGCACGACACCGATGACGAGTGCCGCCGCGAAGAGCAGGGCGATCGGTGCCGCGAACGGGGCGAAGGTGCTGATCTTCTGCAGGTAGTACGGCAGGGCGAGCATGCGCTCGTGCAGGTAGTACCCGGCACGGGCCGCGATGCCGGACTCCTTCGTCACCTTCGGCGCGGTGTCCTCGGTGGTGGACTGCGTGGGCGGCGGCACCACGTCGGGGTCCGGGTTGTCCATCGGGCCCTGCTTGTAGACCGACGGGGTGAAGTCCTCGTTGGGCGAGAAGGCGTGGTCGTTGGGCGGGACCGGCAGGAACGGCCAGTCCGTGGCACGGCCGCCGTCGTCGAACTTCGAACCGATGTTGACCGACAGCGACGACCCGAGCGTCACCGTGCCGTACTTGAGGGTCAGTGCGCCGACCCACGGGGCGATGACGACGGCGAACACGACGATCGTGGCGACCGGGGCCGTCCACCAGTGCCGGACGGGCTCACGGCGGCGACGGGCGGACCAGACGCGCAGCAGCAGCCAGAGGATCACGGCACCGACGGCCACGGGCAGCAGGAAGAGCTTGGTGAAGTACCCGAGCGCGGCCACGACGCCGAGCACCGCGCCGGAGGCGACCCGCGCACGCGTCGAACCGTGCAGCGCCTGGTCGGCCCACCGGAGCGCCCAGAGGAACCCGACGATCCACGCGACGACGAGCAGGTCCGGGGTCTGCACCGACACGGCGCTCATCAGGGCGGGGATCGCGGTGACCATGAAGAGCACGGCCGGGACGATGCGGTGGTTCTGCGACCAGACCAGCCACCCGCCGATGCCGAGCACGACGGCCACGGCGAAGCAGTTCACGATCGCGAAGGCCGTCTGCATGCCGAGCCCGAGGGCGATGAACGGCGCCATCATCCACGAGACCAGCGGCGACCAGTACGCGTTGATCGCGTCGGGCAGCCAGCCGTTCGCGTACTCGCGCGCGATGCCCATGTAGGAGATGCCGTCGACGTTCGTCACGCCGAGGCGGTTGTGGTACGCCACGGCGGCGCTCAGGGCGACCCCGATCACCACGAGCACGCCCAGGATCAGGGGTGCGACGACGTGCCGGTACCGTCGCGCACCCGCCCCCGAACGCCGTCGTGCGGGCTCGTGGGTGCTCTGCGGTGCTGCGGTCGTCGTCACGGTCACGTGCTTCATCATGACATCCGTTCGCTTGCCGGACCGCACCGAGGCGGATCGCGGGCCCCGCTCGGCGTGTGGGAGACTGCCGGGGACCCCGCTCCGACCACCTCGAGGACGTTCGTTGGCCACCGAAACCCGCGCAGCCGAATCCGCAGCCGAACCGACGGCGGCCGCTCCCCGCGCAGGGGGCCGGCTCGAGTTCCCGTACCTGGACGGGCTCCGCGGTCTCGCCGCCCTGGCCGTGGTGTTCTACCACGCGTACCTCTTCACCGGGACGACCGGCACCGGGCCCACCGAACTGCCGTGGCTCCGACCGTTCATCGGGTGGGGCTACCTCGGCGTCCCGCTGTTCATCGTCCTGTCCGGCTACGTCCTGATGCTGCCCGTGGTCACCCGGTTCGACCGCTACCGGTTGCCCGGTGGCTTCTGGAAGTTCATCTGGCGCCGCGCCCGACGGATCATCCCGCCGTACTGGGCGTCGCTCATCGTCTTCGCGCTCATCATCCTGTTCGTCCCGGTGATGGGGCAGCCCGGCGGCACCCAGTGGGACACGAAGCTGCCGATGGGTTGGGGCACGTTCCTCACGCACTTCTTCCTGGTGCACGACTTCTTCCCGCAGTACATCGGCAAGATCAACGGCCCGATGTGGACGGTCGCCGTCGAGTGGCAGATCTACTTCCTCATGCCGCTGCTGATCCTGCCGCTCTGGAAGGTCTTCGGCGGGTGGGCGACCGCGTCCTCGCTGGTCCTCATCGGCATGTGGATGGGCGCCGAGAGCCGCTACTCGTGGATGCACCCGTGGTTCGTCGGCCTCTTCGCGGTCGGCATGCTCGCCGCCGAGCTCACCGTCAAGGCCCGTGACGAGCACCTGACCGGCAAGCTGAACGCCTCGAAGCTCGGCGGTCCGCGGTGGCAGAGCGGCGTGTTCGTGGCCGCGATGTTCGTCGGCATGCTCCTCGTCTTCTTCCGCAACCGCGACTACTGGCAGCACCAGACCTGGCCGTCCGAGGTCGTCCTCGGCATCTTCGCCGGCATCCTGCTGACCTGGATGGGCCGCAAGGCGGTCACCGGGGAGCACACCTGGCTCGCACGCTTCTTCGCGTGGAAGCCGTTCGTGCTCGCCGGCCTCGTGTCGTACACGATCTACCTCTTCCACAGCCCGTTGCTCGGACTCGGCAACCTGCTGCTCCTGCCGATGGGCCTGTACCCGAAGTGGCAGTTCCTGATGATGGTCTTCGTGGTGATCCCGATCACCCTGGCGATCTGCGTCGGGATGTGGTGGCTCGTGGAGCGCAACTTCCTGAACCGCCGGCAGAAGCACGCCACCCGCGAGGTCTCCTCGCGCGGGCGCCTGCCCGAGGTCGAGACGGACGACGAGGGCACCCGCACCGCCCGCTAGCCCCGACAGCGGACACCGCAGCGGACGCCGCACGGGTGCGTCTCACGGACAGGTGTCGCCGAGTCCGGGTAGCATCGCTCGGACCGCGGCGTGGGAGATCAGGCCCACGGCATCTCGACAGGGAAGACGAGACCACATGCGCGCACCCATCAGCAGGATCCTCGGGCTCGGCACCGCTGCCGCCGTCGCCGGGGTCATCACCTTCGGCAGTGGCCCGGCGGTCGGCGCGACCGCCACCGCCGCCGCAGGCACCGACACCGGTCAGCAGCTCTCCATCGCCGAGATGGACCGCACCGGCAACCACACCATGGGTGCCGGCATCGCCGCCCACGCCGGTGAGACCCACGTGACGACCTCCCCCGACGCGACCTCGGGCGGCGGCGTGAGCGCCCAGTCCCTCAGCTCGTCGGCCGCTGCCGCCACCGCCGGCGGGCCACCCCCCGGCCGGGTGCAGGGCTTCGACATCAGCGCGTGGCAGCCGAGCGTCAACTTCCTGCAGGCCTACCGCAACGGCGCCCGGTTCGTGTACGTCAAGGCGACCGAGGGCACCTCGTACGTCAGCTCCACCTACAAGCAGCAGTACGCCACCGCCAAGCAGCGCAACCTGTACCGCGGCGGCTACGTCTACGCCCAGCCGAGCCAGGCGAGCGGCGCCGCGACCGCGAACTACTTCTTCGCCCACGGCGGCCAGTGGAGCAAGGACGGCAAGACCCTGCCGCCGCTGCTCGACATCGAGTACGGCAGCGCCGCCCAGGGCACCTGCTACGGCAAGTCGTGGGGCGCGATGCGCACCTGGATCAAGGACTTCAACCGGACCGTCGTTGCCAAGACGGGTCGGTACCCCGCGATCTACACCACGACCGACTGGTGGAAGCGCTGCACGAACAACAGCAACCAGTTCTCGAAGAACCCGCTGTTCGTCGCGATCTACCCGGTGAAGAACTTCACCACCCCCGGCACCCTCGGACGCAGCTGGTCGAAGTGGACCTTCTGGCAGTGGGCGGCCAGCGGCACGCTCCCCGGCGACCAGGACGTCTACCGCAACGACATCACGTACCTGAAGCGCTTCGCGTCCCGGACGAGCTGACGCCCGTCAGGGACGTCGCTGCGATCGACGGCCCTGCCACCAGCCGACGGCGAACAGCACCGCGCCGACGAGCAGGAACGGCCCACCCGCGAAGACGAGGAACGCCGCACCGAACGGGAAGCTCCCGCCGGTCGCGGCGTACACGGTGAGGATCAGCGCCCCGGTTCCGGAGACGGCTCCGCCGATGGCGGCGGTGACGCCGCCGGCGACGGTGAGGGATCGACGCTCGGTCATGTCGTCAGCCTAGGGGCGCGCGCCCCCGGCGCTCGGCCACCGCGAACGGACAGGAGGCCCGTGGCGGTGTCGCCACGGGCCTCCTGTCCGTCACGGGCGCGCGTTCGCACCCGCCGTGTCAGCACACAGTGTCAGCGGACGTCGCGCGTCGCCTCGGCGAAGTCGGCGTCGAGGGCGGTCGCCATGCGGGCAACGCCCTGCGCGAGCTGCGCGCGGACCGCGTCGCGGTCCGCGTCGAGCGCCTCGAGCTGCGCCGTGACGTCGTCGACGAACGTGGGCTCGAGTGCGGCCTCGATCGGCTTCGAGTAGGCCTGCTGGCCCATCTGCTCGAAGAACAGCCGGCCCTTGTCGACGTAGTAGAGCACCGCGGCGGGGACCCCGGCGATGGTCGCGACGATCGCCGAGTGCAGGCGGCTCGCCAGGAACAGGCGGCTGCGCGACATCAGCCCGGCGTACTCGGACGGCGAGAACTCGTCGGCCTCGACCACGTGGGTGCGGTCGGCGTGCCGCATCAGCGCGATGACCTCGCGGGCGAAGGCGGCGTCACCCTCGGACGCCTCCATGTGCATCGGGTAGAACACGACGTCGGCGTCCCAGCGGTCGATCACACGGTCGGCGAGGTCGGCGACGGCCTGCCGGTAGGTCACGAGCTTGTCGCTGTCGACACCGGTCTGGCGGAAGCGCTTCGGCAGGAACCGGAACGGGATCCAGCCGCTGCGCTTGTAGTGGAACCAGCGACGGACGCCGAAGCCGATCGAGCCCTCGAGCTGCTCGGCGGTCAGGCCGGTGGTGCGCTCGAGCCGCTCGAGCACCTCGGCGTCGGGCGGGGTGACCGTCCCGACGACCGCGGGGTCGAAGGACGAGACGATCGGCGTCTTCACGCCCCAGGACAGGAGCTTCTCGCGGGACTCGTCGTCGCGGACGGCGAAGGCGCTGCACAGGTCGACGGTGGCGCGGATAAGGCGCTTGCTGACCCCGGCGGTGGTCGGGCCGATGCCCTGGAACGCCCCGACGAGGTTCTTGTTGACCGCACGGACGAGCAGCATCTTGCCGAACCAGTACACGAGGCCGAGCTTGTTCGTGTAGTCCTTCAGGATCTCGCCGCCACCCCAGAGCACCACGTCGGCGCCGCGAGCGGCACGGAGCAGCGCGAACAGGTCGCCGAGGCCGGTGCTGTACGGGGAGACCGGCAGGAACCGGATCCCGAACCACGCGGCGTCCCGCTCGGGGTACTGGGACAGGGACACGATCTCGGCGTCCGGCCACCGACGACGGACGAGCTCGACGTTGCCGGCGAGGATCGCCCGGTCCCCGCGGTTGTGGGGCGAATCGCTATTGTGGATCAGTACGCGCACGGGGTGAGAGCCTACCGGACCGTCCCCCGCCAGCCCCGGAAAGGCACGATGTCCCGCACCACTCGCTCCGCCCGCTCCCGCCAGGACCGCCCCCGCCTGCTCGTCCTGGGCTCGACGTTCCCGGCCCGTCCGGACGACGGCGTTCCGGCGTTCGTGCTCGACCTCGCCCACCAGGAGGCCACCGAGTTCGACACCCTCGTGCTCACCCCCCGCGTGCCGGGTGGTGCCGCGAAGGAGCGCATCGGCGACGTTGCGGTGCGCCGCTACCCGTACTTCCCGCGTCGCTTCGAGGACCTGGCCGACGGCGCGATCCTCGACAACCTCAAGGAGCGGCGCTCCCGCATCGTGCAGGTGCCCGCGCTGGTGCTGGCGCAGTACCTGGCCGTGCGGCGCGTGGTGCGCTCCGCGAAGCCCGACGTCATCCATGCGCACTGGGCCATCCCGCAGGCCCTCGTCGCGACGCTGGCCGCACCGGGTGTGCCCGTCGTCGTCACGACCCACGGTGGGGACATCTACGCGCTCCGTGCGGCTCCCCTGGTCCGGCTCAAGCGCTGGATCTTCGGACGGTCGGCGCACGTCACCACCGTGAACTCCGAGATGCGCGAGCGCCTGACCGAGTGGGGCGTCCCCGAGTCGCGCTCGACCGTGATCCCGATGGGTGTCGACCTCGGCCCGGCCCGCGACACCCGTGCCCGCGTCGCGCCGCAGGAGCACCACGTGGTCGCGGTCGGTCGTCTGGTCGAGAAGAAGGGCTTCGGCAACCTGATCGAGGCGCTCCGCGGCCTGGGCGACGACGTGCCGTGGCGGCTCACCGTCGTCGGCGACGGGCCCTACCGCGCCCAGCTCGAGCAGCAGGCGGCGGGGCTGCCGGTGACGTTCCTGGGCCAGCGGGGCCGCACCGAGGTGCTCGAGACCCTCGCGTCGGCCACCGTCGTCGCGGTGCCGTCGATCCCCGCGGCGAACGGCGACCAGGAGGGCCTGCCGGTCACCCTGCTCGAGGCCGCGGCGGTCGGGGCCGCGATCGTGGCGAGCGACCTGCCGGGCATCCGGGACGTCGTGCAGGACGACGTGTCCGGCGTGCTCGTGCCCCCGGGCGACGTCCCGGCGCTCCGCGCAGCACTGCAGCGCGTGCTCACCGACGACGCAGCGCGCTCGCGCTACCAGGAGCAGGCCGTCGTCTCGGCGGCGGAGTTCTCCACCGAACGGATCGGCGAGCGCTACCGGGCGGTGCTGCGCGCGGCCATCGGCTGACGACGCGGCGAACACACCGGAGGCCCGGTGCCGGTCCCACGGACCGGCACCGGGCCTCCGGTCGGTCGCGCTAGCGTCCCATGCCGCGGTACGTGAAGCCGGCGGCGGTCCACGCGTCACGATCGAGGCAGTTGCGGCCGTCGATGACGACCGCCGACGCCACGAGTGCGGCGGCGGCGGTCGCGTCGAGCTCCCGGAACTCGGTCCACTCGGTGAGCACGAGCACGAGCTCCGCCCCGCCCAGCGCCTCGGCCGCACTCTCGACGTAGTCGAGCTCGGGGTGCACGCGGCGTGCGGTGACGACGGCCTCGGGGTCGTACGCCGAGACGACGGCGCCGAGTTCCTGCAGGCGGGCTGCGATGTCCAGGGCCGGCGAGTCGCGCACGTCGTCGGAGTTCGGCTTGAAGGCCAGGCCGAGCACCGCGACGCGCTTGCCGCTGACGACCCCGCCGAGCAGCTCCTGCGCCAGCTCGACGACGTGCGCGCGACGGCGCAGGTTCGTGGCGTCGACGTCGGCCAGGAACGCCAGGGACTCCCCGACGCCCAGCTCGTTCGCCCGCGCCTGGAACGCACGGATGTCCTTCGGCAGGCACCCGCCACCGAAGCCGAGGCCGGCGTTCAGGAACTTCCGGCCGATGCGGGCGTCGTGGCCGATCGCGTCGGCGAGCGCCGTGACGTCGGCACCGGCGACCTCGGCGATCTCGGCCATCGAGTTGATGAACGAGATCTTCGTGGCGAGGAACGCGTTCGCGCTGATCTTGACGAGCTCGGCGGTGGGCAGGTTGACGACGAGTCGGGGCGTGCCGGTGGACAGCGCCTCGGCGTAGACCTCGTCGAGGGCGGCGACGGCCTGTTCGCCGGCCTCGCCGTCCGGCACGCCGTAGACGAAGCGGTCCGGCGCGATGGTGTCCTGGACCGCGAAGCCCTCACGCAGGAACTCGGGGTTCCAGACGAGCGTGGCACCGGGGACGTCCTCGCTGACCTCGGCGGCCAGGCGTGCGGCGGTGCCGACGGGCACGGTCGACTTGCCGACGACGAACTCGCCGGCGGACAGGTGCGGCGTGAGCGCGGCGACGGCGGCGTTGACGTAGGTCAGGTCCGCGGCACCGGTGGGGCCCTGCGGGGTGCCGACGGCGAGGAAGTGCACGCGGGCACCGGCGACCTCGGCCATGTCGGTGGTGAAGCGGATCCGACCGGACTCGAGGGCCTCGGTCAGGATCTCGGGCAGGCCGGGCTCGAAGAAGGGGGCCTCGCCCGCGGCGAGCCGCTCGATCTTGGTGGGGTCGACGTCCACGGCGACGACCTCGTGTCCGAGTTTGGCCATGGAGGCGGCGTGCACGGCACCGAGGTAGCCGCAGCCGATCACAGAGATACGCACGTCGAAGAAGGTACCGGTTTCTCGCCGAAGTCTCATCACGACGCCCGCGACGAGGCTCGCAGCGGCCGGGTCAGGCCCGCACGTCGCCCCACGGCGGACGGTCCGGACCGCCGACGATCTCGTCCCAGTCCGGCTCACGGTGCCGGCGTCTGGCCTCGTAGGCCTCCACCAGGTCGTGCAGGACGGCGACGACGAGGTCGGCGTGCGGCACATCGGCGAGGACCACGGCGGGGTCGTCCCCGGGGAACACGAGCACGTCGCCGGAGCGGAACAGCCCCTGCAGCCCGCGGCGCCGCACGGTCACGTCGTAGCCGCGGGAGTGCAGGAGTTCCCGTCGGGTCCGCGTGCCGAGTCCGTTGACCACGACCAGGCGACGCGTGGTGACGACGTACCGCTCCGACATCCAGCGGAACAGCGGGACGGCGCCGCCGAACACGACGAGCACCACGACGACGAGCGCGACGACGGCGTTCAGCCACGCCAGCTGCGCCTGGAACACACCGAAGCCGAACCCGCCGGCCGCGGTGACGAGCACGACGAACACCGCCGGGCGCACCAGCCGACGGGCGTGTGGTCGCAGGCGTGCGACGACACGTTCGGGCGGGGGCTCGGCGGTCATGCCGTCATGCATACCGCAGGTGGGTGACGTCCCCCACCGCGACGCCCCTGGTGCCGCCCGCCTGGTCCCGGATCGTGATGCGACCGGCGTCGTCGATGCCGGTCGCGTCGGCCTCCTCGACGGTGCCGTCCGGCAGCTCGAGGCGGATGCGGCGACCGATCGTGCCGCACGCGGCGCGGACGTGGGACCGGACCGTCTCGGCGGCGGGACCCCCGGTGACCAGGCCGGCCACCGCCTCCAGGACGGACCGCAGGAACGCGGACAGGACCGCGTCGGCCAGGGCTGGTGCGTCGTCGACCGCGCCGGCGAGCAGGAGCGAGGTGGACGTCGAGGTGGGCAGCCGATCAGCCGGGATCGTCAGGTTCACGCCGGCCCCGACCACGACGCTGCCGTCGGCGGCGACCTGGCAGAGGATCCCGCACACCTTGTCCCCGGCGACCTGCACGTCGTTCGGCCACTTCACGACGACGTCGGCGCCAGGCGGGAGCACCGACGCGATCGCGTCGCGCATCGCCGCCCCGGCGACCAGCGGCAACCAGCCGCGGTCGTGGTCGTCCAGCTCCGCACGGACGAGCACGCTGGCGGCGAGCGTCTCACCGGCCGGAGCGGTCCAGGTGCGGTCCAGCCGGCCCCGGCCCGCGGTCTGGTGCAGGGTCGCGACGACGCTGCCGTGCTGCTGCCCGGGGGCGGCGGCGAGCAGGTCCGCGTTCGTGGACCCGGTCTCGGCGGGAGTGGTGATCGTCGCGCCCGCCGACCGGACAGCCTCGCTGGTGGCGGGGAACGACGGCGACGGGGATGTGGACATGCACGCAAATGTACGGGCAGGAACCGTGGGGGTCCTCCAACCGGCAGCGTGGCACCCGCCGGTAGGGTGAGCGGGTGACTTCAGGAGACACCCCCGATCTGTCGACGACGGCCGGCCGACTGGCCGACCTCCGCGACCGGTACCACGAGGCCGTGACCGCCGCGGGCGAATCCGCCATCGCCAAGCAGCACGCGAAGGGCAAGGGCACCGCGCGCGAACGCATCGAGCAGCTGCTCGACGAGAACTCCTTCGTGGAGTTCGACGAGTTCGTGCGACACCGCACCACGTCGTTCGGCATGGACGCCAAGCGCCCCTACGGTGACGCGGTCGTCACCGGCGTCGGCACGATCCACGGCCGCAACGTCGCCGTCTACGCGCAGGACTTCACGGTCTTCGGCGGGTCGCTCGGCGAGGTCGCCGGCGAGAAGATCATCAAGGTCATGCAGCACGCGCTGAAGACGGGCGTGCCGATCATCGGCATCCTCGACTCCGGCGGCGCCCGCATCCAGGAAGGCGTCGTCGCGCTCGGCAAGTACGGCGAGATCTTCCGCCTGAACACCCAGGCCTCGGGCGTCATCCCGCAGCTGTCGATCGTGATGGGTCCGGCGGCCGGCGGTGCGGTGTACTCCCCCGCCCTGACCGACTTCGTCATCATGGTCGACAAGACCAGCCACATGTTCGTCACCGGCCCCGACGTCATCAAGACCGTCACTGGCGAGGACGTCGGCTTCGAGGAGCTCGGCGGCGCCCAGACGCACAACGCGGTCTCGGGCGTGGCCCACTACCTGGCCGAGGACGAGACCGACGCGCTCGACTACGCGCGCTCGCTCATCGGGTTCCTGCCGGACAACAACCTGTCCGACCCGCCGGCCTACGACGTCGCCCCGGAGCTCGAGACCACCGACGCCGACCACGAGCTCGACCTCGTGATCCCGGACTCGACGAACCAGCCGTACGACGTCACCACGATCATCGAGCACATCGTCGACGACGGTGAGTTCCTCGAGGTCCAGCCGCTCTTCGCGCCGAACATCCTGATCGGCTTCGGCCGGGTCGAGGGCCGCACGGTCGGCATCATCGCGAACCAGCCGCAGGCGATGGCCGGCACGCTGAACATCGACGCGGGCGAGAAGGCCGCCCGCTTCGTGCGGTTCTGCGACGCGTTCGGCATCCCGATCCTGACCCTGGTGGACGTGCCCGGCTACCTGCCCGGCACCGACCAGGAGTGGACCGGCGTCATCCGCCGCGGCGCGAAGCTGCTGTACGCCTACGCCGAGGCCACCGTCCCGCTCGTCACCGTCATCACCCGCAAGGCCTACGGCGGCGCGTACATCGTGATGGGCTCGAAGCAGCTCGGCGCCGACATCAACCTGGCGTGGCCGACCGCCGAGATCGCCGTCATGGGCGGCCAGGGCGCCGTGAACATCCTGTACCGCGCCGAGATCAAGCGCGCCGAGGAGTCCGGCGAGGACGTCGCCGCGGTCCGCACGAAGCTCGCGAACGAGTACACGTACAACGTCGCGTCGCCGTACCTGGCGGCCGAGCGCGGTGAGCTCGACGGCATCATCCAGCCACACGCCACGCGCGTGTCGGTCATCAAGGCCCTCCGGTCGCTGCGGGGCAAGCGCGCCACGCTGCCCCCGAAGAAGCACGGGAACATCCCCCTCTGATGGGTCGCCACGCAGCAGCCGTGCCCTCGGACGAGCCCGCCTCGGTGGCGGACGTCCGGGTGGTGTCGGGCGACCCCACCCCCGAGGAACTCGCCGCCGTCGTGGCCGTCCTGCAGCGCCAGGCCGACGAGGCCGCTGCCGCCGGACGAGCCGCCGTGGTCGTCGAACCCCGCACCGGGTGGGACGCCGCGGCCCGCGGACTCCGCCGCCCGCTCGACCACGGACCGGGCGCCTGGGGCCGATCGCTCCGCTGATGTACCCCTGGTGCGCTGGCGACCGGAACGGTTGCAGGGCGCACTTCCCGGTCGGTATCCCCTCACTCGGGGGACACGTTCAGCGGATACGGACCGGAAATGCCGGAATTGTCCCCCATAATGACGACTGACATGCGGCTCGTGCGTGGGCATAGTAGTTGGTGTTCGGTGTCCTTCAACGAAAGACATCGCAGGACGGTGGCCGACTAGGGTACGAAGCCACCGCCCGCTGCGAGGCAGGGCGACATTCGGGTTGTCGCTCAGCCTCGGGTCGTGAACGGGCCGGTCGGTATCCGACCGGCCCGTTCCCCGTTTCCGGGGGTCTGTCGCGGGTGCGGGCGGGTGTCAGTGCGGTTGGCGGGGCGGTGGCGAGGCCGATCCGGAACGACACCGTCGACGTCGTACGACAACGACACGGTCGCTTCCGTGCGCGCGCCCGCCCGACGCACCCACGTGACGGCCTGGAGGCCCGTGGCGGGGCCGCCACGGGCCTCCCGGCTGTCCCCCATCGCGTCCACCGCCGCCCGCACGCCCGGCGCTCCACGCGCGTCCGCTGCGCCGTCCGCACCACGTTCGCGACGATCCACGCGTCGATCACGTGGTGCATCGTCGCGACACGCGTGCCGCGCGCTACGCGGGCTCGTGCCGCGGGATCTCCAGCCAGAGTGCGACGGAGTCGTCCTCGTCCCCGTCGTCGTCGTCCATCCCGGCTCCGAGCGCCGCGGACTCACTGGCCGCGCCGTCGAGGCGGAGTCCGACGACGGTCACCGCGGAGTCGGAGCCTTCGCCCACGGTCCGGACGATGACGTTGTCGGCATCGCGGGCCTGCCGGAGCGCCTCGGCGACACGGGCGTGGATGCGCCGGATGTCCGGGGCGTCCAGGTCGTCGAGCCCGCCGTCGTCGTGCAGCTGGACGGTCGCTCCGCGGCGACGCAGGCGCATCACCTCGTCGCGGACGTCGTCGGACAACAGGGACCGGCCCCGGATCTCGTCGCGGATGGCCTGCTCGAGGTGCAGGCACTCGGCGCGGTCGGCGTCGTCGAGGTCGCCGCAGGAGTCGATGATGCGCTGCAGCATCGGCAGGGCCATCCGGGTGGTCTGACTCAGGCGGAACTGCCGCTCGAACACGTGGGCGTCCTGCGCGGCCTGCCAGTCGGCGGTCTCCTGCTCGGCGAGGACGAGTTCACGGGTGTTCCGGATGGCGCGGCTCATCGCGGCGGCGAAGACCGTGGCGATCGCGACCCAGGCGACGCTGCCGACCACGCCGAGCCCACCGAGCGAGCCGAGACCGGCCCAGGCGACGGTGTACACGGTCAGGAACAGGACGCCGGCCCACGCGAAGGGGCCCCGACCGCGCACGACGAGCACCACCATGAGCGTGCCGATGGCCGCGATCCACCAGGTGGCGGAGCCCGGACCACGACCATCGACGAGGACGGGGGCGGCGATCACCGGCATCACGATGGCTGTCGCGAGGGAGAAGCAGGCCGTCCAGACCGGCAGGACCCTGCCGGGGACGAACAGTGCGAGGCCGGTGGCCGCGGCGTACAGGACCATGCAGGCGACGATCGGGGCGACCTGGTCGACGCGCGGCAACGTGGCCGCGGCGAGGACCAGGTGGTAGAGGGAGAACAGCGACGCGAGTCCGAGGGCGATGCTCGCCGGCAGGGAGACCTTCATGCGGTCGTCCTCGCGGCCGGCGACCACGTCAGCACGATGCGGGTGCCCTCGCCCGGGGCGGTGTGCACCTCGGCGCGGCCGTCGACGGTCGCGACGCGCTCCACGATGGAGCGGCGGACACCGAGCCGTTCGGCGGGGATGTCCGCGACGTCGAACCCGCGGCCCTCGTCACCGACCTCGACGAGCACCCCCTGCCCCTGCTGCTCGATGCGGACCCAGCGGGAGACGTCAGCGTCGCCGGCGTGCTGCACGCTGTTCACCGCGGCCTGCAGCGCCGCCGAGGCCAGCGCGTCGGCGACCGACGCGGGCAGGCGGACCGACCCGGTCGGCGTCGGGACGAGACGGACCGGAGCGGGCAACGCACCGACCCCCTCGCGGATGCGCGCCCGGAGTTCGCCGAGGGCGACCGGCGCGACGTCACCGGGGCCGTCGGTGGCGGCGGCCTCGAGGTGGTCGATCGCGTTCCGGGCCATCCGCGCGGCGAGGGTCTTGGCCTCGAGCGTGTCGGCCCGTGCGGCGGAGAGCAGCGTCGTGAGCACGCTGTCGTGCACGATGGCGTCCACCTGGACCCGTTCGACCTCGGTCGCGTGTTCCCGGATGGCGAGCGAGTACCGCCGCACGGCCGTGGACTGCGCCGTGTCGACCGACGTGGCCGCTCGCCGCAGCACCACGGCGATGACGAGCACCGCACCGCTGAGCAGCGCCGTGTACACGCCGTCGAGCAGGACCGCGAGGACCCCGACGTCGCCGCCGAGCGGGCTGAGCCGGATGACGACGTACACCGCCGGCACGAGCGCCGTGTAGACCGTCGCACGCCACGTGGCGAAGCCCATCGCCGCTGCCGTGCAGCCGACCGTGCAGAACCACCACGGCCACGGCTGCTGCGCCGACGGGATGGGCTCCTGCACGGTGGCCGTCCACGTCACGAGCACGACGAGGAACAGCAGCGCGCAGACGATCTGCGCCAGCTGCGCGACCCGCTGCACGAAGGCCGAGACCCCGATGAACACGAACGACGCCGCGAGGGCGAGCATCAGCGTCGGACCCCAGAACGGGTCGAGGTACGGCAGCTGCTGCAGGACCGCGGGCGCGTCGACGATGCCGAGGCCGATCGCCGCCATCGCGAGGAGGATCGCGAACGCGCGCTCGACCGACGCCTGCGTGATCGAGGCGCGGACGCTGCGCGCCGGATCGGCGCCGAAGGGCGCCGGTTCGACGACCGTCCGCGCCGACTCAGCCGCGGTCGCCATCCGTGTCAGCGACCGTCGCCGTCGGGGTCGATGCCCGAGTCGAGCCCGGGGAGGATCCCGTCCTCGACGGCTCGACGCAGCAGGTCGACCTTCGTCGGGGCCGGGCGACCGACCTCGACGTACTTCACACGGATCCGGTCGAGGTACTCACGGGCCGTCGAGTAGCCGATGCCGAGCTGCTGGGCGGCGAGCTTGAGCGGGAGACCCGAGGCGTAGAGGTGCAGGATCTCGCGCTCGCGACGGCCGAGCTGTGCCTTCGCGAAGTCGCGGTCGGCGTCGATGGCGCTCGCCCACTCGAGGTTGTTGAGCACGTCACCGCGTGCGACGGTGGCGACCGCCGCCATCACGGTCTTGGTGGCCGAGGACTTCGGGATGACGCCGGCAGCCCCTGCTGCGAGCGCCTCACGCACGTTGGCGACACGGTCCGCGATGGAGTGCACGAGCACCGCCGATCCCGTCCCCTGCACGCCCTTGACGTTCTCGGTCACGGTCGAACCGTCACCGAGGGACAGGTCGAGGACGACGACGTCGACCTCTCGCCCGTCGAGGTTCTGGACGTACTCGGGGACGCTGGCGGCGGTGAGCACCACCTCGAACCCCTCGTTCTGGCACGCCGCCTGGATCCCGAGTCGGACGGACTCGTGGTCGTCGACGATCGCGACCCGGACCGGCCTGGTGGCCGCCCCTGACGTCTCGGTGCTGGTGGTTGTCGTTCCTGCTGCCACAGTGGCCTCTCGTTCCGATGCGCGACGCCGGCCCCTGAAACCGGAGTGCCATCAACGACCCAGGATACCCAGCCCGGACTCAGGTGCGGGGCTTCTCCGCTGCGCCACGCTGGCCGGTCCGCCGATTGGTGGACACCCCGACACGCAAGGACCCGCGGTCGAGCGACCCCCGGACCTCAGCGCGTGGGGACCAGGCGTGCGACGGCTTCCAGGTGGTGCGTGTGCGGGAACAGGTCGAAGGCCCGCAGTGCTTCGAGCCGGTAGCCGAGGTCGGCGAACGTCGCGACGTCGCGGGCCAGTGCCACCGGGTCGCACGCCACGTAGACGACCTGCTCCGGCTGGAGCGCGGCGATCTGCACGACCACGTCACGACCGGCACCGGCGCGGGGCGGGTCGAGCACGATCGTGCCGGCGCGGAAGCGGTCCTTCTCGGCGCGCGAGGCGTTCGCCACGGTGTTCGTCAGCCAGCGGTCGACGCGGCCGGTCTCGGCGCGGGCGCCGAGCCACTCCGACAGGTTCTCCTGCGCGTGCTCGGTGGCACGGGCGGCGCTCTCGACGCTCGTGATGCGTGCCTTCGGGCCGGCCAGGTCACCGAGGGCGGCGGCGAGCAGGCCGACACCGCCGTACAGGTCCAGGTGGGTGCCCTCGGGGTCGAGTCGGTCGCGGTCGACCAGGTCCTGCACGGCCTCGGTGAGCACGGTCGCCGCGGCACGGTGCACCTGCCAGAACCCGTTGTCGTCGACCTGGAACGTGCGCTCCCCCACGACCTCGGTCACCACGGTGGGCTTCTGGTCGTCGATGACGAGCCGCGCGCCCTCCGAGCCGCTCGGTGCGAGGACGTCGATGACCGAGGACCCCGGCAGCGCACCACGGCCGAGCGGGGCGCTCTGCTGCACGACGGCGGTCGCGAGCGGCAGGCCGGTCACCTGGATGACGGAGTGGGAGCGGGCCGCGAACGGGCCGGCGGTGCCCTGCTCGTCGACGTGCAGCCGGACGCGCGTGCGCCAGCCGAGGCCGTTCGCCGCGTCGTCGCCGGGCGCGGCCTCGACGACGACGTCGTGGCCGAGCACCTCGGCGAGGTCCATCCGCGCGAACCGCGCGAACGAGTCGACGAGGACGTCGTGCTTCAGCGTGCGCTGGTGTGCGAGAGCGATGTGACCGAACTCGGCACCACCCGGGCGCGTCTCGGGGTCACGCTCGAGCGCGGCCTCGGGCCAGACGTGGTCGACGCGGTGCTCGCTCGGCGTGATGACGCTGACCGTGTCGGCGCGCCAGAACGACTTCTTGCGGTCCTCGGTCACCCGGGCGACGACGCGCTCCCCGGGGATCGCGTCCGAGACGAAGACCACCCGTCCTTCGTGCCGTGCCACCGAGATGCCGCCGTGGGCGATCCCGGTGACGTCGAGTTCGAGCAGCGTGCCGACGGATTCACCCATGGTGAGATGGTCCCATGCGTCTGTACCTCGCGAGTACATCCCCCGCCCGCCGAGCACTCCTCGCCCAGTCCGGGATCGAACCCGTGCTCGTGTCCCCCGGGGTCGACGAGGACGCCGTCGGTGCCGCAGCAGCGGCATCGCTCGGCCGCGACCTGACCGGTCCGGAGCTCGTCTCGCTCCTCGCCGTCGCGAAGGCGTCCGCGGTCGCCGACTCCGCGGTCGCCGGGTCACCGGTCGACGGAGTGGTGTTCGGCGGCGACTCCGCGTTCGAGGTCGACGGACAGCTGTACGGCAAGCCGCACGACCCCGCGGTCGCCCGGGAGCGCTGGCGGCAGATGCTCGCCGCCGGCGGCGGGACCCTGTGGAGCGGACACTGCGTGATCGATCGACGACGCGACGACCGGCACCGCGACCCGGAACCGGCCACGGGACGGCCTGGAGGCGCGGCACCGGCCCGCACCGTGCCTCCCGTCCGGTCCCTGGTCACGTCCACCGCCGGCGTCCCGCAGCTGGGTGACGTCGCGCCCGGCAGGTCGGCGCTGGCCGCCGCCGGCGACCGCGTGGTCGCGGTCGACAGCGCGGTGCTGACCTTCGCCGACGACGTGTCCGTCGACGAGATCGACGCGTACGTCGCGACGGGCGAGCCGCTCGAGGTGGCGGGTGCGTTCACCATCGACGGTCGGGCCGCCGCGTACATCACGCGGATCGACGGAGCGCCGTCCGCCGTGATCGGGATGTCGCTGCCGGTGCTGCGGTCGATGCTCCTCCGGGGCTTCGGCATCGCCTGGCACGACCTGTGGGCACTGTAGACATCCGCACCTCTTCCGGGTGGTTCTTTGTGGGTGCCAGTCAAAACGCACTCCCGCCGCACGAATACGCTGCTGTGTCATGCCCCGTATCAGCAAGGTCCTCATCGCGAACCGCGGCGAGATCGCCGTCCGCATCATCCGCGCGGCCCGCGACGCGGGCAAGGCATCGGTCGCGGTCTACGCCGACCAGGACCGCGATGCCCTGCACGCCCGCCTCGCCGACGAGGCCTACGCGCTGAACGGCACCACGAGCGCCGAGACGTACCTCGTCATCGACAAGATCATCTCGGTCGCCCGCCGCTCCGGTGCGGACGCCGTGCACCCGGGCTACGGGTTCCTCGCCGAGAACGCCGACTTCGCCCGCGCCGTCATCGACGCCGGGCTCGTCTGGATCGGCCCGTCGCCGGAGTCGATCGAGCGCCTCGGCGACAAGGTCTCCGCGCGCCACGTCGCCGAGAAGGTCGGCGCACCGCTCGCCCCCGGCACCATCGAGCCCGTGCAGGACGTCTCCGAGGTCTTCGACTTCGTCGACCAGGTCGGTCTGCCCGTCGCGATCAAGGCGGCGTTCGGCGGTGGCGGTCGTGGTCTGAAGGTCGTCCGCGACCGTGCCTCGGTCGAGGAGCTCTTCGAGTCCGCCACGCGTGAGGCGATCGCCGCGTTCGGTCGGGGCGAGTGCTTCGTCGAGAAGTACCTGGACAAGCCGCGCCACGTCGAGACCCAGTGCCTGGCGGACGAGCACGGCAACGTCGTCGTGGTCTCCACCCGCGACTGCTCGCTGCAGCGACGCCACCAGAAGCTCGTCGAGGAAGCCCCGGCGCCCTACCTGACGTCCGAGCAGCAGACCGCACTGTACGAGTCGTCCAAGGCGATCCTGCGCGAGGTCGGCTACGTCGGCGCCGGCACCTGCGAGTTCCTCATCGGTGCCGACGGCACCGTGTCGTTCCTCGAGGTGAACACTCGCCTGCAGGTCGAGCACTGCGTCTCCGAAGAGGTCACCGGCATCGACCTGGTGCGCGAGCAGTTCCGCATCGCCGAGGGTGGCGTGCTCGACTACTCGGACCCCACGCCGCGGGGGCACTCGTTCGAGTTCCGCATCAACGGCGAGGACCCGGGTCGCAACTTCTTCCCCGCGCCCGGCCCCGTGCACGCCTTCAACGCACCGTCCGGCCCCGGTGTCCGTGTCGACTCGGGCGTCGTCTCCGGTGACGTCGTATCCGGTTCGTTCGACTCGATGCTCGCGAAGCTGATCGTCACCGGCGCCACCCGTGCCGAGGCGCTGGAGCGTTCGCGTCGTGCACTCGCCGAGTTCGAGGTCACGGGCCTGCCGACCGTGCTCCCCTTCCACCGTGCCGTGGTGTCGGACCCGGCGTTCGCGACGGCCGACGACGAGCCGTTCAGCATCTACACGCAGTGGATCGAGACCGACTTCGTCAACGAGATCCCGGCGTGGAGCGGTTCCCCCGAGGAACTGCCGGCCCCGGCTGGGCGCGACAGCGTCGTGGTCGAGGTGCAGGGCAAGCGCATCGAGGTCACCATGCCGTCGATCGTCGGTGGCGGTGCTGCCGGCGGTGTCGCCGGTCGTCGTCCGGCCGGCCCCACCGCTCCCCCGAAGCGCCGCTCGTCGGCCGTCCGCGGGGGCCTGGCGAAGTCCGGGTCGTCCGTCGCGTCGCCGATGCAGGCCACCGTGGTGAAGCTCGCGGTCGCCGAGGGTGACACCGTGGTGAAGGGCGACCTGCTCGTCGTGCTCGAGGCCATGAAGATGGAGCAGCCCGTGCAGGCCCACAAGGACGGCGTCGTCACCGGGCTGAACGCCCCGGTCGGCCAGACGGTCTCGTCCGGTCACGTGCTGCTCGAGCTCGCGTAGCGCGGGGGTTCCGTCTCGCCCCCGGAACCAGGTTCCGGACACAGCACCGTGCATCTACACGGTGCTGTGTCCGTTCCCCGGTGCGTCACCACGTCGGTGTCGTGCGGCTCGCCAGTGGGACCGGGAGTCCGGACCTCCGGAGCGTGATCGGAGCATCGCCGCCGGGCAGAACCTCGCGCCAGATCAGCCTCGCGACACCGCGGACCCCCGGGACCGCACGCACCGCGTCTTCTCGGAACTTCTCCGCAATCACCACTTCTTCTGCCGTCCGCGCGCCCCGAACCTCGCCGGCCCGGTACTTGACGAGTCCGTCGAACTCCACGACCACCCCCTGCTCCGGAAACCAGAAGTCGACCCGTGCGATGCATCGGCCGTCGACGGAGAACTCGTGTTGCAGCTCCGGCCGTGGCAACCCGAGATCGTGCATCACCAACAGCGCGAGGCTCTCTCCGGCGGACTCGATCCGACCGTCCGCGAGCTCGAGGAGCGCTCGGACCCGCTGGACACCGCGGCGTGTCGGTCGCGACTCGAGTTCGGCCAGCAGGTCGTGACGGTCGCCCCCTCGTCGGAGCACCGCGTCGAGGATGACCAGGGCATGGCCCCGGTCGGATCGGAGCGCAACGTCGATGGCCGTGGTCACCAGGTCCGTCGTCTCGACCCCGTCGATGAGCACGGTTGCCACGTCTCGACCACGTGCCGGCACCTTGTCGCTGAACCGCAGGCGCTGCGCGCGGTCGCGCGTGGGGTCGGTGAGGGCCACGCGATCCGGGAGTGGCCCGAACCAGGGCAGCTCGTGCATCACGACGGCCGACGCGTGCGACACGATCAGCCCCGGACGGGAGGCAGCGAGGACGGCATCGATCCGAGCACGGTGACGAGCCGCTTCCGACGCATCCCGGAACGCCTGGGCGGGGGTCGAAACGCCGTGGCCGATGCGGAGGAACTCGCCCCGCTCCGATCTGCGCCGCATGCTGCGAGCCGTTGCGCTGTCCACCGGAGTCGTCATGAGCGTGAGGCGTTCCATCGGGACAGCGTGGCGTCCGGGCGGCCGCTCACGGCACGATGACCCGGTCGCTGTGGAGAACCAGCAGACCCGTTGCCATTGTGGAGCGGTACCGGGCTTACGCGACACTGCGGAATGGACACAGCACCGCGAAGATGCGCGGTGCTGTGTCCGGAACCTGGTTTGAGCGGGACCGCGCCCTACGACACCAAGGGGCGCACCGACTCGGCGAGGGCGTCGACCAGGCGCTGGGCCTCGGCGGGGGTGTCCGCGACGGTGTCGATGTAGACCTTCACCTTGGGCTCGGTCCCGCTCGGGCGGACGATCACCCGGGCGTCGCCGGACAGGTCGTAGCGCAGGATGTCCGAGGGCGGGAAGCCCGCCACCCCGTCGGCGTAGTCCGTCACCGTGTGCACGTCGAGCCCGCCGAGCGTCGACGGCGGCGTGGACCGGAGCGACGCCATGATCTCGCCGATGCGCGACAGGTCGTCGACGCGGGTCGCGACCTGCCCCGATGCGAACGCGCCGAACTCGGCGGCGAAGGCCTCGAGGTGGTCGGCGATGGTCGAGCCCGACGCGGCGAGCTCGTCGGCGAGGGACAGCAGTTCGAGCGCAGCCGAGATGCCGTCCTTGTCGCGCACGACCGACGGGTCGACCAGGTAGCCCAGGGCCTCTTCGTAGCCGAACAGCAGCTCGGGCACCCGCGAGACCCACTTGAAGCCGGTCAGGGTGTCGCGGTACTCCAGCCCGTGGCGCGCAGCCACCCGGGCCAACGCCGGCGACGAGACGATCGACGCGGCGAGCGTGCCGGTCGCGCCCGACTCGGACGCCCGTGCAGCGGCACGCCACCCGAGCAGCCAGCCGACCTCGTTGCCCGACAGCCGGCGGTACGACGGCGCACCGGTGTCCGTGGCCGTCGGGATCGCGAGCGCGAGCCGGTCGGCGTCGGGGTCGTTCGCGATCACCAGGTCGGCGCCGACGGCGAGACCACGGGCGATCGCCAGGTCCATCGCACCCGGCTCCTCGGGGTTCGGGAACGACACCGTCGGGAACGCACCGTCCGGATCGATCTGCTCCGGCACGACCGCCGGCTCGGCGAACCCGGCCGCGGCGAACACCGCGCGGGCAGTCTCCCACCCGACGCCGTGCATGGCCGTGTAGACGACCTTCGGCTGCTCCTCGACCCCGAGTGCCGGAGCGGGCACGATCGCGGCCGTGGCGGCCACGTAGGCGTCGACCAGGGCCGACGACGCGACGGTGTAGTCCGTGCCGCGCGGCAGGTCGGTGACGGAGCCTGCGGCGACGGCGTCGATGGCGGCCGCGATCTCACCGTCGACGGGCGGCACGATCTGCGAGCCGTCGTCGTCCTGACCGAGGTAGACCTTGTACCCGTTGTCCCGCGGCGGGTTGTGGCTCGCGGTGACCATGACGCCAGCACCGACGTCCAGGTGCCGGACGGCGAACGCGAGCACCGGCGTCGGCAGGGCCGAGGGCAGCAGGGTGACCTCGAGCCCGAGGCCGCGCATGACCTCGGCCGAGTCACGTGCGAAGACGTCCGAGTTCACCCGGCCGTCGTACCCGATCACGACGCTGCGCGAGCGCCCGCTGTCGATGAGGAACCGTGCGAGCCCCGCAGCGGCCTGGGTCACGACGACCCGGTTCATCCGCAGCGGGCCCCAGCCGAGCTCCGCGCGGAGTCCGGCGGTGCCGAACTGCAGCCGGCCGTCGAACCGCTCGGCGAGCGCCCGGACAGCGGGACCGTCACCGTCGGCCGCCGCGTCGATCGCCGCGGCCAGCTCGTCACGGGTCTCCGGGTCGGGGTCCTGCGCCAGCCACGCCCGCGCGGTGCCGAGCACCTGGTCGAGGTCGAGCTTCACGACGCCGGCTGCCCGAGTGCGGCGACCACGCGTGCGAGCAGGTCGGCGATCACCGGCTCGGCCTGCTTGCCGGCCTCGAGCACCTCGGTGTGCGACAGCGGGGTCTTCTGGATGCCCGCGGCGAGGTTCGTGATGAGCGAGAACCCGAGGACCTCCATGCCGGCCTGACGGGCGGCGATGGCCTCGAGCGCGGTCGACATGCCGACGATGTGTCCGCCGATGGTCTTCGCCATCTGGACCTCGGCCGGGGTCTCGTAGTGCGGGCCGCGGAACTGCGTGTACACGCCCTCGTCGAGCGACGGGTCGACCGTCCGGGCCAGCTCGCGCAGCCGCGCCGAGTACAGGTCGGTCAGGTCGATGAACGTCGCGCCCTCGAGCGGGCTGTCCGCGGTCAGGTTGATGTGGTCGCTGATGAGCACCGGGGTGCCCGGGGTCCAGTGCTCCTTGATGCCGCCGGCGCCGTTGGTCAGCACCATGATCGAGGCACCGGTCGCCGCGGCCGTGCGGACGCTGTGCACGACCCGACGGACCCCGTGGCCCTCGTAGTAGTGGGTGCGGGCACCGATGACGAGCGCGTGGCGGCCGTCGGCGAGGCGGATCGACCGGATGGTGCCGGAGTGTCCGGGGACGGCCGAGGCGCTGAACCCGGGGACCTGCTCGGCCGGGATCTCGGACACGGTCTCACCGATGATGTCGGCGGCCTTGCCCCAGCCCGACCCGAGGGTCAGGGCGATGTCATGCCGCTCGATGCCGGACTGTTCGGCGATGACGGCGGCGGCGGCCCGCGCGACCTCGAACGGGTCGGCAGCGGGGTCGTTCAGCGGGTTCTCGGTGCTCATGCCCCAACTCTAAAGGGCGGACTGCACGCTCAGTGCTCGCCGAGCGCCCGGTCCACCGCCGCCGTGATCTCACCCTGGTCGAAGTGGTTCGCGATGACGATGACCTCGGCGTAGGTGTCACCGATCGCCTCGACGAACTCCTGACTCGTCAGGATCACGTTGGCGTCGTCGGAGACGTCGCGCACCGAGGCGACGTCCGCCGCGACGACCGACGCCGACAGCCCGAGGGCGTCGAGCGCCTTCTCGGCGTTCACCTTGAGGATGCCGCTCGAGCCGATGCCGGCGCCGCAGATGGTCACGATCTTCACGCGGAGACCCCCATGATCGCGCGGACCTCGTCCGCCGTGGTCGCCGCCGCGATCCGTCCGGTCACGGTGGCGTCGTTGAACAGGTTCGCGATCTCGCCGATCGACTCCAGGTGGGTGCCCACCTCGGCCACCGCGAGCCCGAGCACCACACGGACGGGGTCGTTGTGCGGGTGGCCGAACGCCACCGGCGTCGCGAGCGTCACGATCGCGAGTCCGTCCCGCACGACCGCGCCACCCGGCCGGGCGTGCGCGAACGCGAGCCCCGGCGAGATGACGATGTACGGCCCGTGCTCCTCGACCATGCCGATCATGGCGTCGGTGTACTCGTCGGTGGTGGCGCCCGAGGCGACGAGCGCACGGCCGACCAGGCGCATCGCGTCACGCCACGCGGGCGCGTCCGCACCGAGGAGGACGGCGGTGTCCGGCAGCGGTGGCAGTCCCATGCGTCAGGCCTCCTGGTACCCGGCCGTGATGGTGGCGATGATCTCCTCGCGGTCCTCGAGCGGCAGGAACGACCCGAGCGCGGCGTTGATCTGGAACGCCGCCAGGTCGTCGAGGTCGTACCCGAACGTGCCGGCGAGCAGTGCGAGCTCCTTCGACAGCGAGGTCCCGCTCATCAGGCGGTTGTCGGTGTTCACCGTGACCCGGAAGCCGAGCTGGTAGAGCACGTCGAACGGGTGGTCGGCGAGGTCGTCGCCCCACGCGGCGATCGCCCCGGTCTGCAGGTTGGACGACGGCGAGACCTCGAGCGGGATCTCGCGGTCACGGACCCACGAGGCGACCTCGCCCAGGGAGGCCAGCGTCGAGCCGTCCCCGGCGTCGGACAGGGCGACGTCCTCGAAGATGCGGACGCCGTGCCCGAGGCGGAGCGCCCGGCCGTCGACCAGGGCGGACCGGATGGACCCGAGCCCGTCGGCCTCGCCCGCGTGCACGGTGACGGGGAACAGTTCGGATGCCAGGTAGTCGAAGGCGGCGCGGTGGTTCGAGGCGGGGAACCCGGCCTCGGCACCGGCGATGTCGAAGCCGACGACCCCGGCGTCACGGTGCCGGACGGCGAGCTCGGCGATCTCGAGCGACCTGTCGGCGTGCCGCATCGCGGTGACGAGCTGGCCGACGCGGATGCGCCCACCGGCGGCGTCGACGGCTTCCTCGATGCCGGCCTGCACGGCCTCCACCGTCTGGTCGAGGGTCAGTCCGCCCTGCAGGTGCTGCTCCGGCGCCCAGCGGACCTCGCCGTAGACGACGCCGTCGGCGACCAGGTCCTCGACGAACTCGCGGGCGATCCGGGTGAGCTGCGGCGCGGTCTGCATCACCGACGTGGTGACGTCGAACGTCTTCAGGTACTCGACCAGGGAGCCGGAGTTCGACTGGTCGGCGAACCACTGCCCGAGCTCGGCCGGGTCGGTGGTGGGGAGCGACACACCCGCCGAGGCCGCGAGCTCGATGATGGTCGCTGGCCGCAGGCCGCCGTCGAGGTGGTCGTGCAGCGAGACCTTCGGCAGGTCGTTGATGACCGCCCCGGCGTCGGGCAGGCGGTAGGTCGGGGCGTCGGCGCTCATTCCCCCAGGCTATCGGTGGTCACCGCCGCCGCGCAGGCACCTGTGCACAACCCACGACCGAAGACACTGGAGGCTCCCCACAGGTGTGCAGGGAGCCTCCGGGCGGTCGGGTGGCCCGGTTCAGGACCCGATGCGCTCGCGCACGATCGGCCCACGTGCCGCGGCAGCGGAGCCCTCCGGGCCGATGGTCCACGCACCCTCGAGCGACTCGAGTGCGCGCGGGATCCGCGACGCGTCGTCGGAGTGCAGCGTCCAGAGCGGCTGGCCCTCGGTCACGCTGTCCCCCGGCTTGACGTGGAGCTCGATGCCCGCACCTGCCTGCACCGGGTCCTGCGCGCGGGCACGACCGGCCCCGAGCCGCCAGGCCGAGACGCCGAACGGCAGCGCGTCCTGCTGCGTGAGGACCCCCGACGTCGGAGCGGTGACGACGTGCTGTTCGCGGGCCACGGGCAACGCGGCGGAGGGGTTCCCGCCCTGCGCCTCGATCATCCGACGCCAGGTGTCCATGGCGCGGCCGTCCGCGAGCGCCGCGGCCGGGTCGGCGTCGGGCAGTCCCGCCAGGGTGAGCATCTCGGTCGCGAGCGCCACGGTCAGCTCGACGACGTCGGCGGGGCCGCCGCCGGCGAGCACCTCGACCGACTCCCGCACCTCGAGCGCGTTGCCGATCGTCAGCCCGAGCGGGACCTCCATGTCGGTCAGGAGCGCCGAGGTCGCGACCCCGGCGTCGTTGCCGAGGTCGACCATGGTCTGCGCGAGCTCCCGGGACGCCTCGTACGTCGGCATGAACGCGCCGGAACCGAACTTGACGTCGAGCACGAGCGCACCGGTGCCCTCGGCGATCTTCTTCGACATGATGCTCGACGCGATGAGCGGGATGCACTCGACCGTGCCGGTGATGTCGCGGAGCGCGTAGAGCTTCTTGTCCGCGGGAGCCAGGCCGGACCCGGCGGCGCAGATGACCGCGCCGACGTCCTGCAGCACCTGCATCATGCGGTCGTTCGAGATGGACGCCTGCCACCCGGGGATCGACTCGAGCTTGTCGAGCGTGCCGCCGGTGTGCCCGAGTCCGCGGCCGGACAGCTGCGGCACGGCGACGCCGAACGACGCCACCAGGGGTGCCAGCGGCAGGGTGATCTTGTCGCCGACCCCGCCCGTGGAGTGCTTGTCGACCGTCGTCTTGCCGAGCGACGAGAACGACATCCGCTCCCCCGACGCGATCATCGCGAGCGTGAGGTCCTTGATCTCGCGCCGCTCCATCCCGTTCAGGAAGATCGCCATCGCCATCGCGGCCATCTGCGGGTCCTCGACGTAGCCGCGGGTGTACGCGTCGACGAGCCAGTCCACCTCGGCGGTGCTGAGGGCCCCGCCGGAGCGCTTCGTGCGGATGAGGTCGACGGTGTCGAACGGCTCGACGGCCATGCGGATCAGTGCTCCTGCTGGTAGGTGGCGAGGGTCCGCGGCCCGAAGGCGTCCGGCAGGACCTCGTCGATGGTGCGGATGCCGGAGAGCGTCTCGAGGAGCATGCCCTCGGTCGAGTGCTCGAACAGCAGCTGGCGGCAGCGGCCGCACGGCATCAGGGTCGCCCCGTCGCCGTCGACGCACGTGAACGCGACGAGCTTGCCGCCGCCGGTCATGTGCAGCTGCGACACGAGGGAGCACTCCGCGCAGAGCGTCACCCCGTAGCTCGCGTTCTCGATGTTGCAGCCGGAGACGATCCGGCCGTCGTCGGTGAGCGCCGCGGCGCCCACCGGGAACGACGAGTACGGCGCGTAGGCGCGCCGCATCGCGGCCGTGGCGGCGTCCCGCAGGACGCCCCAGTCCACGTCGTCGACCGGGAGGCCCGTGGCGGCGTCCGTCGGGTCGGTGGCGGTGACCGCCTGGTCACCTGCAGCGTGTGCGTCGGTCATGTGTCGTGCCTCCAGGCCGTCAGCTCTTGATGTAGGGCTTGCCGGACGCGGCGGGGCCGCGCGACTGCCCGACCAGGCCGGCCACGGCGAAGATCGTGACCACGTACGGCAGCATCAGCAGGAACTCGCTCGGTACGGGCGAGCCGACCGCGCTGAGCGTGTTCTGCAGGTTCGACGCGAAGCCGAACAGCAGGGCGGCGAGCGTGGCCTTGATCGGGTCCCAGCGGCCGAAGATCACGGCGGCCAGGGCGATGTAGCCCGCGCCCGCGGTCATGTCCTTCGTGAACCCGCCGGTGGCGTCGAGCGTGAAGTACGCCCCGCCGAGGCCCGCGATCGCACCGGCGAGCGAGACGTTCCAGAACCGGGTGCTCGTGACGTTGATGCCCACCGTGTCGGCGGCCTGCGGGTGCTCGCCGACGGCGCGGAGTCGCAGACCCCAACGGGTCTTGAACAGGCCGAAGGTGACGACCGCGACGGCGACGTAGGCCAGGTAGACGACGACCGACTGCTCGAAGAAGATCGGTCCGATGATCGGGATCTGGTGGAGCACCGGGACCTCGAACTTCGGGAACCGGATGCCGATGTTGAGCGTCTGCTGGTTCGGGGACAGCACCTGCGAGTACAGGAAGCCGGTCAGGCCCGAGATGAAGGCGTTGATGACGACACCGACGATGACCTGGTCGACCAGGTACTTGATGCTGAACGCCGCGAGGACGAACGACACGAGCACACCCGCGACGAGGGCACCGACGAGACCGACCCAGGGCGACCCGGTGAGCGAGGCGATGAGCGCCGAGGTGAACGCACCGGCGAGGAACTGGCCCTCGATCGCGATGTTCACCACACCGACCCGCTCCGAGATGACGCCGCCGAGGGCACCGAACACGAGCGGGACCGCGAGGCCGAGCGCACCGAAGAGCATGCCGGGGATGGTGATCGAGTCGCCGGCGACCGCCCACGCGAGGAAGCCGACCACGAAGACGATCGCGAACACCGAGGTCACCCAGAGCGGCACACGACGCGAGGCACGGGTCTCGACGATCGCGTACACCGTGGCGAGCGCGAGCAGCACGGTGACGACGATCCCGGTGGCCGTCGCCGGCAGCGGGAGGTTCGGCAGCGCGAAGAAGTCGCCCTTCGACGCCAGGCGGAGCGTCGCCGTTCCGGGGCGGTGTCCGAAGCCGAACAGCACGAGCGCGAGCAGCGTGAACACGCCGTACCCGATCGGGAGCTTCCAGCTGCGGGTCGTCTCGACCGGGCGGTCGTCCAGGGGCATGCGCGGCGCGGCCGCGGTGGGGCTGAGGGTGCTCATGCGGCGACCGCCTTCTTGCTGTTCTTGCTCGTCTTCGTGCGCTTGCGTGCACCCGGCTGCGGGATCCGGAAGATCGCGCGGACGAGCGGCGGCGCCGCGATGAAGAGGACGATGAGGGCCTGGATGACGCCGACGATGTCGATCGGGATGCCGTTGGCGGCCTGCATGGCGTAGCCACCGTTCTTCAGGACGCCGAACAGGATCGCCGCCCAGAACACGCCCCACGGCTTGGAGCGGCCGAGCAGTGCCACGGTGATGGCGTCGAAGCCGATGCCGGCGTCGATGCCCGAGGTGAAGCCCGTGGTGACGGCACCCTGCACCTGGTAGGCGCCGGCGATGCCGACCAGGGCACCGGAGATGACCATGACCCAGATGGTCAGCGACGGGACGCTCATGCCGGCCACGCGGGCGGCACGGGGGTTCTCACCGATGGTGCGGAACCGGAAGCCGAGCGACGACTTGTTGACGAGCCACCAGACGACGACGACCGCGATGATCGCGACGATGAACCCGAGGTCCACGCCGTACCGCACACCGAAGAGCTGCGGCAGGAGCGCGCTGTCCTTCGTGGCGGGCGAGATCGGGTTGCTGCTGCCCGGGGCCTGCAGCAGGCCCGGGGTGCGGAGCAGGTAGCTGACCAGGTAGAGCGCGACGTAGTTGAGCATGATCGTGACGACCACCTCGTTCGCACCCGTCCGGGCCTTGAGCACCCCGACGATGCCGCCCCAGACCGCGCCGCCGACGATGCCGGCGATGATCGTGAGCGGGATGTGGACCGCGGCGGGACCGTCGAACGAGAACCCGACCCATCCGGCGGCCGCGGCCCCCATCAGGATCTGGCCCTGGCCGCCGATGTTGAACAGTCCGGCGCGGAACGACAGCGCGATCCCGAGCCCGGCGGCGATGAGCGGCACCGAGTAGTCGACGGAGCGCGTGAGCGGCCCGATCGCCTGCTGGAAGGAGTCCGCACCGAAGTTGAACACCGACCCTTGGAACAGCGAGGCGTAGGCGCCGCCGACCGCGGTGCCGATCGCCTGGAGCATGTCGGTGGGGCGGGCGAAGAAGTACCCGGCGGTGGCACGGACGTTCTCGTCCGTCACCGCGATGAGGATGCCGCACGCGACCAGCGCGAGGACGACGGCAAGCACCGTGACGAGCACGGAGCCGTTCAGGATCCCCTGCAGGGCGGCCTGCCAGCGGTCACCACCGGCGCCGTTGCGGCGCTCGGTGTCCTCCGCCGAGTCCGTCATCAGGTGCGGGGTCGACTCGACCTCCTGCAGACGGTCGTCGGTGAGCGGGGCGTCCGCGGTGCCGTGCGCAGCCGGGGTCGGCTGCTGCGTGTTGTCTGGTTCCTGCGCGGTCACGCGGCCAGCTCCGTTCCTTCAGGGATCTCCCCGGCCATCATGAGGCCGAGGACGTCACGGGGGGTGGTCGCGGGGACGATGCCGACGATGCCGCCGCGGTACATCACGGCGATCCGGTCGGCCAGGGCCACGACCTCGTCGAGCTCGGTGGAGACGACGATGACCGGCACACCGGTGTCGCGGGTTGCGACGATGCGCTTGTGGACGAACTCGATGGAGCCGACGTCGATGCCGCGGGTGGGCTGCGCGGCGACGAACAGCCGCAGCTCGCGGCTCAGTTCGCGCGCCAGGACGATCTTCTGCTGGTTGCCACCGGACAGCCGACCGGCCGCGGTGGTGCGACCCGGCGTCCGGATGTCGAACTCGGCGATCTTCTCGTCGGCGAAGGCGTCGCGCTCGGCCGAGCGGATCGTGCCGGCGCGGACGAACTCGGCGTGGTCGGCCCGGTCGAGCATCAGGTTCTCGGCGATCGTGAACTCGCCGACCAGGCCGTCCTCCTTGCGGTCCTCGGGGACGAAGCCGACGCCGGCGTCGAGCACCTGCTTGACGCTCCGGCCGGTGAGTTCCTTGCCGTCGAGGGTGATGCGGCCGGCGTGGGCGGGCTCGAGGCCGATGATCGCCTCGGTGAGCTCGGTCTGCCCGTTGCCCTGCACCCCGGCGATCGCCAGGACCTCGCCGCGGCGCACCGTGAAGGAGACGTCGTCGACGAGCACGATGCCGGACGGGTCGGTCACGGTCAGGTTCTCGACGACCAGGGCGTCGGCGCCACCGGTCGCAGGAGCCTTGTCGACCACGAGCGAGACGGCACGGCCGACCATCAGCGCGGCCAGCTCGTTGTTCGTGGCGGTCGGCGATGCCTCGCCGACGACCTTGCCGAGGCGGATGACCGTGATGCGGTCGGCGACCTCGCGCACCTCGCGGAGCTTGTGGGTGATGAAGACGATCGCGGTGCCGGCTTCGCGGAGCTGGCGCATGATGCCCATCAGCTCGTCGGTCTCCTGCGGGGTGAGGACGGCCGTCGGCTCGTCGAACACCAGCACGGAGGCGTCGCGGGACAGCGCCTTGATGATCTCGACGCGCTGCTGCACACCGACGGGCAGGTCCTCGACCTTGGCGTCGGGGTCGACGTCGAACCCGAAGCGATCGGAGATCTCCTGCACGCGCTTGCGGGCACCGGCCAGGTCGAGCCGCCCGCCGAAGGTGGTCTGCTCCTGCCCCAGCATGACGTTCTCGGCGACGGTGAACACGGGCACGAGCATGAAGTGCTGGTGCACCATGCCGATACCGGCGCGCATGGCGTCACCGGGGCCGTCGAAGTCCTGGACCACGTCGTCGAGCAGGATCTCGCCCTCGTCGGCGTCGTACAGGCCGTACAGGACGTTCATCAGGGTGGACTTGCCGGCGCCGTTCTCACCCAGGAGGCAGTGGACCTCACCCGGCTCGACGGTGAGCGAGATGTGGTCGTTGGCGACCAGGGCGCCGAACCGCTTGGTGATGCCGCGGAGTTCGAGCTTCATGTTCGGGAGTCTATTTCTGTCTCGCGCGCGCCACGCGGGCGCACGGTGTCGCGTGCACCCCGCGGATGCACGATGTGGTGTGCGCCACCGGCGCACGATGTGGTGTGCACCCCTGGGCGCACGAGAACGCGGGCGAGGGATGCTCCCCCGCCCGCGTTCATCGGGTCAGGACTGGGTCTTGACCTTGATCGAGCCGTCGATGATGCCGGCCTTCACGTCGTCGAGCTCGCCCTGCAGGCCCTTGTCGACCTTGGACTCGAAGTCGTGGAACGGCGCGATGCCGACGCCGTCGTTCTCGAGGGTGCCCACGTACGGGTCCTTCGAGAACTTGTCGTCAGCCGCCTGCTCGACGACGTCCTTCACGGCCGGGCGCATGCCCTTCTCGACCGAGGTGAAGGCGATGTCCTTGTAGCGGGGGTCGGCCTCGTAGAGGTCGCTGTCCGCACCGATCAGGACGGAGCCGTTGTCGGCGTCCTTGATGGCCTCGGCAGCGGACTGGTAGATCGGGCCGCCGACGGGCAGGATCACGTCGGCGTCCTGGTCGAGGAGCGTCTGCGCGACCGACTTGGCCTGCGTGCCGGCCTCGAAGCCACCGGTGAAGGAGCCCTTGCCGGTGTCGACGTTCCAGCCGACGACCTTGACGTCCTTGTCCTTCTGCTCGTTGTAGTACTTCACGCCGTCCGCGAAGCCGTCCATGAAGATGGTGACGGTCGGGATCTGCATGCCGCCGAAGGTGCCGACGACGCCGGTCTTCGAGTAGGACGCCGCGGCGTAGCCGGCGAGGAACGCCGCCTGCGAGGTGTCGAACGTGATCGGCTTGACGTTCTTCGCGTCGATCGAGTTGTCGTCGATGATCGCGAAGTCGGTGTCGGGGTTCGCAGCGGCCTGCTTCTTCGTGGCGTCGGCCAGGTTGAAGCCGACGGTCACGACGAGGTTGCAGTTCTGGCCGATGAGCTGCTCGATGTTCGAGTCGTAGACGGTGGCGTCCTTCGACTCGGCCTCCTTGTAGGTGGCACCGAGGTCCTTGGCGGCGTCCTTCATGCCCTCGTAGCCGAGCTGGTTGAACGACTTGTCGTCGAACCCACCGGCGTCGGAGACCATGCAGGGGCGGAAGTCGGTCTTCTTCGCCGAGTCGGTGGTGGACGGCGCCGAGGCGCAGCCGGCCAGGACGGCGACGGTGCCGGCGAGCGCGAGGCCGCTGAGGACGACCTGTCGGGTACGAGATGTCACGGGTTGGTTCCTCCGGGGAGCGTGCCCGGACCACGTGCGTTCCGGGCGATCGTGGCGACAGTACACGACCGTCGGGCCGGTACAGGACCCGTTGCGGGGGTCCTGCGGATCGGTTACGGGATCGCGACCCCGCCGAAACGCGCCCGTAACGCGGGGCCACTCACTCACCCCCAGTTCGAGGGGTTTGTCGATGGAGCGCTACAGGACGTCGCCGCGGCCGCTGATCTTCAGGGCATCCACGACGCCCTTCACCCGCTGTGCGTTCGCGCTCGTGGTGACGAGCAGCGCGTCCGGGGTGTCCACGACGACGATGTCCTCGACGCCGATGAGCGAGATGAGCCGCTGGCTGTGCGAGATCACGATGCCGCTCGACGAGTCCGCCAGGATGCGGGCGCCGTCCCCGAGCACGGCGAGGTTGTTCGGCCGGCCGCCGGACTGCAGCTTGGCGAGGGAGGCGAAGTCGCCCACGTCGTCCCAGTCGAAGTCACCGGGGACGACCGCCATGCGTCCGGCAGCGGCGGCGGGCTCGGCGACCGTGTAGTCGATCGCGATCTTCTCGAGCATCGGCCAGACGGCGTCGACGACGGCGCCGCGGGCCGAGGTGTCCCACGCGTCGGCGAGTTCGTTGATGCCCGCCAGCAGCTCGGGCTTCGTCCGGCCGATCTCGGCGAGCAGCACGTCGGCGCGCGCGATGAACATGCCGGCGTTCCAGAGGTAGTTGCCCTGCTCGACGTACGAGCGGGCGGTGTCGAGGTCCGGCTTCTCGACGAACGACTTCACCGCGTGTGCGGTCGGGGCACCCTCGATGTCGAGCCCGGCGGTGTCGGCGTTGATGTAGCCGAAGCCGATCGCGGGTTCCGTCGGGGTGATGCCGATGGTGGTGACGTAGCCGGCGCGGGCGACGGCGACGGCTTCGCGCACCGAACGACGGAAGCCGCGGGCGTCACCGATGACGTGGTCGGCGGCGAACGAGCCGATGACGACGTCGGGCTCGCGGCGCACCAGGATCGCCGCGGCCAGGCCGATGGCCGCCGTGGAGTCCTTCGGTTCGCTCTCGAGCACCACGTTGTGGTCCTCGACGCCGGGCAGCTGCGACTCCACCGCGACCCGGTGCGCACGGCCGGTGACGACCATGATCCGCTGGTCGCCGGCGAGCGGCGCCAGGCGGTCCCAGGTCTGCCGCAGCAGCGAGGTGCCGGATCCCGTCAGGTCGTGCAGGAACTTGGGTGCGTCCGCGCGCGACAACGGCCACAGGCGCGATCCGATGCCCCCTGCGGGGATGATCGCGTAGAAGTCTTCGAGAGCGTCAGCCACGCGCTCACCGTACCGGTCCCACCGGGCGGATCCTGGGTGGTCTCCGCACGATTCCCGCATGCGGGCTCCCGCAGCGTTGTTCACCCGGCGCGCGCGTCCCGTTCACGTCGTCGGCCCCGCCGGGTCACGTCACGCCCGGAGCATGGGCAACACCATGAGCGCACGCAGCGTGGAGCGCGGCACGTCCCCCCGGACCGTCGCCGTCGTGACCGAGAGCTTCCTGCCCACCCTCAACGGCGTGACCACCAGTGTCCTGGCGGTCCTCGACCACCTGGAACGACGGGGTCACCGCGCGGTCGTGATCGCCCCGGACACCCCCGGCCTGGCGCAGTTCCGGTCGCGCAGCGCCGTCGAGCGCTACCGCTCCTTCGACGTCCACCGCATCCCCGCCGTCGCCTACCGCCAGTTCCCGGTGGCACTCCCCCACCCGGTGCTCGACACGATCCTCGCCGCCTCCGGCGCCGACGTGCTCCACGCCGCCAGTCCGTTCCTGCTGGGTGGGCGCGCGATCACGGCAGCCGGGAGGCTCGGCATCCCCTCCGTCGCCGTCTTCCAGACCGACGTGGCCGGGTTCGCCCGCCGCAACGGCCTGACCGCGACCGTCCCGTTGGTCCGGAAGATCCTCGGACGCATCCACGCCGGCGCCTCGCTGACGCTCGCCCCGTCGAGCGCGACGGCCGCGATGCTCGCCGAGGAGGGCGTGCCCCGCGTCGCCCGCTGGGGTCGCGGCGTCGACACCGAGCTGTTCCACCCCGCACGCCGGTCGACCGGGCACGTGCGGGCACTCCGACGCCGCCTGGCCCCGAACGGCGAGACCATCGTCGGGTACGTCGGACGCCTGGCCCCGGAGAAGGAGGTCGAGCGGCTCGCCGAACTCGGCGGCGTCCCCGGCATCCGGGTCGTCGTGGCCGGAGGGGGTCCGTCGCGGGCGATGCTCGAACGGCGGCTCCGGCACCTCGACGTCACCTTCACCGGCCCCCTGCGCGGCGACGCACTCGCCGACGCGTACGCGGCGCTCGACCTGTTCGTGCACACCGGTCCGGCCGAGACCTTCGGGCAGACCCTGCAGGAGGCCCACGCCTCCGGCCTGCCCGTGATCGCACCGGCGTCCGGCGGCCCGCTCGACCTGGTCGCCCCGGGGCTCGACGGCGAGCTCTACGACGCCGATGCCCCGCAGGCCCTGCGGCACGCGGTCCTGCGGCTGCACCACGACCGCGCGCTGGCGGAGCGGATGGGTTCCGCCGGTCGGCTCCGGGTCGAGGGCACGACCTGGGAGGCCGTCGGCGACCAGCTCCTCGACCACCACGACACGGCCCGCACCATCGGCGCGCCGCCCGTCGGACGGGGCCTCCGGGCAGGTCGGGACGAGAAGGTCAGCGCCCGCGCATAGGATGGGTCGTGTTCCACACGAACACGAACGGCAAGGGCTCGCCGATCGGGCGAGCCCGTCCTATGGAAGGACGAGCTCATGGCTGAGCACACCGGCGGGGGTACGGCGACCGCGGTGCCCGACGTCTCGATCGAAGCCCCGCGGGCTTCTCGGACGCCACAGGGCACGCTCTACCGCGGATCGATCGGGATGTGGTCGTGGGTCCTCCACCGCATCACCGGCGTCGCGATCTACTTCTTCCTGCTCGTGCACATCCTCGACACGGCGCTCGTGCGGCTCTCCCCAGAGGCGTACAACGCGGTCATCGGCACGTACAAGACCCCGATCATGAACCTCGGCGAGATCGCGCTCGTCATGGCCATCGTGTTCCACGCCTTCAACGGCCTGCGGATCATCCTGATCGACTTCTGGTCGAAGGGCCCGAAGTACCAGCGGGCCATGTTCTGGATCGTCATGGTCCTGTGGGCGGTGGCGATCGCGGGCTTCCTGCCCCGCCAGCTCATGAACCTCGTCGCGGACTTCAACTGAGGGGCTCGAAGATGACCACGCAGATCGTCGAACCTCCCCGCTCGGCCGCGGCCGCCCGCAGCACCACCAACTGGGAGAAGTGGGGCTGGATCTACATGCGCGCCTCGGGCGTGCTGCTCGTCGTGCTGATCTTCGGCCACCTCTTCGTCAACATGGTGGCCGGCGAGGGCGTCAAGCAGATCGACTTCGCCTTCGTCGCCGGCAAGTGGGCCAACCCCTTCTGGCAGGTCTGGGACTCGCTCATGCTGGTCCTCGCGCTCATCCACGGCTCGAACGGCATGCGCACGATCGTCAACGACTACGTGTCGAAGCCGGGCATCCGCAAGACGCTCCTCGTCGCGATCCTGGCCGCCTGCGTCGTGCTGATCGTCCTCGGGCTCCTCGTCTGCTGGACCTTCGACCCGTGCCCCGCCGGCGCCGCTGCCGCCGACCTGCCGTCCTTCTGCCCGGCGCAGTAGCACCACCACCGTTGCTGCCCGCGTTCCCACCGTCTACGGAAAGACCCCTGTGACCGAGACCACCGTCCACCACCACCAGTTCGACATCGTCATCATCGGCGCCGGAGGCGCGGGTATGCGAGCCGCGATCGAAGCCGGCCCGAAGGCGAAGACGGCCGTCATCTCGAAGCTCTACCCCACCCGGTCGCACACCGGTGCGGCGCAGGGCGGGATGGCCGCGGCCCTCGCGAACGTCGAAGAGGACTCGTGGGAGTGGCACACCTTCGACACGATCAAGGGCGGCGACTACCTGGTCGACCAGGACGCCGCCGAGATCCTGGCGAAAGAGGCGATCGACGCCGTCATCGACCTCGAGAACATGGGCCTGCCGTTCAACCGCACGCCCGAGGGCAAGATCGACCAGCGTCGTTTCGGTGGGCACACCCGCGACCACGGCAAGTCCCCGGTCCGCCGGGCCTGCTACGCAGCAGACCGCACCGGGCACATGATCCTGCAGACGCTGTTCCAGAACTGCGTGAAGCTCGGCGTCGAGTTCTACAACGAGTTCTACGCGCTCGACCTCATCATGGTCGACGTCGTCGGTGACGATGGTGTCACCCGCCAGCAGCCGGCCGGCGTCGTCGCGTTCGAGCTCGCGACCGGTGAGCTGCACGTCTTCCACGCCAAGGCGATGATCTTCGCGACCGGCGGCTTCGGCAAGATGTACAAGACCACCTCGAACGCGCACACCCTGACCGGCGACGGCGTCGGCATCGTGTGGCGCAAGGGCCTGCCGCTCGAGGACATGGAGTTCTTCCAGTTCCACCCGACCGGGCTCGCCGGGCTCGGCATCCTGCTGACCGAGGGTGCCCGCGGCGAGGGCGCGATCCTCCGGAACGCCTCGGGTGAGCGCTTCATGGAGCGGTACGCCCCCACCATCAAGGACCTCGCACCGCGTGACATCGTCGCGCGCTGCATGGTGCAGGAAGTGGCCGAGGGCCGGGGTGCCGGACCGAACAAGGACTACGTGCTGCTCGACTGCACGCACCTGGGGGCCGAGGTCCTCGAGACGAAGCTGCCGGACATCACCGAGTTCGCCCGCACGTACCTCGGCGTCGACCCGGTCGTCGAGCCGGTGCCCGTCATGCCGACCGCGCACTACGCGATGGGCGGGATCCCGACGAACGTCAAGGCCGAGGTCCTGTACGACAACACCACCGTCGTCCCCGGCCTGTACGCCGCCGGCGAGTGCGCCTGCGTCTCCGTGCACGGCTCCAACCGACTCGGCACCAACTCGCTGCTCGACATCAACGTCTTCGGCAAGCGCTCGGGCAACAACGCCGCCGAGTGGGTCCAGACCGCCGAGTTCCTCCCCCTGCCGGAAGACCCGGCGGCCGGCGTCCGCGGCATGCTCGACCAGCTCCGTGCCTCGACCGGCACCGAGCGCGTCTCCGCCCTCCGCAAGGAACTGCAGGAGGAGATGGACAAGAACGCCCAGGTGTTCCGCACGGACGAGTCGCTCGCCCGCGTCACCGAGACGCTGCACACGCTCCGCAACCGCTTCATGCAGGTCTCCGTGCAGGACAAGGGCAAGCGGTTCAACACCGACCTGCTCGAGGCCGTCGAGCTCGGGTTCCTGCTCGACCTGGCCGAGGTCGTCGTCTACTCCGCGCGCAACCGCAAGGAGAGCCGCGGCGGCCACATGCGCGACGACTACCCGAAGCGCGATGACGAGAACTACATGCAGCACACCATGGCGTACCTGACGGGCGACCCGCACTCGTCACTCGCCGACGACCACATCACGCTCGACTGGAAGCCCGTCGTCATCACGCGGTACCAGCCGATGGAGAGGAAGTACTGAGATGACCGACACCCTGGTCTCCGAAGCACCCCGCACCGACACCGTGCAGGACGCCCCTCCCGGATCCTTCTCCGTCACGGTCATCGTCCGTCGCTTCGACCCCGACGTCGACGACGAGCCGCGCTGGCAGGACTTCGACGTCATGATGCTGCCGACCGACCGCATCCTCGACGCCCTGCACAAGATCAAGTGGGAGCAGGACGGGTCCCTGACCTTCCGCCGCTCGTGCGCACACGGCGTCTGCGGGTCCGACGCGATGCGCATCAACGGTCGGAACCGCCTGGCGTGCAAGACCCTGATCAAGGACCTCGACGTCTCGAAGCCGATCTACGTCGAGGCGATCAAGGGCCTGCCGCTCGAGAAGGACCTCGTCGTCGACATGGAGCCCTTCTTCCAGAGCTACCGCGAGGTGCAGCCGTTCCTGCAGTCCTCGTCGGCCCCGACGCCCGGCAAGGAGCGCGTGCAGTCCGTCGCCGACCGCGCCCGCTTCGACGACACCACGAAGTGCATCCTCTGCGCCGCGTGCACGTCGTCCTGCCCGGTGTTCTGGACCGACGGGCAGTACTTCGGCCCCGCGGCGATCGTCAACGCACACCGGTTCATCTTCGACTCCCGCGACGACGCCGCGAACGTCCGTCTCGACATCCTCAACGACAAGGAAGGCGTCTGGCGCTGCCGCACGACCTTCAACTGCACCGACGCGTGCCCCCGCGGCATCCAGGTGACGAAGGCGATCTCCGAGGTCAAGCAGGCGATCATGCGCGGCCGGGCGTAGTCCCGGCTCCGTCCAAGGCCCAGCACCACGTCGACCGATAGGCTCCCGACCATGACGTTCGCGGACACCCGCCCCATCCTCGACCAGCTCGGCTACACGACCCGGTACGTGCAGCTCCCCGGCGAGACCCTGCACGAACCGCCGGTCGAGGGGGCGCTCCGCATCGTCCAGATCGACGCCTCCGGCTACGCGCTCGAGGTCGTCGACTACGGAACGGCTCGTCGTCTCGCGCAGGCCACGGGTGAGGACGACGCGGTCGAGATGCTGCGCCGCTTCCTGAACCGTCCGTTCCCGGAACCGCGTGACATCCCCCGCCACGAGCTCGAGGGGCTCCGCGACCGTGCGGCGTCGACCTACCCGCAGCTCGCGCAGCAGGTCGCGCAGACCGGCGAGCAGGGGCTGACCATCCAGATCCCGGCCGGTGTCCCCGTCGACCGCATCGGTGGCCCGGACGGCTACCTGCTGCACCCGCTCGACACCCCGCTGCCCAGCCGGTCGCTGCCCCCGCACGTGACCTCCTCGCCGGAGACCCACCGCTACGTCGTCGACCGGCCGTTCCTGGTGAACGTCCGCTTCGTCCAACCGTGGTTCGAGCAGCCGGGTGGCGCCCTGCGCTTCCAGATCGCCGACCCGTCGGCCACCGTGCGTGACTTGGTGGTCGACGGCGCACTCGTCCGCCTCCGGGTCGTCTGAGCCCTCCCCGACACGAGAACAGCCCGCCCCGCGCTCGAAGCGCGGGGCGGGCTGTTCTCGTTCGTGGAACTACCGCAGGTCGGGGCGGTCGTACCGCGCACCGGCCGGGTTCGACGGCAGGCAGCCGAACACGATGGCCGCGGGGCTCGCGATGAGCGACACGAGCCAGAGCGGGCCCGGCAGGTTCGCGTCGTGGAGGCGGCGCCACGCGAGTGCCAGGTTCGGCACGAGGGTGGCGAGCCACCACAGCCCGAAGAGCCCGAGCAGCACGAAGGCGAACGGCGAAGGCGCCCCCGACACGTCGCGCGAGTACCCGTAGTCGTCCACGACGGTGGTGGTCGGGCTGGTGGCGATCAGCAGGGCGATGAAGCCCCCGTAGAGCACGATCGTGACGATGGCGTTGGCCAGGAACCAGTACCAGTACTCACTGCGACCGGCACGGCCATCGAAGCGGGCGTACTTCTTGAAGAACCGGAGGAACGCGTCGAGGAACCCGATGCCGTACCAGGGAGCCCACAGCGGCGGAACGCCGTCCGGGCCGACCGGTATCGGCTCCGCCAGCTGCGGGTACCCACCGACGTACGGCTGGGCGTACTGCTGGTACGGCTGCTGTCCGTAGCCGGGCTGCTGCCCGTAACCAGACTGCTGCCCGTACCCAGGCTGCTGCCCGTACCCAGGCTGCTGCCCGTACCCAGGCTGCTGCCCATACCCAGGCTGCTCGCCGTAGCCGGGCTGCTGCCCGTAACCCGACTGCTGCCCGTACCCGGGCTGCCCGACGGAGCCCGGCTGCCCGTGAGCAGGCTGGTCACCGGAGCCCGGCTGCCCCTGAGGCTGACCGCCACCCGGCTGACCCCACTGCGGCGTCCCGTCGTTGCTCATCGACCGACCCCGGGCAGGTCGTACCGCGCGCCCTGCGAGTTCGACGGCAGCAACCCGAAGACGATGCCGACGACGCCGACGAACAGCGCGATGATCCAGAGCGCCCCGGACAGGTTCGCGTCGTGCAGGCGCCGCCAGCCGAGGGCGAGCGACGGCACCAGGGTCGCGAGACCCCAGAGCGCCAGCAGGACGAGCACGACCCAGAAGACCGGCGGGACCGGGTCGACGACGGTGATCTCGTTGCCGTAGTAGTCGACGGTCCGGCTGTTGAGCGTGGCGAGGCGGATGACCGTCCCGATGGCCACGAGTGCCCCGGTGACGACCGTGTTCGCCAGGAACCACCACCAGAACTCACTCCGGCTCGCACGGCCGCTGAACGTGGCGTACTTCGCGAAGAAGCGCGCAACTGCCTTCGGGAACGAGATCCCGTACCACGGTGCCCATCGCGGCGGCGTCCCCGCGGCGTCGGTCTGCTGACCGGGCTGCTGCGGGGGCGCCCACTGCTGCGTGCTCTCGGTCATCGGGCGCCCTGCGGACGGTCGAAGCGCGCGCCCTGCGGGTTCGAGGGCAGCAGGCCGAAGACGATGCCGACGATGCCGACGAAGATCGCGATGATCCACAGCGCGCCCGTCAGGTTCGCGTCGTGCAGTCGGCGCCAGCCGAGGGCGAGCGTCGGGATGATGATCGCGAGTCCCCAGAGCAGGAACAGGATGCCCGAGATGACGAAGAGCGCGGACGGCTCGGTGACGGTGGACTGGACGCTGGCCGACGTCGAGGACGACATCGACACGGTCGAGCGCTCGGAGGTCGCGAAACCGATGGCGTACAGGATGCCGAGGACGATGCCGACGATCGCGTTGGCGAGGTACCACCACCAGAACTCGCTCCGGCTGGCACGACCGCTGAACGTGGCGTACTTCTTGAAGAAGCGGCCGACGGCCTTGCCGAACGAGATCCCGTACCACGGTGCCCAGAGCGGCGGTTCGCCGTTCGGTCCGGTCGGCGGCTGCTGCTGGCCGTACTGCGGTGCGCCGCCGAACTGGGCGTTCGGCTGGTTGTTCGGATCCTGCAGGTACTGGTCGCTCACGTGGTCCCCCTCGAGTGTTCGCTGATGTTCGCGTCCGAGTCAACCAGAACTCCTGAGCGGCGGTCAGAACCGGTACCGCGCGTCACCCCTGCAGCGGACGGTCGTACTGCTGCCCCTGCGGGTTCGACGACATCAGGCCGATGATCAACGAGAACAGGATGCCGATCGGCGGGATGATGAACAACAGGGCGAGCAGGCCACTGAGGTTGACGTCGTGCAGCCGTCGCACGGTCAACGCGATGAAGCCGAGCGCGCAGGCCAGGCTCCAGAGGCTGCCGAGGCCGTCCGAGCCGTCGTCGACGAACGGCAGCACGTCGAACCCGCTGCCGATGATGCCCGCGGCCGCCGAACCGATCAGGTACCAGAGCGCCCAGAACCAGTACTCCGACTGACTGGCCCGACCGTCGAAGCGCACGTACTTCTTCCAGAACCGCAGGAATGCCTGGGGGAAGGGGATGCCGTACCAGGGCGCCCAGAGCGGCGGCTCGGATCTGCCACCACTCGGCCGACCCGGACCGGGCTGCCCGTACTGCCCCGGAGGCTGCTGCCCCCACGGTTGCTGTCCGTACGGGCCCTGCTGCTGGCCGTACGGGTCACGGGGCGGGTACTGGTCGCTCATCGGTCGGTTCCTTCCGGCGCGGCTGTCGGTCCACACAGAGTGTGGCACTCCCCCGAGCCGGCGAGCGTCATCCGCGGGAACGACTCCTGTCCGACGATGCTGTCAGGGCAGGAGCGCGAGCTTGCCCCCGGGGTGCCCGGACTCCAGCAGCTCCGCCGCCGCCTTCGCCTCCGCCAGCGGGAAGGTCCGCGCCACCGGTACCTCGAGCTGTCCGGCACCAGCCAGATCGATGAGCCGCTGCCGCACCGAGTCACGGAAGGCCTTGCTCGCCGGCTGCGCGCCGCCCACCGCGGCGATGCCGTCCGATGCGGCCCGCGCCTGCGCGGCGATCGTCACGATCCGTGACCGGTCCGCGACCAACGCGAGCGAGACGTCGACGGCCTCGTCGGTACCGACGCAGTCCAGTGCCACGTCGATGCCGGAGGGTGCGAGATCACGGACACGCGCCTCCAGGCCGTCGCCGTACGCGACCCACTCGCCACCGAAGCGTCGCACGACGTCCGCACCACGCTCCGACGCGGTGCCGATGACGCGCGTGCCGAGCAGCCGCAGCTGCTGGAGCAGGCTGACGCCGACCGCGCCCGAGGCCCCGTGCACCAGGACGGTGTCGCGCCCCTCGGCGCGGGTGACACGGAGCATGTCGGCGGCGGTCGAGCCGGCGAGGAGCAGGTTGGCGGCCTCCGGGAAGCCGAGCGAAGCGGGCTTCGCGAAGACGTCGACCGCAGGCACCGTGACCGACTCGGCCCAGCCGCCGATGACGCGGAACGCGAGGACCTCGTCGCCGACCGCTCCCCCGCCGGACGCGATCTCGGTGTCGGGGCCGACGGCGGACAGGACGCCGGCGACCTCGTACCCGACGGCGATCGGCAGGTCAGCGGGGTCGCCCTGGCGGGTGTGTTTGGTGTCGGCCGGGTTCATGCCGGCGGCGCGGACGGTGATGGTGACCTCGCCGGTGCCGGGTGCCGGCACCTCGGTGTCGACGTACTCCAGGACTTCGCTGCCGCCGAACCGTGGGGCCACCCAGTGCTTCGTCATGCTGGCGACGGTACGCGTCGCGACCCCGGAACGGACGGGAGGCCCGTCACCAGCTGGTGACGGGCCTCCCGTCCGTCCGTGCGGACGTCGTCAAGCCGCCCTTGCGGACATCGTCAGGCGCGCGCGGACCGGATCCGCTCGGTGAACGCGGCGTGGAGCGGGTGCTCCGCGGCGAGACCGGTGATCTGCGTGGCCACGTCCGCGTCGGACGCGTCCGATGCCAACAGCGCCTGCAGTTCGACGCTCTGCTCGTCGTCCGCGACGTCGAAGCGGAGCGCCGCGGCCATCGCGTCGAGGAGCGCGGTCGGCTCGGTGCCGTCCTCGGCCAGTGCGGCGGCGGGCGAGACGAACCGCTCGTCGCGCGACAGCTTGCGGAGCGGCTGGCGGCCGACGCGGGTCACCGTGTCGGGCAGGTGCGGGTTCTCGAACCGGCCGATGATCGCCTGCACGTACGCGCGGTGCACCTCGGGGTCGAGCTCGTGCCGGCGGATGAGCAGGTCGCTCGTCTCGGCGAGCACGGACTCGAGCTCGGAGCGCACGGCGGGGATCGCGATGGCGTCGGAGATCTTGTCGGCCCCGGCGACGAAGCCGTGGTACGCGACGGTGGCGTGCCCGGTGTTCACCGTGAAGAGCTTGCGCTCGATCGACGCGGCGAGGCCGTCGACGTAGTGCGCGCCGGGGATCTCCGGCTCGTTCCCGCCGAACGGCGTGCGGTCGATGGCCCACTCGAAGTAGGTCTCGACGGTCACGTCGAGTCCGCCGCCCTCGGGCTGCGCGGGCACGATGCGGTCGACGGCGGTGTTCGCGAAGACGGCCTTGGCCAGGGCGGCGTCGCGGCCGTCCTCGGGCAGGGCGGCGACGATGAACTCGCGCAGGCGGTCCGTGGCGTTGAGGGCGTTCTCGCACGCCATGACGGCGATCGGTGCGGCGTCCGCGTCGCGGGCGACGAGCGCGCGGGCGATGACCGGGGCGATGAACTTCAGGACGTTCGGGCCGACGGCACACGTGACGATCGCGGCCTTCGCGATCTCGGCGACCACGCCGTCCTCGTCCTGTGCGCTGTTCAGCGCGCGGAAGTTCGTGACCTCGTGGTCCTGGGCGCCTGCCCCGACCTCGTGCACGGTGTACGAGTCGGCTGCGGCCAGGGCGTCGATGAGCGGTGCGGCGACGTCGGCGAAGACGACCTCGTACCCGGCCTCGTGGAGCAGGAGCCCGACGAAGCCACGGCCGATGTTGCCGGCGCCGAAGTGGACGGCGGTGCTGGTGCTCACTCGTTGACCTCGCCGAGGATCGACAGGATCGCGGCGGTGTCGGCGGCGTCGGTGAGCTTCTGGACCTCGTCCTCGTCGGAGAACACGATCGCGATCTTCGACAGGATGTCGAGGTGCTCGTTGTTCACGCCGGCGATGCCGACGACGAAGCGCACGGGGTTGCCGTCCCAGTCGATCGGGCTGGCGTAGCGGATGAACGACAGGGCGGACGACTTGATGGCGTCCTTCGCGTCGTTGGTGCCGTGCGGGATGGCGAGGAAGTTGCCCATGTAGGTGGACACGCTCTTCTCACGCTCGAGCATGGCCGGGTAGTAGTCGGCCGTGACCGCGCCCGCAGCCTCGAGGATCTCGGCCGCCTCCTTCATCGCTTCCGACTTGGTCGGCGCGGTGTCCTCGGTGTGGATGCGGATCTGGCTCTCCTGCAGGACGGGCATCGGGGGTTCTCCTTGTGTTGAGGACGAGATGGAGGGGACGGGTCAGCCCCGTCCCCTCCGATACTGCACTTCGTTACTGGTTGTGGCGTTACTGGTTCTTCAGCTGCTCGACGACCTGGTCGTACTGCGGAGCGTTCATGAAGTTGCCGACCGACACGTGCTGCGCGTTCGGGTTCTTCTGCTTCGCGCGGTCCGTCAGTTCTTCCTGCGTGATGATCAGGTCCTCGTCACCGGACAGGTTCGCGATCGCCTTGTTGGAGACCGTGACCCCTTCGATGCCCGCCTTCTTGATCTTGTTGCGCAGGACGCTGGCGCCCATCGCACTCGAGCCCATGCCGGCGTCGCAGGCGAAGACCAGGTTCTGGACCTTCGTCGCCGTCGCCGTGCTGGCCGAGCCGACGCCGCCGAGGGAGGCCTCGGCCTCTTCCTCGTTGGCCGGGGAGTTGTTGCCGAGCAGGCCGGCGGTCGCCGAGTTGACGTCGCGGCCCTTGTTGGCCTGGAGCTTCGCCATGGCGGCGCTCATGTCACCGCCACCGTTCGCCAGGTCGCGCTTGCGGCTGGCGAGGAGGAAGAAGGACGAGACCGCGAACGACACCGCGGCGGACAGGATGACCGACAGGATCACGCCGAGGAAGCTGTTGCGCTCCGTGGCACCGAGCACCGCGAAGATCGAGCCGGGCGACGCCGGGGCGACGAGGCCGGACTGGAACGCGACGTTCGTGGCGACACCCGTGGCACCACCGAGGATGACGGCGATGAACAGGATCGGCTTCTGCAGCACGTACGGGAAGTAGATCTCGTGGATGCCACCGAAGAACTGGATGATGATCGCGCCGGGAGCGGTCGAGCGGGCGATGCCGACACCGAAGAAGGTGAAGGCGAGCAGCAGACCGAGGCCGGGGCCGGGGTTCGCCTCGAGCAGGAACAGGATCGACTTGCCCGACTCGGCGACCTGCGCCGCACCGAGCTGGTCGAGCACACCGTGGTTGATGGCGTTGTTCAGGAAGAACACCTTCGCCGGCTCGATGATGACGCTGGCGAGCGGCAGGAGCGAGTGCTGCACGAGGAAGTCCACCGCGGAGCCGAGGCCCTCGGCGATGAGCTTGAACAGCGGCGCGAGCCAGAAGAACCCGATCATCGCGAGGACGAAGCCCAGGATCCCGGCTGCGTAGTTGTTGACGAGCATCTCGAAGCCGGGCTTGATCTTGCCGTCCCAGATCCGGTCGATCTGCTTGATCAGGTAGGCACCGAGCGGGCCACAGATCATCGCGCCGAGGATCATCGTGGTGCCGGAGGCACCGATGATCACACCCATGGTCATGATCGACCCGACGACGGCACCGCGGGTGTCGTAGATCATCCGGCCGCCCTGGATGGCGATCGCGAGCGGGATCAGGTAGGTCAGGATCGGGCCGACGAGGCCGGGGTTGGCGACGCCGGCCGTCTCACCGAACCCACCGAGGACGCCGACGGGCGTCCACCCGGTCTCGATGAAGAAGGCCGTGATGATGCCCCACGCGATGAAGATCGCGATGTTGGGCATGACCATGCCGGAGAGGAACGTGCCGAACTTCTGAACGGCGACGCGTGCGCCGCCCCGCGACTTCGCGGGTGCGTCGGGCGCTGCAACGGACGACGTTGTCATGTGCGGTGACTTTCTGTGTGGTGGAGCTGCTGCGTGGTGCTGGGAGGGGTGGTGCTGGGGGTGGTGGGTCAGGCGGCGTGCACCGCGGAGGCGGCAGCGGACTTCGCGGCCGCCGCCGTGCTCGCGGCGAGTGCCGCCGTCGCCATCTCGCGGGCCTGTTCGAGCGTGTAGCGACCGAGTTCGGCGCGCACGTCGGCCAGGGCCGCGGGGGTCATGGAGAGTGTCGTGGCGCCGAGACCGACCAGGACGACGGCGAGCAGCGGGTCGGCTGCTGCCTCACCGCAGATCCCGACGGCCTTGCCGGCGGTGGCGCCCGCGGAACCGAGCTGCGCGACGAGGCGCAGGACGGCGGGGTGCCACGGGTCCTGGTACGACGCGACGGTGCCGAGCATGCGGTCGGCGGCCATCGTGTACTGGGTCAGGTCGTTCGTGCCGATCGACACGAAGTCGGCGTTCTGGAACACCTGCTCGGCCATCAGCGCGAGCGACGGCACCTCGGCCATGACACCCGCGGTGCGGATGCCGAGTTCACGGGCCAGGGTGACGAAGTACTCGGTCTCCTCGGCGTCGGCGACCATCGGGGCCATGACCCACAGGTCGGCCTCGGTCGCGGCGTCGGCCTGGGCGAGCGCGGTGAGCTGGTCGCGCAGGACCTCGGGGTGGTTCCGCAGGGCACGCAGGCCGCGGCGTCCGAGGGCCGGGTTCTCCTCGTCCTTGTCGGTGAGGAACGGCAGTGGCTTGTCGGCGCCGGCGTCGAGCGCGCGCACGACGACCTTCTTGCCGGGGAACGCCGCGAGGAGCTGGCGGTACGACTCGGTCTGTTCGTCGACCGTGGGGGCCTTCGGCGAGTCGAGGAAGAGGAACTCGGTGCGGAAGAGCCCCACGCCCTCCGCACCGAGAGCAACGGCGCCGGCGGCGTCGGCGGGGCTGCCGAGGTTCGCGAGCAGGGGCACGACGTGGCCGTCGGCGAGGGCACCGGCGGTGAGCGGTGCCGCTGCGGCGGCGAGACGGTCGGCGATGCGGCGCTCGACGTCCGCGACCAGTGCGGCGTCGGGGTCGGTGACGACCGTGCCGGCGATGGCGTCCACGACGACGGACTGACCGTCGGTCAGGTCGTCGGCACCGGTCACGCCGACGATGGCGGTGATGCCCTTGGCGCGGGCGAGGATCGCGGTGTGCGAGGTCGGGCCGCCGTCACGGGTGACGAGTGCCAGGACCTTCTCGAGGTCGAGCAGCGCGGTGTCCGCCGGGGCGAGGTCGCGGGCGACGAGGACGAAGGGGGTGTCCGACTCGGGGACGCCGGGGGCGTGCACGCCGCGGAGCTTGGCGATGATGCGCTGGGCGACGTCGTCGAGGTCGGCCGCGCGCTCCCCCATGTAGCCGCCCATGCCGACGAGCAGGTCGCGGAACTGGGCGAACGCCTCGTACACGGCGCGCTCGGCGTTGGTGCCACCGTCGATGCGGGTGTGCACGTCGTCGAGGAGCGTCGGGTCCTGCGCCATGAGCGCCTGGGCCTCGAGCACGGCCTGGGCGTCGCCACCGGCGAGCTGTCCGCGCTTGTTGAGGTCGTCCGCCACGGCGGCCAGTGCGTCGTGCACGGCCTGCTTCGCGTCGTCCGCCGAGCCCACCAGGGCGTCCTTCGACGGTTCGCCGAGCGGGTCAGCCATCCGGAGCACGGGGCCGTGGGCAACGCCACGGCCGACGCCGGTGCCGAGCAGTTCGGACATTCGAGACTCCTTCATCTCACACGCGCTTGCGGTGGGGTGGATCGTTCGGTGCACACGACACGGGAACAGACCACGCCCGTGCGGCTGATCAGCACACTACCCCGCTTCGCGTTGACAAACAAACACATCCGGGGATAAAAATACAGAAACAGATGCCCGTTTGCGTCTGGCGGATCGAACGCAGGGGACGACATCCCGGATGTCGTGCCCGAGCATGTCCGTTCCGTTCCGACCCGAGACGACGAGGTCCGATGTACGCACCAGAACGCCACCAGCGCATCGTCGAGCAGGCGCGCGCGCAGGGCCGGGTGGACGTCAAGGACCTGGCCGAGCTGCTCGCCGTCACGCCCGAGACCATCCGCCGCGACCTGACGAGCCTCGAGCGCCGCGGCCTCGTCCGGCGCGCGCACGGCGGCGCGATCCCCGTCGAGCGGATCACCCTGCACCCCGGCGTCGGGGACCGCGGCGGCATCAACCAGACCGAGAAGATGGTCATCGCCGAGGCCGCCCTGGCGGAACTGCCCGAGAACGGCTCGATCATGATCGACGCCGGCACCTCGACCATCTGCCTGGCCGAGCTGCTGCCGACCGACCGCGGGCTGACGGTCGTCACGCACTCGCTCCCCGTCGCCACCGCCGTCGCGAACCGCCCGGGCATCGACCTGCACCTGCTCGGCGGCAACATCCGCAGCGACTCCCTGGCCGGTGTCGGCACGTGGACGCACCAGCTCATCGGCATGGTCAGCGTCGACGTCGCCTTCATCAGCATCAACGGCATCACGCCGGAGCGCGGCCTGACGACCCACAACATGGCCGAGGCCGCCGTGAAGAGCGCGATGATCAAGTCCGCCCGACGGAGCATCCTGCTCGCCGACCACACCAAGTTCGGCCGCGAGGAGTTCGGTCGCGTCGCCCCGCTCGCCGCGATCGACACGATCATCACCGACCCCGCCGTCAACCTCGACCTGGTCCGCGAGGTCGAGGCCGCCGGCACCGAGGTCTTCTGGCCCGGCCGACCCTGACCGCGCCCCGTCCCCGCCCACCCAGTGCTCGCTAGCATGAGCCAACCACCCATCGACAGGAGTACATCGATGTCCGAAGCCACCCGCACCGTGACCGTCGCCAGCGCATCCGGCCTGCACGCTCGCCCCGCATCCCTCTTCGTCCAGACCGTGACGGCGTCGGGGCACCAGGTCACGATCGCCAAGGGCGACAAGTCCGGGAACGCCGGCAGCATCCTCGCCCTGCTCGGGCTCGGTATCGAGAACGGCGACGAGGTCACCCTCACCGTCTCGGGCGACGACGCCGAGACCACCGCGGACAGCCTGGTCGAGTTCCTGAAGACGGACCACGACGCGGCCTGATCGCGCAGGTCGCGTCCTGCACGCGACCACCAGACGGACGGGAGGCACGGTGCCAGCTGGCACCGTGCCTCCCGTCCGTCGTCCGGTCGCCGCTACGGCGCGATGGGCGGGATCGCGCGCAGCTCGCCCCAGGCGAAGGAGCTCTCGGCGATGAAGTCCTGCAGGTCGTCGGCGAGGTCCTGGAGGAGTCCGGGCAGGTCGTCGACGTCCTCGACGAGGCTCCTCGTCCCCTGGGTCTCGCCCCCGATCTCCCAGACGACGCTCATCGAGCCGTCGATGAGTTCGTCCTCCTCGTGGTCGAGTTCCCAGTCCCCGTGCGGGCTCACCCAGAAGCGGGCGGAGCGGAACTCGTCCGGACGGAGCATCTGCGCTGCCACGGGTCGGAACGCAGCGAGCAGCTCGCCGACGGTCATCACGACGGTCATGGGCAGATCGTACGACCGAGGGCTGTCGGCACCCGCCGATAAGGTGTTCTGCATGACACGCCTGCGCCTCGCATCCGTCAACGTGAACGGCGTCCGCGCCGCCTTCCGCAAGGGCATGGGCGACTGGCTCGCCACCCGCGACGTCGACGTGCTGGCCCTGCAGGAGGTGCGCGCGTCGAGCGACGACCTGGCGGCGCTGCTCGGCGACGAGTGGGACATCGTGCACGACCCGGCGACCGCGAAGGGCCGGGCCGGCGTCGCGATCGCATCCCGACACTCCGCCCAGATCCACCGCGTCGCGCTCGGCGCGGACGACTTCGACTCGGCCGGCCGCTGGCTCGAGGCCGACTACGAGATCGGCGGGACGACCGTCACAGTCGTCTCCACCTACGTGCACTCGGGCGAGGTCGACACCCCGAAGCAGGACGAGAAGTGGAAGTTCCTCGACGCGATGACCGAGCGGCTGCCGGCACTCCGGGCGCACAACCCGCTCGCGGTCGTCGTCGGTGACCTGAACGTCGGGCACGACGAGCGCGACATCAAGAACTGGAAGGGCAACGTCAAGCGAGCCGGCTTCCTGCCGCGCGAGCGTGCCTACTTCTCGCGGTTCTTCGGCGCCGACGGCGAACCGGTCGAGGGTGCCGACGGCTCCACGGGCCCCGGGCTCGGTTGGGTCGACGTGGGTCGCGCCCAGGCCGGCGACGTCGACGGCCCGTACACGTGGTGGTCCTGGCGCGGTCAGGCCTTCGACAACGACACCGGCTGGCGCATCGACTACCAGATGGCGACGCCCGACCTGGCCGCCAAGGTCACGAAGTACACGGTCGACCGCGCCGCGGCGTACGACCAGCGATGGTCCGACCACGCCCCCGTGGTCGTCGACTACGAACTCTGACCCCTCTTCTCTCGCTTCACCTGACGCACCGGAGCACCACCATGACCAAGACCCGCATCTTCTCGGGCATCCAGCCGTCCGCCGGATCGCTGCACCTCGGCAACTACGTCGGGGCGCTCATGCAGTGGAGGACTCTGCTCGACGACTACGACGCCATCTACTGCGTCGTCGACATGCACGCGATCACCTCGCCGCAGGACCCGGCCGAGCTCCGCGCGAACACCCGGGCCACCGCTGCGCAGTACATCGCGTCGGGCATCGACCCGTCCAAGGCGACGCTGTTCGTGCAGTCGCACGTGCCCGCCCACGCCGAGCTCGCCTGGGTGCTGAACACCCTGACTGGCTTCGGCGAGGCGAGCCGGATGACCCAGTTCAAGGACAAGTCGGCACGCCAGGGCGCCGAGGCTGCGTCGGTCGGGCTCTTCACCTACCCGATCCTGATGGCCGCGGACATCCTGCTCTACGACACCAAGGTCGTGCCGGTCGGGGACGACCAGCGCCAGCACGTCGAACTCACGCGCGACCTGGCCGGACGCTTCAACTCGCGGTTCGGCGACACCTTCGTCACGCCCGAGGCACGGATCCTGACCGAGACCGCGCGCATCTACGACCTGCAGGACCCGACCAGCAAGATGAGCAAGTCCGCAGCGTCGGACAACGGCCTCATCCGCCTGCTCGACGACCCGAAGCGCACCGCGAAGAAGATCAAGTCGGCCGTCACCGACGCCGAGCGTGAGATCCGGGCCGACCGCCAGACGAAGCCCGGTGTGACGAACCTGCTGACGATCCTGTCGGCGTTCACCGGCACCTCGATCACTGCGCTCGAGGAGTCGTTCGCCGGCAAGGGCTACGGCGACCTGAAGGGCGAGGTCGCCGACGCCGTCGTGGCCGAGCTCGAACCGGTCCGCGCCCGCACCCTCGAACTGCTCGACGACCCGGCGGAGCTCGACCGGCTGCTCGCCGTCGGCGCCGACCGCGCCGAGTCGATCGCGCAGGAGACCCTGGCCCGCGTCTACGACCGCATCGGCTTCGTCCCGCGGTCGCGCGGCTGACCGTGCAGCCCGTCACGCTCGAGTCGGCGCGGGTCCGGCTCGACCTGCCCACCCGCGCCGACACCGCGGCGATCACCGAGGCCTGCCAGGACCCGGAGATCGTCCGGTGGACGACGGTGCCGACGCCGTACCGCGAGCAGGACGCACGGACCTTCGTCGACGCCCTGGTCGGACCGGGGTGGGCCTCGGACCGCGAGTACACGTGGGCGATCCGACCGGCCGGGTCGACGTGGCTCGCGGGCATCATCAGCTACCGCACCGCCGGTCGTGACCTCGGGTTCTGGCTCGCACCCTCCGCGCGCGGTGCCGGACTCATGCACGACGCCGTCCGGCTCGTCGTCGACTGGGCGTTCGAGCAGGGCGCGCCGGACGTCTACTGGGAGTGCTACGAGGGCAACGCAGCGTCGGCAGCGGTCGCCCGTGCGGCCGGGTTCTCGTTCACGGGCCTCGGCGCAGCCCGGGTCCCGGACCGGGACGGCGGCCCGACCACGGCGTGGACCGCACTGCGACGCGCCGATGGCACTCCCGCCTCCGAACTCCCCTGGCCCGTCGCCTGAACGCGCTCACATCCGTGGTGACGTGTCACCCAACCGCCGCCGGTAGGCTCGGCCCGTGAGCGACACGGCACGACCCACCGAGGTCCGGGCGATGCGCCGCGGGCTCGAACTCGCGGCCCTCGGGCCCGTCGTCGGCGACCACGCCCGCGTCGGCGCCGTGATCCTCTCCCCCACCGGCGAGGTCCTCGCCGAGGGGTGGCACAAGGGCGCCGGCACCCCGCACGCCGAGGTCGACGCGATGGCCAAGGTCGACCCGGCACTGCTGCGCGGCGCGACGGCGGTCGTCACCCTCGAACCCTGCAACCACGTCGGCCGCACCGGGCCGTGCGCCGTGGCCCTGCTCGACGCCGGGATCGCCCGGGTCGTGTACGCGATCGACGACCCCGGAGCCGACGTGCACGGCGGCGCCGACCGTCTCCGTGCCGCCGGGGTCCAGGTCGTCTCCGGCGTCCTGGCCGACCAGGCCGAGGCGTTCCTCGAACGCTGGCTGCTCTCGGTCCGGCTCGGCCGACCGTGGGTCACCGTCAAGTGGGCGTCCAGCCTGGACGGGCGCGCCGCCGCTGCCGACGGCACGAGCAAGTGGATCACCGGCGCCGCCGCACGGCAGCACGTGCACGAACAGCGCGCCGCCCACGACGCGATCCTCGTCGGCACCGGCACCGTCCTGGCCGACGACCCGAGCCTGACCGCACGCGGGGACGCCGGCGAACTGCTCGCCGACCAGCCGCTCGCCGTGGTGCTCGGCGACCGCCCGGTGCCTGCCGACGCCGCCGTCCGTCGGCACCCGCGCGGGTTCGTCACCCTGCCCGGACACGACCTGGCCACCTCGCTCGGTGCACTGCGCGGGCACGGGGTGCACTCGGTGTTCGTCGAGGGTGGCCCCACGGTCGCCTCGGCGCTCATCGCCGCCGGACTCGTCGACGAGTACCTGGTGTACATCGCCCCGGTGCTGCTCGGCGGCCCCCGGGTCGCCCTCGACGACCTGGGGGTGGGAAGCATCTCCGACCGTCGGCGGTTGGACGTACTATCGACCACCAGCCTCGGCCCCGACCTGCTGGTCCGAGCCCGACCGCAGCATCCGCAGCACCAGAACCAGCACCAGCACGACCGCCAGCAGCAGCACGACGCGACACCCGGGCTCGGGAACGACGGGCCCACGAACGACCGGAGCACCCCATGACCGATGCGCTGACCTCCCCCACGCCGGGGAGCCCGGTCAAGTTCGAGGTGTCGACGAACGTGCCGACCACGCACGGCACCTTCCAGATGCGCGCCTACCGCGACCTCGTGACGAGCGCGGAGCACGTCGCGATCATCGGCACCCTGCCCGACGGCTCGATGCCCACCGACGGCGCACTCGTCCGGGTGCACTCCGAGTGCCTGACCGGCGAGGCCTTCGGGTCACTGAAGTGCGAGTGCGGCCCCCAGCTCGACGCCGCGCTCGACACGATCGCGGCCGAGGGCGGCGTGGTCATCTACCTGCGCGGGCAAGAGGGCCGCGGCATCGGCCTCATCAACAAGCTCAAGGCCTACCGCCTGCAGGAGGACGGTCTCGACACCCTCGACGCCAACCTCGCGCTCGGCCTGCCCGCCGACTCCCGTGCCTACGGCGGCGCCGCGGGCATCCTCGCCGACCTCGGCATCACCCGGGTCCGGCTGCTGTCGAACAACCCCGAGAAGCGCCGCCAGCTCGAGGAGCACGGCATCACCGTCGACTCCCTCGTGCCGCTCGTCGTCGGCATCTCGGCGCAGAACGCCGGATACCTCGACACCAAGCGCGACCGGATGGGCCACCAGCTGCCCGAGCACCTCGAAGCGGGCGCCGGCGCGGGCGCCTGAGCGCGCGCAGGCGGCAGACGCTGCGGCCAGCTGACTCTGGGCTGATTCGCAGGCAGACGACATCTGTCGTATGATCGGGCTTCCGTCACAAGCGGTCCCCCTCAGCCGAACGCACCCGATCGGTGCCCGCGCCACCCCGCGCGAACCGATCGGTGTCCGCCGTTTCGGATCCTCGTGCTCCCCGTCGGGAGTACGCAGCACGGAAGACCCCGCACTGTCATGACCGCCGCCCCGGCACCCGCAACCCCCACCTCCGCTCCGGCACCCGCCGGCAACCCGCGCTCCCGCGTCGTCATCGCGAGCCTCGTCGGCACGTCGATCGAGTTCTACGACTTCTACGTCTACGCGACCGCCGCGGTGCTCGTCTTCCCGACGCTGTTCTTCCCGAACGAGGACCCGACGGCCTCGCAGCTGTCGTCCTTCGTCACCTTCGCCCTGGCGTTCTTCGCCCGGCCGGTCGGGTCGATCATCTTCGGGCACTTCGGTGACCGGATCGGCCGCAAGACCACCCTCGTCGCGTCGCTGCTCGTGATGGGTACCGCCACGTTCCTGATCGGCTGCCTGCCGACGTTCGACACCATCGGGGTCTGGGCCCCGGTCCTGCTCGCCGTGATGCGCTTCGCCCAGGGCGTCGGGCTCGGCGGCGAGTGGTCCGGCGCGGCCCTGCTCGCGACCGAGAACGCGCCGAAGGGCAAGCGCGGCGTGTTCGGCTCGATGCCGCAGCTCGGTGCCCCGATCGGCTTCCTGCTCGCGAACGGCCTGTTCATCGCGATCAACGCGGCGATGCCAGCCGGTGCCGACGGCACCCCGAACGCCGACTTCCAGGCGTGGGGCTGGCGCATCCCGTTCCTGCTCTCCGCCGTGCTCGTCATCATCGGTCTGTACGTGCGCTTCAAGCTCGTCGAGTCGCCGGTGTTCCGCGGTGTGCAGGAGTCCGGCACGGTCGCGAAGGTCCCGCTCGGCCGGGTGTTCCGCACCTCGTGGCGGGCCGTCATCGTCGGCACGTTCGGCATGGTCGCCACGTACGTGCTCTTCTACTTCATGACGACGTTCACCCTGTCGTACGGCACGACCGGCTCCGAGGCCAGCGCACTCGTCCCGAAGGTCGGCCTCGGGTACACCCGTGGCGAGTTCCTGACTTTGCTCATGATCGGCGTCGTGTTCTTCGGCATCTTCACGCCGATCGCGGGGCTGCTCGCCGACAAGTTCGGCCGCCGCAAGACCCTCATCCCGACCACGATCGGCATCGCGCTGTTCGGCCTGACGTTCCAGTTCTGGTTCGCGGCGTCGAGCGGCCCGATCACCGTGGTGACGTTCCTCATCGTCGGGCTCTCGCTGATGGGGCTGACCTTCGGTCCGATGGGTGCGCTGCTGCCCGAGCTGTTCCCGACGAACGTCCGGTACACCGGCTCAGCCATCGCGTACAACGTCGCGTCGATCCTCGGTGCGTCACTCGCCCCGACCATCGCGCTGGCGCTCTGGAAGCCGGACGGCGACATCTTCCTGGTCGGCCTGTACCTGACGATCGCGGCGGTCGTGACGCTGGTCGCGCTGCTCTTCGTGCGCGAGACGAAGTCGAAGGACATCGCCGACGCCTGATCGGCGACCACCCGCGGGACGGGCGCACCCCGCTCAGCAGCGACGCGAAGCGTTGCGCGGGGTGCGCCGACCGAGCCTGCGAGGGAGGGGTGCCAGCTGGCACCGGGCCTCCCGTTCGTCGTGCGCGCGCCTTGCTCCCCGCGCAACACGCCGTCGTGTCAGCGGGACGCCGCATGCCCGCCGAGACGCCGCCGGATTCGGCGGCGTCTCGCGCGCGTGGCGGCGTCGAACGAAGACGCCGGCGTCTGCGCACCCGATGCAGCGCGGCGAGTCGCCGTCAACGCAGGTTGACGGATGTCGGTGCGTCAATGTAGGTTGACAGGCATGGACCGACCGACCATCACGAGCCTCGCGGCCGGAGCATCAGGGGACGACCCGTTCTCCGCCCTCGCCAACGTGCGGGAACTGCGCCGTGAGCTCGACCGGACCGAAGAGCTCGCCGCGCGACGTGCCCGCACCGCCGGTGCCTCGTGGCAGGAGATCGCGACGCTGCTCGGTGTCAGCCGACAGGCAGTGCACAAGAAGTACGGCAGAAACTAGGAACACGATGAGCTTCCCCTTCGCACGCCCGAAGACCTCCGACGGCCCCCGCGCCACGTTCGGTCGCCTGCTGTCCTACCTGTTCGAGAACAAGCCCGCGATGGTCGTGATCATCGTGCTGAGCGTCCTCGGGGCGGGGGCCTCGCTCGCGCAGCCGCTCCTGGTCAACCAGGTCATCACCGCGGTGCAGCAGGGCAACACCCTCAGCACGCTCGTGTGGCTGCTGGTCGGGCTCGTCATCGTCGCGGGGGTGCTGAACGGCGTCCAGCACTTCCTGCTGCAGCGCGCGGGCGAGGGCGTCGTGCTCTCCACCCGCCGCAAGCTCATCGCCCGCATCCTCAACCTGCCGATCTCGGAGTTCGACACCCGCCGGACCGGTGACCTGGTGTCCCGCGTCGGCAGCGACACCACGCTCCTGCGGGCCGTCCTGACCCAGGGACTGATCGAGTCGATCGGCGGCGCGCTCACGTTCATCGGCGCCATCGTCGCGATGGCGATCATCGACCCGCTGCTGCTCGGCATCGTGATCGTGATCGTCCTGATCGCCATCGTCGTCGTCGGCGGGCTGAGCCGTCGCATCCGGGTCGCCTCGAAGCGTGCGCAGGAGAAGGTCGGCGACCTCACCGCCGCCGTCGAACGCGGGATCGGCGCGGTCCGCACGATCCGTGCGGCCGGCGCCACCGCACGCGAGGTGCGCGAGGTCGACGGCCACGCGACCGAGGCCTACAAGCGCGGCCTCGACATCGCCAAGATGTCCGCCTTCGTCGTCCCCGTCGCGAGCATCGTCATGCAGGTCGCGTTCATCGCCGTCCTGGGCGTCGGCGGGGCACAGGTCGCAGCCGGCACCATCACCATCGCGACGCTCATCACGTTCATCCTGCTGCTCTTCATGATGATCATGCCGCTCGGCCAGGCGATGGGCGCGGCCGTCGCCGTCGCCCAGGCGCTCGGCGCCCTCGGCCGGATCGAGGAGATCCTGCACCTGCCGACGGAGTCCCAGGACGACGAGTCGGTCCGGCCCGCCGCAGCGGTCGCCACCGACGACGCCATCGCGTTCGAGCACGTCTCGTTCCGGTACCGCGCCCAGGCGGATGCCTCGGGTGCCGACGGCGCGGTCGCGTCCGACCCCGCAGATCGTCCAGGAGGCCCGGATCACGTCGACGACGAGCGCCCGGCCGACGACGTGGTGCTCCACGACGTGTCGTTCCGGGTGCCCCGCGGCTCACGCGTCGCACTCGTGGGTCCGTCCGGTGCCGGCAAGTCGACGACCCTGGCGCTGATCGAGCGGTTCTACGACCCCACCGACGGCGTCATCCGCCTGGGTGGCATCGACGTCCGCGGCATGGACCGCGACGAGCTCCGCGCCCAGATCGGCTACGTCGAGCAGGATGCCCCCGTGCTCGCGGGCACGATCCGCGCCAACCTGCTGCTCGGGTCGCCGAACGCCACCGAGGACGACTGCGTCCGGGTGCTCGAGGCGGTCAACCTCGGCGAGGTCCTGCACCGCGATCCCCGCGGTCTCGACGCGCAGGTCGGTGAGGACGGCGTGATGCTCTCCGGTGGGGAACGGCAGCGCCTGGCCATCGCCCGCGCGCTGCTCGCCGCTCCCCCGATCCTGCTGCTCGACGAGTCGACGTCGTCACTCGACGGGGTCAACGAGCAGAAGATGCGGCTCGCGATCGACGCCGTCGCCGAGGACCGCACCCTGCTCGTGATCGCCCACCGGCTGTCGACGGTGGTCGACTCCGATGTGATCGTCGTGCTCGAGCACGGCCGCGTCGTCGGCAGCGGCACGCACTCCGAGCTCGTGGAGTCGACACCGCTCTACCGCGACCTGGCGAAGCACCAGCTGCTCGTGTGAGTTCGGGTACGGCCGCGAGTACCGCGGCCGTACCGTCGATCCGGGCTCGGGGTAAGGCTCTGGCTCAGGCGGCGAAGGGGTCCGGCGTCAGCACGTAGACGGTCTCGAGGTACTCCTCGATGCCCTCGTGCGACCCCTCGCGGCCGAGGCCCGAGGACTTCACCCCGCCGAACGGGAACGCCGCGTTCGAGACGACGCCCGTGTTCAGCCCGAGCATGCCCGTCTCCAGGCGCTCGGCGAGCCGCTGACCACGCCGGAAGTCGGTCGTGAAGGCGTAGGCGATGAGCCCGTACTCGGTGTCGTTGGCGAGCCGGATCCCCTCGTCCTCGGTGCTGAAGCGCGTGACCGAGGCGACTGGTCCGAAGATCTCCGTCGTCATGATCTCCGAGCCGGGTTGCACGTCGTCGATCACCGTCGCCTCGTAGAAGGTGCCCGGGCGGTCGATCCGGTGGCCGCCCGTGACGAGCCGGGCACCGCGGCCGAGTGCGTCGTCGACGAGCGACGCGGCCTTGTCCACGGCCCGGTCGTCGATGAGCGGTCCGAGCGTCGTGCCGTCCTCGGTGCCCCGGCCGACGCGCAGGGCGTCCACCTTCGCGGTGAGGGCCGCGACGAACGCATCGGCGATGCCGTCCTGCACGAAGAACCGGTTCGCGGCGGTGCAGGCCTCGCCCGTGTTGCGGAACTTCGCGAGCATCGCCGCGTCCACCGCCTTGTCGAGATCGGCGTCGTCGAACACGAGCAGCGGCGCGTTGCCGCCGAGCTCCATGCTCGTCTTGAGCACATTGTCCGCCGCCTGCTTGAGGAGCGCAGAACCGACCGGGGTCGAACCGGTGAACGTCAGCTTCCGCAGGCGCGGGTCGGCGATGATCGGCTCGGACAGTCCCTTGGCGTCACTCGACGGGATCACGTTGAGCACGCCGTCCGGCAGCCCGGCACGGCGGAACAGCTCGACCAGGAACAGGGTCGTCAGCGGGGTGAGATCGGCCGGCTTCGCGACCACCGTGCAGCCGGCGGCCAGGGCCGGGCCGATCTTCCGCGTCGCCATCGCGAGCGGGAAGTTCCACGGGGTGATCGCGTACACGGGGCCGACCGGACGCTTCAGCACGATCGCGCGGCCGGTGCCCTCGGGGTTCGTGCGGTAGTCGCCGGTGATGCGGACGGCTTCCTCCGAGAACCACCGCAGGAACTCGCCGCCGTAGACGACCTCACCGCGGGCCTCGGCCAGGGGCTTGCCCATCTCGAGCGACATCAGGGCCGCGAGGTCGTCGGCGTGCTCGTGCACCAGGTCGAAGGCCCGGCGCAGGATGTCCGAGCGCGTGCGTGGGGCCGTCGCTGCCCACGACTCCTGCGCCGCGGCGGCTGCGTCGAGGGCGGCGATGCCGTCCTCGGGGGTGGCGTCGGCGACCTCGGCCAAGACGGCACCGGTCGACGGGTCGTGCACGGCGAAGGTGGACCCGCTCGACGAGGCGCGCCAGGTGCCGCCGATGAAGAGTCCGGTGGGGACGCCCTCGACGCGGACGTGCTCGTCGGCGACGGTGGTGGTGGTGGTTTCGTTCGTGGTGGTTTCGTTCGTGGTGGTGTCGGTCACAGTCGTGCTCCTCCTGGGTTCGCGAGGCCCTCGTCCATGTCGCTGCGGTCGACGTGTCCGCCGGCCGCCCGGATCTCGTCGAGCGCCCGGGCGCTGCGCTCGACGTCGACCCCGGCCACCAGGTCCTCGTACACGGCGACGTCGAGGCCCGCGGCACGGGCGTCGAGCGCCGAGGCACGGACGCAGTGGTCGGTCGCGATGCCCACGACGTCGATCGTGTGCACGCGGCGCTCGGCGAGCACCTCGGCCAGCGGGACGCCCGCCTCGGTCCGGGCCTGGAACGCCGAGTAGTCCGGCGTGCCCTGCCCCTTGCGGACGTCGACGTCGATCAGTGCGGTGTCGAGATCGGGGTGGTAGTCGGCACCGGGTGTCCCGGCGACGCAGTGCACCGGCCACGTGTCGACGAAGTCGGGTCCGTCGGGTCCGGCGAAGTGTCCGCCGTTGTCGTCGTCGCCGTGGTGCCAGTCGCGGGACGCCACGATCAGGTCGTACTCGTCCCCGTGCCGACCGAGGAACGCGGTGATGCGCTTCGCGAGCGCCGCTCCCCCGGTGACCGCGAGCGCACCGCCCTCGGTGAAGTCGTTCTGGACGTCCACGACGAGCAGTGCTCTTGCCATGGGTCCATCCAACACCCGTCGGCTCAGGAGCCGGTGAGCTTGCTCCCGCACGAGTAGGTCGCGGCGGTCACCGCGTCGAGTGCCGGCAGTGCCGCTGCACGCGGCGATCCGATGGCGTAGAAGGCGAAGGTCAGCCGCGACCCGTCGGCAGCGTCGATGTAGCCGCCGAGGGTGTTGGCGCTGTCGATCCAGCCGGTCTTCGCGTGCACCTTGCCGCGCGCGACGGCGTTCGCGCCGGTGAACCGGCTGGCCAGGGTGCCGGACTGGCCGGACACCGGCAGGGCGTTCGCGAGCGTGCCGAGGCCCTTCGCGCCGGAGGCGACCTGCACCATGAGGTGTGCGACGAACTCCGGCGACACAGCGTTCGAGGCGCTCTCGCCCGAGCCGTCCTTGATCACGATGCCGGCCGGGTCGAGGCCGTAGGAGCGCAGTGCCGACTGGTACACGGACGACAGCGACGCCGCCGAACCGTTCGAGCCTGACTCCTTCGAGGACACCCGGGCGAGCATCTCGGCCAGGGTGTTGTCCGAGTTCGGGATCATCTGCCCGATGAGCGTCGACACCGGCTGCGACGACACCGTGGCGATCGTCTCGGTGCCGGTGGTCGCCCGCTTGACGATCTGCGCGGACCCGGCGCCAGCGACACCAGCGTTCGCCAGTGCCGTCCGGAAGGCGATGCCGGCGCGTCCGACCGGGTCCTCCGACCGGGGCGAGGTCGCCGCTGCGGGGTTCGCCCGGTCACCGTCGACCATGAGCGCCGTGACCTTCGGCTGGTACCCGATGGTGCGTTCGGACACCGGCCACGTGGGGTCCCAGGCGTCGGCGTCGCTCCAGTACGAGTCGTCGGTGACGATCGTGGTGACCGGGGTGTCGCCGACCTTCGCCTTCACCTGCTGCGCGAGCTGGGCGAGGGTCGGGGCGCCCGGGTACACCGTGCCGCCACCGGCGGACAGCGTCGCGTCGCCGTGGCCGACCAGGGCGACGGTGTTCGCGGACTCCCGTGCGACGGTCGTCGGGATGCGGTGGTCGCCCCCGAGCACCGAGAGCGCGGTCGCCGAGGTCAGGGTCTTCATGACGCTGCCGGTCTGGGCGGCCCGCTCGCCGTGCTTCGAGAACAGGACCTTGCCCGTCTTCGCGTCCATCACGTACCCCTCGAAGTCGCCGAGGCCGCTCGCCGACGCAGCCGTCGCGATCGAGCAGGTCCGGAGCGCGGACGGACCGGCGAGGTCATCCGGCACCGCGCGGGCATCGGCGGTCGGGGTGGGGGACGGCTTCGTGGTCGGGCGCTTCGTGGTCGTCGTCCGGTCCGGAGCCGAGGACGCGGTCCGGGTCGGGCTCGGCGCCGCAGCGGTCCGGGAGTCCGGGGTCGTGGCCGCCGCGACGGCGACGGCCCCACCGGAACCGACCACGAGCAGCGCCGCGAGACCACCGGCGATCCAGGGGACCGGGCGTCGCGCGGCGGAGGCGCGCACCGCGGTGACGGCGGCGCGGAACCGCTCCGGGACGGAACGCGGGGTGGGCTGCTGCTCGGACATCGCGACCGATCCTACGGAACTGCGGCAGGAGCCTCCAGGCCGGATCCGGGATCCGTGGCGGACGGGAGCCGGATCAGGGAGCCGTGACGGGACCGTCGGCCGGGTACCGGACCCCGACCTGGCGTCGTGCCTCGTCCAGCACCGCCATGATCGCGACGGTCTCGTCCGGGTCCATCGGGCCGCCGTCGTGGCGGCCCGACGTGATCATCGTCTCGAAGGCGCGGGCCTCGTGCGCGTAGCCGGCGAGCTCCTCGCGGCCGTCGAACTCCTCGGCCACGGCACCGTCGCGGTCACGGATCCGCCAGGTGGTCGGCGTGTACCAGGTGGAGTCGAGGTCGATGCGGCCGGTCTCGCCGATGATCGACGCCGTGTTCGGGCTCCGCAGGTCCATCCCGAAGTGGATCATCGACTGCGCACCGCCCTCGTGCGTCATGACCAGACCCATCTGCTCGTCGACGCCCTGCTCGCTCAGCGTCCCGGCTGCGACCAGCGCGGTCGGCACCCCGAGCACGTCCACCGCGAAGGACACCGGGTAGATCCCGAGGTCGAGCATCGCGCCCCCGCCGAGTGCCGGGTCGCGCAACCGGTGGCCGGGGTCCGTCGGGAGGGCCTGGTGGTGGGTCGCCTCGACCACCACCGGACGGCCGATCCGTCCCTCGGCGACGACCTCGCGGATCATCGCCATCTGGGGCAGGAACCGGGTCCACATCGCCTCCATCACCGCGACGCCCGCCTGCCGAGCCGCGTCGACGACCGTCCGGGCCTCGTCAGCGGTCATCGTGAAGGCCTTCTCGACCAGGACGTGCTTGCCCGCCCGGATCGCGAGCAGGGCGTCCTCGGCATGCCGGACGTGCGGGGTCGCGACGTAGACCGCGTCGACGTCGTCGTCCGCCACCAGGTCCTCGTAGGAACCGTGGGCCCGCTCGATGCCGAACTCGGCGGCGAAGGCCTCGGCGTGTTCCCGGGTGCGGCTGCCCACGGCCGTGAACACGATGCCGGCCGCGGTGCAGTCACCCACGAAGGACCGTGCGATGCCGCCTGTGCCGATGACTCCCCAGCGAACCGTCATGGGTCCTGTCTACCAGCGCGGGGTGGGCTGCGGCGGGCCCCGCCTCGGGTCGTCAGCGGCGGTGCTTGCCGAGCGCGGCGTCCGGGGCGGCCATCGGGTGGTTCCGGAACCAGCGCAGGAGCTCACGGGCACGGCTCGTGTCGGCGCTCGCATCGCCCTCGGCGAGGAACGAGTCGAAGCCGTCGGGCAGGTCGGCTTCGGCCTCCCGGTGGAACGCCATCTTCCACTCGCCGAAACGCCGGGTGTGGATGCGCTCCTCGACGAGCAGGCCGACGTCGGTGTGCCGCGGGTCGTCGATGATGCGCTGGTACGTCTCGAGCACGGCTGCCTCGGGGCCCTCGAGCAGCTGCATGAACCGGCCGTCCTTGTAGACGAGCAGACCGGACAGGCCGGACGCGGTGTTGCGGACCCGTGCGTGCTCGAGCAGTGCGTCGAGCCGCTCCTGGTCGAACACCTCGTTCGCTGCGCTCATGTAGACCAGGGACAGCAGCATGACGACCTCTCGGTGACGACGGAACGGGTTCGTGTCCCATCGTTGTCCGAGTGGCCCGGCAAGGGAATCCCCAGAACGGGGATCGTTCCCGCCCGCGCACCCGCGTCGAGGTTCGGGTCATCGACGCGAGCACACGGGTGTCGGGTCGTACGACCGGACTGATTCGGAGCCCCCGTCCGGGGGGTTTGGTCACTCCGTGTCGTAGGTGCGGACCCAGTCGATCTGCACGTGCCCCGGGTCGCCCCAATTGCCGATCTGGAACATGTAGCGGTGCGGCGTGGTGGGCACGTTGCGCGGCACCGTGAACACGAGCTTGCCGTCGAGGTAGTACCGGATGATCTTCCCCGGCACCCACTCGGTCGTGTAGGTGTGCCAGTCGTTCCAGGACACCCGGGTGTTGTAGTGCTCGGTCCGCTTCTCGAGCCCCTGGAGCATCGAGTGGTGGAAGACGCGCGGTGAGCCGTTGAACTGCCCCTCCGGGTAGTTCAGCTCGCCGTCCGCCCAGGCGTTCGACGTCGGCCAGAGCATGACCGCGATCCCGTTGCCGTCGCCACCGGTCGCCCGCGCACGGATGCTGAAGGTGCCGCCGACGTGTGACCAGGCGCCGGTGGGCGTGCCGAACGTTCCGGCAGCGCCGTGCTCCCCGTCCATCGCGACGTCCAGGTAGCCGTCGTGGGCGCTGATGAGCTTGTCCGAGTAGTACTTACCGCCCGTACCGTCGGGGTACGGCTGCCACGAGTTCCGGTACGTCTCGGCGAACGGGCCGCCCGCTGCTGCGGGGGTGTCGAAGTCCTCGGAGAAGGTCGGCTCGCGGTCCGCGAGGTACGCGGGGCCGGTCGCGGACGCCGTCGGGGTCGCGGACGGACCGGTGCTCGGCGACGAGGTCGAGGCGGACGTGGCACGGGACTCGGGCACGGCTGCCGCGGTGACCGCGAGGGCTCCGGCGGTGGCAGCGACCACGACGATGACCAGGACACGCTTCAGCACGGCGGCACCGCCGGTGGAGCGCTGGGCTGGTGGTCGGTCATCGTGTCCCCCGTTTCGCGGACAAGGGTAGCCCGCGAACGCGCCCGACGTCTGTCCCTCGGGCGAGGGACACGGGTTTCGTCCGGAATACGAAAACCCCGGTCAGAGCCACTTCGAGTGGGTCTGACCGGGGTGTTCACGGAGCCGCCTGTCGGAATCGAACCGACGACCTATTCATTACGAGTGAATCGCTCTACCGACTGAGCTAAGGCGGCGCACACTCCATGTCCGGAGTGGCACGAGCAATGACTATACAGGTTCAGACGAGTGAACGCGAAACCAGCACGCCGAGCTCGGAGAATGACCGTTCGAGCTCGTCGACCAGGTGTGTTCCGGCCTCGGAACCCGACCACTCCCACCACGCGTGGCGCAGGGCGGCGAGGGCGACGATGGCCGCGAGACCCGCGCGACGGCGGAGTGCCTCGGCGTCGGCGGCGAGCTCCGGGTCGGCGTGTTCGAGACGGCGCGTGACGGCCGCCTGCAGCTCCGCCTGGAACTCCTTCATCGACGCCATGCGACGGCTGAACAGCTCCGGGTTCGCGCGGAGGACCTGCTGCCGCTCCTCGATGAGCCCGCGCTCCTCGATCAGTTCGCGCGTGGAGTGCACGAGCAGCGTGCCGATGTCCGCGAGCAGGTCACCGCTCGGACCACCGTCGACGAACGCCTGCAACGCCGCGTCGTCGGGCAGCTGCGGGTCGTCCCCGAGGATCGCCTGCTCCTTGCTCGGGAAGTAGTTGAAGAACGTCCGGGGCGAGACGTCGGCCCGCCGGGAGATCTCGTCCACCGTCACCGCGCCGAGGCCGTCCTCGATGGCGATCCGGAGCGCAGCCTGCTGGATGGCGCGCCGGGTGGCGCGGCGCTTCCGTTCGCGCAGGCCGGGTTCAGCGTCGGGCATGCCGTGATTGTCGCACGCCGTGCCTCAGCGGCGGGCGCGGGCGATGGTGACGAGCAGTGCTTCGAGCGCCAGGAGTGCCGCCACGTTCGCCGCGATGCGCTGGCGCGCCAGGGCCACGGCGTCGAGGACCTCGAGCGCGGCAGCGGGCGGTGTCGTCGGCAGCGCGTGTTCGAGCTGGTCCTGCATGGCCAGGTTGACCGGTTCCGCGGGGGCTCCGAGCCCCAGCAGGAGCAGGTCGCGGTACAGGGACGAGACGTCGACCAGGATCCGGTCGAGGCCGTCACGCAGGCTGCGGGTGGCCCGGCGTTTCTGGTCGTCCTCGAGGGAACGGAGCTGCGACCGGAGCGCCGGCGGGATCGTCCCGCCGGGTTCGACCCCGAGCGAGCGCAGGGCTGCGTCGCGCTCTTCGGAGTCGCGCTGCTCGGTGATGGACTTCGCGTCTTCGTCGGCGACGGCGAGGAGTTCGGCGGCCGCCATGACGGCATCGCCAACGCTCCGCACACCGAGCACGGTCGTCAGGGTCCGGCGGCGACGGTCTCGTGCCGGCTCGCTCGTGGCGAGGCGCTGTGCCATGCCGATGTGGCTCTGCGCCTGACGAGCAGCATCCATCGCGAGGGCACGGTCGACACCGGTCCGGGCGACGAGCAGGTCGGCGACGGACTCGATGCCGGGCACGCGCAGGCGGACCGAGCGGACGCGCGACCGGATCGTCGGCAGCAGGTCGGCCTCACTCGGGGCACAGAGGATCCACACCGTGCGCTCCGGGGGTTCCTCGAGCGCCTTGAGCAGCAGGTTCGAGGTGCGCTCGGTCATGCGGTCGGCGTCTTCGATGATGACGACGCGGTAGCGGCCGACCGACGGCGAGTAGTACGACGAGGTGACGAGCTGCCGGATCTCGTCGATCGTGATGATCACGCGTTGGGTCGTGAGCACCGAGACGTCGGGATGGGTCTTCGCGGTGATCTGCCGCAGGGTGTGGTCGTCGTCGGGGCCGTTGCCCACGAGCGCCGCGGCGAAGGCGGTCGCCACGTTCGAACGCCCCGACCCGGGCGGGCCGGTGATGAGCCACGAGTGCGTCATGCCACCGGTGCCGTCGGTGGACTCGGCCGCGTTGCGCAGCGACGCGACCGCTTCTTCCTGCCCGGTCAGGCCGTCCCACACGCTCACGGGACCATCCTGTCAGTGACCACCGTCATGCCGGGTCGATCCCGACGAGCGGGGCGACCGCTCGACGGACCGCGTCCTGCACGGTGTCGGTCGGGGCCGAGGCGTCGACCACCAGGAAGCGTGCCGGCTCGGCCTCGGCCATCGCGAGGAAGGCCTGACGGACGGACTCGTGGAACGCCGCAGCCTCGGACTCGAGGCGGTCGAACGTGTCGCCCCGCGCCGCGGCCACCCGGGCGCGTCCGACGGTGACGTCGAGGTCGAGCAGGATCGTGAGGTCCGGTGCCAGGCCGTCCGCTGCCCACTCCGAGACGGACCGGACCTGCTCGGCGCCGAGCCCGCGCGCCACGCCTTGGTAGGCGACGGACGAATCGATGTAGCGGTCCTGCAGGACGACCTCGCCGCGTGCGATCGCCGGACGGACGACCGTCTCGACGTGCTGGGCTCGGTCGGCCGCGTACAGCAGCGCCTCGGCCCGGGGCGCGACGTGGCCCCGCTCGTGCAGGACCATCTGCCGGATCTGGACGCCGAGGTCGGTGCCGCCGGGCTCGCGGGTGCGGACAACGGTCCGACCGTGCGCACCGAGCCACGCCGAGAGCAGCTCCGCCTGGGTCGTCTTGCCCGCGCCGTCGCCGCCCTCGAGCGTGATGAAGCGACCGGTCACTTCTTCTTGGCCGCCGTCCGACGGGCCGGGGTCTTCTTCTTGACCGGCCCCTTGGCACGCTTGTCGGCGATGAGCTGGACCGCGCGGGCGTGGTCGACGGCCTCGACGTCCTCGCCCTTCGGGATGGTCGCGTTCGTCTCACCGTCGGTGACGTACGGGCCGAACCGGCCGTCCTTCATCTTGATCGGCTTGCCGGACACCGGGTCGGCGTCGAACTCCTTGAGCGCGGCGCTCGCGGTGCGGTTGCCGCCGTACTTCGGCTGCGCGAACAGCTCGAGTGCGCCGGGCAGGTCGATGTCGAAGATCGCGTCCTCGCCGGGCAGGGTTCGGGTGTCGGTCCCCTTCTTCAGGTACGGCCCGTACCGGCCGTTCTGCGCCGTGATGTCGTTGCCCGTCTCCGGGTCCTGGCCCACGACGCGGGGAAGGTCGAGGAGCTTCAGCGCGGTCTCGAGGTCGACGGTCTGCGGGTCCATCGACTTGAAGAGCGAAGCGGTGCGTTCCTTCGGCGCCGCGGCCTTCTTCGTCGTCTTCTTCGCAGGCGCCTTCTTGGCGGGGGCCTTCTTCGCCGTCGCCGACGCCGTCTCGCTCGTCGCGGTCGCAGTAGCCGCGTCGGCCGCGGGGGCCTCTGCCGCTGCGGGCGCTTCGACGACCTCGCCGGTCTTCGGGTCCACGGTGGGTTCGGGCTCCGGGGTGCGCTCCGTGACGTAGGGGCCGAAGCGGCCGTCCTTCGCCAGGACCTCCTTGCCGGTCTCCGGGTTGATCCCGACGACACGGTCGCCGATCACCGGTGCGTCGACGAGTTCCTTCGCCTTCTCGACGGTCAGTTCGTCGGGAGCGAGGTCCTCGGGCACGTTCACCCGCCGCGGCTTCTCGGGGTCGTCGCTCGGCACCTCGATGTAGGGGCCGTACCGACCGATCCGGAGCGTGAGGCCCGGAGCGAGCTCGACCGAGTTGATCTCGCGGGCGTCGATCTCACCGAGGTTGTCGATGACCGTCCGCAGGCCCCGCTGGTCGTCCTCGCCGCCACCGAAGTAGAAGCCCTTGAGCCAGTCCACCCGGTCGGCGTCGCCGCGGGCGATGCGGTCGAGGTCTTCTTCCATCTCGGCGGTGAAGTCGTACTCCACGAGCTCGCCGAAGTACTCCTCGAGCAGGCGCACGACGCTGAACGCGATCCAGTTCGGCACCAGCTGCGTGCCGCGGAGCGAGACGTAGCCGCGGTCGATGATCGTCGGGCTGATCGTGGGGTAGGTCGACGGACGCCCGATCCCCAGCTCTTCCAGCGTCTTGATGAGGCTCGCCTCGGTGAAGCGCGGCGGCGGGGTGGTGTCGTGCCCCTTCGCCTCGACGTCGGTGACCGCGAGGTGTTCGCCCTGGGCCACGTTCGGCAGGGCGACGTCCTGGCCCGCACGCTCGGACGACTCGTGGCGGTCCTCGTCACGGCCTTCTTCGTAGGCACTGAGGAAGCCGCGGAACGTGATGACGGTGCCGGATGCGGTGAACTCGGCATCCGTGCCGTTCGCGGTCGAGGCGATGCCCTCGACCGACTCGGTGGAGGAGATGCCGAGCACGATCGACGCGGTCGAACCCTTCGCGTCCGCCATCTGTGACGCGATGGTGCGCTTCCAGATGAGGTCGTAGAGGCGCCACTCGACACCGGTCAGGGTGCCCTGCAGGTCCTGCGGGGTGCGGAAGGAGTCGCCGGCGGGACGGATCGCCTCGTGCGCCTCTTGCGCGTTCTTGCTCTTGCTCGCGTACAGGCGGGGCTTGTCGGGCACGGTGGCCGAGCCGTACAGGTCCGCTGCCTGCTTGCGGGCCGCGTCGATGGCCTGCTTCGAGAGCGAGACCGAGTCGGTACGGATGTAGGTGATGTAGCCGTTCTCGTACAGGGTCTGCGCAGCGCGAGCCGTCTGTCGCGGGGACAGACGGAGCTTGCGCGCGGCTTCCTGCTGGAGCGTCGACGTGGTGAACGGCGCGGCCGGGCGTCGCGTGTACGGCTTCGAGTCGACGCTGCGGACGGTGGCGTCACCGGCGCGCTCGAGGACCGTCGTCAGCGACGCGGCAGCGGCCTCGTCGAGCCGGACGACGTCACCGCTGAGCGTGCCGCGGTCGTCGAAGTCACGGCCGGAGGCGACGCGGGTGCCGTGGATCCGGGCGAGTCGCGCCGAGAAGGAGGACTCGCCGGCCTTCTCGAACCGGGCGGAGAGGTCCCAGTAGTTGGCGGACACGAAGGCCAGGCGCTCGCGCTCGCGGTCGACGACGAGACGGGTGGCGGCGGACTGCACGCGGCCGGCGGACAGGCCGGGGGCGACCTTGCGCCACAGGACCGGGGAGACCTCGTACCCGTACAGCCGGTCGAGGATGCGGCGGGTCTCCTGCGCGTCGACGAGGGCGGTGTCGAGCTCACGGGTGGCTTCCTGCGCGCGCTGGATCGCCTCCTTCGTGATCTCGTGGAAGACCATCCGCTTGACGGGGACCTTCGGCTTCAGGACCTGCAGCAGGTGCCACGCGATCGCTTCACCCTCGCGGTCTTCATCTGTTGCGAGGTAGAGCTCATCGGCGTCCTTGAGGGCGCGCTTCAGCTCGGAGACGGTCTTCTTCTTGGCGTCGGACACGACGTAGTACGGCTCGAAGCCGTTGTCGACGTCCACCGAGAACTTGCCGAGGGAGCCCTTCTTGAGCTCGGGCGGCAGGTTCTTCGGCTCGACGAGGTCGCGGATGTGTCCGACCGAGGCCTGGACTTCGTATCCGTCACCGAGGTATTGCGCGATCGTCTTCGCCTTCGCAGGGCTCTCGACGATCACGAGCTTCTTCGTGCCTGGCACGTGTCTCCTTGATCGATGGTGCTGATCGGCCCTGGCCACGAGCGTGTCCGGGTCGACCGGGACATCGGTGACCGCGGGCCGACAGGCACACCATACACATAGTGTTCGGGCGGGTCGCCTGCCGGACCGGCCACCGCGAGTGCGCCGACGACGAACGGTCCGGTGCCCACGACCACGCGGACGCGGGCCGTGGTGGCGACGAGTTCGCAGGCGTCGAGGGCGGCCCCGTTCGCCGTGGCGATCCGGGTCGCGACCGCACACGGCTCCCCCGGTACCAGCCCGGTGGCGGCCGCCGCGGTGCCCACGGCGGCGGCGTCGGCGGCGCCCTGGGCGCGGAGGGCCTGCGTGCGGTGGCCGGCGGCGGCGAGCGCCGTCGACCCGACGAGGACCCCCACGCCGAGGACCGCCACGAGCAGCACGGTCGCCGAGCCGCGTTGGCCGTCAGGGATCGTCACGTCAGCCCCCTCGGGCCGCGGCACACCCCGTCGCGGTCAGCGGGAGCGCCGCGAAGGGACCGGTCCCCCCGCGCGTGGCGTCGACGCAGACCAGGTCACCGTCCGACCGGACGACGACCGAGACCCCCGGAGCGATCCGGTCGGCCGCGGACCGGCCCTGGTACTCGTCGTCACGCCCGATCGCCCGGGCGGCGGTGGCTGCGGCGAGTTGCAGACGGCCCTGCGCGTCGACGACGAGGACGGCCGCGACGAGGGCGGTCAACACGATCGCCACCACGGGGAGCGCCACCGCGAACTCGACGGTCACGGAGCCGCGCTCACAGCGAGAGCGCGCCACGGACGAGGTCGGTGAGGATGGTCTGGACCTCGCCGGAGCGCATGACCGCGACGAGCACACCCGCGAAGGCAACGGCGGCGAGGATGACGACCGCGTACTCGGCGGTGGCCGATCCCCGGTCGTCCCGCAGCCGGGACGACCACCGGGCGACGAGGCGACGCGGGCGACGGTGGTGGCGGATGGCCCGACGGGTGCGGCGGTCGGGGGATGACGTGGTGCTCATGGAGTCCGTCCTTTCTGTTCGGTGGGACCAGCGTGTCCTGGCTGGGGTGTCGACGAAGCGGCCTCGGCGCCATCTGTGGACAGGTCACGCGGCCCCGCCCACCGTGGAGGAGAGGACCCCGACCACGACGGGCACCACCCCCACGAGCACGAACGCCGGCAGGATGCAGACCCCGAGTGGCAGCACCAGTCGGACGGCCAGTCGTTCCGCCGCCACGAGCCCGTCGGCAGCGGCCTCGTCACGCACGTCCTCGGCGGCGCGGCGGAGCAACCCCGCGGCGGGCACCCCCGCACGCCGGGCGAGGTCGAGGACCTCCCGCAGCCGGTGCACGTCCCCGGCGGGCGGAGCGGCTCCCGCGGACGCCTCGGCGACTGCCTGCCCGGCGGTGGTCCACGACCCGCCTCCGGCGACCGCCACGGCCCAGGCGTCGAGGAGTACCCCGGGGACTCGGCCGTCGGGGGTCGCGGAACGGACCAGCCGGGCGGTCCACCGTCGCCCTGCCAGGACGAGGGCGGCCGCGGTGCAAGAGCACGCCCAACCGGCCGGTGAACCGACCAGGACCTCGACGGCACCGGCACCCCAGGCCGCACCGAGCCCCAACCCGAAGAGCGGCAGCGCGAGCACGACCCGGGCGCTCGTCCGCGGGCCCGCCAGGGCGACCCGGATCGCCCGGTCCGATGCCGCGGCTCGTCGGAGCGCGCCGGCGAGCCCGCGGAGGGTCTCCGCGACGGGAGCTCCCGACCGGTCCGCCACGCGGAGGACGACGAGGATGTCCTGCTGGGCGGGTCCTCCGACCCCGGGCAGCCCGCCGACGAGCCGCCAGGCCCGCGGCGGCGGGACGCCTGCCGCGACCAGCGTCGCCACCCGGTCGAGCACCCCGGCCACCCGCGCCGGGCCGTCGGGTGTGGGTCGTCTCACCGCAGCCCGTCCGCCGGGCGCACCTCGAGCCTCCCGTCCGGGCCGACGCGCAAGTTGCCCACGCCACCGAGCCGCCGCTGGCCTGCGCGTCGCTCCACGTGCAGGACCAGGTCGAACGCGCTGACGGCCTGCCGGGCGAGCGCCTCGGCACCGAGGCCGGCGAGTGCCCCGAGTGCTTCGAGGCGCGCGGCCACGTCGGCGATGCCGTTGGCGTGCACGGTGCCGGCTCCCCCGTCGTGCCCGGTGTTCAGGGCGGAGAGGAGTTCACGGACCTCGGCGCCGCGGCACTCCCCCACGACGATCCGGTCGGGGCGCATCCGCAGCGCCTCGCGCACGAGCCGGTCGAGTCCGAGTGCGCCGACCCCCTCGGCGTTCGCCTGCCGCGCCTCGAGCGCGACGACGTGCGGATGGGCGATCCGGAGCTCCGCGACGTCCTCCACCGTCACGATCCGCTCGTCGACGGGGACGTTCCCGAGCATCGCCGCGAGCAGGGTGGTCTTGCCGCTGCCGGTCGCGCCGGTGACCAGGACGTTCCGGCGCGCAGCGACGGCGTCCTCGACGACCGACCGCGGGACGAACGCGAAGGTCCCGCCGCGTTCGAGGGTGGCGAGGGAGGGTCGATGGACCTGTGGCAGTCGGATCGACACGGCGGTGCCCCCGACGGACACCGGGGCGAGGACGACGTGGACCCGGACGCCGTCCCCGTGCCGGACGTCCGCGCACGGGGTGGTCTCGTCGACGTGGCGCCCGCCGAGCGCGACGAGTCGGGTCGCGAGTTCGCGGGCACGCGCCTCAGTCAGTCGCGGCTGGACGGCTTCGAGGCCGGTGCCGCGGTCGACCCACGTGCCCACGCCACCGACCACCAGGACGTCCGTCACGGTGGCATCGGCCACCAGGGCGGCGAGTTCCTCGAACTCGACGACCACGGACGCCCGGCGACGAGCCGGCGGCGCTGCTCCGGGCAGGAACGGCGCCGACGGAACATGCGCCCGCGCCGGTGCCGGCACCGAGAACGCAGGCGATGTCGACGCGGAAGGCGCCGACGCGCGGGGAAGAAGTCGAGCACGGTGCAGGGGCATGCCGCCGACGGTAGGGAGCCCGTCAGCCCTCAGCCGAGACGGTCCCCACTTCTGTGGACAACGTCGGAGTGCCCCACCAACGGACCGGTTTGTCCCCCGAAACGGAAAGCCGTACCCCGGTCGATGATGCGACACCGACGCGCTCGGGGCTACCCATCACCCCCGCTTCCCCCGGCCGGACTGTGCGTAGCACCTGCTACGCAAGAACATGCAGAATGCATGCACGAGCATGGACCGGTCTGTCCACGCGACCGGCGTCCCTGCGCGGATCGGGGCACACGACGGAGCCCGACGAGCCACCATCGCTCGAGTCGGACCCCGGGAAACAGAAGAGGCGGCACCGGTTGGGGGGAACAGGTGCCGCCTTGACATCGAGGGATTGGGGGGAATCCGATTCGATGCCGCCGGAAACGAGTCCAGCGGGAACTACTGTACCCCACGATCGGCCCTCCAGGGCAACCCCGGACACGACCTCCGGGCGTGCCGCGCCCCGACCCGACCGAGGGGTAGTCTCCGGATGCACGCAGGCACCGGCGACGGATGCCACGCACGCACCCGCCGCGGATGCATGCATCCACGGCGGACGCACGCATGCATCCACGACGGATGCCACCAGAGGCCGCAACGACGCGAAAGGACATCGATGTCCACTCCGACCCAGACCGACCCCCGAGGCGACGACGGAGCGACCTTCGCACCGCCGCCCGAGTTCGTGGCCGACGCGGTCGCCGGCGAGGACCTCCACCACGCGGCAGCGGCCGACCGCGAGGCGTTCTGGGCCGAGCAGTCCCGCTCCCTGCTCGACTGGCGCACCCCGTTCACGCAGACCCTGGACTGGTCGGGCGCCCCGTTCGCGAAGTGGTTCGCCGACGGCACGCTCAACGTCGCCGAGAACTGCCTCGACCGACACGTCCGCGCCGGCAACGGCGACCGGGTGGCGATCCACTTCGAGGGCGCTCCCGGCGACACGCGTCGGATCACCTACGCCGAGCTGACCGCCGAGGTCCAGCGCGCCGCGAACATGCTCACCGACCTCGGCGTCGGCCAGGGCGACCGGGTGGTCGTGTACCTGCCGCTCATCCCCGAGGCCGTCGTGACGATGCTCGCCGTCGCCCGCATCGGCGCCGTGCACTCGGTCGTCTTCGGCGGGTTCAGCGCGGAGAGCCTCCGTGCCCGCATCGAGGACGCCGGCGCGAAGCTCGTCGTCACCGCGGACGGCGGGTGGCGGCGCGGTGCCGTCTCACCGCTCAAGCCCGCAGTCGACGAGGCGCTGACCGCCGAGGGCACGGACACGGTCGAGCACGTCCTGGTCGTCAAGCGCGGCGGCAACGACATCGCCTGGAACGACCGCGACGTCTGGTGGCACGACGAGCTGGCGAAGGCGGCGCCGACCCACGAGGCCCAGGCGTTCCCCGCCGAGACCCCGCTGTTCATCCTGTACACCTCGGGCACGACCGGGAAGCCGAAGGGCATCGTGCACACCTCCGGCGGCTACCTGACCCAGGCGGCGTACACGCACAAGAACGTCTTCGACATGCACCCGGAGAAGGACGTCTACTGGTGCACCGCCGACATCGGCTGGATCACCGGCCACTCCTACGTCGTCTACGGCCCGCTCGCCAACGGCGTCACGCAGGTGCTCTACGAGGGCACCCCCGACGAGCCGAAGCCCGGCCGCTGGTGGGACCTCGTCGACGCGTACGGCGTCACCGTCCTCTACACGGCACCCACGGCGGTCCGCGCAGCGATGAAGGCCGGCCGCGAGATCCCGGAGGCCCGCAGCCTCGAGACCCTCCGCCTGCTCGGCAGCGTCGGCGAACCGATCAACCCCGAGGCGTGGCAGTGGTACCGCCAGGTCATCGGCCACGACCGCACGCCGATCGTCGACACGTGGTGGCAGACCGAGACCGGCGCCATCATGATCTCCGCGCTGCCCGGCGTCACGAAGCTCAAGCCCGGCGCCGCGCAGACGCCCCTGCCGGGCATCGTCGCCGAGATCGTCGACGACGACGGCAACCGTGCCGACCCCGGCGAGAGCGGCTACCTCACGATCACCGAGCCGTGGCCGTCGATGGCCCGCGGGATCTGGAACGACCCGGACCGGTTCGTGGAGACGTACTGGTCGCGGTTCCCCGGCCGCTACTTCGCCGGCGACGGCGCGCGGCTCGACGGGCAGGGCGACATCTGGGTGCAGGGGCGCGTCGACGACGTCATGAACGTCTCGGGACACCGCCTGTCGACGGCCGAGATCGAGTCCGCCCTGGTCGGCCACGAGGGCGTCGCCGAGGCCGCCGTGGTCGGGGCCGCCGACGAGACCACCGGGCAGGCCGTCGTCGCCTTCGTCATCCTGACGGCCGAGGCCGCCGCAGACGTCGACCGCGAGACCGCCTCCGCGGAGCTCCGCAACTGGGTCGGCAAGCGGATCGGCGCGATCGCGAAGCCGCGCCAGGTCGTCATCGTGCCGGAGCTGCCGAAGACACGCTCCGGCAAGATCATGCGGCGGCTGCTCCGCGACGCGGCCGAGGGCCGCCGCATCGGCGACACGACGACGCTCGCCGACCCGACGATCATGGCGACCATCGCGGAACTCATGTAGTCCCGCCAGACGGAAGCAGGGCCTCCAGTCAGATACAGATTGGAGGCCCTGCTCACGTTGGTTCCTTCGGTCGCTGCCGTCAGGCGGTGAGCTCCACCACCAGCTCGACCTCGACCGGCGCGTCCAGCGGGAGCACGGCGACGCCCACCGCGCTCCGCGCGTGGACGCCGGCGTCGCCGAAGACCTCGCCGACCAGGGTCGACGCGCCGTTCGCGACACCGGGCTGGCCGGTGAACGACGGGTCCGACGCGACGAAGACCGTGACCTTGACGACACGGGCCACGCGGTCGAGCGAACCGGCGACCGACTGCACGGCGGCCAGGGCGTTCAGCGCGGCCACGCGAGCCTGCGCGGCAGCGGTTTCCGCGTCGACGTCGGTACCGACCTTGCCGGTCACGGGCAGGGCGCCGTCGACGAAGGGCAGCTGGCCCGCCGTGTAGACGTACTGGCCCGTCACGACGGCGGGCACGTAGGCGGCGACGGGCGCGGCGACCGCGGGGATCGTCAGGCCGAGTTCGGCGAGCCGGTCGGAGACGCTCATGCGTCGGCCTTGGGGCGCTTCAGGTAGGCGACGAGACCGCCCTCGGGCCCGGTGACGATCTGGACCAGCTCCCAGCCCTCGTCCCCGTAGTTGTTGAGGATCGCGGTGGTGTTGTGGATCATCAGCGGCGTGGTGAAGTACTCCCAGCGAGTCATGCGGTTCCTTGCCAGCCTTTCAGTCGGGGGTGTCGTTTAGGCTGCATCCTATGTCTGCCCAGAAGACGTCTGCATCGCGGACCAAGCCCGTCTCAGCAGTCGGCGCCTTCATCGGATTCGTCGGGTTCAGTGCCCTCGCCGGCCTGCTCGTCACGATCGGCGTCACGCCGGCCATCGCCGTCGCCGGTGTCACGACGACGTCCACGATCGGTGTGTTCGAGTCCCTGCCGGAGTACATCGAGATCGGTGACCTGCCGCAGCGCAACGAGCTGTACGCATACTCGGGCGGCAAGTCCGTGCACTTCGCCACCCTGTACGACCAGAACCGCCAGGAGCTGAAGTTCGACCAGATCAGCGACCAGCTGAAGAACGCCGCGATCGACGGTGAGGACAAGCGCTTCTACGACCACGGTGGCGTCGACATGACGTCCCTCATCCGCGCCGGTGTGGGCAGCATCGCGGGCGGCCTCGGCGACTCGGGCGGTGGGTCGACGCTGACCATGCAGCTCGTCCGCAACATCAAGATGAACGAAGCCCTGAACCTCCCCACCAAGAAGGAGCAGGAGAAGGCCTACAACGAGGCCGTCGAGCAGACCATCCCCCGCAAGCTGGAGGAGATGAAGCTCGCGATCGGGCTGGCGAAGAAGTACTCCAAGAAGGAGATCCTCACCGCCTACCTGAACATCGCCTACTTCGGCGACCAGACCTACGGCGTGCAGGCCGCGGCGCAGCACTACTACAACAAGAGCGCGACCGACCTGACCCCGGCCGAGGCCGCGTCGCTCATCGCGATCGTGCAGTACCCCGAGGCGCGCAACCTGTCGAGCCCGAAGAAGTACGACGCCAACGTCGCCCGGCGCAACGTCGTGCTCCGTTCGATGTACGACCAGAAGAACCTCACCGAGGCCGAGTACCGAACGGCTCGCCAGTCGAAGCCGGCGGACTACGTGCACCTGACGCAGCCCTCGCAGGGCTGCCGCGCCTCGGTCGGCGACGGCTCGCAGTTCTTCTGCGACTACGCCAAGAAGGTCGTACTCGAGATGTCGCAGCTCGGCTCGTCGCAGAAGGCTCGTGACACCGCGTGGCGCAACGGTGGGTACAAGATCCAGACGACGCTGAACATCGACCTGAACGCCGAGCAGAAGCGTCTGCTGAACACCTACGACAACAAGGCCGAGACGAACCTGGCCCTGGGTTCGACGCTCAACTCGATCGAGGCTGGCTCCGGCCGAATCATCACGATGGCACAGAACAAGGACTTCGACGAGTCCTTGAAGTCGGCGCCGACATCGACCTCGCTGAACTACAGCGTCGACGAGAAGTACGGCAGCTCGAAGGGCTTCCAGACCGGCTCGACCTACAAGTTGTTCACGCTGCTGGACTGGGTGAAGGCCGGACACGGGTTGAACGAGACCGTCAGCGGTGCTGAACGAGTGGTCACGCCGTGGACGATCTGCGGTCAGACCGACTACACGAAGTTCGACGTCTCGAACGACGCTCCCGGTGAAGGCGGCAACTGGAGTGTGCTGGGCGCCACCGCCGGCTCGATCAACGGTGCGTTCGCCTCGATGGCGCAGAAGCTCGACCTCTGCGACATCCGCGACATCGCGCAGTCGCTCGGTGTCCACCGTGCGGACGGCGCAGAGCTGCAGTACCAGAACCCTTCCGCGATCCTGGGCACGAACGAGATCGCCCCGATGACGATGGCTGCGGCGTACGCGGCCGTTGCGAACAACGGCATCTACTGCAAGCCGATCGCGATCGACGAGATCACGTCGCCGTCCGGCAAGAAGCTCGGCGGCCAGACCAAGGACTGCCAGCAGGCCGTCGATCCGGCCTTCGCCCAGGCAGCGATCTACGCGATGAAGGGCACAATCAGGAGCGGAACGGCAGTGGGCGCGCAGACGCCTGACGGCACCCAGCTGTTCGGCAAGACGGGTACCACCGACGAGGCTGACCAGATCTGGCTCGTTGGTGCGAGTTCGCGCGTGGCCACCGCCTACTGGCAGGGCAACACCGACGGTCGCAAGATCAACCTCCGTCACTTCAGCAACGGTGTCGGCGGAACGTACGCCGGAGACCGCGCCAAGGTCTGGCGCGAGGCGATGACCCCGATCAACGCGATCTACCCCGCTGGCCCGTTCACGGACCCGCAGCAGAACGCGATCCGCGGCAACGCCAAGGCACTGCCGAACCTGCAGGGCAAGACGGCGGACGAGGCCCGCGCGGCGATCTCGGGCGCCGGGTTCACCTACGTCGACGGCGGTGCGCGTCCCGGCCCGGGGAACCCCGGTTCCGTTACCTCGACGTCCCCGGCGGCGGGTGCGCTCCTTTCCTCGGGTTCGAGCGTCACCGTCTACACGTCCGACGGCACCCAGGCGACCGTTCCGGAGATCGGCGGCGACTCCCTCGGGGACGCCCGCTCGGCCCTGAACGATGCCGGGTTCACGAGCGTCAACCTCGCCGACAGCTACGCCAAGGGCGGCGGTGGCAAGACCTGCAAGGTCGCCGCGGTCGAGCCGGCGATCAACGCCACGGCGAACAAGAACGACAACGTGACGATCCAGCTCTACGGCGACAAGAACGGCAAGGCGCCCAAGGACTGCAAGTGACCCGCGGTCGCACCGCACTCGGCGTCCTCGCTGCCGGCGCGGCCGTCGGAGCTGCTTCGGCAGCGTGGGGCTCGCTCGTCGAGCGGCGTCGCTTCGGGATCCGGTGGGAGACCGTCCCGGTGCTCCCGCCGGGATCCCGTGACGTCACTGTCCTGCACCTCTCCGACATCCACATGGCCCCGTGGCAGGCCGACAAGCAGCAGTGGCTGCGCGACCTGAGCCTGGTCGAACCGGACTTCATCGTGAACACCGGGGACAACCTCGGCCACGCGACCGCGAACGCTGCTGTTGAGTACGCGCTCGAGCCGTTCCGCGGGGTACCCGGTGTGTTCGCCTACGGGTCGAACGACTTCTTCGGGCCCTCCCCGCGCAACCCGCTCAAGTACTTCTCGGGGCCGAGCCGGATGCACAAGGCTGCGGAGCCCGTCGGTCTCGACATCGATCGGCAGACGGCGTTCTTCGAGTCGCTCGGCTGGCTCGACCTCAACGACCAGGCGCACGCGATCGAACTCCGCGGCTCCCGGTTCGAGCTGTTCGGCACGTCGGACGCGCACCGCGACTGGGACCGCCTCGACCTGCTCCCCACCAACGTCGACGAGATGCGCAGCGACGTGCCGTGGTCCGAGGACGAGGACGGCCCCGCTCCGGTCGCGATCGGTGTCACGCACGCGCCGTACCGTCGCGTGCTCGATGCCTTCGTGACCCAGGGTGCCGACATCATCTTCGCCGGGCACACCCACGGCGGTCAGGTGGCGGTCCCCGGGGTCGGCGCGCTCGTCACGAACAGCGACCTCCCCCGCCGGTACGCGAGCGGATTGCACAAGTGGGAGCACCGCAACCACTGGTCGTGGCTCGAGGTCTCGGCCGGTCTCGGCACCTCGATCTACGCGCCCGTCCGGTTCGCCTGCCGGCCCGAGGCCGTCGTGGTCACCCTGACCGCACGCCTGTAATTTGGCATAACTTTGTTCGGGCAATGTGCACTTACACATTGCTCGATTGCCCGAGCGTGCAGCCCCCCTACGTCGGCGTTATGGCACCCACGCCACCCTCAGACGCGAATACCGCAAATGACTCGGAGTCGACAAACACTGTACCGCAGGGCGTTCACGACTTGAGGTCGACTCGAACAAGCCCGGAGACATGCTGATACCTGACCAAGGGGTTGTGTCTCGAGTTCCCTCAGTTGCGCCTTTGGTTCATAGCTTGCGTCGCCACTAGCGCCCGACACCGGACCGTCGACAAGCCTTCGAGATACAGCAGCAACGCCGTGAGGAGTTCGTTCGATATTCTCAACAGGGCTTCGAGCGCCGCAATTCGCACTAAGTCCTCTGGCGATCGAGCGCGTTGCCGCTGACAACGTCGGGTCACAACAGTTCGACACACGAACTCGCAAAAGAAGACCACGTCGAATTCGCAAAGAGTCTACCGCAGAGGAAGCTGCGTAGCACTGGCCTCCGGTCCCCGATCTCACCATGTCATGGGGGCAATGAGTCCACAGTCCGCACTTTGGGGGACCTTCTCGAGAGCAAAGACTAGTTGACCGAATGCTCCGTGCTGGCCTATCGTCGATCGGGGGGCGAATGAGCTCACCGTAGCTCAACGGAAGAGACCGAACTATGAAAACGCACGAGAACAAGACCCGGAACCTGATGAGCAGGTCGTTCGGGATACTCGCGGTAGCAGTCACACTTGGAGCCCTCGCGCCAATTCTCCCTCTTGTCGGGAGCAATGGGTCCGCTCACGCCGCCGCTTGCACCGACGGTGGGCGCACTTATCACGGAGTCACAATGCTGAACAAGTATGTGGAGCTCCGCGGGTCTAGCAATTGCAACGGCACGGCTTGGCTCCGATGGAATCCGACAGCGACGAAGGTCGACGGCGGGGGAACAATCAAGTTTCAGTACCAAAACGCGTGCGGCAAGAAGTATAACGGCGAATCAAGGGTTATCAGTAGCGTAGGTGGCACCGCGTCGCACATCACTGCGTACAAATCGGGTGTCGTCAGCGCTCGGATGGTGTACTCCCGGGACTCTGGGTCACCCGCTTCCTTCACGGGCCCCTGGTACAAGGTCGGAGGCAAGTCCACAACCTGCTGACGCACCCACTCCAGCCCTTTGCTTGGCCGACTCGCCCGGGCATCATCTCAAAATCGCCACCTCTCGGCCCTATCAGCTATGCTGGTCGGGTTGCCTCGTAGAGGTAGCCGCACCGCGGGGTGTGGCGCAGCTTGGTAGCGCGCCTCGTTCGGGACGAGGAGGTCGCAGGTTCAAATCCTGTCACCCCGACACTGTGTTGAGACAGTACGAAGAAGGCCCTGGTTCTCCGGAACCGGGGCCTTCTGCTTCCCCCGGGTGCATCTCGGCTGCCCGATGGGTCGCACGACCCAGTCAGCCGTCAGCCGCCCCATCGCGAGCAGCCCCTCCCGCTACGCTCGCAAGCGCCATGCAGAACGACCATCCCCTCGCCGCCGTGCTCGCCGCGATCGCCGCCGAGTTCCCCGACATCGCGGACGACCCGGCGCTGGCGCAGAGCCTCACCGAGAACGTCTCATCGATGATCGCCGAGGCCCACGAGCGCTACGCCGCGGGAACCGACGGCAGCGTCGTGAGCCACGCGTTCCTCGACCCCGAGCACCTGGCGACCGGCAGTCTGCACGCCGAGCACGCCCAGCACCCGGCTGGCGCCATGCTCGCGGCGGAGATGCTGTTCGACGCCTACCTGCCGGTCTTCGTCGACGAGGTCGGCGCGGCGTCCACCGCCGAGGTCCTGCGCGCCACCAGGGCCCTGCACGCCGGCGTCTGGAGCCGGTTCCCGGCCGGGGCGGTCGCGTACACGGAGGCACTGCGCCAACGCCTCACCACGGCGCACCTGGACTCCCGCACGCAGATCGCGCGGGACCTGCACGACCGCGTCGCCCACGGCATCCTCGCCGGGCTGCAGCGCCTCGACCTCGTCCTGCTGACGGACCCGCCGGCGGACGAACGAGCCGATCAGCTCGACGACGCAGCGCGGTTGCTCCGGAGCGCACTCGGCGACGTCCAGGACCTCGCAGTGAGCCTGCACGCCCGGGTCGGGGATGCCCTGCTCGACGACGCGCTCCGACGGCACGTGCGCGATCTGTTCCCCGACGACGACCTCCTGTCCATCGAGTCGACGGGTGTGGCCGGTCCCCTGCCGAACTGGCAGGCCGAGGAAGCGCTGACGATCCTGCTCGAGGCGCTCACGAACCGCAGCAAGCACGCGCGTGGATCGACGGCTTCGGTGCGCTTCCTCTGGTCACCCGCAGCGCTGGTGGTGACGGTCGCCGATGACGGCCCGGGGTTCGACGTGGAGAGCGACGCCGACGGCCGCCTCGGCCAGCAGACCATGCGCGAGCGTGCGGCGGTGATCGGGGCCCGGCTCGACGTCGACAGCGTCCGCGGCAGCCGAGACCACGGCACCACCGTCCGCCTGACCATCCCGAGGGGGACCCTGTGACCGTCACCCACGTCGCCATCGTCGACGACCACCGGCTCTTCCGCGAAGGACTCGCCACGATCCTGGCCGCGGTCCCCACGATCCGCGTCGTGGCGCACGGCGAACGACCGTCAGAGGTGCTCGACTCCCCGGAGGCCGCCGCGATCGACGTCCTGCTGCTCGACGTCGAACTGGACGGCCCGCCGGCACGGACGACGATCGCCACGGTCCGCCGGACCCGCCCGGACATCCGGGTGGTGGTGCTCACGATGCACCGGGACGCCGTCCTCCGCCGGACCCTGCTCGATGCCGGCGCGGTCGACTTCGTCACGAAGGACACCCCGAGCCGTGAACTCGTCGACCGGATCGCCCGCGCAGCCCACGCCGATGCGGCACCGGTCACGTTCCCGGTCGACCTGGTGACCGAGGCCCGAGCCGGCTCACCGTTGAGCGACCGCGAGCTCGAGGTCCTGCGACTCCTCGCCGCCGCGCGCACCAACGCCGAGATCGCCGCCGACCTGCAGCTCGCGATCGGCACCGTCAAGCGGCACGTCTACAACGTCTTCCGCAAGCTGGACGTCGGTTCCCGCGTCGGGGCGGTCGCCGCAGCCACGCGCCTGGGCCTGCTCAGCTGAGGCACCACGCAACTTCGTGAGCAGCAATGGTCGGGTGCCCACCGGACACCCGACCATTCCTGCTCACGAAGCGAACGAACTCGACGAAGCGACCCGGACTAGCCGACGGACGACGCCCCGGCGCCAGCTGACGCACCCGCGGGCACGAGCTTGCCGGCGGCGTGCAGCCCGGCCACGACGTCGAGCGCCTGGTGCCGGTACCGCGCCTGCGCGGCACCGGGCGAGACGATCACGCCGTTCGCCCCGGTCGACGCCACGAGTGCGTTGATCTTCTCCGCGACCTGCTCGGCGTTGCCGTAGGCCTGACGCTCGGTGCGGGCGGCGATGAACCGACGCTCGAGGTCGTTGAACTCGTACGCACGCGCCTCGTCCATCGACACCGGCTCGGGCTTCCGGCCCGAGCGCATCCGGATGAAGGAGATCATGCCCGGGGCGCTCTGCTCGTCGATGACGGCGGGGTCCTCGTCGGTGACGACCTGCACACCGATCAGCGCGTTCGGCGTCTGGCGGAAGCGTGACGGACGGAACGAGTCGCGGTACAGGGCGAGTGCCGCCTCGGTGTTGTCGGACGCGAAGTGGTGGGCGAAGGCGAACGAGATACCGAGTGCACCGGCGACCTGGGCGCTGTAGCCCGAGGACCCGAGCAGCCAGAACTCCGGCACGTCGCCGTAGCCCGGCACGGCGCGGATGCCGGCCAGCGGGTTCTCCGCGCCCATGCCGGTGAAGAACCCGATCAGGTCGGCCAGGCGGTCCGGGAAGTCGTCGACGTCGAGTCGGTCCGTGCGGCGGAGGGCCATCGCCGTCGCGCCGTCGGTGCCGGGAGCGCGCCCGAGCCCGAGGTCGACCCGGTCGCCGTACAGCGCACGGAGGGTGCCGAACTGCTCGGCGACGACGAGGGGCGCGTGGTTGGGCAGCATGACGCCACCGGATCCGATGCGGATGGTCGAGGTGGCCGCGCCCACGGCGCTCAGCAGCACCGCCGGGGCCGAGGACGTGATGCCCGGCATCCCGTGGTGTTCGGCGACCCAAAACCGCTCGTACCCGAGCTGCTCGGCGTGCACGGCCATGTCGATGGACCCCTGCAGGGCCTCGGTGTTGGACTGGCCGTACTCGCGGGTGGCCAGGTCGAGGACGGACAGGTGCAGGGTGTCGTCGGTCATGTGGTCTCCAACGCGCGTCGACGCACGTGCATTCCTGTGCACGCGACGGACTGGAGGCCCGTGGCGGCGCCGCGACGGGCCTCCAGTCTGTCTGCTGGGTGCGTACCGGACGCACGCCGGCACGAGCGGTCAGGCGCCGTCGAGGCGGCCGCCGGACTCCGTCAGGTAGCAGTTGGCGCAGAGGGACTCGTAGGCGACGTCGACGCCGTCGATCGCGACCTGGGAGCCGTCGAAGACGAACCGGCCGTCGACCGTGCGGGCGTTGAAGACCGCCTTGCGGCCGCAGCGGCAGATGGTCTTCAGCTCTTCGAGGGAGTGCGCGACCTCGAGCAGGCGGGCGCTGCCGGGGAACGCCTCGGTGCGGAAGTCCGTGCGGATGCCGTAGGTGATGACCGGGATCTCGTCGAGCACCGCGATGCGCAGCAGGTCGTCGACCTGTCGCGGGGTGAGGAACTGCGCCTCGTCGACGAGCACGCAGCTGACGGGCCGCACCATGCCGTCCAGGCGCTCCGACTCGGGGTCGACGGCACCGGCGGCGGAGACGGCCTGGCGCACGTCGGCGTCCGGCGAGAACACGATGTCGACGGTCCGGGTGACGCCGAGGCGGGAGACGATCTCACGGTCGCCCTTGGTGTCCACCGCGGGCTTGGCGAGCAGCACCCGGTGCCCGCGCTCCTCGTAGTTGTAGGCCGCCTGCAGCAAGCCCGTGCTCTTGCCGCTGTTCATCGCGCCGTAGCGGAAGTAGAGCTTCGCCACTACGCGAGGAACCCGTCCTCGGCGGCCCGACGGATGAGGTCGGACTTCTTCGAGGCGGGGCGGCCCACCTTGCTGTACTTCTCGCGCACGCGACGCAGGTAGGTCTTCGCGGTCTCGTACTGCACGTTCATCTGCGCGGCGACCTCGTTCGTCGAGTAGCCGGACACGTAGAGCCGCAGCGCCTCTTCCTCACCGGCGCTGAGCTTCGGCCGCTGGTGCGCGGCGGCACCGGTCGGCAGCGGACGCCACTCACGGGGCTGCGGGGTCTCACGGGCGACGCCCATGATCTCGCGGGCGACGTCCATGACCTCGCGCATCGGGAGCGACTTCGACAGGAACGCCGCGGCGCCGGCTGCCAGGGCGCGGTCGCGGGACTCACGGCTGTCGACGCTCGAGAGCACGATGACCTTCGCCCCGGCGGCACGGCAGGTGCGGACGCGGGCCTCGATCGAGACCGGTTCCTTGAGCTGGAAGTCGAGGAACACCAGGTCGGTCGGGAAGCTGTCGCTGTGGACCATCTCGAGCCAGGTGTGCGCGGTCAGGGCCAGGTCGAAGTCGAACGCGTTCACCGCGATCCAGCTCGACAGGCTGTCCAGCAGCACCTCGTGGTCGTCGAGGATGGCCAGCCGCACACGTCGTGCTCCCGGGTTCGGGAGGGACGGCGACCCCTCCGAGAGCCTGTTCGGGTCAGTGCTGGTCATAGGAGAACCTTAGTGCGAGGGCGGAAGGGCGGACCGCGACGTCGAGGTCGGGGAACGTCACGCGGAGGACGGCGAAGTAGGGGTCGAAGGTGCGGTGGATGCCGATGTCGGAGTCCGCCACGGCGAGCTCCATCTCGACGGACACACGAGCGGGTGCGGGTGCCTGCGCGGGTCGGGCCGCCAGGGCTGCCCGGGCCGCGGGGGCTGCGCGAGCCGCGGGGGCCGCGTGGTCCGCCGGGCGGGCCTGGGGTGCCGGGTCCGCCAGAGTGTCGGCTCGTCGCACGGTCGCGCGGAAGCCGGCCGGGTCGACGGTCGAGGCTCGGAGGGCCGCGCGGACGAACGTGCGGACGACCGCCCGCTGGTCGGTGTCGAGCGTCGCGATGAGGCCGTCGGGGTCGTCGACCACCGGCGCCTGGCCGCCGTCGACCCGGACGGCGTGCTCGAACCAGGTGCGGTCGGCGTCGGCGACCATGGACGCGCGGATACCGTCGGCGATCGCGCGGGCACGGGCACGGTCGGCGTCGGTGATGACGTCGCGTGTGCGGAGCTCGGCGAAGAACGGGGCGACGTCGCGGGACAGGATCGTCGAGCGGTCCTGCTGCACGCTCGCCGCGATGCCGTCCCGCTCGGCGCGTGCGACGGAGTACGACCCGGCACGGATCTGCACCCGTTCGGCGAGCCCCGCGAAGGTCCAGGCGAACACCGCGGACGCGGCGGTCAGCACCAGCGTCGGTGCCGCGGCCAGGAACGCCGCGACGGCGACCGGCACCTCGTGCGGGAACTCCGCAGCGCCGGCACCCCAGGTCACGGCGTTCACCGCGGCCAGCACGAGCCCGCCGATCGTCAGGTCGGTCCACGGACGGTACGGCGCGACCATGACGATGCCGGTCGCCGTGATCAGGGACATGAAGTCGTTCAGGGCGCTGCGGTCCGGCCCCCACTGCGCCGCGACGCTCGTGACCGACGCCAAGCCGAGCAACCCGACGTGCGCGACGAACGCCGACCGTGGGAACGGCGCACGGAACGGGCTCGAGGCAGCGAGCACCACCACCGCCGAGGCCGCGACGAGCAGCACGGTGAGGGCGCTGAGCGTGGGGCTGCCCACGACGTCGCGGTCGAAGATCGACACGAGCAGGGCCCAGACGACGCTGCCGGCCCCGAGCACGACGGCCAGGGGTCGCGACCCCATCGCGCCGAGCGGGTCGTACTGCTGCGCGGTGCGACGGGGCCCCGGACCGGACCCGAGCCGCTGCCGGATCGCGTTCATCGCTCGGTCCCCCGGCCGTCGCTGACCGCCGGCACGGTGACCGCGCCGGTGACGGGTCCGTACGGCACGGTCATCATCACGCTCGTGCCGGAACCGGGCGACGACCAGATCTGGACGTCACCGCCGACCCGGCCGATCCGCTCTCGCACCGAACCGCGGAGGCCCATCCGGTCGGCTCCGGTGGCGTCCTCGTCGAACCCACGACCGTCGTCGACGACCATGACGGTGCAGGACGCGCTGTCGTCGAACACGCTGACCTCTGCGGCGTCGGTCCCCGCGTGCTTCCGCACGTTGGCCAGGCACTGGCCGACGGCCCGGACGACCGCCGACAGCGCACGCTGGTCCAGGCGCTCGAGCGCGGAGGTGTCACCCGAGACGGTCACGTCGAGTCCGAGCGTCCGGTGCTCGTCGACCATGGTGCCGAACGCCTCGGCCGCGGCCCCGGGACGCGGGCGGGCGGCCGGCGCGAGCCACCCCTTGCCGGTGAGCACCGCGACGTCGGCGTCGACCGTCTCGGCGAGGTGCGGGTCCATCGGGCCGTCCGGCGCGAGGGCGATCGCGCCGAGGTGGTTGAGCACGGTGTCGTGCAGGATCGCGGACGCCTCGGCCTCGACCCCCGCGCGGTACGCGGACACGTGTTCTTCACGGGCAGAACGCAGGAGCTCGGGCTGCACCCGTTCGCTCCGCCCCGTGCTGCGGGTCGTGAAGAGCACGAGCGCGACCACGAAGCCCAGCGTGACCCAGGCGAGGATGAGCGGACGGGGCGACTGGTCGGCCTGCACGATGGCGATCCAGGTGGCGAGTCGTCCGGTCAGGAAGCCGACGAAGGACCACAGCACGACGCGGCTCGGCACGGCGCCTGCTCCCCCGACCAGGATGAGCGGGATCACGACGAGGGACATCAGGTACGAGGTCACCCAACCGGTCGGCACCTGCTGCTGGACCCCGACGGCGAACCACCAGGCGCAGACACCGCCGACGGCCAGGAAGGCGATCGCCGAGACGCGGTTGCCGAACTGCACGTGCACGCCGATCATGGCGAGCATCGGGACGACAGCCAGCGCCGTGCCGACGACCCGCACCCCGGGCTCGGACAGGCCGTAGAGCACGAGCGTGATGGCCGCGGCCAACAGCGAGCCGATGGCGCCGGCGTGGAACGCGCGCACGGTCGACCACGCGTTCACTCGCGGTGCGAGGTGCGTGGGGATGCCGAGCACGAGGTGGATCCTTCCGGGTGGCAAGGGCGCCGTCCACGATCCAACCACCGGAGCAGCGGCCGTGTACCCCGAATCCGGGGCCGTGCGGCGACCCGCACGATGATAGCGGCCCGGACCGGGGTCTTGCTGTCCCCCGAACGTGGACCGGACACGACCCGGACGGACGCTCCTCAGAACAGCGTCTGCGCCGCAGCCGGCCGGAGCAGCCGCTGGTCGAACCCGGGGTCGGCGCGCTTCAGCGGTGACACCGTCGGCACCGACTGCTCCTGCGGCAGCGCCTGCGGCCCGCCCGTGCCCGGCCCCTGCGGCACGCCCGGCTGCAGCGTCCGCGGTTCCGAGAAGCCCATCGACCCCGTCGCCGGGTCCACTCGCCCCAGTCCGACCCCGTGCGCCGCCAGGATCGGGCGGATGCGCTCCGACAGCCACCGTCGGTAGTCCTTCGGCGCGTACGTGTTGTCGAGGTACATCGCGCGGTACCGCTGCACCAGGTCGGGTCGCTCGCGGCCGAGCCACTCGAACCACCACGGCTTGACGCCCGGCCGCAGGTGCAGCGCCGAGTACATGATGCTCGTCGCGCCGGCCGCGGTCGCCCGACCGATGGCGTCGTCGAGGTGCGCCCGGGTGTCGGTGATGTACGGCAGCACCGGCATCAGGAACACCGCGCAGTCGAGCCCCGCGTCGCGGATGGCCCGCACGGTCGCCAGTCGTGCCGACGTCGTCGGGGTGCCGGACTCGACCGACTGCTGCAGCGAGTCGTCGTACACGGCGATCGACATCGCGAGGTCGACCGGCACCACCTTCGCCGCCTCGGCCAGCAGCGGCAGGTCTCGGCGCAGCAGCGTGCCCTTCGTCAGGATGCTGAAGGGGGTGCGCGACTCCGCCAGCGCCTCGATCACCCCGGGCATCAACCGGTACCGCCCCTCGGCCCGCTGGTACGGGTCGGTGTTCGTGCCGAGCGCCACCGGGTGGCGGTCCCACGAGGGCTTGCCGAGCTCACGACGCAGCACGTCGGCGACGTTCGTCTTCACCACGATCTGCTGGTCGAAGTCGGCGCCGCCGTCGAACTCCAAGTAGGTGTGGGTCGGGCGGGCGAAGCAGTACACGCAGGCGTGGCTGCACCCGCGGTACGGGTTGATCGTCCAGCCGTACGTGCCCGACCCGTCCGCGCTCGGCACCCGGTTCAGGGCGCTCTTCGCCAGGACCTCGTGGAAGGTCACCCCGGCGAACTCGGGCGTCGTCACGCTCCGGACGAACCCGCGGTTCGATTCCATCCCGGGCAGCGCGTCGCTCTGCTCGGCGTCGATCGCCTGTCCACTCCACCGCATGTCGTCATTCGAACACACGTTCGAACAGACCGCAAACCGGCGCGGACCACGACAGGCCTCAGTGGTGCAGGCCGAGCACCTTCGCGGTGCGCTCGAGCGTGGCGTCGGCCAGAGCCGGGTCGTCCCCGAGGTCCTGCCCGTAGGTCGGCACCATCGCGCGGACGTCGTCCTGCCAGCCGTCCCACCGGTCCGGGAAGCACCGGCGCAGCATCGTGAGCATGATCGGCACGGCGGTCGAGGCACCCGGCGACGCCCCGAGCAGGCCGGCGATCGAGCCGTCGGCGGCGGTGATGACCTCGGTGCCGAACTGCAGCACACCGCCCTTGTCCTTGTCGGGCTTGATCACCTGGACACGCTGCCCCGCGGTGATGCGGTGCCAGTTCTCGGGCTCGGCGCTCGGCATGAAGTCGCGGAGCGCCTCGAACTTGGTGTGCTTCGACGCGAGGAGCTGGCCGACCAGGTAGCGGACCAGGTCGAAGTTCGAGAACGCGACGCTCAGCATCGGTCGGAGGTTGTGCGGTCGGATCGAACGGAACAGGTCGAGGACCGAGCCCTGCTTCAGGAACTTCGGGCTGAACCCGGCGTACGGCCCGAACATCAGCGACGACCCACCGTCGACGATGCGGGTGTCGAGGTGCGGCACCGACATCGGCGGGGCACCGACACTGGCCTTGCCGTAGACCTTGGCGGAGTGCTTCTGCACCACCTCGGGGTCGTCGGTGCGCAGGAACTCGCCCGACACCGGGAAACCGCCGTAGCCGCGGATCTCCGGGATGCCGGACTTCTGCAGCAGGTGCAGGGCTCCGCCGCCGGCGCCGACGAAGACGAACTTCGCGGCGATGCGCTGCGTCGACCGGCCGATCTCGTTGCGCACGTTGAGCACCCAGCCCTCGGACACCTTCGAGCGGGTCAGGTTGGTGACCTGGTGCGATGGTTCGAACTCGACACCGTCGATCTCGAGCTGGTCGAAGAGCTGGCGGGTGAGCGACCCGAAGTCGACGTCCGAGCCGGCTGCCGAGTAGGTCGCCGCGATCGGCTGGTCCTTCTTGCGGCCGGGGATGAGCGCCGGTGCCCACTTCCGGATCTGCGCCGGGTCGTCCGAGAACTCGATGCCCGCGAAGAGCGGGTGGTCACGCATGGCCTCGTACCGGGCGCGCATGTACGCGACGTTGGCCTCGCCCCACACGAAGGAGATGTGCGGCGTGGGGTTGATGAAGTTCGTGGGTTCGGGCAGTACGCCGGTCTCGACCAGGTGCGCCCAGAACTGCCGCGAGACCTGGAACTGCTCGTTGACCGTGACGGCCTTCGCGATGTCGACGCGGCCGTCCGGCAGTTCCGGCGTGTAGTTCAGCTCGCACAGTGCCGAGTGCCCGGTACCGGCGTTGTTCCACGGGTTCGAGGACTCCTGCGCAACCGTGCCGAGCCGCTCGTACACGCGGATCTTCCAGCTGGGCTCGAGCTTGTGGATGATGGCCCCGAGCGTGGCACTCATGATGCCTCCGCCGATCAGGACGACGTCGATGGGGTCCACCTGCTGCTCTGCCACCCGTCGATCCTACCGGCGGCACCCGACAGACGGACAGGAGGCCCGTGGCGGTGTCGCCACGGGCCTCCTGTCCGTCTGCTGGTCGCGCCCGGGGCGCGCTACGCGTCGACGGAGCGGCGCGCGACGATCGTCTCGGCGATCTGCACCGCGTTGAGCGCGGCACCCTTCCGCAGGTTGTCGTTGCTGACGAACAGCACGAGGCCGCGGCCCTCGGGCGCGGACTGGTCCGCGCGGATGCGGCCGACGAACGCCGGGTCCTGGCCCGCGGCCTGCAGCGGGGTCGGGACGTCGGAGAGCTCCACTCCGGGTGCGCTCGACAGGATCTCGGTCGCACGCTCGGGCGAGAGCGGACGCTCGAACTCGGCGTGCACGGAGATGGAGTGCCCGGTGAACACGGGGACGCGCACGCAGGTGCCGGCGACGAGCAGGTCGGGCAGCTCGAGGATCTTCCGGCTCTCGTTCCGGAGCTTCTTCTCCTCGTCGGTCTCGCCCAGGCCGTCCTCGACGATGCTGCCGGCGAGCGGCACGACGTCGAAGGCGATCGGGCGGACGTACTTGACGGGCTCGGGGAACGTCACGGCGGACCCGTCGTGCGTCAGCGCAGCGGTGTCCTGCTCGAGCGCGGCCTTCGCCTGGCCCAGGAGTTCCTCGACCCCGGCGAGCCCGGAACCCGAGACCGCCTGGTAGGTCGTGGCGACGAGTCGGCGGAGCCCGGACTCGGTGTCGAGCACCTTGAGCACCGGCATGATCGCCATGGTCGTGCAGTTCGGGTTCGCGATGATCCCCTTCGGCGCCCGGTCGATGGCGTGCGGGTTCACCTCGCTCACGACGAGCGGGACGTCGGGGTCCATGCGCCAGGCGCTCGAGTTGTCGACGACGAGTGCCCCGGCGGCGGCGAACTTCGGCGCGAGGGCCCGCGAGGCGGTGGCCCCGGCGGAGAACAGCGCGATGTCGATGCCGGACGGGTCGGCGAGCTCGGAGTCCTCGACCACGATCTGCTCGCCCCGGAACGGCAGCGTCGTGCCTGCGGAACGGGCGCTCGCGAAGAAGCGGACCCGGTCGGCCGGGAACGCGCGCTCTTCGAGCAGGCGACGCATCACGGCGCCGACCTGGCCGGTGGCGCCGACGACGGCGACGGTGAGGGTGCTCATGCGGTGCTCCTGGTGGTTCAGCGGATCGACGGGTCGGCGGGCGTCAGCGGCCGGTGCCGGCGTAGACGACGGCCTCGGCGTCGGCGTCGAGGCCGAACGCGCTGTGCACGACGCGCATCGCCTCGTTCAGGGTGTCGGCGCGGGTGACGACCGAGATGCGGATCTCGGACGTGGAGATCATCTCGATGTTGATCGACGCGTCGTGCAGGGCGCGGAAGAGCTGCGCCGAGACGCCGGCGTTCGTGCGCATGCCGGCGCCGACCAGGGCGAGCTTGCCGATCTGGTCGTCGTACTGGATGCTCTCGTAGCCGATGTCGGCCTTCGCGACCTCGAGCGCCGTCAGCACGGTCTGGCCCTGGTCCTTCGGCAGGGTGAACGAGATGTCCGTCCGCCCGGTCGACGCCGCCGACACGTTCTGGACGATCATGTCGATGTTCGCCCCGGCGCGTGCCACGTTGGTGAAGATCTCGGCGGCCTTGCCCGGCTGGTCCGGGACCCCCACGACGGTGATCTTGCCCTCGGAGAGGTCTCCGGCGATCCCGGTGATGATCGGTTCTTCCACGGTTTCCCCCTCGGCAGGGTTGTAGACGATGGTGCCCTCGTTGTTGTTGAACGAGGACCGGACGTGCAGGGTGACGCCGTGCCGCCGGGCGTACTCGACGGCGCGGATGTACAGGACCTTGGCACCCGAGGCTGCGAGCTCGAGCATCTCCTCGCTGGTGACGCGGTCGACCTTGCGGGCCTTCGGCACGACGCGGGGGTCGGCGGTGAAGATGCCGTCGACGTCGGTGTAGATCTCGCAGACGTCGGCGTCGAGTGCTGCGGCGAGGGCGACGGCCGTGGTGTCCGAGCCGCCTCGGCCGAGTGTGGTGATCTCACCCGTGGTGCGGTTGAAGCCCTGGAACCCGGCGACGATCGCGACGTGGCCTGAGTCGAGCGCCTCGCGCACGCGCTTCGGAGTGACGTCGACGATGCGGGCCTTGCCGTGCTGGGCGTCGGTGAGCATGCCGGCCTGGCTGCCGGTGTAGGAGGACGCTTCGACCCCGAGGCTCTTGATCGCCATCGCGAGCAGCGCCATCGAGATGCGCTCCCCCGCGGTCAGGAGCATGTCGAGCTCACGGCCGGCGGGGATCGGCGTGACGGAGTGCGCCAGGTCGACGAGTTCGTCGGTGGTGTCGCCCATCGCCGACACCGCCACGACCACGTCGTTGCCGGCCTTCTTCGTCTCGACGATCCGCTTCGCCACGCGCTTGATGCTCTCGGCGTCCGCGACGGATGAACCACCGAACTTCTGCACGATCAAGGCCACTGGCTGGTACTCCCGGAGACGGCGACACCGCGAGGTCACGCGGTCTCACAATGGTAGTCGGTGTTTCGGGGATGTTGCGTGCGAGCGGGCCCCGACGCAAGGATCCTGCGTGGCGGTCAGCCGCCGACGACGCGGCGCCCTTCGAAGGCACGACCGAGCGTGACCTCGTCGGCGTACTCCAGGTCGCCGCCGACCGGCAGCCCCGACGCGAGCCGCGTGGTGCGGATGCCCATCGGGACGAGCAGCCGGCTGAGGTAGGTCGCCGTCGCCTCGCCCTCGAGGTTGGGGTCGGTCGCGATGATGACCTCGGCCACGGTGCCGTCGGCCAGGCGCGTCATGAGCTGCTGGATGCGCAGGTCGTCCGGACCGATGCCGTCGATCGGGCTGATCGCCCCGCCGAGCACGTGGTACAGCCCGCGGAACTCGCGGGTGCGCTCGATCGCCGCGACGTCCTTCGCCTCTTCCACGACGCAGATCGTGGCCGGCGAGCGGCGCGGGTCGCGGCAGATGCTGCACTGGACGTTCTCGGTGACGTTGCCGCAGATCTCGCAGAAGCGGACCCGCTCCTTGACGTCGGCGAGCAGCTCGGACAGTCGGCTCGGGTCGAACGACTCGGTCTGCAGGATGTGGAAGGCGATGCGCTGCGCCGACTTCGGGCCGATGCCGGGCAGGCGGCCGAACTCGTCGATGAGGTCCTGGACGATCCCGTCGTACATCAGGCACCGTCCTGGTGGAGAGCGGTCTCCTCGATGAACTGGGCGTTGAGGATCTCACGCACAACGGCCTCGCCGTACCGGCCGGCGACCGGGGCCCGGCGTGCGGGCGGTGCGGTGCGCGCGGGTGCGGCGGTCGGCTGGGCCGCACGCTGCGGTGCGGGCTGCTGCGCCGGGGCTGCCGGCGCGGCTGCCGGCCCGGCGGCTGCGGGCGCTGCGCCGCGTCCGATCCCCGGGTCGGGGAACGGGGCACCGTCGTCGTACGGTTCGTCGTCGAGTGGGTAGTCGTCGACCGGGACGCCCGGCACGACGGGACCGCCGGGAGGCACGGCTCCCGCTCCGGACGCCGGCTGCGGCCCCGGAGTGGTCGGCTGGTCGGGCTGCCCGGCCGTGGCAGCGCCCGGTCGCGCGGGTGCGGCCGACGGTGCCGACTCGGCCGGCTGGGGCGTGCTCGTCTCGGCGGGGGCGACCGGCGCGGACGCCGGCACGGTGCCGAAGGGTGCTGCCCAGCTGGGCTCGACGGACTCCGGGACGGCGTCGGCGGTGGGGTCGCTGGCGGGGATGGTCACGACCGCCCAGTCCGTCACCGGCGCACCGGAGGGAGCGGGGGCCGGTTCGGCCGGTGCCTGGTCGCGCTGCGGGGCGGACGCGGTCGGCGCTGCCTTCGGCTCGGGAGCTGCCTTCGGCGCCGCCGCGGACTTCGGCGCCGGGGCTGCCGACGCGGCCTTCGGCTCCGTGGCGGGGGCGGCCGTCGCCGTGGAGGCGGCAGCGGACGCCGGCGCCGGGGCTTCCGGTGCGGTGGGCTCCGGAGCCGGGGCTTCCGGTGCGGTGGGCTCCGGAGCCGGAGCCGGGGTCGCGGGGGCGGCGGGCGCCTGGGCAGCGGGCGCCGGACGCTGGGCCGGTGCGGCCTGCTGTGCCGGAGCCGACTGCTGCTGCTGGGGACGCTGCTGCTGTCCGGGCCCGCGGGCGACGAACTTCACCCGGAGCCCGAGGACGTCCACGATGGCGGCACGGAGCAGTTCGCTGACGCTCGCCGAGGGGTCGGACATCTCCTTGAACGAGGCGACGTCCTGCTGGCTCGGGAACGTCAGCGTCAGCACGTCGTCGCGGAGCGCGGTGACCTGCGCCGTGACGACCACCGACCACGCCGAACGCTTGGCGTGCTGCACGTGCTCGACGATCTGCGGCCAGGAGTCGCGCATCTGCTGGAAGCCGACGGCACCGACGGTCCGGACGGCGGGCTCGTCCCCGATCGTCGTGCCCTGACCGGTGGACGACGGGCTGACCGGCTCGGCCGCGGGCTTCGAGGGATCCGGCTTCGAGGGATCCGGCTTCGAGGGCTCGGACTTCGCGGGCTCGGCCGAGGTCTGTCCGGGCGCTCCAGGAGTGCTCGGAGCGACCGCTGCCCACGACGCTGCGGCGTCGCGAGCCACGGCTCCGGAGTCGGCCTGCGGCGCGGCGGGCTGCTCGACGGGACGCTCGGGCGTCGCACGAGCCGCTGCCGGAGCGGGCGTCGGGGCGAGGGAGGGAGCAGGCGCTGCGGGAGCCGCAGCTGCCGGCTGCTCACGACGCGGTGCAGCGGCGACGGCGGGAGCGGACTGCTCGCCGGCGCCGGCCTGGTGTCCACCGGCGTCGTGTCCACCGACGTCGCCCACCCCGACACGACGTTCCAGTCGCTCCACCCGGGCGAGGGCTCCGCGCTGGGTGTCGTCGGCCTCGGGCACGAGCATCCGGGCCGTCATGAGCTCGAGGTGCAACCGGGGCGAGGTCGCGCCGGTCATCTCGGTGAGGGCCCGGTTCGCGATGTCGGCGGAACGGGAGAGCCCGGTCGCGCCGAAGACCCCGGCCTGGCGGCTCATGGTGTCGAGTTCTTCCGGCGAGACCCCGCGCAGGACGGCGGCAGCGCTCTCGTTCGTCGCCGCGACGACGATCAGGTCGCGCAGGCGCTCAAGCAGGTCCTCGACGAAGCGGCGGGGGTCCTGTCCGGTCTGCACGACGCGGTCGATCGCGGCGAACGCGGACGCCGGGTCGGCGACGGCCAGGGCGTCGACGACGTCGTCGAGCAGGGCGGCGTCGGTGTAGCCGAGCAGGGCCACGGCACGCTCGTAGGCGATCGCACCGTCTTCGCTGCCGGCCATCAGCTGGTCGAGCAGCGACAGGGTGTCACGGACGGATCCACCGCCGGCACGCACCACCAGGGGCAGGACGCCGGGGGCCACCGACACGGACTCCTGCGTGCAGAGCTGCTCGATGTACTCGAGCATCACCGCGGGCGGGACGAGCCGGAACGGGTAGTGGTGGGTGCGCGACCGGATGGTGCCGATGACCTTCTCGGGCTCGGTCGTCGCGAAGATGAACTTGACGTGCTCCGGCGGTTCCTCGACCAGCTTGAGCAGCGCGTTGAAGCCCTGCGGCGTCACCATGTGCGCTTCGTCGAGGATGAAGATCTTGTAGCGGTCGCGAGCCGGCGCGAACACGGCACGGTCGCGCAGGTCACGCGCGTCGTCGACACCGTTGTGGCTCGCGGCGTCGATCTCGATGACGTCGAGCGAACCGCTGCCGTCGCGGGCGAGTTCCACGCAGCTCGGGCAGACGCCGCACGGGGTGTCGGTCGGGCCCTCGGCGCAGTTCAGGCAGCGCGCCAGGATGCGGGCCGATGTCGTCTTGCCGCAGCCACGGGGCCCGCTGAACAGGTAGGCGTGGTTGACGCGGTTCGTGCGGAGCGCCGTGCGGAGCGGGTCGGTGACCTGCGACTGCCCGATCAGCTCGGCGAAGTTCTCGGGCCGGTAACGGCGATACAGGGCGGTGACCACGCGACAAGGGTAGCCGTCACGACCGACAACCCGCGTGCCCGTCCACAGGTCGTCCTGCCGGGCCGGACCACCCGTCGGCGGTGGGCCGAGCGCCCGGACGGCACCGCGCCTCCCGTCCGTCTGGTCGACGGGCGGGAGGCGCGGTGTGTGACGCTGGTGCGGACTCAGCCGCGGGTGCGGCGACGGAGCCTGCCGGCGAGGCGGGAGAGCCCCAGCAGCAGGAACCCGAGGGCCACCAGGCCCGCCGCGGTGCCGGCGATCGGGACGACGTCCGCGCCGGTCCAGGCGAGGTCACCGGTGCCGTTGCCGGAGCCACCGATCCCGGCGCCGGAGCCGTTCCCGGGGGCACCGCCGATGCCGATGCCGGTCCCGGTGCCGGAGCCGCCACCGGTCCCGGGCGTCCCGGGCAGACCGGGTGCACCCGGCGTTCCGGGGGCCCCGGGCGTCCCAGGCGTTCCGGGCGTCCCCGGGGTGCCGGGCGTGCCCGGCTCCTCCGGGTCGACGGCGTCGTCCATCACCATGACGCGGAGCATCTGCGCCTGCGAGGTGAACCCGCCGACCGACTGGGTGACGCGCAGCATGTGCCCGCCGACCGGCAGCGCCACCATGACCCACCACTCGCCGTCCTCGTCGGCCGTCGTGGCGACCGCATCACGGCCCATCGGCTGCACGGTGACGGTCGCGCCGGGCTCGGCGGTGCCCGTGACCATCAGGTCGTGGTCACCGTCCTCGTCGGCCATGTACTGCGAACCCGGTGTCGGCGAGGTGACCGCGAGCGGCTCCAGGGTGTCGACCACGATCGGCACCTGGGGCGCCGCGGAGGTCGTGCCGTTCACCGACTGCGTGGCGCTGATCGTCCACTCCCCCTCGGGGACGCGCTCGAACACGACGCTCCACGCCCCCTCGTCGTCGGCGGTGGTGGTGCGGACCTGCCCGGTGGACAGGGTCACCGTCACCGCGGCGCCGGGGGTGGCCTGACCGGTCACCGTGAACGAGCCGGTGTCACCGAAGCCGTCCGCCTGGATGAGCTGCCCGGCGTCGGGGCTCGTGATGACGATGCCCGTCTCCTGCGCAGCCACGACCGTGACGTCGGCGGTCACCGGGTCGGAGGTCCGACCGCCGACCGTCTGCGTCACCGACACCGTGTGGTCCCCGAGGGGGACGCCACCGATCGTGACCGTCCACGAACCGTCGTCGCCGGCGGTCGTCGTGGCGGTCCGGCCGTCGACGTCGACCTTGACGGTCGCACCGGGCTCGGCGGTGCCGCTCACCGGGACCGACGTCGTCGACCCCGTGGTCGGGAACGCCTGACCGTCGGTCGGGCTCGAGATGACGACCGGCGTCGCGGCCGTCACGGTGAAGCCGACCTGCGGAGCGTCGGTGGTGGCACCGTCGACCGTCTGGCTGGCGGCGACCGTGTGGGATCCCTCGGCGACGTCCCGCACCGTCACGGACCACGTACCGTCGTCGTCCGCGGTCGTGGCGACCGCGGTGCCGTCGTCGATGCGGACCGAGACAGCGGCGTTCGGTGCGGAGGTACCGGTCACCCGCACGTCGGTCGAACCGCCGAGCACCCGGTAGTCGGTGCCGTCGGCCGGGCTGGTCACGACGATCGCGTCCGCGGCGGCGACCACGACGGTCACGTCGCGCTCGATCGCATCGGACGTCGTGCCGTTCACGACCTGGGTGACGACGAGCGTGTGGTCCCCCGCCGGCACGTCGGCCAGCGTGGTCTCCCACCGTCCGTCGGTGCCGACACGGACCACGACCGGGTCGGCGTCGTCGAGGACGACGCGGACCGACGCGCCGGGCTGGCCCTCGCCGCCGACCGGGACGGTCGCGGTGGGGTCGGTGCTCGGCACGGTGAACGTGGTGTCGTCGGCCGGTGCGGTGACCGTCAGCGCGGCACCGGGTGCCACGGTGAAGGTGCTGCGCACCGCCGCGGACGTCGAGCCGTCGACCGTCTGGGTCGCCCGGATCGTGTGCTCGCCGACGGTGGTGTCCGGCAGGTCGACGCTCCAGGTACCGGCGTCGGTCGCGGTCACGGTCCGGGCGTCGCCGCCGTCGATCGTGACACGGACCTCGGCACCGGGCTCGGCAGCCCCCGCGGCGGTGAGGGTCGCGACGGAGTCACGCTGGGCGACCCGGATCGTGGTGCCGTCCGCCGGGGTGGCGATCGTGATCGGGTCGGCGACGAGGACGCGGACGTCCACCGTCACCGGCGCGGACTCGGTGCCGTCGATGCGCTGCGTGACGCTCACGGTCGTCGTGCCGGCCGGCACACCGGGGACCGAGACGCTCCACGCGCCGTCGTCGTCCGCGGTGGTCGACTCGGTGCGACCGTCGCCCAGGTCGACCACGATGGTCGCGCCCGGCTCGGCGGTGCCGGCGACGTCGACCGTCGTCGTGCCGTCCCCGTCGGCGACCGTGTACTCCTGGTCGGCCGTCGGCTCGGTGATGACGACGGGCGCGCCCGCCTCGATCTCGAAGGTCGTCTCGACCGGCGTGGTCGAGGTCGAGCCGTCCACGGTCTGCGTCACCTCGACGGTGTGCTCGCCGACACCGAGGTCCGGCACGTCGACGCTCCACGAGCCGTCGTCACCGGCGGTGACCTCGACGGGGTCGCGGTCGTCGACGGTGACCGTCACCGTGGCGCCGGGCTGGGCGTCACCGGCGACCGTCACGGTCGTCGTCGCGTCGCCGTCGGCCACCGTGATCGGGTCGTCGCCGGGCTCACGGATGGTGAGGTCCGCGGCGGCGACCACGGACACCGGTCGTTCGACCGCCGCGCTCGTGGTGCCGTTCAGGGCCTGCGTGACCGAGGCCGTGAACGAACCGGTCGGCACGTCCTCGACCGTGGTCGCCCAGCGGCCGTCCTCGTCCACGGTCGCCGTGGCGGTCCCGCCGTCGCCGAGGTCGACCGTGACGGTCGCGCCCGGCTCACCGGTGCCCGCGAAGTCGACCCCGGTGGTGGCGTCGTCGTCCGCCACCGTGACGGTGGTGGCACCGCGCGGGGTGGACACGACGAGCGGGGCTCCGGCACGGACCGACACCGCCGCAGTCACCGGCGTCGAGGTCTGCCCGCCGACGACCTGCGTCGCGGTGACGCGGTGGTCACCGACCGGGACGTCCTGGAAGGTGGTCTCCCACCGGCCGTCCTCGTCCGCGGTCACCGTCTCGGTCTCGCCGGTCGAGATCCGGACCGTCACCTCGGCGTCGGGCTGCGCCCGACCGGTCACCTCGACGTCGGCGGTGCCGGACGTGTCGGCGACCGTCAGGACGTCGCCGTCCTCCGGGGTCACGATGGCGAGCGCGGTCCCGGCCCGCACCGTGACGGTCTGGTCCGGACTGGAGGCGGTGGTCCCGCCGACCGTCTGGCTGGCGGTGAGCGTCGGTGTGCCGACACCGACCCCACCGAACGTGACCGTCCAGTCGCCGTCCACGTCCGCGGTGGTGGTCGCCTCGTCGTCGCCGAGTCGCACCGTCACCGGCGCGCCCGGCTCCGCCGAACCCGTGACGACGACGTCGCGCGTCGCATCGGCGTCCGGCACGAGGAGGACCACGTCGGTCCCCGGCGCGGTGATCGTGACGGCGTCGGCGGCCTCGATCGTCACCGTGCGCTCGACCGGGTCGGAGGTGCGCGGGTCGGAGACGGTGCCGGGCAGGGTCTGGGTGACCGCGACCTGGTGCTCGTCGACGCCGAGGTCGGGGAACGTGACCGACCACGTGCCGTCGGCACCGACCGTCGTCTCCTGGTCCTCGGAGCCGGCGAGGGTCGCCGTGACGGCGGCACCGGGCTGGCCGGTGCCGGTGACCGTGACGTCGCGCACGACGTCCGGTCCGGCGACCGTGATCGGGTCCGTGGCCGGACCGGTGATCGTCAGCGCGTTGGCCGTGACGACCTCGAAGGCGATCGGCACGGCGCTCGTCACGACGTCCTCGACCTCCTGGCTGGCGGACGCCGTGTACACGCCGGTCGGGGCGAGACCGGTGGCGTCGACCGCCCAGCGTCCGTCGTCGTCCGCCGTGGTGGTGAACCGGGTGCCGGGGCCGACCGAGACGGTCACCGCGGCGCCGGGCTCGGCCGTGCCGGTGATCCGTACGGTCGCGGTGGCGTCGGCGTCGACCACGACGAAGCGTGCGCCGCTCGCCGGGGTGTCGATGACGATGGCGTTGCCGGGGACCACGGTGAAGTCACGCGTGACCACCGGGCCGTCGGTGCCGTTCACGGTCTGCACGGCCTCGACGGTGTGCTCACCGATGCCGAGCTGCGTGGTCGGGAGCTCCCAGTTGCCGGCCGTGTCCGTGACGACCTCGACGGGGTCGCCCTCGTCGATCGTGACGGCGACGGTCGCGCCGGGCTCCGCGGTGCCGCGGACGACCACGTTGGCCTGCCCACCGGTGCCGGCGGGCACCTGCTGGGCGTCACCCGGTGCCACGATGACGAGCTCGTCGCCGGCCTCGACCGCGAAGTCACGGTCGACCGGTGCCGAGGTCGCACCGTCGACGGTCTGCGTGACCGTCGCGGTGTGGTCGCCGGTGCCGACGTCGGTGAGGACCACCGACCAGGCCCCCTGCGGGTTCGCGGTGGTGGACACCGCGTCGCCGTCGTCCAGGACGACCTCGATGCGGGCGCCGGGCTGCGCGGTGCCCCGCACGGTGACGTCGACGACGGAGTCGTCGGTCGCGACCGTGACGGTGGCGTCCTGCGCCGGAGCGGTGACGGCGAGCGGGGCGCCCGCCTGCACCGTGACGACCTGGCGGACGGCCGGCGAGGTGGTCCCGCCGACGGTCTGCGTCGCCGAGATCGTGTACCGACCGACCGGGACGTCGGTGACGGTCAGCGTCCAGGTGCCGTCGTCGTCGGCCGTCGTGGTGGCGGTCAGTCCGTCGCCGAGCGAGACCCGCACCTCGGCGCCGGCCTCGGCCGTGCCGGCCAGGTCGAGGTCGGTGGTGGTGTCGGCGTCGAGGACCGTGACCACGTCGCCGTCCGCGGGCGCGGTGATCGCGAGCGGGTCGCCCGCCTCGACGGTGAAGGTGGTCTCCACCGGGCCGGACGTGGTGCCGTCGACGCTCTGACGCGCCGTGACGGTGCGCTCCCCGACCGGGACGTCGGCGAAGGTCGTCGTCCAGGCACCGTCCTCGTCGGCGGTGACCGCGGCGGCGAAGGAACCACCGATGCCGACGGTGACCCGGGCGTTCGGAGCGGCCGAGCCGGACACCGTCACCGGGGTGGTCGAGCTGTCGTCGGCGACGGTGATGGTGCTGCCGTCGGCCGGCTCGTCGATGGTGAGCGCGGGGGCCGCCGTCACGGTGAAGTCCCGGGTGACCGCGGCGCTCGTGGTGACGCCGACGGTCTGGGTGACCTCGGCCGAGTACTCCCCGGCCGGGACGTCCGTGACGCTCGTCGACCAGGTGCCGTCGGCGTTCGCGCGGGTAGTGGCGGTGAGGCCGTCACCGAGGTCGACGTCGACGCGGGCACCGGCCTGTGCGCTGCCGGAGAACGGGACGGACCGGGTGTCGCCGGCGAGCGGGAAGTCCTGGTCCGCCGTGGGGGTGTCGACGGTCAGGCCGGCTGCGGCCACGACCCGGAAGGACCGGGTCACGGGTGCCGAGGTCGTGTCGCCGACGGTCTGCGTGACGCTCGCCGTCTGCTCGCCGACCGGGACCTCGGGAACGGTGATGCTCCAGGCGCCGGCGTCGTCCGCCGTGCCCGTCGCGGTCACGCCGCCGCCGAGGTCGACGTTGATGCGCGCATTCGCCGTCGCGGTGCCCGTCAGGGTGACCGGGGCGGTCTCCCCCGTGGTGGTGAAGGTCTGACCGGCCGTGGGGGTGGTGATCGTCAGGGCGCGCTGGGCGACGACGGAGAACTCTCGCGTCGCGGTGCCTGCTGCGGTGCCGCCGACCGTCTGGGTCGCGGTCGCGGTGTACGCACCGGTGGGGACGTCGGCGATGGTCGTCGTCCAGGTCCCGTCGGCAGCGACGGTCGCGGTGCCGGTCAGGTCCCCGCCGAGGCTGACGGCCACGGCGGCACCGGGCTCGCCGGCCCCGCTCACGACGACGCTGCGGGTCGAGGTCGCCGACGGCACGGTGAACTGCTGTCCGGCCGTGGGCGCCGTGATGGTCGGAGCCGCGAACGCCGTGGCGCGCACGGTCGAGGTGGCGAGGTCCACGGTGGCGACGTTCGCCCCGGGGAGCACGGAGAGCCGCAGGGCGTGCACGCTCCGCGATCCGGTGTCGTACCCGCGGGGGTCGCGGAAGCCGGTGGTGTCCTGCGCGTTCACGGTGAGGTCGACGACCTGACGGAGCAGCAGCACGACGGGGCTCAGCAGGGTGGAGACGGCCGAGGTCGTGGCCGTGAGCGTCGTGCCGAGGTCCGTCAGGGCCGTGCCCGTCACCAGGGGACGCACGATGGTCTGCAGTGCCGGGATGACGACGGTGTTGACCGCCGGGGCGAGCAGGGTGCCGAGCACGTTCAGCCCCAGGGGGCCACCGGTCGCCGTCACCGTGGCGGTGGCCGGAGACGTGCCGGCGAGGGCGCCGAGCGTGGTGTCCGCGCGGAGGGCCAGTGCGGTGAGCGGGATGCCCGCGAGGTTGACGTTCGCGGTGACGTTCACCCGCACTGCGGTCGAGTTGATCGTGTTGACGACCGCCGTCTGCAGTGTGGTCGGCAGCTGGGTGCCGAGGATCGTCGTGATGCTCCGGTTGATCGAGCTCACCGCCGCCTCGGTCAGCACCGACGTGTTCGCCGGCTGGCCGTTCAGCGTGGTCAGCTGGTCGAGGTCGACCGTGATCGCGCCCGTCGCCGGTGTGATCGTCACGGCGCCGTCGGTCAGGGGTTCCTGCAGGACCCGGGTCAGGGTGTCGTCGAGGTTCAGGTCCACGGCCGCGGTGACGTTCGTGCCGTTGACGTTCACCAGGCCGAGGCTCGTGCCACGGAGCAGCCGCTGGATGTCGGCAGTCAGGGCGGTCGTGGTGCCGGAGAGGGCCCCGTCCGCGCCGACCGCGGAGTTGACCGTGCCCGAGAAGGTGCGCAGGTCGTTCCGGAGCGCGGTGCTGAGTCCGGCGACCGCCGGGCTCGTCAGGTCCAGCTCCGCACCGGCGATGCGGTAGTCGGTCGTCGTCTCGACCGCGGTGCCGCGCGTCGCCTGGATCCGGGAGGCCAGGGCACCGATCTCCAGCTGCGCGTCCGACAGCACCGTGGTGTCGGCGCCGACGCGCGAGAACAGCGGGTTGAGGTCGACCGTCGCGGCGCCGGTGCCCGACCCCGTGCCGACCCCGATGCCGCCGTCGTTCGTCAGGAGCCCCGACGACGCCGTCGCGCCCGTGGCCGAGGTCGTGGCGTACTGGCCGTCGACGCCGAGGGTCAGGATGCCGTTCGGGCCGAGCAAGTTGATGTCGTTGCCGAGGTCCACCCCGATGGCGTTGAGCGCCGTGAGGTTGAGCGGCTGGTTCGTGGTGCCGCCGCCCGAGGTCGCACCCCGCGCGGAGTACGCGCCGCCGAGCTGGGCGACCGCGTCGGCGTCGACGATGCCGGAGCCGCTGAGCAGCAGCCCCTCGGCCTCGGCGACGTCGTTCTGGGCGGCCGCAGCGGGTTGGATCGCCACGGTGGCGGCGATGAGCGCCGTCACCGTGGCGACGACGCCGCCGCGCAGGAGGAACCGCCGACCGTCCGTCGCTCGTCCTCGAGCTCGGCCGTCGGCGCGGGTGATCCGTCGTGTCCGTTCGTCCGCTGCGGAGGGTACGGGGGTACCGGGCAGCGACGCGTGCCTGCGCATGCGTGTCTCTTTTCCTGGCGGGCGCGCCCGCCACCTGATCCTCGGAATCCACCGCTGGTGAGGCGGCGGAGGCTCCTCCGCTGGTGAGGCGGTGGAGTGTCGGAACCCTGGTTGGGGATTCCTGAGGCAGATCTTTACACATGATCAGGAAGCTGTCCGCAAGCATCGACGAAAAAGGACGCGAGACCTCCCGAACGGGGGGCGGACACCGGGGAGCCGACTCGACCCGGAACGAAGAAGACTCCTCACGCACCCGCCAGAGCCTGGTTACCCTTGCTGCGTTTCCGCCCTGGGGGAGTTGGCCTGGATGGCGTCACGTGAGGAGCCGCCGAGAAGTCTACCGGACGCGACGGGCAGACTCGAACACATGAAGATCGCCATCGCCGGAGGACACGGCCAGATCGCCCTGCTCCTCGCCCGCCAGATCACCGACGCCGGCCACGACGCCGTCGCGATCGTCCGCAACCCCGCGCACGTGGCCGACGTCGAGCAACAGGGGGCGCGTGCGATCGTCGCCGACCTGGAGCAGCTCGGCGACGACGACCTCGCGCTCCGCCTGCGCGGTATCGATGCCGTGGTCTTCGCCGCCGGTGCCGGGCCGAACAGCGGCGCCGAACGGAAGCTCACCGTCGATCGTGACGGTGCGATCCTGCTCGCCGACGCCGCCGAGCGTGCCGGCATCGAGCGGTACGTGATGATCTCCGCGATGGCGGCCGACACCTACGACCCCGAGCTCGCCGTCGTGCCCGCACAGGACGACGCCGCGGTGTTCCAGGTCTACCTGCGGGCGAAGGCCGAGGCGGACGCGAACCTGCGGGCCCGACGCCTCCGCTGGACGATCGTGCGTCCCGGCGGTCTGCTCGACACGCCGCCGCAGGGCACGGTCCACGTCGGCCGGACCGTCCCGCGCGGCTCGATCCCCCGCGCGGACGTCGCGACCGTCGTCCTGCACGCCCTGCTCGACGACGCCGCGGTCGGCGTGCAGTTCGAGGTCACCAGCGGCGACACCCCGATCCCGGCGGCGCTGAACGCGCTCACCTGACCGGTCGGTCCGCGCGGCGCGCACCGTGCGCGCTTCGTCACCCCGTGCGAGCTCCTCGCCGAAGGTGCCGGGCCGTGCACTGTGCGCACCTGCGCACCCCGTGCGCACTTCCACGCCCCGTGCCGCGCTGCAAGCGCGCACCCAGCAGGCAACCCCGCACCAACCGACGAACACCGCACCGTGCCGCCGCGACGCGACCCACCGGCGGACGGGAGGCACAGCGCCAGCCCGCCCCGCGCCTCCCGTCCGCACCGTGCGCACCTGCGCACCCCGTGCGGACTTCCACGCCCCGTGCCGCGCCACAAGCGCGCACCCACCGACGATCCCCGCACTGTGCACCGGACGCGACCTACGGACGGACGGGAGGCACGGAACCAGCCCGCCCCGCGCCTCCCGTCCGCACCGTGCGCACCTACTCACCCCGTGCGGACTTCCGCGCCCCGTGCCGCGCTGTAAGCGCGCACCCACCAGGCAACCCCGCACCAGCCCACGAACACCGCACCGTGCCGCCGCAACGCCCCGACGCCGCGCCGCGCGGCGGCACGGCTCCACGCGTCAGAGCGCGACCGCAGCCGACTGCCGGGCGATCTCGAGCTCCTCGTTCGTCGGGATCACGAGCACCGCGACCCGTGAGCCGTCGGTGGAGATGCGGCGGGCGTCCCGCGATGCCAGCTCGTTGCGGTCCGGATCGATCTCGAGCCCCAGGTGCTCGAGCCCCGCGAGCACACGCCGCCGCAGCAGCGCGTTGTTCTCGCCGACCCCCGCGGTGAACACGACCGCGTCGAGCCCACCGAGCTGCGCCGTGTAGGCGCCCACGTAGCGACGGATGCGGTGGCGGTACACGGCGAGCGCCGCCTCCGCCTGCTCGTCGCCCTTGGTGGCGGCGTCCTGCACGTCCCGCATGTCACCGTTGCCGGTCAGGCCGAGCAGGCCGGACCGCTTGTTGAGCATGGTGTCGAGCTCGTCGAAGGTCATCCCGGCCTCGCGGTGCAGGTGGATGAGCACCGCGGGGTCGAGGTCACCGGAGCGGGTGCCCATGACGAGCCCCTCGAGCGGAGTGAGGCCCATCGAGGTCTCGATGGACTTGCCGCCGTCGATCGCCGCGACCGAGGCGCCGTTGCCCAGGTGCAGCACGATCGTCTTGAGCTCGGCGAGTGGCCGGTCGAGGAACTCCGCGGCCTGCTCGGAGACGTACTTGTGGCTGGTGCCGTGCATGCCGTATCGGCGGATCCCGTACTCGGCGGCCAGGTCGGCGGGGATTGCGTACGTGTACGCGTGCGGCGGCATCGTCTGGTGGAACGCAGTGTCGAACACGGCGACGTGTGGGACGTCCGAGAAGACCTGCTTCGCGGCGCGGATCCCCTCGAGGTTCGCGGGGTTGTGCAGCGGTGCGAGGCTGTTGAGGTCCTCGATCTGCTGCTCGACCTGGTCCGTGACGACCGTCGCGCGGTCGAAGGTGGTGCCGCCGTGCACGACGCGGTGGCCGACGACGGCGGGCGGGTGCTCGTCGAACGACGGCCCGACCTTCGCGAACGCGTCGATCATCGCCTGGAACCCGGCCGCGTGGTCGGGCACCGACGCGGCGTCGTTCGACGACGACTCCCCCGTCAGCGCGTTGGTGTGCTTCCAGGCCCCGGCGGACTCGCCGATGCGCTCGACGAGTCCGGAGGCGAGCGTGCGCTCGTCCTCGAGCTCGATGAGCTGGTACTTGAACGAACTCGAGCCGGAGTTGACGACGAGGGCTGCGGTCACGGGGTGGTCACTTTCTGTCGGGCCTGGAGGCGCGGTGCGGGTCGGGCGGTCAGGCCGCGTCGGTCGCGGTGCCGGCCTGGATCGCGGTGATCGCGACGGTGTTCACGATGTCGCCGACCAGGGCGCCGCGCGACAGGTCGTTGATCGGCTTGCGCAGGCCCTGCAAGACGGGGCCGATCGCCACGGCGCCGGCCGAGCGCTGCACGGCCTTGTACGTGTTGTTGCCGGTGTTGAGGTCCGGGAAGATGAACACCGTCGCGCGGCCGGCGACCGGGGAGTCCGGCATCTTCGTCGACGCGACCGTGGGGTCGGCTGCGGCGTCGTACTGGATCGGGCCCTCGACGAGCAGGTCGGGCCGGCGTTCCCGCACGAACGCGGTGCCGGCGCGCACCTTGTCGACGTCGGCGCCGGAGCCGCTGTCGCCGGTGGAGTAGCTGAGCATCGCGACGCGGGGGTCGATGCCGAACTGGGTCGCGGTCTCGGCGGACGAGATCGCGATGTCGGCGAGCTGCTCGCTCGTCGGGTCCGGGATCACCGCGCAGTCGCCGTAGACGAGCACGCGGTCGGCGAGCGCCATCAGGAACACGCTCGACACGATCGAGGTGTCCGGACGGGTCTTGATGATCTCGAACGACGGCCGGATGGTGTGGGCCGTGGTGTGCTTCGCGCCGGAGACCATGCCGTCGGCGAGCCCGAGCTGCACCATCATCGTGCCGAAGTACGAGACGTCGGTGACGGTGTCACGGGCGAGCTCGATCGACATCCCCTTGTGGGCACGGAGCCGGGTGTACTCCTCGGCGAAGCGCTCACGCAGCTCGGGGTCGAACGGCGAGACGAGCTGCGCGGCCTCGAGGTCGAGGCCGAGCTCGGTCGCCCGCGTGCGGATCGCGGCGGGGTCGCCGAGGATCGTGAGCTCGCAGACCTGACGCTGCAGCAGGGTGGAGGCGGCACGGAGGATGCGGTCGTCCTCGCCCTCGGGCAGGACGATGCGCTTGCCGTAGCTGCGCGCCCGGTCGAGCAGGCCGTGCTCGAACATGAGCGGGGTGACGACCCCGGACGGGGCGAGCTGCAGGCGGTCGCGCAGGGCCTCGGCGTCGACGTGCTGCTCGAACAGGGCGAGCGCGAGGTCGGCCTTCCGGGGCGAGTCGGCGGCCAGGCGGCCGCGGGTCTGGGTGATCCGGAGGGCGGTGTCGTACGTGCCGAGGTCGTTCTGCGCGATCGGCAGCGAGCTCGACAGGCCCTCGAGCAGCCGGGACACCTGCGGGGCGATCTCGAACCCGCCGTTCAGGATGACGCCGGCCAGGCTCGGGAACGTCTCGGACTGGTTGGCGAGCAGCGTGGCGATGAGGACGTCGCTCCGGTCACCGGGGACGACGACGATGCCGCCCTCGATCAGCCGGGGCAGCACGTTCTCCATGCTCATGCCCGCGACGACGGTACCGAGGGCCTCGCGGTCGAGCAGGGCGTCGTCACCGCGGACCAGGGTGGCGCCGGTGGCCTGCAGCAGGGCACGGACGGTCGGGGCGACGAGCACGCGGTCCTCGGGGATCGCCCACACCGGCACGTCCGGGTGGTCGTCGTGCACGGCCTGCTCGACGCTCGTCACGATGGCGGCGAGGGCGTCCGGGTCGGCACGGTTCACCACGACGCCGAACAGCTGCGCGTGTGCCGCCCGCAACTCGCTCGTCGTGACGTCCGCCACCTGCGCCATGCCCTCGGGGGTGCGGGCCGCTCGTTCGGCGGCGTCGCGGCCACCGAGCACGAGGAGCACCGGAGCGCCGAGGTTCGCCGCGACCTTCGCGTTGAAGGACAGCTCGGTGGGGCTGCCCACGTCGGTGTAGTCGGACCCGAGCACCACGACGGCGTCGCACTGCCGCTCGACCTGGGCGAACCGGGTGACGATGGTGCCGAGCGCCCCCTCGGGGTCGGCGTGCACGTCGTCGTAGGTGACCCCGACCGCGTCGTCGTACGAGATGCCGACGGCCGTGTGCTGCAGCAGCAGCTCGAGCACGTAGTCGGGTTCGACGACCGATCTGGCGACGGGCCGGAACACGCCGACGCGGCCGACGGACCGGGCGAGGGTCTCGAGGACACCGAGGGCGACGGTGCTCTTGCCCGTGTGCCCTTCTGCTGACGTGATGTAGATGCGGGTCGACACGAGGCCCAGGGTAGTCGCCGGACATGTCACGACATCTGGGAGCACCGGCGCCGACGACACGCGGTCGTGAGCACCGCGCAGAACCTGTACCATTGGGTGTCGCCGTCGCGAGACGGTGTCAGGAGAATTCGCCTAGTGGCCTATGGCGCACGCTTGGAAAGCGTGTTGGGTGCAAGCCCTCGGGGGTTCGAATCCCCCATTCTCCGCAGCGAGCAAGGCCGAACCACCACGAAGGACCCGCACCGATCGGTGCGGGTCCTTCGTCGTTCCACGACCGCCCGGTCCCCCACCCTGCGGACGAGCGCGTGCCCTGTTCCCCCTCGGTTGGCCGGGAAACGCTGACCGGGGGTGGAACGGGCTGTCCCCGGTACCCGTCGGTCGCCTATGCTGGCCGAGCGAACGGCTCCGGGACGAGCCGACCGCGGTGCATCGAGCGGCAGGGGCGTCGCTCGGAGGGCGTGCTGATCAGCGTGCCCGGAACACCCGAGGGGACGAGGAGACGCGCCATGGGGGACACCACCGTGCCCGCAGTGCCCGTGCGGCCCGCCGTCTTCGACACGGTCCTCCGCCCGCGCCGGTCCCTCGTCCGCTCCACCGCGCTGAGCATCGCCTTCTCGGCCGTACCGCTCGCCGTCGCACTGGTCTGGGTCTCGTTCCCGTTCCGCACGTGGGCCGTGTTCGCCGGGATCGTCGTCGCGATGGCCGCGGCCGTCGGCATCGTGTTCGTCCGACTGCACACCGCGTTCATCGGGATCGACGACGACGGCCTGACGATCCGCGGGGTCCTCACGGCGCACCGGCGGATCCCCCGCGAGCGCGTGCACAGCCTGGTGCTCGCCACGACCTTCGGCTCGTCGGTGGACCGGACCGTCCGGGAACTCGTCGCCTTCGACCGGACCGGCACCCACCTCTTCCGGCTCCGCGCCGATGTGTGGGGCGACGACGGGCTCGACCGGGTCGTCGACGCGCTCGGCGTGCAGGTCGTCGAGGATGCTCGACCGGTCTCCGCCCGCACCTTCGCGAAGCGCTACCCGACGAGCCGCGCCTGGTACGAGCAGCGGTCGGCGTTCCTGCTCGTCGGCGGCCTCGTCGTACTGGTCGTCGGCGGGCTGCTCGCCGTCGAGTTCGCCGGCCTCGACGCCCGCTGACCCACCGGCGGACCCGTCAGCGCCGACGCCGCAGCGTCGAGAAGATCCCGCGCACCACTTCCTTCGCGATGGTCCCGCCCAGCCCGGAGCCGAGCAGGTCGGACAGCGGGTCCCCCGCGGTTCGCCGCGTCCCGGACCGCTGCGTCCCGCCCGACCGACCGGAGCCGCCGGACCGACCGGACCGACCGGACCGCCGGGCGTCCGACGCTCGCTCGGCCCGCTCGAACTCCCGCTGCTGCCGCTCGTACTCCTGCTGGGCATCCGCCGACGCGTCCGCCGCGGCAGCAGCCGCCGCGTCGGCGGCCGCGGCCGCGTCGGCCGCAGCGGCCGCCGCCTCCATCCGGCGCGCGAGCACCTCGCGCGCCGAGTCCGGGTCGACGCGGGTGCCGTAGGTCGACAGGAGCGGTGAGGCCTGCACCCGTGCGGCCATCTCGTCGGCCGGCATCGGGTCCATCGACCCCTGGGGTGCGCGCAGCCGGGTCCACGCGACGGGGGTCGGCGCGCCCCGCTCGTTCATCACCGTGACGATCGCCTCGCCGGTCGCGAGCGACGTGAGCACCTCGCCCAGGTCGTAGTCGCTCGTCGGGTAGGTCGACACCGTCGCCCGGAGCGCCTTCGCGTCGTCCGGGGTGTGAGCGCGCAGCTGGTGCTGGATGCGCGACCCGAGCTGCGCCAGCACGTCGTTCGGCACGTCCTTCGGGGTCTGCGTCACGAAGAAGACCCCGACGCCCTTCGACCGGATGAGCCGCACGGTCCGCACGATCTGCTCGGTGAAGTCCTTCGACGCCCCGGTGAACAGCAGGTGCGCCTCGTCCAGGAAGAACACCAGCTTCGGCTCGTCCTGGTCGCCGACCTCCGGCAGCTCGTTGAACAGGTCCGCCAGCAGCCACATCAGGAACGTCGAGAAGACCTCCGGCCGGTCCTGCACACCGGGCACCTCGAGCAGGCTGACGATCCCGCGCCCGTCCGCCGCCGTCCGCAGGAACACCTGCGTGTCGATCTCGGGCTCGCCGAAGAACTGGTCGGCACCCTGGTCGGCGAAGGTGACGAGCTCCCGCAGGATCACCCCGGCGGTCTGCTTCGACAGGCCCCCGAGCTCGGCGAGTTCGCCCTTGCCCTGCTCGCTCACCAGGAACGTCAGCACGCTCCGCAGGTCGTCGAGGTCCACCAGAGCCAGGCCCTGCTGCGTGGCGTAGTGGAACACCAGCCCGAGCGAGGACTCCTGCGTGTCGTTCAGGCCGAGCACCTTCGACAGCAGCAGCGGCCCGAACCCGGAGACGGTGGCACGGATCGGCACGCCGGTGCCTTGCCCGCCCAGTGAGAACAGCTCGGCCTGGCTCGCGACACCCTGCCACTGCTGGCCGATGCCCGCGGTGCGGTCGAGCAGCTTGTCGTTCGCCTGCCCCGCGACGGCCAGACCCGACAGGTCGCCCTTGATGTCGGCGGCGAACACCGGCACCCCGTTCGCCGCGATCTGCTCGGCGAGCACCTGCAGCGTGCGGGTCTTGCCGGTGCCGGTCGCCCCGGCCACCAGTCCGTGCCGGTTCAGCATCGCGAGCGGGATCCGGACCTGCACCTCGGGCACCGCTGCGCCGTTGACGAGGGCACCGAGTTCGATCGCACCGCCGTCGACGGCGTAGCCGTCACGGATCGCCGCGACCGCGTCCGGTCCGAGCGGGCCGGCTTCTGCACGGACGGGAGGCACGGTGCCGGTCGCCGCCGTCGCCACCGGATCCGGGACGGTCGCGTCGACCGCCGCGGCAGGGGTGGTCGGAGCCGGTGCGGCTGCAGGGGCGGGCTCCGCGTCGGGCGTGAGCCGCGCCTCCAGGCCGGTGGGTGGCGGGGACCCGACGACCGCGGGTTCCGCGTCGGCGGTGAGGACCGCCTGCTCCTCCGCCGCCAGTGCGGCGGCGAGCTCCTCGGCTCGCCGCGCCGCTTCGTCGGCGAGCCGACGTGCCTCGTCGGCGGCCTGCCTCGCTGCCTCGGCAGCCGCCCGTGCCCGCTCCGTCGCGTCGCTCATGGGCACAGCCTAGGGACCGGAGCCCGCGGCGGCCCGGGTCGTCAGTGCGTCAGCGCGGGGACCGTCCGCGGACGGACCACGAACCAGAGCATCAGGATCGCAACGGCGGCGGTCGACGCCATCACCATCGCCATCGGGGTGGCCGTCGTGATGCCGAGCCAGCCGACCACCGGCGAGATGAGCCCGGCGACGCCGAAGTTCAGGGCGCCGAGCACCGAGGCGGCGGTCCCCGCCTCTTTCCCGTGGGCGGCGAGACCGATGACCTGCACGAGCGGGAACGAGAACCCGCACGCGGCGATGAAGAACCACAGCGGGACGAGCACGCCGACCAGACCGGCCCCGAGCTGGTCGAGGACGATGATCGCGAGCGACGCCAGCAGCAGGGTCGCGGTCGAGCACGCCAGGATCCACTGCGGACCGACCCGCTGGGCGAGCCGCGACGAGATCTGCACGCCGAGGACGACCCCGACCGAGTTGACGGCGAAGAGCAGCCCGTACTGCTGCGCGTCGAGCCCGTAGACCTGCTGGAACAGGAACGGTGACGCGCTGAGGTACGAGAACAGTCCGCTGAACACCATGGCGCCGATGAGCGCGACGCCGACGAAGATCCGGTCGGAGAACAGCGCCTTGTAACGCTGGCCGATGGTGGAGTGTCCGGCCTCGTGCCGACGGGCCGGGGGCAGGGTCTCGACGATGAGCAGGATCGACGCGATGACCACCGCCAGGCCGTAGCAGGCGAGGAAGACGAAGATGCCGCGCCAGCTGGTGAACTGCAGCATCTGCGAACCGATGAGCGGCGCGAGGATCGGTGCGAGGCCGTTCACCATCGCCAGGCGGGACAACATGCGCACCAGCGGCTTGCCGCCGAACAGGTCACGCACCGTCGCCATCGCGACGACACCGCCGGCTGCGGCGCCCATGCCCTGCAGCACGCGGAACACCGCGAGCAGCTCGATGTCCGGCGCGGTCGCGGCACCGATCGACGCGGCGATGTGCACCGTCGTCGCGATGATCAGCGGCAGTCGGCGGCCCACCTTGTCACTCCACGGGCCGACCAGGAGCTGCCCGATGGCGAAGCCGAGCGTCGTCGCGGTGAGCGTCAGCTGGACCGCGCCGTCGGTGACGCTGAACTGGTCCTTGATCGCCGGGAACGCCGGCAGGTACAGGTCGATCGTGAACGGACCGAGCGCCGTGAGGGCGCCCAGGACGAAGACGTAGACGAGTCGCTGCCCGCGGGAGAGCGAGTCTCCCGGGTGCAGGACGACCCGGAGCGAACCGGTGGTGGCGGGCGCGGTCACGAGACAGGAGTCCTTCGACGATGAGGGGGCGGGGGTGATCGCGGGTCGATCGAATCGATTCGTCCGCGGAACCATCCTACGGTCGCCGGTGCCTGCTCGGCGCCGCCGGTGCCGGCCGCCCGCGTGAAGCGGCTCGTGCTGCCCCTCGGCCCGGCGCGGACCATGCGGTAGCGTCGGGTTGCTCGGGGGCCTTCCGGGTGAAGCGGATCAGAAGGGGGTGGGCGTCATGGTGGATGCCCGGATCCTGCACACCACTGCAGCACTGCGCGAGGCGATCCTGCGACTCGCAGCGGACCGACCGGTCTCGGAGATCACCGTCGCCGACGTCACGCGTGCCGCCGGCATCAACCGGGCCACGTTCTACTCGCACGCCGTCTCCCCCGGGTCGCTGCTCGCCGACGTCCTGACGCCGGAACTCGACCGCATCCGGCAGGACGACGCCGACGAGCGCCGAGCCGCCGCCGACCGGGGCGCCGGAGCCGACGAGCTCGTGGCCATCACCCGGCGCGGCATCAACGCCGTCGTCGAGCACGTGACGACGCACCGCGACATCTACGGCAAGGCGCTGCCGGACCCGAACGACGCCTCGCTGCACCGGCTGCTCGTCGAGCACTTCACGGTGTCGAGCGCCCTGCACATCCGCGAGCTCGACCCCGCACACCGGCCCGACCTGCTCGACGACGTCGCCGCGGGGTTCGTGGCGCAGGGCTTCGTCGGGGCGATCGAGGCCTGGCTCGCCGGGCCCCGTCGGTCGCGGAAGGCGCTGGTCGAGACGATCACGCTGTCGTTCCCGGCGTGGTGGAGCTGAGCGGACCGTTCCTACTCGGCGTCCGTCGTGTCGCCGTCCGTCGGGTCGGTCTCCGGCTTCTCGCCGCGCTGCAGGGACTGCACGACGTCGACCGCCGTCGCCGCCGTGTCGGCGTCGTCGCCCCCCGACGGCACGCGGTAGTCGGCAGACACCCCGTCGCCGCCGGTGCCGGTCGCGGGCAGCGGATCACCGAGGGACACCACGACGACCCCGGCGTCGTGGGCGGTCTGGATCACGCCGGTCAGCGCGGACGGTCGGGCGGCGTGCACGAGCAGGGCCTTGGCGCCCTTCCGCACGAGCTGGGCGACCGCGGTGCGCTGGGACGCCGCTGCACCCGATGCCGGAGCGACCCGGACGTCCGGCCGGAACCCGGCGTCCGTCAGGTCGGTGCGGAGCCGGTCGGCGAGGGCCGCGTCGTCGTGGACCAGGACGACACCGATCACGGCCTGCTGGTCGAAACCGCCGTCGGAGCTCGTCAGGTCGGTGCTCTGCACGGGTGTGGGGGCAGCCGACGTCGTGCCCTGGCACCCGGCCAGGGTCAGGGCCGCCGCCAGGGCGACGGTCACGGCGACGATGCGCAGCACGGTGGTCTCCTCTTCGGTCCGGTCTGCCACGCTACCCGGCGGCCGGGCCGTGCGACGACGGAGTCCGCGACGGGACTGTTCCGCCCGGGCTTGCCGGGGCTGTCGTCACCGGCGCAGGCACGGGGCCGAGCCGTCGGACGGCCGCGATCGCCAGCGCGGCGAACCCGATCATCGCCGCGAACACCAGGGGGAACGACACCGTCCCGTCGGCGCCACCGGTCGCGGTGAAGAGCAGGCCGGTCACCGCCAGGCCGATCACGCTGCCCGCGGCATCGGCGATCGTCAGGGCCGAGCTCGCGAACCCGTCGTCGCCCTCGCCGGAGAACCGCAGCGTCAGCATCGAGGCGCGCGGGTAGATCGCGCCCATGCCCGCACCGCCGACGAACCAGCCGGCGACCAGCACCCACCACGACAGGTCGAACGTCGCGACCGCGAGCGCGGTCACCAGGCTGACGAGCACCAGCGTGAGACCCACCCCGAAGGTGCGCCGGGCGGTGAGCCGCCGCTCCCCCAGACGGCCGTGCGCCCAGCTCGACGCGGCCCAGCTGAGTGCCGCCACCGTCAGGGCGAGCCCGGCGGCCGACGGCGACAACCCGTGTTCGGCCTGCAGCAGGAACGGCACGTACGCCTCGCTCCCGAAGAACGACGCGGCGACGAGCCCGCGCAGCAGCACGACCGACGGCAGCCCGGCCGCGGCGCGGAACGTCCCGGTCGGCAGCAGCGGCCGCAGGGCGAACCAGGTGCCGACCAGCCCGACGAGGACCGCCGCGACCATGCCCCACGGGGTCAGGTCCGGCGCCACGTTGAGCAGCAGGATCGACACGGCCGCCGCCACCGACCACCCGATCCGGACCCGCTGCCACGGCGGGCGGAGCGACGCGGCCGGGGCGTGCAACCGGCCGAGGGTCGGCACGAGCAGGACGAACGCGGCGAGCGCGATCACCAGGGCCCCGGCGAACACCCAGTGCCAGTTCCAGGTGTCGGTGACGATGCCGGCCAGCGCGGGACCGATCAGCGCGGGGACGACCCAGGCTGCGGCGAACCCGGCGAACACCGGTCCGTGCAGCTCGGCGGGGAAGATCCGGGCGACCAGCACGTACAGCACCACGTCGATCGCCCCGGCGCCGAACCCCTCGATGAGCCGCCCGGCCAGGAACACCTCCATGGTCGGCGCGAGCATCACCACGGCGGTCCCCACGGCGAAGAACACCGCCGACACCCATGCCACGATCCGTCCGCCCGCACGGTCGGCCCAGTTGCCGGCGAGGACCATGCCGGGCACCCCGGCGGCGAGTGGCGCGGCGAAGGCGAGCGCGTACAGGGTCTCGCCGTCGAGGTCGCGGCTGATCACCGGCATGATCGTCGTCATCGCCAGGTTCTGGAACGCCGCGACGCCGACGATCGCGACCATGCCGATCGTCGCGAGGGCGTACGGCCCGCTCAGCAGGCTGGTCCGCGACGCCGTTGTGCTCACCCGATCATCGTAGGGGCGGGCGTCGACGACACGGTGGCGCGTCCCGCGTCCCGCGTCCCGCGTCCCGCGTCCCGCGTCCCGCGTCCCGCGTCCCGCGACCCCCGTCCCGCGCCCCGAGTCCCGAGTCCCGCGTCAGCAGGGCCCGCGTCAGCAGGGCAGCAGGGCCCGCTTCAGCGCGCCAGCGCCTGCTCCAGGTCCGCCACCAGATCGCCGGCGTCCTCGATGCCCACCGACAGCCGCACGACGTTCTCCGGCACGGCCAGCTCGGTGCCCTTCACGGACGCGTGGGTCATCTCGCTCGGGTACCCGATGAGCGACTCCACGCCACCGAGCGACTCGGCCAGGGCGAACAGCTCCGTCGACTCCGCGAAGCGCTTCGCTGCCTCGGCGCCCCCGGACAGCGCGACCGAGAGCATCCCGCCGAAGCCGCGCATCTGGCGTGCGGCGACGTCGTGCCCCGGGTGGTCGGGCAGGCCCGGGTAGTAGACGCGCTCGACACCGGGCGCGACGACGAGCGCCTCGGCGACGGCCTGCGCGTTCCGCGAGTGCCGCTCCATGCGCACCGCGAGCGTCTTGATGCCGCGGGTGGTCAGGTAGGCGTCGAACGGCGACGAGATCGCGCCCGCGCCGAACTGCAGGAACTGCACCTTCGCCGCGAGCTCCTCGTCCGCCAGCACGACGGCTCCGCCGACGACGTCGGAGTGTCCGCCGAGGTACTTCGTGGTCGAGTACACGACGACGTCGGCGCCGAGCGACAGCGGCTGCTGCAGGTACGGCGACGCGAACGTGTTGTCGACGACCACCAGTGCGCCCGACTCGTGCCCGAGGGTCGCGAGCGCGGCGATGTCGGCGATCTTCATGAGCGGGTTCGTCGGCGTCTCGACCCACAGCACGGTGGTGGCCGGTGCGCCCTGCAGGGCTGCACGGACCTGGTCGAGGTCGCTCATGTCGACGACGACGAGCTCGACGCCCCACGGCACGTGCAGCCGGCTCACCAGGCGGTGGGTGCCGCCGTACACGTCGTTGCCCATCACGACGCGGCCACCGGGGACCAGCGCGGCACGGAGCAGGGCGTCCTCGGCGGCGAGCCCGGACGCGAACGACGACGCCGCGACGCCGCCGTCGAGGTCGGCCAGGAGCACCTGCAGCGAGTCACGCGTCGGGTTGCCGGCGCGCGAGTACTCGTAGCCGTTGCGCATGCCGCCGACGCCGTCCTGCACGTACGTCGACGTCAGGTGGATCGGCGGGATGACGGCGCCGGTGGTCTCGTCGGGCTCCTGGCCGGCGTGGACGGCCCGGGTGCTGAACTCGGTCATGCTCGGTGGTTCCTTACTCGGAGAGGTAGGTGAGGAGGTCGTGCCGGGTCAGCACGGTGACGGGCTTGCCGTCCGCGACGACGAGGAGCGCGTCGGCCGACTCGAGCGCACGACGCGCCGCGGAGACCGACTCGCCGACCCCGATGAGCGGCAGCGGGTCGCCGACGAAGCCGGTGAGCGCGTCCGACATCTTCGCGGTGCCGGTGAAGACCTGCTCGAGCAGCGCCTTCTCCTCGACGGCGCCGACGACCTCGCCGATGACGACGGGCGGCTCCGCGCTGAGCACGGGCATCTGCGAGACGCCGTACTTGGTCATGATGTCGACGACGTCGCGCACGGTGTCCGCCGGGTGCGCGTGCACGAGGTCGGGCAGGCGGCCGTCCTTGCCGGCGATGAGCGAGCCGACGGTGCGCTCGTCGTCGGTCTCGGCGAAGCCGTAGGAGCGCATCCACCGGTCGTTGAAGATCTTGCCGAGGTACCCGCGGCCGCCGTCCGGCAGCAGCACGACGACGACGTCGTCCTCGGTCAGGTCACGGGCCGCGCGGAGCGCCGCGACGACGGCCATGCCGCTCGATCCGCCGACGAGCAGTCCTTCTTCGCGCGCCAGGCGCCGGGTCATCGCGAAGGAGTCGGCGTCCGACACCGCGATGATCTCGTCCGGCACGCCGGCGTCGTACGCGCTCGGCCAGAAGTCCTCGCCGACGCCCTCGACCAGGTACGGGCGACCGGTGCCGCCGGAGTACACGGAGCCCTCGGGGTCGGCCCCGACGATGCGGACGCCGCCGTCGGACGCCTCCTTCAGGTACCGTCCGGTGCCCGAGATCGTGCCACCGGTCCCGACGCCCGCGACGAAGTGGGTGATCTGCCCCTCGGTGTCGCGCCAGATCTCCGGACCGGTGGTCTCGTAGTGGCTGCGGGGACCGTTCGGGTTCGCGTACTGGTTCGGCTTGTAGGCGCCGGGGATCTCCTGCACGAGCCGGTCCGACACCGAGTAGTAGGACTCGGGGTGCTCCGGCGCGACCGCGGTCGGGGTCACGACGATCTCGGCGCCGTACGCCGTCAGCACGTTGCGCTTGTCCTCGCCGACCTTGTCGGGCAGCACGAAGACGCACCGGTAGCCGCGCTGCTGTGCGACCAGGGCCAGACCGACGCCGGTGTTGCCGGAGGTCGGTTCGACGATGGTGCCGCCGGGGCGCAGGTCACCGGAGGCCTCGGCCGCGTCGATGATCCGGGTGGCGATGCGGTCCTTGGACGACCCACCGGGGTTCAGGTACTCGACCTTCACCAGGATGGTCGCCCGCACCCCCTCGGTCACCCGGTTGAGCTTGACGAGCGGGGTGTCGCCGACGAGGTCGACGACGGAGTTCGCGTAACGCACGGCGTCGAGTCTAGGACGCGGTCCCCGCGTCCCGCTGGGATGTGTCGTGCGCGGACAACGCACCGTGATCCCGCGGCGGGCGACGTGCCCTGGTCGCGCTGCGCGCCGGACGGGAGGCCCGTGCGGACGCCACCACGGGCCTCCTGTCCGGCGCTCGGTCGCGACCACGACCGGTCAGGGCCGGACGACGTCCGCCGACGTGTTCTGCTGCCGGTGCAGCTGGGCGTACGTGCCGTCGAGGGCGAGGAGTTCGTCGTGCGTGCCCTGCTCGACGATCTGCCCGTGGTCCAGGACGAAGATGACGTCGGCGTCGCGGATCGTCGACAACCGGTGCGCGATCGAGATGGTGGTCCGACCGGCCGCCGCAGTGTCGAGCGCCGTCTGCACGACGTGTTCCGAGATGGAGTCGAGTGCACTGGTGGCCTCGTCGAGGACGAGCACCGGCGGGTCCTTCAGCATGACCCGCGCGATGGCGATGCGCTGCTTCTCGCCACCGGACAGGCGGTAGCCGCGCTCCCCCACGACGGTGTCGTAACCGTCCGGGAACGACGCGATCGTGTCGTGGATGTTCGCCGCACGGGCCGCACGCTCGAGCTCGTCGTCGGTGGCGTCGGGCTTGGCGTACCGCAGGTTCTCGCCGATCGTGGCGTGGAACAGGTACGTCTCCTGGCTGACGATGCCGACGTGCCGCATCAGGTCCTCGTGCACCAGGTCGCGGACGTCCTGCCCGGCGAACCGCACCGATCCCTCGGTCGCCTCGTACAGCCGGGGCACCAGGTAGGACACCGTCGTCTTGCCCGCGCCGGAGGGACCGACGAAGGCCGCGAACTGCCCGGGGCGGAGCTCGAACGACACCCCGCGCAGGGTCGGCTTGTCGGCTTCGCCGTCGGGGTAGGTGAAGACGACGTCCTCGAAGGCGACGTGGCCGACCTTCGACTCGTCCACGGGCCGGGCGGTCGGCGAGTCCGTGATGGCCGGCTTGAGGTCGAAGTACTCGAAGATGCGGGCGAAGAGCGCACCGGAGGTCTGCAGGTCGAGGACCACGCGCAGCAGCCCGACCGTCGGGAACAGCAGCCGGGACTGCACCGTCGTGAACGCGACGATCGTGCCGGCCGTGATCGGGACGTCGCCGATGATCAGGTACGCGGCGACGACGTAGATGATCGCCGGGATGATCGACAGGAAGATCTGCACGATCGCGAAGAACCGCTGCCCGGACATCTGCTGGCGGACCTGCAGGGTGATCTGGTTGCGGTTCTCGTCCCCGTAGCGGCGGGTCTCGCTGGCCTGCTGGTTGAAGCTCTTCGCCAGCAGGATGCCCGAGACGCTCAACGCCTCTTGCGTGATGGCCGTCATGTCGGACAGCGACTCCTGCGTCTGCGCGGCGATGCGGGCCCGGACCTGGCCGACGCGGCGCTGCGCGATCACGAGGAGCGGCAGCAGGACCACGGCGACCAGCGTCATCTGCCAGCTCAGCAGGAGCATCGCGACCACGGCGGCGATCACGGTCACGGTGTTGCCGAGCACCGACGAGATCGTGTTGTTCAGCACACTCGCCACGCCACCGACGTCGTTCTGCAGGCGCGACTGGATGACGCCGGTCTTGGTGCGGGTGAAGAACGCGAGCTCCATCCGCTGCAGGTGCGCGAACAGGCGCATCCGCATCGCACCCATGACCTTGTTGCCGACCGTCGCGGTCAGGTAGGTCTGCCAGACGCCGACCCCGGCGCTCGCGATCCAGAGCAGGACCATCGCGGACACGAGCTCGACCAGCACCGGGACGTCGGGGCGACCCGACGGCGGGAACAACCCACGGTCGAACGCCTGCTGGGTGAGCAGTGGCGGCACGACCGAGATGGCCGCACCGATCAGCACGAGGACGACCGTGAGCATGATCGCCCGGCGGTGCGGCTCGAACAGCGCGGCGATGCGCCGGACCAGGTGCGGGATCCTCGGCGCCTCGGCGTTGGCGGCCTTCTGCGCGCGGAAGTCGCCGCTCGAGATGCGCCCGCCCCCGCGCGGACCGCCGCCTCGCCCGCCGTGTCCCATGCTCATGGAGCCACCGTAGCCCCGCGCTCGGACATCGACCGCCCTGTCCACAGCACCGCAGTATTTGACCCCGTTCAGGGGGCGTGCGAGCATGTGCCGTCCCCGTCCCCGCACCACCGAGGTCCCATGTCGTCCGCGCCGTCACGTCCCACGTCCCTGGGGGCCCAGCTCGCCCGCCGCAAGCCGATCGAGCAGCTGCAGGCCGAAGCCTCCCGCGGTGTGAACGGGGAACCGCTCCGTCGGTCGCTCGGGGTCTGGCAGCTCACGATGATCAGCGTCGGGGCCACGCTCGGCACCGGCATCCTGGTCGTCCTCGGCACCGCGGTCCCGCTCGCCGGTCCCGCCGTCTGGATCTCGTTCGTCGTCGCGGGGATCGCCGCGCTGCTGTCCGCGCTGTCGTACGCCGAGATGGCGGGCGCCGTCCCGACCTCGGGGTCCAGCTACTCCTACACCTACGCCACGATGGGCGAGGGCATCGCCTGGATCTGCGGCTGGTGCCTCGTGCTCGAGTACGCCGTCTCGGTGGCCGCGGTCGCCGTGGGTGCCAGCGAGTACGTCGACGAGACCCTCCGCGTGTTCGGACTGCACCTGCCCACCGCACTCTCCGCTCCCCCGGTCGACGGCGGCGTGGTCAACCTGCCCGCGGCGGTCCTGGTCCTGCTCGCCACCGCCGTGCTGCTGCCCGGTGCCCGCGAGAGCGCCTGGGTGAACACGGTCATGGTGATCGTGAAGATCGCTCTGCTGGTCTTCTTCGTCGTCGTGGCGTTCACGGCGTTCCGGGCGCAGAACTTCGAACCGCTCGCCCCGATGGGTGCCGCCGGGGTCACCGCCGCCGCGTCACGGCTCTTCTTCTCGTACATCGGCTTCGACGCCGCCTCGACCGCGGGTGAAGAGGCGAAGAACCCCCGCCGCGACCTGCCCCGGGCGATCATCGGCTCCATCGCGCTCATCACCGCGCTGTACATCCTCGTCGCGATCGCCGCCGTCGGGGCCCGCTCGTGGACCGCGTTCTCGTCGTCCGAGGCGTCGCTCGTCCGCATCGTCGTCGACGTCACGGGGCAGCCGCTCGTCGCCCTGGTGTTCTCGATCGGCGCCGTCGTCGCCATCGCCAGCGTCGTGCTCACCGTCCTGTACGGGCAGACCCGCATCCTGCTCACGATGTCCCGCGACGGCCTGGTACCGAAGGTCTTCGGCCGGGTCTCCCGTCGCACCGGCACCCCGATCGCGAACACGCTCATCATCGGGATCGCCGTGACGATCGTCGCCGCGCTCGTGCCCCTCGGCGAACTCGCCGACGCCACGAGCATCGGCACCCTCGTCGCCTTCGCCCTGGTGAACGTGTCCGTCATCGTGCTCCGCCGCTCGCAGCCCGACCTGGAGCGGTCGTACCGGGTGCCGCTGTTCCCCGTCGTGCCGATCCTCGGCACCCTGAGCTGCGTGCTGCTCGCGGTGTTCCTCGGCGCCACCACCTGGATCGCCTTCGGCATCTGGATGGTCGCTGGCGCCCTGCTCTACCTCGCCTACGGCCGCCGCCACAGCACCCTGCGCTGACGCGCGCGCCGCGCCGCCCCGCCCCCGCAGCCCGCCCGCCCGCGCCGAGTCTCGGCCAGGCGGACTCTCCACGGCTCACCAAGGCGCGAAAACGTCTGCCCAGACGAGACTCGGCACCGTCCTCGAGACAGTCGTGACCTCCCTCTCTCCACAGATCCCGCCGGAGGGCACACAGCGCACATCAGAGTCCGCACACTCGCATCATGCAACTGCACCAGACACGGCCCGATCTCCTCCGCGCCGAGCGGTCGGATCCATCGCAAGCACGACAACTCCGACGGCTCTATGCCGCTGGGCGAGTCGTTCGGCTCCGTGCGGGTATCTACATGGACAAGCGGGTGTGGGATGCACTCGACAAGGCGGACAAGCACCTCGCCATGGCTCGGGCTGTCGCTCCCGACCTGGGTCCGACCAGCGCGTTCTCCCACGTCACGGCTGCGCTCATCCATGGCTGGCCGTTGATCGGACCGGCTCCGGAGCGGATTCACGTCGTCGACTGGGAGCTGGTCGGCGTCGAACACCGGGTCGGACTCATTCGACACGGTATCGACCCCGCTGGCCTGCGCCTCGGCCGCAGCCGATTCGACGGCGTCCCGGTGGTCGATGCGCTTGGAACGGCGATGGCCGTCGCGCGAACGTGTGACCCGGCAGTAGCCGCCGTGGCCATCGACCATGCGGTACGCATGAAGGCGATCGACAGGAAGGTGTTCGAGGAACATCTGCCGCCGCCCGCATCGCGTGGTGGCCGGAGGGCTCGGCTCGTCGCCACTGCGCTCGATCCGGCACACGAGTCACCCGGTGAGTCGTACTCTTCGATCCGACTCGTGCAACTGGGAGTGACCACCATCCACCCGCAGCATGAGTTCGTCACGAACGGGTTTCGCGACCGCGTCGACTTCTGGTTGCCCGACGCCGGAGTCGTCGTCGAGTTCGATGGCAAGCAGAAGTACGTCGACCGCGAGATGCTCGCAGGTCGCGATCCCGGCGACGTCCTCTGGCAGGAGAAGCGCCGGGAGGACCGCATCCGTACCCGACGAGAAGTCCGGTCCGTCATCCGGGTGACCTGGTGGCACCTCGAGAGCCTCGACCGGTTCCGTGCGCTGCTCCGCTCGCACGAGGTGTTGATCGCTCCATGAGCAGCTCCTGCGACGGGTCCAGTCTCGGCCCACCGGACAACTTCCCGCTCCAACGGCCGGCAAAGTGTCCGCACAGCCGAGTCTCGGCGACAGTCAAGCCGCCGCCGCCAGCGCCCCGCACACGACGAAGGCCGCCACCCCGAGGGGCAGCGGCCTTCGTGACCGGAACGGTCGAGACTACGCGAGCTCGATCGTGGCGCCAGCGGCCTCGAGGGTCGCCTTCGCCTTGTCGGCGGTCTCCTTGTTCGCACCCTCGAGGATCTTGGCGTCGGCGGTCTCGACGAGCGCCTTGGCCTCACCGAGGCCGAGCGACGTCAGGCCACGGACCTCCTTGATGACCTGGATCTTCTTGTCACCAGCGGACTTGAGGATGACGTCGAACTCGGTCTTCTCCTCAGCGGCCTCGGCCGGAGCAGCTGCGCCGGCGGGGGCGGCAGCGGCGACCGGGGCGGCCGCGGTGACCTCGAAGACCTCTTCGAACTTCTTCACGAAGTCCGAGAGCTCGATGAGCGTGAGCTCCTTGAAGGCCTCGATGAGCTCGTCCTGCGAAAGCTTCGCCATGATTTTCTCCTACTACTAGCTAGTACGTGTGGTTGATGAACGCGAGCCTGATCAGGCCGCGGACTCCTGCTTCTCGCGAAGGGCGTCCACGGTGCGGACGGCCTGCGAGAGGGGTGCCTGGAACAGGTACGCAGCACCGAACAGCGAGGCCTTGAGTGCGCCGGCGAGCTTGCCGAGCAGCACTTCACGGGACTCGAGGTCGGCGAGCTTGTCCACCTCGGTCGCGGTGAGCGGGTTACCGTCGAAGTAACCACCCTTCACCACGAGCTCGGGGTTCGCCTTGGCGAATGCACGCAGCGACTTCGCGACGGCGACGGTGTCACCGTGGACGAAGGCGAGAGCGGACGGACCGGCGAGTTCGTCGTCGAACGACGAGATGCCGGCGTTGTTCGCCGCGATCTTGGTCAGCGTGTTCTTCACCACGGCGTACGTGGCGTGCTCACGGATCGAGTTGCGGAGCTCCTTGAGCTGCGCGACCGTGAGACCGCGGTACTCGGTGAGCAGAACGGCGTTCGAGCTACGGAAGGACTCCGTGAGCTCGGCGACCGCAGCTTCCTTGTTCGCCATGGTTCTCCTTGGGGGTCTTGCCGGCAGCCCCAGGTCCACGAACGAAAAAAGCTCCGGCGCAGAGGCTCGGAGCTGCTCTCACCAGATGGTGGGAGTGGTTCGGAACACCTGCGCGGGATGCCTCACGAGTGAGGACCTTCGGTCACGATGTTCACAAACACGTTGCGAGCAGCACGACATCCGGCGGTCTTTGGCTTCGAGAACAGTAGCAGATGCCGTGGACGAGACCAAACAGCGGTCGGGAGGCGCGGGGCGGTCCCGCCCCGCGCCTCCCGTCCGTCAGTGGGTACGGTCCACCGCAGCGGGTGTCGCCGACCAGTCCGCGGACCCGGCAGGGTCAGCCGACGACGACGCGACAGCCACGGCCCCGGCCCCGGCCCCGGCCCCGGCGGCAGCCGCAGCCGGGTCGCGGGGCACGTGCACCGTGAACACGGTGTCCCCCGGTTCGCTCGTGACCTCGACCCGGCCGCCGTGCGCCTGCACGACCGCGTCCACGATGGCGAGCCCCAGCCCGGTCGACCCGACCGTGCGGGACCGCGAACTGTCCGCCCGGGCGAAGCGCTCGAACAGCTTCGGCAGGAACTCGGGGTCGATCCCCTGGCCGGTGTCGCGCACGGTCAGGTCGACGCCGCCGTCGACCGGGGCGAGGCCCACCGTGATGCGGGTGCCCTCGGGCGTGTGGGTCCGGGCATTGGTGACGAGGTTGACGATGACCTGGTGCAGGCGTGCGGCGTCGCCCGTGATGGTGACCGGCTCCGGCGGGACGTCGACCTCGATGGGGTGTTCGGGCGAGGCGGCGTGGGCGTCGTTCACGGCGTCGAGCACCAGTCCGGTCAGGTCGACCTCGGCGAACTGGATCTCGCGGCCTTCGTCGAGCCGGGCGAGGAGCAGCAGGTCCTCCACCATCGAGGTCATCCGGATGGACTCGGACTCGATGCGGCTCATCGCGTAGACGACGTCCTTCGGCAGGTCGCCGCCCATGCGCCGGGTGAGCTCGGCGTAGCCGCGCACCGAGGCGAGCGGGGTCCGGAGCTCGTGCGAGGCGTCGGCGACGAACTGCCGCACCTTCTGTTCCGAGCGTTCCCGGGCCCGCATCGCACTGCCGATGTGCCCGAGCATGCGGTTGAACGCGCTGCCGACCCGGCCGACCTCGGTGCGGGGGTCGGTGTCGGGCACGCGGACGCCGTCGAGGGCGTCACTGCGGTCGAGGGGCATGCGCGCGACGGTGGACGCGGTCTCGGCGACGCGCTCGAGCGGCCGGAGCGACTGCCGGACCACGAACGCGGCGACGACCGAACCGGCGACCAGTGCGGCTGCCAGGACGGAGAGGACCCCGGCGAACAGCTTCCAGACGCTGTCATAGACGGGGGCCATCGGGAGCCCCACGACCAGGACGGCCGGGCCGACGTTGACGGCGGCGAGGCGGTACCGCCCGACGTCCGAGCCGAGGTCGATCGTCTCCGGGTCGGCGTCCACGCGGACGGACCCCAGTGCCTCGGCGCTGGCCTGCGGGATCCCGCTCGGACGGCCGTAGTCGTCGAGCACGTTCGCGATGACGACCTGCCCGTCGACGAAGTACGCCGTCAGGGTGCCGGCGGCCTGCCCGGACGGCCGGGACAGGTCGATGCTCGGCTGCCCCGACTGGTTCTGCTGCAGGTACCGCTGTGCCCGGTGGGTGGCGCTCGTGATCTGCTTGTCGATCGCGCTGGTCTGGATCGAGAAGAGCGCGATGAGGCTCGCCCCGCCGATCACCGCGCTGACGGCGACGACGAGGGCGACGATGCTCAGGACGAGCCGGCGCCGCAGGGTCACGAGGTCGGCTTGATGACGTACCCGACGCCGCGCACCGTGTGGATCATCGGGGTCTCACCGGCGTCGATCTTCTTGCGCAGGTAGGAGATGTAGATCTCGACGACCGACGACTTGCCGCCGAAGTCGTACGACCACACCCGGTCCAGGATCTGCGCCTTCGAGAGCACGCGACGGGGGTTCCGCATCAGGAAGCGGAGCAGCTCGAACTCGGTGGCGGTCAGTTCGATCGGGCGGCCGGCGCGGTGCACCTCGTACGACTCCTCGTCGAGCACCAGGTCGCCGACGACGATGCGGGAGTCCCCGGCCTCGGAGATCGAGATCTGCGAGCGGCGGATGAGCCCACGCAGCCGCGCCACGACCTCCTCGAGGGAGAACGGCTTGGTGACGTAGTCGTCGCCGCCCGCGGTGAGCCCGGTCACGCGGTCCTCGACGGAGTCCTTCGCGGTGAGGAACAGCACCGGGGTGTCGTCGTTGTTCTGCCGCAGCCGGCTCAGCACCTGCAGCCCGTCGAGGTCCGGCATCATCACGTCGAGCACCATCGCGTCGGGCTTGAACTCCCGCGCGGTCGTCAGGGCGTCCTGCCCGCCGTTCGCGCTCTTGACGTCCCAGCCCTCGTAGCGGAGCGCCATGGACAACAGGTCGGTGAGGCTGGCTTCGTCGTCGACGACCAGGATGCGCAACGGGGTTCCGTCGGCACGCGTGAGGCGCGGGGCTGCTGCGGGCTGGGAGATGGTCACGTCTTCGAGTATCGAGAAGTTCCTATGAGTCGTCTGTGGCGCGGCCCAGTGCGTTCTGTGGATCGAGGACACGTCCACGTCTGCCGCTCCGTACGTTGGGAGCATGTTGCGATCTGCAGCCTGGCCCCCGTCGGCCCGGCACCTGGACACCGCGCGGATCGAACGGACGACCGGGAGGCCCGGCTCGCCACCGACGGACCGCCTCGCGATCGCGCGGGCGGTCGCCGCCACCACCCCACCCCTGTCCGCCGGCACGGCCGGCGGGTTCTTCGGCACGGTCGCCGCGGTCGCCGCGGCGGACGTCGCCACCGCCCGCACCGTCGAACCGCACCTGGACGCGCTCGGGATCCTCGCGCAGGCCGGGGTCGATGCCCCGGACGGCTCGACCTGGGGCGTCTTCGCGGCCGAGGGGCCGGGCCTCCGGCTCGACGCCGCACCACAGCAGGACGGCACGGTCCTGCTGCACGGCACGAAGCCGTGGTGCTCGCTCGCCTCGACGCTCTCGCACGCCCTGGTCACCGCGCACCTGGGTGACGAGCGGGTCCTCGTCGCCGTGGACCTGCGACAGCACGGCGTCACCGTGCACGACGAGGCCTGGGCCGCACGAGGCATGCCGGACGTGCCGAGCGGTCCGGTCGACTTCGACGGCGTCCGGGCACGACCCGTCGGGGCGCCCGGCTGGTACCTGCGACGCCCGGGCTTCGCCTGGGGCGGCATCGGCGTCGCGGCCTGCTGGTGGGGCGGTGCAGTCGGGCTCGCCCGGGTGCTCCGTGACACCGCGTCGGCGCACCCGGAGTCCGAGCTGCTGCAGGCCGCCCTCGGCGCCACCGTGGCCGACCTCGCCGACGCGGAGGACGCCCTCGCCGACGCCGCCGCCCGGATCGACGACTCCGACCCGGCCTCCGACGGCACCGACTGGCGGTTGCTCGCCCAGACCGTCCGGTCGCGGGTGCGCCGTTCGGTCGACGCCGTGCGCGAGCGGGTGGTCTCGACGATCGGCCCGGCACCGCTGACCGCCGACCCCGCAGTCGCCGCGCGGGTCGCCGACCTCGAGCTCTACGTCCTGCAGGACCACGGCGCGCGGGACCTCGCCCGCATCGGCCGGATGGTGCTCGAGCGGGGCGGTGTCGCGTGGTGAGCTTCGACCACCGCGAGCCGGGCACCGACCCGGCGGCGTGGACGGGATTCCTCGACGGCCTGGACGCACCGGCGATCGACCTGGCCGGTACCGGGTCGGTGGTGGTCGTCGCGCCCCACCCCGACGACGAGACGCTCGGCGCCGGTGGGCTGATCGCGGCCGCTGCAGCGGTCGGCGTCCCCGTGCACGTGCTGCTCCTCACCCGCGGCGAGCGCTCCCACCCGGACTCCCCCACGACGACCCCGGAGGCACTCGCCACCGCCCGTGACGCGGAGTTCGTGGCGGCCCTGCGCACCCTGCACCCCGACGTGACGTCGACCTCGGTGGGGATCCCGGACGGCGCGACCCGTGAACACCGAGACCGTGTCGTCGAGAGCCTGGACACGGTGCTCGCCGACGCCGCCCGCCCCGTGCTGCTCGTCGCGCCGTGGCGCGGGGACGGGCACCGTGACCACCGCATCGTGGGCGAGGTCACCGAGGCCGCGGCGGCGAGCGCCCCCGACGTCGACCTGCTCGCGTACCCGATCTGGGCCTGGCACTGGGACGACCCGGACCACTCCGTCGCCCCGTGGGACGACGTCCGGGCCCTCGCGCTGCCCGACGACCTCGTCGCCCGGAAGCGTTCCGCTGTCGACGCCTATCCGTCGCAGACCCGGCCCCTGTCGGACGCACCGGGAGACGAGGCGATCGTCGACGACCGGCACGCCGCCCACCACCTGCGGACGACGGAGTGGTTCTTCGCACCGGAGTCCGCCGCGTCGCGGTCGCGCGAGTCGTTCGACGCCCACTACGACCGGAAGCCCGAGGGGTGGGACTTCGACGGATCCTGGTACGAGCAGCGCAAGCGTGCCGTGACGCTGGCGGCGCTCCCCCGCCCGCGGTTCCGGTCGGCGCTCGAGCTCGGCTGCGCGACCGGGGTCCTGACCGCTGCCCTCGCCGACCGCGCGGACGACGTCCTCGGCACCGACATCTCGGCGGCGCCGCTGGAGCGTGCCGCCCGGCGCGCCCCGACCGCTCGGTTCGTGCAGGCTGCCCTGCCGGCGGAGTGGCCGGACGGGCGGTGGGACCTGGTGGTGATGTCCGAGGTCGGGTACTACCTGTCACCAGCCGACCTCGACGCGACGATCGACCGGGTGCTCGGGTCGCTCGACGACGACGGTGTGCTCGTGGCTTGCCACTGGCGGCACCCCGACGACGAGGCCGTGTCGAGCGGTGACGCGGTGGACGCGCGACTGACCGAACGGTGGCCGCGTCCCGCTCTGCTCCGGCACGTGGAGGAGGACTTCGTCCTGAGTGTCCTGCCCGGCCCGGCGGTCACCTCGGTGGCCCGGGCCGAGGGGATCATCCGGTGACGCGACCGGAACAGCGTGCACGCATCGACGTCGTCGTCCCCGCGCACGACGAGGCTGACCGGATCGCCGCGTGCCTCGACGCGCTCCTGGTGGCCGTCGACCGGCTCGCCGCGGAGCGACCCGGATTCGACGCCGCCGTCACGGTGGTGCTCGACGGTTGCACGGACGGCACCGCTTCGGTGGTCGATCGGTACCCGGTCGACGTCCTGACCACGGACCGTGTCGGGGTCGGTCGGGCACGCACGATCGGGGCGACGCACGCGCTCCGTGCGCACGACGGCGACCCGGCTGCCCGGTGGCTCGCCCACACCGACGCCGATTCGCGCGTGCACGAACGGTGGCTCCTCCAGCAGTCCGACGCCTTCACCGCTGGTGCGCACGTACTCGTCGGTGCCGTCGTCCCCGACCCGGACGACCTGGCGCCCGCGGTGCTCGACCGCTGGACGCGGGCGCACCCGCCCGGTGCCGCCCTCGGGCACGTGCACGGCGCGAACCTCGGCGTGCTCGCCGCGGCGTACGTCAGCCTCGGCGGGTTCGACCCGGTGCCCGAGCACGAGGACGCGCGGCTGGTGGCCCGGGCGCGGGCGCTCGGCTTCCGGGTGGACGCCACCGTCGACCTGCCGGTGGTGACGAGCGGGCGCTTCGCCGGCCGGACCCCCGGCGGCTACGCGGAGCACCTGCGCCAGCGGTACGGCGACGTCGGCTGATGCGCCCTTAGTCGCCTCATAGGTCCGCGATGGGCCGGTCATCGACAGCGTGCCTAGGTTCTCCTCCGTCGGCCCCGCCGCGTGCTCTGCGCGGCCGGTGACCCCAGCCGGCCACCACCGAGGAGAACCATGTTCCTGACCTACCTCAGGCGCGAACTCACGAACCGCAAGAAGCAGACGGTCATCATCGCGATCGGGATGGCCCTGGCCATCGCCCTCGTGGTGATCGTGTCGTCGATCTCGGGTGGCGTGCAGGCAGCGCAGTCGAGCGTCCTGCAGTCCGTGTACGGCGTCGGCACCGACATCACCGTCACCAAGACCGCGACGGCGTCGACGAACGGCGGGCGTCCGAGCTTCGACTTCGGCAGCCAGGGCGACAGCGACGACGACAGCGGTTCGACCGACCTGTCGCAGTCGCGGCTCGCCGTCGCGCGCGGCACGAGCACCCTGAACGCCGCGAACCTGTCCACGATCACGAGCACCGACGGCGTCAAGGCCGCGACCGGTGTGCTGACCCTCGAGAACAGCACGTTCTCCGGCCAGGTCCAGCAGCAGTCGACCGACGGCAACAGCACGGACAGCAGCAGCGACTCCAGCAGCGACAGCACCACCCAGCAGGGCCCGCCGAGCGGGGACACCGGCGGTGGCGGCGGGTTCGGCGGTGGGTCGTTCAGCGTCGACTCGTTCACGGTGACCGGCATCCCGGTGTCCGGCGCGACGGTCGGTCCGCTCACGAGCACAGAGCTCACGAAGGGGCGCACCTTCGCCGCGAAGGACGCGGGCAAGGACGTCGTCGTGCTCGATGCGTCGTACGCGAAGAGCGAGTCCAAGGCGGTCGGCGACACCGTCGACATCGGCGGCACCGACTTCACCGTCATCGGCATCGTCAGCTCCACCGGCTCGGCCTCGACCACGGGCTCGAACACCTACATCCCGCTCGACACCGCGCAGGCGCTGGCCGACCTCGACGGCAAGGTCACCTCGATCTACGTCTCCGCCGAGTCCTCGTCCGACGTCAGCACGATCAAGTCCGCACTGCAGGCGAAGCTGACGAGCGCCACCGTCTCCACCGAGGCCGACCTGGCCTCGAGCGTGTCCGGGTCGCTCAGCACCGCGTCGAGCCTGGTCTCGAACCTCGGCAAGTGGCTGTCGATCGTCGTGCTCGCCGCGGCGTTCCTCATCGCGATCCTCTTCACGATCTCCGGCGTGACCCGCCGCACCCGCGAGTTCGGGACCCTCAAGGCGATCGGCTGGTCGAACGGCCGCATCACCCGACAGGTGGCCGGCGAGTCCCTGGTGCAGGGCCTGATCGGCGGCGTGCTCGGCGCCGCGGCCGGCCTGATCGGCATCCTCGTCGTGAACGTCATCAGTCCGACGATCTCGGCGAGTGCCTCGAGCACGACCGGCGGGGGTGCCGGTGGCGGTGGCGGCATGCCCGGCGGCGCAGCGACCGCGGCCGCGGGCAGCGGCACGACGGGCGGTGCGCCGGCAGGAGGCTTCGGCGGCGGCGCGAGCACCGCGTCGACGACCGACGTGGTCCTGCACGCCCCGGTGACCGTCGAGATCATCCTGCTGGCGATCGGCCTCGCGATCCTCGGCGGCCTCATCGCCGGCGCGCTCGGCGGCTGGCGTGCGAGCCGGCTCCGTCCGGCCGAGGCGCTCCGGAGCGTGGCCTGATGCCCGGCCGCACCGACACGACCGAACCGACGACAGGAGCAACCGTGACCAGCACCGACACCGCGACCGGCGAGGCGGAGGCGAGCCGTGCCTCCAGTCCGATGTACCGGCTGACGAACGTCAGCAAGACCTACAAGCAGAAGAACCGGACCGTCACCGCCCTGACGAACGTCCACCTGACGATCCCGCAGGGGCAGCTCGTGGCCGTCCAGGGGCCGACCGGCGGCGGGAAGTCGACCCTGCTGCAGATGCTCGGAGCGCTCGACCGGCCGAGTGCCGGGTCGATCCACCTCGGTGGCGACCGCGACGTGGCGAAGCTCGGCGACGGCGCGCTGACCGACCTGCGGGCGACCGAGATCGGCTTCGTGTTCCAGAGCTTCAACCTGATCCCGACGCTGACGGCGCTCGAGAACGTCGAGACGGCGTTCGCGGGGTCGCTCGCGAACCGGTCGCGGAGCGAGGTCCGCGAGCGTGCGGTCGCCGCGCTCCGCGAGGTCGGTCTGGGTGAGCGGATGGAGCACCTGCCGGCCGAGCTGTCCGGCGGACAGCAGCAGCGCGTGGCGATCGCCCGGGCGCTGGTGAAGAACCCGAGCGTGCTGCTCGCCGACGAGCCGACGGGTGCGCTCGACGAGTCGACCCGCGACGAGATCATGGCGCTCATCGAGAAGCAGTGGCGGGAGCGCGGACTGACCGTCGTCATCGTCACGCACGACTCGTGGGTCGCGAAGCGTGCCGAGCGGCGCCTGCACATCAAGCAGGGGCAGGTGCGCGAGGTCTAGCGGGGCGGGCGGGCGCAGGCGCGCGGGCAGGCGCGGGGCGTCCGATCGCGTTTCGCGCTGAGCGACAGTCCACGCCTCTGGCGGCGCGTGGGCTGTCGCTCAGCGCGTGAAGACGCCGCCGACCCGCCGCCGCTGCCGCTACCCCGCCACCGGGTAGTCGCAGTACGCGAACCACGTCGAGTCCGGGGCCCACGGCGGCACGTTGACCGTCCCCTGGCCGCCGTCGAGGGCCACCAGGGTCTCGGGCTGGACCGCGATCCGGGCACCGCGGACGAGCGACCCCGGCAGCAGGCGCAGCTCGACGCGGTGGTCGGCCGGGTGACCCTGCACGCCGGGCTCGTACGACAGGTAGAGCAGGTGTGCGGCGTCCGGGGACAGGTGCGGGAACCAGTTCACCCGGTCATCGTTCGTCAGGCGGACGGGGCTGTCGTGCCCGGGCCAGCGCACGGCCAGCTGCGCGGTGCCGGGGGTGAACCGCTCCGTGTTCCAGAGCAGGATCCCGCCGGCCGGACTGATGGTGCAGCCGTCGTCGGGGTGCTCGTCCCGCGTGACGAACGTCGGCTCGCCGGTCTCCGGGTCGACCATCGCGACGTCGGTGGTCCAGACGCCGTCCTCGGACAGCTCCCCCACGATCGCCGCGAGGGCGCTCCCGTCGGGGGGGACGCCGTGCAGGTAGAACTTCCGCTTGGTGGGCAGGGCCGCTGCGACGTCGGTGATCCGGGTCGCGGGGCCGCCCTCGGGCAGCGGGACGCGGTACAGCTCGCCGTCGCGGGCGCTCACCACGATCGAGCTGCCGGACGGGTCGAGCACGTGGTCGTTGTTGATCTCGTCGACGCCGTCCATCGGCACCGGCACGAGCGCGGTCTCGTCCAGCACGGTGCCGCTGTCGGCCAACGGCAGTCGCAGCAGCCACAGGTCGCCGTCGCCGTTGAGCACCAGGGTCTCGACGTCCAGGACGTTCGGCGCCTCGACGAGCACCGTGGCCGACTCGAACACGAGCCGCGAGGTGCGGGACTCGACGTCGTACACGTGCACGCGGCTGGTCTGTCCGGGCAGCAGCTGCCGCCCGCGGGTCTCGTCGCTCATGGTTCCATCCTGTCGGTCGTCGGGTGGTCGGGGTCGGTAGGTCGTCGGGTGGGGAACGGCAAAACACCGGTGTCCACGCTGCACACCCCGTGATGCGGGGGCGTCGAGCGCGAACACCGGTGTCTTGCGGAAAGGCTCCGCCTACTTCACGGCACCCGCGGTCAGGCCGGCGACGAACTGGCGCTGGACCACGAGGAACGCGGCCACGACCGGGATCGACACGACGAGCGACGCCGCCATGACCTGGTTCCAGTACACGTTCGTCTGCGTCGAGTACTGCTGCAGACCGACCGCCAGGGTCGAGCCGAGGCCGTTCGTCATGACCGAGGCGAAGAGGACCTCACCCCAGGCCGTCATGAACGAGTAGATCCCCACCGCCACCAGACCCGGACGGGCCGACGGCAGGATGACCCGGAACAGCGCACCCATCGGGCCCGAACCGTCGACCATCGCGGCCTCGTCGAGTTCGCGCGGGATGGTCTCGAAGTACCCGGCCAGCATCCAGATCGAGAACGGGAGCGTGAACGTCAGGTACGTGATGATCAGGCCGAGCCACGACCCGACGAGCTGGATGCCGAGGGAGTTGCCGAGGTTCGTGAAGATCAGGAACAGCGGCAGCAGGAACAGCACGCCGGGGAACATCTGCGTGGAGAGCACCGCGGTGGTGAAGGTGCTCTTGCCCTTGAAGTTCCAGCGCGAGACACCGTAGGCGGCGAACGTCGCGATGATCAGCGAGAACACCGTCGCCACCGTGCAGACCACGAGCGAGTTGATGAAGTACCGGCCGAGCGGCACCGTCGACCACATGTCGATGAACGGCTGGAAGGTGATCCGCGACGGGATCCACGTGAAGTTGTCCTGCACGTCGCCGAGGGGCTTGATGGCTGTGGTGATCATCACGTAGAGCGGCACGACCGTGAACAGCGTCAGGACGACCAGGGTGATGATCTTGAAGGACTTGGCGCCAGTTGTCTCACGCACGGACGGACCTCCGGTTGGTCACGGCGAGGTAGATGCCGGTGACGACGAGCAGGAAGAGCAGGAGCAGGACGCTCATCGCGGCACCGGAACCGAAGTTCCAGGTGATGAACGACGCGTTGTAGATGTGGAAGCTCAGCAGGTCCGCGGCGGGTGGCTGCGCGGTCGAGCCGAACAGCACGAACGGCGTGTTGAAGTCGTTGAACGTCCACAGGAACATCACGAGCACGAGCGTCACGTTGACGGGGCGGACCATCGGCAGCGTGATCGAGCGCCACTGTCGGAACGGCTTGGCACCGTCGACCGAGGCGGCCTCGTACACGTCGTTCGGGACGGACTGCAGGCCGGCCATGAGCATCAGGAACGCGAACGGCCAGGTCTTCCAGATCGCCACGACGACGACGGCCACGAACGCGTTGTTGCCGATGAGCCAGAACGGGGCGTTGCCGCCGAACAGCCCGAGTTGGTCGACGAGCAGGTGGTTCAGGGCCCCTGAGTCACGCTGGAACATGAACTTCCAGGTGATGACGCCGGCGTACATCGGCAGCGCGTAGGGCACGAGGAACAGGGTGCGGAAGAGCCCGCGTCCGGCGAACGGCTTCTGCAGCGCGACGGCTGCGGCCATGCCGAAGGTCCAGGAGAGCCCGACCACGAGGACCGTGAAGGCGCACGTGATGAGGAACGAGTTGAGGACCCCGCGGCCGATCGCCTGGTCGAAGTCGACGACGACCTGGTAGTTCCGGAACCCGGCGAAGGGCGCGGCACCCCAGTTCGCGATGAAGTACTTGGTGAGCTGGATGAACGAGATCCAGATGCCAGTGAGCATCGGGACGATGTGGATGAGCAGCTCGAACAGGATGGCCGGCGCGACGAGCGCGTAGGGCAGCCAGTGGGTCTTGCGCTTGCGACCTGGCGGACGGCCCGACATCGTCGGGGCCTTCGTGTGCGTCAGGTCGATGCGCTCCGAGTCGGGCAGGACCGTCGTGGACATCTGGTGGGGCCTTTCGGCAGGAGGGGCGTGCAGGTGCGGTCCGCGCGGCCGTGGCAGCGGCCGGGAGGCGCGGGGTGCGTGGGGCGTGCGCCGCACGGCCGACGCGTGGTCGGCTCCGGGGCGTGTGCCTCACGGCCGACGGGTGGTCGGCCCTGGAACGTCAGGGGCGGAGGCCCGGGCGCGTCCGTCGGACGCGACCCGGGCCTCCAGGGTGGATCAACCGGCGGCCTGGGACACCTGGTCCTGGGCGGTCTGCAGTGCCGACTTGATGTCGGCCTCGGAGACCTTGGAACCGGTCGCGATCTTGGCGAACATGTCGTTCATCGCCTTGCCGACCGTGGACTCGAACTGGTCCTCGGCGGGCACCAGCGGGAGCGGCTTCGCCTTGTTGTTGTAGATGTCGAGGAACGTCTTCGTCTGCTCGTCCGTGACGGAGTCAGCAGCCTCGGCGAGCACCGGCAGAGCCGAGTACGGCTTGTCCAGCGTCGTCTGCGTGTCCATGCTCGTCATGTACTTGACGAACTTGAGCGCGCCGTCCTTGTTCTTCGTGTTCTTGAAGACCGACAGGTTGATGCCGGCCGGGAACGAGGCGATCTGCTCGCCACCGCTCGGGGCGGGCAGCGCCACGACGCCGTACTCCGACGACTTCATGCCGAGGGACTCGATGGTCGCGTTCGCGTTGTTCTGGTTGAGGATGAACGCGGCCTTCTTCTTCGCGAAGTCCGTGGTCGACTGCGTCGCGTTGTCGTACTGCGCGTTCGACAGGTTGGCGACCTTCGAGTCCTGCATCAGATCGAGGTAGCGCTTGATGCCGTCGACGTTGGCCTTCGAGGTGAAGGTCGGCTTGCCGTCCTTGTCGAACCACTCGCCACCGTTCTGCGCCGAGTTGATGAACGCGAAGTGCGAGTTCTCGGTGTACGAACCACCCGCGAGGCTGAAGCCGTAGGTGTCACCCTTGGTCAGCTTCTCGGCGTCGGAGACCATCTCCTCCCACGTGGTGGGCGGGGTGATGCCGGCGTCCGACAGCATCTTCTTGTTGTAGTACAGGCCGTAGGCGAGGCCGTAGAGCGGGACGCTCGTGACCGTCTTGTCGGGCGCGCCACCGGTGGACAGGGCGACCTTGCCGAACTTGTCCTCACCGCCGATCGCCTTCATCTCGGCGTCACCGAACTCCTGGAAGGCGCCGGTGGCCTGGAGCGAGGTCGCCCAGGTGTTGCCGATGTTGACGACGTCCGGGCCCTGGCCCGAGGTGACGGCGGTCTGGATCTTGTTCTGCAGGTCGTTCCAGCCGATGACCTGGAGGTCGACCTTGATCCCGGTCTCCTTGGTGAACTTCTTGAGGACGGGGGTCAGCACCTCCTTGTCGTTCTGCAGGGACGTGCCCTGGTTGGACGCCCAGTAGGTGAGCGTCTTGGAGTCGCCGGAGTCGCCGGACGATCCGGAGGAGCAGGCTGCGAGGCCGGACACGGTGAGTGCGGCGGCCGCGGTGATGGCCAGTGCGCGGATGGCAGTGCGCATGACTCTCTACTTTCTCGTCGTTGAGATGGTGCAGGGGATGGTGCTGGTCGGGTGCTGCTGTGGGTTGCGGGCAGCGCCCTGGCGGTCAGGCCAGGGTGCGTTCCGCGGGGTCCCAGCCCTCGGGGAGGGTCGGGGAGGGCGACACGGTGCTCTCGACGAGCACCGCCTCGCCACGTTCTGCCGCCTCGGCGATGGAGACCATCACGTCGAGGACGTGGAAGGCGAGCGCACCGGGGACGCGGTTCTCGTCGCCGGCCCGCAGCGAGCGGGCCAGGTCGACCACGCCGGTGCCGCGCGAGTAGGTGGAGCCGACCGCGGGGATCGTCTCGGGCTCCTCGGAACCGAGGGCGTACAGCTCGGTGTCGCCGTCGAAGTTGTTCGGGTCCGGGAACACGACGGTGCCGGTCTCCCCCGCGATCTCGACGAAGCCGGTGCGGCCGCGGTCGGACTCGAACGAGAAGACGCTCTGCGCACTCCCGCCGTTCTCGAACTCGATCAGCGCGGAGTGGTTCGTCGGGACGTCCACCGGGAACTCGGTGCCGGCCTTCGGTCCGGAACCGATGGTGCGGGTGGCGCGGGACTTCGACGCGGTGGCCGTGACCTTCTTCACCGGTCCGAACGTCTGGACGAGGGTGGTGATGTAGTACGGGCCGATGTCGAACAGCGGACCGGCACCGTACGCGAAGAGGAACTCGGGGCTCGGGTGCCACGACTCGGGCCCGGGGCTCTGGAAGAGCGTCAGGCCGTTCAGGGGCGTGCCGATGCGGCCGTCGCGGATGGTGCGGAGCGCGGTCTGCAGGCCGGCGCCGAGGAACGTGTCCGGAGCGACGCTGACGGTCTTGCCCGCGGCGGCCGCGGCGTCGCGGAGCTCGGCGGCGCTGGCACGGTCGAGGGCGTAGGGCTTCTCGCCCCAGACGTGCTTGCCGGCGGCGAGGGCCTGCAGCGCGACCTCGACGTGGGCGGCCGGGATCGTCAGGTTCACGACGATCTCGATGTCGTCGTCGGCCAGGAGCTCCTCGACGGTACCCGATCCGGGGACGCCCCACTTCTCGGCCTGGGCGGCGGCGCGCGGCAGGTCGATGTCGGCGATGAAGCGGACGGTCACGTCGGGGAAGACGGTGAGGTTCGACAGGTACTGGTCCGAGATGACCCCGGCGCCGATGACACCGACGCCGACCGGGCCGGTGCGGGTGGTGCTGTCGGTCGCCGTCGCAGCGGCGGTCGTGGTGTCGGTCATGCGCGGGCCCCCTCGAGGAACGTGTAGGAGTCGGCGACGGCCTGGAAGACGTCACCCTCGTGGTCGTCGAGCTCGACGACGTGCAGTGCGTCGGGCGCGGCGGCGATGATGTCGCGGATCGGCATGATGCCGTTGCCGACGGCGACCTGCTGCTTGTCGTCGTGCGAGCCGTCGCCGTCCTTGACGTGCAGGAACTGGACCTTGTCGCCGTACTTGCCGATGACCGCGACCGGGTCGTCCCCGCCGACCTGCACCCAGTAGGTGTCGAGCTCGAGCACGACGTCGTCGGACAGGGCGTCGGCGAAGACCTCGTAGGCGCTGACGCCCTCGATGCGGTTCGAGAACTCGAACGCGTGGTTGTGGTAGGCGAGCACCAAGCCGTGGTCGGCGGCACGTGGGGCGAGGGCGCTGAGTTCGCGGGCGATCGCCTCGACGTCCTCGCGAGTGGTCCAGCGGGACTCGTCGATGTGCGGGTCGATGAGGGTCCCGAAGCCGAGGGTGGTGGAGGCGTGGAAGATGCGCTCGAGGTCCTGCTCGCCGGCGTCCAGCAGACGGGCGTGGCCGCTCGGGGCGGCGAGGCCGGCGTCACGGAGGGCGGCGGCGAGTTCGTCGGCGTTGTCGACGAAGCCGAAGGCCTCGACGTTCGTGTAGCCGATGTCGGCGATGCGCTGCAGGGTGCCGGGCAGATCGGCACTGAGGGCATCGCGGACCGTGTAGAGCTGGACCGAGAGCGGTTGGGTCACCAGGGGTTCTCCTCGTCGAGATGGTGCGGTCGTCACTGACCGATCGTCACACTACGAGCACTTTTGTCGGCGGTCAAGCAGAAGTCCGAGGAATGTCGACGGACTTCATTGCGTGGCGCGAACGATGTGTGCTTCACTCCCCACATGGTCGACTTGAACCGGACGGCAGCGTCGCCTCCGGTCGGGACGAGCGAGCTCTTCCAGATCCTCCGCGACGGCGTGCCGCGCACCAGGGCCGAGCTCGCCGCACTGACAGGACTCGCACGCTCCACCATCGGCGTGCGCCTCGACTCCCTGATCGACATCGGGCTGGTCGGCGCCGTGGACACCGCCGTCTCCACCGGCGGCCGTCCGCCAGCACAGGTGGCGCTGAAGCCCCGCGCCCGGCTCGTGATCGCCGCCGACCTCGGCGCCTCGCACGGTCGCGTCGCCGTCACCGACCTGGTCGCGGCACCACTCGCCACCCGCGAGGCCCGGATCGACATCGCCGCCGGTCCGGTGCCGACGCTGTCCTGGCTCGTCGAGACGATCGACGACCTGCTCGCCGAGGTCGGTCGCAGCCGACAGGACGTCATCGCGATCGGGATCGGCGTCCCCGGGCCGGTCGAGTTCTCCACGGGCCGCCCGGCCAACCCGCCGATCATGCCCGGTTGGGACGGCTTCGACGTGCCCTCGTGGCTCCGCCAGCACATCGCCGCCCACGTCCTGCTCGACAACGACGTCAACATCGCGGCCCTCGGCGAGCGGGAGCACGGCTGGCCGGACGTCGACCACCTGCTGTTCGTGAAGGTCGCCACCGGCATCGGGTCCGGCATCGTCTCCGAGGGCCGGCTGCAGCGCGGCGCCCAGGGCACCGCGGGGGACATCGGCCACGTGCGGGTCTCCCGCGCCGGCGACGTCCCATGCCACTGCGGCAACACCGGCTGCCTGGAGGCCGTGGCCTCCGGTCCGGCGATCGCCCGCGCCCTCCGTGCGAAGGGGCACGACGTGCACACGGGTGCGGACGTGATCGATCTGGTGAACCGGTCCGACCTCGACGCGATCTACGCCGTGCGACAGGCCGGTCGGGACATCGGCGAGGTCCTGGCGACCTGCATCTCGCTCATCAACCCGTCCGTCATCGCACTCGGCGGATCGATCACGCAGGCCGGTGAGCACCTGCTCGCCGGCGTCCGCGAGGTCGTCTACTCCCGCTCGATGCCCCTGGCGAGTGAGCACCTCGTCATCGTGCAGTCCCGCGCCGGGTCCCTCGCCGCGCTGCAGGGCGCCGCGGCCCTCGCCATCGGCTACGCCCTCTCCCCCGCCGGGGTCGACGAGCTGGTCGCCTTCGCCGAGGGCCGCGAACTCGTCTCCTGACGCACACCCGCGGTCGCGTGAGCGCGTCGGTTTCGGTCTTGCCGGTGGTCGGGGGGACAATCGTCGGGTGACGATCGTGCAGCCCACCCTGTGGGGCGACCTGGACCCCGGCCTGGAGGCGCATCCCGGCCCCGGTACGCCGGTCCCGGCTGCGCGTGATGCGTTCACCGCCCTGCGTGGCCACACCGAGCGCATCGTCGCGCACTCCTCGGACCGCGTCGCCTGGCTCCGTGCCCGCGCCATGGGCATCACCGCCACCGACGTCGCCCGGCTCGCCTCACTGCGCGCCGTCGAGGCCGTCGTCACCGAGAAGCGCTACGGCTCCCGGTTCTCCGGCAACGCGTTCACCGAGCACGGCAAGGACCGCGAACCGGTCATCGCCGCCTGGGTGGCCGCCACCCACGGCATCCAGCCCTCGGCGCACCTGTTCCACGCCGCTGCGAACCGCGCGCACCTCGCCACCCCGGACGGCGTCGGGGTCGACGAGTCGTCCCGCGTGGTGCTCGCCGAGATCAAGACCACCGGCAAGGCGTGGCGGAGCATCCCCCGGCACTACCTGCGGCAGATCTGGTGGCAGCAGTACGTGCTCGGCGCCGACCGCACCCTGTTCGTCTGGGAACGCCACGACGGGTTCGTGCCGGTCGCCGACGAACCCGAGTGCCGCTGGGTCGACCGCGACGACGACCAGATCCGCGGGCTCGTGCAGCTCGCCGACCTGGTGCTCGACAAGCTCCGCGGCTTCCGCTCCTAGACCTTCACCAGCCGCAGCCTGCTCATCCCGACGACGAGGATGCCGAGCAGCGTGATCGAGACCGCGATCCCGACCACGTAGATCGCGACGACGCCGTAGCCCTGCGCCGGATCGAGGAACGGGTACGGCACCCACCCGTCGGTCGCGCCGCGGACGAGCACCACGGTGGTCCAGACCGCCGGGTAGAGCAGGAACCACCACACGTGGCGGAGCAGCAGCCGTGCGCGGTCCGAGAACAGCAGCCAGTCGAGCACCGCGTACACGGGGATGATCTTGTGCACGATGTCGTTCGACCACGGCACCGAGGCCGACACGTTCGCGCCCGTGAGCAGCGTGTTGTAGACGATGCCCGTCGTCGCGATGTACACCGTCGCGGCGCCACGGAGCACCGAGACGGCGAGGTCCGCCCGCTTGCGACGGGCCGCGGCGACGAGCGTCACCGCGAGGGCCACGGCGATGATCAGGTTCGACTGGATGGTGAAGTAGCCGAAGAAGTTCCAGAACGAGTAGGTCGGGGTCTGCGAGCTCTCGAGCCACTGCGCCACGACCGCGACGACGATGGCGATGACGGCGATCAGTCGGAGCGAGTTCACGAGGGTGCGCACGGCTCCACGCTATCGGGACACGCGCCCCACATGCGGAAAGGACCCGCACCGTTGCCGGTGCGGGTCCTTCCACGAGTCAGTGGACTCAGATGCTGTTGACGTCCAGCGGGATGCCTGGGCCGAAGGTCGTCGAGACGGCGCCCTTCATGACGTAACGGCCCTTCGAGGACGACGGCTTGAGGCGGTTGATCTCCTCGAGCGCGGTCGAGATGTTCTCGTCGAGCTGCTCCGGCGTGAACGAGGCCTTGCCGACGACGAAGTGCACGTTGGCGTGCTTGTCGACGCGGAACTCGATCTTGCCGCCCTTGATGTCGTTGACGGCCTGCGCCACGTTCGGGGTCACGGTGCCGGTCTTCGGGTTCGGCATGAGGCCACGCGGGCCGAGCACCTTACCGAGACGACCGACCTTGCCCATGAGCTCCGGGGTCGAGACGGCGGAGTCGAACGAGGTGTACCCCTCGGCGACCTTCGCGATGAGCTCGTCGCCACCGACCTCGTCGGCACCGGCGGCGATGGCAGCCTCAGCAGCCGCACCCGTCGCGAAGACGATGACGCGGGCGGTCTTGCCCGTGCCGTGCGGCAGGATGACCGTGCCGCGGACCATCTGGTCGGCCTTGCGGGGGTCCACGCCGAGCTTCAGCGCAACCTCGACCGTGGAGTCGGTCTTCGAGGAACCGGTCTCCTTGGCCAGGGCGACGGCCTCGGTCGGGGTGTAGAACTTGTCGGCCTCGATCTTCGCGGCCGCGGCCTGGTAGGCCTTGGACTTCTTCGCCATGGTGGTCTCCTTGCGAGATACGTGGTTGGCGAGCCGGCGAGGCTCTCCCACGGAAAGGTGTCTGGTGGTGGGCCGGAGCCCGATCGGTGCTTAGGCCTCGACCGTGATGCCCATCGAGCGTGCGGTGCCGGCGATGATCTTCGCGGCCTGCTCGATGTCGTTGGCGTTCAGGTCGGCCTGCTTGGTCTCGGCGATCTGACGGACCTGGTCCATCGAGATCTTCGCGACCTTGACCGTGTGCGGGGTCGAGGACCCCTTCTGCACACCAGCAGCCTTCTTGATGAGCTCAGCGGCCGGCGGGGTCTTCAGGACGAACGTGAACGAACGGTCCTCGTAGACGGTGATCTCGACCGGCACGACGTTGCCACGCTGCGACTCGGTCGCCGCGTTGTACGCCTTGCAGAACTCCATGATGTTGACGCCGTGCTGACCGAGCGCCGGACCGATCGGGGGGGCCGGGTTGGCGGCTCCCGCGTTGATCTGCAGCTTGATCAGGCCCGTGACCTTCTTCTTCGGTGCCATGACTTGTCTTCCTCCTGGAATCGAACACACGGGGATCCGTGCACTCTCCCGCTGGTCCGGCCGTTCCGGACAGCGGTGAAGGCCCGCTCGCACGAGGCGCGCGGGCCCAAACCCGTTCAGTGTAGTCGATCTCGGTGATCGCTACAGCTGGGTGGTCGCTAGAGCTTGGTGACCTGGTCGAAGCTGAGCTCGACCGGGGTCTCGCGCTCGAACAGCGAGACGAGGACGGTGAGCTTGCCGCTCTCCGGCTTGATCTCCGAGATCGAACCCGGCAGGCCCGCGAACGAGCCTTCCTTGATGGTGATCGTCTCGCCGATCTCGAAGTCGACCTCGGCTGCGGGCTGCGCCTGCAGGCCGCTGCCCTTCGCGCCACCCTTGGTCGGGGCGGCCTCGGCGACCTGCACGAGGGACTTGAGCATGCCGAACGCCTCGTCGAAACGGAGCGGCGTCGGGTTGTGCGCGTTGCCGACGAAGCCGGTGACGCCCGGGGTGTGCCGGACGACGGACCACGAGTCCTCGTTGAGGTCCATGCGGACGAGTACGTACGAGGGGATCCGGACGCGGGTGACCAGCTTGCGCTGCCCGTTCTTGATCTCGACGACGTCCTCCATCGGGACCTCGACCTGGTAGATGTAGTCCTCCATCGACATCGAGACCATGCGGTTCTCGATGTTCGACTTCACGCGGCGCTCGAAGCCCGCGTAGGAGTGGATGACGTACCACTTGCCCGGCTTCATCCGCAGCTCGGCCTTGAAGGCCTCGTACGGGTCGACCTCGGCGGGCTCGTCGTCCTCTTCCTCGGCGTCGAGTGCCTCGTCCGCTGCGAGCGTCTCGTTCGCCTCTGCGGCGGTCTCGGACTCGAGCTCGACTTCTTCCTCGTCCTCGACGGCCTCGACGGCGGCCTCGGCCTCGTCGGTGGAGTCGATCTCGAGGGCGTCGTCCACGACGGCGTCGGCCTCGGGGTCGCGGGCTTCCTGCAGGGCCGTCAGTGCTTCGTCGAGGCCGGCGTCGACGGTGCCGTCGTCGGGCTCGGAGCTGAGGCCGAGGGACTCGTCGTCGTCGCCCTCGATCGAGATCGCACGCTCTTCAGCGGACTCGACGGAGCGTCCTTCGCCGGTCTCGACGTCGCCTTCCTGGTTCTCCTCGACCTCGGAGGACTGCTCGGCAGCCGTCGCGAGGTCGATGTCATCGCGGGAGTTGTCAGACACAGTCGATTCTTTCCGTTCGGTGGTTCGGGTCGGGGTGGCGTTCGTTCATGGTCACGAGCGACGCCGTCACGATCGACGCCGTCTCGGGCGACCGTACTCCTCGGAACGACCGCACACGGCAGTCGACGTCGGGGTCAGGCCGTGGGCCCGTTGCCGAAGACGTACCCGACGCCGAGACCGAACACGAAGTCGAGGATCGACACCAGGATCATCATGACGACGACGAACACGAGCACGACGCCCGTGTAGCTGAAGAGTTCCTTGCGGGTCGGCGTCACGACCTTGCGCAGTTCGCCGATCACCTGGCGGATGAAGAGCACGATGGCAGCGATGGGCCCGCGGCGCTCGGCCCGGTCCTGCTTCGCCTTGGCGACGACGTCGTCCGCCGTCGTCTCCATGTCTTTGCTCGCCAACTTCTACCCTTCCAGAGTTGCAGGGCGGACAGGACTCGAACCTGCAACCTGCGGTTTTGGAGACCGCTGCTCTACCAATTGAGCCACCGCCCTTCGGACACGGTTCGTCACCGATCCGCGTTCCGGTGGACGAGTCTACGGGAGTCCGTCACACGGTGTCCACTTGGCCCCTTCCACGGCGTGCCGCGCCGGTAGGCTGGGCCCCGTGAGCACCGCAGCCCCAGGCCCCGAGTCCACCGCCCACGTGTCCGTCGACACCCTCGCCACCGCACCGGCCGATCGTCCGCGCATCGCGTCCCGCATCGCGGCCATCGCCGAATCCGCGACGCTCAAGGTCGACGCGAAGGCCAAGGCGCTCAAGGCCGCCGGCCGTCCGGTGATCTCGTTCGCCGCCGGCGAGCCCGACTTCGCGACCCCGCAGCACGTGGTCGACGCGGCCGTCGCTGCCGCGCAGGACCCGAAGAACCACCGCTACACGCCCGCGACCGGCCTGCCCGAACTCAAGCAGGCCATCGCCGACAAGACCGCCCGGGTGTCCGGCGTCAGCGTCGAGCCGTCGCAGGTCATCGTCACGAACGGTGGCAAGCAGGCGGTCTACCAGGCGTTCCAGACCATCGTCGACGCCGGCGACGAGGTCCTGCTGCCCGCGCCGTACTGGACCACCTACCCCGAGGCCATCCGGCTCGCCGGCGGCGAGCCCGTCGAGGTCTTCGCCGGCAGCGACCAGGACTACCTGGTGACGGTCGAGCAGCTCGAGGCCGCCCGCACCCCGGCGACCAAGGCGCTGCTGTTCTGCTCGCCGTCGAACCCCACGGGCGCCGTGTACTCCGCAGAGCAGACCCGGGCCATCGGCGAGTGGGCGCTCGAGCACGGCATCTGGGTGATCAGCGACGAGATCTACCAGGACCTGGTCTACGACGGGGTCCGGTTCGCCGGCATCCTGGCGGAGGTCCCCGCCCTCGCCGACACCACGATCCTGGTGAACGGCGTCGCGAAGACCTACGCGATGACCGGCTGGCGCGTCGGGTGGTTCATCGGCCCGACCGACGCCGTCAAGGCCGCGTCGAACCTGCAGTCGCACCTGTCGTCGAACGTCTCGAACGTGTCGCAGCGCGCCGCGATCGCTGCCCTCACCGGTCCGCAGGAGCCCGTCGCCGCCATGCGCGAGGCCTTCGACCGCCGGCGGAAGGCCATCGTGGACGGCCTCAACGCGATCCCGGGCTTCCGCACGCCGACCCCGCAGGGCGCCTTCTACGTCTACCCGGACGTCACCGCACTGCTCGGTCGCGAGTGGGCCGGCACCACCCCGACGACCACGCTCGAGCTGGCAGACCTGATCCTCGAGCACGCCGAGGTCGCGGTCGTGCCGGGTGAGGCCTTCGGCCCCTCCGGCTACCTGCGCCTGTCGTACGCGCTGGGCGACGACGACATCGCCGAGGGCGTCGCCAGACTGGCGAAGTTCTTCGCGTAGACGCTGCGCCCACCACACCCCGCGGAACGCAGAACGGGCCACCTCGTCGAGGTGGCCCGTTCTGCGTGCCGGGAGGCCCGTGGTGCGTCGTGCTCGTCCGTCCCGTCGCGCGGACGATCAGCCGAGCAGGTCCCCCACCACGACGGGTTCCGGGACGAGCGAGACACCGAAGCGGTTCAGGACGGTCACCTGCACGAACCGTGCGAGCTCGGCCACCTGCGCGGCCGTCGCCCCGCCGCGGTTCGTGAGCGCGAGGGTGTGCTTGGACGAGATCGCCGCGCGGGAGCCCGGCACCGCGTACCCGCGGTGCACGCCGGCGTGCTCGATGAGCCACGCGGCACTGAGCTTGACGTCGTCGCCCGCGGGCCACCGGGGCGCATCCGCCGGCAGGGTCTCGGCGAACGCCGGCGAGACGATCGGGTTCGTGAAGAACGACCCGGCGCTCCAGGTGTCGTGGTCGTCCCCGTCGAGCACCATGCCCTTCGAGCCGCGCAGCCGCAGGACCTCGTCGCGGACGGTCGTGGGTGGCACGAGCGCACCGAGCTCGACCCCGAGCGAACCGGCGAGCTGCGCGTACCGCACGGGCACGCCGTGCTCGCCCGCGAGTCCGAGTCGGAACTCGACCGTCAGCACGACACCGCGCCGACCGTGCTTGAGGGTCGACGTGCGGTAGCCGAGCGCCAGCTCGGCTGCCGGGACCCACGCGCGCTCCCCCGTGGCCGCATCGAGGAACTCGACGCGGGTGAGCACGTCGGCGAGTTCGACCCCGTAGGCGCCGATGTTCTGCACCGGGGACGCACCGACGGTGCCCGGGATGCCGCTGAGGGCCTCCAGGCCGGTCCAGCCGTTCGCGACGGTCGTGGCGACGAACGGGTCCCACGGTTCCCCCGCGGCGACGCGGACGGTGACGCCGTCGGCGTCGCGGTCGGCGTCGACGCCCGTCGTCCGGACCAGCACGACGGTGCCGTCGAAGCCCTGGTCGGCGACCAGCAGGTTGCTGCCGCCGCCGAGGACGAGCCACTCGTGGTCGTCGAAGGCGTCGAGCGCGTGGGCGACGAGCTCGTCGGTCGTCTCGGCCGTGAGCAGCCGGGTGGCGGCTCCGCCGACGCGGAGCGTCGTCAGGTCGGCCAGCACCGGCTCGGACACGGTCAGCGGAACACCACCGTGACCTGCGCCTTGCCGAGCACGGTCTGCCCGGCGGCGGTCACGATGAGGTCGATGCGCTTCGGCCGGCCGTCCTCGTCGACGGTGCCGACCTTCGCGACGATGCCGACGGTGGCACCCTGCTCCGGGTCGACGACGACGGGGCGCGTGAAGCGGACGCCGTAGCCCGCGACCCAGCCGCTGTCGCCGAGCCACTCGGCGACAGGCTGCACGGCGATGCCCATCGTGAGCATGCCGTGGGCGAGGACACCCGGCAGGCCGACCGAGGCGGCGACGTCGTCGCGGTAGTGGATCGGGTTGAAGTCGCCCGAGGCGCCGGCGTACCGGACGAGCGAGTCGCGCGTGATGTGCACGTCGCGCTCGGCGACGACGGTGCCGACCTCGAGCGCGGTGGCGGGTGCGGCGGTCATGCGTCGTCTCCTCGGACCACGAGGGTGGAGGTCGCCGTGACGACGCGCTCCCCCTCGGCGTCGTTCATGGTGCTCTGGGCGGTGACCATCGCGTTGCCGCCGAGGGTCTTCACGCTGGTGACCGTCAGGGTGGCGGTGAGCTCGTCACCGGCGACGATCGGCCGGTCGTACGTGAAGGACTGCTCGCCGTGGACGACGCGGGAGAAGTCGATGCCGGCGTCGGGCTCGTTCAGGAGCTGCGCGAGCGTGGCCTCCTGCACGACGACGGCGAACGTCGGGGGTGCGACCACGTCGGCGTACCCGGCGGCACGTGCGGCGTCCGGATCGTGGTGGACGGGGTTGGTCGCGAAGACCGCACGCGAGAACTCGCGCACCTTCTCGCGGCCGACCAGGTAGGGCTGGGCCGGCGGGAACGTCCTGCCGACGAGCTCGGGGTTCACTGACACCACGGCAGTCTACCGAGGCCCGTCCGGGGGCCTGTGATCCATGAGAACGCATCAGCTAGACTGTCTGAGACCGATTCGGGGGAATCGGGGCGTGCCGTGCGGCACGGGTTCGTTCGGGACGGGGAGGGCCGATGGACACCACGACGGAGTTCGCCGTGCACACGGGAGACCGGTGCACAGCCATGGAGGTCGCGGCCGCTGCGCTGCGCCGCACGGGCCACCACGTCGAGTCGACGGGTGGCACGATGACCGCGACGGCGGGCAGCCGGACGCTCACGATCCTGCTCGGTGCGCTCGTGCAGCCAGCCCGGGAGTACCGCCGGTACGAGCTGTCGACCGTCGTGGACGGTGCCACCACCACGATCACCCTGCGCCGGGCCGGGCACGGCACGGCCGTGTCGGGCGGCAGCATCGGGGCGAACCGGCGACGGGCCGCCTGGCAGCAGGTCACCGCCGCGGTCGAGGACGCGTTCCGTGCGGCCGGGGTGCTCGCGACGCGGACGGACACCGGCTCCCACCGCACGCAGTAGACGGGTCCGACGGCCTCCGGCGGGTGGCCGCGCGGCGCACCGCCACGGGCGCGGTCACCGGGGACCCGGCCAGCCATCTAGGTTGGGCCCGGGGCCCCGGAAAGGAACCGCCATGAGCATGGAGAGCGCAGCCTGGAGCTCGCTGTACAAGATCTCGTCCGCGCAGGGCGGCAAGCACGGGTTCTCCCGCGCGTCCGTCCGGCGGATCCTGACGTTCGCGGTGCCGTACCGGGCGAAGCTGCTGGTCTTCATCGGCCTGTCCGTCGTCGGCGCCTTCCTCGCGGTCGCGACGCCGGTCCTCGCCGGGCAGGTGGTCGACGTCATCGTCGCCCGCGGTGAGGTCGCGACGATCGTCCGGTTGGCCGTGGTCATCGCGCTGGTGGCCGTGGCCGACGCCGCCGTGTCGCTGACGACGCGGTGGTACTCGGCGCGCATCGGCGAGGGCGTGATCCTGGACCTCCGCACCGCCGTCTTCGACCACGTGCAGAAGATGCCGATCGCGTTCTTCACCCGCACCCGGACCGGTGCGCTCGTGAGCCGCCTCAACAACGACGTGATCGGCGCCCAGCAGGCCTTCAGCGGCACGCTGTCCGGCGTGGTCACGAACCTGGTGGCGCTGGTCCTCACCCTGATCGTCATGCTCAGCACCTCGTGGCTCGTGACGGTGCTCGCCGTCGTCATGCTCCCGGTGTTCCTGGTCCCCGCGCGCCGGATGGGGAGCCGTCTCGCCGCCCTGCGTCGCGAGGCCGCCGACCACAACTCCGCGATGAGCACGCAGATGACCGAGCGCTTCTCGGCACCCGGTGCCACCCTCGTCAAGCTGTTCGGCCGGCCCGACGAAGAGGCCGAGGAGTTCCGCGTCCGCGCTGCCCGGGTGCGCGACATCGGGGTCCGGACCGCGATGCTGCAGTTCGTCTTCTTCACCGCGCTCATGCTCGTCTCCGCGCTCGCCCTCGCGCTGGTCTACGGGCTCGGCGGCTTCCTCGCGCTCGCCGGCCGGCTGGACACCGGCGAGGTCGTCACCCTGGCGCTCCTGCTCACCCGGCTGTACGCACCGCTGACGAGCCTGGCGAACGCCCGGGTCGAGATCATGAGCGCCGTGGTCAGCTTCGAGCGCGTCTTCGAGGTGCTCGACCTCGAACCACTCATCCAGGAGCAGCCCGACGCGGTCACCATCCCCGACGGCCCGGTCTCCGTCGAGTTCGACGACGTCCGGTTCGCGTACCCGTCCGCTGACAAGGTGTCCCTCGCCTCGCTCGAGGAGGTCGCGACGCTCGACACCCGCGGCGGCGAGGAGGTGCTGCACGGCCTGTCGTTCCGGATCGAACCGGGGCAGACCGTCGCCCTGGTCGGCTCGTCCGGGGCCGGCAAGTCCACGGTCGCGCAGCTGCTCTCGCGCCTGTACGACGTCGACAGCGGCGCCGTGCGTCTGGCCGGGACGGACGTCCGCGACGTCACGTTCGCCTCGATGCGGCACACCCTCGGCATGGTGACGCAGGACGGCCACCTGTTCCACGAGACCATCCGCTCCAACCTGCGGTTCGCCCGGCCCGAGGCGTCCGACGACGAGGTGTGGGACGCGGTCCGCCGTGCGCGACTCGAGCCGCTGATCCGGTCCCTCCCCGACCAGCTGGACACCATGGTGGGTGAACGCGGCTACCGGCTCTCCGGGGGCGAGCGCCAGCGGATGACGATCGCCCGGCTCCTGCTCGCCCAGCCGCGCGTCGTCATCCTCGACGAGGCGACGGCGGCGCTCGACTCGACGTCCGAGGCAGCGGTGCAGGCAGCACTCGGCGAGGCGCTCGAGGGACGGACGGCGATGGTGATCGCGCACCGGCTCTCCACGATCCGCAGCGCGGACGTGATCCTGGTCGTCGAGGACGGCTCGATCGTGGAGCGGGGCACGCACGACGAACTGCTGGCCGCGGGTGGCCGGTACGAGGAGCTGCACCGCACCCAGTTCGCCGCGCAGGAGAACGTCGCGGCCGACGTGCCGGCGGCGGACTGAACGCGCGGTGGGTGGGCCCCAGCAATCGAAGTGGGGCCGGCAACAGAGAAGGCCCCCTGACCCAGGGGATCCTGGACGAGAGGGCCTTGCGTGTAGCGAGGGCGGGACTTGAACCCGCGACCCCACGATTATGAGTCGTGTGCTCTAACCAACTGAGCTACCCCGCCAGAGATCCGGAGCGGCACGCGCACCGGGTCGGAGCCCCGAGTCAGGATTGAACTGACGACCCCCTCCTTACCATGGAGGTGCTCTACCACTGAGCTATCGGGGCGATGTGCCGCGAACGGCACCACACGAGGATAGCAGACCTCCGACGCTGCTCCGGAACCGGGCGAGACGCCCGGGCGTGCCGCGTCGTGGGCCGCTAGTTCGCGTTGTTCTTGAGCCACGCCAGCGGGTCCACCGGGACCCCGTCGACGTGCACCTCGAGGTGCAGGTGCGGGCCCGTGGAGTTGCCCGTGCTGCCGACGAGGCCGAGGATGTCGCCGACCTCGACGTGCTGGCCGGTGACCACCTTGAAGGAGTTGTCCTCCATGTGGCCGTAGACGCTGACGAACTGCTTGCCGTCGACGTCGTGCTCGACCCAGACGTCGTTGCCGAAGCCGCCGTCGTTCGCCTGCACCTTGATGACGGTCCCGGCCGCGATGACGCCGATCGGGGTGCCCTCGCCCGGGGCGAAGTCGACGCCCATGTGGTTCGTCGAGCAGAACGAGCACCCGGCGACCTGGCGTCCGCCGAAGCCCGAGGTGATCGGGACACCGGTCAGGAACGGCCACTGGATCGTGCCGGTCGGGTCGTTCGTGAAGCTGGAGGAGTCGACGTTCGCGTACTGCGTGGCGTCCGAGACCGTGAACTGGTCACGGGCGGTCGACCCGTCAGCAGCGGCACCGACCTGCATCGACTGGGTGGCACCCGAGCTGGCACGGGCCGCGGTCGAGCCGGACTCGGGCACCCAGAGCGCCTGGGCCGGCAGCGAGGTCGACACGACCAGGCCGGCCGCGAAGAGCAGGGCGCCGACCGCGGTCACACGGGAGGCCGACCGGCGGAACGACGCACCACGCTTCGGGGCCGGTGCGCTGACGGGGGTGCTGGAACGGATGTGACGGGTCGCGCGGTCGACCGGGGCCGTCGGCGCCGGACGGCTGCTGCGACGACGCGACGCGGGGACCTGCCCAGCGACCCGACGCGGCTGCGACACCGAGGCAGCGCGAGCGGCCGGCTGCGCGTGCACGACGGGCGAGGTGGGGGCCGGCGGCGTCACGATGCGGGAGGCCGGGCGCACGGGCGACGCCGGTGCGAGGTCGATCGGCGACACGGGGGCCGCGGGGGTTCCCGGCGTGACCGCACCGATCACGTCGTCGAAGCTCGGACCCGTCGAGTCGTGCGCCTCCTGCACCACGACCGCGCCCTTCGCCGCGGCCCGCTCTGCCTCGATCCGAGCGCGTCGGGTCTGGTGGACGACCGGGGTGGCGGCGTCGACGGAACCGTCGGTGGGAGCGGACGACAGAGGAGTACGGGGCATGCGTGCGGTGGCGATCCTGATCAGAGAAGGGCTCACTCGTTGGTAACGAGCAGGTAACGGGACCTGAGCACGCTAGCAGGAGACGTCGCAGGTCGCCAGTCGTGGTCATGTCCTCCCGGCACCCCCGGACCTGGGGATCGGCGCGTCCTCAGGCCCGCACGGCTCCGAGTGCACCGGCCTCGAGTCCACGCACCAGGGCCTCGAGTTCGTCGGCGACGGCGGGGCTCGCGAAGAGGAAGGAGCGGGTCCCCCCGGCCTCCCAGATGCGGATCGCCGCGCCGGCCTCCTGCGCGACGAGGGCCCCGCCCGCCATGTCCCACGGGTTGATCCCGCGCTCGTAGTACGCGTCCACCACGCCCGCCCCGACGGCGCAGCAGTCGAGCGACGCCGCTCCCCCGCGGCGGATGTCCCGCACCTCGCCGATGAGTCCGGCCAGCACCGCGACCTGCTCCCGGCGACGGTCGGCCGTGTACCCGAACCCGGTGGCGACGAGCGTCTCGGCGAGCGAACCGGGCGTGGCGACGGACAACGGTTCCCCGTCACGGGTCGCACCCTGCCCGACCGCCGCCCGGAAGACGGTGCCCGTCGCCGGCGCCACGACGACGCCCGCGATCGGCTCCCAGGTCATCGGGTCGGGTGCTCCGCGCACGACGCCGATGCTCACGCCGTAGTCGGCGCTGCCGTACAGGTAGTTGACCGTGCCGTCGATCGGGTCCACCACCCACGTGATGCCCGAGGCGCCGGAGGCCGACCCGGACTCCTCGCCGTGGAAGGCGTCGTCCGGTCGGGCCTCGGCGATGCGGGCGCGGATGAGTGCCTCGACCTCACGGTCGGCGGCCGTGACCACGTCGACGATGCTCGACTTCCGGTCCGCGACCTCGACCCCCTCGGCGCGGCGCCGTGCGGCCAGCGCCGCTGCGTCACGGGCGATCGACTCGGCGAGGTCGGCGAACTGGGACGGGGTGAGGTCGGATGCCATGCACCCATCCTCCCGGAAACACCATCGGCCCCGTCCGCAGTGGACGGGGCCGATCAGATGGTGGCAAGTGAGGGATTCGAACCCCCGAAGGCTACGCCGGCTGATTTACAGTCAGATCCCTTTGGCCGCTTGGGTAACTTGCCATGCGCACCCAGCCGGTGTGATCACCAACCGAAGGCGCGCACAAAAGCATAGCGGATGGCTGACGGTGGTCGTGACCATCGGCCCTGGACGCGACCACGCACCCACCAGGGCCCGCGCACGGGGGCCGAACCGGGCCTCCCGTCCGCCGTTAGGCTGTTCCGCATGGCAGACAGTTCCTTCGACGTGGTCAGCAAGGTCGACAAGATGGAGGCGGAGAACGCCCTCAACCAGGCGGCCAAGGAGATCGAGCAGCGGTACGACTTCAAGGGCGCCGACGCCTCGGTCGCGTTCAGCGGCGAGGACGTCCTCATCAAGGCGAACTCGGAAGAGCGCGCCAAGGCCGTGCTCGACGTCCTGCAGAGCAAGGCGATCAAGCGGAACATCAGCCTGAAGAGCCTCGACGCCGGCGACCCGTACCCCTCGGGCAAGGAGTACCGCATCGAGGTGAAGTTCAAGAACGGCATCGAGCAGGACGTGGCGAAGAAGATCGGCGCCTTCCTGCGCGCCAACGCCCCGAAGACGGTGAAGAGCCAGATCCAGGGCGACGAGCTCCGCGTCTCGTCGAAGAGCCGTGACGACCTGCAGAACACGATCCAGCTCCTCAAGGGTGAAGAGTTCGACGTCCCGTTGCAGTTCATCAACTTCCGCTGACCAGCGGCCCCTGCGAACGACACCCGACACCGGCACCCCGTGGAGCACTGGCTCAGCGTCGTCATCACCGTCCTGCTCGTCCTGCTGGACCTGGCGATCCGCGTCTTCTCGATCATCTACGTCCCGATCAACCGGAAGCCGCAGACCGCGACGGCGTGGCTGCTCGCGATCTTCCTCATCCCCTACATCGGCTTCATCGTCTTCCTGGTCATCGGGTCGACGAAGCTCCCCCGCGCCCGTCGCGAGAAGCAGACCGAGATCAACGCGTACATCCTCGAGCAGACCGAGGGCATCGAGCGGGTCCGCCGTGACCACCCGTGGCCCGCGTGGCTCGAGAGCGTCACGCGGCTGAACCGCGAACTCGGTGCGATGCCGTTGGTCGGTGGCAACTCCGCGGAGCTCTACCCCGACTCCGAGGAGTCGATCGCGGAGATGACCCGGGCGATCGACCAGTCCCGCCGGTTCGTGCACGTCGAGTTCTACATCGCGACGCTCGACGACACCACACGCCCGTTCTTCGAGGCGCTCGCGCGGGCGCAGGCACGTGGCGTCACCGTACGGTTCCTGCTCGACCACTGGGCGAGCCGCGGCTACCCGGGTTACAAGGACACCCTGGCGTTCATGGACCAGGCGGGCATCGAGTGGCACCTGATGCTGCCCCTCCTGCCGCTGCAGGGGAAGTTCCAGCGCCCCGACCTCCGGAACCACCGGAAGATCATGGTGATCGACGGCTCGGTCGCGTTCACCGGCTCGCAGAACCTGATCGACGCGTCGTACGACATCAAGTCCCACATCGAGAAGGGCATGGTCTACAAGGACCTGTTCGCCCGGTTCGAGGGACCGGTGGTCGCGGGGCTCAACGCCCTGTTCGTCACCGACTGGTACAGCGAGACCGACGAGCTGCTGCTGCGTGAGAGCGACCCCGTCCAGCGGGCCGACCGCGGCGATGCGCTCGACTGCCAGGTGGTGCCGTCGGGCCCGGGCTTCGACGGCGAGAACAACCTGCGCCTGTTCAACGCGCTGCTCTACTCGGCGCAGCAGAAGGTCTCGATCACGTCGCCGTACTTCGTGCCGGACGACTCGATGCTCTACGCCATCACCACGACCGCCCAGCGCGGGGTCGACGTCGAGCTGTTCGTCGGCGAGATGGGCGACCACGCCATGACCTGGCACGCGCAGCGCTCCTACTACGAGGAACTCCTGCGGGCCGGCGTGCGGATCTGGCTGTACCGGGAGCCGACGATCCTGCACGCCAAGCACTTCACGATCGACGACGAGGTGTCGGTGATCGGGTCGAGCAACATGGACATGCGCTCGTTCAGCCTGAACCTCGAGGTCTCCGTGATGGTGCGCGGTCACCGCTTCGTCGATGCCCTGCGCGAGGTGCAGGACTCCTACAAGGAGCACAGCTTCGAGCTCACGCTCGACGCGTGGGTCGACCGTCCGCGCCGGTCCAAGGTGCTCGACAACGTCGCGCGGCTCACGGCGGCGCTGCAGTAGCGGACGCTGTCGCACCGTCGCAGCGTGCACCGTCGCACCGTGCGTCGTCCTCCACACGGTGCGACCTTGGCCGCACCGTGCGTCGCGACAGCGGGGCACCCGGCGAGCAAGCCCGCGGTGAACGGACAACCCTGCACCGTGCGGGGCGTTCCGAGCCGGTTCAGGATGCCGTGCGCCACGCGTCGCACAACCAACCACGCACGGTGCGGACGGGAGGCGCGGGTCGCCTCCGCCGCGCACGGTGCGTCGTCCTCCACCCGGTGCGACCTTGGCCGCACCGTGCGTCGCGACAGCGGGGCACCAGGCGAGCAAGCTCCCGGCGAACGGACAACCCTGCACCGTGCGGCGAGCGTTCCGCGGCTCACGGCAGCGCTGCAGTAGCCAGCCTGGAGGCCCGGTGCGGGCCCGCCAGGTGCGCTCAGCGCATCGGGACGAGGGACGCCAGGGCCCCGACCACCCGCTCGAGCGGGCCACGGCCGAGGAACCGCCGCCACAGCATCGCGAAGACCACCGAGCCGAGGGCGAACCAGCCCCAGGCCTCGGCCGACTCGGGGTAGCTCGGCAGCATCGCGATGACCACGAGGTGCCCCGAGTACACCGTCAGCGGCATCGACCCCACGGCCGCCAGGGGGAACGCGATCCGCTCGGCGACGCGCCCGCGGCCGTCGAACACGAGCAGGCAGAGGGCGATCACCGCGACCGCCACCCCGGCGGTGCCGACCACGTCGACGACCGACGACGAGTGGTCGCGCGGGGACAGGAACAGCTGCGCGAGGGCCTGGCCGGGGGTCGACGCGTCGCCCGCGGACGGGACCCCGGGGAACGCCAGGGCCGCGTCGTCGGGCAGCGGGGCGAGGACGGACCCGGCGACGTACGCGGTGGCGGCGACCAGTGCGCCGGACGCCAGGACCAGGATCTGCCGGCCACGGTCCTCCAGGCCGACCCGGGCGACCGCGAGCCCCACCAGGACGTACGCCAGGAAGGTGACCACGGGGTAGACCAGGCCGAGCTGGACGCCGATCATGCCGGCGTCCGCGTAGGCCGGCGCGATCGTCAGCGCGGCGAGCGGCGACAGCACCGCGCAGAGCGCGGCGATGCCGAGCAGCGCCGCCGGGCGGACGCGGAGCACCGGGACCACGAGCAGGAACAGCACCCCGTAGGTCGGCAGGATCACGTACACGGGGGTGTCGAGCGCCATCAGGGCGAGCCCGATGACGACGACCACCACGGCGCGGATCGCGAGCCGTGCACGGATGCGGCCGATGGTGGGCGGGCCGGGTGGGTCCGTGCGGCCGCTCGTCAGACCGATCGAGACGCCGGCGAGGACCGCGAACAGCGTGGACGGGCGCCCGTGGGCGACGGCGGTCCAGGTGGCCGGGTCGGTCCAGTCGAGCTGCTCCGCGATGCCGCCGATGTGTGCGGCCATCATGCCGAGCAGCGCGACCGCACGGGCCACGTCGACACCCTGCAGCCGCATCCCCGACGCGGACGCGCCCCGCACCGCTGTGAACGGGACGGGGCGCGTGTCGGTCATGGTGTCGTCAGCTCGTCGGGGTGTCGACGCGTCCGAGCGAGACCTCGATCATCTCGTCGCGCGGCACCACCTTGATGCGCTCGCGCCCGTCGACCGCACCGAGCGCCTGCTCGTGGGTGTCGAGGTGGTGCCAGCCCTCGAGGTCGGTGTACTCGACACCGCGCTCGCGGAGCAGGGCCGGGATCGCCTCGTCGGAGGGGTCCTCCGGGGTCCACCAGCTCGCCTGGTCGTTGACGATGTGCTGCACGGTCTCCATCGCGTCGGACTTCGTGTGCCCGATGAGCCCGACCGGACCGCGCTTGATCCAGCCGGTGGCGTACACCCCGGGGATCTGCTGGTTGTCGTCGTCGAGGACCTGGCCCTCGTGGTTCGGGATGACACCGTGCCGCTCGTCGAACGGCACACCGGGCAGCGGGGAACCGAAGTACCCGACCGCGCGGTAGGCGGCCTGGATCGGGATCTCGCGGATCTCGCCGGTGCCCTCGACGCCGCCCTCGCCGTTCGGACGGGTGCGCTCGTAGCGGATGGCGGTCAGCTTGCCCTGCTCGTCGCCGACGAACTCGATCGGCTTCGCGTAGAAGTGCAGGTGGAGCCGGCGGCTGGCCTGGCCGACCTCGCGCGTGCGCCACTGCTCGAGGACACGGTTGATCACCATGACCTGCTTGTTCGTCGCGATCGCGGTCTTCGAGGCCTCGTCGTGGTCGAAGTCCTCGTCGTAGACCACCATGTCGACGTCACGGACCTCACCGAGCTCGCGCAGCTCGAGCGGCGTGAACTTCACCTGCGCCGGACCACGGCGGCCGAAGACGTGCACGTCCGTCACGGGCGAGGCCTTGAGGCCCTCGTACACGTTCGCGGGGATCTCGGTCGGCAGCAGGTCGTCGGCGTGCTTCGCCAGGATGCGCGAGACGTCGAGGGCGACGTTGCCGACGCCGATGACCGCGACGCTCTCGGCGTTCAGCGGCCAGGTGCGCGGGACGTCCGGGTGGCCGTCGAACCAGCTCACGAACTCGGCGGCGCCGTACGAGCCGTCGAGGTCGACACCGGGGATGTCGAGGTCGGCGTCCTTGATCGCGCCGGTCGAGAACACGACCGCGTTGTAGTGCTTCTTGAGGTCCTCGAGGGTGATGTCCTCGCCGTAGCGCACGTTGCCGAACAGCCGGACGACACCGCGGTCGAGGACGTCGCGCAGGGCGTTGATGATGCCCTTGATGCGCGGGTGGTCGGGGGCGACGCCGTACCGGACCAGACCGTAGGGCGCGGGGAGCTGCTCGAACAGGTCGATCGACACGTCGTAGCCGTGGGCCTCGCGCAGCAGGATGTCCGCGGCGTAGATGCCGGCCGGGCCGGCGCCGACGATGGCGAGTCGGAGGGTGGGCACTGATCGTCTCCAGTTCGTTCGGGTGGGGGTTCCCGGGGGGCCTCCCGACCGGGCCGCAGTGCGTGCGCCGTCGGGAGGGGTGTTCAACGGCTTCGGTCGACGACGGAGTCCGCGAAGCGGGTGAGTGCCCGTTTCACGGTGCCGTCGGGGAGCGGGGCGAGGGCGGCGACGGCTTCGCGGGCCCAGGCGACGGCGACGGCTCGGGTCGCCGCGGTGGCCTCGTGCTCGCGGAGTGCGGCGACGGCCGACTGGTACGGCGCGGAGTCGACCACGTCGTCCGGCGCGCCGTTGACGTCGCGCTCGATGCGCTCGACCAGGTGCTGCGCGGACGGGTCGGTCGCGGCCATCCGGCGCAGCTGCAGGACCGGCAGGGTGTCGACGCCGGCACGCAGGTCGTTGCCGGCGATCTTGCCGGTCTTGTCCGTCGCGGGGGCGAGGTCGATGACGTCGTCGACGAGCTGGAAGGCCACGCCGACCTTCTCGCCGAAGGTACCGACGGCGTCGAGGTAGGCACGGTCGGCACCGGAGAACATCACGCCGGCACGTGCCGCGGTGGCGATGAGCGAACCGGTCTTGTCGCTGAGCACCTGGATGTAGTGCTCGAGCGGGTCGTCGTCCGGCTGCGGCCCGGTGGTCTCGTGCAGCTGCCCCATGCAGAGGCGCTGGAAGGTCTCGGCCTGCATCCGGATGCCCTCCGTGCCGAGGTCGGCGGTGATCAGGCTGGCGCGGGCGAAGAGCAGGTCGCCGGTGAGGATCGCCACGTTGTTGCCGTAGGTGATCTGTGCGGCGGGGACCCCGCGTCGCACGGGCGCCTCGTCCATGACGTCGTCGTGGTACAGCGACGCCAGGTGCGTGGTCTCGATGCTCACCGCGGCCTTGACCACGGCGTCGGTCACGCCGTCACCGAGCTGGGCGATGAGGAGCGTCAGGGTCGGACGGATGCGCTTGCCACCGGCGGACAGCAGGTACCGGCTGGTGGTGTCGGCCAGGGTGTCGGTGGAGCGCATGGCGTCCTCGAGCCCCTGCTCGACGAGTTCGAGCCCGTCGTCGACCGCGGAGATGAAGCGTCGGTCGGCGGGCGTGGCGAACAACCGCTCGCCGATGCCCAGCGATGCGCGCAGGCTCGGCGCGCGACGTGCGACCGGGACGCTCGGATTCAAGTGCTGCTCCGTCTTCGGGGGTGGTGACCGGTCAGTCGGCGGCCGGGTCGACGCGCGGCTGCTCGCCGGTGTTCTGGTGGTCACGGCGGGCCTTCGCACGCCGTGCCGCGGACTCGCGCACCGTGTCGGCGACGGGCTTGCGGCCACGGTGCAGTGCGACGATACCGGCCGTCAGGTTGCGGTAGGCGACCACCGAGAAGCCGACACCGCGGAGCCACTGGGTGAGCACCTGCTGGTCAGGCCACGCGTCGATCGACTCGGCGAGGTAGCGGTAGGCGGCCGGGTTGCTGCTCGAGAGCCGCGCGATGCCCGGGAGCACGCGCTTCAGGTAGGTGCCGTAGCCGAAGCGCAGCAGGGCGCGGGGCGGCGTCGAGAACTCACAGATGACGACGCGGCCACCGGGCTTCAGGACGCGCAGCATCTCGGCGAGCGCCTGCTTCGGGTCGTTCACGTTGCGCAGCCCGAACGAGATCGTGACGGCGTCGAACGTGTCGTCGTCGAAGGGCAGCTGCTCGGCATCGCCCTCGACGAAGGTGATCTCGGGGTGGCGTTCGCGGCCGACGGCGATCATGCCGGCGGACAGGTCGAGCGCGGTGACCTCGGCGCCCTTCTTGGCGAAGGCCGCTGCGCTGGTCCCGGTGCCCGCGGCGATGTCGAGGACCTTCTCGCCGGGCTGCGGGTCGACCGCACGGACCGTCGCGACACGCCACAGCGGGGCATTGCCCGCCGACAGGATGTCGTTCGTGAGGTCGTACTTGGCCGCGACGTCGTCGAACATCGCCGCCACCTCGTCCGGGCGCTTGTTCAGGTCCGCTCTGCTCACACGATCAATCCTAGAGGTCCCGACCGAGCGTTCACCGGACTCGCAGCCACCCGGGCGGTGCGGGATCGGCGCGTAGCATCGGAGCCGTGACCCGAACCACCACGGCGGCGCCCCCGCTGACGGTCTCGACCCGGATCCTCGACGACCCGGGCGCCGTCCTCCGCCACACGCTCCGCGACCGTCCCCTCGCCTTCGTCCGGAACGGCGACGGCATCGTCGGCATCGGTGAGGCGCTCCGGTTCACCTTCACCGGCCCGGACCGGATGCGTGACGCCGCGGCTCTCTGGCGCAGCATCGTCGAGACCGCCGTCGTCGACGACCCGGTGCAGCTGCGCGGTTCGGGGCTCGTCGCGTTCGGGTCGTTCGCCTTCGCCGACGACTCCGCCGACGAGAGCGTGCTCATCGTGCCCCGGGTGGTCCTCGGCCGGCGTCGCGGCAAGGCCTGGCTGACCGCGATCGACACGACGCTCGGCGCGGAGCCCCTGGCCTTCACCCGGACCTCGGTCCCGGTCCCCCACGTCGGGACGCACGTCTCCGTGGCCCTGCGGCCCGGGCACATCGACGAGGACACCTACGCCGCCAACGTGACCGAGGCGGTCCGCCGCATCGTGGCCGGGGATGCCCGCAAGGTGGTGCTCGCCCGCGACCTCGTCGGCACGCTGCCGCCGGGAGCCGATCGACGGGCGGTCCTGCTCGACCTCGCGGCCGCCTACCCGCAGTGCGTGACCTTCGCGGTGGACGGGCTGGTCGGCGCCACCCCCGAGACCCTCGCCCGCACCGACGGCACGCGGTTGACCGCACGGGTGCTCGCCGGCAGCGCCGCCCGGGGCACCGACGAGGTGTCCGACCGGGCCGCCGCCGAGGCCCTCGCCAGCAGTGCCAAGGACGTCGAGGAGCACACCTTCGCGATCGACAGCCTGCTCGCGGCCCTCGCCCCGCTCGCGACGGACCTGCGCGCCGACGCCGAACCGTTCCGGCTGCAGCTGCCGAACCTGTGGCACCTGGCGACCGACGTGCAGGCCACGCTGCCGCCCGACACCACGTCGCTGGACGTCGCCGACGCCCTGCACCCGACGGCCGCGGTCGCCGGGACCCCGACGGACGTGGCCGTGCAGTTGGTCGCCGAGCTCGAGGGCGTCGACCGGGGCCGCTACGCCGGGCCGGTCGGCTGGATGAGCGCGACGGGTGACGGCGAGTGGATGCTCGCGCTCCGCAGCGCCCGGATCGACGACGACGGCACCGTGCGGGCCTGGGCGGGGGCCGGGATCGTGGCCGGTTCGGAGCCGGCGCGCGAGGTCGCCGAGACGGCGCTGAAGTTCCGGCCGATCACCGACGCGCTGGCCTGAGGCATGCGCGCGACCCACGCGGTCGCGCGATCCACGCGGTCGAGCGACCCTCGCGGCCGCGCGGTCCCCGACAGCCGCTGGCCGGTCAGTCGGCCAGCGGGACCTCGATCACGACCCGCTCGGCTGGGTCGGTGAGCACCCGCTCCAGGTCACCCCACGTCGCCGCCCGGCGGTACTCCCACCCGAGGCCCGTGACGACCCGTTCGACGTCGACGTGCTGCGGGGTCGACATCATCCGCCGCATGTCGGCTTCGGGCGTGGTCTTCGCCACCTCGAGCCCGCGGAAGATCGCGCCGCCGTGGTCGTTGCCGACGACGACCTGCACCCGGTGGGTGCGTTCCTCGGTGCCGGTGACGAACGCTCCGAGGTCGTGCAGCAGGGTCAGGTCGCCGAGGAGCACGCGTGTGGTGCCCACTGAGGCCGAGGACTGCTCGAGCGCCGCGGCGATGCCGAGTGCGGTCGAGACGGTGCCGTCGATACCCGCGAGCCCGCGGTTCGCGTGCACCCGGATCTTCTTGCCGAGCACCCGGGCGTCGGCTTCACGGATGAGCTGCGACGCCCCGAGGACCAGCCGGTCGTGCGGCCAGGTCACCCCCCAGACGGCCTCGGCGAGCATGGCCCGGTCGACGGGTCGGCGACGGAGCGCGACCTCGTCACGCAGGAACTTGTTCCGCTCGGCACGGTCGGCGGAGCGCTTGGCGTCGAGGTTCGGGCCGGCATCGCCGTCCCCCAGGATCCGTCGGCTGGCGCCGACCCAGCGGCCGACCCACGCACGGTGCTCCGGCCGGGTGCGGCCCGTCACGCGGACGTCGGAGAAGAAGGTGGTCACGGCGTCCGGTCGGGAGGCGCGGGCCGGGTCGAAGGGGTCGGCCGCCGGTCCGCGGACGACGATCGTCTCGACCCCGTCGCGCTGCAGGAGCGCGGGGACCTCTCTGCTGAGGGTCGGGTGGCCGAGCACGACGGCGCGGCGGACGGCGCCACCGTGGTCGGCGTCGCGCAGGAGTTCGCGGTAGGCCACGACCAGGTTGCGGCCGAAGCGCGCGCCGCTCGAGACCTCGGCGAGGAGCGGCGCCCCGAGTTCCCAGGCGATCCGCTCGGCGTCCTCGCCGGCATCGTGCCCGGCGATGACGACGGTGCCCGGTTCGTCGTCCGGGGTGAGTTCGGCGACCGGCAGACCCGTGTGCGCCCGGCGGGTCGCGAACGCCAGGTCGACCTCATCCTCGGGCACGGGGCCGACGTGCTCCGGGGCGAGTCCGGCCGACAGCGGCTCGCGGAACGCGACGTTGAGCTGCGCGGGACCGGGCTGTCCGGTGTGCCCGGCTGCGGCGGCGACGGCCTGTCGGGCGAGGGTGCGCAGGGTGTCGCGGACCGAGGCGTCGACGCCGTGCGCCGACGGGGCCTCGACGTCGCGGACGAAGGCGACGGCCTGGCCGAAGATCCCCGGCTGGACGGTGGTCTGGTTGCTGCCGATGCCGCGCAGTTCGTCGGGGCGGTCGGCACTCAGCACGATCATCGGCACACCCGAGTGGTGCGCCTCGAGCACGGCGGGGTGCAGGTTCGCCACCGCGGTACCCGACGTCGTCACCACCGCTGCGGGTCGGTGCGTCTCGACCGCGAGCCCGAGTGCGAAGAACCCGGCGGTCCGTTCGTCCAACCGCACGTGCACGGTCAACCCGCCGGCGCGCTCGAGGGCGACCGCCGCGAGGGCGAGTGCCTGGGAACGCGAACCGGGGCTCACCACGACGTCGGTGACGCCGGCACGCACGAGTTCCTGCAGGAGGGCGAGCGCGGTGTCCGTAGCCGGGCTGCCCGAACCAGCGGGGCCGTCAGCGATCGGTGCGGCCGTCGTCGTCGCGCTCGTGGAACTGGTCTTCGAGGTCTCGGAGGGTCGCGTCGTCCTGGTCCTTGTCCGTGAGGGTGGTGCCCGGCTCCGGCGTAGTGCCGAGGAAGTCCGGGTCGTCTTCGGGTCCACGGTACCGGGCCGAAGCACCGGGGTCGGCCGCCGGGGTGCGACCCAGCAGGAACCAGAGGACGCCGCCCAGGACGGGCAGGATGATGACGAGCAGGAGCCACACGCCACGACGCAGGGAACGGACGCGCTGACGCGGCATCGTGCCGCAGTCGATGGCCGCGTACACCGTGAAGGCGACGGCGGCCACGGCGACGATCAACCACAAGCGGACCATGCGGTGAAGTCTAGGTCGCGACCCTGTGATGCCCCTGCCGGTCGGCGCTCCGTAGACTCACCGTGTGAAAGCGTGGCTCCTGTACACCCTGGCTCGGCTCGGCATCTTCGTGGTGGCGCTCGTGCTCCTCCTGCTCCTGACGCCGATGCCGTGGTACTGGGCGACGATCGTGGCCGCCCTGGTGGGCCTGCTCATCTCGTACATCGCCCTGTCCGGACTGCGCACGCAGGTGGCCCTGAGCCTGGCGAACCGCCGCGGCACCCCGGAGCGGGACGCCGACTCGGACTTCGAGGACGACTTCGTCGATGCCGCCGACTCCGACGCCGCGGCCACCCCGACCGTCCGTCCGGTGTCCGACGCGGACCGGCACGAGGCGCGCCGGGACACCGACGCCGACTGACTCCGAGCGCGAGGGCGGGGCCGTCCGGTCGAGCAGCCGGGACGGCTACGGCTGGATGGCCAGGGTGATCCCGAGCACCACGCCGAAGGCGAGCGAGGCGAACGACGACAGCTGCAGGGCCGTGATGAGCTCGCGGGGCTTCCGTGACGACACCCCGATCGCCAGTGCCGGCAGCGCCAGCAGCAGCGAGAAGTACGTGAAGCCCGTGCGGAAGTACAGCAGCACGAACCAGAGCAGCACGACGTACGGCAGCATCAGGAACAGGCCGTACAGGACGCGGGCCACCGGACGACCGACGACCACGGCGAGCGTGCGCTTGCCCGCCAGCTGGTCCTCGTCGATGTCGCGGATGTTGTTCACCATCAGGACCGCGCAGGCGAAGAAGCCGGCGGCCACCGCGGCTGCCCAGCCGCTGACCGTGACCTCGCGGATCTGCACGAACTGGGTGCCGAGCACGGCGACCAGCCCGAAGAAGACGAAGACGAAGACCTCGCCGAGGGCGTTGTACCCGTACGGCTTCTTGCCACCGGTGTAGAACCAGGCGGCGACGATGGCGGCTGCCCCCACGAGCAGCAACCACCACAGCTGGGTGAGCAGCACGATGACCAGGCCGGCGACCGCGGCCAGGCCGAAGAACGTCAGGGCAACGGTGAGCACGGTCCGGGGCTTGGCCAGACCGGCTCCGGTGAGTCGTGCCGGGCCGACGCGGTACTCGTCGGTGCCGCGGACCCCGTCGGAGTAGTCGTTGCTGTAGTTCACACCGATCTGCAGGAACAGTGCCACGGCCAGGGCGAGCAGCGCGACGGCGAGGTGGCCGTCCTTCGCCAGGTAGTCGCCGAAGTCGCCGGGCTCCCCGCTGTCGACGAACGCGACGGCGGTGCCGAGCACGACCGGGACGACACCGAGGGTCAGGGTGCGCAGGCGTGCGCCACCGATCCAGTCGCGTGCGGTCGCCTTCCGCTTGGTGCGGGCGGGGGCAGCGGCCTTCGCCGGGTTGCCGGACCGGCCCTGCTTCTGCGTCGAGTTCTTCGTTCGTGCCACGAGCACCGATCATATTGCCGATGCGCCGCCCGGCCGCTCGCGGTCCCTACGGGCGGCCCGGCTCCACGAGCGCCTGCACGGCCCGACGGTCGGGTTTGCCCGACGACAGCATCGGGATCCGGTCTAGCACGACGACGTCCGCCGGCCGGGCGGCACGGCCCAGGGTGGCCCCGACGTGCGCACGTACGGCCTCGACGTCGAGCGGCTGCTCGGTGACGACGACCGGGACCTCGCCCCACTCCCCCGCTGCGCGCCGGACGACGACGGCGCTCTCCTGCCCGGGCAGCCCGCGGACGAGCCGCTCGACCGCACCGAGCTGGACCTTCTCGCCGCCGGAGATCACCACGTCGTCGAGGCGTCCGAGCACGCGGACCACGCCGTCGGACAGGGTCGCGGTGTCCCCGGTCCGGTACCAGCGCAGCCCGTCCCGTTCGACGAAGGCCGACGCCGTGCGGGCATCGTCGTCGAGGTACCCCTCGGCGAGCATCGGCCCCGCCAGCTGCAGCTCGCCGTCGACCAGCGCCGTGCGCACCGTGCCGAACGGGACGCCGTCGTACACGCATCCGCCGCTCGTCTCGCTCGCACCGTACGTCGTCACGACCCGGACCCCGGCCTCGAGCGCACGCTGCCGGAGCGGCGCCGGGGTGGCCTGCCCGCCGACCAGGACCGCGTCGAACCGGGCGAGCGCACGGGTGGCGTCCGGGTCGTCGAGGACCCGGGCGAGCTGCACCGGCACCAGCGAGGTGTAGCGACGCGACGCGGCCGGACCGGTGACGAGCCGTTCGGCCGCCTCGGTGAACGCGGCGGCCGCGAAGTGCCCGGGCGGCACGACGACCGGTTCGGTGCCCGCGGTGATCGAGCGGGTCAGGACGTTGATGCCGGCGATGTAGTGCGTCGGCAGCGCGAGCACCCAGCGCCCGGGCCCACCGAGTGCCGCGTCCGCCGCGGCGGCACCGGCGAGGAGCGCCTCGGACGAGAGCGCCACGCGCTTGCCGGTGCCGGTGGACCCGCTCGTCTCGACCACCAGGGCGACCGCCTGCCGGACCTCGGCCGGAGGTGGCGTCGGCAGTGCCGGTGCCCCCTCGGCGACGGGGAGCAGTGCGGGGCCGCCGGCGAGTGCTGCCTCCAGGCCGCGCAGCACGGCCGTCGGGTCCGACGTACCGGTCGCGACCAGCGGACGGGGCATCAGTAGTGCCAGGGGAACGCGGTCCACTCGGGAGCGCGCTTCTCGAGGAACGAGTCGCGACCCTCGACCGCCTCGTCGGTGCCGTAGGCCAACCGCGTCGCCTCGCCCGCGAACACCTGCTGGCCGACCATGCCGTCGTCCACAGCGTTGAACGCGTACTTGAGCATCCGGATCGCCGTCGGCGACTTGCCGAGCACGATCTCGCCCCAGCGGATCGCCTCACGCTCCAGGTCCTCGTGCGGCACCACGGCGTTCACCGCACCCATCTCGTACGCGCGCTGGGCGGAGTACTCCTGGGCGAGGAAGAAGACCTCGCGGGCGAACTTCTGCCCGATCTGCTTGGCGTAGTAGGCGCTGCCGTAGCCGCCGTCGAACGAGCCGACGTCGGCATCGGTCTGCTTGAACTTCCCGTGCTCGGCGCTCGCGATGGTGAGGTCGCAGATCGCGTGCAGCGAGTGCCCACCGCCAGCGGCCCAGCCGGGGACGACCGCGATGACGACCTTGGGCATCATCCGGATCAGCCGCTGGACCTCGAGGATGTGCAGCCGCCCCATCGATGCCTGGGCGGCCGCGGGGTCGACGCCCTCGGGCGGGGCGCCCTCGTCACCGACGTACTGGTAGCCGCTCCGCCCCCGGATGCGCTGGTCGCCGCCGGAGCAGAACGCCCACCCGCCGTCCTTCGGGCTCGGGCCGTTGCCGGTGAGCAGCACGACGCCGACACGGGGGTCCTGCCGGGCGTCGTCGAGGGCGCGGTAGAGCTCGTCGACCGTGCGCGGGCGGAAGGCGTTGCGGACCTCGGGACGATCGAAGGCGACCCGGACGATGCCCTTGGAGACGTGCTTGTGGTACGTGATGTCGGTGAACTGCTCCGCGATCGGAGCGGTGGTCCAGACGTCGGGGTCGAACAGGTCGGAGACGGGAGCAGCCATGCTCCCAACGTACCGCCGGGCGTCTGGCGGGTCAGGCGCCCATGTCGGTCAGGATCTCCGGCGCGACGAACACCATGATCACGATGAGGATCACGGGGTTCGCGAAGAACGCCAGGACGACCCCGACAGCGCCGTACCAGCGTCCGAACGAGCCGACGGCGGCGACGAACCCGAGCACGGCGGCGACGAGCGTCAGGAACACGACGACGAAGCAGATCCCGAAGGCGAAGTTCGTGTCACCGCCCATGAACACGGCGAAGGCACTGGCGTCCACAGCGGCGGACACCACGGCCAGGCCGAGGGCGATCTTGCCGACGACGGGGTTGCGGCGCTTCGTGCCACCCGTCTGCCGGACGTCGACGGTGTTGCGCTGCATGAGGCGGGCGAAGTCGTCGGAGTCGCGCCCGGGAGCCGCCGCGGATCGAGCGCCCGCTGCCGGGCGGGTCGCCGCCGAGGGTCGCGCTGCAGCTGCCGGACGAGCCGAGGCCGCCGGGCGTGCTGCTCCGGCGCTCGACGGGTCGGACGGGCGCTGCGATGCACGCTGCTGTGCTGCGCGCTGCCGCGGATCCACCGCCACCGAGCCTCCCTCGTTCCGGGTCGTTCCCCTGCCGACCGAGGCCGACCGATGCATGCTAGTGCCCTGCCCTGGCGGTCCCCTCCGAGGAACCGGCGGGCCCCCTGGGTGCGGTGGGAGGATGGCGGACGTGCTCCCCGACCTCGCCGACCTCCTCGCCGACGCCCACGTGGTGGCCCTGCCCATGCGGGTGCGGTTCCGCGGCATCACCACGCGCGAGGCGGTCGTGCTGCGCGGTCCCGCCGGCTGGACCGAGTTCTCGCCGTTCGTCGAGTACGACGACGCTGAGGCCGCCGCCTGGCTGCGCGCCACCGTCGACTTCGGGTGGACCGACCACGAACCCGCCGCCGACTCCGTGCCGGTCAACGCCACCGTCCCGGCGATCGCCGCCGCCGACGTCGCCGACCTGCTCGCGCGGTACCCCGGCTGCACGACGGCCAAGGTCAAGGTCGCCGAACCCGGCACGACCGTCGACGACGACGTCGCCCGGGTCGCCGCCGTCCGCCGGGTGATGGGGCCCGAGGCCACGGTCCGGATCGACGCCAACGGGCTGTGGAGCGTGGGGCAGGCCGCCGCGGCACTCGAGCGGCTCGCACCGTTCGACCTGCAGTACGCCGAGCAGCCCTGCGCGACGGTGCCCGAGCTCGCGGAGCTCCGGTCGCGGATCGCCGGCCTCGGCGTCCGGGTCGCCGCGGACGAGAGCGTCCGGAAGGCGAGCGACCCCCTCGCCGTCGCCCGGGCCGGCGCCGCCGACGTCCTGGTCGTGAAGGCCCAGCCGCTCGGGGGGATCACCGCGGCCCGTGCCGTCATCGCCGACGCCGGGCTGCCGTGCGTCGTCTCCAGTGCGCTCGACACCTCGGTCGGGCTCGGGATGGGAGCGTTCCTGGCCGCCGCGGCGATGACGCCCGGGTACGCCGCCGGGCTCGGGACGGCCGCGATGTTCGCCGGGGACGTCACGACCGATCCGCTGCTGCCGGTCGGCGGTCGGGTGCCGGTGCGCCGCGTCGACGTCGCGCCGGAGCTGGTGGACCGGTACGCCGCGTCGCCGGAGCGCACGGCGTGGTGGCGCGAGCGGGTGACGCGCGTGCACGACCTGCTCGCAGCCGCCGGGTAGCGCGCCCGCCGCGTCCTCACGAGACGCCGCCGTCTCCGGAAGACGCCGGCGTCTCCTTTCGGCGCCGGCGTCTCCTTTCGGCGCCGCCGAGTCATCGAGACGCCGCCGTAATCAGCGGCGTCTCACCGACGACGCGGCGTCCCACCGACACGACGGCGTCTTCCTGGCCGTGCACGCACCCCGGACGACGGACGGGAGGCACGGTGCCAGCTGGCACCGTGCCTCCCGTCCGGTCGTGGTCGCGACCAGGGCCGCGTCAGCGACCCGCGCGGCTCACAGACCCGAGTAGCTGTGCAGGCCCTTGAAGAAGACGTTCACGACCGAGAAGTTGAACATCACCGCAGCGAAGCCGATGAGGGCCAGCCAGGACGACCGCGCACCGCGCCAGCCACGGGTCGCACGAGCGTGGATGTAGCCCGCGTAGACGACCCAGATGATGAAGGTCCAGACCTCTTTCGTGTCCCAGCCCCAGTAGCGACCCCAGGCGCGCTCGGCCCAGATCGCACCGGCGATGAGCGTGAACGTCCAGAGGACGAAGCCGACGAGCAGGACGCGGTAGGTCAGGACCTCGAGCCGGTCGGCGTCGGGCAGCGTCGCCATGAAGCGGAGCTTGCCGGAGGCCGTGCGGCCCTGGCGGTACGTCTGCACGAGCTGCGCCACCGCGAGCCCCGCGCCGAGCGCGAAGAACCCGGTGCCGGCGATCGCCACGAAGACGTGGATGACCAGCCAGTACGACTGCAGGGCCGGCTGCAGCGGGACGACGGGGACCCAGTAGTTCACGGTCGCGATGCCGAGCAGGATGATCGTCAGGCCGGTGATGAAGACACCGAGGAACTTCAGGTTCTGCCAGAACTGCACGAGCAGGAAGATCAGCGTGATCAGCGCCGTGCCGGTCAGCGAGAACTCGAACATGTTGCCCCACGGCACACGGTCGGCCGCGATGCCGCGGAGGACGACCGAGGCGACGTGCAGGACGAGCGCGAGGATCGTCATCGCCATGCCGACGCGCTCGAACTTCGTGCCGCGGCCGGCCGAACCGCTCGACGGCGGTGCGGCGACCTGCTCGAGCACGACGGTGCCGCCGCGGACGGTCGCGACCGTCTTCGCGCCGGGTGCTGCCGCAGCGCTGGCCGCGTCGGCCGAGCTGTCGTCGGCGCCCGCGTTCTTCGCGGCGGCCGTGACGTCGCCGGAGCGTTTGGCCATGTCGAGGGCGAACGAGATGAACGCGACCACGTACACCGCCATCGCGGAGTACGTGAGCACGACCGAGTAGGTCGCGAGGTTCGTGGTCATGTCGTTCACTGGGGCATCCTAACTCCGAGGTCCGACGTGTGGCGCTGTGCGATGTCCGCGACGGCCCGTTCGAGGTTCGGGTCCTCGCCGCGTGCGAGTCCGGCGTACTCGAGGTCGTACTCGCCGCCCGCCGTGTCCTTGCGCGGGACGACCTTCACCCAGACGCGGCGGCGCGGGACGAACAGCGAGGTGAGCAGGCCGAGGGTGGAGAGCAGGGCGAACCCGCCCACCCAGAGCTGCGAGGGGTCGTGGTGCACGTCGAGGGAGACGTACCGCTTGACGCCGTCGAACGTGATCGACCCGGCGCCCTCCGGGAGCTTCTTCGTCTGGCCGGGCTTCAGCGCGATGCTCGCGGTGTCCGACTGCCGACCGGCGATCTGGTCGAGCCCCTTGGTGCTGAGCGTGTACACGCTCTGCGGGACTCCGCTGTCGAGCCCGAGGTCGCCCGTGTAGACCTGCAGCGTCAGCAGCGGGTTCTGGGTGTCCGGGTAGGCACTCGAGTAGGCGCCGCTCGCGAGCTTCGATGCCGTGGGGTAGAAGAACCCGACCATGCCGAGCTGGTCCGGCTTCGCGTCCGGCACCTTGATGACGCCGGTGGAGGTGTAGTTCGCATCCTCCGGCAGGAACGGCACGACGTCCTTGAAGGCCACGTTGCCGTCGCCGTCGCGCACCGTGACCTGCATCGCGTAGCCATTGCCGAGCAGGTAGACGTTCGTACCGCCGACGTGCAGCGGATCGTTCACACCGAGGCGGCTGGTCTTCGGCTCGCCGCCCTTCTCGGTGCTCGTGACGGTGGCCGAGTAGTCGAGCGCCTGCCCGAGGGCGTCCAGGTTGCGCTCCTCGTACTTCGTCACGAACTTGTCGAGCCGGAGGTTGTACCCCTTGAGGTCGGTCTGCTGGAACCAGCGACCGGGGTTGAACGAGTCGTACGAGCCGAGCACGTTCGAGAACGTCTGCCCCTCGACCAGCAGGCGCTGACCGGTGAAGCCGAAGCCACCGCCGACACCGACTGCCAGGAGCACCCCGACGAGGGCGGCGTGGAACACCAGGTTGCCGGTCTCGCGCAGGTAGCCGCGCTCCGCGCTCACCGAGTCGCCGAACCGCTCGACGCGGTACCCGGACCGCTTCAGGATCGCCATCGCGCGCGTCACCGCGTGCTCGGCGGACGGGAGGCCCGTGGTCGCGTCGATCCCGGTCGTCCCGTCGATCATCGCGTCCGGCTGCACCGCCACCGTGCGGAAGCCCGCCAGTCGCGTCAGGCGCGCGGGGGTCTTCGGCGGACGGGTCCGCAGTGCCTGCCAGTGGTGCTTCGTGCGGGGCACGATGCAGCCGATGAGCGAGATGAAGAGCAGCAGGTAGATCGCGGAGAACCACACCGAGGTGTAGGTGTCGAAGACCTGCAGCTTGTCGAGGACCGGGTAGAGCTGCGGGTGGTCCGCCTTGTACTGCACGACGCCGTTCGGGTCGGCGGTGCGCTGTGGGACGAGCGAGCCCGGGATCGCCGCGAGGGCGAGCAGCATGAGCAGGAACAGCGCCGTGCGCATGCTCGTCAGCTGCCGCCAGAAGAACCGGAGGTACCCGACGAAGCCGAGCTTCGGCTGGTTGATGCCGCCGTCGGTCGGGCCGGAGCCGTCGACGTGGTCGGACGGTCGCTGCGGGTCGGAGGCGCTGTCGGCTCCGTCGCCTGCGCCCGTCGGGATGTGCTCGTTCAGGTCAGACCGCGGGGACAAAGCTCTGGATCACCGCCCCGACGCTCGACATGACGGCCGACCAGATACCGGTGACCATGAGCAGACCGATGACGATCAGGATCGCTCCTCCGATGATGTTGACGGTGCGCATGTGACGCTTCACCGCCGCGATGGCCCCCGTGGCCCAGCCGGCGCCGAGGGCGACGAGGACGAACGGGATGCCGAGCCCGAGGCAGTACGCCACCCCGAGCCACATGCCCTGCCAGGCGCTGCCCGACTGGACGCTGAGCAGATTGATGGCCGCCAGGGTCGGGCCGAGGCACGGGGTCCAGCCGAGGCCGAACACGATGCCGAGCAGGGGGGCGCCGAGGAGCCCGGTGGCCGGGGTCCAGCTGGGCTTGATGGTGCGCTGCAGGAAGGTGAACCGACCGACGAACACCAGGCCCATCGCGATCACGACGACCCCGAGGATCTGCGTGATGAGGTCGCGCCACCGCACGAGCCAGAAGCCGAGCGCGCCGAACACCGTCGTGTACGCCACGAACACCGCGGTGAACCCGGCGATGAACAGCAGCACGCCGAGCACCACACGACCCCGACGCTGCCCGCCCTCGGCGACACCGCCGACGTACCCGAGGTACCCCGGCACCAGCGGCAGCACGCACGGGGACAGGAACGACACGAGCCCGGCGAGCGCCGCCACGGGCAGCGCCACGGCCATCTGGCCGCTCAGGATCGCGTCGGCGAAGGGGTTGGAGGTCACGGGTCAGGAGGCCTTGCCGGCGTCGAGCTCGTCGCTGACCAGGGTCTGCAGGATGCTCGTGCCGTCGATCGCGCCGAGGACCCGGGCGGCCACGCGGCCCTTCGTGTCGAGGACGATCGTGGCCGGCACCGCGTTCGGTGCGATCTGCCCGGACATCGCGAGCTGCATCGTGCCCGTGCGCTGGTCGAGGACCGTCGGGTACTGCACGTCGAAGGTGCGCTCGAAGGCGGCCGCGGTCGCTGCTTCGTCGCGGACGTTGACACCGATGAACGCGACGTCGTCGGCGTCGGCGTACTCGTCGTGCACCTTGTTGAGGTACTTCGCCTCGGCACGGCACGGGGGGCAGCTGGCGTACCAGAAGTTCAGGACGACGACCTTGCCGCGGAGGTCCTTCGACGAGACCGTGTCACCGTTCGAGTCCTCGGCCCGGAAGGTGACCGGGTCGGTGCGGTCCTTCGCGGAGACCTCGGTCACGGCACCGTCACCGGAGATGTAGTTCTGGGTCGTGCCGTTGCCGTACTGCTTCGCGATGCCGCCGCTGTCCGACGAGCAGCCGGACAGGACGAGCACGGCTGCGACGGCCGTCGCTGCGAGGACCGCGAACCGCTTGCTGATGACGCGCGCACGCTTCGTGCTGTTCACACTGCTCCTTCGTCGACGGCGGTCGCGCGCAGTTCCTGCGCGGGGTCCGCGTACCCGACCTCGGTGAACCGACCGGTCGACGTGGCGGGCACACGTTCGACGGTGGTGATGCTCGACAGGTCACAGCGGCGCTTGCGCGGGTCGTGCCACAGGGGCTCCCCCGCGAGCTTCCGGTGGACCATCCAGATCGGCAGCTGGTGGCTGACCAGGACGACGTCGCCCTCGTCCACGCTCTCCCACGCCGTGGTCATCGCCGCGAGCATGCGGTTGGCGATCGACTCGTACGCCTCGCCCCAGCTGGGACGCAGCGGGTTCGCGATCCACGGCCACTCCGCCGGGCGGCCGAGCGAGCGCTTCGTGAACCCGGGGGGCTGCCCCTCGTAGCGGTTCGTCGGTTCGATCAGGCGCTCGTCGAGCGTCACGTCGAGCCCGTAGGCGGCCGACCAGGGCGCAGCGGACTCCTGCGTGCGCTGCAGCGGGGACGCCACGATCCGACGCACGTCAATGCCGGCGTCCTTCCAGGCGGTCGCGGAGGCCTGCGCCATCCGCGTGCCGAGGTCGCTCAGCCCGAAGCCCGGGAGCCGGCCGTAGAGGACGCGGCCCGGGTTGTGCACCTCTCCGTGCCGGACGAGGTGGAGACGGGTCGCGGGCATGGGTTCCAGTGTAGGTCGCCCGCGGTTCCCACCGCCCCCTCAGGTGATTCACCGGATGCGGAAGCACTCAGCCGCCGAGCTCACCGGAGAGCCGCCCGTGCAGCGCGATCGACCCCGTGTCGAGGTTCACCACCTCGACGGTCGACCCGTGCTTCGCGAACCGCTGTTCGACCCCGTCGAGCGCCGCGACCGTGGACGCGTCGAACACGTGGGCGTCGGCCAGGTCGATGATCACGTGCTCCGGGTCCTCGGCGTAGGAGAACCGTGTGACGAGGTCGTTCGACGAGGCGAAGAACAGCGCCCCGCGGACCCGGTACCGCACGGTGCGGTCGTCGACCGGCTCGCGCACCACGGTCACCACGTGCGCCACCCGTCGGGCGAAGACCAGGGCCGCCACGACCACGCCGACGAGCACCCCGGTGGCGAGGTTCTCGGTCACGACGACCACCACGACGGTGACGAGCATGACCGCGGTCTCGCCGAGCGGCATCCGTCGGAGGGTGCGCGGTCGGATGCTGTGCCAGTCGAAGGTCGCGACGCAGACCATGAGCATGACCGCCGTCAGTGCCGCCATCGGGATCTGGGCCACGAGGTCGTGGAGCACGATCGTCAGGACCAGCACCGAGACACCGGCCGCGAAGGTCGAGACGCGGGTCCGGGCACCCGCGGTCTTCACGTTGATCACCGTCTGGCCGATCATCGCGCAGCCGCCGGTCCCACCGAAGAAGGCGGACGCGATGTTCGCGACGCCCTGACCCCACGACTCGCGCCACTTGCTCGAGCCCGTCTCGGTGATGGAGTCGACGAGCTGCGCGGTGAGCAGGGTCTCGATCAGCCCGACGATCGCGACACCGAACGCGTACGGGGCGATGATCTGCAGCGTCTCGAACGTGAACGGCGTCGTGATGCCGCCGAAGCCCGGGAGCGCCGTCGGCAGTTCGCCCTCGTCGCCGACCGTCGGCACGGCGACGCTGAACACCATCGTGATGCCGGTGACGACGACGACCGCGATGAGCGGTGCGGGGATCGCCTTCGTCAGGAACGGGAAGCCGACGATGATCGCGATGCCGAGCGCCGTCAACGGCCAGACGATGAACGGCACGTCGTCGCCGAGCAGGTTCGGCAGCTGGGCGGTGAAGATGAGGATGGCCAGGGCGTTCACGAACGCGACGTTGACGCTGCGCGGGATGAAGCGCATCAGCCGTGCCACCCCGAGGAACCCGAGCACGAGCTGGAACACGCCGCCCAGGACGATCGCGGGCACCAGGTACTCGATCCCGTGTTCCCGGACGAGCGGGGCGATGACGAGCGCCACCGAGCCGGCTGCGGCGGAGATCATCGCGGGGCGACCGCCGACGATCGAGATCACGATCGCGATGACGACGCTCGAGAACAGGCCGACCGCGGGATCGACCCCGGCGACGACGGAGAACGAGATCGCTTCGGGGATGAGGGCCAGCGCGGTGACGATGCCGGCCAGGACCTCTCGGGTGAGCATGCGGGGCGAGCGGAGGGCGGCGAGGACGCTCGGGGCCGTCGGCGCGTGTGTGATCACGGACATCGATCGGAACTCTACCCTCACGTGAGGGTAGAGTCGTACGCCGTGAGCACCAGCGACGCCCCCGACACGATGCACATCGGCGAGCTCGCCGACCGCGCCGGCATGTCCCTGCGCACCATCCGGCACTACGACGAGGTCGGGCTGCTCGTGCCGAGCGGCCGCACCACCGGCGGCTTCCGGGTCTACACGGCGCAGGACCTCGAACGGTTGCTCGTGATCCGCCGGATGAAGCCGCTCGGGTTCACGCTCGACGAGATGGCCGAGCTGCTCCGCGTGGTCGACGCCCTCGCGACGAAGGACCCCGATGACGAACCAGCGCTGGCAGCCCGCCTCGACGCGTACCTCGAGGACGCCCGTGCCCGCCACGCCAAGCTCGTCGAGCGGGCCGGCATGGCCGAGGAGTTCATCGGCACGCTCGGATCACTCCGCGCGTCGCTCCCCTGACGACGCGGTGTCCTCGGCGAGCACCCTGGCGCGCATGCGCTGCCGCTCGAGTTCGAGCTTGAGCTCCCCCTCTTCCACGTGGAGCTGCCAGTCGATCGCCCCACGTTGCGCCCAGTCCCACATGCTCTCGCCGGGCGCAGGACCGATGTACGGCCGCTCCGAGGGGACCGTGTCTTCCTTCCGCACCAGCTCTCGCCAGGCACGGCGCAGACGAGTCGTCATCACTGTCTCCTCTTCTCGATGAACAGTTCCGCCAACACCCTTGCAGCGGGTTCTTCTCCGGCAGGCACTTTCTGCATGTCGTACATCGCCTGTGCCAGGTTCCGGCCGATCTCGCGACGCCCGACCTCCGCCGCGGTGATCAGGTCGAACACCACGGTCAACCGCGCCCAGTAGCGGTCCCGTTGCTCCCGCGCGACGTCCCGCCGCCACCGGATGACCGCCCACAGCCCACCGACGACCGCCACGAGCAGCGTGAACGCCGCCGTGCAGAGCGCAGCCACCACCACCGCGACCGCCGCAGGCGGCCAGGCCGCGAGCTCCCCCGTCTCCGTCCCCACCCGGTCCCCCTCTCGTCCCGCGACCCGGCCACGTCGAGAACGCTACGGATCCCACGCAGGCCGCCACGGGCCTCCCGGCTATCGGTGGAGAACGCCGGACGCAGGCGGCCCTGTGGAGGGAAGAACCCTGCTGCCCACGCCCCCGGACGCAGGCGGTTAGACTCGACCACCGTGATCGAACGCACCCGCATCGCCGACCTGGCAGCCCTCCCCGACGGTCCCGTCTCCGTGGCCGGATGGGTCGAGACCGTCCGAGACCAGAAGAAGGTGCAGTTCGTCGTGCTGCGCGACGAGACCGGCGCCGTCCAGCTCGTGAACCCGGCGACGCGTGAGGCCGAGGACGGCGACGACGCCGCACAGTCCGCCTTCGCGACCACCAACGAGATCTCCGGCCTGGCGCACGGCACCTTCGTGCACGTCACCGGCACGCTGAAGCACGACGAGCGCGTGAAGCTCGGCGGGCTCGAGGTCAAGATCGGTGCGCTGCAGGTGGTGAGCGCCGCGATCCCGGAGACCCCGATCGCCGACGACTCGTCGCTCGACAAGCGCCTCGACTGGCGCTTCCTCGACCTGCGCAACCGCAAGCAGAACCTGATCTTCCGGATCCAGACGACGCTGGAGCACGCGTTCCGCACGTACTGGGTCGACCGCGACTACATCGAGATCCACACCCCGAAGCTCATGGCGTCGGCATCCGAGTCGCGCGCCGAGCTGTTCCAGCTGGAGTACTTCGAGACGACCGCCTACCTGGCCCAGTCGCCGCAGAACTTCAAGCAGATGGCGCAGCCGGCCGGCTTCGGTGCCGTGTTCGAGATCGCGGACGCCTTCCGCGCCGACCCGTCCTTCACGAGCCGCCACGCCACCGAGTTCACCAGCGTCGACGCCGAGTTCTCGTGGATCGAGTCCCACGAGGACGTCATGGCGATGCACGAAGAGGTCCTGGTCGCCGGCATCACCGCCGTCAAGGAGAAGTACGGCAAGGACATCGCGGAGGTCTTCGGCTTCGAGCTGCAGGTCCCTGCGACGCCGTTCCCGCGCGTGACCCTGGCCGACGCGCGCAAGATCGTCGCCGACAGCGGCTACGACGTCGTCCGCGCCGACGGTGACCTGGACCCCGAGGGCGAGCGCCGCGTCGCCGCCTGGGCGAAGGAGCACCACGGCTCCGAGTTCGTGTTCGTCACGGAGTACGACGCCTCGATCCGGCCGTACTACCACATGCGGAAGCCGGGCGACCCGTCGGTCACCAACAGCTACGACCTCATCTTCAACGGTGCCGAGATCTCCACGGGTGCCCAGCGTGAGCACCGCGTCGACGTGCTCGAGGCGCAGGCCGTCGAGAAGGGCCTCGACCCGGAGGAGCTCGGCTGGTACCTCGACTTCTTCCGCTACGGCGTCCCGCCGCACGGCGGCTTCGGCATGGGCCTCGCACGCGTGCTGATGCTCATGCTCGGTGAGCCGTCGATCCGCGAGGTCACCTACCTGTTCCGTGGCCCGACGCGCCTGACCCCGTAGTCACCAGCGAGTGAGCAGAAAAGGTCGCCTCCGGAAATCGGAGGCGACCTTTTCTGCTCACTGGACGCACGCAGCGCACGCAGCGCACGCAGCGCACGCAGCGCCGGGGGACGGGAGGCTCGGCTCAGCTCTGCCAGTCGATGGCGGCCCGCGCCGTGACCAGTTCGCGGATCTCCGCTGCCGCGGCCTGGTGCTCCGGGTGCACCTGGTACGCGTCGAGTCCGGCGAGGTCGTCGAAGCTGGCGACCACGGCGACGTCGTGGTTCTTGTCCGGGTAGGCGACGTTCTCGACGACCTCGAGCGACCGGATCGACTCGACGGTTCCGACCAGACCGGTCAGGAGTTCGCGGATGCGGGCGATCGACGCGGTGCGGTCGAGGTCGGTCCGCAGGGACCAGGAGACGACGTGGGAGATCATGCGCGGGCCTCGGCCTTCTCGAGCGCACGTGCGAGCCGGTCGGCGTCGACGTGCCAGTTGCTGTGGACGCGCCCGTCGATCAGCACGACGGGGATGTCCTCCGCGTACTCCTGGCGGAGGGCGTCGTCGTCGAGGATCGAGCGTTCCTGCAGGGTGACCCCCGGGTGGTCGGCGACGACGCGTTCGACCACGGGTCGGGCGTCGTCGCAGAGGTGGCATCCGGGCTTCGTCAGGAACGTCACTGCGGGCATGGTCCCAGCGTAGTCCGGGAACGCGAAAGCCCCGGCGAACCGGGGCTTCTCGTGCAGGTCCTCCGACCTGCGCAGACCTGTGAGGGTCTACTTCTTGTTGCGTCGCTGGTGACGCGTCTTGCGAAGGAGCTTGCGGTGCTTCTTCTTCGCCATGCGCTTACGACGCTTCTTGATGACAGAACCCATGTGGACCTCGCTCGGACTGATGCTGATGTACGGACACCGGGCCGAAGAGACCGCGGAAAATCAACCTGCCCGAGTCTACCGGCTGCCCGCTGGGATGTCGAACGCGCGCTCAGCCGACGTCCGCCACGCCACCGCGCAGCACGTCGGCGACGGCTGACTCGGGGACGCGGAAGGAACGGCCGAAGCGGATGGCGGGGAGCTCACCGGCGTGCACCATCCGGTACACGGTCATCTTCGAGACGCGCATCATCTCGGCGACCTCAGCGACGGTGAGGAAGCGCACGTCGTCGAAACTGCCGGTCATGGTCCGCCTTCGGGGCTCGCACGCGCGCTGCGCACGGGAGTGGTGTGACCTGTGTGGTCAGTGGCAACTGTAGAGGCGTGTGCGACCCGGTGTCCAGGATCAGTCCGCGCCGCGTGCACCGGCGCCGCCCCGTCCTCGGAAGCCCGAGCGGCAGGGCTCAGTCCTCGTCGCCCCGGCGGGTGAAGCGCTTGCGGCTGCGGTCGACGACGCGCTCCCAGCCCTGCTGCGCGCCGGAGATCGCCGCGGTCGCCCGGTACGACGCCTCGGCCATCACACGACCGAGCTCGGTGCCCACCTCCACCGTCGCCTTGCCGGCCGTGCCGTTCCGGCGGATCGACACCGGCTGGCCGTCCGGCGTCCACGCGGTGGTGGCCGGGGTGCCGTCGGCGTCGACCGCGCCCGTGAACGGCAGGACCCAGTCCTCGAGGTGCACGAGCGGCTCCGGGTCGAGTCGGTAGTAGCGGTGCTGCCCCTCTTCGCGACTGGTGACGAGCCCGATGTCGCGCAGGACGCGCAGGTGCTTCGACACCGTGGGCTGGCTGACCCCGAGGCGTTCGACCAGCTGGCCGACGCTGAGCTCCCCGCCGGTGACGTCCGATCCGTAGGCGGACAACAGCGTGCCGAGCAGCTCGCGCCGGGTCGGGTCCGCCACGACGGAGAAGATGTCGGCCATGGGGCAAGGCTAGCCGGGGCACCACGGATGTACCATGACGAACCGTCCCGGCCCATGTCCTCGGAGGCATACGCATGCTCGACCGAACCGAGCCGATCCCGCACCACGTGAGTGTCGGCCGACGGCGAGCGAGCCGGATCGCGACGGTGCTGCGCTCGTCGCCGTCCCGACTGGCGATCGTCGTGTTCATCGCGCTGATCTTCCTGTTCACGGTGCTCTTCATGACGCCCTGGGCCACCGCGGACCGCAGCAGCACCCACTTCGCGGACGCCCTGTTCACCGCGGCGTCGGTGGTCTGCGTCACCGGGCTGTCCACGGTCGACATGGCGACGCACTGGTCGGTGTTCGGCAAGGTCCTGGTGGTCATCGGCACCCAGATCGGAGCCGTCGGTGTCCTGACCTTCGCGTCGATCCTCGGCCTGTTCGTCACCCGCAAGCTCGGCCTGCGCGCCAAGCTCATGGCGGCCGGCGACTCGAACCCGCTCCGCACCCACCACGGCGCCGTGCCCGAGGGGCAGGCCGTCCGGCTCGGCGAGGTCGGCACCCTGCTCGCGACCGTGGCGGTGAGCACGCTGTCGATCGAGATCGTCCTCGGCCTGCTGCTCCTGCCGTCGGTGCTCATCGCCGGCATCCCGTTCTGGACCGCGGTCGGCGACTCCTTCTACTACGCGGCGATGGCCTTCACGAACACCGGGTTCTCACCGAACGCCGACGGCCTCGACCCGTTCGCCCACGACTACTGGTTCCTGACGCTGCTGATGATCGGTGTCGTGGCGGGGTCCATCGGGTTCCCGGTGATCCGTGCCCTGACGAAGCAGCTGCGCACCCCGCGGCGCTGGCCGATCCACGTCAAGCTCACCCTGGCGACGAGCGCGATCCTGCTCCTCGGCGGCGCGGTCGTCTACACCGCCCTCGAGGCGTCGAACCCGACGACCTTCGGCGAAGAAGGAGCCGGGCGCACCGCGTTCCAGGCACTCTTCCTGTCGACGATGACCCGCTCGGGAGGCTTCTCGCTCGTCGACTTCGACCAGCTCAACGGCTCGAGCCTGCTCGTCACGGACATGCTCATGTTCATCGGTGGCGGATCCGCCTCGACGGCCGGCGGCATCAAGGTGACGACCCTCGCGGTGCTGTTCCTGGCCGCGGTCGCCGAGGCCCGCGGTCGCCAGAGCATGGAGGCCTTCGGTCGCCGGATCCCGAGCGACGTCCTGCGGGTCGCGGTGGCCATCGTGCTCTGGGGAGCGACGATCGTGGCCGTCGCGACCGTGGTGCTCCTGCAGATCACCGACGACTCGCTCGACCGGGTGCTGTTCGAGGTGATCTCGGCGTTCTCGACCAGTGGACTGTCCTCCGGCGTGTCCGCGGACCTGCCGGAACCGGGCAAGTACGTGCTCGCCGCCACCATGTTCCTCGGCCGGGTCGGTACAGTGACCATCGCCGCTGCCCTGGCCGCCAGCCAGAGCCGGCAACTGTTCCGCCGTCCCGAGGAGAGGCCGATCGTTGGCTGACCGCACCCGTTCGTCGCACCAGCACGGTGCCATCAGTCACGACGCCCCCGTCCTGGTCATCGGGCTCGGTCGCTTCGGGGCCGCCACCGCCGGCCAGCTCGAGCGCCAGGACCGCGAGGTGCTCGTCGTCGACACCGACGCCGGGCTGGTGCAGAAGTGGTCCGACCGGGTCACCCACGCGGTGCAGGCGGACGCGACCGACATCGACGCGCTCCGGCAGATCGGCGCGCAGGACTTCGCCATCGCCGTCGTCGGCACGGGTAGTGACCTGGAGTCGAGCGTGCTCATCACGGCGAACCTGGTCGACCTCGGCGTCCCCCAGATCTGGGCGAAGGCGATCAGCCGTTCGCACGGCACGATCCTGTCCCGCATCGGCGCGAACCACGTCGTCTACCCCGAGCGCGAGGCCGGCGAGCGCACGGCACACCTGGTCTCCGGCCGGATGCTCGACTTCATCGAGTTCGACGACGACTTCGCCGTGGTCAAGATGTTCCCGCCGCGCGCGGTCCGCGGCAAGGACCTCGCCACCACCGTGATCCGCACCCGCTTCGGCCTGACCGTGCTCGGCATCAAGCCGCCCGGCAGCCCGTTCGTGCCGGCGACGCCGGACAGCGTCATCGGTGAGGACGACGTCATCATCGTCTCGGGTTCCGAGACCGACCTGGAGCGCTTCGCCGCGTACGAGTAACGACCACCGGACGGACGGGAGGCCCGTGGCGGCGTCGCCCCGGGCCTCCCGTCCGCACTGTGGCTGCGTCCACGACGCGGTGTGCGTCTACGACGCGGCGATCTCCTCGGCACGCGCGATCGCGGCACGCGACGCGCGCAGCAGCGTGTCCGCCAGGTCCGCGTCCTGCAGCACCGCGACGGCCCGCTCCGTCGTGCCCTTCGGGCTCGTCACCGCGCGGCGCAGGTCGGCGGGCTCACGGCCCGACCGCTCGAGCAGCTCGACCGCGCCGCGGACGGTGCCCTGCACCATCGTCGCCGCCTGCTCGTGGGTGAACCCGAGCTCTTCGGCGGCACGCTGCCACTGCTCGATCAGCAGGAAGACGTAGGCGGGACCGGAACCGGACACGGCGGACAGCGCGTCGAGCTGCGACTCCGGCATCTCGATGACCTCGCCCGAGGCGGTGAACACCGACGACGCCAGTGCGACGGCCTCGGCGTCGGCCGAGGTGCCCGCGCTGATGCCGGTGACGCCGTGGCCGACGCCGATCGGGGTGTTCGGCAGGGCACGGACGACGCGGACGCCGGCGGGCACCCGTGTCTCCATGCTCGCGGTGGTGGTGCCGACGGCGACGCTGACCAGGACGGCGCCGGGCTCCAGGTCGTCGGCGACCTCGTCGAGCAGGTCCGCGATCATGTACGGCTTCACGCCGACGACGACGAGGGCCGCACCACGGACGGCCGACCGGTTGGCGTCGGTGTCGGTGTCACTCGCGGTCGCGACGAGGCCGCGCTCCCGGTGGGCAGCAGCGGACGCCTCGGACTTCGTGGTGAGGGTCACGGTGGCCGGGTCGAGTCCCGCGGCGAGCAGGCCGTCGAGGACCGCGCCGGACATGGAGCCGACGCCGAGCAGGGCGGTGCGGGGCAGGTCGATCGTCATGCTCCCGACCCTACCGACGCCACCCGCCTAGGATCGTGTCGCAGACCACGAGAAGGGGACAGCTGTGAGCGCTTCCGGAGGCACGAAGGCGATCTTCGCCGCACTCGGTGCCAACATCGGCATCGCGATCGTGAAGTTCATCGCGGCGGCGATCAGTGGATCGGCGTCGATGCTGGCCGAGGGCGTGCACTCCCTGGCCGACTCCGCGAACCAGCTCCTCCTGCTGCTCGGTGGTCGGAAGGCCCGGCGAGCGGCGGACCAGGAGCACCCGTTCGGCTACGGGCGTGAACGCTACGTCTACGCGTTCGTCGTCTCCATCATCCTGTTCTCGGTCGGCGGCGTCTTCTCGCTCTACGAGGGCATCGAGAAGCTCGCCCACCCGCACCCGCTCGAGAACTGGTGGCTCCCCCTCGTGGTGCTCGTCATCGCCATCGGGCTCGAGGGCTTCTCGCTCCGCACCGCGCTGCACGAGGCCCGACCGCAGAAGGGTTCGCAGAGCTGGGTGCAGTTCGTCCGCCGTGCGAAGGCCCCCGAGCTGCCCGTCGTGATGCTCGAGGACACCGCGGCCCTGCTCGGCCTGGTCTTCGCCCTGTTCGGCGTCGGCCTGACGGCGATCACCGGCAACGGGGTGTTCGACGCGATCGGCACGATGCTCATCGCGGCGCTGCTCATCGCGGTCGCCGTGGTGCTCGGCATCGAGACGAAGAGCCTGCTCGTCGGCGAGGGCGCGACCGCCGCCGACGTCGAGCGCATCAAGCAGGCGGTGCTCGACGGCCCCGAGGTCGACGCGATCATCCACCTGAAGACCCTGTACCTCGGACCGGACGAGTTGATGGTCGGCGTGAAGGTCGCCGTCGACGGGGACCGCCGGCTCGGTGACGTCGCCGCCGGCATCGACACCGTCGAGCAGCGGGTCCGGAACGCCGTGCCGATCGCCCGGGTGATCTACGTCGAACCCGACGTCCTGCGCACCGGGCCGCAGCCGCCGACCGAGGCGATCGTCATCCTCGCCGCGGACTGAAGAAGTCGTCGAGCAGCTCGGCACACGCCTGCTCGAGCACGCCGCCGATGACCTCCGAGCGGTGCGGCAGCCGGCGGTCCCTGGCGATGTCGTAGACGCTGCCGCTGGCGCCCGCCTTCGGGTCCCACGCGCCGAACACGACCCGGGGCACCCGTGCGGCCATGACGGCGCCGGCGCACATCGGGCAGGGCTCGAGCGTCACCACGAGCGTGTGCTCCTCGAGGTGCCAGTCCCCCGTCACCGCCGCCGCAGCACGCAGCGCCAGGACCTCGGCGTGGGCCGTCGGGTCCTGCCGCGCCTCGCGCTCGTTCCGGCCGGTGGCGACCACGACGCCGTCGCGGTCGAGCACCACCGCGCCGACCGGGACGTCGTCGGTCTCCTGGCACCGTCGAGCCTCGTCGAGCGCGCGCTCCATCGCCGGGACGAACGGGCGGGCTGCGGGCTCCTCCACGGGACCTCCTGACGGTCGACGGCACGCTAGGCTCGACCCTATGCGAGTCCACGTCGCCGACCACCCGCTCATCACCCACAAGCTCTCGGTGCTCCGCGACCGTACGACGCCCTCCCCCACGTTCCGCGCCCTGACCGAGGAGCTCGTCACGCTCCTCGCGTACGAGGCCACGCGGGGCGTCCGGGTCACGGCGACGCCGATCGACACGCCGGTGGCGCACACCATGGGCGTCGCGATCGCCAAGCCGCGGCCGCTCGTCGTCCCGATCCTCCGCGCCGGGCTCGGCATGCTCGAGGGCATGGTCAAGCTCGTCCCGACGGCCGAGGTCGGCTTCCTCGGCATGGCCCGCAACGAGGAGACGCTCGAGCCGCAGACCTACGCCGAGCGCCTGCCAGACGACCTGTCCGGGCGGCAGTGCTTCGTGCTCGACCCGATGCTCGCCACCGGTGGCACCCTCGCCGCCGCGATCGACTTCCTGTTCGCCCGCGGTGCGCAGGAGATCACGTGCGTGTGCATCCTCGGTGCCCCCGAGGGGCTCGCCATGGTCGAGCAGGCCGTCGGCGACCGCAACGTCTCGATCGTCCTCGGTGCGCTCGACGAGAAGCTCGACGAGAACGGGTACATCGTCCCGGGCCTCGGCGACGCCGGCGACCGGCTCTACGGCCTGGCCGAGTAGCGCAGACCCGCCACTTCTCGGACAGGAGGCGCGGTGCCAGCTGGCACCGCGCCTCCTGTCGTCCGTGCGGTCGCGCCCACCGCACCCGCCCGTTCCGGGCGTACCAGGTCGATTCGGGCGTACCCGCCCGTTCCGGGCGTACCGGGCGTACCAGGTCGTTCCGGGCGTACCCGGTCGGTTCTTTCCACCCGGTACGCCCGATTCCACCTTCCATAGCGTGCGCAATGGGAAAGAACGGGCGTGGCGCTCGACGTCCGTGCGGTCGCGCCCACCGCACCGTCCGCGCGGACGGTTGACACCGCGTTGGTATACCGCAGATACTCGTCACATGACTGCAACCGTGTCCACCCGCGTCCTCTCCGAGGCGTGCTCCTCCGCAGGGGCAGTGGGGACCGTCGGCGTGATGATGCCGACCATGCCGGTCATGCGTTGTCGAATGTGTGCCTGATCGGCACCCGTTCCAGCCGGATCCCCCGCGACACCACCCCCGTCGCGAGCGCGTGATCCCCGGGTGACGGACACCGTCGGCGACGCGCACCACGTCACGAGGTCTGTCTCCCGTTCCCCCGGGTCGGCCCCGGTCCGCAGCAGGACCGCAGGGCACATCGGCGTACCGCCGCACCCGGGATGACGCATTCGACACCGGCCGCCGCGCCACCCGCGCACCGGCCACACCGCCCGGAGAACCACCATGTCGCTCACCATCGCCCAGCCCCGCACCGCGCTCCGCTCCGCACCGGCCCCGACCGACCTCGGCACCGTCACCCCGATCCGTCCGCGCCCGGCTTCCCCGGTGGCGACCGGACCGACCACCGTGCCGACGAGCCCCGTGGTCGCACCGCAGCGGAACCGCGCACTCCCCGAGGGCACCGAGGCCCGCGGCTTCGCCCTGTACGTCGGCATCGACGAAGCGAAGGCCGCCGCCGCCGGCACGACCCTGGCCGCGGTGGTCGAGCAGCTCAAGGCCCTCACCGCGCAGCTCGTCCCGTCGTCCGAGACGTATGCAGCCGTCGCCGTCGCCGCCGAGCACTCCGGTGGCCGGGACGTCGACGTCGTCCGGCTCGCCCTGCAGGACCGCTCCGCGGTGGCCGCCCGCAAGCAGGCCGAGAAGCCCGAGCCCGAGGAGACCGGCGTCGTCATCGACATCTCGCGGAAGCGCGTGACCCTCGACGGCGAAGCGGCACCCCTGACCTACAAGGAGTTCGAACTCCTGCAGTTCCTGGTCCTCCGCGAGGGCCAGACCGTCGACCGTTCCGCGATCATCGAGGGCCTCTGGTCGGATGGCGAGGACGAGACCCCGAACGAGCGCACCATCGACGTGCACGTGCGTCGGCTCCGCTCCAAGCTCGGCGCGTTCGAGGAGATCGTCCGCACCGTGCGCGGCGTCGGATACCGCTTCGACCGGCACGCGGACGTCGCCGTGCGGTACGCGTCGACCCCGTCGCCCGACCTCTTCTGAGCCTGATCGGCTGCTCTTGGTGAACTCGCAGCGAACCGGCCCCGGAGAGGCTGGCGCGCCGTTACCGCTTCGTTATACAGTCGGTGGTGCAGACGGTGTTTGCTGTGGCACCGCCTGTGGAATGTGATTGCAGGAAACTCTTGGTGCAAGGGAGAGGGCCGGTCGCCGACAGGCGGCCGGCCCTCGTGCATGTCGCCCGGCTCCTGTCGGACCCCGTCGGTAGTGTGGTCAGACCGTACGACCGGAGGGAACGCGAACGTGAGCGAGACACGCCGCAGTGAGAAGGCGACCGCCGTCGCCGCCTGGGAAGCGCTCTTCCGCGCCCAGGTCGCCGTGATGCGGAGTCTCAACGCGGACTTCCCCGGCGACGAGATCTCGTTCAACGAGTACGACGTCTGCTTCAACCTGTCGACCCAGCCCGGCCGCCGCTGCCGGATGCGCGACCTCACCGGGCACCTGCTCCTCACCCAGCCGAGCGTCAGCCGCCTGGTCGACCGGCTGCTCGCCCGCGGCATCGTCGAGAAGCAGCCGGACCCCACCGACGCCCGCGGCGTGATCGTGGCGCTGACCCCGCACGGCTTCGACGTCTACCGCCAGGTCGCCGTGCAGCACGCGGCGAGCATCGCGCAGCAGGTCGGCGCCGGACTGTCCGACCCCGAACTCCGCACCCTCACCGAACTCTGCACGAAGCTCCGGCTGGCGGTCGGCACGGCACCGAGCCGGCGGTCGACGGCCCGCCCGGTGGCCGCTGCGGATGCGGCAACGGTGTGACCGGCGCGATCGTCTGGCTCCGTGACGACCTGCGGCTGTCGGACAACCCGGCGCTCCGTGCGGCGATCGACCACGGTGGCGACGTCACGGTGGTGGTCGTCCTCGACGAGCAGTCCCCCGGGCTCCGTCCGATCGGTGCCGCGAGCCGCTGGTGGCTGCACCAGTCCCTGACCGCCCTCGATGCCGACCTGCGCGAGCGGGGTTCCCGGCTGGTCCTCCGGCGCGGTGCCGCGGCGACGGCGATCGACCAGCTCGTCGCCGACACCGGTGCGGACGCCGTGTACTGGAACCGTCGGTACGGCGCCGTCGAGCGGGACATCGACGCCGGCATCAAGACGGCCCTGCACGACCGTGGCGTCGAGGCGCACAGCTTCGCCGCGAACCTGCTCTGGGAACCGTGGACCGTGCTCACCGGGCAGGGCGAGCCGTACAAGGTCTTCACCCCGTTCTGGAACGCCGTCCAGGCGCTGCCCGAACCGCGCCACCCCCTGCCCGACCCCGACGACCTGCCCGCTCCGGCCGACGTCACGGGTGATGCGCTGGCCGACTGGGCACTGCTGCCGACGAAGCCCGACTGGGCCGGCGGCCTCCGTGACGCCTGGACCCCGGGCGAGCACGGCGCGCAGCAGCAGCTCGAGCACTTCGTCGAACACGCGCTCGAGGACTACGACCAGCGCGACGAACCCGCGATGGAGGCCACGAGCAGCCTCTCGCCGTTCCTGCGGTGGGGCGAGATCAGCCCGTACCAGGTGTGGCACCGCCTGCACGAGCGGCTCGAGCCGGCGCAGCGCCAGAACGCCGCCGCGTTCCTCCGGCAGCTGGCGTGGCGCGAGTTCAACTGGAACGAGTACTTCCACTGCGACGACATCGCCACCGTCAACGTCCGACGGAACTTCGACGCGTTCCCGTGGCGTGATCCGGAAGCGGCCGAGCTCGACCGCTGGCGGCAGGGCCTGACCGGCTTCGACCTGGTCGACGCGGGCATGCGCGAGCTCTGGCACAGCGGCGCCATGCACAACCGGGTGCGGCTGGCCGCCGGCAGCTTCCTCGTGAAGAACCTGCTCGTCGACTGGCGCGTCGGGGAGCAGTGGTTCTGGGACACCCTGGTCGACGCCGACCCCGCCAACAACGCGGCGAACTGGCAGTGGGTCGCGGGCTCCGGCTTCGACGCCGCCCCGTACTTCCGGGTCTTCAACCCCGATCGGCAACTCGAGCGCTTCGACCCGCACCGCGAGTACGTCCACCGCTGGGTCCCCGCCGACGAGCTGCGGCCCGAGCCGATGGTCGACCTGAAGGCGTCGCGGCAGCGGGCGCTCGACGCCTACGAACGGATGCGGCGCTCGTGACCGGGTCGCACCCCGCGATCGCTGCGGTCGTCGACCAGGTCGACGAGCTGTTCCGTGCTCGCGTCGAACAGGGCATCGCGCCGAGCAGCGTGTGGGGCGTGTTCGACCGCTCCGGCCTCGTCGCGTCCGGCGGGCACGGCGACCGCGGGGACGGCCGGCGACCGGACGCCGACACCGTGTACCGCATCGCCTCCTGCACCAAGAGCGTCACCGCCGCGACCCTGCTGACCCTCGTCGCCCGGGGTGCGCTCGACCTCGACGCGCCGATCACCGACTTCGTGCCGGCCTTCTGCGCCGTCACCCTGCCGACCCCGGACTCCCCCGTCCCCACGGTGCGGATGCTGCTGACGATGTCGGCCGGGTTCCCCACCGACGATCCCTGGGCCGACCGGCAGGAGTCGATCTCGGACGCCGAGCTCGACGAGGTCCTGCGCGGCGGTCTGCTGTTCGACTCGCTGCCGGGCACCCGCTTCGCCTACTCGAACCTCGGCTACGCGCTGCTCGGCCGGGTCGTCGCCGCCGTGACGGGGCAGCCCTTCACCGCTGCCGCCAGTGAGATCGTGCTCCGCCCCCTCGGCCTCACCGACACGGTGTTCAGCGCCGCCGAGTCGACCGGCTTCGTGGTCACCGGTGTCCGCGGACACGAGGGCGACTGGGAACCCCTGCCGATGACCGGCCCCGGTGCCTTCTCGTCGATCGGCGGGCTCTTCTCGACCGTGCGTGACCTGGCGCGCTGGGCGACACACCTCGGTTCGGCGTTCTCCGCCGCGCCGGAACCCGGCCCGGTCTCCCCCGCTGACCGCCGGCTCATGCAGCAGGCGATGCGGGTCGTCCCGTCGTCCGTCGTCCCGGGTTCGGCCCGCGCGACGGCGTACGGTTTCGGGCTGTTCGTCGAGCAGGACGACCGCTTCGGCGAGCTCGTCTCGCATTCCGGCGGCTACCCGGGCTTCTCCGCGCACATGCGGTGGTCCGTGCGCGACGGCCTCGGGGTCGTCGCGTTCGAGAACGCCACGCAGGCCAAGGTCTCCGCGGCCGCGCAGCAGGCGCACGACCTCGTGCTCGACGCGGCGCTGACGGCCCACACATCCGACGCGCCGGAAGCCGACGCCGACGTGACCGGACCGAGCACCGGGGTGGTGACGACCACCCGCGCGACGCGAGCCGCCCAGGCCGCCGTGACGCGCCTCCTGGCCGACTGGCGGGACGACCTGGCGGACGCGATCTGCACGCCCAACGTGGCGATGGACGTGCCGTACGACCGACGGCGGCGGGCGGTGGCGCAGGCCGTCGCGGACGTCGGCGCCGACCTCGGTGCCGCACCGGTGTCCGAGTACTCGGCGGCACCGTCGCACCTGCGCTGGTGGCTCCCCGGCACCTGCGGGCGACTGCGCGTCGAGATCCGGCTCGCGCCCGCCGCCGCGGGGCGCATCCAGACCCTGAACGTCGTCGCTGAGCCGTCGGAGCGCTGACCCGACGGCACCACGCGGGTACCCGTCAGCTCAGACCGGCGGTCGACCGCCCACGAAGCCGAGTGCCCGCGCGGCGACCCGGGTACCCTCGCGGGCTGCAGCACCGACGCGGACCGGATCCGTCGCCCACGCACGGACGAACCCCGCGACGAAGGCGTCCCCGGCGCCGATGGTGTCGACGACGGTCGCCGGTGTCGCGGGGACCCGGTGGACGCTGCGGCCCCGGCGCCCGATGAGCGCGCCGTCGGCCCCGGCCGTGACGACGACCAGTGGGACGTGCTCGGTGAGCCGACGAACCGCGGCGTCGAGGTCGTCACCCCCGGCGAGGGCGAGCGCCTCGTGCTGGTCGGGGAAGAGCACGTCGACGCCCCGCAGGGCATCGAGGAACCGGTCGGCACCGATCGTCTCGATCACCGCCACCGACGATGGGTCCACCGCCACGCGCGCCGGGCCCGTCCGGGCGCACGCCACGAGGTCGGCGAGCCGGTCGGCACCACCGCCGAGCATGGCCGCGCCGGTCAGGTGCACGATGTCGGCGCGGGCGACCACCGACGGCGGGACGTCGGCGGCGCTGATCTTCCCGCTCGCGGCGGGGTCCGACATCGCGGTGCGACCGTGGTCGTTGCGGACCGAGACGACGACCCCGGTGGACGTCATCGCGTCGTACCGCAGGTGGGCGCGGACCCCGGCGTCCTCGAGCGCGCGCTCGTGGCGGTACACGTCGTCGACTCCGACCCGGGCGACGACGTCGACCTCGGCCCCGAGCCAGCCGAGCCACGTGGCCGTGTTGCCACCGGCACCGGTCGGCCGGTGGCGGATCTCCGCAGCGGGGTCGTGCACTCCGATCCGGTGCGCGGTGGTGTGCACGAGGACGCCGTCCAGGACGTCGCCGACGACCAGGAAGCGTTTTCCGGCGCCGCGACGACGGCCCGCGACCACCCGTCCGGCGCGGGTCCCCTCGGGCCGTGACGGCGGCAGAGCGCCCTCGTACGGCATGGACATCCGCAACAGTCTACCCGGAGCCGAGTTTTTCTCCGTTTCTATCGGTGAAAACGGAGGTTTCCAGGAGAGATCGCACACAACGACCAATGGTGTCACTGATATACCGGCTGCTAGTATGTGGGCGGTCGCGCGACCACCGCCCCGACGACGGAGATGCCATGCCCAGGAAGCCCGACCCCACCCGCAAACCCGCGATCCTCGAGAAGGTCGTCGACCACTTCGTCGAGACCAAGATCGAGGACGTCACGGTCCGGGGCCTCGGCCGCGTACTCGGCACGAGCGCCTACCCGGTCGTTTACCACTTCGGCTCCCGCGACGCCCTGATCGACTCCGTCGTCGAGCACCTCGCGACCTCGCACCGAACACCCGCGCTCGACCCCGCCGCCGACACGGACGCCCTCGCCGATCACCTGGTCGCGACCTTCGGCGGGCTCGACGACCCGCACCGTGCGCTGGCCGCACGGCTCACCTTCGAACTCGGGTCGGTCGAGTCCCTCGACGGGCGTGACCGGCAGCGCCGCGCGCACCGCTGCCAGGTCGCCGCCATCCGCGCCTGGTGCCGAGCACACGGCGCCGACCCCGTCCTCGCCGAACGTGCGGCCCAGCACACGGTCATGGCCGCTCGCGGAGCCCAGTGGGGCGCGCTCGTCGACGGCGCGCACACCGATGCCGACGCCGCACTGCGTCGCATCGCCCACGACCTGGCAGCCAGCACGGCCGCCGCAGACCGCGCGCGCTGAGCGCACGCGCGAACGCGATCGCGGACCGCTCGCGTACCCGGCGACGGGACACGGGGACGGCGCACGGCCCGGAACGTGACCCGGACCACGAACGGGAGGCACGGTGCCAGCTGGCACCGTGCCTCCCGTTCGTCAGGTGGTCACCGTGGTGACCCGCCGACGCGGATCAGAGCGTGACGAACCGCTGCGACTTCGCGTTCTCGAAACGAGCGGCGACGTTCTCCCAGTCGACGATGTTCCAGACGGCCTTGACGTAGTCCGCCTTGACGTTCAGGTAGTCGAGGTAGAAGGCGTGCTCCCACATGTCGAGCATGAAGATCGGGACGAGGCCGAACGGGATGTTGCCCTGCTGGTCGAAGAGCTGGAACGTGGTGAGCTTCTGGCCCACGGTGTCCCAGGCCAGCACGGACCAGCCGGAGCCCTGGATGCCGTTCGCGACGGCGGCGAACTGCGCCTGGAACTTCTCGAACGAACCGAAGAACTCGTCGATCGCCGCGGCGAGCTCGCCCTCGGGGACCTTCGTGTCCGGGCCGAGGTTGGTCCAGAAGATCGAGTGGTTCACGTGGCCACCGAGGTGGAACGCGAGGTCCTTCTCGAGCTTGTTGATCGCGCCGAAGTTGCCGGACTCACGGGCCTCACCGAGCTGCTGCAGCGCGGTGTTGGCACCGGTCACGTAGGCCTGGTGGTGCTTGTCGTGGTGCAGCTGCATGATCTTGCCGCTGATGTGCGGCTCGAGCGCGGCGTAGTCGTACGGCAGTTCCGGCAGGGTGTACTCAGCCATGTGAGGTCCTTTCGATCAGTGGGTTGTGGACGCGGCTCCGCGGCTCACGAGAGCCGGGAACGATCGGTGAGGGAGTGGAATTCCCGGTTGTGGTAGACCAGCGGCTCGCCGCGGTCGGCGCCGACGATGATGTCGAGCACCTCGGCCACGACGACGGTCGAGCTGCCGATGGGCGTCGTCGACAGCGGTCGGCAGCGGAGCGCACTCGCCGCACTCGGCAGGTAGCGATCGCCGGACGGCAACGTGCCCCAGATCGGGTCGTCGGCCGCCGGGCTGCCGGTCGAGGCGAAGCGCTTCGCGAGTGCGACCCCGAGGGAGTCGACCAGGTGCACGACGAACAGCGGCGCACCGAGCACGACCCCGGCCGAGCCGGAGTTCGTCGAGAGCGAGAAGACGAGGACGGGCGGGTCGACGGCGACGCTCGCGACGCTCGAGGCGGTGAGGCCGGTCGGTCCGTCGGGGCCTTCGGCCGTGATGACGGCGACGCCGGCAGGGTGCCCGCGGAAGGCGGACTTGTACGCGTCGGCGATGGTTGCCGGTGCTTCGTCGGGCATGGTGATCGTGGTCGTTCCTTCGGGAGGGGCTGCCGTCACTCGGCGGCTGCCACCCAACGTATGACCTGAACCCTGGTTGAGGTCAACGATTCACAGGTTCGGGCGTGGCCGGGCGCGCCGTGGCGGGCACTTCGTGAGCAGGAATGGTCGGGTCACGCACGGCGACCCGACCATTCCTGCTCACGAAGCGCAGCGACGCTCGCGGCGCAGCGCGGCGCGCGGCGCCCGCGCGGCCGCTCAGCGGCGCTTGAGCATGACGAGCGCACCCGCGGCCGCCACGACCATGAGCACCGCGGCGACACCCGCCGTGATCGTCACGCCGGAGTCGAAGGCCGCCCGCGCCGACTCGAGCAGCACCTGCCCGGCGCTGCCGCCGAGCTGGCCCGCAGCGGCGACCGCACCGCCGAGGGTCTCCTGCGCCGCGACGTGCGCCGCCGAGGACAACCCGTCGGGCACCACGACGTGCGCCCGGTAGGTCGTCGCCAGGATCGTGCCGAGCACCGCGGTGCCGAGCACAGCGCCGATCTCGTACGCCGTCTCGGACATCGCCGACGCCGCGCCCGCCTTGTCCGCCGGTGCCGTCGAGATGATGAGGTCGTTCGTCACCGTCTCGGACGCCCCGATCCCGATGCCGAGCAGCACGAACGCGAACGCCAGGGCGGCGATGGAGGCGTGGTGTCCGAGGAGCGCGACCAGGGCGTACGCCGCCGCCGAGAACAGCAGCGCGACCGACACGACCCAGCGCGGGGCGACGCGCGCCACGATCGGCACGACCGCGAGCCCGGCGACGATGGTCAGGACCGACCCCGGGATGAGCACGATGCCGGACGCGAACGGGTCGAGCCCGGCCACGAGCTGCAGGTGCTGGGCGATGAAGAACAGGAACCCGGTGAGCGAGAACATCGCCGCCAGGTTCATCAGCACACTGCCGGTGAAGGCCGTGCTGCGGAACAGGCGCAGGTCGAGCATCGGCGTGCGGGACCGCAGCTGCCGACGGACGAACGCGATGCCGCAGACGACTCCGACCGCGAGCATGGCGATCGCGAGGCCGCGCTCCTCGGGGTGCACGACCGACTTGATCGCCCAGGCGATCGGTGCGAGCGCGCCGAGGGACAGGAACATGCTCGGCAGGTCGACCGGCCCGGGCATCGGGTCGCGGGACTCCGGCACGCAGAACGGCACGCCGACGAGCATGAGCACGAGGATCGGCACCGCGACCAGGAACACGCTGCCCCAGTGGAAGTGCGCGAGCAGCGCGCCGCCGACGAGCGGGCCGAGCGCGTTGCCGGCCGCGAACATCGTCGACCAGACGGCGAGCGCCATCCGCCGCTCCCCCGCGTCCACGAACACGTTGCGGATGATCGACAGCGTCGCGGGCATGAGCATCGCGCCGAACACGCCCATCGCGATCCGGGCCGCGACGAGCATCCACGCGTCGGTCGCGAACGCCGCGGCCACCGAGAACAGGGCGAAGCCGGTCGCACCGATCACCAGGATCCGCCGACGGCCGATGCGGTCACCGATGCTGCCCATCACGACGAGTAGACCGGCGAGCACCAGCGGGTACGCGTCCACGATCCAGAGCTGCGTGGTCGCGTCCGGGTTCAGCGCGCGGCTGATCGACGGCAGCGCGAAGCTCAGGATGGTGTTGTCGACCGAGATGAGCAGGACCGGCAGCATGAGCACGGCGAGCGCGAGGAACCGTCGGGCGCGGCTGCCGGTGACGCGGGTGGCGACGGGGCTGGTGAGCAGTGCGGACACGGCGGACTCCTGGGACTTCGAGCCGGACCAGGTCGACGGCGGGTGGTACGTGGGGCAGACGAGACGGGACGCGGGATGGACACGCGCCCCGTCAGGACTCCGTTAGTGTACCGTCCGGACGGTTTTGGTTGCAAATGCAACTGACGACGGCCGGGAGGCCCGTGCCGGTCCCGCCACGGGCCTTGCGTCGGTCCACTGGTCGCGTCGTCGGGCCTACGCCGATTCGCGGAGCAGCAACCGGTGTCGCACCGTGCGCTCGACGGCCGCGCCCGAGCGCGGCAGCTCGCCCGCGAGCATGCCGAGCGCCAGGTCGAGGGCCTGGCCGGCGACCTCGTCGAGGTCGACGGCCAGCGTGGTGAGCGTCGGCGCGACGAGCGTCCCGAGCGGCAGGCCGTCGACGCCGACCACGCGGACGTCAGCGGGGACGTCGACGCCGGCACGACGACAGGCCGACAGCACGCCGAGCGCCAGCACGTCGTTGAACGCCAGGACCGCATCGACCCGGCGGTGCTCGGCGAGGATCCGTTCGGTCCGTTCGGCACCGGCCTCTGCGGTGGGCGCGGACGCGACGACGAGGTCGGGCAGGTACCCGCGACGCCGGAGTGCCGCGACCATGTGCTCCCCGCGCTGACTCGGCGCGCCGTCGGCGGCGGCGTCGAGCACGACGGGGTGCTTCACCCCGACGTCGACGAGGTGGTCGGCGAGGTCCTCGATCGCGGCGGTCGGGTCGATCCGGACCGCGGCGCGGGTCACCGGCCCCGAGGGGTCGAGCTCGACGACCGGGACCGAGCCGAGCCGTTCGATCCACTCCGGCGCACGGGACCCGAGGTAGCCGATCACGACGTCGGTCTGGGCACCGAGGGACTCCACCATCCGGTCCGAGTCGCTCGCGAGCCCGACGTCGGCGAGCATGACGTTCCACCCGCGGGCGGCGGCCAGGCCGAGCACCGCGGAGGCGAGTGCCGGTGCGTAGGGGTTCCGCAGGTCGTTGACGACGAGCCCGAGCTGGTGGTCGCCACCCGTGACGAGCCCGCGGCCGAACCGTGACGGACGGTAGTCGAGCGCAGCCGCGGCCTGGAGCACGCGGTCCTTGGTCGCCGCGCTGATGCCGGACATGCCGTTCATCGCGCGGGTGACGGTCTGCCGGGACACCCCGGCGGCCGCGGCGACGTCGATGATCGTCGCGCGGCCGCCCGGGGTCAGGCGCGGAGGTCCAGCCATGCCACCTGTTCCGGGGAGAGGTCGACGGAGAGGCCGGTCATGGACGACCGGGCCTCCGCGATCGTACGGGGTCCGAAGAGCGGGAACGTCGGGAACGGCTGGTTGAGCACGTACGCCAGGGCGATCGCCGTCGCGGGGACGCCGAACTGCGTGCCGAGTTCCCGCGCACGCCGGAGCCGCTCGAAGTTGTCGTCCGAGTAGTAGCAGCGGACGAGTTCGGCGTCGCTGGTGTCCTCACGCGTCGCGCGGCCGGTGAAGAAGCCGCGGGCCTGCGACGACCACGGCAGCAGCGGGACCTGGCGTTCCTCGAGCCAGGCCTTCGATGCCGCATCGGTCGCGTGTTCGCAGCCGTCCCACGGCACGTCGTACGCCTCGGCGAGACCGAAGTGGTTGCTGAGCACCTCGAACCCGTGCTTGCCGTTGGCCCGTGCGTAGGCATTCGCCTCGTCGAACCGTGCCGGGGTCCAGTTCGAGCCGCCGTAGACGCGGATGCGGCCGGCCCGGCGGTGCTCGTCGAGCACGTCGACGAACTCCCCCACCGGGATGTCGGGGTTGTCGCGGTGCATCATGTAGATGTCCGCGTAGTCGGTTCCCTGGCGCTCGAGGCTCTCGAGCAGCTGCCGGGTGATCGACTCCGGGTCACAGTGCGGGGTGTGGGCGCCCTTCGTGATGACGACCACGTCCTCGCGGATCCCCCGGTTCTGGATCCACTTGCCGAGCCGTCCTTCGAGCACACCGCCGCCGTAGATGTAGCCGGTGTCGAAGACGTTGCCGCCCTGCTCGACGAACAGGTCGAAGATCGCGCTGGCGTGTGCCAGGTCGGGCTGGTTGTCGACGCCCATCACCAGGCGGGACATCCGCTTGCCGACGCCCGGCACCTCGCCGTAGCGCATCGGGTTGCCGTCCTGCACGGTGAGCGGCCGGCCGGACACCGTCGGGATGTCGGCGGTCTCCGCCTCGAACGGGTAGCGCAGGCCGATCGCCGCGCGCCACCTGTCGAGCGTGCGGGCGGTGGCGAGGGTCTCGTCGATGGTCATCTGCGCCGCCTCGACCGCACCGGCACGCAGGGCGTCGGTGGTGGCGTCGGCTTCTCGGGCGTAGGGGTGCTCACCCGCGAACGACAGCGAGCGAGGGGGTTCGTCGACGGTGTGGATCTCGATGGTGGGGTCGTCGCCCAGGGTCCACGGGTCGGTGAGCACGATGCGACCGCGCGAGCCGGACACCGACACGGCGTTGTCGTCCTGCACGAAGACGCCGGTCCGGACCGTCGCCGTGATCCCGCCCTTGTAGGTGAGCTGCGCGACCGTCCACTCGTCGACCCCGGTCGGCCCGAGCGTGCCCGTGGCGGTGAGGTCCACCGGCTCGGCGACGGCGACCCCGGTTGCGGCCTGCACGATCGCCGCGGCCATCGTCACCGGGTACCCGCCGACGTCGAGGATCCCGCCGCCGGCGGTGTCGACGTCGAACAGGCGACCGGTGCGCTCGCCCGTCCGGAACGCGAACGAGGCGTCGACGTGGGTCACGTCGCCGATCACGCCGTCGCGGATCAGGTCGAGCAGTGCCGCGGTCTGCGGGTGGAAGCGGTAGATGAACGCCTCGACGAGCGGCAGGCCGGCCTGGCGCGCAGCATCGGTGAGTGCCATCGCGGTGCCGTGGTTCACGGCGAGGGGCTTCTCGCACAGGACGGCCTTGCCAGCCTCGAGTGCGGCGAGGACGAGTCGGGCGTGCCCGGTGTGCACGGTCGAGACGTAGACGGCGTCCACCCGCGGGTCGGCGAGGACGTCGTCGTAGGTACCGGCGGTCACGTCCGCGAACCCGAACCCGGCGGCCTCGTCGGCGAAGACCTGCGCCCGCTCGGCGGACGAACTGCCGGCCGCGACCAGGACACCCCCGCTGGCGGGCAGCTGCGAGAGGAAGCGTCGGGCGATGCCGCCGGGGCCGAGGACGGCCCACCCGGGGCGGTCGGTGGCGGTCGGGGTCGGGGTGGTGGCGGTGTTCGCCGTCTGCGCTGACATGCGGATCCTTGTCGTCTCGTGAACCTTCACGGTCGTCTCGACGCTAGCGGGCGCCGGAGCGATCGGCAATGGCCCCGAGGGAATTCGTGAGCGTTCACGGCCGCGACGGCGGAGCTGGCGTCCGCGCCCCCCGGAACTGCTCCTAGACTCTCGGCATGGCCAGTGCCCGCGACCGTGTCCTCGACAGCTTCGTCGCCATCGTGTGCGAGGAGGGCGAGCGTCCCGCCACGCTCGACGCCGTCGCCGCGCGCGCCGGTGTCTCGAAGGGCGGCCTGCTCTACCACTTCGGCTCCAAGGCCGCGCTGGTCGAGGGGCTCTGCGAGCGACTGTCGGACCTGTCCGCGATCGACGTCGAGCGCATGCAGGAGGCCGAGGACGGCGCCGCGCGCTACTTCGTCCGCAACTGCCTGTTCGTCGGCAGCGAGCTGGACCTCGCCCTGCTCGCCGCGAGCCGCCTGCAGCAGGCCGGCTACGAAGAGGCCGGACGCACCCTCGACGACACCGAGAACGCCTGGCTCGCGACCCTCGTCGACGCCCTCGGCGACGAGCCGACCGCGCAGGCCGTCAAGCTCCTCGGCGACGGGCTGTACCACCAGGCCTCACTCGGTGCCGCGAGCGAGGTGCGACCGAAGCGGGGCAGCGTCGACATGGAGACCCTGCTCACCGTCGTCGACCGTCTGATCGCGACGCGACCCGGAGCGTGAACCGGCACACCCCCGGCTGGGGATAGACTGGGGAACGATCCACTCGTCGACACCCGGAGGTATCCCGTGGGCCGCGTCATCGCCGCTGTTTTCTCGATCCTGCTGCTGCTGGTGTCGATGTACCTGTTCGGGTTCGCCTTCCAGGTCGAGTCGGGCCAGGCCTTCGTCTTCATGGCGGGCGTGCTCCTGATGAGCCTCTCCTTCTTCCTGCCGATCCACGTGTTCGGCAAGCGCTAGCCAGCAAGCACCGCCGCTGATCAGCAAACACAGAACGGCCCCGCACCTCACCGGTGCGGGGCCGTTCTGTGTGGCGTGTCCGGTGCCTCAGACCGGGAGGCGCAGGGACCGCAGCGTCACCGCGGTGCTGATCGCCGCGTGTGCGGCCTCGGCGCCCTTGTCCTCCTTGGAGTCGGGCAGCCCGGCTCGGTCGAGCCCCTGCTGCTCGTCGTCCAGCGTGAGCACGCCGAACCCGACGGGCTTGCCGGTGTCGATCGCGACCTGCGTCAGGCCGCTCGTCGCAGCACCCGAGACGTACTCGAAGTGCGGGGTGCCGCCGCGGATGATGACGCCGAGCGCGACCGCCGCGTCGAAACCGGCCTCGAGCGCGGTCTTCGCGACCACGGGCAGCTCGAAGCTGCCGGGGACGGGGATGACCTCGGCCGTCGCCCCGAGCCGCTCGACCTCGCGCTGTGCGCCGGCCAGCAGGCCCGCGGCGATGGTGTCGTGCCACTGTCCGGCGATGACGGCCACCCGGATCCCGGTGCCGTCGACCTGGTCGCGGTCCGCCGCGCCTGCTCCGCTCATCGTGTCGTTCCTTCCGTGGGCGCTGCGGTCGCTGCCGCCGCCCGGTCTGCCGCGTCCAGCCACTCGGCGAGCGCGGCGATGGTGATGACGGGCACGCCCTCGCGTGCCCCGAGTGCGACGAGCGCCGGCAGCCGCATCATGCTGCCGTCCTCGTCGACGATCTCGCAGATCGCCGCAGCGGGCCGGAGCCCGGCTGCGGTGACGAGCTCGATCGCTGCTTCGGTGTGCCCGGCGCGCTCCCGGACCCCGCCCGGTCGTGCGCGCAGGGGCACCACGTGTCCAGGTCGGTGCAGGTCGTCGCGCACCGAGGTCGGGTCGGCGAGGACCCGCAGCGTACGGGCGCGGTCATGAGCGCTGATGCCGGTGGTCACACCGACGGCGGCGTCGACGGTGACCGTGTAGGCCGTGCCGCGGACGTCCTCGTTGTGCGCCACCATCGGCGGCAGGTCGAGGGCGTCGGCGATCTCGGTGCTGAGCGGCGCGCAGATGAACCCGGACGAGTGCGCGACGGTCCACGCGATCCACTCCGGCGAGGCGAGCTCGGCGGACAGGATGACGTCCCCCTCGTTCTCGCGGTCCTCGTCGTCGACGACGATCACCGGACGACCGGCGGCGATCGACGCGATCGCGGCCTCGATGCTCGACAACCCGAGTGCCTGCGGGACGGCACCGGCCTCGGCGACCATCACCGGGCCTCCGATCCGACGGTCTCGAGCGAATGCGCCGCGGCGTCGAGCCGCAGCATGCGGCGGACGTGCCGTGCCAGGACGTCGGTCTCGACGTTCACCCGGTCACCCGGCACGCGGAGCCCGAGCGTCGTCGCCTCGAGCGTCTCGGGGATCAGGCTCACCTCGAACCAGGCCGCGTCGGGCGCGGTGTCCTCGGGTGAGACCGCGCTGACCGTGAGCGAGACGCCGTCGAGCGCGATCGAGCCCTTGTCGACCACGAGCGGGCTGAGTGCGGGCGCGAGCGAGAACCGCACGCGTCGCCAGCCGTCACCGTCGGCCGTCTCGAGCACCGTGGCGGTGCCGTCGATGTGGCCCTGCACGATGTGCCCGCCCAGGCGGTCACCCACCGAGGCGGCGCGCTCGAGGTTCAGGCGGTCCCCCACCCGGAGTGCACCGTGGGCGCTCATGTCGAGGGTCTGCTTCATGACGAAGGCGGTGAAGGTCTCGGGGGTCTGCTCGACGACGGTCAGGCAGACACCACTCGTCGCGATCGAGTCGCCGTGCCGGGCGTCCTGCACGACGACGGGGCCGTGGACGGTGAGCGCGACGGAGTCGCCCTGCTGCTCGACGGCGGTGACGGTGCCGAGTTCCTCGATGATGCCGGTGAACACTGGTGTCCTCTCAACGGGACTCCGGGGGCGTTCGACGATCGTCGGCATCGACGGACGGGTCGCACCCCACGGGTCGTGGGGTCGTCCTGTCCGCCCAGCGCGCCTCCCATCCGGACTTTCACCGTCGGTCCCGGAATCCCACCGGGTCAACCTCTGTCGGGTTCGCACCCGTCATCAGTTCGTGGACTGTCACCACCGGCTCGGAATTACACCGACCCCGGAGCGCTTGCGTAGTCGGAACGATACCCCAGGCCGCTGACGGCCGCGCCACGGTGGCAGCGCCGTCGTAACCGGGCGTCTCCCCCGGGCGCGGTGAGCACGTGGCGCCCGCGGTGTCCGGCGCCCGCGTCCGGCGTCCGGCGTCCGCGTCCGGCGTCCGCACTGCGACGATGCACGAGTCGATCGACGAGCGGTCCGTCGGAACATGCACACGCATCCGATGCGCCCACATGTTCCGACAGGACATCCGTCGATCCTCCGGTGTTCTGTCGTGGAACGCGCACGCCCCTCCGGGCACGGTGACGAGGGGCGCCACGGTGTGACGCCCCTCGATCACCCGCCGGTCAGTGCCGGCGACGGAGCACGAGCGTGCCCGCTCCGGCGAGGAGCAGCAGGAGCGCGAACCCGGCGGGCAGGACCGGCGAGCCGGCTCCCGTGTAGGCGAGCTCCGGCTGGCCGTCACCGGCCGCGGCTGCTGCCGCGACGGTCCCGGCGCTGGTGCGGACCCCGCTGGTGGCAGCGGTCGTGGTGGCCACCACACCCGCCGTGGAGGCCCGGGTCGGCTCGACGACGTCGACCGTGCCCACCGGGATGGTCGCCGTGCCGGGCGTGGTACCGGTGTCGGTGCCCGTCCCGTCGGTGGGGACGGTGCCCGAGTCCGTACCGGGGTCGGTACCGGGGTCCGTGCCCGGGTCGGTACCGGGGTCCGTGCCCGGGTCCGTACCGGGGTCCGTGCCCGGGTCCGTGCCCGGGTTGGTCCCGGGGTTCGTGCCGGTGCCGGGGGTGGAGCTGGTGCCGTCACCGACGATGCCGATCCCGTTGCCGCCGATCGTGATCGGCAGGCTGATCACCGGGGTGACCTGGGTGCCGGAGAGCAGGCCGTCGTCGCCGGAGGTCGAACCGCCGGTCGTCGGGGTCGTGGTGCCGGTGGCCGGAGCCGTGGCGCCGCCGGTGCTCGTCCCGTCACCGAGGACACCGATGCCGTTGCCACCGATCGTCACGGGGACGTCGATGACCGGGGACACCTGCGTGCCCGAAGCCGTGCCGTCCGAACCAGAGGTCGAACCACCGGCCGCCGGGGTCGCGGTACCGGTGGCCGGAGCCGTCGTGCCGCCGGTGCTCGTGCCGTCACCGAGGACGCCGATGCCGTTGCCACCGATCGTCACCGGGACGTCGACGACCGGGGACACCTGCGTGCCCGAGGCCGTGCCGTCCGAACCCGAGGTCGCACCACCGGCCGCCGGAGCAGTTCCGGTACCCGTACCCGCAGCGGGCGCCGTGCCCGTCGCGGTGCCCGTCCCGAGCAGCCCGATGCCGTTGTCCGCCACCGTGACCGGGATCGAGACGACCGGGGACACCTGCGTGCCTGAGGCCGTGCCGTCCGAACCCGAGGTCGAACCACCGGCCGCCGGGGTCGTCGTGCCGGTGGCCGGAGCCGTCGTGCCGCCGGTGCTCGTGCCGTCCCCGAGGACACCGATGCCGTTGCCACCGATCGTCACCGGGACGTCGACCAGACCGGTCACCTGGGTGCCGGAGAGCAGTCCGTCGGTGCCCGAGGTGGTGGGCGCCGACGGGGCTTCGGCAACCGGCGCCGGTGTCGCCGCCGCCGGGGCGGTCGACGTCGAGGTGCCGTCACCGAGGACGCCGATCCCGTTGCCGGAGACCGTCACGGGGACGGTCACGGCCGGGGCGACCTGGGTGCCGGAAGCCGTGCCGTCCTCGCCCGAGGTGCTCGGAGCGGGAGCGGCAGGAGCGGCAGGTGCCGGTGCCGGTGCTGCAGGCGCCGGAGCTGCCGCGGGTGCGGGTGCGGCGGCCGAGACCGCGTCACCGGCGACCGCCACGGCGTTGCCGCCGACCGTCACCGGTGCCGCGACGTCCGGCACCACCTGGGTGCCCGAGAGCGTGCCGTCCTGGCCCGCGGTGCTAGGGGCAGGAGCGGTCGTGGCCGGAGCAGTCGCCGGAGCGGCGGGCGTGGACCCCGTCGCCGTCGACACCGCGTCGCCGAGCACGGCGATCGCGTTGCCGCCGAGGGACACCGGGGCGTCGACGGCGGGGGCCACCTGGGTGCCCGAGACGGTGCCGTCGGCACCGGATGTCGTGGCCGCGTTCGCCGCAGCCGTGCCGCCGAGCGTGAGCCCGCCGACGAAGAGGGCGAACCAGAGCCCTCTGGAGACGTACTTGTTCATGGTCGTACTCCCTGATCGAGATCGTCACCGACCGCGGACGCAGCCGGGATGTGTGCGTGCCTGCCGTGGAGGACAGGCGCACCGATCTCAGTCAGGGGCGACGTCGTGCTCGCCGACGACCGATGCGGGGACCGCGTCGTCGGAGAGCGTGCCGCGAGACCCCGCGGCGAGGGAGACGATGTCGTCGGTCGAGCCGACGATGCCGACGGCTGCTGCGCCGCCGGAGGTCGAGGAGGCACTGCCACCGAGCACGCCGGCGTCGGCTCCGTCGAACGGGAACCCGTGGCCCTCGCCGTCCGCGGGGACGAGCAGCGCGTGTCCGCCGAGGGTCGCGCCCTGCACATCGACGGCCGAGACGACCGGGCCGACCGTTGCCGTCGTGGCGGCTACGTCGACGGGCTCCGACGGGCGGAGTCCGGCTGCGCGGTCGCCCACGGCATCGGCGGCGACGACGCGTACGGATGCGGGTGCGGTGAGCACCGTGGCGCCCTGCGGAGCGACGGTTCCGGGCCGGACGGGTGCGTTCGCGACCGGCACCGACGGGACGGGCCCGGCGGACGGGTTCGAACCGCCGCCCACCGGGAGCGCGGGGACGTCGACGACGGGGGCCGTGCCTCCTGGCAGGGTGCCGCCGACGGGCGGGACGACGCCCTCGACCACGTCGGGGACGGTGCCCACGGTCGTGCCGACCGAGCCGAGCGTGTCGTCGACCAGGCCCGTGACCGGGCCGGTGACGGTGCCGAGCGTGTCGTCGCCGAGGACCGTGCCGACCACCGGGACGCCGCCGACCACGTCGTCGACAGTGTCGACGACGGCGGTCACGGGGCGCGCGTCCGTGACGCGTTCCACGGTGCCGGTGACGGGGCGCAGGACGTTCGCGACGGTGTCGGTGACCGGCCGGGAGGCACTGGTCACCTGGTCGACGACCTGTCGCACCGGGCGCGTGGCCGGGTGGGCCGCCGGGGCGGTCGTGGTGGGCTCGGCAGCCGGTGTGGTCGCGACCGGAGCGGGGCTCGACGGCGCGGGGGTTGCGGGAGCCGGAGCCGGAGCGGGGGCTACGGGTGCGGGAGCGGGCGCTGCGGGCACCGGAGCAGGTGCGGGCGCGGGGGCCGGAGCGGGCGCAGCAGGTGCCGGTGCAGGTGCGGGTGCGGGTGCAACGGCTTTGCGGATGGGATCCGTCACGCCGCCGACGACCTTGCCGACCTCGCCGGTCACGCCCTGCACGGTGCCGCCGACGCCGTCGACGACGCTGCCGACGAGTCCGCGCTGCTCGGTCGGTGCGGCGGAGGCCGTCGCGGCGGAGGCCGGTCGCGCGCCGAGGAGCAGGGACAGCAGCACGAGGGCGGCGAGGGTCCCGACGCCCAGCAGGACGATGCGGAGTGCGGCGCGCCAGGGTGCGCGCAACGGGTGGTCCATGCGCTCACCTCCTGATCTCGGCTGCGCACGTAGAGTGGTTGACCGGCAATGTACGCCGATCCGGTCCGGAACACACCCTGTTTCGGAAGAAATTCTCAGGAAGGGCCGTCCGTGGTCTCGATCTTCAACGCTCCGACCCGCAACCTGGACATCGTCACGCTGCACGAGATCCTGCGGCTCCGCCAGGACGTCTTCGTCGTCGAGCAGGAGGCCGCGTACGGCGACATCGACGGCCGTGACCTCGAGCCGGGCACCGTGCAGTTCTGGGCCGGCAACGGTTCGGTGGACGCGACGCTCCGCCTGCTCCGCGAGCCCGACGGCACCGAGCGCATCGGCCGGGTCGCCACCGCGAAGCACGCCCGCGGCCAGGGGCTCGGCGCGCAGCTCATGGAGGCCGCGATCGCCGAGTCCCGCTCGCCGAGCATCGCCCTCGGCGCCCAGTCGCACCTGGAGCAGTGGTACGGCCGGTTCGGATTCGTGCGCTCGGGCGACGAGTACCTGGAGGACCGCATCCCGCACATCCCGATGACCCGGAAGCGCTGACCCGGGTTCCGCGCGTCAGGCCCGCCAGCGCCGCAGTTCGTCGAAGGAGCGGCCCTGGGTGGCACGGTCGGCGACGAGGCGTTCGAACACGATGTTCGTCTGCGTCGTCGCCACCGAGGGGTCGCCGCTGAGTTCGTCGGCGACGAAGTCGCGGAGCTGCTCGGTCGACTCGCACGCGATGTGCACGAGGAAGTCCTTGTCCCCCGCCAGGAACGACACGTCCTGCACGACGGGCACCCGCAGCAGGCGCTTGGCGAAGTCCCGCAGTTCGTGGCGGGCCGCGGCGTGCACCCGGACGGACACCATCGCCTCGATCGAGAACCCGAGCCGGGCGACGTCCACCTCGGCCCGGTAGCCGCGGATGACCCCGGCGTCCTCGAGCGCGCGGACCCGTGCCAGGCAGGTCGACGGCGCGATGCCGACGGCGGCCGCGAGCCGGTTGTTCGGGATCCGGGCGTCGGCCGACAGGGTCCAGAGGATGCGCTCGTCGACCTCGTCGAGGCGCGGAGCGGGGTCGGGGCGACGTGCGGGACGGTCGGACACGGCTCGACGCTACCGCGACGGCGCGAGCAGGGCGCGGAGGGCGTCCTCGAGCGCGGCCGACACCACGGCGTCGTCGGCGGAAGCCAGTGGTTCCACCGCGGTGGACTGCCGGAGCATCGACATCCCGAGCACCACCGCCAGCGCGATCTCGGCACGGACGAGCAGTTCCTCGGACCCGGCGCCGCCGACCGTGCCCGCGAGCCGTTCGGCGTACCGGCGCAGCGTCTCTCGGCGGATGGCATCGGCGCCGTCGTCGCCGGAGGACCGGAGCAGGAGCATCAGCTGCAGGGAGTCGTCGTCGGTCGGGGCCCGCACGATGTGCGTGATGATGCCGGTCAGCGCCCGTTCGAGGCCCTGCTGGCTCGTCTCCTCGGCTCCCAGGTCGCGGACGACACGGTCGAGGCAGGCGCGGAAGAGCCCCTCCTTCGAACCGAAGTACCGGTTGATCAGGGCGACGTTCACCCCGGCGTCCCCGGCGATGTCGCGGACGGTCGTCGCGCGGTACCCGTCGAAGGCGAACCGCCGCCGGGCGGCCTGCACGAGCAGGAGTCGGGTGGCCGCGGCGTCCTTGCTCATGGAGCGCAGCCTACCGGTCCTCACAGGGATGTAAGCAAGCGTTGACATGCCTTCTCGAACGCGTACGCTCGTCATGTCAGCAATTGTTTACATTGACGACCACGACGACACGGAGCACGATGACCGACACCATGCAGAGCCCACGCACCGGCTCGCACCCCACCACCGACGGACGCCGGCCGAACAGCACGGCGATCATCGTCTACCTGTCCCTCGGCGGCCTGTCCTTCGCGGTCCTGCAGTCGCTGGTCGCCCCGGCACTGTCGACCATCGGGCAGGACCTCGGCGCCTCCACCAGTGCGACGAGCTGGGTGCTCACCGCGTACCTGCTCTCCGCCTCGGTGCTCACGCCGATCCTCGGTCGCCTCGGCGACATGATCGGCAAGCGCAAGGTCCTCATCGTCGTGCTGTCGATCCTGCTCGTCGGCGCCGTGCTCGCCGCCCTCGCACCGAACCTCGGCGTCCTGATCGTCGGGCGCGCGCTGCAGGGTGCGGCCGGAGCCGTGATGCCGCTGTCGATCGGCATCGTCCGTGACGAGCTGCCGAAGGAGAAGGTCAGCGTCACGATCGGTCTGCTGTCGGCGATCTTCGGCATCGGTGCCGGTGTCGGCATCGTCGCGGCCGGGCCCATCGTCGAGCACCTGTCCTGGCACTGGCTGTTCTGGCTCCCCGCCGTGCTCGTCGTCATCGCACTGCTCGGCGCGGTCTTCGGGATGCCGGAGTCCCCGGTCCGGAAGCCCGGCCGCCTGGACATGGCCGGCACGTTCGTCCTCGCGGTGTCACTCGTCGCCATCCTGCTCGCCGTCAGCGAGGGTGAGACCTGGGGCTGGGGTGACGGCAAGACCATCGGTCTGCTGGTCCTCGGCGCCGTCGCACTGGTCGTGTTCGTCCTGGTCGAGCTCCGGGTCGCCGAGCCGCTCATCGACGTCCGGCTCTTCGCGGTCCGTGGCGTCTGGACCGCCCACGTCGTCGCACTCGTCTTCGGGTTCGCGATGTTCGGCACCTTCGTCCTCGTGCCGACGCTGCTGCAGCTCCCGACGGCGCTCGGCTACGGCTTCGGCAAGGACGTCACGCAGGCCGGTCTCTTCCTGCTGCCGACCGTCGTGATGATGGTCGTCGCCGGGCCGATCGCGGGCATCCTGGTGCGCAAGGTCGGCCCGAAGCCGCCGATGCTCATCGGCGGGTTCGCCATCGTCGCCGCGTTCGTGCTGCCGGCGATCGCACACGCCGAGCTGTGGCAGGTGGTGGCCTCCGGCGTCCTGACCGGCATCGGCATCGGCATGGCCCTGGCCGCCTGCTCGAACGCGATCATCGAGAGCGTCCCCGCGAACCAGACCGGTGAGGCCATCAGCGCCAACACGGTCGTCCGGACCATCGGCTCGAGCGTCGGCACCGCAGTCATCGCCGCGCTGATCACCTCGCACAGCACGCCGCAGGGGCTGCCGACCGACGACGCCTTCACCATCGGCTTTTGGGCGTGCACCGGTGTGGCGGTCGTGGCCGTGCTCGCCGCCGTCGCCGCGCCGTCGATGCGTGCCCGCCGCGCAGCGGCCGCCGCCCGTGGGATCGACGACCTCGAGGAGGTCGCCGAGTAGGGCCGTGGGCCCGACCACCCGGGAGGCCCGTCCAGCGTCGACGACGCGGGGCGGGCCTCCCGTCCGTTGCGCAACCTGGGAACGCACCGGGCGCACGCGAGCCAGCGTGACGATCATCGGACCGGTCGCGTCCTGTCAGGGGACGCGGACCGCCGCGCCCGGACAGGAGACCCCATGAGCAGCACCGACCACGACGACACGACCGCTCCCGGACGGCCGTCGTTCCGCGACACCGTGACCGCCGGACTCGTGCAGAAGGCCCTCGAGCCGGTGCTGCGCGCCGTGCGCGAGGAGGTCGCCTCGGCGCGGCGCGAGATCGGCGAGCGTGCGAGCGGTGCGAAGACCGGGCTGGTGCTCACCGGGGTGGCCGTCGGGTTCGCCCTGACGACCCTGGTCGCGCTGGCCGGCTTCGCGGTGGCGCTGCTCACCCTGGCGCTGCCGCTGTGGGCGGCGACCGGGATCACCTTCGTCGTGTTCGCGATCGTGACCGCGATCCTGTTCGTCGTCGGCCTGCGCGGGATCCGGCGGGGCGTGCCGCCGGTGCCGAAGGACACGATCCAGGCGGCGAAGCAGCGGGTGACGCACGCGGCGGACGCCCCGACGGACAGCGCCGCACGCGACTGACGGACCCGACGGACCGGCTGCGGGGCCGCGACCGCCAGCGCTCGCTCCGCTACATCGCCAGGGTCATGCCGACCACCGCGACGGTCATCGCGAAGACCTCGCCGCTGCGGACGGCCCGCCGGTCCTCGCGGCCCCACTCGTACCGGAGCAGCCAGCCGCTGAACGCGCAGTAGCCGATCACGCCGGCCCCGAGCACCGCGGACAGTGCGATGCCGTGCCCCGCGTGGTCGCCGGCGACACCCGAGGCGTGGCCCATCAGCAGCATCCCCGCCATCACGACGGCGGAGAGCGCGCGGTGGACGTCCATCGGCTCCGCGCGGCGACCGTCGGCGCGGCGGCGACGCATCACGGGCAACGGCGCGAGCAGGAGCAGGAGGGTCGCGGCGAACAGGGTCCACACCGCCCCGGCGTCGACGACGGGCATGAGCATCGCGACGAGCATCACGCCCGCCGGCACGATCACGCCCGGGCGCGGTCGGTAGCGGTCACCGACGATGCAGCACACGGACGCGAACTGCGGCACGACGAGCATGGCGTCGGCGACGGTCTCGTGCACGTGGGGCGTCCTCGGTGCGGCGGAGTGGTGCGGGGTGGGGTCAGTCCTCGGCGCGGGCAGCGGCCTTGGCGGCGCGCTCCTGCTTCACGCGGGCGTTCTCGGCGTGGACGGCGGCCTGCGTCGCACGCTCGCGGACGAGCCACTCGGGCTTCTGCTCGAGCAGCGTCTTGATGTCCGCCGTGGTCAGTGCGTCGTCGATCCCCGCACGGCTCAGGCCGGAGATGGAGATGCCGAGCTTCTGCGCCACGACGGGTCGCGGGTGCGGGCCGTCGCGTCGGAGGTCCTCGAGCCAGGTCGGGGGTTCGGTGCGGAGCTCGTCGAAGGCGGTCCGCGTGAGGGGAGCGCTCTGGAAGGACTCCGGAGCCGCCGTCAGCAAGATGCCGAGCTTCTTCGCAGCCGTCTCGGGCTTCATGGTCTGTTCCTGCGCCATGAGGACAAGGGTACGGCCCCTATGCTCGTCTGCATGACCGCGGCTCTCACCATCGCCTTCGTGCCGGGGGTCTCCCCCGCAAAGTGGGCCCGTGTCTGGCGGGAACGCTTCCCCTCCATCGAGCTCCGGCTGCGGCCGATCGGCGCCGACGACGTCGACGACACGCTGGCCGGTGAGGCCGACATGGTCTTCGCACGCATGCCCGTGTCCGAGCAGCACAACGCCATCCCGCTCTGGACCGAGACGGCCGTCGTCGCGATGCCCAAGGACTCCCCCCTCGCCGAACTCGCCGAGGTCGACCTCGCCGACGCCGAGGTCCACGTGATCGACGCCGGCCCGGTGCCCGCCGACATCGACGGATCGCTCGACCTGGTCGAGGCGAACGTCGGCGTCGTCGTGCTCCCCCAGTCACTGTTCCGCGCCGCCAGCCGCAAGGACCTGGTGGGTCGTCCGCTCATGGACGCCGAGGGCACGCGCATCGCGCTGGTCTGGCGGGACGAGGACGCCACCGAGACCACCGAGGAGTTCATCGGCGTGGTGCGCGGGCGGACCGCCAACAGTTCGCGCCAGCCAGGAGGCCCGGATCGCGACGCCGACGACGACTCGCGTCCAGCTCGTGGCAGCGCCAAGGCCGGGTCGGGTGCCAAGGGTTCGTCCGGCGGGTCGGGTGGGTCCGGCGAGTCGGGTGCGTCGGGTTCCAAGGGCGGCGCCGCGGGCGCCGGCGGCAAGGCCAAGGCCAAGTCGCCCGGCAGCGGCAAGTCCGGCGCCGGCAAGAAGTCGAACACCGGCAAGGGGCCGACACCCGGACGCGGCAAGATGCGCGGGAAGCCGAGCCGGGGTTCCAAGGGCAACCGATGACGGACACGCGGCTGGCACTGATGCCGGCCACGCGCCTCCCGGCCTGGCTCCAGCGCACGATGGCCGAGTACGTCGAGTCGCGGATGCAGGCGGGCGAGACCCGCGAGCAGGCCGAGGCGAACGAGCAGCAGTCACGGGACCGCTGGTTCCCGGGCGGGTCCCCCGCCGACGGGCACCTCGTGTGGGACGTCACCGACCAAGACGACACCGTCATCGGGTACCTGTGGATCGGACCGCTCACGCCGGGCAGCACCGACTGGTGGGTGTTCAACGTCGAGATCGACGAGGCACACCGGCGCCGCGGGCACGCACGGCGGGCGCTCGAGCTCGGGCACCGCGCCGCTGCGGAGCACGGTGCGACGAGCATCGGGCTGAACGTGTTCGGCTACAACACGGGGGCCCAGGAGCTCTACGCGGCGCTCGGGTACCAGGTGACGTCGGCGCAGATGCGGAAGCCGCTGGTCTAGCGCGCGGCGGCCGCGCGGCGGCGGCGGCGGCTGCTGCTGCGGCTGCCCGGTCACAACACCCCGCGTGCATGGCCCCGAGCGGTCACGAAGTGTCGACTGGCCGCGCGCGGAACGACGTGTCGTGACCACTCGGCGGAGGCCAGCGGGGATTCGTGACCGTGTGCAGGTCCGCGTCAGCGCAGGACGGCTGCGGCGGCGCGGGTCACCCTCGCGCCGCGCGATTCCTCGGCTGCTGCGCGGGCCCGGGTGACGACGACGGCGTCGGCGCGCTCGGCCGACCCGTGGTCGAACGGCGGTTGCGGGTCGTACTCGATCTGCAACTGGATCGCCTCGGCCGCGGACTGTCCGGCGAGCTCGGCGGCGAGCCACAGCGCCATGTCGATGCCCGCGCTCACCCCGGCGGCGCTGACGACGGCGCCGTCCCGGGCGATCCGGGCGTCCACCGGCTGCGCTCCGAAGGCCTCGAGCATCGGCTTCGAGGCCCAGTGGGTCGTCGCGCGTCTGCCGGCGAGCAGCCCGGCGGCGCCGAGCACGAAGGCACCGGTGCACACCGAGGTGATCCACGTCGCGTGCTCGGCCTGGCGCCGCACGAAGGCCACGACGTCCGGGTCGAGCATCGCGTCGAAGGCACCGTCACCACCGGGCACCACGAGCACATCCGCGGGGCCTGCATCCCTGATCGTCACGGTGGGGACGAGCGCCAAGCCGCAGTCGCTCGGCACCGGGTCGAGCGTCGCCGCCACGTACTCGACGCGTGCGCCGGGCACGCGGCTGAGGACCTGCGCCGGACCGGTCAGGTCGAGCTGGGTCAGGTGCGGGAACAGCAGGAACGCGATCCGGATGTCGTCGGCCATGTCGTGACCATAGTCCCGGCGAGGACGTGCGTCATGGGCGGGCTGGCTCGTGCTTGCTTGTGCTCCTGGGCTGGACTGGGCTCGCCTGTCAGCCCCAGACGCCGGAGGTCCCACGCCGGTGGCTGCCGATCAGGTGGGTGTCGACGATGCCGAGCGCTTCCATCAGGGCGTACATCGTCGTCGGTCCGACGAAGGCGAAGCCGCGCTTCCGCAGCGCCTTCGACAGGGCGAGGGATTCATCCGACTTCGTCGGGACCTCGGCGAACGACCGTGGCTCGGGGGTGGTCGTCGGCCGGAACGACCACACGAAGTCGGCGAGGCCGCCGTCCTGCCGCAGGGCGATGGTGGCGTTCGCGTTGGTGATCGTCGCCAGGATCTTCGCGCGGTTCCGGACGATCCCGGCATCGGCCATGAGCCGTGCGACGTCGTCCTCGCCGAAGGCTGCGACAGTGTCGGCGTCGAAGTCCGCGAAGGCGGCCCGGAACGCCGGTCGTTTGGCGAGGATCGTGCGCCACGACAGACCGGACTGGAACGCCTCGAGCGAGAGCCGCTCGAACACCCCGCGTTCGTCGCGGACGGGCATGCCCCACTCGGTGTCGTAGTACTCGCGGAGGAGCTCGTCCGACGACGCCCAGACCGGCCGGGCGAGGCCGTCGTCGCCGGTGACGAGGTCGGGCACGGGCGGGGCGTCGACGGGCTCGGTGCTCATGCGACCATCCTGGCGGGCGCCGCCGACAGCCGATCACTCACTCGGCGGGCGGGCCGTCCTGCGTCGCCTGCTCGTCCATCCACACGTACTCCCAGCGGTGTCCGTCCGGGTCGGTGAAGCTCCGCTGGTACATGAAGCCGAGGTCCATCTCCGGGCGGTCTTCGGTGCCGCCGGCGGCGACCGCGGCGTCGACGATGCGGTGGACGTCCTCCTTCGACGGGGCGCTGAGTGAGTTGATGACCTCGATCGTGTCGGCGTCGGCGATCGTCTTGTCCGTGAACTCGGCGAACTTCGCCGTCGTCAGGATCATGACGGAGATCGTGTCGGACACCACCACGCACGCCGCGGTGTCGTCGCTGAAGGCCGGGTTGATCGAGTACCCGAGTGCCTCGTAGAACGCCTTCGAGCGCTCGAGGTCCGTGGCGGGCAGGTTGATGAAGACCATCGTGTCCATGGCGGTTCCTTTCGTCACGCTCAACCTGGACCCACCTGGAGCAGCGCGCAACCGTTTCGCGGGGGAACCAACCAGTACACAATATGCTGGTCGGACGCGGGCGTACGTGGACGAGTCAGAACCCGGTGGTGGACGGGACGAGCCGACGAGCCCGATCCTGGTTTCCTGACGCACGCCCCCGAAAGCGCAAATCCTCGGGCCCGCGCTGGCTGCAGGACATCCGAGGATCACTTTCGACCGAGCAGCACCCGATCGACATATCAATGCTACCCGCAACGCTCGGCCCCGGTCAAGGCACCGGCCGCCGCGGCCGGAAACGACGAAGCCGCTGTCGTCCGACAGCGATTTCGTCGTTCCGCGTCAGGCCGGGGACGCCCGACCAAAGCAGCCTCAGGCCAGCTCGCGCCCCTCGCCCGCGGCACGCTGGTGCGACTCGGCCTCGGCCTGGCCGATGATGTCCTCGGCGGGCACCGGGTTCAGGCGGTCCCAGAGGAAGAACAGGCCGCCGCCGATGAGCAGCGAGATCCCGACCCACAGGTTGATGTGGATCCCGCCGGTCTTCTCGGGGTCGGTGTTCCAGTGCACGATCCCGACGATGGTCGTGATCACGCCGTACAGGACGAACAGGCCGCCGAGGATGCGGCGCAGGTCGAGTCGGCGGGTGGAGCGGACGAGGGCTGCCTTCTGCTCCTCGGTCATCGCGCCGGGGGTGGTGGTGTCACTCATGAGAAGTGGTCTCCTTCGCGGATCAGAGGAACGGGAGGTACAGGACGACGCACAGGACGAGCGCGACGGTGCCGAGCAGTGCGGGCGAGCGGTACCAGGCGGTGTCCGTCGCGACCGAGTCGCCGTGCAGGTCGATCTTGCCCACGCCGTAGACGAGTCCACCGAGCTCCTTCTCGTCCTTCGGCTTGGTGAGCATCGAGACGACGAAGCCGACGACCAGCACGGTGACGAACGAGATGATCGCGCCGTACAGGGTCTCCGCGGTCGCGGTGGCGAACAGGTCCGGGTTGACCAGGTAGGCGATCCAGGTGATCGTCGGGGTCACGATGCCGAGGACGTACCCCCAGAGCGCACCCTGCGTCGTCATGCGCTTCCACAGCAGGCCGAGGATGAACACGGCGAACAGCGGTGCGTTGAAGAACGAGAACAGCGTCTGCATGTACGTCATGATGTTCGACGCCTGGGCCGCGATGAACGCGGTTGCGATGCCGACCACGACGCCGACGACGGTGACCCAGCGGCCGGTCTTCAGGTAGTGCAGGTCGGGCATGTTCGGGCGGATGTAGCGCTGCCAGATGTCGTAGGTGAAGACGGTGTTGAACGACGAGACGTTCGCCGCCATGCCGGCCATGAAGGACGCCAGCAGGCCGGTCACCGCGATGCCGAGCACACCGGTCGGCAGGTACATCTGGATGAGCTTCGGGATCGCGTCGTTGTAGGTCAGCGTGCCGTCGGCGAACTGGTTGCCCACGACGGCCGCGGCGATGAGGCCCGGGATCACGACGATGGCCGGGATGAAGAGCTTCGGGATCGCGGCGATGAGCGGGGTGCGGCGGGCCGCGGACATGTTCTTCGCCGAGAACGCGCGCTGCACCTCGGTGAAGTTCGTGGTCCAGTAGCCGAAGCCGAGCACGAAGCCCAGGCCGAGCACGATGGCGAGCCAGTTGGCGCCGATCGGGTTGGTGACGTCACCGAAGCCGGTGCCGGCCCAGGCCTGCAGGTGCTGCACGCCCTGGGTCTCGGTGATGGCCTTCGACAGGCCGTCCCAGCCGCCGACGCGGTGCAGACCGACGATCGTCAGCGGGATGAGCCCGGCGATGATCACGAAGAACTGCATGACCTCGTTGTAGATCGCGCTCGAGAGCCCGCCGAGGGTGATGTAGACGAGCACGAAGCCTGCGGAGACGATGATCGCCAGCCACTCCGGCCAGCCGAGCATGGCCTCGATGACGATGGCCATCGCGTAGAGGTTGATGCCCGCGATGAGCACGTTCGACACCGCGAACGCGATCGCGTTCACCAGGTGCGGCGCTTTGCCGAAGCGGCGCAGCATGAACTCCGGCACGGAGCGGACCTTCGAGCCGTAGTAGAACGGCATCATCACGAGCCCGAGGAACACCATCGCGGGCACGGCGCCGACGAGGTAGTAGTGCAGGGTGGCCATGCCGATCTGGGCACCGTTGGCCGCCATGCCGAGGATCTCGGTGGCACCGAGGTTCGCGGACACGAACGCCAGGCCCGTGATCCACGCCGGCATCGAGCGGCCGGACAGGAAGAAGTCCATGCTCGTCCGGACCTGCTTGCGGGCGGTGAACCCGATCCCGATGACGACCGCGAAGTACACGATGATCATCAGGTAGTCGACCCAGCCCAAGTCGAGCCGGATCCCTTCGTTCGCTGCAGCGAGAACCATTCACATCTCCACGTCAGTGTGTTGCAGTCGACAACTCTGCCGACCCGGACGGAGACGTTACACGGATTTGTGACCGTTCACATAGCCAGCGCATGCATCGTCCGAGCCGCGCAGCGCTCCCCCGGTTCGCTACGCTCGGCCCATGACCGACGCGTCGCGCATCCTCGTCCTCAACGGCCCGAACCTCGACATCCTCGGGCGCCGCGACCCGGAGCAGTACGGCACCGTGACGCTCGCCGAGATCGAGGCGATCGTGCACACCGAGGCGGCCGTGCACGGGCTCGAGGCCGACTTCCGCCAGACGAACCGCGAGGGCGAGCTGGTCGAGTGGCTGCACGAGGCCCTCGACGACTTCGCCGCGGTCGTCATCAACCCCGCCGCCTACGCGCACACCTCGGTCGCGCTGCACGACGCGGTGGAGGCCCTGTGGGTCCCCGTCGTCGAGGTGCACCTGTCGAACACGTGGAAGCGCGAGCCGTTCCGCCACGTCGACCACGTCGCCACCGCCGCGACGGCGGTCATCGCCGGCGCGGGCGCCGACGGCTACCGCCTGGCGGTCGCGCACGTCGCGTCCCTGCTCGCCTGACCCGACGACGGACTGGGCCCACGCCGCCGGTACCGGGCGGACGCGCCAGCGGCCGACCGGCCGTGCCGGTGGGGAGAGGCCCGTGGCGGCGTCGCCACGGGCCTCCCGTCCGCCATCTGGTCACGCTGGGTCGCGCCCGTTCCTTCCCATGGCACGCGCGATGCCAGGTGGTTCCGGGCATACCTGGTGAGAACTTTCGACCAGGGACGCCCGGAACCACCAGGGACGCCCGGAAGAGCCGGGCGCGCGCACGAGGATCAGAACTCGGCGGGGCGCCGCACGTCGGTCAGGCCGGCGGTGGCGAAGCCGCCGCGGATGAGCGGCACGGCCCGGCGCACGGCCTGGTCGATGCGGAGCTCGAGGTCGACGCTCGCGATGTCGTAGCCACCCTCGCGCTTGGTGAAGTCCCGCTCGTTGCCGAACACCCCGAGCGGCAGGGTCGTGGACTGGAAGAACCCGAACAGCGGGCGCATCTGGTGCTCGACGAGCAGGGCGTGCCGGTCGCTGCCACCGGTGGCGGTCAGGAGCACCGGGGTGTCGACGAGGTCGTACTGCCCGACCCAGTCGAAGAACAGCTTGAAGGCACCGGAGTAGGCCGCCCGGAAGGCCGGGCTGCCGACGACGAGCACGTCCGCGGCCTCCACCGTCTCGAGGGCCCGGCGGGTGCGGTCGGACATCGTCTCGCGACCCGACGCCGCTCCGAGGTCGGCGAGCAGCGGGCCGATCTCGATCGTCTCGGTCCGGGCACCGTCGATCTCCTCGGTCAACCGGGCCACCGTCGCCGCGACCAGGGTCGAGGTCCGCGAGGGGTCCGATGGGCTGCCACTGACGCCGACGACCAGTTCTCCGCTCATGCGGTCGATGCTCACACGCTGCCGGGGCGGGCGGCACGTTCGTGACGACATGTGTCGGGTGCCAGTCGGTCGGGGTAGCGTCCGCGCCATGCAGACCTTCCTGCCGTACGCCGACTTCCGGGCATCCGCCGAGGTCCTCGACGACCGGCGGCTCGGCAAGCAGCGGGTCGAGACCCTGCAGGTGATGCGCGCACTGACGCTCCCCGACTACGGCTGGCAGCACCACCCGGTGACGGCGATGTGGCGTGGCTACCGTCCGGCGCTGATGGCGTACCAGGAGGCCACGTGCCGCGTCTGGGCCGAGCGCGGGTACGCCGACACGTGTCTCGAGAAGACCCTGCTCGACCTGGGCCGCGTGCCGGAGGACCTGGCGGCGTACGAGCGCGGCGACGTGCCGGTCCCGCCGTGGAACGACGACGAGGCCCTGCACGTCTCGCACCGCTCGAAGCTCGTGCAGAAGGCGCCGGAGCACTACCGGGAGCTGTTCCCGGACGTGCCGGACGACCTGGACTACGTCTGGCCGGGGACACCCGAACCGGCGACGCACACCGCCTGACCGTCAGGCGACCGCCCGGCTGTCAGGCGACGGGGATCCAGCGACCGCCCTCGCGCCGCGTGACGACGTCGGAGCGGATCTCGACCACGTCCCGCAGGCCGTCGACTGCGGCGTCGCGGACGGCCGCGGCGGCACGGTCGTCCTCGGCCTCGAAGCGCACGACGGCACAGGGGACACCACGGAGCAGCCGGACGTCCTCGGCCTCGACCACGGCGTGTTCGCGCACGAGGGCGGCCGCGGCGGGCAGGACGGCGTCCGGGGCGGTGCCGGGTGCGAGGGCACCGATCGCCAGGGTCGCACGGTACGAGGGCATGCGACGACGCTACCGGGGAACCGGATCCCGCCGTGGGCTGCAGGGGAACCGACGCCGCTCAGGGGTGCGGACGTCGACCCACGGCGGGATCGCGGTGTACGGCGGGACACGACGACAGGGGGAACGTCGCGCCCCGCGCCGGACGTCGATCAGGGGGTCGACATCCGGTCTGGGTCCACCGCGCGGCTCGGTTCAGGGGAACCGCACGGTGGTGGACCTCAAGGGTGTTCGGTGTCCTCTCGGTACCGGTCCGTCTCGGTCGGTGCGGGCATCGACCGGTGGGCGGCGGCTGGCCGGACCATCGGGAGCAGGGCACTCCCGGCGGTCGCGAGCGCTCCGACCACGGCGATGATCCCGAGCGGGGCCGTGCCGAGGTCGTGCTGCGCTGCCAGGGCGAGCGCGACGAGGGTGGCCGGCGCCGGCAGGAGCTGCACCGCTCGGAAGCGGTCGTCCCGTCGTGTCCGGGTCATCATCGCGTTTGCCATGACGACACTCTGACGCAGATCGGTTGTCCGCAGAAGGGGGGACACGTACCCAGAGATGGAGTAGAACGTCTAGTACACCTCAGCCGAGGGCACGGACGGTTGCCACAGCCTCGGCCACGGCCCCGACGACGACCGGGACGTCGTCGGCCGTCAGGACCGCGTCGAACGTCAGGCGGAGCGCGGTGCGCGCCACGTCCTCGGGGATCCCGAGCGCCGTGAGCACGTGGGAGGCCTCGGTGCTGCCCGCGGCACAGGCACTGCCCGACGACGACACCACGTCGCGCTGCTCGAGCTCGAGCAGGACGGTCTCGCCGTTGACGCCCGGGAAGCAGAACGACGCGTGCCCGGGCAGCCGGTGCTCCCGCGACCCGGTGACGAACGCTCCGGGGACCGCGGCGAGCACGCCGTCGAGCACCGCTTCGCGGACGGTGGTCGCCGTGCCCTCCCCCGACCGCACCGTCTCCGCCGCCAGCCCGAGGGCGGTCGCCACCGCCACGGCACCGGCCACGTCCTCGGTACCGGACCGCCGCCCCCGTTCCTGTCCCCCGCCGTGCAGCAGCGGCTCGAGCGGGACGCCGGCGCGCACGGCGAGCACGCCGGTGCCCTTCGGGGCGCCGAGCTTGTGCCCGGACAACGACAGCGCGTCGACGCCCAGGACCCCGAGACCGATCGGCAGCCAGGGCGCGGACTGCACGGCGTCGGTGTGGAACCGCGCCCCGACCTGATGCGCCACCGCCGCGAGCGCGGGGACGTCCTGCACGGTGCCGATCTCGTTGTCGGCGTGCGCGATCGAGACGAGCGTGGTGTCCGGGCGGAGGGCCGCGCGCAGCACCGCCGGGTCCACGCGGCCGTCCGGCCCGACGGGCAGCACGGTGACGTCGAAGTCGTGGAAGCGGGCGAGGTACGCGCAGCTCTCCAGCACCGCCTCGTGCTCGATGGCGCTCGTGACGACGTGCCGACCGCGGGGCGCGGCGAGGGCGATCCCCTTGATCGCGGTGTTCGCCCCCTCGGTGCCGCCGGTGGTGAAGACGACCTCGGCGGGCCGGCACCCGAGCACCCCGGCGACGGTGGCCCGTGCGGCGGTGAGTCCCCGCGCGGCCTCGTCCCCGACCCCGTGCGTCGACGAGGGGTTGCCGAACACCCCCGTCAGGTACGGCCACATCGCCTCGAGCACCTCGCGGCGGACCGGGGTGGTGGCGGCGCGGTCCAGGTAGAACACGGTCAGTCCCGCACGGGCACCGCGACGTGCTCGGGCACCGCGACGTCGATGTCGAGCCCGAGGTCGAGCGCCCGCGCCGAATGGGTCAGCGCCCCGACCGAGATGACGTCGACGCCGGTCGCCGCGATCGCCGCGACGGTGTCGAGCGACACGCCTCCCGAGGCCTCGACGAGGGCGCGTCCGGCGACGATGCCGACCCCGGCCACGAGTTCGTCCGGGGTGAAGTTGTCGAGCATGATCGTGTCGACCCCGGCCGCGACGACGGGTTCGATCTGGTCGATCCGGTCCACCTCGACCTCGACGTGCACGGTGTGCCCGAGCCGCTGGCGGGCCTGGGCGATCGCGTCGCCGATTCCGATCCCGCCGGCCAGGAGCACCGCCAGGTGGTTGTCCTTGGCGAGCACGGCGTCGGAGAGCGAGGTGCGGTGGTTGTGTCCGCCACCGCACCGGACGGCGTACCGCTCGAGTGCACGGAGGCCGGGCGTCGTCTTCCGGGTGTCGACGATCCGCGCCGAGGTGCCCGCGGCGGCAGCGACGTGCGCCGCGGTGGTCGTCGCGATGCCCGACATCCGCTGCACCAGGTTGAGGGCGACCCGTTCGGCCCGGAGCACGGCCCGCGCCGACCCGGTCACGGTCGCGAGGACGTCACCCGCGACGAAGTGCGTCCCGTCGGCGACGTGCACGACGGCGTGGATCGACGGGTCGACGGCGTGCATCACGGCGACGAACACCGCCCCGCCGCTCAGCACGCCGGGCTCGCGCGCGCCGAGGGTCGCGGTCGCGGTCGCCTCGGCGGGGATGAGGGTCTCGCTGGTGACGTCGCCCCAGGGTGCGTCCTCCTCGAGCGCGGTCTCGATCACGCGACGGAGCGCGTGCGGCGGGATGGTGCCGGGGTCGGTGGTCATGCGGGTACCTCCTGCGGGACGGCTGCGGAGCCGTCGGCGCGTTCGTCCGTGTGCTCGTCGGGGTGTGCGTCGGTGGGGTCGGCGACCCAGGCGTACGAGGCCGGGGCGGTGGGGTCGGTGTCGGGGTGGTCGGTGCGGGCGTGCGCCCCGCGGGACTCGGTGCGGGCCTCGGCGGCGAGCGCGACGAGTCGCGCCAGGTCGAGCAGCGCACGGTCCTCGTGCTCGCGCACGCCGCCGCCGGTCGGCGCGGTCAGCGCGTCGAGGTCGCGGCGCGCGCTGGCCAGCCCGACGGCGTCACGGAGCAGCCCGACGCGGTCCGTCATGACGGACTGGACCGCCTGCCGGACGGCACCCACGTCGGCGAGGTGGGTCGCGCCTCCAGGCAGGGTCGGACGGGAGGCCCGGATCGCGTCGGCCGCTCGGCGCACGCTGGTGACGTGGAGACCCGCGTCCCCGCGCAGGCGGAGCAGGCCGGGTCGCGGTGCGGCGACCGCGTCCGCTGCGCGGACCGCGAAGACGAGCCCCTCGAGCAGGGAGTTCGAGGCGAGCCGGTTGGCGCCGTGGACCCCGGTGCAGGCGGCTTCACCGACGGCGAGGAGTCCGGGCAGGCTGGTGCGGCCCTCGGCGTCGGTGGCGATGCCGCCCATCGAGTAGTGCGCGGCCGGTGCGACCGGGACGCCTTCGCGGGTCCAGTCGAACCCGGCGGCGCGGGTGGCCCGGGTGAGTCCGGGGAACCGCGTGACCAGGAACCCGGCGTCGAGGCCGGTGGCGTCGAGGAACACGGGTGCGCCGCCCTGGTCGCGCACCGCGGCGGCGATCCCCCGGGCGACGACGTCACGCGGGGCGAGCTCGGCGTCCGGGTGCACGTCGGTCATGAAGCGGTGCCCGGCGGCGTCGCGGAGGACGGCGCCCTCACCGCGGACGGCTTCGGACACCAGTCCGCCACCGGGGACGGCCAGCCGTGTCGGGTGGAACTGGACGAACTCCAGGTCGGCGAGGACGGCGCCGGCGCGCCAGGCGGCGGCGACCCCGTCGCCCGTCGCGACCAGGGGGTTCGTCGTCTCGCGGTACAGGTGTCCGGCTCCCCCGGACGCGATGACGACGGCGTCGGCGTCGAGCCGGCGGGGTTCGCCGAGCAGGTCGAGGACGTCGACGCCGACGACCACGCCGCCGCGGACGACCAGGTCGGTCAGGCTCGTGCGCTCGAGGATCGTGACGTGCCGTCGGTGCAGTGCCGCGATGAGGGTGCGTTCGATGGCGGCTCCGGTCGCGTCGCCGTCGGCGTGCACGACGCGCCACCGGCCGTGCGCGGCTTCACGGCCGCGGGCGAGGTCGTCGCCGTACCGGTCGAGGGTCGCCGGGTCCGACGACCGGTCGAAGGGCACCCCGAGGGCGAGCAGGTCGCGGACGCGGGCCGGCCCGTCGGTGCACAGGACCTCGACGGCCCGGGCGTCGGCGCTGCCCGCCGCGGCGACGTGGGTGTCGGCCTGGTGCAGCGCCGCGGAGTCGTCGGCACCGAGCGCCACCGCCATCCCGCCCTGGGCGTACGCGGTGGCGCTGTCGGCGAGCGCCCCCTTCGTCACCAGGGTGACGTCGTGCAGGGCACTGGCGCGGATCGCTGCGGTCAGGCCGGCGATGCCGGAGCCGACGATGACGACGTGCACGGTGGTCTCCCTCGTTCGGTCGGGTCCGCGTCTCAGCCGCGCGGCTTGGCGGCGAGCATGCGCTCGAGCGCCACCTTGGCGTCGGCCTGCACGTCGGCGGGGACGACGATCTCGTTGAGGACCTCGCCGCGGACGAGTGCCTCGAGCACCCAGGCGAGGTAGCCCGGGTGGATCCGGTACATCGTCGAGCAGGGGCAGACGACCGGGTCGAGGCAGAAGATCGTGTGCTGCGGGTACTCGGCGGCGAGCCGGTTCACCATGTTGATCTCGGTGCCGATCGCGAACGTCGTCGGCTCGGTGGCCGCGGCGACGGTCTTCCGGATCAGGTCGGTGCTGCCGGCGTGGTCAGCGGCGTCGACGACGGCCATCGGGCACTCCGGGTGCACGATGACCTGCACGCCCGGGTGCTCGCGGCGGGCCTGGTCGATCTGCTCGACGGTGAAGCGGCGGTGCACCGAGCAGAAGCCGTGCCAGAGGATGACCTTCGCCTCGAGCAGGTCCGCGCCCGTGTTGCCCCCACCCGGCAGGCGCGGGTTCCACATCGGCATCAGGTCCGTGCTGATGCCCATCGCCTTCGCGGTGTTGCGGCCGAGGTGCTGGTCGGGGAAGAACAGGACGCGCTGCCCACGCTCGAAGGCCCACTCGAGCACCGTCGCGGCGTTCGACGAGGTGCACACGATGCCGCCGTTGCGACCGCAGAACGCCTTGAGGTCGGCGGCGGAGTTCATGTAGGTGACCGGGATCACGGGGACGCGGCCGTCGGCGTCGGGCTCGGTGCCGTACACCGCGGTCAGTTCCGCCCACGCCGCCTCGACGCTGTCGATGTCGGCCATGTCGGCCATCGAGCAGCCGGCGGCCAGGTTCGGCAGGATCACGCGCTGGTCGTCGCGCGCCAGGATGTCGGCGGTCTCGGCCATGAAGTGCACGCCGCAGAACACGATCGCCTCGGCGTCGGGCTTCGTCAGGGCGGCGTTGGCCAGCTGGAACGAGTCGCCGAGGAAGTCCGCGTGCCGGACGACCTCGTCGCGCTGGTAGAAGTGCCCGAGGACGACGACCCGGTCGCCGAGGGTGGCCTTCGCCCGCTCGATGCGCTCGTGGAGCTCGTCGGTCGGGGTCGTCTTGTACTCGTCGGGCAGGACGCCCTGGCGCGGGGCGCTCGTCGGGATGACGTCGGACATCGACGACCCCGGGCCGTACCCGGGGCGGGAGTCGAAGTCCCACGTCGGCATCGCGAGGTCGGGCGTGCAGGTGCTGCCGCCGGCCTTGCCGTTGGAGATGAGTTCGATCGTCGTGGCGATGGACACGGGGCTTCCTATCGGTTCCGCTGCTGGTGCTGATCGGCCCCGGTCTGCAGCGGGCCGTTGTCCGCGTAGGCCAGGTCGGGGTTCGAGCGGTACAGGCGGGCCGGACGGTGCCGGCCCCCGCTCGTGGTCTCGTCGGTCGGCAGGACCGCGTCGGTCTTCTCGACCTGCCGACGGAAGTTCGCGGGGTCGAGTGCACGGCCGAGCACCGCCTCGTACACGCCGCGGAGTTCGGCGAGGGTGAAGCGGTCGCCGAGGAACGCCTGCGCGATCCGCGAGTACGACATCTTGTTGCGCAGCCGCCACAGGGCGTACTCGACGATGCGGTCGTGGTCGAAGGCGAGCGGCGGGTGCTCGTCGGCCAGGAACCACCGGACGTTCCAGTCGTCGGGCACGACGTTCGCCTCGTCCGGGTGCACGAGTGCCCAGTACACGATCGACACCACGCGGCTCGGGGAGCGTCCGACGTCACCGAACGCGTAGAGCTGCTCGAGGTACCGCGGCTGGACGTTCGTCGTCTCGCGCAGTCGGGCGGCCGCGGAGTCCTCGAGGCCCTCGTCGTCGCCGACCCAGCCGCCGGGGAGCGCCCAGGAACCCTCGAACGGTTCGGCGACGCGACGGACGAGCGGCATCCACAGCGCCGGGGCCCCGGTGTCGGGGTGCGGGCGCAGTGCGACGATCACGGTGGAGACCGCGACGCGGATGCCTGCTTCGTCCATGGTGGAGATAGTGTCAATCTGACTCGAAGCGTTCGGGTTGGGATGACACTATCACTGCCGACGCGGCGCGCTCGTCACGAGCCGGAAACAGATCGTCACGGGGCCGAAAACTCCCGGAGGGCCGTCGCGGTTAGCGTGGAGGACATGACGACGGTGACGAGGGTGCATGCCGTGGTGTCGGGGACGGTCCAGGGGGTCGGCTTCCGGTACTGGACCGCTCGGAAGGCGGACGGGCTCGACCTCGTCGGCTACGCGAGGAACCTCTGGGACGGCACGGTGGAGGTCGAGGCGGAGGGGCCCTCGGTCGCCGTCGACTCGTTGGTCGAGTGCCTGCGCACCGGGCCACCGTCGGCGACCGTGACCGACGTCAGCCTGCGGTCGGTGGTACCGCACGGCGACGCCGACGGGTTCGCGATCCTGCACTGAGCCGACGTGCGTGGGAGCTGCGCCGGCGACCGGCGCGCTCGGCACCGATCGTTCACCTGCGGATGTCGGAGCGAAGCGGAATAATCGCATCCACTCAGGGAGTTGGCCTGTCTGCGCGTCCTGCGCCACACCCGTTCCACCCGTCGTGACCCACCAGGAGCACCCGCATGACCCAGGCCGTCGATTCCGCCCCCCGCACGGGAAGCGTCTCGCAGCCGTCCGCTGCCGAGACCCGACTCGTGATCGGGCTGCTGCTCGTCTCCGCGTTCGTCGTCATCCTCAACGAGACAATCATGGGCGTGGCCCTGCCCCGGCTCATGGACGACCTGGACATCAGCGCCGCGACCGGCCAGTGGCTGACCACCGGCTTCCTGCTCACCATGGCGGTCGTCATCCCGATCACCGGGTTCCTGCTGCAGCGCTTCAACACCCGACCGGTGTTCGTCTGGGCGATGGGCCTGTTCTCGGTCGGCACGCTGATCGCCCTGCTCGCGCCGGGCTTCACCGTCCTGCTCGTCGGCCGCATCGTGCAGGCCAGCGGCACCGCGATCATGATGCCGCTGCTCATGACGACGGTCCTGACCCTCGTCGACCCCGCGCACCGTGGCCGCATCATGGGCAACATCTCGATCGTCATCTCGGTCGCTCCGGCCATCGGCCCGACGATCTCCGGCCTGATCCTCAACGCGTTCTCGTGGCGTTGGCTGTTCGGCTTCGTGCTGCCCATCGCGATCGCGGCGCTCATCCTCGGCATGGTCAAGGTGCAGAACGTCTCGACGCCGCGCAAGGCACCGATCGACGTCGTCTCGGTCATCCTCTCCGCCTTCGCGTTCGGCGGCATCGTCTACGGCCTGTCCAGCATCGGTGAAGCCGGCACGACCGGTCCGCTCGTCCCGGTGACCGCCCTGGTCGTCGGTGCCGTCGCCCTCGCGGTGTTCATCGTCCGGCAGACGCGCCTGCAGCGCACCGACAGCGCCCTGCTCGACCTGCGCACCTTCCGCACCCGCGGCTTCACGGTGCCGATCGTCGCGATGGGGCTGAGCTTCATGGCGATGTTCGGCACGCTCATCCTGCTGCCGATCTACCTGGAGCGCGTCCTCGGCCTCGAGGTCCTGCAGGTCGGCCTGCTGCTGCTCCCCGGTGGGCTGCTGATGGGCCTGCTCTCCCCCATCGTCGGGCGCATCTACGACCGCCGTGGCCCGCGCGTGCTGCTCATCCCCGGATCGATCATCGTCAGCGCCGTGCTCTGGGCGCTCTCCACCGTGGGTGTCGACACCAGCGTGTGGTTCGTCCTCGGTGCGCACGTGGTGCTGAGCATCGGCCTGGCCCTGACCTTCACGCCGCTGTTCACCGCGGCGCTCGGTGGGTTGCCCCCGAAGCTGTACTCGCACGGCAGCGCGGTGCTCGGCACGGCGCAGCAGCTCGCCGGTGCGGCGGGCACCGCCCTGTTCGTCACGCTGCTGACGATCGGTGCGGCCACCGCCGTCGAGGGCTCCGGTGCCCGTGGGGTCCAGGTGGCCACCGCGTCGGGCGTCGGCACCGCCTTCATGGTCGGCGCGATCATCTCGCTGTTCGGCATCCTGGCGTCGGTGTTCGTCCGCCGGCCCGAGGTGCCCGAAGGCGCGCCGACGCCCCCGCCCGTGCACTGACCGACGAGCCTCTCGCACTGACCGACGAGCCGGGCCGACGCCGAACCCGTGACGGGACCGGCGCCGGCCCGCGCCCGTCTCCGGACCGCGTGGCAGGGTGGGCGCCATGCGGTCGACGACGAGCGAGCTCAACTGGTCCGGCACGGTCACGTACACGGCCGAACGGGTCGTCCGCCCGTCGTCGATCGACGAGGCCGCCCAGATCGTGGCCGACGCCGATCGGGTCCACGGCCTCGGCACCCGGCACTCGTTCAACGACGTCGCCGACACCGCAGGCATCCTGCTCGACCTGACCGGCGTCCCCACCGACCTGGTCGTCGACGCCGAGCACCGCACCGTGACCCTCGGAGCCGGCACCCGGTACGGCGACGTCGCGGCCGACATCGACCGTGCCGGGTTCGCCCTGCACAACACGGGGTCCCTGCCGCACATCTCCGTCGGGGGTGCGGTCGCGACCGGCACCCACGGTTCCGGTACGGCACTGGGCTCGCTCGCCACCGCGGTGCGCGCGTTCGAGGTGCTCGGTCCGGACGGCTCCGCCCGGACGATCGACCGGACGGACCCCGCGTTCGACGGTGCCGTGCTGCACCTCGGACTGCTCGGCATCGTGACCCGGGTGACCCTCGACGTCGAACCGTCCTACCGGATGCGTCAGGACGTCTACGGCGCGATCCCCTGGGACACCTTCACGGCGAACGTCGCTGACGTGCACGCCGCCGCGTACTCGGTGTGCGCCTACACCGTGTTCGGCGATGCGATCACCGAGGTCCTGGTGAAATCGCGCGTCCCCGAGGGCGCCGAGGACGTGCCGGTCCCGGAGACCCTGGCCGGCGCACGGCGCCTGCCCGGCACCCCCGGCGACGACCACCGGACCGCGCGCGACGGCTCGGTCGGCCCGTGGTGGGACCGCCTGCCGCACTTCCCGATCGGGTCCGTCCCGAGCCACGGGTCCGAGGTGCAGAGCGAGCACTTCGTCCCGCTCCGGCACGCGGCGGCCGCCCTCGACGCGCTCCGGGGGCTCGCCGACCGGATCCAACCGCACCTGCACGTCTGCGAACTCCGGACGATGGCCGCGGACGACCTCTGGCTCAGCCCGACCCAGGGCGAGGACGTCCTCTGCATCGCGTTCACCTGGAAGAAGCACCCGGCAGAGGTCGCCGCGCTCCTGCCCGACCTGGAGTCCCGGCTCGCGGCCTTCGACGGCCGACCACACTGGGGCAAGATGAGCTCGCTCGACCACGCGGCGATCGCCGGGCTGTACCCGCGGCTGGCGGACTTCCGCGACCTCGTCGCCCGGGCCGACCCGGAGCGGACGTTCGCATCCGCGTTCGGCGAGCGGGTGCTCGGGACCTGAGCCGGGCCTCCAGGCCGTGCCCCGCTAGTCGGTCGTGAACGCGAGCGGCGTGATCGTCCGCGTCTCGCCGTCCCAGTGCCGCACGCCGCCGACGTCGAGCGTCTCCGGCAGCGGCACGGCGCGCAGCGCAGCGACGGCGCGCGGCAGGTCCTCGTCGCGCACCCGACGAGCCAGCGTGACGTGCGGCGACCAGTGCCCGGGCACCGACGTCTCGACGCCGCCGGGCGCGACCGCGTGCACCTCGCCGTGGAAGGTCGTGAGCGCCGCGTCGAGGACCACCGCGCGCACGAGCACCGACCGACCGGCACCCGCGGGGAAGAGCAGCAGCCCGCCGAGCCGGATCGAGGTCGGCACCGACGTGCGGAACCCGGCCGGCACGGGCAGCGTGTCCCCGGCGGCCAGGGTGACGTGCGGGGCATTCGACGGCGACGGGTGCCGACCGAGGCTCGGCAAGTCGGCGTCGATCAGGGCCTGCCAGGCGGACCGCACGGCGGCGTCCGACTCCGGGCCGAGGACGAGTTCGATGCTGCGCACGATCCGAGTCAACCAAGTCGTGTCGGGACGCGTGCTCCGACGCAGGCGGCACGGATCGAGTGCTGCGTAACACGACGGAACGGAACTCGCACCGGGGGTGGACCGCACGTCACACTCGTCTCCACGCCGCGGACCACCGCGGCTCCCCCACACGCACGGCCCACGAGGAGCACCAGCATGTCCGCAGCCCCCGCACTGCCCGAGAAGCCGAAGGGCAAGCGCCCGATCGGCTGGATCGTCGCGGCCGCGATCGTCGTCGTGGCGATCGTCGTCGCCGTCGTCGTCGGAGCCCTCCGCTCCGGGAGCAACGACGCCGGTGCCGCCGGTGACGCCGCCCCGAAGACCGTCACGATCGGTGTCTCGGACAAGTCGCTCGGCTACTGGAACACGTACACGAAGCTCGCGAAGGACAAGCTCAACGTCACCGTGAAGCTGACGAACTTCTCGGACTACTCGCTGCCGAACCCCGCCCTCAAGGACGGCCAGCTGGACATCAACCAGTTCCAGCACATCCAGTACCTGGCGGACTACAACGTCACGTCGAACGACGACCTGCAGCCGATCGGTTCGACCGCCGTCTACCCGCTGCCGCTCTACGCGACGAAGTACGACAAGCCGTCCGAGCTGCCCGCGAACGCGAAGGTCGCGATCCCGAACGACTCGATCAACCAGGCCCGTGCGCTCCTGATCCTGCAGGCGGCCGACCTGATCACCCTGAAGGACGGCGGCTCGGCGTTCTCCACCGCCGACGACATCGAGACGAAGAAGGTCGACGTCCAGCCCCTCGACGCCTCGCAGACCGCGAACGCGCTGCAGCAGGGCTCCGTCGCCGCCGCCGTCGTGAACAACAACTTCGCCACCGCCGCCGGTCTGCCGATCTCGGACGCGATCTACCAGGACGACCCCTCGAGCGCGAGCGCCGCCCCGTACGTGAACGTCTTCGCCGTCCGCGACGAGGACAAGGGCAACAAGACCTACCTCGACCTGGCGGAGCTGTTCCAGGACGACGCCGTGCAGAAGGCCTTCGCGAAGGACTTGCCCGAGGCCGTCGCCCGCGACGAGAGCGCCTCGAAGCTGCAGGACGAGCTCGCCGAGGTCGAGCAGGACGCGAAGGCGGCCAAGCAGTAGTGCCGGTCCTCGTCGAACTCCGCGGCGTCTCGAAGCACTACCGCCGCGCCGACACCGGCGAGACCGTGGTGGCCGTCGAGGACGTCTCCCTGGACGTGCACCATGGAGAGGTCCTCGGCGTCATCGGGTACTCCGGTGCCGGCAAGTCCACCCTGGTCCGCCTGGTCAACGCGCTGGAACTGCCGAGCTCCGGCACGGTGACCGTCGCGGGCCGCGAACTGACGGCGATCCCCGAGCGGGACCGCCGTCTGGCGCGTCGCAACATCGGGATGATCTTCCAGCAGTTCAACCTGTTCCGGTCCCGCACGATCGCCGGCAACGTCGCGTACCCGCTCAAGGTCGCCGGTGTGCCGAAGGCCGAGCGGAACCGTCGCGTCGCCGAGCTGCTCGACTTCGTGGGCCTGCTCGAGCGCGCCCACGCCTACCCGGAGCAGCTGTCCGGCGGGCAGAAGCAGCGCGTCGGCATCGCCCGCGCCCTCGCCGCGTCGCCCGACCTGCTGCTCGCCGACGAGGCGACCAGCGCCCTCGACCCGGAGACCACCTCCGAGGTGCTCGCGCTGCTCCGCCGCGTCAACCGGGAGCTCGGCGTCACCATCATCGTGATCACGCACGAGATGGACGCGGTCCGGCAGATCGCGGACCGGGTCGCCGTGATGGAGCAGGGTCGGGTCGTCGAGGTCGGCGACGTCTACGACGTGTTCTCGACCCCGAAGACCGGTGCCGCGCAGCGCTTCGTCCGCACCGCGCTGCACGACCGGCCCTCCCCCGAGACGCTCCGGCGCCTGCGGGACCGGCACCCGGGTCGGCTCGTCACGGTGCAGATCACCGACGAGGCCGGGCTGCAGAACCGGATCGACGCCGCGTTCCGCGCCGCCGGGATCACCGCCGAGCTCGTCTACGGCGGGGTCGGCGAGATCCGGGAGCGTCGGATCGGGTCGCTCACCTACGAGCTGAGCGCGCCCGGCGCCGAGCCCGACGCCATCGATCGCGCGATCGCCGCACTCCGCGCTGACGGCGTCACGACCGACGAGGAGGCCGCCGCGTGAACAACAACTCGTTCCAGAGCGTGATCGACACGTTCGACGTCTTCCTCGCCGCCATCCGCGACACCATCGTGATGTCGCTGATCTCGCTGGTCATCGCCGGGGTCATCGGCCTCGCGCTCGGCCTGCTGCTCTACGCGACCCGGCCGGGCAACGTCCTCGGCAACCGCACCGCGTACACGGTGCTCAACGTGTTCGTGAACCTGATCCGCCCGATCCCGTTCGTGATCTTCCTCGCCGCGATCGCGCCGCTGTCGCGGGTCGTCGTGCAGACCACGATCGGTGTCCCCGCGGTGACCTTCGCGATCTCGTTGGCCGCGGCCTTCGCGGTGTCCCGGATCGTCGAGCAGAACCTGCTGTCGGTCGACCCGGGCGTCGTCGAGGCGGCTCGGGCATCGGGTGCGCACCCGGTCTCGATCCTGCTGACCGTGCTCATCCCCGAGGGTCTCGGCCCCCTGATCCTCGGCTACACGTTCATCTACATCGGCATCGTCGACATGACGGCGCAGGGTGCGCTGATCGGTGGTGGCGGGCTCGGCGAGTACGCGATCACCTACGGCTCGCAGCGCTACGACTGGTGGGTGGTCTACGTCTCGGTGGCGGCGATCGTCGTCATCGTGCAGCTCGGCCAGTTCATCGGCAACCGCTTGGCGCGGGCGACGCTGCGTCGCTGACGCTTGCTCGCGGGCTCGCGGGCTCGCGGGCTCGCGGGCGACCGCCTGGAGGCCCGGTGCCGGTCCACGAGACCGGCACCGGGCCTCCGGTGTGTCGCCGCCCCGACGGGCGCGCCCAGCGTCGTGCGCCGAGCGGTCACGACTCCCCGCTCATCTCCGCCAAGGTCGCACGAACCGTCGTTTACCGGGCCCGCAACCGACAGTTCCCGACCAACCCGCACCACGCGCGCGGCATGTCGAGCGACCTCGACACGGGCTGCCGAGCGGTCACGACTCCCCGCTCACCTCCGCCGAGGTCGCACGAACCGTCGCCCGGCGCCCCCGCAACCGACAGTTTGCGACCAGTCGGCGCCACACCCGCGGCATGTCGTGCAACCTCGGCACGTGCTGCCGAGCGGTCACGACTCCCCGCTCACCTCCGCCGAAGTCGCACGAACCGTCGCCCGACGCCCCCGCAACCAACAGTTTGCGACCACTCGGCGGCACGCACGCGGCACGTCGTGCGACCTCGGCACGCACCGCCGACGCGCCCGAAGGCCCCCTGCCGAGCGGTCACGACTCCCCGCTCACCTCCGCCGAGGTCGCACGAACCGTCGCCCGACGCCCCCGTAACCGACAGTTCCCGACCACTCGGCGATGCGCACGCGGCATGTCGTGCGACCTCGGCGGTCGGCACGAGCGGCGCCGACGCGTGTCAGGCGGCGGGAGCCTCGACGGTGGTGACGGCGCCGGTTTCGCCGGGGTGCTCGTAGTGGGCACGCACCAGGATCGGGCGGTGGTCGGAGATGCCGGCCGGCAGGGTCTCGACGCCGGCGATGTGCAGGCCGACACTCGTCGCGAAGTCGAAGTGGCCGGTGAACTTGCGGTAGCGCAGGTACGTCGGCTGGTCGGACAGCGACAGCGCGAACCCGCCCTGCTCGATCTTGCGGCGCAGGTTCGTCTGGAACCACGGGTAGTTGAAGTCGCCGACCATGACCGCGGGGACGTCCTTCGCCAGCTCGCGCAGGAACTGGTGCGCGGCCTCGATCTGCTTGCGGCGCAGGGAGTTCGTCGCGGTCAGCGGTGAGGCGTGGAACGAGGCGACGACGACCTCGGCGTCGGCCTCGGTGTCACGCAGGTGCATCGCGATGAGCCGTTCGTGCGCTGGTGCGAGGACCCGGTCGTGCAGCGACTTCTGCAGCGAGTGGATGCTGAAGTCCTGCACCTCGAAGCGGTCGTCGCGCTTGTAGATCGCGAGCCCGAGCCGGTTGGTGCGGGTCGACGCGGCGAGCGAGAGGCCGCCGATCGACGGTGCGAGGTCGTTGCTGTCGCACTCCTGCACGCACAGGACGTCGGCGTCGGACGCCTCGGCCAGTGCGGCGAGCTCGCTGTTCGCGGTGTGCTCGCGGAGGTTGTAACTGACGACACGGAGCTGCGTGGGCTGCACGGTCTGCTCTGATGCGATCGTGCTCTGCTGCTCTGGCGCGGCCATGCTGCCTTCCTGTCCGGGTGTTCCGGTCACCCTGCCGCGGTCACCGTACTCGGGTACCGCGGACGGTTGCTGAGACTGTAACGCCTGCCGGGTTTCGTCCGTGTGACCGTGACGGAAACGGACAGCGGCGGGATCAGGCGCGGACACGGCGGACCGGGCGGACGGTGTCGCCCGCTGTGCGACTCATCAGGATGCCCTCCACGCAGGCGACCACGAGCAGGGCGGCGATGACCCAGAACGCGGCCGCGTACGGCCCGTCGCCGCCCAGCCCGGAGGCCGCGCGGATGACCACGGCGGCGACCGCGACACCGAAGCCCGCGGCGGTCTGCTGCAGCGTCGACGACAGCGTGTTCGCGGGGGTCATGTCGGCCTGCTCGACGTCGGCGAAGGCGATGGTGTTGTACGCCGTGAAGCCCACGGAGCGGGCGGCACCGCTGACGACGAGCAGGACGGCGAGCAGCCAGAACGGGGTGTCCTCGGTCATGAACGCCATCGCGACCACGGTCAGCGCGGCGACGGCCGACGACACGATGATCACCGGGCGGTAGCCGAACCAACGGAGGAACGGGGTCGTCATCGGCTTGATGCCGAGGTTGCCGACGAACACCCACAGGACGGCGGACCCGGCGAGCACGGCGCTCCAACCCCAGGCGTCCTGGAACAGCAGCGGGAGCACGAACGGCACCGCGGACACCGCCAGGCGGAACAGGCCGCCGCCGGCGTGCGACACCCGGAAGGTCTCGAGCCGGAACGCGTCGAGCCCCATGATCGGGTGCGGAGCCCGGCGGAAGTGCCGGATCGCGAGCCAGCAGCACACCGCGCCGAGGACCCCGGAGACGACGACCGCGGTGACCGGCACGACGTCGAGCGCGAGCAAGGACGCCATGACCACGAGCGAGCCGAGCCCGACGCAGGCGAGCAGCGACCCGAACCAGTCGAACGGCACCCGCTGCGCCGCACGCTCCTGCGGCACGAGCACCAGGGCGGCGACGAAGGCGACGACGCCGAGCGGGATGTTGATGAGGAAGATCCAGTGCCACGTCAGCGTCTCGACGAGGACCCCGCCGATGAACGGCGCGATGATCGGTGCGGCGAGGGCCGGCCAGGTCAGGATGGCGATGGCGGTGACGAGTTGTTCGCGCCCGGCGCTCCGGAGGACGACGAGCCGGCCGACGGGCACCATGAGCGCCCCACCGAGGCCCTGCAGGATGCGCCACAGCGTCAGCTCGACCAGCCCGGTGGACAGCGCGCACAGGGCCGACGCGATCGTGAACAGCGCGATGGCCCCGGCGAAGACCGTCCGGGAACCGATCCGGTCGGTGAGCCAGCCGGACACCGGGATGAACACCGCGAGGGTCACGAGGTACGCGGTGATCGTGACGCCCACCGCGGCGGAGTCGACCCCGAGGTCACGCCCCATGGCCGGGGCGGCGGTCGCCAGGATCGTGCCGTCCAGGAGCTCCATGAAGAAGGTCCCGGCCACCAGCACGGCGACCGCCGTGCTGCGCGTCCGTCGTCTGGGTGTCGTCGCCGTCGTCGTCATCGCCCACCGAGACTATGCCCGCGGACGTCCGCGCCGTCACGGACGGGCCGCCCACCGGACGGGACACCGGACGGGACACCGGGCGCGGCCCCGGGCGCGGCACCGACCACCCGCCGGACGCCGAACCCGCCACCCACCGGACGCGACGCAGCGCACACGACGCGGGACGGGCCTCCAGGCGCAGTTCCGGGCGATCCTCATGCTCGGGCCGACTACCCTGGCCGGGTGCCGACCCGACCACCCGAACGCCGAGGAACTCGCGCGTGAGCCGCACCGACAGCGCCGGCGTGGTCGCCGCGGGCACGGCCAGCGGTCGACGACGTGTCCTGGACACCGTTGCCTCACTGCCGGCGTGGGCGGCGGTCCTGCTCGTCTGGACGGGCGGCCGGGTCCTGTCGACCCTGTGGCTCGCGCTCGCGTACCCGCTCATCGGTCGCGCGCTCCCGGGCAACGCGATCTGGGGCAACGAGCACGGCTTCGGTGCCTTCCTGGTGGCCTGGGACGGGCAGTACTACGAGCAGATCTCGCTGCACGGGTACCCGGACGCGCTGCCGCTGGACGCCGCCGGCAACGTCGCGCAGAACGCCTGGGCCTTCCTACCGGCGTTCCCCTTCACGATCCGGGCGCTGACCGCCTCGACCGGGGTGCCGTTCGAACTCGGTGCCCCGCTCGTCGCGATCGTCGCCGGGCTGCTCGCCACCTACCTGCTGCACCGCCTGGTGCGGGACCGCGCCGGGCACGCCGCCGCGATGTGGGCGGTCTTCTTCTTCAGCTGCGGTCCGCTGTCGTTCCTGCTGCAGGTCGGGTACGCGGAGAGCATGTTCCTCGCGCTGTCGTTCGGGGCGCTGCTCGCGCTGGAGCGTCGGCGCTACGGGCTCCTGACGGCACTCGGCGTCGCCGCGGCCTTCACCCGCCCCGGTGCCCTGGCGATCCCGCTCGTGCTCGGCGTCGTCGCACTCGTGCGGTGGGTCCGTGCACGGCGCGAGACCGGCCGGGTGTTCGAGGGCTTCCCACTCCGCGAGCAGGTCCGGGTCGTCGCCGCGGGGCTGACCATGGTCCTCGCGGGGCTCGCCTGGCCGGTGATCGCCTCGCACGCGACCGGAACGCCGAACGCCTACCTGGAGACCGAGATGTCCTGGTGGGTGAACTTCATCGGCCGGGTGGACTTCGTCCCGCTGACGCCGTGGTTCCTCATCGCGGGTCGCTGGCTCGGCGTGGGCGGGATCCTGATCGTGGTGTTCCTGCTCGTCACGTACCCGATCTGGCTGCTCCGCCGGTCGACGCTGCGGCTCGGGCCCACGACGGTGCTGTACTCAGCCGCGTACGCGCTGTACATCTTCGCGGTGTCGCTGCCGATGGCCTCGACCCCGCGGCTGCTCATGCCGCTCGCGCCGCTGTTCGGGTCGCCCGAGCTGGTCGCGAAGCCCTGGATGCGGTGGACCTTCGTGACGGCCGCGTTGGCCGGGCAGCCGGTGCTGGTCGCGGTGCTGTGGCTGCTCGGCCCTCCGTGAGCGGCTGACGCGGAGCCCTCGCAGGCGACGTGAGCGGCTGACGCGCAGCCCTCGCAGGTGACGGCCCGGTGCACGCGCCCCGACATGACGCGACGCCGCCGTCCGGACAGGACGACGGCGTCGCGCGTCAGGCGCCTCGCCTCAGAGCTCGACCGTGCCGTGGTCGCCGGTGTCCGGCTGGCTCTGCTTACCGAGCGCCGCCTTGAACATCTGCACCAGACTCCCGACCGGCCCGGTGTCCTGGGTCCAGTACTCGACCGAGACCCCCTCGACCGTGAGCAGCCGGATCGACGGGTCCTGACGGCCCTCGGGGAACCAGGCCTCGGCGAACGGGGACCACAGCTCGTCGACGACCGAGTCGTCCTGGGTCACGGTCGCGGTCCCGGCGATGGACAGGTACCCGCCCTGCGACTCGATCGAGACGTTGACGTGCGGGTTCCGCGCGATGTCCTCGACCTTCTCGCTGCCGTCCTGCACCAGGAACCGCAGGGTCCCGTGGAACGTCTTGTCCTGCACCGCGAGTGGCCTGGCGTGCAGGTTCCCGTCCTCGCTCACCGTGGTGAGCAGTGCCGTGTGGGCGCCGTGGACGATGTCCGAGATCGCGGCGCGCTGGTCCGTCTGTGTGTCGGTCATGGTGCTCCTTTGCGTCATGCGCCCCGCTCCGCCGACGTGCGACCGTCGGTGCACGGGGCCGTACCGTTCCGACCAGTGTGCCCCTCCGGCGCTGGACGCGTCAGCCCGGCGCGTCGACGTGGTCGGGTCACGGTCGGCCTGGAGGCCCGGTGCACGCCCGCCACGCCGCCCCCGCCCGGCGCGCGCCGGCCTCCGAGCCGTGCATGCGTGTGCAGGAAGCGACACCACACGCGTCGATCGACAGGTGGAACGTCGTTGCATGCACACGCACCGGATGCGTGTGCATCGAGCGACCGGACACGAGTCGATCGACGCGCGGATCGTCGGAACATGCGCACGGACGGAACCGACGCCGGGCCAGCCGAGGTCAGGCGGGTTCGCGGATCGTGGTCTCGACGTCGACGACCTGCGGGATCTTCGGCATCGAGGCGAAGCCGAATGCCACGGGCGGGTCGAGCGGCGCCAGGTCCCCGAGCGGCTCCCCCGCCCAGGTCCCCCGCACCCCGGTGACGTCGTGCGCCCCGGTGACGCCGTAGTACTCGCGCCGGCCGTTGCCCGCCGAGCCCGCGGTACCGGACCCGGGCGCGAGCAGCCGTGCCACGGGGTCGATCGCGGCGAGCCAGCGCGGGTCGCGGGCGATCGGCTTCGGGACGATGCGCAGGATCCGGCCGAGCGGCGAGATCCCGCCGACGTCGATCGAGGCCTGCAGTGCCCCGGCGGACAGCTCGAGCCCACTGGCGGTGCGGCGGGCGCGGACGTCGACGACCGAGACCGTGTCGAAGCGGTAGGTGCCGGAGACGTACGCGGCGACGATCTCGTCGGGTGCGAGCAGCACGCTGGTGCCGTCGGGGAGCTCGAGGAACACGTCCGTGAACGGCCCGAACGGCGACCGGTCCCACATCCCGACGACGATCCGGACGCCCGAGGTGGTGCCGACGCCCATGATCCGGCCGCGGAACCGGCGTTCGACGGCGGAGCCTGCGGCGTGACCGGCAGCGGGACCGGAGGCGTGGTCGGGGCGTGACGACATGCCCTGGACCGTACCCGCGGCCCCCGTGAGCCGATCTCGGCGGCCGCCCCGGGCCTCCCGGCCGTCACCCGCGCGCCCGTGTCAGACGGAACCGGGACGCAAAACACCGGTGTCCACGCTCCGAACACCCGCGAAGGGGGGTGTGGAGCGCGAACACCGGTGTTTTGCGGACCGGACCGAACCGGACCCGGACGGGGCCCGCGACCGTCAGGCGACGGGGACGGGCTGCGCCAGCAGCTCGCGCACGCGGGGTGCGACCTCGGTGCCGTAGAGCTCGATCGAGCGCATCATGTCGGCGTGCGGCAGGCGACCCGTGGCGTACCGCATGTCGAAGCGCGAGGCACCGAGGATCCGCATGTTGCGCGCGACCTTCCGGGCGACGGTCTCCGGGGAGCCGACGTAGAGCGAACCGCCGGCCGACAGGCTCGCGCGGTACCCGGCGACGTCGAGGGGCGGCCAGCCGCGCTCCCGGCCGAGCTGGTCGGTGACGGCCTTGTGGTACGGCCAGTAGCGCTCGGCGGCCTCTTCGTCGGTCGCTGCCACGAAGCCCGGCGAGTGCATCGCGATGGGCTGCTGCGGCAGGTCGAGCTGCGCGAGGGCCTGGCGGTACAGGCGCGAGAACGGGGCGAACTGGGCCGGCTGCCCGCCGATGATGGCGAGGAACAGCGGCAGGCCGTACGACGCGGCACGGATGACCGACTGCGGGGAGCCGCCGACGCCGATCCAGGTCGGGATGGCACCGTGCTCGAGCTTCGGGAAGACGTCCTGGTCGACCAGGCCCGCGCGCTTCGTGCCGGACCAGGTCACGGCGTCGCCGCCGCGCAGGGCTGCCCAGAGCTGGAGCTTCTCCTCGAACAGGACCTCGTAGTCGCTCAGCTCGTAGCCGAACAGCGGGAACGACTCGGTGAAGGAGCCACGGCCCAGGATGACCTCGGCGCGGCCGTTCGACAGGGCGTCGACGGTGGCGAAGCGCTCGTACACGCGGACGGGGTCGTCGGAGGACAGCACCGTGACCGCGGAGCCCATCCGGATGCGCTCGGTGCTGGCGGCGATCGCGGCGAGGACGACCTCGGGGGCGCTCACGACGAAGTCGGCCCGGTGGTGCTCCCCGACGCCGATGAAGTCGACGCCGACCTGGTCGGCGAGGACGGCCTGGTCGACCACGTCGCGGATGCTCTGCGCGTCGGACTGCAGGCTGCCGTCGGCGCGCTCGGTGACGTCACCGAAGGTGTCGAGGCCGAGCTGCAGCGGTCCGATCCGGTCGGGTGCGGGCGGCGGAACGTCCGAGGGACGGTCGGTGCCGAATGCGTTGCTCATGGTGTCCTCCTGGTCGCACTTTCATGCGTTTGCATAAACATAGCACGGCGGCGGCGCGCGCGCACCGGGCCCGGACCGGGGTCGGCCAGCCCGGACGAGTACGGTCACCCGCATGCCGAACCTCCCCGACCAGACCGGACGCCGCATCGTCGTCACCGGGTCCAACAGCGGCACCGGACAGGAGGCCGCCCTGCGCCTCGCCGGAGCCGGCGCCAGTGTCGTGCTCGCCGTCCGCAGCACCGAGAAGGGCGAGACCGCCGCCGCCGGCATCCGCGCCGCCCACCCCGCAGCCGACGTGGAGGTCCGCGAACTCGACCTCGCCGACCTGGCGAGCGTCCGCCGCTTCGCCAGCGGCATCGTCGACGAGGAACGTCCGATCGACGTCCTGGTCAACAACGCCGGTGTGATGGCCCCGCCGGAGCGCTTCGAGACCGTCGACGGCTTCGAGCTGCAGTTCGGCACGAACTTCCTCGGCCCGTTCGCCCTGACGAACCTGCTGCTCCCGTCGCTGCTGCGCGCGCGCACGCCCCTCGCCGACGGCCCCCTGGCCGAGGCACCCCGGGTCGTCACGATGTCGAGCCTCGCCGCGATCCCCGGACGGATCCGCTTCGCCGACCTGCAGTGGGAGCGCGGCTACAACGGCTGGCGCGCCTACGCGCAGTCGAAGCTCGCCGACCTGCTGCTCGCGCTGCACCTGCACCGCCTGACCGTCGAGGCCGACGTGCCACTGGTCAGCACCGCCGCCCACCCCGGCTACACCCGGACGAACCTGCAGGCCGCGGGACGCTCGCTCGGTCGGTCGAAGCCGGTGCGGTCGAGCAACCGGGCCCTGCCGTTCACCCAGGCCGTCGAGCAGGGCACCGAGCCGCTGCTGTACGCGGCGGTCGGGCCGAACGCCGTGGGCGGCGCGTACTACGGTCCCTCGGGTCCGTTCGGCATGACCGGTCCGACCACCACCGTGTCGATCCCCGGGTCCGCGCGGAGTGCCGACCTCGCCCGCTCGCTCTGGGCCGTCGCCGAGGACCTCACCGGGACGCGCCCGCCGCTCTAGCCGAGACACCGGCGTCTCGCCAGGACGCCTCCAGCTCCACGAGACGCCGCCGAATCCGGAGGCGTCTCGTGCACGTGGCGGCGTCGAACGGGCACGCCGGCGTCTCGCGCGCTCGAGAACGCGGGGACAGGCGGACGGGAGGCCCGTGGTCACTCCACCACGGGCCTCCCGTCCGGTGGTGGGGAGCGCACGCTGCACGCCGGCGTCATCTCGAGGCGCCCTGGAACACACGAGACGCCGCCGTGTTCGGCGGCGTCTCGGCGAGACACCGGCGTCTCGCGACGGACGCGGGCACGGCCGGGAGGCCCGGGGCGGGTCCGGTGCGTCGCCGGCGTCAGGCGCGGTGCAGCTCCACCGACCCGTCCAGCCGACCGGGTTCGGTCAGGCGGGCGTGCTGCAGGACGGTGCGGCCCGGCGCGATCGCCGCGGCGACGATCGACAGGGTCGTCATGTGCCCCTCGGCCTCGTGCACGTCGCGGAGGATCGCGTCGGGGTGGTCGCTCGGCAGCGCTGCGGACTCCGCGAGCACGCCGAACCAGCCGCCCCAGCCGTCCCCGGCGTCACCACCGGAGTCCACGGTGCGGAGTTCGTCGAACGGTCCGAGCACCGGCGGACCGGACGGGGCGTCGACGGCACGGAAGGCCTCGAGCCACCGACCGATGCGCGGCGCCGCAGGGTCGTCGGCCGCACCGTGCGTGACCATGTGGACGCCGGGGCCGAGGTCGGTGGTGCGGACCTGTTCGCCGTCCCAGGTCAGCACCGAGGCACCCTCGGCCGTGGCGCGCACCAGGTTGAAGGCCCGGGTGGTCGGCAGCGTGCCGTCGTGTCCGGGCAGCAGGTCGTCGGCGACGGCGTCCACCGGCACCACGCCGCGGGTCGTCCACGTGCCGTCGACGCTGGTCACTGGTTCGGCGCGGTTGAGCACCACGGCCAGGCCGGCACGGTCGGACGCGGCGAGCCACGCACCACCGGCGGAGCGGTCACGGACACCACGGAGGTCCGGGTCCCGGTCCGGCCACCAGGCAGCGGGCGGGTCCCACGGGCGCTCGGGCGACTCGTCCCGCAGGGCGAGCACGGTGACGGGCCATGCAGCCCCGGGGTCGACGCGGACGACGACGGTGCACATGCCGTCGATCCTCGCACGTGGCCCCGGTAGCGTGAGCCAGGTGAACGCAGCAGCAGAGCGCACCCTGACCGTCATCGTGGGGATCACCGGGGGCATCGCCGCCTACAAGGCCGTCGGGGTCGTCCGCGACCTGGTCAAGCGCGGCCACGACGTGCACGTCGTCCCGACCGAGGGCGCCCTGCGCTTCGTCGGACTGCCGACGCTCGAGGCCCTCAGCCGCAACCCCGTCACCACGAGCGTGTGGGACGACGTCGCCGAGGTGCGCCACGTCGCGCTCGGTCGCCGGGCCGACCTGGTCGTCATCGCCCCGGCCACCGCCGACTCGCTCGCCCGGATGGCGCACGGCCTGGCGAGCGACCTGCTCGGCACGACGCTGCTCGCGACCGAGGCGCCCGTCGTCGTCGCTCCGGCGATGCACCCGCAGATGTGGGAGCACCCCGCGACCCGTGCGAACGTCGCCACGCTGCGTGACCGCGGCGTCCACCTGGTCGGCCCGGTCGTCGGCGCGCTCACCGGCGACGATGCGGGCATCGGTCGGATGGCGGAGCCCGCGGACATCGTCGCCGCAGCGCTCGCCGTGCTCGACCAGCACCCTGCACCGGCCGGCCGCCGCAGTGCGGACACCGGCACCGCGGCCAGCACCGGGGCCCTCGGTGAGCAGGGCGACCTGGCCGGCGTCCGTGTCGTCGTCAGCGCGGGCGGCACCCGCGAACCCTTCGACCCGGTGCGGTTCGTCGGCAACCGCTCGAGCGGCCGCCAGGGCATCGCGATCGCCGCCGACGCCGTCCGTCGTGGCGCGTCCGTGACCCTCGTCGCCGCGAACGTCGAGGGCTCGCTGACCGCCGGACTGGACGCGACCGTGGTGCCCGTCGGGTCCGCGCTCGAACTCGCCGAGGCCGTGCACACCGCCGCCGCCGAAGCGGATGTCGTCGTGATGACCGCCGCCGTCGCCGACTACCGTCCGGCCGAGGTGCTCACCGAGAAGCTCAAGAAGGACGCGCAGGGCGAGCGCATGACGCTCGAGCTGGTGCGGAACCCGGACGTGCTCGCCGACCTCGTGGCGGCGCGGCGGACCGGGCAGATCATCGTCGGGTTCGCCGCCGAGACCGAGCCCGACCGCGATGCACGGATCGAGCTCGGGCGCGCCAAGATCAGCCGGAAGCCGGCGGACCTGCTCGTCGTGAACCACGTCGGCTGGTCGGCCGGCTTCGAGCGCGAGGAGAACGCGATCGAGGTCCTGGTGCCCGGTGGCGAGGTGGTCCGCGAGACCTCCGGCACGAAGGCCGAGGTGGCGACGGCGGTCCTCGACCTCGTCGCGACCGCCCTGACGTGAATGCACACTGACGTAAATGCACACTGACGTGAATGCGCACTGACGTGAATGCGCACTGACGTGAGCAGCGTCTCCGGCCGCTTCCGAGGACGAGCGGGCACGATGGGGCGCATGCGACGACGTGAGCGGATCAAACGTGCCAACCGCACGGCCACCATCCTGGCGGTGGCCCTCGGCGCGGCGGGCACCATGCACTTCCTGCGCCCGACCCACTTCGACCGGATCGTGCCGGAGGCCCTGCCCCCGCGGTTGACCACGCTGGCCTCCGGGGTAGCCGAGCTGGGCATCGCCGCCGGGCTCGCGTTCCCCGCCACCCGCCGTGCCTCGGGGTGGGCCGCCGCGGCGCTGTTCGCGGCGGTGTTCCCGGCCAACGTCAAGATGGCGAACGACCTGCTCGACCACCCCCGCTCGAGCCGAGCGATGCGGCTGATCGGGGTCCTGCGGCTCCCCCTGCAGCTGCCGCTGGTCCTCTGGAGCATGCACGTCGGTCGGCACGCACCGAACCCGTGACCCAGCCGTCGTGGACCCGCGCGGCGGTGCCCTTGCTGCACCGCCCGGTCACCCAGCACGCCTGGGAGGACATCGTGTTCGCGCACTGGCGGCACGACCCGGCGTCGTTGCAGCGGCTCGTCCCCCGCGGGACCCGTCCGGACGTGGTCGACGGCAGCGCCTGGGTGGGGCTGTCGGCGTACGTGTTCCGGGAGACCCGGGTGCCGCCGTTCCCCTCTGCCGGGCGACTCGGCACCATGACCGAGGTCACGATCGAGGTCCTCACGGTGGACGACCAGGGGCGGCGCGGGGTGACCTACCGCACGGTCGACACCGCGAACGTGCCCGCCATCGTGGCCGCGCACGCACTGCTCGGCGTGCCGTACACGTTCGCCCACGCACGTTCCCGTCGCCGCGGTGACGCGGTGGCGCACCGGTCCGTCCGGCACCCGACCCGCGCGCTGCACCCGGTGCGGTGGGCGCGGTCGCTCCGGCAGGAACGCCCGACCGGTGCGGTGCGGCCGAAGCACGCGGCCTCGGTGCGGGTGACCGCCGGCGAGGTCGTCGACACCCCGCTGGCCGCCGAGCTCACCACCCGCGCCGGCATCCACGCGCGGTACCTGGCGCAGACCCTGTTCTGGCAGCGACAGCACCCGGTGCTCACCACCCGTTCGGCCACGCTCGACCGACTCGAGGGCGACCTGCCCGACACCGTCGGCATGCCGGGGTTGTTCGACCGGGCGCCGGACTCCCTGCTCGTGGTCGACGGCACGACCGTCCGGTACGGCTGGGGCGGGGTCGTCCGGTGACGGACGCGCAGCCGCACGCACAGGCCGACGACCCGTTCGACCTCGACCGCTTCGTCCGGGCCCAGCAGGGCGTGTACGACCTCGCGCTCGACGAACTCCGCCGGGGCCGGAAGTCGTCGCACTGGATGTGGTTCGTGTTCCCGCAGCTGGCCGGTCTGGGGCGGAGCGCCACGGCCGTGCGCTACGCGATCACCGGCGTGGACGAAGCCCGCGCCTACCTGACGCACCCGGTGCTCGGGCCCCGCCTGCTCACGGCGACCGACGTCGCACACCACGCCCCCGCCCGCTCCGCCGACGCCCTGCTCGGGGGCATCGACGCGGTGAAGCTCCGGTCGTCGATGACCCTCTTCGCCCGGGTTGCGACCGACCCACAGCCGTTCGTCGCCGTGCTGGACCGCTGGTACGACGGCGCCGAGGACCCGGCCACGCTCCGCTTGCTCGGAGAGCGCCCGGAACACGAGTGACGCGCGCGACGCACGCGACGCACGACGCGCGTGACCGGCATCTGAACGTCCACACTGACACGCGCTGAGCCGACCGCAACGCCGTTGTCATATCAGGTACGGTGATGCGAGCACGTGCGATGTCGACCGTGCCCGTTCGCCCGGCGCCCCGACGCCGCCGCCCCCGAAGGAGAACGCATGCCGGTCCCCCGCAGCGCCCCGACCGAGCACCAGCTGCTCCGTGACACCGTCCGCCACAAGATCCACGACGCGATCATGGACGGGACGCTCCTGCCCGGGGAACGGCTGAACGACGACGAGCTCATCTCGTGGCTCGGCGTCTCCCGGACACCCATCCGCGAGGCCCTGAGCCAGCTGTCCCGCGCCGGCCTGATCGAGATGGCCCCGAACCGGTACACCCGCGTCACCACGCCGGATCCCGCCGAGGTCATCGAAGCGATGCAGACCCTCGGCGTGCTGTTCGGCGGCGTGGTCCGGCTCGCGGTCCCGCGCCTCGGTTCGGCGAGCCGGAAGAAGATCCTGGCCCAGCTCGACAAGACGATCACCGAGCTCGAGGCCCACGAGGTCGCCGCCGTCAACCACGACGCCCTCGACGTCTTCGCCCTGTACGTCGCCGAGTGCGGCAACGAGAACCTGCAGCGCGTCTGCCGCGACACGATGGACGGCCTGGCGTTCCGGTTGCGCCTGCCGAACCTCGACGAACTGGTCGACTGGGACCGGATGACCGAGGACTTCCGGCGTCTCCGGGCGGCGACCGAGTCCGGCGACAACGTCGCGGCCGAGCTCGCGACCGAGGCGATCCACCAGCTGCCGGGCGAGAAGCACTGAGTCCACCTGTACCGGCGTACAGGAACCGCCCGTCTCGCCCACGCGAGGCGGGCGGTCGACGTTCCCCGGGCCTCCCGGTCGGTGGCCCGGCCACGCGCGTGACGCTCCCAGTCCCGGGGCCGCGCGGACCGATAGCATCGCTGGCGACCACCTGAACCAGGCACCCGGAGCAGCACATGAACCCCCGCCCGACGGACCGTACCGAGGTCGCCGCACGCCTGGCCGCCGCGGTCGGTCGGATCAACCGACGGGCCCGCACCGACTCGGCCTCGCTCGGGTACGGCATCGTGTCGGCGCTCGCGTCGATCCAGCGGCACGGACCCCTGCGCCCCGGCGACCTGTCGCGGATCGAGGTGGTCACGAAGCCCACGATGACCCGCATCCTGACCGAGCTCGAGCAGCGCGGCTTCATCCAGCGCGAGGCCGACCCACGCGACGGCCGGGCGTTCATGGTGACGGCCACGCCGGAGGGCATCGAAGCGGTCGAGCAGGCCCGCGCGAACCGCACCGGGATCGTCGCCGAACTCATCGCCGAGCTCGACGAGTCGGACGTCCAGGCGATCGCCGGTGCCCTGGCCGCGCTCGAGCGTGTCGCCCAGGGCGAGCACGCCCAGGAACCTCACACCTTCTAGGCCCCGCACGACCGTTACCGAACCGTTACCAAGCGGTGGACGGACCGTTCTGCCAGCGTTCCTGGACGCGCTGCCCAGTCTGACCGGTCATGGTGTCGGCTCCGCCTGACCGCGGCCACCCCACGGCTGCTCCCGGCGGACGGACGGGCCCCACACCACCGTCCGGTCCTCACCGGCTCGAGGACTCCTCGTCGTCGACGGTGTCACCGACACCGCCAGCCTCTGGCGTGCCCGCACGACCTCGTTCGTGCGAGCAGGAGTCCCTCCCCCACCGAGCCGCCGACCTGCGGAACCGATGCGACACACCCCTGAGCTCCCCACCACGACGGCCTCGACCCGACGTGAAGCCCTGAACACCCCCACCCGCCGGATGCGTCGGGCCCTGCGGCACCGCGCGACGCTGATCGCCGGCGGCGCAGCGGTCCTGGCCGTCGCCGGTGGCGCCCTGACCGTCGGCACGCAGCCCGCCATCGGCGAGGCCCTCGGCATGCCGACCGGTACCCCGAGCGCCTCGGCGACCGCGGAGCCCGCTCTGCGCGGCACCGCGCTCGACCGCGCCCAGGCCGCCGCCACGATCACCACGGCGAAGACCGTCATGCAGACCGCGAACCACAAGGTCGACACCTCGGCGCTCGAACAGCGCGTCGACGCGCTGAGCGACTACCCGGACCTGTCCGGCGCTGCGCTGACGAACCGCATCTCGACGACGGTCGCGTCGACCACGCACGTCGCCCAGGCCAGCGCCACGCAGGACAAGCGGGACGTCGACGCGAAGGCCGCGGCCGCAGCGAAGGCCGCAGCCGAGCGCAAGGCCGCCGCCGAGGCAGCGGAGGCCGCCCGGAAGCTCGCCGCCGGCAACACCGTCGCCGGCGCCAAGGCCACGGCGAGCTCGCTCGCGTCGTCGGAGTACGGCTGGGGTGCCGACCAGTTCCAGTGCCTGGACAACCTGTGGACCAAGGAGTCCGGCTGGAACTACCAGGCCGTCAACGCGAACGGCGGCGCGACCGGCATCCCGCAGGCGCTCCCCGGCTCGAAGATGGCCACGATCGCCGCGGACTGGCGCACCAACGCCACCACCCAGATCACCTGGGGCCTGCAGTACATCAGCTCGGCCTACGGCACCCCGTGCGCGGCGTGGGGGCACTCGCAGGCGAACAACTTCTACTGATCGGCGCGGGTCGCGACGGCGACCGGCAGACGGACGGGAGGCCCGTGGCGGATCCGCCACGGGCCTCCCGTCCGTTGCGTGGTCGCGGTCAGCCCACCCGCGCGACGCGTACGTCGGAGCGGGCGGGCATCGGACCACGTCGGGCCGACCGTCGTGCCTGCTCCTCAGAGCGACCGGCGGAGGACGACGGATGCCTCGGGGGTGTTCACCTGGAACGCGAAGGTCTCCTCGACGTACATCGTGACGACGACGGCGTCGTGGCCCAGGTAGCCGAGGGCCAGGTCCTCGCCGACGGTGAACACGAAGTCCCCGCCGCGCTGACTGATCAGCAGCGACTCGTCGATGCCGGGCGCCCGCTCGACCCGACCGCCGGTGATGCCCTCGAGCTGCTCACGCAGGGGCGTGCCGGCGTCGTCGGTCTCGACGATGTCCGCCCAGTCACGGGGGCTGCAGGCCAGGGCGTACGGCCCGGCGACCCCGACGTCGCGGAGTGCGGCGACCGCAGTGGTGACCGCGGCCCGGAACGACCCCGGTGAGCCGTCGTGCGACTGCGCGGGCTGGGTCGACGCCTGCCCGGCCCCGGTGATGCCGCCCTCCGGCCACCCCCGGAGCGTCGCCCGGTTCTCGTGGGCCGCGAGCCGCAGCACGGCCGCGTCGAGGTCGCCCAGGTCGACGTCGGTGGCGCCGCGGGAGGAGTCCACGAGCTCTTCGAGCGCGACGGTGAAGGTCGCACGGACCTCGCAGAGCGGCAGGACCCGGCGTCGCCGTGCGGTGATGCCGTCGGCGACCCCGCCGGTCACCGCGTCGGTGCGGCCGAGGTCGACCGAGGACCACTGCCAGCCGCGCGGTCCGTCGAAGTCGACGATGCGCCGTGCGGCGAGCGCCGGGACCAGCCGGTCACGGGCCTCGGCGTCGAGCACCGCCCAGGTGTCGTCGCCGAACGGCGCGAGTTCGCGGAGGAGGTGGTTCATGGCGTGTGCCCTTCCGTGCTGCGGAGTGAACCGATGCCGAGACCGGGACCGGTGGCGTCGGGAGCCGTCACCACGGACGGCGACGGCGGTGCCGCGAGCGCGGCGAGGTCCACCAGACGATCGCGTGCGGGTGCGAAGAACGTCGCTCCGGTGATCGCACGCGAGAAGTCGAGCAGCCGGTCGTACGTCCCGGGAGGATCGCCGACGAACATCCGTTCCAGCATCCGTTCGAGCACCCAGAGCTCACCGCTGTAGCCGATGAAGTAGGTGCCGTACTCCCCGCTGCCGGGTCGTCCGAAGGGCATGTTGTCGCGGAGGACGTCGTGCTCGACCCCGTCGTCGTCGACGATGGTCGCGAGCGACTTGTGCGACGGCCGAACCTCGGTGGCGCTGTCCCGCTCCACGTTGTCCGACTTCGACCGGCCGATGATGCGTTCCTGCGCGTCCGTCCCGAGGGCGTTCCACGCCGCCAGGTCGTGCAGGTACTTCTGGACGACGACGTAGCTGCCACCGGCCCAGTCCGGGTCGTCCGCGCCGACGAGTGCGGAGGCTGCCAGGTCCTGCGCGACCGGGTTCGCCGTGCCGTCCACGAAGCCGAGCAGGTCGCGGGTGTCGAAGTACCGGAAGCCGCTGACCTCGTCGACCACGGTGACGTGGTCCCCGAGCGCGGCGAGCAGCAGGCGTTCGAACTCGAAGCAGACGTCGGTGCGTTCACCCCGGATGTGGAAGAGCAGGTCTCCCCCGGTGGACGGCGCCGAGTGGACCGGCCCGGTCAGGGCGGGGAACGGGTGCAGCGCGTCCGGGCGGGCGTGCGGCGAGAACCGGTCCCACGCCACCGCCCCGATCCCGACGACGCAGGACAGGTGTGCGTCGAGGTCGCGGAAGCCGACCGTCTTCAGCAGGCCGTCGAGGTCGCTGAGCACGTCGCGGACGGCATCGAGGTCGTCGTCGTCCGGCCCGACGTCGAGGGTCAGGAACACCGCCGAACGGGACAGCGGTGCGTCGACGCTCTGCGCGTCGATGGGGACGCGGCTGCCCGGTGCGCCGGTCATCAGCGTGCGCCGTGGACGGAGGCCATGGTGTCCGCCTTTCCTCCGCAGCCGTCCTGACGGTGCGGTTCGGTGCCGTGGGGTGTCTCCCGTCGAGCATCGCCACCCGGTGCCCCGTCACGCCTGAGTCGGATGACCCGCTCCGCAAGGGGGGATGCCCGCGCGACCACGGGGTGATGTGGTGACCGCGTCGTCGTCGCTAGCGTCCGGAGCAGCCGCCACGGGCCTCCCGGGCGGCGGACGACCGACGATCCAGGAGCGACGATGACGATCAGCATCTCGGACGCACGACCGGCGCACGACGACGGCACGGGGCGGGCGCTGTGCTCGCCGTCCGGCGGCACCGATCCCTTCGTGGTCGTCACCGGACCGGACGCGTCCGCCCGGGCGCGGGCGCTCGCGGACGTCGCCGACGCCGCCCGGGCGGACGGCCACACGGTCGTCCGGTGGCGTGCGGTGGGCGGTGACCCCGTCATCGAGGCCGCGTCGCTGGCCCCGTGGCTCGCCCTCGTCCGGGCGCACGACGCCGGGGCACCGGGGCCCACCCGCAGCGTCGTGCTCGTCGAGGACTTCGACGCGCTCGACGAGGACGCCAGGACCGTGCTGCACGACCTGCTCGCCGCACTGGCGCGGGACCTCGGGACGGTCGTGGTGGTCGCCGTGCGCGAGGGCCGGGCCTTGGCGGGATCGGGCACCCGGCTGCCGTCGGCCGACGTCTCCGTCACCGTCACGGCCGCCTTCACCGGGGACTTCGGTCTCGTCGACACCGAGGCCGAACGGGCCGTCCGCCGGGGCACCCGACCCGATCCGTCGCTGGTGGCGGCGGTCGAGTTCGTCCGGGCGGTCCGGTCCGGTGACGTGCACGCCGGCAGGCGGACCGTCCTGACCGCGCTCCGGGAGTCCGACCGGGCGGGCACCGACGACGTCCTGGTCGCGACGCTGCACGTGCTCTGCTACCTCGGCGGACACGACTCCTGGTGGGGCGAGGCGCTGGCGCTGACCGCGGACCGTGACCTCGACCCGGTGCTGCGGCTCGTCGAGGACTGTGTGGACGGATCCGGCCGGACCGAGCACGAGCGTGCCGCGCTGTACCGCGAGGTGCAGGCATCCGCTGCCGACACGGAGCCCTGGAAGGCCGTGGCACTGCACATCGCGTGGACGCTGCTCGACTCGACGGATCCGCGCCGGGACCACGTGGAGGCCGCGCTCCGACGAGCGGGCGACGCCGGGCTCCTCGGCTACTTCAGCTCGTGCCGTGCCGCCGTGACGCACTACCAGGCGGGGCGGCTCGACGCGGCGCGGGCGGCGTTCGACCACGTGCACCGAGCGGCCGAGCGCTGGCAGGCCGGGACGCTCGTCGCGCTGACCGAGGCGCTGCAGGCACTGGTGCTCTCCGTGCAGGGCGAGCCGGAGCAGGCGGCACGGAAGGCCGACCGCGCAGCACGGTGGGCGGCGCAGCACGGTACGCCGCTGGTCGCCCGGGCTGCGGAGCACGCCCGCGCCGCGCTCGACGTCGCGACGGGACGGTTCGAGGAGGCCTACAGCCGCTCGGCGACGCGATCGGGCAGGGCGGGGCGGTGGCTCGAGAGCAGCTACGGACCGATCGAGCTGCTCGACGCGGTGGAGTCGGCTGCGCGGCTCCGCCTGGCCGACCACGGTGCCGCGCTGGTGGCCCGGGCGGAACGGGCGTTCACCGACCAGCCGACCCCGCGCCGCTCCCTGGTGCTGCTCGCCTGCCGAGCGGTCGTCGACGAGACGCACGGTGCCCGCGCCCTCTTCGAGGACGCGCTGGCCAGCGTCGACGGCGACGTCTCGCCGTTCGAGGTGGCCCGCGTCCGCCTGGCCTACGGCGAGTGGTTGCGTCGTGGGATGCACGCCCTGGAGGCCCGGGGCCAGTTCCGGATGGCGGCGCGCGCCTTCGAGGTGCTCGGTGCCGGTGACTGGCAGGCCCGCGCGGAACGCGAGCTGCGCGCAGCCGGTGCCGCCCGTCCGGTGCTGACGGCGCTGGAGGCGGTCGACCTGAGCGAACAGGAACGCCGTGTGGCGTCCCTCGCCGCGGCCGGGCTGACCAACAAGCAGATCGCCGGGCAGCTGTACCTCTCGCCGCGCACCGTGAGCGGGCACCTGTACCGGCTGTTCCCGAAGCTCGGCGTGACGACGCGCGCCGGACTCCGGGATGCACTCCTGCGACTGGGAGGCGATGCGACGGGCGACGTCCGGACGTGACCCTGTCAGGGACACCCTCGCCGGCCGCTCGCCCCGCGGGCCCCGGATGCCCCGGCCACCACCCGCGACACCCCGGGCGGACGACCCGGGAGCGTCACCGGAACCCGTCGCCGGGGTAGCGGCAGGGCCCGTCGCGAGCCCGCGGTCCGTTCGTAGACTCCAGCCACCGACGAGGACTGGTGGCCGCCGTGTTGACGGACGAGGAGTTGCTCCCCCGCGGAGACGAGGTCTCCGTGCCGGTGTCCGCCGTGCCCAGCAACCGGCTGCCGATCCGCGGCCGGAGCATCGAGCAGGCCCTCGTCGCCGATGCCGTGGCCGGTCTGGCACGGGGTGCTGGTGACGTGCTCGTCGTCCGCGGAGCAGCGGGGGTCGGCAAGTCGCGTCTCCTCGAGGACGTCGTCGACCAGGCGACCGCGGCCGGCCTCCGCGTGGCCGTCGGTCGCACGGACCGCGACGCACGTCTGATCCCGCTCGCACCGATCATGGACGCGCTCGGCGCCGGGACCCGGCCGATCTCCGACCGTGTCCGGCTCAGCGCGGTGACGCTGGACCCGGAGGCGCGGTACTGGCTCCTCCAGCAGCTCCAGGACGACCTGGAGCGGGCCGCGGCGTCGGACGGCGTCGTGGTCGTCGTCGACGACCTGCAGTGGTGCGACACGACGACCCTGGCGGTGCTCCGATCGCTGTCGCGCCGGCTCGCCGACGTCCCCGTGCTCTGGGTCGTCGCGGTCCGGACCGAGCACCAGGACCCGCCGGTGACGGCGACCGTCGACGAGCTCGCCGCGACGGGACGGCTCGTCGACCTCGACCCGCTGGACGAACAGGCCACGGCCGCGATGATCGCCGACCTGGTCGGCGCGACGCCGGACGGCTCGGTCCTGCGTGCGGCGCGCCGGACGGAGCACATCCCGATCCTCGTCGCCGAACTCGTCCGCGGGCTCGTCGACGAGGGCCTGCTGGCGATCGTGGACGGTGTCGCCACGATGCCGGGCGCCGCGCTGCCGGCGAGGTTCGGTGCGTCGATCCGCGAGGGCCTCCGACGCCTGTCGAAGCCCACGCAGCAGCTCGTGCAGGTCGGAGCGACCCTGGGACGCTCGTTCTCGGTGCGGTCGTTGTCGGCGATGCTCGACCAGCCGGTGCAGCGGCTGCTCCCCGGGGTGCAGGAAGCGATCGAGGCGGGGGTGCTCGTCGACGACGGCACGGACCTGTCGTTCCGCCACGACGTCCTCCGCGAGGCGGCGGAGTCGATGATCCCCGCGGCCGTCCGCGACGACCTGCTCCGGCAAGCGGTGGACGAACTCCTGCGGCAGGGTGTCCCACCGGTCTCGATCGCCGCGCGCATCGCCACCGTGGCGCAGCGCGGGGACGTCCGGGCCGCCGAGGTCCTGCGCACGGTGGCGATCGACCTCGCGAGCACGGATCCCACCGAGGCGGGCGCGCTCGCCCTCCGCGCCGCCGACGTCGCGCACGGCACCCCGGCGTTGCCCGGCATCGTCGTCGACGTCCTGCCGCTGCTCTGGCACAGCGGTCGGACGGCCGAGGCCCGCGCGCTGCTCGACGACCTGCAGGGCCGCCTCGCCCCGGAAGACGACGCACGCCTGCACCTCACCCTGGCACGGCTGCAGACCGAGGGCTCGACGCCGGAAGCGCTGCGAACGGTCGAGTCCGCTCTGGCCCTGCCCGGCGTGAGCGCCGGCGTGCGGTCGCGTCTGCTCGCCGTCCGCGCGCTGAACCTCGCCCAGGCCGGACGGCACGCGGACCTCGCGACCGCGCTGCGGGAGGCCCGGGCGACGGGCGACGGTGACGCGGACCCGGTCGCCGTCGCCACCTTCGAGGCCAGCGCGTCCGTGCTCGCCTTCAACGAGGGCCGGTTCGCGGACGCGACGCAGGCGATCACGTCGGCGATGAGCCGGATCGCTGCCACCGGGGGCTCGTCGAGCACCTGGTTGCCCGAGGGGCTCTGGGTGGCGTTCCTCGCGGGTGCACTCGGCGACACCGAACGTGCCGGACGCATCGCCGAGGCGAACGCCATCGAGACCCGTCGCAACCACCTGGCCCGTCCGACCGCCGCCTGGATGATGCTGCGCACGCGGGTGCTCTTCGACCAGGGCCGCCTGGAGGACGCCAAGACGTCGGCCGAGTCGGTCCTCGACCTGGCCGAGGACCTGGAACTCGGTCAGTTCGCGGCGCTCACGGCCGGGACGGTCCTCTTCCGCACGGCGCTGCTGCAGGGCGACCGCACGGCGGCCGACCGGACGCGGCACTTCGCCGAGGCCCTGCACGCCGATCCGGCCTTCGCACGATCCGGCTCGTGGCTGCTGGCACTCGAAGCGGACGCACACGGCGATGTCCGGGCCGCCGTCGACCGCAGCGAGGTGGCGTGGCGGAGCCTGGAGGAACCGATCGCGTCGATGTCGAGCCCGGCCGACTTCGCCGACGACGTCCACCTCGCGCGCATCGCGATCCGTGGGGGCCGACGGGACCGGCTCGAGCGGATCGAACGAGTGGCACGGCTCCGGGCCACGGCGAACCCGGACAACGACCTGTGCGGCGGGACCTGGCTGCACGTGCACGGACTCGTCCACGACTCCGTGGAGCACCTCGGCGCGGCGGTGGAGCGGCTGCGCCGGGTCGACCGCCGGCTCGTGCTCGCCGCGGCGCTCGAGGACCTCGGGAGCGCCCTGCGGCGGCGCTCCGTGCCCGCGGCCGTCGAGGTGTGGCGGGAGGCGACCACGCTGTTCGACGACTCCGGCGCCCTGCGCGAGGCCGAACGGTCGCGGCGGCACCTGCGGGGCGTCGGCGTGACCGTCCGGGCGGCCACCGCCGACCCCGCTGCGTCGGGCGCCTCGGGACTCCCGGGGCTCACCGCTCGCGAGGCCCAGGTCGTCGAACGGGTCGCCGCCGGCCTGACGACGCAGCAGATCGCGTCCGACCTGTTCATCTCGACCCACACGGTGACGAGCCACGTCCGCCACGTCTACACGAAGTGGGGCGTGGCGTCCCGCCGGGAGCTCGCGGCGCGGTTCCGGCAGCACCGCTCCGGCTGAACTCCGGCTGACTTCCGGTCGGGCCGCACCGGGTCACTCCGGGTCACATCGGGTCACATCGCGGTCGTCGTCGAACCCGGCACCGAGCGCACGAACCGCCAGGTGCGGCGCGGTGGAGAAGCCGAGCTCGATCCGCCCGGAGAACCCCGCGAACCCGGCGAGCGCTCCGGCGCGGGTGCGGGTGGCGTCGAGGAACCCGAGGTGCAGGTCGGCACGGACCCCGCCCGGGCCCGGCGTCCGGAAGCCGACGAGACGCCCCGTCACCGCGCGGTGCACCGTCGTCCCGGTCGTGCCGTCCTCGGTCCGGACCTCGTCGAAGACGCCGTCGACCGAGACCGCCACCGCGAAGTCGCGCGGCGGCAGGACGGCGGCGATCCGGGCCTCCAGGTCGGCAACGGAGGCGACCGACGCGACCGTCACCACCAGGTCGGGCGAGAACGTCGAGACGACCGCGAACGCGACCGGGTCGGCCGTGTCCGCGACCGCTGCGGCGCCGTCCGGCAGCATCCGGAAGCACCGGCGGTCGAACACGACCAGGCCATCGGCGGTGCCGGTGCCGGTGCCGGTGCCGGCGAGCGCACCGAGCCCCACGGTGCCGTGTCGACCGAGGTCCGCGACGGCGACCGGGACGTGGACGGCCGGTCGTCGGTGCCGAGGATCGTCGACGACCTGCTGCGCCCACGTGGCGAGGGTCGTCAAGGACGTGGTCCTGTCATCCGTCGTCTCCCGCACCACGCACTCCTCGTCCGGCCTCGGTTCGACCGTAGGAAGTCCGCCCGCGCGGTACCAGCGCCGTTTGACTCAAGCGCTCCGGCGGGTGCTCGACGCACGGTTGGACCATGAGTGCACGCGCGAACATGGTCTCCCCGTCCGTCCCCCCGTCCGGCACGGGGTGCGTGGAGTGCGACGCGACGGGCTCGTGGTGGGTGCACCTGCGTCGGTGCGCCGCCTGCGGGCACGTCGGGTGCTGCGACGACTCCCTGAACCGGCACGCCACCGCGCACTTCGCGGTCACCGGGCACGAGGTCATGCAGTCGTTCGAGCCGGGCGAGGGGTGGTTCTGGGACTTCGTCACGCAGGACTTCGTGGACGGACCCCGCCTCGCCGACCCGCAGGCGCACCCGACGGCCCAGTCGGTCCCGGGTCCGGCCGACCGGCTCCCCCGCGACTGGTCGGAGCAGCTGGCCGATCGACGCTGACACCGGTCGCGGCCGGCCGCGACCGGCCGCGACCGGTCAGGGCAGCCTGCGGTCGGTGTCGAGCGCCTCCGACCGGGCGATCACCTCGTGCATCGTGGTGTGCGACCGGACCTGGTACGACAGGTGTGCCACGGCCAGCACCACCGCCGATCCGACGCCCCACGCGATCGAACCCGGGTCGTCGACGCCGAGCTGGTCGACCAGGATGGCGACCCCGGCGCCGGCGACGATCGAGTTCACCACCGCGATCGCGGACGACATCGTGAACAGCAGCCGGTACCACGACGGGGCCCGGCCGATGTCGAGCAGCTCGTTCGCCGCGTGCCGGCCGCGGGGCATCGGGAAGTACGTGTCGGCCTCGGGCAGCAGCCGACCGTAGTAGCGACGGATCCGTTGCATCGCGGCGAGCGCGGCGACGTCCTCGAGCGAGGTCTCGACGAGGCGTTCGTAGGTGAACGCGCCGAGCAGGACGATCACCGGGATGATCGCGCCGAGGAACCCGAGCGCGAAGGGCGTGTGCGCGAGGAACCCGAAGGCGACGAGCGAGCTGGAGAGCGTGGTGAGGTACAGCGAGGAGCGGCTGCTCGACTCGCTGACCGTGATGCTCCGCGCGCTCTCGAGGACGAAGTGCTCGGTCATCAGGGCGTTGAAGAAGGCGGTCGGCCGGTCCAGGGACGTGATCGACTCGGCGGCGGTCGGCAGTGTCGTGTCGGGTTCGTCGGACATCACGGGACTCCTCGGTCAGTCGCTCGTCGCCAGGTGGCGGTGGACGAAGGTCACGGCCATGGCGCCCTCGCCGACCGCTGCGGCGACGCGCTTGACGGACCCGGCGCGGACGTCCCCGGCAGCGAAGGACCCCGGCACGTTCGTCTCGAGCCAGAAGGGACGCCGCTCGAGCGGCCAGTGCTCGAGCGAGCCGTCGACGGTGTCGAGATCCGGGCCGGTGACCAGGTACCCGAGCCGGTCACGGACCATGGGCGTCTGTTCGGCCCAGCTCGTGTCCGGTCGTCCGCCGATGCAGATGAACAACCGCGTGGCCGGCAGCGACACCGTGGCACCGTCGCCGTCGGTCACCTCGATCGACTCGAGTCGGGTGTCCCCGTGCAGCGCCGAGACCCGGCAGCCCGTCCGGACCGTCACGTTCGGTGCGGCCGCGATCCTGGCGCTCAGGTACTCCGACATCGTGGCCGACAGCGACGCGCCCCGCACGAGCATCGTGACGTGCGCCGCGGAACGGGACAGGTTCATCGCCGCTTGGCCCGCCGAGTTCGCCCCGCCGACCACGAAGACCTGTTCGCCGGCGCAGCCGTCGGCCTCGCTCGTCCCGGCACCGTAGTAGACACCGCAGCCGAGCAGCTCCTGCTCGCGCTGCAGCCCGAGCCGACGCCACTCGACACCGGTCGCGCAGATGTTCGCGCGGGCGACGACGTGGCCGCCGTCGGCGAGGTCGGCGTGGATGCGGCCGTCGTGGAAGACCCCGCGCACGCCCTCGCGCATCACCAGGAGTTCGGCGCCGAACCGGACCGCCTGTTCACGGGCACGCTCGGCGAGGTCCGCCCCGGCGATGCCCTCGGGGAACCCCAGGTAGTTCTCGATGAGGCTGCTCGATCCGGCCTGCCCGCCCACGGCGTCCCGCTCGAGCAGGACGACGTCGAGCCCTTCGGAGGCGGCGTACACGGCCGCGGACAGCCCGGCGGGACCGGCGCCGTAGATCGACAGGTCGTACTCCTGGCGGCGCGGAGCGTGGATCCACCCGAGCCGGTCGGCGACCTCGCGCAGGGTGGGTGCGACCAGTTCCGTGCCGTCGGGGAACACCACGAGCGGGAGCCGCGACGGATCGATCCGGACGGCGCCCCCGACCCCGCCGACGTCGACCGGGAACCAGTCGAACTGCACCACGGAGCGCGACAGGAAGTCCCGCAGGGCGTAGGAGTCCGCATCGAACGGTCGTCCGTACACGCGGACGCGGCGTGACGGGACCACGGCGGCGTCGGTCTCCATGGTTCCTCCGGTCCGTGCGACGACGATCGGTGCGGAACTGCTGCCGCTCCCTCACGAGCACGCTACGGACTGCCGGCGCGCTGCACGTGGTCCTGCGAGGGTCTCCTTCGGCACCGGAGGCGTCGTCGGGTCGCGCCGGGCGGGATCAGCTGCGCCCACGGCGGACGGGAGGCCCGGGGCGGCGTCGCCACGGGCCTCCCGTCCGGTCTGTGGTCGCGGTCAGCCCACCCGCGCGACGCGCACGTCGACGCGGCTGAGCGCCAGGCCGTCGGCCGCGGCGGTCGCCAGGGCGACGTCGTGGACGGCGCGGGCGACCTCGGGGGCCGGGCGGAAGCCGTCGGTGCCGATGACGACGCGCAGGGCGTCGTCGTCGACGACGATCCGGAGCGGTCCGGTGCTCGTGGCGATGCTGCGGACCGCCTGCACGGCGCTCGCGACCGTCGGGCGGGAGCGGTACAGGTCGGTGACCCCGGGGACCTCGAGGACGGCGGCCTCGATCGCGGCGAGGGTCTCGTCGGTGGTGCTCATCGGGCCTCCTCCGGGTCGGTGCCGGGCTCGTCGGTGCCTGTTTCGTCGGTGCCGGGCTCGGGGTCCGGCAGCAGGTCACGGACGACGACGTCGATCGCCTCGACGAGCAGGTCGGTCTGCTCGGCCAGGGCACCGGCCACGGCGGCGCGGACGAGCTCGGCGGTCGCCGGGATCGACGGACCGGACGCGATCGCGATCTCGACGACCACCCGGATCGGGGACGCGAGTTCGGTGACGTCACCGTCGAGGTGGCAGCGGGCCACCAGCACCCCGGGGACCTCGTCGCCGGTGCGGCGGATGAGGGACCGGATGGCGCCCTCGGTCATCACCGGGCGCTCGGTCTCGGACAGGGGGCGGAGCGGGACGTCGCGACCGGAGCGGGACTCGATCGAGATGTTCGCCAGGACACCGCTGATCCAGGACTCGTCGGCCGGGGCCTCGTCGCGGGCGGCCGCCTCGAGCGAGCGGAGCGACGCGTGGCGGACGCGGATGATCGCGGCCAGGGCGTTCTGGCAGGCGGGCGAGTCGTCGATGCTCGGGTCCGCCGGCTGCATGCCGGCGTCGAGGTAGTCGGCGAGTTCGTCGATCGAGTGGCCGTCGAGGTCACCGGGTTCGAGGGCGTCGAGTGCTTCGGGGCTGTCGGGCAGGTCCGGCCGGATGCCGTCGTGGTCGGTCATCGCCATCCCTCCATGAGTCGGATCATGTTCTTCCTCGCTCGGGACAGCAGTCCCCGGACCGTCGAGGGTGGCAGGTCGAGTTCGGCGGCGATCTCGTCATACCGGTACTCGAGCACCTCCTTCATGATCCAGCACCGTCGTTGGGCTTCGGGCAGTTCGGCCAGCGCACGTTCGACCGCGTCCTCGCGCGAGCGCGCCTCGGCGACCCGGTCGGGTGCGTCGTCGGCCGGCGCGGCGACCTCGAGCTCGGTGACGTCGTCGTGGACGCGCCGCGCGCGGATCCGGTCGAGGCACTTCCGGCTCAGGATGCGCATCAACCACGACTTCACGCGCGCGAGGTCCTCGAGGGAGTCGAGGCGGTCCCACGCGGTGATGAAGGTCTCCTGCACGACGTCGTCGAGTTCGTCGGTGGAACCGAGGGTCCGACGGGCGTAGGCGCGGAGCAGCGGGGTGTGGCGACGGATCAGGACCTCGAAGGCCCGGACGTCGCCGTCGGACGACCGGCCGGCGAGGACCGCGTCGTCGAGCTCGGCGAGGGACTGGTGGTGCACGCGTTCCTTCTACTGGTGGTGGATGGTGAACGGCTGGGTGCGTCCGTCCACCGTCGTCGGACGGGTACTGGTGGGACGCATCACGCACCGCGTTCGTCACACACCGATGGGGCGCACACCGGACGGTTCCGGTGCGCGCCCCTGACGTCGTGTGTGTCGGCTCGCCCTCCTGCTGGTCGGCTCGTCCTCCTGCCGGTCGGCTCGTCCTACTGCTGGATGAAGGCGAGCAGGTCGGGATTGATGACGTCCGCGTGGGTCGTCAGCATCCCGTGCGGGTAGCCCTCGTAGATCTTGAGCGTGGCGTTGCTGAGCAGCTCGGCCTGCTTGAGCGAGGCCGCCTTGTACGGCACGACCTGGTCGTCGTCGCCCTGCGTGACGAGGACCGGGACGGAGATCGCCTTGAGGTCCTCGGTCTGGTCCGTCTCCGAGAACGCCTTGATGCCCTCGTAGTGGGCCAGGGCGCTGCCCGTCATCCCCTGGCGCCACCAGTTCGCGACCACCGGGGCGGAGACCTCCACGCCGGGACGGTTGAACCCATAGAACGGGCCCTCGGCGACGGCCTGGAAGAACTCGGCGCGGTTCGCGGCGAGGGCGCTCCGGAACCCGTCGAGCACCGAGATCGGCGTGCCCTCCGGGTTGGTGTCGCTCTGCAGCATGATCGGGGGCACCGACGAGACCAGGACGGCCTTGGCGACGCGGCCCTGGGGCTCGCCGTACTGCGCGACGTACCGTGCGACCTGGCCACCACCGGTGGAGTGCCCGATGTGGACCGCGTTCTGCAGGTCGAGGTGCTGCACGACCGCATCCGTGTCGCTCGCGTAGTGGTCCATGTCGTGACCGGTGCCGATCTGCGACGAACGCCCGTGCCCGCGGCGGTCGTGCGCGATCACCCGGTACCCCTTGCCCAGGAAGAACAGCATCTGCGCGTCCCAGTCGTCCGACGACAGGGGCCATCCGTGGTGGAAGACGATCGGCTGCGCGTCGCGCGGCCCCCAGTCCTTGTAGAAGATCTCTGCACCATCGCTCGTGGTGACGAACGCCATCGTGAACCTCCGTGAGTTTCTGCTCCACATGTGACGCGGACTGGCCGCTGCCTCCCGTTCGGCGGGAGACCGAAGCCCCTTCACCGTAGGACCGGCGCTCCGTCGACCGCTTGGGTCATTCATCCCGATCCGGCCGGGCCGGGCACGGCTTGGTGCGCGGGCGTGTGTGCACCAGAGTTGATCCCATGTCGCTCGTCACCGCCGTCTGCCGCGTCGACCGTCTGCTGCCCGACTCCGGCATCATCGGCGTCACCGCCATCGACAAGCGTCCGGTCACCGGCAGCGTCCGGGTCCGGCCGCTCGGCCTGCGCGCCGACGTGCAGGCGAACCGCAAGTACCACGGCGGTGTGGACCAGGCCGTGTACGCCTACGCCGACGAGGACGCCGCGTACTTCGCCGACCTGCTCGAGCGCGAGGTCCCGCCCGGCCTGTTCGGCGAGAACCTCCGCACCAGCGGCATCGACGTCACCGGGGCCGTGACCGGGGAACGCTGGCGGATCGGTGACACCCTCGTGCTCGAGGTGACCGTCCCCCGCACTCCCTGCGGCACCTTCGCCCGGCGCATGGGGATCGACGGGTGGGTGAAGCGGTTCGCCGACGAGGGGCGGCCCGGGGCGTACTTCCGCGTGGTCAAGTCCGGTTCGGTCGCCGCGGGTGACCCCGTCGAGGTGATCCACCGGCCGGAACACGGGGTGACCATCGGCGAGATCTCCGGCGATCTGGCACCCGATCGAGCACGGGCCGTACTCGAGTCGGGCGAACGGCTGGCACCGAAGGTCGTCCACGACCTGTCGAAGGTCGCCGCCCGGGCCTGAGCCGGTCGAGCCAGTCGGGCCCGTCGAGCCCGATCAGCTCGGCAGCACGCCGCGCGAGGGGTCGATCGGACGCTTCGCCACGGGCAGCCCGGCCACGACCAGGTCGTAGGCGTTCGCCACGAGGTCCTCGACCAGGGTCTCGTCGATGCCGTCGCCCGGCGTCAGCGTGATCCAGTGCCGCTTGTTCATGTGCCACCCGGGCGTGATCTCGTCGTGGTCCCGCACGAGCGCTGCCCCGTGCGGCGGCGCGCACTTGAGGTTCACGATCGGGGTCCCACGCACCTCGCTCACCATCACGAACATCTTGCCGACGACCTTGTAGACCACCGAGCCCTCGCCGAACGGCTGGGTCTCGACGGCCGCCGGCAACGCCAGCGCCGTGCGGCTCGCGATGTCGTGCAGCTGCTCGCCGTCCATGTGACCAGGATGCCGCAGGCCGCCGACAGCGCACCCCGTTCGGGGGCAGGTCATGAGTGTCGATCACGTCGTAGGATCACCACGCCGCGCACCCGACGCGGCGGTCGCTCGCGCGATCACCACCAGTTCCAGGGGGAACCCGTGCGCATCATCCGTACCCTCGGCATCGCCGCCGCCACCGCCGTCCTCGCGACCACCGTCGTCGTCGGCGGGACCTCGACCGCGCAGGCCGCGCCGAAGTCCTACGCCAACTGCACCGCGGTGCACAAGGTGTACTCCGGCGGCATCGCCAAGAAGTCCGTCACGAAGAACAAGGTCGTCTCCGGCGGCAAGACCACCTACCGTGCGCTCAAGGGCACGGTGAAGAAGGACGACGCCCTGTACAAGGCGAACACCAAGCTCGACCGCGACAAGGACGGCATCGCCTGCGAGAAGAGCTGACGCTCCCACTCGCTCGGTGACGCCGGCAAGACACCGGTGTTCGCGTCCTGCACACCCGCACGCCGGGGTGCGATGCGCGAACACCGGTGTTTTGCGTGCCCGGCGCGGCCCGGCACGCCCCGGCGTGCGCCCGCGGCGCGGCCCGGGGCGGCGCGAGGCGCTCAGAGCGTCGGGACGCCCTCGTGCCCAGAACGGGGACGCGGAGTCCCGGCGACACCCGTGACGACCGACCCCGCTGGCACGTCCTTCGTGACCACGGTGTTGGCACCGACGACGGAGTCCGGACCGATCGTGATCGCCCCGATCAGCGACGACCCCGCGCCGAGCACCACGCGGTCCCCCACCACCGGGTGCCGTCGGGCTCCCGGCCCGTGGTCTCCGCCGCGTCCGCCGAGTGTGACGCCGTGGAACACGAGCACGTCGTCACCGATGACCGAGGTCTCCCCGATGACGACGCCCATGCCGTGGTCGATGAAGAACCGACGGCCGATGCGCGCGCCGGGGTGGATCTCGATGCCGGTGACCGACCGTGCGACCTGCCCGAGCAGGCGGGCCGCGAACCGGGACCCGGGCAGCCCCTGCGCGTTCCAGAGACGGTGGGTCACCCGGTACGTCCAGATGGCGTGCAACCCGGAGTAGACGATCGCGTTCTCCAGGTCGCCGCGGGCAGCGGGGTCACCGCGACGTGCTGCGGACAGGTCCTCCCGGATGGTCCGCAGCACGCCTCGTCGAAGAGGACGACTCACGCAGTGAGCCCCTCGAAGAGCACCGTCGACAGGTAGCGCTCTCCGGTGTCGCACACGATGGCGACGATCCGCTTGCCGGCGTTCTCGGGGCGTGCGGCGATCTCGAGGGCCGCGTGGATGATCGCGCCGGACGAGATGCCCGACAGGATGCCCTCCTGCGTCGCCAGGGCACGGGCGACCCGGAGCGCGTCGTCGAGCTCGACGTCGAACACCTCGTCGATGACGCTCTGGTCGAGGACCTCGGGCACGAAGTTCGCGCCGATGCCCTGGATCTTGTGCGGACCGGCCTTGCCCTCGGTGAGCAGGGGCGAGTCCTTCGGCTCGACGGCGACGATCTGCACGCCGGGTACGCGCTCCTTGAGCACCTGCCCGACACCGGTGATCGTGCCGCCGGTGCCGACACCCGCGACGAACACGTCGACGTGTTCCTCGGTGTCGCGGAGGATCTCCTCCGCCGTGGTCTTCCGGTGGATCTCGGCGTTCGCAGCCGTCTCGAACTGGTGGGCGAGGATGGCGCCGGGGGTCTCCGCGACGATCGACTCGGCCTTGGCGACCGCGCCCTTCATGCCCTCGGGCCCGGGGGTCAGGACGATCTCGGCCCCGTACGCACGGATGACCGCACGGCGCTCGACGCTCATCGTCTCGGGCATCGTGATGACGACCCGGTACCCACGAGCAGCACCGACCAGCGCGAGGGCGATGCCGGTGTTGCCGGACGAGCCCTCGACGATGGTGCCACCGGGCTGCAGCGCGCCGGAGGCCTCGGCGGCGTCGATGATCGCGACGCCCAGACGGTCCTTGACGCTGGCGCCCGGGTTGTAGAACTCGAGCTTCGCGAGCACCTCGGCGCCGCCCGCCTTCGGCAGCCGGTTCAGCTTGACGAGGGGGGTGTTGCCGAACGCCTGGGAGATGTTCTCGTAGATGGTGCCGCTCATCCGGTCCGTCCTTCGCAGCTCAGGTCGCGCATCGCTCTTCCTGGAGGCGCGGTGTGCGCCCGATCCTAGCGACCGGACCCCAGGCGGTCCTGTCCGTGACGGCGCGTGCGCGCCGGACGCGAGTCGCGCCTCCAGGCCCTTCCTGCCCCGGCCTGCGAAAGCGACAGATGCCCGCGGAAGGTTCGCAGGGTTCTGTCGCTTTCGCGGGAGTGAGCACGACCAGCGCCGAGGAGAGTCGCTTTCGCGAGGCGTTCGCCCCACCGCGTCAGCGCACGAACGCCGTCCGGGCGAACCGCTCGTCGGTCGCCTCGAGCACCCGCAGCACGTTGCCACCGGCCAGCGCCCGCAGGTCCGACTCGCCCCACCCGCGTCGGACGAGCTCCGCCGCGAGCGCCGGGTACCGCGACACGTCCCGCAGGTCCGGCGGCAGCACCGGGGTGCCGTCGTAGTCGCCGCCGAGGCCCAGGTGCGCCACACCGGCGACGTCGCGGGCGTGCTCGACGTGGTCGGCGACGTCCGACACCGTGACCAGGGGCGGTTCGCCGGCCATGCCCGACTCCTCCCAGTCCGCCCACGCCCGCGACACGAACTTCGGCACGAAGGTGATCATCACGACGCCGCCGTTGTCGGCCAACCGGGCGAGCACGTCGTCGGGCACGTTCCGCGGGTGGTCGTCGATCGCGACGGTCGACGAGTGGCTGAACACGACGGGCCGGGTCGCCACGTCGAGGGTGTCCCGCATGGTTTCCGGGGCGGTGTGGGACAGGTCGACGAGCATGCCGATCCGCTCCATCTCGGCGACGATCTGCCGCCCGCGGTCGGTCAGGCCGCCGTGCGCCCGCTCCCCGGTCGCGGAGTCGGCCCAGGGGGTGTCGTCGTTGTGGGTGAGCGTCATGTAGCGGACGCCCAGCCGGGCCAGGGTGCGGAGGACCGCGAGGTCGTCACCGATCGAGTGCCCGCCCTCGGCGCCCAGCAGCGACGCAATCCGGCCGGAGTCGACGGCGGCACGGACCTCGGCGGCGGTGCGGGTGAGCGCGAGGTCGTCGGGGTAGCGCTCGATGATCCGGTGTGCGAGGTCGACCTGCTGCAGCGTCGTCGTGACGGGGTCCGGGTCGTCCGCGGGCACGAACACCGACCAGAACTGCCCGACGACGCCGCCGGCGCGGAGCTTCGGGATGTCGGTGTGCAGCGAGTCGGTCTCGGTGTCGATGCCCTCGACGCCGGAGTCGTGGCTGTCACGGCGCTCCCAGGGCAGGTCGTTGTGGCCGTCGATGACCGGGAACGGGAGCGCGTCGAACGTCATCCCCCGACGCTACCGCCCGCGCCGTCGTGGCTAGGCTCGAACCGTGCAGCCCGTCACCCTCCGCACCGAGCGACTGGTGCTCTCGGTCCCCGAGCTCGGCGACGCCGACGACGACCGGTCCGCCCCGATGGTCTGGCCGACGTCGTGACCGTCTCGTTCCGGGTCGTGACGGACCTGCCGGTTCCGCCGGAGCGCGCCTTCGCGCTGTCGCTCGACATCGGCGCGCACGAGCGATCGATGGCCGCGACCGACGAACGCGCCGTCGCCGGCACGACGGCCGGCACGATCGGCCTGGGCGAGTCCGTCACCTGGCGTGCGCGGCACTTCGGGATCGTGTGGCGGATGACGAGCCGGATCACCGCCCTGGAGGCACCCCACTGGTTCGTCGACGAACAGGTGCGTGGGCCGTTCGCCCGGTTCCACCACGAGCACCGCTTCGAGCCGTCGGCCGGCGGCACGCGCATGGTCGACACCATCACGTTCCGGGCACCGCTCGGCCCGCTGGGCCGCCTGGCCGAGCTGCTCGCGCTGGCCCGGTACATGCCGCGGCTCATCGCCGACCGCAATGCCTCGCTCGCCGCCGAACTGCGTGCCGAGGAGCGCGCCGGATCGGACGGCGATCAGGGCGCGGCGAGCTCCCCGAGCGCGTCGTAGGCGGTGGCGACGGCGTCGACCCGCACCCGGCCACCCGGGCCCGAGGCGTCGTAGACGTCGTTCGTGATCGCGGCGACGACGGCGAACAGCGCGGCCATCGAGTCGAACGCCGACGGTGAGTCGACCGGGCAGAGGATCGCGGTGGCGGCGGGAGCGGCGATGACCGCGGCCGTCGGGTCGCCGAGGACGATGACGTCCGCCCCGGAGTCGACGCAGTGCCGGACGATCCGTTCGACCCCGGCGGTGTGCCGACGCACGGTCACCAGGATCACGAGGTCGTGCCGGTCGAGGTCGGCGACCTCTTCGCCGAGTCGCTGCCCGGGCGACGGCCCGACCCGGACGTCGGACCGCACCTGCGCCAGCTGGGACCGCAGTTGCAGCGCGATCGGGTACGCGCCGCGTTCCCCGAGGACGAGCACGCGGCGGGCCCGGACGATCCGACGGGCCAGTCGCGGGCGGTCCGCGCGGCCGAGGGATGCGAAGGCCGCGTCGAGGTTCCGCGCCTCGACCGCGCGCTGGTCGACGTGGGCGGCGTCCTCGGCGACCCACGGCAGGCCGGAACCCCGTGCGGACATCAGGTTCTGCCGGACCTCGGCGGCGTCCTGGAACCCGAGCGACCGCACGAGTCGCGAGACCGTGGCCTTCGAGGTGCCGGACTCGGCCGCGAGTTCGGCGGAGGTGCCGACGAGCAGGAGTTCCGGGTCGTGGCGGACCATGGCGGCGACCCGTCGTTCGGCGGGCGAGAGCTGTTCCCAGACGGAGTCGATCCGGGCGCGGACGTCGGGGCCGGCGGTGCTCATGCGCGGGCCACCCGGTCGACGGCGACGGCCAGGGCGTCGAGGCCGAGGGCGATGTCCGGCGTCGACACGAACTCGTCCGGGTGGTGGCTGATGCCGTCGGGGTTGCGGAGGAACAGCATCGCCACGTCGGTCACGAGCCCGAGCGACATCGCGTCGTGGCCGGCTCGTGAGAACAGCTCCATGGGCGCGGTCTCGCCCGTCGACACGATCCCGGCGCGGACGGCATCCATCAGCCGGGGCGAGCAGAACACCGCGGGCGCACGGTGCACCTCGGTCGGGGTGACGCTCACCCCGCGCCGTTCACCGATGAGCGTGAAGGCCTTGGTGAGTTCGTCCCAGACCTCGTCGCGCTCGTCGTCGAACTCGCCGCGCAGGTCGACGGAGAACCGTGCGAGCCCGGGGACGACGTTGACGGCTCCGGGTTCGACGGTCATCGTGCCGACGGTGCCGACCTGGTGCGATGCCCGGCAGATCCGTTCCACCGCGAGCGCGGCCTCGGCAGCGGCGAGCAGCGCGTCGTGCCGGCGCTCGTAGGGGGTGCCACCGGCGTGCCGGGCCTCTCCCACGGCCTCGACCGAGAACCGGCGGGCACTCGCGATGCTCGTGACGACCCCGAGGGCCTGCCCGGCCTGTTCGAGGTGCGGCCCCTGCTCGATGTGCGCCTCGAGGTAGCCGACCACCGACGCCGGGTCGACCGCGGCGTCGCCGACGCGCTCCGGGTCGAGGCCGAAGTCGGTGAAGGCCTGTCGGAGCGTGACGCCGTCACCGTCGGTCAGGTCCCACCAGGCGTCGTCCCAGACCCCGGCCACCGCGGACGACCCGAGCAGGGCCTTGCCGAAGCGCGTGCCCTCTTCGTCGGAGAACGCAATGACCTCGAGCGCGACGGGCAGCGGACCGTCGGCGGTGAGCCGGGCGACCGTGCGGATCGCCATGAGCACCCCGACGACGCCGTCGTACCGGCCGGCGTCCACCACGGTGTCCAGGTGCGAGCCGAGCAGCAGCACGGGGGCGTCGGGCGTCGCGCCCGCGGCCCGGCCGTGCAGGTTGCCGGCGGCGTCCTGCCAGGTTGACAGTCCGGCGTCCTGCATCCAGCCCGCGACGAGGGCGTTCGCCCTGGCGTGCTCGGGTGACAGGTAGACGCGGGTGATGCGGCCCGGTTCGGCGGTGAGGGCGGCGAGCTCGTCGCACCAGCGGGCGACGAGTTCGGCGTCCGCGGTGCCCACGGCGGTGGCGTTCAGGACGGGCACGGCGCTCACGCGAGCACCTCCGCCCCGGCGGGAGCGACCGCGGCGGTGTCGTCACGGAAGACGTCGAGGGCGGCATCGACACCGCCGCCGTGCGGGACCGCGTGCCCGGCCCGGCGCAGGGTGTGCTCGAGCGCGGCCAGGGTCGTGACCACGGTGTCCTTCCGGGCGTTGTAGCCCATGGTGCCGATGCGCCAGACCCGTCCGTGCAGCGGCCCGAACGAGGTGCCGATCTCGATTCCGTGGTCGTCGAGCATCGCGCCGCGGACCTGGTCGCCGCCGACGTCGGACGGGATCTCGACGGCGACGACGTTGTGCATCTTGTGGGCGACGTCACCGAAGACCCGGAGTCCGAGGGCCTGCACCCCGGCGAGCATCGCGCGCCCGGCTGTCTCGTGGCGGGCGACGACGGCGTCGCGGCCTTCCTCGAGCAGGATGCGGGCGCACTCGTGCGCGGCGTAGAGCATCGAAGCGGCCTCGGTGTGGTGGTTCAGGCGGCGGGGACCCCAGTAGTCGAGGATCATCGCGAGGTCGAGGTAGTTCGAGCGGATCGGTTCGTCGGCGACGTCGTCACCGGGTTCGCGGATGCCGGCCTCGACGCTCCGCCGCTCGTCGAGCACGGCCACGGCCTTCGGCGACAGCGTGACGGGCGCACTGCCGGACGGGCCGCCGAGGCACTTCTGCAGCCCGGCGCTCACGGCGTCGATCCCCCAGGCGTCGACCTCGAGCGGGTTGCCGCCGACCGTCGCGGTGGCGTCGGTGTAGAGCAGGACGCCGTACCGCTCGCAGATCGCACCGAGTTCGTCGAGCGGCTGGTTCATCGTGGTCGAGGTGTCGCCCTGCACGACCGCCAGCACCTTCGGCCGGACGCGGGCGATCGCCGACTCGATGGCGGACGGCGTGAAGACCTGACCCCAGTCGGTCTCGATGGTGTGGACCTCGGCCCCGGCACGGCCGGCGATCTCGGCGAGCAGGTGCCCGAACCGACCGAACACCGGCACGAGCACGCGGTCACCCGGGGCGAGCAGTGACACCAGCACCGCTTCGATCCCCGCGCGCGAGGTGCCGTCCACGAGCAGCGTCGCATCGTTGCGGGTGCCGAACACGCGGCGGTAGAGCGCCTGCGTCTCGTTCATCGTCGAGGTCATCCAGGGGTCGTACTGGCCGACGAGCGGCGTCGACAGGGCACGGAGCACGCGCGGGTCGGCGTCGATCGGGCCGGGCCCCATGAGGAGACGGGCGGGTGGGTTCACTGGGAGCATGGTGGTTCCTTCCGTTCCTGATCCGACGATACCGGAACGATCGTTACAGGGGTGTTTCCGCCGCGAGCACGGGTCGTCCGGCCAGCTGCCCCTCGACGCCGACCACGCCCCCGTCCGCCGTGGCGATGCGACGGCCGCGGAGCCAGGTCTCGGTGACGCTGCCACGCACGCGGAGCCCGTCGAACGCGGACACCGGGTTGCGGTGCTCGAGCCCGGCGACGTCGACGACCGACTCGGCGGACGGGTCGAACACAACGAAGTGCGCCAGGGCACCGGGAGCGATCACCCCGCGGTCGCGCAGCCCGACCAGGGCGGCCGGACCGGTCGTGAACAGCGGGAGCAGCGCCTCGAGCGGGATCCCGCGACGCTCGGCCTCGGTCCACACCGCCCGGAACCCGACCTGCAGGCCGGCGACCCCGCCCCAGGCGAGGCCCCAGTCATCGGTCTTCAGGTCGGCGGTGGAGGGCGAGTGGTCCGACACGACGAGGTCGATCGTGCCGTCGAGCACGCCGGCCCACAGCGCGTCACGGTTGGCGTCGTCGCGGATCGGCGGGCAGCACTTGTAGGCGGTCGCGCCGTCCGGGATCGTGCCCGCCTCGAACGACAGGTAGTGCGGGCACGTCTCGACCGTGATCCGGACGCCGTCCTCCTTCGCCGCGCGGAGCATCGGCAGCGCGCCCGCGTCGGACAGGTGCAGCACGTGTACCCGCGCACCGGTCGCCCGCGCGCCGTCGATGACCTGCGCGATCGCGGACCGTTCGGCGGCGACGGGCCGGGTGGCCAGGAAGTCGGCGTACCGGCCGCCGAGCGCCTGGTGCGGCACGAGGTGTTCCGGGTCCTCGGCGTGCACGATCAGCAGCGCGTCGATCCGGGCGACCTCGGCGATCGCGACGCGGAGCTGCTCGGGGTCGAGGTGCGGGAACTCGTCGACACCGCTCGGCGCCGTGAAGCACTTGAACCCGAAGACGCCAGCGTCGTGCAGGGCGTCGAGCGAGCCGAGACCCGCGGGGACCGCGCCGCCCCAGAACCCGACGTCGACCGCGACCCGACCCTCGGCACTCGCACGCTTGACGGCGAGCGCCTCGACCGTGGTGGTCGCGGGGATGGAGTTGAGCGGCATGTCCACGATCGTGGTGACCCCGCCCATCGCGGCGGCCCGGGTCGCGGACGCGAAGCCCTCCCACTCGGTGCGGCCGGGTTCGTTGACGTGCACGTGGGTGTCGACGAGCCCGGGGAGCAGCACCTGCCCGTCCGGCACGGTGTGGTCCTGCACGGCGTCGACGACCGCGTCGACGGGCAGGACGCCGGTGACCCGGCCGTCGTGGACGACGACCGCAGCTGGACGGAACGTGCCGTCGACCCAAGCTCGCTGCGCGCGGACGACCAGGTCTGCCGTGCCGCCCGCCGGGAGGCCCGTCACGCGCCCGCTCCGGCCGTCACGACCGTCGCCGGGTGGTGTTCGAAGCCCGCCAGCAGCCCCGACATCGCCTTCACCGGCGGCAGGGCGTACTCGCCGCGCTTGCCGGTGGACAACCCGAGCCGGACGAGCGACTCCGCCAGGACCGTGGCGGCCGCGACGCCGTCGACGACCGGTGCCCCGATGGCCAGCGAGACCTCGGCGCAGAAGTCGGCCATGCCCGCGCACCCGAGCACGACGACATCGGCTCCGCCGTCGATGACCGCTCGGCACTCCTCGATCACGAGCGCCCGTGCACTGGACTCGGGATCGTCGAGTTCGAGCACCGGGACCTCGCACGCCCGGATCTCCGTGACGAGCGGGGCGAAGCCGTAGCGCTGGGCGAGCTCGTGGGCGCGGCCGGTGGTCCGCGCCAGGGTGGTGACGACGCCGAACCGCCGGCCGAGCAGCGCGGCGGCGTGGAACCCGGCCTCGGCGATCCCGATCACCGGCACCGTCGCGAGCTCCCGCGCGGCGTCGAGCCCCGGGTCCCCGAAGCAGGCGACGACGAAGGCGTCCACCCCGTCCTGCTCACCGCGGGCGATCTGCTCGAGTAGCCCGGGCACGGCCAGGGCTTCTTCGTAGTGGCTCTCGATCGAGGCCGGCCCCATCGAGGGTTCGACCGCTTCGACCAGCGTGCCGGGGGCCGCGGCGGCCTGGGCCGCGACGCCGATCGCCCGTGTCATCGACGCGGTGGTGTTGGGGTTGACGACGCGGATGCGCATCGGGGTCCTTCCGGTGGAGCGAGTGGAGCGGTGGAACCGGTGGTGCTGGGTGGTGCTGGGTGGTGACCATCGTGGCGGGGGCGGGGCGGGCCTCCCGGCCGTGGTGCGGATCTGTGGACGACCGAGCGCCGCGACCCGCCCTGTGGAGGACGGGCCGCGACGCCGGCGGTCAGGCGCGACCGACGGCCGCGCCGTCGTCGACCGAGGGGTCGTCCGCGTCGAGCACGGGCATGCTCGGCCGGACACGCTCGAGCGCCCAGAAGACGACGAGGCCCAGTCCGCACCCGATGAACCAGCTGTAGCTCGCCAGCCACGGCAGCACGCCGAGTGCCGGGGGCAGGACCGCGCTCGCCACCGAGATCGCGCCGGTGACCACGAGGGTCCAGATGGCGTTCGGGTTGAACCCGCCGCGGTACCAGTACCGGGCGGTACGGCTCGTGGAGTACATGTCGTCGATCGCGATGCGCTGCTTGCCGACGATGTAGTAGCCCGCGATGAGGATGCCGAACAGCGGGCCGATCAGCGCACCGAGCACCCCGAGCGTGTACAGGATCGCCTGGTCGTTGCCGTACCAGTTCCACGGGGTGAGGAGCACGGAGCCGACCGCGGCGATCATGCCACCGGCCCGCCACGAGATCTTCCGGGGTGCCACGTTCGAGAAGTCGAACGCGGGGCTGATGAAGTTCGCCACGATGTTGATGCCGACGGTCGCCGTGACGAAGGTCAGGCCACCGAGCAGGATCGCGAAGGGTGCTCCGATGGCCTGCACGGTCTCGATCGGGTCGGTGATGAGCTTGCCGAACACCGGCACCGTCGCACTGGCGCAGAGGACCGTCAGGACCGAGAAGAACAGGAAGTTGATCGGCAGACCCCAGAAGTTGCCGCGCTTGACCGCACGGAACGACCGGCCGTAGCGCGAGAAGTCACCGAAGTTCAGCATCGGGCCGGAGAAGTAGCTGACCACCAGGGCGACCGCGGACAGCATCACCGGGATCGACGCCCCGAACGACAGCGGCTCGCCGGCCGACAGGGTGAACGAGATGTTGCCGATGCCCGCCTGGCTGACCAGGTAGACCGCGAGCACGATCATCACCACGTAGACCGCCGGTCCGGCCCAGTCGATGAACCGCTTGATGGCCTCCATGCCCATCCAGAACAGCGCGCCCTGCGCCACCCAGAGGATCGCGTACGAGATCCACCCCAGGGCCGACAGCCCGAGGAACGAGTGGTCGAGCAGCCCCGCGGACGCCGGGATGAACTTGAGGAAGATGATGTTCAGCGACTGGGCGGCGAGGAAGGTCTGCACGCCGTACCAGGCCATCGCGATGAGGCCGCGGATGATGGCGGGGACGTTCGCGCCGAGCACCCCGAACACCGCGCGGTTGATCACCGGGTACGGCACACCGGTGCGCTGCGACGGCTTGGCGATCAGGTTGGCGAAGACCTGCACGATGAGGATGCCGACCACCAGGGCGATGAGCACCTGCCAGCTCGCGATGCCGAGGGCGAAGAGCGACCCGGCGGTGACGTAGCCGCCGACGGAGTGCACGTCGGACATCCAGAACGCGAAGAAGTTGTAGCTCGTCCAGCGCTGCTCGCGCAGCGGGGCGAGGTCCTCGTTCGTGAGCGCCGGGTCGTACCCGGGCTTGACGACACCGGCACCCGCTGGTGCGGGAGCGGCGGTCGTGGTGGGGGCGTGGGGCGCGGCGACTGGTGTCGCGATGTCGGTAGCCATGGCGTCCTCCGAGGGAGTGGGAAGCGGGGCGGTGCGTGCTTGAGCACGAAGCTACGGAGCGACTTCGCCCCCGCCGTTTCCCTCGTGTAACGGTCGCGTGTCCCGCACCCCGTCCTGGAACGACCGTTCCGGGACGGTGGTCGAGACCGGCGCCGACCGCGCCCGGTGCCGCGCGCGGAGCCGCGGTGCGGCTTGCCGCATCGATGGGCACCGACCCCGCACGGACCTCGCCCCGACCCGAGCCGCGGGGACCGCCGGTGGTACGAATCGACCATGAGCAGGGGAATCAGGATCGACCACGTGGGCGTCACGGTGCCGGACATCGACGCAGCCACGCAGTTCTTCGAGGCGGCGTTCGACGCCGTCGTCCTGTACGACATGCGGCGTCGTGACGAGACGCCGAACAGCAGTTCCGAGGCGCACGGCTACCTCGGCATCCCGAGCACCATGGCGCAGGGAGCCATGCGGATGCTCGCGCTGCCGGAGGGGCCGGGGCTCGAGCTGTTCGAGTACCTGGGGCCCGAGCAGCGGAACGCCGCACACCCGTCCGACCTGGGGTGGCAGCACCTGGCGATGTACGCCGATGACCTGGACGAGACGCTCGCCCGGGTCGAGTCAGCCGGCGGTACCCGGAACTCCGACCCGCGCGACCTGCGTGGTGACGAGGCGGGGGCCGGTAACCGGTTCGTCTACACGCGCACGCCGTGGGGGTCGACACTCGAGCTCGTCAGCTACCCGACGCCGCAGCCGTACCTGGTGTACGCGCCGCGGCCGAAGTGGGCGCCGTGGCCGATGCCCGACGACGTCTACCCGGTGCCGGCACCCGCCGTGCACTGACGACCGACCGCCGCACCGACCGACCAACACACCGACCGACAGACCGTCCTCTCAGTGGCGGGGCACCTGCCCCGTCCGCCGTACGGCCCGTTCGAGCAGTTCGACGTCGATCCCGACGTGCTGCCGGGCGATCACGCCCGCCTCGGGTGCCCGCCCCGAACACACCGCGTCCACCAGCAGTTCGTGCTCGTGGAGCGCGCGGGTCTCCATCTCCGCCATGCCCTCGGCCGTGCCCCACAGGTGCGCCGGGGCGGCGATGGAGATCTGCGCCTCCAACCCGGCGAGCGCCGTCCGCAGGGCGTCGTTCCGCGCGGCGTCGATGATCGTCCGGTGCAGCACGGCGTCGGCCTGCTGCTTCTCGAGCCCCGAGGTGGCGTCGCGGAACACCTCGAGCCGTGCACGGATCAGGGCGGCGTCGTCCGGGGTGACCCGTTCCGCGGCGGCCGTCGCGAGCGCCCCGTGCAGGAGCGCGATGGCGTCGGCGGTGTCCTGGATCGCCTCCCACCGGGCGAGCAGCACCCGCCCGACGGCGTCCGAAGAGTTGTCCGGCCACTCGGTGCGGACGAACGTGCCGCCGCCCCGGCCTCGACGGGTCTCGAGCAGCCCCCGTTCGACGAGCCGCGCGATCGCACCGCGCACGGTGACCCGGGCGACGCCGAGCAGGCCGGCCAGTTCGCGTTCCGGCGGCAGGTTCGCGCCGGGCAGGTACTCACCCACGGCGACGGCGGTCACGAGGCGGTCCTCGACCTCGTCGACGCGCGTCTCGGTCGCACGATCGGACACACGGACCCCCTTCGCGGTGTTACGACCACGTTAAGGCAGCAGAAAAGGTATTGCGTGGGACCTTTTTCCGCTCCATGCTGACCCCCATGTCCAGCATCACCGAATCCACGATGCCGTTCCGCGACGGCGAGACCTGGTACCGAGTCACCACGCCCGACACCCCGGTCGCGGGCGCGCTGCCCCTCGTCGTCCTGCACGGCGGGCCCGGCATGGCCCACGACTACCTCCGGAACCTCGCGGCCCTGGCCGACGAGACCGGCCGGACCGTCGTCCACCACGACCAGTTCGGCTGCGGCCGGAGCAGCCACCGCCCGGACGCGCCGGTCGACACCTGGCAGCCGCAGCTGTTCGTCGACGAGTACGCCGCCCTGGTCGAGCACCTCGGGCTCGGCGACCACCACGTGCTCGGGCAGTCGTGGGGCGGCATGCTCGGCGCCGAGATCGCGGTGCAGCAGCCCGCGGGGCTCCGGTCGCTGGCGATCTGCAACTCCCCCGCGTCGATGCAGCTCTGGGTCGACGGCGCCGCCGAGCTCCGCGCGCAGCTGCCCGCCGACGTGCAGGACGCCCTGACCCGGCACGAGACGGCCGGCACCGTCGACGACCCCGAGTACCTGGCGGCGACGCAGGTCTTCTACGAGCGGCACGTCTGCCGCGTGGTCCCGATGCCGCAGGACTTCGTCGACTCCGAGGAGCAGATGGAGCGCGAGCCGACGGTCTACCACACGATGAACGGCCCGAACGAGTTCCACGTCATCGGCACGATGCGCGACTGGACCATCGTCGACCGGCTCGACCGCGTCGCCGTGCCGACGCTCGTCGTCGCCGGCGAGCACGACGAGGCCACGCCCGCCACGTGGGCGCCGTTCGTCGAGCGGATCGCCGACGTCCAGCAGCATGTCTTCCCCGGCGCGAGCCACTGCTCGCACCTGGAACAGCCGGCGGAGTTCCGCCGGGTCGTCGCGGCCTTCCTGGCCGCGCACGACGACGCCTGACCCGGCCACCTTCGGTCTGGAGGCGCGGGACGGGCCCGCCCCGCGCCTCCAGGCAAGCAGTCCCCACCCCCACCGCCGCACCCGTCCCTCCACCCGAAACGGAACCCGACATGTCGCAGCAGCACAGCGAGCTCTCCGCACAGCAGCAGCTCGAGGCCTACGGCTACAAGCAGGAGCTCAAGCGCTCCGTCTCCACCACCGACCTGCTCATCTACGGCCTGGTCTTCATGGTCCCGATCGCCCCCTGGGCGATCTTCGGGACCGTCTACAACGCCTCCAGCGGCATGGTGCCGCTGGTGTACCTCGTCGGCCTCGTCGCGATGATCTTCACCGCCCTGGCCTACGCGCAGATGGCGAAGTCGATCCCCCTCGCCGGCAGCGTGTTCTCGTACGTCGGCCGCGGCATCCACCCCACCGCCGGGTTCTTCGCCGGCTGGGCGATCCTGCTCGACTACCTGCTCGTCCCGACGCTGCTCTACGTGTTCGCCGCGGAGAGCATGGTCGGCATCTTCCCGGGCACGCCCCGCTGGCTGTGGGCACTCGTGTTCGTCGCGATCAACACCGTCATCAACCTGGCCGGGGTGTCCTCGCTCAAGCTCGCGAACCGCATCTTCCTGCTCATCGAGCTCGTCTTCGTCGCGATCTTCGTCGTCATCGCGATCGTCGCGCTGACCGGTGGCACGATCCCCGACGCGTCCTTCGGCACCGAGCAGATCTGGGACCCGGCCAAGGTGTCGGCGCCGCTCATCGCCTCGGCCCTGTCGATCGCGGTGCTGAGCTTCCTGGGCTTCGACGGCATCTCGACGCTGTCCGAGGAGTCCACCGGCCGTCGTGGCGGAGCCGGCACGGCGATGATCCTGGCGCTCGTCATCGTGGCGTTCCTGTTCATCCTGCAGACCTGGCTCGCATCCGCCCTGGCCGCGGGGCGGGACTCGTTCTCGGACAGCGAGGCCGGCAACGCCTTCTTCACCATCGTCGAGCAGGCCTCGTCGAGCGGGTGGGCCACCGCGTTCTTCGCCGTCAACGTGCTCGCCGTCGGCATCGCGAACGCCATGGCCGCGCAGGCCGCGACGAGCCGCCTGCTCTTCTCGATGAGCCGCGACCGTCAGCTGCCCGCGTTCCTGCACAAGCTCAACGGGCGCCAGGTGCCGCAGAACGCGATCATCGTCGTCTCGGTGCTCTCCGCGATCCTGGTGCTCTTCTTCGTCGGGCAGATCGACACGATCTCGTCGCTCGTGAACTTCGGCGCGCTCTTCGGCTTCATGCTCCTGCACGTGTCCGTCTTCGTGCACCACGTCGTCAAGGGGAAGTCGCGCAACTGGCTGCTGCACCTGGTCGTGCCGCTGGTCGGGTTCCTGATCATCGGGTACGTCCTGCTCAACGCCGCGGTCGAGGCGAAGGTCGGCGGGATCATCTGGCTGATCGTCGGCGCGGCCGTGTTCCTGTACTACCGACGCACCGGCCGCTCCACCGAGGTGGGCTCCGAAGCAGAACCGACGACGGAGGACGCACGATGACCCCGGACCACTTCCTGCCGAACACCCTCGGCCGCCCCGGGTTCTCGGCCGACCGGGAGCCCGTGCTGCGGGTCCGCCCCGGCACCGGCGAGACCATCGGCTTCGAGACCACCGACGCCGTCTACGCCGAACTCGACCAGCACCACGACATGGCGCAGCTGCAGGCAACGATCAACCCGGTGACCGGCCCGGTGTTCGTCGAGGGGGCGGAACCCGGCGACACCCTCGTGGTGACCATCCACGCCATCGAGCTGACCACGCACGGCTGGTCGGTGTCCCTGCCCGGCTCCGGGGCCCTGCAGCACGTGATGGGCGACCGGGTCTTCGCCCGCCGCTGCCCGATCTCGGACGACATGGTGCAGGTGTCCGACCGGCACCGGTTCCCCGTCCGGCCGATGATCGGGTGCATCGGGACGGCCCCGGCCGAGGGCGAGAACTCGACGATCATGCCGGCCTACCCGGAGGGCGGCAACATGGACGTCACCGAGGCCCGCCCCGGCTCGACCGTCTCACTGCCTGTCCGGGTCCCCGGTGCGCTGCTGTCGATCGGCGACATCCACGCGCTCATGGCCGAGGGCGAGTCGTCGTTCGTCGCCATCGAGGCCCAGGGCACCGCGATCGTCTCCGTCGACCTGGTCAAGGGCGGCCCGGTGCTCCGCGCACCCCGCATCGAGACCGCCGACGACTGGCTGTTCGTCGGCCTCGGCGACCCCGTGCAGGAGAGCGTCCGGCGCGGGTACGAGGACGCCTTCGCGTTCCTCGTCGACGAGCACGGCTGGACCCCCGAGGACGCCTACGCGGTACTCAGCGCGGTCGGTGACTCGAAGCTCGGCGGGCCGACCGGCTCCACCGCCCCGGACCCGTTGCACCCCTTCGCCGCCGTCGGTGCGGTCACCCTGCACCGGGTGCCGAAGGCGGTGCTGTGAGGGTTCGCTGATGCGGGTTCCCGGTACGAGGGTCGTGCCGGGAACCTGCACAGGCATGTGCACGATGATGGGGCGCATGCACGACACCATCCGCTACGTCGCGATCGGCGACAGCTTCTCGGAGGGCATCGGCGACGCCGGACCCGCTCCGTTCCCCGGCTGGACCGGACGACTCGCGAGCGCGATGGCGGGCGCCTCGGACGCCCACGTCTCGTACGCGAACCTCGCGGTGCGCGGCCGACTGCTCGCCGGGGTCCTCGACGGCCAGCTCGGGGCCGCCCTCGCGCTCGACCCGGCGCCGACCCTCATCACCTTCTGCGCCGGCGGCAACGACCTGCTGCGCCCGCGCTTCGAGGTGGACGCGCTGATCGGGCAGGTCGAGGCCGCCGCCGACCGCGTCGAGGCCACCGGGGCGCGCCTGGCGCTCCTCAGCCCGGCCGACCCGAGCGCCCGCCTGCCCCTCGGTTCCCTGATCAACCGCCGCGGTGATGCCTGGGCCGAGGCGCTCGGCACCCTCGCCCGACGCCGTCGCCTGCCGTTCGTCGACGTCTCCCGCGACCCGCACCTGCGCCGCGCGGAGTTCTGGTCGGACGACCGGCTGCACATGAACGCCACCGGGCACCAGCGCGTCGCGGACCTGGCGCTGCACGCGGTCCTGGACGGCCCCGCGCCGGTCGAACCCGCGGACCCCGGTGCCGCCCGGACCCGTCTGGGCGAGGAACTCCGCTACTACCGCGAGTACGTCCTGCCGTGGGTCCAGCGCCGGATCACCCGCACGTCGTCCGGCGACGGACGCTCGGCGACCTACCCGACGTGGACGCCGGTGCGCGGTCAGGACGCATAGCCAGCGCCAGCCAGCCGCGGCCCGCTCAGCCCGCGACGTACACGCGGGTGGTGACCCCGCTCAGCGCGTGCGCGAACTCGTCGCCCGTCGCCACGAAGCCGCCCGCCTCGTACAGCCGCACCGCCCGGTCGTTGTCGCCGAGCACGTGCAGCACCACGCGGGGGTGTCCGGCGGCCCGGGCGTCGTGCACCGCCTCGGACAGCAGCGACCGTCCGACCCCGCGGGCCTGCACCCCGGGACGCACCGCGAGCAACGACAGGTAGGCGGCGTCCGCCGGGTCCGTCGACCGACCGGTGCCCGGTGCCGTGACGAGCACGAAGCCGTCGACCGCGCCGTCCGGGCCGGGAGCCACCAGCCAGGCGACGTGCTCCGCCGCGAACTTCTGCCGCGCGCGCTCCCGCACTGCCGGGTCCTCGGAGGCACCGTCACGGGCAGCCACGGCCGCGGCCCAGAGGTCGATGCAGGTGTCGGTCTCGTCCGGGGTCGCAGGACGCACGACCACGGACGACTCGATCACCCGATCAGCCTACGACCGCCCGGCTCCCGATCCTGAACGACGCCCCACGGTGCTCGTCGGGCAGCCGGTCTCCGCGGCCGTGCAGCTTCTGGCGGAGCGACCCCGGCTCGTACTCCTCCGGGTAGGCCCCACGGGCACGGAGCTCCGGGATCACGAACTCGATGACGTCCTCCCACGTGCCCGGGGTCACCGCGTACGCCAGGTTGAAGCCGTCGACGTCGGTGAGCTCCTGGATCTCCTGCAGCCGGTCGGCGATCGTCGCTCCCCCACCGACCGCCACCGGGCCGAGCCCGCCGATCGCCGTCTGCCGCGCCAGGTCACGGATCGTCCACTTCGACCCGTCCTCCCCCGTCGCTGCCGCGATGTTCGCCGCCGCCGACTGGATCGCGTTCGACTCGACGTCACCGAGGGGCTGGTCCGGGTCCCACTGCGACAGGTCGACGCCCATCCAGCCGGAGTTGAGCACCAGCGCGCCGAGCTCCGACGCGTACGACAGGTAGTCCTCGTACTTCGCCTGGGCCAGCTCGTCGGTGGCGTCCGTGATCACGGTGAGCAGCGTGTAGACGCGGGCGGCGTACCGGTCGCGACCAGCTGCCTCCAGGGCGTCCCGGACCTTCGCGACGGTCGACGCGAGCTGCTCGACGGTCGGTGCGCCCACGAAGACCGCTTCCGCGTTCTCCGCGGCAAAGCGGATGCCGCGCGGTGACGCGCCCGCCTGGTAGATGACGGGCGTGCGCTGCACGGACGGTTCGGACAGGTGGATGCCCGGCACGTCGAAGTGCGTGCCGTGGTGCTCGATCGGGTGCACCTTCGCCGGGTCCGTGAAGACCCCGGCTTCGCGGTCGGCGACGACGGCGTCGTCCTCCCACGAGCCCTCCCAGAGCTTGTAGAGGACCTCGAGGTACTCGTCCGCCACGTCGTACCGGTCGTCGTGCGACAGCTGGTCGGTCTGGCCCATGTTCCGCGCGGCACTCGGCAGGTACCCGGTGACGACGTTCCAGCCGACCCGGCCCTTGGTCAGGTGGTCGAGCGTCGACATGCGTCGGGCGAACGGGTACGGGTGCTCGTACGCGGTGCCGGCCGTGATGCCGAAGCCCAGGTGCTCGGTCACCGATGCCATCGCCGACACGAGCAGGATCGGGTCGTTCACGGGCACCTGCGACCCGGTGCGGAGCGCGGCCTCGTTCGACCCGCCGTACACGTCGTAGGTGCCCAGGACGTCGGCGATGAAGATGCCGTCGAACGCCCCGCGCTCGAGCGTCTTCGCCAGGTCCGTCCAGTAGGTCAGGTCGCGGTAGTCCCGCGACCGGTCGCGGGGGTGCCGCCACAGTCCGGAGGACTGGTGCGCGACGCAGTTCATGTCGAACGCGTTGAAGCGGATCTGCCGGTGCTCGCTGCTGGTGGTCACGGGTCGAGACGCTACGTCGGACACCTGCGACCGTCACGGATCGTGACGAAGCGTGACGGTCGACTCCGGCACCGGCCTGGAGGCCCGCCCCGCGTCCGTCACGTCACCCGCGGCGGGCGCGTGGCTGGTTCCAGGGCTCAGGCGCGGTCGTGGAGCGTGACGTGGTAGCCGTCGGGGTCGGCGAACGTGAACGTCCGACCGAAGGGACCGTCGATCGGCGCCGAGACGATGCGGTGGCCGTCGGCGACCAGCGCATCGTGGATCGCCTGCACGTCCGTTGCGTGCAGCCAGACCGCGGCGCCGACGCCGGGCTGCGCCACCGCGTCGAGGTCCGTGCCGGGCACCAGGTCGCGCAGGGCGAAGGCGATCGGCGTGGTCTCGAACACGACGGCGTGCGGCGGGCCGGTCTGCGAGCGGACGAGGCCGAGGTAGCGCTCGTAGAACGCCTGCGAGGCATCGAGGTCGCGGGTCTGCAGGGAGATGAAGTCGGGGCCGGTGACGGGCATGGAGTGCTCCTTGGGTACGTGTCAGTCTTCTGACACAGGACAAGCTATGTCAGACTACTGACATGCGTCAAGACGACACCGGCATCCACCTCGAGACGTCGATCGGCTACCTGCTGAAGGAGACCGCGAGCGCCCTCCGGGCGTCGATGGAGGCCGTGCTGCGCCCGCTCGGCATGACGGTGACGCACTACTCCTGCCTCGAACTGCTCGCGCAGCGCCCCGGCCTGTCGAACTCCGAGCTCGCGCGAGGAACCTTCGTCACCCGGCAGTCGATGAACGTGCTGCTGCAGACCCTGGAGCGGGACGGCTTCGTCACCCGTGCCACCGAACCGTCGGTCGGCAAGGCGCTCCCCACGCAGCTGACCGACAGCGGGCGACGGAGCCTGGCGCAGGCGAGTGCGGCGATCCGCGGGGTTGAGCAGCGGATGCTCGCCGATCTGAGCGCGGACCAGCAGACCGAGGCCCGTCAGATCCTGCGGAGCATGGTGACGTCGCTGCGGCGTCAGGGCGCGTAGCGCGCCGAAGCGGCGTCCTTCGGTGCGTACCGATCCTCGAAGTCACGCTCGTTGGGGACCCACACGTCCCGCCAGAGCGCATCGTGCCTGCGCCCGAGCGCGCGGTCACGAGCCGTGCCCCGACGCACCGCCGTGTCGAGGTCGACGTCACACCAGATGCTGACGTCGAGGTGCGGGAGCGCGTCGGGGTGGAAGAGTCCGATCAGGTCGACGACCAGGACGTCCGTCCGCGGCAGCGGCTCGGCCGGGCCGAGGGCTCGGACCGACCAGTCGAACCGCCGGAACGTGCTCGCCCGACCGGCTCGGTGCGGTTCGAGCACCGACGACACCAGACGGGGACGATCGACGCCGTCCCAGTCGGCGGACCGCTGATGGGACCGAACGGGGTCGAGGAAGTCGTCGCCGCGGATGCGGACCGCGCCGGGGAGCCTCTCGACGAGCGTGCGCGTCAGCGTCGACTTGCCGGATCCGCAGTAGCCGGAGACACCGACGACGATCGGTGCACGGGCAGAGGCGCGGCGGGACGCGACAAGGTCGATGACGCCGTCGCGGTCCATCGGGCAAGCGTACGAGGTCGATGACGGTGCACCGGGGTTCGTAGGCTGAGCGGATGGACGTCACACTGCGGGACAGCACCACCGAGGACCTCGAGTGGCTCGTCGAGCTCCGGGCCGTGGTGCTGCGCGACGACCTGACACGCCTCGGGGTGTTCGACGAGACGCGCGTCCGACAGCGCCTCCGCGACGCGTTCCAGCCGCAGCTGACCCGCATCGTCGTGGTCGACGGTCGCGACGTCGGGTCGATCACCGTGCGGGTCGAGGACGACGTCCGCTGGGTCGAGCACTTCTACCTCGCGCCCGACGTCCAGGGGCGTGGAGTCGGTTCGACCGTGCTGCGCGCCGTCCTCGACGAGCCCCACGACGGCCCGACGCGGCTCAACGTGCTGGTGGGCAGCCCGGCTCGCCGACTCTACGAACGACACGGCTTCGTGCTCGACACCGAGGACGGCGTCGACGTGTTCATGACGCTGCGGGTCGCCGATCGAGCACCCCACGGAGTGCACTGAGCTGCTCGTCGACCACGTCGGCCATCCGGCGCTCGGACGGTCCGGTGAGCCAGGCCTCGAGGGCCAGGTGGAACAGCATCACGGTCGTCTCGGCGATGACCGCTGCCTCGGACGGATCGAGCCCGCGGTGGGCGAAGGCCTCGCGCACCGCGTCCGTCAGGTCGGCGCGCTTCCGGGCGTCGCGCTCCCGGAGCGACGACTCGGACAGCACCAGCCGCCGCACCGAGCCGACCTCGCCGTGCCGCCCCTCGAACCGCTCGTCGGCGACGGTGCGGAGGCCGTGCACGACGATGTCGAGCGGGTCGATCCCGGCCGGTGCACCCTGGATGGCGGCCCGGGCGAGGTCGGGGATCTCATCACCGGCGAAGATCACCTCGCGCTTGTCGGCGAAGTACCGGAAGAAGGTGCGGGTCGTCAGGCCGGCCCGTGCGGTGATCTGCGGCACGGTCGTCGCCTGGTAGCCCTGCTCAGCGAAGAGCTCGAACGCCGCTCGCTCGAGTCGCCCTCGGGCATCCGGAGACCAACGCATGTGTCCACAGTAGTGGTGATGACACGTCGTGTCATGGTTGACTGGGCGATGACACGTCGTGTCATGACTCACTTCGAGCAAGAGATCGGGACACCATGTCGCCATCGGGCAACGCAGCACTCTGGACCACGTCGACCGGGCGGTTCACCGTCGGGCCCGCACCGGTCCCCCAGCCCGGCCCCGACGAACTCGTCGTCCGCGCCGAGGCGGTTGCCGTCAACCCGGTCGACGCCGTCGGCGGGCTCTTCCGGCACCTGGTGTTCCCGAAGCTGCGGTTCCCCGCGGTCCTCGGGTCGGACGTCGCCGGCACGGTCGTCGCGATCGGCCCGGACGTCGAGCGCTTCCGCGTGGGCGACCGGGTCGTCGGGCACGCCGCGGGGCAGGAACAGCACCGGAACAGTGCTGCCGAAGGCGCCTTCCAGCACCTGGTCCTGCTGCTCGACCGTGTGACGACCCCGGTTCCGGATGCCCTGCCCGCCGAGCAGGCGGCGGTGCTGCCGCTCGCCGTCTCGACCGCCGCGGCAGGGCTCTTCGAGCCGGACCAGCTCGCGCTGTCGCTCCCCACGGCCGATGCGGTCGATCGCGACGGGGTCGTCCTGGTGTGGGGTGCGTCCACGAGCGTCGGCGCCAACGCCGTCCAACTCGCCCGGGCCGCCGGGTACGCCGTGATCGGCACCGCATCGCCGAAGAACCACGGGTTCGTGCAGGACCTCGGGGCCGAGGCCGTGTTCGACTACCGCGACGACGGTACCGCACGCCGCATCCTCGAGGCACTCGCCGACCGGGAGCTCGCCGGCACCCTCGCCTTCGGCCAGGGTTCGCTGACCCGCACGCTCCCGATCGTCCGAGCCGCCACCGGCTCAGGTCGACTCGCGTCGGCGTACCCGACACCGGTGACGACGATCCGGGCGCGGCTCGAGCGCCGACACGGGGTCCACGTCACCGCGATCTGGGGCGGCCGCCCGACGGAGTCTGAGGTCGGCCCCGCGATCTACCGCGATTTCCTGCCCGAGGCGCTCCGCACCGGGCGGTACCGTGCCACCCCGACCGCGTCCGTCGTCGGATCGGGACTCGCCGCGATCCCGGACGCCCTCGCCGAACTCCGCGCCGGTGTCTCCGCCCGGAAGCTCGTCGTCACGCTTCCCTGAGCCGGTAGCGTCAGCGACGTGACCGATGCCGACGTGCCCGACGACGAGACCTTCAGCTTCACGATGTCGGGCGGTGGCACGCCACGGGGACACCTGCAGGACCCGAGCGCCGTCACGCTGCACCTGGACCCACGGCTCCTCGGCGACACCGCCAGGGGCAAGGAGATGTTCGCCCGAGCCATCGAGCAGCAGCACACCGCACTCTCCGACTACGCCACCGCCATCGCGGCCGCCGACGGTGACGTGACCGCTCCGGCGGTGCAGGACGCCGCGACCGCACTGCACCAGGCGCTCCAGTTCCTGCCGATCGCCCACACCGTGTACACGGGCGTCGGCTTCCCCACCGCCCGCGTCGGGGACGACCCCCGCCCGACCTCGCTGCGACCGGAACGCGGCGAGCGCGGCCTCGGCGTCCACCCGGACATGCTCACGGCGATCCACGGGGACACCTCGCAGCGCTGGGAGCTCGCCTGCGAAGAGGACCTCCCCCTCGCCGTCGAGATCACCCTGGCGACCGATCCGGACGAGAACGTGCGGTCCGCCTTCCTCATGATGACGAGGTCACGAGCCGTCGTCCTGCTCATGGAACAGCGAGAGACCGACCCGGGCGTCCTCGACCAGCTCGCCCAGCAGAGCTACGCGAGCCCCGAACGGAAGTTCCCGCTGCGGTTCATGCACCTCGCACCGCGTGAGCTCGACGGGCTCTACGAGCTCCTGGGTCTCGACGACCAGGCCATCGCGCGCGCGGAGGCCCGCTGGGAACAGGCGCAGGATCGGAACGAGCGCATCAGTGTCGGTGACGCGCTGCGCGAGATCGGCGTCATCAGCTGATCCGCTTGGCGTACCAGCGGTCCGAGTACGGATCGTCGTTGAACGGCGCCACCCGGACGAAGCCGAGCCGCTCGTAGAGCGCACAGGCCTCGGCGAGCTCAGCACGGGTGTCCAGCCGCAGCGACGTGATCCCGCGTCCCCTGCAGACGTCCTCGACGTGGCGCAGGAGCGCCGAACCGACGCCTCGGCCGCGGTGCTCCGGCAGCGTGAACACCTTCGTCAGCTCGCCGACGGCACCGATGAAGCGCACGCCGGCGCAGGCGACAGCGGCTTCCCCGTCACTCGCGATGACGAACACCCCGGAGTCCCCCTGCAGGTCGTCGTACGGCTCCTCGTCGAGCGCCCGGTCGACCTCGGCCGTCGTCGCCGCCCGCCCGTACCACCGCGACGCGACCTCCGTCAGGTAGGCCCGCACGATCGCGTCGGCCCGGCCTGCGCCCGGTCGCTCCGTCTCGATGATCATCGCGCCCCTTGAACAGGCATACTGTTCAAGCCTTCCGGGGCCCGGTCGGCGACCAGCGGCGGACGGGAGGCGCGGGGCGGGCCCGCAACGGGCCTCCCGGTCGGTCGGTGGTCGCGATCGCGAGCCGCAGCCGGCTCAGCGGGCCGCGGTCGCCTCGCGCGCGGCTGCTTCCGCCGCGACCCAGGCGAGCATGCCGCACTTGACGCGCATGACGAACTTGGAGACGCCGTGGAAGGCGACGAGGTCCTCGAGGACGTCCTCGTCGGGCTCACCGACACCGCGCGAGCGCATCATGGTGCGGAACTCCTCGGTCAGTGCGAGGAACTCGGGCACGGTGCGGCCGACGGCCATGTCGGTGAGGACCGATGCCGAGGCCATCGAGATCGAGCAGCCGTCGCCCTGCCAAGCGAGCCCGGCGATGCGGTCGGTGCCGGGTTCGAGCCGCAGGCTGACCGTGATCTCGTCGCCGCACGTGGGGTTCCGCTCGAAGTGCGAGGCATCCGCGTCGGGCATCGCACCGTCGCCGTGCCGCGCCTTCGCGTGGTCGAGGATGACCTGCTGGTACAGGCTGTCGAGGGCGTTCACGCGGTCGCTCCGAAGTAGCCGCGGACCTCGGCGACGGCTGCGAGGAACCGGTCGACGTCGTGCTCGGTCGTGTAGACGTAGGTGCTCGCGCGGCTGGTGGCGACCAGACCGAGGCGGCGGTGCAGCGGCTGGGCGCAGTGGTGGCCGGAGCGCACGGCGATGCCCTGCGCGTCGAGGTACTGCGAGACGTCGTGGGCGTGCACGCCGTCGACGTCGAACGCGACCAGGCCGGAGCGCGGGACGCCGGCGGGCGGGCCGACCAGGCGGATGCCGGGCACGGCGGCGAGACCGTCGAGCATCCGGCGGGCGAGGTGCTCCTCGTGGGCGCGGACGCGTTCCATGCCGATGCCCTGCAGGTAGCGGACGGCCTCGGCGAGGGCGACCGCCTGGGAGACGGGCTGCGTGCCGGCCTCGAACCGCTCGGGCGCCGGCATGAACTCGGAGCCCTCCATCGTCACGGTGGTGATCATCGAGCCACCGGTGCGGAACGGCGGCAGGGCGTCGAGCAGCTCGGCACGGCCCCAGAGCACGCCGATGCCGTTCGGGCCGAGCATCTTGTGCCCGGAGAACGCGGCGAAGTCGACCCCGAGCTGCTGCACGTCGAGGGGCCGGTGCGGTGCGGACTGGCAGGCGTCGAGCACCACGAGGGCGCCGCGGGCGTGGGCGAGGCCGACGACCTGCTCGACGGGAGCGATCATCCCGGTGACGTTCGAGACGTGCGAGAACGCGACGACCTTCGTGCGGTCGGTGATCAGCGCCGCGGCGTCGTCGGCGGTCCAGGTGCCGTCGTCGGCGACCGGGATCCAGCGCAGGGTCGCTCCGGTCAGTGCGGCGAGCTCCTGCCACGGGACGAGGTTGGCGTGGTGTTCGGCCTCGGTGACGAGGATCTCGTCACCGGTGCCCAGGCGGAAGCGCTCTGCGTCGGCACCGCCGCGGCCGCGGCTGGCGTTGGCCATGCCGTAGGCGACGAGGTTGAGGGCGTCGGTGGCGTTCGCGGTCCACACGACCTCGGTCGGGGCAGCGGCGCCGATGAAGCCGGCGACGGTGGCACGGGCGTCCTCGTAGGCGTCGGTGCTGAGCGCCGCGAGCGTGTGCGCGCCGCGGTGGACGGCGGCGTTGTCGTGTTCGAGGAACCGGCGCTCGGCGTCGAGGACCTGGCGCGGGCGTTCAGCCGTCGCCCCGGAGTCCAGGTACGCCAACGGCTGCCCGTTCACGTCCTGCGCGAGGATCGGGAAGTCCCGCTTGATCGCCTCGACCTCGGTCTCGGTGAGCGGCTGGTTCGGCGCCACGACTGTCACGTCTCGTCCTCCTGGTGCTGCTGTCCGGAGCAACCCGTCCATGGTGTCCGTTGTTCCCGACCACGTCCAGTCGGCACGGCGACGGCCCAGGACCACGCCGGGTCCTGGGCCGTTGCACGTCGTCCGCTACTCGTTGCCGATCTTCTTGTCCGCTGCGTCGCGGGCACCGTCGATCTTGTCGTCGTACTTGCCGCCCGTGGCCTTCTTGACCGCGTCGGCCACACCGCCGAGCACCTTGTCGCTGACGCCCTCGGCCTTCTCGCTCTGCAGGGCGTCCTGGACCTTGCCGTCCTTCAGGAACTCCTGGGCCTTCTTCGTGATGTCGTCGAACCCCGCCATCGGCTGCTCCTCGTCTCGGTGCGGAGCCCGTCGCTCCGTCCTGGCGCCGACAGTAGGCCCCGGGGCCGCCGTCCGTACCGGAACGCTCGGGGTCTTCACACCATCTGGGCGCTGCGACGGCGGGCGAGCACGTACCCGACGGCGACCGCCCCGGACACCGCGAGCAACGAGGGCACGAGGATGTCGGTGCCCTGCTGGGTGAACTCGACGACGAGCACGAGGGCGGTGAACGGCGCCCGCATGGTGGTGGCGAGGAAGGCCGCCGCACCGACGAAGGCGAAGGCCGCCAGACTCGGACCGTCGGCCGGCCACAGCAGCAGCCACGCACCGCCCAGGCCACCGCCGATCGCCGAACCGATCGCGATCGACGGGGTCAGCGTGCCACCGACCGCACCGGCCCCGATGGTGGCCGAGGTGGTCACGGTCCGCAGGACCCCGAGCAGCAGCAGGAGCACGATCGGTGAGAGGCCGGCGAACGAGGCGTCGTCGAGCGTGGTGTTCATCGCGACGAGGCCGAGCGCCCGCCCGTTGCCGAGGATCTCCGGGAACGGGATCGCGATGAGCCCCACCATCGCGAAGACCACCGGCAGCACGACGAGCAGGTGCCAGCCCTTCGGCGCGATGCCCTGCAGCCGGTTGGTCAGCTTGACGAACCCGACCCCGGCGAGCCCCAGCACGGGTCCCACGACGATCGCCCAGACGAGCAGCGACGGCGACAGGTGCATCGCGGGCACGTGGTACAGCACCTCGTCCGGGATCACGAGCCGGGCGGTGATGGCGGCGACCGCACTCGTGGCGAAGGCGGGCAGGGCGGTCGCGAAGCTGATCTCCCCGAGCAGGACCTCGACCGCGAACAGCGCACCACCGAGGGGTACGTCGTACACGGCGGCGAGGCCGGCCGCAGCACCGCAGGCGACGAGGATCTTCGTCTCGCGCGCGGTCAGCCCCGCACGACGGGTGACGAGCTGGGCGAGCCAGGCCCCGACCTCGCGCGGCGCCACCTCTTTGCCGATGGACGCGCCGAGCCCCACGGCCAGGATCTGGATGCCGGCGTTCGCGAGCGTCGCCAGGGCCGGCATCCGCTTGCCGTCGACTGCCGCGGTGACGGAGACGATCGAGCGCCCCCACCGACGGAGCGCCCACCAGGCGAACCCGGTCAGGACGCCGGCCGCGGTGAGCGCGAGGAACCGGTTCAGGCCCGACGATGCGTCGGCGGCCTCGAGGTGCCCGCCGAACCCGTACCCGAAGGCGACGAACTGGATGAGCTGGAGCGCGAGCCAGACCGCGATGCCGGCGATGCCGCCGGAGACGCCCACCAGGGCGGTGACGACGGCGAGCTTGAGGGCCCAGACCGGGGTCGCGTGTCCGGAGTGCGGCATGACCGGAAGCCTAACGGGCTGGACGCACCCGATGACGGACCGCGACGGGCCCGCCCGACGCGGGACGGGCCTCCAGGCCGGGAGCCCCGACCACCCGCCGTCAGACGGCCGTCACCCGGAACGGCACCACGCAGTCGGCCGGCATGAGCGGTGGCTGCAGGCCGACGGTGCCGAGCACCCGGCCGCTGAACACCCGCGGGCCGGACCACCAGTCCGGTCGCACCAGGTCGTGGCCGTCGCCGATGACCACCGGGTCGACGCGGTACGCCGTGTCGGGGTCGAGGTCGCGGAAGGTGACCCGGCCGGTGGCGGAGACCTCGGAGCGGCCGATGCTGGCGAGGAAAAAGACGGCCCGTTGCCGGTCCGGCGCGACCGTGCCGTACACGAGCCGTGCGTCGTCGACCTCGTCGGAGCGCACCAGGTCACCGCCGTGCAGGAGCGGGCGGAGCTCGCGGTACAGCGCGATCCACTCGGTCAGTGCAGCGGACTCGTCGGCGGTCGCGCCGGCCAGGTCCCACTCGATTCCGAGGTGGCCGACCAGGGCGGTGCCGGCACGGAAGGCGAGGTCGTGGACGCGACCGGTCGTGTGGTTCCGGCCGCTCGCGATGTGCGACCCGAGCAGCTCCGGCGGCAGGAGCTGCTGCGTCCACCGGTGCATCTGCTGGCGCTCCAGCGGGTCGATGTCGTCCGACACCCACACCCTCGCGGTGTGCTCGATGACGCCGAGGTCGACCCGACCGCCACCCGACGAGCACGACTCGATCTCCAGCGACGGGAAGCGCTCGCCGAGCGTCGCCATCAACCGGTACGCGGCGAGGGTCTGCTCGTGGACCGCTGCGCCGCCGCCCGGGAACCCCGCCTCGACGAGGTCGCGGTTGTGGTCCCACTTCACGGCGTCGACCGCGTACTCGCCGATGATCGCGGTCATCCGTTCGAGCACGTGGTCGAAGGCCTCGGGGATCGCCAGGTTGAGCACCTGCTGGTCGCGGGAACGCGCGGGCAGCCGACCGTCGGCCTGCAGGATCCACTCCGGGTGGGCGCGGGCGAGGTCGCTGTCCTCGTTCACCATCTCGGGTTCGAACCACAGGCCGAACTCCATGCCGAGCGCACGGACCCGGTCGACCAGGGGGCCGAGTCCGTCCGGCCAGACGTCCTCGTCGACGTACCAGTCACCGAGGCCGGCGTGGTCGTCGCGGCGGCCACGGAACCAGCCGTCGTCGAGCACGTAGCGTTCGACACCGAGGGCCGCAGCACGCTCGGCGAGGTCGACGAGGCGGGCCAGGTCGTGGTCGAAGTACACGGCCTCCCACACGTTGATCGTCATCGGGCGGGGCGTCGTCGGGTGCTGCGGGCGGCTGCGGAGCCAGCGGTGGAACCGTCGGGCCTGGTCGTCGAGGCCGTCCCCGTGGGCGAAGTACACCCACGGCCCCTCGTACGTGCCACCGGTGTCGAGCCGGACCTCGCCGGGCAGCAGGAGTTCGCCGCCGCCGATGACCTGGCGGCCGGTGGCGAGCCGTTCGGCGTGGTGCCGGTGGTTCCCGCTCCAGGCGGTGTGGACGCCCCAGACCTGACCGTGGGCGAAGCCGAAGCCCGGCTCCCCCACCGTCAGCACGGTCGCGGCGTCGGTGCCGGTGCGGCCCTTCCGTCCCTCGCGCTGGTGGGTCCCCACGACGAGTTCGCGGCGCTGCGGGGTCCGCTCCTTGCCCCAGCGGCCGGCGAAGTCCAGGACCTCGCGGGCCCCGGAGGGGATCGGCATCGCGAGCGTCAGGTCGTCGACGGTGTACACGCCGTCGGCGGTGTTCGTCACGCTCGCGCGGGCCCGCACCAGCCCGGAGCCGAGCATCTCGATGGTCACCCGGACGGTGAGTCCGGCGACGGTGTCCTCGGCGTCGGCGGTGACCGCGGAGTCGGTGACCGCGAGCGACGTCACGGTGAACGCCGGCGACCAGTCGGCGCCGTCACGGTGCCCGGCGAGCCCCGGACGACCGCTCCAGCCCCGGTGTGGCTCGGGCAGCACCGACAGGCGGACCGGGTCGTCCATCTCGTTCGGGGACACCGGGGTGACGTCGGCGTCGGCGAGGGCCGTCAGCGCGTCGGTGTCGAGCGGTCCGAGTGCCGCTCCCCAGTGCACGACGGCGGGGAGCGCGTCGTCGCGGCAGTCCAGGACGAGCGAGACGCCACCGGCGGTCAGGTGGACGAGTTCGTGCGGCATGCGGGCTCCAGTCGGCGTCGTTGCACGTCAGAGCTTTCCGGTCCGGGGCCGTCCGCTGCAAATCCGGCTGCGGCGCGGCTCCGGTTGCGCCGCAGCCCAGGCTGCGGCGCGGCTCCGGTTGTGGCTCAGAACCAGCGCTTGACCTTGAACACCACGTACAGGATCGCGGCGAACAGGACCATCGCGACGATCGACAGCGGGTACCCCCACGTCCAGCCGAGTTCGGGCATGTGCGTGAAGTTCATCCCGTAGATCGCGGCGATGAGCGTCGGCGCGAACAGGATCGCCGCCCAGCCGGAGATCTTCTTCGTGTCGTCGTTCTGCTTCTGCGCCGCCAGGGTCGAGTCGACGGTCAGGGCGTTCTGCAGCAGCTGCCGGAACGTGTCGAGGCGTTCCACCACCCGGATCGCGTGGTCGAGGACGTCGCGGAACCGCCGCTGCATCTCGATCGGCAGGTGGTACTTCTCGGCGCCGCGGTGCAGGTTCTCGATCATGTAGACCAGGGGGCGCGCCGCTCGCTGGAAGTCGACGACCTCGCCGAACAGCTCGTACACGCGCCGGGACACCCCGGCCTCGCCCGAGAACAGCTGGTCCTCGATCTGGTTGATGTCCTCCTCGAGTCCGTCGATCACCGGCACGTAGCCGTCGACGATGGAGTCCATCAGCGCCCAGAGCTGCGCCTGCGGGCCGACGGTCACCAGCCCCGGCTTGCCGCTCAACCGCTGCAGCGCCCGGGGAACGGTCTGCTTGCCGCGGGGGTCGGCCTTCACGACGGCGAGGAAGAAGGTCTCACCGACGAAGGCGTGCACCTCGCCGAACGCCACCTCTTCCTGCTGGTCGTTGTACAGCGCTGGCTTGAGCACCACGAACAGCGTCGAGCCGTAGCGCTCGAGCTTCGGTCGCTGGTGCCCCTCGGCGGAGTCCTCGACGGCGAGTTCGTGCAGGCCGAGGGCGACCGCGACGTCGCCGAGTTCCTCGGCGTCGGGCTGGTGCAGGACGATGCACGCGCTGGCGCCCTGCTCGTCGAGCATCCGGAAGGTGTCGTCGAGGGACGGACTCGCGATCGGTGCGATCCGGTCGATGTAGACGGTGTTCAGTTCGACGCTCACGCGCCCACCGTACGCAGGGTGGCCGGTCTCCGGCCTGGAGGCCCGTGGCGGCCCCGCCACACGCCCCGCGTCCTGCCTGAACGTGCGCTGCACGGCCGCCGCCACCGGCCGCCTACGGTGCAGGTCATCAGCATGCTGACGAAAGGGACTGTCATGAAGAGGATCTGGAAGCGCATCGCGGTGGCCGTGAGCGCGGTCGTCGCCGTCATCGGCGCGTACGTCGGGTCGGGCGCTGCCGGCGGCACGCCCATCCAGGACGCCGCCGGTGGCGCCCTGTCGGCGTCCTCCACCGCGATCGCACCGGACGGCCCGGCCTTCTCGATCTGGAGTGTCGTCTACGCCGGGCTCATCGGCTACGCGGTCCTGCAGCTCTTCCGCACCGCGAACGACGAGCGGCACGAGCGGCTGGTGGTGCCGGCGGTGCTCTCCCTGCTGCTCAACGCCGCGTGGATCCTGTCGGTGCAGTTCGGGTTCCTGTGGGCGAGCGAGCCGATCATCGTCGCCCTGCTCGTCGTGCTGATCTGGACGTTCACGATCCTGCGCCGGACCCCGTCCCGCGGCGTCGTCGAGGCGATCCTGACCGACGGCACGTTCGGGCTGTACCTCGGGTGGGTCTGCGTCGCGACGGCCGCGAACACCGCTGCGGTGCTGACGGCGGCGGGCTTCCGGGGCTTCGGACTCGGGCAGGACCCGTGGGGCGTGGTCGTCGCCGCCGTGGCCGGGCTCGTCGGGGTCCTCATCGCGCTGTGGGGCCGGGGACGCCTGGCACCCATGGCCTCGGTCGCGTGGGGTCTGGCGTGGGTCGCCGTGGCCCGGTTCGAGGGACCGCTCGTCTCCGTGCCGACGGCGGTCGCGGCCGTGGTGGCTGCGGCGGCCGTGGTCGTCGTGACCGTGGTGGTGCGTGCCCGCGCCGGCTGGGTCGGACGCCGTGCCGGTCGGGCGGCGGCCCCGGTGGCGGCCTGACGCGCGGCTACCTGCGCGTCGTTTCGTGCTGAGCGACACCTCACGCAGCGATTGGGCCGTGAGGTGTCGCTCAGCGCGAAGAATCAGCGCGCGGACGCGACCAGGCCGTGGGCGGCGGCGACCGCGGCGTTCGTGACCCGGCCGTCGTGCACGTTCAGGCCGCCGGCGAGTGCAGGGTCGGCCTCGAGCGCGGCCTCCCAGCCACGGTCGGCGATCGCGACGGCGTACGGCAGCGTGGCGTTCGTCAGCGAGATCGTGCTCGTGCGCGGAACAGCGCCGGGCATGTTCGCCACGCAGTAGTACACGGTGTCGTGCACGGCGAACGTGGGGTCGTCGTGGGTGGTCGGGTGCGAGCCCTCGAAGCAGCCGCCCTGGTCGATCGCGATGTCGACCAGCACCGAGCCCGGCCGCATGTCGGCGACCATCGCGTCGGTGACGAGCTTCGGCGCGGACGCCCCGGGGATGAGCACGGAACCGATCACCAGGTCGGCGTCGCGCAGGGCCTCGGCGATGGCGTGCGCCGACGAGCGCAGGGTCGTGACGCGGCCGTCGAACCGGGCGTCCAGGGCCCGGAGCCGCGGCAGACTGATGTCGAACACCGTGACGTCGGCGCCCATGCCGAGCGCCATCGTCGCGGCGTGCTCCCCCGCGACGCCGCCGCCGATGACGACCACGCGGCCCTTCGGCGTGCCGGGGACCCCGCCGAGCAGCAGCCCGCGCCCGCCGTTCGTGCGCATCAGGTGGAACGCGCCGACCTGGGCGGACAGTCGGCCGGCGACCTCGGACATCGGCGACAGCAGGGGCAGCGAGCGGTCCGGCAGCTGCACGGTCTCGTAGGCGATCGCCGTCGCACCCGAGTCGATGAGGGCATCGGTCAGCGGCCGGTCGGCGGCGAGGTGCAGGTAGGTGAAGAGCACCTGGCCCGGCCGGATCATCGGGTACTCCGACGCGACCGGTTCCTTCACCTTGAGGATCAGCTCGGCGCGCTCCCACACCTCGGCCGCGGTGTCGACGATCGTGGCGCCGGCGGTGCGGTACTCGTCGTCGGTGAAGGCCGAACCGGACCCGGCACCGGCCTGCACCAGCACCTGGTGGCCGTGCGACCCGAGCTCGGCGACACCGGCGGGCGTGGCCGCGACGCGGTACTCGTTGTTCTTGATCTCGGTGGGGACGCCGATGCGCATGCTGACTCCTTCGTGGGCGGTGCGTTCGTCCCGTCCATTGAGCACCGGATTCGTCCACAGCAGCGCTGAGCCGAACATCCTGACAGCCGCAGCGCGATCCGTGTCATCAGATTCGGCGGAGCGGTCCGCAGCAGCAGTCGGTCAGTGCCCGCGCAGCGACTCGCTCGGCAGCTCCCCGAAACGGCTGCGGTAGGTCGCCGAGAAGCGTCCGAGGTGCCCGAAGCCCCACGTCCGCGCGATCTCGGCCACCGTCGTCTCGTCCAGGCCACTGCCGACCAGGTCGGTCCGGGCACCGTCGAGTCGTACGCCGCGCAGGAGCTCCCCCGGCGTCTGGTCGAGGTGTCGGCGGAGGGACTGCTGCAGCCCGCGCGGGCTGAGCCCCGCCGCCGCCGCGATGTCCGGGGTGCCGATCGCTTCGCGCGCGTGCTCGTGCACGAACTCGAGCGCCCGGCGCAGGCGGTCGTGCTCCGGGCCGCTGCCGGACACCGTCGCACGCCACTTGTTGCGCTGCGGGAACGCCCGGATCGCCGCGGTCGCGAAGGCCTCGGCGATGTCGTGCTGCACCATCGGACTCATCGACCGGTCGACGTCGAGCCACGTGGCCGAGTACTTCCGCACCACCGACCGCCACAGCGCGATGCCGTCGGCCGTCGGACGGCGCATCGGCTCGAAGGCGAAGTCGTCGTCGCCGGCCACGGCTCGGACGAAGTCGCGGTCCAGATGGACCAGGTTCAGGGCGATGTCGCGGTGGTGCAGCGCGTACGGCTCGGCGAAGGGCAGCACGACGGGCACCCCGGCCTCGAGCTCGTACGTCTCGCCGCCCGAGGTGATCCGGCTCGAACCGCTGCGCATCCAGGCGACCAGGAACTCGTCGTCGACCTGGCTCTCGCTCCGCAGGTCGACCATGAACCGCGACGAGCGCAGGGACATCCGTCCGTCGCCGACGCCCGCGAAGTCCCAGTGGGCGTTCTCGTGGGTGCGACGGACCAGTGGTGCACGGAAGTCGTAGTCGCTCCCGAAGAACGCGAGCGCCTGGTCGACGTCGCTGCCGACCATCCGACGGAAGTACCGCTGGCCGGGCTGTTCGAGAGAGAGCACCATGCTCCAGAACCTAGGACCGACCACCGACAAACTGCGTCAGGTCCTGACTCTCAGGGCTGCAGGATCGCCTGCCCCGCGCTCTCGTCCAGGATCAGGTCCGTGATGAGCCCGGCGGCCAGTGCACCGCGCAGCGACGCCGCCTTCGACCGCCCGGCGACGACGCAGACCCGCCGCGGCGCACGCTTGATCGTGTCGAGGTCCGGAGCGCCGGCGCGGGCGTTCACCCCGATGTCCTTCCACGAGCCGTCGGCCCGGTAGAACACCGTCGAGACGTCCCCGACGACCCCGGCCTGCGTGAGCTCGTCACGGTCCTCGGGGTCGAGGTACCCGCCGGAGTACACGTGCGAGGGAACCGGGGCCTGCGGGGCACCGACACCGAACACGACGAGGTCCATCCGCTCGTGCAGGTCGAGCACACGGCGGATCGAACGCTCCCGGAACAGCGCCTCCTTCGTCGCGGGGTCGTCGAAGAACGCCGGCACCGGGAACTGCTGGACGAACGCCCCGTAGGCCTCGCCGAACCGGCGCAGGATCTCGGACGCGTAGACGATGCCGGTGGTGCGGGTGTTCGCGGCGCCGTTGATCTGCACGATCGTCGAGCCGTGGGTGGTCTTCGGCACCAGGTAGCGGCTGACCGCACTCACGGTCGAGCCCCACGAGATCCCGATGACCATGTTCGACTCGACGTACTGCGTCAGGATCCGGGCGGCGGACAGCGCGACCCGCTCGAGCCGGTCGACGTCGCTCGTGTGGTCCGGCACCGGGACGACGTGCGCGTGCACCCCGAAGCGGGAGCGGATGCTCCGGCTCAGCGCAGCGGCCTGGTCCAGGGGCGACCGGATCTGGATGTCGACGAGCCCGGTGTCCCTGGCGTACTTGAGCAGCCGCGACACCGACGAGCGCGAGGTGCCGAGTTCGTCGGCGATCGCGTCCATCGTCAGGTCCTGCAGGTAGTACAGGTGGGCGGCGCGCAGCGCCTGCTGCGTGCGCATGGGCTGAGCCGCATCGCTCATGGTGCTCCGATCTGTCGAACGCAACCATGCACGGACGTGCAGGGCCTCTGCAACCCCTGCCGCGCCTCCTGACCGCCGTGTCGGGCCTGGACGACACGTGTGCTGCACGTTCGTGCACGCAAGTTGCCCGCCCTGTCGAACGAGCGCACGATCGATCCTGACCCCACGAACAGACGAAGGAAGCGACGAACCATGTCGAAGAAGACACAGCCCCGGAACACGGTGACCGCCCTCACCGAGCGCCCGAACGCGCAGGTCCTCGTCGTCGGCGGCGGCATCAACGGCATCGCGACGTTCCGCGACCTGGCGCTCCAGGGCGTCGACGTCGCCCTGGTCGAGCGTGGCGACTACGCCTCCGGCGCCTCCGCGGCCTCGAGCCACATGATCCACGGCGGCATCCGCTACCTGGAGAACGGCGAGTTCCGCCTGGTGCGCGAGAGCGTGCAGGAGCGCAACGGCCTGATCCGCATCGCCCCGCACTACGTCAAGCCGCTGCAGACGACCATGCCGATCTTCTCGACGTTCTCCGGCATCATGAACGCCCCGCTGCGCATGCTGACGCACAAGCAGCGCTCCACCAAGGAGCGCGGCGCGATGCTCATCAAGATCGGCATGACGATCTACGACTCCTTCTCGCGTGACGGTGGCTCCGTCCCGAAGCACGTCTTCCGCACCAAGAAGGCCGCGCTCGAGGACATGCCCGCCCTCAACAAGGACCTGAAGTACACGGGCACCTACTACGACGCGAGCGTGCACGAGCCCGAGCGCCTGGCCCTCGACGTCCTGAAGGACGGCCTGGCCGCGGGAGCCGACAAGGCACGCGCCGTCAACTACGTCGAGGCAGCCGGCACCCGCGACGGCGGCGTCCTGCTGCGTGACCGCGAGACCGGCGACGAGTTCGTCTTCACGGCCGACGTCGTGATCAACGCCTCCGGCCCCTGGACCGACCTGACGAACGAGGCGTTCGGCGGCGAGACGAAGTTCATGGGCGGCACGAAGGGCTCGCACATCGTCGTCCACAACGACGAGCTGCTGGAGGCCACCAAGGGCCGCGAGCTGTTCTTCGAGAACGACGACGGCCGCATCGTCCTCATCTACCCGCTCAAGGGCCGGGTGCTCATCGGCACGACCGACATCGACGCCGACCCCTCGAAGCCGGTCACGACGACCGACGAGGAGATCGACTACTTCTTCGGGCTCGTCAAGCACGTGTTCCCGCAGATCGACGTCACCCGCGACCACATCGTCTACAGCTACTCCGGCATCCGTCCGCTCCCCCGCCACGAGGACACCGCCCCCGGATTCGTGTCCCGTGACTACCGGATCGTGGACACCCAGATCGCCGGGCTGCCGAAGTCGACCGTGCTGTCGCTCGTCGGTGGCAAGTGGACGACCTTCCGTGCCCTCGCTGCACACCTGTCCACCGAGGCGACGACCAAGCTCGGCATGAGCCGCAAGGTCGACACCACGGGCATGCCGATCGGCGGTGGCAAGGAGTTCCCGACCACGAACGCCCAGCGCGCCCTGTGGATCAAGTCGCACCGCGACGGCCTGGACGAGTCCCTGGTCGAGGGGCTGCTCGAGCGCTACGGCACCCGTGCCGCCGAGGTCGTGGACGTCCTGACCGACGGCCCGGTCGAGCCGCTCGAGTCCGACCCGTCGCTCACCCGCGCCGAGGTCGCGTACTTCGCCCGCCACGAGCAGGCCGTCCACCTGGTCGACGTCGTCCTGCGCCGCACGAACCTGGCGTTCGTCGGCGGGGTCACGATCGACCTGCTCGACGAGCTGGCCGACGTGCTCGCCGGTGCGCTCGGCTGGACGACCGAGGAGCGCGCGGACGAGGTCCAGCGCACGCTCGACGTGCTGCGTGAGTCGCACGGCGTGATCGTGCCGCTGACGTCGGCGTCGCAGCTCGCGTAGTCGACGCGACCGACCACAGACGGGAGGCGCGGTGCCAGCTGGCACCGCGCCTCCCGTCTGTCTGCTGGTCGCGTCAGAAACGCTCGCCGGTGGGGTCGAGCGCCGTGCGGTCGATGAGCTGGTCGCCGCCGACCGGTTCGCCTTCCCAGTCGACCAGGCGCCAGCCGTCGGCGAACGACCCCTCGAGCTCGACGATGCCGGTGTTCTCCAGGTGACGCTTCGTGCCGAAGTGGTCCGGGGTGTTCTGCGCAGCTGCGCTCGCCCACGTGCGGATCGCGGCACCGTGACTGACGGCGGCCGCGACCGCGACCCCGGTGGCCTCGATCTGCCGGACGGCGTCGTCGTAGCGCTCGAAGAATTCGACGCCGCTTTCGGCACCGGGCATCCGGGTCGTCCGGTCGCCGCCGGACCAGCCGTGCACGGTGGAGATGTAGGTCTGCACGGACACCTTGTCGCTCTTGCCCTGGGTGTCGCCCGCCTCGATCTCGCGCAGGCCCGGCAGCACCACGGGCTCGAGGCCGAGCGAGGTCGCCAGGGGCGCCGCGGTGATCTGCGTGCGGACCATCGACGACACGAACAGTCGCTCGATCCCGCGGTCGGCGAGGGCTGCGGGCAGGGCGTCGGCCTGCTGCTGCCCGAGCTCGGTCAGCCCCGGTCCGGGCACCACGGCATCGAGGATGCCGTGCACGTTCGCGGGGGTCTGGCCGTGGCGGATGAGCAGCAGTCGCATGCCGCCACCCTACGGACCGCCGCTGACGTCAGCCCTGCCGGGTGTTCCAGCGGGGGTTCTTCTTGTTGATGACGTAGACGCGACCCCGGCGTCGGACCACCTGCGAGCCGGGGATCTTCTTCAGGGCCTTGAGGGAGTTGCGGACCTTCACGACGAGCCTCCTTGTTGATAACGGTTTTCAGTTACAGTAGCGGACATGCGTGCTGCTGCCATCACCCTCGTCACCGCCCTGCACCAGGTCGACGCCGACCGCGTCGCCGCCCGGATCTCGGACGGACACCGGATGCACGTCGCCGGGAGTGCCTTCGCCACCGCCCGCGCCGTGGCCGACCGGGCCGACCAGCTCGACCGGGTCTGCGGACCCGACGCGGGCCACGGGCTCGTCGTCACCCTGCACCCGGGAGCCGATGCCCGAGCGGTCGGCATGCTGCTCGCCAACGCGGCACGGTCCGAGACCGGCGACGACCGGGTGCTGCGGCACGTCGTCGGGGTGCTGCGGGCCGACGACGTCGCGCACCTGCTGTGGTCGGACGTCGACGACGCGTTCGTGGCCGCTGACCGGATGGCCGCACTCGTCGAGTACGCGACGGTGATCGCCCTCGACCGCATCGAACCGCTGTCCGGGCGTCGACGTCGTGCACTCGTGTCACTGCTGCACCGGATGGCACCCCAGGCCGTGATCGTCGCCCTGCCCGCGATCCGGAGCGCCGCCGACCTGCCGGCCTCGAACGGTGGAGCCGCGCGGGTGCTCGCCACCGGTGCCGGCTGGATGCGGGCACTGTCGAGCGGTGCGGACACCGGGCGCGAGGCCCGCGACGCCCTGGTCTCGATGCGCTACCGGGAGCCGCTGCCGTTCCACCCCGGACGACTGTCGTCCGTCATCGCCGAGGACCTGTCCGCCGGCGTGAACGGCCGCGTGCTGCGGTCGCGGGGGTTCTTCCGCCTGGCGTCCCGGCCGGACCACGTCGGCTCGTGGTCGAGCTTCGGGTCGATGCTCGCGCTCGACCCCACCGCGAACCCGTCGTGGGACGCCGACGCCCCGATCGGGCAGGCGCTGTGGTTCGTCGGCGAGCATCTCGACGTCCGGGCGATCGAGCGGGCGCTCGACGGGGCGCTGCTCACGCCGTCGGAGCTGCTCGCCGGGCCGGACGTGTGGCGCGGCTGGCCGGACCCGTTCCCGGTGTGGCCCGCGGTGGACCCGGCGTCGGAGCACCGGCACGAGTGAGGGGGCGCGTGCGCGGGCGGCTGCGCACTCGTCCTGCGACAGAGCACGAGTCGATCGACGCGTGCATCGTCGCCTCATGCGCACACATCCGCTCCGTGCGCATGTTGCGACAGAACGCGCGTCGATCGTCGCGTGGATCGTCGCAGTGTGCGCACGCACGGACGGGAGGCGCGGTGCGGGTCGGACCCGCGCCGCGCCTCCCGTCCGTGGTCACGTCGAGAACCGCAGCATCACCGCACCGGCGACGCCTCCCGCGCGGCAGCCTCACGCGCAGCGGCAGCCGCCGCGTCCTGCGCCGCGAACGGCAGGTCGCCGAGGTCCAGGTGTGGGTTCGTGTCCTGCGTGAGCACGAGCTCCTTCGCCTCGTCCTCGGTCTCCACGGCCGGCATCGACCCGGGCAGCGGGCGCTGCGAGGACTCCTTCATGCAGAAGACACCGATCGCTCCGACGACGCTCATCGCCATCAGGAAGTACGCCGGCGCGAGCTCGTCACCCGTCGCGGTGAGCAGCGCCTGCACGATCAGGGGCGTGGTCCCGCCGAACACCGCGATCGCGATGTTGTAGGCGAAGCCCATGCCGCCGTACCGCGTCGACGTCGGGAACAGCGCCGGCAGCGACGCAGCCTGGTTCGACACCCAGAGCGCGGTCATGAGCGCGAGCAGCCCGAGGCCGGCGAGCGTCGACCACTGCGCCCCGTGCCCGATGAGCATGAAGGCCGGCACGACGAGCACGACCGTGGTGGCGGCACCGATCCACATCACGACGCGGCGGCCGAGGCGGTCGGAGAGCTTGCCGGTCAGCGGGAGCATCACCGCGAGCAGCAGGAGCACCGGGATCGTCAGCAGCGTGCCGTCGATGGCGGAGTACCCGAGCGAATCGGTCAGGTACGTCGGCATGTACGAGGTCAGGGCGTAGCCCACGGTGTTCGACGCGGCGACGAGCATGATCGCGATGACGATCGGGCGCCAGTGCTGACGGACCATCGCGACGACGTTGGCCGGACGCTCACCGTCGAAGGACGCACGGGACTCGGTCGCGGCCTCCTGCGCGGCCTGGGTCGCCTGGAACACCGGCGACTCCTCGATGCGCAGCCGGAAGTAGATCGCCACGACGCCGATCACACCGGCCGCCAGGAACGGGAAGCGCCAGCCGTACGCGGTCATCGCTTCTTCGCCCAGGGTGAGCTGCAGCACCGACACGACCGTGGCACCGAGCGCGAAGCCCAGGTAGCTGCCGAAGTCCAGGATGCTCGCGAAGAACCCGCGACGGCGGTCCGGGGCGTACTCCGTGACGAACGTCGTCGCCCCGGCGTACTCACCACCGGTCGAGAAGCCCTGCGCGAGCTTCAGCACGACGAGCAGGATCGGGCCGAACACGCCGATCGTCGCGTACGCGGGGAGCGCCCCGATCAGGAACGTCGACGCCGCCATCATGATCAGCGTCGTCGCGAGCACCTTCTGCCGGCCGATCTTGTCGCCCAGGCGTCCGAACACGATGCCGCCCAGGGGCCGTGCGATGTAGGTCGCCGCGAACACCCCGAGGCTGAACAGGATCTGCACCGAGGGTTCGGCCGTCGGCAGGAAGACCTTCCCCATCGTCACGGCCAGGTAGCCGTACACACCGACGTCGTACCACTCCATGGTGTTGCCGACGACCATGCCGCTGACGGCTCGTCGCATCATGCTCTTGTCGACCACGGTGACGTCGCTCTCGCGCAGCCGTCGGTGTGGTCGGGTGTTGGTACTGCTGGGGTCGGAACCCATGCCTTGCTCCTCGAGAAGATCGGTGGGCCGTCGGGAACCGGCCCAGAACAGCGAGCGACGTTACCGAGCAACCGAAATGTCATTGGCCGGTGATTCTCAGGGAACGGCGTGTCACCCGAACGGGGGTCGCCGCCGATCCGCACCAGTCCGGCGAACCCGGAAGCTGAGTAACGAGGCCGTAACATCGGCCCATGGCGATCGAACCCGAGACGAAGAACTGGACGTGGGTCATCGAGTCCGCGTGTCCCGAGTGCGGCTACGACGGCAGCGCGGTGACCGTCCGCGACGTGCCGGGCATCATCGACGAGAACACCGCCGGGTGGCCAGCGGTGCTCGACCGCGACGACGTCTGTGACCGCCCGGACGACCAGACCTGGTCCCCGCTCGAGTACGGCGCCCACGTGCGGGACGTGCACCGGAAGATGGCGGAGCGCCTCGAGCTGATGCTCACCGAGGACGCCCCGACGTTCCCGAACTGGGACCAGGACGCCACCGCCGTCGAGGACCGTTACGGCGAGCAGGACCCCGCGGTCGTCGCTCGGGAACTGCGGGAGTCGGCAGACCGCGCGGCCCGGGCCTTCGCGGCGGTGCCCGACGAGGTGCTCGAGCGCACCGGGCTCCGGTCCGACGGCAGCGCCTTCACCGTCGCGACGCTCGCCACCTACTACGCGCACGACCCGGTGCACCACCTGTGGGACGTGCGGCGCGCGCTCTAGACGTGGGGACCACCGGCCTGGAGGCGCGGTGCGGCCCCGCCCCGCGCCTCCAGGCCGCCTGCGGTCACCCCCGGATCCGGGCGTCCCTACCGGAACCGGGCGTACCTGCCGGAACCGGGCGTACCTGCCGGAACCGGGCGTACCTGCCGGAATCGGGCGTACCTGCCGGATCCGGGCGTACCTGCCACGAAGAATCGACCAGGTATGCCCGAAAGCACCATCCATCGCATGCGTGATGGGAAGGATCGGGCGCCGAGCCGGAGCGCTCAGGCGAGTGCGTCGAGCACGGCGCGCGCCGTCGCGGCGTCGGTCACCAGCTCGTTGACGAGCCCGCCCCGCACCGCGGCCACGATGCTCGTGACCTTGGCGCTGCCCACGGCGACCCCGACCGCGTGCGGCACGGTCGACAGGATCTCGCGCGAGGTCCGCACCATCCGGTCACTGCCGGGGAACTCGATCGGCGAGCCGTCCGCGGCGTAGAAGTTCAGGCAGACGTCGCCGGCGGCACGGTCGAACGCCGCGTCCTCGACCGGGATGCCCCGGGCCAGGGCGTCGCGCGTGTGGGTCGGTGCACCGATGCCGAGGATCGCGCCCTTCGCCCGGCTCCACAGCCCGACGACGTGCTGGAACGCCGGGTCCTCGTCGAGGGTGGACCGCATCGCCGGCGACGGCAGCGCCTGGGCGAACAGGAACGCCGGGATCGCGCCGGAGTGCTCCGCGGCCGTCCGGGTGATCTCGTTCGTCTGGAACCACGGCATCGGGTCGGCCTGCCCGCCCACGGTCGGGACGAGCTGCACGCCGGGCATGGTCGGCATGCCGGACCGTGCGACGTCGTACACGGTGCGTCCGGACGACATCAGGACGGCGTCGCCGGGGACGAGTCCCATGCCCTCGACCGCGGCGGCCAGCGGTGCGGCGAGGTCGGCGCCGAGCGTGGCCGCGTGGGTGACGGCGGCGAGGTGCACCGCGCGGAGCCCGAGCACGACCTGCAGCCGTTCGGCGAGTGCCACGGTCTCGTCCTGGAACGGGTCGACGACCTCGATGCGGACGAGTCCGGCCTTGCGGGCCTCGGCCACGAGCCGCGAGACGGTCGGGCGTGAGACACCGAGGCGCGAGGCGATCTCGACCTGGGTGGCGTCCTCGAGGTAGTACATCCGCGCCGCCTGGTAGACGGTGTCCAGCGGGAACCGGGTGCGCGACGCATCGGGGCCGGGGCCAGCGGTGCTCTCGGACGACATGGAGCAGGACCCTTCGACTCGATCGGACACCGCGATCGTAGTCCGAGCAGGGCTCAGCGGATCGTGAACCCGCCGTCCACACGGAGGTCCGCACCGTTCACCATGGCGCTCGACTCCCCCGCCAGGAACAGCACGGCCGCGGCGATCTCGTCGGGTGTCGCGAAGCGGCCGGTGGGGATCTCGTCCTGGTGCCGGATGCCGTTCTCGTTCGCCCAGGCCGCACGGCCGAGGTCGGTGAGGACGACGGTCGGCGACACGGTGTTCACGGTGACGCCGCGTCCGCCCCACTCGAGCGCGAGCACCGTCGTCAGGCCGATGACGCCGGCCTTCGACGCGCAGTAGGCGGCGTGCCCGTCGATGCCGACATGGGCCGCCTGCGACGCGATGTTCACGATCCGCCCGTACCCGGCGTCGAGCATGTGCCGGCCGACGGCCTGCGCCACACGGAACGTGCCGGTCAGGTTGACGTCGATGGTCGCCGCCCAGGTGTCGGCTGCCAGGTCTTCCGCCGGGGCGAGCGCGGCGATGCCGGCGCAGTTCACCAGCACGTCGACGCCACCGAAGTGCCGGACGACGTCCGCCACGGTGCGGGTCACGGAGTCGGCATCGGTCACGTCACAGGCGAACCCGGCGTGGAGGCCCGTGGCCGTGCCCGCCCCGTCGGCGGCGGCGTCCGGCCCGGCCGTCACGGGCAGCGCGGACGTGGGCAGGTCGGCCGCGGCCGACGTGGCGCCGTCCGCACGGACGTCGACGACGGCGACACGGGCACCCCGTGCAGCCAGGGCCCGGGCGATGGCGTTGCCGATGCCCGACGCCCCGCCGGTCACCACCGCCGTACGGCCGCTGAAGTCGTTGGTCAGGTCGATCGTGTCGGGGCCCGGTCGGAGGGCCGCGGCGAAGTCCGTCGTCATGTTCGCTCCCTTGCGTTCGGTGCCGAACCTACCAGAAATTGTGTTCTGGACAAACGTTCTGGAAGGTGTACAGTCATCGCCGAAGCCACCCAACGGAGGAACAGCTCATGTCGACGACGACCGAGAACGCGGCCACGACCGCCCCCACCACGATCCCCACGACGATGCGCGCCGTCGTCGTCCACGGCCCCGGTGACTACCGGCTCGAGGAGCGTCCCGTCCCGACGCCCGGCCCCGGGGAACTCCTGCTCCGCACCGACGCCGTCGGCATCTGCGCGAGCGACCTGAAGTGCTACCACGGCGCCGCGAAGTTCTGGGGCGACGAGAACCGTGCGGCCTGGGCAGAGCGGGACCGCATCCCCGGACACGAGTTCGTCGGCACGATCGTCGCCGGTGTCGACGCCGCCCTGGCCAAGCGCGGCGTCGACGTGGGCGACCGGATCGCCTGCGAGCAGATCGTGCCGTGCTGGGAGTGCCGCTACTGCCTCGAGGGCGCGTACTGGATGTGCAACGTGCACGACATGTTCGGCTTCAAGGGCTACGACGGCGCGATGGCCGAGTACGTGCTCGTGCCGGCGAAGGCGCTGACCCACCCGGTGTCGAAGGCGCTGCCCGGCCAGGTCGCCGCGTTCTCCGAGCCGTTGTCCTGCGCCTTCCACGCAGTCGAGCGCGGGGACATCAAGTTCGGCGACACCGTGGTGATCGCCGGTGCCGGCCCGATCGGCCTCTCCGCCATCGCCGGTGCGCGGCAGAAGAACCCGCTCCGGATCATCGCGCTCGACGTGGTCGAGGCGAAGCTCGAGCTGGCTCGCAAGGTCGGCGCCGACCTCACGATCAACATCGCCCAGGAGGACGCGGTCGCCCGGGTCAAGGAGCTCACCGACGGCTACGGCGCCGACGTCTACATCGAGGCCACCGGGCACCCGTCCGCGGTGCCGCAGGGACTGAACCTGCTCCGCAAGCTCGGGACCTTCGTCGAGTACTCGGTGTTCAAGGACGACGTGTCCGTGGACTGGTCGATCATCTCGGACGACAAGGAACTCGACGTGCGCGGCGCCCACCTCGGCCCGCACACCTGGCCGGCGGCGATCAAGCTGCTCGAGGCCGAGACCCTGCCGATGTCGGAGATCTGCACGCACCAGTTCCCGCTCGAGCAGTTCCAGGAGGCCCTCGACCTGGTCGGCGACTCCGCCGGTGCCAGCGTCAAGGTGTCGATCATCCCGTCCCTGACCGCCCCCACCACGGCCGCACAGGCCGCTCAGGCCTGACCGACTCCGCCAGCAGGGAGAGAACGAGCATGTCAGCGACGACAGCCCGCGCCACCGGCGCCCGCACGACCGCGCCCCGCACCGAGGGCCGCCTGGACCGGATGGGCATCCCCCGTCCGCTCGCCCTCGGGTTCGTCGCCGTCCTGGTCTTCATGACCGGGAACGGCGTCGAGTCGAACTTCATCACGCCGCACATGGTGGCGGTCCTCGGCAGCCCCGAGGCCACCGTGGCGACGATCGTCACGTTCTACAGCCTGGCCGCACTGATCGGCAGCTACATCTCGGGGGCTCTGTCCGACCTGGTCGGCCCGCGCCGCGTGATGATCCTCGGCTTCGCCGTCTGGGTCGTGTTCGAGGTCCTGTTCCTGCTGGCACTCGGCGCCGGCAGTGTCCCGTTCGCCGCCGTCACCTACGCGTTGCGCGGGTTCGGCTACCCGCTGTTCGCCTTCGCGTTCCTGGTCTGGGTGAACATCACCACCCCGGTCGAACGGAACGGCTCGGCGGTCGGCTGGTTCTACGTCGCCTTCACGGGTGGCCTGCCGACCCTCGGCTCGCTGTTCGCGATCGGTGCCATCCCGGTGTTCGGCGGCGGAACGGTCGGTGAGACCGGCGCGATGGTCGCCTCAATCGGTCTCGTCGTGATCGGGTTCCTCATCATGCTGTTCGGCGTCCGGCTGCCGAACGGGTTCACGCGCATCGCCCCCGCCGGCGAGAGCGCCTGGCAGGTGCTGACGAGCGGCATCCGCCTGACGGTCACGCGACCGAAGATCCTGATGGGCTTCCTCGTCCGCCTGATCAACACCGCGCCGGAGTTCGGCATGTTCGTCGTGCTTCCCGCGGTCATCGCGAACGAGCGCGGCTGGGGCCAGAGCCGCTGGCTGCTCATGACCGTCTGCGTCTACGCGACGAACATCCTGGTCAACGCCCTGTTCGGCTGGGTCGGCGACAAGATCGGCTGGCAGCGCACCGTCAAGTGGTTCGGCATCGTCGGCTCCGCCCTCGGGCTCATCGCCTGGTGGTACGTGCCGCAGCTCGTCCCCGCCGGTTCGGACTGGGGCTACGTGCTCTCCGTCGTCGCCGGGTGCGTGTTCGGCTGTCTGCTCGCCGGGTTCGTGCCGATGGGCGCGATCATGCCGGCGCTCGCCCCCGAGCACAAGGGCGCCGCGATGGCGATGTACACCACGGCCGCCGGCGGTGCCGCGTTCCTCGGCACCGGCGTCGTCGCCGCGGTCTTCGCCCTGGGCGGCGGCGGCCAGGCCGCCACGTGGACGTTCGTCGGCCTGTACGCCTGCGCCTTCGTGATGATCCACTTCCTCAAGGTCCCGCAGGGCGACCGAGGACACTGAGTTCCGGGCGACGACGGCCGTCCCGTCGTCGCCCGGTGCACCACCCACCACCATCCCCGGAGGACCCGCACCATGACCACGATCCACGACGACCCGGACGAGTTCGCCGAAGACCAGCTGAGCGGCTGGCTCGCGCTCTACGCCGACCGGGTCCGCGGCGTCCACGGCGGCGTCGTCACCCTGCCCACCGAGGGGGCCGCACCGCAGGTCGCCGTCGTCGTCGGGGGCGGCTCCGGCCACTACCCCGCGTTCTGCGGCGTCGTCGGCCCGGGCTTCGCCACCGGCGCCGTCGTCGGCAACGTCTTCACCTCGCCGTCGACCGCGCAGGTCTACTCGGTCGCCAAGGCCGCCGACCAGGGCCGCGGTGTCGTGCTGTCGTTCGGCAACTACGCCGGTGACACCATGAACTTCGGGCTCGCGGCCGAGCGGCTGCGTGCCGAGGGCATCGACACCCGCATCGTCGTGGTCACCGACGACGTCGCCAGTGCCGACGACGAGACGAAGCGCCGCGGCATCGCCGGTGACTTCTCCGTCTTCAAGGCGATGGGCGCCGCCGCTGCCGAGGGAGCCGACCTCGACGAGGTCGAACGGATCGGCCGGGCGTCGAACGCCGCGACCCGCACCATCGGCGTCGCGTTCTCCGGCTGCACCATGCCCGGTGCGACCGAACCGCTGTTCACCGTCCCCGACGGCCACCTCGGCCTGGGGCTCGGCATCCACGGCGAGCCGGGCATCCAGGACGTCCCGCTGCTCCGGGCGACGGACCTGGCGTCCCTGCTCGCCGAACGGCTGCTCACCGACCGCCCCGCAGCCGCCGGCTCCCGGGTCGCCCCGATCCTCAACGGGCTCGGTGACACCAAGTACGAGGAGCTCTTCCTGCTCTGGGGCCGGGTGCTGCCGCTGCTGCAGGAAGCCGGGCTCCAGGTCGTCGAACCCGAGGTCGGCGAACTCGTCACGAGCCTCGACATGGGCGGCTGCTCGCTGACGCTGCAGTGGCTCGACGACGAACTCGAACGGCTCTGGCGCGCCGACGCCTACACGCCCGCGTACCGCAAGGTGGCGGCGCCGGTCGCGGCGCTCGTGCCGGCCGACGCGGTGGACGCCGCCGAGGACGAGGCGACGGTCGTGCCGGAGGCGACCGATGCCTCCCGGCATGCCGCGCAGACGGTGCGAGCCGCCGTCGAGGCGATGGACGCGCTCCTGCGCGAGCACGAGGAGACGCTCGGCCGCATCGACGCGGTCGCCGGGGACGGCGACCACGGCCGCGGAATGGTCAAGGGGATCGGTGCGGCGCGCAAGGCGGTCGACGGGCTCGGCCCGGAGGCGGGGGTCGCCTTCGTCCTCGGACGCGCCGGTGACGCGTGGGCCGCGTTCGCGGGCGGCACCTCCGGTGTCCTGTGGGGCGCCGCACTCGAGGCGTTCGGCCGCTCCCTCGGCGACGACCGCGAGTCGTACCAGGCGTCCGACGTCGTCGACGCGGCGCAGGCCTTCGCCGACTCGATCGTCCACCTGGGCGGGGCGTCCCGCGGGGACAAGACGCTGCTCGACGCGCTGCTGCCGTTCGTGGACGAACTGCGCCGGGCCGTCGACACCGGCGCACCGCTCGTGGCAGCGTGGGAGACCGCGGCGCGGGTCGCGGTCGAGCAGGCCGAGGCCACCGCCGACCTCACGCCGAGGGTCGGACGGGCCAGGCCGCTGGCCGAGAAGAGCCTGGGGACACCCGACGCGGGTGCCACCTCGATGGGGATGATCCTCACGCGGATCGGCGAGGTCCTCGCCGCCCGTGCTGACAAGGAAGGAACACACGCATGACGTACCGTCTCGTGATCGGGTCCGACGACGCCGGGTTCGACTACAAGGAGATCATCAAGGCCGACCTGCTCGCCGACGACCGGGTGTCGGACGTCACCGACGTCGGCGTCGACGCGGACGGCCACACCGCCTACCCGCACGTCGCCGTGGACGCCGCGCGCCTGGTGGCGAACGGCGAGGCCGACCGGGCGATCCTGATCTGCGGCACCGGCCTCGGTGTGGCGATCAGCGCCAACAAGGTGCCGGGCATCCGTGCCGTCACCGCGCACGACTCGTACAGCGTGGAACGGTCGATCCTGTCGAACGACGCCCAGGTGCTCTGCATGGGGCAGCGCGTCGTCGGCGTCGAGCTCGCCCGCCGTCTGGCGAAGGAGTGGCTCGGCTACGAGTTCGACCGTTCCAGTGCCAGCGCCGAGAAGGTCAACGCCATCTGCGAGTACGACGGCAGCGCACCGGCCGGGGTCGACGCCCAGGCGTAGGCAGGGTCCCGCACGACACCGGTGTTCGCACGCTGAACACGCCCGTTCGGGTGTTCGGCACGCGAACACCGGTGTTCCGCCGAGCGCCGCCGATCAGCCGCGCGCGGCCAGGCGGTGCACGACGGCCTTCGTCGCCTCGTACAGCTCGCGGTAGTCCCGGTAGCCGGCCTCGTACGCCGCGGTCGCCGCAGGGTCCGGTTCGATCACCGTCGCCGGCGGGTTCCACGCACCGATGTCCACGGTGTCGCCCGGCCCCGCGACGAGCTCGGCAGCCAGGTACGCCGAGCCGAAGCAGGCACCGATCGTCACGCTCGGCACCGTCTGCCGCAGCCCGGTGACGTCCGACACGATCGTGGGCCACAGCCGTCCGAGCAGCCCGCCGCCGGCCCCGACGAGTTCGCGGACCTCTACCCCGGCGTCGCGCAGGGCCTCGAGGTGGTGCCGTACCGCGTACGCCGTCGCCTCGAGCGTCGCCCGGTAGATGTCCCCGCGCGTGTGCCGGACCGTCAGCCCCGCGAGCACTCCGCGGGCGTCGGGGTCGGCGATCGGCGTCCGCTCCCCCGCGAAGTACGGCAGCATCAGCAGCCCGTTCGCCCCGATGCCGGAGCACCGCGCTTCCTCGAGCATGGTCGACCACTCGCCGTCGACCAGCCGTCGCAGCCAGTCCGTGATCGCCCCGGAGGTCGCCATCCCCCCGGACACGCTCGGCTGGCCCGGGTGCGTGCCGACGGTCGTCCACATCCCCGGCACCGCCGTGGGTTCGGCCGTCGGCACGATCATGAACATCGTGGTGCCGTACTGCAGGAACATCCGGCCCGGCACGGACTCACCGACGCTCACGCCCTCGGCCCAGGCGTCGATGGTCCCGGCCGTCACGGGGATGCCGGCCGGGAGGCCCGTGGCAGCGGCCGCCTCGGGCGTCACGACGCCCGCCTGGTCGCCCGACCACAGCAGGCGCGGCATCTCGAGACCGGGTGCCAGCCGGTCGCACCACTCCGGGATCCACGCGTTCACGTGCACGTCGTAGAGGGGTGTCGTCTGACTGGCCGAGTGGTGGTCGAGGACGTACTCGCCCGTCAACCGCTCGACCACGCGGGACGACGGCATCGTGAACCGGGCGGCCCGCGCCCAGACGTCGGGTTCGTGCCGGGCGAGCCAGGCGAGCTTCACGCCGGCGGCCTGAGTGCTCAGGGCGGACCCGCAGCGGGCACGGATCGCGCCCTCGCCGCCGAGCTCGGCCGTGACGTCGTCGAGCAACTCCGCCGTTCGGGTGTCGATGCCGTACAGGATCGCCGGACCGAGCGGCGCACCGTCGACGTCGGTCAGCAGCGCGCACGGTCCGATGCCGCTCACGCCGACCGCCTGCACCTCGACGTCGGGCACGCGGTCGAGCAGGGAGCGGGTGAGGGCGGTGAACTCCTCCCACCAGACGTCGGAGTCCATCTCGACGAGGCCCTGCTCGGGGCGGTCGACCTCGTGGCGACGGCTCACCTCGGCGAGCACGGTGCCGTCGAACCGGGCCAGCAACGCCTTCGTGCTCGACGTCCCGATGTCCAGACCGAGCACCGCTCGCATGCCGCCTCCTTCGCCGCCACACGACCGCCGCCGGTCGCGCCACGAGTCTACGAGCGACGCCCAGCTGCCTGTCGGGGGCCGGACGTACGGTACCGACGACTCCAATGCTCCACGAGGGGAACCCGATGAAGAAGTCAGCCTGGCTGCCAGCCGTCATCGCACCGGTCGTCGTCGCCGGCGCCGTTGCCGCCCCGATGATCGCGAACGCCGCGAACGACCCGATCGCGGGGACGAACCCCAGCGCGGCGGCCGTCATCGCCAGCATCGCGAAGTCGTCGGACGCCCGGTACTCGGGCAAGCTCTCGCAGACGAGCGCACTCGGGCTCCCCGAACTGCCCACCGGGTCCGGCGGCTCCTCGCTCGAGGGCGACGCCTCCGACGTGCTCGGGCTGCTCACCGCGTCGCACACCGCCCGGGTCTACGTCGACGGCCCCGACAAGCAGCGCGTCCAGCTGACGCAGCAGCTCGCCGAGCAGGACGTCGTCCGCAACGGCTCGGACGTCTGGACCTGGGACTCGAAGGAGCGCACGGCCACGCACGTGACCCTGCCGAGCGACACCGCGAAGGACCCGCGGGGTGGCACGACCACCCCGGCGGACATCGCGAAGCAGGCCATCGACGCGATCACCCCGACCACCACCGTGTCGAAGCCGACCGAGGTCAGCGTCGCCGGACACGACGCCTGGCAGATCACCCTGACGCCGAAGTCGTCCGACACCCTCGTCGGAGCCGTCCGGCTGGCCGTCGACCAACAGACCGGACTCCCGCTCCGCGCGAGCGTCCAGGCCGCAGGCGCGGACGACCCCGCGGTGCAGGTCGGGTTCACGAGCCTCGACTACGGCGCCCCCGCTGCCCGGCTCTTCGACTTCACCCCGCCGTCGAACGCGAAGGTGACCGAGAAGGACCTGTCCGAGGCCGGATCCCACGCGAAGGGCGAGCACGGCGACCACCGTGGCACCCCGAGCGGTGACGAGCCGACCTTCACGGGCACGGGCTGGAGCACCATCGCCGAGCTCCCCGCCGGCACGGTCGACCGGTCCGGGCTCGAGGGCGAGGCCTCCGGCCTGCTCGACCAGCTGACGAAGCCCGTCGACGGCGGCCGTGCCGTGCAGACGTCGCTCGTCTCGGTCTACCTGACCGACGACGGCCGCGTGCTCGCGGGTGCCGTGCCGGTCGCCTCCCTGGTCGACGCCGCGAAGTGAGCGCGGACGACCATGAGGTGAGCACGGCCGGACCGGGACCCGACCTGGCGATCCGCACCACGGGCCTCCAGAAGGTGTTCCGCAAGCAGCGTGCGGTCGACGGGATCGACCTGGCGGTGCCGCGCGGCGCGGTGTTCGGGTTCCTCGGGCCGAACGGTTCCGGCAAGACCACCACGATCCGGATGCTGCTCGGGCTCTCGAGCGCGAGCGGCGGCACCATCGAGCTGCTCGGCGAACCGATGCCGAAGGCGCTGCACGACGTCCTGCCCCGCGTCGGCGCGCTCGTCGAGGGGCCGGCCTTCTACCCGTACCTGTCCGGCCGGGCGAACCTGCAGCGCTTCGACGCCGCCGACCCCACGTCGGACCCGCGCACCCGCAAGGCCCGCGTGGCCGGTGCCCTCGACCGCGTCGGGCTGACCCACGCGGCCGACAAGAAGGCGCACGCGTACTCCCTCGGCATGAAGCAGCGACTCGGTCTCGCGAACGCCCTGCTGTCCCCGCGCGACCTGCTGGTGCTCGACGAGCCGACGAACGGCCTCGACCCGCAGGGCACCCGCGAGGTCCGCAACCTCATCCGCTCCCTGGCCGACGACGGCACCACGGTGTTCGTGTCCAGCCACCTGCTGGCCGAGATCGAACAGGTCTGCACGCACGCAGCGGTCATGCGGACGGGCAAGATCGTCGCGCAGGGGCCCCTCGACGAGCTGCGCGCAGCCGGGGCCCGCACCGTGACCGTGCGGACGCCCGACGTCGGGCAGGCCGGTGCCGTCCTCACCCGACTCGGGCTCACCCCGCGGCACGACGGCGGGGCCGACGTGCTGGTGGCCGACCTGCCGAACGCGCTGCTGCCCGAGACGATCACCGCGGAGCTCGTGCGCGCCGACGTCCGGGTGCGCGGTCTGACGGTGGGCGGCGGCACCCTCGAGGACCTGTTCGTCGCACTCACCGGAGAGGGATTCGATGTCGCAGCCTGACGCGGCCGTGCGCGACCTGCCCGTCCGCCGCCGGCAGCGCCCGTTCGCACTGCTCGGTTCTGAACTCGCGCTGGTGTTCCGGCGTCGCCGCACCTGGGCGATGCTCGGGGCACTCGCGCTCGTGCCGATCCTGATCGCGGTCGCCGTGAAGCTCACCACCGACGGCGACGACGGCGGGCCGGCGTTCCTCGGCGACATCACCAACAACGGCCTGTTCGTGGCGTTCACCGCACTGACCGTGTCGATCCCGCTGTTCCTGCCGCTGACCGTCGGCGTGGTCGCCGGGGACACCGTCGCAGGCGAGGCCAGCCACGGCACGATCCGCTACCTGCTCGTCGCACCGACGGGCCGCGTGCGGTTCATCCTGGTGAAGTTCGCCGGTGCCGTCGCGTTCTGCATGGCCGCCACACTCCTTGTCGTCCTGGTCGGCGCGGCGATCGGCGCCGTGCTGTTCCCGATCGGCCCCGTCACGCTGCTCTCCGGCACCCAGGTGGGCGGCTGGTCGTACGCCGGCCGTGCCCTGCTGCTCGCGCTGTACGTCGCGATGTCGATGCTCGGGCTCGTGGCGATCGGCATGTTCACCTCGACGCTGACGAACGTGCCGGTCGGGGCGATGGCCGCGACGGTCGTGCTCGCCGGGGCGTCGCAGGTGCTCGACCAGCTCCCCCAGCTCGACTGGCTGCACCCGTTCCTGTTCTCGCACCAGTGGCTCGGGTTCGGCGACCTGCTGCGCGACCCGATCTCGTTCGACTCGTTCGGGTCGAACGCGGTGCTGCAGCTCGGGTACGTCGTGGTGTTCGGGGCGCTGGCGTACAGCCGGTTCGCCTCGAAGGACATCCTGAGCTGACGCGGCAGGGGCCCGACACGAAGGTGTCGGGCCCCTGCGACGGGCAGCTCGCTCCGCTCGCTCAGCTCGCGGGCGACGCCGATCCGCCGGCCATCGTCTCCGTGTCGGTCCCCCGCGCATCGGCGTACCGGTCGCGCAGGTCACGGGCCTTCTCGGAGCGGTACCAGTCGAGCCGCGCCCCGGTCTCCACCGTCTGCATCCCGATCACGACCTTGCCGCGGGACTTCATCTCGGCCAGGTCCTCGTAGGCCTCGACGATGTACTCGAACGGGTAGAAGCCCGAGATCAGCACCTGCACGCGACGGTCCTGCACGGCCTTCGCCAGCAGGGTGAGCAGCTCGCGCGTCTCCTCGTCCTCGGCGGGTGCACGGAGGAACCGGACCTCGATGTCCCGGCGCTCCTCCGACGACACGAAGCGCTCCTGGCCGACGCCGAGCCGTTCGGCCAGCAGCTCGGCGTTGCTCTCGCCGTGGTTGTCGATGAACGCGGTGATCGGCCGGCCGTCGGCGATGTCGCGGATACGGTCTTCCTCGCCCTCACCGTAGGCGACGGGCAGCGTGCCGATCTGTCGCAGGTAGTCGTGGTTGCGGGGGCTGCCGAGGGCGATCACGGTCGCGCCGGCATCGTGCGCCAGCTGGCACTCGATGTGTCCGACGCCACCGGCTGCGGCCGAGATGACGACGGTGTCCTGCGGTCCGAGCCGGAGCGACCGGACGACCGACACCGCGGTGCAGCCAGCCAGGTACAGGCCGCCGGCGACCTCCCACCCGACGTGCTCCGGCTTCTTGATGACGGCGCCGCGCGGCACCGCGATCCACGTGGCGTGGGCGCCGCCGGTCGGCGCGTGCCCCATCACCTCGTCGCCGATGCGGAGGTCCTTCACGCCGTCGCCCCGCGCGCGCACGATGCCGGCGAAGTCGACGCCCTGGTGTGCGGGGAACTCGAGGTCGACGTGGTCGCGGAGCTTCCCCTCACGCAGGAACCGCTCGATGTGGTTCAGGCCCGCGGCCACGATCTCGACGACGATCTCGCCCGGTCCGGCCTCGGGCTTCTGCTGGGGGACGAGCTCGACGACGTCGAAGTCGCCGTACCGGTCGTACTGCACTGCACTGCCGACTCGCATGGGTGCTCCTTCGCTCCAGGTGTGCGTCCGTGCTACTCGGTGTTCCCGCACACAACCCGAAGACGTGGGGTACCGCGGCTGTGGACGTGACCAGACGACGGACTGGAGGCCCGTGGCGGCGCCGCCACGGGCCTCCAGTCCGCCGTCACGCGCGTCCACCGCGCGTGGGGACCGGGCTCAGTGCTTGCCGGCGGCCGCGATGACGGCGCGGACCGTCTCGGGGTCGAGGCGGAACGCCCGCGGGTCGGCGTCGCCCCGTGGCACGCGGACCGGTGTCGACCAGACGGAGCCGTCCGCGGCGACGTCGACGACGAGTGCGCCGCTGTCGACGACGGCGGATTCCTCGTCGTACGGGCCGACCACGTCGGTGTCGTTCGCGACACCGGGGGCGACGAGGACCGGGACGCCGGCGAGCGACCCGGCGAAGTGGTGGTGGTAGTGGCCTGCGAGGACGACCCGCACGTCGGAACCACGGATGACGTCGGCGAGCGCCTCGGGGTTCTGCAGGCGGAGGGCCTCGTGCAGCTCGGTCGGGGCGGGCAGCGGCGGGTGGTGCAGGACGACGACGGTGCCGTGCGGGGCGTCGTCCGGGCCGCTGTGGGCGTCTTCGGCGAGGGCCGTGCGCAGGTGCTCGAGCGCCGTGTCGCTGAGCTCGCCGTACCCGGCACCGGGGACGCTCGTGTCGACGGTCACGATCCGTCGACCCGCGACGACCGACTGCCCGGAGACAGGGACAGTCGGCGGCAGGTACTCCATCGTGTGCATCAGCGCCGTGCCGCCCTGGCCCAGGACGTGCCCGTTGGCCAGGACCTGCCGGAAGCCCTCGCGCAGGTCGTGGTTGCCGGGAACCGCGACGACGGCCGCGCCGTGCCGCTCCGCCCAGCCGCCGACGCGGTCCCGCACGGTCGCGTAGGACTCGGGGCTGCCGTCCTCGGAGACGTCGCCCGAGACCACCACCAGCCCGATGCCGGGCACCTCGTCGACGTGGGCGAGCAGCCGTTCGAGCGCGGCCGTGGTGTCGACCGCGCCCTGGTGCAGGGCTCCGTCGCCGGTCAGGTGGGTGTCGGAGAGGTGGAGGATGCGGAGGGTCCCGGCTGCTGGCGGCTGCATGCGTCCACGGTAGCCACGGCCCCCGTCAGTCCGGCGCGGCCGCGAGCTGGTCCTCGAGGTTGAACACCTCGGGCAGCACCCGCGCCGTCTGGTCGGCGCGCCCGGTGGCCCCGGCGAAGAGGTCCTGCATGTGCGCCTCCCACGCCGTGGCCACCTCGGACGCGGCGAGCGCGGCGTCCGCATCGGCCACCGAGTCCGTCTCGTAGTACCCGATGAGCAGCCCGTCGTCGTCGAGGAACAGCGAGTAGTTCCGCCGCCCCGCCGCCGCGATCGCCCGGAGCATCGCCGGCCACACGGCGGCGTGCCGCTCGCGGTAGGCGTCGAGCAGCTCGACCTGCACCTGCAGCCGGAAGCAGACGCGGGTCACCGGCCGGCCTGTTCGCGGCGACGCTGCTCGGCGTCGTGGACGGTGCGCTCGTCGGCGGTGCGGACCGTCCCGGTGACCGTGGTGACGGTGCCGTAGCGCTCGGCCTCGATCGCCTCGAGGGTCTTGCCCTGCGTCCGCGGTGCCCAGATCGTGCCGACCAGGAACGACAGCGCGAGGAGGCCCAGGATCAGGCCGCCGAGGGCCCGCAGCCCGATGTCCGACAGCAGCAGCGGGAACCAGATGCTCAGCAGGCCGACCATGACGCGGGCTGCCAGGAACAGCACGCCCTGGGCGCTGGCGCGGTACCGGGTGGCGAAGAGCTCGCTCGTCCACAGGCCGTAGAACGCCTGCGCGCCGATGCCCGACGAGATGCCCCACGCCACGGCGAAGAACAGCAGGGTGCCGAGGTTGGCGGGCGCGTAGATGAGGACGGCCCACGCGATGATCGCCAGCACGGCCCCGGCGGCGTAGAGCGCGCGGCGGCTGACCCGGTCGGCGTACCGCATGAAGCCGAAGTACGTCGCGGCCACGGTGCAGCCCCAGACCAGGATCTGCAGTCCGTACTGCTCGGTGACGCTCGTGACCCCGGTCGCCGCGTACACCCGTGGCTGGAAGATGCCGGCCTGCCCGGCGACGGTGTTCCAGAGCGCGTAGACGCCGAACAGGAACAGCATCGCGGTCAGGTTCTTCCGGCGGCTGAACAGCTGGGTGATCCCGTGGAAGAAGTTCGCCGTGCCGGTGGCCGCGCGCTCGTCCTTCCAGATCGCCGACTCGGGCAGCCCGCGGCGGAGCCACCACACGATGGCGGCGACGACGAACAGGTGGGCGAAGATGAGGCGGCTGCCGAGCAGGCCGAGCGGGGCCGCGGCGATCGCCAGGGCGAACCCGACCATCGGCCCGATCGACCACGCGAGCTGTGCCGTGCCGACGTGGGCCGCGCGCTTGTCCGCGGGGGCCTGCTCGGCGATGTAGGTCCAGCTCGCCGGCACACCCGCACCGACGGCGATGCCGGTCAGGATGAAGCCGACCAGGAGCATGCCGTAGCTGCCGGCGAACACCGCGAGCAGGATGCCGAGCATGTAGAGGAGCAGGTCGTACGTGTAGATGAACTTCCGGCCGTACCGATCGCACAGCGGTCCGCCGACGATCGCGCCGAGGGCGGCACCGAAGGCGTTCGCGGACAGGCTCGCGAGCAGGCCGACCTCGAGGTCGCCGATCCGGAACTCCGCCTGCCACAGACTGAGGCTCGTGGCGATCGCGATGATCGACCCCGACTCGATGTAGTTCGACATGGCCACCGAGACGGTGGCCTTCCAGCCCGTGGTGTTCCGGGCTCCGATGCGGACCGCCATTGGTCCTCCGTTCGCGTGTTCGTCGGTGAATCGTTTCAACGGGACGACGAGGACGATAGCGCTCCGGTGTGCGCGCTGGCAAGGGTGGGTTCTCGGGCACCAGCCGCGTACGTCGCACCGTGCGCGGGCAGTCGACGCGACCACCCCACGGACGGGAGGCCCGGTACCGGCCCGCGCCGCGCCTCCCGTCCGCGTTTTCCACAGATCACGGCGCGGGCCGACCGCGCGGACCGCGCCGATGCCAGGATGGCCACATGGCGGTCAGTGTGCGAGAGGTGGCAGCGCTCGCGGGCGTGTCCCTCGGCACGGTGTCGAACGTGCTGAACCGCCCCGACAAGGTCGCTCCCGGCACGGTGGAACGCGTGCAGTCGGCGATCGCGACGCTCGGGTTCGTCCGCAACGACTCCGCACGGCAGCTCCGGGCCGGACGCAGCTCCACCGTCGGCCTCATCGTGCTCGACGGGGGCAACCCGTTCTTCACCGACGTCGCCCGGGGTGCCGAGGACGCCGCGATGGACAACGGCCTCGCGGTCCTGATCGGCAACTCCGACGAGTCGACCGACCGCGAACGCACCTACGTCGACCTGTTCGAGGAACGCCGGGTCGCCGGACTCCTGATCTCCCCCGCCGGCGATGACCTGTCCCGGCTCGCACGGCTGCGCGACCAGGGCACCGCCGTGGTGCTGGTGGACCGTCGCGCCGACGACGAGCACTTCGCCTCGGTCTCCGTCGACGACGTCGCGGGTGGCCGCATCGCGGTCGAGCACCTCGCGGCGATCGGCCGCACCCACATCGCCTTCGTCGGCGGGCCGTTCGGCATCCGCCAGGTCGCCGACCGGCACGCCGGGGCACTCGCCGCCGCACAGGCCGCGGGCATCCGGCTCGAAGCCCTGCCGACCACCTCGCTGTCCGTGCTCGAAGGGCGCCGCATCGGTGAGGCGATCCAGGCCCGCCCGGCCGCCGAACGCCCGGACGCCGTCTTCGCCGCCAACGACCTGCTCGCGGTCGGGCTCGAACAGGCCTTCATCATGCGCGGCACCATCGCGGTGCCCGAGCAGATCGCCATCGTCGGCTACGACGACATCGCGTTCGCCGAGTCCGCCGTGGTCCCGCTGACGTCGGTACGGCAGCCGGCGCAGGACCTCGGCCGCCGCGCGATCGAACTCCTGACGAAGCAGGTCGAGCAGGGGCAGGACATCGACCTCGAGCACGTGGAGTTCACGCCGGAGCTCGTGGTGCGGCAGTCCTCCGTCGCCGACGCCTAGGGCCCGGTCCGGACACGGCTCCCCCGCCGCCTACGATCGGAGCATGGTGCATGTCCCCCGGCGCGACGGTCCGCCGAGCGTGCACCACGTCGCAGCCCGGGCCGGGGTCTCGCTCGCCACGGTCTCGAACGTCCTGAACCACCCCGAGCGGGTCGCCGACGCCACCGCCGCACGCGTGCGGGATGCGATCGACGCGCTCGGGTACACCCCGAACCGCAACGCCCGCGCCCTGGTGTCCGGCAGCACGCGCGCGATCGGCCTGGTCGTGATGTCGCTGCGGAACTCCCTGTTCAGCGACATGGTCAACGGCGCACAGCTGGCCGCGCGGGAACGCGGTTTCACCCTGCTGATCGCCAGCAGCGAGGACGACCTGCAGGCGCAGGGCGAACACCTCGCCTACCTCGAGAGCGCCCGGGTGTCGGGGATCCTGCTCGCCTCGATGACGGAGTCGCGTGACCAGGTCGAGGTCGCGCGGCGCCACGGCCGACCCGTCGTGTACGTCAACTACGAACCGACCGAGCTCGACGCGTGCGCGGTGGTCGTGGACAACGAGCAGGCCGGGTTCCTGGCGACCGAGCACCTGATCGACCGCGGCTGCCGACGCATCGGGTTCGTGAGCGCCCGTCCGGACCTGCAGCCCGTCGATCGCCGACGGGCCGGCGTGCTGCGGGCCGTCGCGGCGCACCCGGGGGTCGTACTCGTCGACGTCGACGCCGGGGACATCGACCCGCCCGGAGGCACCGACGCCGGGCTCCGCATCGCGCGGATGCCCGAGGACGAACGCCCCGACGGAGTGCTGGGCGTGACCGACCTGCTCGCGATGGCGGTCGTCTCCGAGCTCCGAGCCGCCGGGATCCGCGTCCCCGAGGACATCCCCGTGTCGGGCTGCGACCACAACTCCGTGGCGTGGGGTGGTGCGGTGCCGCTGACCTCGGTGACGATGCACGGCTCGGAGATGGGTGCGGCTGCGGTGGAACTGCTGCTCGAGGAACTCACCGACCCGATGCACGTGCACCGGACCGTCGTGCTCGGCAGCGAGCTGGTGCCCCGCGAGAGCACGCTCGGCCGCGAGGGTGCGGCTGCAGCGGCCGCCGCCGCAGCCGTCGCCGGCACGACACCGAGCGACCCGAGGCGCACCGAGGCCTGACCGGCGGCGGACCAACCCGCGAAAGCGACACATCCGCGGCCGTCGCTGCGTCCGGTCCGCCAGAGCGACAGATCGGCGCGAACGTTCGGCGGCACACTGTCGCTTTCGCGGGCTGCGGGCAGCGGGCAGCGGGCTGCCGGGCCGGGCCGGCGCGCACGAGGCGACCTGGGCCGGTGACGCGACCGCGCACCGGACGGGAGGCGCGGGGCGGGGCCGGCACGGGCCTCCCGGCCGGCGGGCGGCACGACCACCGCACGGTGCAGCACCGCGCGTCGGCTCGGTGCGAGGTTGCGCACTCCGTGCGAGCCCGCGCGCCCGTCACCGAGCGTGGAACCTCGCACCGAACGCCAAACGACGAGCGAGCGAACGAGCTGCGCGTAACGAAATCGGCACAGCGATTGACACGCTTCAATCCTCGTGGTTCCATCCTGATTGAAACGTTCTAAAACGCAGTAACCGGACCCCGCGACGGCGCGGGATCCGGGTCCGTTTCACCCGGGGTACCCCAGCCCCGGGCCTTACGAGGAGGTAAGGAATGTCAGTTCGTTCCGTGACCAAGCGCGCGATCGCCATCGGCGGCGCAACGGTCCTGATCGGCGGGCTCGCAGCGTGCTCGTCCGGCGGCTCCGCCGACGAAGGCGGCGGCAAGGTCGAGATCACCTACCAGGCCGACAACGCCCCGGCCACCGCGGCCACCGCGAAGCCGCTCATCGAGGCCTTCGAGAAGGCCAACCCCGACATCACCGTCAAGTTCGACACCCGACCCCAAGGCACCGACGGCGACAACCTGATCAAGACCCGGCTGTCGACCGGCGAGGCCGCCGACGTCTTCAACTACAATTCCGGCTCGCTGATGCAGGCCCTCAACCCGGACAACACCCTGGTGGACCTGTCCGACGAGAAGTGGGCGAGTGACGTCGACCCGCAGTTCACCAAGGTCGTCAGCACCGACAAGGGCATGTACGGCGCCCCGTTCGGCACGAGCTTCGGCGGTGCGGTGCTCTACAACACGAAGGTCTACGACGACCTCGGCCTCAAGGTCCCGACCACGTGGGACGAGTTCATCAGCAACAGCGAGAAGATCAAGGACGCCGGCGACGTCGCCCCGATCATCCAGACCTACGGCGACACCTGGACCAGCCAGCTGTTCGTCCTCGGCGACTTCGCGAACATCACCGCGCAGGACGACAAGTGGGCGGACGACTACACCGCCAACAAGGAGTCCTACGCCGACGAGCCCGCACTCGCCGGGTTCGAGCACCTCGCCGAGGGCAAGGACAAGGACCTCTACAACGAGGATTACGCCTCGGCCACGCAGGCGAACGGCCTGAAGATGCTGGCCGACGGTACGGGCGCGCAGTACCCGATGCTCACGAACGCGATCTCCGCGATCCAGCAGGACTCCCCCGACGCCGTCGACGACATCGGCGCGTTCGCCCTGCCGGCCGAGGACGCCGCGGACACGAACCTGACGATCTGGGAGCCGAACGGCCTGTACATCCCGAAGACGACCACCGGTGACAAGCTGGCGGCCGCGAAGAAGTTCGTCGCCTTCGCGAACTCCACCGAGGGCTGCCAGGTGCAGAACGACACCGGCACCCCCGCCGGCCCGTACGTCATCTCGACCTGCTCGCTGCCGGACGACGTGCCCCCGATGATCGTCGACCTGCAGCAGTACCTGGACGACGGCAAGGCGAGCCCCGCGCTCGAGTTCCTGTCCCCGATCAAGGGCCCGAACCTCGAGAAGATCTGCGTGCAGGTCGGCTCGGGCATCACCACCGCGAGCAAGGGCGCCGACCAGTACGACGACGACGTCGTCCAGCAGGCACAGCAGCTCGGCATCAAGGGCTGGTGATCGGCGTGACCGCGACCCTCACGACGGCGGTGGCCCCGCCGCAGACACGCAAGGCCGGCCGCCCCGGACCCGCGCGCAAGCGGATGCGCTCGTTCTACCCCGCGTGGTTCTTCATCCCCGCGATCGCGCTGTACGTCGTGTTCTTCGCGGTCCCGACCTTCGCCGGGTTCTACTTCTCGCTCACCCGCTGGACGCTGTTCGACCAGACCTTCATCGGCTTCGACAACTTCGTCCGGTTCTTCCAGGACCCGCAGCTCGTCTCCGGGTTCGTGCACACCTTCCAGTACGGCTTCGTGACGAGCGCGGCGAAGGTGGTCCTCGGACTCGCCCTCGCCCTGCTCCTCACGTCGCCCGTGCTGGGGCGCGGCTACCTGCGGGCGGTCGTGTTCTTCCCGGTGCTCGTGTCGACCATCGGCATCGGCATCACGTTCAAGGCGCTGATGGACCCGTTCCACGGGATCATCAACGGCGTGCTGGGTTCGGTCGGCCTGCCCACCCCCGGGTGGCTGACCGACCCGGCGCTCGCCCTGTGGAGCGTCGCCGCGGTGGACGTCTGGAAGGGCGTCGGCATCGCGACGCTCATCTTCATCGCCGGCATCGTCGCGATCCCGCAGGAGTACTTCGAGGCGGCACGGGTCGACGGCGCGAGCGCGTGGTCGATCTTCCGGAACATCACCCTGCCGCTGTCACGCCCCGCGATGGGCACGGTCATCATCCTGTCGCTCATCGGCGGCCTGCGGTCGTTCGACCTGATCTGGGCGATGACCGGCGGCGGGCCGGGGTTCACGAGCGACGTGATCGCGAGCGTGATCTACAAGCAGTACCAGGCCGGGTTCTACGGTCTGTCCACCGCCGGCAACGTGGTCCTGTTCGTCGTCGTCACGGCGATCATGGTGCCGATCTCGTGGCTCCTCAACCGCAAGGAGGCAGAGCTGTGACCACGCTCGCCAGCCCCCGCGTCAGCACCCCGACGCGGTCCCGCCACCCCGGCCGCGCCCGCCGGTGGATCATCGGCTCGATCGCCATCGTCGTCAGCTTCGTCGTCTTCCTGGTGCCGTTCGTGTTCGTCCTGCTCCAGGCGGCGAAGAATCCGGCCGAGGCGAACCAGCTCGGCTTCAGCCTGCCGACCGACTGGCAGCTGTGGCAGAACCTGCAGGCGGTGTTCCAGAGCGGTGACGGCGGGATCCTCCGCGCGTTCTGGAACAGCGCCCTGCTCACCGTCGGCAGCGTCACGGTCATGGTCGTGTTCTCCGCGATGGTCGGGTACGTGCTGCAGCGGCGACCGAGCCGGTGGAACGCCCTGATCAACTTCTTCGTGCTCGCGGGGCTCATCGTGCCGCCGGCGATCGTGCCGACCATCTGGGTGCTGCAGGGGCTGAACCTGTTCAAGACCATGGGCGGGATGATCCTGATCGAGGCGACCTTCGGCCTGTCGTTCTGCATCCTGCTGTTCCGCGCCTTCGTCGCGACGATCCCGAAGGAGCTCGACGAGGCCGCCGTGCTCGACGGCGCCGGCCCGATCCGCCTGTTCTTCGGGGTGGTGCTGCCGCTGCTCAAGCCCGTGATCATCACGGTCGTGCTCGTGCAGTCGGTGACGGTGTTCAACGACTTCACCAATCCGCTGTACTTCCTGCCGGGGTCCGAGAACGCGACGGTGCAGCAGACGCTCTACGCGTTCCAGAGTCAGTCGGTCAGCCAGCTGAACCTGCTGTTCACCGACGTGCTGCTCATCACGATCCCGCCGTTGATCCTCTACGTCTTCTTCAACCGTCAGATCGTCGCCGGCATGACCAGCGGCGCCGTCAAGGGCTGACCGCCCACCCCGGCCTGGAGGCGCGACCCGCCTCCGCCACGCCGCCCACCCGGGCGGACGGCCGGGCCCACGACCCCCGCACCGGTCGACGACGACCGGTCGCGTGAAAGGACCACCACATGACCACCTGGACCGCACCGTTCATCGCGGCCGACACCGACCTCGGCAGCGCCCCGATCCTGCGTCGGGAGTTCACCCTCGACGACGGCCACGGCGCCGTCGCCGCCGCCACCCTCGACGTCAGCGCCCTCGGCGTCGTCGAGGCCTGGCTCGGCGGGCAGCGCGTCTCCGACCACCTGCTCGAACCGGGGTGGACGAGCTACGAGTGGCGCATCCGCGTCGTCTCGCACGACGTCACCGAGCACCTGACGGACACGGTCCCCGGGCAGCCGGCCGTGCTCGCGCTCGTCGTCGGCAACGGCTGGGCCGCCGGACGACTGGCCTGGGGCGGGGGCGGTGGGTGGTACACCGACGAGCGCGCCGGGTTCGCCGAACTCCGGATCACCTTCGACGACGGGCACGAGCAGCACGTCACGACCGACACCGACTGGCGGGCCCTGTCGAGCGCGATCACCGCGGACCAGCTCTACGACGGGCAGGACATCGACGCCCGACTCCGCGACGGGTCGTTCCTGACGCCCGGCGAGGTCACCGTGCCCAGCGTCGACGGCCACCAGGGGCGGACGAGCACGGTGCACACGGTCGACATCGGCGAGCGCGAACTCGTCGCCGACACGGTGCCGCCGGTGCGCCCGCTGGCCGAGATCGCCCCGGAGGCGATCTGGACGAGCCCGTCGGGAGCGACCCTGCTCGACTTCGGCGTGAACCTGGTCGGCTGGCTCCGCGTCACCGCGACCGGCCCGGCCGGCACCGTGCTCACCCTGCAGCACGCCGAGGTGCTCGAGCACGACGAGCTCGGCACCCGCCCCCTGCGCACCGCGAAGGCGACGGACCACTTCACCCTGCGCGGTGACGACGAGCCCGAGACGTTCGAGCCCCGGTTCACGTTCCACGGGTTCCGGTACGCGCAGGTCGACGGCTGGCCAGGCACGCACGACGAACTCCGCGCCGCGGTCACCGCCGTGCAGGTCGGGTCGGACCTCACCCGCACCGGCACGTTCGCGTCGAGCCACGAACTGCTGAACACCTTCCACGACAACGTCGTCCGGGGCATGCAGGGCAACTTCCTGAGCGTGCCGACGGACTGCCCGCAGCGCGACGAGCGACTCGGCTGGACGGGCGACATCGCCGCGTTCGCCCCGACGGCCTCGTACCTGTTCGACACCCGGACGTTCCTGGCCGACTGGCTGCGCGACGTCTGGCTCGAGCAGCAGCACGCCGACGGGATCATCCCGTTCGTGGTGCCGGACGTGCTGAAGTACTCCCCCGCCGAGGACTTCGGCACGCCCGACGCGACCGCCGTCTGGTCGGACGCCGGCGTCTGGGTGCCGTGGACCCTGTACCAGGCGTACGGCGACACCGCGGTGCTCGAGGAGCAGTTCGACTCGATGGCCGCACACCTGCGCCGGGTCCGTGACCACCTGTCCCCGGAGGACCTGTGGGACACCGTGTTCCAGTTCGGCGACTGGCTCGACCCGGACGCTCCGCCCGATGCCCCGGCCGACGCGAAGGCCGACAAGGGCGTCGTCGCGACGATCTGCGCCTACCGGTCCGCGACGATCGTGGCGGACGCGGCGGAGCTGTTGGGCGGTCACGAGGCGGAAGCAGCGGAGTTCCGGGAACTCGCCACGCGCCTCCAGGCCGGGTTCCGCACCCACTACCTGCAGGACGACGGGCGGATCCTGTCGGACGCGACCACGGTGTACACGCTGGCGATCGTGTTCGGGATCCTGTCCGAGCAGGAGCAGGCCGTGGCCGGCGACCGTCTCGCCGAGCTGGTCGAGGCGTCCGGGTACCGGATCTCGACCGGCTTCGCCGGGACCCCGTTCATCACCGACGCGCTGACGCAGACGGGGCACCTGGAGGACGCCTACCGGCTGCTGCTGCAGACGGAGTGCCCGTCGTGGCTGTACCCGGTGACGATGGGCGCGACGACCGTGTGGGAGCGGTGGGACTCGATGCTGCCGGACGGCACGATCAACCCGGGTGAGATGACCTCGTTCAACCACTACGCACTCGGTGCCGTGGCGGACTGGATGCACCGAGTGGTGGGTGGCCTGTCGCCGCTGGCGCCGGGGTACTCGGCCGTCCTGATCGCGCCGCAGCCGGGCGGTGGGCTGACGTGGGCGGAGACCTCGCTCGACACCGTGCACGGGCACGTCGCCGTGCGGTGGGAGCTCGTCGACGGGGAGTTGCGCGTCCGGGCGACCGTGCCCGAGGGCGTGACCGCGGTGGTGCGCCTGCCGGGTGCTGCGGAGCAGCGGCTCGGCGGCGGAACGCACGCCCTCCGCGCGCCGGCTGCCGTCCCCGCCGCGTAGGACCCTGGTCCGCAAAACACCGGTGTTCGCGCGTCGAACCCCCGAACGCGCGTGTTCACCACGTGAACACCGGTGTTTTGCGGCACCACCCGCGGCACCACCCCACCACCACGGTTGCGGCAGACCGCCGCGCGCCGTACTGTATGAAACGATTCAATCGCACACGAGGAAGTGACACGATGACATCGACCCCGAGCTTCGCCGGCATCGCCGACCAGCTGGCACGACAGCAGATCGAGCTGCCCAGCTGGGCCTTCGGCAACTCCGGCACCCGCTTCAAGGTGTTCAGCACGCCGGGCACCCCGCGCGACCCCTACGAGAAGATCGCCGACGCCGCCCAGGTGCAGCGGTACACCGGCCTGGCGCCCACCGTCGCACTGCACATCCCGTGGGACCTGGTGGACGACTTCGCCGACCTCAAGCGCCACGCCGAGGAGCACGGGGTGTCGCTCGGCACCGTCAACTCGAACACGTTCCAGGACGACGACTTCAAGTTCGGCGCCCTGACCCACGTCGACGAGACGATCCGGCAGAAGGCGATCGACCACCACCTGCGCTGCATCGACGTGATGGACGCCACCGGGAGCCGCGACCTGAAGATCTGGCTCGCCGAGGGCTCGAACTACCCGGGGCAGGAGGACATGCGCTCCCGCCAGGACCGCCTGCACGAGTCGCTCAGCACGATCTACGACCGCCTCGGCGCCGACCAGCGCCTGGTGCTCGAGTACAAGTTCTTCGAGCCGTCGTTCTACCACACCGACGTCCCCGACTGGGGCACGAGCTACGTACAGACGGCGGCCCTCGGGCCGAAGGCGATGGTCTGCCTCGACACCGGCCACCACGCCCCCGGCACGAACATCGAGTTCATCGTGATGCAGCTCCTGCGCCTCGGCAAGCTCGGTTCCTTCGACTTCAACTCGCGCTTCTACGCCGACGACGACCTGATCGTGGGGGCAGCGGACCCGTTCCAGCTGTTCCGGATCCTGGTCGAGGTCATCCGCGGCGGCGGGTACGACAACCCCGACGTCGCGTTCATGCTCGACCAGTGCCACAACATCGAGGACAAGATCCCCGGCCAGATCCGCTCGGTGCTCAACGTGCAGGAGATGACGGCCCGCGCACTGCTCCTCGACCGCGTCGCACTGACCGCCGCGCAAGAGGCCCACGACGTCCTCGGCGCGAACGAGGTCTTCATGGACGCGTACCAGACCGACGTCCGGAAGGACCTGGCCGAGTGGCGCGAATCCCGCGGCCTGCCGGCGAACCCGATGCGCGCGTACCTGGATTCGGGCTACCAGCAGTCCATCGCCGAGGACCGCGTCGGCGGCGTCCAGGCCGGCTGGGGCGCGTAGGAACATGACGAACACAGTGGAGGCACGGGTGGACCCCGCAATGCACGGCACCGACGCAGACACCACGATCCGGGCGCTGGTCGCGCGCTCGAACGCGCTCGGCTCGGATCCGCGGATCACGAACTACGCGGGCGGGAACACCTCCGCCAAGGGCACCGACACCGACCCCGTCACGGGCGAACCGGTCGAGCTGCTCTGGGTGAAGGGCTCCGGGGGCGACCTCGGCACCCTCACCCCGGCGGGCCTCGCGGTCCTGCGCGTCGACCGCGTCCGTGCACTCCAGGACGTCTACCCGGGGGTCGAGCGCGAGGACGAGATGGTCGCCGCGTTCGACTACACGCTGCACGGCAAGGGCGGTGCTGCGCCGTCGATCGACACCGCGATGCACGCCCTCGTCGACGCCGCCCACGTCGACCACCTGCACCCCGACGCCGGCATCGCGATCGCCACGGCGGCGGACGGTCCGGCCCTGACCGAGCGCATCTTCGGCGACCGGGTCGTCTGGGTGCCGTGGCGCCGGCCCGGGTTCCAGCTCGGGCTCGACATCGCCGCCGTCCAGCGCGACCACCCGGACGCCGTCGGCACGATCCTGGGCGGCCACGGCATCACCGCGTGGGGGGACACGAGCGACGAGGCCGAAGCGAACTCCCGCTGGATCATCGACACCGCCGAGCAGTACCTCGCGGAGCACGGCACGGCGGACCCGTTCGGCGGCGTCCGAGCGGGGTTCGAAGCACTGCCGACCGTCGAACGTCGCGCGCGCGCCGCAGCCCTCGCCCCGACGATCCGCGGCATCGCCGGGCACGACAAGCCGGTCGTCGGGCACTTCACCGACAGCGACGTCGTGCTCAAGTTCCTGGCGAGCGAGCGCGCCGAAGCACTCGCGGCCCTCGGCACGAGCTGCCCGGACCACTTCCTGCGCACCAAGGTCAAGCCGCTCATCCTCGACCTGCCCGCAACGGCGAGCGTCGAGGAGCAGACCGCCCGCCTGCACGAACTGCACGGGCAGTACCGCGCGGACTACCAGGCCTACTACGACCGGCACGCGACGCCGGACTCCCCCGCGATCCGCGGCGCCGACCCGCTCATCGTGCTGGTGCCCGGTGTCGGGATGTTCTCGTACGGCAAGGACGCCCAGACCGCCCGCGTCGCCGGCGAGTTCTACGTCAACGCGATCAACGTGATGCGCGGTGCCGAGTCCGTCAGCACCTACGCCCCCATCGACGAGGCCGAGAAGTTCCGGATCGAGTACTGGGCCCTCGAAGAGGCGAAGCTGCAGCGGATGCCCGCACCCAAGAAGCTCGCGACGCGCATCGCCCTCGTCACCGGGGCGGCGTCGGGCATCGGCAAGGCGATCGCGAAGCGCCTGGCGGCCGAGGGTGCCGCCGTCGTCATCGCCGACCTCGACCTGGCGAAGGCGCAGGAGACCGCCGCCGAGATCGGCGGCCTCGACCAGGCCATCGGCGTCGCCGCGAACGTGACGGACGCCGCCGCGATCGACCAGGCGATCCAGCAGACGCTGCTGCACTTCGGCGGCCTCGACCTCGTCGTGAACAACGCGGGGCTGTCGCTGTCCAAGAGCCTGCTCGAGACGACCGAACAGGACTGGGACCTGCAGCACGACGTGATGGCGAAGGGGTCGTTCCTGGTGTCGAAGGCCGCGGCGAAGGTGCTCATCGAGCAGGGCCTGGGCGGCGACATCGTCTACATCTCGTCGAAGAACTCGGTGTTCGCCGGGCCGAACAACATCGCGTACTCCGCCACGAAGGCCGACCAGGCCCACCAGGTGCGGTTGCTCGCGGCTGAGCTCGGTGAGCACGGCGTCCGCGTCAACGGCATCAACCCCGACGGGGTCGTGCGCGGCTCCGGCATCTTCGCGAGCGGCTGGGGCGCCAACCGCGCCAAGACGTACGGCATCGAGGAGCAGGACCTCGGCAAGTTCTACGCGCAGCGCACGATCCTCAAGCGCGAGGTCGTGCCCGAGAACGTCGCGAACGCCGTCTACGCCATCTGCACCGACGACTTCTCGCACACCACCGGCCTGCACGTGCCCGTCGACGCCGGTGTCGCCGCGGCCTTCCTGCGGTAGCGACGACCGACGACCAACGAGCGACGAGCGACGACCAACGAACCGAGCAGGAGCAGAGCATGCACACCAGCGGCAGCGTCGCCGCGGTCGACCTCGGGGCCACCAGCGGCCGGGTGATCGTCGGCCACGTCGACCCCGACGGGGTCCGGATGGACCACGTCGCGCGGTTCCCGAACGGCCCCGTCACCCTGCACGAGGGCGACGCCGACACCGGCCGCGACGCCCTGCACTGGGACGTCGTCGAGCTGTACCGGCAGGTGACCGAGGGGCTGCGGCGTGCGTTCGCCGAGCACCCCGCGATCGCCAGCATCGGCATCGACTCGTGGGCGGTCGACTACGGCCTGCTCCGCGACGGCCGACTGCTCGGGCTGCCGTCGCACTACCGCGACGACCGGCACCAGGGCGGTGTCGTCCCCGTGCACGACCGGATGGACGCCACCGAGCTGTACGCCCGGAACGGCCTGCAGCACCTGCCGTTCAACACCCTGTTCCAGTGGGCTGCCGACCCGTCGCTGCAGCTCGCGCAGCGTGCGCTGCTGGTCCCCGACCTGCTCGGGTACTGGCTGACGGGGGTCGAGGCGGCCGAGCGCACGAACGCCTCGACGACCGGGGCACTGAACGCGACCACCCGTGGGTGGGACCCGGCGGTGCGGGCTGCTGCGGGCCTCCCGGCCGGGCTGCTGCCCACGCTGCGTGACCCGGGCGACCGACTCGGCGCCCTGCTGCCGTCCGTCGCCGAGCTCGTCGGCGGCCAGGCCGACGTGACGCTGGTCGGCTCGCACGACACGGCGAGCGCCGTCGTCGCGGTGCCCGCGACGGAGCCGGACTTCGCCTACATCTCGTCGGGCACGTGGTCGCTCGTCGGCGTCGAGCTCGACGCGCCCGTCCTGTCGGACGCGGCACGACGCGCGAACTGCACGAACGAGGGCGGTGTCGACGGCCGCGTCCGGTTCCTGAAGAACGTGTCCGGACTGTGGTTGCTGTCGGAGAGCGTCCGCACCTGGGAGCGTGGTGGCGACCACGTCGACCTGGAGGCCCTGCTCGCCTCCGCCGCGGCCGTCACCGCCCCGGTCCCCGTCTTCGACCCCGCGGACGAGTCGTTCACGGCACCCGGCGACATGCCGGCGCGGATCGCCGCGTGGTGCGCGGCGCACGGGCTCAGCGCCCCCGCCTCGCGGGCGGAGTTCGTCCGGAGCATCCTCGAGTCCCTCGCGACGGCGTACGCCGAGACCCTGCGCACCATCGCCGACGTGACCGGCAAGACCATCCGGGTCGTGCACGTCGTGGGCGGCGGCTCGCAGAACCGGCTGCTCTGCCAGCTGACCGCGGACCGCACCGGCCTGCCGGTCGTGGCGGGACCGGTCGAGGCGACCGCACTCGGCAACGTGCTGGTGCAGGCACGCGCCGCTGGACTCGCGGGCCTCGGAGGGGCTTCACTGGAGGCACTCCGCAGCATCGTCGCACGGAGCGTCGAGCCCGTGCGGTACACCCCGTCGGCGTCCTCGCGCGCCGATCCCGATCGATCCCCCGTCAGGAGCCACGCATGACCACGACCGACGACCAGCACCGGATCGACCCCGCGACCGGGGCACCGGCGCCCGCGACCGGGTCCGCGTCCGCAGCTCGCACCCGGGTCAAGCGACAGCTGCCGACGGTGCGGGACCTCGCGCCGCTCATGCAGTTCAAGAAGCCTTCGCTGCCGGGTCGGCGTCAGCGCCTCGAACAGGCCTTGACGATCTGGGACCTCCGCGACATCGCCGCCCGGCGCACCCCGAAGGCCGCGTTCGACTACACCGAGGGCGCGGCCGAGGCGGAGATCTCCCTCGCCCGTGCGCGGCAGGCGTTCGAGGACATCGAGTTCACCCCGGCGATCCTGCGGGACGTGTCGCGGGTGGACACCTCGCGTCAGGTGCTCGGGGCACCGGTGTCGTACCCGTTCGGCATCGCGCCGACGGGCTTCACGCGGATGATGCAGACCGAGGGCGAGCGGGCCGGTGCCCGGGCCGCCGGACGTGCCGGTATCCCGTTCTCGCTCTCAACGATGGGCACCACCGCGATCGAGGACGTCCGCGACGCCAACCCGCACGGGCGCAACTGGTTCCAGTTGTACATGTGGAAGGACCGCGAGAAGTCGATGGCGCTGGTCTCCCGCGCCCAGCAGGCAGGCTTCGACACCCTGCTCGTCACCGTGGACGTCCCCGTCGCGGGTGCGCGGCTGCGGGACAAGCGGAACGGGTTCTCGATCCCGCCGCAGCTGAGCGCTCGGACCGTGGTGAACGCGATCCCGCGGCCGTGGTGGTGGTTCGACTTCCTGACCACCGAACCGCTGGCGTTCGCGTCGCTCGACCGCTGGTCCGGCACCGTCGGCGAGCTGCTCGACCACATGTTCGACCCGACCGTCACCTACGAGGACCTCGCGTGGATCCGTGACCAGTGGCAGGGCAAGATCGTCGTGAAGGGCGTGCAGTCCCTGGCGGACGCCAAGCGCCTGGCCGACCTGGGCGTCGACGGCATCACGCTGTCGAACCACGGCGGCCGGCAGCTCGACCGCGCCCCGGTGCCCTTCCACCTGCTGCCCTCCGTGGTGAAGGAGGTCGGGAAGGACACCGAGGTGCACCTCGACACGGGCATCATGTCCGGCGCCGACATCGTGGCCGCCGTGGCCCTCGGCGCGACGTTCACGATGGTCGGCCGTGCCTACCTGTACGGGCTGATGGCGGGCGGCGAGGCCGGGGTGGACCGGATGATCCAGATCCTGTCCGAGCAGATCGAGCGGACCATGCGGCTGCTCGGGGTGGCCTCGCTCGACGAGCTCGAGCCGGGGCACGTGACGCAGCTGCAACGGTTGCAGCCGATCCCCCGGGTCTGACGCGTCGGCTCGCCGCGCGTTGCATGGTGCACGTTCGGACGGCGGACACCGGGCGTTCGTCGGTCGATTTCCGTGACGCCCCCCGAACGGGTCACAAATGATGCAAGATGTCCGTGGACGTGTCAACGAAACCCTCGGCATCCGGCCGGCTGATGCGTCCGTCCCTCCCCGCATCCTGCGCCCGAGCATCCACGAGGAGCCCGACATCTCGACCCGAAGCACGTGCACGCCCTCGCGCGGCACGACCCCACGGCCCACCCCCACGCCCCCGGTCACCCGAGGGGGCACCCGATGATCCGCCCGCGCGATCCTGGCGGTCGTGACCGCCGGCGCCCTGGTCCTCGGCGTCCCCACCGCCGCCTCCGCCCGCACCTGGTGGGGCTGGGACGGCGAACGCCGCTGGCACAACGCCCCGGTGAACCCCACCCCGACGCCGGCCCCGGACGAGACGGAAGCCCCGGCCCCCACCGACGAGTGGACCCCGGACACGGAGCCCGAGCAGGACTCCGCGCCGATCGAGGACTCCGCCCCCGTGGCCGAGCCCGCGCCCGACGCAGAGGCCGAGCCCGAGTCCGAAGCAGCGTCGGAAGCGGCACCCAAGGCGGAAGCATCCCCCGCGGACCTGTCCGCGATCGCACCGGACGCCCCGTTCGTCGAGGACTTCACCACGAACGCCGTCACCGGCCTCGTCCAGTCGCTGTACCCGCAGTCGTGGCAGCCATACCCCGACGGCACCTCGGGCATCTACGCGCCGAGCAAGACCGTGTCGGTGCACGACGGCGTGATGGACGTCGCCCTCGGCACCGGTGCCGGAGCAGCCGGCACCTTCGGCTCCTCCGCCGGCGCCTGGGACCACGTCGGTGGTTCGTTCTCGGTCCGCGCGAAGGCGACCGGCGGCGACGGCAACGGCGCGGCCTTCATGCTGTGGCCGACGTCGAACGTGTGGGCGGACGGCGAGATCGACTTCCCCGAGGGCAACTTCGAGGACAGCCCCTCGGTGTTCCACCACTCGATGACCCCGGGCAAGGAAGCCGAGCGCGTCCAGCTCGGCACCGGCGTCTCGTGGCGCGACTGGCACACCTACAAGGTCGACTGGGTCCCCGGTGAGTCCGTCACGTACAGCGTCGACGGCAAGGTCCTGGGCACCGTCACGCACGACGTGCCGACGACCCCGCACCGCTTCATGTTCCAGGTCGGCAACTGGGGCGAGCAGGGCAACCTGCTCATCGACTGGGTCTCGACGACCGAGTAGCGTCCGCAGGTCCGCACCACGGACGGACGGGAGGCCCGGTGCCAGCTGGCACCGGGCCTCCCGTCCGTCCGTGTGGTCGCGTTCAGGGCGTCGCGCGCCGCTCAGAAGAGCGCGTTCAGGTCCGCGTAGTCCACCCCGCCCGCCAGCGAGTCGTAGGTGCCGGTGGTCCGCAGCTCGGCCGTGGCCTGCCGAACGACGGCGTACGCGGCCTGCGCGACGGCGGAACCGAGACTGATGCGGGCCACCCCGAGCCGGGCGAGTTCCGCCACGGTCGGCGACCCCGGACCGGCCATCACGTTCACCGGGCCGTCGATCGACTCCACCAGCGCACGGATGGTCTCGACGTCTCGCACTCCGGGGACGAACACACCGTCAGCGCCGGCTCCGCGGTAGCGACGAGCTCGCTCGAGCGTCTCGGCCAGGAGCCGTTCGGGATCGACGAGACCGGCGAGGTGGACGTCGGTCCGTGCATTGACGAACAGCGGCACCCCGGCTCGGTCGGCCGCGCGCCGGGCCGCCCCGATCCGGTCGGCGAGCGCATCCGGATGCAACCTGCCGTCCTCGATGTTGATCCCGACGGCGCCCGCTTCGAGCACCGCGTCAACCGTGCGCGCAACGCCGTCCGCGTCGTCGGCGTACCCGGACTCGATGTCGACGGTGACCGGCACCGACACCGAAGCCGCGATCCGCGCGACCGCGTCCATCGCTTCCGCGCGGGTCAGGGTGTTCCCGTCCGGTCGCCCGAGTGACCAGGCGACGCCCGCACTGGTCGTGGCGATCGCGGTCGCGCCGGCGTCCTCGACGAGTCGGGCGCTCACGGCGTCCCAGACGTTGACGAGGACGAGTGGCCGGGATCGGTGGTCGTGGAGGCCGTGGAAGGTCGCGGCTCTGGTCGAAGTGGTGTTCACCCTTCGATCCCAGCGGTCCGAGCGCGGACGAGCTGGCGGGTTCCGGACGACGCGGTGGCGCCGCTCAGCCCTCGGGGCGAGGAGACCTGCGTGGGTTCAGCAGGTCTCCGTCCCACGACAGGTCGTCGTGCTCGCGGACCTCGAACGCCTCGAACCGGCCGTCGTCGAGCACGCGGTCGACGAGCGCGCGCGATCCGGCGACGATCGTCGAGTCCCAGTCCTCCTCGGCGGCGACGACCCACGCGTGGTCCTCCGGCCAGATGAACGTCGTGTGCGGCGCCACCTGGCCGTGCAGGCCGAAGCTCTCCCAACCCGGGACCGCCCGCTGCGCCCACGACGGATCGACGAGCTCGTCCAGGGTCGCGCTGAAGAGCCAGGTGTCCCGCGCGGGCCAGGCCATCAAGCCCCGCGCACGTCGGATCCGGTGCCGGCGTTCAGCGGACGGCGGCCCGCCCGTCCCCTCCCACGCTCCGACGACCAGGTCTCCGGGGGTCGACGTCGCGCTCCGTAGGTGCGTGGTGAGGACGGCGAGGTCCTGCGGGTCGAACCACCCGTCGTCCGACTGGTCCACGCGCCAGCCGTCGGCCCACGACGTCGTCTGCTCGTCGTCGGTCAGGCGTTGCCACTGCACCAGGGGGTGCATCACGCGGTCGTTGCGGCGCGCGACCTCCGACCACCGCCAGCGGGTGTGTTCGACGTCCGGGTGGTCGCCCCACTCGTCCGTGGTGTCGAGGTCCGCCCGATGCGCGCCGACCGGGTGCAACAGTCGTGCGTACGCCTCGAACCCGGTGCCCGCGACGCCACCGACACTCGCCCAGCCTCCGGCACGCGCGACGAGCCAGTCGCCCCGCGATGCCTCACTCAGCAGGCGCATCGTGCTGCTGCTCAGAGCTTCTCGTCGACGAGGGCGATGAAACGACTGCCGATGCCCTCGACCTCGCGCCGCGTCAGGCCGGCGGTGGGCTCGGGCGCCTGGTACGGGGCGTGGTAGTCGCACATCAGGTAGTCCCACTCGGGCCACCACTTCTTCGGGCGCGCCTCTTCGTCGAAGCCGCAGACCACGCACTCCAGGCGCGTCCAGACCTTCTTCGTGCCGGTGCGGTTGGCCCGGGACTGCACGAGCCAGGCGGGCGGGTCCTGCTCGATCGCGTCGAGCTCCGCTTCGCTCAGGCGCGACGGGATGCCGTGGCGGGTCGCCATCTCGAGGGGGATGTCGAGCCGTACGGCGGCTTCGCGGCGGGAGAGCATCCGTCCAGGGTAGGTCCTGCCACTTCCCACCTCGAACTGCGACGGCAGCAACCGGGACGTCCGCCGCGGACTTTCCTCGAGCGGGCAGTCCGTGTATGGTCTCGATCACTGAGGTAAAAGGCGCCGCGATCTGCGACGCACCAGCACGCGGCATCGAACGAGTCGCCACTTCTTCCCTCGAAGGAGTGCGCCATCGTGTCCCCCAGTCCCGCTCGCACCACCGGGCACGCGCCCGGCGGTGACTCGTCGCCTCGTCTGCGCGACGCCTGGATCGCCCTCGCTGGGCTGTCCGCGGTGTTCCTGTTCGAGATGCTCGACAACTCCGTGCTCAACGTCGCCCTGCCGACGATCGGTCGCGACCTGGGCTCGTCGACGACGGGCCTGCAGTGGGTCTCGGGTGCCTACTCGGTCGCCTTCGGAGGGCTGATGCTGCTGTTCGGCGCCGTCGCCGACCGCATCGGACGCCGCCGGGTCATGCTCGCCGGGCTCGTCCTGCTGGCCCTGGCGAGCCTCGCCACGGCGGTGGTCACGTCGACCGAGCAGCTGATCGCCGTGCGCGTCGCGATGGGCGTCGCCGCGGCGATGACGACGCCCGGGTCGATGGCGCTGGCGTTCCGCCTCTTCGACGACGAAGGTCTCCGGGTCCGGGCGCTCACCGTCATCTCGACGGCCGGGCTCGTGGGGCTGGCCATCGGGCCGACCGTCGGCGGGTTCGTGCTCGCCGTCGCCCCGTGGCAGGTGCTGCTGCTGGCCGACGTGCCCATCGCGGTCCTCGCACTCGTCGGCATCCGGCTCGGTGTCGCCCGCGACGAGGATTCAGGGCTCCATCGTGATCCGGTCGACGTGGTCGGAGCGCTGCTCGGCACCGGGACCACGGCTGGAGCGCTCGTGGCGCCGACGATCCTGGTCGAGTCCGGAGTCCACAGCTGGTGGGGGTGGGCCGTCCTCGCCCTCGCCGCCTCCTGCGCGGTGGGGTTCGTCGCCCGTGAGCGTCCCGCGCGGCACCCGCTGATCGACCTGCACCTGCTCGCCCGACCACTCGTCTCGAGCGGCCTCGCGTTCAAGGCCGCGTCGGGTCTGGCCGTCGCCGGGCTGTCGTACCTCGTGACCCTGCAGCTGCAGTTCGCCTGGGGCTGGCCGCCGGCCCTGGCCGCCGTCGGGACGCTGCCGCAGGTGGTCGTACTGCTCGTCGGCGGCCGCTTCGTCGGGCCGTTCGTGCAGCGGGTCGGCCTGGGCCGCGCCGCCTGGATGAGCGCCGTCTCGGTCGTCTCCGGTCTCGCGGTCTTCGGCGCCCTGAGCCGGTACGGGTACCCGTGGGTGCTCGTCGCGCTCGTGCTCGTCGCGTCCGGCATGCGGGTCGTCGGCGTCGTCGCCGGCGCGTCGGTCCTCACGGGGCTGCCCGCGGACCGCACCTCCGTCGGAGCGGCGCTCGTCGACACCTCGAGCGAGCTCGCGGGTGGTGCCGCCGTCGCGGCGGCGGGGACCATCGTCGCCGCCTTCGTCGCCGGGAGCATCACCACGACCACCTGGACTGCCGCCCGGATCGAGAGCTTCCAGGACGCCCTCACCGTCGCCGGGCTCGGCCTCGCCGCGGTCGCAGCGCTGCTCGTCGTGGTCGGCATGCTCCGAGCCCGGCCCACCGTCGAACCAGAGGACGAGGCCCCGTCCGACCCTGCCGACACCACCCCTGCACACACCGACCCGATCACCATCACCGAGGAGACCTCCCGTGTCTGACACCATCGCCCTCCCCCGCCCGCCGTTCGATCCCGAGTTCGTGCCCTTCCTCACCGCCATGGATGCGCGCGGCCGTTTCCACCTCACGGCGCAGATGCTGCCGCAGATGCGACAGCTGGACATGACCGAGGCGCAGCTCGACGAAGGACTGCGTGCTCGCGGCCTCGAGCGGAGCAGCATCACGATCCCGGGGCACCGCGGTGACCCGATCGACCTCGCCGTGATCCAACGCACCGGCCGAACCGGCACGGCTGCCCTGGCCTACGCGATCCACGGCGGCGGCATGATGTTCGGCCACCACCTCGGCAACCTCGACTCCTACGACGAGTGGCTGCTGGTGCACGACGTCGTCCTGGTCAGCCCGGACTACCGCCTGGCGCCGGAACACCCGGACCCGTACCCGGTCGAGGACTGCTACGCCGGTCTCGTCTGGGCAGCCGAGCACGCCGACGAACTCGGCATCGACCCGGAGCACATCGTCCTCGTCGGGCAGAGCGCCGGTGCCGGTCTCGCCGCCGGCACCGCCCTCCTCGCCCGCGACCGACGAGGGCCCTCCGTCATCGGCCAGGTGCTCGTGAGCCCCATGCTCGACGACCGCGACGCGACACTGTCGGCTCGGCAGTTCGACGGTGTCGGGGTCGCCGACCGGGAGATGACACGGTTCGGCTGGGACGCCTACCTCGGTGACCGGCGGGGCGGCGAGGACGTGTCGATCTACGCCGCACCCGGCCGCGCGACCGACCTCGCCGGGCTCCCGCCCGCGTACATCGACTGCGGCAGCACCGAGGTGTTCCGCGACGAGACCGTCGCCTACGCCAGCTCGCTGTGGGCGGCAGGGGTCCAGGCGGAACTGCACGTGTGGCCGGGAGCGTTCCACGGATCGACGAGCATGATGCCCGACGCGACGCTGTCGCGGCGGGCCGTGCGGGCCCTGCGCGAGTTCACCGGGCGTCTCCTCAGCCCGGCGGTTTGACGGCAGTCCCGGCACGAGCGCATCGCGGCGCTCGTGCCGGGACCGGCTCCTGTTCGCAGCAACAGCTAGATCCGGTCCAGGGACACCACCGTGACGACGATCGGCCACGCCTCACCGTCGAGCTGCACGGACCGCAGCCCGCGCGGCAGGGCTTGTCGGTCTTCGGACTCAACGACGACTCCCTGCAGCCCGATGAGGTGCCCGGAACCCCTGCTGTAGTGCACGCGATCACCGACGACGGGCATGATGATGGTGTCCGCCGCCAGCTCCTCTGCAGCGAGTTCGACGACGAGAGGCCGGGACTCCGTGAGCACCTCGGCGAGCTGTGCCTCGAACACGCCGCGTTCGTCGAGCTCCGCGTCGCCCGCCTCGGGATCCACGATCCTCGCGACTGGCAGGATCTGCTGGCCGATCGTGCGCGCGACTCCGCATCCGATCGCGACACCCAGGCCGGCGAGGGACAGCCCCGTGCTCGCCGTCTCGAACCGCAACGTGACTGGATCAGCAACGACCTGACGGATTCCGCCGTTCGAGCCGCCGGCGGTGTGCGCTCGCACGGCAGTCGCCTTCACCGCGCCGTGGAGTCGTGGCGCGACCGGAGCTGCTCTTGTCCGCCGGAGATCACCGCCGAACTGCTCGCCGAGATGCTTCGTGAACGCAAGGGCGCCAGGCCGTCGCTCGTCGCAGTTGTCCATCGGGTCGCCTTCGGGTCGGCTTCTCGCAGCCTCGAGTCAGGCTGTTCCCGGACCGTACTGCCGGACCGTCGGCCCACACGACGGTTCCTCACCGATCTTGCGGTAACCAGCAAGGCCGATTCGGAGTTCGCGCCGGCGCAGCCCCGAAGCGCGAGTAGATGACTCCCAGCGGGAATCGTGCTTCTACCTCGTCGCTGAACTTCGACGCTTCGGACTCAGTCGCGAAGACACCGAGCACCGTGTTGTGTGGTGACTCGTCACCACCGGGGTCTGGTCACCTCAGAGCTCTGACGTCGGCTGTTGGCGGGGGTTGAGGAGATCGCCGTCCCAGCTCAGGTCGTCGTCTTCGTGCACCTCGAAGGCCTCGAAGTGATCGTCCGCGAGGATGCTGTCGACGAGTGCGCGTGAGCCGGCGACGATCGTCGAGTCCCAGTCTTCCTCGGAAGCGACGACCCAGGTGTGATCCCCGGGCCAGATCAGCGACGTGTAGGGCCCTTCCTGCTGGGGGCGACTGCATCCCCATCCGGGGACGGAGCGCTGCGCCCACGATGGGTCAGCAAGCTCGCGCAGGCTCGAGCTGAACAACCACATGTCCCGACCGGGCCACGGCATCTGCATGCGAGCCCGCGCGCGCGCGTTCCGGCCTCCTTCGGCCCATGGCGGGTTGCCGGTGCCTTCCCATGCTCCGATGACCAGGTCGTCCGGGTTCCGCGTCGCGGCCCGCAGATGCGTGGTCAGGACCGCGAGGTCCTCCGGGTTGAACCACCCATCGTCGGACTGACCGACACTCCACCCATCCGACCAGTCCCTCGTGTGCTCGTCATCGCTGATGCGGAACCACTGCACCAGGGGATGCATCACCCGGCCGTTACGGCGCGCAACCTCAGCCCACCGCCAACGCGTGTGCTCAACATCGACGGGATTGCCCCACTCGTCGACCGTGTTCGGGTCAGTACGGTGCGCATCCACCGGGTGCAGCAGCCGCGCGTACGCCTCGAAGCCCGTGCCAGCGACACCGCCGACGGTCGCCCATCGACCGGCTCGCTTCACGAGCCAATCGCCTCGCAGGGCTTCGGTCAGCAGGATCACCGCATCAGCATCCCACGGCGAACGCCTTCACTCAGGAAAAGCAGTCTCCGAAGACCATCCGCAACCGGAACCGCCCCTACTCCCCCACGTCCGAGCAGCCCGGCAACGCCGCGATGTCCGTGCACCCGTACTCGCTCCACCCACCCTGGCCGTAGGTGTCGTACGCCGCAGTCGACGCCACCGTGGCCCCTGCACCAGCCGTCCGGACGAAGGACGGGGTCGGATCACCCTCGGTCGTCCACCGGACCCACTGGAGCGAGGCCACCTCGCCCGCTTCGCTCGCGTCCCGCAGACACCGCAGGCTCTCGGCAGGGAGCGCACCGTCGGCCTCGAGCTCCACGTCACCGCAGTCGGTACCGCTCGGGTTGCTGACCCACTCGGGCGCATCGGCGAGTGTGCGGGCGGACGCGATGGGGTCAGCTGGCTGCTCGCTGCACGCCGACAGGAGCGGCAGCGCGACCAGCGCGAGTCCGGCGGCGGCGAGGACCAGTGGCTTCTGCACAGGACGAGCATGGCTCAACGAGACGCCCTGCCGGGTCACGGTCCGACAACATGTCGAGCGCTGGCGACCTGACGCCCGATGGTCCACACCAGACGGACGGGAGGCCCGCTGCCAGCTGGCAACGGGCCTCCCGTCCGCATGATGGTCGCGTCGACGACGCGACGAGCAGGCGCTGGTGCGTCAGCGCGATCGGACGATCGCGGCCTTGGTCTGGTCACGCAGGTACGCGATGCCGGCGGCGTTCGGGTGGAGTGCGCCGAAGAGGATGCTGTACTTCGTCCCGGCCAGCGGCGTGCTGTTCGCGGCGGTGCCGCGATCGGTCAGGGTGAGTCCCGCCATCCAGGCGGAACCCGACGCGGCACAGGGGGTGTGCGCGGCAGAGCCCTGGAGCGTCGAGACGTAGGTGAACCCACGAGCCTTCGCCGCAGCCTTGACCGCTGCGTCGAGCGCGTTCTGGGTGCGGTGGAAGTAGGCGGTGTCGGTCGCGGTGAAGGGGAACGCGTTCTGCGGGAACGGCGGCTCGAGACCGGAGTCACCGAGGAGGCTCGAGAAACATCCCTTCGGGGCCTGCGCCGCACCCGGCGCGATCATCGGGTAGCCGACGACGAACACCTTCGCCTGCGGAGCACGTTGCGCGATCACGCGGAACGTCGACGCGAGCCGCGGTGCCACGACGGTGCGGATGCGCGATGCGAGACGATCCCGCGTGACGCCGTGCACGACCGGTGCGTAGTAGTCCTTGCAGTGGTCGTAGGTCTTCCCGTGGATCTCCGAGAACACCGGGCCGGCCTTGTCCAGCGCGACGCAGTTCGCGATGACGCCGGAGAACCCCAGGTCGTTCCCGCCGATCGACACCGTGACGACGTCCGTGTCCTTGGAGAGCGCGTCGGCCTGGACGGGCGCGGTGGCACTTCCGGCTCCGGTCTTCTGCGCGACCCGGGAGATGTTGCCGGTGGTGGCACCGGCGCAGGCACGGTCGTCGAGCTGGAGTCCCAGTGACGCTGCGACCTGGTGCGGGTAGTCGGTGGTGGACTGGAAGCAGCCGGCTGCCGGACCCGAGCTGTAGGGGGCGACGCCGAAGCCGCCCGCGTACGAGTCGCCGAGGGCCACGTAGTTGTCACCGCTGGCGGCGGCCACGGACTGTGTGGGCGCCGCGCCGTCGGCGTTGGCCGCGGAGACGGGCCCGGCCGCCCCGACAGCGAGCGCTGCCGCCGTGAGGACGCCGCTGGTGATCAGCAGCGCGTTGGTCCGGCGGAGGCGAGGAGCGTGACGCATGGAGCAGGTTCCTTCCAGGGGGCCTATTCGACAGACGATCGTCTGACAAGTAGACGGTAGGTCGGCGGGGCGTCCCGCGCCATGAGAGGGCCACAAGGTGCATGGGATGCGCTCCGCGCACCCGTCCTGTCCTGTCGTGTCCTGTCCTTCGACGTGGATCAGGCCAGCGCGCACCAGGTGGACAGGTGGTCAAGCGCCGCTCCGGCCGTGTCCACCAAGCGCTTGCGGGTCGATTCCCGGTCGGCATCCGCGAGGACCGCGTCGCCGATGGCCTCGGTGGTCTGCTGCACGACGGCCACGAGGGCGGCCGCCTGAGCACGCCGGGTCATCGAGTCGAAACCCGTGTCCGCCAGTTCTGCTGCCACCGCGGACGTGACCTCTTCGTAGAACTCCAGCGCCCGTCGACGGAGCACCGCGCTGAGCCGGCACTGCGCCGGGAACTCCCCTCGCGCCAGAGCCGGATCCTCTGCGACGTACCGATCGACGTCCTCGATGACGATGGTGCGCATCGCTTCCGCCGGCGACTGGTGCGCACCTCGGTCAGCAACCGCAGCTCGGATCTTCTCGAGCACCTCGTCGGCTCGGTCGAACACCAGATCGGGTTTGGTCGGGAAGTAGTTGTAGACGGTCTGATCCGAGACGCCTGCAGCTCGGGCCACGTCTGAGATCGACACCTCGTCGTACCCGTGCTCCGCGAACAGCCGTGCAGCAACATCCCCCAGGCGCTCGCGGGTCTCTCGTTTCTTGCGCTCTCGCAGCCCCGACGGAACACCCTCGCTCGACTCCACCATCCCCCGAGTCTGACACGAAACGTTGAGTGACCCAAAGTTCTGGTACGTTGGCCGAACTTAGAGTCACTACAAGTTCGGTGGATACCGAGGAACGAGGACGATCGATGACCACGCAGACACAGGAACAGGTCCTCATCGCAGGAGCGAGTTTCGCTGGGCTCACGACCGCGCTGTGGATGCGTCGGCTCGGGTACGACGTCTCGATCGTCGAGGTCGCTCCCGGGTTGAAGCGAGGCGGCACCCCGGTCGACATCCGCGACGACACCATCGCGATCGTCGATCGGATGGGCCTGCTCGAGCAGATCTCGGCGAAGGCGCTGGCGCCGCGGGTGACGGAGTTCACGACGCCGGAGGGAGACCGCATCGCGCGGATGGATCCCGTGCCGCCCTCGGCCGGATCGACGGGCGACGGCTACGAGATCCACCGCGACGACCTGCTCGACATCCTCGCCGCCGCGACCGAGGGCGAGGTGGAGATGCTGTGGAACAACTCGGTCACGTCCCTGCACCAGACCGACGAAGAGCGCGTGCACGTCACCTTCCGCGACGGAACCGAACGGGACTTCTCGATGGTGTTCGGTTGCGACGGCAACCACTCCACAGTGCGTCGACTGCACTTCGGGCAGGAAGCGCGGTACAGCCACTTCCTGCGGACGTACTACTCCGTCGCCACCCTCGACGACCTCGTCATCGAACCGCAGACAACCCAGATCACCAACGCACCGGGCGTCACGATGCTGGTCAACTCGTACGACACCACCACCGACCTCGTCCTCGGCTTCCGCTCCGAGCAGGAGATCCCCTTCGACCACCACGACGAAGCGGCACAGAAGCGCATCCTCTGCGAGCACATGCTCCGGGCCGGTTCGCCGTTCTCGGACCACGTCGACGAAGCCATCGGCGCCGAGACCTTCTACTTCGACAAGCTCAGCCAGATCAAGATGCCGGCGTGGACGTCCGGCCGCGTCGCACTCGTCGGCGACGCCGGTTACTGCCCTTCCCCGGCCGCCGGGATGGGCGGCTCGCTCGCCATCATCGGCGCCGCCGCACTCCACGACGCCCTCCGAGACGCGGACGGTGATGTCGACCAGGCGTTCGCTGACTACGAGCGCGCGCTCCGGCCGGTCGTCGAGGCGGTACAGCACGACGCCGAGCACATCGGTGTCAGCAGCTACTTCCCCGCGACCGCGGACCAGATCGATGCGCGCAACAGGATGCTGCTCGACCGCTGAGTACGGACGCCCCGCGGTGGCGCCTGTTCGGAACAATTCCACAAGACTTCTTGTGCGTATAGGGTCGCACCATGACCCAAGGACGGATCGACGACCCCGCCCAGATGCGCGCCCTCGCTCACCCGACACGCCTGCGCATCCTCGGCCTGTTGCGTGCGAACGGCCCGCAAACCGCCGCGACGATCGGCGAGGTGATCGACGAAGCGCCCGGCACGATCAGCTACCACTGCACCCGACTCGCCGCCGCGGGCTTCATCGAACCCGCTCCCGACGCGGGCACGGACCGACGTGAGCGCTGGTGGCGAGCCGCGCACGACGCCTCCGTGTGGGAGCTCGCCGATGCGCTCGACGACCCGGAGCGGTTGCTCGCCACCAACACCCTCGACCACGCGGTCGCCCGCGTGTACGCCGCGAACTACGAGGCGTTCGTCGACCTCGCGCCGACGCTCGGACGCGAGTGGGTGTCGGCGTCCTCGAGCTCGGATCGCGTGCTCCGCCTGACGGCAGCCGAGCTCCAGGACATGGGCGAGGAACTCCGCGGCGTCGTGGACCGCTGGGCTGGTGTCGCTGCCGAGCACCACGCCGGCGACGGCTCCGAGCAGGTCTTCGTGCTGAACCAGGCATACCGATGGCCTCGCGGCTGAGCCCCCGGGCGCAACTGCGCGCACTGCTCGCGGTGCAGGTGGTGTCGCGCATCGGGAACGTCATCACCACCATCACCGTGCCGTTCGCCGTCCTCGCGCGTGGCGGCTCCGCCACCGACGTCGGCATCGCCGCGTTCATGGCGACGGTGCCGATCGTGCTCGGCGGCCCGTTCGGCGGTGCCATCGTGGAGCGGGTCGGCTTCGTCCGCTCGAGTGTCGCGTCCGACGTCGTCAGCGGGCTCACCCTGCTCGCGATGCCGGTGCTCGCCTGGACCGTCGGTCTGCCGTTCTGGGCGCTCCTCGCGCTCGTGTTCGTCAGCGGGCTGTTCGACACCCCGGGTGAGTCCGCCCGACGGGTGCTCCTGCCGGGGCTCGCGACCGCGGCAGGCGTGCCGCTCGAACGTGCCGTCGGCCACTTCGAGGCGTCGTCACGGCTGTCGGTGCTGATCGGTGCGCCCCTCGGCGGGACCCTGGTCGCCGTCCTCGGTCCGATGCCGGGTCTCGCCTGCGTGGCGATCGCCTTCGGGGCAGCCGCGATGCTCATGGCGCTGACGGTCCGCGGTGCGGTGGCGCCGGTCGCGTCCGGCGAGCCCGTGGAGTCGCAGGGGTACTGGCGCGACATCGCCGACGGGTTCCGGTTCTGCGTCCGCGATCCCCTGTTCCGGCTCGTGGTCGCGCTGGTGCTCGTGACGAACCTGCTCGACGCCGCACGCTCGACCACGCTCCTGCCGCTCTACGCCGACCAGCAGCTCGGCGGCGCGCAGGCGCTCGGGCTCGTCACCGGTGTCTTCGGGGGTGCGGCGTTCCTCGGCTCCGTCGCCTTCGGGTACGTGGCGCACCGCGTGCCACGGCGGTTGGTCTTCGCCCTGTGCTTCGTGCTCGCCGGCGGGCCGTCCCTGGTGGTCCCGGCGCTCGGGCTCGGCCTGCCGTGGATGCTCGCCTCGGCTGCGCTGTCCGGGCTGGCGGCCGGGTCGATCAACCCGATCCTCGGAGCCGTCGAGCTCGAGCGGATCCCGGAGCACATGCGCGCGCGGGTGTTCGGCCTGCTCGGTGCCGGCGCGTGGGCGGGCATCCCCGTCGGCGGCCTGCTCGCCGGGCTCGCTGCCGACGGTGTGGGGGTCGAGGCCACCTTCGCCGTCGTCGCGGTCGTGTACACGGTCGTGACGCTCACGCCGCTGCTCGGCGGATCATGGCGGCTGATGGAACGCCGCTCGGTCACGGTGTCGGCGGCTTGACGTCCGGTGGTCCGCCCGAACCGCCGCCGAGGCTGCGGAGGTGACCAGGCATCGGACGGACACCCGACGAGCGATCGTCGTGACCGTTCTGGTCGTGGCTGCCGCGGCCGTCCTGTTCATCGGTCTGCGCGCCGCACTGCTGTTCGCGGGGGCGACGGAGGGCGACGTGCCGACGTCGTCGTCGATCCCCCTGCCGGCCGGGAGCAGGGTGGTCCACGAGGACGAGGAGTGCGCTTCCGGTGGATGTTGGTCGGTCGTGTCCGTGCAGCCGCCGACGGGAGTGAGCCCGTCCGAACTGTCGACGACGTTGGGCACCGAGCCGTTCGCGAGGCTGCCCGGGACGCTGTGGGATCCCCGTGTCGTCAACCTGACTTCGGACGTCCAGGGCGAGCTCCTCGTGGTCCGAGCGGACTACTGGTCGCGCGAGCCCTCGCCCTGACGCCCGGAAGACCACCCGAGGCGGCCGTGCCTGGAGGGACGGTGCCAGCTGGCACCGCGCCTCCCGTCCGCCCTGTGGTCGCGTCGACGACGCGTCAGGCTTCCCAGGGCCAGTAGGTCTGGCAGGTCTCGGGGCCGCCGTTCGTCGAGCCGCAGACCTCCACCGGCCCCCAGATGCTTGACGACCAGGGTTCAGCCGCTGCTGCGCTCCCGACGGCGAACCCGCAGCGTGCCGATCCCCTGCACGATGCAGACGACGCCGCTCGCGACGACGATGACCCCGGTCACGATCCGACCGACGGAGACCCCGCCGAACAGCAGCGGCGCGACCGCGACGCCGATGAAGATCGCCCCCATCACGATGACGACGACCGGGTTCTGGGCGACGAAGAACCGGCGACCGCCGTTCGCTTCGGCGATCGCCCGGTCCCGAGCACGCGGGACGGCGTCCGGCGACCGACCAGCGCGGCGATCTGCACGCCGTCTCCGGCTGCGCAGGACCAACCACACCGCCGCGCCGATGACCACGGCCGCTCCGATCGCGATCCACTCGACGAGCTGGAAGAACCCGAAGACCATCACCAGGACGAAGCCGACCGCGATGCCCACGAACATGTCCGAGGTCATCCGGTCGGTCCGGCCGTCGGCACTCGTGACGTAACCGGGGCGGCGTTCGTACGGATCGTGCTCGTCCACGGCCGGTCCGTCGGCCCGTTCGGTTCCCATGCTCCGAACGTACCGACGGTGCGGCGGGCCCGCCCGGGTCAGCCCACTCGTTCCGCCGACGGCTCGGCCCGGACCCCGCGTGCCGGACGCCGCTCCCGCACGATCGCCACCGCCTGGCGCAGCGACAGCCCCGGCAGGTAGGTACGGACGATCGCGACGCCGATCGTGGGCAGCGCCACCGGGTCCGGGTACGCCATCACCAGGGGGTGCAGGTCGGGCCCGAACTTCGCCTTGAAGCGCAGCAGGGAGCGGAACCCGTAGACGGGCTCGAGCGCGCCGCCGACGACGTCGAGGAACGATTCGACGCCGCTCCGGCCGGCACCCTGCGGCTCGGCCGACGACGCGAGCGGGGCCGCGGACAGGCTGAGCCGCTCGGCACCGTCGGCGCGCATCCGGTCGACCGCACTCGCGACCAGGAACTCCATCACACCGTTCGGGGCATCCGGGGCGCGGCGCATCACGTCGAGCGTCCACCCGACCACCTGCCCGGCGCGGTAGGCGGGTAGCCAGCTGGTGACGGCGAGCACCGTGCCGTCCCCGCCCAGTGCGACGAGCGTCCGGACAGCGGGGTCGCGCATCTCGTCGATCCCGCCCAGGGTGAACCCCATCTCGGGCAGTTCGCGCTCGGCGACCCACTCCTCCGAGATCGCCTCGATCTGGCGCGTGACCGAGCCGGGCAGCGAGGCCCAGTCCGACCAGAGCGCGGTGGTGCCGGATCGTGCGGCCTTGTTGACGGCCGTGCGGACGTCCTGCTTGCGCTTGCCCGTCGTCGTCCAGGTGCGCGGGTCGAGGTCGGCGTCCTCGGCCACGGGAAGGGTCGTCCAACCGAGTCGGGCGAGTGCAGCGCCGAGGGTGGCGTCGATGCCGTAGAAGACGGGCGTCCAGCCGTGGTCGTCCGCGGCCCGTGCGAAGCCCTCGAGTGCCGTCAGCCGTGCGTCCTCGTGTCCGAAGGGGCCACCGGTCGTCACGGCGACGCTCCCGGTGCGGTGGTAGGCGACACCGGCGCGGCCGTCCTCGGTGAACCAGTACTCGTTGCCGGGCCAGGTGGTCATCCACCCGAAGGTGTCACCACCGCCCGCGACCAGCAGGGCCCGAGCGGCCACCCGAGCGGCGTCCTGCCCGTCGAGGTCGCTGTCCGAGCGTCCGGCCCCGGTCGGCCGGACCGCGGCGATCGCCACCGCGAGCCACAGGAGCGGGCCGGAGACACCCACGACGAACCGCAGCGCCGGGTCGGCCTGCGCCAGGTGCGTCGGCAGGGTCACGGGGGCGATCGGGCCGAGCACGGCGAGCGCCAGGTGGAGGGGCTCGCGCACGCTGTCGCCCGAAGCCACGGCGACACCGACGACGACGACCGCGAGCACCACGGCCGAACCCGCGACCGTCAGGACGAAGGTCCGGAGTCGTCGCTGGTCGGTCCGGACCGGGAAGTCCGCGCGGCGCAGGACGAGCACCACGGCGGTCGCGATCGGCACCAGCACCGACGCGGCGATCGAGAGCGAGACCGCGAGGTGGTCCGACGCCAGGCGCTGCACGACGGCGTGGTGGCGTTCGGGCAGCACCCCGTACGAGACGGCGGTCGCGACGCCGGAGACCAGGTCGACGGTCGCGACGAGCCACAGTGCGAACCGGCTCCCACGCCGCAGACCCACGGCGCCGACCGCCAGGACCACGAGCGGCATCACGGCCAGCAGCGAGTGGAACAGGCCGTGCGGGTGCACCTCGGCGAGCGCCCGGACGCAGCTGGCGGTCACCCCGGTCACCGAGCAGTGCGGCATCTGTCCGGTCGGCCCGGTGTCGAGCACCACGGCGAGCGGGGCGAGCAGCCCGAACTGGGCACCGGTGACGAGCGCGAGGACGGGCCCGACGGCCGACACGGTCACCGCGGCCACCAGCAGCACCCGGGTCTCGCGTGAGGAGCTCCGGGTCCAGCCGCTCCGCACCGGGGACCGTCGCAGCACGCGGCCGAGCACCAGGCCGACGACCAGGGCGAGCGCAGCGTGCAGGTCGGACGCGTGTCCGGCGTAGAGCAGCAGTGCCGCGACGACGGCGATCGACACCACCCGGATCCGGCGTCGCCACAGCGCGCCGGCGAACGCGCTCGCGGTGACGATGGTGCCGACGATCCAGGTCCAGGGGCCGACGTGTCCCAGGTGCACGAGGAAGCCGCGGTTCGCCGGGGCGCCGTCGAACAGCTGCAGCAGGGCGCCGAGCCCTGTTCCCACCACGGTCGTGACGACCATCGCGAGCAGGGCGCGTCGCCAGCCGAGCAGCCGTTCGGACGCCGCGGTGCAGACCACGACCGCAACGAAGGTGACGAGGAACCCGACGACGCTGCTCGTCACCGCGACCACGCCGAGCGGACCCATCGTCCCGCCCAGGGTGTCAGGCGTTCGACCGTCCTTTGCGCCGAGGCACCTGAGCACCACGGCGGCGATGCCGGCGACGATCGTCAGGGCCGAGACGACGCTCGTCAGCGGGTACCGACGGGCTGCCGGCACGAGCCGTCTCGGATGCGCCCACGCGAGGGCCGCGACCACCGCGCTCACCGCAGGCCCAGGTGCGCGATGACGCCGGGCATCCCGACGCGCAGGGCGTAGCGGACGGTGTTCCAGTCATGGGCGGAACCCTCGGACACGAACAGCTGGGTCCGGATGCCGGCGGCCTCCGCAGCCGTGCGGAGCGCCGTGGTCGAGGCGACGTAGGGCTTGTCCTCACTGCCGTAGGCGAAGACGGTCAGGTGCCCGGGGTAGGGACCGTGCGCACGCATGATCGCCCGCGGTGCCGCTGCGGCGTACCGCGAGGCCGAGCCGCCGAACCCGTACCGGATGCTGTGCTGGACGGAGCCGTTCAGGGGTGCGAGCTCGCTCGAGATGGCGAAGGTCGTGCCGAACACGCCGGGGTGTGCGGTGGAGAACTGCATGGCACACGTGGCTCCCTGCGAGAACCCGACGATGCCCCAGGCCGAGGGCGCTGCCCCGACGCGCAGGTGCTGCCGGATCCAGTTCGTGGTGTCGGTCATGATGTACGTCGCGGAACGGCCGAGGGACGAGTCGACGCACATCGGGTTCCGGTCCGGTGCCCCGAGTTGATCCGGCGCGACGACGATCGGGGCGAGTCCGTGGTGGGCCTCGGCGAACGCGTCCATCACCGCGCCGAGCCGACCGGTCTGGAACATGTCGCTCGGCTGCCCGGGTTGCCCGGCCAGGCTGATGAGGACCGGCAGGGTCGGTGGTCGCTCGGTCAGGGCGGCCGGCGGCAGGTACACGACCGCCGGTCGTGCGTGGAAGTGGGAGACGGTCGACGGGATGGCGACCGAGAGCACCTTCCCGCGTCGCGGCATGTCGGCGGGCGCCCGCCAGGTGGCCGGGTCGACCACCGGACTGGAGGCGCGTCCCACCCCCGTCTCGTGTCCCAGCGGACCAGACGGGTACGGATCGGTCGTGACGGCCTGCTCGATCGTGCGGTACGCCCCGAAGTCGACGTTGACGCCGAGGACGGCGGCCAGGGCCACCGCCACCGCCGCGAGCACGCCGAGCACGCGGCGGAGCCAGCCGCCCTGGACGACCGTCACGACGAGGAGCCCGACACCGCCGAAGGCAAGGGCCACCCACATCCGGGTGATCGGGGTGAACGACACCCCGTACAGGTCCTGCACGTCCCCGAACCACCACACCGCGACCAGCCCGATCGCGCCGCCGACAGCCACGGCGCCGAGTCGCCAGAGCAGGCCCCGGACCGGATGCCGGGAGTGACGACCGAACGCCGGCAGCAGCGCGGCGACGGTGAGGAGCCCCGCGGCGACGTCCACCGGGACGAGCACGGACGGTGCGACGACGGCGACGTGGAACAGGGGACGGAGCAGATCGTGGAACATGGGGCCTCCCGGCGGACGGTGCAATCGTGGCGGCGGCCCGCTGCGAACGGGGCACCGAGGCGCTTCCGGTTCGCACAGCTCCCACCTGTGCGGCTCCCAGACCCCACTCGACCGACACCCAGCGAAGCGTCCGGTGCGGTGCCGCCGCCGGGCCTCTCGGTGGCGCGCACCTAGGGTGAACGGGTGACGCACGACGGATCGGTACGGGCTGCTCTCGCGGCGGTCGCAGCGGACGGCTGGGGGGACGGTGGGCCGCTCGTCGAACCCGGCGGCACGGCTGCACCACGTCGGGCCGCGGTCCTGATGCTCTTCGGCGCGCTCGACCACACGCCGAGTGACCGACCGGCGGCAGCGCCCGGTGTCCCGCGGGACCTCGACGTCCTGCTCCTCGCCCGGGCCACGACCCTGCGCGCGCACGCCGGCGAGGTCGCGTTCCCCGGTGGACGCATCGACCCCGGTGACGCGGACGCCGTCGCCGCCGCACTCCGCGAGGCACAGGAGGAGACGGGGCTCGAACCCGCCGGCGTCGAGGTGCTCGGCACCCTGCCGGCCGTGCCCCTGGCGTTCTCGAACCACCTGGTCCGGCCCGTCATCGGCTGGTGGCGCGACCCCTCACCGATCCGCGTCGTCGACGAGCACGAGTCGGCGGCGGTGTTCCGGGTCCCCGTGGCCGACCTGCTCGACCCGGCGAACCGCGGCGTGACCGTGATCCGCCGCAGTGGTCAGGAGTGGCGCGGACCGGCGTTCACCATCGAGGCCGACGGGGACGAGCACCTGGTGTGGGGCTTCACCGCGATGCTGCTGGATGCACTGTTCGACCGACTCGGCTGGACGGAACCGTGGGACCGGAACCACGAGGTGCCGCTGCCCGGCTGAGCAGCGGGAACGACAGCGGGTCGGCCCGCACCGCGTCGACCGCGTGGGCCACGGCCCCGATGACGACGACGTCGGCCCCGAGCGACGACGCGACGAGTTCCGGCACCGGGTCGAAGTGCCCCTTCGCGAGCAGCTCGCGCGCGCGGTCGATGACGGCGACCGCGGGCTGGGCGATCGCGCCGGCGACCACCACGCGGTCGATGTCGAGCAGGCTCGCGAGCAGGATGCAGACCCGGGCCAGGCGGTCCCCCAGACGGTCGACGATCGTGCGCGCGACCGGATCGCCGCTCCGTGCGGCCGCGAACACCAGGGCGGCGTCCGCGGCGAGCGCGGCGTCCGCGGGGATGTGCCCGGCGGCGACGGCGTCGGCCACGAAGGTGCGGGCGACGGCGCCGATGCCGTCGGACGAGCCGACACCCTCGACGAGTTCGAGCACCCGCATCTCCCCGGCGCCACCGTGGGCACCGCGCAGCAGGACGCCGTCGACGACGAGGCCTGCGCCGAAGCGTTCGCCGGACAGCAGCGCCGCGAACGAGGCGTCACCCGAGGACGGCCGCTCGGCGAGCGCGGCGAGGTTCGCGTCGTTCTCGACCAGCACCCGCCCGTCCGGCACGGCGTCGGCGAACCCCGGGTTCATCCGGACCCAGAAGCCGCCGTCGTCGGGCGAGGCACCGGCGGCGTCGACCGGCGCCGGGATGCCCACGACCGTGACCAGGACCCGTCCGCGGTCGACGTCGGCCGAGGCGAGGGCGGCGACCACGGTGTCGGCGAGGACCCCGAGTCGAACGGGCACGTCGAGGCCTGATTCTCCGAGCGACCCCTCGGCGCGACCGAGCACCGTGCCGCGCAGGTCGGCGACGAAGGCGGTGACCCGGTGCTGGCCGGCGTCCACACCGACGACGACCCCGGCGACCGTGTCGAGCTCGTAGCGGCGGGCGGGGCGTCCCATCCGGTACTCCCCCGCGGCCCGGGCGTCGTCGAGCTCGCGGAGCCAGCCGAGCCGCACGAGCTCCTCGGCCGCGCCCAGCACGGTCGACCGGGTCAGCCCGGTGGCGTCGATCGCCTCGGTCGCGGTGAACGCCGACGAGTCGAAGGCGTACGCGAGCAGCGTCTCTGCGCTCGTTCCACGGGGTGGCGGCATGTCGTGACCCTATCGCGCGACGAGTTCCTTGCGGAATTAGATTTTCTCGCTACATTTAGTTCCGCGGGCAGCATCGGAGCCGCTCGCGGGACGGAACGGCAGGGACGCCGGGTCCGGACGGACGGAGACGACGTGCAAGCACACGCCACCGCCAGGAGCGCAGCATCGGTCAGCCGACGCGGGTTCCTGCTGGGAGCGGGCGGCATCGGGGCGGGCCTCGCGCTCGCCGGATGCGCCCCGATCGGGTCCTCGAGCGCCAAGCCGGAGACCATCACGTTCTACGTGTCGAAGCCCGAGGTCATCGGCTACTTCGACGACGTCATCGCGCAGTTCCACCAGAGCCAGTCGAAGGTCCGGGTCGTGCGCGACTCGACCTCGAGCATGTCCGCGAACTTCGTGCGGAACCGGCCGCCGGACCTCGGCTGCTGGAACTACAACTTCTCGGTCGTGCCGTTCGTCGAGCACGGCGCGCTGACCGACCTGTCCGACCTGCCGCAGGCCGACACCATCAACCCCGACCTGTGGCCGCTCATGGAGCAGACCGCCGACTACCCCGGCCGGAAGAGCGCCCTGCCGTACTCGGTGACGGCGGCGTCGGTGATCTACAACAAGGCGCTCTTCGCGCAGCAGGGGCTCGAGGTCCCGACGACGTGGAGCGAGTTCGCCGACGTGTGCGAGCGGCTGACCAAGGCCGGCATCGCGCCGATCTACGGCACGTTCAAGGACAACTGGACGATCGCCCAGGGCATGTTCGACTACTCGATCGGCGGCATGATCGACACCCCGGCGACCTTCGAGGCACTCCGGCGCGAGGGCACGAACGTCGGAGAAGGGTCCGCGGTCTCGTTCGAGCGCGACCTGCGGAAGCCGATGGAGCGCATGGTGCAGCTCCGCGCCTGGCACCAGGACGGCGCCGCGAGCCGCGGGTACGGCGACGGCAACCTCGCCTTCGCCCAGGGCAAGGCGGGCATGTACCTGCAGGGGCCGTGGGCCCTCGGCGAGATCGCCAAGACCACGAAGGACATGGACCTCGGCACCTTCCCGCTCCCCGTCACCGACGACCCGGCCGACCGCAAGGTCCGCGTGAACGTCGACCTGGCGCTCTGGATCCCGGAGGCGTCGCGCAAGCAGGAGGCCGCCCGCGAGTTCCTGTCGTTCCTGATGACCAAGCAGGTCAACGACAAGTACAACGCGGACAACAACGGCTTCGGGGTCCGCAAGGACGCTCCCCCGGCGTCGAACCCCGCCCTCCGCGGCATGCAGTCGTACTACGACGACGCAGCCTTCTACCTCGGCGCCTCGCAGCTCATCCCCGCCGAGATCCCGGTCGCGAACTACGCGCAGTCGATCGCCTTCGGCGGCGACCCGCAGCGCCAGCTCCGCACCCTCGACGCCGACTGGGCGCGTCTCGCGCTCCGCACGGCCGCGTAAGGAGACGTCCGAATGGCAACCACGACCACCGAATCCATCACGACGGCGGACCGCCGCCGCCGTGGCGGAGCCGCACCGGGCCTCCAGGCCGGACGACGGGACGGACGACGCAAGCCCCGCGTCGACCCGCTCTTCCTGGCGTTCCTGCTGCCCACCCTGGTGCTCTTCACGCTCGCCATCACGCTGCCGGCGGTGATGGGCATCGTGCTGAGCTTCACGAACTCCGTCGGCTTCGGCGAGTTCCGGTTCACCGGGCTCACCAACTACATCGCGGTGTTCTCCGACCCCGCGATCCTGCAGGCGTACCTGTTCACGCTCGGGTTCTCGCTCGTCACCGTGATCGTCGTGAACGCGATCGCGTTCCTGCTGGCCATCGCACTGACGTCGAAGATCCGCGGCAAGATCGCCCTGCGTGCGGTGTTCGTGCTGCCGATGGTGATCTCGGGCATCGTCATCGCCTACGTGTTCTCGTTCCTGTTCGCGAACAGCCTGCCGGCCTTCGCCACCGCGATCGGCTTCGGGCCGCTCGAGCAGAGCATCCTGGCGAACCCCGACCTGGCCTGGCTGGCGATCGTGGTCGTCACCGCGTGGCAGGCGATCCCGTCGACGCTCCTCATCTACATCGCCGGCGTCCTCTCCATCCCCGGCGAGGTGTACGAGGCAGCGGCCCTCGACGGTGCCAGCGCGTGGCGGCAGCTCATCTCGATCACCGCGCCGCTGACGGCGGGCTACATCCTGATCAACCTGGTCATCGGGTTCAAGAACTTCCTGAACTCGTACGACATCATCGTCGGCCTGACCGACGGCGGCCCCGGCACCTCGACCACCAGTGTCGCGATGTCGATCTTCAAGGGCTTCAACGGCGGCGACTACGCCTACCAGATGGCGAACGCCACGATCTTCTTCGTCATCGCGGTCGTCATCGCCGTGATCCAGCTGCGGGCGACCCGCGGGAAGGCAGCGCTCTGATGTCCCTGCAAGCACCCCTGCGACCGGGGACCACCGCGACCGGCAGCATCCGTTCCGTCGACGCCGACCGGTCCTCCGGCTCTGGCAAGGCCGGCCGCGGTCGTTCCAACTGGCCCGTCACCGTCGTCCTCGTGCTGTGTGCGCTGTCGGTGCTCGTGCCGCTGTACGTCACCCTGACGATGGCGTTCAAGACCACCGGCCAGGCGGTCGACGGCAACGCGTTCTCACTGCCGGCGCCGTTCAGCGTCGACGGCTTCGTGCAGGCGTGGCAGCTGACCGACTTCCCGCGGGCGTTCGGGGTCTCGGTGTTCGTCGCCGCGATCACCGTCGTCGGCACGATCCTGCTCGCCTCGTTCACGGCCTACGCGATCGCCCGGAACTGGGACCGCCGGCTGTTCCGCTGGTCGTTCTTCTACCTGCTCGCGGCGATGTTCCTGCCGTTCCCGGTGCTCGCACTGTCGCAGGTGAAGCTCACCGGACTCGCGCACCTGGACAACCCGCTCGGCGTCGCGATCCTGCACGTCATGTTCCAGCTGTCCTTCAGCGTGCTGCTCTTCACCGCCTTCCTGCGGTCGATCCCGGCGGAACTGGAGGAGAGTGCACGCATCGACGGTGCGAGCACGGGGCAGGTGTTCTGGCGACTCGTGTTCCCGCTGCTGGCACCGATGAGCGCCACCGTCGGCATCTTCGCGTTCCTCGCGTCCTGGAACGACTTCGTGATGCCGTCGCTGATCACCTCCGACCCGGCGCTGCAGACCCTGCCGGTGCTGCAGCAGATGTTCCAGACGCAGTTCAGCAACAACTACAACGTGTCGTTCGCCTCGTACCTGATGGCGATGGCCCCGGCGATCATCGTCTACCTCGTCACCCAGCGGTGGGTGATGGCCGGCGTGACCCAGGGGGCCATCAAGTGACCGACACCGCCGGTGCGGGCCCGACCGCGATCGCCGGTGCGGTCCCGACCGACACACACCCCTCGAACCCGACGAACCCCTCGACCCACGAAAGGCCCGACGTGACCGACACCCTCGCCCAGCCCGCCACCACCTCGCACGACGAGACCTGGTGGCGCCAGGCCAGCGTCTACCAGATCTACCCCCGCTCGTTCGCCGACGCGAACGGCGACGGCATCGGCGACCTGCCCGGCATCACCGAGCGGGTGCCCTACCTGGCCTCGCTCGGCATCGAGGCCGTCTGGCTCAGCCCCTTCTACCCGTCCGCCCTGGCCGACGGCGGCTACGACGTCGACGACTACCGCGACGTCGACCCGCGCCTCGGCACCCTCGACGACTTCGACCGGATGGTCGAGGCACTGCACGCCGCCGGCATCCGGGTGATCGTCGACGTCGTCCCGAACCACACGAGCGACCGGCACGAGTGGTTCCGCGAGGCGCTCGCAGCGCCCAAGGGCTCCCCCGCCCGCGACCGCTACGTGTTCCGCGACGGCAGCGGACCGTCCGGCGAGGAAGCCCCCGCCGACTGGATCTCGATCTTCGGTGGCCCGGCCTGGACCGCCGTCGGCGACGGTCAGTGGTACCTGCACAGCTTCGCGAAGGAGCAGCCCGACCTGAACTGGGCGAACCGCGAGGTCCGCGACGACTTCCTGCACACCCTGCGCTTCTGGTCCGACCGCGGTGTCGACGGCTTCCGCATCGACGTGGCCCACGGCCTCGCGAAGGACCTGGGCGAGACCCTGCCCACCTGGGCCGAGCTCGCCGAGATGCCGAAGGACGGCACGCACCCGCTCTGGGACCGCGACGACGTGCACGAGATCTACGCCGAGTGGCGGACGGTCTTCAACGAGTACACGCCGGCCCGCACCGCGGTCGCCGAGGCCTGGGTCCCCGCCCACCGCCGCGCCCGCTACGCCAGCGCCGAGGGACTCGGTCAGGCGTTCAACTTCGACCTGCTCGAGGCCGACTTCGACGCCGGCCAGTTCCGCACGATCATCGAGTTCAACCTCGGCCTCGCCGAGCAGTCCGGCTCGTCGACCACGTGGGTGTTCTCGAACCACGACGTCGTCCGGCACGCCACCCGCTACGCCCTGCCGCCCCGCGCCGGCGGCACCGACAAGCAGGGCAGCGCCTGGCTGCTCGCCGGTGGCTCGCAGGACGCGCTCGACCGGTCGCTCGGCCTCCGTCGCGCGCAGGCCGCAACGCTGCTCGAGCTCGCCCTGCCCGGCTCCGCCTACCTGTACCAGGGCGAGGAGCTCGGGCTGCACGAGGTCGGCGACATCCCGGACGCCGACCGCCAGGACCCGGCGTTCTTCCGCAACCCGGGCGTCGACGTCGGTCGTGACGGCTGCCGTGTGCCGATCCCGTGGACGCGCACCGGCTCGTCGTTCGGCTTCGGTCCGGACGGCTCGCACCTGCCGCAGCCGGCGTGGTTCGCCGACTCCAGCGTCGAGGCCGAGGACGCCGACCCCGACTCCACCCTGAACCTGTACCGGAAGGCGCTCGGCCTGCGTGGCCAGCTGCAGTCCGAGGAACAGCTCGAGTGGATCGAGACCGGCCGCGACGACGTGCTCGCGTTCCGTCGGCCGAACGGCTGGACGAGCGTGACGGTCTTCGGCGACGAGCCCTTCGCGCTGCCGGCCGGCGAGCTGCTGCTCGCCTCGGCCCCCGTGGTCGACGGCGCCCTGTCGGGCGTGGGGACGGCCTGGTTGCGTTCCTGACGCGACCCGCGCCCTGGGCGCGACCGGACGACGGACGGGAGGCGCGGTGCCAGCTGGCACCGCGCCTCCCGTCCGCCTGTCGGGGCGTACCTGGGCGAGACGGGCGTACCCGGCGGAAACGGGCGTACCTGCCGGCAACGGGCGTACCGGGTCGAGAGTTCCGACCAGGTACGCCCGTTCTCGCATCCCATCGCGGCCGTTCTGGGAAGGAAGTCCCGGTAGGGTCGCCGCATGAGCGGGGCGAGCATCAGCGTGCAGGACTTCGTGATGCGGTTCGGGGACCGCAACGTGGTCGACGGGCTGTCGTTCGACGTCGCCCCCGGGGAGACGTTCGGGCTGCTCGGCAGCAACGGCTCCGGCAAGACCACGACGATCCGGGCCCTGCTCGGCATCACCACCCCGACGGCGGGCACGCTGACGATCGACGGCCGCCCCTACCGACCGGCCACCGGCGGCATCGGCTACCTGCCCGAAGAGCGCGGGCTGTACCGCAAGGAGTCCGTCATCGACGTGATGACCTACTTCGGGCGCCTGCGCGGAGTCCGCGGCGCCGAGGCGACCGCGTGGAGCATGGACTACCTGGCCCGGGTGGGACTCGCCGACCGCGCGAAGCTGCGCGTCGACAAGCTGTCCGGCGGGCAGCAGCAGAAGGTGCAGCTCGGCATCACGATCATGGACCAGCCGCGGCTGCTCATCCTCGACGAACCGACCAAGGGCCTCGACCCCGTGAACCGGCGGCTCCTGCTCGACCTGGTCGACGAACGGAAGGCCGACGGCGCGACCGTGGTCCTCGTGACGCACCACATGGACGAGGTCGAGCGGCTCTGCGACCGCATCCTGCTGCTCAAGGACGGGCGGGCCGCCGCGTACGGATCCGTGCCCGACGTGCAGGACGCCTTCGGCGGCGCCGTCGCCCGCGTGGGGCTCGACGGCCCCGTACCGAAGTCACCGCTGTACCGGCTCGCCCGCCACGAGGGGCACGTCGCCTACCTCGTCCCGACCCAGGCCGCCGCTCCGGACGGTGCGGACGTCCTGGCAGAACTGGTCGCGGCCGGGGTGCACGTCACCGCGTTCGAGATGCGCCGGATCCCGCTCGACGAGATCTTCGTGCAGGTCTACGGGCACGACGCCCTGGCTGCGGCGTCGACCGACGGGGCAGCGGCATGAGCAACCTCGGCACGGTCGTCCGGTTCGAGTTCGTCCGCGCGGTCAAGAAGCCCGCGTTCTGGATCGGCACCCTCGCGCTGCCGGTCGTCATCGTGGTCGTCTCGTTGCTCGTGGGCATCGGACAGGCAGCCGGCACCAACTCCGTGGTGTCCGGGTCGTCGGCCACGAAGACCCCGTTCCACTACGTCGACGAGTCCGGCCTGGTGTCGGAGTCCGTGGCCGCGAAGTGGGGCGGGACCCCCTCCACCGACGCCGCCGCCGACCGTGCAGCCGTTCGATCCGGTGACCTCGACGCCTTCATCGTGTTCCCGTCGTCGCCGTCCACGACGGCCATCCGGGTCGACGCCGCCGACCGCGGACTCTTCGCGAACGGGGTCTACTCGTCGCTGGCCGAGCGGGTGCTCGAGCAGAGCGTCGCCGCGTCGGTCGACGACCCCGAGACCGTGGAGCTGCTCCGCAGTCCGCCCGCCACCGACGTCACCACCTACGCCGACGGCCGGGTTGCACCGGGCTGGTTGTCCGTCGTGCCGCCGTTCCTGTTCGTCGCCGCGTTCTTCGGGCTCGTCATCCTGCTCGCCGCCCGGATGGTCACCGTCGTGGTCGAGGAGAAGGAGAACCGCATCTCCGAGATGATCCTGACCACGGTGACCGCGGGCGACCTGATCCGCGGCAAGGTCATCGCGATGCTGCTCGTCGGCTTCGTGCAGGTCAGCGTGTTCGTCGTGCCCGGCCTGGTCGGGCTGCTCGTCGCCCTGCCGCTGGTGTCGTCGCAGCTCGGTGGGCTGACCGTCGACCCGTGGCGGATGGTGACCGGGGCGCTGCTGCTCGTCGGCGGGGTGCTGCTGGCGTCCGGGCTGTTCGTCGCCGTCGGGGCCGCCGTCCCGTCGATCAAGGACGCCTCGGCCCTGCAGTCGGCAGCGATCTTCGCGCTGATCATCCCCCTGTACGCGGCGTTCTTCGTGATGACGACGCCGACGTCGCCCGTCGCGCAGTTCTTCACGTACTTCCCGACCTTCACCCCGATCACCGCGATGGTGCGGAACGCCGTCGGGGCCTTGACCGTGACAGAGTCGGTGGTCTGCATCGTCGAGGTGTTCGTCGTCGCCGGGCTGCTGCTGTGGTTCGCGGAGTACCTGTTCCGGCACTCGGTCGCGCAGTACGGGTCGAAGGTGACGGTGCGGCAGATGCTGTCGTGGCGGCGGGGGCGGCGGGGCTGATCCCCACCGATCAGCCGGCGGCGATGCGGCGGAGCGCGTCCAGGTGGGCGGCCCAGACGGCCCGACCCGACGCCGTCAGGGTGATCGACGTGCGGGGTGTCTTGCCCACGAACCCCTTCCCCACCGACACGTAGCCGGCCGCCTCGAGCGCGGAGACCTGCTTGCTCAGCACCGAGTCGCTGACCTCGACCGCGTCCCGCACCTCGCGGAACCCCAGGGTGCCGGCACGGGTCAGGGCGGCGATCACCGAGAAGCGCACCGGGTGCTGCAGCAGGTCGTCGAGCTCGTGCCGGGGATGCACCCGGTCGGTGGTGCTCACGAGCGGGCCTCGCGCGCCGCACACACCAGGGCGACCAGCAGCACGAGCCCCGAGGTGATGCCCGACCAGAGCACCGAGCCGTGCACCCACCCGACCACGGCGATCGCCGCCAGGTAGGTGACCGCCCAGCTGGCGATGTAGACGGTCCAGCGGCGGCTCCGGGCGAAGGCCGAGCGGCCGCGGATGCTCACCATGAAGAACACCACCAGGGCGAACAGGGCCACGAGGGTGCCGACGTAGACGGCGGCGAACGCGTCCCCGGTCGTGAGCCCCATGCCGAGCGTGCCGAGCGACGTCGCGACGCCGAGCGCGGTGATGAACGTGACGTACGGCCAGCGGACGGCGTCGTGCGCACGTCGGCCGATCCGGTCCGCCTGGTCGAGCAGTCGGGCCGCCTCGGCGGGTCCGGGTCGTGCGGTGGTGTCCTCCATGGTGTCCCCTCTCGTTGACACCAGTGTTGCAAGTACTTTCCAGTTTGGCAAGCACTTTCCAAACCGGAGAGCTTGCCGCTGCGCTCAGACGCGGACGGGTGCCTCGTCGAGGTCCCACGACGGGACGGCGTGCCGCTTCCAGCCCTGGCGCAGGGTGTTCGCCGCGCGGTCGAACTCGACCAGGACGTCGATGTGCGGGCGGACCAGCATCTGGATCTGCAGCCCCTCGTAGACCGAGAGCAGCTGGGTCGCAGCCTGGTACGCGGGGATGCCGGCCTCTTCCGAGCCCTTGTCGAAGTCGCGCTGCAGCCCGACGGTCAGCTGCTCGGCGTACTCCTCGAACCGCTTGCGGAACAGTTCGGCGAACCCGGACTCCGAGCTGGCCACGGTGATCAGCCCGGCGAGCACCCGGACGAGCCCGGGGTCGGCGACGTCCTCGGCCAGGGTCAGACGGACGTGCTCGATCGTGCACGTGGGCGGGTTCTTCCGCCGGGTCCCCCGTAGCTGCGCCCACCGGTCGTAGGTGACCAGGAGCAGGGCGTGCCAGGTCGGGAACAGCCGCTCGACGGTCTCGAGCGGGATACCGGCCACCTCGGCGACGACCGCCGCGTCGACGGTGTCGAACGGGTGCAGCCGGTAGGCACGGATGGCCGCGCGCACCGTGCGCTCTGCGAGGGACTCGTCGTCCTCGACGCGTTCGCCGTGCAGGGGTTCCATCCGACCATTGCAGCGCATTCCGGGCCGTTTGTCTCGTCCCAGAGCGGGGGCCGTGCTCCGGGCCGCGTCAGCGCGTCGTGATCACAGCGGTCAGCCGACGGTGACGGGCGCCGCCGGAGGCCGGACCCGCTGGCGCATCCACACGAAGAACCCGGTCAGGGTGAAGACGCCGTAGAAGACGTACATCAATCCGGAGGCGTAGTACCCGGCGGAGAACAGCAGCGGCACGCCGACCAGGTCGACCGCCACCCAGATGAGCCAGAACTCGACCCACCCCTTCGCCATGCCGTACGTGGCGAGCAGCGATCCGACGAAGATCCACGCGTCGCTCCACACCGGCTCGTAGGACCCGAGCGCGCGGAAGACGGGGGTCAGCAGGGCGGTGCCGCCGACCATGCCGACGACGAGCAGCAGACGGGTCCACCAGGAGGCCCAGCGCGGGTCGATCACGGTCGTCGCGTCCTCGGGGCGGTGCGTCCACCGGTACCAGCCGTAGATGCTCACGATGATGAACATGACCTGACGGCCGGCCTGCCCGAGCAGGTTGACGGGGTTCGGGGTGTCGAAGAGCGCGCCCATGAAGACGGTGAAGAGCAGGGCGTTGCCGACCAGTCCGACCGGCCAGGCCCAGACCTTCCGGCGCATGCCCCCGAGGGCGCTGAGCAGCCCGAAGACGTTGCCGATCACCTCGCGCCAGAGCACCGTCTGGTCGCCGATGACGATCTGCGCGTCGAACAACCAGCGCACGATGTCCATGGGCCCTCCTCGTTTCCGGACGGTGCAACGACGCCGCGCGTACCGGCATTCCTTCTGGGATCGCTCCGCCCACGCGAAGCGCACACCCAGAAACCGGGGTACAAATCATGTCCTCCCTAGCGGGGACAAAAATGACCCCTGTTCTGGGGTCCGGGTGAACGGTCGTTCTCACTTGTCGGCACTTTGGGGGACAGCTAACGTCGTCACCAGAGCGAGTCCAGCCCGCCCGAGCAGCAGCACATGCGCTCCGAGGCCCGGCGACCGTTCTCGGCACCGGTCAGCCGCGACCCCCTCCAACCACTGGGTCGATGACAACCTCCCCACCGGACACGACGCCCGAATGTCCCCGGTGGGCTTCAGCGTGCCCGGAGCACGCAGGAACGGATCCACCCCATGCACAAGATCGTCACCGGTGCCATCGCCGGCGCAGCAGGCGTCGCACTCCTCCTCGGCGGTGCGGGCACGTTCGCCCTCTGGAACGCCAGCGCCTCGAGCGCCGCATCCGCCGTTAGCGCCGGCACCCTGACGCTGAGCGCCAACAACGACGGCGCCTGGACCGACATCACGAACGGTCGTTCCACCGCGATCGACCCGACGAAGGCCCTGATGGTCCCGGGCAACACGTTCCAGTTCACCCAGACGCTGAACATCGGTGCGACCGGCCAGGACCTCAAGGCGAACCTGACCTACGCCAACCAGAGCATCACCGGCGACGCCGCGCTGCTCGCCGCCACGACGAAGACGCTGGCCGTCACGTCGACGAGCGCCTCGGTCGTGCAGTCCTCGTCGAACACGAACACCTTCGTGGTCTCGCCGTCCTCGTCCACGTCGACCGTCAAGGTCGTCTTCACGGTGACGCTCCCCGCATCGGCGACCACCGGTCAGGGCGGCTCGATCAACCTCAGCGCGCTGGCCTTCACGCTGACCCAGACCGCGATCGGTTCCTGATCCCCCGATCGCACCCCACCGACCACGACGACCAGGAGCACGCACATGACCGCCACACCGCGGACGACGGGACGCCACCGCGCAGCCCGACGGTACCGCTGGGTGTGGCCGGTCGCGATCGCCCTGGTCGTCGCGGTCGGAACGGCGCTCCTCGGCGCCGGCGGCACGTACGCCCTCTGGAACGGGACCGCCAGCACGGGAGCCACCACGGTGCGCTCCGCCACGGCGACCATCACCGTCGGCAGCACCACGGCGATGAACACCGCGGTCCTCGGGCCGGGCACGAGTACCACCGGCACCTTCACGGTGCGGAACACCGGTTCGATCCCCCTGTCCATGCGCGTCACGACGACGGCCTCCAAGTCGTCCGTCGCGGCGGCGACCGGTGAGCTGACGCTCCACCTCGCGATGGTGTCCTCGGCCGCGAAGTGCGTGCCCGGGCTCACCGGCACGAGCGCGCGGCTCGCCACCTTCGACACCGGCACCGGGTCCTTCACCCTGCCGGCCGGGGTCAGCGGCATCGCCTGCCTCGAGATGGCGCTCGACGCCGACGCCCCGCAGAGCGTCGCCGGCGCCACCACCGACTTCACCCTCACCGTCACGGGAACGCAGGTCTCCGCATGAACCGCCGCCTCCGGCTCCTCGTCGCCGTGCTCCTCACCGCCGTGTTCGTCGGTGGCACCTCGAGCGCCGCGTGGGCACTGTGGAGCGCGTCGGGCACCACCGCGGCGAGCACCACGGTCGGCACGGTCGCGGCGTCCATCGGTGGCACGAGCGCCCTCACCACGGCGTTCTCGTCGAGCGTCACCTCGACGACGAAGCCGATCACGTTGACCGACTCGGGCACCCTCGCCGGCACCGCCACCACCACGGTCTCCGTCGTGTCCGGCAGCTCGACCGCGCTCGCCAAGGCCGTCACCGTCGTCGCCTGGCCGGTCGCCTCGACCGCGGGCTGCACCACGAGCACGGCCGTCGGCACCGGGTCCGTCACCGGCACCTGGGCGTCCCTGCCGAGCATGAGCGCGAAGCTGGCCGCCGGCGCCTCCGCCGTCTGGTGCACCCGCAGCACCCTGCAGTCATCGGCCCCGGCCGGCTCGACCGCCAAGGTGAACGTCAACCTCACCGTCACGAGCGGCACCTGGACCTCGGGCGTCGTCGCCGGCGGCTTCACCCTGACCACCCCGGCGGCGACCGTCGACACCACGCCCTCGCTGGTCTGCACCGACCACGGCGGTTGGTACGTCGAGATCCGGTGGGACGCCGCGAACCGGCCGATGGACACCTGGTACGGCGCGTTCGTCGGCTCGACGCCGGTCGGGCAGAAGGCGCAGGACTACTCCGCGTTCATCACGATCGCGCCGCCGGACGTCCCCGCGAGCGCCGGCACCGCTGGCACGCTGACCGTCACCGTCAAGGTGCTCGACAGCGCCGGCAACCCCACGAGCACCGTCGCGGGCACCGGCAAGGTCACGCTCTTCACGCAGGACAACGGGGCGGCGATCCGATGCGGCGCATGAGCACCCCCACCCCGCGCACCGGCTGGCGCGCCGTCGTCCACGCCGTCGTGCTCGGTTTCAGCACCGGACTCCTGCTGCTCGTGGCTGCCCTGGCGGTCGTGCTGATCGTCGTGCCGAAGGCCACGGGCTCGATGCCGCTCACCGTCCTGACGCAGTCGATGGAGCCGACCCTGCCGCCGGGGACCCTGCTCGTGGTCCGTCCGACCCCGATCGACGACATCCGGGTCGGCGACGTCGTGACCTACCAGATCGTGTCCGGCCAGCCCGCGGTCGTCAGCCACCGCGTGGTCTCGGTGTCGTCGTCGTCCGACGGTGAGCGGACCTTCGTGCTCAAGGGCGACAACAACGCCGAGGCCGACCCGGCACCGGTCACCGCCGTGCAGATCCGCGGCGTGGTCTGGTACTCCGTGCCGGAGATCGGCAGGGTCAACCAGGTCGTCAACGGGTCGCGGAGCTGGCTCATCCCCGCGGTCGCCGGCGTGCTCCTGACGTACGGGGCGGTGATGATGACCGCGGGCTTCGTGAGCGCCGCGCGTCGTCGCCGCGCCGGCACGAGCCGCGCCGACACCAGCCACGGACGCCGCAGCGCAGCGCACCACGTCGAGCGGACCACCAGCGAGAACAGGACCGAGACGACGGCCACCACCCGGTCTAGGCTCGGTGGACGTGACGGACGGAGTGCAGCGGGCGCGGGAGCTCCTCGACGCAGCGGCACGACGGCTCCGCGGCGCGGACGTCCCGGACGAAGCACTCGGCGAGTACGTGCTGCCGAAGGCGGTCCTCGGGATCCGTCGTGACCCGACTATGCGACCCCTCGGCCGGGTGTGGCGGGTCGGAGCAATGCTGATCGGGTCGTCCCCCGAGACCGCCGGCCGTGTCTGGGCCACCGGGTCGATCACCCGTGTCACCGAACCCGGTCGGTCGCAGTACCAGTCGGTCTCCGCCGAGGTCCGTCGCGCCTACCGCGCCGCCGCCGCGAAGGGGCACTTCAGCGCCGGTGACACGGTGAACCACGGCGCCGTCCCGATCCCCGTCGACGACTCCCTCGTCGGCGCCGAGGGCGTACTCGTCGTCATCGACGACGTGCCGTCGGTCCGGTGGTCCCCGACCGCTGGCGCCGCAGTCCCCCTCGCCGACTACCTGGACGACCGCGTCGGGTTGCTCGTCGATCCCCCGCGGGGCGCGACCGACTGAGGCGGCCACGGAATCGCACGGTGCGGGGGTTCGTCATGCGGTGCGGGGGTTCGTCATGCGGTGCCGGGTCACCCCACCCGTGCGAACTTGCCCGCCCTGTGCCCCACCACGACCTCGCACCGAACCACCTCCGCTGCCCCGACCCACGAACCACGCACCGTGCGGCTCCGGGTGAGCCCCAAGGACGCGACCACGGAAGCGCACCGTGCCGGGTTCGTCATGCGCACGGTGCAGCGGCGGCGACTCCGTGCGCGTTCCCGCTCCCGGTGCGAGCTCGTGCCCAGAGCCACACAACCGCACCGTGCCGGATCTCCTGACCCGTGCGAACTTGCCCGCCCCGTGCCCCACCACGACCCCGCACCGTGCGGCCCGCCACCCGACGTCCCGCACCGTGCGTCCGCGGCACCCGAACCCGGCACCCGAACCGGCCACCCGCACCCCGCAGCCCGTCCGCCGGACGCGATCCGGGCCTCCAGTTCGACCGGACCGAACACGCGCCTGTCGCGACGTCACCCGGTCCCGATAGTGTCGGAACGTGAGCAACGAGGCATTCGACGACCGCTACGAGCTGCGCGAGTTCGCGCCCGGGACGGACGACAAGGGGGCACCGAACGCCGAGACGGCAGCGTGGATGCAGGCCGTCGGGATGGGCTTCCACGAAGCCGACCCCGACGCCGAGGGCGCAGCCCGCATGGCGTCGCACTTCATCGCCGACGAAGAGACGTTCCTCGGGGTCTACGTGCGCGAGCCGTTCCCGGGGTCCGTCGACGAGACGTGGCCGGCCGGCACCTTCACGTGGTTCCGCAAGGCGCTGAGCTGGGGCGACGGGTCCTCCGTCGACACCCAGGCGATCTCCGCGGTCACCGTCCGCCCGACCGAGCGTCGCCGCGGCATCCTGCGCCGGATGATGACGCACGCGCTCGAGCGCGGGGTCGCCGAGGGCTACGCCGTCGCGTCGCTGACCGCGTCCGAGGGCACCATCTACCGCCGCTTCGGCTTCGGCTGCGCCATCCGCGAGCGTGCCGTGCACGTCCGCCGCGAGCGCGCGCTCCCCCTGCTCGCCCCGACCTCCGGCACGGTGTCGGTCGTCACGCCGCAGTGGCTGGCCGACGGCCCGGGCAAGGCGGTCTTCGACCGGTTCCACGTCCGCACCCCCGGCTCGATGGTCCGCAACACCGGCACCTGGCCGATCGCGTTCGGCCTGCTCGGACACGACGGGCAGAAGGCGAAGGACGTCCGTGCGGCGGTGCACCGTCCCGACGGCTCCGACGAGATCGACGGCTACGTCACCTGGCGCGTCAAGGAGGACCGCGGCTCCGACACCGCGCTCGAGATCGTCGACCTGGTCTACGCGGACGACCAGGCCTACACCGCCCTTTGGGAGTTCCTGCTCTCGGTCGACCTCAACGACGTCGTGAAGTACAACCGCTCCCGCCTCGACGACCCCATCGTCGCGGCGCTCGGCGACAACCGTGCGTACGACGTCGACCACGAAGAGGACCACGTCTGGCTGCGCGTGCTCGACGTGCCGGCGGTGCTGACCTCGCGGCCGTTCGCCGTCGACGGGTCGCTGACACTCGGGGTCACTGACGCGCTCGGCTTCACCACCGGTACGTACCGCCTCGACGTCCAGGAGGCCCGTGGCACCGTCACGCGCATCGCCGACGACGTCGACGTGGCCGGGTCTGACGTCCAGCTCGACGTCGCAGAGCTCGGTGCGCTGCTGATCGGGTCGGCCTCCCCCGTCACCCTGGCCGCCGCGGGGCTCGTTCGCGCTGCGGACCCGGCGTCGGTGGAGCTGCTCCGCGCGATGCTGCTGCCGTCGCGGACGCCGCACGGCATCACGTACTTCTGATGGACGTCGCCCGCGTGGTGGGGCGCGCGGTCTGTTGGTCGGTGCGAGGTCGGTCGGTACGAGGTCGGTCACACGGTGCGAGGTTGTTCCGCCGCACGGGGTGAACAACCTCGCACCGGGCGCCTCCCCTCGCGCGATCGCCGCCCCGGGCGCGCAGCAGCGAGTAGTCTCCCCGCCATGACGGACGACACGGTGGTCGACTGGCTCGTCGCCTCCGACCCGGCACTGCGCTGGCAGGTCGAGCGGGACCTCGTCGACGCCCCCGCCGCGACGTGGCAGGCCACCCGTGCCCGGGTCGCGACCGAGGGGTTCGGCGCAGCGCTCCTCGCTCACCAGGACCCGGACGGACAGTGGGCTGGCGGCTCGTACTTCCCCGCCGACTTCGACCCCGACGGTCCCGAGGCCCAGGCCGCCGGACAGCCCTACACGGCGACGACCTGGTCACTCAACACGCTGCGCGACTGGGGGCTCGACGCCGCTGTGCTCGGGGACACCGCCGTGCGCCTCGCCGAGAACAGTCGGTGGGACTACGACGACCTGCCGTACTGGGGCGGCGAAGTGGACTGCTGCATCAACGCCTTCACGCTCGCCAACGGCACCTGGCTCGGTGCTGACGTGGATGACATCGCCGAGTGGATCCTCGAGCACCAGCTCGCCGACGGTGGCTGGAACTGCGAGTGGGTCGAAGGGTCCACCGTGTCGTCGTTCCACTCGACCCTCAACGTGCTCGACGGGCTGCTGCAGCACGAGCAGCTGTCCGAGGGATCGCACCCGCGCGCCACGGAGCTCCGCGCCGCCCGACACCGCGGAGCCGAGTACCTGCTCGAACGGCGGCTGCTGTACCGGAAGTCCGACGGCGAGCTCGTCGGCTCCTGGGTGCACCGTTTCGCGTACCCGTCGCGATGGATCTACACCGCGCTTCGGGCGACCGATCACCTGCGGGCGGCCGGGTTGCAGGACGGGACCCCGCCGGACCCACGTGCTGCCGAGGCGATCGAGCTCGTCCGGGCGGCTCGCAACGCCGACGGCACCTGGACCCAAGGTGAACGTGCACCAGGGCGGCAGTGGTTCGAGGTCGACGTCCCGGCGGGCGAACGCTCGAAGTGGCTCACCCTGATGGGGACGCGGGTCCTGCGGTGGTGGGACGGCGCGGCAACGGCCGGCTGACCTCGCACGGTGCGAGGGGCGAGCGCTCTGGTGCGAGGTTCCCGATTCCGTGGCAGGCGGATGCGCTCGCACGGAGTACGGAACCTCGCACCACAACAGCGGCGGGGGCACCTGACCTCGCACGGTGCGAGGCTCGGCACGAGCGGGGGCGCCCTTACGCCCGGCGCCGCACCCGCGGGTCGACGAACGCGTAGACCACGTCGACGATCACGTTCGCGGTGACGATCAGCAGCGCCGAGAACAGCGTGAAGCCGACGACCACCTGCAGATCGAGCGTGTGCACCGCGTCGATGAGCAGCGCGCCGAGGCCCTGCATCGAGAACACCTTCTCGGTGATGACCGCACCACCGAGCAGCGACCCGAGGTCGAGCCCGAACAGCGTCACGACGGGCAGGATCGCCGTCCGGAGCCCGTGCCGCACGACGACCTGGCGCTCGCGCAGCCCCTTGGCCCGGGCGGTCCGCACGAAGTCCTGCGACATCGACTCGAGCATCTCGCCACGGGTCAACCGGGCGTAGATCGCCGCGCTGATGAAGGCCAGCACGCACCACGGCAGGATCAGGTGGGTGAACCAGCCGACCGGGTCGTCGCCGAAGGCCACGTACCCGCTCGTCGGCAGGATCCCCAGTACGAAGCCGAACAGCAGGATGCCGAGCAGCCCGACCAGGTACGCCGGGGACGAGACACCGGCGACCGCGACCGTCATGACGGCCCGGTCGACGAAGGTGCCGCGGCGCAGCGCCGAGACGGTGCCGCCGAACACCCCGGCGACGAGCCACAGCACGGCGGCGCCCACGGCGATCGAGGCCGTGACGGGCAGGCGCGCCAGGATCAGCTCGGTGACGCTCTCGTGCAGCTGGAACGAGTACCCGAAGCACGGCGCCGCGCACTCGATGACGCTGTTGCCGCTGCCGAAGGTCCGGCCGGTGAAGATGCCGGCCAGGTAGGCGCCGAACTGCGCGAGCCAGGGCTTGTCGGTGCCGAGGAACGCCTGGACCTCTCGCAGCCGGTCCGGCGTGCAGGGCTTGTCGCAGATCGCTCGGGCCGGGTTGGTCGGCAGGAGCATGAAGAGCGCGTACGTGATGGCCGCGACGACGAGCAGCACGACGGCGGCCCCGAGCACGCGGATCGCCAGGAAGCGCAGGGTGGCGGCGTTCACGCGGTGCCCCCTCGCGGGTCGAGGGCGTCGCGCAGGGCGTCACCGAGCACGTTGAAGGCGAGGGTGATGAGGAACAGTGCGGCTCCGGGGAACACGAGGTACATGGGATCGGTCTGCACCCAGCCGATGGCGTCGCCGATGCTGCGACCCCACGACGGCGTCGGCGGGTTGACGCCGACGGCCAGGAACGAGAGCGCGGCCTCGGCACCGATCATCGACGGGATCGAGATGGTCGCGTAGACGGTGATCGTCGCGGCGAGGTTCGGCAACAGCTGCGTGCGGATGACGTGCCACCGGCCGGCACCCATCGCGGTGGAGGCCACGACGTAGTTCCGGCTGACGAGCGACAGCGTCTGCCCCCGCACGACACGGGCCACGGCCGGCCAGCCGAAGAACCCGATGACGAGCACGACGAGCACCGGCTTCGGGAACGACGACGGCACGATCGCGGTGAGGGCGATCATGAACACGAGCGACGGGAACCCGAAGATCACGTCGACGACCCGCGAGAGCACCCGGTCGTACCAGCCACCGAAGAACCCGGTCGTGACGCCGACGAGCACGCCGATGACGATCGAGACGAGGGTTGCTGCGAGTCCGATGCCGAGCGAGGTCCGCGCACCGTACGTGACGATCGAGAACAGGTCGCGCCCGGTCAGGGGCTCGACGCCGAACCAGTGCTCGCCGCTGATGCCGCCACCCGGACCGCGCGGCGCACCGAACGAGTTGAGCGCGTCGATGTCGTACGAGTACGGGTCCTGCCCGGACGCCTTCGCGATGAGCGGGGCCGCCACGGCGACCACCAGGAACACCGCGATGACGACGGCCGAGGCCACCGCCCAGCGGTCCTGCCGGACGCGTCGCACCACGGCCCGGAAGCCGGTCGTGCGGCCGGACGGTGCGACCGGTCGGTCGACGACGTTGGCCGTCACGAGGCCACTCCTTCCCACGCGCGCCACGCCTCGCGGCGAGCGGCCTGTCGCACGGGATCGGCGACGGGCGCTGCGGCGAGGAGCATGCGCGTGTAGTCCTGTTGCGGGTCGTCGAGCACGGCATCGGTGCTCCCCCGTTCGACGACCCGGCCGTCGCGCAGCACGATCACCTGGTCGGCGAGCTGGCGGACGACGGCGAGGTCGTGGCTGATGAGCAGCATGCCGAAGCCGAACTCCCGCTGCAGCCCGGCGAGCAGGTCGAGCACGGCGGCCTGCACCGTCACGTCGAGTGCCGAGGTCGGTTCGTCGGCGATGACGAGTGCCGGCCGCAGTGCGAGCGCACGCGCGACGGCGACGCGCTGCCGCTGGCCGCCCGACAGCTGGTGCGGGAACCGCTCGGCCCACGTCGGGTCGAGCTGCACGGCGGTCAGCAGTTCACGGACCCGCTCGGCCCGGTCGGCGGCGGAGTCGGTGCCGTGCACGAGCAGCGGTTCCGCGATGCTCCAGCCGATGGTCTGCCGCGGGTTGAGCGACGACGCCGGGTCCTGGAACACGATGCCGACCCGACTGCGCAACTCGCGCAGTCGTCGTCCGCGAGCGGTGCGCAGGTCGCTGCCGTCCACCTCGACCGAGCCGGCGACGACGGGCACCAGGCCCGCGAGCGCGCGCCCGATCGTGGACTTGCCGGAACCGGATTCGCCCACCAGGCCGACGGTTTCGCCGTCATGCAGGTCGAGGTCGATGCCGGACACGGTCGGTCCGCCTCGGCGCGAGTACCGCACGGCGACGTCGCGCAGGCGCGCCACCAGCGACCGGGAGGCGCGACTCGCGTCCGCCTCGTCGGTCACCGCAGCGGTCTTCGCGCTGGGCGACACCTCACGCGCGCCCGGAGCCGTGAGCTGTCGCTGGGCGTGTGAGCCGGGATCGCCGGCCCGGGCGTCCGGGTCCGCAGCCGGCGTTGCGGATGCGGGGCGCGCCTCCAGGCTGGGGACGGCCGCGAGGAGCTCGCGCGTGTAGTCGGCGGTCGGGTGGGCGAAGACCTCGGCGACGGTCCCGTGCTCGACCGGGTCCCCGCGCCGCAGCACCAGCAGGTCGTCGGCGACGTCCGCGACCACGCCCATGTCGTGGGTGATGAGCAGCACGGCGAGGGAGCGCTCGCGGCCGAGCCGCCGCAGCAGGTCGAGGATGCCGGCCTGCACGGTGACGTCGAGCGCGGTCGTGGGCTCGTCGGCGAAGAGTGCGACCGGGTCACCGGCCAGGGCCATCGCGATCATCGCGCGCTGGAGCTGGCCGCCGGACAGTTCGTGCGGGTAGGCCTTCCGGATGCGCTCCGGGTCGGTGAGCCCGGCGTCACGGAGCAGTTCGTCGACGCGCGCCCGGACCCCGGCGCGGTCGAGCCCGGTCGGGTGGGCTCGGACGGCCTCGGCGATCTGCGTGCCGATCGACAGGACGGGCGTGAACGAGTTCATCGGCTCCTGGAACACCACGCCGATGCCCGCACCCCGGACGGCGCGGACCGTCTCGACGGGGGCACCGATGAGTTCCTCGCCACGGAACCGGGCGCTGCCCGACACCGAGGCCTGCGGCGGCAGGAGCCCGAGCACGCTCATGGCGCTGACGGACTTGCCCGAGCCGGACTCCCCCACCAGGGCGAGGACCCGGCCGGGCGTCAGGTCGAAGGAGACGTCACGGACGACGGGCTCCGCGTCGCCGAACGCGACGCGGAGCCCCTCGACCTGCAGGATCGGTTCGGTCACTGCTTGAGCGAGACCTTGAGGTAGTTCGGGTACGCGGGGAAGTCCGCGATCTGGAAGTTCTGCACGTTCGAACCGGCCAGGAAGGACTGCTTCGCGTAGATCAGCGGCACGACGGGGGCGTCGGCCATGATCTTCTGGTCCGCCTGGGCCCAGAGCTTCTGCGCGTCGTCCTGGTCGACCGTGGAGCTGGCCTTCGCGATGAGGGCGTCGACCTCGGGGTTGCTGTACTTCGAGACGTTGTAGCCGCCGCCACCGATCTGCGACGAGTCGTACAGGGGCTGCAGGTTGGCGTTCGCGCTCGGGAAGTCCGGCTGCCAGCTCGACAGCGACAGGTCGAAGTCGGTGCCGTTGGTGGTCGCCTGGGTGAAGGAGTCGTAGTCGAGCGGCTTGAGCGTCACGGCGATGCCGGCACGCTTCAGGCCGGACTGCAGCGCCTGCGCCTGGGCGAGGTAGGTGGGGTCGTTCTGGGTGACCAGGGTCAGCTTCAGGTTGCTGACGCCGGCCTCCTTGAGCAGCTCCTTCGCCTTGTCGACGTCGCCGGTGGCCTTCGTCTTGTAAAGGTCGTAGTCCTGGCGCCCGGCGATGCCCGGGGTGATGAGCGTCGAGGCGTACGACCCGGCGATCGCGCCGCCGGCGGCGATCCGGAAGGACTTGCGGTCGACCGCGTACTGCAGCGCCTGGCGGACCTTGAGGTCCTTGAGCTCACCGCGCTGCGTGTTGATCGCCATGTAGCTGATCGGGCCGGCCTTCGAGGTGGCGAGGCGGTCCTGGGCGGCCGGGTTGCTGCGGACCTGGTTGAGCTCGGCGGCCCCCAGGTAGATGGCGCCGAAGGAGTTCTTGGCGTCGCCGTTGTCCGCGATCAGCGTCTGCGTCGCCGTGGACTGGTCCTGGCTCTCCTTGAAGACGATCTTCGACGGGCCGGCGGTGCGGACGTCGTCGGTCTTCGCGCTCCAGTTCTTGTTGCGGACGAGCGTGACCTGCGAGCCCTGCGTGTTCGACTGCACCTGGTACGGACCGGACGCGACCGGCTTCAGGTCGTAGGCGCCGGTGTCCTTGCCGTCGCCCTCGGGCACCGGGGTGAACGCGGGCATCGACGCGAGCCACGGCCAGTCGCCGTACGCGTCGTTCAGCTTGAAGACGATGGTCTTGTCGTTCGGGGTCTCGATGCTGTCGAGCGACTTGCCGTCGAACGGGCCCTTGTAGGAGTCACCACCGACCAGGAGCGACTTGTGGTAGCTCAGGCCACCGCTCAGGGTCGGCGCGAACGAGCGCTCGATGCCCCACTTGATGTCCTTCGTGGTGATCGGCGTGCCGTCCTGGAACTCGACGCCGTCCTTCAGCGTGTAGGTCCAGGTCTTGCCGTCGTCGCTCGAGACGCCGGTGTTGGTCGCCAGGTCGGGGACGACCTTCGCCGTCTTGCCCGGCTCGACGTCCCACGTGGTGAGCCGTCGGGCGACGAGGCCCATCGACGTGATGCCGAGGCTCTGGCTGGTCGCGGGGTCGAGGTGGAACGAGGTCTGCGGCGTCAGGATGTTGAGCGTGCCGCCCTTGGCCGTGCCCTCGGCGCCGTCGTCGGACGAACCCCCACCCGAGCAGCCGGTCAGGACCAGGGCTGCTGCTGCGGCGACGGCCGCGGTGATCGTCAGGCGGTTGGGGCGTCTCATGACGGTGCTGCTCCTCGGGGAAGGGGGGTCGCGATCGCGGTGGCGGTCGCTGCGACGGCGGAACGGTTCACCCGCCGGGCGGCGTCCATCCTGACACCGCGACGGTGGCCCGTCCGAATCTCGCGTGCGTCGGACGACGCACGACGAAACATTGCAAGCGCCGGACGCCGTCCCGCTATTCCCGATGCGTTCGCACCGCAGTGCGTCAGCGGTCGAAGAGCCCACCGAGGAAGTCGTTGCCGAGGTTCGACGCCTGCTCGCCGAGCCCGGACGCCTGCTCTCCGAACCCCGCGGCCTGCTCACCGAACCCGCCGAGGAGCTGCTCGCCCTCGCCGAGGAGTCCCTCGACGCCACCGCCGAGGTCACCGAGCCCGAGGTCGCCCATGCCCGAGGCGATGCCCTCGAAGTCGACGCCGAGGTCGGCCGCCCCTGCCAGGACCGGACCGGCGGCAGCGCTGAGCACCGCTCCCCCGGCCACCGCGGCGGCTAGGCCACCGAACGCCATCGCGCCGGCGCCGACCGCTGCACCACCGGCGAAGGCCCCGCCGCGGCCGCGGCCGTTGCCGTTGCCGTTGCCCGAGCGGCCGGAACCGCCGAGGACCCGTCGGACCAGACCCGGACGCGACATCTCCCCGCGCGTCATCGCACGGGCCATGCCGCCCGCCGAGTCGTCACGCAGGTGCTCGTGGGGCGGGAGCTCGGAGTTCAGGCGGTCACGGACCTGCTGGCGCTGCGCGGGGGTGAGCCGCGCGAAGGCGTCGTGGTGGACCTGCTCGAGCTGCTCCGGCGACGAGGTGCGGAGCAGGTAGTCGTACTTCGCCAGGGCGACCTTGTCGGCGTCGGCCCCGTGCTGCGGCGTGCCGGCGTGCTGCTGTGGCTGGCCGTACTGCTGCGGCTGGCCGTACTGCTGCTGCGGCTGGCCGTACTGCTGCTGCGGCTGCTGGCCGTACTGCTGCTGCGGCGGCTGCTGGTTCCGGTCGTCGCCGGTCAGCTTGTCCGCGGCGCTGCGCACGATGCCGCGCCAGTCGGTCCCGCCCTGCTGCGATCCGGCGCCGGGCGCGGTTCCCCCCTGCCCACGCTTCTGGAGCTGCTTGTCGATGACCTTGGAGGCCATGCCGATGATGCGGTTGAGGTTCGCCATGCCCCGACCTTTGCGTCCTCACATGTGAACGCCCGGCGCTGCTCCGGTGCGACACCCGGACAACGCATCCCGATCCGCTGGGAACCGGCGCGGCTCAGGACAGGATGCGCGCGAGGAACGCGTTGCGGAACCGCCCCGTGGGGTCGAGGTCACGGGCGAGTGCGGCGAAGTCGGACAGCCGCGGGTACGCCTCGTGCAGCCGCTCGGCGCTTGCGGCGGAGACCTTGCCCCAGTGCGGCCGCGGGTCGAACGGCTCGAGGACGTCCTCGATCCGGGCCACTGCCGCGGCCACGGCGGCGGGGTCGCGACGGAACGTGAAGTGCAGGCCGACCGACTGTCGTCCGGACGAGGGCGCGAGCCACGCGGTGTCGGCCGCGATGGTGCGGACCTCGGCGGCGATGAGGATCGGGGCGAACAGCGACGCCAGCGGTCGGAGCGCCTCGAGCGCCGCCACCGCCGAGGCAGCGGGGATCAGGTACTCCGCCTGGATCTCGGCCCCGGTCGACGGGGTGAACGAGGACCGGAAGTGCGGCAGTCGCTCCGACCACGGCCCCGGCACGCCGCCCTGCTCGGTGACCCCGGCAGGGTCGTTCTCTCCCGGGTGCACCGGACCCGAGGCCGCACGGGCTCCGAGGGCCACGAGGTCGACGGTCGGTGCGGCCTCGTCGACGCGGTGCTTGGCCCAGACCTGCCGGGCACCGCGGTCGTCGAACGAGGTGAACATCGACACCGAGTACGCGTCGGACATCACCTGGTCGAACCCCGCGGCGACGGCGTCCCACGGCAGGTCGAGGTGCACCGTCGTGGCGACCTGGAACGTCGGCTCGATCGCGAGCTCCACCGCGGTGACGACGCCCAGCGCGCCGATCCCCACTCGGTGGGCGTCGAGGAGCCCGTCCGGCGACGAGGCGTCGACGTGGGCGAGCGCGCCGGAGGCGCGGACGACGTCGAGGCCGACCACCGCCTGCGCGAGCGACGGGTTCCGCACACCGGAGCCGTGCGTCCCCGTGGCGACGGCCCCGGCCGTGGAGATGTGCGGCAGGGACGCGAGGTTCCCGAGTGCCCAGCCACGGGCCTCCAGACCGGCCGCGACCTGGCTGTGCGTCATGCCGGCGGCGACCCGCACGACGCGACGCGACGTGTCGATGTCGAGCACCGGCGGCAGGTCCGACAACGAGACCTGGACGGCATCGGTGTCGGCGATGGTGTTGAACGAGTGTCGCGAGCCGAGCGCCGTCAAGCGCGGCGTCGAGGCGACGAGCTGCTGGAGCTCGTCCACCGACGTCGGCCGGGCCAGCGCCGAGGCGCGGTAGGTGACGTTGCCCGCCCAGTTGGTGCGGGTGCGCTCGGCCGCGATCACGTCGTCCATCGTGGGTCCTGACTCCTCTAGAAGCCGCGGTCGAGACGGTGCCACGTCTGCTGGAGACGCAGCTCGTCGCGGAACCCGCGTGCGGTGGTGTGTTCGTCGATGACCAGGAACTCGGTGCCGACCATGGTCGCGAAGTCCTCGACGACCTGCAGGCCGACCGCCGTCGTCATGACGGTGTGGTGAGCGGCGCCGGCGGTGAGCCAGGCCTCGGCGGCGACGGGGAACGACGGCCGGGGTTCCCAGACCGCGCGGCCCACGGGCAGCTTCGGCAGGGCCTCGGTCGGGGGCACGACGTCGACGACGTTCGCGGTGAGGCGGAAGCCGTCGCGGGTGTCGGACAGCGCGACGACGACGGCCTCGCCGGAGTCGGCGGTGAAGACCAGGCGGACCGGGTCGTCCTTGCCACCGATGCCGAGGGGGTGGATCTCGAGCGTCGGCTTCGTGGTGGTGAGCGTCGGCGAGACCTCGAGCATGTGCGCCCCGAGGATCTTCTCGGCGCCCGGGGTGAGGTCGTAGGTGTAGTCCTCCATCAGGGAGGCACCACCGGGCAGGCCGGCACCGGCGACGTTCATCGCGCGGACCAGGACCGCCGTCTTCCAGTCACCCTCGGCACCGAAGCCGTAGCCGTCGGCCATCAGGCGCTGCACCGCCAGGCCCGGCAGCTGCTTGAGCGAGCCGAGGTCCTCGAAGTTGGTGGTGAACGCGGCGCTGCCGTTCTGCGCGAGCAGGGTGCGGAGGCCGATCTCGATGGCGGCACCGTCGCGGAGTGCGGCGTGCCGTTCGCCGCCGGCGCTGCGGAGTGACGGGTCCACGTCGTAGTCGCGCTCGTACGTCGCCACGAGCGCGTCGACCGCTGCCGTGTCCGCTGCGGCGGCGTCCACCGCTGCCGCGAGCTCGTTGACGGCCCACGTGTTGACCTGCACGCCGAGCTCGATCTCGGCCTCGGTCTTGTCGCCCTCGGTGACGGCGACGTAGCGCATGTTGTCGCCGAAGCGGGTGAGCTTCAGCTCGCGGACGGCCGCGGCGCCGGCGGCGGCACGGGTCCAGTTCGCGACGCGCTGCTGGACGCGGGGGTCCGAGACGTGGCCGACGGCCGTCGCGTGCCGGACGCCCAGGCGAGCCAGGGCGTAGCCGAACTCACGGTCGCCGTGCGCGGCCTGGTTGAGGTTCATGAAGTCGAAGTCGATGTCCGCCCAGGGCAGCGTGACGTTCGCCTGCGTGTGCAGGTGCAGCAGCGGCTTGGTCAGCGCCTGCAGGCCGCCGATCCACATCTTGGCCGGGCTGAACGTGTGCATCCACGTGGTGACACCGATGACCTTGTCGTCGGCGCTCGCCTCGATGAGCGCCCGGCGGATGCCGTCGGCGTCCTTGAGCACGGGCTTCCAGACGAGCTTCACCGGCAGGTGTCCGGCGAGCTCCGCGTGGACCGCCTTGCTCTGCTCCTCGACCTGGCGCAGGGTCTCCTCGCCGTAGAGCCCCTGGGAGCCGGTGAGGAACCAGACCTCGTAGCTGTCGAGCGTGGCCTGGGGGTCGACGTACGTCGCGGTGTCCTGCGTCATCGCATGGCTCCTTCGGGGTTCTGTCCGTAGACGTTCTGGTAGCGATCGAAGAGTCGATCGATGTCTGCTTCGGGGATCGGGACGACCTCGCCGCCCTGCTTCGCGATGTGGACGGTCCGTGCCACGTCCTCGCACATCACGGCCGCCTTGACGGCGTCCTTCGCGTCCTTGCCGATCGTGAACACGCCGTGGTTCTGCATCAGGACCGCGCGGCTGCGGTGGCCGCTCAGGGTGTCGACGATGCCGTGGCCGATCGAGTCGTCGCCGATGATCGCGAACGGGCCGACCGGGATGGGGCCGCCGAACTCGTCGGCCATCGCCGTGATGACGCACGGGATCGCCTCGGCGCGGGCGGCCCAGGCGGTCGCGTACGTCGAGTGGGTGTGCACGACACCGCCGACCTCGGGCATGTTCCGGTACACGTAGGCGTGCGCGGCGGTGTCGCTGGAGGGGCCGTGCTCGTTGCCCCAGCCCTCGGCCGGCACGCCGTCGAGGGTGCAGACGACCTGGTTCTCGGGCGTCAGGTCGTCGCTCGACACCCCGCTCGGCTTGATGATGAACAGGTCCGTGCCGGGCACGCGCTCGGAGACGTTGCCGCCGGTCCAGATCACGAGGCCGTAGCGGACGAGTTCGCCGTGCAGGCGCGCGACGCGCTCCCGCGTCGTCGCCACCGCCTGGCGTGTGGTCTCGTCGATCGCGTCCGTCATCGGGTCACTTCCTCTGTCTGGAGGCGCGGGTCGGCGCCGTCGGTCTCTTCGGTCGGTCCTGTGGTCGCGCTGGGGCGGGTCGCCGCCGCGGCGACGTCCTGCACGGGCAGTGCGGCCCGGTAGCGGTCCAGGTACGTCTGGAACCCGGCGACGTCCGCCGGCTCGGGTTCGGCCACGTGCACGGCGTCCCCGCCGAACACGGTGTCGGACAGGTAGTCGGCGAGCTGCTGGTCGGTGTGCTCGAGGTAGGCGGCCAGCACGGCGATCCCCCACGCGCCGCCCTCGCCCGCGGTCTCCTCGAGCGCGATCGGCACGCGCAACGCCGCCGCGAGGAGCCGCTGCGGGCTGCCGGGCGTGCGGAAGAGCCCGCCGTGCGCGGTCATCCGGTCGACCTGCACCTGTTCGCCGTGCAGGACGTCCATGCCGATGGCCAGGGTCGCGAACGCGCCGTGCACCTCGGATCGCACCAGGTTGCCGAGCGTGAAGCGCGCGCCGGGGGTGCGGAGCAGCAGGGGCCGGCCGTCCTCGACGTGGGTGACGGGTTCGCCGGCCAGGTAGTTGAACGAGAGCAGGCCGCCGGCGTCGGGGTCGGTGTCGTCGGCGACGGCCTCGGCGAGCAGGGTCGCGTAGACGTCGTCGATGCCGATCGGCGTCGCGCCGGTCCGCTCGCTCGAGGCCTCGGCGAAGCGCCCGAACACCCGGGCCCAGCTCGCGATCTCGCTCGCGCCGTTGTTGCAGTGCACCATCGCCACGGCGTCCCCGGCCGGGGTGGTGACGACGTCGAGTTCCTCGTGCGCGGTGGTCAGGGGCTGCTCGAGCACGACCATCGCGAAGATGCTCGTGCCGACGCTGACGTTGCCGGTGCGCGGGGCGACGGCGTTCGTCGCGACCATGCCGGTGCCGGCGTCGCCCTCGGGCGGGCAGAGCGGTGCGCCGGGTTCGAGCGTGCCGGTCGGGTCGAGCCAGGCCGCACCCTCGGGGGTCAGCTCGCCGGCTTCGGCACCGGCGACGAGGACCTCGGGCAGCAGGGACCGCAGGTCCGGCACGCCGATCAGGTCCTGCGCGGTGGCGAGCATGGCGTGGTCGAAGTCCTTCGCGCCCGGGTCGCCGGGGCCGCTGTCGACGGGGCCGCCCTCGATCGGGAACATGCCGCTCGCGTCGCCGACGCCGAGCACGTTCCGGCCGGTCAGACGACGGTGGACGTAGCCGGCCAGGGTCGTCACACCGGCGATCTCGGCCACGTGCGGCTCGTCGTCGAGGACCGCCTGGTACAGGTGCGCGATCGACCAGCGCAGCGGGATGTTGAACCCGAGGGCCTCGCTGAGGCGTTCGGCCGCGGGGCCGGTCGAGGTGTTGCGCCAGGTGCGGAACGGCACGAGCAGCTCGCCCGCGGCGTCGAACGCCAGGTAGCCGTGCATCATCGCGCTCACGCCCACCGCGCGGTAGGTGCTCGGGGCGACGCCGTACTGCGCCTCGACGTCGGCCACCAGGGCGGCGTACGCGGCACGGAGTCCGGTCTCGACGGCCTCGAGCGAGTAGGTCCAGCGGCCGCCGACATACTCGTTCTCCCACTCGTGGGAACCGGCCGCGATGGGCACGAGGTCCTCGTCCACCAGGCAGGCCTTGATGCGGGTGGAGCCGAGCTCGATCCCGAGTGTGGTGCGGCCGTCCACGATCCGCTGTCGGCGGTCGTCACCCATGTGTTCCTCCAGAACCTCGTCGTCCTCAGTGAGCGCTCACATCCTGGCACGTGAGCGCTCACTCGTGCAACGCCGCGGCGCGCCGCCGGTGCGCCCGTCCCGCCAGCGGCCGAAACACCCCGCTCAGTTCCCCCGACCGGTCACGAACCGTCGTCCGGCATACCCGCTGCCGACGATTCCTGACCACTCGACGCCCCGCGCGCGACGGGTCGTGACCGCGCGACGAACGAGGCCGGCGACGAAGTGCGACCACCGCAACGCCACACCCGCGCACGTCCCGACCACCCGCCGCCCCGCACCCGCGAGCGCCGATCCGCTGAACCCGCGACACCCCGAACGGCGGCACCTGGGACAGTCACGACACCCCGTTGCCTCCCCACCGTGCGATCACGAACGATCGACCGGAGGCGCGCAGAGCGACAGTTCGTGACCACTCGACCACGGCGGATGGGTGTCGTGACCGCCCGGACCCACCCCGCACCCGCGCACGTCCCGACCACCGACTCTCCGAACCCGCGACACCCCGAACTGCGGCGCTCGGGACGGTCACGACACCCCGCTGCCTCCCCACCGCGCGGTCACGAAGTGTCGGCTGGAGGGGCGCCGAGCGACGAGTCGTGACCGCTCGACCACGGCGGACGGGGTGTTGTGACCGCTCGACCACGAGCACGAGCAACAGCACCAGCGCCGCCGAGATCGCACGACACGCCGCGACCCGTCCGCGGAGGTCGCGCGAACTGCCGCCGGACGGCACGACGCGCGGCAGTTCGCGCGACCTCGCGAGCCCCGACCCCCGAGCGCCGAGCCCCGACCGACCGCGCCCTACGCGCCGACGGTGCTCTCGCGGATGACGAGCGACGGGGTCACGGCCGCCGACGACGCCGTCCCGCCGTCGATCAGGGCGAGGAGCGCCTGTCCCGCGACGCGCCCGAGCTCCTCGAGCCGCAGGTCCACGGTGGTCAGCGGCGGCCTCGAGGCGAGCGCCATCACGTCCCAGTCGTCGAACCCCGTGACCGCGACGTCTCCGGGCACCGGACGCCCGAGCTCCCGCAGCCGGTCGCACACGCCCCGGGCGATCTGGTCGCTGCCGCAGACGATCGCGTCGACGTCGGGCGACTCCCGTGCGAGCACGTCCACGGCCTGCCGTCCCCAGCGCTCCGACCACTCGCCGTACAGCGGGTCGGTGACCAGGTGCGGCCCGAGGACCGACGAGGCACCTGCCACCCGTCGCGCGGCGGACCGGTGTCGCGCCGGCCCGGTCACGATCGCGACCCGCTGCCGCCCGAGCGAGCGCACGTGCGAGGCGACGAGTGCCGACCCGGCGGCGTCGTCCAGGGTGACCGACACGTCGGCGTCGTCGGTCGAGGGTGTGAAGGCGTAGACGACGGGGATCGACACGTCGATCGGGGGCCGGGCGTCGGCGGAACGGCCGGTCACGATGATGCCGTCGACGCCGCGGGCCGCCAGGGAGCGCAGGTAGTGGGCCTCGCGGACGTGGTCGTCGCGGGTGTCGCACAGCAGGACGGCCATCCGCCCGGCGGACAGGGCGTCCTCGGCGCCGAGCAGCACCGGGATCGAGAACCGTCCGAACGAGTCGGTGGTGATCATGCCGACGGTGTAGGTCCGCCCGGATGACAGCGCACGGGCCCGGGCATCGCCGACGAACCCGAGCTTCTCGGCGGCTTCCTTCACCCGCAGCCGGGTGGCGTCCCGCAGCTGTCCGGTGCCGTTCAGCGCCTTCGACGCGGTGCCGATCGACACCCCGGCGAGCGCCGCCACGTCGGTGATCCGGATCGGCTGTCCGGTGCGTTCGAGCGTCACGGCAACCACCTTTCCGACGATCAGGGCGTGCCGATGACCTTACACAAAACCGCCGGAATGCTCTTGCGCGGCGTGCGCCCGGTGTCGTAGCGTCCACCGCAGAAACCGTTTTCCGGATGGCCAGCTCCATCCGCACGGTGCCAGTCACATCGCAAGGAGGCGACATGACCACCACGCTCGCGACCGATCGCGGCGCGCACACCGCGACCCCGGTCCTCCCGACCGCCGACGCACGCCTGACGCTCCGGCCGCTGCCGACCGGCGACGCCCGGATCACCGGCGGCTTCTGGGCGCTCCGCCAGGAGCGCAACGGCCGCGACGCCGTCCGCAGCGGCTACCAGCAGCTCGAGACGGCCGGCAACTTCCGCAACCTCCGCATCGCCGCGGGACTCGAGGAGGGCGAGGCCGTCGGCCCGATCTTCATGGACTCCGACGTGACGAAGTGGCTCGAGGCCGTGGCCTGGGAGTACGGCCGCGCCCCCGCCGAGGACCTGCTCGACCTGCAGCGCGAGGTCACCGCCCTGTACGCCCGGGCACAGGCCGACGACGGGTACCTCGACTCCGTCCAGCAGGTCCGTGGGAAGGGCGAGCGGTACACGGACCTCAAGTGGAGCCACGAGATGTACTGCGCCGGGCACCTGTACCAGGCGGCCGTGGCCCAGCACCGTGCGACGGGCGACACCGGGCTGCTCGACGTCGCGATCAAGAACGCCGACCACCTGGTCCGCACGTTCGGCGACGGCACCGCACCGGACGGCACGCCGAAGACGCGCGACGTCGACGGCCACCCCGTCGTCGAGATGGGCCTGGTCGAGCTGTACCGCGAGACCGGCAACCGTGACTACCTCGACCTGGCGCACTGGTTCGTCGACGCCCGCGGGCACGGCATCATCGAGCGCGCCGGCGGCGAGCCGACGTACTTCTCCGACCGGGTGCCGAGCCGGCAGGCCACGACCGTCGAGGGGCACGCCGTGCGCGCCGTGTACCTGGCTGCGGGTGCCGTGGACGTCGCGATCGAGACCGGGGACACCGAGCTCCTCGCCGCGAGCGAGACGCAGTTCGCGGACATGATGGCGACGAAGGCCTTCATCACCGGCGGCCTCGGGGCGCGCTGGGACTGGGAGGCGTTCGGCGACCCGTACGAGCTGCCGACCGACCGCGGCTACGCCGAGACCTGCGCGGCCATCGGCGGCGTGCAGTGGGCCTGGCGCCTGCTGCTCGCCACCGGCAAGCCGGTCTACGCCGACGCGATCGAGCGCCTGCTCTACAACGCGTTCCTCGCCGGGGTGAGCCTGGCCGGTACCGAGTACTTCTACGTGAACCCGCTCCAGCAGCGCGACCACGCCCACCAGGACGAGAACCGCTCCCCCGCCCACGGGCGCCGCGGCTGGTTCGACTGCGCCTGCTGCCCGCCGAACATCATGCGCACCTTCGCGAGCCTCGACGGCTACCTGGCGACCGCGACCGACGGCGGGCTGCAGATCCACCAGTACGCCACCGCCGACCTCGGTCCGGTGCGGGTCGAGACCGACTACCCGCACGACGGCCGCGTCCGTGTCACGGTCACCGAGGACGGCCCGCTCGCCCTGGGGCTGCGCATCCCGGCCTGGTCGGACACCACGACCGTCACGGGTCCGGACGGGTCCGCGAGTCCGACAGCGGGCACGCTGCACGTCGTCGACCGCGAGTGGTCGGCGGGCGACACGGTCGAGCTCGTCTTCGACACGACGCCGCACCGCTACGTCGCCGACGCCCGCATCGACGCCGCTCGCGGGCAGGTCGCGATCGAGCGCGGCCCGCTCGTGTACGCGGTCGAGCAGGCGGACCAGCAGGGCTTCACGGTCGACGACCTGACGGTCGACGCGGACGCGCCGATCACCGAGGAGCGCCGCGACGACCTGCTCGACGGCGTCGTCACGCTGCGGGTCCCGGGGCACGCCCCCGCCGAGCACGTGCAGCCCGCCTGGCCGTACCAGCGTCTGGACGCGACCCGGTCTGGGCCCACGCGTGCCGGTTCCGACGCGTCGCGGAGCCTGCGGAGCGACGTGGCGGCCGAGCACGTGGGGAGAGGCGCGGATCACGCCGGAGACGTGACCAACGTCGACGACGTGGCCGGTCCGCAGGGCGCCACCACGGGCCTCCAGGCCGGTCGCGACGTCACCGCGATCGCCGTCCCGTACTACGCGTGGGCCAACCGGGGAGCCGCGCCGATGCGCGTCTGGCTCCCGCTGGCGCGGTGACCGGCGTGGACCGCCGAGCGTTCCTCGTCGGTGGCGTCGCCGGCGGGGCCGCCCTCGCCCTGGCCGGGTGCTCCGGCACCCTGCCGAAGGTCGTCGCGAAGCCCGCGAGCTTCGGGAAGAACGCGACCGGCACCGTGCAGGTGTGGTGCCGGTCGGCGACCCAGGCCGGCCTGACGTCGGCCGTCGCCGGGTTCAACAAGGCGAACCCGGCGCTGCAGGTCCAGCTGACGCCCGTGCCGGACGCGCAGTACGTCACCAAGCTCGCGACCGCGATCCGCGGGGGTGAGCCGCCGGACGTCGTCGACATCGACGACATCAACTCGCAGCTGTTCATCTTCCGCGAGGCGTTCGCCGACCTGACCGACGTGGTCAAGAGCCTGGACTACTTCGACGCGATCTCGCCGGGGCACCTGCGGCTGCTCGAGTACCGCGACCGGTACTACGGGCTGCCCTACCTGGCCGACAACTCGCAGCTGTTCGTGAACACCGAGCTGTTCGAGCGTGCGGGCCTCGACGTCGAGGAGTCGACGAAGGACCTGTCCACGCTGCTCGACGCGGCGAAGGCCATCCGGAAGCTCGACGACGACGTGTACGGGTGGTCGATCTCCGGCAACGCCGCCGGCATCATCGGCTTCGTCACGCAGCCGCACGTCTGGGCGACCGGGGTCGACATGATGACCGGCGAGGTGGGGTCCCAGCGGGCGAACATCACCGGCAACGAGGCCCTCGAACGCATGCTCGAGTTCTACCGGCAGCTGTGGAAGGACGGCGTGCTGTCGAAGGCGACGTACTCCGATGCCGGCACCACGTGGGGTGCCGACTTCCGGGCCGGCAAGGTGGGGATCTTCCCGACCTCGTACGGGGCGACCGTGCCCGCGGCCACCAAGGCGATGCGGGCGAAGATGCAGACGGTGCTCATCCCGTCGTGGGACGGCCAGCGGTCGTTCTTCGACGGCGGCGACAACATGTGCATCCCGAACGGGGCGGCGAACCCGTCCGGTGGGTGGGCGTTCATGCAGTACGCGAACGGCCTCCAGCAGCAGCAGGCACTGCCGGACGGCGGGTACTTCCCGACGCGGTCCGACGCCGCCACCCCGGAGTACCGCAAGCGGTTCCCGCTGGCGTACGGGCCACTCGACGCCATCGACAAGGGCTACGCACCGCAGACGCTGGCGTACAACCTGCTCAACAACCAGCCGTCGTCGCCGTACTTCGCGATGTTCCGCGAGGCCGTGTTCGGGTCGGGGAGCGCTGCCGCCATGCGGACGGCGCAGTCCGACTACCAGCGGATCCTCGACCAGGTGCAGGCCTGAGCCTGCCTGCCTGTCTTCTCCGCTCGTCCCGCTCGTCTCGCTCTTGTTGATGCACAGAGAGGTGCACGCATGTCGACCATCTCCACCCGGCGCCCCGCCGGCCGGACCGGCCCGGGCCGTCCCACCGTGGGCCGCGGCCCGGGGCGTGGCGGCTCCGTCCGGACCCGCAACTCGCTCACCCACCCGCCGCGCACCGGCGCCGTCCTCGTCGCCCCGGCGATCCTGTTCGTCGCCGTCTTCGTGCTCGTGCCGCTCGTGTTCGCGCTCTACATCTCGTTCACGAACTGGCCCCTGATCGGCCCGTACCGGTTCATCGGACTGCAGAACTACCTGACGCTGTTCCAGGACCCGACGTTCGTGCACGCGATCGGCTACACGCTGCTGTACACGGCGATCGTGACCCTGCCGATCCTGGCGCTCGGGTACTTCCTCGCCGTGCTCGTCCGGGCCCGTCGCCGTGGCAGCACGATCCTGCGGACGGTGTTCTTCCTGCCGTACGTGGTCGGGCTGACGACGCTCTCGTTCATGCTCGTGCTCGAGGCGCAGCCGAACTCCGGGGCGGTCAACATGGTGCTCCGCTGGCTCGGGATCACCGACGGCAGCACCGCGTGGCTCGTGAACGGTCCGCTGGCGACACTGCTCATCTGCGTGCTCGTGGTCTGGGCGGTGTCCGGGCTGACCATGGTGCTGCTCATGTCGGCGATGCAGGGCGTCCCCGACGAGGTCTACGAGTCGGCGCAGCTCGAGGGGGCCTCCTGGTGGCAGACCGAGCGCCTCATCACGTTCCCGATGATCCGATCGACCGTGGCGCTGAGCGTCATCATCTCGGTGATCGGCTCGCTGCTCGCCTTCAACCAGTTCTACATCCTGACCCAGGGCGGGCCGGGCACCGAGACCACGACGATCGTGAACGCGATCTACAACCGCGGGTTCGTGAACCTGCAGCTCGGAGCGGCGACCGCCCAGTCGATCGCCCTCGTCGTGGTGATCGCCGCCGTGACGGTGTTCCAGTTCTGGGCACTGCGAGAGAAGGACTGACGCCATGAGCACCACGACCTCCCGTGCGGCCCTCGCGGCGCTGGACCTGTCCACCAGGACCCTGACCACCACGGGTGACGGCCGCCGTCGGCGCCACCAGCAGGGCAGCGTCCAGCATCCCCGCGACACCACCGTCAAGCGCACCCTGTACGCGATCGCCGGCATCGGTTCCGCGCTCGTGTTCGGCGTCCCGCTCATCTGGTCGATCCTGCGGGCGTTCCAGTCCGAGGCCGTCATCACGCAGGCCCCCGACCCGGCGACGTTCTTCCAGCTCGGGTGGCAGAACTTCGCCGCCGTGTTCGCCTCGTCGTCGCACCTGCTCACCGGCGTCGTGAACTCGCTCATCGTGTCGATCGCCACGGCGGTGCTGACCGCGGTGATCGCGACCATGGCGGGCTACGGGTTCGCGCGCTTCCGGTTCCGGGGCGCCGGGCTCGTGTTCGGCCTGGTGCTGCTGACGATGATGGTGCCGTTCCAGGCCATCCTCACGCCGCTGTACCTCGAGATGAACGCCATGGGGCTGACGAACTCGCTGCTCGGGCTCGTGCTGTTCTACACGACCGTGAACCTGCCGTTCGGGGTGTTCGTGATGCGGAACGCGTTCGAGTCGATCCCCACCGAGCTCGAGGACTCGGCCTTCGTCGACGGGGCCTCGCGCTTCCGGGTCGTCGTGTCGGTGCTCCGCCCGCTGCTCCTCCCCGGGGCGGCGACCGCCGCGCTCTACGCGTTCCTGGCGTCGTGGACGGAGTTCCTCGGAGCCCTGACGTTCCTGACGAAGGACTCGCTGTACACGCTGCCGGTCGCGCTGCTCAACCTGCAGACCGGCGCGTACGGGCAGGTGTCGTACGGCAACCTCGTCGCCGGGTCGGTGGTGGCGATGATCCCGTGCATCGCGCTGTACGTCGGGTTGCAGAGGTTCTACGTCGCCGGGCTGTCGTCCGGGGCGTTGAAGGGCTGACGGTCGGGTCAGCTCGGGGTCGCGCGCGGTCTCGCACCGTGCGCGGCCCCTCGGTCGGTGCGGGGTTGGCCGCGGCCTCGCACCGTGCGCGGCCGCTCGGTCGGTGCGGGGTTGGCCGCCCGGTGCGGGGTTGTAGCGCCGCACCGAGCGATCAACCTCGCACCGGCCGCACAACGCCGCACCGTGCGCCGCGGGCCCGCGCACGGGAGAACCTCGCACCACCCGCACACCTCGCACGGTGCGAGGGGGCGCTACGTGCTTCGCCGCACCACCAGCTCGGGCGCGAGCAGCGTCTCGTCGCGGGGCTCCCCCTCGACCAGGGCCCGCACGGTGTCGAGCACCCGCTCTCCCATCGCCCGGAAGTCCTGCCGCACGGTGGTCAGCGGCGGCGTGAAGTGCGCGGCCTCGGGGACGTCGTCGAAGCCCACCACCGCGATGTCGTCGGGGACCCGCAGCCCCTCGTCGGCGAAGGCGTGCAGCACCCCGAGCGCCATCTGGTCGTTGCCCGCGAAGACGGCGTCGACCGTCCCCACGTCGATGTGCCGGGCGGCCGCGAAGCCGCTCGCCGGGGTCCAGTCGCCCTCGAGCACGACCGGTTCGAGCCCGGCGTCCTGCATGATCCGCACGTAGGTGGCCCGGCGCACCTCGGACTCCTGCGACACGTGCGGCCCGGCGATGTGCACGATCCGGCGGTGTCCGCGGTCGAACAGGTGCTGCATGACGAGCGAGGTGCCGGCCGCCTGGTCGATCGCGACGGCGGCGACGCTCGGCGCGACCGGGGTCCGGACGGCGTCGCGCTGCACGGCGTTCGACACCACGACGGGCACCGTGACCGGCACGGTGAGCGACGCGAGGGCGTCGAGCACCCGGTTGTCGGCGGCGACGAGCACGATCGCGGCGACGTCCTGCGCGAGCAGCGTGGTGAGCGCCCCGGACAGGTCGGACGGCCGCGGTTCCTCGGGCAGGGTCGACAGCAGCACGTGGTAACCGGCGGAGCGGGCCGCCCGTTCGAAGCCGATCGAGGTGCTCGACGGGCCGTACAGCGCGTCGCCGGCGGTGATGATGCCGAGCGCCTTGCTCCGCCCACCGGCGAGCGCCCGGGCGGCGGCGCGGGGCCGGTACCCGAGCTCGGTGACGGCGTCGGTCACCTGCGTCCGGAACTGCTCGCGGACGGTCGGATCGCCGTTGATCACGCGGGAGACGGTCTGGTGGGACACGCCGGCGCGTTCGGCGACGTCGAAGATCGTCGGGGCCTTCCGGCGCTTGCCGCCCCTGCCCTCGGGGGCGGTCGTGGTGCTCACGCGCCAACCGTACCGCTCGGTCCGGTCGCCGCGGCAAGATCACGAAACGGCGGTGTTGAGTTGACACCCCGTCACGGAACCCACAAGATGTGAGCGCTCACACGAGCGCATCCCACGGGGCACAGCAGCCCCGGCACCCGACCGCGTCGAGGACGACGCGAAGGAACAGAGGTACTTCGATGATGAAGCGCAGGATCATCGCGGGCGTCGCAGCCGTCGGCATCGCGATCTCGCTGGCCGCTTGCTCGGCCGGCGGCCGTGCGTCCACCGATGGTGGCGGCAGCGGCGACAACAAGGGCGCCCTCGTCGGCGTCGCCATGCCCACCAAGGTCTCCGAGCGGTGGATCAAGGACGGCAACGCCGTCAAGAGCGACCTCGAGAAGGCCGGCTACAAGGTCGACCTCGAGTACGGCGACAACAAGGTCCAGCAGCAGGCCCAGCAGGTCAGCAACATGATCACCAAGGGCGCGAAGGTCCTGATCATCGCGTCGATCGACGGCGGCGCGCTCTCCGACCAGCTCGACGCCGCCGCCAAGGCCGGCATCAAGGTGATCTCGTACGACCGCCTGCTGACGGGCAACAAGAACGTCGACTACTACGTGTCCTTCGACAACGAGAAGGTCGGCGTCGACCAGGCGAACAGCCTGCTCACCGGCCTGGGTGTGCTCGACGCGGACGGCAAGAAGACCGGCGAGAAGGGCCCCTTCAACATCGAGGTCTTCGCCGGCTCACTCGACGACAACAACGCCGGGTTCTTCTTCAACGGCGCCATGAAGACGCTCAAGCCGTACCTCGAGGACGGCACGCTGAAGATCCAGTCCGGCCAGGACGAGCTGTCCCAGGCCGCGACGCAGCAGTGGGACCCGGCCACGGCCAAGGCCCGCATGCAGAACCTGATCGCGAAGTCCTACTCGGGCGGCACCACGCTCGACGGCGTGCTCTCGCCGTACGACGGCATCTCGATCGGCATCATCTCGGCGCTCCAGGGCGCCGGGTACGGCACGAGTGACCGCCCGCTCCCGACGGTCACGGGCCAGGACGCCGAGGCCGCCTCGGTCAAGTCGATCATCGCCGGCCAGCAGTACTCGACGATCTACAAGGACACGCGCAAGCTCGCCAAGCAGTCCGTCACCATGGCCGAGGACCTGCTCACCGGCAAGGACCCCGAGGTCAACGACACGAAGAGCTACGACAACAAGGTCAAGGTCGTCCCGACCTTCCTGTTCCAGCCGACGGTCGTCACGAAGGACAACTACAAGGAAGTCCTCGTGGACTCCGGGTACTACACCGAAGCCGACCTGAAGTAGTCAGGCCCATCTCACGGACCGGAGGCGCGGTGCCAGCCCGCACCGCGCCTCCAGTCCGTCTCCACCAGCGCGCGCACGCGCGCACGACGGAAAGGCGTCCACATGGCGGACACCATCCTCGAGATGCGGGACATCACCAAGACGTTCCCCGGCGTCAAGGCCCTGCAGGGCGTCTCGATCGAGGTCGAGCGCGGCCAGGTCCACGCGATCTGCGGCGAGAACGGCGCGGGCAAGTCGACGCTCATGAAGGTGCTGTCGGGTGTCTACCCGGCCGGCTCCTTCGACGGCGAGATCCTGCTCGACGGCGAGCCCGTGCGGTTCGCGAACATCAACGACTCCGAGGCTGCGGGCGTCGTCATCATCCACCAGGAGCTGGCGCTCAGCCCCTTCCTGTCGATCGCCGAGAACATCTTCCTCGGCAACGAGCAGTCCAAGGGCGGCTTCATCGACTGGAACAAGACGAACCTGACGGCCGCCGAGCTGCTCAAGCGCGTCGGGCTGAAGGACAACCCCGTCACCAAGGTCGTCGACCTCGGTGTCGGCAAGCAGCAGCTCGTCGAGATCGCGAAGGCGCTCTCGAAGGAGGTGAAGCTCCTCATCCTCGACGAGCCCACCGCCGCGCTGAACGACGACGACTCCGCGCACCTGCTCGAGCTCATCCGCTCGCTGCAGGCCGAGGGCATGACGGCGATCATCATCAGCCACAAGCTCAACGAGATCAAGGCGATCGCGGACAAGGTCACGATCATCCGCGACGGCAAGACCATCGAGACGCTCGACATGCGGGCCGACGACGTGTCCGAGGACCGGATCATCCGCGGGATGGTCGGCCGTGACCTGTCGAACCGGTACCCCGAGCGCGAGAACCCCGTCATCGGTGAGGAACTGCTGCGGATCGAGGACTGGACCGTCCACCACCAGCTCGACTCGTCGCGCGAGATCATCCACCAGGCCAACCTCAACGTCCGCGCCGGCGAGGTCGTCGGCATCGCCGGGCTCATGGGCGCCGGCCGCACGGAACTCGCGATGAGCGTCTTCGGTCAGTCCTACGGCACCGGCATCAGCGGCACCGTCTACAAGCGCGGCACCCCGATCAAGACACACACCGTCTCGCAGGCGATCGACAACGGCATCGCCTACGTCACCGAGGACCGCAAGCGCTACGGCCTGAACCTGATCGACGACATCAAGCGGAACATCTCCGGGTCGGCACTCGGCAAGCTCGCCAACTGGGGCTTCGTGAACTCCTCGGAGGAGACCACCGTCGCGACCCAGTTCCTCAAGAGCCTCAACATCAAGGCGCCGAACGTCGACGTCGTGACGGGGAAGCTCTCCGGCGGGAACCAGCAGAAGGTCGTCCTGTCGAAGTGGATGTACGCCGACCCCGACGTGCTCATCCTCGACGAGCCGACCCGTGGCATCGACGTCGGCGCGAAGTACGAGATCTACACGATCATCAACCAGCTCGCCGACCAGGGGAAGGCGGTCATCGTGATCTCCTCCGAGCTCCCCGAACTGCTCGGCATCTGCGACCGCATCTACACCCTCTCCGAGGGCACCATCACGGCCGACGTCCCGCGCGCCGAGGCGACGCCCGAGGTCCTCATGCAGTACATGACCCAGGAACGGGAGACCCCTGTCAATGAACGCGCTTAAGTCCGCCGTCGGCTACCTCACCGGGCAGCTCCGACAGATCGGCCTGTTCATCGCGCTGATCGTCATCGTCATCTTCTTCCAGGTGACCACGAACGGCATCACGCTGGCCCCGATCAACGTCTCGAACCTGATCGTCCAGAACAGCTACATCCTCATCCTGGCCATCGGCATGGTCATGGTCATCATCGCCGGCCACATCGACCTGTCGGTCGGGTCGGTGGTCGCCTTCACCGGTGCCATGGCCGGCGTGATGATCACGCAGTGGAACATCCCGTGGCCGATCGCGGTCGTGCTCTGCCTGGTGGTCGGTGCACTCGTCGGCGCCTGGCAGGGCTTCTGGATCGCGTACTTCGGGATCCCGGCGTTCATCGTGACGCTGGCGGGCATGCTCGCCTTCCGCGGCGCGGCCCAGATCGTGCTGCAGAACCAGCAGATCTCGCCGTTCCCCGCCGGCTTCCGCTCGCTCGGCTCCGGCTTCCTGCCGTCCTTCGGCACCACCGGGTACGAGCCGCTCACGATGATCCTCGGCTTCGCCGCTGCGGCCGTCATGGTGATCGCCGCGTTCCGCGGTCGCATCACGCGGCGCAAGTACCAGCTCGAGAGCGAGCCGTTCGCCTGGTTCATCGTGAAGACGGCGTTCGGCGCCGTGCTCGTGATCTACGTGGCGCTCCTGCTCGCCAGCTACAACGGCACCCCGATCGTGCTCGTCGTGCTCGGCGCCCTCGTGGTGATCTACTCGGTCGTCATGCGGAGCGCGGTGTTCGGCCGCCACATCTACGCGATCGGTGGAAACGCCCTGGCGGCGCAGCTGTCGGGTGTGAAGACGAAGCGCGTCACGTTCCTGCTCTTCGTCAACATGGGTGTCATCTCGGCCCTGGCGGGCGTGGTCTTCACCGGCCAGCTCAACCTGGCGGCACCGGGCGCGGGCAACGGCTTCGAGCTCGACGCCATCGCCGCCGTGTTCATCGGTGGCGCTGCCGTCACCGGTGGCATCGGCACCGTGCCGGGCGCCATCGTCGGTGGTCTGATCATCGGCCTGCTGAACAACGGCATGTCGATCCTCGGGGTCGGCACCGAGTTCCAGTCCCTGATCAAGGGTCTGGTGCTGCTCGCCGCCGTCGCGTTCGACGTGTTCAACAAGCGCCGGGCGGCGTCCGCGCGCAAGTAGCGTTCGCGCGCGTTCGCGTGTTCGCGTGTTCGCTTGGTGAGCAGAAACGGTCGGGTCCTCGATGGGGACCCGACCGTTTCTGCTCACGAACGCGACAGGACGGCCCAACCCCCGGCCGGGAGGCGCAGGGTCCCGTCCCCGAGATCGGCCCCGCCCGCCTCGACCTGCGTCGCGTCGGCCACGGGCACCTCGACGGGTTCGTCCGACAGGTTCAGGGCGGTCACCACGGCGGCATCCGCCGTCGCGGTCCGCAGCACCACGGCGGTGTTGGTCAGGTGCACGACGTCGGTGTGTGCGCGGTGCAGCCACGGGTTCCGGCGACGCAGGGCGATGAGCGCCTCGTACGCGTGGGTCAGGTCCGTCGGCTCCGGCACCTCGGCCGGGAACTCCGGGCGGACCGCGTCGTCGCCGCCCTCGCGTTCCTCCTTCACCCCGGTCCAGCCGTACTCGTCGCCCGCGTAGACCACCGGGGTCCCCGCCACCGTGAACAGCACCGCGGCGGCGTGCCCGGCGAACCGCTCCCCCACCGCGCTCGCGATCCGGGTGACGTCGTGGTTGCCGACGAACGTCGTCGGGGCGAAGGTGGCCAGCAGCGCGTCGTGCCGCTCGATCGCGTGCGCGAGCTCGTGGCCGTTGCGGTCCGCGATGCCGTGCCAGATCCCCTGCCACAGCTCGTACTGGGTCAGCGAGTCCATCGTCGAGTCGCGTGCGATCACCGCCGCGTCGCCGTGGATCACCTCGCCGCTGAACCAGGCGTCCGGGAACCGCTCCCGCACCCGCGGCAGCACCCGCGCCCAGAACGCCGGCGGCACCGCGTACGCCGCGTCGAGCCGCCAACCGTCGACGCCGCGGGCCAGCCAGTGCGTCATGACCTGCACCACGAGGTCCTCGGTGGCACGGCTGTCGTGGTCGAGCGCGACGAGGATGTCGTGGCCCTCGAACAGTCCGACGGGCACCGGCTGCCCCGGCTGCCACCCGGACCAGTCGATGGCGAACAGGTCGGCGGTCGGCGCCTCCGGGCCGTGATCGGACAACACGGTGAAAGCCGGGTGCTCACGGCCGACGTGGTTGAACACCCCGTCCAGCAGCACCCGCACGCCCCGCTCGTGCGCTGCGGCGACCAGGGCGTCGAAGTCGGAGTCGTCGCCCAGGCGCGGGTCGACGCGGAAGTGGTCGACCGTGTCGTACCCGTGGGTAGAGCTCGCGAACACCGGGCCGAGCAACAAACCGTTCAGACCGAGGTCGACGACGTGGTCGAGCCACCCGGTCAGGCGGTCGAGGCGGTGTTCGAGCGGACGCTCCCCCACCGGTGACGCAGGGCGGACCTCGGCGCCGACGAAGCCGAGCGGGTAGACGTGCCACCACATCACGTGCTGGACCCAGGCCGGCTCGGACGGACGGGCGGGGGCGGTGTCGGGGTTCACCGCTCCGATGCTGCCAGGCGCACCTGGACCGTGTGCGTGGTCGCTGTGTGCCGCCCTGCCGAGCAGGACGAGGATGGGGCCATGGGACGGGCGATCAGGACGGAAGCCGACGCGTCGGCATCGGAGTCGGCACACGCCGAACGGACCTGCGCCTCGTGCGGGCGACGGATGCCGTCCTCGGCGGCACCGGAGGCGAAGTGGTGTTCGGCAGCCTGCCGCCGACACGGTCTCGACGACACCGACCGGGCCCTCGAGCAGCGCATCGACGAACTGCTCGCGGCACGGGCACGGACATCGAGCATCTGCCCGTCCGAGGTCGCACGCTCACTCGACCCGGACGACTGGCGACCGCTGATGGAGCCCGCACGTCGAGCCGCCCGGCGCATGGTCGCGCGCGGCGAGGTCGAGATCACCCAGGGCGGGTCCGTCGTCGACCCGTCGACCGCCAAGGGCCCGATCCGCATCCGCCGTCCGCGGTGATCCGGGTCGCGGCGCGCCTGTTTCAGGTGTGCTCGTGAACCGTTCGGATGAGCCGTTCGAGCGCGGTCACCAGCGACCGTGTCTTCTCCTGGGTCACACGCGACGTCGAGTACTGGAAGTTCGTCTTCTCATCGGTCAGGCGCTTGAAGTGCAGGCCGGGTCGGGTGTCCGGTGCGCAGGCCGTGTCGAGCAGCCGACGAGCGGCGGCGTGGTCGTCGCCGAGGTGGTGGTGGCCGAGGATCGCACCGCAGATCGCGTCCGACGCCGCTATCCCGCCGAGCACAGCGTTCGCACCGGCGGCTTTCCAGTCCGCGTGACTCGTGGACTCGACGGAGAGGAGCGCGACCTCGAGGTAGGCCTGCGCTTCGTCGCGGCGCATCGCGACTGCGGCCCGGTCGACGGCGCGCACGCGGGCGCCCATCAGATGTACGTCCTGATCTCCTCGCCGAAGACTGTTCGGGCTTCTTCTCGCCACGACCCGACGAGCGGGTCTCCCTCGGCCACGAACCGACGGAGATCAGCGCGGGTCACGTCGAAGACCTGGCACTCGTTGCCGGTCCACCGCCGGACGAGGTCACCGAGGCGGACGACGACGTCGGTGTCGACGGTCTGCTCGAAGACGACGAGGAGGTCCAGGTCGGACGCCGGCGTCGCGGTGCCCCGCGCGACTGACCCGAAGATCGAGACCGAGAGGACCCCGGCCTCCGCCGACTCGACGTAGGCGCCGATCCGACGTTCGAGTTCGTCGCTGGCTTCGAGGCCGAGTTCCACCGCTGGCCAGAGCAGGTGTTCCCGGTTGACCCGGTAGGCAGAGTGCTGGAGACCACGCTCGACCTGCACGAGCCCTGCTGCCTCGAGCTTGTCGAGCGCGCGTTTGATGCCGGTGTGCTGCGCAGCGCCCGCGACCCGCGCCACCTGGCGTCCGGTCATGCCCGAATCGGTCCGGGCGAGGACGCGGAGCGCGTCGGCCTGTGTGGCTCCCAGCAGCGTGGCGAGTGGTTGCACGAGTTGCATGTTGGTTCCTCCGCGAGGAGTGTACCGCTCAACGGTACAAGTGGTGCGTTTTTGTGTACACAGGCCAGTCGCCGGGACGCGGTGAGGGAACACGTGTCGCCCAACGTGGGTTGCATCGAGGGATGACTGCAACCGGATCGACCGAACCGACCCCTGCCCGCCGCGAAGCCCTGGTCGTCGGAGCCAGTGGCATCACCGGTTCCGCCCTGGTGCGCCACCTGCTCGACCTCGGCTGGGACGTGACGGCACTCTCCCGCCGACCGCTCGCCGAACAGGGCGTCCGGACCGTCGCGGCCGACCTGCGCGACCCGGAGAGCCTGACGGCCGCACTCGCCGACGAGCACCCGACCCACGTCTTCTTCACCGCCTGGCAGCGGCAGGACACCGAGGCGGAGAACATCCGCGTGAACGGCGGCATGGTCCGCGACCTGCTCGCCGCACTGTCGCACGCTCCGCTCGAGCACGTCGCCCTCGTCACCGGCCTGAAGCACTACCTCGGCCCGTTCGAGGCGTACGCCGCCGGCGAGATGCCCGACACCCCCTTCCACGAGGAGGAGCCGCGCCTCGACACCCCGAACTTCTACTACGCGCAAGAGGACGAACTCTTCGCAGCCGCGGAGCGCCAGGGGTTCACCTGGTCGGTGCACCGCTCCCACACGGTGATCGGGCACGCCGTGGGCAACGCCATGAACATGGGCCTCACACTCGCCGTGCAGGCCACGCTGGCGAAGGAACTCGACCTGGACTTCGTGTTCCCCGGCAGTGAGGCGCAGTGGAACGGCCTCACCGACATGACCGACGCCGGCATCCTCGCCGAGCACATGGTGTGGGCCTCGACGTCACCCGAGGGTGCGGACGAGCCGTTCAACATCGTGAACGGTGACGTCTTCCGGTGGCGCTGGATGTGGCCGCGCCTGGCCGCGCACCTCGGTGTCGACCCCGCGCGCGTGGTGGGCTACGAGGACGCTCCGCGACCGCTCGAGGAGCAGATGGCGCCGTACGAGTCCGAGTGGGCCGGCATCGCCGAGCGCCACGGTCTCGCCGAGGCCGACATCACCCGGCTCGCCTCGTGGTGGCACACCGACGCCGACCTCGGTCGTGCGATGGAGGTCGTCACCGACATGGGGAAGAGCCGCGACGCCGGGTTCACGGCGTTCCGCCGGACCGAGCAGGCCTTCGCGGACCTGTTCGCCCGGTACCGGGCCGACCGCCTCATCCCCTGATCCGTCGGGGGCCGGTCAGAAGGCGTACCGGATCCGGCAGGACGGCAGGTGCTCGGCCACGAGTTCGCGGAAGCGCTCGACGAGCTGCCCCTTCATGCCGGACCGGTAGCGCACGTTCACGGCACCGTTCTGGGACACCTTCTGCTCCTGCAGGTCCGGACGCCACAGCAGGTCCTCGGCCTTGGGGTGCCACCCGAGGTTGACCTCGTGCAGGGGCTGGTTGTGGGTCAGGAAGATCACCTCGGCCGCGAGCTGCGCCTTGGCGCCCGGGGACAGCACGTCGTCGACCTGCCGGAGCAGCTCGGCCCAGTCCGACTCCCACGTCGGCGTGAGGATGACCGGTGAGAAGTTCAGGTGGACCTCGTAGCCGGCGTCGACGAAGTCGTTCGCCGCGGCGATCCGCTCGGCGATCGGGCTCGTACGGATGTCGGTGACCTTCGCGGTCTCGTGCGGCATCAGTGAGAAGCGGATCCGGGTCCGGCCCATCGGGTCCCAGTCGAGCAGGTCGCGGTTGACGTACTTCGTGGCGAACGAGGCCTTGGCCGTCGGCGTCATCCGGAACAGGTCACAGAGGTCGCGGACGTTGTCGCTGATCATCGCGTCGACCGAGCAGTCGCTGTTCTCGCCGATGTCGTAGACCCAGGACTCCGGGTCGCACTGGTTTGGTTCGGTCTTCGGCCCCTGCTTGGCGATGTTCCGCGCCACGTGCTTGGTGATCTGGTCGATGTTCGCGAACACGGTGACCGGGTTGCTGTAGCCCTTGCGCCGCGGCACGTAGCAGTAGGCGCACGCCATCGCGCAGCCGTTCGCGGTGGACGGTGCGATGAAGTCGGCGGAGCGACCGTTCGGCCGGGTCACCAGCGACTTCTTCACGCCGAGCACGAGCGCCTCGGTCTTGATCCGCACCCAGCGCTGGACGTTCCGTTCGTCGCCGTGCACCTCGGGGATGTTCCAGTGCGACTCGACCGGGACGATCTCGGCGTCCGGCCAGCGCCCGACGATCTCCTGCCCACGCTGCAGTTCGAGGGCGGCCGGCTCGGCGTAGATGCGTCGGACGTCGAGCATCGGGCGGACGCGTTCGTGGCTCATCAGCTCCTGTCTACCCGGCACCACCGACGGTGCAGACTCGCACCATGACCGCTGAACCCGACGACCACTTCTTCGTCGTGGACGGCCGACGCTGGCGCCGCACCGACCCAGCCCTGCCCGAGGAACTCGCCGCCGCGCTCCGCCGCCACCTGGGGCGCGGGCGCAACGCCGTGAAGACCGCGAAGCGCGCGGGCGATGACGAGGCCCTGGCGGCGGCGCGGCACCGGAACGGCCTGGCCAAGCACGGCCTGGGCGAACGCGGCCCCGAGTGGTGGACCCGCCCCGAGGCCGACCGGATCGCCGACGCCGAGCGCGCCCTCGCCGACCTGGACGCCCTCGACCGCGACTGATCCTTCCCATGACGCCCGCGATGGAAAGCGGAATCGGGCGTCCCTGGTCGAAACTTCCGACCAGGGACGCCCGATTCGACCAGGTACGCCCGATTCGACCAGGTACGCCCGATTCGACCAGGTACGCCCGATTTGAGCAGGTACGCCCGATTCGACCAGGTACGCCCGATACGACCAGGCCGCGCGCCCGCGACTAGGCCTCGGTGTGACCCAGGTCGGGCTCGACGAGCAGGCACGCGGTGCGGGACGCGGCGGCGTGCAACTCGAGCACGACGAGCTCGTTGCGACCGTGGCGGAGCACCGGCCCCGGGATCGCCAGGGTCTGCTGCGGGCCTCGCGACCAGTACCGACCGAGGCAGAACCCGTTGACCCAGGCGACGCCCTTCCGGAACCCGTCGAGCGACAGGTACCGGTCGTCCACGGTGTCCAGGTCGAACGAGCCAGCTGCGAACGTCGGCCCGGCGAGCACGTCGCCGCCGGTCGGAGCGACCTCGGACAGCGCGCTCACGGCGTCCGGCGCGATGGGGTCGAGGGCGAGCGGCGACGCCGTCCAGCGGGCCACCGGGACGCCGTTGATCGAGACGCCCCCGATCAGGCCCTTCGGCTCGCCGATGCGGACGCCGTAGTCGACGCGGCCCTGGTCCTCGACGAGGAGCTCGAGCGTGCCGGTCACCGGCGGCAGGGTGATGGCGCGGTCGTGGTGCTCGCGCTCCAGGACCCCGACGACGACACCGTCGGCCGACACGATCGCTCGGTCTCGCACCTCGGTGCCGACGGTCAGCACCCCTCCGGCGGGCAGGTCGACCTCGGCGCGGTAGGCGACGAAGCCGCTCGCGGCTCCGAGGGCGTCGAAGGTCGGCGGCTCGTCGTGCGCGGACCACGCCGTGAGCGTGGGCAGCAGGGAACGGAGCGACGCGACGCGGTCCAGACGGACGGCGAGGTCCGTGGCGGGGGTGATCCGGGCCTCCAGGCCGTCGCCGGACTCGGCCACGGGACCGAGGCGACCCGACCCACCAGGCTCCATCGTCGCGGGCAGCGGCGGGACGGGCGCGTAGCGCGCGATCACCGCGCGGAAGGCGTGAAACTTCGACGTCGGCCGGCCGGCCTCGTCGACCGGGGCGTCGTAGTCGTACGACGTCGCGATCGGACGGTAGACGCCCTTGTCGTTCGCACCGTTCGTGAAGCCGAAGTTCGTGCCGCCGTGGAACATGTAGATGTTCACCGAGCCGCCGGCGGCGAGCAGGACGTCGAGGTCCTCCGCGCTGGCGGACGCCGGCGTGGTGTGGTGGTGCTCGCCCCAGCTGTCGAACCAGCCGTCCCAGAACTCCGAGCACATCAGGGGCCCGGTGGGCTGTGCCTGCCGCAGGCGCTCGAGCCGGGCGGCGGAGCGTGAGCCGAACGAACCGGTCTTGTGCAGCGAGGGCAGGGAGCCGTCCTCGAGCATCGTGCCCATCGGCTGGTCGACGCTCGTGAAGGGGACGGTCAGCCCGATGTCGCGGTGCATCTGCTCGAGTGCGCGCAGGTACTCGGGGTCGGAGCCGTAGGCGCCGTACTCGTTCTCGACCTGCACCAGGACGATGGGCCCGCCCTGGTCGATCTGCCGCGGGACCAGCACGGGGGCCAGGTGCTGCAGGTACGTCTGGACCGCTGCGAGGAACCCGGGCTCGTTGCGCCGGACACCCACGGAGCCGTCCGCGAACAACCAGTACGGCAGGCCGCCGTTCGTCCACTCGGCACAGATGTAGGGGCCGGGGCGGACGATGGCGTGCATGCCCTCGGCGGCGACGAGGTCGAGGAAGCGGCCGAGGTCCAGTCCACCCGACAGGTCGAACGCCCCGGGCGACGGCGCGTGCGCGTTCCAGGCGACGTAGGTCTCGATGGTGTTGAGGCCCATCAGCTTCGCCTTGCGGATCCGGTCGGCCCACAGGTCGGGGTGCACGCGGAAGTAGTGGATCGCGCCGGACAGGACCCGGTGCGGCTCGCCGTCGAGCAGGAAGTCGGTGTCGCCGATGGCGAAGCGCATGGTGTGGTTCTTTCGTTGCCGGCCAGGCCGGGCGTGGAGCCGGGCCGGGCGTGGAGCCGGGCCGGGCGTGGAGCCCGGCCGGGCGTGGAGCGGGGCCGTGCGGACGTGTCCGCACGGCCCCGCGGGGATGCTGTCGAACTACTTCGACGAGACCGTGAAGCCCTGGTCCTTGCCGTACTTGGCGAGGGCCTTCTGCCAGGCCTCGAGGCCGGCGTCGAGCGAGGTGCCGTTCTCGTACGCCTGACCGACGGTGTCGGCGTAGACGCTGTTCGCGTACACCTGGTACGGCAGGTAGGTGAAGTCGTTGTCCGAGGACTTCGACGCGTCGACGAGCACCTTGTTGATCTGCTGGCCGCCGAAGTACTCCGGCTTCTCGTCGAGGAACGCCGACGAGTCGAGGTCAGCGGTGGTCGACGGGAAGCCGCCGGACTCCATGAAGACCTTCGTGGACTCCTTCGAGGAGTTCAGCCACTTGAGGAAGCCCGCCGCGAGGGCCGGGTTCTTCGACTGCTTCATGACGACCTGGGCGCTGCCGCCGTTGTTCGCGGTCTGGGCGGTGCCACCGTCGTAGGTCGGCATCGGGGCGACGCGCCAGTCACCCGAGGCCTGGGCGACGCCGGACTCCAGGTTGCCGGGCATCCAGGCGCCGGTGATCATCGTGGCGATCTCACCGTTGCCGAGCTGCTTGTACCAGTCGTCGGTCCAGCCGACCGTCTTCGACAGCAGGCCCTGCTCGACGAGCTCGTTCCAGGTGCTCGTCCACTTCTTGGTGCCCTCGTCCTGCAGGTTGATGGTCACCTTGTCACCGTCGGTGGTGAAGGGGGTGCCACCGGCCTGGGCGATCATGCTCGTGGTGAAGCCGGCGTCGCCGGAGTCCGCCGCGATGTAGGCCTTCGGGTCCGCCTCGTGCAGCTTCTTGGCCGCGGTGACGTACTCGTCCCAGGTCTTCGGCACGGCGATGTCGTGCTTGTCGAAGACCTTCTTGTTGTAGAACAGCGCCATGGGGCCGGAGTCCTGCGGCAGGCCGTAGACCTTGCCGTCGATCGACACCGAGCTCCAGGTGCTCTTCGCGAAGTCCTTCTCGAGCGAGTCGAAGCCGTAGCTCGACAGGTCGAGCAGCGACTCGGACAGGGCGAACTGCGGCAGGGCGTAGTACTCGACCTGGGCGACGTCGGGGGCGCCCGAGCCGGCCTTGATCGTGTTCTGCAGCTTCGTGTACTGGTCGGCACCGGTGCCGGCGTTGACGAGCTTGACCTTCACCTTGGGGTACTGCTTCTCGAACGCGGCGACCTGGGCCTTCGCCGACGGGGTCCACGACCAGTAGGTCAGGGTGCCACCGTCCTGCAGGGCCTTGTCGATGTCGTCGGCCGATCCGCCGGAGCCGGAGCCGCCGGAGGCGCACGCGGCGAGGGCGATCGCGGCGGTGACGCCGATGGCGAGGGCGCTGAGCCCGCGCCGGAGACGCTTGTTCATGGGAGTGCCTTTCACTTCTTCGTGGAGGGGGTGGTGCTGCTGTGTGCCGGACCGGGCGGCGCGGGGCGGGGTCGCCGTGCGCCTGGTGTCCGAGGGGTCAGGCCTTGACCGACCCGGCCGCGAGGCCGGACTGCCAGAAGCGCTGGAGGAAGAGGAACGCGACCACGATCGGGATGATCGTGAGGAGCGATCCCGTGACGACGAGATTGTAGATCGGCTGCGCGCCGGACCCGGTGGCCTGCGCGTTCCACTGGTTCAGGCCGACCGTCAGCGGGTACCACTTCGGGTCGCTCAGCATGATGAGCGGCAGGAAGTAGTTGTTCCAAGTCGCGACGACCGCGAACAGCAGGACGGTGACGACACCGGGCGCGAGCAGGCGGAGCGCGATCGTGAAGAAGATCCGGAACTCACCGGCGCCGTCCATGCGGGCGGCCTCGAGCAGTTCGGCCGGGATCGCGTCGACCGCGTAGGTCCAGATCAGGTACATGCCGAACGGGCTGATCAGCGAGGGCAGGATGATCGCCCACGGGGTGTTGGTCAGGCCGACCTGCGAGAACAGCAGGAAGGTCGGGACCGCCAGGGCCGTGCCGGGGACCGCGATGGCGCCGAGGACGACGGCGAAGACCGCGCGGCGGCCGGGGAACTGGAACTTCGCCATGCCGTAGCCCGCGACGGTGGCGAGCAGGGTGGCCCCGCCGGCACCGACGACGACGTAGAGCAGCGTGTTGCCGAACCACTGCAGGAAGATGCCGTCGTTGTACGTCAGCGTGTCGACGATGTTCTGCCAGAGGTTGAAGTCCCCGCCGAACCACAGACCGAACGTGGAGAGCAGCGACGCCTGCGTCTTCGTGCTGTTCACGAGCAGGTAGAACAGCGGCGCGAACGAGTACACGACGAAGACGACCATGACCGCGGTGAGCAGGCCGGAACGCTTCGGCTTGCGTCCGCCTTCCGCGGTGCGGAGCTGCCTGGAGGCGCGGATCGAGCGGGTGCGCGGCGCACGTTGCGTCGTGGTCGCCTCGGTCACCGTGGCCGCTGCGGGCCCGGCGGGGTGCTGGATGGTGCTCATCGGTTCTCCTCGCGGGTGCCGCGGACCTGGACGACGTAGGCGATCACCGCGGTGATCACGCCCATCACGATCGCGACCGTGGCGGAGTAGTTGAACTGCTGACCGCTGAAGGACAGCGAGTAGGCGTACATGTTCGGGGTGAAGGCGCTGCCGATGACGTTCGGGGCGAGCGTCTTGAGCAGGTTCGGCTCGTTGAAGAGCTGGAAGCTGCCGATGATCGAGAAGATCGTGGCGATGACCATCGGGCCGCGGAGCGCCGGGAGCTTGATCGAGAAGACCGTGCGCATCGGGCCGGCGCCGTCGAGCTCGGCCGCCTCGTACAGCTCACCGGGGACGGTGCGGAGTGCGGCGTAGAAGATCAGCATGTTGTAGCCCAGGAACTCCCACGTGACCACGTTGCCGATCGACGTCAGGACCCAGCTCGGGCTGAACGGCTGCAGCAGGTCGATGCCGAGCGCGTCGTTCGCGGCGCCCGTCAGACCGAACTGGTTGCCGTAGATGAAGCCCCAGATCAGGGCGGCGACGACACCGGGGACGGCGTAGGGCAGGAACACCGCGATGCGGAAGAAGCTCGTCCCCCACAGTCGGGCGCTGTCCAGGGCCAGGGCGGCGACGAGCGCGAGGCCGAGCATGATCGGCACCTGGACGACCAGGAAGATCGCGACCCGGCCGAACCCGGACCAGAACTTGGCGTCCTGGAAGAGCTGCACGTAGTTGGCGAACCAGACGAACTGGTTGCCGCCGATGAGCTGGTCGCGGAACAGGCTGAGCCAGAGCGCGTAGCCGATCGGCACGATGAGCATCAGGACCAGGACGACGACGAACGGGCCGACGAACAGCCATCCGGTGAACCGTCCCCGCGGCTTGGGGCGGCGGCCGGCCGGGCGCTCGGCGGTGGGGCGCGGTGCTGCCTCACCGGGGCGCGCTGCGAGCGTGCTCATGTGACTCCTTCGTCTGCTGCGTTCGGGTGGTCGATGTCGGCGGCTCGGCCCGGGCCGGATCAGGGTGTCCGGGCGGTCACCGATGTTGACGTCAACATCGAACGACGCGACGATAGCATGGCAACGTCAACATGCGCTAGCGTCCGGGGAGGCCGACCGCTCGGCCCCTCGATCCGGAAGGAGCGCCAGCGTGACGATGGAGTCCCCCGCCGGCACCCGCCGCGCCCCCTCGATGGCCGCCGTGGCCGACGTCGCCGGAGTGTCGATGCAGACGGTCTCGCGCGTCGCCCGGGGCTTCGACAACGTCAGCCCGGAGACCCGCGACCGCGTCCAGCGCGCGATGGAGTCCCTCGGCTACCGGCCCAACCGTGCCGCCCGTGCCCTGCGCTCCGGCCGCTTCCGCACCATCGGCGTGATCATGTTCACGCTCGCGTCCTTCGGCAACATGCGCACGCTCGAGGCGATCGCCGACGCCGCCGGGGTCGCCGACTTCACGATCACCCTGCTGCCCATGGCCTCGCGCACCGAAGCGGGCGTCCGCTCCGCGTTCTCGCGCCTGCACGAACAGGCCGTCGACGGCGTCGTGATCATCATCGAATCGCACATCATCGACACCGCCGAGGTCGTGCTGCCCGACGGCGTGCCGATGGTCATCATCGACTCCACGGGCAGCACCGACCACCCCGCGATCGACACCGACCAGGCCGACGGCGCCCGACAGGCCACGCAGCACCTGCTCGACCTCGGGCACGAGACCGTCTGGCACGTCGCCGGGCCGGAGTCGTCGTACTCGGCAGCCCGTCGCCTCGCCGCGTGGCAGGACACCCTGACGCGCGCCGGTCGACCGGTCCCCCCGGTGTTCCGCGGCGGCTGGACGACCGAGCACGGCTACGAGGCCGGGCTCGAGATCGCCGCACGCCCGGAGATCACCGCGGTCTTCGCCGCGAACGACCAGACCGCCCTCGGTGTCCTGCGCGCCGCCCACGAGTCCGGTCGCCCGGTGCCGTCGTCGCTCAGCGTGGTGGGGTTCGACGACTCCCCCGAGTCCGACTCGTTCTGGCCGCCGCTGACCACCGTGCACCAGTCCTTCGACGAGGTCGGCCGCCGAGCGGTCGCGAACCTGCTCGCCCAGATCGACGGCGAGCGGGTCAGCGTCGCGGCCGACCTGGTGCCGGTGCGGCTCGTCGAGCGCGCGAGCACGGCGGCACCGCCGACGCGCTGACGCGGCGCGCGTTTCGCGCTCACCGACACATCACGTGCGCACGCCCCCGTGATCTGTCGCCCAGCACGTGAACTCGCGCACACGCCGGACAGGAGGCCCGGTGCCAGGCCGCCACGGGCCTCCCGTCCGCCGCGCCGCGACGCCACGGCCCTTTCCGCGAAAGCGACAGAATCGCGCCGAACGTCCGTGGAGAACTGTCGCTTTCGCGGACCTGACCAGTCTCCCTGCCGGCCACCTGTCGCTTTGGCATCCACGCGCCGGACGGGAGGCCCGGTGCCAGGCCTCCACGGGCCTCCCGGCCGCCGCGCGGGCCACGTCACGGGCCCAGCGACAGTCCACGCGCCCGTCACCCCGTGAACTGTCGCCCAGCACGTGAACTCGCGCCGCCCGCCGCGCCCCCGCAACGAGCAGAGGACGTCGGGCGCGAGCGCCCGACGTCCTCTGTGCTCACTCGACGCCCGCCGTGGCGTGCGCCGAGGCGCTTTGTCAGCCGATCGAGACGGCGGTCCAGGAGACCGGCGGGAGCTCGATCGTGACGGTGTCGCCCTCGCGGCGGACCGACTCGTTCGTGCGGAGCGCCACGCGCGAGGTGTTCTCCAGGTCGTTCACGGCGTGCAGGTCGTCGTCCCAGACGCCCTCGGCGTGGACGTCACCCGTCGCACCGATGCCGGCCATGTCGATCGTCACCGTGGTCGGCTCGGACGGGTGGCGGTTGATCAGGAAGACCGCGGCCTTGCCGTCCTCGGACACGGTGGCGGCGGAGTCCACGACCGGGACCTCGCCGTGCTTGCCACCGTCGACCGTGTCACCAGAGGCCTTGACCTGCAGCGAGGTGCCCTGTGCCAGGCGCGAGGTGACCGAGAACGGGAAGAAGGTCGTCTGGCGCCAGGCCGGGCCACCGGGCTCGGTCATGATCGGGCCGATCACGTTGACGAGCTGGGCGAGCGAGGCCGAGGCGACGCGGTCGGCGTGCCGGAGCAGCGAGATGAGCAGGCCACCCACGACGACGGCGTCGGCGACGGTGTAGACGTCCTCGAGCAGACGCGGGGCGACGGGCCACTCGTCGAGCGTGAAGGTCTTGGCCTTCGCTTCCCACTTCTTGATCGACCAGACGTTCCACTCGTCGAACGAGATGTCGATGCGCTTGTCGGACTTCTTCTGCGCCTGGACGTGGTCGGCGGCCGTGGTGACCGTCTTGATGAAGTGGTCCATGTTGGCGCCCGAGGCGAGGAACGACGGCAGGTCGTCGTCCTCCTCGTAGTAGGCGTGCGCGGAGATGTAGTCGACGTCGTCGTAGGTGTGCTCGAGGACGGTGCGCTCCCACTCGCCGAACGTCGGCATCGACGCCCCGGAGGAACCGCAGGCGACGAGCTCGAGGTCGGGCTGGATCTGCCGCATGGCCTTGGCGGTCATGGCGGCGAGCTTGCCGTAGTCGTCGGCGTTCTTGTGGCCGAGCTGCCACGGGCCGTCCATCTCGTTGCCGAGGCACCACATCTTGATGGCGAAGGGTTCCTGGCGACCGTTCGAACGACGGTATTCGGACAGTGCGGTCCCGGCGTCGATGTTCGCGTACTCGAGGAGCTCGATGGCCTCCTGCGTGCCGCGGGTGCCGAGGTTGACGGCGAGCATGAGCTCCGAGCCGACCTGGTCGAGCCAGTGCTGGAACTCGTGCAGGCCGACCTCGTTGGTCTCGGTCGAGTGCCAGGCGAGGTCGAGGCGGCGGGGGCGCTGCTCGACGGGGCCGACGCCGTCCTCCCACTTGTACCCGGAGACGAAGTTGCCACCGGGGTAGCGGATGGCGGAGACGCCGAGTTCCTTGACGAGTTCGACGACGTCCTTGCGGAAGCCGTGCTCGTCGGCGGTCTCGTGGGTGGGCTCGTGGATGCCGTCGTAGACGTGGCGGCCGAGGTGCTCGACGAACCCGCCGAACAGGCGACGTCGCACCGGCCCCACGGTGAACGCGGCGTCGAGGACGAGGTGTGTGCGGGGCATGGATCTCCTTCGATCGTGGCAGTGCGGTTCGTGCGGGGAGCGGGTGGGGCCACGGACGGGAACCGAAGCGGGCCGTCACGAAAGTGAGCGCTCACCTGACCGAAACGCTACCGGGTTCCACGCCGTCGCGAAAGGGGTGGCGGATGCCGGGAGCGAGCGCTAATGTGAGCGCTCACGGAGCACCGGAAGGTCGTTCCGTGTCCGGAGCAGCAGTGCTCCGGGTCCGGAGCAGCGATGCTCCGGCGGGAGCACCGACCCTGTTCCCGAGCCCGGCCCATCCCGATGGAGTGATGCCATGCCGATCCCACCCGCAACACCCGCGTCGCGCCTCTCGCGCCGGGGCTTCCTCGCCGCCGGCGCAGCGGCCGCGACGGTCCTGCCGCTCGCCGCCTGCTCGAGCCCCCTCGCCGCCGGCCTCGCCGGCAGCGCACTCAACCCCGAGACCCTCGTCTTCTGGAACCTCTTCGGCGGCGGCGACGGCGTCCGCATGCAGACCATGGAGGACGGCTACGCGAAGCAGCACGGCGGCTCGAGCGCGCTGCAGGGCACCACGTTCGCGTGGGGCAACCCGTACTACTCGAAGCTGACACTGGCGACCGTCGGGAACAAGCCGCCGGACGTCGCGGTCGCGCACCTGACCCGCGCGAAGCCGCTCTGGGACGGTGACCTGCTCGACCCGATCACGTCCGACGACCTGGCGAGCGTCGGCCTGAGCGCCGCCGACTTCAACCAGAAGGCCTGGGCGGCGCAGAAGACCGACGGCAACAACATCGCGGTCCCGCTGGACACCCACCCCTTCGTCCTCTTCTACAACGTCGACGTCTGCAAGAAGGCCGGCCTGATCGACGGCGACGGCAACCTCGTCGACCTCAACGGCATGGACAACTTCGAGAAGGCCCTCGCCGCGGTCGCCAAGGTCACCGGCGGCACGGCGCTCAACGTCGCGAACGTGGTGCCGGAGACGGCCACCCCGTGGCGCTTCTTCTGGACCATGTACAACCAGCTGAAGGACGCCACCCCGTTCATCAGCGACGGCGGATCGAAGCTCACCGTCAACGAGGACGCCTACAACGAGGTCACGAGCCGCACCCAGAAGTGGGTGAAGGAGGGCTGGCTGAACAAGGCCCTCGACTACGCCACCGCGCAGTCGCTCATGTTCGACGGCAAGGCCGGCTTCTTCATGCAGGGCGAGTGGGAGATCAGCACCGCGCAGTCGATCAAGGGCCTGAACTTCGGCATGGCGCCGATCCCCCAGCTCTACGACAAGCCGGCGACCCAGGCGGACTCGCACACGTTCGTCCTGCCGAAGAAGGCCCGCACGCCGGAGCAGCGCAAGCAGCACATGCTCTTCATCAAGCAGATGCTCGAGCAGAGCCTGACGTGGGCCGAGGGCGGGCACGTGCCGGCCTACATCCCGACGTTCGACAGCGCGGCGTACAAGAAGCTCACGCCCCAGTCGAACTACGCGGCCGCAGCCGAGACCGCCGTGTTCGACGACGCCGCCTGGTACGGCGGGTCGGGTTCGACGTTCGAGGGCACGGTGGGCGCCCAGCTCGCCCTCGTGCAGCAGGGCAGCTCGTCCCCAGCGCAGGCCCTCAGCGCCATCAAGTCGCAGCTCGCGACGTACCTCAACACCCCGAGCCCCCTGTGACCCGGCACGCAACCACCCGGCCGGACCACCCCGGGCAGACGACCCCCGCGATCGCCGTGAACACCGCGCGAAAGGCACGATGACGTGACCACAGCACCTGTCCTCGACCGGCCGACCGACGCGGCCACCGCGCCGCGTCTCCGCCGGAACCGCTCCTACGGCTCCAGCGTGAACCGCGGCCAGGGCCGCAGCGGCTGGCTGTTCCTCGCCCCGTTCGGCCTGTTCTACGTGGCCTTCCTGCTCGGCCCGACGGTCTGGATGATCGTCACGAGCTTCTTCAACACCTCGACCGTCCGCACCGGGCTCGGCAGCTTCGCCGGGTTCGCGAACTACGCCGAGATGCTCGGGCGCAGCGACTTCTGGTCGTCGCTCTGGCACACGCTGCAGTTCACGCTGTACACGACCCCGCCGCTCGTCATCCTGGCGTTCGTGTTCGCCGTGCTGACGAACCGGATGAACCGCGGGCAGTGGTTCTTCCGTCTGGCGTTCTTCCTGCCGTTCATCCTGCCGTCGGCGACGATCTCGCTGATCTGGGTGTTCATCTTCACGCCGAGCACCGGTCTGTGGGCGAGCCTGCAGTCGGCGATCGGCATGACGCCCGGCTCCGGCATGCTGTCGAGCCCGAACACGGCCATGATCGGTGTCGCGATCGCCACGGTGTGGTGGACCCTCGGCTTCAACTTCGTGCTGTACCTGGCCGGTCTGCAGGAGATCCCGCGCGAACTGTACGAAGCGGCCGCCGTCGACGGTGCGTCGAACTGGCAGCAGATCAAGTCGATCACGCTCCCCCTGCTCGGCCGCACGACGACGCTGGTCGTCCTGCTGCAGATCATCGCGAGCCTGAAGATCTTCGACCAGGTCTACCTGATGACGAACGGCGGGCCGGGCATCTCGACCCAGGTCTCCTTGCAGCTCATCACGGGCGTCGGCTTCACCGACAACCGGCTCGGTGCCGCATCGGCCGCGTCGGTCCTCCTGTTCATCGTGATCGTGGCGATCGCGGTCATCCGGCAGCTCGTCGAGCGCGCTGCCGCCAAGCGAGAGATCGGGGCCTGACATGACCGCCACCGAGAGCATCACCACCGGCCGCAAGCTCCGCACCGGCGTCTCGTCCGCCGCTCCGACGAGCGCCGCGAAGATCGGCGTCAGCGGTCGCGGCTTCACGATCGCGTCGGGGATCGTCCTGACGATCTTCGCGATCATCTGGCTCATCCCGAGCGTGTTCGCCCTGAAGACGTCGCTGTCCGACAACGGCGTCGCCGCCCTCGGCGCGAACGCGATCCTGTCGAACTGGAACCCGACGCTGCACTCGTACTCGTCGCTGTTCCAGGCCGGCGACATCTGGAACTGGTACCTCGCCAGCGCAATCACGAGCGTCGTCACGGCGGCACTCACCGTGCTGTTCGCGTCGATGGCGGCGTTCGCCCTGTCGCGGCTGGTGTTCCGCGGCCGCAACATCGCGTTCCTGCTCATCATCCTCGGGATCATGATCCCGACGCAGGTGCTGATCATCCCGATCTTCCAGGAGCTCAACGCGGTCGGCCTGCTCAACACCTACTGGTCGGTGATCTTCCCGCAGGTGCCCGCCGTGATCGCGGTGTTCATCTTCAAGCAGTTCTTCGACGGCATCCCCAAGGAGCTGGAAGAGGCCGCGCGCATCGACGGCGCCGGCATCTGGAAGGTCTACTGGTCGGTCATCCTGCCGCTGTCGCGTCCCGTGATCGCGGCCGTGACGATCCTGACCTTCGTCGGGGTGTGGAACAACCTGCTGCTGCCGCTGTTCGTGCTGTCCAACCCGGACCTCATGACGATCCCGGTCGGGCTCGCCACGGTCCAGGGCAGCTTCGGGCAGCGCTACGCCGACATCCAGGCCGGTGCGATCCTCGCGGCGCTGCCGCTGATCATCCTCTACCTGATCTTCCAGCGGCAGATCGTGGAGGGCGTGACGGGCTCGGGCCTCAAGGGCTGACGCCACCCCACCACGGACGGGAGGCCCGGTGCCAGCTGGCACCGGGCCTCCCGTCCGTCCGTTGGTCGCGTCGCGGGCGCGGCGCGGCTGGCGCTTTCGGGCGTACCTGGCGGAACCGGGCGTACCCGGTCGGAAGTTCCGTGGCGGTACGCCCGAAAGCACCAGGCATCGCGGGTGCCAGGGGAAGAACCGGGCGTACCTGGCGGAACCGGGCGTACCTGGCGGAACCGGGCGTACCTGGCGGGACCGGGCGTACCTGGCGGGAACGGGCGTACCTGCCGGAACCGGGCGTACCTGGGCAGAAGTTCCCTGGTGGTATGCCCGAAAGCACCAGGCATCGCGGGCGCCAGGGGAAGAACCGGGCGTACCTGGCGGGAACGGGCGTACCTGTGCAGAGCGGGCACACCTGGCCGAACCGGGCATACCTGGTCGGAAGTTCCCTGGTGGTACGCCCGAAAGCACCAGGCATCGCGCACGCCAGGGGAAGAACCGGGCGTACCTGGCAGAACCGGGCGTACCTGGCGGGAACGGGCATACCTAGGGGGAACGGGCGCGCCTGGCGGAACCGGGCATACCCGGTCGGAAGTTCCGTGGTGATATGCCCGAAAGCACCAGGCATCGCGCACGCCAAGGGAAGGACCGGGCGCACCTGGCGGGAACGGGCATACCTGGCGGAACCGGGCATGCCTGGTTGGAAGTTCCGTGGTGGTACGCCCGAAAGCACCAGGCATCGCGCGCGCAAGGGGAAAGACCGGGCGTACCTGGCGGGAACGGGCGTACCTGCCAGGCAGCGCACGGGTCAGGCGGGGACGGAGACCTTCGTCTCGTGCTTCCAGAACCCGGAGAACGTGATGCGGGACTTCGGCAGGCCCGCACGGTGCAGGTGGCGGCGGCCCTCCGTTGCGAGTCGCGACTCCCCCACGACGAACGCGTACCCCTGGTCGTCGGACGGCACGTGCCGCTGCAGTTCGGCGAGGGCCCCGCTGCCGGGGACGGCGCCGGGCTGCCGGACGATCCACGTCACCTGCACGCCGGTGGGGGCGTCGAGGTCGCGGATGTCGGCGGGGGTCGGGACCTCTTGGATGATGCGGCCGACGGTGTCGCGCGGCAACGAGGCAGCGATGCCGACGATGCCGGGCAGGCCGGTCTCCTCGGCGGCGACGATGACCTCGCTGGTGCCGGCGGGGACGTCGAAGATGCAGCCCTGGTCGAGCATCGCGAGCTCTTCGCCGGGGCGGGCGGAGCAGGCCCAGATCGCGGCACGGCCCTCGAGCTGACCGCGGTGGTCCAGGTGCACGACGAAGTCGATGTCGAGCTCGGCGGTGCCGTCGGCGAGCAGGCGGTAGGCGGCGACGGTGTAGTTCGCGCAGTGGGGGCGGATGTCCTCGGGGATGCCGAGGAACGTCGGCCACCACTTCTTGCCGTCCAGGTCGGGCATCCGGAAGGTGTCCTGGTCGGGGCGTCGGACGAACAGGCGGAACCAGTGGTCGAAACCGAGGTAGCCGAACTCGTGCAGGTCGTCCCCGGTGACGGTGACGCGCTGCATCGAGGGGGTCACCCGCTGGGTCCGGAGGACACGGGCGCGGAAGAGCCGGGGGTTCGTCGGCAGGAGCCGCGGGGTCTTCGCCATGAGGCAAGGCTAACCTAAGATGACTTCCGTGCCAGCCCCCAATCCCGTTCTGGCTTCCGGTCCGGAGGCCCCCGAACCCGTCGCGTCCAGCGCCCGAGACGGCGACGCGTCCCGTGCCCTCGGCGTCCACCGGACCGCGATGCGGCGGCGGACCGCGGTGATCGTCGGGCTCGTCGTCGCCCTGGTGCTCGTCGCCGTGGCGAGCATGCTGCTCGGCAGCAACCGCATCGGTGTCGCCGAGGTGTGGGCGGGGCTCACCCGCTCCGGGTCGAGCACCGACGAGGCGATCGTGTGGGGCTCCCGCATCCCGCGCACGCTCATCGGTGCTGCGGTCGGGGCAGCCCTCGGCATCGCCGGACTGCTCATGCAGGGACACACCCGCAACCCACTCGCCGACCCCGGCCTGTTCGGGGTCTCGTCGGGTGCGGGACTCGCGGTGGTGCTCGGCGTCTACGTGTTCGGGGTGACGAGCACGAGCGCGACCGTGTGGTTCGCCCTGGTCGGGGCCCTGGTCGCCAGCGTCGTCGTCTTCTCGGTGACCATCGCCGGCAGTGGCACCGCCAGTCCGGTGCCGCTCGCCCTCGCCGGGGCCGCGGTCTCGGCACTGCTCGCCGCCCTGACCTCCTTCGTCGTGCTGACCGACCAGGCCTCGCTCGACGCGTACCGACTCTGGGTCGTCGGGTCCCTCGCGGCACGGCAGCTCGACATCCTCGGGGCGGTGTGGCCGTTCCTGGCCGCCGGGCTCGTGCTCGCGGTGCTGAACGTCCGCGCCCTCGACGCCCTGGGGCTCGGGTCCGAGCTGGCGAAGGGGCTCGGCGAGAACGTGCTCGTCGCGCGGCTCGTCGGCCTGGGCGGGATCACGCTGCTCGCAGCCGGGGCGACCGCTGCTGCCGGCCCGATCGGCTTCGTCGGCCTGACGGTGCCGCACGTCGCCCGCGCACTCGTCGGCACCGGACACCGCTGGACCCTGCCGGTCTCCGGTCTGGTCGGCGCCGCCCTCGTGCTGCTCGCCGACGTCATCGGTCGTCTGATCGGCGGGTTCTCCGAGGTCGAGGTCGGCATCGTGCTCGCCGTCATCGGGGGCCCCGTGTTCGTCGCCGTCGCCCGTCGCCGATCGCTGGTGTCGCTGTGAGCGGGGCAGCGGTGCGCAGCACCGGCAGCACGCCCGGCAGCACGCCCGGAAGCACGCCCAGCAGCACGCCCGAGACCACCACGCCGGGCACGCACGCCCCCGCTCGCACCCCCGGCCGCGCCGGCATCCGCATCGGCCCCGTCGGCCTCGCCTGGCGCCCCCGGGTGTTCTGGTACACGGTCGGGTCGCTCGCCACCGTCCTGGTGCTCATCGTCATCGGGACAGCGGTCGGATCGACGTGGATCGCCCCCGGGGTCGTCATCCGGTCCCTGCTCGGCCTGGAGTCCGGGCCGGACGCCTTCATCATCACCACCCTGCGCCTGCCCCGCGTGCTCACCGGCGCACTCGTCGGCCTGACGCTCGGGGTCGCCGGCGCGCTCACCCAGACCTTCACCCGCAACCCCCTCGGCACCCCGGACATCATCGGTGTCACGGCGGGCGCGAGCGTCGGTGCGGTCGCGGCGATCGTCCTCGGCGGCGGGACGTACTCGGTGTCGTCCCTGGTGCTCGGTGGCGGGATCCCGGTGGCCGCGACGATCGGTGCCCTGGTCGCTGCGGTCCTGGTGTACGGCCTGGGCTGGCGCGGCGGCGTGCAGAGCTACCGGCTCGTGCTGGTCGGCATCGGCGTGAGCGCGACCCTCGACGCGGTGACGAGCTACCTGCTCGTCCGCGCGAAGATCACCGTCGCCACCGCGGCGTCCCAGTGGCTCGTCGGCAGCCTGTCGAGCACCTCGTGGGAGAGCGTCTGGCCGCTGCTCGTGGTGGCGGTCGTCGCGGTGCCGATCGCGCTCGCGACGAGTGCGGCCCTCGGCATCGGGCAGCTCGGCGACGAGGTCGCGACGGGCGTCGGACTCGGCGTCCAGCGGCACCGGCTGCTCGTCATCGCGCTCGCGGTCGTGCTGACCGCCGCCGCCGTGGCAGCCGCGGGACCGGTCGGCTTCGTCGCGTTCGTCGTCCCGCAGGTCGGGCTCCGGCTCGCCGGCACGAACCGGCCGCCGCTGCTGCTCGCCGGTGCCCTCGGCGCCGTGCTCGTGCTCGCCGCCGACCTGCTGTCCCGTTCCGCGTTCCCGTGGCAGGTGCCGGTCGGCATCATCACCACCGTGATCGGGGCGCCGTACCTGATCTGGCTCCTCGTCCGTCACCGCAAGGAGATGTCCCGATGACAGCACCACACCAGCACCAGCACGACACCCCCGTCCTCGAAGCCACGGGCCTGTCCGTCGGCTACGACCGCCAGCCCGTGCTGCGCGACCTGGACCTGCGCATCGAACGCGGCACCGTCACGACGTTCCTCGGCGCGAACGGCTGCGGCAAGTCGACCCTGCTCAAGGCGTTCGGCCGCGTGCTCAAGCCGCAGGCCGGTGAGGTCATGCTCGACGGCACCCCGATCCGCAGGGAGCCGAACCGCCAGGTCGCCCGCAAGCTCGCGATCCTGCCGCAGTCCCCCGTCGCACCCGCTGGCACCAGCGTGCTCGACCTCGTGATGCGCGGCCGGAACCCGCACCAGTCGTGGGCGAAGCCGTGGACCGCCGAGGACGCCGCCGTCGCCGAAGAGGCGATCGCCGCCACCGGCCTGACCGAGGTCGCCCACCGCGACGTCACGAGCCTGTCCGGCGGGCAGCGCCAGCGCGCCTGGATCGCCATGGTCGTCGCGCAGCAGGCCCAGACGCTCCTGCTCGACGAGCCGACCACCTACCTCGACCTCGCGCACCAGCTCGAGGTCCTGCGGCTCGTCCGGCGGCTGAACCGCGAGCAGGGGTCGACGATCGTGATGGTGCTGCACGACCTGTCGCTCGCGGCGCGGTACTCCGACCGGCTCGTGGTGCTGCACGACGGCGGGGTCGTGGCCGACGGCACCCCCCACGACGTCCTCACCCCGGCACTGCTCGAGCACGCGTTCGGCCTGCACGCCCAGGTGTTCCCCGACCCGGTGACCGGTGCACCGATGATCGTGCCCGAGGCGGACGAGCACGACCCCGTCCCGAGCGCCCCGACGGAGCACACGGCCCCCAGCGCCCGGACCGAGCACACGGTCCCGGCGAAAACCGAAGACGTGCTGGCGAGTACCGCGAACTTAGGTTAGCCTCTCCTAACGTGAAGACCTCCCGACGTGGCCACCTGCGCGCCGCCCTCCTGACCTCCGTGACCGTCTCGGCACTCCTCCTGACCGGCTGCTCGAGCACCGGCAACTCGAACGACTCCGACTCCGACGGCGGCACCGCCGCGTCGAAGGCATGGTCGTACGAGGACGCCACGGGCGCCACCGTGAAGGTCGACCACACGCCGAAGCGCGTCGTCGTGCTGAACGACATCGCCCTGTCGTTCATCGAGTACGGCCTGAAGCCCGTCGGCACCTTCGGGCAGCTGACGATGGCGAAGGACGCCCGGTTCAAGGGCCTCGACACCGACGGCATCACGCAGCTCGGCACCGCCTACGGCGACATCGACCTCGAGCAGCTCGCCGCGCTCAAGCCCGACCTCGTCGTCACCTCGGTCTACCCGACCGACGCCAAGGGCACGCTCGACACGAAGCAGCCCGGCTACGGCTTCAAGGACAAGGCGCAGGAGAAGCAGATCGAGGCCATCGCGCCGGTCGTCCAGGTGAAGTGGGGCGGCAAGGGCGAGGACGTCATCGAGAAGATCGCCGAACTGTCCGAGTCCCTCGGTGCGAAGGAGTCGACGGTCGACGCCGCCGAGGAGCGCTTCGACACCGCGGCCGACGAGCTCGAGAAGGTCTCGAAGGAGAAGGACCTGTCGGTCGTCTCGATGTACGCCGACGGTGACGGCGCGTACGTCACCCGCCCGACCGACGAGCCGTCGCTGCAGATGTACGCGTCGTACGGGGTCGACTTCGTCAACCCGAAGCCCGAGGGCTTCTACTGGGGCATCTACTCGTGGGAGAACGCCGGCCAGATCACCGGTGACGTGCTGCTGCTGTCGCAGCAGGGCTACCAGGTCGCCGACCTCGAGAAGCAGCCGACCTTCGCCGACAACGCCGCGCTCGAGGCGGGCCAGGTCCACAGCTGGACGTTCCCGGCCCTCGACTACGCGTCGCAGGCCGACTACATGACCAAGCTCGCGGGCTGGCTCGAGGACAGCAAGAAGCTGTCGTAGGACGCAACCGAGAACCGGCCTGGAGGCGCGGTGCCAGCTGGCACCGCGCCTCCAGGCCGTTGGTGGTTGCGTTCCGGGCCGTCAGCCGGCCGGCAGCGCCGCGTTCACCGCCGTCTGCGCGTCGCGCCAGACGGCCGCGCGCGACCCCGCGTAGGTGCCGCCCTGACCGTTGGAGAACGACCGCAGGTTGTGCTTCGCGCCGTCCGTGTTGCCCTGCCAGTAGGCGGTGACGGCACGCGAGGTCCCGCCCACCAGCCACACCTGGTCGGCCGCGTCCGTGGTGCCGGTCTTGCCGAACAGGGTCGCGCCGTCGGGGGTCTGCCCACCGCTCGCCGTGCCGCCGCGGAACGCGCCCTGCATGACGTCGAACGCGGTGGCCGCGGTCTGCGGCGACACCGCCTGCGTGCACGTGCGGGGTTGTCCGCCGAGTTCCTCGCCGTCGGGGGCGATGACCTGGTCGATCACGACGGGTGCACAGAACCGCCCGCCGTTCGCGATGCCGGCGTAGGCCGACGCCATCGTCAGCGGGGCGATGCTCTCGGTGCCGAGCAGGGACCCCGGGTTCCAGGGCAGCTCGCCACCGGTCGCCAGGTGCACCCCCAGCCGCTCGGCCACGTCGCGGATGTCGCACAGGTCGAGCTGTTCGGCCATCGACTGGTACGCCGCGTTCACGGACTGCGCTGTCGCGGACCGGACCGAGTACGGACCACGCTGCCCGGGTGAGTCGTTCTTCGGCTGCCAGAACGCCGAGGCGGGTCGACCGCAGGCGGTCCACTCGCTGTGCGGGTGCGGTGTGCCGTCGACGACGGTGTCCGGGCTGCGGCCGGCCTCGATCCACGCCAGCAGGGTGAACATCTTGTAGGTCGACCCGGTCTGGAACCCCGTCGAGCTGCCGTCCGCCTGGTCGGTGGCGTAGTTCAGCGAGGTCGCGGTGCGGGGCGCGTCGGACGACCGGTCGTGGTCGGTGTTCTGCGCCATCGTCAGCACACGGCCCGTCCCGGCCTCGACCGTGTTGAACGTGGCCCCGAGCGCCAGCCGCGTCTCGGTCTTCGGGTCGTACTGGTCGAGCAGCCGCTTCTGTTCCGCGTTCAGGTCGAGGTCGAGCGTGGTCTGGATCCGGTACCCGCCGGTGCGCCAGGCGTCCGCCCGCTGCTGCTTCGTCGCGCCGAGCTGCGGGAGCCGCTGGGCGATGGTCTCCGCGTGGTCGCAGAAGAACTCCGCGCCCACCTCGACCGCCTCGCACCCCTGCTGCGGGGCCGTCAGGTGCACGGAGTCGGCGACGCGGGACAGCCGAGCCGTGCGGTACTCCTCGGTCGACAGGTGCCCCTGCTCGTGCATCGACCGCAGGATCACGTTCCGCCGCGCGGCGTTGTCGCGGTGGTGGTCCGGCGTCGACAGGTCCCGTCGCTCCGGCCACTGCACGATCGCGATGAGGGACGCCGCCTCAGCCGGGGTCAGGTCGGTCGCCGACTTGCCGTAGTAGTGCTGCGCCGCCGACTGCACCCCGTAGGTCTGGTCGCCGAAGTAGGCGATGTTCAGGTAGGCGGCCAGGATCTGCTGCTTCGTGTACTGCTTCGCCAGGCTGATCGCGAGCTTCATCTCGGCGAGCTTGCGCTGCGGTGTCCGCCGGGTCGCGTCCTCGTACGCGGCCTCGCGCTCCTCGGCCGTGGGCAGTTCGCTCGCCTGCTGGATCTTGATGTTCCGCACGAGCTGCATCGTCAGGGTCGAACCACCCGACCCGCCCTCGGTCCCGGACGTGGCGACGCTCACGAGCGACCGGACGACGGACGTCGCGTCGACACCGCCGGTCTCGTAGAACCGCTTGTCCTCGCCGTCCACCGCGGCGTGCTCCAGGTGGTCGCTGATCTGGTCGAGCGTGAGCTCCTGCCGGTCCTGGTCCCACACGTTCGCCAGGTGCACCGGCTCGCCGCCGCGGTACGCCCAGATCTGGTTCCGCTGCGGCAGCTGCCCGATCTCGATGTCCTCCGGCAGTGACTCGAACACCCCGATCGCCGAGGTCGTGCCGACGCCGGCGACCGCGATCACCGGCGTCACCCCGACGCTCACCAGCAACCCGGCGAGCACACTGCCACCCACGAAGCCGAGCGCGGCTCCCCCTGCACGTCGCATCGTCATGTCGTCCGTCCCCCCTCGGTCGCACCAGCATCGGCGCGGTCCGGAGAGGCTCCCAGTCCTGCTCGGGCGGTCGCCGTGACTTCCCCGCGGAACACCGTCGTGTCCGCTGGGAAAGTGCCGGTGCGATCCGCTCCCCGCCGCCGCGCTACGATCCGGGCATGACCCCGATCACGCCACGTGTGCTGCACATCCTCTGCACGGCGTTCCTCGTCGTGGCGTTCCTGGCATCGTTCGTCGGTGGGTACGCGAACGCGAACGACTCCGGCGAGGGCGGCGCGAACATCGGTGCCGGGGCCCTGATGGTCTTCGGCGCACTCGCCGGCGTGGTCGGCATCGGGCTCGGCGTCGCGGCGCTCGTCTCCGGCCTCGTCGCCGCCCGGCGCAGCGCAGCCTGACCACCGGTCGCGCGCCGTTCGGAGCACCACGGTCGCGGTGGTGGCGGGATCGCCAGGACCGGAGGATCATCGGCCCATGGAGTACTCGACGGCGATGCTCACCGATGAGACGTGGCCCGACTTCGCCGCGCTCGTGACCCGCAGCAACGGTGTGTGGGGCGGGTGCTGGTGCATCGGTTTCCACCCGGACGGCCCACGCGGGACGCCCGACCCGACGGTGTCCCACCAGGAGGCGAAGCACCGCCACGTGCGGAACGGCACGAACCACCAGGTGCTCGTCTACGCCGACGGCACGGCGGTCGGCTGGTGCCAGTTCGGGCGGCCGGTCGAGCTGCCGACGATCCTGAACCCCGGTGCGTACGCCCGCGACGCCTCGACGCCGCCGGACTGGCGGATCGGCTGCGTGTTCGTGGAGTCCCGACACCGCGGTCAGGGGGTCGCACGCGCTGCGGTCACGACCGCACTCGACCAGATCCGGCGGGCCGGCGGCGGGACCGTCGAGGCCTACCCGGAGCAGACGGTCGAGCGGAAGCCGCAGCGCGGTGCCTACCTGCACACCGGGCCGGAAGAACTGTTCACGCAGTTCGGGTTCGTGCGCGACCGCCGCATCGCCAAGTGGCGGTGGGTGATGCGCACGACGGTGTGACCGGCGTACCCGCTCGACGCCGCGCTGCCAGCCCGGCGCGCGTACCGTGGGAACCGTGACACGCACCGCTCCGGTACGACCGCACCGCCTCGCCCTCATCGGCGCCGCCGTGGCCCTGGTGATCGGGGTCGGACTGCTCTTCACCCCCTGGGACGGGCCGGTCATCGTGCTCGCCTGGGCGCTCATCGTCGCCGCGGTCGTCCTCGGCGCCATCACGCTGTTCCTGGTGCGGGCGCCCCGCAGCTAGGCCGCGAGCCACGGCCAGCGCGACGATCTGGCGTGCCGCGCGACATCCCCGCACCAGCACCACCCGCAGCAGCGCCGGATACGCTCGGCGCATGACGGACCAGGGGTGGCACGAGGACGTGCTCGGAGCACCGTACGAGCGGCTCGAACTGCCGCTCGGCACCGACTCCGAGGGACCCGTCGTCGCCACCCTGGTCCGCCGCCGGCACACCCCGACGGACCTGCTGCTGCACGGTCGCGGGCCCCTGCACGGGGTCGACGTGCTCTACGTGCACGGCTGGTCGGACTACTTCTTCCAGGTGGAGCTCGCCGAGCGCCTCGAGCGGCTCGGTGCCCGGTTCCACGCGCTGGACCTGCGGAAGTACGGTCGGAGCCTGCGCCCGTACCAGACCCCGGGCATGGTCGACGACCTGGCGGTGTACGACGAGGACATCGCCGCAGCGCTCGACGCGATCTCGGCCGAGCACCCCGGCTCGGACCGCCGCCGGCTCGTCCCGATGGGCCACTCCACCGGCGGCTTGACCCTGTCGCTCTGGGCAGCCCGGCACCCGGAGCTCGTGCACGGCCTCGTGCTGAACAGCCCGTGGCTCGAGTTCCAGGCCACCGCGGTCGGCCGGGCCATCGTCGCACCGGTCATCAAGCTCGGTGCCCGCCGGAACCCCCTCGCGCCGATGCCCGCCGTCGACCCCGGCTTCTACACCCGCACCGTCTCGGCCGAGGGCGAGGGGTCGTGGACCTACGAGCAGCAGTGGCGGCCGGAGCGTGGCTTCCCCCTGCACCCCGGGTGGCTCGCCGCGGTGTTCGACGGCCAGGCACAGGTCGAGAAGGGCCTCGGGATCGGGGTCCCGACCCTGGTGATGCTGAGCGACAAGAGCATGCTCCAGCCGCGGTGGGACCCGGGCATGGCGCGGGCCGACGTCGCCCTGAACGTCGACACGGTGGCGCACCGCTCGCTCTCCCTCGGCGAGGAGGTCACGGTCCGCCGACTCGAAGGCGCCCTGCACGACGTCGTGCTGTCCGCGCCGGAGGTGCGGGAACGGGCGTACGACGCCATCGGGCGCTGGGCGAGCACCCTCCGCTAGTCCCGCAACGACAGTCCCGCGACGCTGGCGACTCAGTCGGACAGCCCGGCCACCGCGGTGCGGGTCGCCGCGGCGACGAGCGCGTCCGACGGCTCCGCACCGGCATCGGCGCGGCTCGTCATCACCACGAGCACGACGGGGTCGCGCCCCGGCGGCGTCACGACCGCGATGTCGTTCCGGACCCCGTAGGACGCCGTGCCGGTCTTGTCGGCGACCCGCCACGAAGGGTCCACCCCGGCACGGATCGTCGCGTCCCCGGTCGTGTTGCCGAGCATCGCCTCACGGAGCACCCGCCGGTCGGCAGCGTCGAGGGCGTCCCCGAGCAGCACCGTCCGGAGGTCCGCCGCGAACCGCTCCGGCGTCGTCGTGTCCCGTCGGTCACCCGGGATCGCCTGGTTCAGGTCGGGTTCGACCCGGTCGACGCTCGTCGTCCGGTCCCCGATGCCGCGCAGCCACCGCTCGACGGCGTCCGGCCCGCCGAGCCGTTCCACCAGCAGGTTCGCCGCGGTGTTGTCGCTGGAGCGGAGCGCCGCGTCGACGAGCTCGCGCACCGTCATCCCGGTGTCGACGTGCTCGCTCGTCACGGGCGCGTACTCGAGCAGGTCGCCGCGGTCGTAGTGCACGACGGTCGCCAGGTCGGCGTCGGACGAGGCGTCGAGGACCGCCGCCGCGATGAACACCTTGACCGTCGACGCGAAGGCGAACCGCTCCCCCGCACGGTGCACGATCGTCCGACCGCTCCCGGTGTCGACGGCGGCAATCCCGAGCCGTGCGTCGTACTGCCGCTCCAGCGCCGCGAAGGCCCGCGCGGTGGCGGGGTCGGTCGCCGGCGCCACCGAAGCCGACCCAGACGCAGACGCTGACGTGGACGACGTCGGCCCGGTCGACGCCCCGCCCGGGCCGCCGGAGCACCCCACCAGCCCGACCAGCACCAACGCCGTCAGAGCAGCGGCCGTCATCCTCGTCCCACCTCGCACGCCCCGAGCCTGCCCGATGACCGTGCAACTACCCTGAGCGGCATGCCAGCTCCCGCCGTCCGCCTCACCCGCCTGGACCCCACCGGCGCCGACCGCCAGGAGTTGCTCGCATTCCTGACGTCCGAGGAGTTCCCGTTCCACGTCCGACGGCGCATCAGCGCGGCCGACGCGGCGAGCGCCGTCGACTCCGGCGCCTACCGCGACGACGAGCACGACACCTCCTGGCTCGACCACGACGACCACGGCCGCATCGGTCTGGTCCGCCTCGAGGACCTGGCCGACCCCGTCCCCCTGTTCGACCTGCGCCTGGCCGGTCGGTTCCGGGGCCGCGGCCTCGGGGTCCCCGCCCTGCGTGCGGTGACCGACCACGTGTTCACGACGATGCCGGCGATCACGCGCTTCGAGGGCCAGACCCGCGAGGACAACACCGCCATGCGCCGGGTCTTCGTCCGTGCCGGCTGGGTACAGGAGGCCCACTACCGCGAGGCGTGGCCCGTCGACGGCGGCCCGGCCGTCGGGTCGGTCGGCTACGGCGTGCTGCGCCGCGACTGGGAGACGGGCGAGACCACTCCCTTGCCGTGGGACGACGTCGCGCGGTGAGCGGCTGACGGTTCTGGTTCACGATCCTCGGGGTTCGCGAACCGGAACCGTCATCGTGCGGAGACGAACCGCCGTCCCGCGCCCGTCACGCGGGCAGCAGGCGGACGGGAGGCCCGTGGCGGCGCCGCCACGGGCCTCCCGTCCGTCGGTCGGTCGCGTCTCAGGACCGTGACAGGCGCTCCACGGTGGCGTGTGCACCGTCCGCGATGAGCCCGTCCAGGGCGTCGCGGTACGCGGCGACGAACCGTTCGTCGTCGACCAGGTCGCCGAAGACCTGGCGGTTCGCGATGAAGGCGAGGCGGTCGTCGCGCTGGGTCAGGGCGATGCGGTGCAGGGGCTCGGCGAGCCGGTCGACGATCTCGATGGGCTCACCGGACTCGTCGGTGCCCTCGTCGTAGCGGGCCCACGACGCGACGATGCCGGCGGACAGCGTGACGGGTCGGCCGGCGGCCAGGTTCTCGCGCACGACGGGGAGCAGCCACTTCGGGATCCGGTCGCTCGACTCGGCGCAGAGCCGGGCGAGGGTGTCGCGCACCTCGGGGTTCTGGAAGCGCTCGATCAGGGTCGACTTGTAGTCCTCCAGGTCGATGCCGGGCACCGGGTGCAGCGTCGGCGTGCCCTCGTCGTCCATGTAGCGGCGCAGGAAGGTCGCGATCGCCGGGTCCTGCGTGGCCTCGTGCGCGTAGCGGTACCCGGACAGGTAGCCGAAGTAGCAGAGCCCCTGGTGGCTGGCGTTGAGGAGTCGGAGCTTCATGAGTTCGTACGGCTCGACGTCGTCGACGAGCTGGACGTCGGCGTCCTCGTAGGGCGGCCGGCCGGCGGGGTGGTCGTCCTCAAGCACCCACTGGAAGAACGGTTCGGCGACGACGGGCCAGGCGTCGTCGATGCCGAGCTCGTCGCGGACCCAGGCGCGGTCCTCGTCGGCGGTGACCGGGGTGATGCGGTCGACCATCGAGTTCGGGAACGCCACGTGCTCGTCCATCCAGTCCGCGAAGGCCGGGTCCTGCAGCCGGGCGTAGGCGGTGAACATCGACCGTGCGACGTGCCCGTTGCCCTGGATGTTGTCGCAGGACATCACGGTGAACGGGTCGAGGCCGCGGTCCCGCCGGCGGCGCAGTGCCTCGACCACCAGGCCGAACACCGTGCGGGGCGGGCCGTCGCCGCGCAGGTCGGCCGCGACGCCGAGCTCGTCGGCGACGAACTCGCCGGTGACGTGGTCGAAGTTGTAGCCGCCCTCGGTGATGGTCAGGCTGACGATCCTGGTGTCCGGGTGCGCCATCTTCTCGACGACGGCGTCCGGGTCGTCGACGGCGAGCAGGTACTCGACGATGCTGCCGACGACGCGTGACTCACGGGTGCCGTCCGGGTGCTTGAGGACGAGCGTGTACAGGCCGCCCTGCTCGGCCATCGCGGTCGCCATCCGACGGTCCTGCTCGAGCACGCCCACGCCGCAGATACCGTACTCGCGGGCCTCGCCTCGCTGCAGGAGCCGGTCGACCACCATCGCCTGGTGCGCGCGGTGGAACCCGCCGACGCCGAAGTGGACGATGCCGGCGGTGATGCCGTCGCGGTCGTAGGTGGGCACGGCGACACCGCTCGCGGCGATCTCGTCGAGGGTCTCCGGGGACAGGCGGACGGGCATCGGTACTCCTTCGTACGGTGGCGGATCCGCGGGCGGTGACGCAGCGGTTCGTCCCGCCAGTCTGGCACCCGGTACCTCCGACTGAACAGCGGTGCAGCACAGACGTTCTGCACCGGGGGACGAACCTGGGGATGCACTCAACCTCGTTGCACCGAGTGCATCGATGCACCTAGTGTTCCATCTCGTGACCATCGCGACCGACCGCCGTGCTGCCCTCAAGGCGAAGCACCGTGCGGCGATCCTGCAGGCCGCTCGCGACCTGATCGACGAGCGCGGCGGCCGGGACTTCAGCGTGGACGACCTCGCCGCCCGGGCCGACATCGCCCGGCGCACCGTGTTCAACCACTTCGCCTCGCTCGACGAGGTCCTGCTGGCCGTGTGCGAGCAGGAGCTGTCCGTCATCATCGACCGGTTCCTCGCCGACATGGCCCGGACCCCGGTGGGCGACGGCAGCCGGGCGTCGATGTTCGACGAGCTCGAGTCCGCCGCCCGCGGTGCCGACCTGGCTCCGGCGATCGCCAGCATGTACCGGATCCTCGGCGACCCCGGCAAGGACGACCCGAAGGCCGCGGTCCTGACCCAGACGGCGTTCTCGCGGGTGACCGAACGACTCCGGCACGAGGTCGCCCGGCGCTACCCGGCCGCCGACCCCCTGGACGCTGCACTGCTCGTCGAGTCGCTCATGAGCGGCATCGTCGTCATCGCGGAGCACTGGCTGGCGACGTCCGGCCCCGAGCTCGACCAGCCGGCGCTCGACGCGTGGGACGACCTGCTCGCACGACTCGTGCACAGCGTCCGCAGCGGCTACATGGCCGACGACTGACACCGCTCCACCTCCTCATCCCCCAGGGGTCCACCGGCGCACCCCGCACCACCAGCACCTGACACGAAAGGACCGCAGGCAACCGCATGGCCGGTCTCCTCTACCGTCTCGGACGGTTCTCCGCACGACGCCACTGGCTCGTGATCATCACCTGGGTCGTGATCATGGCCGTGGCGGGCGTCACGTACACGCTCTTCGCCGGCACCATCTCGTCGTCGATCACGATCCCGAACACCAAGACCAGTCAGGTGCAGGACCAGCTCGCCGACAAGTTCCCGTCGGCGAACGGCGGCAACGGCACGATCGTCTTCGAGACGAAGGACGGCAAGGCGTTCTCGTCGTCGCAGCAGTCCGAGATCGACGACTTCCTGACCAGCCTCGAGAAGCTCGACGGGGTCAAGGGCACGACGAGCGGCTTCGACACCCAGCAGCAGCTCGACGACCAGCGGCAGAAGATCGTCGACGGCCGTGACCAGATCGAGTCCGGTCGCGCGAAGATCGAGACCGGCCAGGACCAGCTCGACGCCCAGAAGGCGCAGCTCGAGTCCGGCAAGCAGAAGATCGAGGACGCCCAGGCGCAGCTCGACGCGCAGAAGGCCCAGGCGCAGGCAGCCGGTGGCGCAGCCGTCCCCGCCGCACAGGCGCAGGCAGCGGCCGCCCAGCTCCAGCAGGCGCAGGCGCAGATCGACGCCCAGCAGGCCCAGATCGACGCCGGTGAGCAGCAGATCGCCGACGCCCAGAAGACGATCGACACGAACAAGCAGAAGCTCGACGACAACGAGCAGGAGCTCGAACAGGGCTCGGACCTGCTCGACCTGTCGAAGGACATCCGCTTCGTGTCGGACAACGGCAGCGCCGCGATCGGCACCGTGCAGTTCACGACGTCGACCTACGAGGTCCCCGCGGACACGAAGACCGCCATCGCGGACGACGCCGAGTCGGCCGACATCCAGGGCGTCAACGTGTACGTCTCGAACGACATCGCACAGGGTGTGCCGTCGATCCTCGGCCCGGGTGAGATCGGCGGTGTCATCATCGCCGCGATCGTGCTGCTCCTGATGCTCCGCACGGTCATCGGCGCCGCGGTCCCGCTCGTCAGCGCCGTGCTCGGCGTCGGCGTCGCCTCGCTCACCGCCCTGTCGTTCTCGAGCGTCGTCGAGTTCATCTCGGTCACGCCGGTCCTGGGGGTGATGCTGGGCCTGGCGGTCGGCATCGACTACTCGCTGTTCATCCTGAACCGGCACCGGACCCAGCTGAAGCAGGGCATGCAGGTGCACGAGTCGATCGGGCTCGCGAACGGCACCTCGGGCAACGCCGTGGTGTTCGCCGGTGCGACGGTCATCGTCGCGCTGCTCGCGCTGAACATCACCGGCATCCCGTTCCTCGGCCTGATGGGCACGGTCGGCGCGGTCGCGGTGCTCTTCGCGATCCTCATCGCGACGTCCTTCACCCCGGCCCTGCTGTCGCTCATCGGCATGCGGATCCTGCGGAAGAAGGAGCGCGCGAAGATCGGCAACACCGACTCCACGCGGATCCCGAACAAGCCGATGTCGAGCTGGCGCGCGGTCATCACGCTGGTCCTCGGCGTCGCGGTGCTCGGCACCATCGCCCTGCCCGCGACCCAGATGCGCCTCGGCCTGCCGAGCGGTTCATCGGAGGCCGTCGAGTCGAGTCAGTACAAGGCCTACAAGACGCTCGAGAAGGAGTTCGGCGCCGGGCAGAACGGCCCGCTGCTCGTCGTGGCGACCCTGCCGGAGTCGATCAGCAAGAGCGACGTCACCGCGACCGAGGTCACGATCGGCCAGGCGATCGCGAAGAACGACGATGTGCAGGCCGTGCTGCCCATCGGCGCCTCGAAGGACCGCGACATCGTCGCGTTCCAGGTGAAGCCCGCCGGCGGCCCGGACAGCGTCTCCACCGAGAACGTCGTGAAGGACCTGCGCGAGCAGACCGTCTCCACCGACGACGGCAAGGTCACCCTCGGCGTCGCGGGCAACGCGTCGGCGAACATCGACGTGTCCGAGAAGCTGTCGAACGTGCTGCCGCTCTACCTCGTGGTGGTCGTCGGGCTGTCGCTGATCATCCTGATCATCGTGTTCCGGTCGTTCCTCGTGCCGATCACCGCCACCGCCGGGTTCATCCTGTCCGTGCTGGCGTCGTTCGGTGGTCTGACCACGATCTACCAGTTCGGCTGGCTCGGCTCGGTCTTCGGTGTGCACGACCCGGCACCGATCCTGAGCTTCCTGCCCATCATCGAGATCGGCATCCTGTTCGGTCTGGCGATGGACTACCAGCTGTTCCTGGTGTCCGGCATGCGTGAGGCCTACGCCCACGGCGCGAGCGCGAAGGTGGCCGTCCAGCGCGGTCTGCACGCGGGTCGCGCGGTGGTCACGGCGGCGGCGATCATCATGATCTCGGTGTTCGCTGGCTTCATCTTCTCGGACTCGTCCACCATCAAGCCGATCGGCTTCGGGCTGGCGTTCGGTGTGCTGATCGACGCCTTCGTCGTCCGCATGCTGCTCATCCCGTCGGCGATGCACCTGCTCGGCAAGAGCGCCTGGTGGTTCCCGAAGTGGCTCGACCGCATCGTGCCGGACGTCGACGTGGAGGGCGCGAAGCTCGAGCGCACCCACCCGGTCGCCGGCCACGAGGACACGCACACCGGCACCCACGCGCTCCCCGTGGAGCCGGACGCGAACGCGCACGACTCGGGCCACCCGCCCGCGCACCGCGCGTAGTCGACGCACCAGCGCAACCACCCTGGAGGCCCGGTGCCGGTCCACGAGACCGGCACCGGGCCTCCAGGCCGTTGCGCCCACCGCCCCGAGTCGCGACCACACCACTTCGTGCACGAACGAAGTACCCTGAGGGCATGACCCAGACCGCACCGGACCCGCTCGCGCTCGACCGGCAGCTCTGCTTCGCACTCGCGGCGACGAGCCGCAGCGTCATCGGGCTGTACCGCGACCTGCTCGAACCGATGGGCCTGACCCACCCGCAGTACCTCGTGATGCTCGCCCTGTGGGAGCGGGACCCGCGGTCGGTGCGCGAGATCGCCGGGGAGCTGCGACTCGACTCCGCCACGCTGAGCCCGCTGCTCAAGCGACTCGAAGCCTCCGGCTACGTCCGCCGCACCCGCAGCGCCGCCGACGAACGCCAGCTCGAGGTGTCCCTGACGACCGCCGGGCACGCCCTGCGCGACCGAGCACAGGCGGTGCCGCTCGCCGTCGCCGACCGGCTCGGGTGGCCACTCGCCCGACTCGAGTCCCTGAAGGACGAGCTGACCGAGCTGCTGGAGCGCGTCGACCAGGTGTGATCCGCGGCCATCAGTGCCATAATGGTTCGTGCACGAACGAAAGGATGCACCGTGGGACGCTTCGGCCAGTGGTACGAACGGTGGAACACGACGCTCATCAACAAGATGGGCCCCTCGCAGATCGGCGCCGGTCGCCCCGAGGGCATCGACGACCGGACGATCGACCGGGGCTGCCCCCTGTGCGGCAAGCCCCTCTCGCAGCACCAGGTGATCCGGCCCGAGGGCCAGGTGCGCTCGTCGACGCTGGTGTGCCCGCGCGACTGACCGCACTGCCTGAAGAAGTGCTCCGAGGCGGAATTGCATGGGACAACTCGTCGTTCGCCCTGACGTGAAGCTCTTCGAACCCGCCTCCATCGGCGCCCTGTCCCTGTCGAACCGCGTCGTCATGGCCCCGCTCACGCGCACCCGCGCCGGCGAGCACGGCGTCCCGAACGACCTGCTCGTCGAGCACTACCGGCAGCGCGCCGGGCTCGGCATGATCATCACCGAGGGCACCTGGCCCGTGCAGGAGGGCCGCTCCTACCCCGGGCAGCCCGGCATCGAGACCGACGACCAGATCGCCGGCTGGCGCCGCGTGACCGACGCCGTGCACGCCGCCGGCGGCACCATCGTCATGCAGCTCATGCACGGTGGCCGCGTCTCGCACACCGACATCTCGCAGACCCCGCGCATCGTCGCCCCGTCCGCCATCGCCGCCCCCGGGCAGACGCACCTGGCCGACGGCTCGAAGGCCGACATGCCCGTCCCGCACGAGCTGACCACCGCCGAGGTGCAGGAGGCCGTGCAGGGCTTCGTGCAGGCTGCCCGCAACGCGATCGCCGCCGGACTCGACGGGGTCGAGGTCCACGGTGCCAACGGCTACCTGGTGCACGAGTTCATGTCGCCGGTGTCGAACACCCGCACCGACCAGTACGGCGGCTCCCCCGAGAACCGCGCACGCTTCGCGATCGAGGTCACCACCGCCATCGCCGAGGCCATCGGCGCCGACCGCACCGGCATCCGCCTGTCGCCCGAGCACGGGATCCAGGGCGTCATCGAGGACGACGCCGCCGACGTCCGCGCCACCTACACCGCCGTCGCCGAGGGCCTCGCGCCGCTGGGCCTCGCCTTCGTCGACGTCCTGCACGCCGAGCCCACCGGTGACCTGGTGCAGCACGTCCGCCGTACCGCGGGCGCGCCGTTCATCGTGAACTCGGGCTTCTCGTCGCTCACCACGCGCGACGAGGCCATCGCGATCGTCGACGGCGACCACGCCGACGCCGTCGCCGTGGGCCGCGCCGCGATCGCCAACCCGGACCTCGCGCACCGCTGGGAGCACGACGCCGAGCTCAACGAGCCGCGTCCGGAGCTCTTCTACGGCGCGACCGCCGAGGGCTACACCGACTACCCGTCGCTGGCCGAGGCGCGCGCGACCGTCGCGTAGTCGACGCACCACCTGAGAAACGGGAGGCCCGTGGCGACACCGCCACGGGCCTCCCCTCCGTACCGGGGCCACGTCGCAGGCGTGCGCCGACGGTCAGTGGTCGAGGACCGAGAGCGAACCGACCACCGCGACGGCCAACGGTCCGCTGTAGGACACGCAGACGACGCCCATCCACACGGCCCCCGCCCACGTCGCTCGCAGACGGCTCTTCCGCCGGTCGCGGAGCACCAGGCGACGCCCCGCGGCGGCGATCGCGTCGGCGTGCCCGTCCTCGAGCAACGAACGGTCGTCCTGGTACCGGGAGGCGGCGCGCACCACACGGGGCACGACCTCGCCCAGGACTGCCTCGACCTGCATCCACGGCGCAGGGCGCGACCAGTCCGCGGTCCCCGGCGCCGAGAAGACCAGCCGGTCGTCGACCATCTCGACGTTCCAGCCGGCCGCGTGGTCGACGAGCGCCGCCATCACGTCAGGGGTGAGGACGTACAGCGCGTCCCGGCCGTAGTCCTCCGGCGCCCACACCCGGAAGTGCCGGTCGAAGTCGCCCTCCAGGGACATCCGCTGCCGGTGGCGGAGCACCACCGGCAGGTCGCTGCGACGACCGTCGTTCGCCGTGGCGTCGAGGAGCAGGTGCGGCAACGTGCCGGGCAGCCGGACGGTCAGGTACGTCCAGTCCCGCGAGACCATCCAGCGCCGCAGGACGCAGCCGAACTCGACGTCCGGGACGCCGTCGACGTGCACGGGGGCGGCGCCGAACCGGGGGTGGACGCGGATGCCGGAGTAGCGCGGGGTGATCATCGAGTCGAGCGGCTTCGGACGGACCGGACGCGCCGGGTACCCACTGGCCTCCCCCGTCAGCACCGCCCGAACCTCGTCCGGACGCAGGGTCCGAGGTCGTTCGCCCCGGACCAGGAGCACGACGAGCCCGACCACACCGGCGACGAGCACCACGAACCAGGCCACCCAGTGGACGACGTCGCCGACACCCGCACCGTTGTGGACGAGCCCGGTGCCCCAGACCACGAGCGCGGACGCGAGCCACGCGAGCGGGACCTCGATCGCCAGGAGCAGCGCGTTCCACCACCGCGGAGCCTGTCGCGGGCGGCGCATCCGCGGTCGTCGCGCCGCCTCCGCCGCGAACTCGTCGTCGGACGCGGTCAACCAGCGCAGATCCATCGGCCCCCCTCTGGAGAAGGATCGTAGCGTCCGCGTCGAGAACGCCCGGCGGAGCCGTCCACGTCTCCTAGGATCGACGCAGTGAGTACAGCAACGCCGGGCGAGCGGGGCCCCGCGCACCGAGCGCGCGACACCACGCGGTGGGACATCCAGGGCCTCCGCGCGTTCGCCGTCCTCGCGGTCGTCGTCTACCACCTGTGGCCGGGCGCCCTGCACGGCGGGTTCGTCGGCGTCGACGTCTTCTTCGTGATCTCCGGGTTCCTGATCACCGGGCTGCTGCTGCGGGAACAGCTCGCGACGGGCACGATCCGGCTCGGACGGTTCTGGTCGCGCCGGGCCAAACGCCTGCTGCCGGCCGCGTTCCTCACCATCGTCGTCACGGGCATCGCGGTGCTCGTCGCCGTGCCGAGCGCGCTGTGGGGGCAGTACGGGCGTGAGCTGATCGCCTCGACGGTGTACCTGCAGAACTGGGAGCTCGCGGCGAACGCCGTCGACTACCTGGCGTCGGCCGACGCCCCGTCACCGTTCCAGCACTTCTGGTCACTGTCGGTCGAGGAGCAGTTCTACATCCTCCTGCCGCTCCTGCTGCTCGGCGTCGGGGCACTCGCACGCCGTCGGTTCACGCCGCTGGCGACCGCGCGGCTGCTGCTCGGCAGCGTCGTCGTGCTGTCCCTCGTGTGGAGCATCGTGCAGACCGCCACCGACCCCGGCGTCGCCTACTTCTCCACCGGCACCCGCGCGTGGGAGTTCGCACTCGGCGGTCTCGTCGCCACCGTGCACCTGCCCGAGGTCCGCACCGAGGTCGCCCGACGGGTCCGCCTGGTCGCCACCGGCATCGGCGTCGTGGCCCTCGCACTGTCCCTCGTCGTGATCACCCCGGAGACGGCGTTCCCCGGGATCGCGGCGCTGCTGCCGGTCGCCGGTGCGGCACTGGTGCTGCTGTTCGGTGCGGGGACCGAGTTCGAGGACGTCGGTGCGCTGCGGCCGGTCGCCTTCTTCGGTCGGATCTCGTACGCGCTCTACCTCTGGCACTGGCCCCTCGTCGTCATCCTGCCGATCATGCTCGGCCGTCCGCTCGACTGGGCGACGAGCTCGGCGGTGCTGCTCGTCGCGATCGGTCTGGCCACCGCGACGACCGTCTGGTTCGAGGAACCCGTCCGGTTCTCGACGTGGCTGCGGGACCTGCATCCCCGCGGCGTCGTCTCGCTCGCCGTCATCTGCAGCTTCACCGTCGTGACGCTCGGGGCAGCCACCCTGACCGCCGTCTACGTGCAGGAGGTCAACGCGACCACGGTCACGAAGCAGGTCACCGCGGAGCAGGAGGACGACGACGAGTCCTGCTTCGGTGCCGCCGCGCGCATCGGGTTCGCGGACCCCTGCGTCGACCCCGAGCTCGCCGACGTCCGTGTGCCCGCTCCGGCCGTGGCCAAGGACGACGACGACAACCGCGCCGAGTGCTGGAGCGGCACGTTCCGGCCCTGCGTCCTCGGCAAGGCCACCGGCTGGTCGAAGCACCTCATCGTCATCGGCGACTCGCACAGCAACGCACTGATCGGTGCGTACGAGAAGATCGCCGACGACAACGGCTGGCGGATCGACCTGGCCGGCGCCGGCGGGTGTTACCTCACCACCGCGCAGCAGGACTCATTGAGCCCCTCGTCGATGCGGGGCTGCAACTCGTGGAAGCACGCCGCCATCGACTACGTCCGCGAGCACCGCGACGCCGACGCCTTGGTCGTCACCCACTCCACCACGCAGATGCCGGTCAGCCTGCCGCCCGGAACGGCCCGCGACAAGGCCACCCGCAACGGCCTGGTCGACGCGTGGGAGCAGGCCGCCGGTGACGAGCTGCCCGTCATCGCGGTCCGTGACAACCCGGTGCCCCGCCCCGACGTCGTCGCCTGCCTGAGCACGATGTCCGGGCCGACGACGGACGCCTGCGACCGGTCGCGCGCCGAAGCACTCGGCCTGACGGACTCGTCGGTCGAGGCCGTCGCCGCGTTCCGGGCGGCCGGGGGCAAGGCAGCCTCGATCGACCTGAGCCGCTACTACTGCACCGACACCACGTGCCCGGCGGTCGTCGGGGGCGTCCTGGTCTACCGGGACAGCACGCACATCACGGCGACGTGGGCCTCATCGCTCGAGCCGTACCTGGAGCGTGCGCTGCAGGACCGGTTGGCGGCCTTCGCGCGCTGAGCCGGACGCCCCGGAACGGGCGGACTGAGCGCTTCATCAGACGATCGTCTGCCGAATTGCAGGACCGTCCCAAGTTGAGGGACGAAGTTGCTCGGACCATGCCGCGGCCATCAGCATCGCACAGCGCGATCGACGGCCAGCGGACGCTCGAGGCAACTGAAGGGGCACCCCCGTGCACATCTCGCGCCGAACTGCGCTCATCGGCATCACCGCCACCGTCCCGCTCGTCACGACCGCACTCGCGGCCCCGGCCGACGCTGCCACCCCCTCCGGCGCGGCCGGCTCCACCGGGTCGACCGGTTCCTCCGGCTCGTCCGGCTCCGCCGACTCGGGCGTGCTGGCCGTGCAGCGCTGGCTCAACACGACCTTCGGGCACCTGCACGGATGGGTGCACGTGGACGAGGACGGGCTGACCGGCAGCGGCACCGTGCTCGGGATCGTGCAGGCCACCCAGTCGCTGCTCGGCATCTCCCCCGTCGTCGCGACGTTCGGGCCGACGACCCGTCGGAAGCTCGAGCAGCACGGCGACGTCGGGGCCGAGACGGGCGACGACGCCGCGACGTGGCGCCGGCTGGTCCAGGCCGGACTGGTCTGCAAGGGCGCCTCGACCGTCACGCTCACCGGTGAGTACGACGCAGCAACCGTCGCGGCCGTGCAGGCGCTCCGGTCCGACCTGGGTGCCGAGCCCGGCGCGCTCCCGCTGTCGGCCCACCTGTTCGGCGCGCTCCTGACCGTCGACCCCGTGCGACTCGCCTCCGGCGGGTCCCGAGCGGTGCGCGCGGTGCAGCAGTACCTCAACCGCACCTACGCCGAGGCGACCGGCGGCGCGTACGGCAGCACGAGCGGACTCGTCGACACGAGCACGTACTCGGCGGCGATCCGCGCGGTGCAGGTCGCGGTGGGCGTCACGGTCGACGGCGCCTGGGGCCCGGGGACGGCTGCCGCGCTCCGTGCCGCGGGCCCGAGCGTCGTCGGGGTCGGGGCCACCGGCGCCTGGGTGCTGCTCGTCAAGGCGCTCCTGGTGCTGAACGGCGAGCGCGTCGTGTTCAGCAGTGCCTACTCGGCGGCGGACGCCGCGGTGGTCCGTGCGTTCCAGCAGTTCCAGGCGTTCCCGCCCGCCGAGCAGACCGGGACGTGCGACGCCGGCACGTGGGCAGCCCTGGCGGCGAGCACGGGCGACCCGGACCGCGCCACGACCGGTGCCGACACCGCGGTGCGCCTCGACGACGCCCGCGCGGCCGCCGTCCGGGCGTCCGGTGCCACCAGCGTCGGTCGGTACCTCACGAACCACCAGCGTTCCGGAGCGCTCGACAAGGCCCTCACCCCCGACGAACTCCGTGTGATGGCGAGCGCCGGGCTCGGGCTGTGGCCGATCTTCGAGGAGGGCGGGTTCGCTGCCTCGTGGTTCACGGAGGAACAGGGCGTCCGCGACGCCCACCGCGCCCACGACGCGGCCCGGAAGCTCGGGATCCCGAAGCAGACCACCGTCTACTTCGCCGCCGACTTCGACGCGACCGCGGCGCAGGACGAGTCGCTCGTGGTCCCGTACTTCCGTGGCGTCGCCGCCGGCCTGCGGGACCGCGGGAACCTGTACAAGGCGGGCGTCTACGGCTCCCGCGCCACGTGCACCGCCGTGAGCAGCGCCGGACTCGCGCACTTCTCGTTCGTCGCCGGGATGTCGCCGGCCTGGTCGGGCAACCAGCTCGAGCCACTGCCGGGCAACTGGTCGCTCAACCAGATCCAGAACCGCACGGTCGGTTCGGGCAACGGGTCCACCGAGATCGACGCCGTGGTGGACTCCGGGCGCGACCCCGGCGTCCCCGCGGCTCGGCTGGTCGACTGACGGACTGCCGACCGGGATCGAGCACCGCCGTGACCACCACGACCCCGCGTGACGACGAGCCGCACGCCGTGTTCCCGCACCGTGCCACCTACGTCTTCTCGAACTTCGAGGAGGCGATCTCGATGGACTGCTACTGCGACGAGGGCGCCGACCACTTCGGCGTCTACCCGTTCTACGACGAGGTCATCAAACCGATCATCGACGATCTGACCCGACGCGTCCGGCGCCGGTTCGGGAAGGAAACCCCGTGAACACCGCACACCCCACCACCCCGACCACCGCCCGGCACCGCACCCGCCGGACCGCCGCGACGGCCCTGGCCCTCGGGCTGCTCGCGGCGGGCATCGCCCTGCCGACCTCGGCGGCGAACGCCGATCCCCTGCCCACGTCCGCCGAACCGACGGGTTCCACGATGACCATCTCCCACGACGGTTCCCGTCCCGCGGCGTCGACGGCGGAGCTCGACACCATCGGCACGCTCATCCTCCGACGGCTCGAGCTCGCCGACCCGGTGGCGGAGTCGAAGTGGCTCAGCGGCAAGCCGGTCGCCGACCCGGTGCGCGAACAGGCCGTCGTCGACGAAGCGGTGACCCTGGCGGAGCAGCAGGGCGTCGACCCCGTCCTGGTGACCCGGGTGATCCGCGCACAGATCGCCGCGAGCAAGGTCGTCCAGCGCGGCCTCATCAACCACTGGACGCACAACCCGTGGACCGCACCCACGACAGCCCCGGACCTGACGACCATCCGCCCCCAGCTCGACGCCATCGACACGGACCTGGTGACCGCGCTCGGCCAGGCCCAGACCGTCGCCCAGGACCACCGGTGCGCGCACCTGGTGGACGCGGAGCGGAAGCACCTCGACGTCGGACTCGACTCGCTGCACCGGAAGGGGATCGACGTGGCCTGGCACACGTTCTGCGCCGCCTGACGCGGGCAGGGGACGGGCCGTCATCATGAGCGGCCCTAAGATGTGGTGTTCACTGATCGCTCAGCTCCGGGCGAGGAAGGACACCGCGCCAGATGAACCAGCGGCAGCTCGCCATGGAGGCCTCTCGACGAGCCATCATCGACGCCGCAGGGCAGCAGTTCGCGGCCTTCGGCTACGAGGCGACCACGTTCTCCCGTGTCGCCGAGGCGATGGGGAAGCCGAAGTCGGCGATCGGGTACCACCTGTTCCCGTCGAAGAAGGACCTGGCGACGGCGGTCATCGAACTGCAGCAGCAGCGCTGGCGTGCACTCTTCGACGCACTCCCCGCGCAGCCCGGCATCGAGCGGCTGACGGTGTTCCTCCTGACCACCGGGATGGACGTCCGCCGGGGCTCGGTCGCGGGCGGCGCGGTCCGGCTCCTGCACGAACTCGGCAAGGCCGGCGTGCCGGTGCCGCGCGGCTTCGACTGGTTCGAGATGACGCGGGGCGAGCTCGTCAGCGCCGGGGTCGCGGCGGCGGACGTCGACGCGGCCGCGGTCCAGCCGTCCGTCCTGCTGCTCCTCAACACGACGCTGGGCATGGTGGACGGTTCGACGCAGCTGACCGACGACGAGCTCGTGGCGCAGCTCAAGGCGCTGTGGGCACCGCTCTTCACGTCGTTCGGCATCGCCGGTGCATCCGAGGTCATCGCGGCAGCGCAGCCGTACTCCCCCGGGTCCTGACCCGGGTCGTTCAGTCGCCCTGCCGCGGGACCTCGTCGCGGAGCGTCCGGCTCGGCGACCGCCCGTAGGCCTCGCGGTAAGCGGCGGAGAAGCGCGTCGCGTTGCTGAACCCCCATCGCAACCCGATGGACGCGACCGTCGCTCCGGCGTCGGGATCCGCCACCCGCAACTCGAGGTGCGCCTCGGCCAGCCGCACCCGCCGGACGTAGGCTGCCGGGCTCACCCCGAGCTCGCGCTGGAACGCGGACTGCAGCCCGCGGGACGACACCCGGGCGGCCGTGGCGATGTCGGGGACCGAGATCGGTTCGGTGAGGTGGTCGTCGATGTACTGCACGGCGCGGCGCACGACCCCGCCAGCGGCCGCCGAGGTCGGGACGATCGCGTCCGGCTCGATGTGCACCGGGAACACCTGGAAGGCCGCTGCGGCGACGTGGCGGAACACCTCGGCGCGCACCAGGTCGTTCCCGAAGGCCCGCTCATCGCTCGTGACCGCGTGCGCGTGCCCGATGACACTCGCCCAGTAGTCCGCCAGTTCCGGACGAGGCGCCCGGCCGTCGACGACGAGCCGCCCTCGCTCCGCGCCCTGCTGCTGCAACCCGACCCCCAGCAGGACCGACACCGGCAGGCTGACGACGCTGAAGTCCACGTCGAGGGTGTCGTTGTGGACCATGCCGAGGCCGTGCAACGACCCGTTCGGCACCCCACCCGTCCCGCGCGGGGCGAAGTCGCCGCTGTGCACCTGGACCGACACCAGCGTGTCCGCGATCTCGGCGGTCGTCTCCATCGAGCCGCCGAAGTGGTGCCGTTCGACGGTCATCACGCCGTCGCCGCGCACGTGCTGCTCGTACCGGAAGAGCGTGCCGACGTCACGGATCTCCGGGCGGTCGTACAGCGCCCCCAGGGCCGTGGCGGCGACCTCGGCGTCACGGGTCGCGAAGTCGATGGACAGCACAGGCACCTCGTTCTCCGATCGGACGGACCGAATCCCCATCGTCACCCCGTCGACCGGGGAACGCCTGCGAAGACGCGCCGCTGCCGGTCAACGACGAAGGGCCCCGGTGGAATCCACCGGGGCCCTTCGTCGTTCTGCTTGCCTGTGCGCTCGAAGGGACTCGAACCCCCAACCTTCTGATCCGTAGTCAGATGCTCTATCCATTGAGCTACGAGCGCGTGGCCTTGCGGCCGTGGAAGACTCTACAACAGGTGCGGCCCGGGCGCCAATCGAGGCCCTCCGGCCTCGGTGCTCGGCGTGTCGCGAACGGTCTCCGACGGCCGCACCGTCACAGCGCCGCGGGCTCCTCGTCGAACACCTCGGCCAGGAACACCCGGAGCGCCTGCCACGATCGGCGGTCGGCGCGCTCCTGGTACTGCGCGCCGTGGTCCGGAGCGTCGGTGCCCGGCACGGCGAACGCGTGCATCGCGCCTGAATACGTCACGACCTGCCAGTCGACGTCCGGCGCCGCCCGCATCTCGTCCTGCCACGCGTGCACGGCCTCGTCCGGCACGACGGGGTCGGCGCCCCCGGTGAGGACGAGCAGCTTCGCCCGGATGTCCGCGGCGTCCGAGGGGTCGTGCGCGATGAGGCCGCCGTGGAACGCCACGGCACCGACCAGGTCGGCCCCGGTCCGTGCGAGCTCGAGTGCGGTCGAGCCACCGAAGCAGTACCCCATCACGACGACGCGGGCGGGGTCGACGTCCGGGTCGGCGAGCAGTCGCTCGAGCCCGGCGGTGGCGCGGGCGCGCAGCAGGGGCAGGTCCTGGTAGAAACCGCCGGCGACCTGGGCCGCCGTGTCGTCGCCCGGGCGGACACCGGCGCCGTAGATGTCCGCGCCGAACGCGACGTAGCCGAGCCGGGCGAGCATCGTCACCCGGGCCTCGACGTGCTCGTTCACGCCGTGCCAGTCGTGCACGACGAGGACGGCCGGACGACGGCCCGCGATCGCGGCGTCCTTCGCGAGCACACCGAGCAGTTGGGTGCCCTCGTGGTCGTAGGGGACGTCGTCGACACGGATGTCGGCGCCGGCGGGTTCGGGAACGGTCTGCAGGACGTCGTCGGTGGTGTTCACGTCGCCCGACGCTACGCCGCCACTCGGGCTCAGGCTTCGATGTTGTCCCAGCCGTCGGGGCCGACCGACCCGGCGGCGTACTCGTCGAGGGGTGCCTTGCCGGCCTTCCACGCGTCGAGGAACGGCCCGACCACCTTCCAGCCCTGCACGGCGCTGTCGCCGCGCACCGACAGCGTGGCGTCGCCCTCGAGCACGCCGGCCAGCACCTCGCCGTAGGCACTCAGGCGCCCGGGGTTGAACGTCACCTCGAGGCTCGTGTGGTCGATCGTGTACGGGTCACCGGCGCCGTTGACGTTGAGCTCGAGCTGCATCTCGTCCGGGGCGATCCAGATCCGCAGCCGGTCGGGCAACTCGGTGCCGGTGAGTCCCTCGGGCACGTGCGGGGAGTCCTTGAACGTGATGACGATCTCGCGGCGCTGTGCGGCGAGCGCCTTGCCGGACCGCAGGGTGAAGGGGACGCCTGCCCAGCGCCAGTTCGCGATCTCGAGGGTGAGCTGGGCGAGGGTCTCGGTGCCGAGCGACGGGTCCACGCCGTCCTCGTCGACGTACGACGGCAGCTGGCGGTCCCCGACGGTGCCGGCGGTGTACCGGGCGCGCTTGCCCGCGGTGACGACGTCGCCGCCCCACGGTCTGACGGCCCGCAGCACGAGTTCCTTCTGGGTGCGCAGGTCGTCGGCCTTGATCGAGGCGGGGGCCTCCATCGCGACGACGGCCATCACCTGCAGCAGGTGGCTCTGGATCATGTCGGTGAGCGCCCCGGCCTTGTCGTAGTAGCGCGCCCGACCCTCGAGCCCGAGGGTCTCGTCGTAGACGATGTCGACGCGCTCGACGTGCTGCGACGACAGCAGCGGTTCGATGATGCGGTTGGCGAAGCGCAGCCCGAGCAGGTTCAGCACGGTGGAGCGGCCGAGGAAGTGGTCGACGCGGTGGATGCGCTCCTCGGGGATGAACGAGTGCAGCAGGTCGTTCAGGTGCGAGGCGCTGTCGGCGTCGGTTCCGAACGGCTTCTCGAGCGCCAGGCGGGTGCCGGCGGGCAGGTCGAGGTGGGCGAGCTGCTCGCAGCTCTTCTCGGTGACCGCCGGCGGCAGCGCGAAGTAGATCGCGGGGTCGTGCTCGCACGCGGCGAGCAGTGCCCGCAGGTCGTCCGGGTCGGTGACGTCGGCCTTCCGGTAGGTCGAGGCGTCGACCACGGCCTGCAGTCGCTCCGGCAGCGCTGTGTCACCCGAGGCGCCCTCGTCCTCCTCGTTCTTCGACGCCTGCGCGTTCTCGAAGGACTCGCGCACCTGCGCCTTCCAGTCGGCGTCGGACAGGTCCTCGACACCGGCCCCGACGAGCTGGACGTCCCAGTCGTCCTTCACCTGGAGCAGGGTGGCGAGGCCGGGCAGGAGCAGGCGCTTGGACAGGTCGCCGCTGGCTCCGAGGATGAGCAGGCTGGTCTGGAGGCTCGACATGCTGCAGACGGTACTCATCGGCCCCGGTGGATGACCGGGCCGCTACGGTGGTGTCATTCCGGCGCGAGGGAGCACCATGAGCAGTGGGTACGAAGGGCGACGCCTCCGTGTCGCCGTGGTCGGGACGGGCATGATCGCCGGCGTCCACGCCCGGGCGGCCCGGGCCTCCGGCGCCGAGGTCCTCGGTGTGCTCGGCCGGAACGCCGCCCGGTCCGAGCAGGTGGCGGCGCAGCTCGACCTGCCCCGTGGCTACGCCTCCCTCGACGAGGTCATCGCCGACGCCCCCGACGTCGTGCACATCTGCACCCCGAACGACCAGCACCACCCGCAGGCGCTCGCGGTGATCGCGGCCGGCATCAACGTGGTGTGCGAGAAGCCCCTGGCGATCGACCCCGCGCAGGCCGCCGAGCTCGTCGCCGCCGCTGCCGAGGCCGGTGTCGTGGCCACCGTGCCGTTCGTGTACCGCTACCACCCGATGGTCCGCGAGATCCGGGCGCGCATCGCCGACGGGGAGCTCGGCCGGCTGCTCGCGGTGCACGGTCACTACCTGCAGGACTGGATGCTCGACGAGGACGCCTCGAGCTGGCGGGTCGACCCGACCTCGAGCGGGCTGTCCCGCGCGTTCGCCGACATCGGCTCGCACTGGTGCGACCTGGTCGAGTTCGTCACGGGCGAGCGCTTCGCCTCGGTGTCCGCCGCGACCGACATCGTCTACCCGACGCGGCCGGCGGCGTCCGGTCCGTCGTTCTCCGGCTCCCCCGACCCGGACCCGGTGGCCGACGCGGCCGAACGCGCCGAGGTCACCACCGAGGACACCGCCGTCGCCACCTTCCGCACCGCCACGGGCCGCATCGGGAACGTCGTGATCTCGCAGGTCGCGTCGGGCCGGAAGAACCGCCTGTGGTTCGAGGTCGACGGCACCCGCGGCAGCGCGGCGTTCGACCAGGAGCAGCCCGAGTCCGCGTGGTTCGGCAACGAGCGCGGCGCCCAGATCGTGGTCCGCGACCCGTCGCAGGGGTACCCGGACCAGCGCCGGCTGGCGATCGTGCCGGCCGGGCACCCGCAGGGGTACCTCGACGCCTTCGCGGCCTTCGTCGCCGACACCTACACCGCGGTCCGCACCGGAGTGGCCCCCGACGGACTGCCGACGTTCGCGGACGGCGCCCGCTCCGCCGACATCATCGAGGCCGTGATCGGCAGCGCGGCCGAGACGACCTGGCGGGAGATCCGGTGAAGCTCGGCATGCTGACCGCCTGCCTGCCCGGCTGGTCGCTCGACCGGATCGCCGGGTTCGCCCAGCAGCAGGGCTACGAGCGGCTCGAGGTCGCCGTCTGGCCGGGCACCGGCGGTCGCGACTTCGAGGCGGCGCACCTGCCGGTCGCCACGTTCACCGACGAGGACGCCCTGGCCACCCGCGCCCTGCTCGACCGGACGGGCCTCGAGATCTCGGCGCTCGCGTACTACGAGAACAACCTGCACCAGGACCCGGAGCACCGTGCCGCGGTGCGGACCCACCTCAAGCACGCCATCGACACCGCGCAGACGCTCGGCATCCCGTACGTCGGCACCTTCATCGGCCGCGACACCACGAAGTCCGTCCGCGAGAACATGGCCGAGGGGAACCGGGTCCTGCCCGAGCTCGTCGACTACGCCGGCGAGCGGGGCGTTCGGCTCGTCATCGAGAACTGCGTGATGGAGGGCTGGCACCCCGACGGGTACCCCGGCAACATCGCGTACTCCCCCGAGCTCTGGGGCTGGGTCACCGGCCTGGGCTTCGGCCTGAACTGGGACCCGTCGCACCTGACGTGGATCGGCATCGACCCGGTCGAGACGATCCTGCCCTTCGCCGAGCACATCGTGCACGCCCAGGCGAAGGACCTGGAGCTGTTCCCCGAGCGGCGCAACGAGTACGGGTTCTTCGGCAAGGTCGACAAGGGCGACGACCCGTGGGACATGGGCTGGTGGCGGTTCCGGGTGCCGGGCCGCGGCGTCGTGGACTGGCCGCGCGTCGTCGACCGCCTCTACGAGGCGGGCTTCGACGGCACGCTGAGCGTCGAGCACGAGGACCCGCTCTGGGGCGGCACCGACGACCGGGTGCTCGAGGGGCTGCGCATCGCGCACCGCACGCTGCGTCCGCTGATCGCGCAGGAGCAGTAGCCGGTACCGAGCAGGACCCGACACCGAGCACCAGCCAGCACAGGCGCCCTGGCCTGGAGGCCCGGATCACGTGACCGACGTCGGTCACGTGATCCGCGCCTCCAGTCCGGTGCCTGTGAACGGACCCGTGTGCGCCCGCGCACGCTGGTGCCATGAGCACGACCGTGAGCGACTTCGTCATCGACCGCATCAAGGCGTGGGGGGTCTCCCGCGTGTTCGGGTACCCCGGCGACGGGATCGGCGCCTTCGACGGCGCGCTCGGCAAGGCGGCCTCGAAGGGCGACGGCCTGGAGTACGTCCGCCCCACGCACGAGGAGATCGCGGCGCTGATGGCGACCGCGCACGCGAAGTTCACCGGCGAGGTCGGGGTCTGCGTCGCGACGTCGAGTCCCGGTGCCTTCCACCTGCTGAACGGGCTGTACGACGCGCAGATGGACAACCAGCCGGTGGTGGCGATCGTCGGCCAGCAGGGGCTCGCGGCGATGGGGTCGTTCACGCAGCAGGAGTCGAACCTGGAGCGCGTGTTCGCCGACGTCGCCTGCTACGTGCAGACGGTGGCCACGCCCGAAGCCGTCGGCGTGGTGCTCGACACCGCGTTCCGCACCGCGTCGCTGCGCAAGCAGCCGGCCGTCGTCGTGCTGCCCCACGACGTGCAGGCGATGGCGTACGACGCGCCGCCGCTGGAGCACTGGGCCTCACGGTCGAGCGACGTCCCCGCGTCGACCCGGATCACGCCGCCCGCCGACGAGGTCCGGAAGATGGCGGAGATCATCAACGCCGGGTCGAAGGTGACGTTCCTGGTCGGTGCGGGCGCGCGCGGTGCGACGGCCCAGGTGCTCGCAGCGGCCGAGAAGGCGGGTGCGGGGATCATCACGGCACTCCGCGGCAAGGACGTGATCCCGTCCGACGTGCCGTACCACTCGCAGCAGCTCGGGCTGCTCGGGTCGTTGCCGTCGCTGCACCAGATCCGCGACTGCGACACCCTCGTGCTGCTCGGCACGAACTACCCGTACGGCGAGTACATGCCGAAGACGGGGCAGGCCCGGGGCATCCAGGTCGACATCAAGCCGGAGCAGCTCGGCCTGCGGTACCCGACCGAGCTGAACCTGTGGGGCGACGTCGGCTCGACGCTCGACGCCGTGCTCCCGCTGCTCGAGCAGAAGACCGACAGGTCATTCCAGCAGACCGTCGCCGACGAGATGCGCGAATGGGAGTCGGAGATGCGCGCCCAGTCCGAGGTCGCCTACGACGACGGCGTGAACCCGCGCCGGGTGATCCAGGCCGTGAACGACCGGCTGCCCGACGGCGTCACGGTCACCGCGGACGCCGGCACGACCGCCGACTGGTACGGCCACCACATCCGGCTGCGCGAGGGCATGCGCGGCGACATGTCCGGCCGCCTCGCGACGATGCTCGCGGCGATGCCGTACGCGGTGGCGGCGAAGTTCGCGTTCCCGGACCGTCCGGCGGTGTGCACGATCGGCGACGGGGCCTTCCAGATGCTCGGCATGAACGAGCTGATCACCGTGAAGAAGTACCTGGCGGCCTGGCCGAACCAGCAGCTCGTCATCGTGGTCATGCACAACGACGACCTCGGCCAGGTGTCGTGGGAGATGCGCACCGAGGACGGCAACCCGATGTGGCGCGGCTCGCAGGACGTCGAGTCGATCGACTACGCCGGGTACGCGACGCTGCTCGGGTTCCAGGGCATCGCGGTGCACGAGGACTCCGAGGTCGAGGCGGCGGTCGAGCAGGCCTTCGCCCACCAGGGGGTCACCCTGATCGACGCGTACGTCAGCCGGAGCGTCCCGCCGCTGCCCCCGCACATCACGAAGGAGTACGCGATCAACACGGCGAAGAGCCTGCTGAAGGGTGACCCGGTCGAGTTCGACGTCGTGAAGGACTCCGCCAAGGCGATGGCGACCGAGGTCACCGAGCGGGTGAAGGGGGCGCTCGGCCGCGACTGAACCAGGTCGGGCGGGCCCAGGGGGACGGCCGTGTGAACGTCATGTGACGACTTGCGACGGGGTCTGGCGGGTCGCCTGTGCGTCTTCGTAGGTTCGACGGCGATGAACACTTCCCACACCACCGGAACCGCCGGTGCGACGACCCGACGACGCCTCGGCGCCGGCGCGGCCCTCGCCACCGCCGGGGTCCTGGTCGCACTGTCCGTCCCGTCCGCAGCCGTCGCCGCCGAGGGCGACACGACGATCGACATCGTCGACGTCAACGACTTCCACGGTCGCATCGAGTCCGAGGGCACCGCCGCCGACAAGGCCGCCGGCGCCGCGAAGCTCGCCGGCGTCGTGCAGTCGTACCGCGAGGCCAATCCGAACACGATCTTCGCCAGCGTCGGCGACAACGTGGGCGCCTCGACCTTCACCTCGCTCATCCAGCAGGACTCCCCCACGATCGACGCCCTGAACGCCATGGACCTCGACGTCAGCGCGATCGGCAACCACGAGCTCGACAAGGGCCAGGACGACCTGACCGGCCGCATCGAGGACCGCGCCGACTGGCCGTACGTCTCGGCGAACATCGTCAAGGCCGGCACCACCGACCCCGCGTTCACGCCGTACTCCATCGTGGAGAAGGGCGGCGTCAAGGTCGGCTTCATCGGTGCCACCACCGAGGACCTCATCCCCGGGCTCGTCAGCCCCGGCGGGGTCGAGGGCCTCGCGATGGCTCCGATCGTCAGCCAGGTCAACCGGTACGCCGAGCAGCTCACCGACGGCAAGGACGACAACGGCGAGGCCGACGTGCTCGTCCTGCTCGTGCACGAGGGCGCCACCACGAGTGCGCTCACCGACGCCACCGGCACCGGCGCGTTCGGCAAGATCACCTCGGGCGTCTCGTCGAAGGTCTCGGCCATCGTGTCGGCGCACACCCACGCGACGTACAACCACTCCATCGCCGGCCCCGACGGCACGAAGCGTCCGGTGATCCAGGCCGGGTCCTACGGGGTGAACCTCGGGCACCTGCAGCTCACGGTGGACGCGGACAAGCAGCTCACCGGCATCACGTCGTCGGTCACCCCCGTCAACGAGGACAAGCGTGTCCCCGCCGACACCACCTCGGTGACCGAGGTGAGCGACATCGTGACCGCCGCGAAGGCCGTCGCCGACGTCAAGGGCAGCGAGAAGCTCGGCGAGATCACGGGTGACCTGCGTCGCGCCGTGCAGTCCGACCGCAAGGCCGAGAACCGCGGCGGCGAGTCCGTCCTGGGCAATTACATCGCCGAGGTCCAGCGCAGCGCCACCGCCCGCAACGGCTCGAAGATCGCCTTCATGAACCCGGGCGGCCTCCGTACCGACATGGTCTACGCGTCCAGCGGCGCCGGCGACCCGGACGGCACCGTCACCTACAAGGAGGCCGCGCTCGTCCAGCCGTTCGCCAACACCCTGGTGACCAAGGACATGACCGGCCAGCAGATCAAGAACGCCCTCGAGCAGCAGTGGCAGCCGGACGGCCTCGAGCGTCCGTTCCTGAAGCTCGGCGTCTCGGACGGCTTCGCGTACACCTACGACCCGTCGAAGGGCCGCGGCGAGCGCATCACCGCGATGACCCTCGACGGCAAGCCGATCGCGCTGACCGACACCCTCAAGGTGACCGTCAACTCGTTCCTGTCGACCGGTGGCGACAACTTCGCCGCCTTCGCGACCGGTACGAACGTCGCCGACTCCGGCCAGGTCGACCTGCAGGCCCAGGTGGACTACTTCCTCGCCAACCCGAAGGTCACGCCCCCGGTCGACCAGCGCGCCGTCGGCATCACTGTCACGCCGACCCCAGAAGGTGGCTTCCAGCCCGGAGACGAGATCGAGCTCGACCTGTCGTCGCTCGTGTTCAGCAGCGAGGACCCGGCGAAGGCCGGCTCCGTCTCGGTCTCCGCGGACGGCAAGGAGCTCGCATCGTCGGCGATCGACCCGACGATCACCGACAAGAACGACGAGCAGGGTCGCGCAACCCTGACCGTCACGGTGCCCGAGATCGAGGCGCCGGCCGCACGCGCTGCCGCCCGCACCGCCGGTTCCGTGTCGCTCGCCGCGGTGGCCGAGCCGGTCGCCACGACGGACGCGCCGCTCGTGGTCACCCTGCCGGGTGGCCAGACCGTCACCCTCGCCGTGACGATCCCGGTCGCCGCAGCGGTCGACCCGACCGACCCGACGGACCCGACCGACCCCACGGACCCGGTCGACCCGACCCCGGCTCCGACCCCGAACCCGGGTGGCGGGGTCATCCCCGGCCCCGGCGCGGGTGACGGTGACGACGCCGGCATCGGTGGCGTCGGCGGGACCGACGACGACCCGCGCGCCGGTGGCGACCTCGCCTACACGGGTGCGGACCTGACCGCTCCGGCGATCGCGGCGGGCCTGCTCCTGCTCGCCGGGATCACGGCACTCGTGGTCCTCCGCCGCAACCGCGCACGACGTGCCGCGACGGTCCTGACGGACTGACCCCGAGCCTGCGGGCACACACGCGAACGGGCCGTCTCACCCTGGTGAGGCGGCCCGTTCGCGTCGGTCAGGAGGCCCGGGGCACGTCCGGCGCACACCTCGCGCGACCCGGCGGTCACGGTTGCTGTCCCATCCCGGTCGATCACTGCGGATCCGCGGATCCGCGGGGTACTCTCGGGGTTGTCGCACCGCGACGCGTCGTGCCGGGTCGCTTTCAGCAAGTCGACGGTGGTTCCGTTCGGCGAGACTCCGCGACGCGGGCGTCCTCCGCCTCCAGGGAAACGGCGGAGGGCGCCCACCCCTTCGGGTCAGCGCCTCAGGTCAGCGACGCAGCTCATCGGAAGAGCTGCTCGCCGATGTACGAGCCCTTGCGGGGTGCCGGCGGCACGGCGAACACCGCGGAGCCGATGTGCGAGACGTACTCGTTCAGCCGGTCCGAGGCGCCGAGCTTCCGCTGCAGCCGGGTGAAGTGGTCCGGGTCGTTCACGTAGGCGATGAACAGCAGCCCGGCGTCGAGCTGGCCGTACTCGTTGAGCCCGTCGGTGTAGTTGTACGGCCGGCGCAGGATCTTCACGCCGCCGTTCGCCTCGTGCGCGGCGAGGGCGATGTGCGACGTCGCGTCGATCTTCGTCGCACCGTCGTCGTCCTTGGCGTGGAAGTCCGGAGTGGTGTGCTCCTGCCCGCCGGAGAGCGGTGCGCCCTGGATCTTCGTCCGCCCGAACACCCGCTGCTGGTCGCTGACGACGTCGGCGTCCCAGGTCTCGATGTTCATCCGGATCTTCCGCACCACCTGGTAGCTGCCGCCGGCCATCCACCCGGCGTCGCGGTCGAGCCAGACGAACCGGTCGTGGTCGGCGTCGGTCGTGATGTTCCGGGTGCCGTCCTTGAACCCCATCAGGTTGCGGGGCGTGCTCTGGTGCGGCCCCGCCGATGCCCGGCCGAAGCCGAGCACGGTCCAGCGGACGGTCGCGGTGCCGCGGGCCATCCGTGCGAGGTCGCGCACCGCGTGGTACGCCACCTGGGGGTCGTCGGCGCAGGCCTGCAGGGACAGGTCCCCGCCGGTCAGGCCCTCCTGCAGGTTGTCGCTCGGCAGCGTCGGGATGTCGGCGAGCGAGGCCGGACGGCGGTCGGCGAGCCCGAAGCGCTCGTCGAAGACGCCGGGACCCAGGCCCACCGTGACGGTCAGGGACGCCGGCCCGAGGTCGAGCGCCTCGCCGGTGTCGGCACCGACCCCGTTGCCGTGCGCGGGTTCGACGCTGCCGACGGTCTTGCCGGCCTGCAGCTGGGCGATCGCGGCCGACCAGCGGGCGAGGAGCACCTGCAGCTCGGTCGTGACGGTCGTCGACAGGTCGAACGTCATGTAGACGCAGTACCGCTGCGGGGTGGTGCGGATCCCGCCCTGCGGCTGCCGGGCCGCGGTGGCGTAGAACGGCTGGCTCTGCGACAGGTCGATCGACTCGTCGCCGTTCGTCGCCGCCGTGAACGGGTTCACGCCGGTCGCCGCGGTGGCGCCGCCGATGCCCGCAGCCGCGCCGACCCCGGCGCCGGCCACGGCCAGGCCGGCGCCGAACAGACCACGGCGGGAGACGCTCGCCCGGGGTGCCTCGTCCGCCCGCGGTGCCTCGTCCGGCTCGGTCACGCGGTCGCGACCTTCTCGGCCAGGCGGGACAGCGGGTCCTGCAGCGCCTGGATCTGCTGCGAGATCGTGTTCGCGTCGGACTTCTTGGTGGCGGCGTCCCACGTGGCGAAACCGCCCAGGTCGTCGGCGTCGCGGTAGCCGTCCATCATCGTGTTCGTGGCGTCGAACTGCTTGGCGATCTGCTTCGTCAGGGTCGGGTCGAGCTTGGTCAGCCCCGGCTTGAGGTACGCGAAGGCCTGACGGGCACCCTCGACGTTGGCGGCGAGGTCGACGAGGTCGATGTGGCTGTACGCCTCTTCCTCGCCGGTGATCTTGTTCGACTGCACCTCTTCGAGCAGGCCGGCGGCACCGTTCGCCAGGTCCTCCGGCTTGTAGTCCAGGGTCGGCACGAGCTTCGCGAGCAGCTGCACGTCCTCGGTCAGGTCCGCGGCGGTCTGCTTCGTCGACGCGGTGATCTTCCCGGCCTGGAACAGGTCCTTCTCGACGGCGTGGAAACCGCTCCAGCCGACGGCGGGGTCGAGGTTCGAGGCACGCATGTCGATCAGGTAGTCGAGGTTGCCGGCGTTGTCGGTGGCCTTGAACCCCTTCTTGACGAAGCCGTCGACGTCGCTCTCGACGTGCTCGTAGAACGGGCGGGCGTTCGCGTAGTCGGTCTTCGCCGCGTCGAGGTCGCCGGCGTCGATGTGCTTCTGCATCTGCTCGACCGCGGCGACCATGTCGGTGACCTGGCCGTCGACGTAGGTCGCGTACCCCTTCGTCCCGTCGCGGAGCAGGGTCGAGGCGCTGCTGTTCGCGGTCGACGCGGCCTTGCCGGTGACGGTGAAGTCCGTCAGCTCGGTCTCGGCGCCGGGGCAGTACACCTGGTACTTCCCACCGGTCAGCGTGGCGGTGAACCGGACGGCGTCGAGGCCGGGTGCCAGGTTCTCCTTCTCGCCGAGGATCCGCTGGTCCTGCAGCAGCTCGACCTCGGTGATCGCGGTCGACGACTCGTTCTTCACTGTGAAGGTGACGGGGCCCGCGGGGACCTTCGTCGAGGACACCGCACAGGCGTCCTGCCCGTCGTTCGTGAGCGTGATGGTGACGCGGGAGACCTTCGCGTCGTCGGAGCCGGAGCCGTCGGCTCCGGTGGACCCGCCGGCGCACCCGGTGAGTGCGAGGGCGGTGACGGCGCCGAGGGCGCCCAGGGTGATCAGGGGTCGGACGGGCTTACCGAAGGACATGGTCGGTGCTCCTTGCAGGGTCCGCGGCCGGAGGGCCACGAGCGGGGACGGGTTCGGGGGTGGGGATGGTGGGGAGTCGCCGGCGACGGCGGTCACGGAGGGCCAGCAGCGCCTGCGCGGCGGCCGCGATGCCGAGGGCGATCGGCAGCCAGGCCTTCCAGAGCAGCAGGTCGGCTGATCGCGAGTCCGCTGCGGCCACCGAGGCGGCCGACCGCTCGACGCGGGCATCGGGGACGGACCAGACGGTGCGGTCCAGTGTCGTGGTGCGCGCGGACGGGAGGCCCCCACCGCTCAGCGTCAGCACCTCGCGTTCGTCGCGGGTCGCGTCCAGGACCCCACCGCGGACGGTCCACAGGGTCACCGTGTCGCGCACGGCCCAGCGCGCCGAGAAGGGGCCGGGGTTCGTCGACGGGGAGACCCCGACGGGCAGGCGACCGAACAGGGTGACGAGGTCGTCGAGCGTCAGCGTCGACGGACGGTCGGCACCGCTCCCCTGCTCACTGGTTCCGTCCTGCACGACGCGCCACCGGTCGGCGGCCACGCCCGCGCGGGTGACGCGGCGGTGGGCCGACGTCGGCAGGGTGATCCGGGCCTCCCGGCCGGTGCCCGACACGCGGAGGACGCCGGACGCACCGTCGACGCTGGCGGAGACGGAGCTGGCGTCGCCGCTGACCGCGGTGGTGCGGGGCAGGTCGACCCCGCCCGTCGGCACGGCGATCGCGAGTGCCGCTGCCGCCACGGCGAGTGCGCCGGCGACGACGGCGCGCACCCGGGGCACGCGGCCCGGCGACGGACGCCAGGCGCGCGGCCAGAGCGTCAGGGCCAGCACCGGGACGACGTAGAGGACCCAGCCGAGCACCTCGATGACCCGCGGGTCCGGCGGGATGCCGAGCACGCCGGTGACCAGGGCGCCCTGCACCGAACCGTTCGGCGCGAGCCACGACAGGTCGACGGTGCGCTGCTGGCCGATGACGATCCAGCCGGCCTCGTGCGCGCGGCGGAGGACGGTCAGCACCAGGCCGCCCGCGACGAAGACCAGGAAGACCCCGGTGCCGGTGAAGAACCGCGACAGGTTGAGGCGGACGCCACCGGTGTAGATGCCGAAGCCGACGACGACCGCGGCCGCGATGCCGATCACAGCACCGAGGGCGGCGAGGCCGGTGTCCGACGACGCCTGGAACGTGGCGAGGAGGAACACCGAGGTCTCGAAGCCCTCCTTCAGGACGGCGAGGAACGCCATGCCGGCGAGGGCCCAGGCGGTGCCGCGGCCGAGCGCTGCGGTCGCACTGGCCTCGAGGTCGGCGGTCAGGGTGCGCGCGTGCGTGCGCATCCAGACGATCATGCCCGTGACGAAGACGACGGCGACGATGCCGATGACCGCCTCCATGCCCTCCTGCTGGGCCTGCGGCAACGCCTGCTCGACGGCCTGCAGCCCGAAGCCGACGGCGATGCTGAGCAGCACCGCGAGCCCGACGCCCGACCACATCGGGGCGAGCGGGACGCGGTTGCGACGCAGGAACGCGGCGATGATGCCGACGATGAGCGTGGCTTCGAGGCCTTCACGGAGACCGATGACGAGAGTGGCGAGCATGACGAAGGTGAGGCTAACCTAACCGCCGAACGGCCCGCCAGTCGTGCGACGTGATGTTTGATGGTTCTCATGAACCTGCTGTCCGTCGACGGCCTGGCGTCGGTCACGAACGTGCTCGACCTCGCCGGGGTCTTCGCGTCCGCCCTGCTCGGCGGCTCCATCGCCCGCGCGATGGACTTCGACCTGTTCGGGTTCCTGGTCGTCGGGTTCGTCTCCGGACTCGGCGGCGGGATGCTCCGCGACACCCTGCTGCAGAACGGGCCACCCGTCGCGCTCGTCGACCCGCTGTACGTGCCGGTCGCCGTCGCCGGGGCGCTCATCGCGTTCCTCGTGTCGTTCTCCGAGCTCACGTGGGACCGGCTGTTCACCGTGCTCGACGCCGCCGTGATCGGGTTCTGGGCCGTGGTCGGCGTGCAGCGCACCTACGACGCCGGGCTCGACTGGCCGGCCGCGATCATCATGGGGACCATCACCGCGGTCGGCGGCGGGGCCATGCGCGACCTGCTCTTGCGGCGGGTACCGGCGGTGTTCGGCGGGAACGCGCTGTACGCCACCGTGGCCGTCGCCGCGTCGGCCGTGATGGTGATCGCCTCGGCGCTCGGGTCGCCGTCGCTCGGCATCCTGCTCGCGATCACGCTGTCGCTCGGGCTCCGCTGGGGAGCGGTCCGCCGGGGCTGGGGGCTGCCGAACGGCCGTGACTGGCAGCCGAAGTCGACCCTCGGTTCGCTGCTCCGGCGGGGTCGGAGCCTGCGGCCGGACGCGCTCCGGTTGCTCCGGCGCCCGGGCCGTCGGACCGGTGCCGGCAGTGTCCGAGAAGAGCACGAGGACTGAGGGGCTGTCCTCCGCGGCCCCGCGACGCTACGATCAGTACCGCCGGGTATCGTCCTGGCAGTTCTGCCGGGGATGGTCCCGGTGAACGCTGTCCGCACAGCACCGACGCGACCCGAACGCGCCGGTTCCGAGCAGACGTGGGGATGGGGGCTTCGCTGATGCCGCGCGGGATCAGACGCGCGGCGCGGCAGGTCTCCACCACGATGCTCTCCCCGACGACCACCACCACAGGTCGGAGCAGCAACCGATGAGCGACGACGCTTCCCCCACCCAGCGCATCCCGCGCGCCGAGGTCCGGGAACGCCTGCTCGCCGCCGGAGCCGCGGTCTTCGCCGAACAGGGTGTGTACGGCGCGCGGCTCGACGACGTCGCAGCACGCGCGGGGTTCAGCAAGGGTGCGGTCTACTCGAACTTCTCGTCCAAGGAAGACCTGCTCGCCCAGGTCATGCAGCGGTCCACGAACGTCGTGCTCGGCTCACTGCAGGAACTCGTGCACGCGGACATCGCCGCGGTCGACGTCGGGGACGTCCTGCGCGCCGCGTTCGGGCAGAACGACCAGAGCGAGCAGTTCGCGCTGCTCTCGGCGTTCCGCGGGTACGCGGTGCGGCACCCGGAGCTGCTGCCCGAGTTCATCCGGCAGCGCCGGATCCTGCAGGACGGGGTACTCGAGCTGGTGCGGCTGTGGCTCGGTGCCCACCCCGAGGTCGAGGTCGGCATGACCCCGGAGGAGTTCGCGACCGTGCTCATCGGGGCGAACGTCGGCCTGGTGTTCGACGCGCCGGCGCTGCCCGGGGTCGATCCGGGCGAGCTCGTCGCGACCCTGGTCGAGGCGGTCATCCGCCGGCGCTGACGCGCGGTGCCCCGCGGCGCGGGCGGCGGGCGGCGTGCGGGCGGCGGCGCGGTGCGGCCGCGGTGCGTGCGGCGGTCGGGGCTTCGCACCGTGCGAGGTTCGCCACCCCGTGCCCGCTCGATCGCACCGTGCACGCCTACAGCCCCGCACCGAGCCACCAACCACGCACCACCCGACGAACCCCGCACCGTGCAGCACCCGCCAGCCGGCACGCGCCCGCGTCAGGCCGTGCGACGATCCCGACGGCGGGGCTTCGGCCCGTCGTGGGACCAGGCGGACGACGGCAACAGGCTCGGCGGCAGCAGGCGCGACCGGACGACGCGCACCGTGGGGACCGAGGCGTCGAGCGCCTCCCGAGCGTCGCGGACGTGACGCTCCAACGCCGGAGTGTCCACCGATGCGGCCCCGTCGGCGGCGAAGCGCTCACGATCGACCGCATCGACCGCGGCCTCCAGGTGCGGCACGACCGACTCCGGCAACCCGGGCCGCAGGCGTCCGAGCACGGCTCGGGCTGTCCGGGCCACGGCGGCGGCGTCACCCGGCGGCGCGAGGCCTGGAGCGTACCCGTGGTCGGCGACGTCGTCGAGCAACTCCCGCCACGCCTGCACGGCAGGTGACCGACCGGCAGCGATCGCCGACAGCCTCGACCGGCGGCGAACAGCGCGCACGAGCCCCGGGGCGACGAGGACCGCGAGCACGAGCAGCAGGCCCACGAGCAGCCCGACCGGTCCTCCGCCGCCGCCGGTGCCGGACGCACCCGTGGCACCCGGAACCGGGGACGCCGACGGGGTCGGTGACGCTGATTCGTCCGCCGGGGTGGTCTGCTCGGGTGCCGGCAGCGGGGTCTCCGGTGCCGCCGCGGTCGGCGAGGCCGAGGGCTCCTCGGACGGCGCGGCCTCGTCGGAGTCGGGCGTCGGCTCGAAGGCGACCCACCCGGCGCCCTGGATGTACAGCTCGGGCCAGGAGTGCAGCTGCCGGTTCGACACCGCGTACTCGCCGTCGGGCTGCGGCGACCCGGCACGGTACCCGACCGCGATGCGCGAGGGGATGCCGAGCGTGCGCGCCATCACGGCCATCGCGGACGAGAAGTGCACGCAGTACCCGTCGCGGACCTTCAGGAACGTCGAGACGACGTCCATGCTGTCGCCGTCGTAGCCCTGCTCGACGGGGGCGGTCTCGGAGTAGGTGAACAGGTCGCTGCGGAACCACTGCTCGAGTGCCCGCGCCCGCCCGTAGTCGTCAGTCGCGGCGGCGGCGACCCGGGTCGCGGTGGTCGAGATGTTGGCGGGCAGGTCGTCGGGCAGGGCGAGGTCGGTGCGCAGCTGCTGGCGGCTGGGCTCCCGGAAGCCACGGCCGTCGGATCGCGCGAGCACCCCCGAGGCGGCGACCGCATCGAGGTAGTCGTTGGCGAACGTCGAGGCCCCGTAGACCTCGTACATCGCGCCGCGGGCGGTTGCGGCTCCGGTCGACCGGACGGTGCTCGAGTTCCCCATCCACCGCCACTGCGACAGGTCGAGGTTGGTGGACTGCGACTCGATCGACACCGCACCCGACGGTACCGGCAGGTAGGTGCTGGACAGCCCGGTGATCCGGACGGTCACGTCGCCGCGGCTCGCCAGGCGCGGGTTGACGCCCTCGGCCCACTGCTGCTCGTCGGCGGTGTCGGCCTCGGCCGCGTTCGTCACGGTCGGCACCCAGTCCCCCGTGCCGAACTCGTCGAGGTCGGCGAGCTTGAGGTACTCGGGCTGCCCGTCGGACGAGCGGTACCGGAACACCTCGAGCTCGCTCGGACGGCGCAGGTCGTTGCCGAGTTCGAGCAGGGTGCCGGGCCGTCCGGGCTGGATCGGCGACTGGATCGCACCGGTCACGCCGGACAACCAGCTGGCGTTGAGCGGCACGATCGTCGGCAGCCCGATGGCCACGACGAGCCCGATCGCCCCGACGACCGCAGCCGGCAGTGCGCGCTGCACCGGACGCACGGACAGCCAGAGCAGGGCGAGGAACGCCACCGCCGTGGTGATGACGAGCGGGGTGCCGGCGGGCTGCCCGGTGATGACACCCGGCACGATCAGGATGACGAGGGCCGGAGCAGCGGCGAGCGACGGGATCCGCGCGATGGCGGCGAGGAACAGCGAGACCGCCGCCACCCAGCCGATCGACGCGGTGACCACGAGCCGGATCGCGTCGGTCTGCGGCAGTGGTGCGGGGTTCAGGCGGATCGCCGCGAGCGTCTCCCCGAGGGCCCCGTCGGCGTCGAGCCACCCGAGCGGTTGGATGTCGTTGACCAGGGCGGCGGCGCACGAGCAGGCGATGACCGTGCCGACCAGGACGACGAAGCGGATGCCGGGCGTCTGGCGGCGCACCGCGAGCATCACGGCGACGAGCACGGCGACGACGACGACACCCGATGCCCACCAGGCGATCCCCTGTACGAGCGGCCGGATGGCGAGGGCGGCGAGCAGGACGGGCACCGGCGCGAGGGCCACGACCCAGGCGCTCGGGACGTCACGCAGGTCGTCGTCGCGGTCGAGGATCTCGCGCACGTCGGCACGGCCACGCGCCGGTGCGCTCACCCCGGTCACCGTGCGGCTCCGGACGGCGTCGCGCCGACGACCGGCACCACCAGGGTCCGCCAGCCGCCGCGGTCGAGGATGCCCCGCACGGCGGGGTCCGGCGGCACGATCGTCGCCAGGATGCCGCGGCTCGACCCGCTGGTCGCACTGACGAGCTCGGCGGCTTCCTCCGCGGTGCAGGTGCCCGTCACGACGGCGGTCATGCCGTGCACGTCGCGGCCACGGACCTCGGGCAGGACGTCGGTGACTTCGCGGGCGTCGGAGCGGAGCCGGACGTCGGCGAGCCCGACCAGCACGTCGGTCAGCCCGCCGACGTCGCCCGCGTGCCGGGTCGCGCCTTCGGGCCCGTCGAACACGAGCACGACACGGGAGGTCCGGGCGGCGAGCGCCCGGGCGACACTGGCTGCCACCACGACGGCGTGCTCGAAGGCCTGGTCGCCGCCCAGGTCGGAGAGCTCGGCGAGGTCCTCTCGACCGAGCCGCTGGTAGGACTCGCGCCGGACGTCGAGGGCGATCACGGCCTCGGGCGGCTGGGCCTGGGTGGTCTGGCGGACGTGCAGTTCACCGCGCCGTGCGCTCTGGGCCCAGTGCACCCGGCGGATCGGGTCACCCGGTCGGTACGGGCGGAGTTCGCTGTCGTCGGCGGAACCACCCTGTCCGACCCGGCCCTCGTCGGCCGAGACCGCACCGGCGAGCGCCCCGGCGTCGATCGCCCCGAGGGGTGCCGAGGCCGGGACGACGACGACCTCCTCAGCAGGGACGACGGGACGGTCGATGCGGAGCAGGCCGAACGGGTCCTCGACCCGGATCGTCACGGGCCCGACCAGCGAGCGGCCGCGGTGCATCGCGAGCGCCTCGACGTCGAGCACGGCCGGCGGCAGGTTCGGCCCGACCTCGGCGTAGGTCTCCGCCTCGGCCAGGCTGGCGAAGGCGTCCTCGAGCTGTTCGCGCACGAGCAGCGTCGCCCGCGGGCCGATCCGCAGGCTGGTGCTGCCGAGGGTGATGCGTTCCCGGTAGACCTCGCCCACCTGCACGATCGCCCGTGCGGTGCTGCGGCTGCCGCGGAGCGGGGTGGCGACGACGAACGCCATCACGATGCCGAGCACGACCAGCACGAGCAGCAGCAGGCCGGCCGTGACGGCGACGCTCGTGGTGCCGACCAGACCGCCGCCGACCAGGCCGATGCCGACGGCGATGACCGTCCAGCCCCGGATCGTCGGGCGCGGGAACGGGGTGCGGCGTGCCAACGACAGCCCGCGGCGGCCGAACCGTGCCGCCGTGGACCGCGCGGCACCGACGCGTCGCAGCAGCGACGGCGGTGCCGATGGACCGGCCATCAGGAGCGGACGGGGGTGGCCGTGAACGGGATGGCGGTGTCGGAGACGATGCGGACGACGATCTCGCGCACGGTGTCCTCGCCGGTGCCGCCGAGCCCACGGGCGACCGGCACGAGCCGGTGCGCGAGCACGATCGGGGCGAGCGTCGCGACGTCGTCGGGGGTGACGAACGGGCGGCCGAGCAGGGCTGCGTGCGCACGAGCCGCCTGCGCCAGGTGCAGCGTCGCGCGGGGACTCGCACCGAGCACGAGGTCGGGGTGGATGCGCGTCGACCGGACGATCGCGATGATGTACGCCTCGACGTCGGGGGCGATGTGCACCCCGGCGACGGTCTCGATGATCGCCCGCAGCGTGGTGACGTCGACGATCGGCCGCAGGCGCGACAGCGGGTCGCTGCCGCCGCGGTTCGCGAGCATCTGCCGTTCGGCGTCGACGCTCGGGTAGCCCATCGCGATGCGCGCCATGAAGCGGTCCCGCTGCGCCTCGGGCAGCGGGTACGTGCCCTCCATGTCGATCGGGTTCTGCGTCGCGACGATCATGAACGGCCGGTCGAGCGGACGCGTGACACCGTCGACGGTGACCTGCGACTCCGCCATCGCCTCGAGCAGGGCCGACTGGGTCTTCGGGCTGGTGCGGTTGATCTCGTCGCCGATGACCACGTTCGCGAACACCGGGCCGGGCGAGAACCGGAAGGTGCCCGACGACTGGTCGAAGATGTTCACGCCCGTGACGTCGGACGGCAGCATGTCCGAGGTGAACTGGATGCGGTTCACGGACCCGCCGACCGAGGCGCCGAGCGCCTTGGCGAGCACGGTCTTGCCGACGCCGGGGACGTCCTCGACGAGCAGGTGCCCCTCGGCGAGCATCACCGTCAGGGCCGTGCGGATGGCTTCCGCCTTGCCGTCGATCACCGTGGCGACGGAGGCCACGATGTCATCGCCCACCGCCCGCACGTGTTCGAGCGGGAAGGCGGGGTGGGTCGGCTCCGGCACGCAGGGCTCCATCGTCGGGGACAGGTGTCGTGCATGCTACATCGGGCCGGTGACAGCACCCGGTACGGGTGCACGGACTGGTCGTTCCGCGCACCCGTGGCCGATCCGCGTGTGGTGGGGCCGGGAGGCACGGCCCGCCACACGCCGATCCGTCACCCGGTTCGCGGAACGGTTCACGGGCCTCCAGGCAGTGACCGGGTCGGCTGACGGACCGTCAGGACCGGGGCGCCAGCGCCGCGTCCGCGGCGCGCAGCACGCGTGCGGCGACCGCGACTCCTTCCTCGCGCCCGAGCTCGGTGTCCTCGTGCTCGATGTTCACCCACATGTCCGAGTCGATCGCACGCAGGGCCTCGAGGAACGTCGTCCAGTACGCCTCGTCGTGGCCCTTGCCGAGCGCGACGAAGTCCCACGCCGACGGCTTCGGCCACTCGTTCGCCCACTCGTCGCCGCCGAGGTTCGTGCGTGACTCGTCCGGCGACAACCGGCGGAACGAGTTGTCGAGCACCCCGTTGATCGCGGCGTGTTGGTTGATCCGGACGTCCTTCGCGGCGGCGTGGAACACGAGCGGGCCGAGGTCGCGGGCGACCGCCACCGGGTCCATCTGCTGCCAGAACAGGTGCGAGGCGTCGAGCTCCACCCCGACGTTGGTCAGCCCGCCGCGCTCGACGAGCTCCCGGATCGACGCCGGGTTGAACACGAGGTTCTGCGGGTGCAGCTCGAGTGCGACCTTCACGCCGTGCTCCCGGGCCAGGGCGTCGATCTCCTGCCAGAACGGCACCGCGACGCTCCACTGGTGTTCGAGGACGTCGAGCGCAGCCGAGTTCCAGGCGTTCACGATCCAGTTCGGCCGCGTCCCGCCCGGCTCCCCCGCCGGCAGTCCGGACATCGTGACGACGCGGTCCTGCCCGAGGCGGGCCGCCAGACGGATGCTGCGCCGGACGTCCTCGGCGTGCGCGGGACCGATCGCCGGGTCGGGGTGCAGCGGGTTGCCGTTGCAGTTGAGCCCGGCGATCTCGACGCCGGTCCCCGCGAACTGCGCGAGGAACGCGTCACGCGCCCCGTCGTCCTGCAGGATCGCGTCGATGTCGGGCACGTGCACCGGGGGCAGGAACCCGCCGGTGTTCAGCTCGATGCCGGTGAGGCCGTTGGCCGCGATGACCCGGAGTGCGTCGGCGAGGGGCCGGTCGTGCAGGATCGCGTTGTAGAGACCGAGCTTCATGCGCGGACACCACCCTCCGTGGTCGGGACGACGGCGTCGGCAACGTCGACGGACGTGCCCCCGGCTGCGGCGGACCGTGCCACCGCGTCGAGGACCTCCATGTTGTGCACGCCGTCGTCGAACGTGGCGTTCGCGGGCAGAGCGTCGGGCACGGCGCCGGACAGCCCCGCGATCTCGTCGAGGAACGCCCGGGCCTGGTACTCGAACATCTGGTTCTGCCCCCAGCCGACGCCCGGGGCGTCCATCGCCATGCCACCGGCGACGTAGGGGTGGTCCGGGCCGAGCACGACCTGACGGTACCCACCCGTGCGCGAACCGTCGGACTGCAGCGCGAGGCCGATCTCGGAGGCGCGCTCCTGGTCCCAGCGGGCGGCGCCGCGCTCGCAGAACACCTCGATGACGAGGCCGTTCGGGTGCCCGGCCGCGACGCGGGAGGCCTCGAGCGACCCGACGACCGTGCCGTCTCCGAACCGTGCGCTGAACGTGGCGTAGTCGTCGTTGCCAACGGCCTCGGTCGCACCGGTGAGCGGGACGGCCTGCCCCCGCAGGGCGTGTCCGGCGGCCACGGGTCGCTCGGTGATCGACGTGGTGAACGTCCCACCGCTGACGCTCCGGACCGGGCCGGCCAGGAACTCGGCGACGTAGGACAGGTGCGAGCCGACGTCGGCGAGCGCCCCGGAACCGGGCGCCCCCGCGAAACGCCACGAGAACGGGACGTCGGGCGAGGCACCGTAGTCGGTCCAGTACCGGCCGGAGACGTGCAGGACCCGGCCGAGCGTGCCGTCCTCGACGAGCTCCCTGATGGCCGCGAGGCCGGGAGCCCGGCGGTAGGTGAAGCCGATGCGGCCGAGGACTCCGCGCTGCTCGGCCTCGGCAGCGGCGGACGCCATCGCGCGGGCATCGTCGAGCGAGTCGGACAGCGGCTTCTCGCACAGCACGTGCTTGCCGGCGGCGAGCAGCCCCTCGACGATCTCGCGGTGCAGGGTGTTCGCGACGACGACGCTCACCACGTCGATGTCGTCCGCCGCCGCGATGGCCCGCCAGTCGGTGTCGTGCCGCTCGTAGCCGAAGCGCCGTGCGGCCTCGGCGGCGAGGGGCTCGTAGACGTCCCCGACCGAGACGAGCCGGACCGGCGGCAGCGTCGAGGTGAACAGGGAGGGTGCGTTCCGCCACGCAGCCATGTGGGCCTTGCCCGCCATGCCCGCGCCGATGACGGCGACGCCGATGCTGTCGCTCATGTTCTCTCCTTCGAGAAGGTCGCTGGATCCCGATTCTGGAACGTTCCAGAACGTGTCGGTAGACTGTAGCCGCACCAGCCCATGTCCTGTCAAGCACCGTGCCGGAAAGGCTCAGCGTGACCCCTCGCCCGCCGACGATCATCGACGTCGCCGCACGCGCAGGCGTCTCGAAGTCCCTGGTGTCGATGGTGCTGCGCGACGATCCCGGGGTCTCCCCGGCCCGCCGCTCCGCGGTGCTCGCCGCCGTCGCAGAGCTCGGCTACCGCCCGAACCGCGCCGCCGCCATCCTCGCCGGCACCCGGACCCGCACCATCGGGGTCATCGTCGACGACTTCCGGAACCCCTGGTACGTCCCGATGCTCGACGGCATCCGCGAGGCCCTCGCCCCGCACGGACTCCGCCTCACCCTGGCCGACACCCGCGCCAACGCCCACCTCGACTCATCCCCGTTCGACGACCTGGTCTCCCTGCGGGTCGACGGCGTGGTGCTCGCCGCCGAGGGCTTCCCCGACGCCGTCGTCCCCACCGACACCCCGGTCGTGGTCGCCGGCGCGCGCGCGGACGTCCCCGGCGGACTCGACGTGGTCGCCTCCGACGAAGCCGCCGGCGGACGGTTGGCAGCGGATCACCTGATCGACCTGGGTCACCGCCGCCTCGCCCACGTCACCGGCTCGGGAGGCCCGGCTGCGCTCCGCCGCGACGCCACCGTCGCGCAGCTGGTCGCGTCCGGCATCGAGCCGCTGGTCTACGGCTCCGGCCCGACCTCGGAGACGACCGGCTACGAGGGCATGCGGCTCGCGCTCCGGGAGCACCCCGACCTGACCGCGGTGTTCGCCGCGAACGACGTCATGGCAATGGGTGCGATCGCCGCCGTGCAGGAAGCCGGGCTCCGCGTACCGCAGGACGTCTCGGTGATCGGCAACGACGAGACCCCGCTCGCCGCGTCACCCCTGCTGCGCCTGACGACGGTCGACCCGCACAACGACGAGGTCGGGCGCCTGGCGGCTGCGCGGTTGGTCGAGCGGATCGGCGCCGCAGCGGGGACGCCGACGGATCCCATCCGGACGCTCGTGCCGCCGACACTCGTCGTGCGCTCGACGACGGGGCCGCCGCGCGCCTGAGTGGTGACCACCCCGGGGCCGACGCCGGCGGGGCGGAGGTGCGCCGGGCCTCCAGGCCGGGTGCGAGGTGACCCGAGGTCAGACGCGCGCACCCTCGAGCCGGTCGACGGACTCGGCCAGGTCGGCGAGTTCGGGGACCTCGTGCGCCTCGGCGAGGGCGCCCTCGAGCGCCTCGGCGTGGATCGGTGTCGCACGCTCGAGCAGGACCTGCCCGGCGTGCGTGAGCTCCGTGTAGAGCCCGCGACGGTCGTCGGCGCACAGGACACGGGTCAGCAGGGCACGCTCCTCGAGCCGGTTCACCAGCCGGGTGGTCGCACTGGGGCTGAGGGCGGCCGCGCGGGCGAGCTGCTGCATGCGCATGTGGAAGCCGTCCTGGCGGCGCAGGGCATCGAGCACCGTGAACTCGACGACGGACAGGTCGACCTGCCGGAGGGCCCGCTCCAGGCGCGTCTCGATCAGGCCGTGCAGCGCTGCCAGGGTGCGCCAGCCGTGGGCGCGAACGGCGGTGGAGGTGTCATCGACGGTCATCGGGGCTCCTTCGGTCGGTGCAGACGGCGACAGTTGCTTGCGCGGGTACCCCGCGTGTGCAACTATCGATATCCCGCGTCTGCAACAACCAGCGTACGCGGCACAGCTGCACAACGGAAGGACATCCATGCCCGCGGGACTCATCGCCCTCGCACTCGGCGGATTCGGCATCGGCCTGACCGAGTTCGTCATCACCGGCCTGCTGCCCGAGGTGGCGGCCGACTACGGCGTCACCGAGACCACCGCCGGCTGGCTCGTCACCGGGTACGCCCTGGCGGTCATCGTCGGGGCCCTCGGGCTCACCGCCGCGACCACCCGGCTCCCCCGCAAGCCCGTCCTGCTCGGGCTGCTCGTGCTGTTCATCGTCGGCAACACCCTGTCCGCGATCGCGCCGACCTACGGGGTGATGATGACCGGCCGTGTCATCGCCGCCCTGTGCCACGGAGCGTTCTTCGGCATCGGCTCGGTCGTCGCCGCGAACATGGTCGAGCGGTCCAAGCGCGCCTCGGCCGTCGCCCTGATGTTCACCGGGCTCACCGCGTCGAACGTGCTCGGCGTACCGTTCGGCACCTTCCTCGGCCAGGCCGCCGGCTGGCGTGCGACGTTCTGGGCGATCGCGGCCATCGGCGTCGTCGCCCTGATCGGCGTGCTCGTCCTCGTCCCCGCGGTCCGCTCCACCGAGGTTCCGTCCCTCGCCCGCGAGCTCGGCGCCTTCCGGTCCGGGCAGGTCTGGCTGTCGCTCGGCATGACCGTGCTCGGCTACGGCGGGATGTTCGGCGCCTTCACCTACATCGCGTACACGCTGACCTCGGTGTCCGGCTTCCCGTCGTCGGCGGTGCCGTGGCTGCTCATCGTGTTCGGCATCGGGCTGTTCGTCGGCAACTTCGCCGGCGGCAAGCTCGCGGCCCGCTCGATCGACCGCACGCTGCTCGTGGTGCTCGTCGTGCTGACCGTGGTGCTCGCGGCGTTCGCCCTCGTCGCGACCTCGCCGGCGCTCACCGTGATCGCCCTCGTGTTGATGGGGGCGTTCGGGTTCGCGACCGTCCCGGCCCTGCAGACGCGGGTGATGCAGTACGCCGACCACGCACCGACCCTGGCGAGCGGGGCGAACATCGCCGCGTTCAACCTCGGCAACGCACTCGGCGCTTGGATCGGTGGCCTGACCATCGCCGCCGGCCTCGGGTACACGTCGCCGATCTGGGCGGGGTCGGGGATCACCCTGGCGGCCGTGGTGCTGACACTCGTGGCCATGGGCGCGGTGCGTCGGGGGCGTGCGGGTGTACGGACCACGACGACGGGGAGCATCGCGACGGTCTGACGCGGGCGCTTCGGGCGCTAGGAACGACGAAAGCCCGGTCCGATCGGACCGGGCTTCATCGTCGTGCGGAGACGGAGGGATTTGAACCCTCGGTCCCCTCAAAGGGGACTCCACCTTAGCAGGGTGGTGCACTCGGCCGGACTATGCGACGTCTCCAAGCACTCTCGCGAGCGCTGCGACCACCATACAGGAGGACCGCGCCACTCTCGACCCGACGCACGCCCGCGCGTGGCACGACCCGTCACGCTCGGTCCCCCGAAGTGGGGACACGTGGGGGTTGTCGGGGCGTACCCCACTGCATACCATCATCGGGACGCGGCAATCACGTTCCGGGGCTCGTCCCCGTCGTCGCGACACAGCACCCGACGTCGTTCCCCGTGCGGGCCCGGCGCGCCCGATCGCGTGGCGCCCGGCGGGGAGCGACTTCACCTGGGGGCGCGGCCCACCACCGCGCCCCCGTTTCTGCGTTCGGGGGCGGGTGCACTGCTGACGTGCCGGTGCACGCACGCACGGCCACGGTCCGGCCTACGAAAGCGACACTGTGCCGCCGAGCTCGGCCGTCTCTGGCGCCAGGGCGACAGAGTGCCGCGGATGTTCGGCGGCAGACTGTCGCTTTCGCGGAAGGGGGCAGGGGCGGGAGGCGGCAAGCAAGCGACCGTCCGCCCGCGCCTCAGTACCCGAACGCCTTGGAGCAGGTCTGCTGGTCGGCGGACTGGCCCTCGAGCCCGTCGATGGTCTCGGGCGTCGCCGAGGGGGTGCGCGGCGCAGCAGACGAAGGCGCTGCCGGTGTCGCGGGGGTCGCGGGGACCGCGGGCTTCGGTGCAGCGGTCGGCTGCGTCGGACTCGTCTGCGTCGGGTTCGTCTTCGTCGGGTTCGTCTCGGACCCGATGCCCGTGCTGTCCGCCCCGAGGGAGAACGACTGGTCGGCCTTGATCTTCGCGAACAGCCGGTCGGCCAGGTACGTCGTCGGCTCGACCTTGCCCTCGTAGACACCGGTGCCGCCCGTGGTGCCCGGGTACTGCACGAAGTTCACCTGCGCCAACGGCAGGTCGCGCAGCGCCAGGCCCATCTGCACCATCGTCCCGATGTCGTTCAGGCTCTGGGACAGCTGCATGTTGGACGCCGCCGCCCGGGCCAGCTTGTACAGGCGGGCCGGAGAACCGAGGGTGTCGTTCGACTTCACGGTGCGGAGCAGCGACGACAGGAACACCTGCTGGCTCGAGATCCGACCGAGGTCCGATCCGTCGCCGACCCCGTGCCGGGTGCGCAGGAACGCCAGGGCCTCGTCGCCCTGCAGGGTCGAGGTGCCGGCGGGCAGGTTCAGCCCGGTGTACGAGTCGGTGATCGGCTGGGCGACGCAGACCGGTACGCCGCCGATCGCGTTCGACATCTCGATGACGCCCTTGAAGGACACCGCGGCCGAGTACTGGATGTCGAGCCCGGTCAGCCCGGCGACGGTCTGGGTGACGCAGTTCAGGCCGCCCTCGCCGAACGAGGTGTTGATCGGCTGCGCCGCCATCGCCGGAGCCGTGCCCGTGCCGTCGGTCTTCTTGCAGGCCGGGATCGGCGTGACGAGGTCGCGCGGGATGCTCACCGCGGTCGCGTTGGTGTGGTCGGCCGAGACGTGCAGCAGGATGTTGACGTCGTTGAGCGTGGCATCGCGCTCCCCGAAGGCAGCACTCTGCTCGGGGTCGTTGTCGGTGCCGACGACGAGCATGTTGAACCCGCCCTTGAAGGCGCTGATCGGCTTCGCGCCGCCCTTCGCCTGCGGTGCGGGCTGGCCCTGGATCTCGACGCCGTCACCGAGGTCGTCCGTGACCTGCTTCGCCGCGATCGCCGTGACCGAGACCGAACTCACCAGGGCCACGGCGACGACGGCGGAGACCGTCTTGGCAGCGGTCGCGAAGGGGCTCGAGCGCCGCAGACGTCCGTGCCGTGCGATCCCGGACGCTCGGTTCAAGCGGTGGGATCGATCGCGGACGTCGTTCACGGGCACTCCTGTCGTCGGTGGACACGCCGGGGACGGCAACCGGTCAAGGCTGCCACGACGTTGCCTGACGATCCAGTGCGAGGGACACCGGTGACGCTCACTGTGCGGTGCCGCGACCTGCGGATCCTCGGCGGTCGGCGCGGACCTGAGCGGATCCGCAGCCGACGTCGGTTCAGGCGGACACGACCACCCGGAAGCGGTCCGGCAGGGCGATCAGGGCGGACGACAGGTCGAGGAGCGCCGCGGCACAGTCGTCGAGGGCGTCTCGCTCCGCAGCGGCCACGGCCCGCTCGACGATCTCGACCCGTCGTCGCCGGTCGACCACGGCATCGATCCCGTTCGCCAGGGCGACGTCGTCGGTGAAGAACATGTCGAGCACGATGCGCTGCGACAGCAACCAGTCGCCACTGACCGACGACCCGCGGCGCCGCAGGTACCAGGCACCGAGTTCGACGAAGGCACCGGCCTCGGTCCAGCACTCCCGCAGCCACACCTTGTCGAACCGGTCGTGGTACCCGACGGAGTTCGACGGCGGATCGACGAGCAGAGCCTGGGCGATCCGCAGTCGCTCGATCATCTGGTCGACCGACCACTGCGAGATCACCACACCGACGTAGCGCTGCACGCTGGCCAGCTGCAGGGACTCGAGGGTCACGAGGGCTTCGCGCACCGGTGTGCGCGACACCCGCATGTCCGATGCCAGGGTGTCGAGCCGCAAGCGCTGCCCGCGGCGGTACTCCCCCCGCAGGACGTGGTCGAGCAGTCGCAGGAACACCGCGTCGCGCAGCAGGCTGCGGCGCAGGCCGTGGGGATCGAGGCCGCCGGCGCCGGCTCGGATGGGGGTGTGCTCCATCAGCCCAGGCTCACGCACGGACGGCACCCCCGAGGCGAGGGCGGTCGCTGCCGTGGATCGTGGTCGCCGGTGTCGCGCTGTGGAGGAGTGCCATGCAGGCACAGTGACAGCGCTGCGACGGCGGCGCTAAACACTCTGAATACAGAATGTCAGGCCGCCGCCGCAGGGCTCACCTCCGGTCGGACTTCGCGTCCCCGGTGAGCACCGAGAGCGGTTGGGTGACGTCCTCGAGCCCCTTCCGCGCGGCGTCGACCCCGAATATCAACGCCACCACGCCGCCGCCGATCATCACGGCAGAACCGAGCAAGTACCCCCAGAACAGCGGCTCCCGGGATGACCCGTCACCGATGAAGGCACCGTAGATGGCCGGTGCGACCGCACCGAAGATCTGCGCCAGGGCGAAGAAGTACGAGATGGCCTGCGACCGCAGCTCGAGCGGGAAGATCTCGCTGACGGTCAGGTAGGCGCTCGACGCACCGGCCGAGGCGAAGAAGAACGAGACGCACCAGAACGCGACCTGCACCGTCGCCGAGATCGCGTCCGCCCGGAACAGGAACGCGGACGTGGCGAGCACGAGGCCCGAGACCAGGTACGTCAGGAAGATCATCTGCCGACGACCCCAGGTGTCGAAGAAGCGCCCCAGGATGATCGGGCCGAGCAGGTTGCCGATCGCGAACGGGAAGAAGTAGACCGCCGTCTCCGCCGTCTTCAGGCCGAAGAAGTTCGTGAGCACCAGGGCGTAGGTGAAGAAGATCGCGTTGTACAGGAACGCCTGGGTGATCATCATCGTCGCGCCGACGAGCGTGCGGGTCGGGTACTGCTTCAGCAGCACGCGCGCGATGGCCAGGAACCCCACGCGGTCGGTCGGCGTGACCGTCATCGCCTTCGACTGGTCGACCTCCGGCAGGGGCTTGCCGGTCGCCTTCTCCACCGACGCCTCGATGCGGGAGACGGTCGCCTCGGCCTCTTCCTCGCGCCCGTGCGTCATCAGCCACCGCGGACTCTCCGGGATGTGGCGTCGCAGGAAGATGATCGCGATGCCGAGCACCGGGCCGAGGAAGAACCCGATGCGCCAGCCGATGTTCTCGGCGAAGTAGGACGTGTCGAGCAGGTAGATGTTCGCGAACGCGCCGAGCGCGGCACCGCCCCAGTACGTGCCGTTGATGGCGATGTCGACGTGCCCGCGGTACTTCGCCGGGATGAGCTCGTCGATCGCCGAGTTGATCGCCGCGTACTCGCCGCCGATGCCCAGCCCCGCGACGAACCGGAAGGCCGCCAGGAACCAGAAGTCCTGCGCGAGGCCCGCGATGCCCGAACCGATCAGGTAGATCGCGAGCGTCAGGATGAACAGCTTGCGCCGACCCAGCCGGTCGGACATGCGCCCGAACACCAGGGCACCGACGACCTGGCCGACCAGGTAGATCGTGCCGAGGGACGTCACCTGCTGCGTCGACAGGTTCAGGTCCGCCTGGAAACCCGCGTTCGAGACGATCTGGATCTCGAGACCGTCGAGGATCCAGGACACGCCGAGTCCGACGACGACGCTCCAGTGGAACCGGGTCCACGGCAAGCGGTCCATCCTGGCGGGCACCAGGCTCTTGATGGTTGCGTTCGCGCTGCTCACGAAATGGGACCGTACGCCGAGATCGCCGATGTGGTTCAGATGCGGAACGAGCAACCGGGGGCGGAGCCGGATCCCCCTACTTCGAATCCGGCTCCGTCGCCGGGATCTCAATGATCGCAAGTGCGATGGAAACCCACAAGCGGATGGGAGGCGCGGTGCGGGCCCGCCACGGGCCTCCCGTCCGACCCTGGTCGCCGTCGCGAACGCGGCGTAGCGTCGGAGAGGTGACCCGACCTGACATCCGCACGGTCGGCGAGCTCCGCACCTCTGGTCACGTCCAGAAGACGGTCCGCGCCGAGATCCGCGACAACCTGCTCACCGCCCTGCGCCAGGGCACCGATCCGTGGCCCGGCCTGCACGGCTTCGAGACCACCGTCATCCCCCAGCTCGAACGCGCCCTCATCGCCGGGCACGACGTCGTCCTGCTCGGCGAGCGCGGCCAGGGCAAGACCCGCCTGCTCCGCACCCTGCAGGGCCTGCTCGATGAGTGGACGCCGGTCATCACCGGCTCCGAACTCGGCGAGCACCCGTACGAACCGATCACCACCGCCAGCATCCGGCGCGCCGACGACCTCGGCGACGCCCTGCCGATCAGTTGGCGACACCGCGACGACCGCTACGTCGAGAAGCTCGCGACGCCGGACACGAGCGTCGCCGACCTGATCGGCGACGTCGACCCGATGAAGGTCGCCGAGGGCCGCAGCCTGGGCGACCCGGAGACCATCCACTTCGGACTCGTCCCCCGCGGGCACCGTGGCATCGTCGCGATCAACGAGCTGCCCGACCTGGCCGAACGCATCCAGGTCGCGATGCTCAACGTGATGGAGGAGCGCGACGTCCAGATCCGCGGCTACGTGCTGCGGCTGCCGCTCGACGTGCTCGTCGTGGCGAGCGCGAACCCCGAGGACTACACGAACCGCGGCCGGATCATCACGCCGCTGAAGGACCGCTTCGGCGCCGAGATCCGCACGCACTACCCGATCGAGCTCGACGACGAGATCGCCGTCATCCGGCAGGAGGCCCAGCTGACGGCCGAGGTCCCCGACGCCCTGATCGAGATCCTCGCCCGCTTCACGCGGGCACTGCGTGGTTCGAGCGCCGTCGACCAGCGCAGCGGTGTGAGCGCCCGGTTCGCGATCGCCGGTGCCGAGACGGTGTCCGCCGCCGCGGTGCACCGCGCAGCGCGCCAGGGCGAGGACGAGGCGGTCGCCCGGCCGATCGACCTCGAGACCGCGGTGGACGTCCTCGGCGGCAAGATCGAGTTCGAGAACGGCGAAGAGGACCGGGCCGACGAGGTCCTCGAGCACCTGCTCCGCACCGCGACCGCCGAGACCGTGCGCTCCCGCTTCAAGGGTCTCGACTTCGCGGTGCTCGTGGACGCGCTCGACGGCGGCACGATGGTGACCACGGGCGAGCAGGTCAGCGCCCGGGCGTTCCTCGAAGGCCTGCCGTCGATCGGCGAGTCCGACCTGTACGACCAGGTGTGCGACCGGATGGGTGCCACGAACGACGGCGAACGGGCCGGCGCGATCGAGCTCGCGCTCGAGGGCTTGTTCCTCGCCCGGCGCATCAGCAAGGAGTCCGGCGGGGGCGAAGCCGTCTATGGCTAGGCAGAACCGGCGCCTGACGCGCGACACCCGGTACGGCCGGTACACCGACGGCCCCGACCCGCTCGCCGCCCCGGTCGACCTGGCCGAGGCGCTCGACGCCATCGGGCAGGACGTGATGGGCGGCACGTCGCCCGAGCGCGCGATGCGGGAGTTCCTGCGACGCGGGGGCCGGACGCAGCGCGGTCTCGACGACCTGGCCCGCCGGGTGGCCGAGCGACGCCGCGAGCTGACGAGCAAGAACAACCTCGACGGCACCCTGCAGCAGGTGCGCGAGCTCCTGGATCAGGCGCTGCTCGCCGAGCGCGGGGAGCTCGCCCGCAACGTCGACCTCGACGACGGCGACCGGGCCCTGGCTGAACTGCAGCTCGACAGCCTGCCGCCCTCCCCCGCCGCCGCCGTGCAGGAACTCGGCGACTACGACTGGACGAGCCCGACCGCGCGCCAGAAGTACGACGAGATCAAGGACCTGCTCGGCCGCGAGGTGCTCGACCAGCGCTTCGCCGGCATGAAGCAGGCGCTCGAGGGTGCCACCGACCAGGACCGGGCCGCGGTCAGCGCGATGATGCAGGACCTCAACGCCCTGCTCGAGGCGCACGCCCGCGGCGAGGACACCCGGCAGCAGTTCGACGACTTCATGGACCAGCACGGCGAGTACTTCCCGTCGGACCCGGCGAACGTCGACGAGCTGCTCGACGACCTGGCAGCCCGCGCGGCCGCGGCGCAGCGCATGCGCAACTCGATGACCCAGGAGCAGCGGGACGAACTCGATGCCCTCGCCCAGCAGGCCTTCGGCTCTCCCGACCTGATGGGGCAGCTGTCCCAGCTCGACAGCACCCTGCGCGCACTGCGTCCCGGCGAGGACTGGGGCGGATCCGAACGCATGGACGGCGAACAGGGCCTCGGCCTGGGCGACGGCACCGGGGTGTTCCAGGACATCGCGGACCTCGATGCCCTCGCCGACCAGCTCGCCCAGTCCGGGCCGGGCTCGGAGCTCGACGACCTGGACCTCGACGCGCTGTCCCGGCAGCTCGGCGACGAGGCGGCGGTCGACGCGAAGACCCTGCAGCGCCTCGAGCAGGCGCTCCGGAACTCCGGGGCGATGCGCCGCGGTGCGGACGGGCAGCTCCGGCTCACCCCGAAGGCGATGCGGCAGCTCGGCAAGAGCCTGCTCAAGGACGTCGCCCAGCGGATGTCCGGTCGCCAGGGCGCGCGGGACCTCCGTCGCTCGGGTGCCGCGGGCGAGCCGTCGGGGGCGTCACGGCAGTGGGCGTTCGGCGACACCGAGCCCTGGGACATCCCCCGGACGATCACGAACGCCGTCGTGCGGACGGCGGCCAGCGGACGACAGGGAGCCGGCGTGCGCCTGAGCATCGAGGACGTCGAGGTGCAGGAGACCGAGGCCCGCACCCAGGCCTGCGTCGCGCTGCTCGTCGACACGTCGTTCTCGATGGCGATGGAGGACCGCTGGGTGCCGATGAAGCGCACCGCCCTGGCGCTGCACACCCTGGTGTCGACCCGGTTCCGCGGCGACGACCTGCAGCTCATCGCCTTCGGTCGCGAGGCCGAGGTGATGGACGTCGAACAGCTCGTCGGTCTCGACGCGATGTGGGACAAGGGCACGAACCTGCACCATGCCCTGCTCCTCGCCAACCGGCACTTCCGCAAGCACCCCACGGCCCAACCGGTGCTCCTCATCGTCACCGACGGCGAGCCGACGTCGCACCTCGAGCCGAACGGGCAGGTCTGGTTCGACTACCCGCCCGACCCGGTGACGATCGCGCTGACCGTGCGGGAGCTCGAGAACGCCGGACGCCTCGGTGCCCAGACGACGTTCTTCCGGCTCGGCGAGGACCCGGGGCTCGCCCGGTTCATCGACGCGATGGCGAAGCGGGTGGACGGCAGCGTCGTGGCGCCGGAGAACGACGACCTCGGGGTCGCCGTGGTCGGTTCGTACCTCGGCTCGCGTCGCGGGGCCGGCGGCGCGCTCTTCCGCGACGACTGGGGGCTCTGAAGCCCACACGAGACGGACGGGAGGCCCGTGGCGAGACCGCCACGGGCCTCCCGTCCGTTGTCGGGTGCGTCTAGAACAGCGGCCAGGGCACGGCGGGCCCGTGACCGGGCGGCGTCGGGAAGATCCCGACGGCGCGCAGGGCCGCGCAGCGCGCCCGGAGCGTGTCGATCTCCTCGTCCGTCAGGTGCTCGGCGAGCTCGTCGCCGAGCCCGCCGCGCAGGGCTTCGGACACTCGGTCGAGGCCCTCGAGCTCGTCCGGCCCGAGCGGCTCCCCGATCCAGCCCCACAGGACCGTCCGGAGCTTGTGCTCGACGTGGAAGGTGAGCCCGTGGTCCACGCCGAAGCGGTGGCCGTCGGGCATCGCGAGCACGTGCCCGCCCTTGCGGTCGGCGTTGTTCACGACGACGTCGAAGACGGCCATCCGGCGCAGGGCCTCGGAGTCCTCGTGCACGAGCGTCACGGGCTGGTCGTGTTCGTCGATGGCCTCGAGCACGGGCAGCCAGGGCGAACCCGCTGCCTCGGCGAGATCCGGCGCCACCAGGTCGACGGCGTCCTGCTCGGGGTCGACGTCCTGCCAGCGCTGCACCATGCCGGGCCCGAACGGACCGTCGCCCATCCACGTGGGTGGGACGACACCCCAGCCGAACGCCTCGGAGACCAGGTGCGCGGCGATCTCGCGGCCGGCGAGCGTGCCGTCCGGGAAGTCCCACAGCGGGCGCTCGCCCTCGATGGGCTTGTAGACGACGGTCGCACCGTCGAGTTCCGCGAGGAAGGTGGCGTTGGACGCCTCACGGATGCGCGCCCGGACGGAGAGCGAGCCGTCGCTCATGCGTCGCCGGGCGGACGACCGGCGGCGACGACCTCGCGCGTGCGCTCGACGAAGGCCCGGGCGGTGCCGACCGGGATCTTCACCTGGAACAGCTCGGCGGGCTCGGGGATCTCGACGACGGCCTCGATCTCGATGCCGTCCTCGCTCTCCTCGGACACGATCTCGACCTCGTCGTCGATCGGGTACGCCTCGATGACGACCTGCGCGGTGGACGGGTCGAAGCCCAGGCTCAGGGCCCCGGCGCGGAACTCGGCCTCGACGGGCTGGTCGAGCGGCTCCGGGTCGCGGAGTTCGACGGGCACCGACGGCGGCACGCTGAAGCGGTTGTCGTCGACGGTCGCCACCTCGTCGAGGAGCTCGTCGATCTTGTCGGCGAGCACGGCGGTCTGCTCCTTCTCGAGCGCGACGCTGGTGACGCGCCGACCGGAGCGGGCCTGGATGTAGAAGGCGCGCTCACCCGGACGGCCGATGGTGCCGACGACGAGGCGGTCCGGCCAGTCGAAGCCGTGGACGATGGTGGGCATACCCGCATTGTAGGAGCGCTCGGCTCCGGCCGTTCAGGGTCCGGCAGGTCCCACGGGCACGTCGGGCGCCGGACGCCCGGTGCCGGTGTGCGCATCGGGTGCCGGGTTGCCCGCGCCGCCGCCGACCGCGGCGTCCCCGCTGGGTGCCGGGGCGGTGCGCAGCCAGGACAGATCGCCGGACTCGGTGTTCGTCGCGACGACCTCCGGGCGGTGCTCGCCGTAGCGCACGACGGACACCGAGGCCGGCCCGACGCCGATGCGCTGGAACAGGTCCAGGTGCATGCCGAACGCGTCGGCGAGGACGCTCTTGATGATGTCGCCGTGGCTCACCGCGACCCAGACGGCACCGGGCCCGTGCTCCGCCTCGACCTCGGCGTCGATGCGCCGGACGGCTGCGACGGCCCGGGACTGCATCGTCTGCATGGACTCACCGCCGGGGAACACGACGGCGCTCGGGTTCGCCTGCACCGTGCGCCAGAGGGGCTCCTTCGCCAGGTCGGCGAGCTTCCGGCCCTGCCACTGCCCGTAGTCGGCCTCGGTGATGGCCCGCTCGATCAGCGAGGCGGGTGCACCGGTCCGCCGGTCGGTCTGCCGGTCCGTCTGCCGGTCCAGGATCGCGCGGGCGGTCTGTCGGCAGCGCTCGAGCGGACTCGACACCACGGCGACGACGGGCACCGCGGCGATGCGCTCCGCGGTCCGCTCGGCCTGGGTGCGGCCGACGGCGTCGAGTCGCACGCCGGCGGTGCGTCCGGCCAGGACGCCGGTGGCGTTCGCGGTGGTGCGTCCGTGACGGACGAGGAGGACGGTCGCCATGCGCCCGATCCTAAGCGCGGGACGCGGTCGCCCTTGACGGTCCGCCCGGGGACCGATCAGATGGGGGCATGGCCGGGCGGCATCGACTCGCACTCTTCGCCACGTCGACGGTGACCGGGTTCGGGATCGCGACGTGGATCACCCGGACGCCCGCGATCCGCGATGAGCTCGGAGCCTCGATCGAGGCGATGGGCCTCGTCCTGCTCGGGCTGTCGATCGGGTCGATGATCGGGATCCTCGGCGCCGGGGCGCTGGTGCGACGGACCGGCAACCGCCCGCTCATCCTGCTCGGGGGCGCGCTGCCCGTCGTCGGCATGGTGCTCGTCGCGCTGCTCGCCCCGGCGCAGGTCGCCGCCGGGGTCTGGGCCGGGCTGTTCCTGATCGGCTTCGGGGCGGGCGTCGCCGAGATCGGGCTGAACGTCGAGGCCGCCGCGGTCGAACGGCAGATCGGGCGACCGGTCGTGCCGGTGCTGCACGCGTGCTTCAGCCTCGGCAGCGTGGTGGGTGGGGTCGTCGGCATCGCCATGACGACGGCGGGGACCCCGGTCCGGGTGCACCTGCTCGTCGGCGCCGCGGTGATGGCCGCGCTGGCGGTGTTCGCGGCGCTGAACCTGCGGCCGGTGCCCCGTGACGCACCGGCAGATGTGCCTGCCGTTGCCCGCGGCACCCGTCGGGGAGCCCGCCGCTCCGTCCTCACCGTGCAGCTCGCCATGATCGCCGTCATCACGCTGGCGATGGCCTTCGCCGAGGGTGCCGCGAGCGACTGGCTCCCGCTGCTGATGACCACCGACCACGACGCCCCCGAGTCCGTCGGGTCCCTCGTGTTCACCGGGTTCGCCCTCGCCATGCTCATCGGTCGTGCGGCCGGCACCCCGCTCGTCGCCCGGTTCGGTCGCGCCCCGGTCGTCCGGGTCTGCGCAGCCGTCGGTGCGGTGGGGGTCCTGCTCGTCGTGCTGTCACCGAGTCCGATCGTCACCGCGGCTGCCGCCGGCGTCTGGGGGCTCGGCATCGCCCTCGGGTTCCCGCTGTCGATCTCCGCCGCGGGCGACCACCCCACCGACGGCGATCGCCGGGTGTCGGTGGTGGCCACCGCCGGGTACATCGCGTTCCTGGTGGGGCCGCCGCTGCTCGGGTTCGTCGGGGAGCACCTCGGCCTGCAGACGGCGATGCTCGTGCCCCTCGTCCTGCTGGTCGCCGCGTTCCTGGTCGCCCCGGCGACGCGGGGACAGGACACCGGTCGGACGATCGAGCCGTCGGAACCGGCGCGTCGGCCGTCCGGTCGGTAGCGTCTCCGGCATGCCGTTCTTCCGCGACGCTCCGCGCCCGACCACCCCAGCCGCTCCGTCCAGGGTCCAGGCCGCGTGGTCCGACTCCGCCGGGCACTTCGCGACCCGGTGCCTGCAGCTCATCATCGTCGTGGTGGTCGTCGCCGGCGTCGTCTGGGCGAGCAACATCCTGAGCGTCGTCACGATCCCGGTGCTCCTCGCGCTCATCATCGCGTCGGCCATGCACCCCGTGGTGTCGTGGCTCCGCAAGCACCGGGTGCCGTCCGTGCTGGCCACCCTCGCGGTGCTCATCGGCGTCCTCGCGATCCTGGGGCTGATCGGCTGGCTCATCGTCGTCGCCGTCGAGAACCAGTGGGCGCAGCTGCAGAAGTCGGCAGTCGACGGGTTCCAGCAACTGCAGGAGTTCGCGAAGAACCTGCCGTTCTCGATCTCGGACAAGCAGATCGACGACGCGGTCGCGTCGGCGTCCGACTTCGTCACGAGCGCGCAGTTCGGCTCCGGTGCCCTCGCTGGTGCCTCGGCCACCGCGAACTTCCTGACCGGGCTCGTGCTGATGATCGTCGTGCTGTTCTTCTTCCTGAAGGACGGCCCGAGCATCTGGGAGTTCCTGCTCCGCCCCTTCACCGGTGAGCGCTACGCCCGAGCACGTCGCGTCGGCGACCGGGTCGTCTCGACCCTCGGCGGGTACGTCCGCGGCACCGCCACGGTCGCGGCGGTCGACGCGATCGGCATCGGAGTCGGCATCGCCATCGTCGGCGTGCCCCTCGCCCTGCCGCTGGCCGTCATCGTCTTCATCACCGCGTTCATCCCGATCGTCGGTGCCACCGCCGCCGGCATCCTCGCCGCCCTGGTCGCGCTCGTGGCCCTCGGTCCGGTGCAGGCACTCATCGTGATCGGCATCGTGGTGCTGGTGAACCAGCTCGAGGGCAACCTGCTGCAGCCCGTCCTGATGGGGCGCACCCTCAAGCTGCACGGCCTCGTCATCCTGATCGGGCTGACGGCCGGCACCGTCCTCGCCGGCATCACCGGCGCGATCATCTCGGTGCCGCTGATCGCCGCCGCCTGGGGCGCGATCCTGGTGTGGGACGGTCCGAACACCCCGGCACGACCGTGGCGGAAGAAGCGCAACGAGGACGTCACCGCGCACGAGCTGCCGCAGGGCTGATCCGCAGCGCCGATCCGCGGGGCGCGTTGCGGACATCGGCTTCGCGCAGCGGCCTTCCACCCAGCAGGATGGAGGAGTGCTCGTCTCCATCGTCTACATGAGCCGTGCCGTCGTCCCCTTCGACGACCAGGCCATGGCGGTGCTGCTCGCGGAGTCACGGCTGCGCAACGAGGCGCTCGGGGTCTCCGGGCTCCTGCTCGCGAAGGGCGGCCGGTTCATGCAGCTGCTCGAGGGGCCGGCGTGGAGCGTGCAAGACCGGTACGACGTGATCGCGAAGGACCGCCGTCACGGTGAGGTGAAGTCACTCGTGCGCGAGGACATCGAGCGCCGACGGTTCGATGGCTGGTCGATGGCCTACCGCGCGCTCGACGACTCGGACATCCGCTCCGAAGCGGGCTTCAGTCCCTTCCTGTCCGGCACGATGGACTTCCCGCGCTCGTTCGACCGGACCAGTGCTGCCTGGCTGCTGAAGTGGTTCCGCGACCGCGAGCTGCACGACCTCTGACCCGACCCCGCACGCCGTCGCCGTCGCCGTCGCCGGATCAGCCTTCGCCGAACGCGTCCTCGACGACGGCGAGCAGCCGGTCGCGGTGCTTCGGGTCAGCCGTCGCTGCGATCACCACGCGCCACATCGTCGCCACGGCCGGCATCAGGTCGGTGCGCCGCGTCCGGACGTCGGACACGAGCTGCACGCCGGTGAAGTAGGGCACCACCGTCGACCCGAGCTGCTCCGCGGTCAGGTCCGTCCGGAGCTCCCCGCTGGCGACCGCCAACCGGAACACGTCGACGATCCCGCCGATCCACTGCTCGTAGAAGCTCAGCGTCGCGGTCTGGAACTCGCCGCGCTCCAGCGACAGCCGAATCCCCGCCCGCACGATCGGGTCGGTCCGGAGCAGGTCGGCGATGCCGTGCGACGCCCCGATCAGCGCGGCGACCGGCGAGCTGTCGGTGTGGCTGACGACGTCGAAGGTGCGGGCGTTCTGCTCGCCGATGACGCCGAGCGCCAGGGCGAGCTTCGTCGGGAAGTGGAAGTGCAGGGTGCCCTGCGAGACGCCCGCCGCGCGGGCGATGCCCGCGATCGTCGCGCCGGCGAAGCCGACGCGGTCGAACTCCTCCGCCGCGGCCACCAGGATCTGCTCACGTCGTTCCACGGGACCAGTCTCACAGTCTGGAGGCACGGGGCGGGCCCGCACCGTGCCTCCAGACCGAGGGGTGGTGCGGCTCAGGCCGCGTGCCGGCAGTCCGAGGGGCGGTGCGTCTCAGGCCGCGTGCCGGCCGAGCGTGATGCGCTCCTCGGGCAGGTCCTGCAGGTCGCGCCCGCGGAACCAGCGGAGCAGCCAGTCGGCGGGCGTGCCCGCCACCCCGGTCGGCAGACCGGTGCGGTCGCTGAGGAAGGTACTGAACCCGGGCTCGTCACGGAGCTCGTCCCCGGTCGGGCTGCCGAACGCCATCGCCCAGCCGTCGAACCGACGCGTGCTGATGGACTCACGCGACAACGACTTCACGCCGGTGTGCCGCGGGTCGCGCTCGATCGCGGCGAAGCGGTCCTCGACGCTCCAGACCGGACCCTCGAGCACCTGCATGAAACGGCCGCCCTTGGCGAGCAGGAGCCCGGAGACGCCGAGCGCGTGGTTGCGGAGCCGCGCCTCACGCAGCATGGCGACCAGCTGGTCGTCGGTCAGGTCGTCGACGGCGACGGACATGTAGACGAGGGAGGTGAGGGAAGTCATCCCCTGCAGTCTGGGTCGTGGTCGGCGGCACGGTCAACGCGTCGTCCGCACACCGCACCGGACGGTGCGGCATGCGGACGACGGGCGGGGTTTCGATCAGGTGAGGGCGAGCAGGTTGTTGACCTGTTCGTTGACCCCAGTCAGCGTCGAGATCGGCTTGCCGTTCGCGTAGACGTCGTCGAAGGCGGGCTGCAGCAGGGCCTGCACGTCGGCGGGGTTCTTCGTGACCGGGAACAGGAACGTGGTGTCCTCCTCGACCTGCCGGGTGAACGCCGAGACGTCGAGCCCGCGCTTCCGGAACGACGCCACGGCAGCCTCGGTACCCGCGGGACGGGCGGGGAACACGATCCCGCTCTCACCGACGATCCGCTGGGCCTCGTCGCTGCCCAGGAACGCCACCCACTTCGCGGCGGCCTCGGGGTCCTTCGCCTGCTTCGTGATCGAGTCGCCGAGCCCGTTGAACATCGACGCACGATGGCCCGACGGGCCGATCGGGGTCGGAGCGACCGCGACGTCGAGGTCCTCCATGCCGAGGTACGAACCGATCATCCACGAGCCGTTGAACGACAGCGCGCACTTGCCGGCGCCGAGCTGGACCTCGGGCCCGGTCGTGGTGGAGAACACCCCGTACTTCGCCATGTAGCCCTTCTCGGCCAGCCGGTAGTACCAGGCAAGAGTGTCCTGCACGACCCGCTCGTCGTAGCGGAACTTGTCGCCCCACGGGTTCTCGTTCGTGTAGAACCAGTCGACCGATCCGGTGAACGGTGACCACTGGGTCTGGCCGAAGCCGTCACCGCCCGAGCCGTTCGACGAGATCCCGTAGACGGCGACGTCGTCCTTGTCGAAGCCGTCCTCGTCGCCGCGTCGGCCCTTCGAGTCGACGGTCAGCCGCGCGAGCATCCGTTCGAACGTGCCGCCGTCCTCCGGGTTCCACTCGAGCGACCCGAGTTCCTCGGCGGAGACCCCGGCCTTCGCCATCGCCTTCCGGTCGTAGAACATCGCGACGGTGTCCCAGTCCTTCGGCGAGCCGTAGCGGTGGCCGTCCTGGCCCTTCCACAGTTCGGCGAGTCCGGACTGGTAGTCGTCGTCCCGGATGCCCTTCGTGGCGTCGAGTTCGTCGAGCTTGTAGAGCACGTCGAGGTCGGCGTACTGCGGGAACTTCGTCAGGTGGTCGGTGAAGACGTCGGGCGCGGTGCCGGCGATGAAGCCCGCGGTGAGCTTGGTCCAGTAGTCGTTCCACCCGAGCTGGGTGATCTTCACGGTGATGTCCGGGTTCGCGCGGTGGAACGCATCGGCGACGGCCTGGTACGCGGGCTGCTGGTTGGCGTCCCAGAGCCAGTAGCTCACGGTGCGCGCACCCGACCGGTTCGTCGTGCGGCGACCGGGCGACGAGCAGGCGGCGAGCGCGCCGAGGGCCAGGGCGGAGGCACCGCCGGCGAAGAGCGTGCGGCGGGTCAGTTGGTTCGTCATGGTGTTCGTCCTGTCCGACAGCCGGGTCACTTGATCCCGGAGAAGCCGATGGAGTTGACGATCCGCTTGGCGAAGACGCCGAACAGCAGGATCATCGGGAGCGCCGCCACCAGGGTCGCGGCCATGAGCCCGGCCCAGTCGGTGCCGGACTGCGGGGTCTGCGACTTGAAGACGCCGAGCGCGACGGTCAGCACCCGCGAGCTGTCGGTGTACGACACCATGAGGGGCCAGAAGTAGTCGTTCCAGCTCGTGATGTACGTCAGCACGGCGAGGGTGGCGATCGGGGCCGCCGCCATCGGGATGACGAGCCGGAAGAACACGCGGACCTTCCCGGCGCCGTCGATGAGCGCCGCCTCTTCGACCTCCTTCGAGATGCCGAGGAAGAACTGCCGCAGGAAGAACACCGCGAACGGGGTCATGAACATCGTCGGCAGGGCGATGCCGAGCAGGTTGTCGACGAGCCCGAGCTGCTTGATGAGGGTGAAGTTCGGCAGCAGCGTGAAGATCGCGGGGACCATCAGCCCGGCCAGGAACACCCCGAACACCTTGTCGCGACCGGGCCAGCGCAGCCGGGCGAATGCGTAGGCGGCCGCTGCCGAGAAGAACACCTGGCCGACGGTGACGAGCGTCGACACCAGGATCGAGTTGAGCAGGTACCGCCAGAAGTTCAGCGCGGCGCCGGAGCCGCCCTGCGCCAACGCCTCTTCGGTGGACTGCAGGCCGAAGACCCGCTCGAACCCGCCCAGGCTGAACCCGACGGGCAGCAGCGAGGTGGGGTCGGAGTTGATCGCGGTGTTCGACGACAGCGCGGTGCGCAGGATCCAGTAGAACGGGAACAGGGTGACGACGATGACGAGGATCATCGCGACCCAGGCGAGCACCCGGCCGAGCGACGGGCGACGACGGTGGCCGGCGCCCATCCGCGGCGGACGGGACGTGGTGACGGAACGGGTGAGTGTCGTGGTCATGGCGCTTCCGTTCAGTCCAGGTCGGACTCACCCGAGCGGGTGAGGCGGTACTGGATGATCGTGATGATGCTGAGGACGATGAGGAGCGCGACCGAGACCGCGGACGCGTAGCCGAACTGGAACCGGCCGAACGCCAGGTTGTAGATGTAGTTCTGCACGACGTTCGTGGCGTTCGCGGGGCCGCCCTGCGTGGTGACGGCGACGGTGTCGAACACCTGGAACGACCCGATCACGGTGATGATCAGCACCAGGGACAGGATCGGGCGGAGCAGCGGCACCGTGATGCGCCAGAACATCTTCCACTCGCTCGCACCGTCGATGCGTCCGGCCTCGTACACGGTCTCGGGCAGCGACTGCAGGCCGGCGAAGATGAGCAGCGCCGTGTAGCCGACGTGCCGCCAGACGTTGATGAGCGCGATCGAGGGGATGCCCCAGACGTCGCTCTGCAGGAACGGGATGCGGTCGAGCCCAAGTGCGGCGAGCATCTCGTTGCCGATGCCGAGCTGGGTGTCGAGGATCCAGAGCCAGACCAGGGCGGCGACGACGTTCGACACCAGGTACGGCGCGAGCACGATGCCGCGCACGAAGGTCGACTTCGTCAGCCGGTGCATCATCACGGCGATGAACAGCGCGACGACGGTCTGGATGACGATGTTGATGAGCACGTACTCGACGGTCACCACCATCGAGTGCCAGAAGATCGAGTCCTGCACCAGGCGGGCGTAGTTCTGCAGGCCGGTGAACTCGGGCTCGGTGAGCAGGTTGTACGAGGTGAAGCTCAGGTAGATGCCCCGCACGGTCGGCCAGGCGAGGAACACCGCGAACCCGACGGCTGCCGGGGCGATGAAGACGAGCGCGAGCCACAGGTCGTTCCTGGGGGGGCGCCGTGGTGCGGTGGTGCGGGCACGGGCGAGGTCGGCGGACCGACTCCTCCGTCTCGTGCTGGCGGTCGTCAAGGGTGACGACACAGGGCTCTCGGTTGCCATCGCGACTCCTTCGTCTGCGGTGGACTGACGTGCAGCAGTCCGTGAGCCGGGAATCTACACGTGGGGACCACTGCTGGCAAGAGGCTCTTTCCGGGCTGTCGACGGGGGTTGTCACGTGTAGACAGCATGTGTCAGGATGGCGCTCGATCGCATCGGAGCGACCCGCTCGGCGACGCATCCCACACCCCTGGAAAGGTCACTGATGATCTCTGTCGGAATGGTCGGCGCGGGCCAGTTCGCCCCCCAGTTCGCCAAGCTGTTCAAGCTCCACCCCGACGTGGACCGGGTCTACGTCACGGACCTCGTCGACGAGCGCGCGTCCGAACTCGTCGAGACACAGCACCTCGACGGCACGTTCCCGGACTTCGACGCGGTTCTCGCCTCGGACGTCGACGCCGTCGCGATCTTCACGCAGCGCTGGACCCACGGTCCGCTCGTGGTCAAGGCCCTGCGCGCCGGCAAGCACGTGTACTCCGCCGTGCCGATGGCGATCTCCGTCGACGAGATCCGCGACATCATCCAGGCCGTCCGCGAGACCGGCCTGACCTACATGATGGGCGAGACGAGCTACTACAACCCCGCGACGGTGTTCGCCCGGAAGCAGGTCGCCGCCGGCGCCTTCGGCCGGGTGTTCTACGCCGAGGGCGACTACGTGCACGACATGGACCTCGGCTTCTACGCCGCGTACCAGTACAGCGGGGGCGACGAGTGGAAGCGCACCGCCAGCTACCCGCCCATGCTCTACCCGACGCACTCGGTCGGCGGGGTCCTCGGTGCGATCCCCGGGCACGCGGTCAGCGTCAGCTGCATCGGTGTGAAGGACGACCGCGGCGACGGCGTCTTCGACAAGGACGTCAGCCAGTTCGACAACGACTTCTCGAACGCCACCGCCCTGTTCGAGCTCGACAACGGCGGGGTCATGCGCATCAACGAGATGCGTCGGGTCGGCTACCCGTCGCACATCCGTGAGTCGCGCTTCCGCTACTTCGGCACCGAGGCCAGCTTCGAGCAGCTCGCGAAGACCAGCGTCTGGCAGGACAAGGAGGACTCGTACGACATCAGCGACAAGATCGACACGCAGGCGACGATGTCCCTCGACGACCCGCGCCTGGCCGACGTCGACCCGTCCCTGCGCGACGCGTTCGTCTCCGGCTACGCCGAGGTGCACGACACCGACCGTCTGCCCGCCGAGTACGACGGTGTGCCGACCGGGCACGAGGGCAGCCACCAGTTCCTCGCGGACGACTTCGTCCGTGCCGTCGTCGACCGGACCCTGCCGCCGGTGAACGCCTGGACCGCCGCGCGCTTCACCCTGCCGGGCATCATCGCCCACCAGTCCGCGCTGCAGGGTGGCGCCCGCCTCGACGTGCCGGACTTCGGTGACGCCCCGGAGACGACGAGCGCTGCGACGGCGAGCGCACCGACGTCAGCAGGCAGCACGTCGTCGGCTACGATCGCGTCCGAGTAACACGTGTCGTTCGGGTGCCGGTCCGTCGTGGGCCGGCACCCGAACGACGCTCCCGGACCCGACGAAGGTGGCACCCGTGACCGTCCCGACGAACCCCAGGGCGGTCACCCGTGCGGACGTCGCCCGCTACGCCGGGGTCAGCACCTCCGTCGTCAGCTACGTCGTGCACGACGGACCGCGCCCCGTCGCGGCCGCCACCGCCGCCCGCGTGCGCGAGGCCATCCGCGTCCTCGGCTACCGCCCGAACGCGAGCGCCCAGGCCCTGCGCACCGGCTCGTCGAAGATGCTCGGCCTGATCGTGCCCGAGCTCGACAACCCGTTCTGGTCCGAGCTCGCCGTCGCCGTCACCCACGCCGCCGCTGCACGCGGCTACGACGTCCTGCTCGCCAACAGCGACGGTGATGCCGCCCAGGAGCGCGAGCGCCTCCGCAGCCTGTCCGCCCGCCAGGTCGACGGCATCATCGTGACGAGCATCATGACCCACCCGGACCTGTCGACCGTCACTGACCCCGGCCTGCCGATGGTCCTGCTCAACACGTTCTTCGAGGTCCCCGAGTACGCCAGCATCGGTGTCGACGCCCTGCGTGGCGCTCTCGACGGCACGCAGCACCTGGTCGAGCACGGCTACCGCTCGATCGGCCTCGTGATGGGGCACACCGGCTCGATGGAGCTCCGCGAGCAGGGCTGGATGCGTGCCCTGCGCCAGGCTGGCCTGCCCGACGGGCCCATCGTCCGCACCGACTTCACCCGGCGCGGTGGCTACGAAGCCGGCCTCCGCATGTTCGCCGAGGAGACCGGGCCCCGAGCCGTCTTCGTCAGCTCGGACATGCAGGCGATCGGCCTGATGCGCGCACTGTGGGAACTCGGTCTGCGCGTCCCCGAGGACGTCGCGATCGTGTCGTTCGACGGCGCGGCCGAGGCGGACTACACCAACCCGCAGCTCACCACGGTCCGGCAGCCGATCGAGACGATGGCGGTCGCCGCGGTCGACCGCGTGCTCGGCCTCGACGCCGACAACCAGTGGCACCGCGACCTGGTCCCCGCCGAGTTGGTCCTCGGCGCGAGTTGCGGGTGCGACGTGCGTCGCTGACCGGACGGGAGGCGCGGGGCGGGGCCGCCACGGGCCTCCTGTCCGTCAGCCGGTCGCGTTCAGGACACCGGCTCCACGACGGCGCGGAGGCGTGCGGTCGGGATGCGCTGCTGCGCATCCACGGTCACGGCGGCAGCTTCGACCGCCTCGCCGGTCTCGGCGTCGACGAAGCGCAGGTCCGACGCTCGCTCGGACGGGCGGTGCCGGTCGGCCCAGCCGCCGAGGGCGAGCAGCACGAGCGACAGGTCGCGGCCGGCGTCGGTCAGGACGTACTCCTCGCGGGCACGTGCCCCCTCGGGCTTGTAGGTCGTGCGCTCGAGCACTCCCCCGTCGACGAGTGAGGCCAGGCGTGCGGTCAGGACCTCGCGCGGGATGCCGAGACTCTGCTGGAACTGGCTGAAGCGGGTCGAGCCGCCGAGGGCGTCGCGGACGATCATGAGCGTCCACTTCTCGCCGAGGACGTCGAGGGAGCGTGCAATGGGGCAGCGCTCGTCGCCGCCGAGGATGCCGAGCATGTGTTCATCCTAGCTGGGTTCGATTTCCGGACACAACGTGCTAGGTTCGGTTTCCGTACTCAACTTCTCTTGTCTGGAGCACTCATGACCGACCTCACCAATGCCGTCGTCCTCGTCACCGGAGCGAACGGCGGCCTCGGCGCCGAGTTCGTCCGCCAGGCCTTGGAGCGTGGCGCCACCAAGGTCTACGCGACCGCCCGCAACCCGCGCACCTGGGACGACGAGCGCATCGTCCCGCTCGCCCTCGACGTCACGAGCCAGGAGAGCGTCGACGCCGCGGCTCGCGCCGCGGCCGACGTGACCATCGTCGTGAACAACGCCGGGATCGCCGGCTCCGACCCGCTCGTCGACGTCTCCGTCGAAGAGGTCGAGCGCATCTTCGCCACCAACGTCTTCGGTGCACTCCGCGTCGCCAAGGCCTTCGCCCCCTCGATCGCCAACGGTGCGCTGGTCGACGTGCACTCCGCCCTGAGCTGGGTCGCCCTCGCCGGCGCGTACTCGGCGTCGAAGGCCGCGTTCTGGTCGATCACGAACTCGCTGCGTCTCGAGCTCGCACCCCAGGGCACCCAGGTCGTCGGCGCCCACCTCGGCTACACCGACACCGGCATGATCGCCGACCTCGACGTCGAGAAGTCCGACCCCGCCGACATCGTCCGTTCGATCTGGGACGCGGTCGAGGCCGGCGAGCACGAGGTCCTCGCCGACCAGGTCAGCCGCGACGTCCGTGCCGGTCTGAGCGCCCCGCTCACCGCGCTCTACCCGATGCTCGCCAGCGCCTGAGGCCGGTTCTCGTCGGGACGGTGACGGTTCTGGTTCACGAACGCCCGGGTTCCTGAACCAGAACCGTCACCCGCCCCGATCGCGTCAGCCGCCCGCGCCACGCTCGGTGATCCGACGGTTCGTGGCGGTGATGGCGGCGCGCTCGTCGTCGGACAGGCCACCGGCGTGGAGGATCCGGCCCAGCACGTCGCTCTTCCGCTCGATGTAGTCGTCGATGTCCTCGGCCTCGGTGGCTGCCCGGCGTTTCACGGCGGCGTACTCGTCGCGGAGCACCGGGTCGGCACGCAGCACGTCGCGGACGGCCAGGTGGTTCCGCAGCGCGAGCGACCCGGCCGCGACGACGTAGGTGTTGGTCGGGGCGAACCGCTCCGGTGCCCGGAACGCCTGCCTGTCCGGGACGCCGAGTTCACCGCGCGGCTCGAAGCCGATCGTCGCCATCGCCGCCACTGCAGCCGGGACGTCGGCAGCGTCCACCACGATGTCGACATCGAGCACGGGCTTCGCTGCCAAGCCGGGCACGGACGTGCTGCCCACGTGCTCGATGCTCCGGAACGGCACATCGGCGTCGTCGAGCGCGGCGGCGTACGCATCGTGCAGCTGCCGGAACCGCTCGGGCCAGGACGGCCGGTACTCGACGACCTCGATCACGGGGCCGGCGTCGGCGCGAGGAGCTGGAACATGACGTGGTCGCGCCAGACCCCGTTGATCTTGATGTACTCCGGCGCGAAGCCGTACCGGGTGAAGCCCGCCGACTCGAGCGCGCGCTGCGAGCCGACGTTCTCGGGCAGGGTCTCGGCCTGCACGCGGTGGAGACGGAGCACGTCGAACGCGTGATCGGCCGCTGCGCGGACAGCGCGGGACGCATGGCCCTGGCGCGTGCGGTCGGCGCGGATCCAGTACCCCATCGCGCACGACTGCAGGGCGCCGCGGACGACGCCGCTCAGCGTGATGCGGCCGAGGAGTTCCCCGTCGGTCGACTCGATGACGAACGGCACCGCGTTGCCCGCGCGCTGCGTAGCGAGGGCCTGCGTGACGACGTCCCGCTGGCCGGACTCCGTGTAGTACGACGGCGCTCGGGCCGGTTCCCACGGTCGCAGGTGGTCAGCGTTCTCGGTGATGACCGCAGCCAGGACGGCCGCGTCGTCGAGGCGGAGTGGGCGCAACCGTGTGTCCATCGCGGAGGGTGTGGGATTCGACTTCGCCTCTTCGCCCGGTAACTGCACGGAGTGGGCCTCGGATCGTTGAAAAGACGGCAACGTTTGGCACTCCTCAATCGCAACGGTGTCGATGGACGATGTGGTGTCGGAGGCAGGATGTGGAAAGCAAAACGCTCCGCCCCCGGGGCCTCCTCCAACAGTCTGACGCAGATGGAGTACAGCCCGAGTCCCGCTACACCAATTGGCTGTTGACGATTCAACTCGCCTGGTGGTGGAGATGAGGTGGGCCGCGCTTCATGAGGCATGGATGTCGGTCGAAGAGCACAAAGCGGTCGACGTCTCTGCCAGTCAACCCCAGTTACGGTCGCTGACCTTCTTGGCGGGGTTGCCGGCCCACACTTCACCTGCGGGTACATCTTGAGTGACGACGGAGTTCGCTCCGATGACTGCTCGCGCGCCGATGTGACGGTCGCTGGTTCCAGTGAGGATCACGGCACCGGTGCAGAGGATTGCCCCATCACCGATGTACGTGTGCCCGGGGTACGACCCATCCAGCCGTGCCCGACCGATCGTGACGTGGTGGTAGATCCGTACGTCGTCGCCGATCTTGACCCGCGGGTGGAGCACCGTGCCGACGCCGCGATGCTCGATCGTCAGGCGCTTCCCGACCTCGATCGACGCAGGGCAATCAAAGCCCAGGACGTAGCCGAACTGGCGCAGCAGGTTTCCGAGCACGGGCACACGCCGGTAGTCGACGATCATTGCGGTCATCCCCATGATGGCGAGGCTACTTCATCATGAGGTCGCGCTCAGGATCAGAAATGACCCGTTGCTGCCTTGAGTTCCTGAAGGAGCTCGGCCGGGCACTGTGGCGGAGGGTGTGGGATTCGAACCCACGAGACATCTCTGCCCACCTGTTTTCAAGACAGGCTCCATCGGCCGCTCGGACAACCCTCCAGTGACGCGACCACGTGGCGAGACGTGATCGCGTCCCGGGAAGTCTACCCGGGCCTCCAGGCAGGGGTGCGCGCGAGCGCGGACTAACGGGGCAGGGAGTCGAGCGCCGCTGCCAGGCCGTCGTCGGTGATGCCGCCGGTGAGCTCGTTGCCGGCGTCGACGACGTCGTCCGGAGCCTGGCCCATGACGACGCCGCGACCGGAGGTCGAGGCCCAGCGGAGCATGTCGATGTCGTTGCGGCCGTCGCCCGCGGCGAAGACGCGGGAACGCGGGATGTCGAGCCACTCGCGGACGCGCTCCATCGCGGTGGCCTTCGTCACGCCCTCCGGAGCGATGTCGAGCCACGACGTCCAGCCGACGGAGTACGAGACCTTGTGCAGGCCCATCTGCTCGACGATCTGCAGGAAGTCCTCGGTGTCGTGGCCGGGCGAGATGACGACGACGCGGGTGGCCTCGACGCCGAGCAGCTGCTCGAACGGCACGTGCTCGCCCTCGACGGTCATCGTGTCGTCGGGGAAGTTGCCGGACAGCAGGAAGTGACCGGTCTCGTCCTCGACGCCGAACGCGGCGTTCTCGAGCGCGCCGTGGATGGTCTGCAGCACCTCGGACGGGTCGAACCGCTCGACGTGTTCGCGCACGTAGGAGCCGTCGGCGCGGCGGGCCAGGATGAGCGCACCGTTGGCGCACACCAGGTACTTCGGCCGGATGCCGAGGGTCTCGAGCAGGGGCACGGTCATGCCCTCGCTGCGGCCGGTCGAGAGCATGACCTCGTGCCCGGCGGCCTCGGCGTCACGGACTGCCGCCACGACGGCCTCGGTGATGACACCGTCCTCGCGCATGGTGGTGCCGTCGATGTCGAGCGCGACCAACCAGCGCTTGGTGCGGGCGGGCGCGTCGGTGCCCGCGCCCTGCTCGGTGCCGTCCACGAACCGTCCCTGGGTGCTCATCGGGGCTCGATCACCTCGACGCCACCGAGGTAGGGGCGCAGGACCTCCGGCACGACGACGGAACCGTCGGCCTGCTGGTGCGTCTCGAGGATCGCGACGATCCAGCGGGTGGTGGCGAGGGTGCCGTTCAGGGTGGCGACCGGGGCGGTCTTGCCGCTCTCGGTGCGGTAGCGGATGTCGAGGCGGCGGGCCTGGTACGTCGTGCAGTTCGACGTCGAGGTGAGCTCGCGGAACGTGCCCTGCGTCGGGACCCAGGCCTCGATGTCGTACTTCTTCGCGGCGCTCGTGCCGAGGTCACCGCCGGCGACGTCGATCACGCGGTAGTGCAGCCCGAGGTCCTGCAGCATCTGCTCCTGGTGGGCGACGAGGCGCTCGTGCTCGGCCTCGGCCTGGTCCGGGTGGACGTAGGCGAACATCTCGAGCTTGTTGAACTGGTGCACGCGGAGGATGCCGCGGTTGTCCTTGCCCGCCGAACCGGCCTCGCGGCGGTAGCAGGTCGACCAGCCGGCGTAGCGGTGGGCCTGTCCTTCCTCGAGCGGCAGGATCTCGTCGGCGTGGAACCCGGCGAGGGCGACCTCGCTCGTGCCGGTCAGGTACAGGTCGTCGGCTTCGAGCCGGTAGACCTCGGCCGCGTGCTCACCGAGGAACCCGGTGCCGGCCATCGTCTCGGGGCGGACGAGCGTGGGGGTGATGAGCGGCTCGAAGCCGGCGGCGATCGCACGGTCGAGGCCGAGCGACATCAGCGCGATCTCGAGCCGGGCGCCCATACCGCGCAGGAAGTAGAAGCGCGAGCCGGAGACCTTCACGCCGCGCGGGATGTCGATGATGCCGAGGTGCTCGCCGAGGTCGGCGTGGTCCTTCGGCTCGAAGTCGAACTCGGGCTTGGTGCCGACGGTGCGGAGCGTGACGAAGTCGTCCTCGCCGCCCTCGGGCACACCGGGGAGCACGACGTTCGGGATGCCGCGGACGACGGTGTTGAAGGTGTCCTCGGCCGCGGTGACGGTGGCCTGCGCCTCCTTCACCTTGGCGGCGAGGGCCTGGGCCTGCTGCACGAGCGCGGCCTTCTCGTCCTTCGGGGCCTTGGCGACGGTCTTGCCGAAGGCGTTCTGCTCGGCGCGGAGCGACTCGAACGAGGTGATCGCACTGCGGCGGGCGGAATCGGCGGCGACGGCTTCGTCGACGACGGCCACGGAGGCACCACGCGCCTGCTGTGAAGCCTTGATGACGTCCGGGTTGTCGCGAAGCAGCTGTGGATCGATCACCGCCCCATCCTAGACGGGGGCAACCGCACGCAGCCTCGATCGGTAGCGTGGACGTATGTCGACCCCTTCGGAGACCGCGCCCGCGGACCAGGACGCCCTCCCCACCGAGCAGCGGACGGCCGCGGTGGTCTACAACCCGGTCAAGGTCCACCTGCCGACCCTCAAGCGCACGGTCGCGGAACACCAGCAGCAGGCCGGCTGGGCCGAGACCCTGTGGTTCGAGACCTCGGAAGAAGACCCGGGCGGCGGCATGGCCCGCGCGGCGATCGAGGCCGGTGCCGACGTCGTCGCGGCGGCCGGTGGTGACGGGACCGTCCGTGCGGTCGCCGAGGTCGTGCACGAGTCCGGTTCGACCCTGGCGCTGCTGCCGAGCGGCACCGGCAACCTGCTCGCGCGCAACATGAAGCTCCCCCTCGACGACCTCGCCGCGAGCGTCCGGACGATCTTCCACGGCGACGACCGCAAGATCGACTTCGGCATGCTCAAGGTCGAGCGCCCCGGCGGCGAGCGCGAACGTTTCGGCTTCCTGGTGATGGCGGGCCTCGGGCTCGACGCCCGGATGCTCGTGAACACCCGCCCCGAGCTGAAGAAGAAGGTCGGCTGGCTCGCCTACGTCGACTCGCTGTTCCGTTCGGTGCGCGACGCCAACGCGTTCGAGTTCCGCTACCAGCTGGACGACGACGGCAACCACTCGCTCCGGGCACACTCGCTCATCGTCGGCAACTGCGGCATGCTGCAGGCCGGCGCGATCCTGCTCCCGGACGCCGAGATCGACGACGGCGTGTTCGACATCGCCGTGATGCGTCCTCGCGGGTTCTTCGGCTGGGTGCGGATCGGTGCCCGGGTGTTCTGGGAGAACGGGATCCTGCGGGCGTTCCGCCGGTCGAACCTGGGCAAGACCGCGGTCGGCAAGAAGATCGTCTCGAAGTCGCGCGAGGAACGACCCCTGCGCTACCTGCGCGGGCAGGAGTTCACGGCGCGGCTCGAGCGGCCCGACGAGTTCGAGATCGACGGCGACCCGGTGGGCGAGGTCATCGCCTTCCGTTCGCGCATCGACCCGATGGGGCTCTCCGTGCGCGTGCCGGACCCGGCGGACGACCGCCACGGCTCGCGCCAGGTGCCCTGAGCCGGGGCAGTTCCGGCGCTACCGCGCCCCGGGCTCGCCCGACACGATCGCGCGCAACCAGTCCCGCGCCTCGACGAACGCGGCGTCCGAGTAGCGCGCGGGCACCTCGGGGCGGGCACCGTCGGCACGCGGGTACGACCCGAGGAACGTCACGCGCGGGCTGAACCGACGCAGGCCGAGCAGTGCGTCCGCGACCCGCTCGTCGCGCACGTGCCCGTCGAGGTCGATGACGAACCGGTAGCGGCCGAGCTCGTCACCGATCGGGCGTGACGACAGCAGCCCCATGTTGATGCCCCGCGTCGCGAACTGTTCGAGCATGTCGACCAGGGCACCGGGGTGGTCGGCGGGCAGCTCGACGATGACGCTGGTCTTGTCGGCGCCGGTCGGTTCGGGCAGCGCGAGGGTCTTCGACACGAGCACGAACCGGGTGACCGCCGAGGCGTTGTCCCCGATGGACGACGCGAGCACGACGACGTCGTGGTGGTCGGTGATGCCCGGCGGCGCGACGGCGGCGTCGGCGGTCGGGTTCGCCTCGAGCAGGGCGAGGGCCGCGGCGACGTTCGACGACGCCGGGATGTGGCCGTGGCCGGGCAGGTTCGCCTCGAGCCAGTTGTGCGTCTGCGCGTAGGCGACGGGGTGCGCGTTCACGGTGTGGACGTCGGCCAGGGTCGTGCCGGGTCGGGCGACGAGCACGAAGTCGACCGGGACCAGGTACTCCCCCACGATCCGCACGCCGGGGATCCGGGCCAGGGCGTCCTGCGTGGCGCTCACTCCGCCGTCGACGCTGTTCTCGATCGCGATGACGGCCCCGATCGAGCGGCCGGACATGACGTCGTCCAGGGCCTCACCGACGTTGTTGACACTCCGCCAGGGCTTGCCGGCGGCGGCCTCGACGAGCTTCAGGGCCGCCTCGGTGAAGGTGCCGGCGGGTCCGAGGTAGGAGTACGTGTCGGACGGCGCGGCGGGGTCGGTCATGCGGCGAGCCTATTGCAGGGACGCCGAGGCCAGGCGGCCTCAGTCCGTCGCCGCACCCGTCAGCCGCTGCTCGCAGATCGCGGTGTCGTCGTCCTCGCGCGGGTACGTCAGCGCCGCGAACCGACCCTCGGGGTCGAGCCGCGTCAGGAGCGATGCCGCGATGCCGTCGAGCTGCGCGACCTGCTCGTCGGAGAGCGCGTCGATGACGACCCGGCGGGCGGTGCGGACGTGGTCCGGGGCAGCGTCGACGATGGTGGCGTACCCGGCGTCGGTCAGGCGGACGTCGGTTGCTCGGCGGTCGGAGGTCGACGGGCACCGGGTCACGAGCCCGCGCTTCTCGAGACGGGACACCACGTGCGACAGCCGCGGCAACGAGGCGTTCGTGGCCGAGGCGAGCGCCGACATCCGCAGGGTCCGGGTGTCGGTCTCGGAGAGCATCGCGATGACCATGTAGTCGAAGTGCGTCAGGTCGGCGTCACGCTGCAGCTGCTGGTCGAGCGCGGCCGGCAGGAGTTCCATGACCGCGACGAGCTTCATCCACGCGCGCAGCTGCTCGCGGGTGAGCCACGGGGTCTCGTCGGTCATGACCTGATCATACCGAAAGGTTGTCTCTTTAACCAGTGGTGCGCACCGCGGACGAACCAGCCGAACCAGACGAACCCGCCGAACCCGACGAATCAGCAGCGCGACGCGACCGCACCACCCCGATGACGAGCACGACCACCACGACGACGAGCAGCGCCCCCTCGACGAGCAGCAGCCGCGTGCCGTAGTCGAACGGCAGCACGGTGGGGTTCTTCTGCCCGTGGTCCTTGGCAGCGATCTCCGGCAGCACCACCAGGGCGAGCACGCTGCCGAGCACGATCGCCGCCTGCACGACGACGAGCACCCAGGCCCGCAGCGAGCGTCCGGCCCGACGCAGCAGCAGCCCGGCACCGACCACGAACGGCGACAGGACCGCGTCGTGCAGCACCACCGCCGCGAGCAGCCAGACCCCGAGCCCGCCGATGCGGTTCGGCTTGACGGACGTCACGAGCACGTACGCCCCGAACGCGATGACCAGCACACCGATCACCACGAGCACGATCCGCGCGGCCTTCACCGGAGCACTTCGATCTTCTCGATCCACTTGGTCTGCAGCACACCGGGCCGCCCGGGAGCGATGATCCGCGCCGGGAACCCGTGGTCCAGGTCGAGCGTCGCACCGTTCAGCTCGAGGGCGACGAGCGTCGTCGGGTCCTCGGCGTACTCCGGTCCCATGTCCATGATCCGGTAGCCGCCGTGCCGCTCCAGGCTCGTCACGCGCACGTGCGACCCCTGCGGCGCCTGCACGGCGTCGAGCAGGTCGCGCATCCGCACGCCCTTCCAGGTCGCCATCTGACTCCACCCCTCGACGCACGAGATCGGCAGGTCGACCTGCGCGGTGCCGAGCGCGACGAGTTCCGCCCGGACGAACGTCCGGCTCACGTCGTGGCCGACGACGGTGAGCGTCCAGTCGGCGGCGGTCGCGGTCGCGAGGACGCCGGCTGCCCGCGCGGTCCGGTTGACCGGCAGCCCGTTCGCGCCGATGCCGCGACCGCGGGCGCCGAACACGTTGAACGGTTCCGCGAGCTTCGAGGACTGCCCCGCCGTGAGCGCGACGACACCGACGGTCGCCGCCGTCACGCCGGCGAAGAACCCGCGTCGGGCGATGCGCTGGCGTCGTCCGGTGGCTGCTTCCGGCGTCGGCCTGGAGGCCCGGCTCGCCTCCGCCACGTCGGCCGTCGGCTGGGCGGGACTCGGCTCCTCGGACACCGCGCGGGTCTCCGGGGCCGTGTCGGGTCCGGTGGGACGGGGCTCGGCGCCGCCGGGGGCGGCGTCGACGCCGTCGATCCAGCGGAACACGCGGCCCAGCAGGCCGGGGGCGGTGGACCCGGCGGTCTCGGCGACCGCAGCGTGCGGGGCGGACGCACCACGGGCCTCCAGGCCAGGAGGAAGCAGCTCACTGCCGGACGCGGGGTCCGCGATGAACCGGCCGTGCGCGTCGTAGGAGTCGCGCTTCCGCCAGTAGCGCGCGATGACCGGCAGCTTGGCGGCGATGTGGATGGCCAGCGAGCCGATGATCACGTAGGCCATCGCGTTGTGCACCTGGCGGAACGGGAACGGCCACGGGTACCACTGGTACGTGTTGAGCAGGCCGGTGACGACCTGGATGATCGACGCGGACACGAGCACCGCGATCGACAGCCGCTCGAGCAGGTGCAGCACGCCGCGCACCGGCGGCACCTGCACCAGGGCGGGCATGACGGTGTTGAGCTTGGCGAGCAGCAGCGGGATGATCGCGATCCCGGTCGTGATGTGCAGGCCCTGCGTGAACTGGTACAGCTGCGTCGGACGGGTCGGGAACCGCATCCAGCCGAGCGGTTCCTGCAGCAGGTGGCTGTAGATCCCGGTGCCGAAGCAGATCAGGAACGCGATGCCGAGCAGACGCCCGAGCACCACCGCCGAGCGGGCGTTGCGGTTGGGGGACGCCAGAGCTGCTCGTCCGTCGTGCAGCAGGCGCTGGAGGCCGGATAGCCTCGACGGACCATGAGCGACCGACTGCGTGCCCTCCGACCATCCCTGGCCGACGGCACCGCCGTCCGGATCGGCACGGTGCTGGCCGTCGTGGGAGTACTCGCCCTGTCGGGCGTCATCGCCGTCGGCGTCACGCATCTGGGGTTCCTCCGATCGGGCCATCGTTCTGCATTCGTTGCGTGGACGCTGATCGCTTGGACCGTCTTCGTGATCGCCGTGCTCGCGGTGCGTTTCGTGCCCGTCCGCTGGATGACCACCATGGTCATCGGTGGAGCGGTGGTGATCGGCATCGCCGCGCTGGTCGGCCCGCCGAACACGAGCACCGACTCCGCCCGGTACGCGTGGGACGGCATCGTCCAGCATGCCGGTGTCTCACCGTACGCGCACACCCCCCAGTCCGCGGCACTGTCCGGTCTCCGACCCGACTGGCTGTTCCCCGACAAGGTGGACGGCACGTGCGATCCGCTGAAGCCCCGGTTCCGCGGGCTCGGCGACGGCGCGGACGGGCACTGCACCGCGATCAACCGGCCGGACGTCACGACGATCTACCCGCCGATGGCGCAGCTGTGGTTCGCCGCGGTGCGGTTCTTCGTGCCGGCGACCGCGCAGTACCTGCCGTTCCAGGTCGCCGGGCTGCTCGTGTCGCTCGGTGTGACCGTCGGGCTCGTCCTGGTGCTCCGACGCATCGGCCGTCCGACCTGGTGGGCGGCGCTCTGGGCCTGGTCGCCGCTCGTCGCGTCCGAGGCGGTCACCAACTCGCACGTCGACGTCGTCGGCGCCGCACTCGCCACGGCCGGTGTCGTGCTCGTCGCGTTCGGCCGGCCGATCTGGGGCGGGATCGCGCTCGGGGCCGCGACCGCGACGAAGCTCATCCCGGCGATCGTGTACCCGCCGTTGCTCGGCCGCGGTCGGGCGTGGTGGGCGATCCCGATCGGCATCGCCGTGTTCGGGCTGCTCTACGTGCCCTACGTGCTGACGACCGGGCTCGACGTGCTCGGGTACCTGCCCGGCTACCTGAGCGAGGAGGGCTACGAGGACGGCTCCCGGTTCGCGCTGGTGTCGCTCGTGGTCAAGGGCGACGCGGCGACCCTGGTGGTGGGGCTCCTGGTGCTGCTGGCGGCGTTCGTGGCGTGGCGGTTGTCCGACCCGGCGCGGCCGTGGTCGGGCGAGGTCCTGATGATCGGCGTGACGTTCCTCGCCGTGACGCCGCGCTACCCCTGGTACGCGCTGCTGCTCATCCCGTTCGTGGTGCTGTCCGGGCGGTGGGAGTGGTTGTCGATCGGCCTCGCCATCGCGCTGCGCGGGGTGTGGCCGTCGGCGGACGCCTACCGGTGGTGGTTGCTCGCGGCCGTCGCGGTCATCGTGGTCGTCACGCTGCTGCGCACGGAGCGGTCGCAGTGGCGACGGTGGTGGGAGCGGCTGACGTTCCGGCGCGTGGAACACGTACGCTGACGACCATGGCACCCGCGATCCTGCTCGGCACGACCGGCTCCGTGGACCCGGCTCCCGCCGGGCTCGTCGACCGCTTCGGGCGTCGCGCCGTCGACCTGCGGGTGTCGCTGACCGAGCGCTGCAACCTCCGCTGCACGTACTGCATGCCCGCGGCCGGGCTGCCGTTCGCCCCCGACGAGGCCCTGATGACGGCGACCGAGATCGAGCGGCTGGTCCGGATCGGCTCGTCGCGGTTCGGCGTCCGCAAGGTCCGGTTCACCGGCGGGGAGCCGATGCTCCGGCACGACCTGGTCGACGTGATCGCCCGGTGCGCCGCGCTGCCCGACGCCCCGGAGCTGTCGCTCACCACGAACGCGATCGGCCTCGCCCACCGCGCCCAGGGCCTGTACGACGCCGGACTGCGGCGCGTGAACGTGTCGCTCGACACCGTCGATCCCGACGTCTTCACCACCGTGACCCGCAGGCCGTTCCTCGACAAGGTCATCGCCGGGCTGTCGGCCGCGCACGACGCCGGGCTCGACATCAAGGTGAACGCAGTGCTGCTGCGCGGGATCAACGACGAGGCCGCCCCGGAGCTCCTCCGCTGGTGCCTGGAGCGTGGCTACGAGCTGCGGTTCATCGAGCAGATGCCCCTGGACCCCGACCACGCCTGGGACCGCACCTCGATGATCACCGCCGCCGAGACCCGCGCGCTGCTGGCGACGTCGTTCGTGCTCACGCCGGACGAAGCCCCGCGCGACGGCGCCCCGGCCGAGCGGTACCGCGTGCACGACGTCGTCACCGGCGAGCCCCTCGGCACCGTCGGGATCATCGCGAGCATCACCGAGTCGTTCTGCGCGGACTGCACCCGCACCCGGCTGACCGCCGACGGGCACGTGCGCAGCTGCCTGTTCTCGGACGAGGAGACCGACGTGCTCGGGCCGATGCGCTCCGGGGCGGACGACGACGAGGTCGCCGAGCTCTGGCGGCTCGCGATGTGGGCGAAGCCGCGCGACCACGGTGACGACAGCGACGAGCTCGTGCACCCGACGCGTGGCATGAGTGCGATCGGCGGCTGAGGCATGACCACGATCCGGTTCTTCGCCGCTGCCCGGGCTGCCGTGGGTGTCGACTCGCTGACCACGACGGGGCCCACCATCGAGGCCGCCCTCGGCGCGATCGACGTCGTGGACCCTGCGCGATGGAGTGCGCTGCAGGAGCGTTGCTCGTACCTGGTCGACGGCGTGACGACGCGTGACCGGGCGACCTCGCTCGACGGTGTCGAGGTCGTCGACGTCATGCCGCCCTTCGCCGGGGGCTGAGTTCGGCGGCTGAGCGGTAGTACGCCCGTTCCTTCCCAGAACGCCCGCGATACCTGGCGTTTTCCGGCATACCGTGTCGGAACTTCCGACCAGGCACGCCCGATTCGACCAGGTACGCCCAATTCGACCAGGTACGCCCGATTCGACCAGGTACGCCCGGAACGACCAGGTACGCCCGACTCGACCCCGCGCCCGCGCCCGCGCACCCCGTGCCCGTTCCTTCCCACAACACCCGCGATACCTGGTGCATCCGGGCATACCTGGTGCGAACTTCCGACCATGTATGCCCGATTCGACAAGGTACGCCCGGAACGACCAGGTACGCCCGATTCGACCAGGTACGCCCGGAACGACCAGGTACGCCCGATTCGAGCCGGTACGCCCGATTCGACCCCGCGCCCGCGCGCCCCGCGCCCGTTCCTTCCCACAACACCCGCGATACCTGGTGCTTCCGGGCATACCTGATGCGAACTTCCGACCAGGCACGCCCGATTCGACCAGGTACGCCCGGAACGACCTGGCGCCGCCAGCCTCCGCGACCCGCCCGCGCCGAACCAGCCCCCGCCCGCGCCGACCCCGCCCCGCCCTACGGCGAGACGGACAGCACGATGAACGCGGCGAAGATCACCAGGTGCACCCCGCCCTGGAGCCGCGTGGCACGACCGGGCAGCACGGTGAGCACCGCCGCGACGATCGTCAGCGCGAGCAACACGATCTGCGACGGCCCGAGCCCGAGCAGCAGCGTCCCCGGCATGAACAGCGACGCGACCGCGATCGACGGGATCGTCAGACCGATCGACGCCATCGCGGACCCCATCGCCAGGTTCAGGCTCGTCTGGATCCGGTTCCGTGCGGCGGCCTTCGACGCCGCGATGCCCTCCGGCAGCAGGATGAGCAGCGCGATCACGACACCGACGAACGACGGCGGGAACCCGACCGCGGCGACCCCGGCCTCGATCGCGGGCGACTCCACCTTGGCGAGCCCGACCACGGCGACGAGCGCGACCACGAGCAGCCCGAGCGACACCATCGTGGTGCGACCGGACGGGCGTGCGGCGTGGGCGTCCTCGGACTCGACCAGGACCCCGCCGGCACGGTTGACCGGCAGGAAGAAGTCGCGGTGCGCCACGGTCTGCGTGACGACGAACAGCCCGTAGAGCACCAGTGACGCGATCGCGACGAACACGAGCTGCGTCCCCGTGAAGGACGCGTCGTCGGTGCCGGTGGTGAAGGTCGGCAGCACCAGGGTCAGCACGGCGAGCGCGGCCACCGTCATGGTCGCGGCGCTGGCGCCCTCCTGGTTGAAGCGCACGGTGTTGTGCCGCAGGGTGCCGATCAGGATCGCGAGGCCGACCAGCCCGTTCATCGTGATCATCACCGCCGAGAACACCGTGTCGCGCGCCAGGGTCTCGGCCTGCGCACCTCCCGAGCTCGACAGCGAGATGATGAGGGCGACCTCGATGATCGTCACGGCGACGGCCAGCACGAGCGAGCCGAAGGGTTCCCCCACGCGGTGCGCGACGACCTCGGCGTGGTGGACGGCTGCGAGCACCGTGACGGCGAGCACGACGGCGACGACGACCACCACGGCGGTGCCGAGCCCGTAGCGGCCGTACGAGAACGCGAGCACGACGGCCGCCAGGATCGGCGTGGCCACGGGCCACACCTTGGGGAACCAGGAGGTCATCGGACCATTGTCTCAACCACGGGGCGCGTAGACCGCCACCTCGGCTGCGGGGACGTCGATGCGCACCGCGTCGCCGGGGGCGATCCCGAGCGCGGTCAGCCGGGCGAGCGTCAGGTCCGCCACCAGGTCACCGGCCCGCACCCGCACCAGTCCGTCGCGCGGTTCGAGCGACGAGACGGTGCGTGCGGCTCCGGCACCGTCCCGCGTCAGCACGGCGGCCGTCGGGTGGAAGGCGGCCAGGGCGGGCCTGCCGGGAGGCACGGCGTGCGTCCCCGACGCCAGCTCACCCCCGCCGTCGATCGCGATCCCACCCCCGGTGGCGGTCCCGCGCACCAGCGCGAGCCCGGAGAACGTCGCGGCGAACGCACTCGTCGGACGACCGAGCACGGCAGCGGGGACGCCCTGCTCGACGACCCGACCGCCCTCGAGCACGACGACGCGGTCGGCCAGCGCGACGACCTCGACCGGGTCGTGCGTGACGAGCACGGCGGGACGACCGGCGACGGCGGTCCGGAGTGCCGCGCGGACCTCGTCCTGCGCGCCGACGTCGAGCGCCGAGGTCGGTTCGTCGAGCAGCAGCACCGCCGGGTCGGTGGCGAGCGCGCGGGCGATCGCGACGCGCTGCGCCTGTCCACCGGAGAGCGTGTGTGGGTCGCGCGTGGCCAGGTCGGCGACCCCGACGGCGTCGAGCGCGTCACGGGCACGTTCCCGGGACGCGGCGCGACCGGTTCCGGACGCACGGGGCCCGAAGGCGACGTTCCCGACGACGTCGAGGAACGGGAACAGGTCGGACCGCTGCGCGACGAGTCCGGTCCGACGACGGTGCGCGGGGACGGTGTGCCGTGGGCTCGAGACCTGCACCCCGTCGAGTTCGATCCGGCCGGCGTCGATCGGCAGCAGCCCGGCCAGGGCCTCGAGCACCGTCGACTTGCCCGCACCGTTCGGCCCGATGACGGCCAGGCACTCCCCCACACGGACCTCGATCGCGACGTCGACGTCCCGCGACCCGACGACGACGTGCGCCCGGACGCCCACCGCACCCTCGGCCGTCACGCCAGGGCTCCCCGGGTGCGGAACGACGAGGCCCCGATGACGACGACGGCCACCACGACGAGCACGACCGCCAGTGCCACCGCGGTGTCCGGGTCGACCTCGCGCTGCAGGTAGACCTCGAGCGGCAGGGTCCGGGTGACCCCCTGCAGGCTGCCGGCGAAGGTCAGGGTGGCCCCGAACTCGCCGAGCGCCCGGGCGAAGCAGAGCACGAGCCCGGACACGATCCCCGGCAGGACCCGCGGCGTCGTGACGGTCAGGAACGTCCGGGTGGGTCCGGCGCCCAGGGTCGCGGCGACCCGTTCGTAGCGGTCGCCCTCGACACGGAGCGCCCCCTCGACCGAGGACACCAGGAACGGCATCGCGACGAAGGTCTGCGCGATGACCACCGCCGTCGTGGTGAACGCGATGTGCAGGCCGTGGTCGTCGAGGAACGCCCCGACCACCCCGAGCCGACCGAAGGCCGCGAGCAGCGCGAGACCGCCGACCACCGGCGGCAGCACCAGCGGCAGGAGCACGACGGCACGTGCGACGCCGACCCAGCGCGACCGTGACCGCGCGAACAGCACGGCGAGCGGGTACCCGAGGACGAACGCGACGCCGGTGGCGGCGAGCGCCGTGCCGAGGCTGAGCCCGAGCGCGGTCAGTGACGCGGTGGAGGTCACGAGCCCGACGAACGACGACCAGTCCACCCGGCCGAGCATCGCGAGCACCGGCACGACGACGAACAGCCCGCCGAGCACCGCGGGCAGCGGGAGCCACCATGCAACCGGCGGCCGTCCGTCAGCGCGGGGAGCCACGGGTCAGGGCTTCCCGAAGCCCGCGTCGGCGAGCACGCGCTGCCCGGCGGCGGAGCGGACGTACTCCGAGAACGCCTGCGCGAGCTCCGGGTCCTGGGATTCCCGGAGCACGCCGATCGGGTACGTGTTGACGGCCTTGCCCGACTCGTCGAACGGGACGCCGTCGACCTTCCCGCCGGCTCCTCGGACGTCCGTCACGTAGACGAGTCCGGCGTCGGCCTGCCCGGACTCGACCTTGCCGAGCACGTCGGTGACGGACTGCTCCTCGCTGACCGGCTCGAGATCGACGCCCGATGCGGACTCGACCTTCGCCGTCGCGGCACCGCACGGCACCGGGGCGGCGCACGTGACGAGCTGGACGCCCGGAGCCGTCAGGTCGTCGAGGTCCGTGATGCCCTTCGGGTTGCCCGGTGCGACGGCGATCTCGAGGACGTTCGTCGCGAAGTCCCGCGGCGAACCGCTCGCCAGGTCGGTCGACGCCAGCTTCGCCATGTTCGCTTCGTCGGCGGACGCGAACACGTCGGCGGGGGCACCGTTCTGGATCTGGGTGACGAGGTCGCTCGAGCCGGCGAACGAGAACCGGATCGAGGCGCCGGGGTTCGCGGTCTCGAACTGCTTGCCCAGGGTCGTGAAGGTCTGCTGCAGGGACGCCGCCGCGAACACGGTGATCGACCCCGACACCTCGGTGTCCGCGCTCGACGACGAGGACGACGACGACCCCGCCGGAGCGTCCGCGGTGGAACACGCCGACAGGCCGAGCGTCGCCACGACGGCGAAGGGCACGAGCAGCGAGCGGGACCGACGGATCATCGGGGGTCCTCCTGGTGGGCGGGTGCCTCGACCGCAACCATCGTGGCCTTGACGGACGCCACCGCGACGGACCCGACCTCGAGCCCGAGGTCGCGGACGGCCTCGGCACTCATCAGGGACACCACGCGGTGCGGGCCGCACTGCAGCTCGACCTGCGCCATCACGGTGTCGACGACCAGGTCGGTGACGATCCCGACGAAGCGGTTGCGCGCCGAGCTCTTCACCGCGGACCCCGGGTCGGTCAGCTCGGAGCTGCGTTCCCGCGCGTACGCGGCGACCTCGCGACCGTCGACCACGGCTCGCCCCGCGTCGTCCGTGGCACGGGTGAAGGTGCCGCCGTCGACGAGCCGACGAACGGTGTCGTCACTGATCCCGAGGAAGGCCGCAGCGTCCCGTACCCGCAGTTGCGTCATGATCCACCGATCTTATCCGCGGATGCGGCGGCAGGGGCAGTGGAGGTGACCGGGCTGGGTCAGGACCGGTGCTCGATCGCCACGGGCAGCCCCTCGCGACGCCAGGCCTCGAAGCCGCCGTCGAGGACCGTCACGCGCCTCCCGACCGGTTGCCGCGCCGCCCACGCGTCCGCACGGGGTCCGCGTGCGCAGTAGACGACGACCTCGTCCGCACCGGTGTCGTCGGTGACGGCACCGGCGACCACGCCGGCCGCCCGTTCCTCGTCGGTCCGGACGTCGACGACGACCAGCGGGTCCGACGGGTCCGCCACCCTGGCGGCCAGGGCGGACGGCGCGATGCGCGGCGTCGCGGAGGCACCAGCAGGTGCCGGTCGACGCGAAGCGGGTCCGCGACGGACGGGGCTCTCCGTCCAGCGCCACCGGCGGGCGTCGACGGTCAGCACGCGTCCGAGCAGCGGGTCGCCGCTGCCGGTGACCAACGCGAAGACCTGTCCTGCCATCACCGCACCGACCGCACCGCACAGTGCGGGGACCACGCCGTCGAGGGCGCACGAGCCCTCGTCGGGCAGGGCCTCGGGGTGCAGGTCGTGGAAGTCGACGCCGTCCGGCCCGGCGTCGCGGAAGACGCTGACCTGCCCGTCGTGGCCGAGCACGGTGCCCCACACGAACGGCACGCCGGCAGCGGAGCAGGCGTCCGAGACGGCCCGGGTGACCACGACCGAGTCGGCGGCGTCGACCACGACGTCGTGTCCGGCGACCAGGTCCGGCGTGAACGACCCGACCACGGCGACCGCGTCGAGTTCCGGGTCGACGGCGACGGCCCGGGCGACCGCGACCTGCGCCTTCGGCGAGCCGACGTCCGCGGCGGTGAAGAGCGTCTGCCTGGCCAGGTTCGAGGCGTCGACCACGTCGGGGTCGACCACCGTGAGCCGACCGACCCCGGCGAGGTACGCGACCACCGGCGCCCCGAGCCCGCCGGCCCCGACGACGAGGATGCGCGATGTGGCCAGGCGTCGCAGCCCGGTGACCCCGACGTCGGCGAGCGCGGCGGTCCGCGAACCGAGCTGCGTCCGCCCCGGGGAGAGCGCGGCGGCGGGGGCGACGAGGGGTTCCATCCCGTCATTCTGGCCCGTCGCACCGAACTCCTGCATGTGAGAGTTCAGTGCCCGGACGCGGCGGATCCCCAGAGCAGATCGGTACGGTCGCGGGCGTGAGTTCCCCGCGCACCGGTACCGTCCCGGTCCGACGCACGACGTCGGACGCGTCGGTGCGCGCGCGCTCGCTGGGGCTCGTCGTGGCGGCTGTCCGAGCCCTCGCACGGACCCCCGAGATCACCGTCGGCGCGCTCGGCGTCGTCGTCGCAGCGGCCTTCAGCTGGGTGCCGTCGGTCTGGTACGACGAGGCTGCGACCATCGCGAGCGCACAGCGCAGCTGGCCGGCGCTCTGGGCCGAACTGCAGAACGTCGACGCCGTCCACGGCCTGTACTACGCCGTGATGCACGTCTGGTTCACGCTCGTCGGGTACTCGCCGTTCACGCTGCGGTTCCCGAGCGCGCTGGCCATCGGGGTCTCCGCCGGCCTCGTCGTCGCGCTCGGCCGTCGTCTCGGCGGGGTGCGGCTCGGCGTCGTCTCCGGGATCGTGTTCCTCGTCCTGCCGCGCGTCGCCTGGGCCGGCACCGAGGGGCGCCCGTACGCCACCGTCACGACGTTCGCCGTCGCGCTGACCCTCGTGGGGATCACCGCGGTCCGGCGCACCCGGACCGGGCACCACGCGACCCGGTGGTGGGTCGTCTACGGCCTGTTCGCCGTGGTGGCCGTGCTGTTCAACGTCTACCTGGCCCTGGCCGTCGTCGCGCACGGGGTCGTGCTCCTCTGGACCGCCGTCGCCGACCGTGCCGCACGTCGCGACGCCGTGCTCTCGCAGCGCAGCGGTCCGGTGGTCGCGCCGATGGTCGACCGCGCCGCGTTCGTGCGCTGGGGCGTCGCCGCCGTCGGGGCCGCGCTCGTGGTGTCGCCGTTCATCGTCCTCGCCGCAGGGCAGGCCAAGCAGGTCGGATGGATCACCGGCGTCGGGTGGGCCACCGTGCGCCAGGTCGTCGCGACCGCCTGGTTCGGTGCCGTCTGGCCGTACGCGGTGCTCGGGTGGGCGCTGATGATCGTCGGCGTCGTGCTCGCCGTCCGGGCCACCCGACGCCCCTCCCCCGCCGCCCGTGACCTGCTGCGGATGCAGGCCGTGCGCGTCGCCGTCCCCCTGACGATCCTGCCCACCGCACTGCTCGTCGGCGCGACCGCGGCCGGGGAGCACCTGTACTCCCCGAAGTACGCCAGCCTGAGCCTGCCGTTCGTCGCGCTGCTCATCGGCCTGGCGATCACGGCGATCCGACCCCGGCGGTGGCTGGCGCTCGCGGTCGTCGGGATGCTGCTCGTGTCGGCACCGACGAGCACGATCGTCCGGCTGCCCCACGCCAAGCAGGACTCGCACTGGGCGAACGCGGCGGCGATCATCGAGCGCGAGCGGGACCGGCGCACCGACCAGAACGAGGGCGTCCTCTTCGGCAGTGTCTGGGAGCATCCGGGCACCACCGCGCAGGTCATCGCCGACTCCTACCCCGAGGCCTTCACCGGGATGCGCGACCTCGCCGTCGCCGAGACCGGTGCCGAACGCGGGCAGCTCTGGAACGTCAACGGCGACATCGCGACGACGGTGCCCCAGCGGATCTCCGGCATCGACACCGTGTGGTTCGTCGGCGGCAAGTCACGGAACATCCGCCCGCAGGTCACCGACACGCTCGTGGCCGAGGGGTTCCACGTCGTGCGCTACTGGCACACCGGCACGGTCATCCTCTGGAAGTACAGCCGCTGACGGTGGCGGTCCAACCGCTGACGGTGGCGGTCCAACCGACGACGGCTGTGCCGGGGCCTCGGGTCAGTGCACCACGCGCGCGCCGTGCACCGGACCGGTGGCCCGGAGTGCGACGAGGCCGGCGGCGCTGAGCTCGACCTGCAGTTCGAGCGCGGCGTCACGGTCACCGACCAGGAACGCCACGGTCGGTCCGCTGCCGGACACCAGGCCGGCCAGGGCACCGGACTTCTCGCCGAGCTCCAGCGTCGCCGCGAGCCGGGGCTGCAAGCGCATGGCCGGTGCCTGCAGGTCGTTGTGCACACAGTCGGCGAGCAGGTCGGGGTCGCCCGCGCGCAGAGCCTGCAGCACGTTCGCCTCGACCACCGGGTGCGACGGCGCCGGGGAGATGTCGGCGCGGTACCGCTCCCGGTGCTCGTCGAGCGCACGGTAGACGGCCGGGGTGCTCAGCCCGTCGTCGCTCAGGGCGAGGACCCAGTGGAACTCGCCCTTGGCCAGCGCCGGGCTCAGCTCGTCGCCGCGGCCGGTACCGACGGCGGTGCCGCCGGCGAAGGCGAACGGCACGTCGGCGCCGAGCTGTGCGGCGAGCCGGAGCAGCTCTTCGCGACCGAGCGCGGTGCCCCAGAGCGTGTCGACGGCGAGCAGGGTCGCCGCGGCGTCCGCGGAGCCACCGCCCATGCCGCCGGCGACGGGCACCTGCTTGTCGATGGTCAGCCGCACCCCACCGCGGTGTCCGGCCGCGTCGGCCACGAGCCGGGCCGCACGGATGGCCAGGTTCGACTCGTCGACCGGCACGGTGCTCGTGTCGATCGGCCCCGTGAAGGTGACCGAGAAGTCGTCGGCGGCCTCGGCGGTGACGTCCTCGTACAGGGACACCGCCTGGTACGCCGTGGCGACGTCGTGGTAGCCGTCGTCCTGCAGCGCCCCGACGGACAGGAACACGTTGATCTTGCCGGGGGCGCGCGTCCGCACGCGGGTCGGTGCGGCCAACGTGGTCATGCGCCCAACCTATCCCGCTGCGGCTGCCGTGAACCCCCGCGCCAGGTCCGCGGTGATGTCGTCGATGTGCTCGAGGCCGATCGACAGGCGGATGAGGCCGTCCCCCACCCCGGCGGCCGCTCGCTCGGCCGAGGTCATCTGCACGTGGGTGGTCGATGCCGGGTGCACGACGAGCGATCGGACGTCCCCGAGGTTCGAGACGTGGTCGAACAGCTCGAGGGCAGCCACGAACCGTCGGCCCGCGGCGACCCCGCCGGCCAGGTCGAACGACAGCACGGCCGACGGCCCCTTCGGCACGTAGCGCTGCTGCAGGTGGTGCCACGGCGAGTCCGGCAGGCCGGCGTAGTGCACGTGCTCGACCTGGTCGTGGGCGTCGAGCCAGCTCGCCACGGTGGCAGCGTTCGACACGTGCCGGTCCATGCGGAGCGACAGCGTCTGGATGCCCTGCAGCACCAGGAACGCGTTGAACGGTGCGATCGCGGGCCCGAGGTCGGCGGACAGCTTCGAGCGGGTGCGCTGGATGAACGCCCGCCGCCCGAACTTCTCGGCGAAGTTCGTGTTCGCGAACCCGGACTGCTCGGTCGAGGCCAGCTGCGGGTAGGCGTCGGCGTGCGCGGCCCAGTCGAAGTTCCCGCTGTCGACGATGAGCCCGGCGATGGCGCTGCCGTGTCCGGCCAGGTACTTCGTCGCCGAGTGCACGACGATGTCGGCACCGTGCTCGATCGGGCGCACCAGGTACGGCGTCGCGATGGTGTTGTCGACGATGAGCGGCACACCGGCCTCGTGTGCGACTCCGGCCACCCCGGCGAAGTCCAGGACGTCCCCGCGGGGGTTCGGGATGGACTCGCCGAAGAACGCCTTCGTCTCCGGACGCACCGCCGCTGCCCACTCGGACAGGTCGGTCGGGTCCTGCACGAACGTGAAGGTGATGCCGAGGTCCCGCAGGGTCGACGCGAACAGCGTGTAGGTCGCGCCGTACAGCGAGGCGCTCGACACCACGTGGTCACCGGCGCGTGCGACACCGAGCACGGCCAGCGACGTCGCCGCCTGCCCGGACGCCAGCGCCAGCGCACCGATCCCGCCCTCGAGGTCGGCGATCCGGCGCTCGAGGGCTGCCGCCGACGGGTTGTTCACCCGTGTGTAGGTGTGGCCGGGAGCGTCGAGCATGAAGCGCGCGGCGGCGTCCTCCCCCGACGGGTACACGTACGCGGCGCTCTGCGCGATCGGCGGCACGTTCGCGCCCCACCCCGGGTCGGCCTTGAAGCCGGCGCGGATCTGGCGGGTCTCGAACGCCCAGCCGTCCTCGGCGTTGGTCGGCGCGGCACCCATCAGGACTGCGCCCCGACCGACTGCCGGACGAGCGGGATGACCTGCTCGCCGAACCGGTCCATCTCCTCGAGCTGCGGCGAGAACTGCAGCAGGAGCGTGTCGACCCCGGCGTCCTCGAACTCCCGGATGCGGTCGGCCACCTGCGACGGCGTCCCCACGAACCCGGGGCGCAGGCCGCGGTTCGACACCGAGTAGTCCTCGAGCGAGGGCACGTGCTCGAGCTGCGACTTCGAGATGAAGTCCTGGTACGACTCGTACGCCTTGCCGTGCTGCACGTCGGTGATCCGGGCGAGCTCGGCCTGCGCCTCCTCCTCGGTCTCGCGCACGATGACGTACGCGGCCATGCCGAACGCCTCGAACGGCGGCAGACCGGCGTCGACGCGGCGCTGCTTCATCTCGTCGATCTTCGCGCGGAGCTCCTCGACCGTGCCGCCGTGCGTGACGTAGGCGTCGGCGTACCCGGTGATCGCGGCCTTGCCGGCCTCGCTCTCCCCACCGGCGTAGATGCGCGGCGTCACGCGGGGCTTCGGCTCGAGGTGCGCGTTCTCGATCTCGTAGTACTCGCCCGAGAACGAGTACGGGGTCTCGCGCCACAGGCCCTTCATGACCTCGACGAACTCCGCGGTGCGCTTGTACCGGTCGTCGTGCTCCGAGAAGATCCCGCCGTACTGCTTCGCCTCTTCCGCCCACCAGGCGCTCACGACGTTGAAGGTGAACCGGCCGCACGAGATGTCGTCGATCGTCGCCGCCTGCTTCGCCGTCACCGCGGGCAGGTGGTACCCGGGACGCATCGCCGCCATGATCTCCAGGCGCTCGGTCGTCGCCGCGATCGCCGCCGCGAGCGACCACGCCTCAAGCGAGGGCGCCGCCGTGCCCTTGATGTCGTTGAGGTTGAGCTCCGGCACGAGCGTCAGGTCGAAGCCGATCCGCTCGGCGCGCTGCGCCAGGCGCTTCACGTAGTCGAAGGTGACCGGCATGTTCTCGTTGTCGACGTTGCGCAGCCAGCCGCCGAAGAGCGGGGTCCAGTATCCGAATCGCACGTTGGTTCCTTGGGGGTGTGGGAAAGGCGGACGGGCGGGAGCCGCTGGTTGACGACGCGAAGCGTTGTGCGGATCGCGCTGCCGGAGCCAGCGGAGGCAGTCGTGGCGGGCCCGCCACGGGCCTCCAGTCCGGTGGTTCTTGCGTTCTCAGGCCGTGAGCTGCGCCGCGTACTCCGCTGCCAGCAGGCCACCGAGGTACTTCGCGATGGAGCGCGGGCCGGAGGCCGGCGCGGACTCCTCGACCGCGGGGTTGTAGTTCGTGTTCGTGTTGATGTCGTAGACGACGGTGCGGCCGTCCGTCGTCTCCATGAACTCGACGCCCGCGATGGTGACGCGCTGGTCGGCGAGGAACGTGCGGAGCTGCTGGACCAGCGGGTGCTCGGCGGTGATCTCGGTCCGGACGGCGAACGCCGGGGGCGCGCCGATGGTCTCGGTGCCAGGGACGTCGCAGACGGCACCCGCGATGACCTGCGGCACCTCGCACGCGTCGGCGGGGCAGAGCTCGAAGCTGCCGGCGCTGGTGTCGACGCGGACCGCGTACACGAACTCGCCGCCGACGAACTCGACGCGGGTGATGAAGGGTTCGCGGGCCGTCAGGTACTCCTGCAGCAGCGTGATGCCGTCGACCGGGGCCTCGAACTCGGGGCTGTCGACGTAGGCGTCGAACTCGGCGAGCGAGTCGAACCGCCGCACGCCCAGGCCCTTGCCGCCCTGGTTGTGCTTCGTGATGAAGGGGACGTCCTGCCCGTCGGTGAAGGTGCGGGCGGCGTCCTTGAGCGTCGTCGTGCCGAACACGGCGGTCGTGCGGGGCACGTCGAACCCGGCCTGCTGCAGGAGCCCGTGCTGGGCGACCTTCGACACCTCGAGCTCGAGCACGTGGCTGCCGCCGACGACCTGGCGGCCGGCACGCTCGAGCCAGCCGAGGATCGCCCGGGTGTACTCCTTGCTGTGCTCGTGGCCGCGGGTGTGGGAGCTCGCGGACATGCGGCTCCAGTAGACGCCGGGGGCCGGCTCGGCCGCGAGGTCGATCTGCCCCTCGGTCAGCAGGATCTCCTCGACCGGGACGCCCTCGGCCTCGAAGGCGGCGGCGAGCGGGGGGAACCACTCGGGGTTCTCGTGGATGACGTACACGCGCGGAGTGCTCACGCCCCCACCCTAGGCACGGTATACCGCACGTGCCCAAGTGTGTGACGTGGCGTTGCTTCTCGGGGCGGGGCGGGGGCGGGCGGGTCGCACGGTGCGCGCTTGTCCGGTCGGTGCGAGGTTGGTCGCTCGGTGACGGACTGTAGGGCGGCACCGAGCGGTCAACGATGCACGGGCTGACGAACCTCGCACCGTGCGGGGTCGACCAACCTCGCACGAGCCGAGCGAACCCGCACCGTGCGCCGTGTCAGCCGGCGAAGGTCTGCTGTCCGACGACGCCGAGGAGCTCGAGCTTCTGTGCGTCCTCTGATCCTGGAGGCGCGGTGAAGAGCAGCAGGGCCTGCGCCTGGTCGTCGGTGTGCAGCACCTGGCAGTCGACGGTGATGCGGCCGAGCTCCGGCTGCACGATCGTCTTGTTGTCCGACCAGCGCGTGGCCACTTCGTGCTTGGCCCAGAGGTCGCCGAACTCGGCACTGCGCGTCTGCAGCTCGGCGATGAGTTCCGTCGCCCGACGGTCGCCCGGGCCCGCGAGCCCGACGGCCGCCCGGAGCGACGCGACCACCACCCGCCCCAGCCGCTCGTGCTGCTCGGGTGCGTACCTCGCGAGCTCCTCACCCGTCACGAACCACCGCCACGCCTGGTACCGGCGGTTGCCCGGCAGGCCGACCGAGCTGCTGAGGAGCGCCGCCGCGAGCCGGTTCTCGACCAGGGTCTCGCCCAGGTGACTGACGACGATCGCCGGGGTGTCCTCGAGCCGGTCCAGAACCCGCAGGATCGCCGGGTCGACGTGGTCGGCGCGGTGCATCCGGGTCGGGGCGTTCTGCCCGGACAGGTGGAACAGGTGGTCGCGCTCGTCGAGGCTGCACCGCAGGGCCCGGGCGATCGCGGCGATCATCTGCTCGGACGGCTGCGGTCCGCGCTGCTGCTCGAGTCGCGTGTAGTAGTCGACGGACATGCCGGCGAGGGCAGCGACCTCTTCGCGGCGGAGCCCCGGGGTCCGGCGTCGTGGACCCTGCCCGAGACCGACGTCCTCCGGGCGCAGCAGCTCACGGCGACGGCGGAGGAAGTCGGCGAGCGCGGCACGGTCCATGGGTCGATCATCGTCCGCTTCCGCCCCGGGTGCCAGGGATCGCCGATCCCCCGATGACCGCGCTCTGGTTGCGTCCCTGTCCACCGAGCATCGTGGTCGCCATGGACATCACGAACTCCACCGTCTTCATCCCCGGCGCGACCTCGGGCATCGGTCTCGCGCTCGCCCAGCGCCTGCAGGCCGCCGGCAGCACCGTCGTCATCGGCGGCCGCCGCCAGGCGCTCCTCGACTCCCTCGCCGCCGAGCACGGCTTCGGCACCGTGCAGATCGACGTCGCCGACGCGGCGTCCATCGAAGCCGCTGCCACCTCGGTGCTCGAGGCGTACCCGTCGCTCGATGCCCTGATCACCATGTCCGGGATCATGCGCGACGAGGACCTCCGCGACCCCGAGCACATCCACGACGCCCTCGAGCTCGTCCAGACGAACCTGGTCGGCACGATCCGGCTCATCGACGCGTTCCTGCCGCACCTGCTCGCCCAGCCCTCGGCCACCCTGATGACCGTCAGCTCCGGTCTCGCGTTCGTCCCGCTCACCGCATCACCGACGTACAGCGCGACGAAGGCCGGTGTGCACGCCTACACGCAGGCCCTCCGTCAGCAGCTCGTGGGGTCGTCGCTCGAGGTGCTCGAGCTCGCCCCGCCGGCCGTCATGACCGACCTGATGGGCGGCGCCGACTTCGGTGGGATGCCGCTCGACGCCTTCGCCGACGAGGTCATGGCGCTCATCGAGTCCGGCGCAGCCCCGGAGATCCTGGTGCAGAACGTGCACCCGCTGCGCTTCGCCGAGCGGAACGGCAACCACCAGCAGATCCTCGAGATGATGGCCTCCCGCGAGCACTGAGTCGGGCGGCCGGCCGGCGTTCGCACCGTGCGAGGTTCTGTGTTCCGTGCGAGCCACTTCGGCTCGCACGGAACACAGAACCTCGCACCATCGCGGTCAGCAGGTACGCAGCACGCAGGCGTCAGGGCGGGGCCGTCGCCGGGCGAGGAACGAACTACTCCGCGGCCGCCAGGACCGTCCGCCCGAGCCGCACGAAGTCGTCCACACCGATCGCCTCACCCCGGGCGGTCGGGTCGATGCCCGCCGCCGTCAGGACCTCGGACGCGTGCGCACTGCCGCCGAGCACCCCGGACAGGCTCTGCCGCAGCATCTTGCGTCGCTGCTGGAACGCCGCGTCCACCAGCGTGAACACCCGCGACCGCAGGAGTTCGTCACCCGGGGGCTCGTGCCGGTCGAACGCCACCAGGACACTGTCGACGTTCGGCACCGGCCAGAAGACCTGACGGCTGACCAACCCGGCGGTGCTCCACGACCCGTACCAGGCGGCCTTGACGCTCGGCGAACCGTAGACCTTGCTGCCCGGACCGGCGGCGAGCCGGTACCCGACCTCGGCCTGCACCATGACGAGCGACCGCTCGATCGACGGGAAGGTCGCGAGCAGGTGCAGCAGCACGGGCACGGAGATGTTGTACGGCAGGTTCGCGACGAGGTGCGTCGGCTCGACGTCGAGATCCGCGGCGGCGACGGTCATGGCGTCCTGCTGCACGACCGTCAGCCTGGCGTCCGGCTGCATCGACGACACCGTCGACGGGAGCTTGGCGGCCAGGCGCTTGTCGATCTCGACCGCGGTGACGGGCGCGCCGGTCTCGGTGAGCCCGAGCGTCAACGACCCGAGCCCCGGGCCGATCTCGAGCACCCGTGCCGACGGGGTCACACCGGCGACGGACACGATGCGCCGCACGGTGTTGGCGTCGTGCACGAAGTTCTGGCCGAGCTTCTTCGTCGGGGTGACGTCGAGTTCGGCCGCGAGCTCCCGGATCTCCGCCGGGCCGAGCAGGGCACCCACGACTACTCCTCCACCGTCACGGGCTCGGCGTCCCACGCGCCGTAGACGAGCTCGGTGTTCGAGGCGATCTGGGCCGCGAGCATCGAGGCGTCCGTGCCGAGCGTCTCCGCCATCGACCGCAGGGTGAGCGGGATGAGGTACGGCGCGTTCGGGCGACCACGGAACGGGGTGGGCGTCAGGAACGGTGCGTCGGTCTCGATCATGATCAGGTGCCGCGGGGCGACGACCAGGGCTTCACGCAGCAGTGCGGCGTTCTTGAACGTCACGGTGCCGGCGAACGACATGTACCAGCCGCGCTCGGCGCAGAGCCGGGCGAGGTCCGGGCCGCCGGAGAAGCAGTGGAAGACGGTCCGCTCCGGCGCGCCCACGCGGTCGAGGACCTCGACCACGGCGTCGTGCGCGTCGCGGTCGTGGATCGTCAGCGCGAGGTCGTGCTCCTTCGCGATGCGGATGTGCTCCTCGAACGAACGGACCTGGGCGTCACGGCCGTCCTCGCCGGTGCGGAAGAAGTCGAGGCCGGTCTCACCGATCGCCCGGACCCGCGGCAGCGCGGCGAGCCGTTCGATGCCGGCGAGGTGCTCGTCGAGCAGCCCCTGTTCCTGCAGCACGGGCGCTTCGTTCGGGTGCAGCGCGACGGCGGCCAGGACCCGGGGCTCCCGGGCGGCGATCGACGCGGACCACTCCGAGGTGGCGAGGTCGGTGCCGACCTGCACGACACCGCGCACGCCGACGCTCGAGGCACGGTCGAGGTGCTCGCGGTACTCGAGCGGACCGTCGCCGCCGTCGCCGACACCGTCGGCGATCTCCATGTGGGTGTGGTTGTCGTACACCGGCACGACGAGCGCCTGCGGCAGCGGCGGGTACGTCAGGTCGCGCTTCGAGCCACCGGACGCCCCGTCACCGCGGGACCGGACGTGCGACTCGGCGTCGGTCACGCGGAGACCTGCTCGATCCGGGGGAACAGCCCGCTCTCGAGCGGCACCACGTGCGACGCACCCTGCCACTCGAACGCGCGGTCGACCCGCTGCTCGGCGACGGACCCGCCGGCACCGATCGAGGCCCAGAGCTTCTCGGTCGCCTTCGGCATGACCGGGGACAGCAGGACGGTGACGGTGCCGAGGCCGCGGAGCGCGGTGGTCAGGACCGTGCCGAGGCGCTCGCGGTTGGCGTCGTCCTTCGCCAGGGCCCAGGGCGCCTGCTCGGTGATGTAGCCGTTCAGGGCGTCGACGAGCTCCCACACGCTCGCGATCGCCTCGTGCGGGGCGAAGGCGGCGATGGCGGCTTCGGCACGCTCGGTGACCGAGACGGCCAGGGCGTCGATCGCCTGGTCGGACTCGGTCAGCGCACCGCGCTCCGGGACCTCGCCGTCGCAGTACTTCTGCAGCATGGCGACCAGGCGCGACGCCAGGTTGCCGTAGCCGTTCGCGAGCTCGGCCTGGTAGCGCGCCGAGATGTCTTCCCAGCTGAAGTTGCCGTCCTGCCCGAAGGTGATGGCGCGCAGGAAGTAGTAGCGGAAGGCGTCGGACCCGAACGTGTCGGTGATCTCCGACGGCGCGATGCCGGTCAGCTTCGACTTGGACATCTTCTCGCCGCCGACGAGCAGCCAGCCGTGGCCGAAGACGCGCTCCGGCACCGGCAGCCCGGCGGCCATGAGCATCGCCGGCCAGATGACGGCGTGGAAGCGGGCGATGTCCTTGCCGACGATGTGGACGCTCGGCCAGAGGCGCTTGAAGGCCTCGTCGTCGTCGGTGCCGTAGCCGAGCGCCGTGACGTAGTTGAGCAGGGCGTCGAACCACACGTACAGCACGTGGTCGCTGTCCCAGGGGATCTTGATGCCCCAGTCGAAGCTGGAGCGCGAGATCGACAGGTCGCGGAGCCCCTGCTTGACGAACGAGATGATCTCGTTGCGGACGCTCTCGGGCTGGATGAACAGCGGGTTCGACTCGTACAGGTCGAGCAGGCGCTGCTCGAAGTCGGACATCCGGAAGAAGTAGTTGCGCTCGGCCAGCACCTCGACCGGGATCGAGTGGATCGCGCAGACCTGCTGACCCTCGTACGCACCGGTGCCGGCGACCAGGTCGCTCGGCTGCTTGTACTCCTCGCAGCCCACGCAGTAGAAGCCCTCGAACTCGCCGGCGTAGATGAAGCCGTCGTCGTAGAGCTTCTGCAGGAACGCCGTCACGCCGCGCTCGTGCCGCTCGTCGGTGGTGCGGATGAAGTCGTCGTTCGCGACGTCGACCGTGTCGAGCAGTGGCTTCCAGGCGTCGTTGACCAGCCGGTCGGCCCATTCCTTGGGCGAGACGTCGTTCGCCGAGGCGGTGCGCAGGATCTTCTGCCCGTGCTCGTCGGTGCCGGTGAGCAGCCAGGTGTCGTCACCGCGCTGCCGGTGCCAGCGCGCGAGGAAGTCCGCGGCGACCTCGGTGTAGGCGTGCCCGATGTGGGGCACGTCGTTCACGTAGAAGATCGGCGTGGTGATGCTGAACGAGGACCCGGCGGACATGCGGACCATCCTACGGGCGCACCGAACCCTGATGACGCGTGCGGCGGTGGACTGTGGAGAACCGGGTCCTGGAGGCCCGTGACAGGCCCGCCCCGCGCCTCCAGACCGGCGGATGCGAACGTGACGAGCCCCGCTCAGCGCGCCGCGAGCGCCCCTTCGTAGAGGTCCCGCTTCGACAGCCCGGTCGCGTCCGCGACCGCCGCGGCGGCCTCCTTCATGCGCATGCCGGCGGCCACCCGCTCGAGCACCAGGCGCACGCCGTCGTCGAGCGTGGCTTCTTCGGTGGCCTCCGCGGCGCCGGCGACGACGATGCAGATCTCACCCCGGACACCCTCGGACGCCCACGCGACGAGTTCGTCCAGCGGCCCACGGCGGACCTCTTCGTACAGCTTCGTGAGCTCACGGCAGACCGCGGCGCGTCGGTCGTCCCCGAACCCGACGGCCATGTCCGCCAGGGTCTCGGCCAGCCGGTGCGGCGACTCGAAGAACACCATCGTCCGCTGCTCCCCCGCCAGCGCCTGGAACGCCCGACGGCGCTCCCCGGCCTTGCGGGTCGGGAACCCCTCGAACGTGAAGCGGTCGGTGGGCAGCCCGGACACGGCGAGCGCCATGAGCACGGCCGACGGCCCGGGCAGGGCGGTGACGGTGACCCCGGCGGCCGCGGCGGCCTCGACGAGCGGGAAGCCGGGGTCACTGATCGCGGGCATGCCGGCGTCGGTCAGGACCACGACGTCCTCGTCGCGGGCGAGCTCGACGACCTCGGACGCCTTCGCCCGCTCGTTGTGCTCGTGCAGGGCGATGAGCCGCGGACGGTTCTCGATGCCGAGAGCGCGCATCAGGTGGATGGCGGTCCTGGTGTCCTCCGCCGCGACGACCGTGGCGTTGGAGAGGGTCTCGACGAGACGGCGCGAGGCGTCCCCGAGGTTGCCGATGGGCGTTGCTGCGAGGACGATCACGCACCCATTGTCCCCGCACCCCAGTCGCAGCGGGGACATGTGGTCGATCCGTAGGATGCTCAGCGATGACCAGCGAGCTGACCGACGACCGCACGGCCGTGCCCGACGGGCCGGTCGGCTCGCGCCTGGACGACTGGTGGGGGCGGGTGCTCTCCACGTCGCAGCGCGTCGCCGTGTGGCGGTGGACGGGTCCGCTCGCGGTGACGCTCCTCGCCGCCGTGCTGCGGGTGGTGAACCTCGGCAACCCGCACTCGCTCGTGTTCGACGAGACGTACTACGTCAAGGACGGCTGGTCGATCGTGCACCTCGGGTACGAGGGCACCTGGCCCGCGAACCCGAGCGGTGACGGCGCCCCGACGACCGACGACCGGTTCGTGCGCGGTGAGACGGACGTCTTCACGAGCGCCGCGGAGTTCATCGCGCACCCGCCGCTCGGCAAGTACCTCATCGGCCTCGGGATGCTGCTGTTCGGGGCGGACAACTCGTTCGGCTGGCGCTTCACGGTGGCCGTGCTCGGCATCGCGACGGTGTTCCTCACCGCCGTGATCGCCCGGTCGCTGTTCCGTTCGACGATGATCGGCACGCTCGCCGGCTTCCTGCTCGCGATCGACGGGCAGGCGATCGTGATGTCGCGGGTGACGCTCCTCGACGGCATCCTGACCTTCTTCGTCATCCTCGGGTTCGGGGCGCTGCTGCTCGACCGCCGGCAGAGCCAACGGCGGCTCGACGAGTGGGTCGCCGCCCGCGCCGCCGCCGGCCGGACCACCCTGTGGGGGCCGGTGTTCTGGTGGCGACCGTGGTTGTTCGCGATGGGCCTGGCCCTCGGGTTGGCAGCGGCGACGAAGTGGTCGGGGGTGTACTTCCTGGCGTTCTTCGCGGTGTACTCCGTGCTGAGCGACATGATGATGCGCCGCCGCGCCGGGGTGGAGTTCTGGTCGTCGAGCGCGCTGCTGCAGCAGGCACCGGTGTCGTTCCTGCTGACCGTGCCGATCGCCGCGGTGACCTACGTGGCGTCCTGGACCGGCTGGTTCGTGTCGAAGGACGGCTGGGACCGCAACTGGCTGTCCTCGGGCGGCGACCGCTGGACCGGGCTGCTCGCCTGGGTGCCGGACAGCCTGCAGAACTGGTGGCACTACCAGTCGGAGATCTACGCCTTCAACATCGGGCTGCACACCCCGCACTCGTACCAGGCGAACCCGCTGCTCTGGCTCGTGATGCAGCGCCCCACGTCGATGTTCTACGTCGGCACGGACGCCGGACAGGACGGCTGCTGGGCGAACCGCTGCGGCGAGGCGATCACCGGCATCGCGAACCCGTTCATCTGGTACGCCTCGGTCATCGCGACGGTGGCGCTGCTCGTGCTCTGGATCCTGCGCCGGAAGTGGGAGTACGGCTTCGTCCTGCTCGGCGTCGCGGCGGGGTACCTGCCCTGGCTGATGTACGTCGACCGGACGGTGTTCCAGTTCTACACGATCGCCTTCGAGCCCTACATGGTGATGGCGCTGGCCGCCGCGATCGGGTTGGTGCTCGGCAGGCGGAGCGACGAACGGTCCCGCAGGTCGCGGGCGATCCTGTGGGTCGGCGTGTACCTGGGCGTCGTCGTGCTGGCCTCGGTCTACTGGTACCCGATGTGGACGGCGATGCAGGTGCCGTGGGACTTCGTCCGGTCGCACTACTGGATCCCCAGCTGGTTGTAGCCGGCCGGGCAGGGCTGGCAGGCCTGGCTGGTCCGGCCGCGCCCGTCGCGCTGGGCGCTCTGGTGGCTACTACCGCCGGACTGGAGGCCCGTGGCAGCGCCGCCACACCTCCCTCGCAAGCTCGGTCGGCGCGGCCCGCGTGACGCTTCGCGTCACCGCTGAGCGGTCCGCGCCAGTCCGTCCGTGGTCAGGACTGCGCGTGCAGGGCGCGCTCGATCGACTCGCGGTCCAGCGGGTCGCCGAGCATCGGCGCGGTGTCGTCCGTGCCCGGCAGGACGCCCTGGATCAGGAGTTCCGCGTAGCGGCGCCAGGCATCAGGGTCGTGCTCACGGGTGGCGTCGGCGACCGCACCGACCATCGCGGTGAGCATCGGCAGGTCCCGGTAGTCGAAGCCGGGGCGGACGACGCCGGCGGTCTCGGCGCGGCCGATGATCGCGGCGACCTGGCGTTCGAGCCGGTCGCGCTCCTGCACGATGGACGGACGGGCCTTGCCGGCACGGACGATGGCGTCGGCGAGGGCGCGGTCGCGTGCACGGAACGCGAAGACGCCCATCAGGTACACCCGGAGCGCCTCGCGCGGGTCGGACACGTCCGCGGCGCGCGCTGCGGCGTCGTTCATGGCCTCGAACTTGGTGGCGAGCAGCGCCTCGATCAGGGAGTCCTTGTCGGCGAACCGTCGGTAGACGGTGCCAACCCCGACGCCGGCCTCGTGCGCGATGTCGTTCAACGTGACGGAGAGCCCGCGCTCCGCGAAGCACTTGCGTGCCGTCTGCAGGATCAGCTCGCGGTTGCGCGCTGCGTCGGCGCGCAGCGGTCGCTCGAGGTCGGACGCGGACTCGGTGGTGCTCACGATCCGACCGTAGTTGCACTTTCTGGGAACAAGTGGATGCCCTCCTTCCGTTTCGGTCTACACTGACCACAAACGGATGCATCGCATCCGGTTTCGTCACCACCACATCTCGGGAGTGCCCGACGGCGCGCACCTCCACCCCACCCTCCAACCTTCTCGAAGGAGGCTGCCGTGACGGCAGAACACACCGTGCCGACCCCCACCGGGACAGCACCCACGACTCCGGGCACCACCCCCGCCAAGAGCAACCACCGCTGGATCGCCCTGGCGGTCATCGCCCTCGCACAGCTGATGGTCGTGCTCGACGCGACCATCGTGAACATCGCCCTGCCCTCGGCCCAGGCCGACCTGGACTTCGGCACCGACCAGCGACAGTGGATCGTCACCGCGTACTCGCTGGCCTTCGGTTCGCTGCTGCTGCTCGGCGGTCGTCTCGGCGACCTGTTCGGGCGCAAGAACACCTTCATCATCGGGCTCGTCGGCTTCGCCGTCGCCTCGGTGCTCGGTGGGCTCGCCGACTCGTTCGGCCTGCTCGTCGCGGCCCGCGCGCTGCAGGGTGTCTTCGGCGCGCTGCTCGCCCCGTCCGCACTCGGCATGCTGACCACCACGTTCCGCGACCCCAAGGAACGCGGTCGCGCGTTCGGCATCTTCGGGTCCATCGCCGGCTCGGGTGCGGCCATCGGCCTGCTGCTCGGCGGCGTGCTGACCGAGTACGCCTCGTGGCGCTGGTGCCTCTACGTCAACGTCGTCTTCGCCGTGCTCGGCGTGATCGGCGCACTCGTCTTCATGGAGAAGCCGCCGAAGGTCGAGCGTCCGCGCATCGACGTGCTCGGCGTCATCACCATCACGCTCGGGCTGGTCGGCGTCGTCTACGGCTTCTCGAACGCCGAGACGAACGGCTGGGACTCCCCCGTCACGATCGCCATGCTCGCCGGCGGTGTCGTGCTGATCGCCGCGTTCGTGTTCATCGAGACCCGCGTCGCCCACCCGCTGCTGCCCCTGCGCGTCGTGCTCGACCGTGACCGCGGCGGCTCGTTCATCGCGATCGGCCTCGTCGCGATCGGCATGTTCGGCATCTTCCTGTTCCTGACCTACTACCTGGAGCAGACCCTCGGCTTCAGCTCGCTGCAGACCGGTCTCGCGTTCCTGCCGATGCCGCTGTCGATCATGATCTCGGCGACGCAGATCGGTGGCCGCCTGCTGCCGCGCGTCGGGCCGAAGGTGCTCATCTTCGCCGGTGGCCTGGTCGCCGCGACCGGGCTCCTGCTGCTGCTCCGCACCGACCTGGACAGCTCCTACGCGGGCACCGTCCTGCCGGCGCTGATCGTCATCGGCCTCGGCATGGGCACGATCTTCTCGTCCGCGATGAACACCGCGACGACCGGGGTCGCCCGGGCCGACGCCGGTGTCGCCTCGGCGACGGTCAACACCATGCAGCAGATCGGTGGCTCGATCGGCACGGCGCTGCTGTCGACGATCTTCGCCGACGTGGTGTCGAACAGCCTGTCCGGGCTGACCGCCGCCCCGACCAAGCTGCAGCAGGCCGAGGCCACGCTCGACGGGTACCACGTGGCGTTCGGCATCTCGGCCGGCGTGCTCGTGCTCGTCGCCCTGGCCGGCGGACTGCTCATCAACCGGCAGTCGGTGCGGGTCGAGCGGCTCGCACGTGCCGGGTCCGCCACGACCGGGAGCATCCCCGCCGCAGCGCACTGACACTGGCGGTTCGCTCAGCGTCTTCGGCCCGTTCCGGTTCTGCCGGGGCGGGCCGTCGTGCGTGTGGGTGGGTGGGGGGCGACACCCGTTCCACGACGATCCACCTGTCGAACGACGCGTGCATCGTCGATCGATGCGCACGCACTCGGTGCCTGCGGTTGCGCCGTGTGTCCACGACTCTGGCCCACGTCAGGGGTGCGGATTATGGTGTGCGGCATGGCCCCCGTCCTGACCTCACCACTCGTGTCGACGCAGTGGCTCGCAGACCACCTCGGTGCTGACGAGCTCGTCGTGCTCGACGCCTCGGTGCACACGGTCGGGGCCGGGTTCGACACCAGCTGGCTCCCCGGGCGGGACGCCCACGAGCAGCGCGGCCACGTGCCCGGCGCCCGCTTCGCCGACCTGATCGACGACTTCTCCGCCGCCGACGCCGACGTCCCGTTCACCCGCCCCGGCGCCGAGCGCTTCGAGGTCGCCGCGGCACAGCTCGGCGTGACGAACACCTCGACCGTGGTGGTCTACGACGACAGCGTCGGCGAGTGGTCGGCACGCCTGTGGTGGATCTTCCGTTCGTTCGGCTTCGACTCGGTCGCGGTGCTCGACGGTGGCTTCACGAAGTGGCGCGACGAGGGCCGCCCGGTCCGCGTGGGCGCACTCCACACTCGCGCGACGCCGTCCGACCCCGATGCCGGTGCGTTCCTGGCCGGCGAAGAACGTGCGCTCTGGGCCGACCACGACCGCGTCACCCGTGCGGTCTCCGGCGAAGAGCCGGCATCCCTGGTGTTCGCCGCGCCCTGGGCGGCCCTCGGGGACGACCACCCGCCGATCGTGCCGGGCAGCACCCCGATCACGGCGGACACCCTGGTGGACCCCGAGACGAACGCGTACCTGCGCGGCGCCGAGCTCGAGCGGGCCTTCGCCGCGGTGATCGGTGCCGACGAGATCGTCACGTACTGCGGGGTGGGCAGCGCCGCGTGCGTCGACGCCCTCGCCCTGACGGTGCTCGGACACGACCGGGTGAAGGTCTACGACGGCTCGCTGGCCGACTGGTGGCGGCACGAGCAGCTCGCCTCCTGACGGAACCGATCGCGGAACGACGGCCGCGCCGGGCCGACGGCCGCGGAACGACAGCCGAGGACCGACGGCCCCGCCGCACTACCGTTGCACCATGAGCACCAGACGCGCGGTCATCCTCGGCGGCACCGGCGGCATCGGCTCGGCCGTCGCACGGGAGCTCCTCGACGCCTCGGGCCGCGGCGGCGACGACTGGCAGGTGGACGTCCTCGCACGCCGAGGCGGCCCCGCAGCGGACGCGCTGACCGCTTCCGGCGCCACGTTCACGCCCGGTGACCGCCGCGACCGGTCCGTCCTGCGTGACCTGCTCCGCCCCGGAGCCGACCTGCTCGTCGACACCGTCGGCCTGACCCGCGACGACGCCCAGCAGCTCCTGCCGTTCCTCGACGACGTCGGCTCGACGGTCTTCGTCTCGTCGAAGGCCGTCTACGCCGACGAGCAGGGTCGGCACGCGAACTCGCTCGACAAGCCGGTGTTCGGCGGCGCGGTCACCGAGATCCAGCCCACGGTCGCCGCCGGCGACGGGGACCCGACGAGTCGTGACGGCTACGGCGCCGCGAAGGTGGCCGCCGAGCAGGTTCTGCTCGACCACGGTGCTCCGGTCACGGTGCTCCGCCCGTCCAAGGTGTACGGCGTCGGCATCGGCCGCCCGCGGGAGTGGTTCGTCGTCCGCCGTGTGCTCGACGGCCGGGAGCGCATCCTGCTCGCCGACCACGGCCGCGGCGTCGACCACACGACGGCGGCGAGCGGCATCGGTTCGCTCGTCCGACTCGTCGCGGACGCGCCGGACCGCCGGATCCTCAACGTCGCGGATGCCTCGGCCCCGACCGCGCTCGAGATCGTGCGGACGATCGGCGGACACCTGGACCACCGGTTCGACGAGGTCCTGCTCGACGAGGACGCGCCCGCGTTCGTGGGTGGCACGCCGTGGTCGTCACGACCGCCGTTCGTCCTCGACACCACTGCGGCACGCGCCCTGGGTTGGGAACCGCCGGAGTTCGCGACCGCCGTCGCCCCGGAACTGGCATGGCTGGTCGATACCGCCCACGCGACGCCCGCCGACGGCGACGTCCCGTGGGCCGACGACCCGTTCTGGGAGCACATGTTCGACTACGGCCCCGAGGACGCCGCACTCGCGCTCCTCTCCCTCAACCTGGGCTGACACGGTGCCCCGGTCCGAGGTCCTGTTCATCGGCGGACGCTCCGGGGTGGGCAAGTCCACGGCAGCCGAGGCGCTGCACGACCTGCTCGTCGCGGCGGACGTCCGGCACGCGGTGATCGAGGGCGACCTGCTCGACCTCGCGCACCCGGTACCGCACGTCGAACACCCCGAGGCGCGCCTCGCCGAGCGGAACCTCGCCGCGATCTGGGCCGGCTACCGGGCGATCGCGCACCACCGGCTCGTCTACACGAACACCGTGTCCGTGCTCGAGCACGAGCGCCTCGCTGCGGCGATGGGCGACGATCCGCTGGTGCGCGTCGTCCTGCTCCGCGCATCCGACGGCGCGACCGCCGACCGGCTCGCACGACGAGCGGGTGGCGCGGTCCCGCAGGCGCAGCTCGCGCACAGCACGCGGACGGCCGGGAGGCTCGACTCGGCCACCGCGGACACGGTCACCCGGGTGGACACCGACGGCCAGAGCCCCGCCCAGGTGGCCGCACGGCTCGCGTCGATCACGGGGTGGCTCGAGGGCTAATCTCCCCGCACGGCCTGTGCAGAGCAGGCGTTCCCTCCACAGTTGTCCCCGGGCGGTGGTCCGCCCAGTCGGGTGCGGGCACGCTGGAGCCATGAACGACAACCGCCTCGGTACCTCGGTCAGCCCCTACCTGCGTCTGCACGCCGACAACCCGGTGGACTGGCGCGAGTGGGGTCCCGAGGCGTTCGCCGAAGCGCGCGAGCGCGGGGTCCCGGTGTTGGTGTCCGTCGGGTACGCCACGTGCCACTGGTGCCACGTCATGGCGCGCGAGAGCTTCGCCGACCCGGAGATCGGCGAGCTGCTCCGGCGGGACTTCGTGTCGGTGAAGGTCGACCGCGAAGAACGGCCGGACGTCGACGCGAGCCTGATGGCCTCGGCGAGTGCGTTCACGCAACAGCTCGGCTGGCCGCTGACGACGTTCCTGACGCCCGACGGCCACGTCTTCTTCGCGGGGACGTACTTCCCACCCACTCCCGTCGGGCAGGTCCCGGCGTTCCGGCAGATCCTGGCCGCGGTGCTCGACGCCTGGACCGAGCGTCGCCACGAGGTCGACGCGAACGCCTCGGCCATCGCGACGGCGATCCGGCAAAGCGCCGTGGCGGACGCTGCCACCCGCTCGGGCGAGGGCGGTATCGGAGCCGACCCGGGCCTCCCGTCCGTCGACGCCATCCGGGCCGTCACGGAACAGCTATCCCAGGCAGAGGACACCACCTACGGCGGTTTCGGCGGCGCGCCGAAGTTCCCGAGCACACCGTTGCTCGAGTTCTTCGCCGACGCGGCGGCCGACGGCGACGCCGAGGCCGACGGGCTGCTCGACCGGTCGTTGTACGCGATCCGCGCGTCCGAGCTGACGGATGCCGACGGCGGCGTCTTCCGGTACGCAACCAAGCGCGACTGGAGCGTGCCGCACTACGAACGGATGCTCTACGACAACGCGGGGCTGCTCGCGGTCGCGGGTGCCGAGCAGGCCCGCGGCATCGCCGACTTCCTCCGGGACACCCTGCGCCGTGCCGACGGGGCCTTCGTCGCCGCGCAGGACAGCGAGTCGACCATCGACGGCCGTCGGGTCGAGGGCGAGTGGTACCGCCGGCCGATCGCCGAGCGCGCCCAGCTCGACCCGCCACCGCTGGACGACCAGGTGCTCACGGGCTGGAACGGCCTGGCGATCCGGGGGCTCGCGATCGCCGGCGCACGGCACGGCGACCCGGAACTCGTCGCGCTCGCGCGGGGCGCGGCCGACGCGGTCCTCGCCGCCCACGTGCAGGACGGCCACGTGACGGTGCGGTCCAGCACACCGCGCGGGGCGTCCTCTGCTCCGGCCACCGTGGAGGACGTCGGACTGCTCGCCGAAGGGCTGCTCGAACTGGCCCTGGTGACGGGCGAGGTCTCCTACGCGACCGTCGCACGTTCGCTCGTCGACGACGGCCTGGCCGAGCGCTTCGACGTCGACCCGGTGCTGGCCGCGGCGGGGACGGCCACGGGCGAACAGCCGCAGACGGCGATGCGGTCCGGCACCGTGGCGCTGGCGTCGGCCGCCGCGACGCTCGGGGCACTGACGGGCGACGAGGCACTGCGGGTCGCCGCGGCACGACTCATCGCCGACCGCGCCCGCACCGGGACCGAGCGACCCCTCGGTCACGCGGATGCCCTCGGTGTCGCCCTCGCCCTACAACGGCCGTCGCGCGAGATCGTCGTCGTCACGAGCGGCACCGACGACCCGATGCGGGCCGTGGCACACCGTGGTCGGCGCCCCGGTACGGTCGTCGCCACCACGACGCCGGAGCAGGCACGCGACTGGGCCGAGGCGGGGTTCTCGGTGTTCGAGGGACGCGACGTGCTCGACCCTGCCGCGTACGTCTGCCACGACCGGGTGTGCGAACTGCCGTCCCGGTCGGCGGACGCCCTGGCCCAGCAGATCGCCTGACGCGCCTCCCGCCCGGCGCGCCTGTATCCTGGAATGCTCATGTCTTCTCCGCTGCCCGTCATCACGTACCCGCCCGAACTGCCGGTCTCGCAGCGGCGGGACGACATCGCGGCTGCCATCCGTGACAACCAGGTGGTCATCGTCGCCGGGGCCACCGGCTCGGGCAAGACGACGCAGCTGCCGAAGATCTGCCTCGAGCTCGGTCGTGAGCACATCGGGCACACCCAGCCCCGCCGGATCGCGGCGCGGACCATCGCCGAGCGTGTGGCGGAAGAACTGGGCGGCGGGGAGCTCGGCGGGCTCGTCGGCTACCAGGTCCGGTTCACCGACAAGGTGAGCTCCGAGACCCGCGTGAAGCTGATGACCGACGGCATCCTGCTGAACGAGATCCACTTCGACCGCGACCTGAAGCGGTACGACACGATCATCATCGACGAGGCGCACGAGCGGTCCCTGACGATCGACTTCCTGCTGGGCTACCTGAAGCGCCTGCTCCCCCGTCGCCCCGACCTGAAGCTCATCATCACGAGTGCGACGATCGACCCGGAGTCGTTCTCGAAGCACTTCGACGACGCCCCCATCATCGAGGTGTCCGGCCGGACCTACCCGGTCGAGATCCGGTACCGCCCCCTCGTCGCCGAAGACCAGGACGACGACGCCGACGACGAGTCGGACTCCCGCACCGGTGACAGCGGCAACGCAGCCGACGACCGCGACACCCTGCAGGGCATCACCGACGCCCTCGACGAGCTGGCGCAGGAGGACCCGGGCGACGTGCTCGTGTTCCTGTCCGGCGAGAACGAGATCCGCGACGCGCAGGACGCGATCGAGGGCAAGCGCTACCCGGGCACCGAGGTCCTGCCGTTGTACGGCCGCCTGTCCGCCGCCGACCAGCACCGGGTCTTCGAGCGCCGGCACACCCCGGGCATCCGCCGTCGTGTCGTCCTCGCCACGAACGTCGCCGAGACCTCACTGACCGTGCCCGGCATCAAGTACGTGATCGACACCGGGACGGCACGCATCTCGCGGTACTCCCCGCGGGCCAAGGTGCAGCGCCTGCCGATCGAGGCGATCTCCCAGGCCAGCGCCAGTCAGCGCTCCGGTCGAGCGGGCCGCACGAGTGCCGGCATCGCGATCCGGCTCTACTCCGAAGACGACTTCGGCCGACGCCCCGAGTACACCGACCCCGAGATCCTCCGCACGAACCTCGCCGCGGTGATCCTGCAGATGATCTCGCTCGGCTTCGGGGACATCGAGTCGTTCCCGTTCCTGCAACCGCCGGACAGCCGGGGCGTGAAGGACGGCCTCGACCTGCTCCGCGAGCTCCGCGCCGTCGACAAGGACGGCCGCATCACCAAGTCCGGGCGACAGCTGACCCGGCTGCCGATCGACCCCCGGCTCGGTCGGATGGTGCTCGAGGCCGGGCGGCAGGGCGTCGGACGCGAGGTCATCGCCATCGTCAGCGCCCTGAGCATCCAGGACCCCCGCGAGCGGCCCCTCGAGAAGCGTGCGCACGCCGACCAGCTGCACGCCCGCTTCGCCGACCCGACGAGCGACTTCCTGACCCTGCTGAACCTCTGGAACCACATCGAGGAGCAGCAGGAGGAACTGTCGTCGAGCGCGTTCCGCCGGCTGTGCAAGGCCGAGTTCCTGAACTACCTGCGCATCCGCGAGTGGCAGGACCTGTACCGGCAGCTCTCCCGTGCCGCGAAGCAGGTCGACGTCCGAGTCGGGCAGGCCCGCTCCGACGACGGCGACGCCGTGCACCGCGCGCTGCTCTCCGGACTCCTCAGCCAGATCGGGCTGCGCGACCGCGAGAAGCGCGACTACCTGGGCTCGCGGAACACCCGGTTCGTGGTGTTCCCGGGCAGCGTGCTCGCGAAGAAGCAGCCGGACGCCGTGATGGCCGCCGAGCTCGTCGAGACGAGCCGGTTGTTCGCTCGGACCGTCGGCCGGATCGACCCCGCCTGGGTGGAGCCGCTCGCCGGTGACCTGCTCAAGCGCACCTACGGCGAACCGCACTGGGAGAAGAAGCAGGGGGCGGTCGTCGCCTACGAGCGGGTGACCCTGTTCGGCGTCCCGATCGTGCAGCGCCGCCGCGTGCAGTACTCGCGGATCGACCCGGAACACTCCCGCGAGCTCTTCATCCGGCACGCCCTGGTCGAGGGCGAGTGGGAATCGCAGCAGGCCTTCGACCGCGCCAACCGGAAGCTCCGCAAGGAACTCGAGCAGCTCGAGGAACGCACCCGCCGCCGGGACATCCTGCTCGACGACGAGAACGTCTACGAGTTCTACGACGCCCGCATCCCGGCCGACGTCGCCACGACGCGGGATTTCGAGGGGTGGTGGCGGACCACCCGCCGTGAGCAGCCGGACCTGCTCACGATGCGCCGGTCGGACCTGCTGGACGAATCAGCGGCCGAGGCCGCCGAGGACGACGTCGAGTACCCGACCCAATGGCGGAGCGGCGACCAGCGTCTCGCCATCCAGTACCGCTTCGAGCCCGGCGCACAGGACGACGGCGTCAGCGTGCAGGTCCCCCTCGCGCTCCTACCCCGGATGCGTGAAGAGGGCTTCGACTGGCAGGTGCGCGGCCTCCGCAAGGAACTCGTCACCGCGCTCATCAAGTCGCTGCCGAAGCAGATCCGCAAGAACGTCGTGCCCGCTGCCGACTGGGCCGAGAAGATCGTCGCCGAGCTGCCCGACGACGCCCCGACCGAGCCGACCGAGTCGTTCCGCGCCACCCTCGCCAAGGCGATCCAGCGCATGACCTACGTCCCGGTCTCCGAGTCCGACTTCGACCTGTCCCGCGTCCCCGCGCACCTGCTGCCGACGTGGGCCGTGGTCGACGAGCGTGGTCGCCGGGTCGAGACCGGCAAGGACCTGTCGGCCCTGCAGACGAAGCTCAAGGACCGGACCCAGCAGAGCGTCGCCTCCGCCACGGCGAAGGGCGCGGGACGGACCGGAGGCGCGGCTCGCGTCGCGTCCGCCGGTGCCGGTCGTCCGCTGGAACAGTCCGGACTCACCGCCTGGCCCGACCAGGACCTCCCGCAGACCCTCGACACCAAGCAGGCCGGCGGCATCATCCGCGCGTACCCGTCCCTGGTCGAGGAAGGCACGGGTCCGAAGGCGACCGTCGGGGTGCAGTTGCTCGCCACTCCGTCGGACCGGGTCGTCCGGATGCCTGCCGGGGTCCGCCGTCTGGTGATGCACGCGGTGCCGTCGCCCGTGTCGTACATCCAGTCGCACCTGACCGCGCAGGAGAAGCTCGCGCTCGCCGCCAGCCCCTACCCGTCGACCGCCGCGCTGTTCGACGACGTCCTGGCCGCCGTGGTCGACGCCGGCATCCGTCGGGCCCACCCGGACGGCCTCGTCTTCACGAAGGCCGAGTTCGAGTCGGTCCGCGATGCCGTTTCGGCCACCGTCGTCGACACGATGTTCACCGCCGTGTCCGAGGTCGCGGCCGTCCTGGCGGCGCAGCGCTCCGCCGAACGGGCACTCAAGCAGGCGAACTCGATGTCGCTGCTCGCCGCCCTCAGCGACATGCGGCAGCAGATGGAGCGCCTGGTGTTCCCCGGGTTCGTCGCCGTCGCAGGGCTCGACCGGCTGCGCCGCATCCGCGTGTACCTGCAGGGCATCGAGGCGCGCGTGCAGAAGCTGCTGCAGAACCCCGGGCGAGACGCGACCTGGATGCGCGAGGTCACCGTGGCGACCGACCGCTACACCGATGCCGGCGGCACCTTCCCGCCCGCGGTCGGGGCGCACCCGGAGCTCGTGCACGCGCGGTGGATGCTCGAGGAGTTCCGGCTCAGCCTGTTCGCGCAGGAACTCGGGACCGCCGAGACCGTCTCGTTGCAGCGGATCACGAAGGCCCTGACCGCCGCACGCTGATGGGTCTACCGTGTCGGCCATGATCGGCACACTCGACGTCGTCGTCCTGGACTGCCCGGACACCCGCGCCCTCGCCCGCTTCTACGCCGAGCTGCTCGGCGGGGAGATCGTCGGCTTCGACGAGGACTGGGCGGAGCTCGCCCTCCCGTTCACCGACCACCGTCCGATCCTGGCGTTCCAGCAGGTCGACGACTACCGGGCGCCGGACTGGCCGGGGCAGACGGTCCCGCAGCAGAGCCACCTCGACGTGAAGGTCGACGACCTGGACGACGGCGAGGCCGCGGTGCTCGCGATCGGTGCGACGGCCACGGGGTCGGGCACGGAGACGTTCCGCGTCTACCTCGACCCCGCGGGGCACCCGTTCTGCCTCATCCGGCCGTCGGACTGACCGGTTCGGTCGCCAGGCCCTCGACCACGGTCACGTTCGGCAGCGCGGTGAGTGCGGCGCCGGGCAGGAACAGCTTCGCGGCGCGGCGCCCGGCGCCGATGACGACCTCGGGGGCGTCGAGGACGCGCGCGTCGATGTAGAGCGGCCACGACGACGGCAGCCCGATCGGGGTGATGCCGCCGTACTCCATGCCGGTCAGCTCGACCGCTTCGTCCATCGGGGCGAAGCTCGCCTTGCGGACGTCGAGCAGTTGCTTCACGACCCGGTTCACGTCGAGCTTCGTCGATGCGAGGACGACGCAGGCGGCGTAGCGGACCTCGTCGCCGCGCTTCCCTGCGACGACGATGCAGTTCGCGCCGCCGGCCAGCGGGTAGCCGTACGCCTCCGAGAACGCGGCGGTGTCGGCCAGGTCGGCGTCGATCGGGGCCCCCTCGATCTTCATGACGACCTCGGTCGGCAACGCGACCAGGGCTTCGGCGACGGGGATCGCGAGGAATCCGGTGGCGACCAGGGCGGGAACACGTTCGAGCGTCGGCATGGCTCCACCGTAGGGAAGCGATCCCGCACGAGGGTGGAGCCATGACCGAACTCCGGGCGATCGACGTCGACCAGTGGCCCCGCCGGGAGCACTTCGAGCACTACCGGCACCGCGTGCCGTGCGCGTACGAGGTGACCGTCGGACTCGACGTCACCGCCTTCGTCGAGCGCGTCCGAGCGACCGGCCGTCGGATCTACGCGTCGCAGCTCTGGGCCATCGCGACCGTGGTGAACCGGCACGACGAGTTCCGGATGCAGCTGCTCGACGACGGCTCCCCCGCCGTGTGGGACTGCGTCCACCCGATGTTCACCGTGTTCCACCCGGACACCGAGACGTTCTCCGCCCTGGTCGTGCCGTACGACGACGACTTCGGCTCCTTCCACGACGCTGCGGTGTCGACGATGACGGAGTACCGCGACGACACCCGGATGTTCCCCCAGGACGACCGGCCCGGCAACGTGTTCGACGTCTCGACCCTGCCGGGGGCGTCGTTCACCGGCTTCTCGTTGCAGGTGCGCGACGGCTGGGACCACCTGCTGCCGATCATCACGCTCGGCGGGTACCGGACCGCTGGCGACCGAACGCTGCTGCCGCTGGCGCTGCAGGTCAACCACGCGGCTGCCGACGGCTTCCACACGACCCGGCTGTTGCGCGAGCTCGAGGAGCTGTTCGCCGATCCCTCGTGGCTCAGGTCCTGAGTTCGGTCCGGCGGGGCTTCAGGCGGTCGGGTGCGTCCGTTGCCGGTACCCACTCGCACGTGAAGGTCCCGCGGTAGCCGAACAAGAACCCGAACAGCGCGTTGCGCACCTCGAGGTCGACGTGGAACGACTCGTCCTCGTCGGACCAGTACTCGTGCAACGTCGCCCGGCCGCTGAAGAGCATCGGGAACCGGAAGGCGATCGGCCCCTCGTGGAAGCGCTGGGCGTCCGAGGTGAGCACCAGCCCACCCCGGTCGTCGACGACGAGGTCGAGGTCCACCGCCAGGTGCTGGTGCGAACCGAGGTAGTCCAGCACCCGCCCACCGACGAGGACCATCGTGGCGTCGAAGCGCGCGGTGCGCCCCGGGCGGGTCGTGTAGGTGCGGACGAAGGTGACGGTCTCGCGTCCGTGAGCATCCCGGTAGGGGTAGTTCTCGATGGTGAAGGGCACGTCGTCGCCGACGTCGGGGACCAGGATGTTCCGGAGCCGCCCGATCTGCAGGAACGGAACGGTCCACCACGGACCCCGGCGGATGGAGGTCATCACCCCGCGCCCGATGCACGCTTCGGCGGCATCCAGGCCGACGTCGAAGCGCCGTTGCATCATCGGGTGCAGTCGGTGGAAGTCTGCGCCGAGCGCCGCTCGGAACACCGAGGTCATCGCTGCTCCGCCGGGTCCGGCAGGACGGCGAGGGTCGCGGGCGCGTCGCGCAGGTGGTCGCCTCGTCGGCTGCCCCCACGCGGTGCTCGTGACGACCGGGAGGCCCGTGGCCGGTCCCGGCGCCACACCTGCAGCACACTCGCCAACTGCCAGGTCTCGGGGTCGCCGCCGCCTTCCAACCAGACGCGGAGCCGGTCGAAGCTCCATGCAGTCGCCCAACCGAGCAGCGGCCGGACGACCACGTCGAGGGCTCCCCATCCCGGGTCGTAGTCGTACCCCGTGATGAAACGGGTGCGGCCGTCCTCGGTCGGGACGTACTTCCAGTACCCACGACCGTGTCGGATCGGCGACAGGCGGTCCCGGGTGGAGAAGCACAGAGCCGACGTCCGTGTGCCGTCCGACCGGAGTCGCTCGCCGAGGCTCACGCCCGTGCCGTGGACGTCGTGCACGGCGGACCGTCGGACGTACGTGAAGCGGGCTGCTCCGTCGGCGTCGGCCGGTTCCGGGACGATCTCGGAGAACCGGACGTCCCACCGCACGTGCTGGCGCGGGTCCTGCGTCGCTTCCCAGACCCGCTCGACGTCCGCGTCGATGATCGTCTCGACGTAGATGCCCCGGTTGCCCACACCCCGAGCGTAGGACACCACTGGCAACCGGTCCCCGCTGGCGCACCCCGCCGTCCCACCGCATCTCCTACGCTGACCCCATGACGTCGCAGTCGGACTCCCCCGCCCGCAAACGCATCGGGCTCGTCGGCGCGGGCGGCATCTCGGTCGCCCACCTGCCCGGGCTGCTCCGCCTGGGCGACGTGGTGGTGCACGCTCGCGAGGGCGCCCACGAACTCGTCGCCGCGTTCACCGACACCGCCCGGGCCGAGGGCAGCACGATCACCGTCGCCGACAGCCTCGACGAGCTGCTCGCCGTGGTCGACGTCGTCGATGTGGTGGTCCCGACGCACGCCCACGCCGAGGTGGTCCGTGCGGCGATCGCGGCCGGCAAGGACGTCGTCTCCGAGAAACCCCTGGCCCGGTCCGACGCGGACGCGGCGGACCTGGCGGCGCGCGCTGCGGACGCAGGCGTGCAGCTCTACCCGGCCCAGGTGGTGCGCTGGTTCCCCGCGTACGCACGCCTGCACGAGGCCGCGACCACGGGCCTCCTGGGCGACCTGGCGGTGTTGCGGTTCTCGCGGTCCGGCGCCTTCCCCACCCACGTCCCCTGGTTCGGCGACCGCGCCCTGTCGGGCGGGATCGTGATGGACCAGATGATCCACGATCTGGACATCGCACGCTGGGTGGCGGGCGAGGTGACCCGCGTGTCGGCGGTGAGCGTCCGCGCGGGTTCCGAGGCGGAGCCGGTCGAGGCGGCGCACGTCCTGCTCACGCACGAGTCGGGCGCGATCAGCCACGTCGCCGGGCTGTGGGGGCCGCAACACCTCGCCTTCACCACCGAGTACTCGGTGACGGGGACACTCGGCAGCCTGTCGCACTCGTCCCGGGCCGAGGAGGACACCCGGAGTGACCTGGCGGCGCCGGCTTCCGTGGACGGTTTCCTGCCGACGGTCGACCCGGCGGACGACCCGTACGCGCTGGAGCTCGCCGACTTCCTCGCCGCGTTCGACGGTGGTGCACCGCCCCGGGTGACCGTGGACGACGGCGTCGCTGCGGTGCGGATCGCGAACGCGGCGATCGCCTCGATCGAGTCCGGCCAGCCGGTGGAGGTGTCGCGGTGACGCTCCGGGTCGGGGTGCTCTCCTTCGCCCACACGCACGCCATCAGCTACCTCGGCGCCCTGACAGCGATGCCCGACGTCGAGGTGCGCGGCACGGACCCGGGCGGGACCTCGACGGGGACGGAACTCGGCGACCTGCGCGGCGCCGAACTGGCACGCGCGCTCGGCGCCGGGTACGCGGACTCCGTCGACGAGCTGCTCGCGTGGGGTCCGGACGCGATGATCGTCACGAGCGAGAACGCGCGGCACCGCGAGTTCGTCGAGCTCGCGGTGGCAGCGGGGGCACACGTGCTCTGCGAGAAGCCGCTCGCGACCTCGTGGCAGGACGGCCTCGCCATCCGCGATGCGGTGGACCGCGCCGGGGTGCTGCTCATGATGGCGTTCCCGGTGCGGTTCGCCTCGGCGTTCGACCGGCTGCGCGCGACGCGGGACTCGGGCGCACTCGGCACGGTGTTCTCGGTGCGGGGCGCGAACAACGGCATGCTCCCGCTCGCCCGGGACTGGTTCACCGACGTCCGACTGAGCGGAGGCGGCGCCCTCGTCGACCACGTCGTGCACGTCGCCGACCTGATCGACGGGCTGACCGGAGCGGCACCGGTGTCCGTCACCGCCGTCACCAACCGGGTGCTGCACGCGGACCGCGCGAACGCCGAGACCGCGGGGCTGGTGACCATCACGTACGACGACGGCACGATCGCGGCGATCGACTGCTCGTGGAGTCGACCGGACACGTCGCCGGTGTGGGGTGGGCTGACGCTCGACGTCGCCGGGACCGGTGGCACGGTGTCGGTGGACTTCTTCGGGGCGGCTGCTCGGGGGCTCGAGGCGGTCGGGGGCCGGCCGATCGAACTCCGGTACGGACCCGACCACGACCTGCCGATGCTCCGGACGTTCCTGGCGGCCGTGGAGTCCGGGGAGCAGCCGCAGCCGGACGTCGGGGTCGGACTCCGGACGCTGTCGATCGTGCTGGCGGCGCAGGAGTCGGTGCGGACGGGCAGGACGGTGCCGGTGCAGGTCGCGGACTGAGCGCTGCCCTGCTCCGCACCGCCGCCACCGCCCCGCGCTACGCTCGTCCCGATGCGCGCAACCGTGCGGGACGTGGCCGCCCTCGCCGGGGTGTCCCCGAAGACCGTCTCCAACGTCGTCAACGGCGGCGTGGTCGTGCGCCCGGAGACCCGTGAACGCGTCGAGCGGGCGGTCGCCGAGCTCGACTACGTGCCGAACCTGTCCGCCCGTGGGCTCCGGAACGGCCGCTCCGGAGCCATCGCGTTGACGCTGCCGGAGATGGGCAGCGCCTACTCCGCCGAACTCGCGCAGTCCTTCGTGGAGCTCGCCCGCGAACGCGGCTGGGTCGTGCAGCTCGAGCAGACCGGCAACGACCCGGCCCGCGAACGCGAACTGGTCTCCCGTGCCCGGGCACACCTGGTGGACGGGCTGATCCTCAACCCGGTGTCGCTCAGCGCGAGCGTCCTGGCCTCGACCGAGGGGCTGCCGCCGACCGTCGTCATCGGCGAGGTCGAGCCCGAGCACGTCGACCAGGTCCACGTGGACAGCCGTGCGGCGGCCGAGCAGGTCACCGAACACCTCATCGCCCGCGGGCACCGGCGCATCGCGATCGTCGGGGCGTCACCCGAGGGCGCCGCGACGGCGACGAGCGAGCTCCGGGAACGCGGGTACACCGCGGCGCTCACCGCCGCCGGCATCACGCCCGATCCCTCGCTCCGTGTCCCGCTGCCGTCGTGGACCACGAGTTCCGCGGCGACGACCTTCGCGGCCTGGCTCGACGAGCACCACCTGCCCGACGCCGTCTTCGCCTTCACCGACTCGATCGCGTTCGGGGTGCTGCACGTGCTCGCCGCCCGGGGTGTCCGGGTGCCGGACCAGGTCAGCGTCATCGGGTTCGACGACGTCGACGCGGCGGCGTACGCGATCCCGTCGCTCAGCACGGTGTCGTTCGACCGTCGGGCCTTCGCGACGGCGGCGCTCGACCTGCTGACCCGTCGGATCGCGGACCGCAGTGCCGCGCCGGAGACCGTCGTCGTGCCGCACCGGATCGTCGAGCGCGCGAGCGTCGGCGACCGCCCGCGCTGACGCTGCTGCCGCGCCGTTGCCGCTGCGGCCGCCGCGCCGTTTCGCGCTGACCGACAGCTCACGCGGCCGCGCGCCCACGAAGTGTCGGTCAGCGCGAAAGACCGCCAGCGCCGCCGCCGCCGGAGCCGCCGCCAGCGCCGCCAGACCCGGAGCCGCCCCCGCCCGGGTCCGCCGCCGCCAGCACCGCCGACCGCGTCCGCGCATCGCCGAGGATCCGGAAGTGCCCACCCACCGGCAGCCGCACGTTCGTCGCCCCCTGGAGCTCGCTGCCCTCCGGGATGAGCGTGTCGAACACCCCGTACACCGAGGTGATCCGCGCGTTCGCGTCGAGCTCCCGCGACAGCCCCGCCAGCACCGGGTCGGCCGCCCGGAACGCCCGCAGGTGCGGCACCGGCGCGAGCCGCGCGTAGACCGAGCCCGCGAAGGGCGTCGACACCGCGACCATCCGGTCGATGCGCTCGTGCTGGTCGAGCTGCGTCATCGCGTACTTGCCGATGAGCCCGCCCTTGCTGTGTGCGAGCACGAGCACGTTCCGGAGGTCCTGTTCCTCCAGGGTCGCGATCACCTCGCGCGCCGAGTCCGGCACGGGTCGCAGGTTGTGCCGCAGGACGGGCAGCACGTGCACCGGGTGTCCCCGGTCGTGGAGCGCGTCCATCAGCGGCCGCATGAAGTGCCAGGTCTCGTAGACGCCGGGGACCACGACGACGGGCTGCCCGGCGCCGGTCCGGTAGTCGTCCGCGGTGGTCGGCCCGAGGCTCCTGACCTGCCACCTGGCGGCGTACCCCCAGTCGAGTGCGGCCCACCACGCGCGTCGCACCAGCGGGACACGGCCTGGAGGCCCGGATCGCGCCGTCCGCCCCGCCTCCGTCCCCGACGTGGTCGGCCGGGTCATCGCAGCCCCTCCAGGCGCTCGGCGCTGCGGAACGTCTCGAGGAGGCGTGCGAAGGCGTCCGGCTGCCGTTCCTGCACGTGGTGCGGGCCGTCCAGTTCCACGAAGCTGCCGTTCGGCGCAGCGGCAGCGACCCGAGCCGACCAGTCGTGCCGCGCGATCGGGTCCTGGGCGCCGCGGACGACGAGGACGGGCTGCATCACCTCGGTGATCGTCTGCTCGGTCGGGTAGCGGAGCATCGGCCCGAGCTCACGCGTGTACTGCCGCATGCTCCGCAGGTAGTCGGTGACGAGGACGCCGTTCATCCGGGCGCCCTCGACGAACCCGTCGCGGCCCAGGTCGAGTGCCTGCAGCGGGAGGGATCGCCGCTCGGAGTCGATCACCGGACCGACGAGCACGATCGCCGCGACGGTCTCCGGGTGGCGCCGGGCGGACTCGACCACGACCTGGGCCCCCATCGACTGCCCGACGAGCACCAGGTCGCCGTCGACCAGGTGGCGGACCGCCCGAACGACCACGTCGCCGAGCTCCTCGATGGGCAGCCGACGACCGGCCGCGGGCAGCCAGCCGAACCCCGGCAGGTCGACGCTGATCGTGCGGTGCTCGGCGGCGACGGCGCGCTGCGACCGAGCGAAGGACCGGTGCGACATCCCGATGCCGTGGACGAACACGACAGTGGGGTCGGTGTCGTCGCGGACCGGCTCTCGCGCCGCCATGGTGTGCAGGCGCACGGGCAACCCGTCGATCCGGACGGTCTCCACAGCAGCGCGCACGAGCCGAGGCTACGCGGCGGTTCGCAGCACCGGGTCAGCCTCGTCATCGGCCGCACATAGCCGGGCCGTGTGCACTCCTGGCATGAGCGACACCACTCCCACCAACGGCCACGGACCGGACGGCTCCGACCCGGCGAACCGGGCGACCACGCCGACCGGCTGGGGCGCCGCCCCGACCCCGACGTCGACCTCCACACTCGACGCCCCCGGGCCGCAACAACAGCAGCAGCAGCAGCCGTACCGTGCGGACGCCGGCGCCGGCGCCCCGGGCGGCTGGGACTCCACCGCCCCGAACGGCGCCACCCCCTGGTACGGAGCCGCAGCCGGCGCCGCGAGCCCGACCAACCGCCGCAGCGCAGGCCCGAAGCCCCCGTGGTTCTGGCCGCTCCTCGCCGCGATCGTCGGGCTCGCCGCGCTGCTCGTCGGCGGAGGCGTCGGGTTCGCCATCGGCCACGCGATCGGTGCGGACCGGACGCAGTCGACGACGCAGGTGCCCGGCACGAACCGGTTCCCGGGCAACGGCACCGGCCAGGCCCCCGGCAACACCGACGGCACCGACGGCACCGGGAGCTGACCGGCGGGTACGATCCGGACCATGCGGAAGACCACTGCCGGTCTGTTCACGTCGGTCGACGGCGTCGTGCAGGACCCCTACGAGTTCCAGTACGACAGCTTCGACGACGAGCTCGGCACGGCGATGGGTGCCTTCATGGCCCGGACCGACACCGTGCTGCTCGGCCGGAACAGCTACCTCGAGTGGTCCGAGTGGTGGCCCGCCCACCCGGAGGACCCCTTCGGGCAGTGGATCAACCCGATCGAGAAGCACGTGGCCTCCACCACGCTCGGCGACGACCTGACCTGGCAGAACAGCACGCGGATCCCGGGCGACGTCCCCGCGTTCGTGCGCGACCTGCAGCAGCGCGAGGGGGCCGACATCGCCGTGTGCGGCAGTGTCACGCTCGTCCGCAGCCTGCTGTTCGCCGGGGTCCTCGACGAACTGCAGCTCATGATCCACCCGGCGATCGCCGGCCGTGGCCGGCGACTGTTCGAACCGACCGATCCGCCCACGCGCCTGCGTCTGGTCGACAGCACCGTGACGAGCAAGGGGAACGTGTTGAACACCTACGGGCGGTTCGACGCCTGACGGACGCACCACGGGTCTCCCGGCCTCTGCCCGTCATGCGCCCCGGCAAACCGCGCGTACCCTCGTGGGTGACCATCCGCACCCGAGGAACACCGGAGCAAGCATGACCCAGGACACCCGCCCGCACGTCGTCATCGTCGGCGGTGGATTCGCCGGTGTGGCCGCCATGCGGGAGCTCGCCGACGCGCCGGTCCGGGTGACCCTGGTCGACCGTCACGTCTACAACATGTTCCAGCCCCTGATGTACCAGGTGGCGACGGGCGGCCTGAACGCCGGCGACGTGACGTACTTCCTGCGCTCGCTCCGGGCCCGCCAGTCGAACGCCGAGTTCCGTCACGGCCTGCTCACCGGCATCCGCACCGACGAGCGCATCGCCGAGATGTCCGACGGCGAGCACCTGCACTACGACTACCTGATCCTCGCCAACGGCGTGAACACGAGCTACTTCGGCACCCCCGGTGCGTACGAGTACGCGTACTCGATGTACTCCCGCTCGCAGGCACTCCGCATCCGCGACGAGCTGTTCACCCGGCTCGAAGAAGCGGCGGCCAACCAGGGCCCCGACGAGATCCGCATCGTGATCGTCGGTGGCGGTGCCACCGGCGTCGAGATGGCCGGCGCGCTCGCCGAGCTCCGCGACCAGGCGCTCGTCGGCGCGTACCCGGAGATCGAACGCGGCAACATCTCGATCACCCTCGTGCACCGCAGCGGCGAGCTCCTCAAGCCGTTCGCCCCGCGCCTGCGCCGCTACGCCGCCAAGGTGCTCCGCAAGCGCGGTGTCGTGCTGCGGCTGAACACCGGCGTCTCCGAGGTCGAGCGCGACGGCGTGATGACCGCGGACGGCGAGTTCATCCCCGCGTCGCAGGTGATCTGGGCGACCGGTGTCGCCGCCCACAAGGAGGTCTCCGGCTGGGGCCTGCCGCAGACCCACGGTGGCCGCATCCAGGTGAACGACGACCTGAGCGTGAAGGGCGCCGAGCGGATCTTCTCCGCCGGCGACATCGCCGCCCAGGACGACGCCCTCGCCCAGCTCGCCCAGCCGGCGCTGCAGGGCGGACGGCACTCGGCGCGGCAGATCGTGCGCCTGCTCGAGGGCAAGGCCACCGAGCGCTTCAAGTACTTCGACAAGGGCACCATGGCGACGATCGGCACGAACGCCGCGGTCGCCCAGCTGCGCGGCGGGATCACGATGGTCGGCCCGGTCGCCTGGCTCGCCTGGGTGTTCGTGCACATCACGAGCCTGCTCGGCGCCGGCAACCGGATGTCGACCCTGACCCACTTCTTCGTCCGCTACGTGTGGTTCATGCGGAAGCGCTCGATCCCGATCGTCGGCGACGTCCGCCCGGTGCGCCCGAACGGCGACCGCGAGCCGGACCCCTGGCAGCTGCAGAAGGCCGAGTAGCCGCGCGCGTTCGCTCGCACGCTCGCTTGGTGAGCAGGAACGGTCGGGTCCGCACGTCGGACCCGACCGTTCCTGCTCACGATGTGTGTGCGGTGGACGCGGGGCGCGACGGCCTGGAGGCGCGGCGCGGGCCGGCCACGGGCCTCCCGGCCGGCGCGTGGTGCGCGGGGCTGGCGCCGACGCGTGGTGCGGACCCCGGGACCGCAGGGCAGGCCGACGAGCCTGGTGCGCGCCGCTCGTTGAGACTCCTCTTACCCGCGAGGAGGACCCTGGTCGGCGACACGCAACCGAGCAGCGCGGGGAGGGACCATGGCGACGACCACGCTGACCCACGCGCCGACGCAGGCGCAGCCACAGCACCACACGGCCGCCCCGGAGCGCTCCGGAGCGGGGACGCCGCAGGCTCCGCCAGCCCCGCTGACGCACCGCGCACCCGCGCTCGACGGACTCCGGACCCTCGCCATCCTGGTCGTCGTCCTGTACCACCTGCACGTGCCGCAGTTCGAGGGCGGCTTCATCGGCGTGACGGTGTTCTTCGTGCTGTCCGGCTTCCTCATCACGACGCTGCTGCTCGGCGAACGGCGTCGTACCGGGCGGGTGCGCCTCGGGACGTTCTGGGTGAAGCGGTTGCTCCGCCTGTACCCGGCACTGCTCGCGTTCGTCGTCGTCGGGCTGCTGCTCTGGAACTGGGTCGGTGACTACAAGGGCGCTTCGCTGCAGTCCGGCGAAGCGGCGTTCATCGCGCTGACCTACACGGGCAACCTGTTCCGCGCCTTCTGGGACACCTCGCAGGGCGTGTTCGCGCACACGTGGAGCCTGTCGATGGAGGAGCAGTTCTACCTGGTGTGGCCGCCGGTGCTGGTCCTGCTCGCCGCACTCCGGGTCCGCCGTCGCTGGCTGTTGACGGGGCTCGGGATCCTGGTCGTCGGGGCGTCGGCGGCGTCGTGGGCGAGCTACCGCAGCCCGAGCGGCGGTGCCACGCCCGACGTCTACTTCTCGCCCGTGCTCGGGGTCGTGCCGCTCGCGATCGGCTGCGGACTGGCCCTGGTGCTCGACGACGAACGGGTGCGCGTGCGGGCCGCCGGGGTCCTCGGGCACGTGGCGACCTGGCTCGGTCTCGTGCTGCTGGTCGGGGTGCTGCTCTGGATCGACGATGACTGGACGCAGCACGCGTCGACGTTCGGCATCGTGCTGCCGCTGACCGGGCTGATCGCGGCGGTGGCGATCGGCGGGTTGGTCTCGGTCCGCTCCCCCGTGTCCGCCGCCCTGGCCTGGACGCCGGTGTCGTGGTTCGGCCGCCGGGTCTCGTACTCGGCGTACCTCTGGCACCCGCTGGTGATCGCGCTGCTCGGGACCTTCGCGATCGGCCCCTGGGGCACGGTCGGCCTGGTCGGCGCGGTGGCGATCGTGTCGATCGGTGCCGCGTACGCCGTCGAGGTGCCCGTCGAGCGGTTCCGCGCACGGGTCCGCGCGGGTCGCGATGCCGCAGCGCCTGCCGCGCCCGCGCCCGCGCCCGCGCACGCGCCCGCGCACGCGCAGCGCATCGAGTGAGCAGAACACGTCGAGTACGGCCCGCTGACCCGACGTCTTCTGCTCGCTGAACGCCGCGGCGATCGGTCACCGTAGGCTCGCCCCGTGCCCATCGAACGCGTCGACGTCCTCGTCGTCGGCGGCGGCCCCGTCGGGCTGTTCCTGGCGGCACTCCTGGCGGCGCAGGGCGTCGACGTCCGGGTGTGGGAACGCCGAGCCGAGCCGCCGACCGGTTCCCGGGCCATCGGCATCCACCCGCCGTCCCTCGACGCGTTCGCCGCGATCGGCCTGGACACCGCCGTGCTCGCCGAGGCGTCACTGGTGCATGCCGGCGTGGCCCGGAGCCGCGGTCGGACCCTCGGCACCCTGCGCTTCGACCGCGCGTCGCCGACCCACCCGTACGTGGCCACCCTCGACCAGCACCGCACCGAGTCCCTGCTCCGCGACCAGCTCCGGGCCAGCGCACCGAGCGCCCTGCGGACCGGCACCACCCTGACGGCGCTGTCCCGGCACCCCGACCACGTCGACGCCACCGGGACCGGACCGGACGGCGACACCGTGACGGTCCGTGCGGCCTTCGTCGTCGGGGCCGACGGTGCCCGGAGCGCCGTCCGCGACCTGCTCGGCATCGGCACCACCGGCCGGGAGTACCCGGACCGCTACGTGATGGGCGACTTCGCCGATCCCGAGGCGCCGTCGGCCCGGTCCGCCGCGCTGGTCGACGTGGGCCCGGACGGCGTCGTCGAGTCCTTCCCGCTGCCGGGTGCGCGTCGCCGGTACGTCGCCCTGGTGCCGGACGACGACGCGTTCGCCTCGGCCGAGGGCAGCTGGACGGGCACGCCGGACCCCGCGGTCGTCGCACGCCTGGCCGCACTCGTCGCCGAGCGCACCGGTGTCGTCCCCGACCACGCGACCTGCTCGATGACCAGTGGCTTCCGGGTGCGCCGCCGCACCGCCGACCGCGTGGGCGTCGGCCGAGCCGTGCTCGTCGGGGATGCCGCCCACGAGATCAGTCCGATCGGCGGGCAGGGCATGAACCTGGGGTGGCTCGACGCCGCCGAGTTGGCGCCGCTGCTCGCCGGAGCGGTCCGCACCGGCACGGCCGGGCCGTGGCCGGGCTACGCCGCCCGCCGCCAGGCAGCCGCCCGCCGCGCGGCTCGGCAGGCCGAGGCGAACATGGCACTGGGCCGTCCGCTCGGCCCCGTCACGGCGACCGGCCGGGAGGCGCTGCTCCGAACCGCCCTGTCCCTGCCGACCGCGCACGGCCTGGCCCGGCTCTACGCGATGCGCTGGGCCTGACGGCTCGCGTCCGGCGCACCGGCGCAGTCGCGCAGTCTGTTCCGCGTCGTCAGGCGACGAGTCGCGCGCCCGCGAAGCCGAGCTCGACGACGAGCACGAGCGACGACGCGATGACCAGCCGGAACAGGGTGCGTGATGCGCGCCCCGCGAGCACCAACCGGACGCCGACGACGGCGAGCACGGCCACCACGACGGCACCGAGGACCGCGAGCACGACGCCGAGGCCCCGCACCGGGTCGTCGCCGAGGACCTGTCCGCCGAGCACCAGTGCTGCAGCGACGACGAGCGAGGCGAACGCGACGATCCCCGCGCCGCGGAGCCCGAGCCGGTGCGGGAAGCCCCGCACCCCGGTGGCGGCGTCGTCGACCAGGTCGGGCAGCACGTTCGTGCAGTGGATGGCGATCCCGAAGACGGCCCCCGTGGCGATCGCCCACCACGCCGGCCACTGTCCCTCGGGCCCGGCCGCGACGGACACGACGGGCAGCAGCCCGAAGGCGACGACGAACGGCGCCACCGACCACACCGAACGCTTCAGCCCGGCGTCGTAGGCCCACCCGGCGGCGACCAGCACGAGGTGCGCGACCGCGGCGACCGGCCCGAGGAACAGCGAGAGCACCACGGCGATCCCGGCCGTGACGTAGGCGGCGGTGCGGACGGTGCCGACGGCGATGAGGCCGCGGGCGACGGGCTTGTCGCTCCGCCCGACGGCCCGGTCGCGGTCCGCGTCGATCCAGTCGTTCGCCAGCCCGATGGACAGCTGCCCGGCGACGACCGTCAGCGCCACCAGCACCACGAGCCACACGGGGTGCCCCACCGCGGCGGCGATCACCGCTGCGAGGACGGTCACGGTGACCGTGGGTCCGGGGTGCGACGACGCGAACAGCAGACGCGCGGTCGACGGGGTGCGGCTGGCGGTCACCCGGTCAGCGTACGGATCGCCCCTGCGCGGTCGTGGGGCGGATCACGGAACCGCCGTCACCTCGACGCTGAACCGGTCGACGAGCTCGCGCTTGAGCACCTTGCCGCTCGGACCGAGCGGCAGCGCCTCGAGGACGTGCACCACCCGCGGGTACTTGTACGCGGCGATCTCGGCGGCGACGAAGTCGACCAGGACCTGCGGCTCGACGGACGCGCCGGCGTGCAGGACCACCGCGGCCTCGACCTCCTGCCCGTGCACCGCGTGCGGCACCCCGAACACCGCGGCCATCGCGACGTCGGGGTGCGTGGCGAGCACTTCCTCGACCTGCCGCGGGTACACGTTGTAGCCGTTGCGGATGATCATGTCCTTCGTGCGGTCGACGATCGTCAGGTACCCGTCGTCGTCCTTCGTGCCCAGGTCACCGGTGCGGAACCACCCGTCGACGATGGCCTCGGCGGTGTCCTCGGGCCGGTCGAGGTACCCGTTCATCAGGTTGTGGCCGCGGATCACGAGTTCCCCGATCTCGCCGTGCGGCAGCATGACGATCGCGTCGCGGACCTCGGGGTCGGCGATCTCCACGTCGATGCCCCACACCGCGGTGCCGATGGTGCCGGGCCGCGGCGGTTGCCCGACGTGGTTGAAGGTGGCGACCGGCGAGGTCTCGGTCAGCCCGTACCCCTCGTGGATCGGCGCGTCGAAGACCTGCTGGAACCGCTCGAGCACCGCCAGCGGGAGCGAGGCGCCGCCGGAGATCGCGTACCGGAGCGTCGGACGGGCCTCGGACCGGGTCGCGGCGTCGAGCAGCGCCATGTACATCGTCGGGACGCCCATGAAGATGCCGCAGCCGTGCTCGACCATCGCGGCGAGCGCCGTGTCACCGTCGAACTTCGGCAGCATGACGAGCGTCGCGCCGGTCCGGAACCCGGTGTTCATCGTGCAGGTCTGCCCGAACGTGTGGAACAGCGGCAGGGCGCCGAGCAGGACGTCCCCGCGGTGCATGTCGAACGTCGTCATCAGGTTCGTGTTGACCTGTTCGAGCAGCGCGAAGTGCGAGCCCTCGGCACCCTTGGGCTGGCCGGTGGTGCCGCTCGTGTACAGGATCGTGGCGGTGTCGAACGGGTGCCGCGGCACGTAGGTGTCGAGCGGTTCGCTCTGCGCGGCCAGGGCCTCGAGTCGGTCGGGGCCGGCCGCGGACCCGTCGTCGGTCGTCGCCGGTGCGAGCACGGTGACGACGTCGACCCCGGCGAGCTCGGCACCGGCGGCGCCCTCACCGAGCAGCGGGGCAGCACAGACGAGCAGCGTCGCGCCGCTGTCGCGCAGGACGTACTCGATCTCGCGGCGCTTCAGCAGCGCGTGCACGGGCACGGCCACCGCGCCGAGGGCCAGCGTGGCGTAGTAGACCCGGGGGAAGTCCGCGACGTTCGGCACGAGCATCGCCACCTTCGACCCCTCGGTCACGCCCCGCGCGCGGAGTGCCCCCGCGTAGGCCAGGGTCTGCGCCCACAGCTCGGCGTAGGTCGTGCGGACGTCGCCCACGATGACGGCGACGTCGTCCGGGTAGCGTGCCGCCGACTCGGCGAGGATCGCTGCGACCGACGCGGTCGCGCGGGTGGTGTGGGTGTCGTGCATGCCGGTCTCCGTCTTCGTCGACGACCTCGTCGTCGTCACCGCCGATCCTACGGCTCGACCCGGCGGACCGGTCAGGCGGCGGACGCCGCAGGTTCCCGCCGGCGCACGAGCACCCCGGACGCCAGGGCGATCCCGAGCAGGACGACGAGTCCGCCGACGGGCTCGTTCCACCGCACCCGCTCCCCCAGCACGAGCACACCGAGCGCCACCCCGACCACCGGCGTCAGGTACGTGACGGTGGAGGCGCGACCAGCGCCCCACGCCTGCACGAGCCGGGTGTTCCAGGCGTAGGCCAGCCCCGTGCCGACGCAACCGAGCGCGATCATCGCGGCCACGATCCTCCCGTCCAGCTGCACCGGACCGGTCGCGATGACGGGCGCGACCAGCAGGAGCATCCCGGAGGCCAGCGTCAGCTGGACCGTCGCCAGCGTGACCGGGTCGTACGCGCTCGCCACCGCGACCCGGCGCAGGTAGGCGAGCCCGATGCCGTAGGACGCGGTCATGCCGAGCAGCGCGACCTGCCCCGGCACGCTCGCCAGGACCTCCGGGTCGGTCAGCACGTCCCACGGGCCGACCAGCACGAGCACCCCGACGATGCCGAGCACGATCCCGAGCACCTGCCGTCCGCGCAGCCGTTCGGACGGCACGAGCACCGCGAGCGCGGCCAGCGTCATGATCGGCGTCGTCGCGTTGTAGATGCTCGCGAGCCCGGACGGCACCGTCTGCTCGGCCCACGCCATCAGCGACGACGGCACCGCGTTGAGGAAGACCGCGACGACCGCCAGGTGCGCCCAGGTCCGCGGCTCCCGGGGCCACCGCCGACGGGTCGCCAGGAGCACCACGACCAGCGTGACCCCACCGAGCACGGTCCGCACGGTGGCGACCTGCTGCGGGGCGAGACCGTCGAGTCCGATCTTCGCGAAGAGGAAGCTCGATCCCCAGGTCAGGGCGACGAGGGCGTAGAGGAGGGGGTTCACGTGGCCTAGTGTCGGACCACCGGGTGACATGCGGCAAACGCATGTTGCTCATGCTGCCATGAGGAGGACGCATGACCGTCTCGGTCCAGCAACTGCGCGCGTTCGTCGCCACGCTCGACGCCGGGTCCTTCACCGCGGCGGCCGCAGCGCTGGGCGTCGGGCAGTCCGCGGTGTCCCACGCCGTCGCCGGGCTCGAACGCGAGGTCGGCGGCCCCGTGGTGCGCCGCGGCACGGTCGCCGCCGCCACACCGCTGGGCGACCGCCTGCTGGCCCACGCCCGCAGCGTGCTCGCCTCGGTCGAAGCCCTGGAGGCGGTGGTCCGGCCCGCGACGGCGCGCGGCACCGTGCGCCTCGCCGCCGTCCCCACCGTCTGCCAGGGCCTGCTGCCGCGGCTCCGCGAACTGTGGGCGGTGACCCTGCCCGACGTCGACGTGCAGGTCTACGAGGGGGACGACGACGAGATGCCGGAGTGGCTCGAGGCCGGCACCGTCGACGCCGCCGTGCTCGTCGACCCCTCGCCGGTGCCCGACGGCGGCGTGGTCGTGGCGCGGGACGAGATGGCCGCCGTGATCCGCCGCGACCACCCCCTCGCCGAACTGCCCGCGCTCACCCTCGACGACCTGCACGAGGACGGTCTGGTGGCGGGCGGCGGTGGCTGCGAGTACCAGATCCAGAAGCTCCACGAGCTCGACGGCCGCCCGTTCCGGTACGCCCACCGGGTGCGGGAGATGAGCACGATGTTCGGGATGATCCAGCGGGGCGAGGGCGTGTCGATCGTGCCGACCCTGGGCCGCGGGATGCTGCCGCCGGACCTCGTGATGATCCCGATGACCCGGCGGCTCGAACGGACCCTGGTGCTGAGCGGGCCGTCGTCCCGTGCGTGGCACCCGTTGGCGCGGGCGCTGGTGGACGCGGTCTGAGACGGGTGGCTCCTGGTCAGGCTGCTCCGGCAGCTCCGACCTTCGGCGGATCCGCTCGTCCCGACGGCTCCCTAGGCTCGGGGCATGACCTCGACCACGCTCCCCGCCGTGCCGCTCGGGCAGCGTGTGTGGTCCCAGACCTGGCGTGTCGCCGTCGCGGCCCTGACCGGGCTGCTCACCGCGGGGCTCGTGTGGCCGACGATGGACACCCGTGGGTGGAGCGACCTGCACGTCGGCGCACTGATCCTCGGCGACGTGGGTGCCGGTCTGGCCGCCCTCGTCCTCCTGCCGTTCCGGCACCGGGCACCGCTGGTGATCACCGTCGTCATCGGTGCCCTCAGCTCGGTGTCGACGTTGGCGGTCGGGGCGGCCGCGATCGCCACGGTGTCGCTCGCCACCCGGCGCCGGGCTGTCGAGCTCGCCGTCGCCGGTGTGGTGCTGCTCGGTGCCACGGTGCTCTACGACGTCGTCCTGGCGCCCCCGGCGGACGACATGCCGCTCTGGCAGATCTTGATCGCGGGCGTCGTCGGCATCGCCTTGCTCGTGGTCATCGGCATCGCGATCGGGCAGCGCCGGGCGCTCCTGCTGTCGCTGCGTGAGCGGGCCGCCCTGCTCGAACGCGACCAGCAGCTGCGCGAGGACCGTGCCCGCGAGCAGGAGCGCGCCCACATCGCCCGCGAGATGCACGACGTCCTGGGCCACCGGCTGTCCCTGGTCGCGCTGCACGCCGGTGCCCTCGAGTACCGCGGCCCGGGGCTCACCCCCGACGAGACCGCCGCGGCGGCCGGGGTCGTACGGGCCGAGGCGCACTCCGCGCTGACCGACCTGCGCGACGTCCTCGGGGTGTTGCGCGACCCCGCGGCGACCGGCGGCGACGAGGTGACCGGCACCGCGCCTCCGCAGCCGACGCTCGTCGACCTGCCCGACCTGCTCGACCAGGCGCGTTCCGGCGGTGCGACCGTCCGGGCGCGCGTCGACACCGACGGCGCAGCAGTGCCGACGGCAGTCGGCCGGCACGCCTACCGGATCGTGCAGGAATCGCTGACGAACGCCCGTCGGCACGCCCCCGGACAACCCGTCGACGTGGTGGTCGAGACCGTCCCCGGTCCCGGGGTCCGGGTGGTGGTGTCGAACACACTGACCGACGGACCTGCGCACGCGGACGCGTCCGGGAAGACCGCCGGGCACGGCCTGCGCGGGCTCGCCGAACGCGCCCGGCTCGTCGGCGGGAGCTTCCGCGCCGGCAGCGACGACGGACGCGTGCACGTGGTCGAGGCGGTGCTGCCGTGGACTCCGTGACCGCTCCCGTCCGCGTCGTCCTGGTCGACGACGACCAGCTCGTGCGCGTCGGGCTCCGCATGCTGCTCAGCGGCGACGACGGCCTGGTGGTGGTGGGCGAAGCGGGCGACGGGCTCGAGGCCGAAGGCGTCATCGCCGCGACCGCGCCCGACGTCGTGCTCATGGACATCCGGATGCCCCGGTGCGACGGACTCGTCGCCACCGAACGCGAACTGCGCCGCCGACCCGACCTGGCCGTCCTGGTGCTGACGACCTTCGAGGGGGACGACCTCGTGCTCGGAGCGTTGCAGGCCGGCGCCCGCGGGTTCCTGCTCAAGGACACCCCGCCGCACGAACTCGTGCAGGCCGTGCGGACCGTGGCGGCCGGGCGCTCGATCCTGTCCCCGTCCGTGCTCGACCGGGTCATCGCGTTCGCGGCCGGATCCCGCTCGGGCCAGGCGGCCGGTGGTCCGGGCGGCGCACCGGCCGGGCCACCGGTCGATGCCGCTGCGGACGACACCGAGGCGCGCCGGCTGCTCGCCCTGCTGACCGAGCGGGAGCGGGAGGTCGCACTCGCCGTGGCGAACGGGGCGTCCAACGCGCAGATCGCCGCCGACCTGTACGTGGGCCTGGCCACCGTGAAGACGCACGTCGGGCACGTGTACGAGAAGTTCGGCGTCGAGAACCGGGTGCAGCTGGCACTCGTGGTGCACGCGGCCCGGCGGGGAGAGCCGACCGGGTGACCGGGTGACCGGGTCGCCGGGGCGCCGGGTCGCCGGGTGACCGTGGGCTGAACGGTCGACGGTGCCCCCTCGGCAGGATGGACCGATGGCCGAGACGCACGTGAAGACGTTCACCACCGCGGACGAAGCGGCAGCCGAAGCCGCCGGGCTCGCCTGGCTCGCCGAGGCCGAGGACACCGGAGGCACCCGCATCGCCCGCGTGCTCGGGCGCCCGACCCCGACCGTGCTCGACCTCGAGCTGATCTCCGACGGCTCCCCCACCGCCGCCCAGGCGGAGCGGTTCGGCCGCTCCCTCGCGCACACGCACGCCGCCGGCGCCGACCACTGGGGTGCGCCGCCCGCCGGCTGGACCCGCGGTGCGGCGCTGCGGATGGGCCGCTCGCGCACGCCGTTCGTCACGGCCGAGCAGGCACCGGCGACCTGGGGCGAGTTCTTCGCCGAGTACCGGATCCGCGACTTCGTCCGCCGCATCGTCGACGCCGGCGGGTTCGACCACGCCGAGGCCGCCGTGTTCGAGCGGGTCGCCGCACGCATGCAGGACGGCACGCTCGGGTCGCCCCAGCCCGCGCTCGTCGGGGACCGACCTGCACGCCTGCACGGCGACCTGTGGGCCGGCAACGTCCTCTGGCCGACGGACTCGTCCGAACCGACCGGCGCCGTGCTCATCGACCCCATCGCGCATGGCGGGCACGCGGAGACCGACCTGGCACTGCTCGGGCTGTTCGGGCTGCCCCGGCTCGAGACGGTGCTCGCCGCCTACGACCGGGAGTCACGGCTGGCCGACGGCTGGCAGGAGCGCGTCGAACTCCACCAGCTCGCGCCGCTGCTGCTGCACGTGTTCCTGTTCGGCGGCTCGTACACCGGGGCAGCACTCCGGGCAGCGCAGCGGTACGCCTGACCCCTCGCACCGTGCGGCTTCGCTCAACCCGTGCGAGGTTGCTCGCCCCGGTGCCGCCGCCGCACCGTGCGGCCTCGCTCAACCTGTGCGGGGTCGCCCGCCCCGTGCCGGCGCCGCACCGTGCGGCCTCGCTCAACCCGTGCGGGGTTGCCCGCTCCGTGCAGCGCTACAACCGCGCACCGAGCAGGCGACCCCGCACGGACCGAACAACAGCGCACCGTGCGCCGCGCCGCCGCCCGCCACGCCTCCGCCCGCCGGCCAACCGCGCACCGTGCGGCCTCGCTCAACCCGTGCGGGGTTGCCCGCCCCGTGCAGCGCTACAACCGCGCACCGAGCAGGCGACCCCGCACGGACCGAACAACAGCGCACCGTGCGCCGCGCCGCCGCCCGCCGGCCAACCGCGCACCGTGCGTCCTTAGCCCGCACATAGCCGTCGCAGTGCAGCAGTCGGGGAACGCCCCGGATGCTCATCGACATGACCACGTACCCGATACCCGTGACCGACCGACGCGACCCCGCGCGCAGTGCCGCCCGGGATCGGCGCCGCCCGCCCCTCGCCCGACTGTTCCTCGGCGAGCGCGAAGACGCCCGCTGGCTCCGGCCGGCGTTCTGGGCGCTCCTGGCCGTGACCGCCGTGGTGTACCTGTGGGACCTCAGCGTCTCCGGGTACGCCAACAGCTTCTACGCCGCCGCCGTGCAGGCCGGCACGAAGTCGTGGGAGGCGTTCTTCTTCGGCTCCCTCGACTCATCGAACTTCATCACGGTCGACAAACCACCCGCCTCGCTGTGGGTGATGGTGCTGTCGGCCCGACTGTTCGGCTTCTCGAGCTTCAGCCTGCTGCTCCCCCAGGCGCTGATGGCCGTCGGTTCCGTCGCCCTGGTCTGGGGCACGGTCCGCCGCACCGTGGCCCGACTCGGAGCCACCACCGCGAACGTCGGCGCACTGCTCGCGGGCTTCGTCGTCGCAGCGACCCCGGCCGCGGCACTGATGTTCCGCTTCGACAACCCGGACGCCCTGCTCGTCCTGCTGATGACCGCCGGGGCGTACTGCACGGTGCGGGCGCTGCCGAAGGGCAGCTGGAAGTGGATCGCGCTCGCCGGGGTCGCCCTCGGGTTCGCGTTCCTGACGAAGATGCTGCAGGGCCTGCTCGTCCTGCCCGCCTTCGGCCTCGTCTACCTGTTCGCCGCCCGCACCGGCTGGGGCCGACGGGTGATCGGTCTGCTCGTCGCCGCCGGTTCCCTCGTGGTGGCCGCGGGCTGGTGGGTCGTCGCCGTGTGGCTCTGGCCCGCCGAGTCCCGCCCCTACATCGGCGGCTCGACGAACAACACCGTGCTCGACCTGGTGTTCGGCTACAACGGCCTCGGCCGGATCTTCGGAGGCTCGGGCAACGGCGGCGGAGGCGGCGGCATGACCGGCGGCACCGCCGGAGGCTCGTTCGGCGGCTCGACGGGCCTGAACCGCCTGTTCTCGTCCGAGATGGGGCTCGAGATCTCGTGGCTCCTGCCCGCGGCGCTCATCGCCCTGGTCGTCGGGCTGGTCGTCGTCGGCCGTCGGCACCTGGCCGATCCCGCACGCGCCGGACTGGTCCTCTGGGGTGGCTGGCTCCTGGTCACCGGACTCGTGTTCTCGTACATGTCCGGCACGATCCACCCGTACTACACGGTCGCCCTCGCCCCGGCCATCGCCGGACTCGTCGGCACCGGCGGCGCCCTGCTCTGGCACGCACGAGCCCGCTTCGTCGGCCGCCTCGGCCTCGCTGCGATGATCGGCGTGACCGCGTTCTGGGGCTGGTGCCTCCTCAACGAGAACCCGACCTGGCTGCCGTGGCTGCGCTGGGTGATGCTCGCCGGCGGGCTGCTGTCCGCGGCACTGATCGTCATCGGCAGCGTGCCGTCGCTGCGCCGACTCGTCACGGTCGGCGTCCTCGCCGGCACCCTGTTCGGCCTGTCCGGCACCACCGCCTACGCCCTCGCCACGACGACCGTCGCGCACTCCGGTTCGATCCCGAGCGTCGGTCCGGCGGGCAGCAGCTCCGGTGGGATGGGCGGCGGCACCGGTGGCTTCCCGGGAGGCACGGGCGGACCGGGTGGGTCGACCTCCGGCTCCGACGACGGCGGCTCCGACAGCACGTCCGACTCCCAGCAGGGTCCCGGCGGGACCCCGCCGGACGGCGCCTCCGGCGAGGCGCCGGAGATGCCGGACGGCACGTCCGGTACGGCACCGGGCAGTGGGCAGGACGGCACGGACGACGCGACCTCCGAGGGCGGGTCGGGGACGGGCCTCCAGGCCGGGGGTGGTGGCGAGGGCGCGTCGACCTCGTCCGCACTGCAGGAGCTGCTCGAGGCATCCGACGCGAAGTGGGCGGCCGCGGTCAACGGATCGCAGTCGGCCGCGCAGCTCGAACTCGACACCGACACCGCCGTGATGGCGATCGGCGGCTGGTCGAGCGACCCGGCACCGACGCTCGCGCAGTTCAAGGCCTACGTCGCCGACGGCGACATCGGGTACTACGTGTCGTCCGGCTCCGGCGGCGGCATGGGCGGCGGCTCGTCGACCGCGTCGGCGATCCAGGAGTGGGTCGCAGCGAACTACGGGTCGACGACCGTCGGCGGCCAGACCGTCTACGACCTGAGCAGCACGGAGTGACCGGCGACGAGGGCGCGGTGGATAGGCTCCGGGACATGCCCGGCACCCCGCTGCAGCGCACCGACGGCTCCCCCGTCCGCGCCCTCGTCGTCGACGACGAGCACGCCCTGGCCGAGGCCGTCGCCCTGGCGTTCGCGGGCGACGGCTGGGCCGTGCGGTCGGTGCACCGCGGGCGCGACGTGCTGTTCGCGGCCCGGGAGTTCCAGCCCGACGTGATCGTGCTCGACGTGATGCTGCCGGACATCGACGGGTTCGAGGTGCTCGAACGGCTCCGCGACGCCCGCGACGGCGTGCGGGTGCTGTTCCTCACCGCACGCGACGCCCCCGAGGACCGGCTCGCCGGGCTGACCGGCGGCGGCGACGACTACCTGACCAAGCCCTTCGGCATCGAGGAGCTGCTCGTCCGTGCGCGGATCCTGGCGCGCACCTCGGCCCGGGTCGCCGCGGCCGGGGCGAGCGCCGAGGTCGTGGTCGGGGACCTCCGCCTCGACGAGGACGCCCGCTCGGTCAGCCGTGCCGGGGACCGGATCGAGCTCACGCCGACCGAGTACGAGCTGCTGCGGCACCTGGCCCGGAACGCCAACCGGGTGCTGTCCCGCGAGCAGCTGCTGGCGAGCGTGTGGGGCATGGACTTCGGCACGTCGTCGAACCTGGTGGACATGTACGTGTCGTACCTGCGGAAGAAGCTCGACGCCGGACGAGAGCCGATGCTGCAGACCGTCCGTGGGGCGGGGTACGTGCTCCGGCCGGCGACGTGAGCCGCCTCGGGCGCACCGGGCGTGTGCCGTCGCTGCGCTGGCGGATCGTGGCGGCCGTGGCCCTGCTGCTCGTCGCGACCAACGTCGTCGTGGGGGCGGTGACCGTCGTCGCCTTCCGGGGGTACCTGGTCGACCGGCTCGACGCGGAGCTGTCGACGGCGGCGATGCGGACGGTCGGCGGACGGGACGGGGCCGAACCGCCGCCCGGGGCCTCCGGGCCGCCGCCGGGGTCGTCGTCCTCGTCGTCGTCGTCGTCCTCGTCGTCGTCCTCGTCCTCGTCGTCGGACTCGGATGATCTGCCGGATCCCGACAACGCCTTCATCGGTGCGCCGGGGCAGTCGGCGGGCACGGTCATCGCCATCGTCCGAGACGGCGACCTGGTGCTCGGTGGCTACACCGACGGGGACGGTGACCAGCGCCGCCTGACCGCGGCGCAGCAGCGGACGCTCGCCGCGGTGCAGACCGGCGGCGACCCCGTGACGGTCGAACTCGGCGCGCTCGGGGACTACCGGGCGCAGGCGGTCAGCGACGACGGCGACGTGTTCGTCACCGCGCTCCCCCTCGGTGACCTCGACGCCGCGATCGCCCGGTTGCTGCTCGTCATCGGGGTCGTCACGGTGCTCGGGCTCGCCGTCGCCGCGTGGGCGCTCACGGTGCTCGTCCGTCGATCGCTCCGTCCGCTCGAACGCGTCGCCGCGGTGGCGTCCGGCGTGACCGCACTCGACCTGGAACGCGGAGACCCGGACATCCCCGTCCGCGTCTCCGACGCCGACCTGCGCGCGAACCGCGAGGTCGCGCAGGTCGGCAACGCGCTGAACCGGCTGCTGGGCCACGTCGTCCGAGCGCTCACCGTGCGTCGTGACGCCGAGGCCGGCATGCGGACGTTCGTCGCCGATGCCTCGCACGAGCTGCGGACCCCGATCGCCACCGTCCGGGCGTACGCCGAGCTGTCGGAGCGGACCTCGAACCTGGACGCCGTGCACCGCAACGTCGAACGGATCGGACGTGAGGCCGTCCGGATGGGCGACCTCGTCGACGAGCTGCTGCTGCTCGCACGGCTCGACGCCTCGGCCCTGGCGTCGGGGGCGCCGGCGTCGCAGGTCGTCCGCGAGCCGGTCGACCTGACGTCGCTCGTCGTCGACGCCACGATGGACGCCCGCGCGACGGCGCCGGACCACCGGTGGACGCTGCAGATCGTGGACGACCAGCCGGTGCTCGTGGCCGGTGACGAGGTGCAGCTCCGACGGGTGGTCACGAACCTGTTGACCAACGCCCGGACGCACACGCCGCCGGGGACTGCCGTCGTGGTGTCGTTGCAGTCGGTGCCCGGGTCGCGGTCGGCGTCTGCGTCTGCGTCTGCGTCTGCGTCGGACGGTGCCGTCGTCCGCTTCGTCGTGGCGAACGACGGGCCGCCGATCCCCGCCGAGTCCCTGCCGACCCTGTTCGACCGGTTCACCCGGGGTGAGGCCTCGCGCTCACGGGAGCACGGCACGAGCGGCCTCGGGCTCGCGATCGTGCGGGCCGTGGTCGTGGCGCACGGCGGCATCGTGCGGGTCGCGTCCGAGCCCGGCCGGACCGCGTTCACCGTGGACCTGCCGGCCTCGGGCGCTTCGTGAGCAGAAGACGTCGGGTGCCGGGACCGCACTCGCCATCTCCTGCTCACCGAGTGCCGTCAGGGTCGCATACTGGTCGGAGAACACCGGACGAGGAGGCCCCGTGACGAACGCGTACGACAAGCTCCCGGGCCGCCCCGACCCCGCCGACCTGGTGGTCGAGGTCCCGGCGTTCGAGGACGACCGCCCCCAGCCCGAGCCCGCACCGCCCGCCGCGGCGCCGGAGCTCGTGGCCGCGACCGAATTCGCGCGCTCCTCGCACGCACCGCCCACGATCCGCCGGACACAGATGCGGGCGGGCGCCTGGATCGCGGGCGTCCCGATCGCGGCGCTCGTGGTCGTCGCGATCGTGCAGATCCTGCTGCCCCGCTGACCGAGAGCGTCACTGATATGTAGAGCGGTACGCCGTGGGGACGCGGTGGTGACGACAGCGACGAACGGGTACCGAGAGGTCTTCGTCGATGAGTCGAAGGTCAAGGACTACCTCCTCGTCGCCGTCTGCCTCGAACGCTCATCGACACGGGCCGCACGGTCGGCACTCACCGGCCTCGTCCTGCGTGGGCAGTCGCGCCTGCACATGCGGAAGGAGAACGACGCCCGTCGCCGGCTGATCCTCAGCACGATCGCGTCCTTACCGGTGGAGGTCACGGTCTTCCGTGCCGTCAAGGACGGGCGATCCGATACAGCACGCCGCGCTGCGTGCCTCAGACGACTCGTCGCCGCCACCGCGGTGTCCCCGCGCGTCAGCGTGTGCTTCGAACGGGACGAGACACTCATCCGCAAGGACCGACAGTGGATCGTCGAGGCGACGCGGGACTCGGGTGGCGCCCGTCTGGTCCACCGCCACGAGACGGCTGCACACGAGCCGCTCCTGGCCCTGCCGGATGCAGTCGGGTGGGCGTGGGCGAAGGGCGGCGACTGGAGACGTCGTTGTCCTCCGGAGATCACCGTGATCGACGTCTGAAACGCGCAGAACCCGAGCGCCCAACCGTCCGGATGGGTCTCGGGTCCACTTCTCGAAGCTCAACGCAACGAGCACGATCACGCTACCACCGTGCCATGTCACACGCCAGGACCGGCAGACGATGGCACGGCGATCGGGCGTCGTCCGGATCGTCAGACGATCGACCAACGTCGAGGCGCATCGCGTGCATCCGCGTCGGAGCGCACGCAGGCTGGGTCCTGTCCGAGCAAGACGACCCGAACGGGTCACCACTGCAGAGATGGGAAACACGATCATGAACTCGTTCAAGCGCAAGTCCGTGAAGCTCCTCGCCGGCACCGCCCTCGGCGGCGCCGTCATCGCCGGGGCGTTCGTCGCAGCCCCCGCGCAGGCCGCCGAGCCGGCGCCGCCCAGCACCTCGTCGTCCGTCGGCGGCAGCGTCAACGTCAACCTCGACCCGGTCGCGATCGTCAACGCGATCAAGGACGCGGTCAACGACCAGAGCGACCGCGGCGGTGCCGTGCAGGCGGCGCTCGACGTCGGCTACTGGAACGCCGGCAACCCCGACCGCCTCACCGTCGCGGTGGTCAACAAGAACCAGGACATCACCGTCGAGGGCGACGTCGCGGACGCCCAGTCGATCGACATCAAGGGTGGCAACTACGTCATCTACTGGTTCAAGGGCCCCGGCAAGGTCACCAACAACGGTGACGGCGGCTGGCTGAACTGGGGTGTGTTCGGCAACATCGAGCGCATCGACAACGTCATCCACGTCAACGGCGGCTGACTCCTCCGTTCGTCGGCGACGCCCCCTGGGACCTCGGTCTCAGGGGGCGTCGCCATTCGACCGCGCCGCTTCGATCGCCGACGGCCGGTTGCGTGCAGCCAGCATGAAGTCCCGCCGAGACCGGATCCAGCCCCGGACGAAGGCGACCGACACCAGCGCCGTCCGGTTCGGTGCGTTCCAGGACTTCATCAGCCGGCCGAGGTGCCAGGCGACGGCCTGCCGGCTGTAGGCGGTCTCCTTGGCGATGGCGTCGTTCGACAGACCACGGGCGGCGAGCGCCAGCATCCGTTCCTCGGTCTCGTCCAGGCCGGGCGCCGATGCCACCAGGTCGATGTCGTCGGTGCCGAGCGCTGTCGTCGCGTCCGCCGACGCCCCTCCGCGGTGCTGCGCCCAGGCCTCCGCCCAGCACGAGCCGAGTTCGTGCGCCACGAGTGATGCCCGGCTCATCGCGAGCATCGTCCGGCCGGCGTGGTCGATCGTCGTCGCGTGCTCGCGGGTGGCCGTGTGCATGACGAGGGCGAAGACACGGATCGCGGGCAGGGCGCCGCGGAGCACGACCGAGACGTCGACCTGCGGGTCGTCGGCGCTGGCGGCTGCGACCTCGCGGAGCCGCACGAGGCACTCCGGGTCGAGCGGCTCCCCACGCTCGACCGCGCGCAGTGCCGCGGGGAGCACGAGCGGGACGATCTGCTCGTACCGACGCCGGAGCCAATCGTGCCCGTCGGGTCGGATGCCGTGCAACGGTGGCGCGAGCAGCAGCTCCGTGAACTCCGGGCACCGCTCGTCGAGCGCCAGCCCCAGCCGCTCCCCGGGGAGCAGCACGGCCGTCCGTCGTGCGTCGTCGCGCTCGGTCGTCATCGTGCGTCGAACGTATCCGGACAACAGGTGTCGTGTCCGCCCCGTTCACGTGGTGTTCGTTCTTACCCGGGCCACAGCGCCCTGCCTCGGCCCCCGTAGCCCCGCTGCCGAGCATGAGCGGCATGACGGAGACGAACCAGCCCCTCGACATCGACATCGACATCGACATCGTCGTCCCCTGCTACAACGAGCAGGACACGCTCGCCGCCCACGTGCGACGGCTCCACGCCTTCTGCCGGACGTCGTTGCACCACTCGTGGCGGATCACGATCGCGGACAACGCCTCGAGCGACGACACCGCTCGGATCGCCGACGACCTCGCCGCGATGCTCCCCGGCGTGCATGCGGTGCACCTGCCCGAGAAGGGCCGGGGCCGCGCGCTCAAGGAGGTCTGGGCGGCATCGCCGGCGGCCGTGCTCGTCTACGTGGACGAGGACCTGTCCACCGACCTCGCCGCGCTCGAACCACTCGTGGCACCCCTGCTGTCGGGGCATTCGGACCTGGCGATCGGCACCCGGCTCGCCGGTTCGTCGCGCGTGGTGCGCGGCAGCAAGCGGGAGTTCATCTCGCGCTCCTACAACCTGCTGCTCCGGACGACGATGGGGGTGTCGTTCTCGGACGCGCAGTGCGGGTTCAAGGCGGTCACGAAGGCCGCCGCCGACCACCTGCTGCCGTTGTGCGAGGACGACGCCTGGTTCTTCGACACCGAGCTTCTCGTGCTGGCCGAGCACGCGGGACTCCGCATCCACGAGGTCCCCGTCGACTGGGTCGACGACGTCAACTCCTCGGTGCACATCGCGTCGACCGCGACCGAGGACCTGAAGGGCATGTGGCGGGTGTCGAGGAACATCGCCACCGGGCGGGTGCCGATCAGCACGGTCTACGCGGCGATCGGTCGGCAGCCGTTCACCCCACCGAGCGTGGGGTTCCTGGGGCAGGTCCTGCGGTTCGGGGCGATCGGGGTGCTCTCGACCCTGGCGTTCGCTGCCCTGTACGCCCTGTTCCGGCCGGCGATCGGTGCCCAGACCGCGGACTTCCTCGCGCTGCTGGTCACGGCGATCGGCAACACCGCACTGAACCGGCGGTTCACGTTCGGGGTGCGGGGCCGTGCGGGAGCCGGTCGGCACCACGTGCAGGGTCTGGTCGTGTTCGGCATCGCCTGGGCCATCACGTCGGGGTCGCTCGTGGTGTTGCACGCGTCGGTGCCGGGAGCCTCGCACGGTGCGGAGATCGCGGTGCTGACGGCAGCCAACCTGGTTGCGACCGGCGTGCGGTTCGTGTTGTTCAAGGCGTGGGTGTTCCGTGGCCGCCGACGCCCGGAGCTCATCCGCCCCGGCACCACCCCGGCGGCCGACGCCAGCACGGCGGTCACCGAACCGATCGCGACCCCCGAGCGCACCGGCGAGCGAGCAGCCTGACACTGTGCCGGGTCACCCACCCGGTGCAGGGTTGCACGGCGCCCGCGGCATGCCGCACCGTGCGGCGTCGGCCATCCCGTGCGAGGTTGCATGCTCCGTGCAGCGCTACGAACTCGCACCGAGCGTGCAACCTCGCACCAGCCGAACAGACCCGCACTGTGCGACACCATCACGCCCCACACCACCCGTGTTGCACGGTCGGTATACCAAGCCGTAGCATCGCCCTACCGCACCACCACCCCACAGGGCCCGACTGCCACCATCGGTCTGCCCGCGGCGAGCGCTCCATCGATGCAGCCCGCGCCGTCCGCTGCCGGCAACGCCCCACTGGACCCGCACGTGAACCCCACCTCTTTCGGTCTCTACGACCCTGCCCGCGAATCGAGCGATTGCGGCGTCGGTTTCATCACCCGTCTCGACGGGACGCCGAGCCACGACGTCATCCGCAAGGGCGACGAAGCGCTGTGCTCCATCCCGCACCGCGGCGGCAAGTCCGCCGAGGGTGTCGGTGACGGCGCGGGCGTCAGCATCGACCTGTCGGTGGAGTTCTTCAGCGCCATCACCGGCGAGCAGCTGCGCGCCGGGCACTTCGGCGTCGCGAACTGCTTCGTGCCGAGCAGCGACGGAGCCGACGGCACCGACGAGCGCGCCCGCGCCGAGCAGACCGTCACGGACGCCATCACGAACGAGGGCTTCGAGCTGCTGCTGGTCCGTGACGTCCCGGTGGACCACTCCGTCGCGCGCCCCGAGGCCGAGCAGTACCAGCTGCCGATCGTGCAGTGGGTCTTCCGTGCTCCGTCCGACTGGGACCGCACCGAGGTCGACGCCGCCGCGAACCGCGCCCTGCTCGCCATCGAGGCGGTCTCCTACGCCCAGGCCGCCGCCGAGCGCGCCGAGCACGCCGCCCTGTACCCGCTGTCGCTCAGCGCCCGGACCCAGATCCTGAAGGGCCGGCTGAACTCCGGCGAGGTGATCGGGTACTTCACCGACCTGCGCGACCCCCGGCACTCGGTGCGGACGCTGTACTTCCACACCCGGTTCTCGACGAACACCGAGCCGCACCCGACGATGGCGCAGCCGTTCCGCCTGATGGCGCACAACGGCGAGCTGAACACCGACCGCAAGAACCGGCTGTCCGACGAGGCGCTCGCGCGGGCCCGCACCCGGAGCATCGTGCGTCCGCCCGGGCAGTCGGACTCGAGCCGACTCGACCAGACCCTGCAGAGCCGTGTGTTCGACGACGGGCTCGAGATCATCGAGGCCGTGGTCTCGCTCATGCCGCCGGCGTGGGAGAACGACCGCACCCTGACCCCGGACGTCCGGGACATGCTCGAGTACTTCTCGCTGTACGAGGAGAAGAACGACGGTCCCGCCGCCGTGATCTTCAGCGACGGCGACGTCGTCGGCGCCCGCCTGGACCGCCTGGGCCTGCGCCCGCTGCGCACCGTCGAGACGGCCGAGTACCTGATGGTGTCGTCCGAGGCCGGCCAGGTCGAGTTCGACGCCGACGAGGTCGTGCACCGCGGCCGCATCGAGGCCGGCGGCATGCTCGTCGTCGACCACCGCACCGGCACCCGCATGCGTACGGGCGAGGTGCTGCACATGCTCGCGGCCCGCCGTGACTACGGCACCCTGCTCGACGCCGCCCGCGTGAACCTGGACGACGTGCCCGCTCCGGACTACGAGCGCACGACGTCCACCCTGGGCTACGACGGCGACCTGTCGCTCGCGGGCAGGTACGTGGCGTACTCGCTGAACCAGGAGAGCTTCCGGTTCATGCTCGACCCGATGCTGCAGAACGGGTCGGAGCGCATCTCGGCGATGGGCTACGGCAACGCGATCAACGCCCTGAGCGACACCGAGGGCGGCATGGCGAAGTACTTCTCGCAGCGCTTCGCCCAGGTGACGAACCCGCCGCTCGACTCGATCCGCGAGGCCGACGGGATGTCGATGCGCGTGGCACTCGGCGCGAAGCCGGACGGCACGGGCACCACGGGGCGTCAGCTCGTCGTGCAGTCGCCGATCCTCGGGCACCTCGACATGGTGCGCCTGCGCGAGCAGGACATCGTGCCGCTCGAGCGCTTCGACATGCTCTACGTGCCGGTGCCCGCCGACGAGCAGGCCAACGCCGACGCGATGCGCGGCGCGCTGGACGCCCTGTGCGACGCGATCGAGGCGTTCGCGGCGCGCGGTGGCGGGATCGCGGTCGTGACCGACCGCGAGGTGTCGTCGACCCATGCGCCCCTCCCCGTGATCCTGGCGGTGGCCGCCGTCAACCAGCGGCTCATCGAGACCGGTCTGCGCCTGCGGGTGTCCGTCGTCGCGGAGAGCGGTCAGCTGCCATCGTCACACCACGTCGCGACCGCGCTGGGCTTCGGTGCCGCCGCTGTGTACAGCTTGAGCGCTCGTCTGCGTGCGGAGGAGAAGTACCCCGCCGCACCCGCACCCGCCGGTGAGCTGACCGCGACCGACCTGGCGCTCAAGCAGTTCCGCAAGGCCGCCGAGAAGGCCCTGGCGAAGACCATGGGCCGTGTCGGCCTGTGCACCGCCGAGAGCTACATCGGTGGCGAGTTCTTCGAGCCGAACTACCTCGACACCGGCGACGACGTGCTCGCGCGGATCTTCCCGCACATGCAGGCCCCGGTCGGCGGCGTCGGCTTCGCGCGCATCGCCCAGGCGGCGACGGACTGGCACGAGCGTGCCCGCTCGGTGGCGTCCGAGGGCCAGGTCCCGCTGCTCGGCCTGTTCAAGGAACGCTCCGACGGCGCCGGCCACTCGTTCGGCGTCGCGAGCGTCCGCGGGTTCGGCGGCATGACCGAGGAGCGCCCGGCCTTCGAACGCTCCGGCGACTCGGACGCGCTGCGCCTGCTCACGCTCGGCCAGCTCGACGACTCGTTCGGCATCACCGACGCCGCGTACCGGAACACCGGGTACGACCGGCTGAGCGACGCCGAGATCGACGCGCACCGCATCACGCCGGGCTACGTCACGTTCCTGCAGACGACCCACGACGAGCGGTCCCGCCGCCCCGCCGCGCTCCGCGACGTGCTCGCGCTGCCCGCGGACGTCACCGGCATCGACACGGCCGAGGACTTCGCACGCGAGCTCGGCCGGTTCTCGACGAGCGGCAACGCCAGCGTCACCGTGCGCGGGCTCTCCGGCTCGCGTCCGTCGGACGACCAGGACCTGCCGGGAGGCACGGAGCGGTTCCGCCTGGAGCTCACGTCGACGGGGACCACGGGTGCACTGCGCCACGCGGCCCTCGCGGACGGCCTCGCGCTGCTCCACCCCGGACAGATCGACGTCGACGCCGTCGACGACAGCGCGGTGACGCTCCGCGCCACCGGTGCGGCGGTCGCCCTGCTCGCACTGCTGCAGAGCGCCCCGGCGAGTGTCGAGCTCGCCGAGGTGCAGCCGGCCCACGAGATCACCCGGACCCTGGCGTCCGGCGCGATGAGCCACGGCGCGCTCGTCGCCACCGCCCACGAGGCCGTCGCACACGGGACGAACATGGTCGGCGGCATGTCGAACAGCGGTGAGGGCGGCGAGCACCACTCCCGCTACGGCACCATCCGCGGCTCCCGCATCAAGCAGTTCGCCTCGGGCCGGTTCGGCATCTGGGCCGGCTACCTCGCCGACCCCATGCTCGAGGAGCTCGAGATCAAGATCGGCCAGGGCGCGAAGCCCGGCGAGGGTGGTCAGCTGCCCGCACCCAAGGTCACGGTGGACATCGCCGCGGCCCGCGGTGGCACGCCCGGCGTCGAGCTGATCTCACCGCCGCCGCACCACGACACGTACTCGATCGAGGACCTCGCGCAGCTCATCCACGACTGCAAGGCCGCCCGCGTCCGGGTGATCGTGAAGCTCGTCTCGTCCGAGGGCATCGGCACCATCGCGGTCGGCGTCGCGAAGGCCGGCGCCGACGTGATCAACGTCGCGGGCAACACCGGCGGCACCGGCGCCGCGGCCGTCACCAGCCTGAAGTACGCCGGCCGTTCCGCGGAGATCGGCGTCGCCGAGGTGCACCAGGCCCTGGTCGCGAACGGCCTGCGCCAGAAGGTCACGCTCCGCTGCTCGGGTGCGCACCAGACCGGCAGCGACGTCGTCACGAGCGCCCTGCTCGGCGGCGACAGCTTCGAGTTCGGCACGACCGCGCTCATGATGCTCGGCTGCGTGATGGCGAAGAACTGCAACGTGAAGTGCCCGGCGGGCCTGACCACGAACGCCGAGGCGTTCGAGGGCGACCCCCGCGCGCTCGCGCAGTACCTGCTCAACATCGCCCACGACGTGCGGCAGATCCTGGCCCGGCTCGGCCTGCGCTCCCTGCGCGAGGCCCGCGGCCGGACCGACCTGCTGCAGCTCCTGGACCACCCGGCGAGCGTCGGCCGGCTCGACGCCCGTGCCCTGCTCGCTCAGGTGCCGGAGAAGTTCGTCGCGGACCCGGAGTACCTGGAGAAGGACTTCCACACCGACGACGCCCTGCTCGAGCGCGTCCGCACCGCCCTCGTCGACCACGCGCAGGAGCACGTGCTCGTGCACGGCGTGCTGCTCGGCAACGCCGACAAGTCGGTCGGTGGCCAGCTCGGCATCGACCTCGAGCGCCTGCTCAACCACGAGCTCCGCGCCGAGGACGTACAGGGCCTGCCCGCCGTGACGACGGACGACCGCGGACGCCGCCGGCTGGTGGACGGCGCGGTCACGATCCGCACGCAGGGCTCGGCCGGGCAGTCCTACGGCGTCTTCAACAACGACGGCGTCGTGCTCGAGCACACCGGCACCGCGAACGACGGCGTCGGCAAGAGCCAGAGCGGCGGACGGATCATCGTCCGCGCCCCCGGTGGCGGCAGCGCCGAACAGGGCGGCAACGTGCTGGTCGGCAACTTCGCGCTGTTCGGGGCCACCGGCGGCCGCACCTTCGTCGAGGGCGAGGCCGGCGACCGGTTCGCCGTCCGCAACTCCGGCGCGACCGCCGTCGTCGAGGGCGTGGGCGACTTCGGCTGCGAGTACATGACCGGCGGCGCCGTGTTCAACCTCGGCGCGTTCGGCAAGGGCCTCGGCAACGGCATGTCCGGCGGATTCCTGTACCAGTACGACCCCTCCGGCCAGGTCGCCGAGCGTGCCAGCACGGACTCGCTGCTGGTGTTCCCGATCACCGACACCGAGCGCGGTGCGTTCCACGAGGCCGCCGCCCGCCTGCTGCTCGAGTGGCACCTCGAGGCGACGGGTTCGGCCCTGGCCGAGCGGCTGCTCGCCGAGTGGGACACCGCCCGCGCGCACGTGTACGTCGGCATGCCCCGTGCCCTGCTGCTCACGCAGGACGCCGGCGAGATCCTCGCGGCGGCGACCCGGCCCGAGCTCCTCGACGAGCTCGCGACCTCGATCGCCACCGACAAGCTCCGCGCGTTCAAGCTCGACTACCGCGACCAGCGCACGGTGCTCGACGGCCGTGCCCCGGCGCTCGGCGACCAGGGCGAGGACATGTTCTCGCTGCTGTCGTCGTACACGGTGCTCGGGGTCGCCCAGGACGTCGCCCTCGAGCGCGTCCCGGGCGCGTTCGGCACCGCCGACCCGCGAGTGGCCGAGGCCGTGAAGAACCTCGTGCTCACCGAGGACTTCTCCGTCAAGCAGCGCGTCGTGAAGTACCTGCGCGGCACGCTCGACCGGTTCGCCGACGACCAGCTCGCGACGCTCATCGCGATCAAGCGGCTCGACGACTACAAGCGCGCGCTCACGCAGCGGAACAACCGCAGCATGGACGCGCCGGGCACCACGGGGTGGATCATGCACCAGAACGCCAAGAACGACGGCCGCGTCCGCGAGGCCCGCTTCGACGAGCTGCTCGCCACCGCGGCGCTCGAGGACATCGCCCGCCGTGCACCGCAGGCGCCGGCCGAGGCGGTGACCGCGTGAGCCTGCTCCCCCCGACCGGGTCGCTGATCCCCGTCGACGCACCGTTCTCGGCCGCCCAGGAGTCCTGGCTCGCCGGGTTCATCGCGGGCATCGCCGCCGCCGGCAAGAAGGTCGCAGCCAGCGCGCCCACGACGACGATCGACGTGCTCTTCGGCACCCAGACCGGCAACGCCGAGTTCCTGGCCGACGAGCTCGTCGCCGGCGCGAAGGCCCGCGGACTCGGCGGTCGTGCCAGTGCGCTCGACGCCGTCACCCCCGAGCAGCTCGCCGAGATGTCGCACGTGCTCGTCGTCACCTCGACCTACGGCGAGGGCGAGATGCCCGACAACGCCGGGCTGTTCTGGGACGCGATCCAGGCGAGCACCGTGCCGCGGCTCGAGGGGCTGCAGTACGCCGTCCTGGGCCTCGGCGACACGAGCTACGACGAGTTCTGCCAGGCCGGCAAGCTCCTCGACACCCGGTTCGAGCAGCTCGGCGCGACCCGGATCCACGACCGCGTCGACTGCGACGTCGACTTCGAGGACCCGGCCGCGCTGTGGACCGCGGCGGTCCTCGACCGCCTCGCCGCCGAGGCCGGCGCGACGGCTGCACCCGGCGCGACCACGGGCGGTGGTGCCGGCGACGGTGCCGCCGCGACCGGCGGGGCGGGCGCGAGCCGTGCCTCCCGGCCGGGGTCGCAGTGGAACAAGCGCAACCCGTACCCGTCACGCCTGGTCGAGAACCGGCTGCTCTCCTCGCCGCGCAGCGCGAAGGAGATCCGGCACTACGAGTTCGACCTCGGTGACTCGGGCATCGAGTACGCGGCCGGCGACGCCCTGGCGGTCGTGCCCGTGAACGACGAGGTCTTCGTCGCGGACCTGCTCGAGCAGGTCGGCGCGAACGGCGGCGAGGCGTTCGACGGCCGGCCGATCACCGAGGTCCTGCGGACCGACCGTGAGATCCGGACGCCCTCGAAGGACCTCATCGCCGACCTGGTGCAGCGCGCGCCGTCGAGCGAACTCGCGGCCGTCGTGGCGCACGGCGACAAGCACGAGCTCGACCGCTGGCTCTGGGGACGCGACGTCCTCGACCTGCTCCGCGACGCCGGCCCGGCCGCTCCGGGACTCGACGAGCTGCTGCCGAACCTGCGGCCGCTGCAGGCGCGCCAGTACTCGATCTCGTCGAGCCCGCTGGCGCACCCGGACCGCATCCACCTGACCATCGCGTCGGTGCGCTACGGCGACCCGCACCGGATGTACGCCGGTGTCGCGTCGACGTTCCTGGCCGACCGGGTCGACCCGGACGGCACCGTCGACGTCTACCTGCAGCCGAACGCGTCGTTCGGGGTGCCGGCGGACGAGTCGGCCCCGATGATCATGATCGGACCGGGCACCGGAGTCGCGCCCTTCCGCGGGTTCCTGCACGAGCGCGCGGTGTCCGGGGCGACGGGGCGAAACTGGCTGTTCTTCGGTGACCAGCACCGGGACACCGACTTCGTGTACCAGGACGAGCTCACCGAGCTGCAGGAACAGGGCGTGCTCGACCGCCTCGACCTGGCGTTCTCGCGCGACCAGGCCGAGAAGGTCTACGTGCAGACGCGGATGCTCGAGCGCTCGGCGGAGCTCTTCGCCTGGCTCGAGGACGGCGGCCACGTGTACGTCTGCGGCGACGCCTCACGCATGGCGAAGGACGTCGAGGCTGCGCTGCTCCAGGTCATCCGGATCGGACGCGCGCGCGGCGAGGACGACGCACAGGCGTACCTGGCCGACATGCGTCGCGCGAAGCGGTACGTGCGCGACGTCTACTGAGCCGCGTGCAGATCTGATGAGTCCGCCCCGGCCACGGAACCCGAATCCGATGGCCGGGGCGGTCCCGGAGGAGCGCCGGTCGATGGGGGCGGACCGGCGGGCCCTGCAGCGTGACGCACGCATCACCGACGCGTGGCGTCGGTGACCCGAGCAGGGAGTCCCCTGATCCGGGACTCACGTCCCTCGCTCGTCTCGGTCACCGGTGGTTGGTCGGCACCGGACTCGCTGTGCGTCACGGGCTGTTCGGGTTCCCCTCCTGCCGCGGACGCTGCCAACACCGGTGCCCTAGCGCCGGTGCGGGGGACGACAGCGAACCGCGGTGACGCCACAGTACGATCCGAGCAACCTGGGTGGAACCCGTTGACCCGGATCAGCGCGTTGTGCTACCACTCGGTGTCCCGGATGCGTCGTCCGCGTCGCCGGGTGCCACCGCCCGCGACCACGCCGAGTCGGCCGCCGTGCTGGTGTCCGCCGGCTCCGGCGTCAGCACGAGCCCCGACCCCGAGGTGGCCGAGGCGTAGAGGTCCTCGAGCCAGCTGCGGTTGATCGACGGCACCCGGCTGCCGGTGAACTTGAAGTGCAGGCTCACGTTGGGGTGCAGCCAGATCGTGCTGCGACCGTTGCCGTGGACGACGTCGTCCTTCCACGAGAACGCGAAGCGGTGGTCACGCCGGAGCATGTTGACGATGACGATCTGCAGGTGCGTGAGCGCGCGGTCGTCGATCCGCAGGTCGAGCGGTCGGCCGTCGTAGATGAGCTGCCCCATGGCTCCTTCTACTCCTGCACGCCGGTGTGCGCGAGACCGGACGCCCAGGTGGTGATGGTGCGGTCGAACCAGACGGCGTCGACGTTGCGCTCCCAGGCGTGCTCGGCCGGCTCGCTGACCGCCAGTGTCACCGTGCCGGGGTGGGCATCGGCGAACTCCTGACTGGCCGAGAACGGCACCGTGGTGTCGCCGGTGGAGTGGATGAGCAGGGTCGGTGGCAGCGGCCGGGGTGCGCGCAACCACGACAGCGCGCGCACGTCGACCGGCGACCGCAGCCCCACCGTCCGGCAGAGGACCGGCGTCGCCATCGCCCCGAGGGCAGCACGCACCACGAAACCCGGCAGTCCCGCGCGGCGGGCCTGGGACCGGACGGTGACGGCCCAGTCCAGCGCCGGGGCGACGAGCACGATCCCGGCGAGGCGGGCACGGTGCGCCGAGCGGGCGAGGAGCTCGTGCGTGATCGTCGCGCCCATCGACCACCCCACGATGACGAGCCGTTCGGCGCCGTTCGCGACGGCGTGGTCGAGCGCCACTTCGACGTCCGCCCACTCGCGGGCTCCGAGGTGTGAGGCCCGGCCCTCCCACGGTGCCTCGCCGTCGCCGCGGAACGACGGGACGATCGAGGTCCAGCCGAGTTCGAGCGCCGCGGGGACGGTCCGGAGCGCGGTGACCCGGGTCGTCCGGATCCCGTGCACGTGGACGGCCCAGGTGCGGGCGGCCACGGGGTCGGGGCGCCCAGCGCCGCCGGGCCCCGGCCGCACCACCCACGCGGGCGCCGGCCCCACCGGCGTCGACAGCGACACCTCGGACCAGTCGACCTCCATCGCCGCCGGGTCCGGGTGCACGTGCCCGCTCCACCGCACCCGCGACGACACGGCGCCGGTCGTCCGCACCACGGCCCGGCGCACGAACCCGGCGGCTTCGTCGACCTCGAGCACCGGCCCGACGGTGGTGTGCCCCGGGCCGTCGTGCCACAGCCCGTACTCCCCCGGCCGCACGGTGTCGTCGGTGATCGGCAGCCGGACGGAGTCCGCGTCGGACTCGAGCACGGGCGTCCACCGGTCGCCACCGGGCAGCACGATCCTGCCGACGACCTTCCGCAGGACGACCAGGACCACCAGCCCGACGAGGCACACCGCCGCCAGCACCACGAGCGCTCCGAGCACCCACCACACGATCGTCACGCCGTCATCCTCCGAGGCTCCGGGTCAGGGTCCGTTCGGCCGACCGCACCTGCGCGAGTTCGGCGTCGTCGAGGGTCCGGCCCTGCACCTCGGCGTCGCGGATCGCGATGACCAGGTCGTAGGTCCGGGCCTGCGGGTCCCCCGGCCGCTCGACCGCTCGCACCGCGTGCCGACGGGCGATGCGGCGCAGGCGTCGGTGGTGCCCGCGGTGTCGCAGGTCACGGCCCCACCGCCGGAAAGTCAGCGAGGCCATCGCAACGACGATGAGCACGATGCCGAGGTAGAACGGCGGGTCGAAGGCCAGGCGCAGGCCGTCCCGCACCCCGGCCGGGAAGAGTCCGAAGTGGTCGGCGGTGAGCGAGGCGACCTCGTCGACGCTCGCCACGACGACCAGGGCGAGCCCGACGCGGAACACCACGAGCGCCACCGGGTTCTGCAGCACGCCACGGCGCAGGGTCGTCGCGGCGATCAGTCCCACGCTCACCATGTAGACCGTCCCGTAGAGCCACATCGGGGTCTGCTCGATCTCGCGCACGATGAAGTGGAAGTCGGTCCCGCCGCGCTCCTCGACCAGCAGGAACGGCACCGTGAAGGCCACGACCACGACGAGCAGCGCCACCGGCCTGGCGAGCACCGGGCGCTCCGGCAGGTCGTCGGTGCTCGCGCGCAGCATCAGCCAGAACGCGACGGTCGCGCAGACGTTCTGCACCAGGTTGATGAGGTTCGAACCGCCCAGGGCACCGTCGAGCACCGGCTGCGGCACGACGCTGCCGAGGGTCAGGAGCCCCAGCGCCCCGACGCCGGTGGCACCCCAGGCCGCCCGACCACGGGGGTTCCGCAGCACGTACGGCGTGCGGGCGAGGAAGATCAGCGCCGCGAACCAGAAGGCCGCGGCGTGCAGGACGGCCATCAGCCGTAGGCCCGCTCGTCCGCGCCCGTGGCCCCGGCGAGCAGGACCGTCGCGAGCTCGTAGGCGAACCGTTCGGCGAAGTGCTCGTCGTCGTCGGAGATGCTCACGAGCCCGGAGTCGGCGTCGAGCGCGCGGCGGCAGACGTGGCCCCCCGCGGCGAACTCGGCGACGGACGACGCGGTCGGTGTGCCGACGTCGCCGTGCACCAGGTGCCCGAGCTCGTGCAGCACGCAGTGCATGCGGTAGAGCGGCGGTGCGTCGGCCGGCACGAGCACCAGGTTCTCGTGCTCGAACTGCGACACGAGCGCGGTGAGCGGACCCCAGCTCGGCCCGTCGGCGTCGACGACGCGCGTGGGCTTGCCGACCATCCGACCGACGCCGGTCACCACGTCGGACAGCTGCGGCGCACGGGGCAGGGTGGCGACGAGGGCACGGACGGCACCGGACGCACCCAGCTGCTCCGCCATCGCCCCTCCGATCTCCGCGGCAAGACTACCGGCAGGTCCCCCTTGTGGACGAGACCAGCCGGACGTAACCTACAACCAAATGGTTGTACGAATCGAACTGTCCGACGCCGAGGTCGACCGGGTGTTCCACGCACTGGCCGACGCGACCCGTCGTGACATCGTCCGGCGCACGCTCGTCGGGTCGTCGTCCGTGAGCGAGCTCGCGGACGCCTACTCGATGTCGTTCGCCGCCGTCCAGAAGCACGTCGCCGTCCTCGAGGGAGCCGGACTCGTGAGCAAGGAGGCCCGCGGCCGCACCCGCATCGTGCGCGCCGAGCCGGAGCAGCTCGACCGGGTCCGTGCCCTCCTCGACGCCTACGGCCGCCTCTGGCACAGCCGGATGGACCGCCTCGGCGACGTGCTCGACGGCGACGCGTCCGGACACCCAGCACCAGACGACACCCGACGACACCAGGAGCGATGATGCCCACCACGTCCGTCCACACCGATCCCGACACCCTCTCGATGACCCTCGTCGCCGAGTTCCCCGTCCCCGTCGAACGCCTCTGGGCCGCCTTCGCCGACCCACGCCAGCTCGAGCGGTTCTGGGGACCGCCCGGGTTCCCCGCGACCTTCACGACGTTCGACCTGCGCCCCGGCGGCCGTGCCGACTACCGGATGACGTCCCCGCAGGGCGAGCGGTTCCACGCCGTCTGGCAGGTCACCGAGGTCGACGAGCCCCGTCGCATCGTCTTCCGCGACCTGTTCACCGACCCCCAGGGCACCGTCGACGAGTCACTGCCCGCGGGCGAGACCGTGTTGTCGTTCGGCCCGGCCGACGACGGCTCGCGGGTCACCGTGGTGTCCTCGTTCGCCTCGGCCGCCGACCTCGACGCGATGCTCCAGATGGGCATGCTCGAGGGCTACCAGCAGGCGTTCGGCCAGCTCGACCGGGTGCTCGCCGACCTGCGCGAGTGGGCCCTCGGTGCGGGCACCGAGACCGAGGTCCTCGACGACACCCACGTCCGGATCACCCGGGCGTTCGCGGCGCCGCGGCACCTGCTCTGGCGGGCGCACACCGAGCCCGACCTGGTGCGCCGGTGGCTGCTCGGCCCCGACGGGTGGGAGATGACGGTGTACGAGAACGACCTGACCCCGGGCGGCGTGTTCCGGCAGGCCTGGGCGCCGACGGGTGACACCGAGGGCGAGCCCTTCGGGTTCGAGGGCGAGAACCTCGTCGTCGAACCCGAACGCCGGATGGTGTCGACCGAACGCATGACCGGGGCGCCCTTCCCGCCGAACACGAACGACCTGCAGTTCGACGAGGCCGACGGCGTCACGCTCATGACGCTGCTCGTCACCTACCCGGACCGGGAGCAGCGGGACATGATCCTCGCGACCGGCATGACGGAGGGCATGGAGGCCAGCTACCAGCGGCTGGAACGCGAGGTCCTGTCCGCAGCATGACCGGCAGACGGACGGGAGGCCCGTGGCGGCGCCGCCACGGGCCTCCCGTCCGTCCCGAGCAAGCGACAGATCCCGGCGCACGATCCGGGTCCGGTCCCCGAGAGCGACAGATCCCCGCGGATGTTCCGCGGGGATCTGTCGCTTTCGCGAGGGGCTGGTGGGCGCAGGCCGGCTACTCCGGCTGCGCCGACGCCTCGTAGTGCCGCGCGCCGCCGCGCACGCCCGCGAACCGGAACGGCGCGGTCGTGACGCGCGGACGCTCGACGTCCTCGCTGGTGGCGGCACCCGCTGCGTGGAGCGCGCGGTAGGCGTCGACCGTCAGCGGGACCCGTGCCTCGAGCAGCGACCGCACGCGACCCGCACGGCGGTGCTCGCGGTAGTCGGGCCGGACGACGCCGGTGATGAGCTCACCGACGCTGCCGGAGCCGTAGCTGAACAGGCCGAGCCGCTCCCCCGCCAGGTCGTCGTCCAGGTCGAGCAGTGCTGCGAGCCCGATCCAGAGCGACGCCGTGTAGGTGTTGCCGGTCTGCCGGTTGTAGGTGAACCCGATCGCCAGGTCGGCCTCGTCGAAGGGTGCGCCGACGTGCTGGGTGAGCTTGCGGTGCGCCTTGATCGCCATCTTGGTGAAGGGCTGGTGGTGCACGAACCGGGCGATGTCGTCGTACGCCGGGCCGCCCTGTTCCGCCAGGTCGTCCCAGGCGCCGACGAACGCGTTGACGTACGCGCTCACCGAGAGCCGACCGTCGACCAGTGCGGTGGAGCGGTCGTTCGGGCGCCAGAAGTCGTCGACGTCCGCCGTGTAGACGCCCGCCGCCGGCTCGATCTCGATCAGGTCGGGGTCGGCGGACACCAGGATCGCGGCGGCACCGGCACCCTGGGTCGGCTCGGCCGGGGTGTCGACGTCGTACCGGGCGACGTCGGCGGCGATGACGAGCACCCGCTCGTGCGGGGCGCGGGCGACGATGCCGAGTGCGAGCTGCACCGCGGCCATCCCGCCGTAACAGGCCTGCTTCAGCTCGACCACGCGGACGGCCTTCGGCAGCCCGAGCAGGCCGTGCACGTACACGCCGGCGGCCTTCGACTGGTCGACGCCGGACTCGGTGGCGAACAGCACCGTGCGGATGCCCTCGACGCCGTGCCGGTCGATGAGCTCCTTCGCGGCGGCGGCGCCCATCGTGACGATGTCCTCGTCGGGCGCGGGCACGCTGAAGGCGTCCTGCCCGATGCCGACGTGGTACTTCGCCGGGTCGACGCCGAGCCGCTCGGCCAGGTCGTCGAGCTCGAGCACGTGGTGCCCGGTCGCGATCGCGATGTCGTGGATGCCGACGCCGGTCATGCGGCACCCCCTGCGGGCTTCGTGCCACGGCGTTCCATCGCGACGTGGGCGGCCATCAGCTCGCCCGGGTTGGTCTGTGCGGCGAGGAGCGAGAGCTCCCCGCACAGGACGGTCGCGGCGCACAGGGCGGCGAGGCGGCGGGCGTTCCCGCCCGGCTCGCGGTCCTCGCGGCAGCCGAGGCGCACCAGGGCGTCCTCGACGACGGGCAGGTCCCCGCCCTTGCCGTTGCCGACCGTGCCGACGATCAGGTGCGGCAGCGAGGTCGCGAAGTACAGGTCGCCGTCGCGGTCCTCGGCGCTCGTGATGCCCTGCGAACCCTCGACGATGTTGGCGGCGTCCTGCCCGGTGGCCAGGTAGAAGCCGAGCAGCATGTTCGCGTAGTGCGCGTTCGCCGAGCGGATGGCCCCGGCGATCGTCGACCCGATCAGGTTCTTCGCGATGTTCAGCTCGACGATGCGCGCGGTGCTCGACCGCAGGCGCTTCTCGACGACCTCGCCCGGGATCACGATCTCGGCGATGGTGTTGCGGCCGCGGCCACGGATGCCGTTCACCGCGGTGGCCTTCTTGTCGGTGCAGAAGTTGCCCGACACCGAGACGTACCGCAGGCCCGGCTGCCAGTCCAGGATCGCCGGCAGCAGCTTGTCCGCCGCCTGCGTGACCATGTTGTGGCCGGAGGCGTCGCCGGTGGTGAACGCGAAGCGCAGGAACAGCAGGTCCCCGACGATCTCCGGGTGCACCTCGATGAGCTTGGCGAACCGGCTCTGTCCGGACACGATCGCGGCGAGTTCGTCCTGGCGCGCGAGGATCTGGCCCGCGGCGACGTGGGCCGCGGCGGCGCTGTCGGCACGGACCACGACGGAGCGGGTCATGCGCTCGTCGACGACGGTCGCGACGATGCCGTCCTCGACCATCCGCGAGATGCGGGCGCCGCGGCCGACGGACGGCCAGAGCGGCGACTCGTAGGTGGCGAGGGGGACCTCGTGCTCCCCCTGCACGGCGTTGCCGCTGACGCGGATCGGGCCGACCCACTTGGTGGGGATCGGTGTGAGCAGGTCACTCATCGAGGGCTCCTTCTGGTGCTCGCACCGCGACGCTGAGGTGTCTGATGTCGTGCGCCTCCCAGGCGCGGTGGATGCCGGCGGGGTCGGTGTCCGCCGGGACGAGCGCGATGCCGCAGTCGCCGCCGCCGGCACCGGACGGCTTCGCCGCCCCGCCCGCCGCCTCGACGACGTCGCACAGGGTCGCGAGACGCTCGGTCTCGATCTTCGACCCGACCGAGTCGCCGAGACGCTGCAGCAGCCCACGGGCGCGTCGGAGGGCACCGAGCGTGCGCTCGGCGTCGCCGGTCTGGAGGCCCGTGGTCAGGTCGTCGACGGCGCTGCGGCTCTCGTCGAGGAACGCCTGGTACCCGCCGTTGCGGTGCCGACGCACCACGTCGACGAGCTTCGTGGTGGACGCGGGCGAGCCGGTCCAGCCGACGAGCAGCTGCAGGTTCTCGGGAGCAGGCAGCCGCTGGACGTCGAAGCCGTCCCAGGCGTCGGCGTCCGTCAGGATCGCGGACACGGCGTGGTCGCCGAGCATCGCGGCGAGGCGCTCGCGGTCGGGGGCGCTGTAGCGCAGCCAGCCGCCGAACGTGCTCGCGGCGAGGTCGCCGCCGGAGGCCCGGGGGTTCACCCGGATGGTGGCGAGCAGCGCGACCTGGAAGCGCTGGCGCTGCGTCAGGCCGATGCCGTAGAAGCGGTCGAGAGCACCGACCGTGGCGACGGTGACCGCGGCCGAGGACCCGAGTCCGAACTTCCGGCCGCTGGCGTCGTCGAGCTGGCTCTCGATGCGCAGGTCGTGGAACCGCGGGGCGATGCCGTGCTCGGCGCGGAGCTTCTCGACCAGGTCGATCGTGGCCATCACGTAGTCGTAGGGGTGGTGCTCGCGGTCGAGCGCCAGGCCGTCCTCGGCACGGGTCCACGTGAGCGGCAGGTGCCCGTACTCCTCGGAGTGCACGCTGCCCGCGCCGTGCCCCTCGCGCACCTTCGCCGTGATGGCGCGGTCGAGGGCGATCAGGACGGACGGCTGGCCCGGCTCGACGACGGCGTACTCGCCGGCGACGAACAGCTTGCCGTGTGCACGGAACTCGATCACTGCGCGGACTCCTTCTGGTCGGGATTGCTCCCGGTCTCTTCGGAGCGGAGCACCCGCGCGGCAGGTCCGGTGCCGGACTCGATGACGTCCCCCAGCGACGCGAGCGCCCCGGCGACGGCCGACCGGTCCTGCGGCTTCGTGAGCACGACGACGTTCGGGCCCGCGTCGGCCGTGGCGTAGGCCTCGGTGCCGCCGGCACGCAGCTCGGCGACGGCGTCGAACACGGCGACGCTGCGGGCGTTGAGGTAGCGGATCGGCGGGAACGCGCCCTCGATCGTCGCGTGCATCCGGAGCGCGTTGCTCTCGGTGATCTCGCCGATGCGGGTGAAGTCGCCGGCCGCGCAGGCCGTGAGCATGTCGCCGACGGTCTCGGTCGTCGAGGTCACCCAGGCCGGGTAGAAGGGCGACGTCGCGATGGTGCGGCGCATGGCCTCGCGCGACCCGATCGGCTTCGGGCCGGCGTCGATCGTGACCACGACCATGGCCATCGGCGGGGCGGGGATCGGCTCGGCGAAGGAGCCCTGGTCGTCGCCGGCGTGCCAGACGGCGACACCGCCGGGGATCGAGCGCGTGGCCGAGCCGGAACCGCGACGTGCCAGACGGGACAGGTCGCGCGGCGACAGGTCGAGGCCGTAGGCCGCGGCCGCCGCGGTCGCCAGGGCGGCGAAGCCGGACGCGCTCGAGGCCAGCCCGGCACCGGTCGGGACGGTGTTCTCGGACACCACCGACGCCCGCTCGGACGACCCGGCGAGCTCGCGCACCAGGTCGAGGAACTGCTGCACGCGCACCAGCGCACCGTCGTCGACGACGTGACCGTTCAGCGTGAACGCGTCACGGGCCTCCCGTCCGCCGTCCACCGTGACGGTGGTCGTCGTCGGGAACACGTCCAGCCCCATCGAGACGCTGCCCGTGGCGGGCAGCGCGAGCTGCGCGTCCGCCTTCCCCCAGTACTTGACGAGGGCGATGTTGGGGTGCGCGACGGCGGTGGCTGTCAGCAAGCGCGGGCTCCGATCGTGGTGGTCCAGGTGGCTGCGGCCCCTGCGCCGCGGAGTGCGGCCGCGATGCGGTCCGCGTGGTCGTCGTCCGTGGCGAGCGCGAGGACGCACCCGCCCCGCCCGCCGCCGGTGAGCTTCGCGCCGAGGGCGTCCGCAGCACGTGCGGCGTCGACGAGCCGGTCCAGGTCGTCACTCGACACGTCGAGTGTGCTGAGCAGGTCGTGCGCGGCGTCCATGGTGGCACCCAGAGCCTGGGCATCGCCGTCCTCGAGTGTCCCCCGTGCCCGACGGGCGAGCGCACCGATCCGGTCGATCACGGCGCCGACACCGACCGGGTCCTGGTCGTGGCGGGCGCGGACGGCCGAGACGGCCTCGCGGGTGTGCCCGGGCACGCCGGTGTCCGCGACGACGAAGGTGAACCGGGCGCCGAGCGTGACGGGTTCGATGTGCCCGCCCTCGAACCAGACCGGCGCGGACGCGACGACGCCCCGGGCGTCGAGGCCGGACGGTCGGCCGTGGGCGACGCGTTCGCACTCCTGGATGAGCTCGTGGTGGGTCTCGACGTCGAGGGTCTCGCCCAGGGCGTCGGCGACGGCGGCGGTCACTGCGGCGGCGACCGCGGCACTCGAGCCCATGCCGCGGGCGGTCGGGACCTCGCTGTCGACCCGGACGTGGAAGTGGCGGTCGGTGACTCCGAAGTGGCGCAGGGTCGCGGTGACGGCGGTGACGGTCGGCAGCACGGCCGCGGGTGCGAGGTCGAGGGGGCCGGTGTGCACGGTCGACTGCAGGCTGTGACCGGGCTGCTCGGCGTCGGCGGCGACCGGGGTGACCGTCGCCACGACCCGTGCGTCGAGCACCGGCAGGACGAGAGCGGGTGCGCCGTAGACCACGGCGTGCTCACCGATCAGGATCGTCTTGCCGTGGGACGACGCCGATCCGTTGCCGGGGGTCGTGGTGTTGTCGAGGTCGCTGCTGCTCATCTTGGGTCACGTCAGCCTAACCGTCCGGGTCGTCGGCGTGTTCGTCAGCTGGGCATCCGCTGCATCGAGTTGTGCACAACTGGGTTGCGTGACAGTGTGGACGCATGCCCGTGACCGACGAGATGGTGTGCTTCTCCCTCTACGCGGCGTCCCGCGCCACCACGCAGGCGTACCGCACGATGCTCGAACCCTGGGGTCTGACGTACCCGCAGTACCTGGTGCTCGTGACCCTGTGGGTCGAGGGCGACCAGACCGTCTCGAGCCTCGGGGAACACCTGCAGCTCGACTCCGGCACCCTCTCGCCACTGCTCCGCCGCATGGAGCAGAGCGACCTGGTCCGCCGCGAGCGCCGCAGCACCGACGAGCGCGTCGTCACCGTGATGGTCGGTGACCGAGGCCGCGAACTGCGGTCCGAGCTGAGCGGCATCCCCGCGCGCATCGCCGCCGGGATGGGCCTGGCCGACGAACGTGCAGCCGCCGAGCTCATCGCGACGCTGCACCGGCTGACCGAGACGATGCACGCGGCGGCCGACCCCGAGCACGACGCCGCTGGCGCTGACGCCGGCGCCGTTTCGCGCTGAGCGACACCCCACGGCCACGTGTGCCCATGAACTGTCGCTGAGCGCGAGAGCACGCCGCACACCCCCGAACTTCACGATCCGCCCCACAAGGAAGGAACCCCATGGAAACCCTCTACACCGCCGAGGCCCTGGCCACCGGCGAAGGCCGCAACGGCCACGTCGCCACGAGCGACGGCACGGTCGAGTTCGACCTCGCCATCCCGAAGGAGATGGGTGGCTCCGGCAACGGCGCCAACCCCGAGCAGCTCTTCGCCGCCGGCTACGCCGCCTGCTTCCACTCCGCACTGCAGGGCGTCGCCCGCAGCCAGAAGGTGAAGATCACCGACTCGTCCGTCGGCGGTCGCGTGTCGATCGGCCCGAACGGCAACGGTGGCTACCAGCTCGCCGTCATGCTCGAGGTCGTCATCCCCGGCCTGGAGCACGACCAGGCGCAGGCCCTCGCCGACGCGGCCCACCAGGTCTGCCCGTACTCGAACGCGACCCGCGGCAACATCGACGTCACCATCGTCGTCTCGGAGGACTGACCCATGAGCACCACCACCCCCACCACCATGCGCGCCGTCGTCCACGAGACGTTCGCCGAGCCCGCCGACGTCCTCGAGGTGCAGGAGCGCCCCGTCCCGACGCCCGGCGCCGGCGAGGTCCTCGTCCGCACGGTCCTCTCCCCCATCCACAACCACGACCTGTGGACCGTCCGCGGCACCTACGGCTTCAAGCCGGAGCTCCCCGCCGCCTCGGGCACCGAGGCACTCGGTGTCGTCGAGGCCCTCGGCGAGGGCGTCACGAACCTGCAGGTCGGCCAGCGCGTCGCCGGCGGTGCCTTCGGCGTCTGGGCCGAGTACTACACCGCCAGCGCCGCCGGGCTCGTCCCGGTGCCGGACGCGATGACCGACGAGGCCGCCGCCCAGCTCGTCTCGATGCCGTTCAGCGCCATCAGCCTGCTGCACTCGCTCGACCTGCACGAGGGCGACTGGATCATCCAGAACGCCGCCAACGGTGCGGTCGGACGCATGGTCGCCCAGCTCGGCGCCGCCCGTGGCATCAACGTGATCGGACTCGTCCGTCGCGCCGCCGGTGTCGACGAGCTCCGCGAGCAGGGCATCGAGCGCATCGTCGCCACCGACGCCGACGACTGGCAGGACCAGGTCGCCGCGATCACCGGTGGTGCCCCGATCATCGCGGGCGTCGAGTCGGTCGGTGGCAAGGCCGCCGGCGACATCGCCTCCGTGCTGGGCGAGAACGCCACCCTCGTCGTCTTCGGCGCGATGGCGTCGCCGACGCTCGAGATCCCGTCGGGCAAGGTCATCTTCGGCCAGCTCACCGTGAAGGGCTTCTGGGGCTCCGTCGTCAGCAAGACGATGCCGGCCGAGACGAAGGGGCAGCTCTTCGGTGAGCTCATCACCCGCGTGCTCGACGGCTCGCTGACGCTACCCGTCGCCGAGACCTTCGCCTTCGAGCAGGTCCGCGACGCCGTGCGCGCCAGCGACACCGCCGGTCGCGTCGGCAAGGTGCTCCTGCGCCCGTAACGCGACCACAGAACGGACGGGAGGCCCGGTGCCAGCTGGCACCGGGCCTCCCGTCCGTCCGCTGGTCCGTCACATGGCCTCCTTGATGCCCCGACGCACCAGCCACACGTTCACGGGGTAGGAGCAGACGAAGCCGGCCACCATCGCCAGCTGCATCGCCACCCAGAACTCCGGCGAGAAGACGCTCGCGCGCCCGCCGACGAGTGCCGGGAACACGACCAGCTGCCACACCGCCATCAGGCCGTACATGCCCACCTGCCACGCGATGATCGACAGCGTGTCGGCCTTGAGCGCGGCGACGAGCCCCGCCCGGACGCCGAGGCCCCGCATCGGCGCGATGGCGAAGTACTGGAACGCGATGCCGAGCACGAACGCGATGACGAAGTCGACGATCCACCCGGCGACCATCCGGTCCTGGTAGAGCGACCCCAGGCCGACGGCCACCCCGAGCGCCGGGAACGCCGCGAGCCCGAACTCGCCGATCAGGTCACCGAGGGCGCAGCCGGCCCCGCAGTGGCTCGTGTCGATCGCGGTGCCCGCCCACCGTCCGTGTCCGGGCGCCGAGGCCCGCCCCCGACGCAGGTAGAAGACGAGCCACACGACGCTGCCGAAGAGCATCGTGAGCGGCCACACGAACGCCATGACGCGCATGTGCGGCGGCCGACGCACCACGTCGACCGCCACGAACACCGCACACCCCACGGCAACCACGAGCAATGCAGAGCACACCACGTTCAGGGTGACCGGGAAGTCCTGCAGCACCAGTTCCGTCACGCCTCCATGCAACCAACCGGGCGGCGACCGTGGATCCAGTGAGCAGAAGACGTCGGGTGCCCTGGGGCGACCCGACGTCTTCTGCGCACTCGGTGTGGTGCGGACTAGCGGCGCGACGCTTTCACGGGGACGGTGAAGATGTTGCCGGTGGTGACGCCCTCCTCGACCTCTTCGAGGGTGCGACCGCGGCTCTCCGGCACGAACTTCCAGATGAAGAGCAGCGCCAGCAGCCCGACGACCCCGAAGCCGAAGAACGTCCCGGTGATGCCGGTCGCAGCGACGATCGTCGGGAAGTACAGCCCGAGGAACGCGTTCGCGATCCAGAGGCAGAACACCGAGATGCCCATGCCGAGCGCACGGATCTGCGTCGGGAAGATCTCGGACAGGACGACCCACACGGCGATGTTGAGGAAGGTCTGCATCGAGCCGACGAACGCGACGACCAGGAACAGGATGACCCACGGGCGGGCCGGGTTGCCCTCGGGCAGCGCCACCGACGCGATGCCGATGAGGAAGTGGCAGATCGTCGTCAGCGTGAACCCGAGGATCAGCGTCGTGCGGCGGTTGATCTTCTCCATGTTGTACAGCGCGATGACGCCACCGACGACGGCGATCACGCCGGGGGCGATGTTCGCGATGAGGGCGGCCGACGCCTGGAACCCGGACTCGATGAGCACGGTCTGGCCGTAGTACATGATCGAGTTGATGCCGGTCAGCTGCTGCGCGACGCCGAGCCCGGCACCGATGAGCACGATGCGGATGAGCCACTTGTTCCCGCGCAGCGTGTGCCAGCCACTGACGCGCTCGACCTTCGCTTCGAGGTCGTTGCTCCGCTTGATGTCGTCGAGCTCGGCGCGGGCCCGATCGGTGGTCCGGACCTGCTCGAGGACCGAGAGCGCCTCGTCGTAGCGGTCCTTCGACGCGAGCCACCGCGGCGACTCCGGCACCCGGAGCATGCCGACGAACAGCGCGATCGCGGGGAGCGCGCAGACGGCCAGCATGACGCGCCACACCCCGTTGCCCTCACCCCAGACGTTGCCGATGATTGCGTTGACCACGAACGCGGCGAGCTGGCCGATCACGATCATGAGCTCGTTGCGGCCGGACAGCGACCCGCGGATCTCGTACGGCGCGAGTTCGGCGAGGAACACGGGCACCACCGTGGAGGCGCCACCCACCGCGAGGCCGAGGAGGACACGACCGACGACGATGACCTCGAACGTCGGCGCGAACACGCAGATCAGCGTGCCGACGAAGAACGTGACGGCCAGCAGGATGATCGTCTTGCGGCGACCCCAGCCGTCGGCGATGCGGCCGCCGAGCATGGCGCCGATCGCGGCACCGAAGAGCAGCGAGCTGGTGACGACACCCTCGGTGAAGTTCGTGAGGCCGAGCTCCGCCTTCATCGGGTTCAGGGCACCGTTGATGACACCGGTGTCGTACCCGAAGAGCAACCCGCCGAACGTGGCGACGAGGGCCAGCACGCCGAGTCGTCGGCGGTGCGGCCCGGTCCCCAACGGGGGCAGTGCGACAGTCGGGGCTGTCGGTTTGATGTCGACCATTCGGTGACTCCTTCGTCGGTGATCGCGCGTCAGTGCGTGGACCGATCGTAACCCGAATCCATGTCCTGTCAATTGGACATTCTGTCGTCAGGTCGTTTGGATCGGTCCACAGAAGGCCTGATGAGGACGGGAGCGGTCCAATCTGTGGGTCGGGCTCAGCGCTCGTCGTCGACGGGGCCGTCGCCCAGGACGTCCCCCAACGAAGCCATGTCGGCGCCGTGGTCGGTGTAGCGGCGCACGGTCCGTCGGGCGGCGGCACTCGCGGCGCCGGACAGGGCGGGGTTGCGTCGGGCGGCGTCGGCGACGCGTCCGGCGTGCCCCGCGGTGGAGAGCAGCACGTTGGCCAGGGCTCGGGCGTCGCCGCGCTCGGGGACCCCGGTCACGGTCCACGCCGTGCGGACCTGTGCGTCGGGGGTGACGCCACGGCGGGTGCCCATCCGGTGCCAGTCCGACAGCACGCCCTCGGTGCGCGAGGCGGCGCGGTCTGCCTCTCCCGCGCGACGGCGTGCGGCGTCACGGGCGTCGGACTCGGTGTCCGAGCCCTCGACCGTGTCGTACCGGTCGGTGAGCCCGTCGGCCCGGCGCCGGACGCTGTCGGCACGTTCACGCGCTGCGACGTCGTCACCACCCGCCGCTGCGATGCGGGCGGCGTGCGCGGCGGCAGCCGCGGCGAGGATCTCCGAACGCTCCATGCCCTCGACCGTAGCCGCTCCGACCGACACCATCTCGCCCCCTCGGCGGCTGGACTGCGTCCCGGGACACAGTCCGCCGGCGACGACGACCGTGTGTACGCCATCGCGTTACCCTCGACCTGAGGGGGCATCATGAAACGGACCGGCGGAATCGCCATCGTGCTGGCGGCCGGCGTGGTGCTGTCCGGCTGCTCGCTGCTGCGGGGACCGGACGGTGCTCTGCCCGCTCCCTCCAGTCCGCCGGCGTCCAGCCCGACGGCGAGCGAGACCCCGGCGGCGACCCCGACCGGCGAGTCCGCATCGGACCTGATCGAGGCGTCGGCGAACCCGCGCACACCGACCCCGGTGCCGACGGAGGCCGCCGCACCCGCACCGACGCTGACACCGATCCCCGCCGGGACCGTCCTGGCGCAGGGGGACGTGGCCTCGCCGAAGGGCAGCGTGCACTTCCACTTCCGGGTGGTCGCGGACGGCGACGACACGTTCACCGCGCAGTACTCCGGGATCACCTCGACGCTGCCGGTGCCGATCGGCGTCGCGTTGTTCGACCTGCCCCGTGCGGTGGGCGACGGGCTCACCTACCCCGGTGTCGGTGACCGGACCCTCGGCGGTCCGACCAGCACAGCGGCCGCGGTCGACGTCCCGTTGGACGGATCCGGGGTCGACCCGTCACACCTCGGCACCCTCGTGACCTACTCCGCCGCGGCACCCGGACAGGACGTCCCCGTCGAGATCTCCGCCGGCAAGGTCCTCGCGGTGTCCACCGTGCGGTGGTCCGTCCCCGCGCGGCAGACGAACGTGCACCCGAAGGACGCCGGACGACGGGCGAACGCGACCGGGACCGTCACCGCGACCACGTCCGCCGGCGCGCCGAGGTCCTACGGCGTCGCACCGGACGACCTGATCGGGGACGTCGCGGCGCGGTTCGGCATCACCGTCCGCGACCTGGTCTGGCTCAACGAGGGCGTCCAGGTGTTCGGCGAGGACCAGCACCTGTACGAGGGCACGTCCCTCAACCTCGACCCGCTCGCCCGCTGAGCGGGCGGCCCGGCGCCGAGCCCCGCGGCGTCGCAGCGGGCCCTCGCGAAAGCGACACTTCTCCGCGGAAGATCGGCGCGCATCTGTCGCTTTCGCAGGCCTGACGGCGGCCCGTCGGGCGCAACTGTCGCTTTGGCAGTGCCCGACACGACGGACGGGAGGCCCGTGGCGGATCCGCCACGGGCCTCCCGTCCGTCAGGTGGGGGCGTGCGTTACTTCCGCAGCTCCAGGTACTTCGCGATGAGCGCCTTGGTCGACGGGTCCTGCGCGTCGAGCGCGGCCTGGTCGCCCTCGACGGCCGGCGTGACCTGCAGCGCCAGCTGCTTGCCGAGCTCCACACCCCACTGGTCGAACGAGTCGATGCCCCAGATCGTGCCCTCGGTGAACACGATGTGCTCGTACAGGGCGATGAGCTGGCCGAGGACGCTCGGGGTGAGCTCCGGCGCGATGATCGACGTGGTCGGCTTGTTGCCCGGGAACGTGCGCGCCGCGACGATGCCCTCGTCGGTGGTGCCCTCGGCGCGGACCTCGTCGGCGCTCTTGCCGAACGCGAGCGCCTTGGTCTGCGCGAAGAAGTTCGCGAGGAACAGCGTGTGCACGTCGGTGCCGGGCGCGACGCCCTTGCCGTCGCCGGTCTCGTCCTTGAGCGGACGGGCCGGGTTGGCGACCGTGATGAAGTCGGCCGGGATCAGGCGGGTGCCCTGGTGGATGAGCTGGTAGAACGCGTGCTGGCCGTTCGTGCCGGGCTCACCCCAGAAGACCTCGCCGGTCTCGGTGGTGACGGGCGAGCCGTCCCAGCGGACGCGCTTGCCGTTCGACTCCATCGTGAGCTGCTGCAGGTACGCGGCGAAGCGGTGCAGGTACTGCGTGTACGGCAGGACCGCGTGGCTCTGCGCACCGAGGAAGTTCGTGTACCAGACGTTGAGCAGGCCCATCAGGACGGGGACGTTCTGCTCGAGCGGCGTGGTGCGGACGTGCTCGTCGATGGCGTGGAAGCCGGCGAGGAACTGCTCCCAGTTCTCCTTGCCGATGGCGATGACGACGCTCGTGCCGATGGCCGAGTCGACCGAGTAGCGGCCGCCCACCCAGTCCCAGAAGCCGAAGGCGTTCTCGGGGTCGATACCGAACGCCTCGACCTTGTCGAGCGCGGTGGAGACGGCGACGAAGTGCTTGGCGACGGCGTTCTTCTTCTCGTCGTCGGCGGTGTCGGTCAGGCCGAGCTTCTCCCACAGCCACTGGCGTGCGAGGCGCGCGTTCGTCAGGGTCTCGAGCGTGCCGAAGGTCTTCGACGCGACGATGAAGAGCGTGGTCTCGGGGTCCAGGTCCGCGGTCTTCTCGTAGATGTCCGCCGGGTCGATGTTCGACACGAAGCGGGCCTCGAGGCCGGGCTGGACGTAGGGCTTGAGTGCCTCGTAGACCATGACGGGGCCGAGGTCGGAGCCACCGATGCCGATGTTGACGACGGTCTCGATGCGCTTGCCGGTGACACCGGTCCAGGCGCCGCTGCGGACCTGCTCGGCGAAGCCGTAGACCTTGTCGAGCGTCTCGTGCACGTCGGCGTCGACGTCCTGGCCGTCGACGGTCAGGGGCGCCGCCGGCACGAGGCCCTCGGTCGCCTTCGGGCGGCGGAGCGCGGTGTGCAGCACGGCGCGGTCCTCGGTGACGTTGATGTGCTCACCGGCGAGCATCGCCTGGAAGCGTTCGGCGACGCCGGTGTCCTTCGCGACCTGCAGCAGCGCGGCGAGGATCTCGTCGGTCACCAGGCCCTTGGAGAGGTCGACGGTCAGGTCGGCCGCCTGGAAGGTGTACTGCTCGGCACGACCGGGGTCGCTGTCGAACCACCCTCGCAGGTCCGGGGTGAAGTCGGCAGCGATGCTGTCGAGCTTCTTCCAGCCTTCGGTCGATGTGGGGTCGACGGGAGCGGATTCGGTCACTTCGGTCCTCCTGGGGATCACGTTCAAGACGTACAGCCCGCGGGTCACGCAGCGCTGCGTCGCGGACCGTCTTTGAGCGTAGTGCGCTCCGGCAGGTGGTGCGCACAGTCGGCCGGGAGGCGCGGCTCGCGTTCGCTGCGCGCGTCACGCCTCCCGGCCGGTCGCGTTCAGGGCCGCGGTCGGCTCGCCCGGTTCAGGGCTGCGGTCGGTTCGCCCGGTTCACGGCTGTGGCCGGCTTCACGGCTGCGCCGCGAAGCGACGCAACCGCAGGCTGTTCGTCACGACGAAGACCGACGAGAACGCCATCGCCGCACCGGCGAGCACCGGGTTCAGCAGCCCCGCCATCGCGAGCGGGATCGCCGCGACGTTGTACGCGAACGCCCAGAACAGGTTGCCCTTGATGACGCCGAGCGTCGCGCGCGACAGCCGGATGGCGTCGGCCACCACGGTGAGCCGACCGCTGACGACCGTGATGTCGCTCGCCGCGATGGCCGCGTCGGTGCCGGCACCCATGGCGATGCCGAGGTCGGCCGCGGCCAGTGCGGCGGCGTCGTTCACGCCGTCGCCGACCATCGCGACGCTCCGCCCCTCGGACTGCAGCCGGCGGACGGTCTCGAGCTTCGACGCCGGGGTCGCGCGGGCGTGCACCTCGTCGATGCCGACGCTCGCGGCGACCGCACGTGCGGCCCCGTCGTTGTCGCCGGTGAGCAGGACCGGGTGCAGGCCGAGCGCACGGAAGCGGGCGATCGCGTCGGCGGCCTCGGGCTTCAGGGTGTCGCCGACGACGACCACGCCCAGGGCCGTGCCGTTCCGGGCGACGACGACCGCCGTGCCCCCGTCGGCCTCGGCGCGGTCGACGGCGTCGGACAGCACCGGTGGCAGGGTGATCGACCACGAGTCGGCGAGCCAGCGGGTCGTGCCGACCAGGACGACGTCGCCGTCCACGACGGCCTGCACACCGGCGCCGGCGGTGGCGGTGAACTGCTCGGCCTGGGGCAGGCCAGCGCCCCGGGCACGGGCCGCGGTGGTCACTGCGCGGGCGACGGGGTGTTCGGAGCCGTCCTCGACCGCGGCGGCGAGGCGCAGGACGACGTCCTCGGTCTCGTCGACGGCGATGACCGACCGCAGGGTCATCGACCCCGTGGTGACGGTGCCGGTCTTGTCGAGCACGACGGTGTCGACGCCGCGGGTGCGCTCGAGCACCTGCGGACCGCCGATCAGGATGCCGAGCTGGGAGCCGCGACCGGTGCCGACCAGCAGCGCGGTGGGCGTGGCGAGCCCGAGAGCGCACGGGCAGGCGATGATCAGGGTGGCGACGGCCGCGGTGAAGGCCGCGGTGACCGAGCCGCCGAACACGAGCCAGCCGACGAAGGCCAGCACGGCGAGCACGATGACGATCGGCACGAAGACCCCGGACACGCGGTCGGCCAGACGCTGCACCTCGGCCTTGCCGGTCTGGGCGTCCTCGACCAGGCGACCCATCCGGGCGAGCTCGGTGTCGGCACCGACGCGGGTGATGCCGACGACGAGCCGGCCGCCGACGTTGATCGTGGCACCGGTGACCCGGTCGCCCGGGCCGACCTCGACCGGCACGGACTCACCGGTGAGCATGCTGAGGTCGACGGCCGAGGAGCCGTCCTGCACCAGGCCGTCGCTCGGGATCCGCTCACCGGGTCGCACCACGACGACGTCGCCGACGACGAGGGACGAGGTCGGCACGCGGTGTTCCGCGCCGTCGCGCAGGACGGTGGCGTCCTTCGCACCGAGTTCGAGCAGTGCCCGGAGTGCGGCACCGGACTGTGTCTTCGCGCGGGCCTCCATGTACCGGCCGGCGAGGATGAACACCGTCACGGCCGCCGCGACCTCGAGGTACAGGTCGGTGGCCTCGGGGTCCGTGGCGAACCACGAGAACGTCATGTGCATGCCGGTCGTGCCGGCGTCGCCGAAGAACAGGGCGTACAGCGACCACCCGAAGGCGGCGAGGACACCGACGCTCACCAGGGTGTCCATGGTGGCGGCACCGTGCCGGGCGTTGACCCACGCGGCACGGTGGAACGGGAGCGCCCCCCAGACGGCGACAGGCGCCGCGAGCGTCAGGGCGAGCCACTGCCAGTTCGGGAACTGCAGCGCCGGCACCATCGAGAGGACCACGACGGGCACCGCGAGCACGGCGGACACGACCAGGCGTCGGCGCAGTGGGCCGGTCGGGTCCTCGTCGACCGCGGGGTCGGCGTCAGCAGCGGCGGGCGGGGCCGGCACCGTGGCGCCGTAGCCGGCCGACTCCACCGCGGCGATCAGCGCCTCGGGGTCGGCGGTGCCGTCCGCGGCGACCTGCACCTGCGCCTTCTCGGTGGCGTAGTTGACGGTGGCGGTGACCCCGGGCAGCTTGCCGAGCTTCCGCTCGATGCGGTTCGCGCACGAGGCGCAGGTCATCCCGGTGATGTCGAGTTCGACGGTGCGGTCGGTCACGAGCGCACGACCTCGTACCCCGCCTCGGTGACGGCGGCGCGGAGGGCGTCCGCGTCGACGGGTACCGCCGAGCTGACGGTGACCTCGGACGATCCGCCGGGGACGAGTCGGACGTCGACGCCCGACACCCCGTCGACCTCGGTGAGTTCCTCGGTGACGCTCATCACGCAGTGGTCACAGGTCATGCCCTCGACGAGCAGCGTTTCGGTGGTCATGGTGTCTCCTTCTCGGTGGTGGGTCGTCGGGGTCAGGAGCGGACGAGCCGGGCGATCGCCTGGCTGGCCTCGCGCACCTTCTCGTCGGCAGCGTCCCCGCCCTCGGCGACGGCCTCGGCGACGCAGTGCGCCAGGTGGTCCTCGAGCAGCGACAGCGCGACGCGTTCGAGCGCCCGGTTCGCCGCCGAGATCTGGGTCAGGACGTCGATGCAGTACGTCTCGTCCTCGACCATCCGCGCGATGCCGCGCACCTGCCCCTCGGCGCGACGGAGTCGCTTGAGCAGGTCGTCCTTGTCGCCGATGTACCCGACGTGTTCGTGCATGTCTGCCTCCACCGTTCTCAATACGGTACCCCCCTAGGGTATTCCGATCTCGTCCGGGCGCAACCGGTGGCATGATCAGCGCATGGACCCCTCGACGACGAACGGATTCCGCCGGCTGCGGTTCTCCGACGGCGAGGGTTCCGACTACTCCGAGATCTTCGCGGCCGAGTACGGCGGCTCGGACTTCGCCTCCGAGACCTTCGCCACCAACGACACCCGGTACGAGTACACGGTCGTGGGCGACGACGACCTGTCGCTGCGCACCATGCGGGCCGAGGGCGGTCGGCGGGGCGGGGTCATCGGCGTGCGGGACGACCACGTGGTGTTCTGGCTGACCAAGGGCCGGCTCGAGATGCACTTCGCCGACCGCACCCGCGTCGTCGAGCCGGGCAGCCCGTACATCGCCTCGGCGTCCGAGGCCTACCGGTTCGAGTCCGACGGCACCGTCTACAACGGCGTGCACGTGTCCGACCGGTTCCTGCGGAGCGTCGGCCGCGACCTCGGCTACCGCCTGCCCGACGGCCCACTGCTGTTCGACCAGCAGGACGAGGTCGTCGCCCGGCGCGAACCGCTGCGGCACCTGATCCGTGAACTCGGGCCGGCCCTGGTCGACGACCGCGTGCTCGGACCGATGCGGACCGCGCTGAACCGCCGGCTGGCCGTCGTCATCCTCGACACGTTCCCCATCCGGAACCGCGGTGACGACGTCCCCGTGGCGAACCGGCTCCGCGACGCGATCCGCTTCATCGAGCTGCACGCCGCCGATCGCCCCTCGGTCCCCACCATCGCCGCGGCCTGCGGACTGAGCCAGCGCGGGCTGCAGGACGTCTTCGCCCGGACGCTCGACACCACCCCGCACCGGTTCCTCCGCGACCACCGCCTGGACCGGGTGCGCGAGGAGCTGCTCCGCGCGGACCGGGGCGGCCTGGTCGCCCCGGCGGACTGTCCGCTCGTGTCCTCCGGCATCGCCGCGATCGCCCGCCGCTGGGGCTTCACCAACCCGGGCCGGTTCGCCGAGACCTACCGCGACCGGTTCGGCGAGGACCCCGCCGTGACGAAACGCGCGTCGCTGGCCGCGCAGCCGGAGGCCGGCAAGGCGTCGTGGCGTGTCCGTCGTGCGGTGTCGTACATCGAGCAGCACCTCGACGACCCGCTCACGCTCGACGACATCGCGGCCGCTGCAGGGGTGCTCCCCAGACGGCTGCAGCAGCTCTTCCGCGAGGAGCGCGGCGAGTCCCCGATGGCCTGTGTGCGGGCCATGCGGGCCGCTGCCGAGCGCAACGGCGCGGCCGGAATCGGCTGAACGGCCGGACGGAACACCCCGGGGGTACACCCACATCCCCGGTTTTCCGGGGATCCCTGGACATCACCCGAATCCGAGAAGTCGTGTGTGACGAATCTCTTCCACAGCCCGTCTCATCCGTGAACAGCAACCGCTGGGAACGCCCGGCGGGTCAACGGAAGGAACGAACATGGCTGACACCACCACCCCCACCCCGGCCACCACGGCGACCCGTGCCACCTCGCACGCCGGCACCAGCGGCGTCACCGGCAAGACCGTCATCGACGACACCGTCGTGTCGAAGGTCGCCGGCATCGCCGCCCGCGAGGTCAACGGCGTGCACTCCCTCGGCAACGGCGCGGCCCGTGCCATCGGCGCCATCCGCGACGCCATCGGCCAGCGTGACTTCGGTCAGGGCGTCAAGGTCGAGGTCGGCGAGAAGCAGGTCGCCGCGGACATCGTGATCGTCGCCGAGTACCCGGTGTCGCTCCAGCAGGTCGCCGACGGCGTCCGTGCCGGTGTCGCCCGCGCCCTCGAGCAGATCGTCGGCATGGAGGTCGCCGAGGTCAACGTGACCGTCCAGGACGTCTACATCCCGGGTGACGACGACGACAACGAGGACGAGAAGAAGGAAGCCCGAGTCGCATGAGCAACACGCTGATCGGCGCCCTCATCGGCGCAGTCCTCGCCGTCGTGGCACTGCAGTTCGGGTTCTGGGGCTTCGTGCTCGTCATCGTGTTCGGTGCGATCGGGGCCCTCGTGGCCGCACTCGCCACCGGTCGCATCGACCGCGGTGCCCTGACCGACGTGCTGACCGGACGCCGGAGCTCCCGGTGAACGCCGGCCCGGACGTCCCGGGCCGCGTCGAGATCACCGCACGCGCGCTCACCTCGCTGGCGCGGGCCGTCGCAGCCGAAGGGCTCGGCGCCCCCGCCAAGCGGGTGCGCGTCGGACTCGGCGACGCGGCGGGAGCACTGTCACTCGACATCACCGGGCCGATCGCCGCCAGCGACGACATCGTCTCCGGGTCGATCCGGATCGCGGACCAGGTCAAGGGCCGCGTGAGCGACCTGACCGGGCGTCGCGTCGGCAGTGCCCACATCGAACTCACCGGGATCGTGCGTGAGCACGAGTCCCGGGCCCGCTAGGAGGCCATCATGAGCAACGGTTCCGTCGAACGACGCATCCGTCGTCGGAGCGTGCACCGCTCCCGCTCCACAGCAGTGGCGGTGGCACTCGTGGTGCTCGCTCTGGTGGCCGCCTGGATCGGCACCGAGGCGGTGCTCAGCGCCATCGGACGCCCGCCGCTGGTCGCCGACCCCCAGACCGTGGTCGACACGGCGCTCCGTCCGGACGCCGCGTTCGTCACCGTCGTCGAGGTCATCGCGGGTGTGCTCGTCGTCCTCGGCGTCGTGCTGGTCGTCCTGGCGCTCAAGCCCGGCCGGCAGCACCGATCGGTCGTCGAACACGAGCGTGGTGCGGTCGTCATCGACGCCCGCATCGTCGCCTCCACCGCGGCGAACGCTGCCGGCATGGCGGCCGGTGTCCCCGAGGGGAACGCCTCCGCCACCGCCCGTGGCCGTTCCACCGAGGTCCGCATCGTCCCCGTCACCGGTGTGCCGGTCGACGAGGCGAGCGTCCGCGCCGCCGTCGTGGAGCGTCTGAGCGGTCTCGACGAGCGCTTCGGCCGACGCGTCCGCGTCCGGGTCGAGGAGAAGGGAACCCTCGCATGACCAAGAGCAACCGGACCCTCAACCGGATCATCCTGTTCATCCTCGGCCTCGTCGCCGTGGTCGTCGGGATCGCGATGGGCGCGGGCGTGCTGCCCGCCGTCCAGGACGCCGTCAAGCCGTACGTCGACCTCCCCCGCAGCCTCGACGTCCCCGCGTCCGCGCTGTGGATCGTCGCCGGGGCCGCGGCCCTCGTGATCGTCCTGTCGCTCGTGTGGGTGTTCACCCGCGGTGGTGGCGGCACGTCCGTCGCCGTCCGGGAGCACTCGGGCGACGATGCCGTCACCGTCAACGTCGCACTCGTCCGGGACGTCCTCGAGCACGAACTCGCGGGTGTCCGCGACGTGGTCGGCTCCCGGGTCGACACCTACCTCGTCCGCCGGCAGCGCGCCGCCCGGATCCGTGTCGCGGTCCGCCGCGGCGGAGACGCCGTCAGCGTGCTCGACGCCGTCGACCGAGCCGTCGCGGTCCTCGACCGCACCCTCGGCCGTCCGGTCCCGGTGCTCGTGCACCTGACCGGCGGTACCCGCTCCGCGCTCGCGAAGTCGACCCGCGTCCACTGACACCCGTCAGCCGGACGCACCCCGGGCCTCCCGGCCCACCACCACACCACCGGGCGTACGCCCACCCACGAAAGGACCCGTCATGGGACTCGACGACAAGATCAAGAACGCCGCTCAGGACCTCGCCGGCAAGGCGAAGGAAGCCGTCGGCAACCTGACCAACGACGACTCGAAGGTCGCCGAAGGCAAGAAGGACCAGGCCGCTGCGAGCGCGAAGCAGACCGGCGAGGACGTCAAGGACGTCTTCAAGAAGTAGGTCGCACGACCGCATCGGGGCACCCGTCGAACGGGTGCCCCGATGCGTCCCCGCGCAGATCCCGAACGAGGAGGAACCATGCAGCACGACCCCCATGCGAACACGCAGGTCACCGAGGTGGCCCTGCCCGCAGCACTGACGGAGCCGCTGCCCGACGACGCGAGCACCGCGACGATCGTCGCGCGCACCGCGGCGGAGACCGCGCTCGGCGTGCCCGGCGTGCACCACCTCGGCGGGATCGCCGCCCGTGCCGCCGACCAGCTGCGGAAGCAGCTCGGCCGTTCGGCGGGCACCACCGGCGTGCAGGTCGACGAACAGGACGGCGTGCTCAGCGTGCAGGTCGCCGTCGTCGTCAGCTACCCGCACCCGGTGCTCGACGTCGCCGCCGAGGTCCGGCAGCAGGTCACCGCAGCGACGCGGCAGCTGTCCGACCTCCGCACCTCGGTCGACGTGCTCGTCCTCGACGTGCACGGTCCGTTCGACGACGAGCAGTCCCCGCTCGGCCGGGCCGCCGAGCAGGCGACCGATGCGGTCAAGCAGGCGGCCGAGTCGACCGGCGACGCGGTCAAGCGGGCCGCCGAGACCACCGCCGACGCGACCAAGCGTGCCGCGACGGCCACGGCGGAAGCGACCAAGCAGGCAGCGTCGGCCACGGCGGACGCGACGAAGCAGGCTGCCGACGCCACCGCCGACACGACCAAGCGTGCCGTCGACACCGCCACTGAGACGGGCGAGCGTCTGCGTGACGCCGCCTCGGAGTCGCTCGCCCGGGCATCCGAGCAGGCCGCCGACGCGGCATCGTCCGCGAAGGACGCCGCCGAGCAGGCCCGCGACGTCGTCGTCGACACAGCCGGCACGACCCGCGACCGGGCAGCCGACGCTGCCGATGCCGCGGCGGACGCGGCCGACGACGCAGCCGTCGCCGCCGATGCAGCAGCGGATGCCGCAGTGGCTCCCCGCCACCGGGACCAGCCGTGACCACCGCCTGGTCCGGAGGGCGCCGGCCCCGTGCCCGGCGCCCCCGACCCCGCGGCGTCTGGATCGCCGGCGGCATCGGGGTCTTCCTCGTCCTCGCCGTCGCGGTCGGCGGCTTCCTGCCGCTGGTCGGGTTCCTCGGCGGGGTCACCGCCACCACCGCCGGTCTCGTGCCGTTCCCGTTCGTCCGGGTCACCCTGATCGCCCTGCTCGGTGCGGTCGTGGTGCTCGCCCTGCTCCTGCTCGCCCTGACCCGCCGGCACACCGCGACCGCGACGACCGCCGTCGTGCTCGCCGTCCTGGTGAGCCTGGCCGTCACCCTGGTCCCCGTCGTCCTGGTCGCCGTCGGCTCCGCCGACCGCGCCGGCGATGTCTGGCCGATCGTCACCGAGCTCTGGGCCCGCTTCACCGGCTGACGTCGTGCACACGGTCCCGGCCGGGAGGCCCGCCCCACCCGACCAGGCCGGCCCACCCGGGTGGTCCCGGAGTCCACTGTCCGTCCGCTAGCCTCGCGACGTGAAGCGTCTCTCCCCCGGCCAGCGCTGGGTCATCGGTCTCGGCGCGTTCGCGCTCGTCTGTCTCGTCGTCGGCGTCATCGGGCTGGTGGTCGGGATCACGAACCGGTACGGGTGCCTCTCCGATTCCGAGATCTGGCCGCAGTCCCGCTGCCTCGGCGACGACTCCGGGATCTACTGGGGCAGCGCCCTCGGCATCATCGGGCTGCTGCACCTCGGCCTGACCGGCCTGGCCGGTGCACTCGTCTGGACCTCGACCCCGGCGGTCGCTCCGCGTCCCGTCGGGCGTCCGACGCCGCGCCCCGGCGAGACGCACCGGGTCTTCTCGTACGGCACGCTCCAGCAGCCGCTCGTGCAGGAGTCGCTGTTCGGCGACCACGTCCCCACCACCCCGGACTCCCTGCCCGGCTGGCGGCTCGACTGGGTGACGATCACCGACCCGGACGTCGTCCGGACGAGCGGCTCCGACCGGCACCCGATCCTGCGCCGCGGCTCCGCGGGCGACGTCGTCGAGGGTGTGGCCCTGACGCTCGGGTACGAGTGGCAGCTCCGCGCGGTCGACGGCTACGAGGTCGCCGACTACCAGCGCATCCGGGTCACGCTGGCCTCGGGCTCGACGGCCTGGGTCTACGTGGCGGCCGACGAGGCCTGAGCCGCAGCACGCAGCCGTTCGAGCCCTTCGTCGATCGACACCGACGGGGTCCACCGCAGGTCGCGCCGGGTCCGTCGCTGGTCGAACCAGTGCGCCGTCGAGAGCTGTTCGGCCAGGAACCGGGTCATCGGCGGCTCGTCCTCGCCCGGTCGGACGCGCCAGACGGCCTCGACCACGGAGCCCGCGGCCCGCGCGACCGCGGCCGGCACGTGCCACTGCGGCGGTCGGACGCCCGACGCCGTGCAGATGCCGGCGAGCAGGTCGGCGACCGGTCGGGGCTCACCGTTCGTGACGACGTAGGCGTTGCCGTGGACGCCGTCGTCCGTGACGTGCTCGAGTGCCGCGACCATCGCCGTCGCGGCGTTGTCGACGTAGAGCGTGTCGATGAGCGCGGCGCCGGAGTCGAGCAGCGGGAGCCGTCCGGCGCGGGCACGCTCGACGATCCGTCCGACGAGTTGCGTGTCGCCCGGACCCCACACCAGGTGCGGCCGGACCGCCACGACGGCGAAGTCCGGGGCGTCGGCGTCGAGTGCCAGCAGCTCCGCCGCGGCCTTGGTGCGGGCGTAGTGGCCTCGGGCACGGGACGGCTCGGCCGGACCGGCGTCGGCCCCGACGAGCGACGAACCGGTGTGCGCGACCGACGGCGACGACACGAAGACGAAGCGCCCGACCCCGGCTGCACGGGCGGCCGCCAGCAGTGAGCGGGTTCCCTCGATGTTGACCCGGGCGAAGTCGGCCGGGTCCCCGGCGAGTGACACCTTCGCGGCCAGGTGCACGACGGCCTCGACCCCGTCGACCGCGCGGGCGATCGCGGCGTCGTCGGTCATCGTCCCGGCGACGTCCTGCACCCCGGCTACGCCCGAGGGACGGCGCTGGAACGTCCGGACCTCGTGGCCGGCGTCCCGCACGGCGGCGGCGGTGGCCTGTCCGAGGAACCCGCTGGCCCCGGTGACCAGGACCTTCACGGGCGGACCATCCGTCCGCCGGACAGCACCGAGCCGGCCCAGCGGGACAGCCGGGTGCGGTCGACCTTTGAGTTGTGCCGGATGTCGGTCGGCAGCACGGGCACGACGAGCACCGCGGCGAGCGGCACCCCGGCGGCGGCACGGATCGCTGCGGCGAGCGACGGCGACGCCAGACCCGGCCGGCGCACGGCAGGGTCGGTCTCGACGACCGCCACCACCTGCTGTGTGCCGACCGGCCCGATGCCCGCGACGCCGGCGCGTTCGACACCGTCGACGCCCTCGATCCGCTGCTCCGGTCCCACCGGCGTGACGACCCCGTCCGGAGTCACCAGCACGTGCTGCAGTCGGCCCTCGACCCAGATCCGTCCCGCGGCGTCCAGGTGTCCGACGTCCCCGGTGCGGTGCCCGCGCGGGTCGTCGACGCCGAGGCGCGAGACCCGATCGGTGCGCCAGAGCCGGTCGTAGTGGTCGCGCACATGGGGTGCCGCGACGACGATCTCCCCGGTGATCCCGGGCTCGTCCGTCAGGGCTCCGGTCGAGCGCCCGGAACCGTCGAGCGGCGCGATGCGGACGCGGACGTTCGCTGCCGGCACCCCGACGCAGATCCCCTCGTCGTCGGACCGACCGGCGGCACGGACCCCGTCGAGGTCGACGTCGGTCATGAGCAGTCCCTCGGTCATGCCGTAGGGGGTGTGGGCGCTGGCGTTCGGCATCAGCTCGGTCGCCGCGGTGAGCAGCGCAGCCGAGACGGGAGCCCCGGCCGACAGGAACAGCCGCACGCCCTTCAGTGCCTGGCGGTCGGCGTCGGTGAGCTCCGACGCGGTCGCGACGACGTTCGCCAGGGCCGCCGGCGACAGGAACACCACGGTGGCGTCGGCCGCGGCGACCGAGGCCGCGACCGCCTTCGCCGTCAGGGTGCGTGGCGCGGTCACGTCCATGTCGGGCGCGACCGACCGTGCTCCGAGGGCCGGGCCGAGCAGCGCGAACGGTGCGAACCCGGCAACGAGGGCGGTGCCGACACCGACGTCGTACTGGGTGGCCAGGGCGTCCCGGACGGCGCTGAGCTGCCCGTGCGTGTACACGACGCCCTTCGCCGGCCCGGTCGATCCCGAGGTGAAGAGCACGGCCGCGGGTGCGTCCGGCGACGGTGCCGCCGGCAGCGCGGTGCCGTGCGCGAGACGACGCGCACCCCGTCGGGCGACGTCGACGAGCGTGTGCTCCACCCGCAGCGCCTTCCGGGCCGGCGCGGGCAGCGAGAGCGTCGCGATGCGTCGCCCCGGCCAGCCGAGGGCACGCGCGGCACCGAGCCCGGGCAGCGCGCCGATGATCCAGTCGGGTCGGGCTCCGCGGACCGCGCGGGTCAGGCCGCCGAGTCCGAGTCCGGCGTCCGCGACGACGACGACCGCGCCGATCCGCACGCAGGCGTACAGGACGGCGGTCAGGTCGGCACCGGGGGTCACCAGGAGCGAGACACGGTCGCCGCTCCGGACGCCCAGGTCGTCGAGTCCTGCGGCGATCTCGTCGACCCGTCGTGCGAGCAGCCGCCACGTGATGGTGCGGGGGCCACCGGCTGCGGCCATCTCGACCAGCGCGGGTTCGTCACTGTCACGCAGTTCGTCGAGCCGTGCCCAGAGCGGCGGGGTCGCCGGTGCGGGCTGGCCCGGGTCCACGGCGTCGGACTGGAGGCCCGTGGGGGCCTGGGCAGGACGGCCACCGTCCGGCAGGCGGTCACCGAGCCAGTCGAACACCGCGCCCGCCACGTCGGCGTCATCAGGCAGCAGGTGCCCGGCACCCTCGAACCGGTGGACGTCGGCGTGCGGCACGCGTTCGGTCAGGTCGTCCAGGTAGCGCTCGAGGAACACCGGGTCGCGCGGACCCCAGAGCAGGAGCACCGGCACGTCGAGCGCGGCGACCCCGGCGGCGATGCGGTCGAGTTCGGGTGCGCTCCGGTGCCGGGCGTCGACGGGGATGTCCGCGACGAAGCCGCCGATGCCACCGCGACGGGCGGCACCGCGGTAGGGTGCCCGGTAGCCGTCGGCCGTGGCACGGTCGAGCTTCGGGTGCGCGATGGCCAGGGTGGTCTCGAGGAACGCCGGGGTCACGACCGTCGCGCGGCCGAGCATCCCCGGGCCGAGGGCGAGCCGCAGCGGTGCAGGGATCGGGGCGTCGTCGGGCTGGTGCACGGCGGTGTTGCACGTCATCGCGGCGGCCAGGGCGTCCGGGTGGTCGACCGCCCAACCGAGCGACACCACACCGCCCCAGTCGTGGCCGAGGGTGACGACCGGTCCGGTCAGCCCGAGTTCGTCGGTCAGGGCTCCGAGGTCCGCGACGCGCTGCGCCAGTCCCCGCTCGACGCCGGTGCGCTCCGAGAAGCCCATGTCGAGCTGGTCGACGGCGACCACACGCCAGGCCGGTCCGCCGGCCTGCGCGACCTCGAGCGAGGTGCGGAGCACCGACCGCCACAGGTACGACCACGTCGGGTTGCCGTGCACGCACAGGATGGTGCCGATCGGTTCCACGCCGAGCGCGGCCAGGGACCCGGCCGTGTCGAGGAGGTGCCAGGTGCGCGCGGCGCGATCCGTTCCTCCCGTCCGCTCTCCGGACCACACGGGAACCGTGACCAGACGCGACCAGGCCGGGTCGAGGCCGGGCAGGGAGGGCGGCTGCGTCGCCGGAGCCGTGCTCGCGGCGACGCGGGGCAGCCGGGACCTCACCAGTGGAGTTCCATCATCGCCGTGTTGATGCCGGAACCGACGCCACCCAGGAACACGCGGTCACCGCGACGGATACCACCGGATGCGACCTCGTCGGCCAGGGTGATCGGGATCGACGCGGGGCCGACGTTGCCGAACCGCTGGTACGTGGTGGGGACCTTGTCGCGCGGGATGCCGATCGCCTCGACGAAGGCGTTGGTGTGCACGTCCGAGACCTGGTGCAGCACGTAGCGGTCCATGTCGGCCCAGTCGAAGTGGGCTCGGGCCTCGGTCCAGGCGGCGACGACGAGCTCCATGCCGCCCTTGAGCAGCATCTTCGCGTCCGTGAACATGCCGTCGACGCTGCCGACGCACAGGTCGTACCACTGGGTCGCCGCGCGGGTGACGCCGCCGACGATCCGGTGTCCTTCGGGGTGCAGGTCCGCCGGGCCGAGCACGGCCGCCGCGGCACCGGACCCGAGGGTCAGGCTGGCGAACTCGCTCATGAAGTCCTTGCGGTTCCGGCCGCCCTGGTTCAGGCGGTCGATGGTGTTGAGCTGCACCTGGTCGGCGTCCTCGCCGTCGACGACGAGCGCGTACTTGATCTGCCCGGAGTCGATCATGCCCGCGGCGACGCTCATGGCGTTGACGAACCCGAGGCAGGCGTTCGCGATGTCGAAGTTGATGGCGGACGACGGCAGCCCGAGGCCGTGGTGCAGGCGGACGGCCACCGACGGCTCGAGGTGCGGACGGGTCACCGAGGTGTTGATGAGCAGCCCGATCTCGTCCGGACGGACCCCGGCTTCGGCCATGGCACGGCGGCCGGCATCGATCGCAGCGTCCTGGAAGGTCTGGCCCTCGCCCCAGTTGCGACGCTCGATGACCCCGGCGACGCGCTCGAGCAGCCCCATCGGCAGACGGAGTCGACGGAGGACCCCGCGGAGCTTGGCCTCGATGTCGGCCGAGGTCGTCACACGCTCCGCCGTGGTGGTCGCCACGGAGAGCAGTGAGACGTTCCGGTGCTTCGCCGTGGCGTTGCCGGGCTGCTCCGGTTCACTGCTCGATGCCTGGTCGACCGGCCGTTCCGTCATGATCGTCACCGACACATACTTCCGCATCTGGCCTGTGTGCGCGATCCGGATGCGCTGGACGGCCCTGAATCCGCGCAATGCATTGCATGTGAAATACATATTGCATACGATGGCTACCGACCCTTCGATCGGAGCCCCGAATGCCCCCGCTCAGCAAGTCCACCTCTGCCGCAGCCCTCCTGCTGGCGTTCGCGCCGTTGGCGGTGCCGGACATGGCCGCCGCGACGACCGTCACGACGGCACCCGCGCCGACCGAGGAGCGAGCCGACGCGTCCGTGGAGCCGGAGGCTCCGGGCGAGGAGGAGTCACCTGTCGACAGTGGCGCACCTGTCGAGCCCGACGCGCCCGCGGACACCGCGGCCCCGGTCGACGCCGACCCCGCCACGGAGCCGGAGCCGGCCCCGGCGCCGAGCACCGCGCCCGCCCCGATCCCCACCCCCACCCCCGAGGCGCAGCCCACGACCGTCGAGGTCACGCCGAACGAGACGCCGATCAACGTGTACGTCGATGGAGCCGCGGACGCGATCGGTCAGCCGGGACAGCGGTTCGAGACGTCGATCTTCAACGTCAAGAACGTGAGTGGCTTCACGATCCCGAGCCGTTCGCTCGACTTCCACTGGACCATCACCGGCCCCGCGACCTTCACACGCGGACGACCGCCGTTCTCCGTGGCGAACTCAGGCACGGCGAACGTTGCGAACTGCACGTTCACGTCCTCCACGCAGACCGACTGCCTCGGCGGGAACCCCCAGCCACTCAACACCGGAGGAGCGAACTTCAACCACATCCGGGTGCCGATCACCGTCGACGTTTCCGCTCTGCCGGGCGACGTCATCACGGTGCACGGCTCGTTCGCCCCGAACGCCGCCACCGACTACGTGAACTCGAGCGAGCAGACGACATCGACGTGGAAGGTCACCATCCCGCTGACCGCCGCCGTCATCGACGAGCCGACCGCAGCCGTCGGGCCGAAGCCGACCATCACCGGCCAGGGCGTCCGCGGTGGCACCGTCGACGTGGCCGTCGGTGACCGGGCGCCGGTGAACGTCCCCGTCGGCGATGACGGCACCTGGTCGCTCCCCGTCACCGAGGCGCTGTCGGAGGGGTCGGTCACCGTCACCGCCGTGCAGCACCGCAACGGCTTCACCGCCGACCCGACCACGGCGACCCTCGACGTCGACGCCACCGCCCCCGACGTCCCGATCGTCGACGACCCCGGCACCCTCGCCGACCCGACCGGACCCATCACCGGCACCGCCGAGCCAGGCGCCATCGTCATCGTCCGCGACCCCGCCGGCAACGAACTCGGCCGCGATCGTGCGAACGAGGCCGGCGACTTCTCCGTCCGTCTCGACGCACCGCTGCCCGAGGGTGCGACCGACCTCGTGGTCGTCGCCGCCGATGCGGTCGGCAACGAGTCCGGCCCGGCGACCGCGACCGCGGTCGTCCCGGACACCACCGCGCCCGATGCTCCGGTCGTCGAGCGCCAGGACCTCGCGACCCCGACCGGCCCGGTGGTCGGCACCGCCGAGCCCGGCTCCATCGTGATCATCCGCGACCGGGACGGCGACGAGATCGGGCGCGGCGAAGCCAATGACGACGGCGACTTCTCGGTCGAGTTGAACGAGCCACTGACCGAGGGCGACCACGGCCTGGAGGTCGTCGCGCAGGACGACGCCGGCAACGAGTCGGCTCCCTCGCCCGTGACCGTCACCGCACCCGACGTCACCGCACCCGACGCACCGATCAGCACGACCCCCGAGTTCCTCGCCGACGGCACCGGCCCCTTCACCGGGTCGGCCGAACCCGGTTCGACAGTGATCGTGCGCGACGCCGACGGCAACGAACTCGGCCGTACCGAGGCCCGCGACGACGGGCAGTTCACCGTCGTGCTCGACGAGCCGCTCGACGACGGCGCGCACGACCTCGAGCTCGTCGCGCAGGACGAGGCCGGCAACACCTCCGAGCCGACGCCGGTCACGGTGGACGTGGACGACGACGCTCCGAACGCACCGATCGTGACCGGACCGACCGACCTCGCTGACGGCGCGGGTCCGATCATCGGCACCGCCGAGCCTGGTGCCACGGTGATCATCCGCGACGAGGACGGCAACGAGATCGGCCGCGGCGAAGCCAACGACGACGGCGACTTCAGCATCGAGCTGGACGAGCCCCTCGACGACGGCGCCCACCACCTCGAGCTGATCGCCCAGGACGACGCCGGCAACGTCTCGACGCCGACCCCGGTCACCGTCGACGTCGACACCGAAGCACCCGACGCACCAGTCGTCACCAGCCCGTCCGACCTGAGCGACGGCAAGGGACCCATCACCGGGACCGCCGAGGCCGGCTCCACCGTGATCATCCGCGACGAGGACGGTACTGAACTCGGCCGCGGCGAGGCCAACGATGACGGGGACTTCAGCATCGAGCTGGAAGAGCCGCTCGACGATGGCGACCACCACCTCGAACTCATCGCCCAGGACAAGGCTGGCAACCAGTCAGAGGAAACGAAGACCACGGTCGACGTCGACACCAAGGCGCCGACGGCACCAATCGTCACCAGCCCGTCCGACCTCGCTGACGGGACCGGCCCCATCACCGGAACCGCCGAACCGGGCGCCACCGTGATCATCCGTGACGAAGACGGCAACGAGCTCGGCCGCGGTGAAGCCAACGACGACGGCGACTTCAGCATCGAGCTGGACGAACCGCTCAACGATGGCGAGCACAAGCTCGAACTCGTCGCCCAGGACAAGGCCGGCAACGAATCCGACCCGACCGACACCACGGTCGACGTCGACACCGAAGCCCCCGACGCACCAGTCGTCACCAGCCCCAAGGACCTCGACAACGGCAAGGGCCCCATCACCGGGACCGCGGAGCCGGGCTCGGTAGTGATCATCCGTGACGAGGACGGCAACGAGATCGGCAGGGGCGAAGCCAACGACGACGGGGACTTCTCGATCGAGCTCGACGAGCCCCTCGACGACGGCGCCCACAAGCTCGAACTCATCGCCCAGGACAAGGCCGGCAACACCTCCGAAGAGACGAAGACCACGGTCGACATCGACACGAAGGCCCCGACCGCACCCGTCGTCACCAGTCCGTCCGACCTCGCTGACGGGACCGGCCCCATCACCGGCACCGCCGAGCCCGGCTCGACGGTGATCATCCGCGACGAAGACGGCAACGAACTCGGCCGCGGCGAAGCCAACGACGACGGGAACTTCAGCATCGAGCTGGACGAGCCCCTCAACGACGGCGAGCACAAGCTGGAACTCGTCGCCCAGGACGACGCCGGCAACGAATCCAACCCGACCGACACCACGGTCGACGTCGACACGGAAGCCCCCACGGCCCCGGTCGTCACCAGTCCCAGCGACCTCGACAACGGCAAGGGACCCATCACCGGGACCGCCGAGCCCGGCTCCACCGTCATCATCCGCGACGAGGACGGCAACGAGATCGGCCGCGGCGAAACCAACGACGACGGGGACTTCAGCATCGAGCTCGACGAGCCCCTCGACGACGGCGAGCACAAGCTCGAACTCATCGCTGAAGACAAGGCGGGCAACACCTCCGAAGAGACGACGACCACCGTCGACGTCGACACCGAAGCCCCCACGGCTCCCGTCGTCACCAGCCCCAAGGACCTCGACAACGGCAAGGGACCCATCACCGGGACCGCCGAGCCCGGCGCCACCGTCATCATCCGCGACGAAGACGGCAACGAGATCGGCCGCGGCGAAACCAACGACGACGGCGACTTCAGCATCGAACTCGACGAGCCCCTCGACGACGGCGAGCACAAGCTCGAACTCATCGCCCAGGACGACGCCGGCAACACCTCCGAAGAGACGACGACCACGGTCGACGTCGACACCGAAGCACCCGACGCACCGGTCGTGACCAGCCCCAGCGATCTCGACAACGGCAAGGGACCCATCACCGGGACCGCCGAGCCCGGCGCCACCGTCATCATCCGCGACGAAGACGGCAACGAGCTCGGCCGCGACACCGCGGACGAGAACGGCGACTTCGAGATCGCCCTCGACGAGCCGCTCATGGACGGTGGGCACGACCTCGAGCTCATCGCGCAGGACAAGGCCGGCAACACCTCCGACGAGACGAAGACCACGGTCGACGTCGATACCGAGGCCCCGGCGGCACCGGTCCTCGAGGCGTTCGACGACATCGTCGACGGCACCGGCGTCGTCCGGGGCTCCGCCGAGCCCGGCTCGACGGTCGTGATCCGCGACGCCGACGGCCGTGAGCTCGGCCGTGGGACCGCCGACTCCGACGGGCGGTTCGCCTTCCGGACGACGGCTCCCCTGGAGCCGGGAGCGCACCTGCTGTCGGTCGTCGCCGTGGACCGCATCGGTCACGTCTCACCGGGCTCGAGCATGCTCGTCACGCTCGTCCCCGAGAGCGAAGAGGGCGAGAACGACGAGAACGACAACGGGGCCGGAACGGGAATCGCGTTCCCGGGGATCGTGGCCCCGGGCACCGGCCCGCAGCTCGGCTCGACCGACGATCGCACCGCACCCGCTCCGAAGACCGACGGAGCCGGCACCACCGGCACCGGCACCGGCACCACCAACCGTGAGCTCGCGTTCACCGGCGTCGAGCTCGGCGGCTGGCTCGCCGCCGCGCTCACCGCGCTCGGGCTCGGCGCCGTCCTGCGCCTGCTCGCGCGCCGACGCCAAGGCGACGTGCGCGGCGACTGAGCCCCCGACTGCGGACTGGAGGCCCGGATCACGTACCCGACGAGAGGACGCGATCCGGGCCTCCCGGCTGTCACGGCGCTGCAGCGCCCCGAGCGCTCAGCCCTCGGTCTGCAACGGCTCCTTCGGCAGCTTCCGCACCTTCGCACGCCGCTTGCGACGCTCCGGGATCATCGACCGCATCTCCTCGAGCTTGCCGAAGCAGAGCAGGCGGTCCCCCGGCTCGAGGGCGACGCCACTGCGCGGGTTCGGGATGACGTTCGAGCCGCGGTGCAGCGTGAGGACCGTGATGTCCCGGTCCCAGAGCCCGGACTCCTTGATCGTCTTGCCGACCAGGTCGGCGTTGGTGTGCACGAGGAGCTCGGCGACGCCGTAGCCGGTCGAGACGGACAGCCGCTGGCGGACGTCGATCTCGGGGAACGCGACCTGGTTCGCGATGAAGTCGACGATCGCACCGGCGATGTCGAGGCCGGTGGCGCGCTCGACACCCTCGAGCCCCGGTGAGGAGTTGACCTCCATCACGAGCGGCCCGTCGTTGCCCTCGAGCATGTCGACGCCGGCGACCTTGAGGCCCATGATCTGCGCCGAGCGCACGGCCACCGCCTCGTACTCGGGCGAGAGCGTGACCTTCTCGACGGTGCCGCCGCGGTGCACGTTGGAGCGGAACTCGTCACCCGAGGCGGTCCGGCGCATCGCCGCCACGACCCGGTCACCGACGACGAGGGCCCGGATGTCACGACCGCGGCTCTCGGCGATGAACCGCTGGATCAGGACGTTCTGCTTCGTGGAGTGGAGGGTCTCGACGATCGACTCGGCCACCTTCGCCTCGGGTGCCAGGATCACGCCGATGCCCTGCGTGCCCTCGAGGAGCTTGATGACGACGGGCCCGCCGCCGACCCGTTCGATCGCGCCGCGCACGTCGTTACGGCCGGCCACGAAGGTCGTCGCCGGCATGCCGATGTCGTGCCGCGACAGGATCTGGTTCGCCCGGAGCTTGTCGCGCGAGTTCGTGATGCCGTTCGCCGTGTTCGGCGTGTAGACGTCCATCTGCTCGAACTGGCGCACGACGGCGGTGCCGTAGTAGGTGATCGAGTTGCCGATGCGCGGCAGCACGGCGTCGTAGTCGCTCAGCAGCTTGCCGCGGTAGAGCAGGTCCGGGTCATCGCCGGACAGGTCGATCGCGAAGCGCAAGGTGTTGAGCACCTTGACCTCGTGACCGCGGTCGAGTGCCGCTGCGCGGAGGCGCTGGGTCGAGTACGCCTGGGGCGCGCGCGACAGGATGGCGAGTTTCATCGAGGGGTTCTCCGCTGGGTCGGATCGACGGCGACGCTCCATCAAAGCATGCGGACGTGGCCACGGAGCATGCGACAGGATGGGCACATGGCCCGAGCTCCGAAGTCCTCCGACAGCGGGCTCGTCGTCGCCGGGTGGCGGGAGTGGGCGGGACTGCCGGACCTCGGCGTGCCGTGGATCAAGGTGAAGCTCGACACCGGCGCCCGGAGCTCCGCGTTGCACGCCTTCGACCTCGAGGAACTGCCCGGCGAGCGGGTGCGGTTCTCGCTGCACCCCTGGCAGGACACCGATGCCGACGCCTCCACCATCGAGTGCGACGTGCACGACCGGCGTATCGTCCGCAGCTCGACCGGGCACACCCAGGAGCGCATCGTCGTCCGCACGCGGATCGCGTTGGCCGGGCAGGTCGTCGAGTCCGAGGTCACCTTGAGCAACCGGGATCAGATGGGGTTCCGGATGCTCGTCGGTCGGGAGGCGCTCCGGCAGGGCTTCCTCGTCGATCCTGCACGGTCCTTCATGGCCGGGCGCGCTCCGAAGGAGATCCGGCGCCGCAACCGCGGTCGCGCCTGAGCGCTCCTGGTCACCTGGCACGGGCCGTTGCGGTGACCGGTCGACGGCCTGGAGGCGCGGTGCGGGGCCGCCACGGGCCTCCCGTCCGACTGGACGCGCGTCTCGGGCGCTGGTCGGCTCAGCGACCGAGGTGGCGGCCGAGGAAGGCGAGTTGCTGGGGCGCCAGGCGGCGCCAGTACCCGTGCGTGTGGGCGCCGGGTGCGAAGCCTCCGGCCGGAGGCGTGGCGAAGCCGTCGACGTACTTGTGCACCGCCGGAGCGAACCCGTCACCGTTGCCGCAGTCGACGCGGACGGCGACGCCGTCGAGGGCGCGCTGACGCCCGAGGACCGTGTTCGCGCGGAAGTCGGCGGCGTCGTCGAAGGCGCCGCGGGCGGTGTCGGCGGCCGACTTCCAGAGCGCGGGGCTGATGGCCGAGACGGCCCGGACGCGCGAGGCGCCGAGCACTCCGCCGAGCCGGAGGGCGCCGAAGCCACCCATCGAGTAGCCGGTCAGGGCGAGGCGGTCCGTGTCGAAGCCGCGGCGGGCGATCAGGGGCAGGAACTCGTCGACGACCATCGCGGCGGGGTCGTCGCCGTCGGCACGCCGGTGCCAGTAGCGGTTGCCGCCGTCGATCGAGGCGATCGCGAACGGTGCTCCGCCGGCGGCGACGTGCGCTGCGAGGAACCGGTCGTAGCCCAGGCTCCGCCCGAAGAACGAGGTGTGGTCGTCGCCGTAGCCGTGCATGGCGACCGCCACCGGCAAGGGGGTGTCGGACGCCGGGGCCGCGATCGTCCAGCCGACGGTGCGGCCCTTCCGCGCTGCTGACACGAAGGTGCCGGAGGTGGTGGGGACCGGCTGGACGTCGGGGACCGTGCCGTCGGTGCCGTCCAGACCGAGGACCCGGTACAGGGTCGAGCGCCCGGGCAGCAGGCCGAGGTTGATCCCCTCGGCCACGGCTCCCGCGGCGACGATGCCCGTGCCACCGATGAGCAGGGAACGCCGCGTGATCGTGGCAGCACGCGATCGGGTCATGTGGTGGGCGCCGTTCCGTCTGGGGTGTGTTCCCGGATGAGGGACGCGGCGACGGACCGTGCCGTCGTCGTGTCGAGCGCGGGGTCGCGCAGTCGCATCGCAAGGTAACCGGAGACGATGAGGAGCAGCTGGTCGGCGAGGGCCCCGGCACGGGGACCGACCACCGGCACCGCCCGTGCCACGAGCCGCCGGCGCAGGGTGGTGGTCTCGAGGTCCAGGACCTGCCGGACCTCGGCGGGGGCGTCGGCGTACTCGGCGGCGGTGCCGAGGAAGGCGCACCAGCGGGAGCCCGTGGGCGTCGAGCGGTAGTCGTCGAGGGCGTCGAACACCGCCAGGAGTCGGCCCAGGTCGTCCCGTTCGGCGGCGACCGCACGGTCCCAGGTGGCGATCCAGTCCTCGTGGCGACGGGTGAGGGCCGCGGCGACGAGCGACTCCTTGCTCGCGTAGCCGCGGTAGAGCGTGGCCGTCGAGACCCCGGCCCGTTCGAGGACGGCGTCGATCGGGGTGGCGGCGATGCCCTGTGAGAAGAAGAGCTCCTCGGCGGCGTCGAGCAGCCGTTGCTCGGTCCCTGGGCGCATCACCATGAGAGCACCCTAGGCTCTGAAAAGTGAAACGATCGTTTTCGTTACGACATCGACTGCTCCTGGTGAGCGGACTCGGCCTGATCGCCGCCACCTACGGCCTGGTGCGCCTGGCGTACGGGCTGTTCCTGCCCGACGTGCAGCGGGACCTGGGGCTCCGGGCAGACGCCGCCGGGTGGGTCTCGTCGGGTGCCTCGGCGCTGTACTGCGTCGGTGCGGTGGCCGGGTTCCTGCTCGCCGCACGGATGCCCCGGGTCCTCGTCGCGGTCGCGACCCTGGTGGCGGGGGTCGGCGCGATCGCCATGGCGACGGCCGGCGGGTCGCTGGCGTTCGGCGTGAGCGCCGTGCTCGCGTCGGCGGGTGCCGGACTCGCGTCGCCCGCCCTCGTGCGGATCGTCGCCGAGCAGGTGCCGTCGGCGCTGCTCGGTCGAGCGCAGGCGATCGTGAACGCGGGTACCGGCCCGGGGCTCGTGGGTGCCGGGGTGCTCGCACTCGTGCTGCTGCCCGACTGGCGGACGGCCTGGGCGGTGTCCGGGGTGTTCTCCCTGGCGGTCGGAGTGCTGCTGCTCGTGGTGTCCCGCGGCGGGACTGCTGCGTCCCGGTCACCGCTGCCCGGCACCCCGTGGTTCGCGGCGCACCGAGGGGTGCTCGTGCTGGCGCTGCTGTTCGGGGCCGGGTCCGCCGTCGTCTGGACCTACGGACGTTCGGCGCTGGTGGAGGCCGGCGCGTCGGTCGTCGTCTCGGTGTCGGCCTGGATCGCGCTCGGGATCGGCGGAGCGGCCGTCGTGGTCACCGCGCGTTGGACGAGCGGACTGCGCGCCCGGACGCTCTGGGCGGTCACGGCGGGTTCGGTCGCCGTCGCCGTCGTGGTGCTGGGGGCAGCGCCGCAGTCGACGGTCGCGGCACTGCTGGCGTGTGCCGTGTTCGGCTGGGGCTACACGGCGGCGACCGGGGCACTGATCGCGTGGACGACCGAGATCGATGCCGAGCGGTCGTCGGCGGGCACGTCGATGTTGTTCGTCGCACTCGTGCTCGGGCAGGCAGTCGGCGCTGCGGGTGCCGGAGCGCTCGTCGGTGCGATCGGGTTCGTCGCGTCGTTCGTGGTCGGGGCGGGTGTGACCGCGGCGAGCGCCGTCCCTGCGGTGGTCCGTCGGCCGGGTGGGGTCCGTGCCGTCAGAGCAGCGGGCGGAGCTCGATCTTCCGGTTGCACGCCTGCGACGCCTGGTGCGCCACCCGTGCCGCCGTCTCGGCATCCGGGAGGTCCATGACCCAGAACCCGGCGACGTACTCGTCGGTGGCGGTCGCGGGCCCGGTCGTGGCGCGCCCGGCCGTGGTGTCCGCCGCGCCCTCGCGGGCGTCGACCACGGTGGCGTCGGAGGGTGCGGAGACCCCGGCGGCGAACACGATCACGTCGGCCATCCGTTGGTTGAAGGAATCGACCGCGGCGGCTTCGGCGTCGGTCGCGGAGTACGTGTTGCCGACGGCGGCGGCCTGACCGTCGTCGATGACGTTGACGAGGAACTGCATGGCGTCTCCCCTGCTCGTTGGCGGGAGGCTACTCCTGCCGTGCACCGACCGACGCGTTCGGTGCGAAGCTGCTGTTCCGCTGGGACATCCGCGGACGCGGCAGTTTCACGTTTACCATCTGTGAACATGAACACTTCCACTCGAGGAGCTGCAGCCGGGACTCTCCTCAGGCACGGGCGCGGCTGGCAGACACCGGTGTTCCTCTGCAGTGCCGCCGTGGTCGCGTCCTTCGTGTTCGTGGTCGAGGGGCTGGATGCCCCGCGGCTGCCGATCCTCGCGGTCGCCGCGGTCGTCGTGATCGCGCTGTGGCTCGTCGCGAGTACCCGGCGGGTCGTTCCCCGCGGCGGCAACCGACTGATGACCGTCGCCTGGGTCGCAACCGGTGTCCTGTACGTCCTCGTCGTCGCACCGCTCAATGCCGCGCTGCTCCGAGGACTCGACGGGTCGACGTCGGTGCTGGCGTGGGGAGTGACCTCGCTCGTCGTCGCAGTGCCACTCGTCGTGGCGGCGGTGCAGGCTCGGCCGAGGCGTCGATGACGAGCGGCTCCCACCCTCGGCACGAACTCGACGATCGGATCCACTCGCCGGTGCGGTTCTCACTGCTCGCTCTGCTCAGGACGGTGGACGAAGCGGAGTTCGGTGTCGTCCGGGACGCACTCGAGGTGAGCGACTCAACGCTGTCCCAAGCAGCGGCGACCCTGGGAGAGGCGGGTTTCCTCCGCATCCGCAGACTTCGCGTCGGACGGAGCACGAGGAGCTGGCTCGCCCTCACCGACGCAGGACGAGATGCGTTCGAGCGGCACTTCGCCGTCATCCGGGCGATCGCCGAGCCCGCTGGGTGACCAGAGCACCGTGACGCGAGCGGATGCCGAGCAGTCCAGCGTGGTGGCGACATCGCACGGGGATTCCGCTAGCGTTTCGCGAGTGGGGACGACGGCGGAGTGGTCGCGACTGCCGGTGGGGCGGCACGAGTACCGGCAGGACACGGTGCTCGCAGTTGTGCTGGCCGGTGGGCTCGCCGTCACGACGTTCCTGTACGGGTCGGCCGGTACGTACGGCGACGACCAGGCCGCCTGGTGGGTCTCGGCGTTGATGATCGTCGCGAACGCGGCCCCGATCGCGTTCCGCCGACGGTTCCCGATGTCGGTGGCACTGGTGTCGGCGGTGGCGTTCGCCGCGACGCAGCTGCTCCAGGTGCCCGAGGTCTTCCTCGTCAACTTCACGCTCTTCATCGCGCTGTACACGGTGGGCGCCTGGTGCTCCGACCGGGTGCGAGCCGAAGCAGTGCGCTGGGTCGTCATCGGCGGCATGTTCGCGTGGCTGTTCGTCGCGATCTCGTTCGGGTGGGCGTCGCCGAACGCTCTGCCGAACGACACGGACTCCCCCGTGGCGCCCTACGTCGCGATCTCGCTGCTCAACGTCGTCATCAACGTGATCTACTTCGGCGCGGCCTGGTACGCCGGCAACCGCGCCTGGGTCTCCGCAGTGGCCCGGCACCAGCTCGCCGAACGCACCGCCGAACTCGCCGCCGAGCGGGAGCGGTCCGCGGCACAGGCCGTCACGATCGAACGGGTACGGATCGCTCGCGAGCTGCACGACGTGGTCGCCCACCACGTCTCGCTGATGGGGGTGCAGGCGGGTGCTGCACGGCGCGTGATCGACCGCGACCCCGCGCAGGCCACCGCCTCGCTCGGGGTGGTCGAGGAGAGCGCCCGCACCGCGGTGGAGGAACTCCGGCGGATGCTCGGCACCCTGCGCTCCGACGACGACGCGTCCGGCCTCGGGACGGCCGGTGGCGACGGCCCGAGCACCGAGGGCCTCACGCGGATCGCCGAACTGGCCGAGTCCGCCCGGGTGGCCGGCCACCCCGCCGAGTACGTCGTCGTGGGTGACGAGCGACCGGTGCCGCCGACGGTGGCCGCGGTGGCGTACCGGATCGTGCAGGAAGCGGTGACGAACATCCTCAAGCACGCCGGCCCGACCGCCCGCGCCGACGTCCGGATGCGGTACCTGGACGACGGCGTCGAGGTCGAGGTCACCGACGACGGGCTCGGTGCCCGTGCTGCCCGGAGCACCTCCGGCAGCGGCCTCGGACACGTCGGGATGCGGGAACGCGTCGCCGCCGTGGACGGACGGATCGAGATCGGGCCACGAGCCCGGGGAGGCTACCTGGTGCGGGCATGGCTGCCGACGACGTGAACGCGACGACCGACCTGACGATCGTGCTGGCCGACGACCAGGAGCTCGTCCGCGCCGGGTTCCGCGTGATCCTGGAGTCCGAGCCCGGGTTCCGTGTGGTCGGCGAGGCCGCGGACGGCGCCGGGGCGGTCGAAGCCGTGCAGCAGCTCCGTCCGGACGTCGTCTGCCTCGACGTGCAGATGCCGGGCGTCGACGGGCTCGAGGCCGCGCGGCGGATCGCGGCGCTGCCGGACCCGCCGGCGGTGCTCATCCTCACCACGTTCGACAGCGACGACGCGCTGTTCCAGGCGCTCGAGGCGGGAGCGAGCGGGTTCCTGTTGAAGAACGCCTCCCCCGAGCGGCTGATCGACGCCGTGCGGACCGTCGCCGCCGGGGACGCCCTGCTCGCGCCGGACGTCACGCGCCGGGTGATCAGCCGGGCGACGGCGTCCGCTGCGGTGCAGCCCTCGGCGACCACCACGGCGACGGCTGCGACGACCGACACGACTGCCACGACGGGCGACGACGCACTCGCCGCGGCCGGGCTCACCGAGCGGGAGACCGATGTGCTGCGGCTCCTCGCCCGGGGCCTGAGCAACGCGGAGATCGCCGCCGAGCTCTACGTCGGGGACGCCACCGTGAAGACCCACGTGTCGAACGTGCTCCAGAAACTCGCACTGCGCGACCGCATCCAGGCCGTCGTCTGGGCGTTCGAGCACGGCGTCGCCGGCTGACCGAGCCGAGCAGAACCCGCACGAACCGAACAAGCCCGCACGGTGCCGAGTTCGCAGACATGGCCGCACCGTGCGCCTTCGTTCAACCCGTGCAGCGTTGACCGCACCGTGCCGAGCCACCACAACGCACCGTGCAACCAAACCCGCACCAGCCCAACAAGCCCGCACCGTGCCCACCACCGCACCCCACGCCCGCACCGTGCGCCTTCGCTCAACTCGTGCGGCCTTGACCGCGCCGTGCGCCGCCAGCACGACGCACCGAAAGACCAAACCCGCACGAGCCGAACAAGCCCGCACCGTGCCGACCCGCACCCAGCGCGCGCCGCGCGCCGTGCCGAGCCGGGCCGACGCGCGCTCCTCCCCCACGCGGTGGAGCCGACCACCCACCCAAGTCCCGCCTGGCGGCGGAGGCGGGGCGTGCCTCCCGGCCAATAGCGTCGGACGCAGCGACGACCAGCGTCGCGACGAAGGGGAACGACATGCTCACCATCGAAGGGGTGACCAAGCACTTCGGCGACCGCCGGGTGCTCGACGACGTGGGGTTCACGGTCGGCAGCGGCCGCCTCACCGGCTTCGTCGGCGGCAACGGTGCCGGCAAGACCACCACCATGCGCATCATGCTCGGCGTGCTCCAGGCCGATGCGGGCACGGTCTCGATCGACGGCACCGCGGTCCGTCCCGCCGACCGCCGCCGCTTCGGCTACATGCCCGAGGAACGCGGCCTGTACCCGAAGATGCCGGTGGCCGAGCAGATCACCTACCTGGCCCGGCTGCACGGCGTCGACAAGCGCGCCGCGACGACCCGCACCGGCGAGCTGCTCGACCGCCTCGAACTCACCGCACACGCCGGCGACCCCGTCGAGAAGCTCTCGCTCGGCAACCAGCAGCGCGTGCAGATCGCCGCGGCGCTGGCACACGACCCCGAGGTGCTCGTGCTCGACGAGCCGTTCTCGGGCCTCGACCCGATGGCCGTCGACACGGTGCTCGGTGTCCTGCGCGAGACCGCGGCCCGGGGCGTCCCCGTGCTGTTCTCGAGCCACCAGCTCGACGTGGTCGAGCGGCTGTGCGACGACGTCGTCGTCATCGCCGGTGGCACGATCCGCGCCGCCGGTCCGCAGGAGGAACTCCGCAAACAGGCCGGTCCGGCCGCGTGGGAGCTGCTGGTCGACGGGGACGTCGCCTGGCTCCGCGACGAGCCGGGTGTGGCCGTGCGGGAGTTCGACGGCGGGTACGCGGTCTTCGAGGCCGACGCCGCCACCGCCCAGCGCGTCCTGCAGCGTGCCGTCCAGCACGGCACCGTCGGGTCGTTCTCGCCGCGGGTGCCGCGGCTCAGCGAGGTCTTCCGGGAGGTCGTGCGATGAACAACTCCTTCGTGCAGGCCGTGCGGCTCGTCTCCGCACGTGAGATCCAGGCACGCATTCGCAGCAAGGCCTTCGTGGTCTCGGCGCTCATCCTGATCGGCATGGTCGTCGCGTCGATCGTCGTCGGCGGGATCGTGAGCAAGGCCACCGCCGACGACACCACCCCGGTCGCGGTCGTCGACGGCGTCTCGCTGCCGACCACCAGTGGGCTGGACGTCACGAAGTCGGCATCGGTCGACGACGCCGAACGGCTCGTGACCAAGGGCGACGTCGACGCGGCGATCGTGCCGTCGGACGACCCGCTCGGCTACAAGGTCGTCGGACTCGACGAGGCCCCGTCCGAGGTCGTCTCGGCGTTGAGCGTCACCCCGCGCATCGAGTTGCTCGACCCGGACGCGTTGCCGGGTGGCCTGGTGTACCTCATCGCCATCGCGTTCGGCGTCGTGTACTTCGCGTCGGCGGTGACGTTCGGCCAGTCGATCGCGCAGAGCGTCGTCGAGGAGAAGTCGACGCGGGTGGTCGAGATCCTGATGTCCGCGATCCCGGCCAGGGCGCTGCTCGCCGGCAAGGTCCTCGGCAACAGCATCATGGCCTTCGCCCAGATCGTCGCGGTGGCCGTCGCCGCCATCGTCACGTTGGCGGTGACCGGGCAGGACAACATGTTCGCGATGCTCGGCCCGAGCATCCTGTGGTTCATCAGCTTCTTCGCGATCGGGTTCGTGCTCCTCGCGTCGCTGTTCGCCGCGGCGGCCGTGCTGGTGTCCCGCCAGGAGGACGTCGGCAGCGTCACCACCCCGGTGATGATGCTCGTGATGATCCCGTACTTCCTGATCATCGTCGCGTACGACAACCCGACGATCCTCGGCATCATGTCGTACGTGCCGTTCAGCGCCCCGATCGGCATGCCCATGCGGATCTTCCTGGGGACGGCCGAGTGGTGGGAGCCGATCCTGTCGCTCGTCATCGTCGCCGCTTCGGTCGTCGCGGTCGTGGTCATCGGTGCCCGCGTCTACGAGAACGCCCTGCTCCGCACCGGCAGTCGCGTGAAGCTGTCGGAGGCGCTGCGCGGCTGACGCCGCCAGGCCCGGCAAACCCGGCAAGCCCGGCAGGCCCGGCGGGTTCGGATTGGAGGCCCGCCCCACGTGAGCAGATCTGCTCACGCGGGGCGGGCCTCCAGTCCGTTGCCCGGCGCCGGTCAGGCGGTCAGGGTCGCGAAGGCGGACCGGTGCCAGACCAGCGGGTTGTGCGCGAAGTCGGACATGAGTCCGAGCACCCGGAGCACCACGATGTCGTGGTCGCCGGCCGGGTAGGTGTGCTCGACCGAGCACTCCAACCAGATCGGGGCCCCCTGCAGGAACACCGCACCCGTCTCGGCGACGGTCGTGTCGACACCGACGAAGCGGATCGACTTGTCACGCGAGGCGAGCTGCCGGGTGACCTGCGCGTGCCCCTCGCCGAGGATCGAGACGCCGATCGTGCCGGCGTCCCGCAGCACCGGCCACGTGGTCGACGTGTGCTGCACGGCGAACATCACGAGCGGCGGGTCCTGCGAGACGCCGACCGTGAACGAGGAGGCCACGAGCACGGTCGGTTCGCCGTCCACGACGGCGGAGAGCGCGGCGACGCCGCACGGGAACCCGGAGAACGCCTGCTTGAGCGCGGACAGGTCCGGGGCCTCGGTGGAGTAGGGGCTGATCATGACGCGGTTCCTTCCTGGTGGACGGCGGCCGCGCCGAGGACGACGTCCTGCCAGCGGGCGAGCCACACGTCGGTCGATGCGGGGTCCGAGTACTGCTTGTCGTTGAGGTACAGGGCGGGTGCGACGACGGTCGCGCCGAGTTCGACCAGCACCGGTTTGAGGAAGACCTCGGGGGCGAGGGCATGGGCCGGGCCGGCACCGAGCATGAGCGGCACCGCGACGACACCGGCGAGTCCGTCGCCGGTACCGAACTGGTCGAGGAACAGCTTGAGCACGCCGGTGTACGTCGCCTTGAACGTCGGCGACGCGACGACGACGAGGTCCGAACCGGCGACGGTCCGGACGGCGTCCGACACGGCGGCGTCACCCCAGCCGAGCAGGCCGGCACCGAGGTCGATGACGTCGACGACGTGGTCGGGGGCGCGGCCGGTGAGCCGTTCGAGCACGACCGTCGCGGCGTCGAGCGTCCGTGAGGCCGGCTTGGGGTTGCCGGCGACGACGGTGGTGATCATCGGGGTGCTCCTGTCGGTGGGCGGGTGGTGGGTGCGGGGGTGTTCGTGGAGCGTGTGGTTCGTGCAGCGGGTCGTTGGTGCAGTCCACCGCTCGTTCGTTTCGTCGCCGTGCCGCGTCCGTATCGGGTGGGTTACGCCAGCTGCCCCCTGCCCCGTGGCACCCGAATGTCCCGGTCAGCGGGGCTGCGCGTCCGGGTCTCCCGGCCATTCCGCCAGGCACGGTCCTCGCTGACCGCGCCGAATTGTGAGAGCGCCGTTTCCGGAAGTCGCCTCGGATGGGTCCGGCGTGTTTCGCCCCGCCGTCGCCGGCCCGTCACCGCCCCGATCCGCCCCTGCTCGCGGGTCGGTGGCGCAGTCGTCCACCCCGGATCGGCGGGGCGGACGCCCCTCGGCGTCGGGCGCCGCAGGTGGCCTAACACCAGCGAAACAAACGCCTAACAGGACCGTTACCGGGCGACCGCCTGCCGGTGCCCCGCGGCCGTTACATTCGCATCAGCCCCACTGCAGCGGCCGGCGTCACCGGCGATCCGCCGCCCCGCCGCCGCCCGGTCCGGCTCCCTGCACGTCCTGCCCCGCTCCGCGGGGCCTTCGTCGTACCCGCCGCAGCTCCCCCGTCCCCGCTCCGGCTCCCCGTCCCCGCACCTTCCCTGCTCCACCCGTCCAGGAGGTCCCCGACCGATGTCGTCCCCCGCACCGTCCCGAACGCGTCCGTCGCGTCCCGCGCTCCTCGCCGCCGCACTCGCCGGCGTGCTGCTGCTGTCCGCCTGCTCTGCCACCTCGACCGCGTCGACGAGTTCCGGTGACGACACCGCCGGTGTCGAGCACGCCACGAGCCAGATCAAGGCCGCCAGCGTCGACCCCGAGTTCACCTTCGAGGGCGCTCGCTTCGACATGTCGGGCATCGCCGGCAAGACGATCTTCAACATCCCGAACTCGTCCGCCGTCCCCTTCATCACCGCGGTCGACGAGGCTGGCGAGAAGGTCGCCGAGCAGTACGGCGCGAAGTGGATCGAGTACACGAACCAGGGCACGCCCACCGAGCACTCCGCCGGCATCGACCAGGCGATCAGCCGCGGAGCCGACATCATCGTGCTGGCGCAGGGCGTCAACGGCGAACTGATCGTCCCGGCACTGAAGCGTGCGAAGGCAGCGGGGATCCCCGTGCTGATCAGTCACACCTACCAGACCGGGCAGGCGCTGCCGGACCAGCTGCAGGACCTCGTCGCCGCGCAGGTGACCGCCCCGTTCCACGAAGCCGCCAAGCTCAACGCCGACTGGGCCATCAAGGAGACCAAGGGCCAGGGCGACGTCCTCATCATCACGTCGTCCGAGGTGCCGCCGTCCGACGGCATCGTCAAGGCGATGCAGGACGAGTTCGAGGCGCAGTGCGACGGCTGCAAGGTGAAGGTGACGAACGTCCCCGTCGCCGACTGGGCGACGAAGATCTCGTCGACCGTGCAGTCCGCCGTGCAGTCCGACCCGAACCTCGACTACGTCCTGCCGGTCTACGACTCGATGACGCTGTACGTCGAGGCCGGCGTGACCGCTGCCGGCAAGACCGGCCAGGTCTTCACCTCCTCGTACAACGGCACCCCCGCGGTGCTGAAGATCCTGCAGGAGGGCAGCGTCCTCACGATGGACATCGGCGAGAACATGGAGTGGCTCGCCTACGCGACGCTCGACCAGGCCGGCCGTGTCCTGACCGGCACGCCGATCATCGAGGACGGTGACGAGAAGACCCCGCTGAAGGTCTTCACGAAGGACAACGTCGACGAGACCGGCACGCCGCCGGCGCCGAGCAAGGGCTACGGCGACGCGTACAAGACCGGGTACGAAGCGATCTGGGGCGCGGCCGAGTGACCGCCACCCGGGAGGCACGGCTCGGCTCCGCATCGTCGGCTGCGGTCGTCGGGTCCGGTGCGGCCACCGCATCCGGTGCGGACCTCGCGTCCGTCGCGGACACCGCGCCGGTCCTGCGGATCAGCGGGCTCACGAAGCGCTTCGGCGGGCTGACCGCACTCGACGACGTCGACCTCGAGGTCCTGCCGGGTCAGGTGCACGCACTGCTCGGCGAGAACGGCTCCGGCAAGTCGACCCTCATCAAGATCCTGTCCGGCACGTACGCGCCGGAGCCGGGCGCGACGATCGAGGTCCGAGGCGCCCGGCTGCCCCTGCCGGTGCCTCCCGGGTACTTCCGCCGCGTCGGGATCAGCTTCGTCCACCAGGACCTGGCACTCGTGCCGTCGCTCGGCGTGACCGAGAACCTGCGGCTCGCGACCGTGGTGGCCGGGCGCGGACCCTTCGTCCGCTGGGGCGCCGAGCACCGTGCCGCGGCCGAGCTGTTCGCGCGGTACGGGGTCGACATCGACCCGCGAGCACGGATCGACGAACTCACCGACACCCAGAAGGCCCTCGTCGCGATCCTGCGGGCCGTCGCCGAGCTGGGCGACGACCGGGCGCTCATCGTGCTCGACGAGCCGACGGTCTTCCTGCCGAAGGAGGACGCCGACCTGCTGTTCCGCGTCGTGAAGGACCTCGTGGCGGACGGCCGTACCTCGGCACTGCTGGTGTCGCACGACATGTCCGAGGTCCTCCAGCACGCCGACCGGGTCACCGTCCTGCGGGCGGGCCGGGTCCAGGCGCATCGGGACACCGCCACGACGACGGCGGACGAGCTCGTCTCCCTCATCGTCGGACGCGGACTGGACGGTCCCGCTGCCAGGACTCCGCGCCCGGCGACCACCGGCGACGCCGTCGTGACGGTGCGGGACCTCCGGGTCGGTGTCGTCGACGGTCTGTCGTTCGACGTCGCGGACGGCGAGGTCGTCGGCATCACCGGGCTCGCCGGCTCCGGTGTCGAGGACGTGCTGCCCGGCCTGTACGGCGCACGGCCCGCGACCGGCTCGCTCGCCGTGCGGCACGACGGGGCGACGCCCGCGCCGGTCGACCTGGCACGGGTGACGCCCGGCTCCTCGATCGCCCGCGGCGTCGTGTACGTCCCCGCGGACCGCAAGCGCGAGGGCGGGGCACTCACCCTGTCCGTCGAGCAGAACGTCACGCTCCCCGTCCTCGGGAAGCTCCGCGGACTGCTCGGCCTGTCGCCCGCGCGGGAACGCGCCCACGTCGCGGGACTCGTCCGTGACTACGACGTCCGGCCCGCCGACCCGGCCGCCCTGTTCGGGACACTGTCCGGCGGCAACCAGCAGAAGGCCGTCCTGGCCAAGTGGATGCAGGACGACCCGAGGCTCGTGCTGCTGCAGGAACCGACCCAGGGCATCGACGTCGGGGCCCGCGCCGCGATCTTCTCGATGCTCCGCCGGAGTGCGGAGCAGGGCGTCACGATCGTCTGCGCCTCCACCGACTACGACCAGCTCGCGCAGGTGTGCGACCGCGTCGTCGTCCTCGCCCACGGCCGCGTGCACGACGTGCTGACCGACGACCGCATCGACCGCGACGTCATCGCGGCTGCCGTCGTGGCGAGCCTCGTCGACGACGACGCCCCGGCGTCCCCCGCCGTGCCCTCCTCCCCCGATGCCTCCTCCGCAGTCAAGGAGAACGCCTGATGTCCACCACCGCCGACCCCGTCCTCGAGACCTCGATCGTCCGTCCGACCCGCCCGCGCTTCTCGTGGGGGCACACCGAGCGGTACGCGCTGCTCGGCGCCTGGCTCGTCATCGTCATCGCGTTCAGCATCGCGCTGCCCGACACCTACCCGACCCTCGGCAACCTGCAGAACATCCTCGGGTCCCAGTCGGTGCTGCTCATCCTGGCGCTCGGGTTCCTGTTCCCGCTCACCGCGGGCGAGTTCGACCTCTCCGGCGCCTCGACGATGTCGCTCTCCGCCATGACCATCGCCGTGCTCAACGCGAAGATGGACATCCCGCTCGTGCCCGCGATCGCCGCCGGCCTGGTCATCGGCGTCGTCGTGGGGCTGGTCAACGGCCTGCTCACCGTCGGGTTCCGCATCGACTCGTTCATCGTCACCCTCGGCACGTCGACGTTCATGATCGGGATCATCCAGTGGATGAGCGCGTCGTCGTCGGTGACGGGCATCGACCCGGCGCTCGTGCAGGCCACCGTCGGGTGGCGGGGCCTGGCGGGCCTGCCGCTCGCGTTCGTCTACGGGCTGATCGCCACCGTCGTCGTCCTGGTCGTGCTGAGCGCCACCCCGGTCGGCCGGCGGCTGCTGTTCGTCGGGACCGGCCGCACCGTCGCCGAGCTCTCCGGGCTGAACGTGCGACGGCTGCGGGTCGGCGCGTTCGTCGGCGCCGGGCTCACCGCCGCGGTCGCCGGGGTCGTCTACGCCGGCACCCTCGGCGGCGCCGACCCGTCGAGCGGACAGTCGTTCCTGCTCCCCGCGTTCGCCGCCTGCTACCTCGGCGCGACCGCGATCGTCCCCGGCCGCTTCAACGCGATCGGCACCTTCATCGCCGTGTACTTCCTGTTCTCCGGAGTCGTCGGCCTGCAGATGCTCGGCGCCGACAACTTCGTGCAGCAGCTGTTCTACGGCGGCGCCCTCATCGTCGCCGTCGCCGTGTCGCAGACCATCCGGCGGCACTCCGTCGCGACCGCCGCCAAGGCCGCCGCGAAGCGTTCCTGAACCCGCTCCCCGTTCGTCCCTCCCTCGACACCCACCACAGAAAGCGAGTCCCCCATGGACATCGGCGTCTTCATCCCGATCGGCAGCAACGGCTGGCTCATCTCCACCACCTCGCCCCAGTACAAGCCGTCGTTCGACCTGAACCTCGAGATCGTACAGAAGGCCGAGTCGTACGGCTTCGACTTCGCCCTCTCGATGATCAAGCTGCGCGGCTTCGGCGGCCCGAGCGGCTTCTGGGACGAGAACCTCGAGTCCTTCACCCTGATGGCCGGTCTCGCTGCCCGCACCGAGCGGATCCGCCTGTTCGCGACGACCGCCGTCCTGACCATCCCGCCGGCGATCGCGGCGCGCATGGCGGCGACCGTCGACTCGATCTCGCACGGCCGCTTCGGGCTGAACCTGGTCGCCGGGTGGCAGAAGGCGGAGTACGACCAGATGGGCCTCTGGCCGGGCGACGAGGTGCACTTCAAGCGCCGCTACGCCTACCAGACCGAGTACATGCAGGTGATGAAGGAGCTGTGGGAGACCGGCCGGAGCGACTTCCACGGCGAGTACTTCCAGATGGACGACTGCCGGATGCTCCCACGGCCGACGTCGCACATCCCGATCGTCTCGGCCGGCCAGTCGTCGCAGGGCATGGCGTTCGCCGCGGAGTACTCGGACTACAACTTCTCGATGGGCGTCGGCGTGAACACCCCGACCGCCTACGCCGAGCAGAACCAGGCGCTGCTCGAGGCCCGCGAGAAGACCGGCCGCGACGTGGGCTCCTACGTGCTCTTCATGGTCATCGCCGACGAGACCGACGAGGCCGCCCAGGCGAAGTGGGAGCGGTACAGCGACGGGGTCGACGTCGAGGCGATCGCCTGGATGACCGGCCAGGCACTCACCGACGCCGAGGGCGAGGAGGGCAACACGGCGAAGCGGATCTCGCTGCCCGAGGGCGCCGTGAACATGAACATGGGCACGCTCGTCGGCTCCTACGAGCACGTCGCGGCGATGCTCGACGAGGCCGCGGCGGTCGAGGGCACGAAGGGCATCATGCTGGTGTTCGACGACTTCCTGCAGGGGATGGACGACTTCGGCACCCGCATCCAGCCGCTGATGCGCACCCGCGAGGGCGTGGCGTCGGCTGCTCCGAGCGCGGTCACGGCATGAGCGCCGCAGCGAGCCGCCCGGTCATCGAGGTCGCGGTCGTCCAGGCCGGCGAGGTCCCCGCCGACCACGACGTCGCCCTCGACGAGCTCATCGCCCTGTTCGAGGAAGCCGCCGTCGGCGCCGATCTCGTCGTCTTCCCCGAGCTCTGCACCACGCCCTACTTCTGCGGCGTGGTCAACGACAGCCGGAAGTCCTGGGCACAGCCCGTCCCGGGTCCGGCGACCGCCCGCTTCGCGAGTGCGGCGAAGCGTCTGGGGACCGCCGTCGCCTTCGGGCTGTACGAGGACGCCGGTGGGGCCCAGTACAACAGCGCGGTGCTCATCGACGCCGACGGCACGCTCGTGCAGGGCACCGACGTGCACGGCGACCGTGTGGCGTCGTACCGCAAGACCTCGATCCCGACGAACGCGATCTCCGACGTCGACGAGAAGCACTACTTCGAAGCCGGTTCCGGACCGGTCGTGTTCGACGCGCTCGGCACCCGCTTCGGCATGCTCATCTGCTACGACCGGAGCTTCCCGGAGTACTGGCTCGCGTCACGGGCCGCCGGCGCCGAGGTGATGCTCGTGCTCGTGTCCTCGATGGGCTTCCGCGAGACCCTGTTCACCCAGGAACTGCAGGTCCGCGCGCTCGAGACCCAGACGTGGGTCCTCGCCCCGAACCGCGGCGGCGAGGAGACCGTCGACGGCAAGACCGTCAGCTACTTCGGTCGGTCCTCGGTCGTCTCACCACGGGGTGACCTGGTCGTCTCGGCCCCCGCCCACCAGGCGGGGCCGATCATCCGGGCCACCATCGACGTCGGCGAGGTCGCGGCAGCCCGCCGGGACTTCCCGCTCGGACGTGACCGGCAGCCCGGGGTGTTCCGGTACCTCGCCGACGCCCACGCAGCGGCGGCGGTCCCCGCGTGACGGACGTCGCCGCCCTGGTCCGCGGCACCATCGCACCGCAGCTCGACCGCGCGCTGGCCGCGAGCCGCGCGAACCCTTTGCCCGCCGCCCCGTCGGCGCTGCCCGCGGAACCGGCCCACAGTGCGCAGCTGTTCGGCCGGCTCCTCGACGCAGCGGTCGACGGGGCCCCGGCGCCGACCGCTGCCGGGCCGGACGACGACCTGACGGCCTCCCGAGCAGCCACCGACCCCGCCGCCGCCTCGGTCGTCGAACTCCTCGCCGCGTACCGGTCCGGCACCACGACCCCGTCCGAGGTCCTCGCCGCACTCGCCCCGCACTGGACGAGCGACGACGTCTGGTCGGACGCCGTCCTGCGCCTGGTGCAGGGGGCCGAGGAAGCCGCCGCCGAGTCCACCCGCCGCTGGGCGCACGACGACGCCCGGCCGCTCGAGGGGATCCCGTTCGCCGTGAAGGACATCATCGACGTCGCGGGGACGATCGTCACGAGCGGCTCGCTCCAGACCGGTGACCGTGTGGCCCCGGCCGACGCCACCGTCGTGGCCCGGCTCCGCTCCGCCGGCGCGATCCCGGTGTTCACGGCGGCCACCACCGAGTTCGCCTGCGGCGGGCCGCACAACGCCCGGTACGGCGCCGTGCGGAACCCCTGGGACCCCGAGCGCTGGACCGGTGGCTCCTCGACCGGGTCGGGTTCGGCACTCGCCGCCCGGATCGTCCCGCTCGCGCTCGGGTCCGACACCGGCGGGTCGATCCGCGTGCCGTCCGCCCTCTGCGGGACCACCGGGATCAAGCCGACGTACGGGCTCGTGCCGCGCACCGGGGTCGCGAGCCTGTCGTGGACCCTCGACCACGTCGGACCGATGGCACGCTCCGCGGAGGACCTCGCGCTCGTCCTGCGGGTCATCGCCGGCTCCGACGGCCAGGACCCGACGACGTTCCCCGCCGTCCCGCTCATCGAGGCCGCGCCGGAACGGGTCGAGGGGCTCCGGATCGGGGTCCCGCTCGGCTGGTTCACCGAACGCGTCGACCGTGCGGTGCTCGATGCACACGCCGCGGCGGTCGAGCGGTTCCACGAGCTCGGTGCGACCCTCGTACCGATCGAGTTCGACGACCTGGAGTCGATCGACTCGGAGTGCTGGACGGTGTTCTACGGTGAGCTCGCCGCGAACCAGGAGGCCAACGCCGGCACGGCCGACCTGTTCGACGCCGGGACCCGCGCCCGGTTCGACGTGTCGTTCCTGCCGACCGCTGCCGACTACCTCCGGGCACTCCGCCGTCGCCCGCTCGTGCAGGCCGCGATGGTCACCCGGATGGACGAGGCCGGCGTCGACGTGGTGCTCACCCCCGGGATCGGCGCCACCGCCCCGCGACTCGACGACCTGACGATGTCGGTCGACGGCGAGCGCTTCAACCTGCACGACGTCATCCCCCGGAACACCCGGCTGTTCGACTACGTGGGGTTCCCCGCGCTCATGATGCCGGCGGGCACCGCGCCGGACGGTCTGCCCGTCGGCGTGCAGCTCGTCGCGCGGCCGTGGGACGACCGCCTCGTGCTGTCCGCAGCGGCCGCCTTCCAGCGGACCACGACGCACCACCGCAGGGTGCCGTCGTCGTCCGCCGTGCGAGGGCCGAGCGATCGGTAGCCGCCCCGTCGACGAGGGCGCCGCCCGGCGACGCGCCTGGCAGGTGCTCTGCGCGTCGAGCCTCAGCGTCGTCCTCGTCTTCATCTCCTCGAGCGCACTCCTCATCGCGCTCCCCGACGTCAGCCGTGACCTCGACGCCAGCGCCGTGCAGTCCAGCTGGGTGCTCCTCAGCTACATGCTCACCACGACCACCCTCATCCTGGTCTTCGGGCGCATCGCCGACCTGGTCGGTCGTCGCCGCCTCTACATCGCCGGGATCCTCGTCTTCCTGCTCGCCTCACTCGCGTGCGGCTTCGCCCCGGACGCGGCGGTGCTGCTCGGCGCCCGACTCGTGCAGGGCGTGGGTGCGGCGGCGATCGTCACCAACACGACCGCGCTGCTCACCGATGTCTTCCCGGAGTCGATCCTGTCGCTCGGCCTCGGTCTGAACGCCACGGTCGCCGCGGTGGGGCAGGTCATCGGTCCGGTCGTGGGCGGCCTGGTCACCGAGTCGTTCGGGTGGCGCTGGATCTTCCTCGCCGGTGTGCCGATCTCACTGGCCGGACTCATCTGGTCGCTCCGGTTGATCCCGCACAGCACGCGCCCCCGTTCCGGCGAGCGCCTCGACGTGCCGGGGTCGGTCCTGTCCGTCGCCGCCGTCGGACTGCTCGTCGGTGCGGTCTCGACCGGCGGCTCGGTCGGTTGGTCGGCCGTGCCCGTCGTCGCGATGACCGCCGGCGCGGTCGTGCTCGGCGGTGTGTTCGTGTGGACCCAACGCCGGGTCGCGCACCCCCTGGTCGACCCGGCGATCTTCCGCGACCGCACCACCATCACCCTGTTCTCCGCCGCCGGGCTGTGCGCCCTGTCCAGTTACGCACTGGTCCTGCTGGCTTCCCTCTCGTTCCAGGCGGTCGACGGCAAGGACGCCGTCGACGCCGCCCTCTGGGTGCTGCCCACGCCGATCGGCACGACGGTCGCGGCGGTGAGCGCCGGGTTCCTCGCCCGCCGGGTCGCCGCGCGGACGCTGTCGACCATCGGCATGCTCCTCATCGCGCTCGGCGCCGCGGTGCTCGCGGTGTCCCTCGCCGACGGCGACGCCTACGCCGTCACCGCCACCGGCCTCGGCGCGGTCGGGGTCGGCACCGGCGTGTTCATGACGCCGAGCACGTCGGCACTGATGACCCGCGTCCCGGAGCACCGCCGCGGCATCGCGAACGCCATCCGTTCGGCCCTGCAGAACGCCGGTTTCCTGTTCTCGACGGCGCTCGGCCTCGCGATCGCGACGGGCGGCCTGTCCGCGGCCCGGGCGGCTGCGGCCTACGACGGCAGCCTGCTCAGCCTGCCGTCCGGCGACGTCCAGGTGTTCGTCGACGGCGTCCGCGCCGCGGCGCTGACGTTCGCCGGCTGCGCGGCCCTGGGGGCGCTCATCGTCGCGTTCGGTCCGTTCGGGCCTCCCGACCGGGAGGCGCCACTCCGGCCCGACAGGTCGGGGCCGATCCCCGAGCCGGGGGCGTCCACGTGACCGTCCCCACCCTGGCAACGACCACCCACGACGGAAGCAGGACGCCATGACCGACGACCACCAGGACTACGCGGCAGCCGGCTTCACCGGCACGCTCCGCCCAGGACGACGCGCTGCGCTCGTCGTGGTCGATCCGGTCCGCGCCTACGTCGACCCCGACTGCGGGCTCTACGCCGGCGTCGAGGAACCCGTCGAGCGGATGCGGGAGCTCACCACCGCTGCCCGCGCCGCCGGGGTGCACGTGGCGATCACGACGATGGCACTCTCCGCCGACGGGTCCAACGCCGGCGTGTTCTTCCGCAAGGTGCCGGCACTCGCTGCGTACCTGCCCGGCGCGTCGACCGGAGCGTTCGTCGACGGGCTCGAACCCCTCGACGGCGACACCCTGGTGCCCAAGCAGTACCCGAGCGCGTTCTTCGGCACGTCGCTGGCCGCCGACCTCGTCGCCCGCGGCGTCGACACGCTCTTCATCGCGGGGCTGTCGACGAGCGGGTGCATCCGCGCGACGGCCACGGACGCCATGCAGCACGGGTTCGTCCCGATCGTCGTGCGCGACGCCGTCGGCGACCGGTTGCCGAGCGTGCACGAAGCCAACCTGTTCGACATCGCCGCCAAGATCGGCGAGGTCTGGCCCATGGACCAGGTCCTCGAGCACTGGGACGCGGCATGAGCACCACGACGCGCATCGAGGCGCCGGTCCGGGGCCGGCCGCGGAGCGCTGCCGTCGGCGAGTCCGTGTACACCGCGTGCGTCGAGATCCTGGCCGAGGGCGACCCCCGCGCGTTCACGATCCGGGCCGTCGCCGACGCGGCCGGCGTGGGTGCGGCGACGATCTACCGGCGGTGGTCGAGCAAGGAGGTCCTGCTCACCGAGACCGTGATCCGGCTGATGGAGGAGCACATCCCGACGGTGCAGGACGCCCCGATCGCCGCGGGTGTCCTCGGGCTCACCCGCGGATGGGTGCACGCCCTCGTCGCGACGCCGGTCGGTCGGGCGCTCCCGCTCATCGTGGAGACCGCGTCGCACGAGCCGCGGGTCGCCGCGGCCGTCGCCGAGTGGCACCTGGACCGGCGGCTGCGGGTGAACGCGATGCTGCAGCGGGCGATGGACGCGGGCGACCTGCGACCGGACGTCGACCTCGGCATCGCCGTGGACCTGCTCGGCGGGCCGACGTTCTACCGACGCGTGTTCGTCTCGCTCGACATCCAGGCGCCCGACTACCCGGTGCGGCTGGCCCGGGAGTTCCTGCGGTGGGCCGGTTGGACCGGCGACCTGTCGACGGTGGGGGTGACCTCGTGACCGGGACCGTGCCGGAGGGGTTCGCCCCGTCCGCTGCCTGGACCGACATGGGGGTCGGGACGACACCGTCGGCACCGGGTCACTGGATCGGGTTCAACCGACGCTCCGACGCGGCCCGCCAGGTGTCCGACCTGATCCGGGCCGACATCGTCGCGGGGCGGTTCACCGGGCCGCTGCCGTACGAGTGGGAGTTGCTCGACCTGTACGGCACGACGCGGAACGTCCTGCGGGCTGCCCTCGCGTTGCTCAAGGAACAGCGGCTGCTCACCCGTGCGCCGCGATCGGGCACGTTCGGTGTGCGGCCCGTCGCCTCGGTGAGTCTGGCCCGGACGTCCGACGAGGTCACGATCTACGGCGAGACGGCCGGCGGCAGCGTGTTCGAGTCGCCCCGGCTCAGCATCGTGCACCTGTGCGTGCAGCAGGTGACCGCGCCGGAGACGGTCCGGCGCAACCTGCAGATGACCGGCAGCAGCGCCTTCTTCGTCGAGAGCCTCATCTCGTTCGACGGCGAACCGAGCCGGGTCCGGACGAGCTGGGTCCCGCACGAGCGCTTCCCCGACCTGGTCGCCGAACCGCTGACCGAGTACGTGCCCGACGTGCTCGTCAGGGAGGCCGGTGCGCGGCCGGAGGCACGACGGTTGCTCCTGAGCACCGTGAACGCCGACCAGTGGACGGCCGACCTGCTCGACATCGATCCCGGCCAGGCGATCTTCCACATCGAACGGCTGATGTGCCTGGCCGACGGGACACCCGTCGAGTACGGGTTCTCGCGGTACCGCGGCGACCGGGCGGTGATCGACTCCCGGATCACGTGAGGCCCGGGCGGGGATCGTCAGTCGGTGCGGACCGAGAAGACGTCGCCCGGCTGGCAGCCGAGCACCTCGCACAGTCGGGTGAGGGTGGAGAACCGGATCGCGCGGGCCCGGTTGTTCTTGAGCACCGAGAGGTTGACGACGGTCACACCGACGCGGTCGGCGAGCTCGGTCAGGGTCATCCCCCGCTCGGCCAGCAGGTCGTCGAGGTGGCAGACGACCGCGTGGCCGTCCTCCTGTTCCGGGGGCATCAGACCAGCCCGGCCTGGTCCCGCACCATCCGCTGCGAGGCGGTGAGCGCGAACCGGAAGCAGACGACGACGAGCAGGCCGAGGTACACGGGCAGGAACTGGTGGTCGACCACCGGCGTGGGCAGGTACCCCTCCCAGCCGAGGCCCGACACGACCCAGTTCCACCCCATCCGGCGGACGAACGACGGCAGGAACCCGGCGGCCAGCACCGCGCCGGCGAGCCAGTCGAGGATCCGGGTGGTCGAGCGGTCGAAGAGCCCGCCGCGTGAGATCTTCCAGGCCACCGCCGCGACCAGGGCGATGAGGGCGCTGACGAGCAGGACCTCCAGGGCGTCGCCGACGCGGATGTACCCGATCGCACCACCCGGCACGTCGGCGATCGGCGCCCGGAGCACGAGCTGGTCGGACGTCACCGTCGCACCGCCCGGAGGCTGCGGGACGGCACTGGTCTCGCGGATCCGGACCGGCACCGCCACCGTGCCCGAGGCGATCGAGTGGACGAGCAGGTCGACGTACCGCCACACGACGATCGCGATGCCGATCGCACACGAGACGACGTAGGCCAGGTAGGAGTTCCGCCCGCGGGGCGGTTCGTAGACGGGAGTGGTCATGGCTGCTTCCCCTGTCGATCATCGATACCATCGAATTTCGATGCAACGATAAACGATAGGTCCGGTGCCGGCAACCCCTACAGCAGCCCGAAGGCTGCCTGCATGCCCAGGCTCGTCCCCGCCACCAGGACCCAGAGCGCGATGCCGAGCAGCATCGGCCGGAACCCGGCACGGCGGAGCGCGGCGAAGTCCGTCGAGCAGCCGATCGCGGCGAGCGCCACCGTGATGAGGAACGAGGCGGCCGTCGCGAACCCCGGCGCCACGGACGCGGGCAGGACCCCGACCGTCCGGAGCAGCACCACCACGAGGAACCCGATCAGGAACCACGGCACCAACCGGAACACACGGAACCCGCGACCCGGCCCCGAGGCGGGGGTGAGCTGCTCGCGGGAGGCGCGGCGGGCCTCCAGTCCGGCCAGCCCGATGACGATCGGGATGATCATCAGGGTGCGCACCAGCTTCACGACGACCGCAGTGTCGGTCGCCTGGCGGCCGTAGACCGTCGCCGTGGCGACGACGGACGACGTGTCGTTCACGGCGGTGCCCGCGAAGACGCCGAAGGCGTGCTGGCTGAGGCCCAGGGCGTGCCCGAGCAGCGGGAAGGCGAAGACGGCCGCGATGTTGCAGAGGAAGATCGTCGACATCGCGTAGGCGACGTCCGCACTGACCGCACCGATGACCGGTGTCACGGCCGCGATCGCGGACGCACCGCAGATGCCGGTCCCGACGCCGATCAGGGTGCGGAGTGCGCCCGAGACCCGGAGCAGCCGACCGATCCCCCACGCGGCCACCAGGCAGACGACGAGCGTCGCGAGCATCACCGGCAGGGTCTCACCGCCGATGCGCAGGACCTCGCCGATGGACAGCTGCGCGCCGAGCAAGACCACGGCGAACTGCAGGACCCGGCTGGACGAGAACTTCACGCCGGGAGCCAGCGCGGCGAGTGTGCCACCGGTGCGACGCCGGACCAGCCACCCGACGACGGCACCGATCAGGACGGCGGGGACGGGACCGCCGACCACCGGGACGACCCGGCCGACGAGGGTGGCGACGATGCCGATCACCACGGCGAGGGCGACACCGGGTGCGGCGGCACGGACGGACTGCATGGGAACAGCATGTCGCGCTCGCGGACGATCGGTGGCCGCGACGGGCAGGATGGCACGGTGGAGTACTCGGGGGAACGGTGGGTGCAACGGCTGCGCGACGGGGAGATGCCGAAGCGGGGGCCGGTGCTGCTCGCGGCGGTCGTCACCACGGCGGTGGGGCTCGCCGCGCTCGTCGCCGAGTTCGCGTTCCCGGACTTCCTGCGCGGCATCGACAGCGCCCGGACACAGGGGGCGTTCGTGCTGTGGCCGATCGTGGTCGCGGGGTTCGGGGTGCTGTTGGCCGTGTCGACGTTGTCCGCCGGGCGAGGCGACCGCCGGACGCTCGCGCGCATCGGAGCGGGGCGGGCACCCCGGTTCCACCTGCCCGTGCTGACGTCCGGCCTGCGCACCTCCGACGACTTCCCGAAGCCCCGCCCCGAGGTCTGGACCGTCGACGAGTTCGGCCTGCACGCGTGGACACCGTCACGGGACGCGCCGGTGTTCGACCTGCCGTGGGCGCGCATCCGACGGTTCTCCGTCGCGACGAGGGAATCCCGCGGCCAGCGTGCCGACTTCGGCGTCTGGATCAGCACGACCGACGGTGACGACGTGGTCGTGCAGCCGCGGTCCGCCCTCGGACGTGGGTTCGAGGCCGGACCGGACAAGCTCGACACCCTCGTACGGGTCCTCCGCACCCTGCAGCGGGAGCTCGGCGTGGCTTCCGCGCCGGCCGACCGTCACTGAGCGGGCGGGGTGTCCCCCGTCATCTCGACGCGGCCGGTCTCGTCGTTCCAGGTGAAGCTTGCGGTGGTGCGGCGTGCTGCGGCGTGCTGCGGCGTGCTGCGACACTGCTCCCATGCGGGGGATGCACCAGGACACGATCGAGGTCGCGGACGACCGGATCGACGGCCCACACGGCCCGGTCCCCGTCCGGCGGTACCGACCGCTGGACCGGAGCGCCGCCACGGGATCCCCGACCCTGGTCTGGGTGCACGGCGGCGGGTTCTTCCGGGGCGACCTCGACCTGCCGGAGTCCGACGCCGTCGCACGGGCGCTCGCCGAGCGCGGGCTGCCGGTCGTGACCGTCGACTACCGCCTCGGACCGCTGCCCGGACTGCCGTGGCTCGGCCGGGGTGGATCACGTGGGCGACGACGGGCACCCCACGCGCGGGACGAGATCGTCGCCGTCCTCCACCACCTGCACCACGAGGCACCGTCCGGGCTGCTGCTCGGCGGGGCGAGCGCCGGTGCGTGCCTGGCGGCATCCGCGGTCGCGACCGCCCCGCCACTGGCCGGCCTCGTGCTGACCTACGGGTTCTTCCACGCCCGACTCCCGCGTGACCGGGCGCTGCAGCGACTCGTCCGAGGGCACCGGCGGCTCACGCACGCGCCGCTGCTGCTCGACCTGAGCAACCGGGCCTACGCGGGCGGCCGCCCCACTGCGGTCTACCCGGCGTCCGACGACCTCGGCGGGTTCCCCCGCACCCTGCTGATCGACGCCGAGCGGGACGTGATGCGCGCCTCGGGCGAGCGCTTCGCGGACGAGCTCGAGGCCGCGGGCATCGAGGTCGAACGACACGTCCTGCCGGACAGCCGTCACGCGTTCCTCAACCAACCCGGCACGCGGGACTTCGACGACGCCATCGGTCACATCGTGGACTGGGCCGACCGGACCCCCATCCGCTGAACGCTCATCCGCCTGCGAACGGCGGACATCCGGGGACGGCACGCCTGCGGCGGACGTACTCTGGAAACGGAAGCAACGGCGGTTCCGAATCCCCTTCGCCACGCTCCCTGCCGTGGCGTCTCACCACCGTGACGAAGAGTTCCATCGTGACCGAACACCTCATCGAGTACGTCGCCCGCGACCGCACGGGCATCACCGCCGTCGTGACACCGACCGGTGTCATCGACGTGGACACCGTGATCCAGCACATCCGCGCCGGCCACGCGGGCTACTACGTGGCTGCCGACTCGTGGAAGCGCACCCCGGTCCGGAGCATGTCCTTCATCGGCGGGACCTACCTGTTCGCCAACTGGGACGGGTCGAAGCGGAACATGCTGCACGACCTGGCGTTCCGTTCGCCGACCCGCTCGATCGAGACGCCCCACGAGCCGGAGTCGCGGTTCTCGCGGTTCCTCGACGCGCTGTTCGGCAGGCGCTCACCGCAGCTCTGACCCCCGGCAACCCGCCCGTGACACCATGGCAGGGCCACGAGAGGCGCCAGCAGAAGGGGGAGGACATGCTCGCACGAGAGGTGGCGGACAAGCGGTTCCGGCCGACCAAGTTCCGCGAGGGGTACGACCAGAGCGAGGTCGACGCGTTCCTCGACCGGATCCAGACCACCCTGGCCGGGTACGAGCAGCGACGCCCGGTCGACCCGCTCACACCGGAGCAGGTCGCAGCGGTCCGGTTCCAGCCGACGAAGTTCCGCGAGGGGTACGACCAGGGGCAGGTCGACGACTTCCTCGACGAGGTCGTCGTCGCACTGCGCCAGCACGGCGCCCGCTGAAGCGGCCACCTGCGGTGCAGGTGACCGCCTGGAGGCGCGGCGTGCGTCGCGGACGCGGGTCGCGCCTCCAGGCGGTCGCGTCGGTCAGCGGACCGACTTGATGGGCAGGATCACCAGGGCGCCGAGGATGACGGCGACGCCGGCACCCCAGAGCATGAGCGTGTAGTTCTGGCCGCCACCGATGCCGAGCAGGAACAGACCGACGGCGGGGGCGAGTGACTGCGGCAGGGCGTTCGCGATGTTGATGACGCCGAGGTCCTTGCCGGGGCGCTCCGGGTCGGGCAGCACGTCGACGACCAGGGCGGTGTCGATGGCGGCGTAGATGCCGAAGGCGAAACCGAGGACGATCTCGGCGAAGTAGAACCCGCCGACGCTGTCGACGTGGGCCAGGATCACCAGGCCGACGGCGGTCATGGCCGTCGAACCCCAGACGAAGACCTTGCGACGCTGGATCCGGTCGGACACCCAGCCGGAGACGGCCGCACTGACGAGCAGGGCGATCGTGTACAGGAGCACGCCGAACGCGACGACCCCGACCGCTTCGCCCTGCGGGAGCCCGATGCGGTCCTGCATGTAGAGGAGTCGGTACGTCGTGAACATGAACGTGCCGAAGGTGATGAGGAAGCGGCCCCACCAGGCGAGCCCGAAGTCGCGGTGCTTGATCGGGTTCGTCCAGAACGAGCTGATCAGGTTGACCCAGCTGAAGGGCTTGACGGGCGTCGTCGGCAGGTCGTCGCGGGCGACGAACGAGTAGACGAGGACCGCGACGATCGCCAGGACGCCCGGTGCGATGAACAGGACCGGCAGGTTGCCGACCAGGTACACGGCCAGGTAGAGCCCGGCCAGGATCGCGATGTTCTGTGCCAGGGCGATGACGCTCGAGGCCTTGCCGCGCTGGAACTCCGGCACGTTGTCGGCGAAGCTCGCCGTCAGCGTGGAGAGGACGGCGTTGGCGGAGACCTGCGCCAGCACCCAGGCCAGGGTGAGCTGCAGCACGTCGGGCGAGAACGCGAGCCAGGCGAGGGAACCGACGAAGACGACGACACCGCCGACCATCCAGGGGCGGCGACGGCCCCACCGTGTGCGGGTGCGGTCGGAGAGCGCGCCGAACAGGGGGTTGGCGAACAGGGCGCCGAGCGCTCCGAACGGCAGGACCGAGCCGACGACGGTCTCGGGGCTCGTCGGGTTCAGCTCCGTCGCCTTGATCGACATGCTCACGAAGACCGGGGTGAGCAGGGCGACGAACAGGCCGAACTGGGCGAAGCTGAGGCCCCAGAGGTACCCCCGACCCACCCGGACGGTGCTGACGGACTGCGTGATGCCCTCGACCGAGAACGCTCGGGACGCCGCGGCGTCCGTGGCGGTGGCGCCGGCGGCTGCGGTGACCGCTGGGGACGCGGTCCCGGCGATGCCCCGCGTGGGTTCTTCCTTCGACGTCGGTGTCGACATGACTCCTCCTTGAGTCACAGGGGGCTTCGGTGCCCGCTGAATCCCTAGTGCTGCTAGGTGATCGGGACTGTAGCACCGGAAACCTCGTGCCGGAAGGTTTTGCGCTGTTTGTTTCGTCGGGGCGGACGGATGCGTGCGGACGCGTGCGGACGCGTGCGGACGCGTGCCGACGCAGAACGACACCGCCGCTGTCGGAGGACAACGACGGTGTCGTTCTGCATCGACCCGCAGGCCGGAAAGGAGCCGCTAGTGCTCGCCGTCCTCTTCCGGGTTGAAGTGCGAGTCGTCGCCGGTGTGCCCCGCGGCCAGGCCGTCGGGGTTGTTCGGGATGGTGTTGTCGTCGCCGAGGCCGCCCGGCTTCTCGGTGCCCTCGGAGTCGTTCTTCGGGGCGTCGTGCGTGTTGTCACTGTCGGTCATGAGCTGCTCCAGTGCAGAGATTGATCCGGCAGCACTGCCGCCGGTGGTACTGAGGACTCGGACAGTACGTGGCGCACCTCGGAAACCGCCGTCCGACCGGGGGAAGCGGATGACAGGGACCGGGGTGATCGGTAGATTGTTCAACAACCCGCGACGACAGGGAGCACCCGTGACGACGATCGACCTGAACAGCGACCTGGGCGAGGGCTTCGGTGCCTGGGCCATGGGCGACGACGCCGCGATGCTCGACGTCGTCTCGAGCGCCAACGTCGCCTGCGGGTTCCACGCCGGCGACCCGACGATCATGCTCGCCACTGCCCGCGCCGCCGCCGAGCGTGGTGTGGCGATCGGCGCGCACGTGGCCTACCGCGACCTGATCGGCTTCGGCCGCCGGCCCGTGCACGTCACCCCCGACGAGCTGTACGCCGACGTCGTGCACCAGCTCGGCGCGATGGCCGCCACCGCGCACGTCGCCGGCACGGCCGTGACCTACGTCAAGCCGCACGGCGCCCTGTACAACACGGCCTGCGCCGACCCGGTGCAGGCCGAGGCCGTCGTCCGCGCCGTGGCCGAGGTCGACCCGTCCCTCGCCGTGCTGGCGCTGCCCGGGTCGGAACTGCTGCTGGCAGCCGAGCGGCACGGGCTCCGCGCGGTGAGCGAGTCCTTCGCCGATCGCGCCTACGAACCCGACGGCTCGCTGGTGTCGCGGAAGCAGCCGGGGTCGGTGCTGCACGACCCGGACGAGGTCGCAGCCCGGGTGCTCCGCATGGTCACCGATGGTGTCGCGACCGCCGTCGACGGGTCCGAGATCGCCGTGCGTGCCGACTCGGTCTGCGTGCACGGCGACTCCCCGGACGCGGTGGCGATGGCTCGCGCCATCCGAGCACTGCTGACCGAGCACGGCGTGACGATCGCGCCCTTCGCACCGTGACTGGCCCGGAGGTCCGCTCCGCTGGCGGCACCGCACTCCTCGCCACGTTCGGGTCCCTCGCCGACGTCGTCGCCTTCCGCGCCGGGCTCGCACAGGCCACCCTGCCGGGGCTGACCGAGGTCGTCTCCGGTGCCCGGACACTGCTGCTCCGGTTCGACCCGACGACGACGGACGCCGGGCGACTCCGCTCCGAGCTCGCACAGGTCGACCCGGTCAGCGCAGCGCTCGAAGCGCAGGACACCGAGCCGCTCGTCATCCCCGTCACCTACGACGGCGAGGACCTCGACACCGTCACCGAAGTGACCGGCATGCGGCACGACGAGCTCGTGGCGTGGCACACCGGGCAGCTCTGGACGAGCGCGTTCTGCGGCTTCGCCCCCGGCTTCAGCTACCTCACCCGCAGCGATCGCCCGCTCGACCTGCCCCGCCGCAGCACCGCCCGCACAGCCGTCCCCAGCGGCGCCGTGGCGTTGGCCGGCGAGTTCAGCGCCGTCTACCCGCGGACATCGCCCGGCGGCTGGCAGCTCATCGGCCGCACCGAGGTGCCGATGTGGTCCCTCGAGCGCACGCCTCCGGCGCTCGCGCCCGCCGGCACGCTCGTCCGCTTCGTCGTGGCGGGTGCGGCATGACCGCGCTGACCGTCGTGCAGGTCGGCTACGGCGCGACCACGCAGGACCTCGGGCGCCCGGGCTTCAGCGACATGGGCCTCGGGGCGGCCGGAGCAGCCGACCGCGGCTCCGCGGCGCTCGCCAACCGGCTGGTCGGCAACCGTCCCGACGCGGCCGTCCTGGAGGCTCTGCTCGGCTCCGTCACGCTCCGCGCCGACGCGTACGTGGTCGCGGCCACCACCGGCGCGGCCTGCCCCGTCGAGGTCGAGCGGGCGGACGGATCGGTCCGCGGTGCCGCCTCGCACGAGGTGCTGCTGCTGGCCCCGGGCGACACGCTCCGGATCGGCACCGCGACCGTGGGCCTGCGCGCGTACGTCGCGGTCCTCGGGGGCTTCGCGGTCGACCCGGTGCTCGGCAGCCGCTCGTGGGACTCCCTCGCGCGCCTCGGTCCGCCGCCGCTGTCGGCCGGTGACGTCCTGCCCGTCGGCGACGCCCGGGTGTCGTGGCCGATCGTCGACGCGGTGCCGCAGCCCGCGCCGCGGTGGCCGGACGAGCCGGTCGTGCTCGACGTGGTGCCCGGACCGCGCGACGACTGGTTCACCCCGGAGTGGCGCACGACCCTGACCGGCCAGGACTTCTCCGTCAGTGCGGACAGCGACCGCGTCGGGGTCCGCACCACGGCCGAGACGCCGCTCGCCCGCTCCGTGGCACGCGAACTGCCGAGCGAGGGCGTCGAGACCGGGTCACTGCAGGTGCCGCCCGAGGGCTTCCCCGTGCTGTTCCTCGCCGACCACCCGGTGACCGGCGGCTACCCGGTCGTCGCGGTCCTGACACCGTCGTCGATCGACCTCGCTGCGCAGCTCCGTCCGGGCGATCCGCTCCGGTTCCGCATCCTCGACTGACCGACCCGGAACAAGCGCAGGGGGTCAGGGGTTGGCTTGGACACCGCTGACGAAAGGTTCCCCATGTCGATGACCGTCCTGCTCGAGGTCCAGTTCCAGAGCGACGCCCCCGAAGACGCACTCCAGGGTGCGATCCGCGAGACGCTCGAACAGACCGCGTCGTTCCACGGCCTGGAGTCGCTCGAGGTCCTGGTCGACGACGAGGACCCGGCGCGCATGGTCGTCGTCGAGTCGTGGACGACCCCCGAGGACCACGACACCTACGTGGCCTGGCGTGCGACGCCGGAGGGCGCTCCGGCGATGGCACCGTTCCTCGCCGCGACGCCGGTCACCCGCACCTTCGCGCGGACCCTCCCGCTCGACTGAGCAGACGCCGAAACCGAAGCTGACGTCGGCACCTGCGTCAGCGCCGGTGCCGCGGCACGACGACGGCGCGATCGCTCAGATCGAATCGTCGTCGGCGTCGAGCGGCACCGGTCGATCGTCGTCGGGGAGCAGTTCGTCGTCCGCGTCGTCGACCACCGGCAGGTCGTCGGGGTCGAGCACGCTCGGCTCCGGCTCGTAGTCGGTCTCCTGCGCCTCGCGGAAGTCGTCGAGGGTCTCGTCGTCCTTCGGATCGCTCATGGCCCCGAAGGTACCTCCGGATCCTCGACGTGTCCGCAGACGATCAGCGCTCCCGACGAACGATCAGCGGGCGGCGTGCTCCCGGGCCTCCATGGCGTCCCAGGCGAAGCTCGCCAGCCAGTGGGTGGAGTAGTACTCCTCGCCCACGCTCGCGGCGAGACCCGAGGCCAGCAGCCGGTCGGCCGCGTCATCGAGCAGGTCGGCGACGCCGGTGCCGGAGTCGTCCGGACCGGCGGCGCGGAGTGCGTCCGCGATGCGCCGGGCCGATCCCGCCCGCGACAGGTCGAGCCCGAACAGGTGCACCTGCTGCGGGTCGTTCTCGTCCCGGACCACCGTCGACCGCAGGATCGCGTCACCCGGCTGCACCGCGGCGAAGAAGCCGCGGGCCCACGTCGCGAACTCCGGGGCGGGCAGCACCGCCCGCATCAGGTCGGCTTCGGCCAGGCCCGCGGACAGGAAGTCGTGCCCGCTCCGCTCCCAGGCGAACGGCCACCTGGCGTCCGCGCCGAACCAGTCCTTCGCAGCCCCCTCGACCGCAGCCGCCAGGGCCGGACGGTCGAGCGACCGGGCTGCCTCGAGCACGAGCAGCAGCCCGAACGCCGAGTTCGAGTGCACGCCGTGCCGGACGGGGTGCGCGGCCCCGTCGATCCACCGGACGACCAGGTCTTCGAGGACGTCGACGACGGGTGCGAACCCCGGTGCCAGTGCCCGGACGGCGGGCGCCTCGGATGCCGAGACCTCGGCGGCGAGCCGGGCGAGCCAAGCCCAGCCGTAGGGGCGCTCGTAGTGCGGCGTCTCGCGCAGGTAGGCCGCCTCGGTCGCGAGGTGATCCGTCGTGAGGTGCGCCTGCAGGATCGAGGTGAGCCGGGCCTCCAGGTCGGCGGGCAGGCCGTGCGCGACCAGGCGCGCCGCGAGCCAGTGCATGTGCACCGACGAGTGCCAGTCGTACGACGTGGCGAAGGCGGGGTGCAGCTCGACGGGCAGGGCCCGGTCGTCCGGTCCGGACGTCGCGTGGTGCGCGGCGTACGGGTACTCGCGGGTCGTGTTGTCCGCGGCGACGGCCGCGAAGCGGTCGGCCCAGGCGGCCCGGGTCAGGTCGATCGGGGCGGCATCAGAATGCGACAAGGTACATGACTCCCATGTTGACGACGAGCAGGATGGCGGCGGTGGGGATCTGCGCCTTGATCGGGCCGTACTTGTCCCGCATCTCGAGCAGGGCGGCCGGCACCAGGTTGAAGTTCGCGGCCATCGGGGTGACGAGCGTGCCGCAGAAGCCGGCGAGCATGCCGATCGCGAAGATCGCGGCGGGGTTGCCGTCGAAGCCCTGCACCAGGACGGGCCAGCCGATCGCGGCCGTCATGATCGGGAACGCGGCGAACGCGTTGCCCATGATGATCGTGAACAGGGCCATGCCGAGGCAGTAGATGACCACGGCGGCGAGCAGCGAGCCGTCGGGCAGGATCGACTTGATGATGGTGCCGACGGCGTCACCGACCCCCGCCTGGGTGAAGACGATGCCGAGCGTCGAGAGCATCTGCGGCAGCAGCGCCGCCCAGCCGATCGCCTGCAGCAGGCGACCGCCCTCGCGGATCGGGGTGGCGATCCTCGGCGGGCGCAGGACGAACACCGCCACGACGACGGCGAGCACCGAACCGATGCCCAGACCGGTCAGGGTCGCACTGCCCTCGGCGAGGAGCGGTTCGCCACCGAACGAGACGAGCGGCCCGAGCGTCGCGACCAGCACGGCGACCACCGGCACCACGAGGGCCGGGATGAAGAGCCGGTTGCCGTACTTCGTCGCGAACGCGGCGCGCTCGTCCGGGCTGGTGGTGGCGAGCACACTCGTGCTGCCGCTGCCGGCGTCCGTGATCTTCTGCGTCACGCCGGTGGGTTCGGCGGGGCCGGTCTCGGCACCGGTGCCCGCGCCGGGGATGCTCGCGACCCGGGTGCGGCTCGTCGTGCCGGTGAAGCCGAGCCCGGCGAGCGCGACCATCACGAGGACGGCGATCCCGAGCGTCCAGGCCGGCACGGCGCCGGCGGCGACGAAGGTGCCGTAGAAGAACGACAGGCCGAGGATGCCCCAGAACGCCGCGTTGCCCAGGCGCTTCGCGTGCGCGGTGTCGGTGACGATCAGGACGGCGACGGCGATGAAGAACGCGCCGATGAGCCAGTAGAGCCATTCGCTGGTGATCACGCTGCTGCCCCCAGGATCGGAGCGTCGGCACGGGCGTCCGCCGCCATCTTGTCGAGTCGGCGGTCGAACAGCAGCAGGCGTCCGCCGTGCACGATGAGTGCCGCGATGCCCGTCGGGATCGCCCACAGGGCCAGGTCGATCGGTTCGAGCGACAGTCCGTAGGTCGAGTCGACGAACGTCGTGATGAGCAGGATCGAGCCGACGGCGACGAAGACGTCCTCGCCGAAGAACACACCGACCGTGTCGGACGACGCCGAGTAGCCCTTGATCTTCTCGCGCATGCGGTCGTCGATCCGCCCGTACTTCTTGGTCGCCGCACCCTCGGCCATCGGGTAGACCAGCGGGCGCACGGTCTGCGCCGGGCCACCGATGCTCGTCAGGCCGACCGCCGCGGTGACCTGCCGGATCACCAGGTAGCCGGCGAGCAGACGACCGGTCGTGAGCTTGTCGAGCTTCGCGATCAGGCGCTTCGCCTGGTCCTGCAGGCCGTAGCGCTCGATCAGACCGATGACGGGCAGGACGAGCGCGAAGGTCGTGACGGACCGGCTCGAGGCGAACCCGTTGCCGAACGCGTCGAGGATGCCGACGGGACCGATCCCGCCGATGGCCGCGGTCACGATGCCCGCGACCGTGACGACGAGGAGCGCGTTGATGCGCAATGCGAAGCCGACGATGACGACGGCGACGCCGATGAGGACGAACATGCGGGACAGTCTGGACCGCATTGTTCAACAATCGCAAGAGCCGGTTCCGCTCTGTAACACGCCCTTCACAAACGCCACCCGTGCCAGGATCGGTGCCATGACCCGAACCGTCGGCGGCGCTGACTCCACGGCCACGCGGTTGCGCACCATGATCGCGTCGGGTGGGTTCTCCCCCGGGGCGCAGCTGTCCGAGGAGCGGTTGAGCGACCAGCTCGGGGTCTCGCGGAACACCCTGCGCGAGGCCTTCCGGCTGCTCGCCCGCGACCGTCTGGTCGAGCACGTGTTCAACCGCGGGGTGTTCGTCCGCCGGCTCTCCGCCGCCGACGTCACCGATCTCTACGCGGCTCGGCGGGTGCTCGAAGAGGCAGCCGTGCGCGCCTGCACCCCCGACGCACCGGCACTCGCCGAGGCCGCTGCAGCGGTCGCCGACGCCCGGGCAGCAGCGTCCGCGGGCGACTGGGGCGCGGTCGGCACCGCCGACATCCGGTTCCACGCCGAGCTCGTGCGCGCGGTGCCGAGCGAGCGGATCCACGCCCTGATGGACGGCCTGCTCGCCGAGATGCGGCTCGCCTTCCTGACCACCGCCGACCCGGCCTCGTTCCACGCCGACTTCGTCGAACGCAACGACGCGATCGTGTCCGCGTTGCGCGGTGGCGACCAGGACGCCGCCTCGGCGCTGCTCGCCGACTACCTCGACGACGCGGAGCGGACGCTGCGGGTCGCCGCCGGCGCAGCCGACTGAGGGACGGCCAGGAGGCCCGGTGCAGCTCCGCCCCGCACGTCCGGCCCGCGACCGCTCACGCTGATCCCTGCGGACCCCTCGGTCAGGACTTCCCGCCGAGCAGCGCCGTGACCGCGTCGACCACGACCTGGCGACGCCGCGGCGGCGTCACGGCCTGCACCAGCGGCTCGTACTCCGCAGCGGTCGCGCTCCAGAACGCCGCGGTGTGCAGGACGAGCCCGAGGAGCACCGCCGGACGGAACGCCCGCGGCAGGACCCCGGCGCGCTGCGCGTGCTCGACCTCGGCCACCGCGTCGGCGTAGCTCGTCGCGACGGACTCGAGCGGGACGTCGGCACGCTCCAGCCGGTGCCAGGTCGCGAGCCGCTGTGCCCAGGGGCGACGGACGTACGAGTCGTGCACCCGGCCGGCCCAGGCGGCGAGGTCGGCGGTGTCGAGTGGAGCCTCGGCGAACGTCTCGGTCACGGTGTCGGCGACGAGGGCGTCGAACAGCCCCTCCTTGCTGCCGAAGTAGTGGAAGACCTGCGCCTTGTTGCTCGACGCTGCGGCACCGATCCGTTCGACCCTGCCGGCGGCCAGTCCGACCGCGGGGAACTCGTCCCGCGCGGCAAGCAGGAGCCGGGCGCGCATCGCGTCAGCGGCTGGGGGCGTGAATCGGGCCATGGCGACCACCGTACCGATCACGCGGCCCGCAGCGCTGGAGTGCACCGCAGCAGCTTCAGGCCCGCTGTCTCCGCACAGCGCTCCGAAGGACCAGCGCGAGCGTCAACAGGACGCCGGCGACCACGGCCCCCTGGACGAGGTCGGCGAAGCCGCGCTGCAGATCGTCACCGGTGACAAGGATCGCGACGACCAACGCCGCCGTCACCGCGAGCACGATCGACCGGGCTCGCAGGCTTCCGTCGGAGCGACTCACGGCGGCGTGGATCGCCACGAACGGGATCGGGAAGAGCGCGGCGAAGGCAGCCGAGCAGTCGAAGAAGAGGAGGCCGACGAGCAGCCCTGCCCCGAGACCGGTCGACAGCGCCACCCAGTCCGACGTGGAGATCCCGGCCCGCACGGTGCCTCTGCGCCGATGCCGTCCCAGCAAGAGCGGCAGGGCGCAGACGGCGCCACCGACGAGCAGGAACGCCCCCGGATTCCACGACGCCTCGTTCGGAGCGCTCAGCATCGAGGCCCCGAGCGCCATGATGGCGAACAGGATCGCCCGGGCCCCGCTCTGCCCCACGCGCCCAACCGTCCACCGCTGATGTTCCACATCTCGACTCTACTGACCCAGCCCTCGTTCCGCCGAAATACAAATTTCTTGTTCTACGTGCTGGAAGATCAGTAGCGTGAGGTCCTCGGCACAGGCCGGGACTGACATGGGGAGATGACGTTGTCCCGCAATTTCATTGGACGATCTTCGGTAGCGCTCGGAGCGTGCTTGCTCTTCGTGGCAGCTCTTGCCTCGCCAGCAACGGCGGCACAGAACGTCGCGGAGCCAGTCGCCGACGTGGACGTGCACGAACAGGCACGGAAACTCGCTGACCTTTCGCACGCCTACGACTCGAATCAGGCCGGCGGGGGCAACACGGTCAACGGAGAGTTCGCGACGTCACCAGTTGCGTCCTTCCGCTGGAGCTACCGAGGCGTGACGATCGTCGTACCAGCGGGATGCTTCCTCAACATGTCCGTTCGAGGTTCGGGGCTGCGGGTCACGGGGTCGACGACCGCGGTCGAGTGCTACGGCCTCGCTGCGGTCATCCCGGGGATGTTCTGCAACTGGAGCGGCGTCTACCGCTTCAAGGACGTCAACGGGCGGCAGTACGCGCAGGAGACGACGTCGGTGCGTTCAGGCTGCGGACAAGCCGTCTTCAACATCCCCAGCGTCAAGAAGCACACGTTGCGTCCGGGGAGCATGTGCGTCGATTTCCGGAACAACGGCGAAGTACGTGGCCGAACGTGTATGGCGATCTACCGTTGACCGTTCCGGAGCGAGCAACGCCGGCTCGTCTCCGCCGCGTGCTCAGCAGGGTGCTCGCAGCGTGCGCGGTCTTGCTCGGCGTCGCTTGTGTCGTGCTCGTCGTCAATGGATGGCCGCTCTCGGTCGCAGCGGGAGCAGCTGGCCTGAGTGCCTCGGGCTTTGCTGGCATGGCGCACCCGAAGAGCAGGGCAGCACCGGTTGCGTTCCTGGTCTGCGTCGCAGTGATCGGCGCCGCGCTCGTCCTCAACCAGGTACTCGCGTAGTCCGACCGCACGACGACGGTCCGTCCACCGGACGGGAGGCGCGATGCGGGCCCGCACCGTGCCTCCCGTGCGTCATCCGAAGCGACCGTTGACGTAGTCGGCGGTGCGCGGATCCTGCGGTGTCTGGAACATCGCGTCGGTCGGGCCGTGCTCGACGATCGCACCGGGTGTCCCGGCCTCGGCCAGGAAGAACGCGCAGCGGTCGGAGACGCGCTGCGCCTGCTGCATGTTGTGCGTGACGATGACGATCGTCACGTCGGTGGCGAGCTCCGTGATCGTCTGCTCGATGCGCCGGGTCGACGTGGGGTCGAGGGCGGAGCACGGCTCGTCCATCAGGAGCACCCGCGGACGGACGGCGAGCGAACGGGCGATGCAGAGCCGCTGCTGCTGCCCACCTGACAGACCGCCGCCGGGTTGCCGCAGGCGGTCCTTGACCTCGTTCCACAGGCCCGCCTTGGTGAGGGTCTCCTCGACGAGCGCGGCCTTCGCGGCCTTGTCGGGCCGCACGCCCGTCAGGGCGAGTCCTGCGAGCACGTTGTCCTGGATGCTCATCGCGGGGAACGGGTTCGGCTTCTGGAAGACCATGCCGATCTGCCGCCGGGCCTCGGTGATGCGCCGGGACGCGTCGTAGATGTCGACCTCGTCGAGGAGCACCTCACCCGCGAGCGACGCCGTGGGGACGAGCTCGTGCATGCGGTTGAGCGTGCGGAGGAACGTGCTCTTGCCGCAGCCGGACGGTCCGATCAGGGCGGTGACCTGGCCGGCCGGCATGGTCAGCGAGACACGGTCGAGCACCTTGTGGTCGCCGAACCAAGCGGAGACGGATCGGGCGTCGAGCGTCGCGGGCAGGGTCGACGGATCCGGTGCCGGCGGCACACGGTCGAACCAGCTGTCGAACTCGGCGAGGAGGGTTTCGGTTTCTGTTCCGGGCATCGTGGTCTCTTCGGTCACATCAGGTTGGGCAGGAGGACGGTGAGCTGGGACGCCGCGGAGAGCCCGACGGCGAGCACCACCGGGACGGCGACGACGAGTGTCTGCCGACGGCCCCAGAAGCGCATCCCGACCGCGAACAGCGCGACCATGCCGGCCAGGACGATCAGGCCGAGCACCAGGAACGGCCACACCGAGCCGTCACCGGCCATCGTCAGTTCGGCGGGGGCGAGTGCGGCGTAGCCGAACGAGGGCGTCGGGGTCGGAGCGGCCTTCGAGACGAGTTCGGCGTCGACGCGGACGACGGAGTCGGGCAGGAACGGCAGCCCGGCGGCGGAGACCAGGGTGAGCCGACCGTCGTCGGCCTCGAGCGGTGCGGGGACGTGGTCGCCGGTGCGGCGGACGTCGACGACCCGGTACTTCGCGGTCCCCTGCCCGGTCGTCGCGGTGATGAGGGCACCCTTGTCGAGCTGGTCGATGCGACCGAAGGGGCCGCCGTAGGCGGTCTGGCGCCCGTAGACGACGCTCGCGCCGACCTGACCGGGCAGCGGGGTGTCCCGACGGTGGCCGGGGCCGGAGCGGGTGGTCTCCGACGTGGTGCCCTGCAGCACGACCGTGTCGAGGCCGAGCGCCGGCACCCGGACGATCGCGACGGGGGTGCCCTCGGGGACCAGGCGGCCGTCCGTGCCGGTCTGGCCGACGGGGGCGGTGGCGTTGGCGAGCTGGTAGCGGAACGCGTCACGGGCGAGCTGCTGGTCGCGCGAGTACGTGACCTGCGACACGGCCGTGAACTGCAGCGCGAAGCCGACGAGCAACAGCCCGACGACGACGATCGCCGACCCGCTGAACCGCCAGCGGTCGGGGGCGCCGAGGACCGGGATCGCCCGGGCGGCGGGGCCGGCGGACTCGTGGGACCAGCCGCTGACCGGGCGGGTCGGACGCCGGGTGCGGGACGGACGGAGCGCCCGGATCGGCCGCCACGTCCGGACGGCGCGACGGCGGCCGCTCGCGTCCGGTTCGCCGGTGGGTCGCCGGCCCGGCAACCAGGAGGTGAAGCTCGTCATCGATCCGTCCGTCGGGGTGTTCGGGGTGTGGTGTCTTCGGGGGTGGGGTCTTCGGGGTGGGGCACCCGGCCGGTCCTCACGGACCGGCCGGGCGGGGGACTAGCGGGTGATCTTCACCGAGGACGAGGTCCGCGCGGTGTTCCAGAGGGAGTCGCCGCCGTAGACGACGGTCAGCTTGTGCGTGCCGGCCTTGAGACGCGGGAGCGAGACGGTGCCGCGCCCGGTCTTCGACAGCGACACCGAGGCGAGCGTCTTGCTGCCCTCCTTGACGGTGACCTTGCCGGTCGGGACCACGCCGGTGCCGCTCACGGCAACGGTGACCTTGGCGTGGGACTTGGCGGAGACCGACTTGACCTTGCCGGCCTTCACGGTCGGCGCACCCTTGGCGACCTTCACCGTCGACACGGCGCTCGTGGCGACCGTCCCGCCGGCCGTGGCCGGGGTGTAGGTGGCGACGAGGCTGTACGAGGCGCGCTTCGGGACGAACGAGACCGAGGCGGTGGTGGCCCCGGCGGCGACCTTGGCGGTGCCGACGGTCTCCGTGCCGTTCCCGATCGTGACGGTGCCGCCCGTGGCGTTCCCGCCCGTGATCGTCGTGGTGACCTTGGCGGTCTTGCCGACCGTCAGACGCGGAACCGTCATCGTGACGCCGGTCGCGGCCGAGACGGTGACCGTGGACGCCGCCGAGGTGCTCGACGCGACGCCGGCGAGCGCCGGGATGAACAGCGCGTTGACCGAGGCCGTGCCGCTGGGCAGGGTCACCGGGGCGGTGACGCTCTTCGCGCCCTTGGCGATGGTGCCGGTCCCGACGACGGTGGAGCCGTTCAGGAACCGGACCGTGCCGCCGCCGGTGCCGAACGAGTCGACGGAGACGGTGGCGCTGACGGGCTTGCCCGCGACGGCCTTCGCGGGGATCGACAGGGCGGTGGTGCTCAGCGACGCGGGGAAGGCACGCAGCTGGGCGTAGCCGCAGGTGGTGGCGGCGTTGGTCGCCGGCTCCGGCAGGAACCCGTAGGCGGCGATGGTCGCGGTCTGCTTGCAGACGAGCGAGTCCTTGCCGACGAACGCCTTCGCGATCGCGCTGGACGGGTCGTCCGCCAGGCGCGACGGGACGATGTTGTAGACGTCACGGACGAAGCCGGCGTACGCCGGGTTGGTCGCGTAGGCCTTGCCGCTGCCGGTGGTCGCCGCGGTCTGGCTGCCGGCGGTCTTGCCGAGGTCGGCGAGCGTCACGCCGTGGCGACGGTCGGTGACCCCGCCGACGCCGTTGGCCTGCGCCACCCACTGGCTGACCGAGAACGGGGCGATCGCGAGCGTCGAGCCGGTGTCGGCCGCGACGACTGCGGTGCCGTCGTGCTCCTCGATCGGCTTGCCGGCCGAGGTGTCGGAGACGAAGGAGTTCGTGCTCGTGAAGCCCGAGGCGTCGGTCAGACCGAGCTGGCCGAGGAAGTAGCTGCGGGTGCCCGAACCGAACTTGGGCAGGAGCGGCTGGATCTTGGACGCCTTTGTGCCGTCCGGACCCGTCGCGCTGCCGCCCACGGAGTTGTAGGTGCCGTCCGCGTTGAAGTACACGTAGGACACGTCACCGCGGTAGACGTTCCAGAGCGTCGGGGCGGTCTTGGCCTGCGTCCCGTCCCCGATGAAGAAGGGCACCTTCGCCAGCGGGCTGCCCGGCGCGTAGGCGACGTCGACCGCGTCGCGGGCGAACGGCACGTACGCCAGGACGCCGTCGGCCGACTGGTCCTTGGCGGCGGGGCCGCCCGACGAACGGGCGAAGTCGAGCTGGCCGACGACGGACTCGTCGATCGTCGTGCTCGTGCCGTCGGCCAGGGCGACGCCCGACTTGTTGGCGACCGCACCGACGGAGACGAGCAGCTCGTCACGGCCGGCACCGGAGCCGGAGACGCGCGGGATGGCCGCTCCGCCGGATCGCGTGACGACGGTGGGGCCGGCGTTCGTCGCGTCGTACGAAGCGATCTGGTTCCCCCCGACCGCTGCGGCGACGCCGTTCATGACGTCCTGGGTCGTGTCCGAGCCGAGGCCGACGAGCTTGCCGAACGCGTTCCCCGCGGGGTCGGCCTGGGCCGCCGGCACGGAGAGGGCACCGACGATCAGCGCGGCTGCACCGAACGTGACTGCCGACTTGCAGAAGGTGTTGACCTTCATGGCTGGTGTTTCCTTTCGTGGGTTCGACGCTGCCCAGGTGGCAGCGGTCGTGGGTGGAACTCGGTCACACGTGGGCGGCGGCCAGCATCGCCAGCCTCCGGCCACGGCGGATCAGGAACGGCCCCACGCCGAGCGCCGGCAGGCCGGCTCCGAGCGCCGCGGCGAGACCCAGGCGGGTCGCCGCGAGCGGCTGGTCGTGGGTGCGTTGGGTGGGTCCGGACGCCTCGTCGACGTCGTTGGTCGACACGGGAGGCGCGGCGTCGGCCACCGGGTCGACGGTCGCGTCCGGCAGGGTGTCGGTCGACGTCCCCGGGCCGTTGACGGGATCGGTGACGGTCTCCGTCGTGTCGGTGGGCGGTGGGACCGCCCCGTCGGTGCCGGACGCCGTCGGCTCGGTCGGAGCCGCAGCCGCCGGCGGCTTCGGGCACGCCGCAGCGACCGTCCGGGCGTCGGTCAGCCCGGCGGCGACCTGCCCGGCCGCTGCCCGCATGCTGCTCGACAGCGGGACGTAGCCGGCGGGGAGCTCACCCTGCTTCTCCCCCGGTACCTGACCGGCACCGCTCGCGTACCGGATGAAGGTGGCGTAGTCCGAACGCTCCGCCGGGCTCGAGGCGCAGACGTTCACGGCCGCGTAGCTGAGCATGGCCAGCGGGTAGGCCGCCGCGTCACGGTTCGCGGGGTCGGCCACGACGACGCCCGGCACGGTCGACGGCCGCATGGTCGCGATGCCCTTCGTGATCGCCTCGGTGGTCGGAGCGACGGCCTCGCCGGCGGCGTTCACGAGCTTCGCGGTGGGGAGCGCGTACCGGGCGGCCGAGGCCGTGTCGGTGATCGACAGCAGGAATCGGCTCCCCGGCACCTGGGCGCCGAGCGAGGTGTAGCCCTTCGGCTGCCCGAACGGGTTCCAGGAGTCCTTCTGGTTGGGGTCCGCCTTGAGCGTCCGGTAGGCGCCCTCGTGCATGTCGTTCATGTACGGGCGCATGTCGAGGGTGCCGTAGCCGGTCTCGTCCGGGTCGCCGCCCTTCGCGATGGTCAGGTCGGCCTTCGGGAAGCTGTCGATCGTCGTGTCGGTCGCCAGTGACAGCGGGCGGTAGGCGGGGTTGATCCGCATCCCCCACTCGTCCGGGCGCCCGTCGAGGAACGCCGCCGCGACCGGGTCCGCCCGCAGCCACGCCCAGACCCGGGCGTTCGCGTTCGTGTCCCCGAGCGCGACCATCAGTCCGGCCGGGGCGGTGTCGCTCTTCGAGCCGACGAAGGTCGGGTTGAGCGCGAGGAACTCCGGGTCCGTCACGATGCTCGAGGCGTTCGCCGCCACGGTGGGGTCGCCCTTGCCGCGGCCGGGCACGTCCGCCTGGTACGACTGCGTGAGCAACTTCGCGACGAGCCGTGCGTCGAGCGTGAGGTCCTGCGCCTGCAGCCCGTTCCGCGCCTTGGCGGGGGCGTCCGGGTACAGCCGGTAGTCGATCGAGAAGCCGATCACGATCGCCGACTGCGCCACGGGGGCGTACCGGATGGTCGTGTCCGGGGCGGTCGCGGGGTCGAGCGGGGTGTTCACCAGGGCGAGCCGCGATGCCCCGCCTGTCGTCGAGACGATCTGGTGCTGTGCCTCCTCGTCGCCGATCTGCGAGTAGCCGTAGGTGGTGCCGAGTCCGCACAGTGCGGGCTGCCAGGCGGTGACCGCCTCGGTGGCGGGCTCCGAGCCGACCAGGCGCTGCTCCGCGTTGCCGATCGGGCAGGCCTGGGCCACGGACTGGAACCCGAGGGGGAACACGACACGGTTGCGCCAGGCCGATGCCGACAGGGGCGAGCCGGTGACACGACCGGCGGCGGTCGACCCCGCGGTACCGCCGTCGAGGTTGTGGCTGCCGCGCGGCACGATCACGAGCCAGCAGTCCCGCGGCGTCGTCCTTCCGGCAGCCACCCGGTCCTGCCCGCAGCCGAGCTGCGGCGCCTCGAGCCCCGACTGGGTCTCGAAGGTGACCTGGCCGGTGCCGTCGCTCGCGGTGCGCGCGGCCGTGACCTCGTTCGTGGTCGTCGCGTCGAACTGCTTCGACAGCTCCGTCGTGCTCTTCGACAGGGTCCCGTCGACCGACCGGAAGGGCACGCGGTAGGCGCGGAGGAACGGGTTCTCGACGGGCGGGTCGAGCAGCAGGTCGGGGTTCGCGTCCGGTCCGGTCAGGGTCGGGTCCTGCAGCGGGTCGTCCCCGTTCACCAGGTCGCGCTTGGCGGCACCGACGCCGGTCAGGGCCGCGATCGTCGACGACGGAGCGCCCCACTGGCACTGTTCGGGGGACGGTCCGGCCGCCTCGTCGCCCCAGCACTGCATGACCTGGACGTAGTCGGTGGCGTACTCACTCGGCGAGGTCGGCTTCGCACCGGTCCAGCTCACCGTGACGCCCTGGTCGGTGAGTTCGCGGGTCTGGCTGACCGTGAACGACATCTTCGAGAAGTCGGCCGCGTCGGGGTCGGGCGTGGTGGTCGATCCGCCCGGACCGAGGGCGGCCTGCGCGTCGACCCACGACTTGGTCACCGCGGACGAGGGCGTGGCCGACGGCGCGGTGGCCGACGCCGGGATCGTGGCGACGAGCAACGACCCGGCGATGGTCGAGGTGACGGCACCGAAGACGAGGGCCGCGGAACCGAGTCGGACGAGGTGCTGGTTCTTCACTTCTGGGTCCTCCGTCGGGACACGAGCACGCCGATCAGCGGGGGCAGCAGGACCACGCCCAGCAGTGCGGCCACGGCGCAGAGCATCAGGGTGCGGGTCGGCGTCCAGCCGTCGGCCGCGTCGACCTCGACCGGCAGGGCGGCCACGTTCTGGCACACACCGCTGTCGGCGTCGCACTGCACGGGCGAGCCGTTGTTCAGTGCGGGCACCGCGCCGGTGCCACCGCTGCCGGTGCTGCCGCCGGAGAGCTCCGTCGACCCGCTCCCGGATCCCGAACCGGATCCGCCCGAGCCGCCGGAACCGGAACCCCCGGACCCGCTGCCCTTCGCACCGGTCCCCGAACCGCCGCCGGAGCCCGAGCCGGAGCCCCCGGCCGCCCCGGCACCGCCACCGGAACCGCCCGCGCCACCACCGGACGCGCCACCGCTCTGGGTCGGCGTCGTGGTGCCCTTCGCCCCGCCGGTGCCCGTGTTGCACTGGGTCGCGCCGAGCTTGTCGCACGCGGGCGGCTGCGGTGCCTTGACGGCGAGGGTGTTCTTGCCGTCGGCGGAGAACGTCGGGTTGTTGCACTTCCGGATGTCGATCTTCTTCGCCTCGACACCGGGGATGCGCCGCACCTGGTCGAGTCCGGCCTGCACCAGGTTGATCGGCAGTGGCGAGTAGCCGAGCACCTCGGCCTGCTGCTGCCCCTCGCACAGGAAGTAGTAGTCGAACGCCCCGAGGGTCTTGCCCTTCGCCGGGGTCAGGCTCGCGTCCGTGGTCGTCGGCACCACCATGTAGGAGTACGACGACAGCGGGTAGGTGCGGGCGTCGGGGTTGTCGTAGACGCCGTCGAGGATCTGCGTCAGGTACGACGACGACCGCTTGTCCTGGTTGATCTTCGCGCCGAGCAGGCCCACCGCGACGTTCGAGGCGGTCGGTTCGACGTAGTAACCGGCCTTGTTCAGCACCTTCGCCACCGGGTAGCCGGTCTTCAACGCGTAGGAGTACTCGACGTACGTGATCGTGCCGACGTTGGCCTTCTGGGCGACGTAGCCGGACACGCCCTGCGAGTTCGGCTGGGCGATGAACCCCTTGCCGGCGACCGTCGGGTAGTTCGACGTGATGCCGCACGGCAGCGGCCGGCCCGCCTGCTTGCAGTACGCGTTCCACTCGGACGGGTACTTCTTGCTCATCCAGGTGGTGAACTGCGCGGTCGACCCGGACCCGTCGGACCGGACGACCGGCACGACGCGGCGCTTCGGCAGGTCGAGCCCGGGGTTGTCGGCCTTGACCTTCGGGTCGTCCCAGCTCGTGATCTTGCCGGTGAAGATGCCCGCGAGCACCGGGCCGGACAGCCGCAGGTTGGTGATCTGCTTGCCACCGGCGCTGAGGTTGTACATGAACGACGTGCCACCGGCGACGATCGGCATGTACGCGTAGCCGACCGTCGGCGGGACGTCGGTGACCCCACCGTCCTTGATGCCGTACGGGATCTCGGAGACGGCGAAGTCGACCGTGCCCGCCTTGAACTGGTTGCGGCCGTCGGAGGACCCGGTGCTGGCGTACCGGACCTTCATCCCGTACTGCTGCACGTTCACGGCCCACTGCTGGATCGCGACGGAGCTCCACGACGAGCCGGCGCCCGAGATGGGCACGTAGGACTCGCCCGCGTCGGCCGCGGTGGCGGGGAGGATCGACAGGGCCAGTGCGGCGGCGGCCAGGACCGCGCCCATCAGGCGTGTTCTGCGGGGTCTCACGAGGGGTCCTTCTGGGAGGCGTCGGCGGGGAACGGGTGGACGTAGCGGCGGGCATGCCTGCGGACGAAACGGCCGACGGGGCGCCAGACCGGTTCGGCGACGGCGACACCGCGCAGGACCAGGCGACCGAGCGCCCGGAACCGGTCGTTGCGGCGCTCGCGGGTGGCGACGGTCTGCGACCCGATCACACGGGCGATCACGAAGAGCACCAGCACGAGGAACATCAGGACCGCGGCCGCGCCGAAGCCGCGGGCGATCATGTTCGGTTCGGGCGACTTGACGAACTCGAAGATCGCCAGGGGCAGCGAGATCATCGGGCCGCTCGTCGGGTCGAGGTTCAGGTCGGGCGCGAAGCCGGCGGTCAGCAGCACCGGGCTCGTCTCACCGATGCCGCGCGCGGTGGCGAGGATGATCGCGGTGACCAGGCCGGAGCGGGACGTCGGCAGCACGACCCGCCACACCGTCTGCCACTGACCGGCACCGAGCCCGATCGACGCCTCCTTCAGCGTCGACGGCACTAGGCGGAGCACGACGTCGGCGGACCGGATCATGATCGGCAGCATCATCACGCTGATCGCCAGGGACGCCGCGAACCCGGACTTGTCGAAGCCGAGCCCGACGATGACGCTCGCGTAGATGAAGAGCCCCGCGACGATCGAGGGCAGCGCGGTCATCGCCTCGACGATGGTGCGGACGAACCGGGCGAAGGGTCCGGGCACCTCGGTCAGGAACAGCGCCGTGGTCACGCCGAGCGGCACCGTGATCACGAGCGCGATCGAGATCTGGATGAGTGACCCCGCGATGGCGTGCAGCACCCCGCCGGAGGTCATCGGGTCGAGCGGCCCGGTGAGCGCCATGTCCTGCGTGTAGAAGTTCCAGTGCGGCAGCGCCTTGGTGGCCCGGATCACGCTGAACGAGACGACGAACACCAGCGTGGCCACCACGACGAACGCCAGCGAGTGCACCGCGGCGGAGACGACCCGGTCACGGACCACGGCCGCGCTCTCGTTGGTGGCGACGAGGAGCGCGTAGAACACCAGGAACATCACGTAGGCGACGGCCGCGAAGGCGATCGGGCCGGAGACCGGGGCGAGTTCGGTGAACACGATCGACGTGACCGAGACCGAGGCGACCGCGGCACCGACGACGCAGAGCACGTCGCTGATCCGGGTGCCGCTGAACCGGCGCTCCTCGGGCCCACGGGCCGGCTCGGACTCCCGCTCGAGCCGCGGCAGGACCGTGCCGGAGCCAGAGCCCGAGGGCGTCGACACCGTCACCGGGCTGACCGGGACGGGCGTCGACAGGGGGACGGTGGGCAGGGGTGACGTGACGCCCGACGGCGCCTGGGTGGTGTCGGTCATGGCTAGCTGCTCGCTCCCGAACGCGATCGGGCGACCACGGCGGACGCGGCGAAGTTGATGCACAGCGTCATCAGGAACAGCGTCAGACCCGCTGCCATGAGTGCCGACATGCCGAAGGGTGTCGCGTCGCCGTACCGCAGGGCGATCAACGAGGAGACCGAGCTCGCCCCGGCCTGCAGGATGTGCGGCTGGATGACGAACACCGGCGAGATGATCATGTAGACGGCGATGGTCTCGCCCAGCGCCCGGCCCAGACCGAGCATCGTCCCGCCGATGATGCCGCCCCGGCCGAACGGCAGCACGACCGAGCGGATCATCCCCCACCGCGTCGACCCGAGCGCAAGCGCCCCCTCACGCTCACCGAGCGGGGCCTGCGAGAACACCTCGCGCATGATCGAGGTGACGATCGGCGTGATCATCAGCCCGACGACGATGCCCGCGATGAACGTCGAGGCCGTGTACGCGGTCGGCGACGCGAGCGGGTCGTCGAGGTCGACGCCCGACACCGAGAAGAGCGGGATCCAGCCGAACCACTGCGAGATCCACCGCGACACCGGCGTGATCTGCGACTGCAGGAAGAAGAAGCCCCAGAGCCCGTACACGACGCTCGGGATCGCGGCCATCAGGTCGACGAGCCCGATGAACGCCTTGCGGATCCGCAGGGGTGCGTACTCGGTGATGTACAGCGCGGTGCCGAGCGAGAGCGGCAGGGCGAACGCGATCGCGACGGCGGCGATCAGGACCGTGCCGACCAGCACGGCGGCGATGCCGAACCGGTGGGCGTCGGGGTCCCAGGCCTGCGTGGTGAGGAACCCGAACCCGGCGACGCGCAGTGCCTCGGCGGCCCGGACGGCCAGGAACAGCCCGACGAGCAACATGATCGCGAGGACGGTGACACCGCCGGCACGGGCGATGTTCCGGAACCTGACGTCCGATGGGTCCCGCACGACCGTGAGCAGGCGGGGCGAATCTGTGGACAACGGCATCCTTCGGAATCCGGGGCAGCAGGTCGGGTGCGCCGGGGGATGCTGCGCTCCCGTTCCGGCGGGCATCACCTTGGCAGTCGCTCGACCAACGAAGGCCCCTCAGCCGGCGTCCAGGAAACGGCTCAGAAGTGAACAGACGGGTTTCCTGAGCGGATCGCAAGCTTCGTGTGGTCGCCACACCCTCCGTTCGGGGGCGGACGGAGCAGTCCGGGGTACAGCGATCGGGGCACAACCCCGATGCGCCACAGAACCCCAGATCGGAAGGTGGTTCGTTCCCGGAACAAATATTTCCTCACACTCACGCGTGTGCCCCTCCCCACCAGGCGAACGTCCAGGCGAAGGACCCGGAAGGCCGCTCCGAGCTTCCTGTCACTCCTGCCGAAAGCAGCCGGCCGACGAAACCGTGCGCACAGCAGTCGGATCCCCGCGCGAGCGCCGTGACGACGCACGATTCCACCGCAGATGGGCAACTTTGCGTCCCCCGAACTTCCCTAGGCTCGAGACGATCCGGTAACGCGCACCACTCGTCCGCAGATCCGCGGCCGACCCCGATGACGGGAGGTTCGACATGTCCCAGTTCGCCCAGAAGATCTCGCAGGACGCCATCGTCGGAGAGCCCGAGGTCGTCGAGGACCACCTGTCGGTGCGCGAGATCGCCGCCCACCCCGCCTGGCTCCGGCTCAAGCGTTCAGTCGTCGCCCTGCAGGCCCTGCAGACGCGGGACGGCTCCGTCCCCGAACCGTCCGACCACGCCGCTGCCGCCGGACACGTCGCGGTGATCGTGCCGGCCGTCGCCGAGCTTGCACCGCACTTCCCGCACGACGCCGCGTTCCTGCAGGTGCTGCAGCTCGACTTCGCACGCTGGCAGGAGCAGGGCTTCGGGGTCCCCGACTTCCTCGACTCCCTCACCGCGTTCCAGCCGCAGCAGCACCGCGTCGACGGGCTCGGCCACCTGGTCGTGTTCCCGATGGTCACGCAGAACGGCAGCACCTCGCGGTTCGTCGAGGCGCTCCTGGTCGAGGTCATCTGGCCGGACTTCATCGCCGAGCTCGAGGCCGGCGACCACGGCAACGCGTTGTTCGTCGCGCTGCGATTCGTCGACTTCACCCCGGGGTACGACACGAACTCGGCGGTGCTGTTCCCCGAGACCGTCGCGATGCGCTCGATCCCCGCCTTCACGTGGGGCGCGATCTTCCAGGACCGCGAGGCCGCCCGCTACCGCCGGGTCGTCCGTGCCGCCGCCGACGTCACCAAGCTCGAGCTGCCGGCCGAGGCCGCTGCGATGCTCGACGACCAGCAGCTGACCGAGCGGGTCTTCGTGATGTGGGACATCATCCACGACCGCTCGCACATGCGCGGGGACCTGCCCTTCGACCCGTTCATGATCAAGCAGCGGATGCCGTTCTTCCTCTACTCGCTCGAGGAGCTCCGCTGCGACCTGACCGCGTTCCGGGAGTCCGTGCGTCTGGAACGCGAGCTGTCCGCCGGACCAGACACGGGCCTCCAGGACGCGCAGCGCGCCATCCGCGACCACGCGCGCCTGGTGCAGTACGCGGTCGTCTTCGACCGCGTCTTCCGCTTCGCGATCACCGGCAGCCGCGTCCGCAACTACGACGGACTCGGCGGCCAGCTGCTCTTCGCCTGGATGCACCAGCACGGCGTCCTGCACTGGACGGACACGCAGCTGACGATCGACTGGCCCGAGGTGCCGGACGTGATCATCGCCCTGAGCGACGAGATCAACGAGCTCTACCGGCGCTCGATCGACCGGCCGAAGTCGGCGCACTGGCTCGCCGCGTACGAGATGCTGACCCGCACGCTCACGCCGCACCCGGCGTCGAAGTGGGCGCGTGGCCTGCCCGACGAGACGCTCGCCGGTCCGCCGCGCGGCTACACCGATGCGGTGCTCGACGACGAGTTCCCGCTGTCGATGTTCTACGAGGCCCTCGACAAGAAGATGGCGACCGTCATCGCGTCCACGGCCGGCATCACCGGCACCACGGACGCCGAGCTCGTCGCCGAGGCCGCCGCGTGACCGACGGCTCGGTGGCCGGTCGCCTGGTGCTGATCGCCGGTGCGACCAGTGCCAGCGGCGCAGCCGTCGCGCGCGCACTCACCGCCGCCGGTGCGGCCGTCGTCGCGGTCGGCACCAGACCCGACGCCCTGGAGGCCCTGCGCGCGTCCGTCCCGGGCGTCACGACGCGCACGTGCGACCTGTCGGACCTCGGTGCGGTCACCGCGTTGGCCGACGACGTCCGCGCGGACGCCGGCCGAGTCGATGGACTGGTCCACCTGGTCGGCGGGTGGCGCGGCGGTGGCAGCATCGTCGGCCAGTCCGACGCGGACTGGGACTTCTTCGACCGCGCCTTCCGGACCCTGCGGAACACGACCCGGGTCTTCCACGACGACCTGGTGGCGTCCCCGGCCGGACGGCTCGCGTTCGTGTCGTCCACCGCGGTCGACTCCCCCACCGCCGGCGCCGCGAACTACGCGGCGGCGAAGGCCGCGTCCGACGCCTGGGTCCGGGCCGTCGCGCAGGGGTTCCGGAAGGAGGCACCGGAGACCGCCGCGGCCGCCGTGTTCGTCGTCGGTGCACTGTCCGGCCTCGAGGAGCGGCTCGGCACCGAGGTCGTCCGGCTCTGGGACACCCCAGCAGCCGATGTCAACGGCGCCCGCATCCCGCTCACAGCGCCTGACCCCTCGAACCTAGGATGAACGCGTGACCCTCCGACTGCACGACCTGGACCTGCGGGGCTTCGCCTCGGACAACTACGCCGGCGTCCACCCCGAAATCCTCGCCGCCATCGCCGCGGCCAACGACGGCCACCAGATCGCCTACGGCGAGGACGTCTACACCGCACGTCTCAACGAGGTGATCCGCGAGCACTTCGGGTCGCAGGCCGAGGCGTTCCCGGTGTTCAACGGCACCGGCGCGAACGTCGTCGGGCTGCAGTCGATGCTGCCGCGGTGGGGAGCGGTCGTGTGCACCGCGACCGCGCACATCCACACCGACGAAGCCGGTGCGCCCGAGCGCGTCGCCGGCATCAAGCTCCTGCCCGTCGAGGCACCCGACGGCAAGCTGACGCCCGAGCTCATCGACCGCGAGGCCTGGGGCTGGGGCGACGAGCACCGCGCCCAGCCGCTCGTCGTGTCGATCACGCAGACCACCGAACTCGGCACCGCGTACACGGTGGACGAGGTCCGGACGATCGCCGACCACGTCCACTCGCTCGGCATGAAGCTGCACATGGACGGCGCCCGCATCTCGAACGCCGCGGCGTCCCTCGGGGTGCCCCTGCGCGACTTCACCACCGACGCCGGTGTCGACGTGCTGAGCTTCGGCGGGACGAAGAACGGCATGCTCTACGGCGAGGCGATCGTCGTGCTGAACCCCTCGGCGTCCGAGGGGTTGCACTACCTGCGCAAGATGAACATGCAGCTCTCGTCGAAGATGCGGTTCGTCTCCGCGCAGCTCATCGCCCTGCTCAGCGACGACCTGTACCTGCGCTCCGCCGGGCACGCCAACGCGATGGCCGCCCGACTGCGCGGTGCGCTGGAGGCCGGCATCGCCGACGGCAGCATCCGGGGTGTCGGCTTCAGCCAGCAGACCCAGGCGAACGGCGTCTTCGCGACCCTGCCCGCCGGGGTGGCCGACCGGCTGCGGAAGCACTTCCGGTTCTACGACTGGGACGCCAGCCGCAACGAGGTGCGGTGGATGTGCGCGTACGACACCTCGGAGCAGGACATCGACGACTTCGTCGCGGCCCTGACGCGGGAGCTCGACGCCGCCTGAGCCGGCACCGTCCGGTCAGGCGCGCACCGGTCCGGCGCGCGCCGGGCCGGTACCGGCGGTCGGTTCACCCGAACGGGATGACCCGCACCACGATCGCCACCACGAGCATCGCCATCGCGACCACGGCCGCCCGCCACAGCACCTTCCGGTGGTGGTCGCCGAGGTTCACGTTGGCCAACGACACCAGCAGCAGGATCGCGGGGACGAGCGGGCTCTGCATGTGCACCGGCTGCCCGACGACCGAGGCCCGCGCCATCTCGGCCGGCGTGATCCCGTACGCCGAAGCGCTCTCGGACAGCACCGGCAGGATCCCGAAGTAGAACGCGTCGTTGCTCATGAAGAACGTCAGCGGCATGCTCAGCACACCGGTGATGCCCGCCAGGTACGGGCCCATCGAGTCCGGGATCACCGCGACGAGCCAGTCGGCCATCGCCGCGACCATCCCCGTACCGTCGAGCACCCCGATCAGCACCCCGGCGGCGAACACCATCGACACGACACCGACGATGCTCGGGGCGTGCGCCACGATCTGCGCGGTCTGCTGCTTGAGCTGCGGGAAGTTCACGAGCAGGGCGATCGCCGTGCCGATCATGAACACGAAGTGCAGCGGCAGGAGCCCCAGCACGAGCGCCACCATCACCGCGACGGTCAGCGCCAGGTTGAACCAGATCCGCTTCGGCCGAAGGGTCGGACGGTTCGGGTCGAGCATCGTCTCGGCCATGGTGCCGGTCCCCGTGCCGCCCTCGTCCCCCGCACCCGCGCCGTCCACACCTTCGCCGTCCGCACGCCGACCGTCGGCCTTCCCGCCGCGCAGTCCGAGCGCGACCGTGGGGCTCGTGAACATCCCGCCGCCGGTCCCGCCCACCGCCGCGAGCACCCGTGAACCGGCCCGAGCATTCGCCCGTTCCGGCACCCGCGCACCCCGCGAGGCCTCGGTGAACTCGATCAGCCCGAGGCGCTTCCGCTCCCGCAGGCCCATCGTCCACGCGAACGTGAAGCACAGCAGCAGCCCCACCACGAGCGACGGCACGAGGGGCACGAAGATGTCCGTCGGATCGATCTTCAGCGCGGCGGCGGCACGGGCGGTGGGACCGCCCCACGGCACGATGTTGAGCGTTCCGTTCGTCAGACCCGCCACACACGTCATCACGACCGGGCTCATGCCGAGCTTCAGGTAGATCGGCAGCATCGCCGCCGTGACCACGATGAACGTCGTCGAGCCGTCCCCGTCGAGCGAGACCGCACCGGCCAGCAGAGCCGTCCCGAGCACGATCTTCGCCGGGTCGTTGCCGGTCACCCGCAGGATGAACCGGACGAGCGGGTCGAACAGGCCGACGTCGATCATCAGCCCGAAGTACATGATCGCGAACATCAGGAGCGCGGCCGTCGGTGCCAGCGTGCCGATCGCCTCGGTCACCATGTCGCCGAGTCCCAGACCCGCCCCGGCGAACAGCCCGAACACGGTCGGCACGATGATCAGCGCGAGCATGGGCGACATGCGCTTGGTCATGATCAGGACCATGAAGGTCAGGACCATCGCGTACCCGAGGATGACGAGCATCAGGACTCCTTCGTCCGTGTCTGGCAGTCCGGGCACGCTACGACCCAGCCTGGAGGCGCGGCGCGCTTCTGCACATTGGCGCACCATCGCGCGTTGACCGCTTTCTGCGCATTGTGCGCAGGCAGGTCGGGTCGCCTTCCGTACGCTGGGGTCGTGACCGACGACCGTTCACGGCGCCCCAGGCTCCGCTTCGCCACCGAGGTGCTCGTGCTGCAGCTCGCCGTGGTGGTCGCCGTCGTCGCCCTGACCAGTGCGGTGTTCGTCCGGATCGAGGTCACCCGGCTCGAGCGCGCTGCCGAGGGGACCGCACTCGCGATCGCACAGAGCGTCGCCGCGCAGTCCGACGTCCGGGCCGCGGTCGCCCGGCTCAGCGTCGACGGCACCGAGCTCGACCCCGCGGCCCTCGCCGACGGGCCCGTCCAACGGGCGGCACTCGCAGCCCAGCGCCGGACCGGGGCACTCTTCGTCGTGGTCACCGACGACCGGGGCATCCGGCTGGCCCACCCCGACACCGACCGGATCGGCGAGATGGTGAGCACCTCCCCCGACGCCGCACTCGCCGGCCGGGAGACCGTGTCCTGGGCGCGCGGCACGCTCGGTGAGTCGGCGCGGGCGAAGGTGCCCGTCTCCGCGCCCGCAGCCGGCGGGGCGGAGACGAGCCGCGCCTCCCGGCAGTCCGTCGTCGTCGGTGAGGTGAGCGTCGGGTTCAACCGGGCACGCGTCTACGACACCCTGGTCGAGGACAGTATGCCGGTGATCGGTGCCGGGCTGGCGGCGGTCCTGCTCGCGGTGATCGCTTCGGCGCTGATCCGACGCAGGCTGGTGCGGCTGACGCTCGGGCTGCAGCCGGAGGAGCTCGTGACGCTCGTGCAGAACCAGCAGGCCGTGCTCGGCGGTGTCGGTGAAGGCGTCATCGCGATCGGGCCGGCGGGGGTCGTCACCGTCTGCAACCCCGAAGCCGTGCGACTGCTCGGGATGGCCGATCCGGTCGGCCGTCCGGTGTCCTCCCTCGACCTGCCCGCGCCGCTCGGGTCGATGCTGGACGTGACCACCGCGGCTCCGGCGAGCGCCACGATCGTCGCCGGGCACCGGGTGCTGCTCGTCGACGTCCGCACGGTGTTCCGCGACGGACGCGACCTGGGCCGGGTCGCCGTCCTGCGCGACCGCACCGACGTCGAGGCCCTGACCCGGCGACTCGACGCCGTCGGGGCGATGAGCACGGCGCTCCGCGCGCAGCGCCACGAGTTCGCGAACCGGCTCCACGCGATCTCGGGGCTGCTCGACATCGGCGAGACCGCCCGGGCGCGCGCGTACCTGGCGGACGTGCAGGAGCGCGGGCCACTTCGCTACCCGGTGCAGCACGCCGACCGGCTGACCGAGCCGTACCTGCAGGCGTTCCTCGGGGCGAAGGGCGTCGAGGCCGCCGAGCGCGGGGTGCTGCTGCGGATCGGGGCGGAGACGCTCGTGCAGGGGACGATCACCGAGCCGGGCGACGTGACGACGGTGCTCGGCAACCTGGTCGACAACGCGGTGTCGGCGGCCCTCGGCGACGACGAGCGCACGCGCGACGGCGGATCCCCGTGGGTGGAGGTCGAGGTGCTCGACGACGGAGCGACCCTGCACCTGTCCGTGATGGACTCCGGGCCGGGGGTGCCGGACGATGCCGCGGACTCGCTGTTCGTGCGCGGTCCGGCGGCGGCTCCCGCGTCGGAGGACGTCTCGCAGGTGCACGGGCTCGGGATCGGGCTGCCGTTGTCGCGGGAGATCGCCCGGCGGCACGGTGGCGACGTGTGGCTCGCCTCCCCCGGCGGTGACGACCACGGCGCGGTCTTCTGCGCCCGACTGGAAGGAGTGGTGTCGTGAGTTCCGTCTTCACCGTGCTGGTGGTCGACGACGACTTCCACGTCGCCGACCTGCACCGGCGGCAGGTCGACGACGTGCCGGGGTTCCGGGCGCTCGAACCCGTCGGGACCCTCGCGGCCGCCCGCGCCGCGCTGTCGAGCGGGACCGTGGACCTGGTGCTCGTCGATGTCTACCTTCCCGACGGCAGCGGGCTCGAGCTGCTGCGGTCGATCGACACCGATGCCTTCGTGCTGAGTGCCGCCTCGGACTCCGGCACCGTTCGCCGGGCGATGCGGAGCGGGGCACTCGCCTACCTGATCAAGCCCTTCGCAGCCGGGGTGCTGGCCGAACGACTGCAGGCGTACGCACGGTCGCGGAACGTGCTCGACGAGCGGTCGACCCTCGATCAAGAGGCCGTCGAGCGGGCGTTCCGGATCCTGCACGCCGGCGACAGCGGTGGGGCGTCGCCGTCCCGGGCGGCCACGGCGGCGCTGGTGCTCGAGCAGCTCGTCGCCGGTGAGGAACGGTCCGCCGCCGAGGTGGCTGCGGCGATCGGGGTGTCGCGGGCGACGGCGCAGCGGTACCTGGCGCAGCTCACGGCGGACGGGACCGTGGCGATGCAGTTGCGGTACGGGGCCGCGGGGCGGCCGGAGCACCGGTACGTGCGGCGGTGACGGATACTGCTGCCCCTTGCGTATTTCACCGGATACCGGCAGGTTTGGTCCGACACGCTCCGCGCAGCCTCACTGCGCGCACGAGCGCGATGACCGACCCAGAAGGAGACCACGTGATCGCGATCGAGATGGCAGCCGCCGTCCTGACCATCGTCTTCGTCGTCCTGCCGGCGCGGGGCACCATCGGCAGGAACGGGCTCGTCGGCATCCGTACCCGGGCAACCATGCGCAGCGACGAGAGCTGGATCATCGGCCACCGAGCAGCGATCGTCCCGACGAGCATCGCCGGCGGCGCGACGGTTGCAGTGAGCCTGGTCTACATCGCGCTCGGACGCGCCGACGACATCCCCGCGTTCGTCGCGTGCGCCGCGATCCTCGTCGGCGGAGCCTTCTGGGGTGTGGTGGCCGCAGGACGCGCGACCAGGTGACGGCGGACGCGGGGGCCCGGGCGTGGTTCAGCGCTGACGTCGTCGAGCTGCTCGAGTTGGTCGGCCCGTACCTCCAGGTCGTCGCGGTGCCGCACACCCACGCTGACGCCTGGCCCTTCCGGCCGCCTCAGGAGGGGCGCGCGCCCTAGCCCTGTCCCTGGTCCGTGAGGCGCCATCCGGACGCCGTCTTCGTGAAGCAGAAGCTCCACGTGCGCGTCCCGTTCATCGGCTCCGATTCCTCCGACGCTCGACTCGTCACCGTTGTGTCGACGCAGGACTCCGTCCTGTGGCCAGGGTTGAACGGCACCGATTCCGCCTTGTCCGCGACGGTGTACTTCCGCAGCGTCGGGTTCCGGCACCACGCCCACGTGCTGTCGAGCGTCAACGCCTTCGTCACGTCACACCGCTGCGCCTTCGCCGCAGCCAGGTACACCTTCGTCACCTCGACGGCGGTTGCGGACGACGGCGGCAGGCGGGGCGAACTGCACCCGGTCACCAGTGCGAGCCCCGACGCCAGCACGGCGGTCACGAGGACCGAGCGTTGCACGATCAGGAGCCGTCCGTGCGGTCTGCTCAAGCGCATCAAGTCCACCCCTCACGGTGCCGCGGACGATCCGCTGGTCTCGCCCAGCAAAGCGCACCACCCCGATCAGAGCCATGAGCACCCCCACAGCCAGGTCCGCCGCTGACGGACTGGAGGCGCGGGGCGGGGCCGCGCCGGGCCTCCAGTCCGTCAGGTGGTCACGCGACGATCTGCACCTGCGTGGGCACGTCGGTGACGGTGAACGGGGCGGACGTGCCGCGCACGTCGACGCGGTAGTCGCCGCGGAAGCCGCGGACCTGCACCCGACCGCGGTCGTCGGTGCGGAGCACCGTCGGGCCGCGCCACCACTCCTCCTTGACCAGGCGGCGGAGCGCGTCGTAGGACGGCTTCGGGGTGCCGTCGGCGCGGACGAGTCCGATCGGGGCGCCGAGCCAGGCGCCGGCGTCGGTGATGCCCCAGTAGGTGATCGCCTCGACGGAAGGGTGGCCGACCAGGCTCCGGTAGTGCCGTTCGACGTCGTCGGCCTGGCGAGCCTCACCCTCGGGCGTCGACGGCCACGAAGCGACCTGGTGGTCGTTGAGGTCGACGATGTGCGCGGGCATGAGGTCACCGGAGACGAGCGAGGTCTCGGTCAGGTGCAGCGGCAGGCCGTAGCGGGCGAACCGGTCGACCATCGCGAGCATCGTGTCCTCGCCCCAGTAGCCCTGGTGCATGTGGGTCTGCAGTCCGATGGCGTCGATCTGCACGCCGGCTTCGAGCACGCCCTCGATCAGGCACTCGTACGCACTCGACAGGTCGAAGTCGTTGAGCAGCAGGGTGGCGTGTGGATTGGCGGCGCGGGCCTCCTCGAAGGCCATCCGGATCATCGGGATGCGGCCCTTGGCCCGGGCGAGCGGGGTGATCGCGTTGTCGCCGTTGTCGAACACCGGCATGATGACGACCTCGTTGATGGCGTCCCAGGTGTCGATCGTGCCGGCGAAGGCGGAGACCTCGCGGCGGATGCGCTCCCGCTGCAGCTGGTCGACCTCGTCCAGCGGGAGCCCCAGCAGCCAGTCGGGCTGCACGGTGTGCCAGACGAGCGGGTGACCCTTGAGGGCGATGCCGCGGTCGCGGAACCACTGCGCCGTCGTCAGGAGTCTGGCGGTGTCCGGGGCTCCGCGCTCGGGCTCGAAGCGGCCCCAGTAGAACGGGAGCGTCGCGGTGTTGAAGACGTCGGTGTAGAGGTCGGCGAGGTGCTCGGTGCCTGCTTCGTCCTGCGCTTCGGCGTTGGCTTCGCCGGTCGGTTCGCCAGTCGCTTCGCCGTTGGCCAGTCCGATGAAGTCGAAGCCGATGCTGCCGAAGGCGAAGGCATGGCGGGTCTGCTCGACGGTGATGTCGGCATCGGGGATGGGATTGCCTTCGGCATCGACGACCGTCAGGGTCGTCTCGCCGAAGCGGTGCTCTGTTGCGTGCGTCATCGCGCGTCCTCCGACATCGTCGTCCGGGATTTGTTGTGCGCGCAAACATAGCAGCGGAGATCGTCGCCGTCACCCGGAAGACGGCCGGGGGTGAGAGGATGCGTTCGCATCGCACTGCTGCGGGGCGCACGGCATCAGTGTCGGGCCGGAAATCGATGTCAACCAAGACCGAGTCGGCCTTGCTGTGAGGTGGCCCCCGTGGTCTTGTTGGAAGCGGAACGTGCAGGCGCCCTGCGTCGCGAGCTGGAAGCCGCGCGTGCGGACGGCCACACGCGCACACGGCTGGAACCGTTCCCGAGCCGCGCGGGCGCACGATGGCTGCTCCGGCTCGCATTCGCCGTCCCGTTCCTGGTTCTCGCAGCCGTCAGCGCCGACCCCACCGTGGCCGACGTCACCGTCAACCGCTCCGTCGTGGACCATGTCGCGACACTGAGCTGGGACCGCGCAGACGTCTCGTGGCTCAGCGAGCTGTACCCACCGCTGGGCACGATCCTCGTGCGGCTCATCCCCGGTGGCGCCGCCGGACTCGCGGTCGCCGGGGCACTCGTCGCCGGGATCCTGCTGCAGCAGCTGCTCGAGGCCATGGTCCAACGACGCTTCCCGTGGTGGAAGAGCACGGTCTTCCTCATCGCGATCGGCGCGAACCCGCTCTTCGCGTACACCGCCACGGGCAACTTCGAGGCGCTCCTCGGCATCGCGCTCTTCGGGATCGGCGCGATCAACATGGTCCGCTTCGTCTCCAGCCGGAACACCAAGGCCGGCTTCGAGTCGGGGATCCTCTTCATGCTCGCGGCCTTGGCGGACGCTTCGGGGCTCGTCCTCGTGGTCGCGGCGGCCATCACGGCCCCGCTGCTCTCCGTCGCTCGGCGGAGCGAGTCGGGCGCGAGATGGTCGAACGTGCTCATCGTGCTGTTCCCGACCATCGCGGTCTTCGGCGCGGTGATGTTCCTCGAGGCACTGTTCGGACGGAACCCGTTGCTGGTGTTCCAGAACGCCGTCCACTACGACCCTGCGCTCTGGGGGCTGGTCCCGGAGCTCGTCACGACGCTCAACGGGCTGCTCATCCTCGCCCCGGTCGCGAGCGGTTGCGCCCTGGCATTGCTGAGTCGTCGGCCCGGTTCGGTCCTGATCTCGGTGTTCGTCTTCGGGGCACTGATCATCGGCTACGTGGGTGGTCTCATCCCGGTGAACTCCGCGGGCAACGTGTTCCTCATCATGACGATGATGGGCATCGCCGTGGTCCCCGCCGCCCGGACCACCCGGGTGAGCGGCCTGATCGCCGCCGTGGGCGCTGCGCAGATCGTGATCGCGTGGGCGGCTGCGTTCAACCGGCCGATCACGCTGGAGTGGATGGCCGCCATCGGTGACTCCCTCGGACGGTGGTGACGAGTGACCACCCCACACCTCTCCGGGCTCGGCCGGCACACAGCCACGTCCCGACCCGACGAACTCACCGAGCTCGAGGCCTCCGGGATCGACCCGGCGTTGCAGCGCCCCGGATCCGGGCAGCGGTACCTCGCCGAGGACTGGATGCCGGTCCGCGTGCTGCAGGACGGCAGCGTCCTCGTCCTCACCTCCGGCCGGGCCGACGACGCCTCACTCGGGGATGCGTTGTCCGAGGAGCTCGGGGCTCCGGTCACGTTCGTCTCCGTCGACAGCTGGACCCTCCGCCGTGCCGTGCTGAGCCAGTTCCACGGTGCCGTGGCCGATGCCGCTGCGAACGAACTCCATGACCGGAACCCGACGCTCTCCGCCCGCGTCGTCTTCTCGCGGTCGCAGAAGGCCTCGGGCATCGTCCTCGCCGTGATCGCCGTGGCGTGCGGGATCATCTGGCCGGTCCAGACCGCGATCGCAGCGCTGATCGCAGCCAGCCTCGTGTTCCTCGCCGGGACGGGCTTCAAGTTCGTCGTCGCCACGCAGGGAGCCCGCTACGACGTCGTCGAACGGATCACCGACACCGAGGTCTCTGCCCTGGACGACGCCGACCTCCCCGGCTACACCGTCCTCGTGCCCGTGTTCCGCGAAGCGAACATCGTCGCCCAGCTGATCGACAACCTCGGCGGCCTGGACTACCCCGTGCACAAGCTCGAGGTCATCATCCTGACCGAGGAAGAGGACCAGGAGACACGGGACGCGATCGCCGCGGCGAACCCGCCACCGCACTTCCGCGTCATCACCGTGCCGAAGGGACACCCGCAGACAAAGCCACGTGCGTGCAACGTCGGACTCTACGTCGCGACCGGCGAGTACCTCGTGATCTACGACGCCGAGGACACACCAGACCCCGACCAGCTGAAGAAGGCACTGATCGCGTTCGAGCGCGGTGGCGAGACCACGGTGTGCGTGCAGGCGGCACTGAACTACTTCAACGCTCGCGAGAACGTCCTCACCCGCATGTTCACGCTGGAGTACTCCTACTGGTTCGACTACATGCTGGCCGGTCTGGACCACGCGTCCCTGCCGATCCCCCTGGGCGGCACGTCGAACCACTTCCGCACGGCATCGCTCATCGAGCTCGGCGGCTGGGACCCCTACAACGTGACCGAGGATGCCGACCTCGGCATCCGGGCGAGCGCCGTCGGGTACCGCGTGGGCGTCATCAACTCCACCACCATGGAGGAGGCCAACACCTCGGTGCCGAACTTCATCCGGCAGCGGTCCCGCTGGATCAAGGGCTACATGCAGACCAGCTTGGTCCACGCCCGTCGGCCGCTCGCACTCGTCCGTGAGATCGGAATCGTCCGGTTCGCGGCGTTCGTCCTGCTCATCGCGGGCACCCCGGCGACGTTCCTCTGCGTGTTGCCGTTCTACGCGCTCACCGCCGTCACGTTCTTCCTGCCACGGGAGACCGTGGACGCACTGTTCCCGGTGTGGGTGCTGTGGCTGTGCCTGTTCAACTTCCTGGTCGGCAACGCGATCATGATCTACCTGTCGATGATGGGCCCGTTCAAGCGCGGGACCTTCCACCTGATCCTCTGGTCGCTCCTGAACCCGGTGTACTGGACGCTGCACTCCATCGCCGCCTACAAGGCGCTCTGGCAGCTCCTGACCCGGCCGCACTACTGGGAGAAGACGGAGCACGGCCTGACGACCCAGGGGTCTGCGACGGTGACGTCACCCGACTCGCCGAGCTGAACGGGAGGCCCGCCAGGGAAGCGGTTCCGGTTCGCCGGAGGCCCACGAACGGGAGGATGCAGCAGGCCGCCGCCGTAGGGAACACTTGCCACGACATGCGCACTCCGTTCCCCCACGCCCGCCGCGGCCTCCGACGCAGCACACTGGTCATCGGCGTCGCCGTCGTGGCCCTCGTGTCACTCACGGCCTGTTCTGATCACCCGACGCCGGAGGAGAACGACAAGGCCTACTCCGGCTGGATGCAGCGCGTGCAGGACCGATGGGCCGGACAACCTGGCGGACTCGGCAGCGGTGCCGGCACCAACGATTCATCCAGCCGACTCTCCCTCGGCACCGACGGAGCCGGGGACCGTGCGCGGATCCGCGTCTCGGTCACATGCCAGGGCGGCGGAACCGTGCAGATGGCCGTGTGGGCCGGACGCATCGGTGCGAACGGGTCGGAGACGGGCAAGCGACTCACGTCACGCTCCGTCCACTGCGGACACGACGAGGACCTGTACGTGGTCACGTCGAGCGCGGCGATCACGATCGGCCCGACCGCCGGAGACGGCACCGTCGGCTGGTACGCGGCGGCCTACAGCGATCTCGCTGCTCGCACGCGCTGAGTAAGCACCGCAACAGCGGAAGCGCTTCCCGCCAAGGGCGCAGGCCGATCCTGCGACCGGGCCGGTTTCCGTCGACACCACACGGCGGCCTGGAGGCGCGTGGCGGCGCCGCCACGCGCCTCCAGGCCGTCTTCCGGGTCACGTCGGGGGCGCGCCGGCGCGTCCCTAGGGTGGTGGGATGCGATCGCTCACCAAGCTCGATGACTGGAGCAGGTCCGACGTCGACGCCATCTTCGACCTGGCCGACGACTACCGCGACGGCCGAGGGCCCGCGACGGCGGGCTCCGCGGTGATGTTCTTCCCGTCCACGAGCCTGCGGACCCGGGTCACGTTCGAACGGGGCGCGTCCCTGATGGGCCTGCAGCCGATCGTGTTCCCCGACACCACGCTGGACAAGCCGGAAGCGTTGACGGACGTGGCGCAGTACCTGGCGGCGTGGGCGGACATCCTCGTCGTGCGCCATCACGACCTCGCCGTCGTCGAGGGCCTGACCGCAGCAGCGGCACTGCCCGTGGTGAACGCGATGACCGACGAGAACCATCCCTGCGAGGTGCTGTCGGACCTGTACGCGCTGCGGCAGCGAGGCGACATCTCGTCGCTCCGATACCTGTTCGTGGGTGCTGACGGCAACATCGCTCGGGCGTGGCAGGAAGCGGCTCGGGTCCTGCAGCTCGATCTGGTCCAGTGCTGCCCCGCCGAGCTGGCTTCCCCGGGTGCAGTGTGGACGGACGACCTGGAGACCGCCGTCCGATCAGCGGACGTGATCCTCACCGACGGCCCCGGCCAGCACGCCCGGGCGCTCGAACCGTTCCAGATCACCGCGGCCCTCCTCGACCTCGCACCGAAAGGGATGGTGCTCGATCCCTGCCCGCCCTTCCTGCGCGGCCGGGAGGTCAGCACCGACGCTTTCGAACACCCTGCCTTCGTCGGCCACGCCTTCAAGGCGGCCCTGCTGCCGGTCCAGCAAGCCGTCATGGCGCACTGCCTCGGTCTGCCGTCCGCGAAGCCGTAGGTTGGCGGCGGGGAGCCACAGCAGCAGTTCTCATCACCTGATTCGCGGACCGGGAGTTGCGATCCAGCTCCTTCGGCTTCTCCGTTCCACGGGCCCGTGCGGAGCGCTCGGTCGATGGTCGGTCACCGGATCAGCTCGCGTTCGTAGAGGCTGGAAGCGAGTTGCCGCCCGCCGTCGAGGGAGGTCACCGTCACGTCGTGAACGTGCCGGAACCCTCGCTGTTCGTAGAAGCGCCGCAATCGTGGGTTGTCCGACGCGCAGTCCAGCCGCACGAAGGCTGCCCCACGGTCGGCAGCTCTCGCCTCGACCCACGCGAGCAGTCGTTGCCCGAGTCGGCTGCCCCGGTGCGCCTGAGCAACGGCCAGCCGGTGCACGTAAACCGCGGGACTGCTGTCCACGCTCCATGTCCCTGAGTCCGAGTCGGACACCGTGACCATCGCCACGACCACCTCGCCCTGGCGCGCCACGAAGAGATTCCCCTGCTCTACGTCGCGCCGGAGAACGGCGTCCGGCACCGGGTCCTGCCACTGGTCGATCCCTCGCGAGCGGAGCCACTGCCTCGCACCATCGATGAGCGCCTGAGCCGCGGGTACATCAGCGATCGTGGCCGTTTCGATCGTCAGCACATCTCGATCCATGGAATGACGCTACGGGAGCGGCCGCTCCGGAGACGTGCTGGAGCGCCGCTCCCCATGGTCTGATGGCGAGCGTTTCTCGCAGTGAGGATCGCACCTGCAAGGTTGTGCTTCGTATTGATATGCAGCATTCTGGGCGAGTTCGCCTAGACCACGGTGATGAATTGGGGAGGAAACACATGAAGAAGACCCTTTCGGTCGCATCCGCAGTCACGACCGTCGCAGTTGCGGCGGGACTCTTGATCGCTGCACCCGCCCAAGCTCAGACCACGACGCCGGTCGAGCTGCCGACGAACGTCGTCGTGGACGAGAGCTTCGATCCCACCGGGGAGGTCGTCACCGCCGACGACGGGCGGTCCACCCGTTCGGGGAACTGCAAGGACCGAGCGTTCGCCGTCGTCGCCAAGATGACCCAGTCGCTCAACGGCTGCAGCGTCATCGGCTCGAAGGCTTCGACCCAGGTGCAGTACAAGTGGTACAAGCACCAGGGCAACTCGAATCCCTGCATCTGGGGGAAGTCGTTCAACTCGCGGCACGCTCCGACCTGGACGACCCTGAACTGCGGGACCGGGCGCTCGAAGTTCGTCCCCTGGGGCAACGTGGCCGCCACCAAGAAGATGAAGGGCCTCACGGGCTCCGGTTGGGCCGGCGTGCAGTGGCAGTGACGCCCCAACGATCGCGGCGACGCAGCATCGAGGCCGTTGCCTCGATCTGCGTCGCCGCAGCCGCTCTGTCCGCGTGCTCGTCGGGCCCCGACGATCGGACGCGACGGGCTGAGTCACCGACGCAGACACCCGCACCCGCACTCGGCGTGGCTTCGATGCAGATGATCGCCGATGAGCTCCGCGCAACAGTGCCGTGCGTGCGGGCGGATGCACTGCATGACGACCTCGCATTCTGGGACAGCATGCGTGGCTTCGACTGTCTCGACGGGGACTCACCAACCTTCATCCGTGTCTACGCGCATGCGGTGTCGGTGCCGCAGACCCTCGCGGACTGGGACGGCACGTTCGGTGCCGGGCGAGCCGTGACCAGGGGTGAGCACTGGTACGTCATCGGAGCTCCCGCCACCGTCTCCGCCGTGAAGCCTCCGAAGGGAACACCTCGCATTGCGAACGACCTCGGAGTGCCCGTGCCCCTCACTCCCGAGCAGGACTACATGACGACCTGCGTGCTGTTCGTCTCGAGTTAGGGCCAGCGGTACGTGCAGCATCCGAAGCAGCGCAGCACATCGGCGGATCAGTACAGCGCGCTCTTCCCAGGGGTCACTGCCGAGGTGCACGCGGCGATCGACGACCTCGGCCGGAGCCGCATCCTCGGGATCGCAGATGAGGAACGATGGATTGCGGCGCTGTCCCCGATAGGTCCCCGGCTCAAGCGGCAGTGCGCGACCGCGTACCGCGCGGTCGGCGACACCGTGCGCCCGCTCACTGGAGACGAGCGGTGAGGGCGTCAAGCACCCGACCCTCCGCGCGCAGAGCTGCAACCGCCGCCTTGATGGTCGCCACCACCGGCGCCTCGCTGCTGGCGGTCGACAACCTGCTCGGCTTCATCGGAACGCATCTGATCGCAGGAGGGCCAGTGTTGATGGTCGCTGCGATCTCGGTCTCAGCAGGAGTCGTGGCCGCTGCCGGTGCTGCGCTCGCTCGCGACGCCGTGCACCTCGTCTTCGCGGCCGCCACCGTCGTCTTCGTGAGCGCTCTGTCGCCGGCGACCAGCAGCCAGCTGTTGCTCCCCATCGCGGTCATCCTGCAGGCGCTCGTCCCGTTGGCCTTCGCAGCCGCCGAGCTGCTGGCCCTTCGCGGTTCGCGGAACTCCACCGCGGTGCGGGTCCTCGCAGTGATGCTCGTGGGGTTCGCCGCCGCCTGGATCGTCACCGCGTTCATCCCGGTGGCGCTCGTGGCGTTCCTCCTCGCACAGGCCGGCACGCTGGTCGTCGGGGCTGTCCTCAGCCTGCAGCCGATTCTTCGCCGAGGTCGGAGTCTTGCGCGTGCGCTGTGGTCGAGCGCGGAGGTCCGCTGAGGAGTCCCGCTGCACGCCGCTGGGCGGTGTGCGTTCGACGCGGTGCGGATACGATCGTGCGCGCATCCTGATCCAGCGAGGGCAACGGGTGTTCGAGGGGGAAAACGTCGTGGTGCGTCAACAGGGGCACGTGGGTCCCGGATCGTCTGCCAGACGCACGCTCGCGGTCGGTCTGGCAATCGCCGTGTCGGCAGCAGCTCTGGTCGGCATCCGTGCAACGGCAGGATCAGCGGACGCCGCAGCCTCGACGGTGACCGTCACCCAGGTCACCGCGACCACCACCGTCACCTCGACCGGCAGTGCCGTGCGCACCACCCTCAAGGTCAAGAACACTGCCGCCGTGCGGAAGCCGGCTTCCTCCGCTTGGCTGTACCTGTCCGCCGGCACGAAGAAGTACACACTCGGCCGGGTCGCGGTGAAGGCACTCGCCGCTGGTTCGAGCACCTCGGTCACCGCAGTGCGCGGGACCCCTTCCCGTGCCGCAGCCGGCAAGTACTCCGTCCTCGCCTGCGCCGGTGCGTACTCGGCGAAGCAGTGCCGCACGTCGACCGCGACCGTCACCACCAAGCCGACGACCCGCGCGCGTCCGGAGACGGGCGTGATGCTCGACGTCGCTCGCGCCTACTACCCCGTGGCGCTGATCAAGCGGTACATCGACCTGCTCGCCGACGACGGTGGGCGCTTCCTGCACCTGCACCTCACCGATGACCAGAACGTCGGGATCGAGAGCACGGTGCTCGGCCAGACCCTCGCGAACGCTGATCTCGACGACGGCGTGTACACGAGCCGCGTGACCCATCGCCCGTTCCTGAGCGCCGCGCAGGCACGCTCGATCGCCGCCTACGGGGCGAAGCGAGGCGTCGCGATCGTGCCGGAGATCGACACTCCCGGACACATGGCCGCCGCCTTCGCCCTGCTCGAGGCGGAACACGGCACGAAGTGGGTCGACCGCATCCGTTCGGGCGGGAACGAGCTCGACACGTCGGCGCCGGAGAGTCTCGCGCTGGCGAAGAAGCTGTACGCGGAGGTGCAGCAGACCTTCCCCTCCAGCCGAACCGTGCACATCGGCGGCGACGAATGGGGCGACGACGCCACCTCCACCCAACGCGTCGCCTGGATGAACGCGATGGCGGCCACGGTCGGTAACCGCGAGGTCTGGGCCTGGAACGACGGGATCGATCGGGTCGCGGTCGGGCGACTCGATCCGCGCATCCACGTCACGTACTGGAGCTTCGACGGCGACACCGAGGACGCAGCCGAGCGGCGCGAACGGCGAGCACGACGGGCGAGTGCGGTCGACCTGCAGCAGGCCGGGATCGACCTGCTCAACTACAACTCGTACTACCTCTACGAGGTGCCGACCGACCTCGACCCGGCGGACAGCGAGTACACCGTCGCCGACCTCCGCGAGAACTGGTCGCTCCGGGCTTGGGACGGCGACTCCGGTTCGCTGCTCGCGGCTCCGATGTCGGGCGCCGCCGTCGCGATCTGGGGTGAGGACCTCGAGGATCCACCTGCTGACGCGCTCCTGCGGTGGAGCGCGCCGCACGTGACGGCGATGCTCGAGACCGCAGCCTCCTGACGGACGCATGTCGTGCCTCCAGGCCGATCGCTGGAACCGCCGGACCGCCGCCTGCCTACCCGAGCGGCTCGACGCCGTAGCTGGTGACCACCGCACGCAACTCGTCCAGGTACGCCTGCGCCTGCACGGTGAGGGGAACCGACGCGTGCGCGATCCAGCCGATCTCGATGCGCTCGTCGACGTCGAGTGGGATGGCGACGATCTCGGGGTCGAGGTCGTCGCTGATCAGCCCGGTCGAGATCGTGTACCCGCCCAGACCGATCATGAGGTTGAAGATCGTCGCCCGGTCCGACACCCGGATCTCCCGCTTGCTCGACATCGTCGACAGGATCTCCTCGGCCAGGTAGAAGGAGTTGTTCGCACCCTGGTCGAAGGTGAGCCGCGGCAGGTCGGCGAGGTCCTCGAGGGTCGCACGCTCCCGTGACGCGAGCGGGTTCCGCTTGGCGACGAAGATGTGGGGCTGCGCGACGAAGAGCGGTGTGAACACGACGCCGGCGTCCCGCAGCAGCTTGCCGAGCACCTGCTTGTTGAAGTCGTTGCGGTAGAGGATGCCCACCTCGCTGCGCAGCGTGCGGACGTCTTCGATGATGTCCCAGGTGCGCGTCTCGCGCAGCGAGAACTCGTACTCGTCCGCAGCCGCTGCTTCGACCATGCGGACGAAAGCCTCCACCGCGAACGAGTAGTGCTGGGCGGACACCCCGAGCAGCCGACGCGACCGCTGGCCGCCGACGTACCGCTGCTCGAGCAGGGAGACCTGCTCGACGACCTGCCGGGCGTACCCGAGGAACTCGACGCCGTCGACGGTGAGCACGACTCCTCGGGCCGAGCGGGTGAACAGCGGGCGCCCGATCCGCGTCTCGAGGTCCTTCATCGCTGCGGACATCGTCGGCTGCGACACGTAGAGCAGGTCGGCCGCTGCGCTGATCGAGCCCTCCGTCGCGACCTCGATGAAGTACCGGAGCTGCTGCAGGGTGATGTCGTTCGAGACACGGGCCATAGGCCGAGGCTATACCGGTGCATAGCGTCTCGGTATTACCTGATGGCCCGGGAATCCCGCCATGATCGAGGCACCCCTTCCCCAGCGCCTGCGAGCGCTCGACGAACAGATTGCCGACCATGGCGAACGACCTCACCTTCAGCATCACCCGGACCCGGTTCGACGAGGACTACTCCCCCGCCGACAGCTCCCGGCTGACCACGAACTTCGCCAACCTGGCGCGCGGCGAGCACCGTCAGCAGAACCTCCGCGCTGCGCTGGCGATGATCGACGGGCGAGCGAACGAGCTGGCCGCGGCGCACGACCGCTACCGTCTGCAGCTCGACATCGTCTCGGTCGCGCTGGAGTTCTCCGACGGTGGTTCGGACGCCGAGTTCCCGCTGCTCGAGATGCTCGACGTCACGATCGTCGACGAGCACACCGGCGAGCGCCACCAGGGGATCCTCGGCAACAACTTCTCGTCGTACCTGCGCGACTACGACTTCTCGGTGCTGCTGCCGTCGACGCCGTCACTGCCGTCCGACTTCGGCCAGCTGCACGGAGCGCTCTTCCAGCGCTTCCTGGAGTCATCCGCGTTCCACTCGAATTTCGGTGCCGAGCCCGTCGTCTGCATCAGCGTCTCGACGAGCCAGACCTACCGCCGGAACGGGTACGTCCACCCGGTGCTCGGCGCCGAGTACGAGCACGAGCACTCCTCGCTCACCGACGACTACTTCGGCCGGATGGGCATGCGGGTCCGGTACTTCCAGCCCGCCGGGGCGGCTGCACCGCTCGCGTTCTACACGCGCGGCGACCCGACCGGCGACTACACGGACCTCCAGCTCATCGGCACGATCGCCACCATGGAGACGTTCCAGAAGATCTACCGCCCGGAGGTCTACGCCGCGAACACCCCGGCCGGCAGCACCTACCGCCCCACCCTCGACCACACCGACTTCACGCCCACCCCGGTGACGTACGACCGCGAGGAGCGCAGCCGCCTCGGGATCACGCAGGGCCGGTGGACCGAGGAGCACCTGGTGCGGCCGCACCACGCACTCCTCGCCCGGTTGGCTGATCCCGCCCTCGCGCGCTGACTTCCTCTGCCCTTCGACTGACTGGACCGTCACACCCATGCGTTCTCTCCTCCCCACCTCGATCGTCGGCAGCCTGCCGAAGCCGTCCTGGCTCGCCGAGCCCGAGCGACTCTGGTCCCCCTGGGAGCTGCAAGGAGCAGCACTGACCGAGGGCAAGCAGGACGCCCTGCGCTCCGCCGTGCACGAGCAGGAGCGCCGCGGCATCGACATCGTCAGCGACGGCGAGCAGACCCGCCAGCACTTCGTCACGACGTTCATCGAGCACCTGGACGGCGTCGACCTCGAGCGCAAGGAGACCGTCCGCATCCGCGACCGGTACGACGCGGCCGTCCCGACCGTCGTCGGTGCCGTCAGCCGTCGGGCGCCTGTGTTCGTGGACGACGCCCGCTTCCTGCGCGCGCAGACGGACCGGCCGATCAAGTGGGCGCTCCCCGGCCCGATGACGATGATCGACACCCTCTCCGACCAGCACTACAAGAGCCGCGAGAAGCTGGCGTGGGAGTTCGCCACGATCCTCAACCAAGAGGCACGCGAACTCCAGGACGCCGGCGTCGACGTCATCCAGTTCGACGAGCCTGCCTTCACCGTCTTCCACGACGAGGTGCAGGACTGGGGCGTGGCCGCGCTCGAACGCGCAGCCGAGGGCCTGCACGCTGAGACCGCCGTGCACATCTGTTACGGCTACGGCATCGAAGCGAACAACAAGTGGAAGGAGACCCTCGGCGCGGAGTGGCGGCAGTACGAGCAGTCCTTCCCGCTGCTGCAGCAGTCGTCGATCGACATCGTCTCGCTGGAGTGCATCCACTCGCACGTTCCCCTCGAGCTCGTCGAGCTGATCCGCGGCAAGAAGGTCATGCTCGGGGCGATCGACGTCGCGACCGAGACCGTGGAGACCCCGGAGGAGGTCGCGGAGGTCCTGCGTCGGGCGCTCGAGTTCGTCGATGCGGACAAGCTCATCCCCAGCTCCAACTGCGGGATGGCGCCCCTGGCGCGGAGTGCCGCGCTGGACAAGCTCGGTGCGCTGTCCGCAGGGGCAGACATCGTGCGGGCCGAGCTCGCTAGCGTCGCCGAGCCGGTATCGCGCTAGCGACTCGGCTGCACAGGAGGGCTCGCCTCGACAACGGGGCGGGCCGTCCTTCGTGTCGCGTCCGGCAGGCGCCCTGGTCCCGGGCCGGACTGGAGGCGCGGCTCGGTTCCGGTGGTCAGGTCGCGGTCGTCACTCCTGACTGTCGAGGCTCATCTTCTCGAAGTCCCCCGCAACGCACTGCGAGCTGCCGTCGATCGTGTACCCGCGGGAATCCGCGCGGAAGTCGGAGGAGCTCACCGGACCGCCCCTGCCCCGGACGCCGAGGATCGGGTCCTCGCCGCCGGTCTGGTACCGCTCGGTCGTGACGCCGAGCTCCTTCCAGTGCTGTTCCACCGCCTTGACGTCGGCCTTCGGGTCAGCGCTCGCGGAGCGGACCATGGCGTAGACGTACTGGACGCCCCCTTGCCCCAGTCCCCGGCCGCACTTCCCGAGCCCCGGACCGTCGCTGACTTCCCAGCCGTCACCGACCACGTCGGTCGAACCCTCGACGAACGTGACGATCGACTGCTTCGCCCGCTCCGGGGTCTTCCCGAGCCCGGAGCTGCAGCCGGCGAGGACGGCGACCGCGAGCAGTGCCGCTCCTACAGACGGGAGGACGATGACGGCTTTCCGTCGAGGTACTTTCATCTGGGAACTCCACTCAGATCGCGCTGTGTCTGCGACGTTCGCACAATCATCTCGTGAGCCGTTCGGGCTGGCCGGTCGTGGCAGAGCCCACGTTCTGGAGCGACTGCGTGTCCTCGTCGAGGTAACCGCCGCCCTACCAGGTATGGACTCCATGGTCGCGTACGGGGTTGAGACCCGGCGCTCCGTCGGCGTCGAACGATGGCGTCTGCGAAGCGTTAGACTCGAGGGCGTTGACTACGGTCATGATCACCAAGGGCGTCATCCACCAGGTCGAGAGTGCGACTGTCCGGGATCGCAACGGCGTATCAGTCGGCAAGGTCGTGCAGGTGTTCCCCTCCGACGAGGACGGCAGTGCGGCCTACGTCTGTGTCGCAACCGGCCTGCTCGGGCGACACCAGGCGCTCGTCCCCGCCGACGACGCCACGTTCGACGGCACGGACGTGCACGTCGGGTACACGAAGGACGCGATCAAGGACGCGCCGTCCCTCGGAGCCGGACGCACCTTGTCCCCCGCCGAGGCGAACGCCGTCCGCGGACACTTCGGGCTGTCCCCCATCGGCGCTGCGACCGGGGACATGGGTGACCCCCACGAGAACCTCGATCAGGCCGGGACAGGTCTTGCGGGCGCGGACGACACCGAGGGCGCAGGGACGACACCGCCGGCCTGAACGCCACCGGGGTGAACGGCGCCGGGCTGAACGGCGCCGAGCTGACGGCGCCGAGCTGACGGCGCCGAGCTGAACGGCGCCGAGACCACGGCTATCGCCCACACCAAGCAAGGCAGCGGCCGGTCCTCTGGCGGGTGCGTGCTCCGTCATTGATGCGCGCTCTTGTGAACGTGGTACACACGGGGTTCTCGGAAGAGCATGCCCGTCTTCGTCCGACGGGCTCCGCGGCCATCGCACACGCGCAGCACCGCCAAGGCGCTGCTGCGAACCCCCACCTCGTCGCTGCGCGGTCACGTGTCATGGGAAGTCACCCTCCGACACACATCGACACAACCCTTCTCGCGGGCGTTCGGCGATGCCACAGTCTCGCCATGGCGCACATCTGGTCGGGCTGTCCGCCCACACCGGACGAATCGACACCACCCGGCGCCACACAACGCGACAGGTAGCAGCCCAGAGCACGAAGGAGTCCTCGTGACCATCAGCAACCAGACCGCCGACAGCACGATCGACGAGGGCGCCGACGACGAGCTCCTCGCCCGCTTCCGTCCGATCTTCGACCGCGTCGCTGCCGGCGCCTCCGAGCGCGAACGCGACCACCGCCTCCCGTTCGAGGAGATCCGCGAACTCGCCGCGGCAGGATTCGGCGCCGTCCGCGTCCCCGTCGCCCACGGCGGAGCCGGGGCGACACTGCCCCAGCTGTTCCGCCTGCTGACCGAACTCGCCGCCGCTGACAGCAACATCCCCCAGGCGCTCCGCGGCCACTTCGCACTGGTGGAGGATCGGTTGGTCGCACGGACCGGGGAACGCGAGGGGTGGCTGGACCGCTTCGGCCGTGGTGAGATCGCCGGCAACTCGTGGACCGAGGTCGGGTCAGTGCAGGTCGGCGACGTGATCACGAAGGTGACCCCGCAGCCGGACGGGACGTTCCGGATCACCGGGCAGAAGTACTACTCGACCGGCAGCATCTTCGCCGACTGGATCGACACCTACGCCGAGCGCACGGACACCGGCGAGCGGGTCATCGCGATCGTCGACGCGCACCAGCCCGGGGTCACGCACACCGACGACTGGGACGGGTTCGGGCAGCGCACCACCGGCTCCGGCACCAGCACCTTCGACGACGCCGTCGTGCAGGCCGATGCGGTGATCCCCTTCGACGAGCGGTTCAAGTACCAGACGGCGTTCTACCAGGGCGTGCTGTTGAGCGTCCTCGCCGGGTCCGTCCTCGCAGCCGAGCGGGAGATCGCGCGCGAGGTCCGCAACCGCACCCGCGTCTTCTCACACGGCAACGCCGACACGTTCGCGGCAGACCCGCAGATCCTGCAGGTCGTCGGCGAGGTGTCGGCGGCTGGGTTCGCCGCCACCGCCATCGTCGACCGGGCCGCCGCAGCCCTGCAGGGTGCGCACGAGGGAGCCGGGCTCGACACAGCCGAGGACGAGCGCCGCAACGACCGCGCCGAACTCGCGACCGCGCAGGCGCAGGTGGCGCTGACCACGCTGGCGACGACGGCGACCTCGCACCTGTTCGACGCGCTCGCGGCGTCCGGGGTGAGCACGACGAAGAACCTCGACCGGCACTGGCGGAACGCTCGCACCGCCGGCAGCCACAACCCGTGGGTGTTCAAGGCGCGGATCATCGGTGACCACGCGGTCAACGGTGCCGAACCGCCCCGCGTCTGGGCGATCGGTGCGACCCGCATCTCGTGACGCCTGTCGAAGCCGAGACGGCTTCCGCGTGACCGCTGCTGCGATGTGCCTGCCCCACCGCTCGCCCGCCGTGCGCGTACAGTCCCTGGCAACGCACGGCTGGCCAACCATCGGGGAACGCGATGCGACTGATCACGGGGACGACGCTGGCCGTTGCGCTGGCAGCAGGTGCGCTGATCGGCCTCGCGCCACCAGCGACTGCGGCCGGATCCGGAACGATCACCGTGCAGCTCGCAACGCCGGACGGCACCGCGATCCAGCTGGCGGACGTCGAACTCGCAGCGATCGGCACCGACGTCGTCGTCGGGAACGCCACCACCGACGATGACGGCGCCGCGACGTTCACCGGCATCCCCGCACCGGACACCGTCACGGTGACGACGCGGCAGCTCCCGCCGCACGGAACGGAGACCTACGCCCCCGGACTCCGCTCGGGCATCGCCCTCCGCGGCGGTTCCACAGTCGCGGTCACCGTGCCGCTCGTGATCGGCGCCACCGTGCAGGGCGGCGTGGTCGGCCCGACGGGACCCGCCACCGGTCGCCTGATGTACGCCTGGAACGAGGACACCTCGCAGGTGTTCCGGACGACCTCGGACAGCGCGGGCCAGTACCGGTTCGTCGGGTTGAGCACCGGGAAGTACCGTATCGAGGCCTACGCCAGCGGAACGGCGTCGCCCGCCGTCTGGAAGACCCGGGTGTACCAACAGCGAGGAACGCTCCCGGCGTCCCGAGTCACCTTGTCACGGCACTACGCACACAGTGACTACGACCTGGTCGTCTACGCGGCCTCGGCGTCCCGCAGCCCGTCGGCGCAGCTGAGCGGTGCGACCGTCACGGTGACGAACGCGACGACCGGTGCATCGTTCTCGACCCGGTTCTCGACGCTGCTCGACAGCGAGCAGACGGCGCAGTTCCAGATCCCCTCCGGGCAGTACGTGGTGGAGCTCCGGACCGTCGCGACGACCACAACGACAGCGCAGGTACTGTGGCTCGGACGTCCGGGCGGCGTGTACCGGTACGTGACCGACCGGGCGCAGGCCGTCCCGGTGAACGTCGTCTTCGGCGGTCACGACTTCTGGGGCGGCGCCCTCGGGTGATCCGGCCCCAGCACCATCCCCAGCACATGGCCAGCCGAACTCGGTTGGCTGCGTGACTGCACGCGGTCGCGTGAGCAGCAACGGACAGGAGGCGCGGTGCCAGCTGGCACCGCGCCTCCTGTCCCGCACACGGTCGCGGACACGCGACGGTGGCGTCGCCACCTTCTACATGTCGGCGATGAGACGGAGCGTGTAGCCGTCGGGGACCGTCTGGTGTTCGACGTAGTGCATGAACACCGGCGCAGCCTGGTCGGCCGTGAACAGCTCGGCAGGATGCCGGGGCTCGTGCGCCGCCTGCACGTCGACGGTCTCCGTGAGCGGTTCGGTGAGATCGTGGTCGCGGCCGACGATGTAGAAGCGGCACTCACCGTCGTCTTCGCGGCGGCGCAGCTCGACGCTCATCCTCTCGGCGGTGCCACCGGCCTGGAGGTAGGAGTTGCCGTACTCGTCGATGACCGACTGCGGGCCGGCGCGCCAGGTCTGGTCGTCGATCGGCGCGGAGAAGACGAGCCACGCGAAGTGGTCGTCGTTGTCGAGAAGGCCGAGGCTGCGTCGCACCTGGTCCGGGAGCGGGCGGAACGTGTCGTTCAGCACACTGCTGACTGACCCGTTGGACTTCATGATGATCAAGGCGGGCTACTCCACGTGCTCGTAGGCGACAGAGGTGATCTTGATGCGCACCCCATGGAGCGTGGCATACGCGGGCTTGTCGTAGGAAACACCGTTGTCGAACGCTTCCTGGCCGGTGTCCCTGGAAGTCCCGCTCTTCACTTCGATTCCTTCGTACGTTCCATCAGCCTTTTCCACGAGGCCGTCGTAGTAGCGGGTCTGGCCTGCTCCGTCTTGAGACGCGCGGACGCGAGTCGTATCGACGTCGACACCACGCTGCTGCTCGTACTGCTCGATGCCTTGCGCCTCCTTCTGTGAGGAGTCGGCACGGGCCTTGTCGTTGTCCTTCGACTGGTACTCGCCCTTGTTGTTCCGCCCAGGGTGTTCCTCGTTCGGCCCGTACGGATCCTTCTCCGCCTGCTCGACGTGATCGGTACGGTTCGGACTCACCCCGTCGTCGGTCATCGCGTGCACGCCGAGCTGGCTTGCGCCGGCCGCAGCGGCGGTTGCACCTGCGGCCATCACCGCTGCACCGGAGATGTTCAACGGGACTCCGCCGATCGCTCCGATCCCGGTGAGATCGAGTGCGACCCCGCCGCCTTCCATCGCGGCTCCCCAGGTCATCGTCGCGATACCGCCGAGGAGCTCGAGCATCTCGTCCGGGTGGTTGACCATGGCGTTGCCCATCGAGGCGAACAGGTTGCCGGCGACCGCGGCAGCATCCTGCACGTGCGGCCACGCCGCTTCTGCTTCCGCGCCGAGGACTGCCCCGCCGACCCCAACGGCGGTCTTGGCGGTGTTCCACGCGTCCTCGAACCAGTTGCTGTGGTCGCCGCCACCACTCGACGACACGTCCGCAGCGGTGTGAACGGGATGGGCGTCCACGGTGGAGGGACTGATGCCCTCGACCTGTGCCGCGATGCTGGCGAGGGTCGTCGTGACGTTGTCGTTGTGCGCCTGCACCTTGATGCGCAGTCCGAGTTCCTCGGCGACGAGATCAGGCACCTGCTGCCAGTTCGTGACGACTGTGCCTACGGCTCCGAGCAGGTCCCCGCTGGCTGCCTGCTTCGCAGCGGCCGTGGCAACCTGGCCAGGCGCGGACGAGTGGAACTGCTCGATCTGTCGGACAAGCCGGTCGTGGTCATCCTTCAGATCGTCGATGCTGTTCGCCGCACGGGATGCGATCTGCAAGAACTCCTCCGCGGCAGCCTGCATCTGCTGCGCTTTCTGCACGGCGGGATCCATCAGCGGCGTCAGCGCCGGCTGCAATGCATCGGAGGTGAACACCGCCGGGAGTCCTGCCCAGGACCGTGACGCGCGCGTCGCTGCGCCGAGGACACCGTCCGCAGCGGTCGAGAACAGACGCGCAGCTGAACGAAGTGCATCAGCATCGTCCGGCACGTCGGTGACGTCAGCAGCAGTCAAGGCACCGGCGAGGACGCTCACTCGCTCATGCTCCGTGCGCTGCCGGCGAGCTCCGCATCCGTCGCGGTGAGAGCCGAGGACGCGGAAGTCAGCGCGCCCCCGAGACTGGTCATCCTGAGGCCTATGTCGTCGAATCCGCCGCGAAAGCGAGCGGCCAGCTGTTCTACCGCCGCTGCGAGCGGGGCCGACGACACCGCCCCGGCCGCCGCCCCGAGTGCAGCGTCCGCCTGCGCGGCATGCTCGTCACTGCCAGCGCTGTGCACGTGCAGCTCTCGAACGAGCGACGCGAGCCCGCCCTCGTCGAGCTTCAGTTCCCCAGCCAAGAAACCCCCATTCCCCGGGACATCGTGTTGCAAAGGCAACCGTACGATCGTGGAAGCACCTGCGCGACATGTCTGAGAGCAACAACAGCTCTCAGCGCATCGGAACGAGTCTGCCTTCACCGTCTTCCACGACGAGGTGCAGGACTGGGGCGTGGCCGCGCTCGAGCGTGCAGCCGAGGGCCTGCGCGCCGAGACCGCCGTGCACATCTGTTACGGCTACGGCATCGAAGCGAACAACAAGTGGAAGGAAACCCTTGGCGCCGAGTGGCCGCAGTACGAGCTGTCCTTCCCGCTCCTGCAGCAGTCCTCGATCGACATCGTCTCGCTCGAGTGCATCCACTCCCACGTTCCCCTCGAGCTCGTCGAGCTCATCCGCGGCAAGAAGGTCATGCTCGGGGCGATCGACGTCGCGACCGAAACCGTGCAGACTCCGGAGGAGGTCGCGGAGGTGCTCCGTCGGGCGATCGAGTTCGTCGATGCGGACAAGCTCATCCCGAATTCCAACTGCGGGATGGCTCCCCTGACGCATGGGGCCGAGCGACAAACTCGGTCCGTTGTCCGCCTGCACCCGCCCAGTATGTGATGACGCCCCCCCCCCGTCAGCCGCAGCCTCGGCCGACGGCAAGGTGTGGTCGAAGATGCTGGTTGAGGAGTGCGACGACTCTGGTTGAGCAGTGCGACAACGCGCCGCGGTCCCGCCGTCGGGAAAGCGCGTCTCGAATTAAGCCATGTCGCAACCTCAAATGTCCTTCACTCATGCGTGCATCGGACGATCACTGCCGGAGTTCAGCCGCAATCTGAGATACCGCGGCCGCGTCACCCGAAGCGGCACGCTCGACCTCGTCTTCGAAGTCCTCATCCCCGAGCGGCTCGGGCCACCCGATTTGCATCTGAACGAACCTCCCCAGATTGCATTCAATGATTGTCCAAGCGCCCTTCTCGGAACCCTCGACAGCAGTGTACACATAATCACCCCTTACGATGTGATCCTCGTACGCATCGAAATGCGGGTGGACGATCAAAAAGGCGTCCCCTCGGAGGGGGTAGGCCCTAAGCGTAGGATCCACGAGTGTCTCCTTGTCCCATTTTGGCCCATTGCAATCCGGGCAGGACAACGCTAAGTTCTCCGGGGTGAACATAAACTCCGGATGCAAGCGCTTCGGAACGATGTGTTCTGCATCCCACGCGCGCATGTGTTGAACAGGATACGTTTGCCTACAATAGCAACAAAGAAAGCCCTGCGCGGCCTGATAATGTGTTTTGACCGTCGCCCTGACAGGATCGACCGCCGCGTCAGACCAATAGAGGTGATTATGGACCAAGCGCGCATTGAACGCATCAACGAGTTTCGCGACAGAGCCATCATAGGTGACTGCGGGCAAATGCCTGATCATTGGACACCCCGAACTCGGTCGACCGTTTTATTCAAATCCTCAATCACACGTCGAAGGTTCAATGAGAGCGCAGAAGCGGTGAGGGCATCATTCAGAACGCTCGACAGATAGGAAAATTCCTCGCTAGCGAGGTCACCCTTGGTTGCAATGCGGAGAGCGCGAACTAGTGTCTGCTTCAGATAAAGGTTGTCCGGACCCGCGACGTTGAAGGTATTAAGGAGAACAGCGTCAGTCGATCGCTCAAACCGCTCAGTTTGATCCATCTCGAGACGCGCTCCATCCGTTGCTCGCTCTGGAATTCGAACATTTGTCGACTCCAACGATATGACCTGACTTTGACGATCAGGCATCCCAGCAATGATCAACGGCGAGTGGGTCGCAACTACGAAGTGACAACCATCGAAGTTCCGAAAGACGGACCGAAGTCTCGGAATATATTGTGACTGCAGTTCAGGATGTAGACTGATTTCTGGCTCATCGATCAACACAAGGCTTGCGTCATCGATCGACGACGCAATGCCGAGCATCGTAGTCACAAGCGACATCTCTCCCGAACTCGCATACTGCACATCCACCGGCTCAGACGATCCGTCGCGAAACAGGTTGACGCTTTCGATTCGAATCAGGCCCGCTCGACGCAATTGTTGAGCGGCTCGTAAATGTTGAATTCGACTGCTCGCCGTATGGTCGACAAAGTCCGCGTGCAGACGAAGTTTGCCACGATCTTCAACCTCCGCCGCAAGAGATGCCGCCTCCTCTAAGACCAAAAGCCGCCCATTCATATCCAGCGAGGAACCTGGGTTGACCCGAAACTTACTCTCAGGGCGATTGTCAAACGCGACATATCCGGGAATCCCCGCAGCAACTCCCTCTGTTAGAAACTCCTCTCCGGCATGAGTCCAGCTATACAAGACTTCGACGCGCGGCTGGTATCCTAAATCAGCAAACACGCCGCTGATGGCACTCCGACGATAGTTATCCGCGCTCAAACCGTCGAAAATGTTTTCTAGTGCTCGATAGAGGCCCGCCGTCGCCGATATCCGGCCTCTAGAATCCTTCAAACCCAGATAACGATAGTTTGTCAATTCCTGCCGGATATTCCGAGCCTCAGATATTCGAGGAATATCGAACTTATCAAAAGCGCTTGCGGTCGTCGCAATCACACGGGTGGGTCCGGGGGCTTTCGAGGAGCCGAAGTTTGCGATAGACGGATTGTAGGTTATCTGCCCCCGCGAGATTTCCGCCTCAACGAGGATACCGTCGACTTCGAACTCCACCGCTGCTGACACACCTCGGCGCGATCTCCCCGAACTCAGCCCCTCAAAAGCGGCCGCCGCCGCAGACAAGAGCCTGGATTTCCCTACCCCATTCTTACCAGTGATCGCGGTGAACGCGTTGCCGCGCTCTTCATCCGCAGCGCCTATTTGTACACTCAACGGAGGCATCGTCTTCCCGAAAGCGGTCACGGAGCGCAAGCGAAACTGGGCGGTCACGGTTGGATCTTATACCGTTCGTTCTCCAACCTCAGAACTCAACCCGAGGTGGCCGATCGCTTCTCTCCACGGGCTTGCACGGTCGTCGTGACGATACAGCTAGGCGAACGCAGCCGTAAATCGTTACCCGCGATCACGTTTCTTGAAACCGTTCAAATCTACGACGATGCCACGATCGACGTAAACGAAGGACGTGCGTCTTGGTTCTAGATACGTTCCTACGCGCCGGTCGCAGGACAGGGGTTCGTCGAGCCATGCATTCGCCGTTGCATGCGTCCCCTGAGGATCAAGCGAGCCTCATGGTCTGTAGCCCCTTCACCCCTCGCCCTGTAGACCGGGTCTATGTTGGGTGCTACAGCACAATCGAAAGTCCCCGATCTGTGCTGATCACGCACCTGTTGCCCGCCACATTGACATCGCCCCAAAGCTGCTACCCGCGCGTCTTGGGGACGTAGATTCACCCATGCCGCGAAGCCACGGACGCCCCGCCAGCCGAAGCCAGCGGGGCGTCCCCACGAGTCAGACCAGGATCAGAAGTCCCAGTCCTCGTCCTCGGTGTTCACGGCCTTGCCGATGACGTACGACGAGCCGGACCCCGAGAAGAAGTCGTGGTTCTCGTCCGCGTTCGGCGACAGAGCGGAGAGGATGGCCGGGTTCACGTCCGTGATGTTCTTCGGGAACATCGGCTCGTAGCCCAGGTTCATCAGCGCCTTGTTGGCGTTGTAGTGCAGGAACTTCTTGACGTCCTCGGTCAGACCGACCTCGTCGTAGAGGTCCTGCGTGTACTGCACCTCGTTCTCGTACATCTCGAACAGCAGCGAGAACGTGTAGTCCTTGAGCTCGTCGCGCTCGGCCTGCGTGAGGGTCTCGAGGCCCTTCTGGTACTTGTACCCGATGTAGTACCCGTGGACGGCTTCGTCACGGATGATAAGGCGGATCAGGTCGGCGGTGTTCGTGAGCTTGGCGCGCGACGACCAGTGCATCGGCAGGTAGAAGCCCGAGTAGAACAGGAACGACTCGAGCAGCGTCGAGGCGACCTTGCGCTTCAGCGGGTTGTCGCCCTGGTAGTAGTCCATCACGATGGACGCCTTCTTCTGCAGGTTCGGGTTCTCCTCGGACCAGCGGAAGGCCTCGTCGATCTCACGCGTCGACGCGAGGGTCGAGAAGATCGACGAGTAGGACTTGGCGTGCACCGACTCCATGAACGCGATGTTCGTGTAGACGGCTTCCTCGTGCGGGGTGATCGCGTCGGGGATGAGCGACACGGCGCCGACGGTGCCCTGGATGGTGTCGAGCAGGGTCAGACCGGTGAACACACGCATGGTCAGGGTCTGCTCGGCCGGCGTCAGCGTGTTCCACGACTGCACGTCGTTCGACAGCGGCACCTTCTCGGGCAGCCAGAAGTTGTTGACGAGACGGTTCCAGACCTCGACGTCCTTGTCGTCCTGGATGCGGTTCCAGTTGATGGCCTGGACCCGATCAATGAGCTTCAGCTTCTCGACCAACGTGTGTTCCTTACAGAGATGGTGACTAAGTGACGGACTGGAGGCGCGGTGCGGGTTGGCACCGCGCCTCCAGGGAGCAGAGCGGCAGCTCTACAGCATGCAGCTGACGCAGCCCTCGACCTCCGTGCCCTCCAGCGCGAGCTGGCGGAGACGGATGTAGTAGATCGTCTTGATGCCCTTGCGCCATGCGTAGATCTGCGCCTTGTTGATGTCACGCGTGGTTGCGGTGTCCTTGAAGAACAGCGTCAGGGACAGGCCCTGGTCCACGTGCTGCGTCGCCGCGGCGTACGTGTCGATGATCTTCTCGGCACCGATCTCGTACGCGTCCTGGTAGTAGTCCAGGTTGTCGTTCGTCATGAACGGCGCCGGGTAGTAGACGCGGCCGAGCTTGCCTTCCTTGCGGATCTCGATCTTCGACGCGATCGGGTGGATCGACGACGTCGAGTGGTTGATGTACGAGATCGAACCGGTCGGCGGGACGGCCTGCAGGTTCTGGTTGTAGATGCCGTGCTCCTGGACGGACGCCTTCAGCGCCTTCCAGTCGTCCTGCGTCGGGATCGTGATGTTCGCGTTGTCGAACAGCGAGGCAACACGAGCGGTCGCGGGCGTCCACGTCTGGTCGGTGTACTTGTCGAAGAACTCACCCGACGCGTACTTCGAGTCGCGGAAGCCGTCGAAGGTCTCGCCGGTCTCGATCGCGATCTTGTTCGACGCACGCAGGGCGTGGAACAGCACCGTGTAGAAGTAGATGTTCGTGAAGTCGATGCCCTCTTCGGAGCCGTAGTAGACGCGCTCACGAGCGAGGTAGCCGTGCAGGTTCATCTGGCCGAGGCCGATGGCGTGCGACTTGTCGTTGCCGTCCTCGACGGAACGCACCGAGGTGATGTGCGACATCTGGGAGACCGAGGTCAGGCCGCGGATGGCCGTCTCGATGGTCTTGCCGAAGTCCGGCGAGTCCATCGTCAGCGCGATGTTCAGCGAGCCGAGGTTGCAGGAGATGTCCTTGCCGATCTCCTTGTAGGACAGGTCCTCGTTGAAGGTCGTCGGGGTGTTGACCTGCAGGATCTCCGAGCACAGGTTGGACATGTTGATCCGACCCTTGATCGGGTTGGCCTTGTTCACCGTGTCCTCGAACACGATGTACGGGTAGCCCGACTCGAACTGGATCTCGGCGATGGTCGTGAAGAAGTCACGCGCCTTGATCTTCGTCTTCTTGATGCGCGAGTCGTCGACCATCGCGCGGTAGTTCTCGGAGATCGGGACGTCGCCGAAGGGGACGCCGTAGACCTTCTCGACGTCGTACGGCGAGAACAGGTACATGTCCTCGTTGTTCTTCGCGAGCTCGAACGTGATGTCCGGCACGACGACGCCGAGGGACAGCGTCTTGATGCGGATCTTCTCGTCGGCGTTCTCGCGCTTGGTGTCGAGGAACTTCATGATGTCCGGGTGGTGGGCGCTGAGGTAGACCGCGCCGGCACCCTGACGCGCACCGAGCTGGTTCGCGTAGGAGAAGGAGTCTTCCAGCAGCTTCATCACGGGGATGATGCCCGAGGACTGGTTCTCGATCTGCTTGATCGGGGCGCCGGCCTCGCGGATGTTGGAGAGGAGCAGGGCCACGCCGCCGCCGCGCTTCGAGAGCTGCAGCGAGGAGTTGATGCCGCGCGAGATCGACTCCATGTTGTCCTCAATGCGGAGCAGGAAGCAGGAGACGAGCTCGCCGCGCTGTGCCTTCGCAGTGTTGAGGAACGTGGGGGTCGCGGGCTGGAAGCGGCCGGCGACGATCTCTTCGACCAGGTCGATGGCGAGCTGCTCGTTGCCCTGGGCCAGGCCGAGGGCGGTCATGACGACGCGGTCCTCGAAGCGCTCCAGGTACCGCTTGCCGTCGAACGTCTTGAGCGTGTAGCTCGTGTAGTACTTGAACGCGCCGAGGAACGTCTGGAACCGGAACTTCTTCGAGTACGCCAGGTCGTTGAGTCGCTGGATGAAGTCCAGCGAGTACATGTCGATCGTGGCTTTTTCGTAGTACTCGTTCTCGACCAGGTAGTCGAGCCGCTCCTTCAGGTTGTGGAAGAAGACGGTGTTCTGGTTGACGTGCTGCAGGAAGAACTGCTTGGCGGCCTCACGATCCTTGTCGAACTGGATGTTCCCGTCCGCGTCGTAGAGGTTGAGCATCGCGTTGAGGGAGTGGTAGTCCATCCCCGTCTGCGGCGACGTCAGATCGACGTCTGCAACTGCTGCGTCCAAAATGCATCCAATCCTGAGTTGACCGCCGACACGTCGTCAGGGGTCCCGAAGAGTTCGAATCTGTAGAGAAGGGGGACGTTGCACTTCTGCGCGATGACGTCCCCTGCGAGGCCGTACGCCTCGCCGAAGTTCGTGTTGCCACCCACCACCACGCCGCGGATCAGCGAGCGGTTGTGGGCGTCGTTGAGGAACTTGATGACCTGCTTGGGGACTGCACCCTCGCCGTTGCCGCCACCGTAGGTGGGCAGGACCAGGACGTAGGGCTCGTCGACGTGCAGGAACGGTTCGCTCGGGTAGAGCGGGATCCGGTCCGCGTCGCGGCCGAGCTTCTCGACGAAGCGCGCGGTGTACCCGGACACGCTCGAGAAGTAGACCAATCGGCTCATGGTGCGCTCCTCGTGGAAAGGTGCGGACAGGCGGACCGGACGGGCCAGGAGAGGCGAGTCGCGCCTCCCGAGATGCCCTGCCTGCGGGCCCCTTCGGGGCCCGCAGAACGACTACGCCAGTTCGGCGCTGAGGGTCGCGATCTTGTCGGGGCGGAAGCCCGACCAGTGGTCGTCGTCCGTGACGACGACGGGGGCCTGCATGTAGCCCAGGCTCTTGACGTGCTCGAGCGCTGCTTCGTCCGTGGAGACGTCGTGCACTTCGTACTCGATGCCCTTGTTGTCGAGGGCCCGGTACGTCGCGGTGCACTGGACGCAGGACGGCTTGGTGTAGACGGTGACGGCCATGTTCTCCCCTGGTTCCTACTGGTTTCTGCTGTGCTGTGGAGGTGGTGCTGATGTCTGTCCGCAGTCGTGTCCGGGAGGGGCCGCTGCGATGCCTCCACACTACATCTAGTGGCTAGCCGCAGCACCGACCACTAGAGGAAGTGTTACAGCCATGTAGTTCTCCACAACGTCCTCCACAGTCTGTGGATTCCCGGGAGGCCCGAGTTTCCGCCAGTCTGCGGCCGACCACCGACACTTCCCCACACCGGTGGACAGTCCCGATCCACAGATGTGGAATCAACGCCTCGGCGTGTCGCGAACCGCCCCTCCCCAGGACGGGGGACACCCCCGTCCGGCCGGTCCGTACACTCGTCTCGTGAGTACGTACGGGCCCCTCCTGAAGACCCCTGGCGTGGGTCGTGTCATCGCCGCACAGCTCACCGCGCGGTTCCCGTTCGGCATGCTGTCGCTGGCCTACCTGCTGCACGTCGAGCACGTGTTCGACTCCTACGGCGCGGCCGGTCTGGTGCTCGCGACGACGAGCATCGGGCAGGCGCTGGCCGGCCCCCTGACGAGCCGGTGGATGGGCAGCTGGGGCATGCGCCCCGTCCTCATCCTGACGAGCATCGTCGCGCTGATCAGCATGGTGGTCATCGCGTTCGTGGTCATGCCGCTCTGGGGCTACGTGGTGGTCGGGTTCCTCGGCGGTCTGGCGGTCCCGCCCGTGCAGCCGGCGGTGCGCACCATCTACCCGAAGATGGTGACGTCGGCGCAGCTCACACCCCTCTTCTCCCTCGACGCCAGCGCGCAGGAGCTCATCTGGGTCGCCGGCCCGGTCATCACCACCTTCGTCGCCACCCAGGTCGGCACGGTCGAGGCGATCGTCGTCGCGATGGTGTTCCTGGTCGTCGGCGGCGCGTGGTTCATCGCTTCCCCCGAGCTCGGCCGCGTCCGCATCCCCCGTTCGAAGCGCGCCTTCGGTGTCGTGCTGAAGCGCCCTGCCGTCGTCGTCGCCACCCTGACCGGTCTGCTGCTGATCGGGGCCTGCGCCGCGGTCGAGGCGAGCGTCACGAGCGTCTTCGGCGAGGGCAGCCCGAACGCCGGCATCGTCCTCGCGGTGTTCGCGGTCGGTTCGCTCGCCGGCGGCCTGGCGTTCGGCCACCGCCCGATCTCCCGCAACACCCTGTGGACGCGCATGGCCGTCGTCTTCGTCGGCCTCACCCTGGCCCTCGGTGGCACGGGTTTCTGGTGGCTCTGCCTGGCCCTGGTCATCGCGGGTGTCGGCATCGCGCCGGCCCTCGCGGTGATGTTCGGTTCGGTCTCCGCCACCGTCAAGTTCTCCGACACGGCCGAGGCCTACGGCTGGATGGGCACCGGCCAGCTGATCGGTGCCGCCGGCGGTTCGGCGATCGCCGGCTTCCTGATCGACGGCAGCGGCCCCGTCGGCGGCTTCACCGTCGGCGCCGTGATGGCCGGCCTGGGCGTGCTGCTCCCCCTGGCGATGCGCAGCTGGCTGCCCGACCTGCGCGGCCGCGACGCCAGCCCCCTCCCCGACACCGAGCCGGTGCACCTGCCGACTTGAGCGGCGGGCGGCTGCGGCGGGCGGCGGCCGGGCGCGCGGCGGCGGGTGGTTTCGGGCGTACCTGGTCGAAACGGGCGTACCTGGTCGGAAGTTCTGACCAGGTACGCCCGTTTCCACTCGCCATCGCGGCCGGTATGGGAAGGAACGTGCGCCCGGCGTACGGGTCGCGTTCTCCACAGATGGCCTGGAGGCCCGGCGCGCGCCCGCCAGGCACCGGCAGGATGGGTGCATGGTCACCTCAGTTCCCCTGCGCGACGGCCGCTCGATCCCCGCGATCGGCTTCGGCGTCTACAAGGTCGACGACACCCAGGCAGAGACGGCGGTCGGCCTCGCGCTGGACGCCGGCTACCGGCACGTCGACACCGCCGAGATGTACGGCAACGAGACCGGCGTCGGCAAGGCGATCCGGGCCTCCGGGCTGGACCGTGACGACGTCTTCGTGACGACCAAGGTGTGGAACGACCACCAGGGGCGCGACGCGACCCTGCGGGCATTCGACGGCAGCCTCGAGCGGCTGGGGCTCGACGCCGTCGACCTCTACCTGATCCACTGGCCGGCCGCCGCCAACGACCGCTACGTCGAGACCTGGCGCGCTCTGGTGGAACTGCGTGAGTCAGGGCGGGCACGGAGCATCGGTGTCTCGAACTTCCAGGTGCCGCACCTGCAGCGACTCATCCACGAGACCGGCGAGGTACCGGCGCTGAACCAGGTCGAACGGCACCCGTGGCTGCCGCAGCGCGAACTCATCGCGTTCCACGAGCAGCACGACATCGTGACCGGGGCGTGGTCACCGCTCGGCCGCGGGCGCCTGATCGACGAGCCGGTACTGACCGGCATCGCGGACGCGCACGGCGTGAGCGTGGCGCAGGTACTCGTGCGGTGGAACGTGCAGCAGGGCGTGGTCGTGCTGCCGAAGTCGGTCACGCCGTCCCGGATCCGCTCGAACCTCGACGTCGACGGCTTCGTGCTGACCGACGACGAGCTCGCAGCGATCGCGACGCTCGAGTCCGGGCAGCGGACGGGCTCCCACCCGGACTCGGTGTCGTAGCCGGGCGGGGTACGCACTGTTCAGCCACAGCGAGTGACGGGCCGTACTGTCGAGGGGTGATCGATCCTCAACAGACCGCCCGTGAACACCTGCGCCCCGACGAGCACCTGTACTGGGCCGGCACGAGCGATCCGGCCAGGCTCCTCTCGGGCCGCGACGGGTTCCTCATCCCGTTCTCGCTGCTCTGGTGCGGATTCGTGGCGTTCTGGACCGTCTCGGCCGTGACCAGCGGGGCGCCGCCCTTCTTCTTGGTCGTCGGGTCGCTGTTCACGCTGATGGGCCTGCACCTGCTCGTCGGACGGTTCCTCGTGAAGCGGTACCGCAAGCGGACAACCGTCTACGCCGTGACCGATCGCCGGGCCCTCGTGATCACCCCTCGCGGCACGCGGGAGGTCCCGATCGGCCGCACCGACCGCACCGTGAGCTGGACCGGTGACCGACGGCACTGCAACGTCGAGTGGGACGCGACGGGAGGTGGACCGGGATCGATGCTCTTCGGGTGGGGAACGAACGCGAAGGTCTATGCGAACACCGGTCTCGACGGCTTCTTCGGGCCACAGCCGATGGCGTTCTGGGACGTCACCGATGGCGAGGCTCTCGTGCGCGAACTCGACCGGGTGTCGAGCTAGCCCCGGCGGTCCTCCTCGGACTGCCACGGCAGGTGCAGGTCACCCGGTTCGGGCTCGACGTCGCCGGCGTCGTCCGCGCCGCCCGTCCCGGGGGCCGCGATGACCTTGGACGGGTCGATGCCGTCCGCACGCAGGTCGGCGTCGTCGCGTTGCTTCGTCTGGGACGCGTCCATCTCGCGCTCACTCGACGGGCTGTACGACGTGTCCGCTGCTCGCTGCTCGCGTCCGCTGACCCCGTCGACGTCGTCGCTGTGCGCGGCGTCGCGGAGCGCGTCGTTGCGTGCGCGGTCGTCGGACGGCTCGGGGCCGGGGGCGTTCGGGATGCTGTCGCTCATGGTGTTTCCTCCTGCAGCGGACGGTAGTCCTCGGCCCCGTGTAACGAGTCTGGCTCGGTCCGCTCCCCGCACTCGATGAGGCCCTTGGCCCCCGCTACGCTGCCGACGAGGGGGAACGATGGGACGAACACGGACCGCGACGACCGCGGTGATCGGCTCGGCACTGGTGGGGCTGCTGCTCGCCGGGTGCACGGCGTTCGGCGGCGACGACGCGATCCCGACACCGACGCGACAGGCGTCACTCGACCGAACGGACCGAAGCCAGGGAGCGGACCCGACTCCGGCCGCACAACAGGTCAGCACGCCGCAGGTCCTGGCGGCCGGCACGGTCGCCGCCGAGACCGATGTCGTCTCGGCGAGCGGTGACACCCGGATCCACGTTCGGGTCGTCGCGAACGAGAGCGGCACCTTCGACGCCGAGTTGTCCGGCTACCACACGACGAACCCGCAGTGGATGAGCTTGGAGTTCCGCGGAGGTGACGCTGACGGTGGCGGCGACGCCAGCGGGTACCGCGCCGGAGTCGTCATCTGGGACCCGGAGACCGGTGCACCGGACTCGGTCGGACTGTCCGAGGCTGGGTCCACTCCGGACTTCCTGCACAGCGTCGCGCTCGTGCCGGCGCCGTCTGATGACGGGGACGATGCCGGACGCACCGGCATCGGCTCCGTGCTTGCAGTTGCTCCGTTGCGCTGGACGATCCCCGACCCGTACCCGCACCTTCAGGTCGACGTGGGCGCAGCGCGGCCCGGGGCAAACGGATGGGTGCACGAGCGTGACAGCGTGCCGGTGTCCTACCAGGTGTCGAGCGACGACGCGCAGGTGACGGTCGCCGAACGCTTGGGCATCACCGTCGCGCAACTCCGCTGGCTGAACCCGTCGCTGCAGACGGGAGCGGGCGACCAGCTCATCACGGACACCGATCTCAACCTGGATCCCGCAGCGCGCTGATCCGGTCGCCGCCCCGCCGCGCAGAGCCCGTCCGTACGGTCGGTTACGGTTGACCAGCACTCGCGAGCACTCGGCACCACCAGGAGGTCCCATCGTGACGATCGTCGCCGCCGCAGACGGCTCAGCCCTCGGCAACCCCGGCCCCGCTGGCTGGGCCTGGTACGTCGACGACGACCGGTGGGCGGCCGGCGGCTGGCCCCGCGCGACGAACAACATCGGTGAACTCACCGCCGTGCTCCAGCTGCTCCGCGCCACGAAGGACACCGGCGAGCCGCTGCACATCCTGTGCGACAGCCAGTACGCCATCAAGGCGTGCACCGAGTGGCTCGCCGGCTGGAAGCGCAAGGGCTGGCGGAAGGCCGACGGCAAGCCGGTCCTCAACGTCGAGATCATCAAGGAACTCGACGCGGAACTGCAGGGCCGCAAGGTCACGTTCGAGTGGGTGCGCGGTCACGTCGGTCACGAGATGAACGAGGCCGCCGACGTGCGTGCCCGCGGTGCTGCCACCGCGTTCCAGAACGGCACCGACGTGCCGCACGGTCCCGGCTGGCCAGGCGCCGAGGTCCCCGAGCCGTCCGCGCTGCCCGACGCGACCCCGCCCGCGACCCTCTTCTGACCCTTCCCGCGGGTCAGTAGGTCCCGTCGCGCCGATCCTGCCGGGTGATCTGCTCCCCCGACGCCGGGTCGACGCCCGAGCGCGTGGTGGTCGTGGTGCGGCGACCGCCGAAGGCCACGGCGAGGCTGATGATGAGCAGCACGACACCGGCTGCCATCAGGATGTAGCCGATCAGGCGGAGGTCGATACCGGCGAGCTGGATGTTCAGCGCGAAGGCGACGATCGCGCCGATGACGATCAGGGCGATGCTGGATCCGATGCGCATGACGCAGTCCTCTCGGGTGGGGGTGGTGCCGGAGACGGTACACGTCCGACAACCCCAGCGCCGATCAGTCGACGTCCACCTCGGCCCAACCGTCGAACCGCCCGATCTCGGTGACCCGCACGACGGCCTCGCCGACCTCGTCCGAGGCGTCCAGGTCGATCGTCGCCGAGAACCCGAAGTCCTTGTCGCCCTCGGGGTCGGCGAAGATCTGCCGCGCCTTCCACACCCGGGGTGATGCGGTGGCACCGCTCTCGTCGAGCACCAGGTACTGCATCGAACGCGCATCGGCGTCGGTGCCGATGCTGTCGTGTTCCTCGTAGTACTCCTCGAGCACGTTGTCCCACGCGGCCCGGTCGAAGCCCGCGGTCGCGTCGAGTTCCCCGAGCCCGTCGACGTCGTCGGCCGCGGCGAGCAGCACCCGCTGGAACAGGGCGTTGCGCACGAGCACCCGGAACGCCCGCGGGTTGCCGGTGAGCCGTGCGGGCTGCGGCGGCGCGATCTCCTCGTGCTCCTCGGACGCCAGCAGGACGTCCCCGTTGAGCAGCGCCTCCCACTCGTCAACGAGTGAGGAGTCGGTCTGCCGCACGACCTCGCCGAGCCACTCGATCAGGTCGTCGAGCTCCTGGGTCCGCTGTTCCTCGGCGATCGTCTGTCGCATGGTCCGGTACGCGTCGGACAGGTAGCGGAGCACGAGCCCCTCGGAGCGGGTGAGCTGGTAGAAGCGCACGAAGTCGCCGAAGGTCATCGCGCGTTCGTACATGTCGCGGACGACGGCCTTCGGGGACAGCTGGAAGTCGAGCACCCAGGGCTGTTCGGCGGCGTAGGCCTCGTACGCGGCGGTCAGCAGCTCGTCGAGCGGCTTCGGCCAGGTGACCTCCTCGAGCAGCTCCATCCGCTCCTCGTACTCGATCCCCTCCTGCTTCATGCGGGCGACGGCCTCGCCGCGCTCCTTGAACTGCTGCTGCGACAGGATCGCCCGCGGGTCGTCGAGGGTGGCCTCGACAACCGAGACCATGTCCAGTGCATAAGTGGGAGAAGAAGGGTCGAGCAACTCGAACGCGGCGAGCGCGAACGGTGACAGCGGCTGGTTGAGCGCGAAGTTCGGCGCGATGTCGACGGTCAGGCGGTAGGCGCCGTCGACCTTCTCGATCACCCGCGCGTTGATGAGGGTCCGGGCGATGACGAGTGCCCGCCGGGCCATCGCGAGCTGCCGGGAGCGCGGTTCGTGGTTGTCGTAGACCAGCGACCGGACGTCCGCGAAGGCATCGCCACCACGGGCGACGACGGACAGCACCATCGCGTGCGTGATCCGCATGCGCGAGACCATCGGCTCCGGCTCGGCCGCGATCAACCGCTCGAACGATGCCTGCCCCCAGGACACGAAGCCCTCGGGCGCCTTCTTCCGCTTGATCTTGTTCTTCTTCTTGGGGTCGTCGCCGGCCTTGGCGACGGCGCGGGCGTTCTCGATGTCGTGCTCGGGTGCCTCGGCGACGACGTCGCCCTCGGTGTCGTACCCGGCACGTCCGGCCCGGCCGGCGATCTGGTGGAACTCCCGCGCGGACAGCTGGCGCATCTTCGTGCCGTCGAACTTCGTCAGCCCGGTGAACAGCACGGACCGGATCGGCACGTTGATCCCGACGCCCAGGGTGTCGGTGCCGCAGATGACGGGCAGCAGGCCGCGCTGGGCGAGCTGCTCGACGAGTCGTCGGTACTTCGGCAGCATGCCGGCGTGGTGCACGCCGATGCCGGCCCGGATCAGGCGCGACAGGGTCTGTCCGAACCCGGCGCTGAACCGGAAGCCGGCGATGGCGTCGGCGATCTGGTCGCGGCGTTCGCGCGAGGCGACCTTCGCCGACATCAGCGACTGCGCCCGCTCGAGTGCGGCGGCCTGGGCGAAGTGCACGATGTAGATCGGTGCCTTGCCCTCCTCGAGGAGCCGCTCGACCGTCTCCTGCACGGGCGTCATCACGTACTGGTACTCGAGCGGCACGGGTCGCGAGACACCCGTCACGCGGGCGGTGGGCCGACCGGTCCGGCGGGACAGGTCGTCGGCGATGGTCGTGACGTCGCCGAGGGTCGCCGACATGAGCAGGAACTGCGCACGCTCGAGCACGAGCAGCGGCACCTGCCACGCCCAGCCACGGTCGGGGTCGCCGTAGAAGTGGAACTCGTCCATCACGACGACGTCGACGTCGGCGTCCGGTCCCTGCCGCAGCGCCAGGTTCGCCAGGATCTCGGCGGTGCAGCAGACGATCGGGGCGTCGGCGTTGACGCTCGAGTCGCCGGTGACCATGCCGACGTTCTGCGCACCGAACAGCTCGACGAGCTGGAAGAACTTCTCGGACACCAGCGCCTTGATCGGTGCCGTGTAGTAGCTCCGCTTGCCCTCGGCGAGCGCGGCGAAGTGCGCGCCGGCCGCGACGAGCGACTTCCCGGTGCCGGTCGGCGTGCTCAGCACGACGTTCGCGCCGGACACGAGCTCGATGACCGCTTCGTCCTGCGCCGGGTACAGCGGTCGGCCGCCCTCCGCGGCCCAGGCCGCGAAGGCCTCGTAGACCTCGTCGGGGTCGACGACGCCGTCCACCGCCGCCGGGATCGCGGCGACGAGCGGGGGCAGGGCGGTGACGTCGGTCATGCGCCCATCCTCCCAGGTACGGCCATGACGGACTGGAGGCGCGGTGCCAGCCCGCCACGGGCCTCCCGTCCGCCCCGTCGCCGACTCAGGCGCACTTCGATACGTGCGCATAGACTCGCGGCATGCGCGAACTCGGCTTCCTCTCCTTCGTCCCGAACCACGGCGGCACCGACGGCGCCGCCGGCGCCCTGGAGGACGGCCTGCGCCTGTTCGAGACCGCCGAGTCGCTCGGCTACGGGACGGGCTGGGTGCGCGGACGGCACTTCGAGCCGTACCTGACGAGCCCGATGACCTTCTTCGCGGCAGCCGCGCAGCGCACCAGCACCATCGCGTTCGGCACCGCCGTGCTCGGCATGCGCTACGAGGACCCGGTGCGCCTGGCCGAGGACGCCAGCACCGTCGACCTGCTCAGCGGAGGCCGAGTGCAGCTCGGCATCAGCACGGGCATCGCCGGGTACGGCCCGATCCTCGACCCGGTGTTCGGCACGGTCGACCGCAGCTTCCGCGACGAGGCCGAGGCCCGCGCCGCACGGCTGCTCGAGGTGCTGCAGGGCGAGCCCCTCGGCAGCGCCGGCAAGGGCTACGAGAGCATCCCCGCCGGGGCCGACCTGACCCTGCAGCCGCTCAGCCCGGGCCTGCGCGACCGCGTGTGGTGGGGTGGCGGCAGCATGGGCACGGCGGTCCGCACGGCCGAGAAGGGCCTCCTGCTGCACTGCTCGACCCTGAACACCGAGGACACCGGCGCCCCGTTCGCCCAGGCGCAGGCCGACCAGATCGCCGCCTACCGCGAGCGGTTCGCCGAGCTGCACCCGCAGCGCGAGTCCAAGGTCGCCGTGGGCCGGATCGTGGTGCCGCTCCTCGACGACCACGACCGCGCCGTGCACGAGGAGTTCCTGACCGGGTACGCCTCCGGGATGGACGACGAGGGCCGGCCGCTCTCGGGTACCCCGCCGTTCCGCTTCAGCAAGGTCGTGTCCGGCGAACCGGCGGCCATCGTCGACGCCCTGCTCGACGACCCGGCGGTCACCGCCACCGACGAGCTCGTCATCACCCTGCCGGCGAACGGCGACCGTGCGGCACACGAGCGGATCCTGCGCATCGTGGCCGAGGAGATCACCCCGGCGCTGCGGGCCTGAGGGCCGGTGCCCCGGGCTTGAGCGCCGGCGCCGCGGGCCCGACCACCTGCGGTCCTGCCGCCGCACCACCACCGAGAGTCAAGGGCATCCGGCGGGGCTCTGATCGAGTTGGTGAGGCCCGAGAGCCCGGCCGGATGACCATCTCGTCCCTGATCCGCACGAGATGGTGCACCCATCGTTCCACCTACCGAGCGGTTTGTCACACCGTTCCGCGCACCTGGGACGTATGAAGTTGACCAAGTGTCACTCGTTTTTCCGAACCGGGACGAAGTGCGGCAACCGGTTCACCGGTGCGCATCGGGGCCGGAACGAGCCACGGAACCTGGTTCCGGACACAGCACCGCGCGATCCCGTGGTGTTGTGCCCGGAACCTGGTTCCCGCGCCGGTTCGCCTGCGCATCGGGGCCGGAACGACGAATGCGTCCCCGCGCGGACGCGGGGACGCATTCTGGGACGCACCGGGGAGGCCAGGGCAACAACGGCCGGATCAGGAGACCGAGTCGCTCACCCAGCGACCCCGTAGTCGGTGCGTGCGCGGACGGTAACCAGCCGACTCGCGCAGAACGATGTTACTGAACGGAGTCGGGAGCTGCGCGGAAACCGGACGACTTCGTCACTCCAGTTCGAGGGACGCGGTTCCGGCGTCGTCGACGACCGAGGCGCCGACGTGCAACGTGAAGGTCCCTGACTCGTACTGCCACGAGCCGTCCCAGTGGGCGAAGGCACGCGCCGGGACCTCGATCGAGACCTCCGTCGAGGCGCCCGCGGCGAGCCGGACCGGGGCGAACCCGACCAACCAGCGCACCGGGCGGTCAACCGCCGACTCCGCTCGGGACGCGTAGACCTGCACGACGTGCTTGCCGGCACGGTCGCCCGTGTTCGCGACGGTCGCCGTGACGATGACGGCGTCGCCCTCGCGCACGGTCGGGGTCGCGGAGACGCCCTCGATCGACCACGTGGTGTAGCCGAGGCCGTGGCCGAACGGGTACGCCGGATCCGTGCCGACCCGCAGCCAGGCCCGGTAGCCGACGTGGACGCCCTCGTCGTAGGCGACCTTCCCGTCGACCGGGGTGACGTCGAGCACCGGGACGTCGGCCATCGCGACCGGCCACGTGGTGGGCAGGCGTCCGCCGGGCTCCTGCGCCCCCGTCAGCACGTCGGCCAGGGCGTTGCCGTACTCCTGCCCGCCGAACCAGGTCAGCAGCACCGCGGCGACGTCGTTCCGCCACGGCATCTCGACCGGCGACCCGGCGTTCACGACGACGACCGTGTTCGGGTTCGCCGCGGCGACCGCGCGCACCAGGTCGTCCTGGTGGCCGGGCAGTGCCAGCGAGGACCGGTCGTAGCCTTCGGACTCGACCTTGGAGTTCGTACCGACCACGACGACGGCGACGTCCGCACCACGGGCGGCGTCCACCGCGGCCTCGATGAGCACAGCGGGGTCGTCGTCCGACGGCTCGGTGCCGAACTGGTACGCCAGCACGCCGCCGAGCGTCTCGTCCTGCACGATGTCGTACTCGATGCGGATCGCGACCTGCTGGCCGGTGGTCACCTCGACCGGCACCGACCGCGCCGGCGGGTTGAGGAACGCGGCGCCGAGCTGGTCGCCCTCGAACGGCACGTCCTCGTCGAGCAGCAGCTCGCCGTCGATCCACATGCGTGACCGTCCGGCCGCGCCGATGCCGAACCGCACGGTCCCGGTCGACTCGGCCGTGTGGGTGGTGGTGATGTCGAGCCGGTCGGCTTCGCGGGTCGGGGCGTCGCCGCCGAACCAGAACAGTGCCGTCGCGCGGCGGTCCTCGACGAACAGCTCCTCGCCGCCCTTGACGAAGGCGACCCGGGCTCCGGGCTCCCCGGTGCCCGGGTTCGTGATGGTGGACAGCGGGAACTCCGCGATGCCCTCCTGCACGACGGCGCCGATCGCGTAGTCCACGCTCGCGCCGGGGAAGGCCGAGCGGATGCCGTCCAGCGGTGACACGACCTGCGACGGCACGACCGTGGCCGAGCCGCCGCCCTGCGTGCGGGCCTGGTCGGCGTTGTGCCCGATCACCGCGATGCGCGACACGGCGGGGGCGTCGAGCGGCAGGACACCGGTGTTACGGACCAGGACCGTGCCCTCGGCCTCGGCCTCGCGCACGAACGCGATGCCGTCCTCGACGTGCACGGGCGACGCGGCGACGGGCTCGAAGCCCTCGAGCGCGCCGACGCGTGCGGCCAGCGTCAGGATCCGGCGGACCTTGCGGTCGATCGCTGCCATCGGCACCTCGCCGGACTGCACGGCGGCGAGCAGCGGGCCCTCGCTCCACCACGGGTTCGGCCCCGGCATCGCGACGTCCTGCGACGCCTTCGCCGAGTCCACCGAACGCACCCCGGTCCAGTCGGACACGACGATGCCGTCGAAGCCCCACTCCGAGTTGAGCGGAGTCTCGAGCAGGTCGTTCTCCGACGCCGTCACGCCGTTGATCGCGTTGTACGACGACATGATCGCCCAGGCGTGTGCCTCGATCACGGCCTTCTCGAACGCCAGCAGGTACAGCTCGCGCAGCGCGCGGTCCGACACCTCGGTCGACGCGGTGAAGCGGTCGGTCTCGTAGTCGTTCGCGATGTAGTGCTTCGGGGTGGCAGCGACACCGTTCTCCTGCACGCCGTCGACGTACGACGCGGCCAGGTCACCGGTGAGCACCGGGTCCTCGCTGAAGGCCTCGAAGTGCCGGCCACCGAGCGGGGACCGGTGCAGGTTGATGGTCGGGCCGAGCACGACGTCCACGCCCTTGCGGCGGGCCTCCACCGCGGCGGCGGCGCCGTAGCGCTTCGCGATCGCGCGGTCCCACGAGGCACTCAGCGCGGTCGCCGACGGCAGGTTCAGGGACGGGTCGCGCTCGTCCCACACCTCGCCGCGCACGCCCGATGGGCCGTCCGACATCAGGATCCGGCGCAGCCCGATCTTCTCGATGGGCCAGGTGGTCCAGAAGTCACGTCCGGTGAGCAGCTGCACCTTCTCGTCGGTGGTCAGCTGGCCGAGGAGCGCATCGATGCGCTCGGTCAGCGGCGTCGACGGACTGGAGGCGGTGCTCGCGTCGTTCACGGTGGTCACGGTGGTCGGTCCTCTCGTTCAGGGCCGCGGGGCGCCGCCTGGACAGCCGGGGCCTCGTCGCCCACACCCACCATCCACCGGGTTCGCCGCCCGCGCTGGCAGCTCCTGCACCGTACCACCGAAAACCAACCGTTGCTTGGTTTTCTCGGGTCTCCTGCGGGCGGTACAGTCTGGCCATGGCACGACGGGGTTCGTACGCAAAGGGCATCGCGAAGCGCGAGGAGATCCTCACGGTCGCGCTGGACCTCGTGGCGTCGCAGGGCTTCCGGCGGACGAGCATCAAGGACATCGCCGACGCCGTGGAGCTGACCCAGGCCGGCCTGCTGCACTACTTCGACTCCAAGGACGAGCTCTGGGTCGAGATCCTCCGCCGGCGCGACGAGCTCGACCTCGCGCACGACTGGCAGGCCGCGGACCCGGCGGCCCTGCTCGCGGCGATCGTGCGGCACAACGCCGAGGTCCCGGGCCTGGTGCAGATGTTCGTCAACCTGTCCGCCGCCGCTGCCACCGACGCCGAGCACCCGGCGCACGAGTACTTCCGCGAGCGCTACGAACGCAGCCGCCGCGACCTGTCCGCCGACTTCCGCACCATGCAGCAGGACGGTCGGTTGCGTACCGACATCGACCCCGACGAACTCACCAGCGTGCTGCTCGCGGTGTCCGACGGCATGCAGATCCAGTGGCTCTTCGACCCCACCCGCGACATGGCCGAGCACGTCGAGCTCGTCGCCCGCCTCGCGATCGCCCAGGTCGCCCCCACCGCCTGACGGGCTCCCCCACCCCGCCCGAACCAGGTTCCGGACACAGCACCGCGCGATCCCGTGGTGTCGTGTCCGGAACCTGGTTCCGCAGTGGGGTACGGACAGGGCCTGGTCGCGTCAGGTGCGGCGGGGCAGGATGGTCGGTGCCCGCCAGGGTGTGTTCCGACGACGATGTGGAGTGACGCGATGACGCGTGTAGTGGTGACCGGTGGCAGCGGCAAGCTCGGACGAGCGGTGGTGCGTGACCTCGATGCGCACGGGTACGACGTGGTCCTGCTCGACCGTGTCCCCTCCCCCGACAAGCCCGAGCGTGTCCCGTTCGTGCGGATCGACCTGACCGACCACGGCCAGGTCCTGAACGCCCTGCTCGGCATCGACGACCGGTACGACCACGTCGACGCCGTCGTGCACCTCGCGGCGGTGCCGGCTCCGGGGCAGGTCCCCGATGTGGCCCTCATCACGAACAACGTGACCTCGTCCATCAACGTCTTCCACGCCGCACGTGCCGCGAAGATCAAGAACGTCGTGTGGGCGTCGAGCGAGACCCTGCTCGGCATCCCGATGGGCGAGCACCACCCGCCCTACCTGCCGGTCGACGAGGAGTTCGCCGTCCGCCCGCAGTCGTCGTACTCGCTCGGCAAGGCGGTCGAGGAGGAGATGGCCCGCCACTTCACCCGCTGGGACCCGGAACTGAAGATGATCGGCCTGCGCTTCTCGAACGTGATGGACGAGACCGACTACCCGGCGTTCCCGTGGGACGCCACCCCCGAGGCGAAGACGTTCAACCTGTGGTCGTACATCGACTCCCGCGACGGCGCCCAGGCCGTCCGCCGGGCGCTCGAAGCCGACCTCACCGGGTTCGAGGCGTTCGTCATCGCCAGCCCCGACACGGTGATGGACACCCCGACCATCGAGCTCGTCGAGCGCTTCGTGCCGGACATCGAGCGCCGTGCGGACATCGACGGCGTCAGCTCGCTGTTGTCGTCGGAGAAGGCCCGCGAACTCCTCGGCTACACGCCCGAGCACAGCTGGCGCGACCACCGCGCCTGATCGTCAGGCAGCGGGGACGAGCAGCCCGTCGAGCACCAGGTCGCGCGCCGCCGGCAGCAGGTCGGCGGCGAGCGCCTGCTCGTCCACGCCGGTGATCTGCGCGAGCGCTCCGATGATCGCGGCGACGGACAGGTCGCCGTCGCACGCACCCACGAACGCCGCGAGCGCGGTGTCCGCGTCCACCCGGCGCCCGAGCCCGCCACCCTGCACCAGGGTCATCACGGTCGGGTCGTCGTTGCCCGGCCAGTAGTACCGCTCCTCGGTGACGTCACCGGCCACCGACAGGTGGGCGGCGGCGAGCGCGGCATCGCCGTGCGCGGCGAGCCAGGCGGCCGCGTCGAGGACGCGGGCGACCGTCGCGCCGAGGCCCGCGGGGTTGGAGCCGAGCGTCTCGGGGACCCGCTCGAACCGGCGGAGGCCGGACGGGCCTCCCGGCAGGGGTCGACGCACCACGACGTAGCCGAAGCCGACGCCGGTGACGCGACGGTCCGCGAAGTCGTCGAGCCAGGCGCTCATCAGGGTGTCGAATTCGGCCGTGCCGGGCTTCGTCCCGCCGTCACGGATCCAGGTCTCCGCGTAGGACGTCGGGTCCTGCCGCTCGCGCTCGATCACCCACACGTCGAGGTCGGTGTCGGCGAACCAGGCGCGCACGCGGTCCAGGCCGTCGACGCCCCAGTGGTACTCCCAGTTGCCGAGGAGCTGGGCGGTGCCGCCGGGCTCCAGGTGGTCGGACAGGCCGCGGAGCACCGTCTCGACCAGGGCGTCGCCGACCATGCCGCCGTCGCGGTACTCGTACGACGGGACACCCTCGCGACGGGGCGTGATGACGAAGGGCGGGTTCGAGACGATCCGGTCGAAGCGCTCTCCCGCGACCGGCTCGAACAGTGAGCCGAACCGGAAGTCGATGCCGTCGATGCCGTTGAGTCGGGCGTTGAACCGGGCGATGTCGAGGGCACGGCGCGAGATGTCGGTGGCGACCACGTGGTCGGCGAAGCGCCGCGCGTGCATGGCCTGGATGCCGCACCCGGTGCCGAGGTCGAGCACCCGCTCGACCGGCACGGGCACCTGCAGGCCGCTCAGCGTCGTGGTGGCGCCGCCGATGCCGAGGACGTGTTCCTCGCTGATGGCGTGCCCGAGGGCGAGCTCGCCGAGGTCGGAGACGATCCACCAGCTGCCGGCGCCGAGGTCGTCGACGAAGGCGTAGGGGCGCAGGTCGACGGTGGGGTGGACGAGCCCGTCTGCGCCGTTGCCGTCGCCTTCGCTGCGCAGCAGGCCCGCGGCGATGACGGCGTCGAGTCCGGCGGTCGGGAACGCCGCGGCGGCTTCCGCCCTCGCCACCGGCAGGCCGAGTACGAACAGCGTCGCCAGGGTGCCGAGCGGCGTGGTCTCGCGGGCGGCGAGCGCACGGAGCGCGGCGACCCGCGAACCGCGGTGCAGCGATGCGGCGGCCTCGGCACCCCACAGGGAGTCGAGCCGGTCGACGGTGAAGCCGGCCGCTGTCAGGTCCGCGGCGAGCGCCGTGGTGACGGCGGGGTCCGCGACGATCGACGGCAGCGTGTGCACAGTGTCCACGCCGGCGGTTGCACCGTCGCTCACGAGGCGATCCCCTCGCGCAGCAGGGCCGCGGGGACCTGCCAGTCGAGCACCAGGTCGAGGAGCCCGGGGAACCGCTGCTGCACGTCCTCGACGCGGACGCGGCTGACGCGGGTCAGGCCCTCCAGGTGCTGCTCGAGCAGACCGGCCTCGCGCAGGACCCGGAAGTGGTGGGTCAGCGTGGACTTCGGCCGGTCGATGCCGACCCAGCCGCAGCTGCGCTCACCCCCGGCCGCGTCGACCAGGTAGCGGTGCAGGATCGCGAGCCGGATCGGATCGCTCAGGGCGTCCATCACGACCGGGAGGTCCATCTCGGCCACGGACGGCTGCGGCAGCAGTTCAGGAGCATCGACGTGCGCGGGCATGGACGGGACGCTACCACCGTTCGGCTTGCTGTACGACTTGCGTCGTACTGTTCGAGTGCGGTACGAATGCAGTCGTACTGCACGGTGATGGAAAGGGGTGCGCATGCACCAGTCAGCTCGTTCGGTCGCCGGGTTCTGGATCCTGGCGGCGATGCTCCTGGTCTCGGTCGCGTCGTCGGCCGTGCCGTCGCCGATCTACCCGGTCTACGCAGCCGAGTGGCACCTCACCCCGCTCATGCTCACCGGGGTCTTCGCCATCTACGTCGCCGGCCTGCTCGCGAGCCTGCTCGTCGCGGGTCGCCTGTCCGACCACGTCGGCCGCAAGCCTGTCCTGGTCGTCGGCGGCCTGGGTGTCGCACTGTCGCTCGGCTTGTTCGCGATGGCGGACGGGGTCGTCGCGCTCATCGTCGACCGGATCGTGCAGGGTGTCTCGGTCGGGCTGCTCATCGGGGCCCTCGGTGCGGCCCTCATCGACAACTCCCTCGAACGCCACCCGACCATGGCCGGCGTGCTGAACGGCGTCATCCCGCCGATCGCACTCGCCACCGGCGCGATGTCGAGCGGCGCGCTGGTGCAGTGGGGTCCGGCACCGGAGCAGCTCGTCTACCTGCTGTTCGGCGCGCTCCTCGTGCTGCTGGTGCTCGCACTGTTCGTCGTCCCCGAGCAGGTGCAGCGTCGTCCCGGCGCTCTTCGCTCCCTGCGTCCGACGATCAGCGTGCCGCGGTCCTCACGCCGGCTGTTCCGCGGCGTCGCCGGCTCGCTCGTCGCCAGCTGGGCCCTCGGCGGCATGTTCCTGTCGCTCGTGCCCTCGGCGCTCGGCGCGGTGTTCGGGATCACGAACCACTTCGCCGCCGGTGCGCTCATCGCCGTGGTCACGGGCGTCGGCGCGCTGACCGGCCTGGCGATCCAGCGGATGGACACCCGTCGCGCGGTCCTGCTCGGGCTCGTGGCCCTCGTGCTCGGCCCGATCGTCACCGTGTCGTTCGTGTTCGCGCACTCCCTGCCGGGCATGGTCGTCGGCAGCGCCATCGCCGGTGTCGGCTTCGGCGCCGGGTTCCAGGCGCCGCTGCGGATGCTGCTCGCCACCGCTGCCCCGACCCACCGCGCCGGGCTGCTCTCCACGATCTACGTCGTCAGCTACCTGGCATTCGGGGTGCCCTCGGTCATCGGCGGCCTGCTCGAGCCCTCGGTCGGTCTGGTCCCCGTCATCGCCGGGTACGGCGGCTTCATCGTGCTCGCCGCGGTCGTCGCCCTCGTGCTGCAACTGTCGTCGAAGGACGCCGCCGAGGTCGAGGAGCGCGCGGCCGAGGTCATCGAGCGCACCGCGACCGGCTCGATCCGGGTCGCGGCCGAGTAGCGACCCGTCCGCCTGGCGCAACGCGCTCGCACGGTGCGGAGATGCCCATTCGGTGCGAGGTTGATCGCTCGGTGCGGGCCTGCAGCGCCGCACGAAGCCATCAACCTCGCACGCGGTGACCGGCACCGCACGGTGCCGACAGCACCAGCGCCCGGCTGCCGCGGCCCGACTAGTGGCCCGGTCGCGCCGAGTTCGTCCCGCGAGCGCGCGCACGCACCCCGACGGTCCGCGCCGCACCGGTGTGCGCAGCATCGACGTCAGCCTTGCCCCGGTCCGCAGCATCGCGCAGACGCTTCGGCCCGTGCCGCTTGGCCCAGTCCCAGAAGCGGTGCAGCTGCGCCTTGAGCCACGTGATGATCTTGTGGAAGAAGTGGAACTCGCTCGCCAGCACCGTGAGGCCGATGAACACCACGAGCCACCCCGGGCCCGGCAGCGGCACCAGGATCAGCCCGATGATGACGACCAGCCCGCCCACCAGACCGACCAGCACCTTGTAGAGCAGGTGCACGTGCGGCCGCGCGTGGATCCAGGTGCGCAGGCGGTGGAACCACTGGAAGCGCTGGCGCGGCGCGCCGTCGGCCCGGGCTTCGCCGGGTCGGTCGTTCGGGTCGCCGTCCATGCCGAAAACGTAGGGCGCGCGGCTGGGAATCAGCGGCGCACGGGGTGGACGCGGGGTGCGCATGCCGGGAGGCGCGTGACGGGGACAGCCCGCGCCTCCAGGCCGTCAGGCGGCACCGATCGCGTGCCCCTCACGCGTGCGCGACGCACGTCGCCGCCCACGGGACGGCGGCCAGCCGTGCCTCCGGGATGGGCTCGCCGCCGACCGTGCAGCGACCGTAGGTGCCGTCGTCGAGTCGTGCGAGCGCTGCGTCCACCTGGCGGATCCGCAGTTGGGCGCCGTCGCGGACCGCACCGAGCGAGCCGCGTTCCCAGGCCAGGGTCGCACCCTCCGGGTCGTGTTCGTCGTCGGAGTTCGCGCCCTGCCGGGCGTCACTGACGTCGCGCATGCTCCGCTCGACCTCGGCGAGCAGCCGTTCGTTGCGGGCGCGTTCGGCCTCGAGTGCGGGGCGGGGGTCCTCCATCCCGGCCACGGTAGTCGCGGTGGAATGGCCCCGCCTCCGGATGCGTTCGCTTGCACATGACGAAGATCGGGTTCCTGTCGTTCGGACACTGGCGTGACGTGCCGGGGTCGAAGGTGCGCAGCGGGCGGGAGGCCCTGGTGCAGGCGATCGACCTCGCGGTCGCAGCCGAGGAAGCCGGCGTCGACGGCGCCTACTTCCGCGTCCACCACTTCGCGCCGCAGCAGGCCGCGCCGTTCCCGCTGCTCTCCGCCATCGCCGCGAAGACCAGCCGGATCGAGATCGGAACCGGCGTCATCGACATGCGCTACGAGAACCCGCTCTACATGGCGGAAGAGGCCGCGGCCACCGATCTGATCTCCGGCGGCCGACTGCAGCTCGGTGTCTCGCGGGGATCACCCGAGACCGCCCTGGCCGGCTACCAGCAGTTCGGCTACGTGCCCGACGCCTCCGACGAGAACGGCGGCGACATGGCCCGAGCGCACACGAACGTGTTCCGCCGTGCGATCGCCGGCGAGCCGATGGCCAACGCCAACCCGCAGATGACCGGGTCGGTCGGGTCCCTGCCGATCTCCCCGCTGTCCGACTCGCTCGGCGACCGGATCTGGTGGGGTGCCGGCACCCGTGCCACCGCCGAGTGGACCGCCGAGCAGGGCATGAACCTGATGTCCTCGACCCTGCTGACCGAGGACACCGGCGTGCCCTTCGACCAGCTGCAGGCCGAGCAGATCGAGCGCTTCCGCCGGGTCTGGTCGGAGTCCGGCTGGGACCGCGAACCGCGCGTCTCGGTGTCGCGCAGCATCATCCCGATCATCGACGACGAGTCGCGCCACTACTTCGGCGTCCGCGCGCAGGTCGAGGGGCAGGACCAGGTCGGGCACCTCGACGGCGGGCTGGCCCGGTTCGGCCGGTCCTACATCGGTGAGCCCGAACAGCTCGTCGCGGAGCTCGCGGCCGACCAGGCCGTCCGGGCTGCCGACACCGTGCTCGTCACCGTGCCGAACCAGCTCGGTGTGGACTTCAACGCCCGGCTGCTCGCCGCCGTGAAGGACGTGTTCACCGAGGTCGACGCGGAGCCGGTCCCCGCCTGACCCCGGATCGGTCTCGGGCTCGGGCTCAGGCGTTCGGCCAGAGCAGCCGGAACCGCTCGCACACGACCGGCATGTCCGGCGCGAACCCCCGCGGGTTCTCCGAGTGTGCGCGCCAGAACGCCTCGTGCACGGTCCGCCAGTGTTCGAGCGTCCGGTCGCCTTCCCCCTCGGCCCAGGCGTGGTCCGCGTCGACCTGGTCGAACGGAACCACCCGGACCGCCGTCGTCTCGATGACGGCACGGGGCGCACCCGAGCCGTCGGTCACGATGCTCACCTCGTCGGTCGCGGGCAGCGGATCGCCGGTCGCCTCGTAGTCCCAGAGCGACGACGCCGTGCCGACCTTGACCCCGTCGAGCACGAGCTGCAGGAGCGCATCCGCCTGCTCCGGGGTCGCGCCGAAGGACCACGCCTCCGGCACGGCCTCCGGAAGGCTCGGACGCTCGCTGCGTCGCGCGGTCCAGAAGTCGTCGAGCGTCGAGGGCACGCCCCGACCGTAGTGCACCGGTCCGGTCCCCCCTTGTGCTGACACCCGGCTGGGGACTGGGGCGAGGCCGACCGCGCTCCTAGGCTCGGGAGCGTCGATCCACCCCGCACCTCGAGGAGCAACCGTGACGCTGCCGGCCGCAGGCTGGTTCCCGGACCCGCAGGACGCCCGTCGTCTGCGCTGGTGGGACGGTCGCACCTGGGGCGCAGCCACGCGGGTCCCCGCGGCTGCTGCTGACCCGGTCACGCCGATCGTCGTCGCGCCGGTGGGGCCGTCGTTCTCGGTGCAGACCGCGGCGATCCGGACGGACGCGTGGGCATCGGGCACCGCCGGCGACCGTCGGCTCTGCGTGTTCACGGTGCTCGCGGTGCTGCTCGCCGTGGTCTCGGTCGTCGCGAACCCCTGGGGCCTGGCGGGGCTGCTCGCCGTCGCGTGCGGGGTCATCGGCATCGTCCGTCCCGGGGCCGTCGGTGCCTGGGCCGTCGTGGCGCGGAGTGCTTCGGCGAGCGCCCTCGTCGTGGCGGTGACGACGACGGTCATCGCCGCGTCGGCCCAGTTCCACCTGTTCTGAGGGCGGGCTTGCCTACCGGCGCGCCCGCGGGTGTGCCGTCTGGTAGACGTCGCGCAGCATGTCTGCCGTGACCATCGTGTAGATCTGCGTCGTGGCGACACTCGCGTGTCCGAGCAGCTCCTGCACCACGCGCACATCAGCACCGCCCTCGAGCAGGTGCGTCGCGAACGAGTGCCGGAACGTGTGCGGTGACACGTGCGCCTCCAGGTCGGCGGCAGCAGCGGCGGCCTGGATCACGAGCCAGGCGCTCTGCCGCGACAACCGCGCTCCACGGGCACCGAGGAACAGCGCCGGCGTCGACGGCCCGCGCGCCGCGAACACCGGCCGCGCCCGCACCAGGTACGCGTCGATCGCTGCACGGGCGAAGCTGCCGAGCGGCACGATCCGCTGCTTGTTGCCCTTACCGGTGACCTTCACGACCGAGAGCTCACCGTCGGCGTCCGACAGCGTCGTCACGTCGTCCACCGACAGCCCCACCGCCTCGGAGATCCGCGCACCGGTGGCGTAGAGCAGCTCGAGCAGGGCCTTGTCCCGCAGCTGGACGGGGTCGTCGGCGTCGACGGACACCGCCCCGAGCAGCCGTTCCATGTCCTCGACGGGGATCGCCTTCGGCAGCCGCATCGGAGCCTTCGGCGGCCGGACGGCGGTGCCGGGGTCGAGCGGCAGCCAGCCCTCCCCCGCGGCGAAGGCGGTGAACGAGCGCACCGAACTGAGCATCCGCGCGATCGACCGCGGTGCCAGCGGACCTTCCGGTCGGGTGGCCAGGTGTGTCACGAACCCCGAGACGTCCGCCCGTGCCAACCGGGCCACGTCCACCAGCGCCGAGGACCCCCCGGCCCGGTCCGCACCGTCCGACTCGACGACCGGAGCGGCCGCCAACCACGACGTGAACACGGAGAGGTCCCGCCGGTACGCGGACAACGTGTGCTGCGAGAGTCCCCGCTCGATCGCGACGTGCCGCAGGTACGTCTCCGCGGCACGGTCGAGGGGCATCACCTCAGCAGGCTAACGGGCGCGGGGCGAGCCCGGTCAGTGCAACGCCTCGTCCGGCGTGCCCACGCGGAACCCGGTGAACGTCACGGTCAGCCCGGCCCGCGTCGGCCCGGCGCACAGCAGCCCCGCGGACACGACGGCGTCCGGGTCGAGGTACGCGACCCGGACGAGGCGGGGTTCCTCACCCTCGGCCCACGCCCGGATCGTCACGGCGTCGCCATCGCGGCTCGCGCGGACGGTCACCACCCGGTCCGCCCACTCCGGCACGGGCGACACCGACCAGTCCGAGAACCCACGCGTCACCACGGCGCCGAGCTGCGGCGCTCCGTCCGAGAACTCCACGCCGGCCTTGATCCAGGTCTGTTCGTCGACGCGCAGGAACACCCCGGCCTGGTCGAACTGCTCGGTGTAGTCGAGCACGAACGACGCCTCGACCGAGAACGGCCCGTCCGTCGGCTGCAGCAGCGCGTGCTCGGAGTCGTGCACGAACCCGTACGAGGTGGTCCGCCAGGCGTCACTGCCCTCGACCGCGGTGACGCGGAACACGTCGCCGTCGAACTCGGCGACCTCCGGCTCGTGCGTCCAGGTGCCGGAGGTGACCAGGTCGCGCAGACCGTCGGCCGCGGACCCGCTCACTTGCCGCGCTGTTCGATGGCCTCGACGGCGAGCGTCGCGACGACGAGGGCCGAGTTGTTGAGCCGACCGCCCAGGATCCCCTCGAGCAGCTCCGCCCGCGGGACCCAGCGCGTCACGATGTCGGCCTCTTCCGCCTCGCGCTCGAACGCAGACTCGGTCGACCGGACACCGCGCGCCCGGTAGATCTGGATGAACTCGTCGCTGCCGCCCGAGGACGTGTTGTACCGGACCAGGGGCTCCCACGTGTCGGCCTCGAGGTCGGCCTCCTCGCCCAGCTCGCGCTTCGCGGCCGTCAGGTGGTCCTCGCCCTCCATGTCGAGCAGACCGGCGGGCAGCTCCCAGTCGCGCAGCCGCACCGGGTGCCGGTACTGCTGGATGACCAGGACGCGGCCCTCGTCGTCCTCCGCGTACACGGCGACGGCACCGGTGTGGTCGATGTACTCGCGGACCATCGAGTCGCCGTTGTACGCGACGGTGTCGCGGCGCACGTCCCAGACGGCGCCCTCGTACACGACGGTGGATTCGGTGACCTCGAAGGAGGCGGACTCGTCAGCGATCGGTGCGTCTGTCACGTCCCCATCCAAGCACGCGCCCCCCTGACGCCCCCATCGGAATCAGGTTCCGGACACAGCACCGCGTCGTTCCGCGGTTCCGTGTCCGGAACCAGGTGCCGTGAACGCGACCCCGGACGGACTGGAGGCGCGGTGCCAGCTGGCACCGCGCCTCCCGTCCGATCGTGGAGACCGGCGCTTACGCGACCTGCTCCTCGGTCTGCGGGTCGAACAGGCTGGACGCCTCGTGGCGCTCGATCGCGGCCGCGACGAGCCCCGCGAACAGCGGGTGCGCATCGGTCGGACGCGAGCGGAGCTCCGGGTGCGCCTGCGTGGCGATGTAGAACGGGTGCACGTCGCGCGGGAGCTCGACGTACTCCACCAGCGTGCCGTCGGGCGACGTGCCCGAGAAGACGAGGCCGGCGTCCGCGATCTGCTCGCGGTACTTGTTGTTCACCTCGTAGCGGTGACGGTGCCGCTCGGAGGCCTCGGGCGCTCCGTACAGCTCCGCCGCCAGCGAGCGCTCGGTGAACGACGCCGGGTACAGGCCCAGGCGCATCGTGCCACCCAGGTCGCCGCCGGCGATGATGTCGACTTGCTCCGCCATCGTCGCGATGACCGGGGTGGAGGTCTCCGGGTCGAACTCGGTGCTCGACGCGTCGGTCAGACCGACCTCGTGGCGGGCGTACTCGATGACCATGCACTGCAGGCCGAGGCACAGGCCGAGCGTCGGGATGCCCTGCTCACGCGCGAACTTCAGCGCGCCGAGCTTGCCCTCGATGCCGCGTACGCCGAACCCACCGGGGATGCAGATGCCGTCGACGTCGCCGAGCTGCTTCGCCGCGCCCTCGGGCGTGGTGCAGTCGTCGGACACGACCCACTTCAGCGTCACCTTGGCGTCGTGCGCGAAGCCGCCGGCACGGAGCGCCTCCGTGACGGACAGGTAGGCGTCCGGCAGGTCGATGTACTTGCCGACCAGGGCGATCGTGACGGCCTTCTTCGGCTCGTGCACGGCCTTCAGCACCGGGGTCCACGCGGTCCAGTCGACCGGACCGGCGTCGAGCTTGAGCGCCTCGACGATGACCTGGTCGAGGCCCTGGTTGTTCAGCAGCGTCGGCAGGTCGTAGATCGAGGGGACGTCCACGGCGTTCACCACGGCGTCCTCGTCGACGTCGCACATCAGCGCGATCTTGCGCTTGTTCGACTCCGACACCGGACGGTCGCTGCGCAGCACGAGCGCGTCGGGCTGGATGCCGATCGAGCGGAGCGCGGCGACGGAGTGCTGCGTCGGCTTGGTCTTCTGCTCGCCCGAGGCGTTCATGAACGGCACCAGGGAGACGTGCACGAAGAACACGTTGTTGCGGCCGAGCTCGTGCCGCACCTGACGGGCGGACTCGATGAACGGCTGCGACTCGATGTCGCCGACGGTGCCACCGACCTCGGTGATGATGACGTCGGGCTGGGGGTCGTTCTGCGCCTGCTCGCGCATCCGGCGCTTGATCTCGTCGGTGATGTGCGGGATGACCTGCACCGTGTCGCCGAGGTACTCGCCGCGACGCTCCTTGGCGATCACCGTCGAGTACACCTGACCGGTCGTGACGTTCGCGGCCTGCGACAGGTTGATGTCGAGGAAGCGCTCGTAGTGCCCGATGTCGAGGTCCGTCTCCGCACCGTCGTCGGTCACGAAGACCTCGCCGTGCTGGAACGGGTTCATGGTGCCCGGGTCCACGTTGAGGTACGGGTCGAGCTTCTGCATGACGACCTTGAGGCCGCGAGCCGTGAGCAGGTTGCCGAGGCTGGCCGCCGTCAGGCCCTTGCCGAGAGACGAGACGACCCCGCCGGTCACGAAGATCTGCTTCGTCACCTTCGGGGTCGAGTTCGAAGAATTGGTACCGCCGCTGAGAGTGTCCGCCACGGGATTCCATCGTACGTCAGAACTGCCGGGAGGCGCGACCTCGGTTCGCCGTGGGCGTTGCGCGGGTGGGTGGCCGGGTCCTCGGGCCGTGGCCGGGTCGGCGGGCGGCACCCGCCTGCTTGGTCGTCAGGCTCGCTGGCCGGCCACGTCGAGCAGCTCGCGGGCGTGCTCGATGCCGCTGGCGCTGTCACCGAGTCCGGAGAGCAGCCGTGCCATCTCCTGCAGCCGGTCCTCGCCCTCGAGCCGGCGCACGCTCGACGACGTGACGGCCCCGCTGGCGTCCTTCACGACGTTGAGGTGGTTGTTCGCGAAGGCCGCGACCTGGGCCAGGTGCGTGACGACGATGACCTGCGTGCGCTCGGCGAGCTTCGCCAGCCGTCGGCCGATCTCGATCGCCGCCGCCCCGCCGACACCGGCGTCGACCTCGTCGAAGACGAACGTCGGCACCGTGGTACTGCCGGCCATGACGACCTCGATCGCGAGCATCACGCGGGACAGCTCACCGCCGGACGCCCCCTTGCCGATCGGCCGGGGGTCGGTGCCGGAGTGCGGCTGGAGCAGGATGGTGACCTGGTCACGGCCGTGTCGGCGGTACTCGCCGGCGTCGGTGACCTCGACCACCAGGGTCGCACCGCCCATCGCGAGGGTCTTCAGCTCAGCGGTCACGCGCTTCGCCAGGTCGGTCGCCGCCTTGGTGCGCGCCGTCGTGAGCGCGGCGGCGGCGGACTCGAGCGCCTGCTCGTCCTGCTCGACCGACTGCTGCAACGCCGCGATCCGGTCGTCGTCGCCGTCGAGTTCGAGCAGCCGATCGCTCGCGCGCTGTCCGTAGGCGATGACGTCGTCCACCGTCTCGCCGTACTTGCGGGTGAGGCCGGCCAGCAGGGCTCGGCGTTCGTTGATGAGTTCGAGGTCGTGCCCGGCCTCGGGTTCCAGGGAACCGAGGTAGCTCGAGATGCTCGCCGAGGCCTCGGCCGCCTGGATCCCGAGCTCCGTGAGCTGCTCGAGTACCGGCTGCAGGGCACTGTCCGACGACGCGACGCGCTCCACGGCACGGCGTGCGGACTCGACCAGGCCGACGACGTCGGAGACGCCGTCGAGGGACTCGCTGGACAACGCCTCGTGCGCCAGGGCAGCGGACAACCGGAGCTCCTCGAGGTTGCCCAACCGTTCGGCGCGTTCGGCCAGCTCGACGTCCTCGCCGGGCTGCGGGTCGGCGGCCTCGATCTCGTCGGAGGCCGCGCGGATCCGCTCGGCCTCGGCCACCCGGTCGTCCCGGTCGCGGACCAGGACCTCGAGTTCACCGGCGTGCTGCTGCCAGGCGTCGTACGCGGCGACGTACCGGGCGAGGGCCTTCTCGAGCGAGGCTCCCCCGAACCCGTCGAGGGCAGCCCGCTGCGCCGCTGCCGAGGTCAGGCGGATCTGGTCCGACTGCCCGTGCACGGTGACGAGCTGGTCGGCGAGCTCGCCGAGCACCGCCACGGGCGCACTCCGACCGCCCACCGTGGCACGGCTGCGCCCCTCGGCGGAGACCGTGCGGGTGAGGATGAGTTCGCCGTCCTCGACGGTGCCGCCGGCGTCCTCGACGCGTTCGGCGACGGCGTCCTGCTCGGGGACGTGCCAGCGACCTTCGACGACGGCGCTCGACGCACCGCGGCGCACCGAGCCGGCATCGGCCCGCGCACCGAGCAGCAGCCCGAGCGCCGTGACGATCATGGTCTTGCCCGCACCGGTCTCCCCGGTGACGACGGTGAAGCCCGGCCCGAGTTCGAGCGTGGTCTCACCGATGACACCGAGGTCGCGGATCGCGATCTCCTCGATCATCGGTCGTCCTCCGCGCTCATCGGTCGTCCTCGTCGCTCTGGGGGCCGCGCCACCCGGCGACGGGCAGCTGGAACTTCGCGACCAGGCGGTCCGTGAACGGAGCGTCCTTGAGGCGGGCGACCCGCACCGGGTCGGGCGAACGCCGGACCTCGACTCGGGCGCCCGGCGGCAGGTCGTGGGTCCGTCGGCCGTCGCACCACAGGACGCCGACGCCGCTCGTGCGCCGCAGGACCTCGATCGCGAGCGTGCAGTCCGGCCCGACGACGATCGGACGGGCAAACAGGGCGTGGGCGCTCAGCGGCACCATGAGGAGCGCGTCGACATCCGGCCACACGATGGGGCCACCGCCGGAGAACGAGTACGCCGTGGAGCCGGTCGGGGTCGACACGACCACGCCGTCGCAGCCGAAGGACGACAGCGGGCGGCCGTCGACCTCGGTCACGACCTCGAGCATCCGTTCCCGGGAGGCCTTCTCGATCGTGGCCTCGTTCAGCGCCCAGCTCGAGTAGACGATCTGGTTGCCGACGACCACGTCGACCTGCAGGGTGACGCGTTCCTCGACGTTGTACTCGCCGGACAGCGCACGCTCGACCGTCTCGGACAGGCCGTCACGTTCGCTCTCGGCCAGGAACCCGACGTGCCCGAGGTTCACCCCGATCAGCGGAGCGCCGGTGTTCCGCACGAGTTCGGCCGCGCGGAGGATCGTGCCGTCGCCACCGAGCACGATGACGATCTCGAGCTGGTTCGGCTGGACGTCGACGCCGAGGATGTCGACCTTGCCGACCGACGCTTCGGCACGACGGATGTCGGCGTACTCGTCGAAGGGCATGACGGGCGTGAGGCCGGCTGCGTGCAGGAGGTCGCAGACCTCGACCGCAGCGTCGATCGAGTCACGGCGACCCGTGTGGGACACGAGCAGGATGTGCCGTTCGTCACTCATGAAGACCCTTCCGTGAGTTCGGTCGCCCGGACTCTCCATTCTGTCGGATTGCCCCCGACACCGCGCTGGAAGCGGGCCAGGTACTCGTGGTTGCCGTGTGTCCCGACGATCGGGGACGCGGCGAGCCCACTGGTGCCGAGGCCCAGGTCCCACGCCGCCCACAGCACGTTCATGAGCGCGTCGTTCCGGAGCCCGGCGTCGTGCACGATGCCCTCGCGCACGCCGCCACGGCCCACTTCGAACTGGGGCTTCACCAGGAGCACGAACTCGTCCGCGGGGACGGCTTCTGCCAGCGCCGGCAGCACGAGTCGGAGCGAGATGAAGGACAGGTCCCCCACCACCAGGCTCGTCTCGGCGGCGGCACCGTCGAGCGCCAGGTAGTCGTCGCGCGTGAGGTTCCGCGCGTTCGTCCCCTCGACCACGGCGACGCGTTCGTCGAGCGCGATGGTGGGGTGCAGCTGCCCGTGGCCCACGTCGAGCGCGATGACACGGCGCGCGCCGCGTGCGAGCAGCACCTGGGTGAACCCACCGGTGCTCGCGCCCACGTCGAGCACGACCCGACCGGAAGGGCCGACGTCGAACGCGTCGAGTGCACCGACGAGCTTCCGGGCCGCGCGCGAGACCCACTCGTCCGCGGCGTCGACCTCGATGTCCGCGTCGGACGCGATCGGCGTCGACGGCTTCAGGACAGCACGGCCACCCACGAGCACCCGGCCGTCCTGGATCAGCTTGCTGGCGACGGTGCGCGACCGTGCGAGCCCGCGTGCAGCGAGGAGGGCGTCGAGGCGGACCGGGGTCGCGTCGTGCACGGCTCCGTCCGGCTCAGGCACTCGCGGAGCCGCCGCTCTCGAGCCGCGTCCGCAGCTCGTCGTGCAGGGCGGAGAAGGCGTCGGCGCGGTCGGCGAGCGGCAGGGCCTCAGCCTCGGCGGTGCGCGCGGCGAAGGCGTCCTGCTGCTCGGGTTCGGCGGACGGCTGCTCGGGGTTCGGCACGTCCGACACGCTACTCGCCGCCGTACAGCTGCGGGTCCACGTCGAGGCCGTAGATGGCCAACCCGGACTCCCAGATGAGCGCCGAGCCGGCACGGAGCCGATCGATGTCCGTCCCGGCGTCGAGCACCCGGACGACGTGCCCGCGCATCGCCACCGTCGCAGTACCGACGGTCACGTACCGGGTGCCGTCCTCGTCCTCGCGCCGCACCGTCTCCGGGTACGGCTGGGACAGCCCTCGGAGGTCTTCGAGCACGTAGGTGGGACGCGAGCGCTGGTCGGCCGCGAGCACCTGCTTCGCCTGGTCGATGCCGGTGAGCACGAGCACGCTCGGGATCCCGACGTCGTTCGCGCCCTTGATGTCGGTGTCCAACCGGTCCCCGATGAACAGGGTCCGACCACCGCCGAAGCGCTCGACCGCCGTGTCGAAGATCGGCCGCTCGGGCTTGCCGGCGACGACGGGCATCCGGCCGACCGCCTGGTGCACGGCGGACACGAGCGTGCCGTTGCCGGGCGCGATGCCCCGCTCGACCGGGATCGACCAGTCCATGTTCGTGGCCACCCACGGCACGTCCGGGTCGGCCAGGGCGAAGGAGGCCTCGGCCAGTTCCTTCCAACCGAGGTCCGGTGAGAAGCCCTGGATGACCGCGGCCGGGGAGTCCTCGGCACTCGAGGTGACGGTGAACCCGGCTTCCTCGACGATGCTGGACAGCCCGAGCCCGCCGGTGACCAGGACGGTCGCTCCGGCCGGCACCAGGGTCGCGAGCAGCTGGACGCCGGCCTGTGACGAGGTGACGACGTCGCCCTCGGACACCTCGAGCCCGTAGCGCTCGAGGTGCTCGGCGACGTCGATCGGCCGGCGCGATGCGTTGTTCGTGATGTAGCCGACCCGCGCCGTGAGCGATGCCCGGGTCAGGGCTTCGACCGCGTGCGGGATGGCGTTGCGGCCCCGGTAGACGACGCCGTCGAGGTCGGTGAGGACCACGTCGACGCCGTCGGTCAAGGCCGCCGAGTGCTCAGCCGGCTGCGGAGCCGTCGACGTCGCGGGGGTTGTCGTCGTCGATCTCGCCCGGCTCGTCGGCTGCGGAGGTGTCGTCGTCGAGGTCGTCGAGGGCGGGTTCGTCATCGGGGTCGTCGTCGATGTCGTCGGCGGATTCGTCGTCGCCGTCGAGTTCGTCGGTCGCGACGTCGTCGGCTCCGAGGTCATCGGCGTCGTCGTCTCCGGCGTCTCCGTGTTCTTCGACTTCGAGCGTTTCCTCGACCACATCAACTGTCTCCCAAGCGTTGTCGTCCGCGATTTCGGCGAGGGCCGCTGCCGCGCGGTCCACACGGGCCCACCACTCGTCGGCCTCGTCCTGTCGACCGAGCTCCTCGAGCGTGGCCGCGTAAGCACTGTAGAGCGCCGGGGACCACGTGTAGGCGGTGGATGGGTCGAGCTGTGGAATCTCCAGCTCGCCGAGGGCGGCTGTGGGATTCCCGAGGTCGAGACGAGCGCCGGACATGGCGATCGCGAGCTCGACCTGCACCGGGGTCTCGAGGGCCGAGCGCTCGACCGAACGACCGAGCTCGAGTGCCCGCTCCGGACGGCCCAGGCCACGCTCGCAGTCCACCATCATCGGCAGCTGGTCGTTGCGACCCGAGATCCGACGGTAGGTGCGGAGCTCCCGGAGCGCGGTGGCGAAGTCGCCGAGGCGGTACGCGGTGATCGCGGCCGTCTCGCGGACGACACCGACACGACCGGCACGACGAGCAGCACTCAGGGCGTGCTGGTTGGCCGTCTCGGGGTCGTCGTCAACGAAGAGCGCGGCGGCCACGAGGTGACGCGCAACCCAGTCGGCGTTGTCCTTGCTGAGGGTCTTCAACTCCATCCGGGCCGCGGGGTCGAGGTCGCGCGCCTGGATCTCCTCGGGGATCTCCGGGTCGTCGTGGCGCGGACGGATCGACTTGGTGCCGTAGGGGTCGCGGTCCTCCCAGTCGTCGCGCGCGGCCTCACCGAAACGGGCGCCGGCGTGACGGCTGCCGTCACCGAAACGACGACGGTCCTCACCGCCGTCGCGAGCCGGGCGGTCCGACGAACCACCACGGAACGGACGGTCGGACGAACCACCACGGGCCGGACGGTCGGACGAACCACCGCGGTACGGGCGGTCGCCGTCTCGAGCAGGGCGGTCGGAGCCCCCGCGGTACGGGCGGTCCCCGTCACGAGCAGGGCGGTCGGAGCCCCCGCGGTACGGGCGGTCCCCGTCACGAGCGGGACGGTCGGAGCCCCCGCGGTACGGGCGGTCGCCATCGCGACGCGGACGGTCAGAACCGCCCTGGAAGGGTCGGTCCCCGTCACGGCGGGGCCGGTCTGAGGACCCGCCACGGTACGGACGATCACCATCACGCGCCGGGCGGTCGGACGATCCACCGCGGTACGGACGATCGCCATCACGCGCCGGGCGGTCGGACGATCCACCGCGGTACGGACGATCGCCATCACGACGCGGACGGTCTGAACCACCCTGGAACGGGCGGTCACCGTCACGGCGCGGACGGTCAGAACTCCCGGCACGGAACGGACGATCACCGTCACGAGCCGGGCGGTCCGAGCCACCACGGAACGGACGATCGCCATCGCGTCGCGGACGATCGGCACCGCGCGGACCATCGCCACGCGGCGGCCGGCCGGAGTCACCACGGTCGCCCTGCCACGACGGACGGTCGTTCCGGTCGCCGGACCGGAACGGACGATCCCCATCGCGACGCGGAGCGCTGTCCCGGCGGGGTGCACCGTCACGGAACGGACGGTCTCCACCCTGCGGACGATCACGACGGTCGCCTTCGCGGCGCTCGAACTCACGAGGACCGGACGACCAACGACCATCGCTCTGGCCGTCCCGACGCGGAGCGCCGTCGCGACGCGGGAACCGGTCGCCGTCCCGCCGGGGTCGATCTCCGCGGTCCCCGTCGTTCCGCCGCTGATCGTCGTCGTTCGCCACCGTTGCTCCTCATCGCGTGCCCGGTGCAGTGCCTCGGGCGTTCGTCCGCTGTGTCGTTGTGTTGGGTGCCGCGTCGGTCACCCGACGTCGGCCTCCAGTCCATCACGAACCAGAGCCGGCGTCGAGCGAACGGCGGCAGAAACAGAAATGGCCACCGGCCCCGACCGAGAACGAGGGTTTCCCCTGCTAATTCTCGATGGAGGGCCGATGGCCACATCTTTCATACGTTAAGTCCGGCGGCGTCCTACTCTCCCACAAGGTCCCCCTTGCAGTACCATCGGCGCTGAGAGGCTTAGCTTCCGGGTTCGGAATGTGACCGGGCGTTTCCCTCTCGCTATGACCACCGGAACACCTTCGACCATGATCTGGTCTCAAAGCTGTTCCGACTGCTGCCCCCCGTGAAGAGGGCAGAGCGGTGTATTCAGTTTCGATTCCCGATCGTCTGTCGGGAACCACAAAGTGGACGCGAGCCCGTGCAACAAGTGCACGGAAATCAGTGTGTTATCAAGTCTTCGGCTTATTAGTACCGGTCAGCTCCACGGGTCGTTAGTCCCCGCTTCCACATCCGGCCTATCAACCCAGTAGTCTGCTGGGAGCCTCTCACACTCAAGGTGCATGGAAATCTCATCTCGAAGACGGCTTCCCGCTTAGATGCTTTCAGCGGTTATCCGGTCCGAACGTAGCTAATCAGCGGTGCCCTTGGCAGAACAACTGACACACCAGAGGTTCGTCCATCCCGGTCCTCTCGTACTAGGGATAGATCTTCTCAAATTTCCAACGCGCGCAGCGGATAGGGACCGAACTGTCTCACGACGTTCTAAACCCAGCTCGCGTACCGCTTTAATGGGCGAACAGCCCAACCCTTGGGACCTACTCCAGCCCCAGGATGCGACGAGCCGACATCGAGGTGCCAAACCATGCCGTCGATATGGACTCTTGGGCAAGATCAGCCTGTTATCCCCGAGGTACCTTTTATCCGTTGAGCGACAGCGCTTCCACAAGCCACTGCCGGATCACTAGTCCCGACTTTCGTCCCTGCTCGACCTGTCAGTCTCACAGTCAAGCTCCCTTGTGCACTTACACTCGCCACCTGATTGCCAACCAGGTTGAGGGAACCTTTGGGCGCCTCCGTTACTCTTTGGGAGGCAACCGCCCCAGTTAAACTACCCATCAGGCACTGTCCATGAACCCGATCAGGGTCCTACGTTAGACATCCAAAGTGACCAGAGTGGTATTTCAACAATGACTCCACGAACACTAGCGTGCCCGCTTCACAGTCTCCCACCTATCCTACACAAGCCACTCCGAACACCAATACCAAACTGTAGTAAAGGTCACGGGGTCTTTCCGTCCTGCTGCGCGTAACGAGCATCTTTACTCGTAGTGCAATTTCGCCGAGTTCGCGGTTGAGACAGCTGGGAAGTCGTTACGCCATTCGTGCAGGTCGGAACTTACCCGACAAGGAATTTCGCTACCTTAGGATGGTTATAGTTACCACCGCCGTTTACTGGGGCTTAAATTCAGAGCTTCGCCCAAAGGCTAACCCTTCCTCTTAACCTTCCAGCACCGGGCAGGCGTCAGTCCGTATACATCGTCTTGCGACTTCGCACGGACCTGTGTTTTTAGTAAACAGTCGCTTCCCACTGGTCTCTGCGGCCTTCAACGCTCACGGAGTAAATCCGGTCACGTGTCCGGCCCCCCTTCTCCCGAAGTTACGGGGGCATTTTGCCGAGTTCCTTAACCACGATTCTCTCGATCTCCTTGGTATTCTCTACCTGACCACCTGAGTCGGTTTCGGGTACGGGCGGCTGCAACCTCGCGTCGATGCTTTTCTCGGCAGCATAGGATCACTGATTTCCCCTTACGGGTACGCGTCGGATCTCAGGCGTACAGACGACGGATTTGCCTATCGTCAGCCCTACATCCTTACACCAGGTTCACCTTACGGATACCATCGCCTGGCTCAGCTACCTTCCTGCGTCACACCTGTTCATACGCTAACCGCACCAGCATGGGGTCGAGCGTTAGACCGGCCACCATCACCCCGAAGGGATCCGGTTGTACCGGGTTAGGACTCTTAGCACCACTGGATTAGCTTGGGCGGTTGTTCGCCGGTACGGGAATATCAACCCGTTGTCCATCGACTACGCCTGTCGGCCTCGCCTTAGGTCCCGACTTACCCAGGGCGGATTAACCTGGCCCTGGAACCCTTGGTCTTTCGGAGGACGGGTTTCTCACCCGTCTTTCGCTACTCATGCCTGCATTCTCACTCGTGTAGCGTCCACGGCTGGATCACTCCGCCGCTTCACTCGCCACACGACGCTCTCCTACCACTCCGCACGACTGAACCACGAAGGCTTGTCTATAGTGCGAAATCTACAACTTCGGTGGTGTGCTTGAGCCCCGTTACATTGTCGGCGCGGAATCACTTGACCAGTGAGCTATTACGCACTCTTTCAAGGGTGGCTGCTTCTAAGCCAACCTCCTGGTTGTCTGTGCAACTCCACATCCTTTCCCACTTAGCACACGCTTAGGGACCTTAGTTGGTAGTCTGGGTTGTTTCCCTCTCGACGATGAAGCTTATCCCCCACCGTCTCACTGCTGCGCTCTCACTCACCGGCATTCGGAGTTTGGCTGACGTCAGTAACCTGTTGAGGCCCATCGGCCATCCAGTAGCTCTACCTCCGGCGAGAAACACGCAACGCTGCACCTAAATGCATTTCGGAGAGAACCAGCTATCACGAAGTTTGATTGGCCTTTCACCCCTATCCACAGCTCATCCCCTCCATTTTCAACTGAAGTGGGTTCGGTCCTCCACGACGTCTTACCGTCGCTTCAACCTGGCCATGGATAGATCACTTCGCTTCGGGTCTAGAACATGCGACTCAAACGCCCTATTCAGACTCGCTTTCGCTACGGCTGCCCCTCACGGGTTAACCTCGCCACATATCACTAACTCGCAGGCTCATTCTTCAAAAGGCACGCCGTCACCCCTACTAAGGAGGCTCCGACGGTTTGTAAGCAAACGGTTTCAGGTACTATTTCACTCCCCTCCCGGGGTACTTTTCACCTTTCCCTCACGGTACTTGTCCGCTATCGGTCATCTGGGAGTATTTAGGCTTATCAGGTGGTCCTGACAGATTCACACGGGATTTCTCGGGCCCCGTGCTACTTGGGATACACATCCGGCCATAACACCATTTCGTCTACGGGGCTGGCACCCACTACGGCCCGGCTTTCAAACCGGTTCGACTATGATGCGCTGTAACCGTCCCAGTCCGGCAGAACTGAGTGACGTGTCCCACAACCCCGACCATGCAACGCCCGCCGGCTATCACACATGATCGGTTTAGCCTCATCCGCTTTCGCTCGCCACTACTCACGGAATCACATGTTGTTTTCTCTTCCTGTGGGTACTGAGATGTTTCACTTCCCCACGTTCCCTCTACCCGCCCTATATATTCAGGCGGGAGTCACCAGGTCGCAAAACGCCTGGCGGGGTTTCCCCATTCGGAAATCCTCGGATCGAGGCTCGATTATCAGCTCCCCGAGGCTTATCGCAGATTTCTACGTCCTTCATCGGCTCCAGATGCCAAGGCATCCACCGTTTGCTCTTAGAAACTTGACCACAAAGATTAAAATTGCGATCCAACGTCACCAATCAGCAGCCCGAAGGCTGGTCATGGATGACGCGAATCAAAGATGCTCGCGTCCACTGTGTAGTTCTCAACATACGATCGGCACCAGCACTCCCCCACCACAACGGTAGGTTCACCCTGGCCCGACGAAGGACCCGTAGGCCCAACCCCCACCACCACTCACGTGACAGTAGGAAGCCTGGTCCCTCAGGACCCAACAACGTGCACCAGTCAGCAGCTCCACCCCGACCCGTCCCAACCCTGCAAGCAGAGCGTACTGAGGTCGGAAGCATCACTCCCAACTGCACTGTCAATGTTCCACCCATGAGCTACCCGTCGGACACGTTCGGTCCGAAACAGGCGCCTGGACCAGCAACCAACCACCCCTAATGGGCGACCAGCACTGACCAGATGCTCCTTAGAAAGGAGGTGATCCAGCCGCACCTTCCGGTACGGCTACCTTGTTACGACTTAGTCCTAATCACCGATCCCACCTTCGACGGCTCCTTCCACAAGGGTTAGGCCACCGGCTTCGGGTGTTACCGACTTTCATGACTTGACGGGCGGTGTGTACAAGGCCCGGGAACGTATTCACCGCAGCGTTGCTGATCTGCGATTACTAGCGACTCCGACTTCATGAGGTCGAGTTGCAGACCTCAATCCGAACTGAGACCGGCTTTTTGGGATTCGCTCCACCTTACGGTATCGCAGCCCTTTGTACCGGCCATTGTAGCATGCGTGAAGCCCAAGACATAAGGGGCATGATGATTTGACGTCATCCCCACCTTCCTCCGAGTTGACCCCGGCAGTCTCCTATGAGTCCCCGGCATAACCCGCTGGCAACATAGAACGAGGGTTGCGCTCGTTGCGGGACTTAACCCAACATCTCACGACACGAGCTGACGACAACCATGCACCACCTGTACACCGACCACAAGGGGGCGACCATCTCTGGCCGTTTCCGGTGTATGTCAAGCCTTGGTAAGGTTCTTCGCGTTGCATCGAATTAATCCGCATGCTCCGCCGCTTGTGCGGGCCCCCGTCAATTCCTTTGAGTTTTAGCCTTGCGGCCGTACTCCCCAGGCGGGGCGCTTAATGCGTTAGCTACGACACAGAAACCGTGGAAAGGTCCCTACATCTAGCGCCCAACGTTTACGGCATGGACTACCAGGGTATCTAATCCTGTTCGCTCCCCATGCTTTCGCTCCTCAGCGTCAGTTACGGCCCAGAGATCTGCCTTCGCCATCGGTGTTCCTCCTGATATCTGCGCATTCCACCGCTACACCAGGAATTCCAATCTCCCCTACCGCACTCTAGTCTGCCCGTACCCACTGCAAGCCCGAGGTTGAGCCTCGGGATTTCACAGCAGACGCGACAAACCGCCTACGAGCTCTTTACGCCCAATAATTCCGGACAACGCTTGCACCCTACGTATTACCGCGGCTGCTGGCACGTAGTTAGCCGGTGCTTTTTCTGCAGGTACCGTCACTTTCGCTTCTTCCCTACTAAAAGAGGTTTACAACCCGAAGGCCGTCATCCCTCACGCGGCGTTGCTGCATCAGGCTTTCGCCCATTGTGCAATATTCCCCACTGCTGCCTCCCGTAGGAGTCTGGGCCGTGTCTCAGTCCCAGTGTGGCCGGTCACCCTCTCAGGCCGGCTACCCGTCGTCGCCTTGGTGAGCCATTACCTCACCAACAAGCTGATAGGCCGCGAGTCCATCCCCAACCAAAAAATCTTTCCACCACCAGACCATGCGGCCAGTGATCATATCCAGTATTAGACGTCGTTTCCAACGCTTATCCCAGAGTCAGGGGCAGGTTACTCACGTGTTACTCACCCGTTCGCCACTAATCCACCCAGCAAGCTGGGCATCATCGTTCGACTTGCATGTGTTAAGCACGCCGCCAGCGTTCGTCCTGAGCCAGGATCAAACTCTCCGTAAAAAATACAGACCCAACACCCGAAGGCATCAGACCGAGTTGATTCTGACTGTTGACTGTCTACTGACAATCTTCAATCCAAAAGGAATTGCTTCATGACCCAGTCAGCAAGCCGACCAGGCACGAGGTCAATCAATAAATTGGCATTGACAATGTGCACGCTGTTGAGTTCTCAAGGACCAGACGCGCTTGCTCCTCGGCTCGAGTTCGAGCTTCAGCCACAAGGCTTGTGTTCTTGGCTTGCCACCGGTTGTTCGTCGGACCCGGAGGTCCAGTGGCTCATCCCGAGGGGAGAGAACCGGTGGGCTTGTCATCCTAGGCGTCGAAGCGATCCGGCGCAAGGCCCGATCTGAACTTCAGTGGAGGATGGTCCCGCTTGAGGGCCGACGTGCTCTGGGCTTTCGCTCCAGCCGCTCCGCCGCACCTTTGGGGTGACGAGTAAGAACTATACGCAGCCCTGAGCGAGTGCGCCAAGCCAGCCCCCATCCCGGGCGTGTCGCGTTGTGCAACACACGTCGCCCGGACGCAGCGATGCCCGGTTCCACAGGGGAACCGGGCATCGCAGGGGGTCGAGCAACCGGGATCAGGCGAGCGTCACTCCGGCGAGGGTCTTCTTGCCACGACGGAGGACGAGCACTCCCCCGGGCAGGGCGAGTCCGGACAGCGGGGCGGCCGGGTCTTCGGCCCGGACGTTGTTCACGGAGACGCCGCCCTGGTCGATCGCGCGGCGGGCTTCACCGAGGGACTTCACGAGTCCGGTCTCCACGAGTGCCCGTGCGACGTCCGCTCCGGAGTCGAGCGTGACCGACCCCGGCAGCGCGGCGATCGCCGACCGCAGGGTCTCCGGGTCGAGCGCACCGAGGTCACCGTTGCCGAACAGCGCGGCCGCGGCATCGATCGCCGCCTGGGTCGCCGCGACCCCGTGCACGATCGAGGTGACCTCGAAGGCCAGGGTCCGCTGGGCCTCTCGTCGGAAGGGCTCGTCGGCGACGGCCTGCTCGAGTCGTTCGATCTCGGCACGCTTCAGGAACGTGAACTGCCGCAGCCGGGCGATCACGTCGGCGTCCGTCGTGTTGAGCCAGAACTGGTACATGGCGTAGGGCGAGGTCATCTCGGCGTCGAGCCAGATCGCGTTGCCCTCGCTCTTGCCGAACTTCGTGCCGTCGGAGTTCGTGATGAGCGGGGTCCCGAGGGCGTGCACCGTGGCACCTTCGGCACGACGGACGAGCTCCGTGCCCGAGGTCAGGTTGCCCCACTGGTCCGAGCCACCGGTCTGCAGCGTGCACCCGTACTGCCGGAAGAGTTCGCGGTAGTCGAGCCCCTGCAGGATCTGGTAGCTGAACTCGGTGTAGCTGATCCCCGCATCGGAGTTCAGGCGCGCGGCCACCGCGTCCTTCTTGAGCATCGAGTTGACGCGGAAGTACTTGCCGACGTCGCGCAGGAAGTCGATCGCGGACAACGGGGCGGTCCAGTCGAGGTTGTTCACCAGCCGGACGCCGTTGTCGCCGTCCGGACTGAGGAACCGGGACACCTGGGTCTGCAGCCGGGACACCCACTCCGCCACGGTCTCCGGCGTGTTCAGCGTGCGCTCGGCCGTGGGACGCGGATCGCCGATGAGACCGGTCGAACCACCCACCAACGCGAGCGGCTTGTGCCCCGCGAGCTGCAGCCGACGCATGGTCAGGAGCTGCAGCAGGTTGCCGCAGTGCAGCGACGGCGCCGTCGGGTCGAAGCCGCAGTAGTACGTGATCGGCTCACCGTCGAGGGCCTCTTGCAGCGCGGTCTCGTCGGTCGAGACCTGCACCAGACCGCGCCACTGCAGTTCGTCCCACACCGAGTCGAAGGCGGGGTCGTTCTGCTGGCGCGTCAGGACGTCTTGAGCGGTATCACTGGACACCCCGCCATCGTAGCGGCGACGGACGTCCGGCAGGCGCGGCGGCCGGGAGGCCCGTGGCCGGGTTCACGAGTCGAGGGCGCCCTTGTGCCGCCGGTACGTCGAGACCGTGGGGTCACCCGTCAGCCAGAAGCGCCAGGGGTACCGCGCCCCGCCGGCGATGCCGCCGACGCCGGTGCGCGGCCCGCGGGAGATCCGCGGGACCGCAGCGCCCGCGGGCGGACCGGCCAGGGTCTCGGACAGGAGCTCGTCGATCACGTGGGCCGGTCCGGCGGAGGCGAGCCGGGCCTCCAGGCCGGGTGCCAGAGTGAGCACGAACGGGCCGGACCCGTCGAGGAGCGAGGTGCCGTCGTCCTGCCCGAGGACCGCTCCGAGCGCACCACCGAGATTGCCGGGCCCGCGTGCCAGGGCGACGTCCGCGACCTTCGACCCGCGACGCGCTCGCGCGACGTCGAGTCCCTCGACGACCTGCGCACCGCGCAGCAGGGAGCCCGACGAGGTGCCGGCAGGCCCGCTCACGACGTTGACGCAGGTGTGGATGCCGTACGAGCGGTAGGCGTACAGCGTGCCGGGCGGCCCGAAGAGGTGGCGGTTGCGCTCCGTCATCCCCCGGTGACCGTGTGATCCGGGATCGGTGGGGCCGGAGTAGGCCTCGACCTCGGTGATGCGGAGCGCCACGCCGCGCCCAGCGATCGTCGCACCGAGCAGGGCCGGCGCGGCGATCGGGGCGGGCTCGGCGAGCAGCGCGGCGATCCCCTCGGTCATCGCGAGAAGGGCGCGCCCTCGGCCAGGTCGCGGACACGGCGGGTGACGGACGCGAGCTGCTCGGCGACCCGGTCGGGTGCAGTGCCCCCGACGCCGGAGCGCGATGCGACGCTGCCCTCGATGGTCAGGACGGCACGGACGTCGGGCGTGAGGTGCTCGGACACGGACCGGTACTCGTCGTCGGTCGGCTCGTCGAGCTCGATGCCGCGCTCCTCGCAGTACCGGACGAGCGCGCCGGAGACCTCGTGCGCGTCGCGGAACGGGACGCCCTGCCGGACCAGCCACTCGGCGACGTCCGTCGCGAGCGAGAAGCCCTGCGGCGCGAGCTCGGCCATCCGGTCGGTGTCGAAGGTCAGGGTCGCGATCATGCCGGTGAACGCGGGCAACAGGACCTCGAGCGTGGCGACGGAGTCGAAGACCGGCTCCTTGTCCTCCTGCAGGTCGCGGTTGTACGCCAGCGGCAGTCCCTTGAGGGTCGCGAGGAGCCCGGTCAGGTTGCCGATCAGACGCCCCGACTTGCCCCGGGCGAGCTCGGCGATGTCCGGGTTCTTCTTCTGCGGCATGATGCTCGAGCCGGTCGAGAAGGCGTCGTGGAGCCGGACGAAGCCGAACTCCTTCGTGTTCCAGAGGATGACCTCTTCCGACAGGCGCGAGACGTCGATGCCGATCTGCGCGAGGACGAACGCGAACTCGGCGACGACGTCACGGGCGGCAGTGGCGTCGATCGAGTTGTCCGCCGGGCGGTCGAAGCCGAGCTCCGCGGCGATCGCGGCGGGGTCGAGGCCGAGCGAACTCCCTGCCAGCGCACCGGCACCGTACGGGCTGACGCTCGTGCGGCCGGCCCAGTCGCGGAGGCGCTCGAGGTCGCGGACGAGCGGCCAGGCGTGCGCGAGCAGGTGGTGGGCCAGGAGCACGGGCTGCGCGTGCTGCAGGTGCGTGCGCCCCGGCATGATCGCGGCCGGGTGCTCGGTCGCCTGCTGGGTGATCGCGTCGACGAGGTCGATCACGAGCCGGCCGATGCGCCGCCCGTGGTCGAGCATGTGCATGCGGCCGAGGGTTGCGATCTGGTCGTTGCGGCTGCGACCAGCGCGGAGCTTGCCGCCGAGTTCGGGACCGAGGTCGGCGATGAGCAGGCGTTCGAGGGCGCCGTGGACGTCCTCGTCGGAGTCGTCGGGCTGCAGCGTGCCGTCGGCGTGCGCCGCTTCGAGCCGGTCGAGGCCGGCGAGCATCCGTTCGAGCTCGTCGGCGGTCAGGTAGCCCGCGGTGTGCAGCGCTCGGGCGTGGGCACGGGACCCCGCGATGTCGTAGGGCGCGAGCTGCCAGTCGAAGTGCGTCGACTTCGAGAGCGCAGCGAGGGCCGCACTCGGGCCGTCGGCGAAGCGGCCGCCCCAGAGGGCACCGGTGTTGGTGGCGTCGGTCTTCTCGTCGGTCATGTCGTCCTGCGTCGTTTCGTCGGTGCTGGGTCGGGCCGGGGGCTGTTGGTCGGTGCGGGGTTGCTGTCGGTCAGTTCGCCGCGTCGCGGCGGGCGGAGATCTTGCTGGGCAGTGACCAGAGCTCGATGAACCCCCTGGACACGGACTGGTCGAACGCGTCGCCGGTGTCCGACGTCGCCAGGTCGAAGTCGTAGAGGCTCTGCTCCGACCGACGGCCCGTCACGGTGGCACGCCCGCCCTGCAGCCGCAACCGGACGTCGCCGGAGACGTGCTGCTGGGTGTGCTCCACGAACGCGTCGAGACTGCGCTTGAGTCCGCCGAACCACAGGCCGTCGTAGACCAGGTCGGCCCACTCGGACTCGACGCCGCGTTTGAACCGGGCGACGTCGCGCTCGAGGGTGAGGCTCTCGAGCTCCTCGTGCGCGGCGATGAGCGCGATCGCGGCCGGCGCCTCGTAGACCTCGCGCGACTTGATGCCGACCACCCGGTCCTCGACGACGTCGATCCGCCCGACGCCGTGCTTGCCGGCGACCGCGTTGAGCTCCTGCACCATGCGCAGCACGCTGAACCGCTGCCCGTCGAGGGCGACCGGGACACCGCGGTCGAAGGTGATCGTGACCTCGTCGGCCTGCTGCGGGAGCGCCGGGTCCTGCGTGGTCGCGTAGAGGTCGTCTGCGGGGGCGGTCCACGGGTCCTCGAGGAGCCCGGTCTCGACCGCTCGGCCCCACACGTTCTGGTCGACCGACCACGGCTCCCGCTCCGAATGCTGGATCGGCAGCCGGTGCTCCTCCGCGTAGGCGATGGCGCGGTCGCGGGTGAGGGCGAGGTCCCGCACCGGTGCGACGGTCCGCAGGTCCGGTGCGATCGCCGCGACGGCTGCCTCGAAGCGGACCTGGTCGTTGCCCTTGCCGGTGGAGCCGTGCGCGACGCTGTCGGCACCGAGTTGCTTCGCCGTCAGTGCGAGGTGCTTCGCGATGAGCGGGCGGCTCAGTGCCGAGACGAGCGGGTACCGCTTCTGGTAGAGCGCGTTGGCCCGGAGCGCCGGCACGATGTACTCGTCGGCGAACTCGTCCTTGGCGTCGACGACGAGCGACTCGACGGCGCCGCAGTCGAGCGCACGCTGCCGGACCGCCTCGAGGTCCTCGCCGCCCTGGCCGACGTCGACCACGAGCGCGACGACGTCCTTGCCGGTGGCGTCGCGCAGCCAACCGATCCCGACGGAGGTGTCGAGACCGCCGGAGTACGCGAGGACGACGCGGTCAGCCACTGGTGTTCGGTCCGTCGGCTAGTCGTTGGCGAGCAGCCAGGCCAGCAGCGCCTTCTGGGCGTGCAGACGGTTCTCCGCCTCGTCCCAGATGATGCTGCGCGGGCCGTCGATGACGTCGGCGGTCACTTCGAACCCCCGGTCGGCCGGCAGGCAGTGCATGAAGACGGCGTCGTCGGCGGCGTGCGCCATGAGCGCGTCGTCGACGCGGTACCCCGCGAAGGTGTCGAGGCGCGACTGCTTCTCGGACTCCTTGCCCATCGACACCCAGGTGTCGGTGACGACCACGTCGGCACCCGCGACCGCGGCCACCGGGTCGGTCACCACGAGGACGGAGCCGCCCGTCACGGCGGCGCGTTCCTCGGCGTCGGTGACGACCTGCGCCGACGGGGAGAACTCGGCGGGAGCGGCGACGCGGACGTGCATGCCCGCTGTCGCCCCGGCGAGCAGGTACGACTGCGCCATGTTGCTCGCACCGTCGCCGATGAACGCCACGGTCTGCCCGGCGAGGGCGCCGCGGTGCTCACGGATGGTGAGCAGGTCGGCGAGGAGCTGGCAGGGGTGGAAGTCGTCGGAGAGCGCGTTGACGACGGGGACCGTCGTGCCGGCGGCCATCTCCTCGAGCCCGGCCTGACCGTAGGTGCGCCACACGATCGCCGACACCATGCGCTCGAGCACGCGGGCGGTGTCCGACGGGGTCTCCTTGCCGCCGAGCTGGCTGTTCGCCGTCGAGATGATCAGCGGGCTGCCGCCGAGGTCGGAGATGCCGACGTGGAAGGACACCCGGGTGCGGGTCGACGACTTGTCGAAGATCACCGCGACGCTCTGCGGACCGGCCAGCGGCTTCTCCGCCCAGCGGTCGGCCTTCATGCGGTCGGCGATGTCGAGGATCGCGGACTGCTCGGCCTGGCTCAGGTCGTCGTCACGGAGGAAGTGGCGGGTCATGCGGTGGGCTCCTGCGCTGCGGCGACGGCCGCGAGGCTCTGGGCGAGGATCGACAGGAACTCGTCGATCTCGGCGTCGGACACGATGAGCGGCGGCGCGATGCGCAGGCTCGACTCGTTGGGGGCGTTGATGATGAGGCCACGCTCGAGGGCGGCAGCGTTGACGGCCGGACCGATCGGACCGGTCAGACCGACGCCGATGAGCAGGCCGGTGCCACGGACCTCTTCCACCAGCGGGGAACCGATGGCGCGGATGCCGTCACGGATCCGCTCGCCCTTGACCACTGCGCCGGCGACGAGTTCCGCACGCTCGATCTCCTCGAGCACCGCGTTGGCGACGCGGGTGCCGAGCGGGTTGCCGCCGAAGGTCGACCCGTGCTGGCCGGCCGAGAACAGGTCGGACGCCCAGCCGAACGTGACGAGGGCGCCGATGGGGAAGCCACCGGCGATGCCCTTCGCGACGGTGATGGCGTCCGGCGTCACACCGTGGCCCTGGAACGCGAACCAGTTGCCGGTCCGGCCGACACCCGTCTGGATCTCGTCGAGGATCAGCAGTGCGCCGTGCTCCGCGGTCAGTCGGCGTGCCGCCAGCAGGAAGCCCTCGGGCAGGTCGACCACGCCGGCCTCGCCCTTGATGGGTTCGAGGATCAGGGCGGCGACGGAGTCGTCGATCGACGCTTCGAGCGCCTCGATCGAGGTGTCGATGTGCTCGACGCCCGGGATCATCGGCAGGAAGTCCTGCTGCAGCGCGGGCTTGCCGGTGAGCGCGAGCGCGCCCATCGTGCGGCCGTGGAAGCCCTGCTTGAGCGCGAGGATCCGGGTCTTGGTGCCGTCCGCACCCTTGTTGAGGCGAGCGAGCTTGAACGCGGCCTCGTTCGCCTCGGCGCCGGAGTTGCCGAAGTAGACACGGCCCGCGTCGCCCGCGCCGGTGATGCGCTTCAGGCGCTCGGCGAGTTCGAGCTGCGGCGGGGTGGCGAAGTAGTTCGACACGTGCACGAGCTTCGCGGCCTGGTCGGCGATCGCCTCCACCAGGGCGGGGTGCGCGTGGCCGAGCGAGTTCACCGCGATGCCGGCGAGGAAGTCGAGGTACTCGTTGCCGTCGACGTCCCAGACGCGGCAGCCCTGGCCACGCTCGAGCATGATCTTGGGCGGGGTCAGGGATCGCATGAGCGACGCCCCGAACCGGTCGTTCCAGGTCTCGGTCTGCGTCTCGGTGCTCACTGCTGGTGTCCCTTCTCGTCCGTACCCGCCACGTGCTGGCCGGTACTGCTGTCGATCGACGGCGACGCCACGCGACGGCCGATCTCGGCGTGGGTCATCTGGTTCTCGGTTCGTCGGCTCGGGTCCGGGATCACCTCGGTGCCCGCACCCCGCAGGGTGAAGACCTCGAGCAGGATCGAGTGCGGGATCCGGCCGTCGATGATCGTCGCACCGCCGACCCCGCCGACCACGGCGTCGAGGCACGCGGTCATCTTCGGGATCATCCCCGACTCGAGGCTCGGCAGGAGTTCGCGGAGCTCGTCGACGGCGATGAGGTCGACGATCGAGTCACGGTCGGGCCAGTTGCGGTACAGGCCGGGGACGTCGGTGAGCATCATGAGCTTCGAGGCCCGCAGCGCGATCGCCAGGGCACCCGCCGCAGCGTCCGCGTTCACGTTGAGTGCCTGGTCGGGGTGCGCGTCGTCGATCGCGATGCTCGAGACGACCGGGATCCGGCCGGCCTCGATCGCGGCGAGCACACCGGACGGGTCGACGTGGGTGATGTCCCCGACGTGGCCGAGGTCGTACTCCTGCCCGTCGACGACGACGCCCTTCTTCTCGCCGGTGAACAGCGAGCCGCCGTCGCCGAACACGCCGACGGCCAGTCCCTCGCCGTGTTCGTTCACCAAGTCGACGATCTCGCGGTTGACCTCGCCGGCCAGGACGTCGCGGACGACGGTGATCGCCTCGGTCGTCGTGACGCGGTAGCCGCCGCGGAACTCGGACTCGATGCCCTGTTCCTTGAGGGCCGCGGAGATCTGCGGGCCGCCGCCGTGCACGACGACGGGGTGCAGACCGGCGTAGCGCAGGTAGACCATGTCCTCGGCGAAGGCGCGCTTCAGGTCCTCGTTCACCATGGCGTTGCCGCCGAACTTGACCACGACGACCTTGCCCGAGAAGCGCTTCAGCCAGGGCAGCGACTCGATGAGCGTCGCGGCCTTGACCGCGGCGAACTCGTGTTCTTCTTCCTTCGTGAGGGGCGTGCCGGCCCCGTTCGTGTCCGCCGCCATCAGCTGGAGTACGCGCTGTTCTCGTGCACGTAGTCGTGCGTGAGGTCGTTGGTCAGGATCGTGGCCGAGTGCGTGCCGACACCGAGGTCGATGCGCACGTGGGTGTCACGAGGGGTCAGGTCGACGGAGTCGCTCGGCTCGTCGGGTGCGCCCGCGTGGCAGACCCGGACGCCGTTCATGCTGACGTCCACCGCGTACGGGTCGAACTCGGCGTCGGTGGTGCCGATCGCTGCGAGCACCCGGCCCCAGTTCGGGTCGTTGCCGAAGACGGCCGCCTTGAACAGGTTGTTCCGGGCGACGCTCCGACCGACGGTCACGGCGTCGTCCTCCGTCGCGGCGTGCACGACCTCGATCGCGATGTCGTGGCTCGCACCCTCGGCGTCCTGCTGCAGCTGGCGGGCCAGATCGGCGCAGACCGCGGTCAGGGCTTCCTGGAAGTCACCGACCTCTGGCGTCACGCCGCTCGCACCCGACGACAGCAGCACGACGGTGTCGTTCGTGGACATGCAGCCGTCGGAGTCGACCCGGTCGAACGTGATGCGGGTGGCGGCACGGAGCGCCTGGTCGAGCTGGTCCGGCGTCTGCACGGCGTCGGTCGTGATGACGACGAGCATCGTCGCGAGGCCCGGGGCGAGCATCCCGGCGCCCTTGGCCATGCCGCCGACGGTCCAGCCGTCCTCGGTCACGACGGACTGCTTGGCCTTCGTGTCCGTCGTCATGATCGCGGTCGCCGCGTCCGGGCCGCCGTCGCTGCTGAGTGCAGTGCTCGCCAGGTCGACGCCACGGAGCACGTTGTCGCGGAAGGTCTGGTCGCCGACACCGATGAGCCCGGTGGAGCAGACGACGACGTCACCGGCTCCGATCCCGAGGGCGTCGCCCACGGCCTCGGCCGTCAGGTGCGTGGTCTGGAAGCCGAACGGGCCGGTGAAGCAGTTCGCGCCACCGGAGTTCAGGACGACGGCACGGGCGACGCCGTCCCCGACGACCTGGCGGGACCAGATCACGGGGTGCGCCTGGGCTCGGTTGCTGGTGAAGACGGCGGCCACGGCCGCGTCGGGGCCGTCGTTGACGACGAGGGCCACGTCCGGCTTGCCGCTCGTCTTGAGGCCTGCGGTGACACCGGCGGCGCGGAAGCCCGCTGCCGCGGTGACGCCCTGGAGGCCCGGCTCGGTCTGGGTGGTCGTGCCTGCGTCGGTCACGGTGCGACTCCGTCCACGCTGAGGCCCGTGGTCTCGGGGAGACCGAGGGCGATGTTCGCCGACTGGACGGCGGCGCCGGCCGTGCCCTTGGCGAGGTTGTCGAGCGCGGTCACCGCGACGACGCGGCCGGCGGCCTCGTCGACGGCGATGCCGACGAGCGCGGTGTTCGCACCGATCGTGTCCGCGACCCGGGGGAACTCGCCCTCGGGCAGCAGGTGGACGAAGGGCTCGTCGGCGTACGCCTGCTCCCAGGCGAGTCGGACGTCGCGTGCGCTGACGCCGGGCGAGAGCTTCGCGGTGGTGGTCGCCAGGATGCCCCGCGACATCGGGACCAGGACCGGCGTGAACGAGATCGTCACGTCGGCGGCCCCCGCGACCTGCAGGTTCTGCTGGATCTCGGGGACGTGCCGGTGCGAGCCACCGACGGCGTAGGCGCTGGCGGACCCCATGATCTCGGAGGCCAGGTAGGTGGTGGCCAGCTTCTTGCCGGCGCCGCTCGGGCCGACGCTGAGCACCGCGACGAGGTCGTCGGACTCGACGAGGCCGGCCTGGATGCCCGGCTGGATGCCGAGCGTCACCGCGGTGACGTTGCAGCCGGGGACCGCGATGCGCTTCGTGCCGACCAGGGCGGAACGCTGCTTGCCCTGCGACGCGATGTCGTCGACCTCGCGCCATTCGTCGGCCGAACCCGGGGTGGGCGCCGCGAGCAGGAGCTCGGGCAGCCCGTACGTCCATGCACCGAAGTAGTCGCCGCCGTAGAACCGCTCCCACGCCGCCGGGTCCGTCAGCCGGTGGTCCGCGCCGCAGTCGATGACGAGCGCGTCGTCGCCGAGTTCCGCGGTGATCGCTCCCGACTGCCCGTGCGGCAGCGCCAGGAACACCACGTCGTGCCCGCGCAGCGTCTCGGCCGTCGTCTCCGCCAGCGTCAGGTGCGACAGGGAACGGAGGTGCGGCTGCGTCGCGATCAGGGGCTGTCCGGCGTTCGAGAACGCCGTCACCGTCCTGACCTCGAACTCGGGGTGGGCGGAGAGCACGCGCAGGAGCTCACCACCCGCGTAGCCGGAGGCTCCCGCCACGGCGACTGATACGGACATGGGATTCCACCTTTGGTCGGACTGGTCGTCGAGAGAGTCGGAGGCGGCGACCCCGGGCGGTGCTGATCCCGTGTGGGTCAGTCGCGCAGGGTCGCCCCGAATCGCTCGCCGGCACGTCGGACAGCGCCGTCACGGGCCTCGGTGGCCTCGGCAGCGGTCAGCGTGCGGTCCGTGGCACGGAAGCGCAGGGCGAACGTCAGGGACTTCTGTCCCTCGTCCACGCCGGAGCCCCGGTAGTCATCCACGAGCCGAGCATACTCCAACAGGTCTCCGGCGCCAGAGCGCACCGCATCCAGCACGTCACCGGCCGGCACGCCGGCGTCGACGACGAGCGAGAGGTCCTGCGTGGCCGCCGGGTAGGAGACGATCGGCGCGACCGCGACGAGTTCCGGGGCAGCGGCGACGAGCGCGTCGAGGTCGAGCTCGACGACCGCCACCACCCGGGGCAGGACGGCGGCCTCGGCCAGTTCGGGCAGGAGCTCACCGGCGACGCCCACGACCGTGCCGTCGACGAGCAGCGACGCGGCCCGGCCCGGGTGCAGGGACGGATGGGTCGTCTGTGCGACGGTGAGTTCCACACCGACGGCCCAGGCGACCTGGCGGGCAGCGTCGATCGCGTCGGCGATGCCGAACGGTTCCGCCATGGTGCCGGGCTGCTTGACGACCCGGTGGCCGGTGAGCAGCGCGGCGACGTGGAAGGGCTGGGCGGGCAGCGAGGCGTCCAGCGCCTCGAGCGTTGCACGGTCGGGCCGGGCGGCGCCCGCCGGGACCTCGTCGGTGCCGAGCGTCACGCCCGTCACCGGCAGGAACACCCGGGACGTCTCGTAGAGCGCGACGTCGACGAGCCCGCGCGACACGTTGCGACGGGCAGCGTCGACCAGGGCCGGAACGCCGCTCCGGCGCAGGAGGTTCTGCTCGCTGTCCAGGGCGTTCGCGAGCACGACGCTCGGTCCGCCCTGCGGGTCGATCCCCGGGTAGGCGTCCTGCGTGGCCGCCGACACGAACGGTGCCGTGACGACCTCGGTCAGGCCCGCCGCGGCCAGCGCCGAGGCGACCCGACGACGAGCCTGCTGGTGCCGGGTCAGGCCCCGGCCGGGCGGAGCGACCGGCAGCACGCTGGGGATCCGGTCGTAGCCGACGATGCGCGCGACCTCTTCGACGAGGGTGGTGTCGTCGGTCAGGTCGGGACGCCAGGTGGGCGGGGTGACCGCGAGCTGCTCGCCGTCGGCCTCGACCGTGGCGCCGATCGCGCGGAGCGTGTCGATGACCTCGGCGTCGGTGTACTCGACACCGACGAGCTCGGCCGGACGCGAGAGCCGCATCGTCACGGTCGCCCGCGGCTCGGTGTCGACGAGCGTCGACCCGAGGGCGTCAGCGGTGCCGCCGGCGAGCTCGACGAGGAGCTCGACGGCACGGGTCGCCGCGGCCTCGGCCACCTGCGGGTCGACCCCGCGCTCGAAGCGACGGGATGCCTCACTGGGGAGCTTGTGGCGACGAGCGGTGCGGGCGATGGAGACCTGGTCGAACCCGGCTGCCTCGATCAGGACGTCGGTGGTGCTCGCCGAGATCTCGGTGCGGGCTCCGCCCATGACGCCGGCGAGGCCGACGGGACCGTCGTCGTCGGTGATGACGAGGTCTTCGGGGTCGAGCTTCCGAACCGTGCCGTCGAGGGTCTCGAGCGTCTCGCCAGCGGTCGCCCGACGCACGCCGAGGCCGCCCGCGATGGTCTGCAGGTCGTAACCGTGCAGCGGCTGGCCGAGCTCGAACATGACGTAGTTCGTGATGTCGACGGGCAGGGAGATCGAGCGCACCCCGGCCAGCGACAGGCGCGACACCATCCAGGACGGTGTCTTGGCGGCCGGGTCGATCCCGCGCACGACGCGCGTGACGAACGTCGACGCTCCGACTCGACCCCGGATCGGGGCCTGGTCGTCGATCGTGACCCGGAAGCCCTCGGCCGCACGCGGCGCGACGCGGTCGACGGGGTCGTGGAAGCTGGCTCCGGTGGCGTGCGCGTACTCACGGGCGACACCGCGCATGCTGAGCACGTAGCCGCGGTCCGGCGTGACGTTGATCTCGACCGCGGCGTCGTCGAGGCCGAGGAGCGCGATGGCGTCGGCACCGACGGTGGGGTCCATGCCGAGGTCGGCGAAGCGCAGGATGCCGTCGTGCTCGTCGCCCAGCCCGAGCTCGCGGGCCGAGGCGATCATGCCGTCGGACACGTGCCCGTAGGTCTTGCGGGCGGCGATCGGGAACGGCCCCGGCAGGACCGCACCGGGCAGCGTGACGACGACCAGGTCGCCGACGTCGAAGTTGTGCGCGCCGCAGACGATGCCGCGGGGCTCGGCTTCGCCGACGTCCACCTGGCACCAGTTGATGGTCTTGCCGTTCTTCTGCGGCTCGGGGACGCGCTCGAGGACCCGACCGACCACGATGGGACCGGTCAGGTCGAAGGTGTGGACGTCCTCTTCCTCGAAGCCGACCGACACGAGCGCCGCGTGGACGTGCTCGAGGGTGACGTCCTCGGGGAGGTCGACGGACTCACCGAGCCAACGGAGTGGGACGCGCATCAGACCACCGTTCCGAACTGCTGCGAGAAGCGGATGTCGCCCTCGAGGAAGTCACGCATGTCGTTCAGGCCGTTGCGGAACTGCAGAGTCCGCTCGATGCCCATGCCGAACGCGAAGCCCTGGTACTCGTCCGGGTCGATGCCGGCGGCACGCAGGACGTTGGGGTTCACCATGCCGCAGCCACCCCACTCGACCCACCGCGCGCCACCCTTGGCGTTCGGCTGCCAGACGTCCATCTCGGCGCTGGGCTCGGTGAACGGGAAGTAGTTCGGGCGGAGCCGGATCTGCGCCTCGGCGCCGAACATCTGCCGGGCGAAGTGCTCGAGCGTGCCGCGCAGGTGCGCCATCGTCAGGCCCTTGTCGATCGCGATGCCCTCGACCTGGGTGAAGACCGGCAGGTGCGTGGCGTCGAGCTCGTCGGCACGGTAGACGCGACCCGGCGCGATGACGTACAGCGGGAGGTCACGCGACAGGAGCGACCGCACCTGCACCGGCGAGGTGTGGGTGCGCATGACCAGGTGCCGGTCGACGGGCTCGACGAAGATCGTGTCCGCCATGGCCCGGGCCGGGTGGTCCTGGTCGAAGTTCAGGGCGTCGAAGTTGAACCACTCGTGCTCGAGCTCGGGGCCTTCTGCCACTTCCCACCCCATGCCGACGAAGATGTCGGCGACGGCTTCGTTCAGCAGCGAGAGCGGGTGGCGGGAGCCGGTGGCGCGGTGGACCGGCAACGCGGTGACGTCGACGCGCTCGGCTTCGAGCCGTGCGTGTTCCTCGGCCACCGCGAGGACGGATTCCTGCTCGGCGATCGCCGCGTTCACCCGCCCACGGGCCTGCCCGACGAGCTTGCCCGCCGCGGCCTTCTGCTCCGGCGGCACACTGCGCATCGATGCGTTCATCCGCGCCAACGGTGACTGCTCACCGGTGTGCTCGGCCCTGGCCTGCTTCAGTTCGGCGACCGTCGTCGTGGCACGGACGGCGGCGAGGGCCGCGTCCACCGCGTCGGCGACGGCCGATTCGCTGATCTCGAGAGGTTCTGACACGAGACCCAAGCCTACCGGCCGTCGGGATACCACCCACCTGCACCGAGCGGACGGTGGATGACCGACGCCGACGACCGGCCTGGGGAGGGAGGAGCGTCAGCTCCGGAGCGCGAAGGCCGACTCGTACAGGCACACCGACGCAGCGGTGGCGAGGTTCATCGACTCCGCCTGCCCGTAGATCGGCACCTTGACGGCCCGGTCGACGAGCGCCAGGTCGTCGGCGGTGAGTCCGCGGGCCTCGTTGCCGAAGACCCACGCGGTCGGTCCGTCGAGCATCCCCTCGGCGCGGACCACCGGCAGGTCGTCGCCGGAGACGTCCGCTGCGAGCACCGTGTAGCCGAGGGCCTTCGCCCGCTCGATCGTGTCGGCCAGGGTCACGCCGACGGACACCGGGACGTGGAACAGGGACCCGGTCGTCGACCGGACGACCTTCGGGTTGTACGGGTCGACCGAACGTCCGGTCAGCACCACCGCGTCGGCGCCGGCCGCGTCGGCGGCCCGGATGATCGTGCCGGCGTTCCCCGGGTCCCGCACCTCTTCGAGGATCGCGACCAGTCCGGGCAACGCGGCCTGCTCGTCGGACGCATCACGGGCCTCCCGGTCGGCGGCGGCCGCAGCGCGGTCCGGGAAGACGTCCTTCACCGACGTCGGGAACTGCTGGCACACCGCCACCACGCCCTGCGGGGTGACCGTGTCGGCCATCGCGTCGAGCACCTGCTCGGTCACGAACCAGGTGTCCACCGGCGCGTCGTCCAGCCCGTAGCGGGCTGCGGCGGTCGGCGTCACGTAGAGCTCGCGCAGGAGCTCCGGGGCGTACTCCAGGGCTTCGCGGACGGCTTGGGGTCCTTCCAGCAGGAACAGGCCGGTCTCGGCCCGGACGTCCTTCTTGGCCAGGGCCGCAACGGCCTTCACGCGTCCGGCACGGGGGTTCTCGAGGAGATCGCTCACGACCCAAGTCTAGGAACGACGAAACCCCCGCCGTGCGGCGGGGGTTTCGCGAGCAGAAGAACTGACTACGCAGCCTTCGGGGCCGAGGTGTCGGCCGGGAGGGCCTTCTTCGCGGTCTCGACGAGCGCGGTGAAGGTCTCGGGGTTGTTCACCGCGAGGTCGGCGAGGATGCGACGGTCGACCTCGACGCCGGCCAGGTTGAGACCCTGGATGAGGCGGTTGTAGGTCAGGCCGTTCGCACGGGACGCAGCGTTGATGCGCTGGATCCACAGGCGACGGAACTCGCCCTTCTTCGCGTGACGGTCGCGGTACGCGTAGACGAGGGAGTGGGTGACCTGCTCCTTGGCCTTGCGGTACAGGCGCGAACGCTGGCCGCGGTAGCCCTCGGCGCGTTCGAGGATGACGCGGCGCTTCTTGGCGGCGTTGACCGCTCTCTTTACTCGTGCCATTGCACTATTCCTTTACGATCCGGGGGCTCAGTGGCCGAGGAGCTTCTTGACGTTCTTCGCGTCACCCTTGGAGAGGACCTGGTCCTCGTTCAGGCGGGCCTTGCGCTTGGAGCTCTTGACCTCGAGGTTGTGACGCATACCGGCCTGCTGCTTCATGATCTTGCCGGTACCGGTGACCTTGAAGCGCTTCTTCGACCCGGAGTGGGTCTTCTGCTTGGGCATGGTGGTGCCTTTCCGTGGGATGGATGGGGGGCCGCGTCGTTGCGGGTTCGGTCCGGGGACCTATTCGGCCGCGGCGTCCGTGGATTCCGCAGCTGCCTCGGACGTGGAACCGGCCTCGGCCTCGTCCTTGCCCTTCGCGGCGTGCTCGGTGGCACGACGCTCGGCCTTCTGTGCAGCACGCTTGGCGTTCTGCTCGCCCTTGACGTCGGACTTGTTCTTGAGCGGGGCGATGATCATCGTCATGTTGCGACCGTCCTGGGTCGGACGCGACTCGACGACACCGAACTCGGCGATCTCTTCCGCGAACTTCTGGAGGAGACGGACACCCTGCTCCGGACGCGACTGCTCGCGGCCACGGAAGAGGATCATCGCCTTCACCTTGTCGCCGCCGAGGAGGAACCCCTCGGCGCGCTTGCGCTTCGTCTCGTAGTCGTGCACGTCGATCTTCAGGCGGAAACGGACCTCTTTCAGGTCCGTGTTCACCTGGTTGCGACGGGCTTCCTTGGCCTTCTGAGCGGCCTCGTACTTGAACTTGCCGTAGTCCATGATCTTGGCCACGGGCGGCTTCGAGTTCGGCGCGACCTCGACCAGATCCAGTTCGGCTTCCTGCGCGAGACGCAGTGCCATGGCGATCGGGACAACGCCGACCTGCTCACCCTGCGGACCGACGAGTCGGACTTCGGGAACGCGGATTCGGTCGTTGGTACGGGGATCGGTGATGCGGAGCTCCTTCAATCAGGTGGTGGCCGTCCGGGGCGTTTGCCCTGGACGACAGCACGAGAGAGGAGATCTGACGCACGGGATGTCGACCCGTTCGGCAGCCGCCCTGCATCGGATCCGTGGGATCCGACCGACGGGTGCAACACGTGCACTCGCGGAGCGGTGGTGACCCGGTAGCCTGGTGGAACGCGGCCGCGGGTGGGAGAGACTCCTCTTTCGTGACACCGTCCGGGTGTTGTCGAGGATCTTGATCTCAGGAGAACTGATGTCAAGGGAACTGACGGCACACGGACAGCATCTGCCGCGAGCAAGCCTAGCAGAGGAGCACCGTGAGCGACACCCCGATCGACGACACCGGCATCGACGCCGCCAGGGACATCGCGGAGGTGCCGGCGGTCGAACTCATCAACACCGTTGCGGTGCACCTGCTCAGTGCCGCGGCCGTCAAGGTCGGCCTGGCAGACGACCCGCAGGAACAGACCGACCTGGACGAGGCGCGGAAGCTCATCACCGCGCTGGCCGGCCTGGTCACCGCCGCTGCGACCGAGATCGGCGACCACCACGCCCGTCCGCTCCGCGACGGGCTGCGTTCGCTGCAGCTCGCCTTCCGCGAGGCGTCGGCCATCCCGGACCCGATCGGTGCCGGACCGGGCGAGAAGTACACGGGTCCCGTCAACTAGACGACGTCACCCGGAGACGGACGGGAGGCCCGTGGCGGTGTCGCCACGGGCCTCCCGTCCGTTCGTGGGGCGCGCTCAGGACCCGCTGTCGCCGACCAGGCGCGCGACGGCCGCGAGCGGGATCCCGACCCAGTCGGGTCGGTTGCGGGTCTCGTAGACGACCTCGTAGACCGCCTTGTCGAGCTCGAAGGCGTCGAGCAGTGCGCTGTGGGCGGCGAGGTCCGCGCCGGTGCCCCGCTGGTAGCCCTCGAGGAAACGTGCCCGCGCCTCGGCCGCCCAGGCGGCCGCGTCGACCGGTTCGGCGTCGTGCGCCAGCGCACCCGCGACGTAGTCGAACGAGCGGAGCATGCCCGCGACGTCGCGCAGGGTGACGTCCGGCAGCGAGCGTTCGTCGAGGGGGCGGAGGGGTTCACCCTCGAAGTCCAGGAAGACCCAGCCGCGGGGGTCCGGTGCCGACAGGACCTGTCCGAGGTGCAGGTCACCGTGGATGCGCTGCAGGTCCGGCCACGTCGCGTCGGCGGCACGGGCGTAGACCGCGCGGATGGCGTCGGCGTGGTCGGCGACGGCCGGGGCCTCGCGGGCGGCGGTGTCGAGTCGGGCGTGCATCGTGGCGACGGCGGCGTCCCGTCGGGGCGCGTCGGCCGGTTCCGTCGGCAGCGCTCCGGCGAGGGTGCGGTGCACGTCGGCGAGCGCGGTGCCGAGCTGCTCGGCGCGGTCACCGAACGGCGTGCCGGCCTGCGCCTCCTGCAGGGCGACGCGCCAGGCGTCGTCGAGCCCGGGGAGGAACTCCTGGGCGAAGGCGAGGTGCCCCGTCGCCGTGCCGTCCGGGCGTCCGACGTCCGGCCAGTCGGCGCGGAGGGCGCCGTAGACCCGCGGCACGCGCGTGCTGCCCGCCGCTGTGAGGGCGAGCTGCGTGGTCACGTCGGGGTTGTCGCCGTGGTGCAGCACGCGGAAGACCTTGATGATGACGCGGTCGCCGGACTCGGTGTCGCAGATGACCGACGTGTTGGACTGCTCACCCGTCAGGACGCGGGCGGCGGTGACCCGGCCGATCGGGCTGAGGCTGTCCGGTGCCGCGTCGATGCGTGCGGCGAGCGCCGACACCCACGCGAGGTCGGTGGTGGCGTCGACGACCGTGCCGTCGGGGCCGCTGGTGATCGGCGACTGGTAGAGGACGGGGACCGTGGGTGCCTCGTCGAGCACCAGCCGGGTCCCGTCGTCGGTCGAGATCGTCCGGAGGTGTGGCACGGACCCCTTGGAGGCGTACCAGCGGCGGTCGGCGATCCAGGACTCGAGGTCGCGGTCGCTCGGCGTGCTGGTGTCGGGGGCGCTGGTGTCTGCGCTCGTGTCTGCGCGGGTGTCGGGGGCGCTGGGTGCTCCGTCGCTCATGCAGCGGAACCTACGCGCCGGGGCCTGGCGAGGTGCCGAGTCCCCCACAGGACGGGCCGGGGAGCGCTCCGTCCACAGAACCCCGCTGCCCCCGGTCTGACACGGGTGCGCCGGACGACACTTGCGGCATGCCCCGATCCGCTGCTGCTCCTCCCCCCGCCGCTGACGCTGCACCTGCGCTCCCCGACCCCCGCCGGACCTGGCGGATCCTCGACGACCGCAGGCTCCCCGCACTCGAGCCGTTCGCCTCCGACGTCCGCCGTCACGGAGCGGTGACGGTGCGCGAGACGGTGTGGGACTCCGACGACCGGGTGCTCGCCGCCGAGGGTGTCGTGCTCACACGCTTGCCGGACGGCGACTGGACGATCGACCGGGGCGGGCACGGGACCGGCCCGGAACCGCTCGACGGTGCGTCCGACGGTGCGTCCGACGGTCCCCCACGGGACGCCGTCGAGGTGTTCCTGCGTGGTCGTCCACTGCGGACCGTCCTGGTCCGTGACACCACCACGACGCTCGTGACCCTCCGTGGCAGGGACGGCCGGGTGCGGGCCGAGGTCGCCGACGTGCGCGTGGACGACGGCGACCCGGACACCACCGTGCTGCGGTCGTCGCGGTGGTGGGCGCTGACGGACGACGGACGCGACGGTGCCACGGCACGAGCGGCCGAACGAGCGCTGCACGACGCGGCGACCGATCCGGTCGACGTCGCGTCGGTGCCGCTCCCCCGGGGCCCGGAGCCGGTGCCGGAGCGCCGACGCGGCCGAGCGAAGCGCCCCCGGTCGGACACCGCCGCCGGGTTCGTCCTGCGGGTGCTCGATGTCCTGCGGCGTGACCTCGTCGCGGTGGATCCCCGGGTACGGGCCGACGAGCCCGAGGCCGTGCACGACCTGCGGAAGGTGCTGCGCCGCCTGCGGAGTGTGCTCGCGGCGTTCCGCGGCGCGCTCGACCGCCAGGCGACCGAGGACCTCCGTGCCACCCTGGCCGAGACCGGACGGGTCGCCGGGACCGCTCGCGACGCCGAGGTGCTGCACGCCGGCCTGTCCCGGTCGGCGGCAGACGCCCCCGACGGGTACGTGGACACCGAGACCCTGGACCGCATCGGTGCCGAGACCGCGGAACGTCGCAGCGTCACCGCTGCTGAACTCCGGCGAGCGCTGCGCTCCGACGCCTGGTTCCGGACACTCGATACCCTCGACGACCTGCTGCTGCGGGCACCGGCCGGCCCGCACGCGGACGACGACGCGGCCACGTTCGCCACCAGGCGCATCCGGCACGAGCGGGCACGCGTCGGTCGGCTGCTGGGTGATCCGAGCGATGACCTCGACACCCTGCACGAGGTCCGGAAGGCCGCGCGCCGGTTGCGCTACGCCCTGCAGGCGGCCGGTGACGTGCCCGACGTCGGGAAGCGCCGGCTCGGTCGACTGCGACGGGTGCAGGAGACCCTCGGCGAGACGCTCGACGCCGCACACGCCGCCGATGCGTACCGACGGCTGGCAGCCGTGGCAACGCAGCACGGCGAGGACACGTTCGGGTACGGCGTCCTCGCGACGACCGAGCAGGCGGCCAGCACGCAGGGCCTGCACCGATCGCGGAAGCTGCTCGCGCGGCTCTGACCGGGTGCGAGAATCGGGCCGTGCCGCACTACTTCGAGGACCTCGCTGCCGGACAGACCTTCACCACGCCGGGGCGCACCATCACCGAGGCGGACGTGGTGTCGTTCGCCTCGTGGACGAACGACAACAACCAGGTGCACACGGACGTCGAGTTCGCGGGGAAGACCCGGTACGGCCAGCGGATCGTGCACGGGTTGCTCGGCACCTCGCTGTGCCTCGGGCTCATCGCGCGCACGGGCGTCTTCGAGGGATCCGCCGTGGCACTGCTCGGGATCGACCAGTGGCAGTTCACCGAGCCCGTGTTCATCGGCGACACCGTGACCTGCACCGTCGAGGTCCTCGGCACCCGGCTGACGAGTTCGGGGACGACCGGGATCGTCGAACGAGCGGTGGCCCTGCGGAACCAGCACGGCGTGGTCGTCCAGCAGGGACGTATGGACGTCATGGTGCTCACGCGCGACGCCGCGATCGACTGAGCGACCGCTCGACGAGAGGCCCGCGGAACCTCTTCCGCGCAATCCCGACTCGCTCTTTACAACGATGTACCAGCACGGGAGCATGGACGCATGAGCACGCTCGACGGCATCGTGGCCGCACCTGACTCCGCTTCCGCCCCCGGCCTCCCCCTCGCTTCGCGGCAGGACGGCACGTACCCCCGGCCGCAGATGCTCCGCACCGCCTGGGCCGACCTCGACGGCACGTGGTCGTTCCGGAACGACGGCGACGACGACGCCTGGCGCACCGGCTTCACCGACGCCCGGGACATCGTCGTCCCGTTCCCGCCCGAGTCCCCGGCCTCGGGCGTCGACGAGCCCGGGTTCCACCCCGTGGTCTGGTACTCCCGCGCGATCACCCGCTCGGAGCTCGACGCCGCCGGGTTCGGCACCGGCGCGCCCCGGCTCGTGCTGCACTTCGGTGCCGTCGACCACCGCGCCCGCGTCTGGATCGACGGGCAGTTCATCGGCGGGCACGAGGGCGGCCACACCCCGTTCTCCTTCGACGTCACCGAGGCGCTGACCACGGATCCCGACGCCGTGCACACCCTGGTGGTCCGCGCCGAGGACGACCCGCACGACCTGACCCAGCCGCGCGGCAAGCAGGACTGGCACGAGGACCCGCACGCGATCTGGTACCGCCGGACCACGGGGATCTGGCAGACGGTCTGGCTCGAGGCCGTGCCGACCGCCTCGATCGCGTCCCTGCGCTGGACGAACGTCGACCACGCGACCATGCGGCTGACCGTCCGGCTCGACGGTCACCGCACCGGCGGCGAGCGCCTGCGCGTCGAGGCCCGCTGGGACGACCGCGACGAGCACCTCGCCACGGTCGAGACCACCGTCGGCGAGACCGGGGACGAGTTCGACCTGGTCCTGCCGATCGCGCGGCAGACGAACGGGCAGGCCGAGGACGAGCTGCACTGGACGCCGGACACGCCCCGGCTGATCGACGCCACGGTCACGCTGCTGCCGCGCTCCGGCAACGGCAACGGCAACGGCAACGGCACGACGGTGGGTACGGGCGCGCTCGACGCCGTCGCCAGCTACTTCGGGATCCGGACGGTCGGGGTCGATGGGGGCGCGTTCCTGCTCAACGGCCGACGCCATGACGTCCGCAGTGTCCTGAACCAGGGCTACTGGCCCGAGTCGCACATCGCCGCCCCGTCCCGCCAGGCACTCCGCCGCGAGGTCGAACTCATCAAGGAGCTCGGCTTCAACGCGGCCCGCAACCACCAGAAGATCGAGGACCCCCGGTTCCTGTACTGGGCCGACCGGCTCGGACTCCTGGTGTGGGGCGAGGCCCCCGGCGCCTACGCGTTCTCCCCCCGCGCCGTGCAACGTCTGATGCGCGAGTGGATGGACGCCGTCGAGCGTGACGCCTCGCACCCGTCCATCGTCACGTGGGTGCCCGCCAACGAGAGCTGGGGTGTGCAGCACATCGCCACCGACCCGGCCCAGCAGGCCTACGCGCGGGCCCTCGCCGACGTCACGCGGGCGTTGGACCCGACGCGTCCGGTGATCTCCAACGACGGGTGGGAGCACACGAACTCCGACATCGTCACGATCCACGACTACGAGGGCGACGGACCCCGGCTCGCGGCCACCTACGCGGACCAGACCGCACGGACCCGACTCCTCGGTGGCATCGGGCCCGCGGACCGCCGCATCCTCGTCGGCGGCGCCGAGGACCTCGGCCAGCCGGTCATGCTCACCGAGTTCGGCGGCGTGAACTACCAGCCGGGCGTCCAGCGCGAGGACGGCTGGGGCTACACGTCGGCCACTGACGGCGACGACTGGGTCGCCCGCATCACCGCGCTGTACGACGCGATCCGCGCGAGCTCGTTCCTCGCCGGGTCCTGCTACACGCAGCTCACCGACACCATGCAGGAGACGAACGGCCTGCTCAACGCAGACCGCTCCCCGAAGGTCCCGATCGAGCAGATCCGTCGTGCGGTCACGGGGCGCTAGCCGGGAGGCCCGCACTTCGTGAGCAGGAATGGTCGGGTCCGGCAGACGGACTCGACCAGTACTGCTCACGATGCACACGGGTTGCCTCGCGCCGGGCAGGTGGCGGCCCGCGATGCGGGGCGCGGCCTGCGATCTGGGAGGATCGGGCGGGTGACGAGCGTGGCGGAAGCGAGCCGGGCCTCCAGGCGGGGGTTCCGCAGCCTGCTGACCGGACGGCGCAGCGCCTGGACTGCACCGCTGCTGATCTGGGCGGGCTCGCGGGTGGTCAGCACGGTGCTGCTGGCGACCGTGTACCTGCTGGCGACCGCGAACGGCTGGCCGTTCGCCTCGTACCGGCAGGACCCCTCGTTCTTCACGTTCTCGGGCTCGTGGGACGCCTCGTTCTACCGGACCATCGCCGAGCACGGCTACCCCGCGACGCTGCCGGTCGACGACTCCGGGCACGTCCTGCCGAACGCGTGGGCGTTCCTGCCGGTGTTCCCCGCGGTGGTGCGGATCGTGATGACGCTGACCGGCGCCTCGTTCTGGGTGGCCGGGGTCGTGGTGGCGTCGATCGCCGGAGCGGGCGCCTGCGTGCTGCTGTACCGGCTGGTGCTCGCCGTCGGCTGCTCGCGCCGGGCCCGCTGGGCGACGGCCCTGTTCGCGTTCGCGCCGACTGGGTTCCTGCTGCAGGTCGCCTACGCGGAGAGCCTGCTGCTCGTGCTGCTGTTCGGCGCGCTGCTGGCGCTGGTGCGGCGTCGGTACTGGCTGATCGCGCCGCTCGGTGTCGTGGCGGCGTTCACGAAGCCCGGGGTCCTCGCGCTGGCGCTGGCACTGGCCGTGCACCTGGTCGTGCGGTGGGTCGGAGCGCACCGCTCGGGGCGGGCTGCCGAAGTGTTCCCGTGGCGCGACCGGATCGCGATCGTGGTGACCGGCCTGGTCGTCGCGGCTGCCGGACTTGCGTGGCCCGTCATCGCGACGGCCGTGACCGGGCGACCGAACGCGTACCTGGACACCGAGCTGTCGTGGTGGGTGGGGTTCGTCGGGCGGCAGCACTTCGCGCCGCTGACACCATGGTTCACGATGGCGGGGACGTGGCTCGGGCCGCTCGGCATCGTGCTCGTCGTCGTGGTGCTCGCCGGCGCGGTGTGGTTCTTCTCACGCAGGAGCACCAGGGCACTGGGCCCCGACGTGCTCGCGTTCACGGCGTCCTACGGGCTGTACCTGGTGGCGGTGTTCCTGCCGCAGCAGTCGTTGCCGCGGTTGCTCATGCCGATGGCGCCGTTGCTCGGATCGGACGTGTTCGTGGGGACACGGCGGCGGACGGTGGCGTGGCTGGTCGTCGGGGTGTGCCTGCAGCCGGTCGCGATCGTGCTGCTGTGGTTCCTCGGGTACCCGTGAGCGACGCTGTCCGTCGGCGCTGCAAGACACCGGTGTTCGCCGGTTGAACACGCGCAGACCGCGGCGCGACGCGCGAACACCGGTGTCTTGCGGCCGCGACAGCGCTACGCGTCGAACGTGTGGAACCAGGCCGATCCGCCGGGGTGCTGCACCGTGATCATCTCGTCGAGGTCGCGGTAGGGGCCGTCCTGGTTGTGGCTCGCCGACTTGATGCGGATGGTGCCGTCGGGCTCGGTGAAGACCTCGGACACGATGGTGGTGTGGTCCGGTGACCCGTTGGCGTTCCAGTCGAAGAACACGATGTCGCCGACCTGCACCTTGTCGCGCTCGTCCGACGAACGCCGGGTGAGTCCGAACTCGGCCGCGTTGGTCTCGAGCCACGGGTCCATCGTCGGGCAGTAGGTCCACGTCGCACTGTGCTCGGCACCGGCTGACCGGTTGTACCAGTCGGACCGCTGCTCCCACCCGCGGGCGATGAGCGTCTGGCTGACGTAGTTCGCGCAGTCGCCGCCGATCGGGTTCATCGTGCCGTACTCGGCGAGGTTGTAGTCCTTCCAGTACCGCATCGCGTAGGCGAGCTGCCGGTCGACGTCGGTCAGTGCGGCGTAGGCCAGGGTGGTCGAAGCGACCGCGCTGCCTGCAGCGGGCGTCGCGGCGGCGGTCGGGGCGGGTGTGGCCGTCGCGGTGTCCTGGGTGGCGCCGCTCTGCCCGTCGTTCGCGGCGCTGCCGTTGCCGTCAGAGGACTGGTTCGCCGACGCGGTGGGCTCGATCACCGCGGTGAAGAGCGCGACGTCGGCGTCACCGGCCGTGTACATCGCCTGGTGCGGGGCCGTGAAGGTCACCTTCGACGCGGTCGCCGTGACATCGCGTGCCGCGACACCGCCGACGGTGACGCCCTTGACGGCGGCAAGTCCGGTCCCCGTCACGGTGATCGTGACGCCACCGGCGAGCGGGACCTGCGCCGGAGTGACGGCCTTCGCGACGGGCTTCGCCGTCAGGGTGGACGTCGCGTCCGCACCCCCGGAGCTCCCACGCCCGCCGCCCGAGCCCTTGCCCGAGTCGCCGCCTTTGTCGCTGCCGGAGGAGCACGCCGCGACGGCGAGCCCGATCCCGGCGACGCCGGCGAGGGACAGGAGTGCGCGGCGGTTCATCGAGGCAGTCATGACACGACCAGCGTAAGCGACACCTCCGTCGTTCCGACACGGCATGATCGTCTTCGGGGGCGAGCGTCCTCCGTGTCCCAGCGGACTCGTTCGGAAGGAACACACATGCCCGAGAGCCACGACTTCTTCGTCGCCACCGACCCCGAGACCGCCCGTGCCCAGGTGCGTGAGGCGCTGTCACGCGAGGGCTACACCGTCGACGACGCCGAGCAGGGGGCACTCCGTGCGACCCGCGGCAGCCTCGGCCTGACGCTCCTCATCGGCGGCATGGCGAACGACCGCACGTTCCACACCCGCCTGGACGTGCAGATCATGATCGCCCCGGACGGCCGCACGGTCGCCCGACTGCTGCGCGGCTCGGGCAAGTCCGCGATCAAGGGTGGAGCGCTCGGCATCTCGCGCGGCAACCGTGCCTTCGAGCAGGCCGCGAACGCGATCCACACCACCTTCGCGCAGTCCGGCGTGCTGACGGAGAGCATCGCCGGCTGACACCTCGACGGCGGGGACGGGTCCGACGCGACCCACAGACGGACGGGAGGCCCGGTGCCAGCTGGCACCGGGCCTCCCGTCTATCACGACGTCACGACTTCACGGCAGTGCGATCACGTGCAGGAGACGTTGCGGTCGATGCTGCCGGACCCGTAGGGCACCACGACCTGGACCATCGCGATGGTGCCACCGGGCAGCGGGGTGCCGGAGCAGGCCTTCCGCGCCTTGGTGACCGTGCTCTTGCCGAGCGCGATCCAGTTCGACCGGCCGTAGAGCGGGCTGTTCGACTTGACCGTGCCGGCGATGGTCTTCCACTGCGAAGTGGTCGAGTAGAGGCCGATCCGCTTCACGCCGGCCGTCTTGAGCCCGACGATCATGCCCTGCATCGCCGCGCGGTTCTGGGCGGTGTCGCGCTGGTAGGACAGACCCGTCTCGACGTCGATCCACCAGCGGTAGGCGGACGGGTTCGGGACGCCACGGCTCTGGACGTCGTCGTACCCACGGGCGTAGCCGTACATGAACGAGCACGCCAGGGTGACCTGCTTCTTGCCGCCCTTGGTCACGCACTTGCCGAACGGGTTGGTGGGCACCGTGCCCTGGTAGCGGTTCGACGTGGGCCAGACCGACGCCTTGAGGCCCGGGTTGGCGAACAGCGCGTACAGCTGCGTCTTCGGCTGGGCCGAACCCCCGACGGACTTCGCCGACCAGGCGAGCTGTTCGGCGAGACACGGGTTCGTCTGGTTGCCGAGCGAGCCGTTCACGCCGACGATGCCGAACGCCTGGTCGGTCGGCACCTGGCTGCCGCACTGCGGCCAGGAGATGTCGACACCCAGCGGCGTGACCGCTGCGGATGCACCCGACGACGGGCCGGCGACGGCGATGCCGGCGGCCACCACCACCGTGGTCGCGATGGTCGCGACGAGACGACTGATACGGAACATGCTCTCCCCCTGATCGGGCCGAACAGGTCGGCCGCGCCCCACCGGCGCACGGGGAGTCTAGGGCGGTGCGTTGGACAACACACCACCCCTGTCCGTGAACTGTGTCGAACGATCCACCTGACTCTGCCTGTGGAGGACGATCCCCTCGACACGTCCGCCAACGACAGAACGGCCCGGAACCTGTGGGTTGCGGGCCGTTCTCGTGGTTGCTACCTGGTGGAGCTAAGGGGATTCGAACCCCTGACCTTCTCATTGCGAACGAGACGCGCTACCAACTGCGCCATAGCCCCAAGTGCTCGACCACACTAGCACCCTCGTTCGGCCCAGCCGAAATCGCAGGTGGGCCTTCGGGCGTGCCGCGGGTCAGACTGCGCGGCGCCGTCGCATGATCGCGTCGAGGTCGGCCTGCTGGTAGGCGTCGTCGTCGAGGACACCCATGCCGGCCCACTTGCTCGGCGGCCCGGCGGGCTCATCAGCGGGAGCAGGAGCGGCAGGAGCAGCAGGAGCAACGCCGGCCGACGCGGCAGGGGCGGCGGGGGCCCGGAGCCCGAGCCGTTCGGCCAGACGCCCCTGGTCGTGCGCGGACAGCGACGCCGCAGCCTCTTCGAGTTCGGGTCGCATCCGCGACACCCGCGCCAGCGACGGGTCGGACTCCCCGGCGCGGATCGCGGCCGCTTCGGCCTCGGCTTCCGCCTTGGCTGCGGCGACGCGCTCCTTCAGGCGGGCAGCGAGTTCCGCCGACGACTCGGGCGAGACGGCCGGAGCAGCCGGCCGCTCCACGTAGAGGGGCTTCGGAACGTGGTTCGGGGTCCAGGAGCGGTCTGCTGCGGGCTCAGCAGGCTGCTCGGTCGACAGGGGCGGCGCCGGGTCCGTCCAGGCGGTGGACGGCCGGGAGGCGCGGGTCGCGCCCGTCTCGGCGGCCGCGAGACGCTGCTTCCGTGCCGTCGCCACCTGGTGCAGCTGGGCCAGGACCGCTGCGGACCCACCGGCGGCGACGAGTCCGGCGACACCGACGAGCCAGAGCGAGGGTGCCGCGACGAAGACCACGAGGGCGATGACGACGCCGAGCGTGCCGAACAGGGTCGCCCCGAGCCGGGAACGACGCATGCGCATCGCGGTCAGGGCCGGCACGGCGGACGCCCGCTCGAGCACCGGGGCCTGCTCGGCCAGGCGGCGGGTGATCTCACGCTGCCGCGCGGCCTCGTGGGCTCGGACGATGGCGGTGCGCTTGGCCTCTTCGGACCGTGCGACGCGCTGCGCCTGGGCGAGGGACTTCGCGTTCATCTCGATGCGGACCTCGTCCGGCAGCTCGGCGGTCTGCGCGAGGATCCGGAGGGTCTGCTGCAGCCGGATGGCGTTCCGCTCGGTGGCCAGGTACTGGCGGCGGGCGGCCCACGACGGCATCAGGTAGACGAGCCAGAGGACGGCCGCGACGAGCAGGACGATGCCGCCACCCCACGAGCCGATTCCTGCCATGCGAACACGGTAGGGGCGGCGGTTCCCGCGCCGCGTCATTGCCGGACGCGTGTTGCGCGTGTCGGGACGGAATCCGTGGGAGGCGAGCCGCGCCTCCAGGCCCGTCAGACGTGGGACGTCAGATGCGGGGCGTCGTGTCCAGCGGCATCGCCGCCTCGTCGCGTGCGGCGAGCGGCACGGCCCCCACGCCGGGCGGCACCTGCCCCTGCACCCAGCGCTCGAGGACGCCCCCGCGGACCTCTTCGGCCACCAGCGCGAAGCAGAAGTGGTCGCGCCAGTCCCCGTTGATGTGGATGTAGCGGCGACGGAGACCCTCGTACCGGAAGCCGAGCTTCTCGACGACGCGCAGGCTCGGGGCGTTCTCCGGCCGGATGCAGATCTCGATCCGGTGCACGCCGAGCGAGCGGAAGCAGTGGTCGACGGCGAGGGCGACGGAGATCGGCGTCACGTTGTGGCCTGCGGCGTCCTCGACGACCCAGTAGCCGATGGAGGCACTCGCGAGCGAGCCGTAGGAGATGCCGGAGACGTTGAGCTGCCCGACGAAGCGGCCGTCGAGCTCCATCGCGAACGGGAGTCCGAGTCCCGCGCGGGCGTTGGCCTGGAGCGCGCGGATGCTGCCCCGGACGTCGGTGGAGACGTGTCCGGAGGGGTTCGTGGCCTCCCAGGTGCGGAGCCACGAACGGTTCGTCGCGAGTGCCGCGTCGAGGTCGCGGGTGTCGCGGAGCCGGAGGGGCCGGATGGTGACCCGCCCGTGGGACAGGGTCGGGATCGTCGTCATCGCTGGGTTCCTCCGGGGTCCCGCCCCGGTGCGGGACGGGGTGTCCCGCCCGGGTCCGTGATCACCGGACCCGAGCGGGATGGCCGACTATTCGCCCGCGTTGAACTCCTTCAGCCACGACTTGAGGTCGGGGCCGAGGTCATCGCGGTCCGAGGCGAGCTGCACGATCGCCTTGATGTAGTCGAGTTTGTCACCCGTGTCGTACCGGCGTCCACGGAACACGACGCCGTACACGCCGCCGGTCCACTCTTCGGCGCTCGCCATCTTCATGAGCGCGTCGGTCAGCTGGATCTCGCCGCCCTTGCCCGGCTCCTGCTTCTCGAGGACGTCGAAGACCTCGGGACGGATGACGTAGCGGCCGATGATGGCCAGGTTCGAGGGCGCTTCGCCCTGCGGGGGCTTCTCGACGAGGCCGGTGATCTTCACCACGTCGTCGGTGTCGGTCGGCTCGACCGTGGCGATGCCGTACAGGTGCGTCTGCGACTCGGGGACCTCGAGCAGGGCCACGATCGTGGCGTTCTTCTCGCCCTGGACCTCGATCATGCGCTGGAGCAGCGGGTCACGAGCGTCGATGATGTCGTCACCGAGGAGCACGGCGAACGGCTCGCGGCCGACGTGCATCTTCGCGCGGAGCACCGCGTGGCCGAGGCCGAGCGGGTCACCCTGTCGCACGTAGTGCATGTCGGCGAGGTCCGTCGACTGGTTCACCTTCTGCAGCTTCTCGTGGTCGCCCTTCTTGCGGAGGGTCTCCTCGAGCTCCGACACGTGGTCGAAGTGGTTCTCGAGCGCGTTCTTGTTGCGCCCGGTGATCATCAGCACGTCGGTCAGCCCGGCACCGACAGCCTCTTCCACCACGTACTGGATGGCCGGCTTGTCGACGACGGGGAGCATCTCCTTCGGCATCGCCTTGGTCGCGGGGAGGAAGCGGGTACCCAGCCCTGCGGCCGGGATCACCGCCTTCGAAATCTGGAAGCCCATGCTCAGACCGTATCCGATCCCCCTTTCGAGGGCATGTCGTCGCTCCGGGGGACACGGGACCCCGCGTGTTCCCGGCGGGAAGCCGCAACCGCACCCCTCGGTAGACTCCTGCGCATGATCGCCGATCTCGGGAACGAGAAGCGCGCCCTGCGAGCCGAACTCCGGCAGCGGCGGCGCACCCGGACCACGACCGAACGCGACGCGGACACCGAGACCCTGACCGCGACCCTGCAGCGCTTCGTCGAGGAGCGCCAGGTGACGTCCCTCGCCCTGTACCTGTCCGCACCGGACGAGCCGAACGTGCGGCCCTTCCTGAACTGGGCGTTCGGGCAGGGCATCCGCGTGCTGCTGCCGATCACCCGCGAGGACGGGCTGCTCGACTGGGCCGTCGGCGACGGCGAGAGCGAGACCGAGAGCCTGCTCGGCCTGCCCGAGGTCGTCGGCGAGGTCCTGTCCCCGCTCGCGATCAACGACGTCGACGCGATCCTCGCCCCGGCGGCGGCGGTCGGGCACGACGGCGTCCGCATGGGCTGGGGGCGCGGCTACTACGACAAGACCCTCGGGTCAATGGCGAACCGTCCGCCCGTCTATGCTGTGATCTTCGACGCGGAGTACCTCGACGAGGTCCCGCGCGAACCCCACGACGAACCCGTTGACGGCATCATCACGCCGTCGCGCATCATCACGTTCCGGAGCTGACGTGCCCACCTACTCGTACCGTTGCACCGAGTGCGACAACGCGTTCGACATCAAGCAGTCCTTCTCCGACGCCACCCTGACGGAGTGCCCGGTCTGCGGCGGCGTCCTGCGCAAGGTGTTCTCCCCGGTCGGCGTGACCTTCAACGGCGGCGGCTTCTACCGCACCGACTCGCGCCCGGCCCCGAAGTCCGAGGGCTCGTCGAGCGCCCCGGCGAAGTCCGAGCCGAAGAAGTCCGAGCCGGCGAAGAAGGCCGAGTCGAAGCCCAGCGGCTCGAAGCCCGCCGCGTCCTGACGCGGTCTGCGCTCTCCGGATAGGTTGGGGCGCGTCGCCACTCGGCGGCCGTCCTCGACCCGGAAGGAGACCCTCGCATGAAGGGCTTCAAGGAGTTCCTGCTCCGCGGCAACGTCATCGACCTGGCCGTCGCAGTCGTCATCGGTGCGGCGTTCACCGCGATCGTCAGCACGATCGTCACCAGCCTCATCAACCCGCTCATCGGTGCGGTGTTCAACGCGTCGAGCCTCGACCAAGCCTTGAAGGTCAAGATCCCGACGGTCTCCGGTGAAGGCGCAACGCTCTACTTCGGCGCGATCATCGGCGCGGTCATCAACTTCGTCATCGTCGCCGCGGTCGTGTACTTCGCGCTCGTCGTGCCCGTCAACCACCTGAAGAAGGTGGCGTTCGAGCGCGTCAAGAACGACGAGGAGCAGACCCCGCAGGACGTGCCCCCGACCGACGTCGAGGTGCTGCTCGAGATCCGTGACCTGCTCCGCCCGCAGAACGGCGGCGCGACCAGCACGGGCGCGCACATCGCCCCGTCGAACGCTCCCGAGGGTCCCGGCATCGGCGGCTCGACGAAGCTCTAGCCCCGGCGCCGTCGCAAGACACCGGTGTTCCCGCTCTGCACACCCGCAAACCGCGGTGCGCAGCGTGAACACCGGTGTTTTGCGAAGAGGGGCCCGTCAGGCGGCGGGGACCGCGCGGCGCTTCGCGAACATCGCGACGGCGTACTGCGCGCCGGCGAGCACGTGGCCCGCGGTACCGAGGTAGACGAACACCAGGGCCACAACCCGGACCCACGGCGCGTTCTCGTCGACGGTGTGCACCGCGGAGAACAGCAGCACCGGCAGCCCGACGAACAGCAGGGCCGAGCGGATCTTGCCCGTCCACGTGACGTCCAGGTCCGGGTTGCCGTGGAACAGCACGCTCGACAGGACCACGAGCACCAGGTCGACGAGCACGACGACGGCCACCACCCACCAGGGCAGCAGGCCGACGAGCACCAGGGACAGCACGATCGCGATGATCGCCAGGCGGTCGGCGACGGGGTCGATGGCCTTGCCGAGCTTGGATCCCTGGTCGAACTTGCGGGCGATGAAGCCGTCCGCCCAGTCGCTCACGCCGATCACGACGAGGGCGACGAGCGCCCACCCCGGGTGGCCGACGACGACGAGGCCGATGAACACCGGGATCAGCACGAGGCGGAACAGCGTGATCAGGTTCGGCCAGGTCTGCCAGTCGGGGCGCTGCCGCGCGGTGTCAGTCATCACGGGCCAGGCTACCGGTTACCAGTGCGGGGGGACGTCGCGCCGGAGCTGGTCGTCGTTCTCACCGTCGCGGTGCCGCGCCGGTTCCGGTGGCGGCGTCGGGTCGTAGCCCGCCACCGGCTGGGTGGTGACGCGTCTGCGGCGCCGCACCGGGCCTCCCGGCTGGTCCGCCGTCTCGCCTCCGTCAGCGGCGGGACGGACGGGAGGCACGGCTGACGACACGTCGTCGACTCGCGTCCACGTGCCCACCAGCTGGTCCGTCTCCGGCGTCACCGGACCGGCGGGCCGCGAGGCCCGGCGGCTCATCGGCGGGCGGGGATCGGTGGGATCGAGATCTCCTGCGTGGCACCGCGGTCGACCCCGAGCACGGACGCGACGGTGTCGGCGACGCGGTCCGGGTCGGAGAACAGCTGGAACGCGTGCACGCGCACGTAGTGCCAGCCGAGTCGGCGGAGGACCTCGGGGCGCAGGCGCAGGGACTCGCGCAGCGATCCCTTGACGAGCGACGCGTCGGTCTCGATCGTGACGCAGACCCCGCCGTGCGCGGCGACGAGGCCGAGCTTGCCGCGGTGTCCGAGCGCGACCGGGATGCCACGCATCTCGAGGCGCCGGGCCAGGTCGACGAGCAGCGGGTCGGAGTCGTCCGGCACGTACTCGGCGGTGGTGCGGGCACGCACCTCGGCCAGGATCTCGGCGAGGGCGACGGTGCCGTGGCCCATTCGCTCGGCCTCGATGTCCGACGGCTGGAAGCAGGTGACGATGACCATCGAGCGACGCGCGCGGGTCATGGCGACCGCCAGCAGCCGCTCGCCGCCGGGCTTGCCGAGCGGACCGAAGTCGCGCAGCACACGGCCGTGCGGGGTCCGGCCGTAGCCGATGGAGAACACGACGCGGTCGCGGCTCTGCGCCACCGACTGCTCGAGCGTCGCCACGATGAACGGCTCGGCACGGTCGCCGATGACGAACTCGGTCAGGTCCTTGTGGCCCTGGGCGGCGGTCAGCACGGCCTGCTCGACGCGCACGGCGTGCTTCGCCGAGGCGGTGATGACCATGAGCGACTCGGTGGGTCGGGTGCGGGCGTGGTCGATGACGAGGCGGACCACGCGGTCCACCTCGGCGTCGACGCTCTCGACGGCGCCGGACTCGGGGTCGGGCACGGCCTTGCCGTCGCTGACGTAGTCGAGCGCGATCGAGCCGTGGCCGAGGAACGAGCCGGCCCACGGCAGGGACTCGATCTTGCCGCCGTAGAAGCGACGGTTCACGAGCTCGGCCAGGTCCTCGCCGCCGGCGCGGTACGACCGCGACAGGGACAAGGTCGGCAGCAGGGTGGACAGCTTCGCCAGGGCGGAGTCGGCGTGGAACGCGTCGAGCGTGCCCTCGTCGACCTGCAGCGCCCGGTGCTCGGGGTCCACGGCGATGCGGAACGGCGACGGCGTCTGGGTGACCGGGTCGCCGAACACGACGGTCTGGCGGGCACGGCGGACGGCACCGACGGTCTCGGCGATCGTCACGGCACCGGCGTCGACCAGGATCACGGTGTCGAACGGCATCGTGTCGGCGATCTGCGGCACCTCGTACGGGCTGGCGAGCCAGACGGGTGCGATCGACCGGGACAGGTGCGGTGCGGAGTCCTGCAGCAGGCGCGAGGTGATCGCGCCGTCGCGGAGCTGGGTCTTGAGCGCAGTCGCTTCTTCGGGCCAGTCGACGAGACCGACCTTCCAGTTCTCGGCGAGCTGCCACGCCAGGCCCTGGGAGACCCCGGCCGCGTGGGCGTCGTCCACCAGGCGGAAGTCGGCCTCGACCCGGTCGAGCATGTCGGTGTTGGCACCGAGCAGGGCACGGTCGGACTCGAGCATGGTCTCGAGGGCGGACTGCCACCAGGCGAGCTCGAGCTCGGCCGGCACCTGCACGTCCGGCACGTGCCGGTTCGCCAGGTCGGTGATGAGCGGCTCGAGCTGCAGGTCGCGCAGGGTCTGCATGAGCTCGGTGCGCTCCTGCAGGTTGTGCAGGACGTCGGACTCGGCGGCGAGCTCGGCGATGGTCGGGACGAGCTGGTCGACCGGGGTGTTCGCGAGCTGGCGGTCACGCTCGGTGCGGCCCAGCGGCTCGTCGAGGCGCGCGAGGTCCTCGGCGACGTTCGAGAACAGCACCTGGACGTCGGCGATGCCGGTGGGTACCTCGGGGTTCACGCCGGCGGCGACGTAGCGCTGCCAGAGCACCCGCTGCTGCTGGACGCGGGTCAGGGCCTCGTGCAGGTCGGACACGTGCACGCCCGGACGGACGTACTCGCGGGCGAGCTTCTTGAGCCGGCGACGGTTCGTCGACGACATCGGAGCGCCCTCGCCGCGGGGGGCGGTGGCGGCCACGAGCTCGGACACCGAGCGGTCGAAGACCACCGGCAGGAAGCGGTCGAGCGTGTCACGGATCTCGGTGAGCAGGCGCAGGTAGATGCCGAGCTCGTTGATCGTCGTGAACTGGCGCATGTGCGTCGAGCTCACCAGGTCGTGGGCGCGGCGGAGCAGGGTCGGCAGGCCGTCGGCGTCGAGGTCCTTCGCGATGCGGTGCGCACGCTGGGCACCGTCGCTCGAACCGAACTTCGCGCCGTACCAGGGCGAGTCGTCGGGGCCGTAGCGGAACTCACCGAGGTTCGCGGCGCTGACCATCGTCTCGGCGACGCGCGAGCGGCCCTCGACCATCGAGGCGACGGACTGCTTCGACAGGCGCGCGGTGGTCGACGGGGCGACGGGCAGCAGCGACAGGCGCGACAGCTCCACCAGGCAGTCGAGCACCGAGACGCCGAAGTCGGGGTCCTTGCGGGTGAGCGAGCCCCGGTAGTCCTTGAGCACCTTGCGCAGGCGGACCAGGGCGTCGTCGACCTCGCGGAGGTTCGGACGCGCGGCCTTCTCGTTCCGGGCGATGGCACGGACGACGTCACGGCGCAGGGTCGACGGCGTGACCGCGACCCCGGGCAGCTGGACCTCGCCGAAGCGGGCGGCGATGCCCCGCAGGGTGGCGCGGCGCGGGCTCACGACGAGCACGCGCTTGTTCGCGGCGACCAGGCCACCCAGGGCGTTCACGATGGTCTGCGTGCCACCGGTGCCGGGCAGGGTCTTCACGACGATGGAGTTGCCGGCCGTGATCTGCGCGATCACGTTCTCCTGCTCGTCGTCGGCGTCGAGCAGGAGCGTGTCGGTCTCCGGGCTGCGCTCGTCCGACGGGGTCTGCTCGACCGGGTGGTAGGACTGCTCGACCTGCCACTTCGCGCTCGGGTTGCCGGCGAGGGCGTCGAGCACGGGGTGCGACAGGTCGCCGGTGTCCTCGACCATGCCGGTCGCGACCTCGGCGAAGGTGGACACCACGAGGCGTGCGTGCACCGAGAAGCCGGGGATGTGCGCGGTCAGGCCACGCAGGCGGTCGATGACGGGGTTCGGCGTGAACGAGCCGTCCTGCTGCGCGAGGGCCACGAAGGACTGCGCGTCGAGGATGACCCCGAACTGCTCGTGCAGCGCGTCGGCGAGGCCCGGGTTGAGCACCGGTTCGCCGAGCAGGCGCACCTCGAAGTCGCGTCCGTGCCGGCGGATCGCCAGGGGACGCAGGAGCACCGGGCCGCGGAACTGCTCGTCGCCGTGCTTCCAGTCGGCCATGCCGATGCCGAGCTTCACGGCGTCGATGCCGCGCACGGTGGCCAGCTCGGTGCCCTTCGCCTCGACGTGTCCGGCGGCCACGCGGGCGGCACGGAGCGCCACCTCGTCGCGGATCAGGCTGGACAGCAGGGTCGTCTTGCCGGTGATGAACTGCGCGAGACCGCCCGGGTGGGTGGTCGAGAGCTCGATGCGGGCGCGCGGGTGGTCGCTGAAGTGCGTGAGCGGGCTCGTGCCGCCGACACCGGTCAGCTGGGTGCGCCAGCCGTCCCACGTCGGTTCGGCCGCGTTGCCGGCCTGCAACCGCGGGTCGCCGAGGCTGATCGCCTGCGGGCTCGTCATCTGCAGCTCCGGGCGGAGCGTGCGGTCCGGCTCGTCGTCGGTCCGTTCCTGGTCCACGTCCTGCTGCTCGTCTCGATCGTCGTCGGGGCGCGCGCGGGCACCCTCGACGGGGACGTCGTCGTTCACGTCGTCCTCACCGTCGGTCACCCTGTCCGCTCGCCACACATCCGACACTGTAGGCGGAACCGGACGGCCTCTCTGGCAATGAACCGAGGTTTCGGGGTTTCCGCACGGACGTGACCGCCGTCCGGCCCGACGTGCGCCACCGTCCGACCCGACGTGCGGCGCGCCCGATCCGACGGCAGCCCCGTTCGGTGTGGTACCAACGGGGCATGGCCATCGACGACCGCACCGCTCCGTCCGCCCCCACGCCGAACCGGCGTCGATCGGTCCCCGCCGAGATCTCACGGTCGTGGCTGCTGGTCTCCGGCACCGCCACCGACCGGTTCGACAAGTCCCAGCGCTCCCGCGCCGACCAGATCATCCTGGACATCGAGGACGCCGTCGACCCCGCCGCGAAGCCCTCGGCCCGGCAGGGCGTCGCCGCCTGGCTGGCCGGCGGTGGCGAGGCCTGGGTGCGCATCAACGACGTCACGACGGACTTCTGGGCGGACGACGTCGAGGAGCTCCGCGGCCTGCCCGGGCTGCAGGGCGTCATGCTCGCCAAGACCGAGTCCCCCGCCCAGGTCACCGACACCTGGCACCGGCTCGGCGGCCAGACGCCGGTGATCGCCCTGGTCGAGTCGGCCCTGGGCATCGAGGAGTCCGTGTCGATCGCCAAGGCGCAGGGCGCGTTCCGCCTGGCCTTCGGTTCCGGCGACTACCGCCGCGACACCGGGACCAGCGCCGACACGCTCGCGATGGCGTACCCGCGGTCGAAGCTGGTCGTCGCCTCGCGCGTCGGCGACCTGCCGGGCCCGATCGACGGCCCCACGGTCGGCTCGTCGCACCCGATCCTCCGCGAGCAGTCGCAGGTGGCCGTGTCGCTCGGCCTCACCGGCAAGCTCTGCCTGGACACCGAGCAGCTCCCCGTCATCAACGAGGTCATCTCCCCCACGCCGACCGACGTCGCCTGGGCGCAGGACTTCCTCGACGACTTCGAGGCCCGCGGCCGGGTCATCCGCGACGGTTCCGACCTGCCGCGGCTCGGTCGGGCGCAGAAGATCCAGCGGCTCGCACAGGCGTTCGGGGTCGAGGCGCGGTAGGACTGCACGCATGACCTGGTCCAACGTCCCCGGCCCTCCGCCGCAGTCCTCCTCCGGTCCCACGGACGCGCAGCGCGCGGCGTGGGAGCGCGGTGGCACCACGCTGTTCCCGCCGGCGAAGCTCGCCGACCGGATCTCGACGGTGCTGCTCCTGGTGTTCGGTGCCGTCATGACCGCGATCACGGCGGTCGTCGGCATCGTCGCGATCGCCTCGGCCACGGCGGAGTGCGACGCTTCGTCGGGCTGCACGCCCGGCGGGTACTTCGGTGGCGCGGCCATCGCAGTCGGTGGCGCCTTCGTCATCGGGGTCGCCACGATCGTGCTGTCGATCGGCGCGTGGATCCGGCGGAAGCCGTCGTGGTGGATCGCGGCGATCGGCTTCGTGCTCGCGATCGTCGTCATCGTGTGGGGCGGGGTCGTCTTCGCGAACGCCGTCGACAGCGGTTCCGCCTCGTCGTCGGTGTCCGCCAGCGCCTGACCGACACCACGCTTCCGACAGGACACGCGTCGATCGACGCGTGTCCTGTCCGAGAACGCGTGTGCGTTCCGGCCTGGAGGCGCGAAGGCGGGGCCGCCACGCGCCTCCAGTCCGCCTGTCGGTCACGGCCACGGCGTGACCACCTGGGCGTGCGAGCGCACCCCCGGCGCATGCTGGGCCGATGAAGCAACGAGTCATCGGAGACGTGTCCGTCAGTGCCATCGGTCTGGGCGGGATGCCCATGTCGATCGAGGGCCGACCGGACGAACGTCAGTCCATCGCCACGATCCACGCAGCGCTCGAGAACGGTGTCACGCTCATCGACACCGCCGACGCCTACCACCTGGGCGGCCACGACGAGGTGGGGCACAACGAGGAGCTCATCGCGCGGGCCGTCCGGGAGTTCCACGACGACACCTCGGACGTCCTCATCGCGACGAAGGGCGGACACCTGCGCCCCGAGGCCGGCAACTGGGCGCAGAACGGGCACCCGGAGTACCTGAAGGAGGCGGCGAAGGCCTCGGCGAAGCGGCTCGGCGTCGAGCAGATCGGCCTGTACCAGTTCCACCGCCCCGACCCGGCAGTGCCGTACGCCGACTCGATCGGGGCGCTCGCCGAGCTGCTCGACGAGGGCGTCATCCGGATGGCGGGCATCTCGAACGCCGACCCGGACCAGATCCGCACCGCGAACGAGGTGCTCGGCGGACGCCTGGCGTCGGTGCAGAACCAGTACTCGCCGAAGTTCCGGTCGAGCGAGCCGGAACTCGAGCTGTGCGACGAGCTCGGCATCGCGTTCCTGCCGTGGAGCCCCCTCGGTGGCATCGGGAGCGCGGCGGACCTCGGCACGGCGTTCGAGGACTTCGCGTACATCGCCCGCGACCGTGGGGTCACCCCGCAGGTCATCGCCCTGGCGTGGGAGCTGCAGAAGAGCGACGTCGTCGTGCCGATCCCCGGTGCGTCGCGGCCGCAGTCGATCCTGAACTCGATCACGGCGCCGACCGTGCGGCTGCGGCCGGAGGACGTCGCACGCCTCGACGCCTCGCAGCCCGCGGCCGTCTGACGCCCGTTCCCCCGACGGGGGAAGCACGACGCCCCGCCGCTCCTGGTCCAGGAGCGGCGGGGCGTCGTCATGCGTGGCCGGGCGTGTGCCCGCTCAGCTCTTGGCGGGGCAGACCGCCGAGACCTGGTCGAGCGTGGTCTGCACCTCGGACTGGGCCTTCGTGACCTCGGTGGAGTCCTCGGCCGCGCCGGAGCGGATGGCCGAGCTGTAGCCCTTGGCCGCGCCGGAGAAGTCCTCGAACGTGTCGTGCACCTGGTCGTTCGAGACCTTCGTCAACGCCGAGTCGATGCGCTGGACGAACTCGTCGACGAGCGCCGCACGGGCCTTCGGCTCGGCCGGGGCGGAGCTCGAACCCTGCTCCTTGAGGAACGACGCGAGTTCGTTCTCGAGCAGCGAGCAGGCTTCCTGCTTGGTCTGGGCGGGTGCTGCTGCGGCGGTCTTCGAGGCCGACGGGGCGCTGGACGAACCCGAGTCGCCGCTGGAGGAGCCGCCGTCGGACGAACCGCCGTCGCCGCCCGAGCAGCCGGCGAGCAGCGTGAGTGCGAGGCCGGCGGTGGCGAGCGCGGTGAGGGTACGGCGCATCAGGAGTTGCACTCCTTCTGGAACGCGTTGCCGGCGTCCTGCACCTTGGTGCTGGACTTCGTCAGGGCCGAGACGTCGGCCGACTGCGGGTCGTCGGCGATGTCCTCGATGTCGTCGACCAGGTCGCCGTACGCCTCTTCGAAGGCGTCGCCCTTGGCCTTCAGGTCGTCGTCCGACAGGTCGTCGACGCCGTCGGAGATCTTCTCGTCGAGCTCCTTGAGCTTCGTGACGGCGGCATCCGGGTCGGACTGCAGGTTCGCGGCCTCGGACTGGACGCCCTGGGCGGCGGACTTGACGGTCTTCTCGAACTGCGTGCACTGCTCGGCCTTCGACGGCCCGGTCGAGCAACCGGCGAGCAGCGTGAGTGCGAGGCCGGCGGTGGCCAGCGCGATGAGCTTCTTGGGCATGGTGGAGAGTCCCCCTCGATCTGTCCGCACTCCCCCGGATGAGGTGCAGATCCGTCATCGAGCGTACAGGGAACATCCACAGGGAGACCGGCCGGGTTGTGGGCGACCGGCACCCGGCCGGAGGCACGTGGCGCGTACCGTCGAGGGCATGCGAGCCATCACGTTCGACGACGCTTCCATGTCCGTCACCGACCTGCCCGACCCGGAACCCGGCACGGACGAGGTCCTGATCGAGGTCGCCGCGGCCGGCGTCAACAACGCCGACCTGCAGCAGCGCGCGGGGAACTACCCGCCGCCGCCCGGGGCCTCGGAGATCCTCGGGCTCGAGGTCTCCGGCACGGTGCGGGCCGTCGGTGCGGGCGTCGCGACCGTGGCGGTGGGCGACCGGGTGTGCGCACTGCTCTCCGGCGGCGGGTACGCGTCGCTCGTGGTCGCGCCGGTCACCCAGGTGCTGCCGGTCCCCGAGAGCGTCGACCTGGTCGAGGCGGCCGGGCTGCCCGAGGCCGCCTGCACCGTCTATTCCAACATCGGCATGCTCGCCGGGCTCCGGCCGGGGCAGACGCTCCTGGTGCACGGCGGTACGGGCGGCATGGGGTCACACGCGGTGCTGTGGGCGAAGGCCCTCGGTGCGACGGTGATCGCGACGAGCGGCGGCGACCGCAAGGTCGCCGCGTCCCGTGACCTCGGTGCCGACCTGGTGATCGACCACCGCACCGAGGACTTCGTGGAACGCGTCATGGCGTTCACCGACGGTGTCGGCGTCGACGTGGTGCTCGACGTCGTCGGACCGTCCTACCTGGAGCGGAACCTGCAGGCCCTCGCACCGAACGGGCACATCGCGGTCATCGCCTCGGGCAGCGGCCGCACCGCCGAGCTCGACTTCGGGGTGCTGATGCGGAAGCGCGCGACGATCAGCGGCACGACCCTGCGCGCACGGCCACTCGCCGAGAAGGCCGCCATCGTCGAGGCGGTCCGCTACAACGTCTGGCCGCTGGTCGCCGACGGCCGGGTGCGCCCGGTCATCGACTCGGTGCTGCCCCTGGCCGAGGTCGAGGAAGCCCACCGCCGCGTGCGCGACGGCGAGGTGATCGGCAAGGTGCTGCTGACGCCCTAGGCGTGCACGCGGGCGAGGAACTCGACGAGCGCCGGGTGCTGCGGGTGGTCGAGGACGTCGGCGGGGGATCCCTGCTCGACGACCTCGCCGCGGTGCAGGAACACGATCCGGTCGGCGACGTTCCGCGCGAAGTGCATCTCGTGCGTCGTCATCAGGATCGTCGAACCCTGCCGCTTCAGCTCGGTGACCAGGTCGAGCACCTCGCCGACGAGCTGCGGGTCGAGGGCACTCGTGACCTCGTCGAGCAGCAGGAGTTCCGGGTCCGACGCGATCGCCCGGACGATGGCGACGCGCTGCTGCTGACCACCGGACAGGCGGTCGGGGTACGCATCGGCGAACGAAGCGAGACCGATCCGGTCGAGCAGCCGGCGCGCGGTGTCCTCGGCCTGGGCCCGTCCGATGCCGTGCACCTGGCGGGAGGCGAGCGTGACGTTGTCGAGCACGCTCATGTGCGGGAACAGGTTGAACTGCTGGAACACCACACCGATGCGCGCCCGAACGGCGTCGACGGCGACGCGCGGGTCGGCGATGTCCGTGCCCTGCAGCAGGATCTCGCCGTCGTCGATGCCCTCGAGCAGGTTGACCGTCTTGAGCAGCGTCGACTTGCCGGAGCCGGAGGCCCCGATGACGCAGATGACCTGGTGCCGATGGACCGTCAGGTCGATCCCGCGCAGGACCTCGTGCTCGCCGAAGGCCTTGCGCAACCCGCGCAGTTCGAGGACCGCGGCGTCCGTACCGGACGCACCACGGGCCTCCTGGCCGGCCTCGCTCATACGGTCCCTCCGATCTGCTCGCGCCGCTGCTGGCGACGCGCGATCGCGTCCGTGACGCGGATCAGCGGCAGGCTGATCACCACGAACAGCAGCCCGGCGACGAAGTACGGCGTGAAGTTGTAGGTCTCGGCCTGCGCGATCTGGGCGGAGCGGACCGCGTCGACGGCCCCGAGGATCGACACCAGACCGACGTCCTTCTGCATCGACACGAAGTCGTTCATCAGCGCCGGGGTGACCTTGCGGATCGCCTGCGGCAGCACCACGAGCCGCAGGGTCTTGACGTGCGAGAGCCCGAGCGACCGGGCGGCCAGGCGCTGCGAGGGGTGCACGGCCTCCATGCCGGCGCGGAGCACCTCGGCGATGTACGACGAGTAGGTCAGGGTGATCGCGATCGTGCCCCAGACCTCGGCGGGGAGCCGCGGGAACACCCCGAGCCCGGGGATGCCGTAGCCGACCAGGTAGAGCACGATGATGAGCGGCAGGCCACGGAACAGGTCCGTGTAGCCGGTCGCGAGCATCCGCAGCGGGAAGAACACCGGGTTGCGCAGGCCGCGGACGACCGCGAGCAGCGTGCCGAACACGGCGACGCCGATGGCGCTGAAGAACAGGATCCGGACGTTCAGCCAGAGGCCCAGCAGGATGTCCGGGAACGTGTCGACCGCGGTCTCCGGGTCGAAGAACGACTGCTGCACCGCTGCCCAGCCGGGGGTGTTCACGACGCCGAAGTACACGACGGCGAGCACGACCAGGGTGGAGACGACCGACACCACGACCGAGCGACGGCCACGCTGGCGGCGGTAGAGCCGACGCTCGAGCTCGACCTGGCTCGGCGCGGGTGCGGCGACCGGGGTGCCGGCCCCTGCTGGCAGGGTCATCCGGTTACTTCAGGACCGGCGTGCCGGTCTCCGACGACAGCCACTTGGTCTGCAGGTCCCGCAGGGTGCCGTCGTCGTCGAGGGTCTTCAGGGCCTTGTCGACCTTGCTCGTCAGCTCCGAGTCCTTCGGCAGGACGAAGCCGAACTGGTCGCCCTTGCCGTCGTCGGGGAACTGCGCGGACACGGTGCCGTCGTCGACCTGGGCCGAGGCCATGTAGAACGCCGTCGGCAGGTCGGTGACGATCGCGTCGATCTGCCCGGACTTGAGCGCGAGCACGGCGTCGTCGTTGGAGTTGAACACCTGCGGCGTGACACCGAGGACGTCCTTGACGCTCGCGATGCTCGTCGAACCGGTCGCGACGCCGATCGCGTCCTGCTTGAGGGCAGCGATCGTGGTGTCGCCGGCGGCCTTCGACCCGGAGGTCGTCACGACCGCCTGGGTCGTCGTGTAGTAGGCGCTCGACATGTCGACGGCCTTCTTGCGCTTCGCGTCGATCGAGAACTGCTGGACGTTGAGGTCCCAGTCCTTCGGGCCCGGCGCGATGGCACTGTCGAAGGTGCTGCGCTTCCAGACGACGTCGGACTTGCTGTAGCCCATCTCCTTCGCGACCGCGTAGGCCACGGCGGACTCGAAGCCCTTGCCGGACTGCGGCTTGTTGTCCTCGACCCAGGGCGAGTACGCCGGGTCACCGGTGGCGATCGTGAGCTTGCCGTCGGTCACGGTGCCGTCGGCGTTGCTGCTGCCCCCGGCGGAGCAGGCCGACAGGGCGAGGGCGGCGACCGCGGCGGTGGCGACGGCGAGGGTGAAGCGGAGGGGACGGGTCACGGTCGGGCCTTCGTGCGGGGGGTGGGGGCAGGTCGAAGTGTACTTCGCAGTGGGATACCAACGCGAAACGGTGTCGCGGTGCTACTCGGCGGCAGGGTCCCCGTCGTTGGCCATCGTGAAGTCGTCGAACGAGAAGCCCGGCGACACCAGGCAGCTCAGCAGCACCTCGCCGTCGCCCGGGATCGTCCGCTGCCACACCCCGCCGCGCACGAACGCCTGCGCGTCGTTCACCCGGTCGCGTCCGGCGTCCGGGCCGAGCGTGATCGTCGCACCGGGCTCGGGGACGTCACCGTCGCCGCCGAGCTGCAGGTCGACGGTGTCCGGCCCGTGCCACATCCAGATCTCGTCGCTCGTGACCCGGTGCCAGGCGGAGGCCTCGCCCGGGGGGAGCAGGAAGTGGATCAGGGTGGCGGCCGGACGGTCCCCCGCGGGGGTGGTGACCGTCGCCGGCGAGGTCCAGGTGCGGACGTACCAGCCGCCCTCGGGGTGCGGTTCCATGCCGAGGGCGATCGCGCGCTTCGGCACGTCGAGCCACTCGATCAGCTCACCGGTGACGGTTCGGCGTGCGGCCATTCCGGGGTGGGGTGCGGACTCGGTCATCGTTCCTCCTGGTGCGGTGCGGGGATGTCCATGTGCGGGGAAGCCGGCTCGGTGACGACGCCCGCTGCGGCGCGGACGACCCCGCGGATCACGGTGGCGGCCGCCCGCCCGGCGCCGTCCTCGACGAGCTCGGCGAGCGCGTCCGGCACGGTCCGGGCGTCGACGTCGAAGACCGCCAGGTCGGCGCGCGCCCCGACGGCGAGGTGCCCGATGCGGTCCGGTCCGACGGCCAGCCCCATCGCGTGCGCACCACCGAGGGTCGCCGCCGCGAGCAGCCGCTCGTGCAGGTCACGGTGCCCGTAGCCCTGGGCACGAGCGATGCGGTGGAGCGCGGTGACGTCGGCCATCAGGTCGAGGGACGGCGACGACGACAGGGAGTCGGTACCGATCGCGATCGGGCTGCCCTCGCGCAGGTAGTCGGCGACGGGCGGCGGGTCGAGGCCGATGACGGCGTTCGACCGCGGGCACAGTGCGACGGCGGTGCCCCGGGCACGCAGGAGGGCCCGGTCGGCGGCGGTCATGTACACCCCGTGGGCGATGTGGCAGTCCGGCCCGAGCACGCCGAGGCGGTCGACGAACGCGGTCGCGCTGGCACCGAAGCCCAGGGCTCGCAGCGCCCGGAACGACGGCACGTTCGCCAGGTGCCAGTCGTTCCCGTGGCCGACGCCGTCGACCCCGTCGAGCCCGGGGACCGGACCGAGGGCGGTGCGCTCCCCCTCGAATGCCGCTTCACCGAGGTGCAGGTGCAGTCGCAGACCGCGCTGCCGCACGATGTCGGGGAGCTCGAGCAGCGGGGCGACCTCGAGCGAGTACGGCGCGTGCGGGGACAGGCCGGCACCGGGCGTCGTGGGGATCCGGTCGAGTTCGTCGAGCACCTGGTCGCGACCGTGCGACTGCCAAGCGTCGTTCTCCCAGTCCATCACCTCCCAGTACGCGATGCCGCCGAGCCCGGCGTCCTGCAGCGCGGTCGAGGCCTCGATGTCGGTGACGATGTCCGCGATGCTCGTGACGCCGGCCAGGATCGACGCCCGTGCACCGTCCGCGGCTTCGGCCCGCCAGTCGTGCGGTTCGGCGTAGTCGACGTTGAACGCTGCGGCCCAGTCCTCGAATCCGCTGTACTGCCGTTGGCCGACACTGGCCATGCCGGTGTACTGGAGGTGCGAGTGCGCGTTCACGAGTCCGGGCAGGAGCGCGCCACGCCACTGCCGCTCGGTGAAGGTCGCGTCGGACCCGGTGAGCTGGTCGATGACCCACGACCGGTCGCCGACGTGCAGGATCCGGCCGTCCTGCACGGCGACCGCGCCGTCCGCGATCGGTGGCGCCGTCATCGGGACGACGACGCGCGCCGAGTGCACCGTGACCGGGTGCTGTCGGGCGCTCACGCCGGGTCTCCGAAACGGTGCGTCCGGACGTCCGGCTCGCGGTCCGCCGGGTGTTCAGGGGGAAGGCCGGGAGGCCCGACGTACGTTCCGAAGGCGGCGAGCGCCGTGCGGGCGGTCACGTCGTCGACCGCGGGGTCGATCGGCACGACGGCACGCTCCAGTTCGTCGCCGCGTTCCAGGAGCATCCGGACGGCGCCGAGCTGCACGGCGAACGACAGGTCCATGATCTCGACCGGGTTGCCCTCGGCCGCGGTGATGTTGATGCAGCCACCGTCGTCGAGCACGATCGGCCCACCGTCGGACCCGGGGAACACGAACCGCTCGGCCTTCGGGCCCACGTCCTGGCGCCGGGCCCCGGCGGCGAGCGCGCCGTCGACGGCGATCTCCTGGTCGACCCCTCCGGCGACGGCGAGGACCGCACCGTCCGCGCAGGCACGGAGCACCTCGAGGTCGATGGTGTGCGACACCCCGGTGGCGCTCATCACGAGGTCGGCGTCACACACCGCCTCGACGAGCGGGGCCACGGCGTACCCGGCGAACCGCGCCTGCAGGGCGCGGACCGGGTCGGTCTCGGCGACCGTCACCCGGAACCCGAGGGCTGTGAGCACCAGGGCGACCCCTTCGCCGACGTGCCCGAACCCGGCGACGACCGCCGCGCCTCCCGGGATCACCCGGTGTGTGCCGGACGCGAGCCCGTCGACCAGGTCGAGCACCGCGAACACCGTCGACTGCCCGGTGCCGTACCGGTTGTCGAAGAACGTCTTGGTGCGGGCGTCGTTCACCGCGATCACCGGGATGCCGAGCTCGCCACGCGCCGCAAGTACACGCAGGGGTCGCAGGCCGCTCGTGGTCTCCTCGGCGGCTCCGAGCATCGTCGGCAGCAGGTCGGGGCGTTCCTGGTGGGCGAGCCGGATGACGTGCGAGCCGTCGTCGAGCAGGATGTGCGGCGCGGTGTCGAGCATCGCGAGGGCCAGCTGCTTCTGCTCGGGGAGCGTCGCCGTGCTGCTCGCGAAGACCGCCAGGCCGGCGGACCGCAGTGCCTCGGCGACGGCGTCGTCGGTCTCGTCGGCGTGGGCGTAGACGACGACCTCGGCGCCGGCGTCACGGAGGAGCAGGCTCAGCACCGCCGTCTTGGGCTCGAGGAACATCGCGACGCCGATGCGGGTGCCGCGCAGGAGTCCGCCGTCGCGGAGCTCCGCGGCGACCGAGCGGGCGACCGGCATGGAACGTCGTGCCCAGCGCAAGCGGGCGTCCGCTGCGGGGTCGTCTTCGAGGTCGCGGCCGGTGGACACCAGGAAGACGTCGTCGGAGAGCATCGGGACGGCGAGCACGCCGGGGCGGGCCGATGTGACGGGACCGAAGGCGTCCTCTTCGACGGCAGGCAGGTACCGACCGGCGTCGATGACGACCAAGGTGGTGCCGCGTGGGCGGTCGGCGGCCTGCTCGACCGCGGGGGTCGACTCCTCGGGCGTGCCGAGGCACCAGAGCTGGTCGACGAGGTCGGACGGGTGCTGCCGGTGCTGGTGTTGGTGGTTCGGCTGCTCGGCCTCGCGCGCCCCGAGTGCGGTCAGCAGGTGCCGCAGTGCCGCGGCGTCACGGGGGTCACCGCCGACGATGCGGAACCGTCGGGCGGCGACGAGCAGGTTGGTCGCGGCGGCGAAGCGCCGGACGGCCGCCGAGGCCCAGGCCAGCGTCGCGGGATCGGGTGCTGGCGGCATGTGCCAATCGTAGGGCGAGCGGGGCGCGGGTCCGGCGGCGCTCCGGGAATGCCCGGGGGCGCTCCGACGTACTCTCTGCACATGAGCGATGTGACGACTGCCCCCGACCGCGTGACCATGTTCGGTGCCGACTGGTGCCGCGACTGCCGTCGGTCCAAGGCGCTGCTCGACACCCTCGGCGTGGACTACGAGTACGTCGACGTGGAGCAGGACTTGTCCGCGGCCGACCGTGCCGAGGCGATCAGCGGCCGGAAGAACATCCCCGTCGTGGTGCTGCCCAACGGCAAGCACTTCGTCGAGCCGTCGGACGCCGAGCTGCGGGCCGAGCTCGAGGCCTCCGGCGTCGTCTGATCGGCGTTGGCGGTTGCGACTCCACGCGCCCAACGCCACCTCACGGGCACTGTGGCGCGTGAGGTGTCGCTGAGCGCGAGCGGTCGCCGCACCGGCACCTCCGGGCGGACATCGGATGAATCGGGCATCATGAGCGCGTGATCATCGACGCTCACCACCACCTCTGGGATCCCGCCGACCGGCCGTACCCCTGGATGGACGACTCGGTCGCTCCGATCCGCCGCCGGTTCGACGTGGACGACCTCCGCGCCGCCGCCCGGAGCACCGACGTCACCCGGACGATCGTCGTGCAGGCCGTGCACGACCCCGGCGAGACCGCCTGGCTCCTCGAGCAGCCCGAGCCGGTCGCCGGGGTCGTCGGCTGGGTGGACCTGACCGCCCCGGACGTCGTCGACCGGATCGCCGCACTGATCGCGGGGTCCGGCGGGGACCGGCCGGCCAGCACCCGCCTGGTCGGCATCCGCCACCAGGCGCACGACGAACCGGACCCGGACTGGCTCGCCCGGCCCGAGGTCGTCCGCGGAGTCCGTGCGGTGGCCGCCGCCGGCCTGGTGTTCGACGTGCTCGTCCGAGCGCGTGAGCACCGCGCTGCCCTCGCGCTGCTCGACGCCGTGCCCGAGGGATCGTTCGTCCTCGACCACGCCGGCAAACCCGACATCGCGGGCGGGGATCCCGGGTGGGTGAGCCGGATCGACGACTTCGCCGCGCGTCCGAACGTGGCCTGCAAGGTGTCCGGACTGTTCACCGAGGCCGGACCGGAGTGGCGACGGCAGCCCGTCGACCGGTACGTCCGTGCGGTGGTCGAGCGGTTCGGCCCGGAGCGGTCGCTGTTCGGGTCGGACTGGCCCGTCTCGACGCTCGCCACGACCTACGACGACGTGGTGCGGCGGACCACCGACGCGCTGGCCGACCTGACCCCGGACGAACGGCAGTCGGTGCTGAGCGGGACGGCGGAGCGCACGTACCTGCATGGGAGGACCCTCAGCACCCGCGACCTTGTCGGCAACCCGGAGCAGACATAGGATGTCTCTGGTTGCGCCGGTGCAGCCGGAGAGCGAGGAACGATGCAGTTCGCACGACTCGGCCCCGCGGGCGGCGAGATCCCCGTCGCGGTCGACACCGACGGCGAGGTCCTCGACCTCCGCCCGATCACGACCGACATCGGCGGGGCCTTCCTGGCGTCCGACCCGGTCGCCCGCGTCCGGCACGCGCGGAGCGCCGGGGACCTCCGAGCGCTGCCCGACGCCGAGGGTCTCCGCCGCGGAGCACCGGTGGCCCGTCCCGGCAAGGTCGTCTGCATCGGCCTGAACTACCGCGACCACGCCGCCGAGACCGGCGCCGAGATCCCGACCGAGCCGATCGTGTTCATGAAGGACCCGATGACGGTGATCGGCCCGGACGACGAGGTCCTGATCCCCCGCGGCAGCGAGAAGACCGACTGGGAGATCGAACTCGCCGTCGTCATCGGGCAGACCGCCCGCTACTGCGACTCCGACGAGGCCTCGAGCGCCTGCATCGCCGGCTACGCCATCGCCAACGACGTCTCCGAACGGGCATTCCAGCTCGAGCGCGGCGGGCAGTGGGACAAGGGGAAGTCCTGCGAGACGTTCAACCCGCTCGGCCCGTGGCTGGTCACCCCCGACCAGGTCGACCCGGCGGCGCTCGCACTCCGGCTCGCCGTCAACGGCGAGGTGCGGCAGGACGGCACCACCGCCGACATGATCTTCCGACCCGTCGAGATCGTCCGGTACCTGTCGCAGTTCATGGTGCTGTACCCGGGCGACGTCATCAGCACGGGCACACCGGCCGGGGTCGCCCTGGCTGGGCACGCGCCGTACCTGCAGCCCGGCGACGTGGTCGAGCTCACCGCCGACGGGCTCGGCTCGCAGCGCCAGACAGTGGGAGCAGCCTGATGACCGACACCACCGCGACCGGGATGCCCAGCACCCACGCGGGTCTCCGCGCGATCGTCACCGGCGGCGCCTCCGGCATCGGCGCGGCCATCGCGGCCGCACTGCAGGAGCGCGGCGCAGCGGTCGCCGTGCTCGACCTGCAGCCGTCCATCGCCGAGGGACTCGTCTCCGTCACCTGCGACGTGTCGTCCGACGAGTCCGTCCGTGCCGCCGTCGCGTCGGCCGTCGACCAGCTCGGCGGTCTCGACGTGCTCGTGAACAACGCCGGCATCGGCGCCCAGGGGACGGTCGAGGACAACACCGACGACGAGTGGCGCCGCGTGTACGAGGTCAACGTCCTCGGCGCCGTGCGCCTGTCCCGCGCCGCACTCCCCCACCTCCGAGCGTCGGACAGCGCGAGCATCGTCAACACGTGCTCCGTCGCGGCCACCGCCGGGCTGCCCCAGCGGGCGCTCTACTCCGCCACGAAGGGGGCGATCTCCGCACTCACCCGCGCGATGGCCGCCGACCACGTCCGCGAGGGCATCCGCGTCAACGCCGTCAACCCCGGCACCGCGGACACCCCGTGGATCGCGCGACTCCTGTCGTCCGCGGATGACCCGGCCGCCGAACGCGCCGCGCTCGAGGCACGCCAGCCGCACGGACGTCTGGTGCAGGCGGCAGAGGTCGCCGAGGCGGTCGCCTACCTGACGAGCCCGCTCGCCCGGTCGACGACGGGCGTCGAGCTGGCGGTCGACGGCGGGATGCAGGCACTCCGGCTGCGGCCGGCCTGATGGTCGTCCCGCGGCTCAGCCACACCGGCCTGGAGGCCCGTCCCGGGTATCGTCGGGACGTCCCGTCGCGCACGCGGCCGGGTCCACAGGAGGTGGTGACGTGGCGTCGTTGACCGACGATGCGATCGCACGCATCCAGCAGATGATCGTGAGCGGCGAGCTCCAACCCGGCCAGCGCCTCCCGCCCGAGAAGGAACTGAGCGAGTCGCTCGGGCTGTCCCGCAACAGCCTCCGTGAAGCGGTGAAGGCGCTCGAGCTGATCCGCGTGCTCGACGTCCGACGCGGCGACGGCACCTACGTGACGTCGCTCGAACCGGGCGTCCTGCTCGAGGCGGTGTCGTTCGTCGTCGACATGCACCACGACCGGTCGCTCGTCGACCTGCTCGAGGTGCGCCGCATCCTGGAACCGGCGTCCGCCGTCCTGGCGACGGCCCGTGCCACGGAGCAGCAGATCGACGAACTCGCGACCCTGATGCAGTCCGTCGGCGAGGACACCGGCGTCGAGGACCTCGTCGCCCACGACCTGCTGTTCCACTCGACCATCGCGGGCATCGGCGGCAACCAGTACCTGTCCGGGCTGCTCGACGCCCTGTCAAGCAAGACGGTACGGGTGCGGGTGTGGCGCGGGCTGACGCAGAACGGGTCGGTGCAGCGCACGCTCGACGAGCACGCGGCCATCGTCGACGCCATCCGGCGCCGGGATCCGCAGCTCGTGCAGGCCCTCGTCGTGTCGCACGTCGAAGGTGTCGAGCGCTGGTTGCGGCGCTCCCTCGACTGAACCCGACAATCCTCCCAGGAACCTCGGAGTTGTGTCGGTCCTCGGCCCTGACTCCGGCAACCATGCCGCGGCAACCGCACCCACGAGGAGGACACCGTGCTCGGTCTCATCATCAGCTTGATCATCATCGGACTCATCGCCGGCGCTCTCGCCCGGCTCATCATCCCCGGCAAGCAGAACATCGGCATCCTCATGACGATCGTCCTGGGCATCGTCGGCTCGTTCGTCGGCGGGTTCCTCGGCTACCTGATCTTCAACCACGACGGGAACGACGGCTTCTTCCAGCCGGCCGGCATCATCGGCTCGATCATCGGCGCCATCATCGTGCTGTTCATCTACACGCGCGTCGCCGGCCGCGGTTCGCGCCGCTAGGCACCACGCTGCCGGTCCGACCGGCGCACCACCGAAGTCACCCCGAACCACGCAATCGCGTGGTTCGGGGTGACTTTCGTCGTACGTGGCGTCACATCGCGAGCAGGCCCGCTGCACGCAGGTCGTCCCAGAGCGCCTCGGGCACGACGGCGGCGGCCCGGGCGACGTTCGAGCGCACCTGGTCGGCGGACTGCACCCCGAGCGCGATCGCCGCGACCGCCGGGGCCCGACGCGGGAACGCCAGCGCGGCCTCGGGCAGCGTGACCCCGTGGCGCTCGCAGACGTCGGCGATGGAATTCGCCCGCGCGAGCAGCTGCGCGGAGGCCTCGGCGTAGTCGTAGGTCGCACCCGCCGAAGGGCGCTCCTGCCCGAGCAGCCCCGAGTTGTAGACCCCGACCGCCACGACCGCGACGCCCAGTGACGCACACCGGTCGACGAGCGCCGCCGCCGGTTGCTCGAGCAGGGTGTACCGCCCGGCGAGCATGACGACGTCGCAGAGCCCGGTGTCGACGGCCGCCGACAGCGCCTCGACGGAGTTCGACCCGACGCCGACCGCCCGCACGACGCCCTCGTCGCGGAGCTCGGCGAGCGTCGGCAGCGCCTGGGTCAGACCGTCGGTGAGTGAGTACACGTCCGGGTCGTGCAGGTAGGCGACGTCGACGTGGTCGAGCCCGAGGCGGCCGAGCGACTCGTCGAGCGAGCGCCGCACGCCCGACGGCGACGGGTCCCACTGCCGCACGGTGTCGTCCGGCACCGCGAAGCCCCCGGACGCCAGGTCGTCACCGCCACCGCGCCCGCGCCCGGGCACGAGCACCCGCCCGACCTTCGTCGACACGAGGAACTCCGTCCGGGGGCGTCCGGCGAGCGCCGCACCGAGCCGCCGTTCGGACAGGCCCAGGCCGTAGTGCGGGGCGGTGTCGAACCCGCGGACGCCGGCGTCCCACGCGGCGTCGACCGTGGCGCGGGCGTCGGCGTCGGACACCGGACGGAGCAGGTTGCCGATGCCGGCCCCGCCGAACCAGAACGGGCCACGGTCCAGGTCGAGATCGGTCACGGGTCCACCTGGTCCACGTGGTGCACCTGGTCCGCCAGCGACCAGACCCGTGGGACCCCGTCGTCGTCGCCCGAGTAGTCGTCGTCCGCCTCGAGCAGCGGGTTGATCGTTTCCTGCCACTCGGCGTTGACCGGGTCGTCGGCGAGCGCCCGGCGCATCGCCCGGTGGTCCTCGACCTCGATCAGGTGGACCAGGTCGAGCCCGTCCCGCCAGATCGTCCAGTCGTGCACGCCGGCCTCGCGCAGTCGCGCCGCGAGCGCGGGCGGGACCGAGGCGTGCACGGTGTCGTACGCCGCCTCGTTCCCGGCCCGCAGTCGCGTCCGCGTCAGGATCCGCTGCATCAGTCGCGCAGGAACAGCTCGACGACGGGCACGGCGACGTCGGGCCGCACGATCGGCAGCGTCAGGGTGAGCGTGCCGGCGGGCTGACCGCCGAGCCCGGTGTTCTGTGCCCGGGTGCCCGGCGGGATCTCGCGGAAGTGGATCTCCGATGCGTCGTTGAGCAGCTGCGCGTACGCGACCCGGCCGGCGAGGTCGGGCAGGTGCACGTGCTCGAAGGGCCAGGCGAACAGGTGCAGGTACAGGCGGTTGCCGTTCTGCGTGTAGACGGTGTTCCGCGGGGCGACGAACCGCGACGGCCCCGCCCCGTACACCGAGCGGGCGTGCTGGTGCATCCACGTCCCGATGCCGTCGAGTGTCTGCCGCGAGACCCCGTCGAACTCACCGCGACCGGTCGGGCCGATGTTGAGCAGCATGTTCCCGTTGTTCGAGACGCCGTCGACGAGCATGCGGACGAGCAGGTCGACCGGCTTCAGGTTCAGGTTGTCGCGGTCGTAGCCCCACGAGCCGTTCAGCGTCTGGCAGGCCTCCCACGGCACCGGGACGCCGTCGACCTCCATCGGCTTGTCGGGCTGGTACTGCTCGGGGGTGACCAGGTCACCGGGGATGTCGAGCCGGTCGTTCACGATGATGCCGGGCTGCAGTCGCTTGGTCAGCGCCATGAGCTCCTCGGACCCCCACTCGTCCCGGCCCTTGCCGCCCCAGATGTCCTCGTGGTCGTTGTCCCGGTACGAGAAGTCGTAGAACAGGTAGTCGATCTGCCCGTAGTCGGTGAGCAGCTCCTCGACCTGACCGTGGAGGTACTCGCGGTAGCGCGACATGTCGCGGCCCTCGTTGAACGCCTCGATCTCCTCCGGCGAGTCGTCGCGCCGGGGGTGCACGCCGTCGACGGTGAAGTCCGGGTGGTGCCAGTCGATGAGCGAGTGGTAGAAGCCGACCCGCAGCCCCTCGGCACGGACGGCGTCGACGAACTCGCGCACGATGTCACGGCCGAACGGGGTGTTCGTGGACTTGTAGTCGGTCAGGGCGGTGTCCCACAGGCAGAAGCCCTCGTGGTGCTTCGTGGTGAGGACGACGTACTTCATCCCCGCCTGCCGTGCCCGACGTGCCCAGTCCGCGGCGTCGAACAGGTCCGGGTCGAAGTGGTCGAAGTACTTCTGGTAGTCCTCGTCGGTGATCCGTTCGCGGTTCTTCACCCACTCGTGCCGTGCCGGCAGGGCGTACAGCCCCCAGTGGATGAACATGCCGAACCGGTCGTGGGAGAACCACGCGGGGAACCCCGCGGAGTCGGTCGCGGTCTGCGGCTCGGCAGGTGCGGTGATGGTCATGAGGCCAGTGTTCCTTTCAGTGGAGGACGAGAGGGTGACGGTCGGCGGTGTCACCGGCCGCCGAGACCGCTGGTGACGATCCCCTTGACGAGGTGCTTCTGGAGCAGGATCAGCAGGACCACCGTGGGCAGCATCGAGATCACCGACGCCGCCATCACGAGGTTCCACTCGGAGCCCTGCTGCCCGAAGAACTGCTGCAGGCCGAGCGGGATGGTGCCACGGGCCTCGACGTCGTTGACGATGACGAGCGGCCAGAGGAACGAGTTCCAGTACGCGATGAACGAGAACACGGCGAGGACCGCCATCGTCGGCCGGGCCAGCGGGAGCATCACCGAGAAGAACGTCCGGATCGCTCCGGCACCGTCCACCCGGGCGGCGTCGTCGAGCTCCTGCGGCACGGTGAGGAAGAACTGCCGCACCAGGAACGCGCCGAGTGCCGTGAACGCCCACGGGATGATGAGCGCCTGGAACGTGTCGACCCACCCGAAGCCCTGCATCATCACGTACATCGGGATGACGAGGACGTCCTGCGGGATCATCAGCGTCGCCAGGAACAGGACGAACACCGTGTTCCGGCCGCGCCACCGCAGTCGCGAGAACGCGTAGCCGGACAGCACCGCGACGGCGACGTTGATCGCCGTGCCGGCCGCGGCGACGAAGACACCGTTCAGGATGAACCGGGCGAACGGCAGGTACGTGAACGCCTGTGCGTAGTTGCCCCACTCGATGGACGAGCCCCAGAGCGTCGGCGGGGTCGTGAACACGTCGGCCGACGGCTTCAGGCTCGTCGCCACCATGTAGATGAGCGGCGAGACGAACAGCAGGGCCACCAGGCAGAGCAGCACGTAGCCCACCGTGTGGCGCACCCGGCCGGTCTGCCGGTGCGTGCGGGGCAGCGCCCGCGGGTTGATCGTCCGGTTGGACGAGGTCAGCTCACTCATAGTGCACCCACCGCTTCTGTCCGAGGAACTGGATGGCCGTGATGCCGAGGATGATGACGAACAGCACCCACGCCCCGGCCGATGCGAGTCCGAGCTGCTGGGTCTGGAACCCCGTGTTGTAGATGTACTGCACCAGGGTCTCGGTGGCGGTGCCGGGTCCGCCCTTCGTCAGGACGAACGGCTGCACGAACACCTGGAACGAGGTGATCAGGGTCATCATCGTCGCGAAGAAGATCGACGGCGAGATGAGCGGGAACTTGATCCGCCAGAACATCTGCCAGGCGTTCGCCCCGTCGAGCTGCGCAGCCTCGATCTGGTTCTCCGGCACCGAGTCGAGCGCCGCCGAGAAGATCAGCATGTTGTAGCCGAACCCCTGCCAGACGCTCATCGCGACGACGGCGAGCATGGCCCAGTTGTCGTCGGCCAGGAAGTTCGGGGCGTGCACGCCGACGGTCGACTGCAGCGTCGCGTCGATGGCACCGCCCGGCTGGTACAGCATCCGCCAGACGACGACGTTCGCGACGATCGGCGTGATGGTCGGGATGAAGAACAGCACGCGGAAGACGTGCCGGTGGCGGATCTTCGGCGTGAGCCAGGCCGCGAGTCCGAGGGACACGACCAGGTTGAGCGGCACGTAGAGCACGACGAACAGCACGGTGTTCAGCGTCACGGTGCGGAAGATCGGGTCGGAGAACAGCTGCGCGTAGTTCGACAGGCCGGCCCACGAGCGTTCGCCGAGCATCGGCCAGTTCATGAAGCTCACGACGAGCGACGCGAGGATCGGGAACGCCGTGAACACGACGAGGCCGATCGAGTGCGGAGCGGCGAAGGCGGCGCCCCACCAGGAGCGGCGGCCGAGCTCGGCGTCGGCGCCGCTGTCCTTCCGGCGCGGAGCTGCGCCGGTCGCGACCGCGACCGCTGGGGCGGGCAGCGCCGCCTCGGCGGGTGGGTCCTGGATGGTGGTCATGCGACGACCTCCTCGTCGTTCGCGCGGTCCTGGTCAGGGTGGGGATCGGACGGGAGGCCCGTGGCGGGGCCGACCTCCGACTCCGCAGGCTCCGTCGGCGCGGCCCGCGCAACGCTTCGCGTCGCTCGAAGCGGGCCGCGCCCGTCCGTCAGGGGGTGACGCCCGTCACTGCGAGCCGAGCTGGCTCGCGATGGACGACATCGTCTCCTTGCCGGAGGTCTGTCCGTTCACCGCCTGCAGGGCGTACTGCGCGAAGAGCTGGTTGAGCTGGTCGCTCTGCTTGTTGCCGGGCAACGGGGTGGCGTTCTCGAGGCCGGTCTTCAGGGCGTCCTCGACCCCGTCGATGCCGGCGTTGTCGTACCAGGCCTGCTGCGCCGCGGTGCGTGCCGGGAAGGCGCGACCCTGCTCGGCGAGCGAGGTGAGCGTGGCCTCGTTCGTCATCGTGGTGATGGCCTTGAACGCCTGCTCGGGGTACTTGCACTGCTTCGAGATGCCGAAGCCCGACCCGGCGGCGAACGAGCTGGGGCCGTCCGTTCCCGAGGGGATCGTCGTGATGCCGAGGTCGAACTTGACCTTGGCCTTCTGGCTGATGATCGACCAGGGGCCGTCGCTGTACATCGCGACGTCACCGGACACGAACGCGTTGTCGTCGGTGGAACCGTCGGTGCTCGCCTGTGTGGCGTAGCCGTCCTTGACGAGGCCGCCGATCCAGTCGAGCCCCTCGGCGAACTCCGCGTTCGAGGCGTCGAGCGTGCCGTCCTCGTCGATGACCCGACCGCCGTTGTAGCCGAGGATCATCGACTCGAGGGGGATGTCCTCCACGCTCGTGCCCCAGATCGGCGTGCCCGCGGCCTTGAGCTCCTTCGCGGCGTCCTCGAACTCGTCGACCGTCCAGCCCGGCTTCGGCTCGTCGACGCCCGCCTTCTCGAAGATGTCCTTGTTGTAGAACATGACCATGGGGCCGGTGTCGTACGGCAGCCCGTAGAGCTTGCCGTCGACCTTCATGCCGTCGAGCCCGGTCTGGTCGTACTCACCCAGGTCGAGGTCGGCCTGCTTCGCCATGTCGTCGATCGGCACGAGCACGTCCGTGTAGTTCGCGGCGCGGAGCGACTGGATGCTCACGATGCAGGGTGCGGTGCCGGTGGACAGCTGGGTGCGGAGCTTGGTCCAGTAGTCGTTGAAGGGTGAGCCCTGGATCGAGACGTCCACGTCGTCGTCGGTCTTGACCGTGTCGGCGACCTTCTGCCACGCGGCCTTGTCCTCCTTCCCGGCGATCCACATGGCCCAGGTGAGGGAGTCCTTCGACTGGCCGTCGCTGGCGTTGCTGCCAGCGGAACAGCCGGTGAGCACGAGCACGGCAGCTGCTGCTGCCGCCAGCCCGGCGGTGCGTCGTCGTTGCATCGGTGTCTCCACTTCGTCGTGGTGATGGGGTGTGCGGTGGGGTGTTCAGGCGACCCGGACGGCGTCCGGGACCCGATCGGGATCGGACTCGGCCCAGACCGGGCCGTCCGGGAACGCGTGGGTGGTCAGGGTCTCGGCGAGCATCTCGGTGCCGGCGCCGGGCGTGGTCGGCGGCCAGTAGCGGCCGTCGTGGACGTCGACCGGTGTCACGAAGTGCTCGTGCAGGTGGTCGACGAACTCGATGCACCGGGTGTCGAGGTCGCCGGTCAGGGCGACCGCGTCGAACATCGACAGGTGCTGCACCGCCTCGCACAGGCCGACGCCGCCGGCGTGTGGGCACACACGGACGCCGTGCTTGGCGGCGAGGAGCAGGATCGCCAGGTTCTCGTTCACCCCGGCGACCCGGGTGGCGTCGATCTGCAGCACCGACACCGACCCGGCCTGGATCAGCTGCTTCGCGATCACCCGGTTCGCCATGTGCTCCCCCGTCGCGACCGGGATCGGGGCGATGCGCCGGGCGATCTCGGCGTGGGCGAGGATGTCGTCCGGGCTCGTCGGCTCCTCGACCCACGCGACGTCGAAGGGGCGGAGCCGGTCGATCCACGTCACGGCCTCGTCGACGTCCCAGCGCTGGTTCGCGTCGATCGCGATCCGGACGTCCGGGCCGACGGTGGCGCGGGCGATGCCCATCCGTCGGACGTCCTCGTCGACGTCGCCGCCGACCTTCAGCTTGATCTGGGTGAACCCGTCGTCCACGGCTTCCCGGCACAGCCGCGCGAGCTTCTCGTCGTCGTAGCCGAGCCAGCCCGGGGTCGTCGTGTAGGCGCGGTAGCCCTCGCGCTCCAGGCGGGCCCGGCGTTCGGCACGCATCGGTTCGGCGGTGCGGAACAGTTCGAGCGCCTCGGCCGGGGTGATCGCGTCGGTCAGGTACCGGAAGTCCACCAGGTCGACGAGCTCCTCGGGTCGCAGGTCGGCGAGCAGGGCCCACAGCGGCTGCCCCGCACGCTTCGCACGCAGGTCCCACAGGGCGTTCACCACGGCGCCGATCGCCATGTGCATGACGCCCTTCTCCGGGCCGAGCCACCGCAGCTGCGAGTCGTGCACCATCGCGCGCCAGGTACCGCCCATGTCGGCCAGGACCGTCTCGGCATCGGCGCCGACGACGTGCCCACGGAGGGCTGCGATCGCCGACTCCTGCACCTCGTTGCCGCGGCCGATGGTGAAGACGAAGCCGGTGCCGACCAGGCCGTCGAGCGCGTCGGTGGTGAGCTCGACGTAGGCGGCGGAGTAGTCGGGTGCGGGGTTCATGGCGTCGGACCCGTCGTGCTCTCGCGAGGTCGGGAACCGGATGTCGTGCACGTGCAGACCGGTGATGCGGCTCATCTGTGTCTCCTGCCGTCCGGTCTCCGTCGACCGAACGGTGCAATCAAAACATCCGATGTCTCGCGCGTCAAGAGCCTTGTTCTTGCGGTTCTGGCGAAGGTGGTCGCTCAACCGTCCGATGACTGCGCGACCGACGGCGTGGACGCGACCACGGCCTGGAGCGGGTCCGACCCGCACCGCGCCTCCAGGCCGTGGTCGCCCCGCGCCGGGGGCGACGCGGTGGTCACGCTGGTCAGGCGGTGGCGAGCCGCCCCATCTCGGCGACGACCGCGCGCAGCCGCGCCGCGAGCTCGTCGCGGGAGCCGTCCGCCGACCGGTGGGCGGACTCGATCACGGCGGCCATCACGAGGGTGGTCGCGGTCCGCGCGGTGTCCTCGTCGACGCGCTCGGCGGCGACCGCCAGCACGGTCTGCCGCGCGTGCGCCATCCACTGCATCATCGCCGGGACCATCTCGGGGCGGGCTCGGACGAGCTCCTTCATGCGCCGGCGGTCCTGCGGCAGGGTGACCGTGTGCGCGACGAGGTCGCAGAGGTCGGCCACGAGCGCACCCGTGGCACCGAGGAACGCTGCGCGCGCCGTTTCCGGGACCGTCGTCGCCGGCAGTCCGAGGGCCGCCTCGGCCTTCGACGGGAAGTAGTTGAAGAACGTCCGCGGGGAGACCCCGGCGTCCGCGCAGATCTGCTCGACGGTCACCCCGGCGAGCCCGTGGTCGGTGACCAGGGCGAGTGCCGACCGGTGGATGGCGGACCGGGTCTGCTGCTTCTTGCGCTCCCGTAGGCCGCAGTCGCTCGCGACGAGGTCCTCGGTGGTGGTGGGCTGGTGCACGTGCTGCGCTCCGTCCTGTTCTCGGGTCCGTGCGACGCCGGGCCTCCGCGTCGTGTGACGGGGAGGCCCGGCGTGGTTCAGACCTGCGACCGACCGCCCTGGACGGGGATCGAACCGGTGACCGGAGCGGTGGGCGAGCCCATCGTGTCCGCGGCCCGCACGGCCTGCGCCTCGAGGTCGTCGGCGGTGCCGGCGTCGTCCGCCTGCTCCTGCAGGGCCGAGCTCTTGCGGAGCGGCGGCGCCTTGAAGAAGAAGCTCAGGACGAACGCGAGCAGGATCACCGCGAAGCCGACCCAGTAGACGGTCACGGCCGAGGCGTTGAACCCGGACATGAACGGCCGGGTCAGGGCCGAGTCCGCACCGTTGAGGTACGACGTGTCGCTCGTCTCGGCGTTCGAGTCGCTCGAGTCGCTCGCGCCCTTGTCGATCTGCTTCGACAGCTCCGGTGCGAGCTGGTCCACCCAGTAGGTGCGCTGCCCCGAGTCCGACCAGTCGACGACGAGCCGGCCGTCCTGCACGCTGGCGTGCGCCTTGTCGGCGGCGGCGGTGAGCGCCTGCTGCTGCACGGCGTCGGGAGCCCCGGCGGTGGCCTGGACCACCTGGTCGGTGGCGGTGTCGAGGCCGGACTGCACCTGCTGCTGGAGCGGGGTGACGATCGGGTTCCAGATCTGGTCCATGACGCCCTGGTTCGCCTTCGCGCTGGCGATCTCCGGGTCGAGCGCCGCGCTGAGGGCGGGCTTCAGGTTCGACTCGTCCGCTGTGGCGTGCAGGATGTTCGTCGGCATGAGCGAGAACAGGACGGACAGCAGGACGGCGGTACCGAGCGTGCCACCGATCTGGCGGAAGAACGTGGCGGACGAGGTCGCCACACCCATGTCGCGTGGCTCCACCGAGTTCTGCGATGCCAGGGTGATGCTCTGCATGAGCTGGCCGAGTCCGAGACCGATCAGGAACATGCCGATCATCAGGAACCACAGCGGCTTGTCGATCGTCATGAAGGTCAGGACGACGTAGCCGAGCGACACCAGGGCGGTGCCGATGACCGGGAAGATCCGGTAGCGGCCGGTGCGCGCCACGATCTGCCCCGAGGCGATCGAGGCGATCATCAGGCCACCGATCATCGGCAGCGTCGCGAAGCCGGACTCGGTCGGCGTCAGGCCGGTGACGATCTGCAGGTAGAGCGGGATCGTGAGCATCGCGCCGAACATCGCGAAACCGACCAGGAAGCCCAGGATGGTCGCCATCGAGAACGTGCTCGAGCGGAAGAGCTTGAGCGGGATGATCGCGTCGTCCTGCATGCGGGTCTCGATCACCAGGAAGGCGACGAGGCCGAGCGCACCGATGACGTAGCAGGCGATCGCGCTGGCCGAACCCCAGCCCCACGTGCGGCCCTGCTCCGCGACGAGGAGCAGCGGCGCGAGCGTGACGATGACCGAGGTCGCGCCCCACCAGTCGATGCGCGGCTTGGCCTTGGCCTCGCCGAACTTCGGCAGGTGCAGGAACGCGATCACCATGAGGAGCGCGGCGACGCCGATCGGCACGTTGATCAGGAAGACCCAGCGCCACCCGGTGATGCCGACGATCGAGCTCGCACCGGCGAACAGGCCGCCGATGAGCGGGCCGATCACGGACGAGATGCCGAACACGGCGAGGAAGTAGCCCTGGTACTTCGCGCGCTCACGGGGCGCGAGGATGTCGCCCATGATCGCCAGCGGCAGCGACATCAGCGCACCCGCACCGATGCCCTGGAACGCGCGGAAGGCGGCCAGCATGGTCATCGACGTCGACAGGGTCGAGAGCAGCGACCCGAGGATGAAGACGGCGATGCCGAAGATGTAGAGCGGGCGACGGCCGAAGACATCGGAGAGCTTGCCGTAGATCGGCGTGGTGATGGTCGACGCGATCAGGTAGGCCGTCGTGACCCAGGCCTGCTGGTCGAGGCCGTGCAGGTCGTCACCGATCGTGCGGATCGCCGTGCCGACGATGGTCTGGTCGAGCGACGACAGGAACATGCCCGCCATCAGGCCGTAGATGACGAGCAGGATCTGGCGGTGCGACATGATCGGCTTGCCCGGCGTGCTGGCCGGGGAGTCCTGTCGTCCGCGCGACACCTCGACGGGTGCGGTGGCAGTGGACATGCGGAGTTCCTCACAGGGGATGTGGCGTGGTGGTCGTCGGCCTGGTCGGGACCCCGAACGGGTGTCAACCTTGCAGGCTCTGCAACTTTACACCGCAAGCACCTTTGCTGCCAACGCAAAGTTGCCGAGCGCGCACGTTCGTGTACGGGTTCTCAGGTAACGTCGGCGCATGGGGCGAACCACCTGGACCGATGTACCGACGACGCTGCGACAGCAGGTGGAGGGGGTGCTGGGCGGTCCGGTCGTGACCGCCGAGTCCCAGGCGAGCGGGTGGTCTCCCGGCAGCGCCGACCGGGTGACGACCGCGGCCGGACGACGGGCGTTCGTGAAGACCGTGTCGCGCTCGCGCAACGAGGCAGCCCTCGAGCTGCACCGCCGCGAGGCCGCGGTCATGGCCCAGCTGCCGACCACCGTGCAGGCACCGCGGCTGCTCGACGCGCTGCACGCCACGGTCGACGGCGACGACTGGGTCGCGCTCGTGCTCGACGACGTCGCGGGCCAGCACCCGGGCCGGCACCTCGACGGATCGGACACGCCGGCCGTGCTCGACGCACTCCACACGCTGCCGCCCGCGACCGGTGGACTGGCGACGCTCCCCCGCATCGCCGAGGACCTGCGCGGTGAGTTCGGCGCCTGGGACCGGATGCTGGCCGACGACGCGGTCGCCGCCCGCGTCGCCGAGGTCGTCCCCTCGCACGTCCTCGACGCCGGCCCCGCGATCGCCCGCGCGGCATCCGGGGCAGCGGCACTCGTCGACGGCGAACACCTCGTGCACGCCGACTGCCGCGCGGACAACCTGCTCGTCGACGACGCCGGGCTCGTCTGGGTGGTCGACTGGCCCTGGGCGAGCGTGGGCGCGCACTGGCTCGACCCGCTGACCTACCTGCTCGACACGCTCGTCCGCGGCGAGGACGCCGACGTCGAACACCACCTCGCCACGCACCCGGTCTTCGCCGGGGTGTCCGCCACCACGATCGACGCCGTGCTGGCCGGGCTCGCCGGGCTGTTCTTCGAGCACGCCCTGCCTCCGGCGCCGCCGAACATGCCCACGATCCGCGACTTCCAGCGGCGCGAGGGCGTGGCCGCCGCCGAGTGGCTGCTCCGCCGCTGGGCCACCTGACAGCGCGCCCGCCCGAGCGGGGGACGCGTCTGTCCAGGGAGCGCAGCGCACCGGAGCGTACGGTCCACCGCATGACTGATGAGCACCGCACCCCGCGTCCCGAAGACGACGCCGCGCGCCTCGGTCTCGTCGTCGTCGGAGAAGCAGCAGCCCTGCAGTCCGGCGACGAGGCGGCACTGGACGCGAGCGAGCAGAACATCCGCGACACGATCGACGAACTGGTCGACGAGCCCCTGACCCCGCGGCAGGAGGAGGTCGTCGAGCGACTCGCCGCGGCTGGCGGCACCCTGACCGCCGGACTCAGCGGTGCCCTCGCCGCCCAGAGCGGTCGCAGCGTCGACGACGTGCTCGAGGGTGCGGCCCGCAGTGTCGTGTGGCAGCAGCGGCTCGCGGACGAGCGTGAGGACGCCGGCGCACAGCAGCGCGACCCGCAGAACGAGAACGGGCACGACGAGGGCTGATCCCCCGTCGCGCCCGCTGCAGGCACCCGATCGGTTACTCGGTGGGCTCGACCTGCGGCACCGACTGCTCGCGCACGACGGCACGGGCAGCAGCCTGACCCGTCGTGGTGCTCTTCACGATGTCGCTCAGGGTGAACCCGGCCGTGGCACCGAGCAGCGCATCGACCTCGCTGAACTGGCTGACGACGCTCTTCGACAGTGCACCGGCACCGTCGGAGGACACCACGGTGAGCGTGTCGATGTTGCTCATCGGAGCAGCGAGTTCGCGGGCGATGCTCGGCAGTGTCTCGATGGCCTTGACCCGCAGGACGGCCTCGGAGTGCTGTGCGAGCGCGTCGGCCTGCGCCTTGGTCGCATCGGCCTCGGCCTGGCCCTTCGCACGGATCGCGTCGGCGGCGGCTTCACCCTCGGCGCGTGAGGCGTCGGCGGCGAGCTTGCGGGCATCCGCCTCGGCCTTCGCCTCGGCCGCGACGGCCTCGGCGGAGATCCGGCGGGCCTCGGCCTGGGCGCGGGCGGTCTCGACCTGGGCCCCAGCGGCGGCTTCGGCCTCGACGCGGGTCTTGCGCGCCTGGGCCTCGGCGACGGCGGAGACCTCGGACTCGAGCTCGGCACGGCGCAGCTCGGCACGCTTCTGCGCGGTGATCTGCTCCTGCTCGACGACGCCCTGGGACGCACGCGCCTGGGCGAGCGGGCCGGCGGCAGCGGCTTCGGCGGACGCACGGTCGGCGTCGAGCTGCAGCGCGGCACGGCGGATGGCCAAGGTGTTCTCGGCCTCGGCGATCGCCTGGTCGGCGGTGGCGCGGGCTTCTCGCGCTTCGCGGTCGGCCTGGGCCTCGGCGTTCTCGGCCTCGAGTCGCACGCGTGCACGCTCGGCACGACCGAGGTCGCTGATGTACTCGTTGCGGTCCGAGATGCCCTTGATCTCGAACGAGTCGACGTCGAGCCCCTGGCTGTGCAGGGCGTCCTGCGCGACGGTGAGGACCGCGACGGTGAGCTGGTCGCGGTTCCGGATGATCGTCGAGACGTCGGTTGCGCCGATCGAGGCACGGAGCGAGCCGGACAGGACCTCGCGCGCGAAGTCGTCGATCTTCTTCTCCTGGCCGAGGAACCGCTGTGCGGCCGCCCGGATGGACGCGTCGGCCTCGCCCACCTTGACGAGCGCCACGGCCTCGACGTCGATGGTGACGCCGCGGGAGTCCTGCGCGTTGACGTTGATGTCGATCGCACGCGAGCTGAGCGACAGCTTCGCGACCTTCTCGAAGAAGGGGCGGACGAGCACGCCGGCGCCGAGCACGACCTTGATGCCGGACTCGACGGTCTCGGTGCCGTCGGCGTTCTTGACCTTGCGGGAGCGCTTGCCGGTGATGATGAGCGCTTCGTCGGCACCGGCGTTGCGGTACACGACCTTGGCGTAGATCAGCGCGATCACGGCGAGGACGATGATCCCCACGATGATCAGCGGGACGGCTCCGAGCGCGAACAGGACTTCCATGACTCCCCCTCCGGACCAGGCGCCAGCCTGGATTCCGCATCTGTTGTTCCGTTGGCTCCCATCCTAGGAGCGCGCGCGGACAGCCGGAGCGCTCAGGGAAGGGTTGGGGACAACAGGCTGGAGGCGCGGTGCAGGATCACCTGCACCGCGCCTCCAGGCCGGGGTAGCGTCAGCGCCTACGCGCCCGCACGCCACCAGTCATCGAAGGGCGTCGCCGGCACCTGGCGCTTGTGCTCCGTCGCGCGGTAGCGCGACTCGATCGCCTCGGCGACCTCGACCGGCACGTCGTGGCCCTGCAGGTACGCGTCGATCTCGGCGTAGGTGAGTCCGAGGTTCGCCTCGTCGGTCTGTCCGGGCAGCTCGTCGAGCAGGTCGGCGGTGGGCGCCTTCTCGTACAGGCGGGCGGGTGCGCCGAGGTGCTCGAGCAGCTGCCGCCCCTGGCTCTTCGACAGCCCGGTGAGCGGGGTGAGGTCGACGCCGCCGTCGCCGTACTTGGTGAAGAAGCCCGTGACGGCCTCGGCCGCGTGGTCCGTGCCGACCACCAGCAGGCCGCGCTGCCCGGCGATCGCGTACTGGGCGACCATGCGCATGCGCGCCTTGACGTTGCCCTTGACGAAGTCACTCAGCTCGACGCCCGAGGCCGCGGTGTCCTGCATGACCCCGTCGACCCCGTGCTCGATGTTCACGGTGACGCCAGGGTCGGCCGCGATGAACTGCAGGGCGAGCTGGGCGTCGTCCTCGTCGGCCTGCACGCGGTAGGGCATGCGGACGGTCGTGAACTCGGCCGGGTGCCCCTCGGCGCGGAGCGACTCGACCGCGAGCTGGGTCAGGCGGCCGGCCAGGGTGGAGTCCTGCCCGCCGCTGATGGCGAGGAGGTACCCCTTCGCCCCGGTCGTCAGCAGGTAGTCGCGCAGGAACCCGACGCGACGGGCGACCTCCTGCTCCGGGTCGATGGTCGGCTGGACGTTGAGGTCCGCTGCGATGGCGGCTTGGAGTTCACGCACCACCCCAGTATCACGCCGATCCGGCTCCGTGGACCGACGGGTTCCCGAAGACGTCGATCGGATCGACCGGGAGGTCCCGGGGCGGCGGTGACCCGATCACCACCGCCCCGGGGATCCGCGACGACCCGAACGCGTCGCGGACCCGGTGAGACGGACGCCGGTACCCGCCAGCGCCGGTCCTGGTCAGGCGCGACGAACTCGTCGCGCCGGGATCGCGGTGGGTGGTCCGTGGTGTGGCACGGTGCCTCCTCCCCCGACGGGGTCTCCGCCGCTGATCCGCCCCCGGTGGTGAGCCGGGGGATGTGGAGCCCGTCGAACGGGCCGAGGGCGGCTGGTGAGGCCGCTTGCTGTGGAAGGTACCAGGATGCGAGCAGCACTCGACGCCCCCGTTGTGGGGTCACGACTCGGACTGCCTTCGTTGACAGTTCGATGGCTAACAGTTAGAGTCCTGATCATGCAGGCACCAGACTTCACGACACCGCTCCAGCTCATGCGGTGGATCGGATGGGCGCAGCGCAAGGGCGCCGAGGAGTGGGTCCGTGAGCGCGACCTCACCCACGAGCAGTCCTTCGTGCTCGGGTACCTGCAGGAACACCCCGGCGCCATCCAGCGGGACGTCGCCGAGGTCACCCGGACCAGCGCGGCCAGCGTCTCGAGTCTCCTGCAGGGGCTCGAGCGGCGTGGCCTGATCGAACGACGACCGGACGCCACGAACGGGCGGACGAAGACGGTGCACGCCACCCAGGCGGGCATCGACCTCATCGCCGGGTTCACCGACGCGATGGTCGCCCTCGACGACTCCCTGCTCGCACCCCTCGACGAGGACGAACGCGAAACCCTGCGGCGACTGCTGCAGAAGGTGACCGCGGAACTCGCGCCGCCGACCCGCTAGCCGCACCGCCGCACCACGCGCGCCACCGCACCACCCGCGCCACCGCACCGACCCGCTCCACGCACCACGCGCCTCCCGGCCGGATCCGCCGGCGCGCCCTCGCGACGCCGCGACCCCGCGACCCCGCGATCCCGCGATCCCGCGATCCCGCGACCCCACCAGTCGCGCGCTCCCCCCTGCCGTGCCGGCGTCCGTCGGCGCGCCCACCGTCATGCCCGGAAGGGAACCGTCATGTCCACCACCACCACCACCGCTGCGGCGACGAACCGCTGGTACCTCTCCGCTGCCCCGATCGCCCGAGCCCTGGTGCACCTGTGCGTGCCGATGGCCGCCGCGATGGTCGTCAGCGCCCTGTACAACGTCATCAACGCGGGCTTCATCGGCGCCCAGCACGACACGTCCCTGCTCGCCGCGATCACCTTCGGCACGCCGCTGCTCGGCCTCGTGATGGCCGTGGGCGGGGTGTTCGGCGTCGGCGGCAGCGCGTTGATGTCCCGGCTGCTCGGCGCCTCGGAACACGATCCCGACAAGGCGCGGGACATCAAGCACGTCGCCTCGTTCGCCCTGTGGGGAGCCGTCGTGACCGGAGCCGTGCTCGGCGTCGTCGGACTCCTGCTGCTCCGCCCGCTCGTCGCCGTCCTCGGTGCCGACGCGGCAGCGGTCCCCGCCACGAGCGAGTACGTCGCCGTGATGCTCGCGTTCGTCCCCGTCCTCGCCGCGTCCTTCGCGCTCGAGCAGATCGTCCGCTCCGAGGGCGCCGCGCGGCAGGCGATGATCGGCCTGGTCCTGTCCACGGTCGGCAACCTGGTGTTCGACGTCCTGTTCATCCTGGGGCTGCACTGGGGCGTCGGCGGCGCCGCACTCGCGGTGGGCCTGGCCAACGTGGTCTCGATCGCCTACTGGGTGACCTGGCTGCAGCGGAACAGCGAGAACGTCAGCTTCGCGCCGAAGTGGTTCACCCTGCGGGCGGACATCCTGAAGCCCGTGTTCGGCATCGGCGTCGGCGAGCTGCTGCAGTCCGCGTTCCTCATCGTCACGACACTCGTCCTCAACAACCTCGCCGCCGCCTACGGTGACGACCCGCTGGCGGCGATGGGCGTCGCGGTCCGCATCGCCCAGGTGCCGGAGTTCCTGGTGATGGGCGTGACCATCGGCGTGCTGCCGCTGCTCGCCTACGCGTTCGGAGCGGGTGACGCAGCTCGACTGCGCTCCGGCCTGCGCGCTGCGGCCCTGACCGTCGGCGGCATCGTGCTCTTCTTCTCCGGGACCGTGTTCGTGTTCCGCGAGCAGGTCTTCACGATCTTCTCCGGTGACCACTCGGTACTCGCGATCGGCATGACGATCCTGACGGCACAGCTCGTCGCCGCCGTCGTCAACGGGTTCACGGGGCTGCTCACCTCGCTGTTCCAGGCGACCGGGATGGTCATGCCCGCGATGGTGCTGTCGATGGCGCAGGGCGTGCTGTTCATCCCGATCGTGATCGCCGGCAACGTGTGGTTCGGGCTCGCCGGGATCATCTGGGCACTCACCGTCACCGAGGGCATCGTGTTCGTCGCCGCGGTCGTCCTCTGGCTGGCGACGCGGGGCCGCATCGCCCGAGGCCTGGCCGAGGGCAGCGCGGCACGCGCCGACGCCGCGCTGGAGGCCGCTCCCGTGGCGTGAGGCGCGTCGCCCCCGGCGTCACGCACCGCGTGCGGACGGGAGGCCCGGTGCCGGTCCGGCACCGGGCCTCCCGTCCGTCGCGTGGTCGCGTTCCGTGCGCCGCGTGCGCTGCGTGCGTGCGCTTCGTGAGCAGGAATGGTCGGGTGCGCGCGTGCGACACGACAGCTTCTGCTAACGAAGTGCGCGACACGGCGGCGCCGCGCGCGCTACGCGCTGCGGCCGCGCCGCAGCAGCAGCACGACGACCGCACCGGCCACCAGGACGGCTCCGGCGCCGAGGCCGATCCACACGCCCGGCGCGATGCCCGGCGACGAGGACGGAGCACCGTCCGAGGCTCCGGTGGCCGTCGCGGTGGCACTCGACGTGGGAGCGGTGCTCGCCGTCGGGGTCGGGGTGACGCTCGCGCTCGGGGTCGACACGGGCGCTGCGGCCCGGTACTCGAACGCGAGCGTGCCCTCGATCGGGTGGCCGTCCGGCGACACGTACCGCCAGAGCACCGTGTAGCTGCCCTGGTCGAGGTCGACCGCGCGGCGCATGGTCGTTCCGGAGACCGTCACGTCACCCGTGGCGACGTCGGCACCGGAGGCGTCCGTCACCTGGATCCGGAGTCCGGCGTCGAGGCCGGCGAGCGGTGCCTCGGAGAAGGTCAGGTCGACGGACTCGAGCGGTTCGGTGACGACCGCCCCGTCCGCCGGGGTACTGCTGGTCAGGGCCGAGTGGGCCGACGCGGGCTGGACACCGACGAGCGTCAGCAGTCCCGCCGCGACGATCGCCAGTGCCGCCGCCGTGGTTCGAGCTGTGCGCATGCGCAGACTCTACCGACGGTCGAGCGGCAGCCCGCTGGGGGTCAGAGCTGCTCGCCGAGGAAGTCCGCGTAGGTCGGCTCGTAGCGCGCTTCGCTGACGCTGACGAGCTGGTGGCCGGTTCCTTCGAGGCGTTCGGCGACGAGGGCGGCGAGGTCTTCGGGCGAGCGGAGGCCGTGGCGGTGCCAGGCGTTCTGGATGGTGGCGGTCATGGCGACCAGCCCTTCGTCGAGATGATGCGCATCTCGGATCCGTCCGGGTCGACCCGCTGTGCCAGACCTCACAGATCGTGAGGAGCATCGTGACGACGAGTCCCTGATGACTGACCCGGTACCGCAACGATACGGTCGCGCCCGATCGCCGTCGAGGCGGATGCGTTTCGCGGCTGACCGACGCGGCGGACCGGCGAGGCGGGTGCGCTGTAGCGTCGGCGGATGGAGATCCACTTCGTCCACGGCGCGCTCGTCCGCGACGGCGACTGGTGGTGGCAACCCACCGCCGACCTGTTGTTCGACCGCACCGGTGTCCGCAGTCGATCGGTGGCACTGCCGTCCTGCGGCGAGGGCCCGTCCGGCCGCCCCGAAGGCGGTCTCGTCGAGGACGCGGCAGCACTCCGGGCCGCACTCGACCGCAGCGACGGAGCGATCGTCGTCGGGCACTCGTACGGTGGCACGGTCATCGCCGAGGCCGGCCAGCACGATGCTGTCGAGCACCTTGTCTACGCTTCGTCCTACCTGCCCGACGTCGGATCGGCCCAGGCCGGGATCATGTCGGACGAGCCCGACCCGGTGGCGATCGGTGATGCCGGGGACGGAGCCCTGGCACTGGTCGGGTACGACGCCTCGTCGTTCGGCGCTCGGTTCCTGCAGGACGCCGTCCCCGAGGTGCAGCGGGCTGCGTGGGACCGCGTCACCGCACAGTCCGCTGCCGCGTTCGTCCCGCCGACGACCGCCGCGGGCTGGCAGGGCGTCGACTCCACCTACCTGGTCTGCACCGAGGACCGGAGCACCACCGTCGGCCTCCAGCGAGCGCACGCGGCACGGGCGACGCGGAGCGTCGACGTCCCCACCGGGCACCATCCCTTCATCACCCGGCCCGACCTGGTCGTCGAGCAGCTCGAGCTGCTGCTCGGGAACACCGCGGCCTGAGACGTCGCGACGACGGACGGGAGGCCCGGTGCCAGCTGGCACCGGGCCTCCCGTCATCAGGGGGTCGCGCCCAGGGCGCGGGTCCGCTCGATCAGTCGGTGCCGGAGTCGAAGGCCGCGCCCTCGGAGGCGAGGTCCGTCCGACGACCCATCGCGTCCTCGGCGTCGGAGGCGACGATCGCGCCGCCGAGGATCTCCTCGGCCTCGCCCGCCTCGAGCTCGCCGACGAGCTCGGCCGTCGCGCCACCGATGAGGCCGGCGGCGGCGTACTGCTCGAGCCGCGAACGGGAGTCCGCGATGTCGAGGTTGCGCATGGTGAGCTGGCCGATGCGGTCGTCCGGGCCGAAGGCGGCGTCGCCGACGCGCTCCATCGACAGCTTGTCCGGGTGGTACGACAGCGCGGGGCCCGTGGTGTCGAGGATCGTGTAGTCGTCGCCGCGACGCAGGCGCAGCGTGACCTCGCCGGTGACGGCGGAGGCGACCCAGCGCTGCAGCGACTCGCGGAGCATGAGCGACTGCGGGTCGAGCCAGCGGCCCTCGTACATCAGGCGACCGAGGCGGCGACCCTCGTTGTGGTACGAGGCGACCGTGTCCTCGTTGTGGATCGCGTTGAGCAGGCGCTCGTAGGCGATGTGCAGCAGCGCCATGCCCGGAGCCTCGTAGATGCCGCGGCTCTTCGCTTCGATGATGCGGTTCTCGATCTGGTCGGATGCACCCAGGCCGTGGCGGCCACCGATGGCGTTCGCCTCGTAGACCAGGGCCACCGCGTCCGTGTACTCGACGCCGTTGATCGCGACGGGGCGACCGGCTTCGAACCGGACGCTGACGATCTCGGTCGCGACCTCGACGTCGTCACGCCAGGCGGCGACGCCCATGATCGGCTCGACGATGTCCAGGCCGCTCGACAGCTCTTCGAGGCTCTTCGCCTCGTGCGTCGCGCCCCAGATGTTCGCGTCGGTCGAGTACGCCTTCTCGGTGGAGTCGCGGTACGGGAACCCGCGGGCGACGAGCCACTCGCTCATCTCCTTGCGGCCGCCGAGCTCCTCGACGAACTCGGAGTCGAGCCACGGCTTGTAGACGCGCAGACGCGGGTTGGCCATCAGGCCGTAGCGGTAGAACCGCTCGATGTCGTTGCCCTTGTAGGTGGAGCCGTCGCCCCAGATGTCGACGCCGTCTTCCTTCATCGCGCGGACGAGCATCGTGCCCGTCACCGCGCGGCCGAGCGGCGTCGTGTTGAAGTACGTCTTGCCGCCGGATCGGATGTGGAACGCACCGGTCTGCAGGGCGACCAGGCCCTCTTCGACCAGGGCGCTCTTCGCGTCGACCAGTCGGGCGATCTCCGCGCCGTACTCGTGGGCGCGGCTCGGGACGGCGTCGATGTCGGGCTCGTCGTACTGGCCGATGTCGGCCGTGTACGTGCAGGGGATCGCTCCCTTCTCGCGCATCCAGGCAACGGCGCAGGAGGTGTCGAGACCCCCTGAGAACGCGATGCCGACTCGTTCGCCGACGGGGAGACTGCTCAGGACCTTGGACACGGGGTCAATCGTACGGGGCCAGCGGGCTCGACTACCGTCCGGGGCGACGGTTGTGGAGAACTGACCTGCCACAACCCGGAACCGATCCAGGGCGACCGGACAATACAGGGCATGAACCAGATCACGGGGGACCGGTCCGACTGGGCCCTGGGCGTCGCCGGGGACGGCCGTGCGGTCGGTCGGCTCTTCGACCGGCACGCGGCGCGACTGCGTCGTCACGTCCGAGCACTCGTCCCGACGCCGGACGACGCCGACGACGTGGTCGCCGTGGTGTTCCTCGAGGCCTGGAGGAAGCGGGACCACGTCCGTTTCGTCGACGACTCGATGCTGCCGTGGCTCCTCGTCACGGCGACCAACACGGCGCACAACCTGACGCGGTCGTCTCGGCGCCACCGCTCGTTCCTCGGCAGGTTCCCGGTCGACGATCCGGCGCCCGACCCAGCGGACTCCTTCACCGACGCAGAGGCCGTGACCGCGCTCCGTGGTCTCCCGATCGCAGACCAGCGGGTCCTGTCCCTCTGCGTGCTCGAGGGGCTGAGCGAGCGTGAGGCCGCGACCGTCCTCGGCGTCCCGCCCGGCACCGTCAAGTCCCGGCTCCACCGTGCGAAGGCGCGGCTCCACAAGCAGTACTCGGCGACAGCGGAACCCCTCGGAGGCACACTGTGAACCACGACCAGATCTCCCCTCGTCTCGCAGCGATGCGCGACGCACTCGTCGCAAAGGTCGACGCCACCAGCGCCACCGGAGCGTCGCTCCGTCGACGTCGCCGACCGACCCGCGGCACGGTCCTCACGATCGCGGCGGCGTTCCTGGCGGGATCGGCCGTCACGGGCGGGATCACCGCGGCTGCCCTCCCGTCGAACGACCCGGACGCCGCGCTGGAGAGCACCCTTGCGACCTCGACGCGCTACATGGTCGAGGAAGCGAACCACGCCACGATCCTCGGGACTCCGGCCTTCGCGGCCACGCAGGGCGATGGTTCGTTCTCGCTCGGCACCCGCCCCGCGGACGCCGACCGGGTGACGCTCACGTGGAAGTGCCTCGACCCGGGGACCTTCACCGTGGCCATCGACGGGACGACCATCGACGGGCCCACCCGCTGCACCCCGGGCACGACCGGCGGGGTGAGCGGTGAGCATTGGAGCCTGTCCCCAGCGCCCGGTTCCGGACACTCGGCGGCGACCATCAGCGTGACGGGCGGCGGCTCCGCCCGCTACGCCGTCTGGGCCTCGTGGGTCGAGTCCGCGCCGATCGCGGAACCCTCTGCCCAGCAGCGAGCCGAGATCCGGGACGACCGGATCGCCCTCGACGAGTACCGCGCCGCCTTCAACCGGCTCGAGGCCTGCCTGACCCAGGCGGGACACCCGATGGACGACGTCCCGCTCTCGTGGTTCGCGAACGGGTCCTGGACGAGCCGACCGGTGGGCACGGGCCCCTGGTACCTGTACTCCACGCCTGCCGAGGGCCTCGAGGTGTTCGACACCCAGTGCTACCCGCGGGAGTTCGGCCAGGTCGACGCGCTCTGGCAGGCGGAACACCCGATGCCGGAGGACCCGCCGGCCCAGCCTGCTGGCTGATGCACCATGGTGCAGAGACTCATGCGACCGAGGAAGGGAACGAGATGACTGCCGAAGCCCTCGACGTCCGGGCGGAACTCCGCGCGCTGATCGAGCACCGTTCCGTCGCGCCCGACGCGATCGCGCAGATGACCGGGATCTCGGAGTCCACGCTCTCCGCGTACCTGGACGGCCCAGGGATCGAGCACCAGGGGCTGACCGCCCTCGGGACCGGGCTGACTCCCGACGAATCGCAGCGGCTCGCCGTCCTCGCAGCGATGCTGGCCGCAGCTCCGAGCGTGCCCGACGACGACCGTGTCCGGGGCATCCTCGAGGGGCTCACGCAGGTCTCCGGGCTGACGGTCGCGAACATCGCGTCGCTCACCGGGATCGCGGAGTCCGACCTCGACGCGTTCTCGAGCGATCCGACCGGGGTGAGCGATGCCGTGAAGTACACGATCGCGACCCGGACCTCGTTCCTCGTGAACGCCGTCAACCTCGCGACACCGAGGCACTGAGCGGCACCAACGCGCGGCAGGGACTCGAACCACTTCGATGTACTGGTGCCCCGGGACGGCACTGCAGGGACTCGAACCCCTTCGACCTGCTGGTGTGCCCCTGGAGGGACTCGAACCCCCAACCGTTTCCTTAGGACGGAACTGCTCTTCCATTGAGCTACAGAGGCTGGCCCGACCACTCTAGCGGCGGAAGCCCTGCAGGAACGCGTGCAGTTCGTCGACGAACAGGTCGGGCTGCTCGAACGGCGCGAAGTGCCCACCTCGGTCGAGTTCATGGTGGAACACGAGGTTCGTGGTGCGCTCGAGCCACTCGCGCGGCGCCCGCACGATGTCGCCGGGGAAGATCGAGAACCCGGACGGCACCTCGACCCGTCGTTCCAGCTGCTCCGCCGGGATCGCCGCGTTCGCGTGGTACATCCGCATCGCCGACCCGATCGTGGCGGTGGCCCAGTACTCGGTCAGCAGCGCCAGGACCTCGTCGCGCGTGTAGACCGACCACAGGTCCCCGTCACAGTCGCTCCACGCCCGGAGCTTCTCGACGATCCAGGCCGCGAGACCCGCGGGCGAGTCGTTCAGCCCGACGGCCGCGCTCTGCGGCTTCGTCCGGTGCAGCATCGCGTAGGCGCCCTCGGCGGTGCGCCACCGATCGGTCGCGGCGACGAACTCCTGCTCGGCGGCTGACAACGTCGACGCATCCAGCCCCGGCCAGGCGAGCCCGCCGTCGATGCGGTGCACGGCGACGACCCGGTCGGGGTGGTCGAGCGCCAGGTAGCGGGCGACGTGTGTGCCGATGTCGCCGCCGGACACCGCGAACCGCTCGTACCCGAGGTCCGTCATCAGCGTCGCCCACATGCCGGCCACCTGCCGGGCGTCGAGCACCTGGGGCGGCGCATCCGAGAATCCGTAACCGGGCATGTCCGGCACGACGACGTCGTACCCGGCGGCGACGAGCATCGGCAGCACCTTGCGGTACCGCCAGCCGGAGTCCGGCCAGCCGTGCGCGAGCAGGACCGGCAGGGCGTCGGGCTGCGGAGCACGGGCGTGCAGGACGTGGATGCCGATGCCGTCGACGACGACGCGGCGCGAGGGCAGCGCGGCGAGCTCGGCGCGGTGCGCGTCGAAGTCGAACCCGTCGGCCCAGTACTCGACGAGCGGGCGCAGGACGTCGAGGTCCACGCCGAGCGACCAGCCGACCCCAGCGGGTGCGTCCGGCCAACGCGTGGCGCGCAGCCGCGCGCGCAGGTCGTCGATGGTCGCGTCGTCGATGTGCGGTGTCTCGCCCATGCGGCCGACGCTACTCAGCGCCACCGACGCAGATCGGCGAGCGCGGACTGGAGCCGCTCCCCCTGGCGGACCGACTGCATGTCCGCACAGGCCGTGACGAGCCTCCCGGCGGCGTTCACCTGGCGGACACCCGCGCATCCTCTGCCCGCAACGGGGTGCGTCGACGCTGGTCGGACCGCGCCGGTCCCGGCGCGACGGCACGTACCCAGGAGTCCCATGATCTCGCTCGTCTGCCTCGACATGGCAGGAACCACCGTCGACGACGGCGGCGTCGTCCTCGACGCCTTCCGCACCGCGCTCACCGACGTCGGCATCGAGCACGGGAGCGCCGAGCACGACCGCGCCGTGCAGTACGCCGTCGACACCATGGGCCAGTCGAAGATCGCCGTGTTCACCGCGCTGTTCGACGGTGACGGTGTCCGCGCCGAGGCCGCGAACACCGCCTTCGAGCGCGCCTACGCACGAACCCTCGACCGCGGCGTGCGGCCGGTGGACGGCGCCGTCGAGACGCTCGTCGCCCTCCGCGCAGCGGGGCGACGGATCGCGCTGACCACCGGTTTCTCGCCGGCGACGCGCGACGCGGTGCTCGACCTGCTCGGCTGGCGGCCGCTGGTCGACCTCGCACTCTCGCCCGCCGACGCCGGGCGCGGGCGCCCGTACCCGGACATGGTGCTCACCGCCGTGCTCCGGACCGCCACCGACGACGTCCGCGACGTGGCGGTCGTCGGGGACACCGTCGCCGACCTGCTCACGGGACACCGCGGCGGCGCCTCCGTCGTGGCGGGCGTGCGGACCGGGACGCACCAGGACGCCGACTTCGCGACCGTCCAGCACACCCACGTCCTCGACTCGGTCGCCGAGCTGCCGTCGGTGCTCGCCGGGGTCGACGCAGCCGCCAAGGTGTGACGACCACGTGACGACCTCACCGGTGCCGGAGGCCGCCGGGGTCGCACCGTTCGCCGCGTGGCCGGGTGCTCCGCGACTGACGGTCTCCCTCAGCCGAGGACCGCCGGCGCGATGCCGAGGCCGGTCGTCATGCCGATGCCCGTGGTGACCGTCACGACGTCGACCCCGGGGACCGGTCGGTCGATGAGGAACTCCCGCCCCGGGGCCGAGGCGTAGACGCCCTGCCACCGGTCGACGACGGAGACCGGCGCACCGAACAGCCGCTCGGTCTCGGTGACGAGCAGCCGGAAGCCGTCCTCGTCCTGGAACGGCGGCGCGTCGACCCCGCGCTCGTGGGTGTCCCCGACGATGACGCTGCCGTCCGGCGGTGACGTGTACATCTGGTTGAGGTCCCAGCGGATCCCCTCGGGCAGGTCGGCGGTGAGCCGGTCCCGCAGGGCACCCGCTCCGGGCATCGCGGCGAACCCCGAGTAGCGCAGCAGCGACCATCCGGTCAGCAGCGGTGTGGCGAGCGGGAAGGCGAGCGGGATCGTCGCACGCAGCATGTGGAGCCGGCAGCGGACCAGGCCGATCGACTCGGCGAGCTCCGGGAAGAGCTGGTCGAGGTCGTGGTTGGTGCAGACGACGATCCGGGTCCCCTCCACGATGCCGCGACCGGTGCGGACGGCACCGGTGGTGACCTCGAGCACGGGGGTGCGCCAGTGGAAGGTGACCCCCTGCCCGGCGAGCCAGCGCGCGATCGCGGGTGCCGCCTCCCGGGGGTCGACCTGCAGGTCGTGCGCGAGGAGCGCGCCGCCGAGTGCCGTGGCGGGATCGACCGGCACCGCCGCGGCGATCTCGGCCGCGTCGGCCAGCCGCAGGTCCGCGCCGGAGTCGCGGTACTCCTCGAGCACCGCCAGCTCCTCGGGGCGACGGGCGACGACGTGTGCACCGCGTTCGCGCGCCGTGAACCCGGCGAGCTGCGCGAGTGCGAGCCAGCGCCGGCGTGCCTCCTGCGCGTACCCGGCCGCCTCCCCGGTCTGCGGGGTGACGCAGGCGTGGCCGAAGTTCCGGACGCTCGCCCCCACGACCGCGCCCGCACGATCGACCACCGCGACCCGGGCGCCCTGCAGGAGCGCCTCGTAGGCCATGCCGAGCCCGACGATGCCCGCGCCGACCACGACGACGTCGTACCGTTCGGTCAGCGGCTGGTGGTCCGTCTCAGTGTCGAGTGCGGTGTGTGCGAAGCGGGGCATGAAGACCTTTCGGGCGGCGCGGAGTGCCGGTCCGGTGCGGATGCCGCAACTGTCGCAGGTCAGCGGTGGGGCGGGGTTCCGCCCCGGTGCACGTGGCGTGGACGGCGCGTGAACTCGGCGGGCACCTGCCCGGACAGGCGAGGACGCCCGCGGCGGTGCCGGGAGTCGCGGTGCGACCGTCGGACTGGAGGCCCGTGGCGGCGTCGCCACGGGCCTCCAGTCCGTCTCGTGGTGCGCAGACGGCCGCTACGCGGCCACGAGGTACTCGTCCCACTCCGCCTGCGGACGCTCGATGCCGCGCACGACCCACGAAGACCCGTGCGGCACCTTCGGCGGGAACCGGAGGCGCCACCCCATCTCCTGCGGGGTGCGGTCGCCCTTGGTGTTGTTGCAGGCCAGGCAGCAGGCGACGAGGTTCTCCCACGAGTCCTGCCCACCGCGCGACCGCGGCTGCACGTGGTCGATCGTGGTGGCGTGCCGGCCGCAGTAGGCACAGTGGTTGCCGTCGCGACGCAGCACACCGCGACGGGACACCGGCACGAGTCTGGAGTGCGGGATGCGCACGTAGCGGGTGAGGATGATGACGGACGGACGGTCGTAGCTCGACGTCGACCCGGTGACCGGGTGTTCGACGTCGGCGGCGACGATGGCGGCCTTCTGGTTCATGACCAGCACGAGGGCTCGTCGGAACGAGATCACCGCGAGGGGCTCGTAACCGGCGTTGAGGACGAGAGTGCGCATGGGTTCCCTTCCGACGTGCCTGGACGGCTTCCAGGCGCTGCGGGTGCGTCGGACCGACGACGCGAACGGGTGAGGACGACCTGTTCACACCCCTGGAACCACGAAGAGCACCACCCGGATGGGCAGTGCTCTCGTCATGCAGGGGCGTGCTCGTGCACGCAGGCTGTGCTCGACCATATGTCGACGCGCGCGCGCCGACCCATGGTGCGGGTCGTGCGGAACATCGACATGAGGGTCTCCTGTTCGCGCCGGTGCGGACCGGTGCAGCGTCAGGTTAACCCAGAAACCGGCCCGGCACGAGGGTGTGCGGGCCGGTTCTGGAGAAGTTCACACTCCCCCGGGGGCAGTGTTCGCTAGATGCCGAAGCGGACGATGTGGTAGTCGCTGGTCCAGATCGGACGGATCTGCACGGTGCCGCCGGGCTTCGGGGCGTCCATGATCATGCCGTTGCCCATGTAGAAGCCGTCGTGCGCCTCGTTGTTGAAGATGACGACGTCGCCGGGCTGCGCCTCGGACTCGGGGATCGTGGTGCCGGCCTGGTCCTGCAGCGGCACCGAGTGCGCGAGGTTGATGCCGTACTGGGCGTACACGAACATGATGAAGCCGGAGCAGTCGAAGCCCGACGGGTCCGCGCCACCGAAGACGTACGGGGTGCCGATGTACTGCTTGCCCGTGGCGACCACGGCCGGCAGCGAGAACGGGGTGTCGGCGGCGGACGAGCTGGCCGCGTACTCGGCGGCGGTGGGCCCGGTGTACGAGGAGTACTGCTTCGCGGTCGCTGCGCGGGCGGTCTGGGTCTGCTCGGCCTGCTCGGCGGCTTCCTTCGCCGCGGCGGCCTGGTCGGCGGCGGCCTGCTTCGCGGCCTTCTCGGCGTCGAGCGTCGCGGTGGACGTCGCGCCGAAGCCGTCACGGCTCGTGTCGGCGAGCGCCACGGCGTCGGAGACCGACAGTTCCTGGCTCTGCGTGGCCCGCACCTGACGCTGGGCGTCGGCGGCGGCGGTCGAGTTGCTCGAGGTCGTCGCTGCGAAGGCCGGGGCGACCGCGACCGTGCCGAACATGCCGGCGGCCACGGTGAGGACGACCGGCGCGAGGAACTTGCGCTTGCGCGACGAGGAGCTGGCCTTCGCGGTGCTCGCGGCTGCCGCGGCCTGCGCGGCACGACGACCACCGGGCAGCGGGGCGGAGCGCACCGGCACGACCTTGCGGACCGGGCGGCCCTCGGTCTCGCGCACGGCCCGCCGGGTGAGCGGGGCGGTGGTGGCGTTCTCGGTGTTCGTCGGGTTCGCGGGCGTCTGGTCGTCCGCGGCGTTACCGGTCTGCGTCAAGAGGTGTGTCTCCAACGTCTCGTCATCACGCCGCCGTGGGTGTCCGGCGGTGTGCAACCCCATCCGTTCGTCATCGTTTCCGATCGAGGCAGGAGACGGGTTCGAGACGTCCTGCCACGGGTCTCCGGCTCAGGGGCAGCGCGGCGACTCGGACGAGTGTACGGAAGCGTCGTTACCGAGTCGAGACCAAACGCCCCGCAGGTAACGAAACGGTAAAGACTCTCAGGAACGACCAGGAACGGTCAGCCGCGTTCGATGTAGACGTGCTGGGCGACCTCGATCGGCAGCTCGATGCCCGAGTCCTCACCCTCGACGCGGACCGCGACGTAGGCGCCAGCACGCTGCACGCTCGCCACGCGCCCGGGCATGACGCCGGCGGTGCGGAGCTGGTGCAGGAGTTCCGGTTCGAACTGCACGGGCTCGCCCAGGCGTCGGACGACCCCGGTCGTGACGGCGTCGGTGCCCTCGGTCGCGGCGACGATGTTCTGGACGCCGTCGAGGAACCCGGCGGCCGCGGGGCCACCGATCTCGGCCAGCCCCGGGATCGGGTTGCCGTACGGGGATTCCGTCGGGTTGCCGAGCATCTCGAGCAGGCGGACCTCGACCTGCTCGCTCATGACGTGCTCCCACCGGCAGGCCTCGTCGTGCACGAAGGCCCAGTCGAGTCCGATGACGTCGGCCAGCAGGCGTTCGGCCAGACGGTGCTTGCGCATCACGTGCGTGGCGCGGGAACGGCCCTCGTCGGTGAGCTCCAGGTGCCGGTCGCCGGAGACGACGACCAGGCCGTCGCGCTCCATGCGGGCGATGGTCTGCGAGACCGTCGGGCCCGAGTGTCCGAGGCGCTCGGAGATGCGCGCGCGCAGCGGCACGATCGCCTCTTCCTCGAGGTCGAGGATGGTGCGAAGGTACATCTCCGTGGTGTCGACGAGATCGGTCACGGTCCGCCTCTCATGTCTGGGCCCAGCGCCGACCACACTACTTGTTCGCACCGACGAACACCGACCGGCGCCCGGATGCACGTGAGAAAGGGTCATCCGACGCGGTGGACAGGTGGGCCGAACCCTCCCCGTCCGGCCGGTACACGGGCTCGGGCAGGCGGATCGTCGTCGGTAGGATCGGTGCATGGCAGACATCGTCATCCCGGCCGAACTCCTCCCCACCGACGGTCGCTTCGGCTGCGGTCCGTCGAAGATCCGCGGCGCCCAGCTCGAGTCCCTCGTGACGCGCGGCGCCACGATCCTCGGCACCTCGCACCGCCAGAAGCCCGTGAAGGACCTGGTCGGCAGCGTCCGCTCCGGTCTCGCCGACCTGTTCCAGATCCCCGAGGGCTACGAGGTCGTCCTCGGCAACGGCGGCTCGACCGCGTTCTGGGACGCCGCCGCGTTCGGCCTCATCGAGCGCCGTGCCGAGAACCTGTCCTTCGGCGAGTTCGGGTCGAAGTTCGCCAAGGCCGCAGCCGCCCCGTGGCTCGAGGCGCCGCACGTCGTCGAGGCGCCGGGTGGCTCCCTCGCCGCACTCGAGCCGGTGGAGGGCGTGGACGTCTACGCCTACCCGCACAACGAGACCTCGACGGGCGTCATGGCTCCGGTCGTCCGCGCGACCGGTGACGCCGGCGCCCTCACCGTCGTCGACGCGACCAGCGCCGCCGGTGGCGCCCTGTTCGACGTCAGCGCCACCGACGTCTACTACTTCGCCCCGCAGAAGAACTTCGCCTCGGACGGCGGGCTCTGGCTCGCGCTGCTCTCCCCCGCCGCGATCGAGCGGATCGAGCGGATCGCCGCCTCCGACCGGTACATCCCGGAGTTCCTGTCGCTCAAGAACGCCGTCGACAACTCGCGCCTGAACCAGACCCTGAACACGCCGGCGATCTCCACGCTGCTGCTCCTCGACGAGCAGGTGCGGTGGATGAACGAGTCCGGCGGCCTGGCGTGGGCGGACCTCCGCACGAAGACCTCGTCGTCGACGATCTACGACTGGGCCGAGGCCAGTGACTCCGCGACCCCGTTCGTCTCCGACCCCGCCGCTCGGTCGCAGGTCGTCGCCACGATCGACCTCGACGACTCGATCGACGCCAAGGCCGTGGCCGCGACCCTTCGTGCGAACGGCATCGTCGACACCGAGCCGTACCGGAAGCTCGGCCGCAACCAGCTGCGCGTCGCGACGTTCACCGCGATCGACCCGGACGACGTCGCGAAGCTCGTGCGCGCGATCGACTTCACGATCGACGCCCTGCGCTGACGTCGGGGACACCCGCCGGAACGAGGACGGGCCCGGCACCACCCGATCGGTGGCGCCGGGCCCGTTCGTCGGTCCGGGTGAGTCAGGCGCGGTGGAAGCCCGGGTCGGCCTCGCCGGCGTCGAGCTGGTCGACCTCGAGATCGGCGTCGGGCTCGAACGGCTGCACGCGGCGGGCACGGCGGCGACGGGGCGGCTGCGGGGCCTCGTCGCCGGCGGCCGAGGCGGCGGAGGTGTCAGTGTCGCTGTCGCTCACATCGGCGAGCGCATCGACGTCCACGCCCTCGATGTCGTCGTCGTCCGACTCGTCGAGGTCGTCCTCGTCGGCGTCGAACTCGTCGTCATCGTCGTCGTCCGACTCGTCGTCGTCCTCGTCGTCATCCGAGTCGTCGTAGTCGTCGTCCTCGTCCGAGTCCTCGTCCGAGTCCTCGTCGTCGTCCTCATCCGACTCGTCGTCGTAGTCCTCGTCGTCCGAGTCCTCGTCCGACGCGTCCTCGCCCTCGTGCTCCTGCGCGGCCCGGTACTCGGCCAGTCGCTCGGACCACGGCACCCACTCGGGCGCGACGAGCGAGCCGTCGCCGGGCATCAGCTCGACCTCGAGCACGGTGGGTTCGTCGTCGCCGATCTTCGCAACGCTGACGGTCCAGCGCCACCCGGGGTACCCGGGCAGGCGGTTGGCAAACAGGACGGACACGACGCCGTCCCCTTCGTCCACGGTGCCGACGGGTGCGCCGACGGTCGACTCGGGGGTGACCTCGAGCAACGCCTCGCGCGCCAGGTCGGTGTAGTTGATGGACGCTGCGTCGACGGACGCTACGTCGGTGGACGCTGCGTCGGGAGCCGTCTCGGCCCCTGCTGTCTCGGACTCGGTCATGGGGTCACGCCTCCAACTGGTCTGCGACGTGCCGCAGGATGGCGGCGATGCGATCGCCGTTCTTCGGGTAGCGGCCGTGGCGGAGGTCTCCGCTGATCCGGTCGAGTTCCTTCACCAGGTCCTCGACGATCACGGCCATGTCGTCCGCGGAGCGACGGGTCATCCGCGACAGCGACGGCTGGGGCTCGAGCAGCCGCACGGACAACGCCTGCGACCCCTTCTTGCCCTGGACGACGCCGTACTCGAGCCGCGTGCCGGCCTTGACGGTCACGACGCCGTCGGGCAGCGAGGACGCGTGCAGGAACACCTGGTCGCCGTCGTCTCCGGTGATGAAGCCGAAGCCCTTGTCGTCGTCGTAGAACTTGACCTTGCCGGTGGGCATGCGTGGACTCCTCGAGGTCGTGGTACGGCCGTGGTGCGTCGGATATCCTGGGTCGATGGCCAAGCCGACCCGATCAACCGGGAACCCGCAGGACTCCGCAGAACCCCCGGTGACGTTCAATCGTACCGAACGCGCTCTCGCGTTCATGATCGGTGGGATCATCATCCTCGGCCTGCTCTGCTTCGTCGCGATGATCATCATGTGGCTCACCGCCCCCAGCGCCCAGGGTGCGATGCCGTGGCCGGTGGTCATGGCGATCCCGCTCTACGGCTTCCCGATCGCCATGGTGCTGGTCTTCACGCTCCTCGGCATCACCTGGACACGTCGCGCACGAGCGAACCGGACGGCTCGCTGACGTCCGCCCCGGACGCTGGCACCGGACGATGACGACCACCGCCGACCTCGCCACCCGACTCCGGGCGATGCCGGACGATGCGCTCGAGCGCCTCGTCGCGGCGAGGCGACTCCCCACCGCTGCACTCGCCGAGACCGGCCCGCAGCGCATCACCGACTTCTTCGACCTCGCCGAGGCACTCCGCAGCGACGACGCCGTGGACGCCGCCGTCGAGCACCTGCCGCGCGCGACGATCCTCGCACTGCGTGACGGCGGCGCCGTCGACGCGCTCGGCCCCGCGATCGAGCTCGGCCTCGCCGACGAGGACGGCGCAGTCGACGACGCGGTCGCCGCTCGCGTGGCCGCCCACCCCGACCTCACCGCGCTCGACGAGCAGCCTGGAGGCCCGGAGCAGGTCCGCCCCGCTGCTCCCGCTCTCGACGCCGCGGCGCTCGAGCGTGCGCGCACCACCGGCGCGGAGCAGGCGTTCTCGACGATGACCGTGCTCGCCGAACTGCTGCGGGCGGTCGACGCCGGCGCGGTCCGCGAACTCGTCAAGGGCGGGATCGGCATGCCGCTCGCCCGCACCCTCGCCGAGCGCATCGGCACCGACGCCGAACTCGTCGCCGGTCGCCTGGCGCTGCTCGACGGCATCGGGTTCGCCGACCCCGACACCGGGCGGTGGATCGTCACCGACGCCGGGCACGCCTGGTTGCTCGCCGGTTGGCCGGAGCGCTGGGTGTCGCTGGTGGCCGCGTGGTCGGACACGCTCCCGCCCGCCGTGCACCAGGTGCTCGACCTGGCCGACGGGGACCTGCGCGACCTCGTGCCGCTCGGGCGCTGGGCGTACCCGGCGGGGTCCCGCTGGCTCGACGCCCTGCTGCTCGACGTCGCCGGCACCGCGGCGTCGCTCGGCCTGGCGGTCGACGGCATCGTGACGAGCACCGGTCGGGCGCTCCTCGACGGCGACGCCGAGCAGGCCGCCGACGACCTGCCGGGCACCGTCGAGCGGGTCTACCTGCAGCACGACCTCACCGTCATCGCACCGGGGCCGCTCGCGCCGGTGGACGACGACGCCCTGCGCACCGTCGCCGTGCTCGAGGCACCGGGCCTCGCGGCGCGCTACCGCATCTCCGAGGACACCCTGCGCGCGGCGTTCCGGGCCGGACACTCCCGCGACGACCTGCTGTCCTTGCTCGGACGGCTGTCGGCCACCGGGATCCCGCAGCCCCTCGCCTACCTGATCGACCAGGTGGCCGGACGCGACGGCAGCATCGTCGTCGACCGGGGGCCGGGCGGCGTCGGGACCGAGGTCCGCGGCACCGCCGACCAGCTCGACCTCGTCGGGGTGGACGCCGAGCTCCGGCAGCTCGCGTGGGAGCGGCCCGACCTGACGACGCTGACCACGCGCTACCCGCCGCACGTCGTGCACACCGCACTCGAGGACCAGCGCTACCCGGCCGTCCTGACGACCGCAGCCCGCCCCGAGGCGCACCACGGGCCTCCCGGCCGGCGCAGCCCCACCGGACGCTCGCCGGAGCAGTCGGCGCACGCACTCGTCGAACGGCTCCGCCTGACGACGCAGCGCGGCGACGCGGAGCCGGAGCAGGAGTGGCTCGGTCGGCAGATCGACCTGGCCGTGCGCGGACGCACGCCGATCCGTGTGACCGTCCGGATGCCGGACGGCTCGGAGCGGCCGTTCTCGATCGTGCCGACCTCGGTCGCGGCCGGACGCGTCCGCGGGCGGGACACGGCCGTCGACGTCGAGCGCACCCTGCCGCTGTCACTCGTGGTGTCGGTCGAGAGCGACGCCTGAGCCGCGCGGTCACCCGCACGCAGGTGCCGACGGCTAGGCTGGCAGGTCATGAACGGACCGCTGATCGTGCAGAGCGACCGCACCGTGCTCCTCGAGGTCGCGCACCCCGATGCCGAGGACGCACGCCACGAGCTCGCGGCCTTCGCCGAGCTCGAACGCGCTCCCGAGCACGTGCACACCTACCGGATCACCCGCCTCGGACTCTGGAACGCGCGCGCCGCGGGCCACGACGCCGAGGCGATGATCGACACCCTGGAACGCTTCGCGAAGTTCCCCGTGCCGCAGAGCGTCACGGTCGACATCCGCGACACGGTCTCGCGCTACGGACGGCTCGTGATCCGTCGCGAGGAACGACCCGACGCGCCCGTGATCGCGAACTCCCCCACCGAGGAACTCGAGCGGCTGCCGCTCCTGCTCCTCACCGCCGAGGACCCGTCGGTGCTGGCCGAGGTCATCCGGTCGAAGCGCATCAAGCCGCTGCTCGGTGACATGCGGTCCTCGACCGAGGTCGAGCTGCAGCCGTGGGCGCGGGGGCAGATCAAGCAGGAGCTCGTGAAGCTCGGCTGGCCGGCGGAGGACCTGGCGGGCTACACCCCGGGCCAGCCGCACCCGATCGACCTGGACACCGCCGAGTGGCACATGCGGCCGTACCAGGAGCAGGCCGTCGACACGTTCTTCGCCCAGGGCTCCGGCGTCGTCGTGCTGCCCTGTGGCGCGGGCAAGACACTCGTCGGCGCTGGTGCGATGGCGACCGTCAAGGCGACCACGCTCATCCTCGTGACGAACACCGTCTCGGCGCGGCAGTGGCGCACCGAGCTCCTCAAGCGCACGACCCTGACGCCGGAGGACATCGGCGAGTACTCGGGCAGCGTCAAGGAGATCCGGCCGGTCACGATCGCGACCTACCAGATCCTCACCGCCCGCCGGAAGGGCGAGTACACGCACCTGTCGCTCCTCGACGCTCTCGACTGGGGCCTCATCGTCTACGACGAGGTGCACCTGCTGCCCGCACCGGTGTTCAAGCTGACCGCCGATCTGCAGGCCCGCCGACGCCTGGGCCTCACCGCGACGCTCGTGCGCGAGGACGGCCGCGAGGGCGACGTCTTCTCGCTCATCGGGCCGAAGCGGTACGACGCCCCGTGGAAGGAGATCGAGGCGCAGGGGTACATCTCCCCGGCCTCCTGCTACGAGGTCCGCATCGACCTGCCGCACCAGGACCGCCTGGAGTACGCGGCGTCGAGCGACGACGAGCGCTACCGGCTCGCCGCGACGTCCCCGGCCAAGACCCCGGTGGTGCGGGAACTCATCGAGAAGCACCGTGGTGAGCAGATCCTGGTGATCGGGCAGTACATCGACCAGCTCGACGAACTGGCCGCGTCGCTCGACGCCGCGGAGATCACGGGGGCGACCCCGGTCGACGAACGGGAGCGGCTGTACGACGCGTTCCGGTCCGGCGAGGTCGACGTGCTCGTCGTCTCGAAGGTCGCGAACTTCTCGATCGACCTGCCCGACGCGACCGTCGCCATCCAGGTCTCCGGGTCGTTCGGATCCCGGCAGGAAGAAGCGCAGCGGCTCGGCCGGCTCCTCCGCCCGAACAAGGACGGCCTGCCCGCGTCGTTCTACACGCTCGTGGCCCGGGACACCGTCGACCAGGACTTCGCGCAGAACCGGCAGCGGTTCCTGGCGGAGCAGGGGTACTCGTACACGATCCTCGATGCTGACCAGGTCCAGACGCCCGTGGGCTGACGTACGAACCGCTCTCAGGAAACCCCGAGGGAACAGTCAGAAGATAAGACCATGAGCGATGGCCCCAAGATCCTGATCGTCGACGACGAGCCGAACATCCGCGACCTCCTGACGACCTCGTTGCGCTTCGCCGGCTTCGCCGTGCGTGCGGTGGGCAACGGAGCACAGGCGATCTCCGCCGTGCTGGAAGAAGAGCCGGACCTCATCATCCTCGACGTGATGCTGCCCGACATGAACGGCTTCGGTGTCACCAAGCGCCTGCGTTCCTCGGGCTACACCTCGCCGATCCTGTTCCTGACGGCGAAGGACGACACCGAGGACAAGATCACCGGCCTCACCGTCGGCGGCGACGACTACGTCACCAAGCCGTTCTCGCTCGACGAGATCGTTGCCCGCATCAAGGCCATCCTCCGTCGCACCATGAACGACGAGGAAGACGCGATCATCCGCGCCGGCGAGCTCACGATGGACCAGGACACGCACGAGGTCACGATCGGCGACGCGCAGATCGAGCTCTCGCCCACCGAGTTCAAGCTGCTCCGCTACCTGATGCTCAACCCGAACCGCGTGCTGTCGAAGGCGCAGATCCTCGACCACGTGTGGGAGTACGACTTCAACGGTGACGCGGGCATCGTCGAGAGCTACATCTCGTACCTGCGCCGCAAGCTCGACCAGTACTCCGCCGAGCCGATCATCCAGACCAAGCGCGGCTTCGGCTACATGCTGAAGGCGTCCAAGGCTTCGTAGGAGCAGGAGTCCCACGGGGCTCGACTTCACGGCGGTCGTCCGGTTTCACCGGGCGGCCGCTGTCTATCGTTGGGGCAGCATGCACACGCGAATGAACCACTGGTGGGACGGGATCTCCCTGCGCACCAAGATCACCGGGATCACGGTGCTGCTCGTCGCGCTCGGATTGCTCGTCGCCGGACTCGGCACGATGACCGTACTGTCCACCTACCTCATGCAGCAGCTCGACAACACGGTCAAGCAGACGACCGAGCAGCTCGAGGGCCAGAACATCAGCGACGGCGAGCAGTACTGCAAGCTGTCCGTCGTCGTCTCGCAGAGCGCCTACGTCGCCGCGTACGACGCCGACGGTGACCGGATCTGCCAGACGAAGGCGTCGAGTCGACCCGACGTCCGTGAAGCCACCCTGGTCGAGGCCTCGCAGGCGAACCAGCGCATCTCGCTCTACGACAGCCAGCACAACCACGAGTGGCGTGCGCAGATCATCCCGGCATCGCTGCAGAACCAGTCCGACGGCACCACCGAGACCGGCTACGTGCTCATCGCGGTCTCCAGCGCCGGCACCGACGAGACCATCGGCAAGTTCACCGCGATCTTCCTCGGGTTCGGTGCCTCGGTCATCCTGCTCGGCGCCATGCTCACCCGGCTGCTCGTCACCGCGACCTTCGACCCGCTGCGCGACGTCGAGGACACCGCCGCACGGTTCGCCGCGGGTGACTTCAACCAGCGCCTCGAGGCCGACACCCCGAACACCGAGGTCGGCCGACTCAACCGCTCCCTCAACGTCATGCTCGAGCGGATCGACTCCGCGTTCGAGGACCGCGAGCGCACCATCGCCCAGATGCGCCGGTTCGTCGGGGACGCCTCGCACGAGCTCCGCACGCCGCTGGTGTCCCTGCGCGGGTACGCCGAGCTGTACCGGATGGGTGCCCTGCGCAAGGAAGAGGACGTCGCCCAGGCGATGGAGCGCATCGAGAAGGAAGCGCAGCGGATGGGCCTGCTCGTGCAGGACCTGCTGCAGCTCGCCCGCATCGACGAGTCGAAGCCGCTCGAGCTCGGCCCGGTCGACCTCGTCGCCATCGCCCGCGACTCGGCGCTCGACACGATGGCCTCCAACCCCGACCGCGAGATCCAGGTCCTCGTCGAGGACTCCCTCACCGGCGAGAGCGTGCCCCAGGCCGTCCGCCCGTCGGCGTCGTCGTCGTCCATCGGCTCTCCGGACTCCGGCGAAGCACCGCCCGTGTCGCCCACCTCGGCGAACACCACCGGGCCGATCGCGTTCTCGCGCCAGACCATCGCCCGACTCCGGGCGCGTCGCACCCGCGCCATGAACATCGACGCCGGTGCCGCACCGACCGACGAGACCACCCCGCTGCCCACGGTCGTGCTGCCGAAGCGCCCGCCGATCGTGCTGGCGGAAGAGAACAAGATCCGCCAGATCGTCACGAACCTGATGGGCAACGCCATGCGGTTCACGGCGAACGACGACCCGATCGAGATCGGCATCGGCGTGGACGACGAGCGCGGCATGGCACACCTCGACGTGATCGACCACGGTGAGGGCATCCCGCCGCAGCTGCGCGAGAAGATCTTCCAGCGCTTCTGGCGTGCGGACACCTCCCGCGCCCGCGACACCGGCGGTTCGGGCCTCGGGCTCGCCATCGTGTCCGGCATCGTCGCGGCGCACCACGGCTCCGTCGAGGTCTTCGACACCGAGGGCGGCGGCGCCACCTTCCGCGTCTGGCTCCCCCTGCTCCCCCGCGACTTCGCCGCCTGACCCGCGCGCGCCGCTGCTCGAGGTAGCGCTAACTGCCGCCCATCCCGCGCTCTCACGGCGCAACGTGCGACCTGGGTGACGAACGCACGGCGTGTTGTGCGACCGCCGCAAGCAAGCGTCGGACCCTTCGGAGGGACAACCCGCCGACGTCACGACGAGCGCGAGACGAAGGCCTGGCGCAGACGCTCGAACAGCACAGCAGGGCGAGCGGCATCAGCCCGCGTCGCATGCAGGACGAGCCAGCCGTTGACCGCCATACCGTTGTCACGCCGCTGGTCGTACTGGAAGACATCCTGCTCGCGGTGGTGATCGCCGTCGTACTCCAACGCGATCCGACGTTCCGGCCAGGCCATGTCCACGCGTCCGAGGAACCGGCCGTGGTGATCCGACACCTCGACCTGCAGTTCCGGCTCGGGGAAGCCCGCGTCCACCACGGCGAGCCGAAGCCAGGTCTCCATCGGTGACTCGGCACCGACGCGCACCCGCGCGATCGCGGCACGAGCGACCGCGATCCACCGAGATCCGGGCACGATGCTCTTGGCGAGCGTGTCGATCGTGCAGAGTCCGCTCTTGCCCACCAGGAAATCGCCCACCGCGACGAGTTGCTGCACGCTGAGCAGACCGGCGCACTCCCGCCACGCAAGCTCTGGAGTGCTGAGCCGTATCCCCTGCCGCTCGCAGCTGGTAGCTCCGGACCGGCGACGGTGTCCTTTGACCTGTGGACGTCGCATCACCGGGCCGGTTCCGTCGGTCGTGACGTGGACGGGGACTTCGGCACCGTGAGGGAGCGGTGCTCCCCACAGCGCGGCGGCCGTCGTGTGGCTCAGGTACTGGTCCGGACGGAGCACCAGGCCGACTGCCGCGACGATCGACATCGTGGCGTCGGTCGACCGGACGCCATGCACGGGACGGACGAGATCACGTCGACGGAGACGACCCGGATCGACGCCGAACCCGATGGCGTCACGGACCAGGAAGCCGGCGGAGTCGAGCGTCTCAGGGAGCGGACGAGGCTTCGGCATGTCCCGAGTGTCGCGACCCGGCTGCCCGCGCGACCCCCTCGGGAACACATCTGTGGAGAACGACCGGTGCCGGGCCTCCTGTGCGCTTCATGCTGATCGCGCAACATGCCGTCTCCAGCACGCCGTGGTCGCACAAACTGCCGGGACGGCCTCCGCGAAGCGGCAGTTCGTGCGATCTCGGCCCAACCGGCCCGCCCCCGCACACGCGGAAGGGCCCCACACGCGCAGCGTGCGGGGCCCTTCCGTCAGGCGGACTTAGAAGTCCATGCCACCCGTCGGGTCGCCAGCCGGAGCAGCAGGGGTGCGCTCGGGCTTCTCGGCGACGACGACCTCGGTGGTCAGGAACAGACCGGCGATCGACGCAGCGTTCTGCAGCGCCGAACGCGTGACCTTGGCGGGGTCGATGATGCCGGCGGCGATCAGGTCGACGTACTCGCCGGTCGCGGCGTTGAGGCCCCAACCCGACTCGAGCTCGCGGACCTTGGCGGCGACGACACCCGGCTCGAGACCGGCGTTCAGCGCGATCTGCTTGAGCGGCGCGTCGATGGCCACGCGGACGATGTTCGCACCGGTCGCCTCGTCACCCTCGAGCTCGAGGGCCTCGAGTGCGACGGCACCGGCCTGGATGAGGGCGACGCCACCACCGGCGACGATGCCCTCTTCGACGGCAGCCTTCGCGTTGCGGACGGCGTCCTCGATGCGGTGCTTGCGCTCCTTGAGCTCGACCTCGGTCGCGGCACCCGCCTTGATGACGGCGACGCCACCGGCGAGCTTCGCGAGGCGCTCCTGGAGCTTCTCGCGGTCGTAGTCGGAGTCGGTCGCCTCGATCTCGGCACGGATCTGGCGGACACGGCCGGCGATCTGCTCGGCGTCGCCGGCACCCTCGACGATCGTGGTCTCGTCCTTGGTGATGACGACCTTGCGGGCACGACCGAGCAGGTCGAGCGTCGCGTTCTCGAGCTTGAGGCCGACCTCTTCCGAGATGACCTGGCCACCGGTGAGGATCGCGATGTCCTGCAGCATGGCCTTGCGGCGGTCGCCGAAGCCCGGGGCCTTGACGGCGACGGACTTGAAGATGCCGCGGATCTTGTTCACGACGAGCGTGGCCAGGGCCTCGCCGTCGACGTCCTCGGCGATGATCAGGAGCTGCTTACCCGCCTGGATCACCTTGTCGACGACCGGCAGGAGGTCCTTGATGTTCGAGATCTTCGAGTTGACGATCAGGATGTAGGCGTCCTCGAAGACGGCTTCCTGACGCTCGGGGTCGGTGACGAAGTACTGCGACAGGTAGCCCTTGTCGAAGCGCATGCCCTCGGTGAGCTCGAGCTCGGTGCCGAAGGTGTTCGACTCCTCGACGGTGACGACGCCTTCCTTGCCGACCTTGTCGATGGCCTCGGCGATGAGCGCGCCGATGGTCGGGTCAGCGGCCGAGATCGACGCGGTCGCGGCGATCTGGTCCTTGGTCTCGATGTCCTTCGCGTTGGCGAGGAGCTGGTCGGAGACGGCGGCGACGGCCTTCTCGATGCCGCGCTTGAGCGACACGGGGTCGGCACCGGCGGCGACGTTGCGGAGGCCTTCGCGGACGAGCGCCTGGGCGAGGACGGTCGCGGTGGTCGTTCCGTCACCGGCGACGTCGTCGGTCTTCTTGGCGACCTCCTTGACGAGCTCCGCACCGATCTTCTCGTACGGGTCGTCGAGCTCGATCTCCTTGGCGATGGAGACACCGTCGTTCGTGATCGTGGGGGCGCCCCACTTCTTCTCGAGGACGACGTTGCGGCCGCGCGGGCCGAGCGTCACCTTCACGGCGTCGGCCAGCTGGTTCAGGCCGCGCTCGAGGCCACGGCGGGCCTCCTCGTCGAAAGCAATGATCTTAGCCATGTGGTTTTTCGTCCCTCCCGGACGTCGTCTTGGGGGTCGTGCTGGCACTCAGCGTGAGCGAGTGCCAACGCCGATTCTGGCACTCGCGGGGTGTGAGTGCAACACAGTCGGGAGGCTCGTGACGACTTCCCAGGACACGTCGCGTCCGGTGGACCCCGCACCACCGCCGCGGTCGCGCTCCCCGCGCCGGTCACCGTCCCCGCACACGACGAACGCGCCGCCCCTGACGGGACGGCGCGTTCTGGAAGTGGTCGTGCTCAGGCGGGGCGGACGGACTCTGCCTGCGGGCCCTTCGACCCGGTGCCGACGTCGAACACGACGGCCTGGCCCTCCTCGAGGACCTTGTAACCCGACATGTCGATGGCCGAGTAGTGCACGAACACGTCCTGGCCCCCTCCATCCACGGTGATGAAGCCGAAGCCCTTTTCAGCGTTGAACCACTTCACGGTTCCGTTGGCCATGATCTCTTGCTCCCTGGTACTGCAGTGCGGAACGACGTGATCGTCGTCTGCATGGGACTCTGACCGAACCCGTCCGATCAGGCAAGAGGTGTGACGTTGTTTCACGTCGATTCCGTCAGAAATCAACGTGCTCGAAACACGGCCGTCACACAATGCGCGGAAAACGCGGCGCGACGGCCCGCAGAACGACCGATCAGCCGGTGTAGTCCGCGCCGAGGACGACGCTCACGTCGGCGTTCGGGAACGCCGCCGACTGCTGCACGGCCGTGACGCCGAGCTGCTTAGCGATGCCCTGCGCGACCGCCGCCTGCGACGCCTGCTGGTAGTAGACGATCGTCGACGTGGAGCCCGTCGTACCGGCGTCACCGGTGGAGGCGACCTGCCAGCCGGCACCGGTCAGCGCCGCGCTCGCCCGGCTGGCGAGGCCCGTGGTGGTCGTGCCGTTCAGGACGACGACGGTCGTGGTGCCCTGCTGCGCCGGCGTCGCGGCCGCAGCACTGCCCGCCCCCGACCCTGCGGAGCCCGAACCGGCCGACGAGGACGCGGACGGCTTGGACGTCGCCGAGGGCTTCGCGGTGGCGGACGCCGACGTGGAGGCCGAGGGGGAATCCGAGCTGTTGAACGAGTAGCTGCCGTTCAGCAGCGCGAGGACGAGCACGCCGATGCCGACGAGCACACCGGTGGCGAGCGCCGCCCAGGCGAAGGCGATCCAGCCACGGCCGCGACGCTGGGCACCGCGGTGCGCACCGACCCGCGGGCCGTCGGCGACGTCGTCGAACCGGTCTCGGGGGAATCTCGTGCTCATCGTTCCTCTTCACGTCCTTCGGGAGCCGCACCGGGCGCGACGAAGCTGCGCGTCGCCCGGGCGCTGGTGCGCGCGTGACGGAGCCGCTGCAGCCGGCTGACGAGCTGCGGGTCGTACGCGAGTGCCGCGGGCGAGTCGATCACGCGGTTCAGCACCTGGTAGTAGCGCGCCGCCGACATCTCGAACTCGACCCGGATCTCCGCTTCCTTCGTGCGGTCGTGCCGTGCCCGGTCCTGCTCGAACGACAGCACGTGCTTGGCGAGCTCACTGAGCTGGTCAGCACCGATCTGGTCAGCACCGATCTGGTCAGCACTGAGCTCGTCGACGCTGCGTTCGTCGGTGGGGCTGGTCACTGCGGTTCCGATCACGGTCGGGTAACGGGTCTCGCACATCGTAGGGGTGGAGTCGATCCGGACCCTGGCACGGCGCTGGACTGTCGCGAACACCGGTCACAGGTTCGGCGCGCGGAACCAGCGCACACGCCGACCGAACGGGTCGGAGACGGCCACCGCGACCCCGTCGAGCGAGACCGTCGCGAACGAGTCCGGATCCGCCGCGTCGACGTCGTCGGGCAGCGTCGCCGCCACCCCGCGCAGGATCCCGGTGCGTTCGAGGGCGATCCAGTGCACGCCTCGCGCACGGATCCGGTCGACGAACCGCTGCCGGTCCGCGCCCGGCACGTAGACCAGGGTCCCGGTGGTCAGGACGACCGGTTCGACGTCGTCCGGCAGGGCGTCCAGTGCACGGTCGAGGTCGCCGGGCAGCGCGCCCCGGATCCGGACTGGAGGCACGGTGAGCGTCGCGGACGCCGCCGCGCGCATCAGGGCGGTCCGGTCCGACGCCTCGGGCGGGACGGCCTCGACCAGCCGGTCGAACGCACCGGGGACCGACAGGTCGATCGGGTTCGGGTCGAGGGCCACCCGGGCGCCGACCCTGATCGGGACGGTCGCGGGTGTGGGGACGGCCCCGGTTGCGTCCGCGACGAGCCGGACCGAGGGCTCGGCGACCGCCGTGTGCATCCGGAGGACCGCGGCCCCGGAACCGACGCGGTAGTCCAGGGTCACCCGGTCCGGGATCGAGCACAGCCCGGCGGCGGCCCCGGCGTCGACCAGGCCGAGCGGCCGCGCGGACCGTTCGGCGAGCGCGGCGAACAGCGGGACGACCGGTGCGAGCCGTTGCGGGTCGTTGGCCTGCACCGTGGCGGAGGCGAGGGCCGCGACCAGCGCGGGGCGGGCCTCCAGGCCGAGCGCGCGCAGCGCACCCGGGTCCGACGGGTCCGCGCCCAGCTGCCGCGCGACCGCGAAGAACAGTTCCGGCTGCCGCTGCTGCTCGGGGACCTCGGCGAGGAGCGCGACGAGGGAGTCGTCGAGCGACCGTGCCCAGGCCGCGTACGACGGGGAGACCGCCTGGATGCGGTCGGCGTACGCGGCGTACCGGGCGCGGGTGTCCATCAGCGCCCGCGCCGGTGCATGCCGACGTGGCGGATACCGGCCTCGTCGTACGGCTCCCCGAACCGCACGAAGCCGTACCGCTCGTAGAGGGCGGCGACGTACTCCTGGGCATGGAGGACGAACGGGTCGTGTCCGTGTTCGTCGAGGACGGCGGCGACGAGCCGGCCGGCGATCCCCTGCCCGCGGTGTCCGGGATCGGTGGCGACCCGGCCGATCACCCACGCCGGCGGCTCCGAGCCGTCGGGATGGACCTCGTCGAATGCCGGGCGGATGAGCCGCAGGTACCCAACCGCATCGGTGTCCGTGCCGAACCACCAGTGCTCGGTGTCGGGCTCGCGGTCACGGCCGTCGAAGTCCTCGGCGGTGACCCGCTGCTCGAGCGCGAACACGCGGTTGCGCAGGACCACGATGCCGTACAGTTCGTCCGTCGTCAGACGGGTCCAGCGGGCGTGGTGCACGGAATGCTCGGACATCGTGGCGAGTTTAGTGAAGTGGTCGGGAGTGCCCGGAAGAGCCCGGCCGGAAGCAGGAGGAACCAATGGCATACAACGTCGACAAGTCCGACGCCCAGTGGCGCGAGGAGCTCTCCCCGGACCAGTACGCCGTCCTCCGCCAGGCGGGGACCGAACGACCGTGGACCGGTGAACTCCTCGACGAGGAGCGCGCCGGCGTCTACACCTGTGCGGCCTGCAACGCGGAGCTGTTCAAGAGCGGCACGAAGTTCGACTCCGGCTGCGGCTGGCCGTCGTTCTACGAGTCGGTGAACCCGGACGCCGTGCAGCTCATCGAGGACAACTCCCTCGGCATGGCCCGCACCGAGGTCCGGTGCGCGAACTGCGGTTCGCACCTGGGCCACGTGTTCCCGGACGGGTTCGGCACCCCCACGGGTGACCGGTACTGCATGAACTCGATCTCGCTGAACTTCTCGGAGAAGTCGGGCGAGTGAGCCTCGGACGCCCTCACCGGTAAGATGAGCGGCGTCAGCCGGCATGGCGCAATTGGTAGCGCACCGTACTTGTAATACGGGGGTTGCGGGTTCAAGTCCCGCTGCCGGCCCCATATACTGCATGCGCAGGCCGCGACTCGTTCGCCGCCCGCACCGCCTTCAGCCCCGCCTCGAGCGGGGCTGTCGTGCGTCCGGGGCGGCGGTGCCGGTCGACCAGTTTCAGGGCCAGACGCCGGGCTGGTACGCGCACCGTTCGATGTCGTCGACGAGCGCGGCGAGGACACGCGCCTGCCGCGGATCCCGTTCCTCCACCGTCCGCGAGCGCACCCAGACGAACGCCAGGAGATCGGCGACCTGGAGCATGCGTGAGTGGTGACTCGGCGCGAAGTGAACGGTGTCGAGCAACCGTTCGAGCCGGGTCTGCATGTACGTTCCGGGAGTCCCGTAGGCCTGGTACACCGCAAAGCGCTCACGGTGCCGGTCTCGATCCGACCGTTCGTCCGCGATGACGAGCGCGTGCGCATCCATCGCACCGGCCTTCCTGTCGACCCGCTGCAGGAGGTGCTGGAAGGCCACCTGTTCCGGCGAGTGCCGATCACGGAAGCCCCGCGCGTCCTGGTACCGACGCAACTGCCCGGGGCGGCAGCCTCGGAGCAGCACGGTTGCTCCGGAAGTCACGACGGCTTCGACCACGTCGAGGAACACCTTCACGCGCACGCGTGGCGGGACGGCGCTCCAAGCGCCCTTCCCGTGGAAGATCGGATGGGCGTGGATCTCGGCCTGCGCCTCGACGCCGTACTCCTCGAGCGCCGCGACGATCTCGTGCATGCGATGCGTGAGCCAGCGGGTCTGTGCCGCGTCCGCCATCACGGCGCCGAAGCCGTAGAGGTCCGGCTTGAAGGATTCGTCGACGAAGCAGAGCAGCACGGTGGAATACTGCCGTACAGAAGGTGTGGAGGGGGTGCGACGCACTGCCCTTGAGGAAGCGATGCCCCGGGCGAAGTCTCGCCCGGGGCATCGGCACACGGAACGCGGATCAGGGGGCGTTCCGGGCGCTGGACGCGGTAACCAGCCGGTCGTGCGACGAGGATGACACCTCACCGACCCGCGCGTCCACACCCTGACCCCACATCCGCGGAAATCCGCACGATGTGCACGAACGCGCAGGGGTCCTGTCCGCTCAGCGTCCGCCAGCTCGGCACCCGCCGGCTCAGCGCCCGCCGGTGATCTTCCGCTCTCGCTGCGCGACGCCGGCCGTGCCGTAGGGGTAGTCGTCGATGCGGGGCGCGCTGGCGTCGGTCAGCCGGTCGAGCTCGTCGTCGGTGAGCACCAGGTCCGCGGCACCGAGGTTGTCCTCGAGCTGCGACAGGGTGCGGACGCCGAGGATCACGCTCGTGACCGCGGGACGGGTCAGCAGCCAGGCGAGCGCGACCTGCGACTTCGACGCGTCGTGGGCGTCGGCCACCTCGGAGACGGCGTCGAGCACCTCCCACGTGCGCTCGTCACCGTTGCGGGCTTCCCAGGCCTCCATGCCGCGCTGCGGGTTCTCGCCCAGGCGGGTCGCGCCGGTCGGGGCCTCGTCGCGCTGGTACTTGCCGGAGAGCCAGCCGCCGGCCAGGGGCGACCAGGGCAGCAGGCCGATGCCGGCGTCGAGGCAGGCGGGCACGACCTCGTGCTCGATGTCGCGGACGAGCAGGTTGTACTGCGGCTGCAGGGTGACGGGTGGCGCCCAGCCGTGGGCCTTCGCCTCGTAGACGGCCTTGGTGACCTGGTAGCCGAGGTAGTTCGAGAACCCGTAGGAGCCGATCTTGCCGGCGGCCACGGCGTCGTCGAGGAACCGCAGGGTCTCGTCGATGGGGGTCAGGGCGTCCCACGCGTGCATCTGGTACAGGTCGATGTGGTCGACGCCGAGCCGCTCGAGCGAGGCGTCGAGGGCCACGCGCAGGTGTCGTCGGGACAGGCCGAGGTCGTTCGGGCCGTCGCCCTGCGGGAACCGGCCCTTGGTGGCGAGGACGACCTGCGCGGCCTCGGTGGGGTGTGCTGCGAGCCAGCGGCCGATGATCCGCTCGGACTCGTTGCCGGAGTAGACGTCCGCCGTGTCGACGAGCGTGCCACCGGCGGCCACGAAGGCGTCGAGGATGGCGTGTGAGGTGGGTTCGTCGGCTTCGCTGCCGAACGTCATGGTGCCGAGGGTCAGCGTCGACACCGATGTCCCGCTGTTGCCGAGGAGTCTGTAGTCCATGGCGGGGACGGTACGCCCGGTGCCGTCCGACCGAGGGGACCCACGAGTACCCCTCAGCGCGGGGCGGACAGGAACCGCAGCGCTGCTTCGCGGAACGGCCGCGAGGTCGGGGCGTTGAAGTGGTTGCGCCCCGGGATCTCGAAGAAGGTGGCGTCCGGTGCGGCCTCGGCGAGCCGGACCGCGCTGTCGCGGATGCCGTCCTCGCTGCCCGCGGCGATCAGGAGCGGCTGCGCCGGGGCGTTCTCCGGGGTCGGCTCGATGCTGTTCCGCATCCCCTCGACCATGGCCACGAGCGCGCCGAGGTCGTTGCCCTCGACGTTGCCCGCCATCGTCAGGTAGCCGTTGGTGACGCGGTCCTCGATGGGGGTGCCGTCGGCGATGTACGCCTTCGCCTGGTCGACGCGGACGCGACGCATCGGGTCGGCGTCCGGGATCCCGCCGAACACCGCACGTGAGATCCGGCCGGGCAGGCGTTCGGCGGTGTGCCAGCCGACGCGGGCGCCGAGCGAGTACCCGAGGAACGCGACGTCGTCGAGCAGGTACGTGTCGATGACCGTGGTGACGTCGGCGACGAGCAGGTCCATCGAGTAGGCACCGGGGTCGTGCGGCTTCGCGCTCGCGCCGTGCCCGCGCTGGTCGAGCGCCAGGACCCGGTACCCGGCACGGACCAGGTGCCGCGTCCAGCCCGAGGCGTGCCAGTTGAGCACCGCCCCGGAGGCGAAGCCGTGCACCGCGATGACGGCCGGGGCGTCGGGGTCGCCGAAGTCGTAGGTCGCGAGTCGCAGCCCGTCGGGCGACATCACGAACCGGGGGCGGGGCGCTTCGGGGACGAGTGACATGTCCTCTCAAGCGTATCGGGGCAGTGTGGTGGCCATGGACGGCTACGGCGGCGATCAGATCCGGGCGGCGGAACGCCCCCACCTCGACGCGGGGGAACCCCTGATGCAGCGCGCCGCCGACGGGCTCGCGCGCATCGTCGGCGACCTGCTGGACGACCCGGCCGTGCGGCCGGTCGACGGGCCGGGATCCGTCCTCGTGCTCGCCGGCAGCGGCGACAACGGCGGTGACGCCCTGTTCGCGGGCGCGCGCCTGGCAGCGGCCGGGAGGCACGTGGCGGTCCTGCGCGTCGGCTCCCGTGTCCACGAGGCCGGCCTGGCAGCGGCACTGGACGCCGGCGCCCGTCTGCTCGACGGCCCGTCCGGCGCCTCGGGACCGAACGCGGGCGGAGCGGCCGACATCCTGCGGGCCGCCGGCCGGAGCGACGGCGAACGCCTGGCGGACGTCGCGACCGAGGCGGCACTCGAGGCCGACCTGGTGCTCGACGGCATCCTCGGCATCGGGGTGCACGGCGCGAACGCACTGCGGTCCCCCGCGCGGGACGTCGTGGACGCCATCCGTGAGCTCGCCCGCGACCAGCGTGCGCCGTTCGTCGTCGCGGTGGACGTGCCGAGCGGCATCGACGTGGACACCGGCGGCGTCGCGGACGACCACGTCCTGCACGCCGACGTCACCGTCACCTTCGGCGGCGTGAAGGCCGGCCTGTTGACCGGACCCGCCGCCACCCTCGCCGGCCGGATCGAACTCGTCGACGTCGGGATCGGTGCGGACCTGGCGACGATGGAGCCGCTGATCCGCACCTGACCCCTCGAACGTCAGGGCGTCAGTGGTGCTCGTACAGCACGGGCTCCGGCAGACCGTGCTCGGCGCGGACGCTGCGTGCGATGCCCTCGATGGCGACCAGGGCGTCGACCACGAGCTCCGGCGTCACCGGGAACGGCATGTTGTGGATGGTCTCGCCCTCCACCGTCGCGGCCTCGGCCACGGCGCGCAGCACGTCACGGTCGTCGACCGTCAGGCCGATCTCGGTCAGGGTGTTCGGCAGGCCGACCTTCGTGGTGAAGACGACGAAGTCCTCGATCTCCTCGGCCGGGGCGCCCTCGAGCACCAGCTGCGCGATCGTCCCGATGTTCACCTTCTGCCCGTGGGCCAGGCCGTGCGCCTGCGGCGCCGCGGTCAGCCCGTTGTGGATCGCGTGGGCGGCGGCGAGCCCACCGGACTCGAAGCCCAGGCCGGACAGCAGCGTGTTCGCCTCGACGACCTTCTCGAGCGCCGGGGTGACGACCTTGGCCTTGACGGCCTCGATGGCTTGCAGGGCGTTCTCGTGCAGGAGCTTCCACGACAGCTCGGCGAGCGCGACGCCGGTCTGGGTCTGCAGGCCGCCGGCCATGGTGTCGGCGTTGGCGCGCTTCGCGGCACGGGCCTCGACCCAGGTCGCCAGCGCGTCGCCGATGCCCGCGACCAGGAACTGCACCGGCGCGTTGGCGACGAGCCTGGTGTCGATGAGCACCAGGTCCGGGTTGTGCGGGAAGAAGCGGTACTCGATGAACTCGCCCTCGGCGGTGTAGATGACGGCGAGCGCCGAGGTCGGGGCGTCGGTGGACGCAGCCGTCGGCACGCTGGCCCACCGGATGCCGGCGAGGTGCCCAGCGGCCTTCGCAGCGTCGATCGCGGAGCCACCGCCGAGCCCCACGATGACGTCGGCGTCCGTCGCGCGGATCTGCTCGACGAGTTCGTCGACGGCCTCGGGGGTGGCGAAGCGGCCGAACCCGACACGCTCCACGGCCAGGTCGGCGGACCGGAAGCTCTCGGAGACGGCGGTCTCGACGATGCCCCAGACCACGTCGTCGGCGACGATCAGGGGCCGCTTGCCGATCGGGGCGATGAACTCGCCGACGCGGGTGATCGCGTCCTTGCCCTGGACGTAGCGGGCGGGGCTCATCACGGTGCTGATGGGAGTGGCCATTGTGCGGTTCCTTCCGGTTGTCCGACAGGTGTACGACAGGTGTCGGGGTGGCCGACGCCGCCGACGGTACGCGGGGCCGCTGATCGGGAGGTGCTGATCGGTAGGTTCGGGACCATGACGTTCAACGACGACTCGCAACTCCGGGGCGGCAAGGTCAAGCGGCGGGGTCGCACCACGGCGATCGGCGGAGGTGCCGTGGGCGTCGGCGCCATCGTGGTGTTCCTGATCCTGCAGTTCACCGGCTTCGACGTGAGCGGGATCGTCGGCGGCGGCAACGGCCTGACGACGATCCAGCAGGGGGGCGAGTCCGTCGACGCCGCCCCCGAGTGCCGGACCGGGCGCGACGCCAACCTGCGCGTCGAGTGCCGGATGGAGGGCGCGGCCGAGTCGCTCGACGCCTACTGGACGTCCGAGGCGCGGTCGCTCGGCATCTCGTACACGGCACCGGAGTTCTTCCTGTTCCAGGACTCCACCGACACCTCGTGCGGGCAGGCCTCGGCCGCGACCGGCCCGTTCTACTGCCCACCGGACCGTGCGGTCTTCCTGGACACCGCGTTCTACGACGACCTGCAGTCGCAGTACGGCTCGTCCGGCGGTCCGCTCGCGCAGATGTACGTCGTCGCGCACGAGTGGGCGCACCACATCCAGCAGCTGCAGGGGTCGTTCGCGAACACCGACCGCTCCGGCACAGGGGCGTCGTCGGGCAGTGTCCGCGTCGAGCTGCAGGCTGACTGCTACGCCGGGGCCTGGGTCGGCGACGCCGCCACGACGAAGGACGCGAACGGCGAGACCTTCTTCGAACCGATCACCCGCTCCCAGATCACCGACGCCCTGTCGGCGGCGAGCGCCGTGGGCGACGACAGCATCCAGGAGCGCGCGACCGGCCGCGTCGACCCGGACTCGTTCACGCACGGGTCGAGCGAGCAGCGACAGCGCTGGTTCCTGCGGGGCTACCAGCAGGGCGCGACGAGCTGCGACACCCTGAGCATCCCGGGTTCGGCCCTGTAGCCGCACCGTCGAACCACGGGAGGCCCGGTGCCAGCTGGCACCGGGCCTCCCGTCCGTGGGCAGCGCGTCAGCGCTCGTTCAGACGTCAGCGCTCGTCCGAACGTCAGCGCTTGGTCGGCGTGGGCGACGGGGTCGCGCTCGGCGTGGGCGTCGGGGTGGCGTCGGTCGCCCCGGCGGCCGTCACCACGAAGGTGCGGAAGTCGTCGTTCGTGACCGGCGAGGTCAGCTCGTAGCGCTGCCCGTTCACGAGCACGAGCGGCGTGCCGGGGAACTCCTTGAGCGTCGACCCGGGGATCGTGCCGTCGGACACCGCCGTCGTCTGCTCGTCCACCCACTTGGCGTAGTCCTGGTCGGCGATGCAGCTCCGGACGGCGCTGCGTTCCTGCAGCCCCTGCACACCCGTGACGACGTCGGTGAGCTCGGCGTCCGTCAGACCAGGGGTGCCCTCGTCCGGCTGCTTCGCGAAGAGCGCCTGGTTCACCGCGTAGAACTGGTTCGGGGAGTGCTCGGCGACGCAGGCGGCGGCGTTCGCGGCGCGGAGGGAGTACTTCGTGCCCTGCGAGCGGTTCGACAGGACCGCGACCGGGTGGATGTCGACCGTGGCCGCACCGGAGTCGACGAGGTCCTTGATGTAGTCGCCGTTCGCCTGCTCGAACTGGCCGCAGCCCGGGCAGAGGTAGTCGACGTACAGGGTGATCCGGACGGTACCGGCGCCGTCGGTCGCGGCGCTGCTCGGCGACGCGGAAGCCGATCCGGACCCGGACGCCGCGACGGGCTTCAGACCCTGCCCGATGGTGATGCCGCCCTGCGACATGGTCGACGGGCCGGGGCCCGCGGGCTTCACGGAGTCGACCAGCACGAGCGTGACGATCGTCGCGGCGGCGAGGAGCACGACCCCGAGCCCGATCTGCAGGCCGAGCCGGACACCACGCTGGCGTCGCTTCTGCTGGGTCCGGGCACGCTGGGCTCGCTGGCGGGCGGCTTCACGGCGCTCGTTCCGCGCGGCGCGGGCGGCACCCTCGGGGCGGTTGTTCATCGGTGCGTCGTCCTCCTGATCGGTGTCCGCTCGGCGTTCCCCTGCTCGGCGGACGGACCCGGCGATTGTAGTGGGGCGCTCTGGGAAGCCGCCGACCAAGGGGGAAAACACTGGCGCACCCGGGTGAACTCGTGTTGTATGAACCTCGACAGTCGACGGCGACTGTCCGGGGCCCGTACGGGCACACCGCTTCACTCGGATCGTCCGGCACGTACCTGCCGGTGAAGGAAGGACCGAACGCTCATGGCGTCCGTCACCTATGACAAGGCAACCCGTCTCTACCCCGGAGGCAACCGTCCCGCGGTCGACTCCCTCGACCTGGACGTCGCCGACGGCGAGTTCCTCGTCCTCGTCGGCCCCTCGGGCTGCGGCAAGTCCACCTCGCTCCGCATGCTGGCCGGCCTCGAAGAGGTCAACTCCGGTCAGATCCGCATCGGCGACCGCGACGTCACGGACGTCCCGCCGAAGGACCGCGACATCGCGATGGTGTTCCAGAACTACGCGCTGTACCCGCACATGACCGTCGCCGAGAACATGGGCTTCGCGCTCAAGATCGCCGGCGTCGGCAAGGAAGAGCGCGCCACCCGCGTGCAGGAAGCCGCCAAGCTCCTCGACCTCGAGGACTACCTGGGCCGCAAGCCGAAGGCGCTCTCCGGTGGTCAGCGTCAGCGCGTCGCGATGGGCCGTGCGATCGTCCGTCAGCCGCAGGTGTTCCTCATGGACGAGCCGCTGTCGAACCTCGACGCCAAGCTCCGCGTCCAGACCCGCACGCAGATCGCGTCGCTGCAGCGTCGTCTCGGCGTCACCACGGTCTACGTCACGCACGACCAGACCGAGGCCCTCACCATGGGTGACCGCATCGCGGTGCTCAAGGACGGCATCCTGCAGCAGGTCGGCACCCCGCGCGACCTGTACGAGAAGCCGAACAACGTGTTCGTCGCCGGCTTCATCGGTTCGCCGGCCATGAACCTGCTGCCCGCCGACGTCATCGAGGGCGGCATCAAGTTCGGCACGCTTAACCACGCGATCGACCGCGACACCCTGTCGAACGCCCGTGCCGCACAGATCACGGTCGGCATCCGCCCCGAGGACGTCATCGTCTCGCAGTCCGGCGAGGGTCTGCCCGTCACGGTCGACGTCGTCGAGGAGCTCGGCGCCGACGGCTACCTCTACGGCCACGCCGACGTGAACGGCCAGCGCGCCGACATCGTCGCCCGTGTCGACGGTCGTGCACACCCGTCGATCGGTGACACGATCGTCATCACGCCGAAGCAGGGTCACGTCCACGCCTTCGACACCGAGTCGGGCGACCGCCTCGACGACAAGGCCGTCGTCAGCGCGTAACCAGCGCACTCCCCCGAGAGCCCGCGCCCGCCTCACAAGGGCGGACGCGGGCTCTCGGCTGTCCCCGACACCAGAGGAACCACCGTGCCCGACTCGATGTCCATCACCGCCGCCACCGTCGACCCCGGCCTGCTCGACCTGCCGTGGGACCTGCCACTCGCCGACTGGCCCGACGACACGATCGTCGCGCTGCCGAAGGGCATCTCGCGGCACCTCGTGCGGTTCGTGCACCTGAGCGGGTACGTCGCCGCGGTGAAGGAGACCGGCGAAGAGGTCGCCCGGTCCGAGTACGAGATGCTCCGGACCCTGCAGCGCATGGACGTGCCGTGCGTGGACCCGGTCGCGGTCATCACGAACCGCGTCGACGCCGACGGTGAACCACTGCACCCCGTGCTGGTGACCCGCCACCTGCGGTTCTCGCTGCCCTACCGCGCGCTCTACTCGCAGACGCTGCGCCCCGAGACCGCCACTCGTCTGGTCGACGCCCTCGCGCTGCTGCTCGTCCGCCTGCACGTCATCGGCTTCTACTGGGGCGACGTGTCCCTGTCGAACACGCTGTTCCGTCGCGACGCCGGCGCCTTCGCCGCGTACCTGGTCGACGCCGAGACCGGCAAGCTCTACCCCGGCGGGCTGTCGAACGGTCAGCGCGAGAACGACCTCGAGGTCGCCCGGGTGAACATCGCCGGCGAGCTGCTCGACCTCGAGGCCGGCGGGCGACTCGACGAGAACGCCGACCCCGTGGACGTGTCGAACCGCATCGTCGCCCAGTACCGGACGCTCTGGACCGAGCTCACCGGTACCGAGCAGTTCGACATCAAGGAACGCTGGCGCATCAACGACCGCGTCGAGCGCCTGAACGAGCTCGGCTTCGACATCGAAGAACTGTCGATCCACACGACCGAGGGCGGCTCGCAGGTCCGGATCCAGCCGAAGGTCGTCGACGCCGGGCACCACCAGCGCCGACTGCTGCGCCTCACCGGGCTCGACGCCGGCGAGAACCAGGCGCGGCGCCTGCTCAACGACCTCGACTCGTACCGCGCCCGCAACGGCCGTGACGAACTCGACGAGGAGATGGTGGCGCACGAGTGGGTCTCGCGGGTCTTCGAGCCCGTCGTCCGCTCGATCCCCCGTGACCTGCGCGGTCGGCTCGAACCCGCCGAGGTGTTCCACGAGCTGCTCGAGCACCGCTGGTTCATGTCCCAGCAAGAGGAACGTTCCGTCTCCCTGCCCGAGGCCACGACCGCCTACATCAACGACGTGCTCCGGCACCGTCGCGACGAGCGCCTGCTCATCAACCCGCCGACCTCGTCGATCACCGTGCCGATCCCGGTGCTGGACGACGACGACGAGTCCGACGAGTCCGACGACGTCGACGACTGGCGCGCCACGGTCTGACGCGGTCCCCGCTCGGTCACGACACCCCGCCGGGCGGGCGCCGACTGGTCACAAACCGTCGCCTGCGGCGTCGCGCAGCGACGACTCGTGGCCACACGGCGGGCACCAGCCGACATGTCCTGACCGTTCGGGGGTCGGCAACGCGACCGCCTGGAGGCCCGTCCCGCGTCCCGGAGACCGGCGCCGGCCCTCCAGACCGTCACGCCCAGCCCCGCCTACCACCGTGAGCAGGAATGGTCGCCTCCCGCTCGGGGAGGCGACCATTCCTGCTCACGAAGTGCTGTGGCTACGCGGTGCGACGGCGCCGCGCGACCTCCCACAGGGTGACGCTCGCGGCGATGCCGGCGTTCAGGGACTCGGTGGCGCTCGAGATCGGGATCGACACGATGGCGTCGCAGGTCTCGGTGACCAGGCGCGACAGGCCCTTGCCCTCGGAACCGACGACGATCACGATCGGGCGGTCCGCGAGCTCGAGGCCGTCGAGCTCCACGTCACCGTCGCCGTCCAGGCCGAGGACGAACAGGCCCATCGACTTGAGCGACTTCAGGGTCTGCGTGAGGTTCGGGGCCATCGCGACCGGCGTGCGTGCGGCGGCCCCGGCCGAGGTCTTCCAAGCCGACGCCGTCACGCCGACCGAACGACGCTGCGGCACGATGACGCCGTGTCCGCCGAACGCCGCGGTCGAGCGGATGATCGCGCCGAGGTTGCGGGGGTCGGTGATGCCGTCGAGTGCGACGAGCAGCGGGACCTGGTCACGCGAGAAGGCCTGCTCGACGATGTCCTCGGACACGGCGTACTGGTACGCCGGCACCTTCAGGGCGACGCCCTGGTGCACGCTGTCGTGTCCGGTGATGCGGTCGAGCTCGGGACGCATGAGCTCGATGATCGGCACGCCGCGGTGGTTCGCGAGCGCGAGGATCTCCTTCACGCGGTCGTCGACCTCGATGCGCGACGCGATGTAGAGCGTCGACGACGGGGTCTTCGTGCGCAGGGCCTCGAGCACGGAGTTGCGCCCGGTCACCAGCTCGGAGTCGTCGGTCTTGCGCGCCGGCGGACGGCCCGTGCGACCCTGCGGGGTGCTCGAGGAACCGTGCCGGCCCTTGGCCGCCTCGAAGCGGTCCTTCGCGGCCTTGCGCTTGCCGGCCGGGTGGTACGGGCGGTCCTCGGCCTTCGGGGTCGGCTTGCGACCCTCGAGCGCCTGGGCGCCCTGTCCGCCGGAGCCGACCTGCTTGTTGCCCTTGCGACCGGTGCGGACGGCGCCGGGCCGACCCTTCTTGCTTCCCGAGACGTTCTTCATGCGTAGCTCCTGTTCGGCACTGCCGTGTTCAGGCGATGCTCCAGCGTGTTCCGGACGGCGTGTCCTCGATCGTGATGCCCGCGGCGGCGAGGTCGTCGCGCACGCGGTCGGCCGCGGTGAAGTCCCGTGCTGCCCTGGCGTCCGCGCGCTCCTGCACGAGGCGTTCGACGAGGGCGGCGAGCGGGCCTGCCGAGGTGTCGTGGCCGCCGCCCGACCAGTGGGCGGCTCGCGGGTCGATGCCGAGCACCTCCACCATCGCAGCCACCTGATGGTACGCGGTCCCGAGCGTTTCCGCATCGTCGGCGTCCAGGGCGGCGTTGCCGGTGCGCACGGTCTCGTGCAGCACGGCCAGGGCCTGGGGCACGGAGAGGTCGTCGTCCATGGCCGCGGCGAAGGCATCGGGCACGGCCGGGGCGTCGGCGAGGTGGACGCCCTCGAGCCGGGTCTCGGCGCGCTCGAGGAACCCGGCGATGCGGTCGTACGCCGCCTCGGCCTCGGCCAGTGAGCCCTCGTGGTGGTCGATCGACGAGCGGTAGTGGGCGGCACCGAGGAAGTAGCGGACGACGGCGGGACGGGCGGATCCGAGGAAGTCCGCCGCGAAGATCGAGTTGCCGAGCGACTTCGACATCTTCTGGCCCTCGACCGTCACCAGGCCGTTGTGCAGCCAGTACGACGCGAACGGGTCCCCGGCGGCCGTGGACTGCGCGAGCTCGTTCTCGTGGTGCGGGAAGCGCAGGTCGAGCCCGCCGCCGTGGATGTCGAACGCGGGGCCGAGGTACCGACGGGACATCGCCGAGCACTCGATGTGCCAGCCCGGGCGGCCGGCGCCCCACGGGGAGTCCCAGTTGGCGGTCGAGGGCTCGCCGGGCTTCGCACCCTTCCAGAGCGCGAAGTCACGGGCGTCGCGCTTGCCGCGCGGATCGGCGTCGGCGGCCTCGACCATGTCCTCGCGCCGCTGCCGGGTGAGCACCCCGTAGTCGGCCCAGCTGCCGGTGTCGAAGTAGACGTCACCCGAGCCGTCGTCGGCGGCGTAGGCGTGCCCGCGGTCGATGAGGCGCTGGATGATCTCGTGCATCTGCGGCACGCTCGCGGTGGCGCGGGGCTCGTACGTCGGGGGCAGGATGCCGAGGGCGTTGTACGCGGCCGTGAACTCGAGCTCGACCCGGTAGGCGCGGGCGAACCACTCCTCGTCGGTGCCTGCCGCCAGGTCGAGGACCTTGTCGTCGATGTCCGTGACGTTGCGCACCAGGGTCACCCGGTACCCACGGTGGGTGAGCCACCGACGCCAGATGTCGTAGACGAGCGCGGACCGCAGGTGCCCGATGTGCGGCGACGACTGCACCGTCGGACCACAGACGTAGACGCTCACGTGTCCGTCGACCAGGGGCACGAGGTCGACGACGGCTGCGGCGCGGGAGTCGTAGAGGCGAACGGTCACGCCTCAACCCTAATCGGCGCGGGGCCGCGGTTTCAGGAGGGACGCACGAGTGCCGTGGCGATCGCCGCGAGCCCCTCGCCACGGCCGGTGAACCCGAGCCCGTCGGTCGTCGTGCCGGACACGGCGACGGGCGCACCGACGACCGCGGACAGGGCGTCCTGCATCTCGTCGCGGCGGCGGCCGATGCGCGGCCGGTTGCCGATGACCTGCACGGTGACGGACACCGGCACGAGCCCGGCATCGGCGAGCAGCGCGACCGCGCCGCGGACGAACACGTCGCCCGTGGCGCCGGCGTACTGCGGGTCAGCGGTGCCGAAGCGTCCGCCGATGTCGCCGAGGCCCCCGGCGGAGAGCAGGGCGTCGCACACCGCGTGCGCCACAGCGTCACCGTCGCTGTGCCCGGAGAGGCCGGGTTCGCCGGGGAAGTCGAGCAGCCCGACGCGGCAGGGCGAGGCGTCGTCGAAGGCGTGCACGTCGACCCCGAGCCCGAGTCGGACCGCGACGGCGTCCGCCTGGCTGGCACCCGCCGCACCAGCACCAGCACCAGCACCAGCACCAGCTTCGGACCGCGCCCGCACGATGGACTCGGCCCGGCCGAGGTCCCACGGCGTCGTGATCTTGAAGGCGTCGGCGTCACCGGGCACGAACCGGACGGTGCCCCCGACGGCCTGGAACACCCCGGCGTCGTCCGTCTCGGACTGCGACGACACCGCGTAGGCCCGCCGCAGTGCCGCGAGCGGGAAGCCCTGCGGGGTCTGCACCCCGACGAGCGCCGCACGGTCGACGGTCTCGACGACGACGTCACCGTCGACCCGCTTGACCGTGTCCGTGACGGGGAGTGCCGGCACGACGCCCGCACCGTCACCGGCGGCGACGGCGGCGAACACCCGCGAGAACTGTGCCGCGGGCGTGAGGCACCGCGCCGCGTCGTGCACGAGCACCGTGGTGACGGAGTCCGGCAGGACGGCCAGGCCGGCCTCGACCGACCCGTGGCGATCCGCGCCTCCTGGGACGACGGCCGTGTACGCGACAGCCGCTCCCGCGACGGAACCGACCACCTGCCGGCACTCGTCCAGGTGCGACGCGGGTGCGACCACGACGACGATCGTCGGCGACGGCAACGCGAACAGGGGTTCGAGCGCCCGCGCGAGCATCAGCGCACCGGCCACGGGCACGAACGCCTTCGCGGTCCCGATGCCGAGCCGGGTGCCGGAGCCCGCCGCAACGACGACGACCGCCCGGTCCACCCCTTCGGGGAACCGTGCGGTCGTCGTTCGTGCTGTCGTGTTCAGTGCGCTGTCGTCAGGCTCAGGAAGCCAGGACCTCGTCGAGGACGGTCGATGCCTTGTCCTCGTCGGTCTTCTCGGCCAGCGCGAGCTCGGAGATCAGGATCTGCCGGGCCTTGGCCAGCATCCGCTTCTCACCCGCGGAGAGCCCGCGGTCCTGATCGCGCCGCCAGAGGTCGCGGACGACCTCGGACACCTTGATGACGTCACCGGAAGCGAGCTTCTCGAGGTTCGCCTTGTAGCGACGTGACCAGTTGGTGGGCTCTTCCGTGAACGGCGCCCGGAGGACCTCGAACACCTTGTCGAGTCCTTCCTTGCCGATCACGTCGCGGACGCCGACCAGGTCGACGTTGTCCGCCGGGACCTCGATCGTCAGGTCACCCTGCGTCACCCGCAGTTTCAGGTAGACCTTTTCCTCGCCCTTGATGACGCGAGTCTTGACTTCAGAGATGGTTGCCGCCCCGTGATGGGGGTAGACGACGGTCTCGCCGACCTCGAATTGCATGTATCAGGCTCCGTTCCCAGACATCCAGTTTACCACAAGGGCCGTTCCGGTAAGGGGACCCTCAACGCTCACCCCTCCCGGTGATCGCTAGGATGGGCGCGGGGACCGCCCGGTCTCCATCGTGACTTACGGAGGAATCTCTTGCGACCTCGGGTACTCGTGTCCGTCGCCGTTGCGGCAACCATCGCGCTCGGCGCCACCGGGTGCGAGTTCATGTCGCCAGCCCACACCGTCGACATCAAGCAGATCACCGACGGCGTGGACGTCTCGACCGGCAAGGTCGACGTGCGGAACGCCCTCCTGATCTCGGACGACGGTGAGAGCGCCCGCTTCATCGGCACGCTCGTGAACAACGACGACCAGGACGACTACACCGTCTCGATCGAGATCGGCGGCGACACCCAGACCGTCGACGTGCCGGCCAACACCCACGTCGACCTCGCCATGGCCGCGGGTGCGGGCAGCGACGACGAGTCGAGCGTGCAAGAGGGCGACACCACGCAGGGCACCACCGCCGGTGACGCCGAGCCGATCGTGTTCGACAACGCGGACGCCAAGCCCGGTTCGCTCGTGAAGGTCTACTTCAGCTACCCGGACGCCGAGGGCACCTCGGCCAACGTGCCGGTGCTGACGAGCTCGCAGGAGGAGTACCAGACCCTCGCGCCGAGCCCGACCCCGACGCCCACCTCGACGTCCCCGTCCGAGAGCGGCGCACAGTCGACCGGCGAGGCCGTGCCCGGCACGCAGCCGACGGACTCGCAGACGGATTCGTCCGAGGGCGACAACGGCACGAACTGACGCCGACGGGCGCGGCTGACACCGCGCCCGGACCGTTCGCACAGGAGGCCCGGTGCGAGTCCCAGGGACTCGCACCGGGCCTCCTGTCCGTCCGTCTCAGGCCTCGATGCGGTACCCGAGACCGCGGACCGTCACCAGGATCTCGGGGGTCGACGGAACCCGCTCGATCTTCGAGCGGATGCGCTTGATGTGCACGTCGAGGGTCTTGGTGTCACCGAAGTAGTCGGAACCCCACACCCGGTCGATGAGCTGCCCGCGGGTCAGCACACGGCCGGCGTTCCGGAGCAGCAGCTCGAGGAGCTCGAACTCCTTGAGCGGCATCGGGGTCTCGGACCCGTCGACCGACACCGTGTGCCGCTCGACGTCCATCCGGATGCCGCCGACCTGCAGGATGCCGCTGTCCGCCGGGTCGTCCTCGGTCCGGCGACGGAGCACGGCACGGATCCGGGCCAGGAGCTCCCGGGTCGAGTACGGCTTCGTCACGTAGTCGTCGGCGCCGAGCTCGAGCCCGACGACGATGTCCACCTCCGAGTCCTTCGCGGTCAGCATGATGATCGGCGCGTTCGACCGGGTCCGGATCTGCCGGCACACCTCGGTGCCGCTCAGGCCCGGCAGCATGAGGTCGAGGAGCACCAGGTCGGGGTTCTCCGCGTCGAACTTCGACAGCGCGGTGACGCCGTCGGCAGCGACGGAGGTCTCGTACCCCTCGCGCTGCAGCAGGAACTCCAGGGGCTCGCTCAGGGCCGGCTCGTCGTCGACGATGAGGATCTTGGTCACGATGGCTGCTCTTCCAGTTGCTCTTCGAGTGCTGTGGTCAGTTCGGGATCTGCCTCGGGCAGACGGATGGTGAAGGTCGAGCCCTTGCCGGGCTGCGACCAGACGCGCACGTCACCACCGTGGTTGCTGACGACGTGCTTGACGATCGCGAGCCCGAGGCCGGTGCCCCCGGTGGCGCGCGACCGTGCGGGATCGACACGGTAGAACCGTTCGAAGACGCGGTCGAGGTCGGCCTCGGGGATGCCGACGCCCTGGTCGGTGATCGCGATCTCGACGAAGCCCTTCGACGACCGGACGCCCACACCGACGCGGGTGTTGTCCGGCGAGTACTTCACCGCGTTGGCGATGAGGTTCGACACCGCGACCTGCAGCAGCCCCCGGTCGCCCATCACCCGCAGCTTCGACTTCTTGGCACGGATGATCTCGATCGAGCGGGCGCGGGCGACGACCTCGTTCGCGTCGATGGCGGCCTGCACGATCTTGTCGATGCCGGTCTCCTCGCTGTTCTCGAGGGCGTCGACGGACTGCAGCCGGGACAGCTCGATGATGTCCTTCGTCAGCGCTCCGAGCCGCTCGGACTCGGTGATGAGCTGCGCGGCGAACTTCTTCACGTGCACGGGGTCGTCGGCAGCGAGGACGAGGGTCTCGGACAGCAGGCCGATGGCGCCGATCGGTGTCTTCAGCTCGTGCGAGATGTTGGCGACGAAGTCGCGGCGGACCTCGTCGATGCGCCGGCTCTCGGTCAGGTCGTCCGCCGTGAGCAGGACGTACCGGTTGCCGAGCTGGGCGGCACGGAAGCTGAGGTAGCCGATGAGCTCCCCGTGGCGGCCACGCGGCAGCTCGAGGTCCTCCGACCCCATCTCCCCGCTCTTGCGCACCCGATCGATGAGCTCGAGCAGTTCGTGGTGCACCAGGCGTCGGCGCACGACGAGCCCCGCCGTGAGGGCCTGGGGGGATGCCGCGACGACGGTGTTCGACGGGTCGATGACGACCGCCGGGTTGTGCATCGTCGCGATGACCGCTGCGACGCCGTCCGGCAGGGTCCGCTCCGCCACGTCGGCAGCACGTGCCGTCCGCTCGGCGGTGATGATCAGCACCACGACGCCCGCGCCGAAGACCCCGCCGAGGAGCATCGACAGTGGCACGAGCCACGCGTTGTCCATGCCGCCAGTGTAGGGATGGTCATGCGGGGTTCCGGTACCGTTCACCGTCTGCGGAAGGCCAGAACGCGAAGCGTTCAGCCCCGCGTCACCGTTCGTTCACCTGGGCTGACGACACTCGTCCGGTACGCAGAGAGAGGTACTCCCCCATGCGCGAAGTCTTCCAGCAGGAACTCCAGGACGTCCAGGAGCGACTGACCGAGATCGCCGGGCTCGTCGAGTCCGCCATCACCCGAGCCACGCAGGCCTTCAGCGACTCCGACGTCGCCCTCGCCGAAGAGGTGATCGCCGACGACGAGAAGATCGACCTCGCTGCGAACAGCCTCGACGAGATCGCGATCGACATCCTCGCCCGCCAGGCACCGGTGGCCCGCGACCTGCGCGTCGTCGTCACCGCCCTGCGCGTCAGCTCCTCGCTCGAGCGCATGGGCGACATGGCCGAGCACATCGCGCAGCTCGCCCGCCAGCGCTTCCCCGAGAAGGTCGTGCCGAAGGGCCTCCGCAGCACGTTCAAGGAGATGGGCCGGCACGACGTCGCGATGGCGCAGAAGCTCACGCGGCTGCTCGCCACCGAGGACATCGCGCTGTCGGCCGAGATCCGCGACGAGGACGACGCCGTCGACGAACTGCACGCCAGCGTCTTCGACTTCGTGCTCGGCGAGGCCTGGAAGGGCGGTCCGATCGACACCGTCGACGCCACCCTGGCCTCCCGCTACCACGAGCGCTTCGCCGACCACGCGGTCTCGATCGCGAAGAAGGTCGAGTACCTGGCCACCGGCGACTGGACCGGCGCGTCCACCTCGACCGCGGCCGTCTGACCCGACCCGATCGGTCTGACCCGGCCCGATCGGTCTGCGAGGATCGTGACATGGCCCAGGTCGCGATCATCGTCAACGGCATGCCCGGTTCCGGCAAGAGCAGCATCGGCACGGCACTCGCCGAGGTGCTCGGCTGCCCGTTCCTGTCGAAGGACCGCATCAAGGAACCCCTCGCCGACGTCGTCGGCCCGATGATCGCCTCGCGCCCGCTCGGCGGCATCGCGATGGACACGATGTGGTCCATGGCGCGGGCCGTCGAGAACGGGGTCGTCCTCGACGCCGTCTGGCTGCCGTCGCGTGACCGGGACCTCCTGGAGGCCGGACTCGCGTCCGCCGGGTCGCCGCGCGCCGTCGAGGTGTGGTGCGACACGGACCGCGCCACCGCCGAGCAGCGGCTGCGCGACCGGTACGAGCCGGGCACCGTGCCGGTGCGGCACGAGGTGCACGGGGACCTGGCCGACGTGCTGGCCTTCTGGGACGAGCACGGCGACGACGCCCGGCCCGTCGGTCTTCCCGGCGTGCCGGTGATCCGGGTCGACACGACGAAGCCCTACGACGTCGGCGCCCTGGTGCAGGAGATCGCGTCGCACTTCGTCTGACCAGCCACGGCTCGTCGAGCCGACCACACTGCCGAAGCGACAGGTCGTCGACGGGGCGATCCGTTCCTCCTGGCAGAGCGACAGGAGTCGGCGGAACGTTCGCGACCCACTGTCGCTTCCACGAAGCCCCGCACACGCACGAACGCCCCGCCCGGATGCCGGACGGGGCGTTCTGCGTGGGTGCTACTTCTTGGCGCCCTGGGCGGCCACGGCGGCGGCGCCGGCTGCGGCGGCCTCGGGGTCCAGGTAGTACGCGGGCTTCGTCGGCGTGAAGTCGTCGTCGAGCTCGTACACCAGCGGGATGCCCGTCGGGATGTTCAGGCCGGCGATGTCGTCGTCGGAGATGCCGTCGAGGTGCTTCACGAGCGCACGCAGCGAGTTGCCGTGGGCCGTGACCAGCACGGTCTTGCCGGCGGCGAGGTCCTTCGTGATGTCGGACTCCCAGTACGGCAGCAGGCGGTCGATCACGAGCTTGAGCGACTCGGTGCGGGGCAGCTGGTCGCCGAGCTCGGCGTAGCGACGGTCACCGAACTGCGACCACTCGGCGTCGTCGGCGATGGGGGGCGGCGGGACGTCGAACGAACGGCGCCACTCCATGAACTGCTGCTCGCCGTACTCGGCCAGCGTCTGGGCCTTGTCCTTGCCCTGCAGGTCGCCGTAGTGGCGCTCGTTGAGGCGCCAGTCGCGCTTCACCGGCAGCCAGGCCAGGTCGGCCTGCAGCAGCGCGATGTCCGCCGTCTGGATCGCACGGGTCAGGAGCGAGGTGTACAGGACGTCGGGGACGATGCCGGACTCGGCGATGAGGTCGCCGGCGCGCTTCGCCTCCTTCTCGCCCAGCTCGCTGAGCCGGACGTCGACCCAACCGGTGAACAGGTTCTTCTGGTTCCAGTCACTGTTGCCGTGACGGAGCAGGACGAGCGTGGAGGTCATGCCTCCGAGTCTACCGAGCGGTACCGGCCCCGTACCCTTGACGCATGCCCATCGGGAACGTGACGCGCGGGACGACCGGGTACAACCGGCTCCGCCGCGTCGACCGGTGGATCGCGACACTGCCGGTGCTGCGCCGGACGGACGACCCGCTCGTCGCCGACGTCGGCTACGGGGCCTCACCGACCACCACCCTCGAGCTGCGCGACCGGCTGGCGGCCGTCCGACCCGACGTCGAGGTGACCGGCATCGAGATCGAGCCCTCGCGGGTCGCGCTCGCGAACGCAGGCACCCGCGACGGCGTGACGTTCCGCCTGGGTGGCTTCGAGACCCCGACGCCCGGGCAGCGCCGGCCCGCCGTCATCCGGGCGTTCAACGTGCTGCGGCAGTACGACGAGTCCGCGGTGGTCGGGTCGTGGCGGATCATGCAGGACCGGCTGCAGCCCGGCGGTGCGCTCGTCGAGGGGACCTGCAACGAGGTCGGCCGGGTCGCATCGTGGGTGACGCTCGACGACGTCGCACCGCACACCTTCACGGTGTCGCTCCGGCTCGCCGGGCTCGACGTGCCCTCGATCGTCGCCGAGCGCCTGCCGAAGGCGCTGATCCACCGCAACGTGCCCGGCGAACGGGTGCACGCGTTCCTGCGCGACCTCGACCTGTCGTGGGCGGTCGCCGCTCCGCTCGGCACGTACGGCCCCCGGCAGCGGTGGATCGCCACCGTGCGCGGGATGCGTGACCGCGGCTGGCCGGTGCTGCACGGGGTGACACGCTGGCGGCTCGGTGAGCTCAGCGTCCCGTGGTCGGCCGTCGAGCCCGCCTGACGCTGCGACGCAAGACACCGGTGTTCGCGCTCCGAACACCCGCAAACCGCGGTGCGACCGGCGAACACCGGTGTTTTGCGACCGCCAACGGGGAGCTAGGAGCGCTTGACGGCTCCGAGCCGGGGCAGGCGCGGGACGTTCGCCGTCGCACCGGCCTCGGGCGGGACGATGGTCTCCTGCGCCGCGGTCACCACGACGTCGTCGGCCTCGAGCCGCAGGGTCGCGGTGGGGTCGAGGGAGCGCTTCACCACCGCGAGCCCGATCGGACCGAGCTCGTGGTGGATCGCCGACGCCGACAGCCGACCGACCTGCTTGTCGTCGAGCAGCACCGGGGTGCCGGGCGCCGGCAGCACGCCATCGGACCCGTCGAGGTGCAGCAGCACGGCCCGACGCGGCGGGTGCCCGAGGTTGTGGACCTTGGCGACGGTCTCCTGCCCGCGGTAGCAGCCCTTCGACAGGTGCACGGCGGAACGCAGCCAGTCGAGCTCGTGCGGGATCGTCCGCTCGTCGACGTCGGACAGGGTCGGGCGCCAGGCGGCGATCCGCAGCGCCTCGTACGCGAGCAGCCCCGCGACGGGCACGTCGGACGCGGCGATCGCGGTCGCGGTGCCGGGGGTGACCACGGCGATGCGGAGGGTCCAGTCGGAGCCGGGGTGGGCCTCCTGGTCGGCGTAGCCCCATCCGCCCGGCGTGACGGCGCCCCACGGATCGACCCACTCGGCGACGGGCGGTTCCGGCAACTTGACGGACGCGAACGGGGCATCCGCCCCGAACCAGCCGAGGGTGACGAAGTCGTCGGAGCGGTCAGCGACCTCGACCCGGAGCATGAAGCGCATCGAGTCGAGCCACCCGGCGAGCGGCGCAGCGTCAGCTCGCTCGGTGAGCAGCCAGACCGTCGCACCGTCGTCGACGACGCGAGCCGCGTGCTCGACGCGTCCGGCCTGGTCGAGCACGAGCGTCTCGGTGCTGACGCCGGTCGGCAACCCGGTGAGCTGCTGCGAGGTGATCGAGTTGAGCCACGACAACCGGTCCGGTCCGGAGACGGTGACGACACCGAGTCCGAGCTCGACGACGGCACGCCCCCGGGTCAGCAGGCGCTGCTCCCCGATCGGGTTGCCGAAGTGCGCGGCGACGGAGTCGGCCGCGACGAAGCCGTCCCGCGCGGCGAACACCGACATCAGTCGACCTTCGCGAGCTGCCCCGAGGCGTGCGAGGTGAGTTCGCGACCGAGCGCGGCGATGTCCCACGCCCAGAAGAGCTTGCCCTCGACCAGCCCGTACAGGCGGGTCGCGGCGGAGTAGTCCTTCGCGTTCGGCGAGCGCAGCACGGCGTCGGTCGACAGGTCGATCCGGCCCTTCAGCACCCGGCCGACGTAGAGCTCGTTGACGCCCGTCGGGTGGATGATCGCCGCCTCGACGTCGAAGCCGTCCGTGGTGTTGCGGAGTGCCTCGACGCTCTCGACCGTGCTGAAGGGCGTGGGCCCGTCGCCCAGGAGCATCGCGGGGCCGCGGTCGCCCGGCTCGGTCGGACGGTCGATCCGCCAGTAGCCCATCTCGGCGGCGAGCGGGGTGCGGTCGTCGTCGAGCAGCCACGTGGTCGACGAGTAGTTCAGGTACGGCAGGCCGTCGTGGCTGAAGCTGACGCGCTGGCCGAACTCGTAGTTCCGGACCTCGTCGTCGTCACCGACCGGGTACTCGACCACGCCGGTGCCCTCCCACACGCCGACCAGCCACGACAGCGGGACCAGTTCGGGGGCAAGACCCTCGGGCAGCTCGATCAACGCTGGCCCTTGAACAGCTTCACGACGACGACCACCGAGATGAACGCGATCGCGAGCGACGCCAGGCCGAGGAGGCCGACGTAGAAGAGCTCGAGCGCAAGCAGCGAATCCATGCTCGGAGTCTACGCGGCTCGGCTCAACGCGCCAGGAGCACCACCGCGGTGACGAGGACCACGACGAACGCCCCGGACGACGCGATGCTGATCCGTTCGACCAGACCGTCCTTCGTGGCGGTGATGAGCTGCAGCACGAAGCTGACCATCACGCAGGCGACGAAGACGAGCAGCAGCCAGGCGAAGGCGTCGCGCTCGGCCACGGTCAGCACGAGCACGGCCCCGACGACCGCCAGCACCCAGACCGGCAGGACGGACGTCAGCCGCAGGCGACGCTGGTCGGTGGGGTGCACGGGCTCGGTCACGCGCTCCATCATGGCAGGGACGTGCGGAGCGCACGCACCGTGCCGTGCGGGATGACGCGCAATCCGTCCGGCCGGATGAGTCCTTCCCGAGCATCACTAGGATGTCTCCACGACGTCATCCACCTCCGGAGGTCCTGTGGCACAGCTCCTGGTACTCACCTCGACCGCGCCCGGAGACGTCCTGCCGAGCCTGGGCCTCCTGAGCCACCGGATCCGCCACGTGCCGGCCGAGGCCGCACAGCTGGTCAACGCCCCGCAGAGCGACCTGATGTTCGTGGACGCCCGCACCGACCTGGTCAGCGCGAAGGCCCTGTGCAAGATCCTCGCCTCGTCGGGGTCGACCACGCCGATCGTGCTCGTCGTCACCGAGGGCGGGCTGACCGCGGTGAACAGCGACTGGAACGTCGACGACGTCGTGCTCGAGAGCGCGGGCCCGGCCGAGATCGACGCCCGCATCCGGCTGTCGGCCGGTCGTGCGGCGAAGGGCCAGACGAGCTCGAAGATCCAGGCGTCCGGTGTCGTCATCGACGAGGCCAGCTACTCCGCCAAGGTGCGCGGCCGGCCGCTCGACCTGACGTTCAAGGAGTTCGAGCTCCTGCGCTTCTTCGCCACCCACCCGTCACGCGTCTTCACCCGCGAGCAGCTGCTCAGCGAGGTCTGGGGCTACGACTACTTCGGCGGCACCCGCACGGTCGACGTGCACGTCCGACGACTGCGTGCCAAGCTCGGCGACCTCGAGTCGCTCATCGGCACCGTCCGCAACGTCGGGTACCGCTTCAACGTCTACGACGACGAGGCCGAGCGCCTGATGGGGCAGTAGTGCTGCCCGACCTCGGCAGCTTCGTCGCCCCCGGCGAGGCTCCCCCGTTCTCCGACCAGACCCTGGTGGACGTCCGCGCGGGGCGCGCGACCGTCCTGACCGTCGACCACGGGGTCGCGGTGGTCCGTGACGGCGAGCTGGAACTCGTCGTCGCCCAGGAGGCCCGTGGCCAGGGCATCGGCACGGCCCTGGTGACGCAGGCACTCGCGCTGGGCGGCGGGGCCGCTCCGCGGCTCGCGTGGGCGCACGGGGACCACCCGGCAGCGCGAGCGCTGGCCGACCGGTTCGGCTGGCGCGCGGTCCGCACGCTGCTGCAGCTCCGGGCGCCCGTCGCCGACTCCGATGTGGACGTCGCCGCCGACGCTGATGCCGACGTGGCGCTGCCCGACGGCTACTCGCTGTCGGCGTTCCGCCCCGGCACCGACGACGAGACCGACTGGCTCGCGCTGAACGCCGCCGCCTTCGCCCACCACCCCGAGCAGGGGCGGATGACGCTCGACGACCTGCACGCCCGCGAGGCCGACGACTGGTTCTCCGGCGAGGACCTGCTGCTGCTCCGCGACGCCTCTGGGCAGCTCGCGGGCTCGTGCTGGCTCAAGGTCGAGGACGGCATCGGCGAGTTCTACGCCGTCGCCGTGCGGCCCGACCTGCAGGGGCAGCGACTCGGCGGAGTGCTCATGCGTGCGGGCACCGCTCGGCTGCGCGGCCGCGGGCTGACCGCCGCCGCGCTGTACGTCGAGGGGGACAACGAGCCGGCGCTGGCGCTGTACCGGCGCTCGGGGTTCACCCAGCACGCGATCGACGTGCAGTACGCGGCGCCGGAGCAAATCTCAGGTCACTGATACGCTGCGCCCATGATCCAGGGGGACCAGGGCGGATCGCCCATCGAACGACGACGTCCGGACACACGCTCGGGGGCAGGGCGGTGAACTTCAACCCGTCGCCGGTGTTCCTCGCGATGGCCGCGATGGTCGCCATCCCCGCCGTCGTCACCGCACTCGTCCGCCAGAGCGACCGGAAGCGCCCCCCGTCGGCGGTCGTCGGGGACGAGGCGTACGGCGTGCTCTTCACCGTCCGCGCTCGCCGGTGGAACTACCTGCTACTCCGGATCATCGGGATCGTCTTCATCGTGGTCGGCGGGTTCTTCCTGCTGGCCGCACTCGCCCTGCTCGACGACCCCGACGCGATCGGGATGCTCCTCGGCGGTCTCGGCATCGGGCTGTTCGGGCTGCTGTTCGTCTACCTGGGCGTCGGGCAGAAGCGGCGCCGGGTCGAGGCGTACGACTCCCAGCTGGTCGTCACGCCGATGTTCCGTGCCGCCCGGACCGTCGACCCCGCTGCCATCAAGCACATCCGGCCCACGACGAACCGCTTCGGCGGCCTGGACGTCAAGGTGCACGGCCAGCGCGGGGTGATCAGTGTCCTGTCCATCGATGCCGCCTACCCCGAGTTCTGCGCGTGGCTCGAGCAGCGGGCGCCGGCGCAGTGGGGCGCGTTCGTGCAGGTCTTCGCGCGCTGAGCGCAGCACCTCGGTCCGTCGCGGCCGTTCCTGCACAACCGAACGGTTCACCGCCGGTTTCCACAGCGTCCACCGAGGCCCCTCCGGTGGCAGGGGCCGGGTGGCAGGATGTGGGGATGGACACCGAACCGCAGCTCGACGGCGAATCCGTCGCACCCGACCTCGACGACTTCGACGAGGTCGTCGAGATCGAGCACGAGTCGCTGCCGACGGACCGCTACTTCGACCGCGAGCTGAGTTGGCTGCGGTTCAACCAGCGCGTGCTCGAGCTGGGTGAAGACCGCACGCAGCCCCTGCTGGAGCGGGCGAACTTCCTCGCGATCTTCGCGTCCAACCTCGACGAGTTCTTCATGGTCCGCGTCGCCGGCCTGAAGCGCCGCATCGACACCGGCATCGCCGTCCCGACCAACGTCGGCCGTGCCCCCAGCGACGTCCTGCGGGACATCGCGAAGAAGGCCCACGAGCTGCAGGACCGGCACGCCCAGGCCTTCATCGGGTCGCTCAAGCCCGACCTCGACGCCGCGGGCATCCACATCGAGCACTGGTCCGACCTCGACGAAGCCGACCGGCAGCGGATGCGGGAGTACTTCAACGAGCAGATCTTCCCGGTGCTCATGCCCCTGGCCGTCGACCCGGCGCACCCGTTCCCCTACATCTCCGGGCTCTCGCTCAACCTGGCGGTGCGGGTCCGCAACCCGAAGTCGCAGCGCCAGGAGTTCGCGCGTCTCAAGGTGCCGCAGAACTTCTCCCGCTTCATCAAGCTCCCCGACGACAACTCCGGCCGGATGCGCTTCATCCCGCTCGAAGACCTCATCGCGAACCACCTCGACGACCTGTTCCCGGGGATGGAGGTCCTCGAGCACCACGTGTTCCGGGTCACTCGCAACGAGGACGTCGAGATCGAGGAGGACGAGGCCGAGAACCTCATCCAGGCCCTCGAGCGCGAGCTCCTGCGCCGCCGGTTCGGTCCGCCGATCCGCCTCGAGATCACCGAGGACATGGACCCGGTGACCCTCGACCTGCTCGTGCGTGAACTCGACATCACCGAGGAAGAGGTCTTCCGGCTGCCGTCGCCGCTCGACCTCGGCGGACTGTTCGAGATCTCCAAGATCAACCGTCCGGACCTGCACTACCCGAAGCACGTGCCGACCACCCCGGTGCAGTTCCAGCCGGGTGAGCCGAACACGAAGCCGGACCTGTTCCGCGCGATCAAGGCGAACGACGTCCTCGTCCACCACCCCTACGAGTCCTTCGCCACGAGCGTGCAGGCGTTCCTCGAGCAGGCCGCGGCCGATCCGAACGTGCTGGCGATCAAGCAGACCCTGTACCGCACCTCCGGCGACAGCCCCATCGTCGAAGCGCTGATCGACGCTGCGGCCGCTGGCAAGCAGGTCCTCGCCCTGGTCGAGATCAAGGCCCGCTTCGACGAGCAGAACAACATCACCTGGGCCCGGAAGCTCGAGAAGGCCGGCGTGCACGTCGTCTACGGCCTGGTGGGGCTGAAGACGCACTCCAAGCTCGTGCTCGTCATCCGGCAAGAGGGCGGGACGCTCAAGCACTACAGCCACATCGGCACGGGCAACTACAACCCGAAGACCTCGCGCATCTACGAGGACATGGGGCTCTTCACCTCGGACGACACCGTGGGCAAGGACCTCACCCGCCTGTTCAACGAGCTGTCCGGCTACGCCATCGAGAAGAAGTTCAAGCGCCTGCTCGTCGCACCGCTGCACCTGCGGAAGGGACTGCTCAAGCGCATCCAGACCGAGGCCGCCAACGCCCGGGCCGGCAAGCCCTCGGGCATCCGGATCAAGGTCAACTCGATGGTCGACGAGCAGATCATCGACGCGCTCTACCTGGCGAGCCAGGCCGGTGTGCCGATCGACGTCTGGGTGCGCGGCATCTGCTCGCTCAAGCCGGGCATGGAAGGCGTCAGCGACACGATCCGCGTGCGGAGCATCGTCGGGCGCTACCTCGAGCACTCCCGTGCGTTCGCGTTCCACAACGACGGCGACCCCGCGGTGTTCATCGGCAGCGCCGACATGATGCACCGCAACCTCGACCGACGCGTCGAGGCGCTCGTGCGGCTGGTCGCCCCGGACCACATCAACGAGGTGCAGGAGATGTTCGACCTGGCGATGGCCGACACCGCCAGCTCGTGGCACCTGGAGTCCGACGGCGAGTGGACACGGCACTCCACGGACGATGCGGGCCGTCCGCTCGAGGACGTGCAGAATGTGACCATGCGGAAGATCTCGGCCCGGAAGCGCTCGACTCGGTGAGCGGCGGTCCCTCGGGCCCCGTCGTCGCTGCGGGTGCGGTCGTCTGGCGCGAACAGGACGGCACACCCCTCGTGCTGCTCATCCACCGCGACCACCACAAGGACGTCTCCCTGCCCAAGGGCAAGGTGGACCCGGGCGAGGCCGTCCCGACGACCGCCGTGCGCGAGATCGACGAGGAGACCGGGTACCGCGTCCACCTCGGCGCACCGCTCGGCACCGCCGAGTACGTGCTGCCGAACGGCCGCGACAAGGTCGTGCACTACTGGGCGGCCCGGGTCTCGGCCAAGGAGTACGCCCGCGCCGGTGCCTTCGTGCCGAACCACGAGGTCGCGGCGCTCGAGTGGGTCACCATCGACGACGCCCGCAACCGCCTGACGTACGAGCGGGACGTCGCGATCCTCGACCGGTTCGCCGAACGCGCCGCCGCCGGACAGCACCGCACGTTCGCCCTGATCACCCTGCGCCACGCGAAGACGGTGCCCGGCTCGGACTGGGACGGCCCCGACGCCACCCGTCCGCTGCTGCCCGTCGGCCGCTCGCAGGCCAAGGCCGCCGCGGCACCGGTCGCAGCGTTCGGCCCGAAGAAGATCGTGAGCAGCACGGCGGCGCGGTGCCTCGCGACCGTCGAGCCGCTCTCCGCCGCGACGAAGCTCGGGGTCTCGAGCACCGCCGACATCAGCCAGGACGCCCACGACCGCGGCGCCGCCGACGTCAAGGGCGTCGTCCGGCGCCGGCTCGACAAGGGCAAGACCGCGGTCCTCTGCTCGCACGGTCCGGTGCTGCCCGACATCATCGCCCGGATCGCCACCGCGACCGCCGACGACTCCGGCCGCTTCGACCTGCGCCGCGCCGCGATGCTGTCCGTCGGGGACTTCTCCGTCATGCACATCGCCGGGGACACCCTCGTCGCGGTCGAGACGCACCGCAACACGATCCTGGCGTAGCCGGCCACCGCCGGACCGCAGCGCCGGCGGACCACAGCGGCGCCGCACCGCAGCGCCACCGGACCGCAGCGCCACCGGGCCGCAGCGCAGACGCCCGGTACCCGGCCACACGACGGGGCCGCGCCGCGCCCGGGAACCCGATCCGGGCCTCCCGACCGCTCGTCCGCGATCATGCGTGCGCATCTTCCGAACGAGCGCACAGTGCCCCCGATCCTGCTCCCTGCGCGGGAGCGGCGCACGCCGCCCCGACGTGGACAACCCCTCGTTCACCTCCCGTTCACCAGCGGGGGTGATTGCGGTCACCTCGCGTCCCTACAGTCGCTCCCGGGTCGGCACCGGCCCAGGGACCGCAGTGGTCCCACTGCATTCCATTCCCGAAGGGACCCCTGTGAACATCAAGCGAATCGGTTCGATCGCAGCAATCGCGATCGCCGGCGCAGTCGTGCTCTCCTCGTGCGCGGCAAACGAGGACGCGGGCAGCACCGAGTCCTCCTCCACCAGCGGCAGCGACTACTCGAAGCTCTCCGGCACCCTGACCGGCTCGGGCTCGTCCGCACAGCAGACCGCGCAGGCCACCTGGGCCGCCGGTTTCCAGAACGAGGCCTCGGGCGTCACCGTGAACTACACCCCGGACGGCTCGGGCGCTGGTCGCGAGAACTTCATGTCGGGTGCCGCGGACTTCGCCGGCTCCGACGCCGCGCTGAAGGACGAGGAGCTCTCGGGCAAGTTCGAGTCCTGCAAGGCGGACACCAAGGGCATCGACATCCCCGTCTACATCTCCCCGATCGCCATCGCGTACAAGGTCGACGGCGTCAGCGACCTGACGCTCGATGCGAAGACCATCGCGGGCATCTTCTCGGGCAAGATCACCAAGTGGGACGACTCCGAGATCGCCGACCTGAACAAGGACGCGAAGCTGCCGGACGCCGACATCACGGTCGTCCACCGCTCCGACGACTCGGGCACCACGCAGAACTTCTCGGAGTACGTCTCCGCGAACGCCTCGGACGTCTGGACCGAAGAGCCCAGCCAGACCTTCCCGTACTCGGTCGGTGACAGCGCGAAGGGCACCTCGGGTGTCGCCTCCGCGATGGGCAACGCCACCAACGCCATCACCTACATCGACGACTCCGGTGCGGGTGACCTCGACCGCGCGAAGCTGATGGTCGGCGACAAGGCGACCGAGATCTCGGCCGACGGTGCCGCGCAGGTCGTCGCCGACTCGAAGATCGCGACCGGCCGCGAGGACAACGACCTCGCGATCGACATCGACCGCAAGGACACCGCTGACGGTGCCTGGCCGCTGGTCCTCGTCTCCTACGCCATCGCGTGCCAGGAGTACAAGGACGCCGACAAGGCCGAGCTCGTGAAGGGCTACCTCGACTACGTCGTCTCGAGCGCCGCTCAGGACGCCGCTGCCAAGGAGGCCAAGTCGGCCGCCCTCTCCTCCGACCTCGCGTCGAAGGCCAAGGACGCGGTCGCTTCCATCAAGTAAGGCCCCCTGAGCGCCCGGACGCCGGTCCCACCCACTCGACCGGCGTCCGGGCACTCAGCCGTCCAGGACACCACCCGGACGCGCACCCGTCCAGGACCCACCCGGACGCGCACCCGTCCAGGACCCGCCCGGACGCGCACCCATCCGGGCCCACGGCCCGGACGCGCACTACCACCCCAGAACCCGTCGCCTCCCCCGGCGTTCCTCCGACAGGAGTACCCCATGACGACCGCACCGGCCCAGCCAGGGGCCACCGTCACCCCGACCAAGCCGAAGCCCGTCGTCCGTGTCGGCGACCGCGTCTTCTCCGCCGCCTCGGTCATCGCCGGCGGCCTCATCCTCTTCGTGCTCGTGCTCGTCGCCGCGTTCCTCGTCTGGCAGAGCATCCCGGCCTTCTCCGCCAAGGTCGGCGAGCTGCCGGGCAAGGCCACGAACTTCTGGGACTTCGTCGGCCCCCTGGTCTTCGGCACCGTCTGGTCCGCGCTCATCGCACTCGTGATCGCCGTGCCGCTGTCCCTCGGGATCGCCCTCTTCATCTCGCACTTCGCGCCGCGTCGACTCGCGCCGGTCCTCGGCTACGTGATCGACCTGCTGGCCGCGGTGCCGTCGGTCGTCTACGGCCTCTGGGGCATCGCCGTGCTGGCGCCCCTGGTGAAGCCGTTCTACGTGTTCCTGAACGAGTACATCGGCTGGTTCCCGCTGTTCTCCGGCCAGGTGTCCGGCACCGGCCGCACGATCCTGACGGCGTCCATCGTCCTCGCCGTCATGGCGATCCCGATCATGACCGCGGTCATGCGTGAGATCTTCCTGCAGGCCCCGACCCTCAACGAGGAAGCGGCCCTGGCCCTCGGCGCGACCCGCTGGGAGATGATCCGCCTGTCGGTCCTGCCGTTCGCGAAGTCCGGCATCGTCTCCGCGATCATGCTCGGCCTCGGACGTGCACTCGGCGAGACGATGGCGATCGCGCTGGTGCTGTCGGTCTCGACGAACGTCACGTTCCAGATGCTGACGTCGCAGAACCCCTCGACGATCGCAGCGAACATCGCCCTGCAGTTCGCCGAGGCATCCGGCACGGCCCTGAACGCCCTCATCGCGTCGGGTCTGATCCTCTTCGTCATCACCCTGGTCATCAACATGCTCGCGCGGTACATCGTCCGCAGCCGAGTCAGCTGAGAGGTCGCACCCGATGTCCCTCGCGCTCCGTCAGACCGGCACCGCCGGCAACGTCTACGCCAACGGCAAGCTGCACGCCTCCGTCCCGTGGCTGCTCCTCGTCGGCAGCTGGGTCGCCCTCGTCCTGGTCTTCGCCCTGCTCAACGCGGGTGGCGCCGTCAAGGACTTCAACGTCGTCGCCGCGATCTTCCTCGGCACGGTCCTGTTCGACGTCCTCATCGTCGTCATCTCGCGCATCGTCGAGGGTGGCCGCAAGGCGGTCGACCGCCTGGTCACCTCGCTCGTCATCACGGCGTTCGTCATCGCGGTCCTGCCGCTGGTGTCGCTGCTCTGGACGGTCATCGCCAAGGGCGTCGCCCGCTTCGACGCGAACTTCTTCTCGTACTCGATGCGCGGGGTCATCTCCGAGGGCGGCGGCGCGGTCCACGCCCTCATCGGCACGCTCGAGATCACGCTGTTCGCGGCGCTCATCTCGGTGCCGATCGGCCTGCTCACCTCGATCTACCTGGTCGAGTACGGTCGCGGCGCACTGGCGAAGGGCATCACGTTCTTCGTCGACGTCATGACGGGCATCCCGTCGATCGTCGCCGGTCTGTTCGCCTACGCGCTCTTCGCGCTGTTCCTCGGCCCGGGTGCCCGCTTCGGCCTGGTCGGCTCCGTCGCCCTGTCGGTGCTGATGATCCCGATCGTCGTGCGCTCCACCGAAGAGGTGCTGAAGATCGTCCCGATGGAACTCCGCGAGGCCTCGTACGCCCTCGGGGTGCCGAAGTACCTCACGATCCTCAAGGTCGTGCTCCCCACCAGCCTCGCCGGCATCACCACCGGCGTCATGCTCTCGATCGCCCGCGTCATCGGTGAGACCGCCCCGCTGCTCGTCACGGCCGGCTTCACCGCGAGCATGAACTACAACCTGTTCCGTGACCCGATGATGACCCTGCCGGTGTACGCGTACACGCAGTACTCGCAGCAGGGCGCCAACCCGGTGCCGTTCGTCGACCGCGCCTGGACCGCGGCCCTCGTGCTCATCCTGATCGTGATGCTGCTCAACCTGCTCGCCCGGTTCATCACCCGTCTCTTCGCCCCCAAGCTCAGCCGCTGACCCTCCGCCCCCGCGGAACCAGCGACACCACCCACCCAGAAGGATCAACGTGTCCAAGCGCATCGAGGTCGACGGCCTCAACGTCTACTACTCGAAGTTCAAGGCGGTCGAGGGTGTCGACATCACCATCGAGCCCCGCACCGTCACGGCCTTCATCGGCCCGTCGGGCTGCGGCAAGTCCACCTTCCTCCGCACCCTGAACCGCATGCACGAGGTCATCCCCGGCGCATGGGTCGAGGGCTCGGTCAAGATCGACGGCGACGACCTGTACGGGGCCGGCGTCGACCCCGTGCTCGTCCGTCGTCAGGTCGGCATGGTCTTCCAGCGTCCGAACCCGTTCCCCACGATGTCGATCCGCGACAACGTGCTGGCGGGCGTGAAGCTCAACAACAAGCGCGTCTCCCGCTCCGAGGCCGACGACATCGTCGAACGCTCGCTGCAGGGTGCGAACCTGTGGAACGAGGTCAAGGACCGCCTCGACAAGCCCGGCATGGGCCTGTCCGGTGGGCAGCAGCAGCGTCTCTGCATCGCCCGCGCGATCGCGGTCGAGCCGGACGTGCTCCTGATGGACGAGCCCTGCTCGGCCCTCGACCCGATCTCGACCCTCGCCATCGAGGACCTGATCGAGGAGCTCAAGAAGGAGTTCACGATCGTGATCGTGACCCACAACATGCAGCAGGCGTCGCGCGTCAGCGACAAGACGGCGTTCTTCAACATCGCCGGCACCGGCGCCCCCGGCAAGCTCATCGAGTTCGACGACACCGCGACGATGTTCTCGAACCCATCGGTGCAGGCCACCGAGGACTACGTCTCGGGCCGCTTCGGTTGATCGGCATCCGTCCGTCGCGCTGACGGACGGCCTGGAGGCCCGGTGCACGTCCGCCACGGACGCGCACCGGGCCTTCGTGGTTGCGCCGGAGAGCCGTGCGGACGCAGAACGACGAAGCCGCTGTCGTGTGACAGCGGCTTCGTCGTTCTGCGTCGGTGGCAGTCCAGCAAGACCGCCCGAGGCGTCAGGCCGTGGTGGTGGGGACCGCCATGATCGGCGAGGTGGTCGGCTGCTCGGAACCGCCCTCGGGCTCGACCGTCATCCCGATCGTCGCGCCCTCGGACATCGCGCCCTTGAGCACGGCGGAGTGCACACCGTCAGCCGCACCGTCGACCAGGCCGGCCGACTTGATGGTGCCGCCCTGCTCCTCGGAGCCGATGTACCAGAGCTCGTACGTCTTGCCCTTCGGTGCCTGCTCCACACCGTCGAGGATCACCGCGGACTTGCCGAGGTCGTTCGACCACACGACCGTCGCCGAACCGCCGCCCGCGACCTTGGTGGTGGTGCGCTGGAAGTCTGAGGCGGCGTAGATGCGGTCGAGACCGCTCGAGGCCTGGGTGGTGCCCGTGCCGGAGCCGTTCGGGTCGAAGATCGACCCGACGCCGAGTCCGCCGAAGAAGACCGCGGCGACGGCAGCTGCGGCCGTCAGCATGACCGCCGGACGCTGGAACCAGCGGCGGCGAGCCTCCGACGATGCCCGGCCACCGGCGGTGGGGCCGTCGGCGATCGAGGCGACGTGCCTGGCGGGCTCGGGACGGGCCTCCTGGACGGAGGTGGTCTCGGCAACCGGGGTCTGGTCGATCGTCGTGTCGGCGAGGGGCGCGGCCTGGGGGGTCGTCGCGATCCGGGCCAGCAGCGACGCCTTCAGCGACGCGGGGGGCTCGATCGGTGCGACGGCGTAGGCGAGCTGCAGCGCGGTCTCGCGCAGCGAGTCGTTCTCGGCCTGCAGCTCGGGGGACGTCCGGAGGGCGTCCTCGAGGAGCGCGCGCTCGTCGTCGGACAGCGCGTCGAGTGCGTGGGAACCCGTCATCAGTGCGGGGTCGTCGTGGCGTTCGGTCATGAGGTCACCCCCATCTCGTCTCGGAGTCGGATCATCCCGTCACGGAGACGGGTCTTGACGGTGCCGATGGGGACACCGAGGTGTTCGGCCATCTCGCTGTGCGAGTAGCCGCCGTAGTACGCGAGTTGCACGGCCTGCCGCTGGAACTCGGTGAGCTTCGCCAGCGCTCGGCCGACGCGCTCGTGCTCGATGCGGATCTCGACGGACTCGGAGACCTGGTCGAAACCGGCCTCGAGGTCGCGGATGCCGATCTTGGTGTCGCGGTCGTGCGACGACTGCGAGGCACGGACCCGGTCGACCGCTCGGCGGTGGGCCATGGTGAGGACCCAGCTGGCGGCCGTCCCACGCTTCCGGTCGAAGCGGGTGGCCTGCTGCCAGACCTCCAGGAAGACCTCCTGTGTGACCTCTTCCGACTGCGCGCGGTCCCGGAGGAGGCGCGTGATCAGACCGAGGACCCGACCGGAGAGTGCGTCGTAGAGGTCCGCGAAGGCGGCTTGGTCACCGGCGGCGACCCGGGCGAGGAGGTCGTCCGGCGATGCCTGAGCTGGCTCTGACGAGCTCCAGCGTTCGGTGTCGCTATCCACGAGGGCAAGCATTGCAGGTTTCCCTCCTCTCGGTTGCTTTCGTTGACCAGGCGGGTAGCACGAAGCCCCCGCATGGGCGGTCGAGACGAGGGGCCGGCGTGACCCACAGGGAATTGACCGGCGGTGCCGGTCCGGGTCACACCGGGCCTCTCGCTTCGTGACGGGCATTCCGTCCGTCACGCAGATGATTCGGTGCGGTCCCCGCTGTGGATTGGATGGGGGTCGGGATTTCTCGGCGGGATGGGCGCGGCGGGCCTGCACAGGGGTGCGCGCGGGCACTCCCGGGGCCGGTTCTGTCCACCATGAGTGAACAGGGTCGAGTGATCAGCCGACGTCTCGTAGACTTGGTCTCGCCGGGCCGCAGCAAGCCCCGGGCTCCAAAATTCGCCGCTTCGAGCGGCCTCGCGCCGAGAGGCGCTTCTGCGGCCCGGTCTTTTTGTGCCCGGATCCGTTCCGGTCCTCTGCTGCGCGGCCCTGGCCTGGCGCGGCATCGCGCTGCTGCGCGGGCCTGGAGGCCCGGTGCGGGTCCGCCCCGCCGCTCGCTCAGTCCAGGCTGTCGCGGCGCCAGAGCGCCGCAGCCTCGGTCAGGTCGGCCGCCAGCTCCGTCAGGCGGAGCGCCCGCGTCGTGAGTTCGCTCGCGCGCTCGGACGCCACCAGGTCGGACTCGTCCGCCACGGCGGTCGCGCCGGCGGCGGTCAGACGGCAGAACGACGCCCCGCGGTCGAGCGCCACCGCGAGGTCGCCCGTGTACAGGCCGTGCAGGATGCGGTCGGCGAGCGTCAGGATCTCCGCCGGGCCCGTCGGTTCCTCGGCACCCGCGACCGCCTGGTCGATCGTGCCGATCTGCGCCGTGCCCCGCTCGAACAGGTACGCGATCTCCTCCGGGTTCTGCCGGATGACGATGCGCACGAGGTACACCCGCCAGAGCGCCCCCGGCAGGGTGTGTGCCCCGACCCGCGCCCACAGTTCCGCGATGGCGTCGATGCCGTGCACGTCGGTGTAGGTGACGAGCCGCTCGACCACGGCCGGGTCCGGGTCCTCGCGCACCCGGTGCAGCAGGGCGTTCGCGGTCTCGTGCGCGACACGGTTCACGAGCGCCGGGTCCTCACCGCCCTGGATGGCGGCGAACTCGGCGTCGGTGAAGTGGACGGGACGGTGGTGATCGCGAGGCACCGCAGCAGTGTAGGCGCGGCCGGTGACACGCCCGCGTCCCGTTCGCCCAGAACGCAACCGCTGCGCCACGCGTACCGTGTTGCGGCAGGGAGGCGCTCCTCCCTGCACGTGAAGGAGAGGACCATCCATGAACGCCCTGCTCATCATCCTGGCTGTGATCGCAGTCATCCTGCTGTTCGTCGGCGGTTTCGCTGCGAGCCTCAAGTTCCTGTTCTACGTCGGCATCGTGCTGCTGATCATCGCGGTCATCGCGTGGCTGCTGCGGACGCTCACCGGACGCCGGGGCTGACCCGGTCAGACGGTTCCGTCTCAGAGGCCCTCACCCGCTAGCCTTGCGGGTGAGGGCCTCTAGCTCAGTTGGTAGAGCACCGGACTTTTAATCCGAGGGTCGTGGGTTCGAGCCCCACGGGGCCCACCCACTAGCTCCTGTCTAGAATGTCCTCGATGGGCCGACGATCGCAGCGCGAGCGGCCGGGCACCCCCACCGGCCCGGCGACGATGCGCCGACGCCGCCGGAAGCTGGTGCCGGCACTCGCCCTCGGCGCGATGGCACTCGGGGTCTCCGGACTCCTGCTGATCCTGCCGAGCGTCTCGACTGCCTGCCAGCCGGTGTCCTCGTCGACCTCGGCCTCGGCCGTCGCTGCCCCCGGCGTCTCGGCCGATCGCGTCGCCGCGGCGATCGAACCCGGGTCACGCGTCCTGATCGTGGGCGACTCGTACACCTCGGGTCGGGGCTCGGCCAGCGGACTCCGCGGCTGGGCGCAGGACCTCAGCGAGGACCGTGGGTGGACGGCCAAGATCGACGGGTACCCGGGCACGGGCTACGTCGACACCGGTCGGACCGGTTCGTCGCACTACACGTACGGGCCACGCCTCGAGCGGCACGCTGCGTTCGACCCCCAGCTCGTGATCGTGCAGGGAAGCCAGAACGACTGGCTCGTCGACTCGGACACCCTCCGCGCCACGGTGGAGCGGACCCTCCACACGGCGCAGCAGACCTGGCCGGACGCCGTCGTCGTCGCGCTCGGCCCGTCAGCACCGCTGCCGTGGGCGAACTCGACCGTCGGTGTCGCCGCGTCGGTCTCCGCGGGTGCCGCCGCCGCCGGTGTCCCGTACATCGACGCCCTCGCCGGCAGGTGGTTCACGTCGAGCAACAGCCCGGGGTACTCCGCCGTCGACGGCGGCCACCCGAACGACGCCGGCTACCAGTACCTGGCGGACCGCGTCAGCGAGTCCCTCGACGCCCTCGGCGGACCCGTCGGCAGCGCCCGCTGCGTCTGAGGACGCCGTCTGCTCCTGAACGGGGTACAACCCGTCCCCAGCGGGCTCATGGGAGATCCCCTGCCCACCACAGCCCGCCCTCAGCGGATTGTTGGGCTGCCGCCGATAGTGTCGTTCCCGGATCCGATCACCGGATCCTGCAGCACAGCACCACCACGAACGAACGGGGTACACCGTGATCGAGCCCATCGAAGCCACGCAGACCAGCACCACCGGTGACGCGCGCCGCATCGTCGAGCTCGCAGCAGCGACCAACACGACGATGAGCAACGAGCTCCTGCTCGACACGCTCCGCCGCAACGCCCAGGTCACGACCCGCCACATCCGCAAGGACTTCATCGAGGTCGCGACGGCCACCGCCGTGCTCGGCTACGTCTGCCGGCAGCGCAAGGACTTCATCGCGCTCCGTGGCGACGACCCGGCGTGGGCGCACGAGGTCGGCCGGTACGCGACCGAGTCCCTCGCGGTCGAGGCACTCCGGATGCGCCGCGGCTGACGCCCGGCGTCCGACACGAACACAGAAGGCCCCGCCGGACACCCGGCGGGGCCTTCTTCGTGTCAGCGGTGGTGCCGACCGGACTCCTCAGGACCAGACGCGGCGGATCCCCCACGAACCGGTCCAGGTCTCGTCCGGCTCGAGCCAGCGCAGGCCCTCGCCCGAGTTCAGGGCGTTCGCGGGCGCCGTCATCGGTTCGACCGCGACCGCCAGGCCCTTCCCGTCGCCCCGCGGGTACTCGCGCGAGGTGAAGACCTGCACGTAGGGGAACGAGGCGTCCTGCCAGAGCTCGACCCCGTCGCCCTCCGGCCCGTGCATCGTCGTGCGGCGGATCCCGTCGGCGTCGGGGGTGACGTCCGTGTAGGCGGTGTCGAGGTCCGAGTCCCCGGCACGTCGCCCCTGGCGCAGGTCGTACGGCGTGCCCTCGACCGGCACCGAACCGTTCGGGACCTTCTGCTCGTCGACGGTGAAGGCGGTCGCGGCGTCGAGCGTGACGACCAGGTCGTCGGCGGGGGTGTCACCGGCACGCAGGTACGGGTGCGCGCCGACAGCGAAGGGTGCGCGCACGCCCGAACGGTTCGTGACCTCGTGCGTGACACGGATGCCGTCGTCGACGAGTTCGTGCAGCACGCGCGTCTCGAGGGTGAAGGGCCACCCGTGCTGCGGGTGGATCGTCGCTTCCTGCTGGATCGACGTCTCGGTCTGCGAGACCACCCGGTACGGGGCGAACCGGAGCAGTCCGTGCGACGCGTTGCCGTACTTCGGCTCCGAGACGTCGAGCTGCTGCCGCTTGCCGTCGAACTCCCACACACCACCGGCGACGCGGTTCGGCCAGGGCGCCAGGACGATGCCGTTCGCCCCCGGCGGCTGCTCGGTCACGGGGAACGGCTCGGTGATGTCGAAGCCGGCGACGCGGAGTTCGCGGATGCCCGCGGCGACCTCGGTGACCACGGCTTCGACGACCCCGTCGGGTCCGGCGTGGTGGAGGCGGTACTGGCCACCCGTGGGTGCTGCGGTCATGGGGTGTTCTTCCTTCCGGCTGGTTCGGTGTGCTGCTCGCCGTCGGCGACGATCACCTGGGTCCCGGCCGCCCGGATCGTGGCGACCGCGGCGGCGTCGGCCTCGGCGGTGACGACGACGTCGATGTCCTCGAGCGCGCGGACGACCCCGATGTGGGCCCGGCCGAACTTCGACCCGTCCGCGACCACGACCGTACGCCGGGCCGTCGCCGCGAGCATCCGCTTGGCCTCGGTCTCGGGCAGGTTCACGTTCGTCAGGCCGTGGTCGACGTCGAGTCCGGTCCCGCCGAGGAACACGACGTCCGCGGCGATCATCGGCAGGACCGCGCCGTTGAAGGGGGCGACGAGCGAGTGCTGCAGGGGCCGGAGGGTGCCGCCGGTGACGATCACGGTGAAGCGCGGGACCGCACGCTCGAGCGCGAGCGCCGTGGTGAGGGAGTTCGTGACGACCGTGACGCCGGTGAGCTCGGTGCGCGCCACGAGGGCCTCGGCGACGGCGGCCGGCGTGGTGCCGACGTCGAGGACGACGCACTCCCCCGGGCGGACCAGCGCAGCGGCCGCACGGCCGATGGCGGCCTTGGCCACCTGGTGCTCGACGGCGGTCTCCTCGAAGGGGCGCTCGGTGGACCCGGCCCAGAGGCGGACCGCGCCTCCGTGCACCCGCCGGATCCGGGCCTCCTGGTCGAGGACGGCGAGGTCCTGGCGGACCGTCACCTCGCTGGTGCCGAGGGACGCGGCCAACGCGGCCGTCCGGACCATGCCGGGGGCGCCGTCGACGATCGCGACGATGCGGTCCTGCCGGAGGGGCGCGGGCAGCGCGCCGGCGAGGAACGAGAGGTCGGCGTCCGTCATGTGCACAGTTTCGCTTGCTTCCGATGTCTTTCGCAACGCTTCGGATGGGCACTAGGCTGTTCCGGTGATCACCAAGCGCGTGACGAAGCTCGCGGACGGCCGCGACCTCTTCTACTTCGACGACGCCGACTCGACGCTGCCCGCAGAACGCAGCATCGACGAGCGCGTGCTCGACCCGCGGCCCGAGACGGCGCGGATGCGGCAGGACGTCCTGACGGGCGAGTGGGTTTCGATCGCGGCGTCCCGGCAGAACCGGGTGTTCCTGCCGCCGGCCGACCAGGACCCGCTCGCGCCCCAGAGCCCGGCCAACCCGTCCGAGATCCCGAGCCGCTACGACGTCGCCGTGTTCGAGAACCGCTCGCCGTCGTTCGGACCGCTGCTCGAAGCCGACGACGCTCCCGAGTCGCTCGAGTCCCTGAGCGACGTCGGCCTGAACCGCCAGCTCCGCTCGGTCGGCCGGTGCGAGGTCGTGTGCTTCTCGCCCGAGACCTCCGGGTCCTTCGCCTCCATCTCAGAGTCGCGTGCCCGCACCGTCGTCGAAGCCTGGGCCGATCGCACCGCCGCACTCTCCGCGATGCCGGGCATCCAGCAGGTGTTCCCCTTCGAGAACCGGGGCGAGGCGATCGGTGTCACGCTGCACCACCCGCACGGGCAGATCTACTCGTACCCGTACATCACGCCGCGCACCCAGCGCCTGCTCGCGAGCATCGAACGGTTCGGTCCGGACCTGTTCGAGCAGCACCTCGCGAACGAGCGGGGTTCCGAGCGGGTCGTCCTCGCTGGCGAGCACTTCACCGCCTTCGTCCCGTTCGCCGCGCGTTGGCCCATCGAGATCCACATGCTGCCGCACCGCCACGTCCCCGACTTCGCCGGCCTGACCGACGCCGAGAAGGACGAGCTGGCCCACATGCACCTCCGGCTCACGCGTGGGCTCGACGCGCTCTACGGCGATCCGACGCCGTACATCGCCGCGTGGCACCAGGCGCCGGTGCACACCGCCCGCGACACCGTGCGGCTGATGCTGCAGATCACCTCGCCGCGACGTGCGGCGGACAAGTTGAAGTTCCTGGCCGGCAGCGAAGCCGCCATGGGCGCCTGGATCGGGGACCTCGTGCCCGAGAAGGCGGCCGAGTTCATCCGACAGGGAGTCGAGCGCGCATGACGTTCCAGCAGGTCTACGGGTACGAGCCGACGGTGCGGTACTCCGCCCCGGGTCGCGTCAACCTGATCGGTGAGCACACCGACTACAACGACGGCTACGTGCTGCCCTTCGCGATCGACCGTCGCACCACCGCCTCCATCGCGCAGCGCGACGACCGGACGATCCGCGTCGCCTCCGCCTTCGACGCCACGAGCGAGCCGGTGGCGCTGTCCCTCGACGACCTGTCGCCCGAGGCGATGGGCGGCTGGTCGGCGTACGTCTTCGGCATCGCCTGGGCCCTGCGCGAGCAGGCCGGTGCCGATCTGGACGACAAGACCGGGTTCGACGTCTTCATCGAGTCCGACGTGCCGGTCGGTGCGGGCCTGTCGTCCAGTGCGGCGATCGAGTGCGGTGTCGCGCTGGCCTTCAACGACCTGTGGGAACTCGGCCTCGACCGGAAGACCCTGGCGCGCGTCGGGCAGTACTCGGAGAACCACGCCGTCGGTGCCCCCACCGGGATCATGGACCAGTCCGCCTCGCTGCTCGGCGAGCAGGACGCCGTCGTGTTCCTCGACTGCCGCACGCTCGACACCGCCGTCGTCGACCTGGCGCTCGAGGCGAACGGGCTCGAGGTCCTGGTGATCGACACCCGCGTCGAGCACGCCCACGCAACCGGTGGCTACGCGGCTCGTCGGGCCTCGTGCGAGAAGGGTGCCCAGGTGCTCGGCGTCGAGGCACTGCGTGACGTCAGCGTCGAGGACCTGCCTCGTGCGCAGGAGCTCCTGGACGACGAGACCTTCCGCCGGGTCCGGCACATCGTGACCGAGGACCAGCGCGTCCTCGACACCGTCCGCACGCTGCGCGAACAGGGCCCCCGGGCGATCGGTTCGCTGCTCGTCGCGTCGCACGAGTCGATGCGGGACGACTTCGAGATCTCCGTGCCGGAGCTCGACCTGGCCGTCGCGACGGCCGTCGAGCACGGTGCGGTCGGTGCGCGCATGACCGGTGGTGGGTTCGGCGGTGCGGCGATCGCGCTGGTCGACCAGGAGTCGCGCGGGGCGATCACCGCCGCCGTCACCGCCGCCTTCGCCGACGCCGGGTTCCGCGAGCCGAACGTGTTCACGGTGCACGCCGCGCAGGGCGCCCGGCGCGACTGACGGCGCTCCGCCGCTCGACGTTTCGCGCTGAGCGACAGTTCACGCGGCGATCAGCCCGTGGGCTGTCGCTCAGCGCGAAAGAACGGCAGCACCCCGACAGCCCCGCCGCGCCCGCGCCGACTCAGCCGAGGTAGTCCGCGTACCGGACGTACTCCACCACGTTCCCGAGCACGAACGGGTGCGTCCGACCGTGCTCCACGGCCCACTCCACCCACGCGGTCTGCGCCGGCATGAGCAACCACACCAGGGCGGTGGTCCCGAGCACGGCGGCCAGGGTCAGGCCCATCACGGTGTGCTCGTCGAACCGGGCTACACCTCGGCGGGCGATCGCGACGACGAACCCGGCGACCGCGAACCCCACCGTCGCGAGCGTCCATCCGAACCAGGGCTCCGACGTGAACGTGTACTCCTGGCCGGCGTGCACGAAGGTCGTCGCCCAGGTCGACCCCGGAGCCTGGAACAGCACGCAGAGCACCACGATGACGATCAGCCACCGGGCGTCCTTGGTCAGTTGCGACGGCTCGGGCCGGGCTCGCATCACCGGCGTCGTCTGCAGACGTTCATCCCCCATGCCGCGACCGTAGCACCGGCGGAGTGCACTTCGTGAGCAGCAATGGTCGGGTGCGATGACGCCACCCGACCATTGCTGCACACCATCGGCACGCGACCAGCACGCGAGCGTCACGCGAGCGCACGCCGCGCGCGACCGCGCGCTACTTCAGCTGGCGCTCGGCGGCCTCGACGACGTTCTTCATGAGCATCGCGCGGGTCATCGGCCCGACGCCACCGGGGGTGGGCGACAGGAAGCCCGCGACCGACGCGACCGCGGGGTCGACGTCGCCGTGCAGCTTCGCCTTGCCGGTCTCCTCGTTGACCACGCGGGTGATCCCCACGTCAATGACGGCGGCTCCGGGCTGGACCCAGTCCGGCTTGACGAGCCCGGCGACCCCGGCTGCGGCGACGATGATGTCGGCGCGACGGCACTCCGCGGCGACGTCGGCGGTCAGCGAGTGGGTCAGGGTCGCGGTCGCCTCGAGCCGCGTGAGCAGCAGGCCGAGCGGCCGTCCGACGGTCAGCCCCTGCCCGATGATCGTGACGTGTGCGCCGCGGATCGGGATCTCGTACGCGTCGAGCATCGCGACGATGCCCCGCGGAGTGCAGGGCAGCGGTGCGTCGATCGTGCCGGCACCACCGGGCACGGCGAGCACCAGCTCGCCGAGGTTCGTCGGGTGCAGGCCGTCGGCGTCCTTCGACGGGTCCATCAGCTCAAGCATCGGCGTCGGGTCGATGCCCTGCGGCAGCGGGAGCTGCACGATGAACGCGGTGACCCGGGGGTCGTCGTTCATCTGCAGGATCGCGGCCCGGATGTCGGCAGCGGACGCCGTCTCGGGCAGGTCGATGCGGTGCGAGTCGAGCCCGATCGACGCCGAGTCGCGGTGCTTGCCCGCGACGTAGGACATCGAGCCGGGGTTCGAGCCGACCATGATCGTGCCGAGGCCCGGACGGATGCCGTGCTCGTGCAGGCGGTCGATCCGGCCCCGGAGTTCGTCGAGCGTCCGGGCGGCGAGGGCCGTGCCGTCGATGCGGACGGCACTCCCTTCACCGGCCCAGAGCTCGCGCGGGAGCGCCGCGCTGACCGAACCGCTCACGCGTAGAGCGGGAACGCGTCGGTCAGGACCTTCACGCGGGCCGAGAGCGCTGCGACGTCCGGGTTCGGCATGAGGGTCAGCGCGATGATGTCGGCCACCTCGGTGAACTCGGCGTCGCCGAAGCCGCGGGTCGCCAGCGCCGAGGTGCCGATGCGGACACCCGAGGTGACCATCGGCGGGCGCGGGTCGAACGGCACGGAGTTGCGGTTCACGGTGATGCCGACCTCGTGCAGCAGGTCTTCGGCCTGCTTGCCGTCGACCTCGGACGCGCGCAGGTCGACGAGCACCAGGTGCACGTCGGTGCCGCCGGTGAGCACGTCGATGCCCGCGGCCTTGGCGTCGTCGGCGGTCAGACGGGCGGCGAGGGCCTGGGCGCCACGGATCGTGCGCTCCTGACGGTCCTTGAACTCCGGGGTGCCGGCGAGCAAGAACGCGGTGGCCTTCGCGGCGATCACGTGCATGAGCGGGCCGCCCTGCTGGCCCGGGAAGACCGCGGAGTTCAGCTTCTTGAACAGGGTCTCGTCGTTCGACAGGATGATGCCCGAGCGGGGGCCGCCGAGGGTCTTGTGGACCGTCGACGAGACGACGTGGGCGTGCGGGACCGGGGACGGGTGCAGCCCGGCGGCGACGAGGCCGGCGAAGTGCGCCATGTCGACCCAGAGCTTCGCACCGACCTCGTCCGCGATCTCGCGGAACTTCGCGAAGTCGAGCTGGCGCGGGTAGGCGGACCACCCGGCGATCAGGACCTTCGGCTGGTGCTCGATGGCCTTCGCGCGGATGTCGTCGTAGTCGACCTCGAACGTCTCGGGGTCGACGCCGTACGCCACGGCGTTGTAGATGCGGCCGGAGAAGTTGAGCTTCATGCCGTGGGTCAGGTGACCACCGTGCGCGAGCTCGAGGCCGAGGATGGTGTCGCCGGCCGAGGCGATGGCGTGCAGAACGGCCGCGTTCGCGGTCGCGCCGGAGTGCGGCTGCACGTTCGCGTACTCGGCACCGAAGAGCGCCTCGGCACGGTCGATGGCGAGCTGCTCGGCGACGTCGACGTACTCGCAGCCGCCGTAGTAGCGCTTGCCCGGGTAGCCCTCGGCGTACTTGTTGGTGAGCACGGAGCCCTGCGACTCGAGCACGGCACGCGGCACGAAGTTCTCGGACGCGATCATCTCGAGGGTGTCTCGCTGGCGGCCGAGCTCCTGCTGCAGGACGGCGGCGATCTCGGGGTCGACCTCGGTGAGCGGGGCGTTGAACGCGGCGCGGGCGGCGGCCTGCTCGGCCACCTCGGCCGAGTCGGAGACGAACGGGGGCAGATCGGCAATGGACACGGGACTCCTACGGTGTGCGGACGACCAGCTGGTCGCACTCGGACGGTCGGTCGGTGCAGCCCAGGCGTACGGCCGCGCACCGTGTCTTTGTCGCTCCCCGATGGTGACCCATCCAACGCCAGTCGCGACCTGACGATCGTACCGAGCCACCGCACCCTGTGTCACCCTGGATGCATGACGCTGCTCTCGCCCGACGTGGACGAACGGACCACCACGGACGAACGGACCAGTGCGCGGGCGGACACCCCGTGGGTCACGGTGGTGTGGGACGACCCGGTGAACCTGATGTCGTACGTCACCTACGTCTTCCAGCGGCACTTCGGGTTCTCACGCGAGCAGGCCGAGCGGCTCATGCACCAGGTCAACGACGACGGCCGGGCGATCGTGGCGACCGGCCCGCGTGAGTCGATGGAGGCCCACGTGCAGTCCATGCACGGCTACGGGCTGCAGGCGACCGTCGACAAGGCCCCCGAAGCGTGATCCCGTTCGTCCGCCGCGCCGACGGCGTCCACCTCGGCCTGTCCTCCGGCGAGCGCGACCTGCTCGCCTCGCTCACCGAGCAGCTGCAGCAGGTGCTCGGCGGCGACCTGTCCACCGACCCGCTCAGCGAGCGGATGTTCCCGGACGCCTACCCCGGCGACGACGCAGCGAGCGCGGAGTTCCGGAAGTACACGCAGTCCGACCTGCTCACGCAGAAGACGACGAACGCCTCGATCGTGCACGACTGGCTGACGGGCACCCGCGACGGTTCGCTCGACGCCGAGGACGAGCAGGCGTGGCTCCGCACCCTCACCGACCTGCGGCTGACGATCGCCGATCGGCTGGGCATCGAGGACGCCGACGACGAGGAACGCTCGGTCGAGGCCGACGCGGGCGTCGGCCTGCGCGACGTCTACGACTGGCTCGGCTACGTGCAGGAACACCTGGTCGTCACGCTCACGTCGCGCTGACGGCCACGGCCTGGAGGCTCGGATCACCTCCGGTGCGGCGGGTCACCCCAGCAGGTCGTCGCGGTTGGCTCGCGCCCAGTCGGCCAGGCTCCGGGGTGCGGTGCCGGCGATGCGCAGGACGTCGTCGCTCATCACGTCGACGCCGTCGAGGCCGCGGCGGACGACCCGGCCGAACTGCTGCCGGAGCCCCTCGGCCTGCCACGCGGGCACGCCGCTCAGGCGCAGCACACCGGCGTAGACCCGGCTCGGCAGGTGCAGGGCGCGCACGGGTCGGCCGAGCCCGGTGGCGAGCGCGGCGGCGACACCCCGCGCGTCGAGCAGATCCGGCCCGGTGAGCACCGGTTCGGTGCCGTCGTGGCCGTCCTCCGTCAGCACCCGGGCGGCGGTCCGGGCGATGTCCTCGGTGTCGATCCAGCCGATCGCCCCGCGGCCCGTGGTGTGCGGGAACCACCCCCGTCGGATCGCCGGGGCCGAGGGCTGCACGTTCGTCATGAACGACGAGGGGTGCAGGATCGTCCACGCCAGCCCGCTCTCGCGCACCAGCCGGTCGATGTGCCAGGCGGCGCTCGCCCACGACATCGGGGAGTGCTCGGCGGCGTCCCCGCCCGACAGCTGCACGATCCGGCCGATCCCTGCACGCTGCGCCGCACGGACCCCGGTGGTGCCCTGCTCGCGCTGCCGCTGGCTGACCGGCGTCACGAGGAAGAACCGGTCGACCCCGTCGAGCGCCGCGGTGAGCGCGTCCTCGTCGTCCAGGTCGGCCAGACGGCCGTCGATGCCCCGCGCCCGGAGCGCGTCGACCTGTTCGGGCCGTCGGACCACGGCACGCACCGTCACCCCGGCCGCCCGCAGCAGCTCCGCAGTCTTGCCCCCGACGTCCCCGGTCACGCCGGTGACCGCCACGATCTCGCCCATGTCTGCTCCTCGTCCCGCTGACCCGTTCTGGTATCAGTTTCCTGATACCAGAACGTACGCCGGTACGATCGCCCCGTGCCCCAGGAACTCCCAGCCCCGCGCGACGACGTCGACGGCATCGTGGCGTGGACGGTGATCCGGGCCGCACGGACGCTCTCCCGCCGGCTCGCAGCCGAGCTGGCGCCGCTCGGGTTGACGCCCGTGGAGTTCGGGGCGCTCATCCAGCTCGCGACAGCGGGCGAGCTCAGCCAGGCCGACCTGGCGCGGGCGGTCGGCGTCCGACCGCAGAGCATGACGACGCTCGTCGGGGGGCTCTCGACGCGGGGACTCGTGGAGCGGGGCGCCGCACCGGGCCGGGGACGGGCCTCCCGGATGCGGCTGACCGACCAGGGCGAGGCGCTGCTGGCACGCGCCCACCCGATCGTCCGGGCGAGCAACGCGTGGTTCGGCGACGGTGCGGAAGCGATCTCGGCGACCCTGCTCCCGCTGCTCGAGCCGGACGCGGGCGACGACGGGTCCGCCGTTCCCTGAGCGATATCAGAAGGCAAACTTGCAAGGTGGGCTGGTGACGGACTAGCCTCCGGGGCGTGACCGACGCACCGGAGACCGACCCGACCGACCTGGCCGACGCCGTGCTGACGATGCACGGACGCCTGCGGCGGTCGTTGCTGGCCTCGAAGTCGGACGACGTCACGGCGTCGCAGACCGCCGCCCTCGGACGCCTGCTGCGGCACGGGCCGGCCACCATCGCCGACCTGGCGCGAGCCGAGGGTGTCCGACCGCAGTCGATGGGCGCGACCGTCCAGGCCCTCGTCGACCTCGGCCTGGCCGAGCGGCAGGCCGACCCGACGGACGGCCGGCGGTCGATCGTCAGCGCGACGGCGGCCGGTCGGGACGCGCGCCAGACCGCCTGGGCCGCGCGGAACCACGAGCTCGCCGAGCGGCTCGCGACCCTGCCCGAGGCGGACCGTCGAGTCGTCGCGCGGGCGATGGACCTGCTCGGGCCGATCGTCGATCCCTGACCCGCACCCCTCGCCCAGCCCTGCAACCGGAAGAAGCGTCCTCACGTCCACCACCACCACGACCCCCGACACGACCACGGGCAGCGGCTTCGGCCCGAAGCTCCTCATCCCGGTGCTCGTCGGGCCCCTGCTCAACCCGATCAACACCACGATGGTGTCGGTCGCCCTCACCCCGATCTCCCGCGACACGGGCATCGGTGCGGCGCAGGCGATCTGGCTCGTCGCGGCCCTGTACCTGGCGAGTGCGATCGCGCAGCCCACGATGGGCAAGCTCGCCGACCGGTTCGGCCCGAAGAAGGTGTTCCTGACCGGGCTCGTCATCGTCGGGATCGCCGGGGTGGTGCCCGAGGTGCTGACCGGGTTCGGCGGCGCCGTGTTCGCCCGCGTGCTCATCGGCATCGGGACGTCGTCGGCGTACCCGGCGGCACTCACCACCCTCCGGCAGCACTCCGTCCGGATCGGGAAGCCCACGCCGCCGCTCGTGCTCGGGGCGCTGTCGATCACGTCGCTCGTGTCCGCCGCCGCCGGCCCACCGCTCGGCGGGGCGCTCATCGCCGCGTTCGGCTGGCACGCGATCTTCCTGGTGAACGTGCCGCTCGCGGTGTTCGGCATCGTCGTGGCGACGCTCTGGCTGCCGTCCGACCGACTGCGTCCGCGCGACGACGCCGAGTTACCGGTGCTGCAGGCGCTCGACCCGCTCGGCATGGTGCTGATGACCGGGACCGTCTCGGCGCTGCTCGTCTTCCTGCTCGACCTGTCCGCCGGGCTGTGGTGGCTGCTCGCGGTGGCCGTCGTGCTGCTCGTCGCCCTGGTGGCGTGGGAGCTCCGGGCCGTGCGACCGTTCGTCGACGTGCGGCTGCTGGCCCGGAACGGCGCGTTGTCCCGGACGTACGGCCGCCTGTTCCTGACGTACCTGCTCGCCTACACGATGACCTACGGGTTCTCGCAGTGGGTGCAGGACGTCGCGGGCTACCCGAGCGACGTCGCCGGGTACATCCAGCTGCCGGCCGCGATCGTCGCCGGGGTGGCCTCGTTCGTGGTCGCACGGAAGACCGCGATCCGCGGGCCGCTCGTCGTCGCCGCGCTGGTGCCGATCCTGGGCGGTGTGCTCCTGCTCTTCCTGCACACCGGGTCGCCCGTCGTCCTGCTCGCCCTGGCCCCGGCGCTGTTCGGGGTGCCGCAGGCCCTGGCGTCGGTGTCGAACCAGGCGGCGCTGTACCGGCTCGTCCCCGCGGAGTACATCGGCACCGCGGCCGGGCTGTCGCGCACCGCGGTGTACATCGGGGCGATCGCGGCATCCTCGCTCATCGGTGGCGTGTTCGGCCAGGCCCCGACGACGCCGGACCTGCACGTGCTGGCGTGGGTGATCCTCGGCGTCGCGGTGCTCCTGACCGTGCTGACCCTGGCCGACCGCCGCCTGCGGGGCGCCGACGCCCGGCGCGCCACCGCCGCGCCCGCACCCGCGCCCGACGCCGAGTGAGCAGAAGATGACGGGTCGCACCCCCGCACCCGACGTCTTCTGCTCACTCGGCGGCCTCCGGACGTCCTGGAGCACCTCGCCACCCGCGGACCGGTAGCGTCGCGGGCATGGCGAACGGCGGCGGGTTCAGCAGCGACACCAAGGCAGGCGCGATCTGGAACGTGGTGATCTGCGGCATCCTCTGCATCGGCATCCCGATCGCGGCGATCGTCAACGCCGACCGGGGCTCCGCGTACGTCGGCATCGGCATCGCGGCGACGGTCCTGGCCCTGTGCATGGAGGTCTACTTCGTCCGTCGTCTGCTCGCGCGCCGGCGCTGACGCCGGGCGCGCCACCGCTGCCGCGCCCGCCACTGACGGTTCGTGAGCACAAATGGTCGAGTCGCCGCGGCGCACTCGACCGTTCCTGCTCACGAAGCACGTCCCCCGCGGCCGGTACCCTGATCCGGTGACCGACCCGACCCCCACGCACTGGACCCTGACGCTCGTCTGCGACGACCAGCCCGGGATCGTGCACGCCGTCTCCGGAGCGATCGTCGCCGCCCAGGGCAACATCACCGAGTCGCAGCAGTTCTCCAGCGCCGACACGAACACGTTCTTCATGCGCCTGCAGGTGATGGCGCCCGTGGACCGCGCCGCCTTCGAGGCAGCACTCGCCCCCGTCGCCGCCCGCTACGACGCCCGCGTCCAGCTCGACGTCGTCGGTCGTCCGCTTCGCACCCTCGTGCTCGTGTCGAAGGCGGGCCACTGCCTGAACGACCTGCTCTACCGGCAGCGCGGCGGACAGCTGCCGATCGAGGTCCCCCTCGTGCTGTCGAACCACGCGGACCTGTCCGAGCTCGCCGCGTTCTACTCCGTGCCGTTCGAGCACCGCCCGGTCACCGACGCCGAGTCGAAGGAGCAGATGGAGCGGCGTGTGCTGCAGGCGGTGGAGGAGCACGACATCGAGCTCGTGGTCCTCGCCCGTTACATGCAGATCCTGTCGCCCGAACTCTGCGCGGCACTCGAGGGGCGTGCCGTGAACATCCACCACTCGTTCCTGCCCGGCTTCAAGGGCGCGAACCCGTACCGGCAGGCGCACGCCCGCGGGGTGAAGCTCATCGGTGCGACCGCGCACTTCGTGACGAGCGACCTCGACGAGGGCCCGATCATCGAGCAGAACGTCGTCCGCGTCGACCACACCAAGGAACCGGCCGAGCTGGTGTCCATCGGGCAGGACGAAGAGTCCCGCACGCTCACCCAGGCGGTGCGCTGGATCGCGGAGGACCGCGTCCTGCTCGACGGCGCCCGCACCATCATCTTCAAGTAGGCAGCACCATGACCAACGCCCCGCAGTCCCCCGTCGACTGGGAATCGGTCCCCGACCCGGCAGCCGTCCGGCAGCCGCGACGGCGGTTCGAGGCCTGGATGATCCTGCGGATCGCCGTGATGGTGTTCGGCCTGCTGTCCCTGGCCTTCTGGGGCTACTGGTCGTGGCAGCTCCCGCTCCCCGGCTACCTGTTCATGGTCGGGGCTCCGCTGTTCGCCGCGGTCGTCTGGTACTTCTTCCGGTCGCCGCGCTCCCCGATCGAGACCGACATCGTCGGCAAGACCATCGTCGAGGTCGCCCTGGTCGTCGCCGCAGGCGCGACCTGGATCTCCATCGGCCACCCGGTCGTCGGCATCGTCTTCATCGTGATCGCCGCCCTGAGCGGCGTGATCGCGTTCCGCAAGGAGACCGCATGAGCACCACGGGCCTCCAGACCGGCCAGGAGGCCCAGCGCACGCTGGTCCGCGCAGCCCGCGTCGTCGACGCGGCCGGCACCACGGCCGACGGCTGGGTCCTGGTCGTCGGCGACAGGATCCACGCGACCGGCTCCGGCCCCGAGGCCCCCGTGGCCGACCGGGTCGTCGACCTGGGCGACGCGGTCCTGACGCCCGGATTCGTGGACCTGCACGGGCACGGTGGGGCGACCGAGGCGTACGAGGACGACTCGTTCGACCGTTCGCTCGCGATGCACCGTTCGCACGGCACGACCCGCTCCGTCCTGTCGCTCGTCGCGAACCCGGTCCCCGCGCTCGCGGCGTCGCTGGCCCACGTCCGCGCCGTGATGGCGACCGACCCGCTCGTGCTCGGTGTGCACCTGGAGGGACCGTTCCTGTCCCCGCACAACAAGGGCGCCCACAACGAGTCGTTCCTGATCGAGCCGACCCCCGCCGCGGTCGACGCCCTGCTCGAAGCGGGCGAGGGTGTCATCCGCCAGGTCACGATCGCGCCCGAGCTGCCCGGAGCGCTCGACGCCGTCCGCCGCTTCGTCGACGCCGGCGTCACGGTCGCCGTCGGCCACACGGTCGGCACGTACGACCAGGCGCGGGCCGCGTTCGACGCCGGCGCGACGATCCTGACCCACGCCTGCAACGCGATGCCCGGGCTGCACCACCGCGCACCGGGGCCGATCGGCGCCGCCGTGTCGGACGACCGCGTGACGCTCGAACTCATCCTGGACGCCGTGCACGTGCACCCGGTCGTGGCGGACACGCTCTTCCGGGCGACGCCGGGTCGGGTGGCGCTGATCACCGATGCGATGGGTGCCGCCGGCGCTGCGGACGGCTCGTACCGGCTCGGGTCGCTCGACGTCACGGTGACCGACGGCGTCGCACACGTGGCGGGGACGGAGACCATCGCGGGGTCGACGCTGACGCAGGACGTGGCGCTCCGCAACGCGGTCTCGCTCGCCGGGCGGACCCTGCCCGAGGCCGTGGCGGCGCTGACGAGCGTGCCAGCCGGCGCGCTGGGGCTCGGCGACCGTCTGGGTCGGCTGGCGCCGGGGTTCGCCGCCGATCTGGTGGCACTGTCGCCGTCGCTCGAGGTCGAGCGCGTCTGGGGCGGCGGGCGCGAGCTGCGCTGAAGCGCGCACGGCGCAGACGGCTCGCTCGGACACGTCACGGCAGGTCGGTCGGGCGGGGGTTGAGCGGCTCACCGAACCGTGGGGCCCGGCCGGGGACGCAGTGGCCGTCGATGGCCACGTCCGCGTACGAATCGAACGCCTGGAAGAAGATGGCGAACCCGTCTGCCGCTGTCCCACCGAGGTACCCCTTCGGGTAGCTGATGACCGTCCGCTCCGGCGTGAGTTCCGTGTCGTGCTGAACACGCGCACCCTCGTACCCGATCGCCGCGAGGGCCCGTGTGACCCCCTCGGCAACCTGATCCGCTGTACCAGGAAGCGGGAGCCGCCGAGTGCTCGCGTAGGTGTACTGCGCAGCGTCCTCGCCATCACTTCCGCAGAGGTTCCACCCGGGGTCCTCGTCACCCCACCCGTCCTGCCCGACGACCGAGCGCACGGCGGCGAAGATGTCCAGGACGTCCTGGTGCGACTGTTCGACGTTCATCGACGTGTCCTTCTGGATCGGGGAGTCCGGGGAGGCGCCGGTGCACCCGGTCAGGAGTGCGGTGACCACCAGGGCTCCGGCGAGTGCCGCCCACGACCGTTCAGAGCGTCGGGACACCGGTGCCCCCGGTCTGCCAGCCGTACATGAGCCAGTCGTCCTTGGTCTGCTGCCGCATCCGGTCGAAGGGCCCGCCCCGCTCCGGGATCTCGTCCCCGTGTCCCATCGCCGCTCGTGCAGCATTGTGCTGGGCGGTGGTCCCATTGTCGAAGTACGAGTACCGGCCGTCGTCGTCATCGCCGTCGTACGGCCCGTGGCGGGTGACGCCGTGCAGGGTGTCCGACCCACGACCCTCGGTCTCGGAGCTGAACGCGTGCGCGTCCCACGTGGACTCGGTCGGGTCACGCCGACCGGACAGGTTCTGCCCGGTGACGGCCCAGCCGTCTTTCGCGCCCTGGCTGGCGAAGACCTGCCCCTCGGGCACGTGCAGCGCGGACGCGTTCGGTACGGCGTCCGTCACGCCGGCCGAGCCCAGCAGCACCACGTGGTCGGCGTGGGTCTTCGTCAGGGCGATGGTCGCCACGGTCGTGCCGTAGGAGTGCCCCATGACGGTCAGGTCGGCGTCCCGCCCGGCGGCCGCTCGTGCCGCGTGGAACCCGTCGAGGTCGGCGACGAGTCGCTCGGCGCCCGCTCGCGCTCGGTCGTCCGCCAGGACGGTCCGGAAGGACGGGTCGTCGGCCATCGGCGGGTGGTAGCCGATCCAGGACACGACGGCGATGTCACTGCGGCGGATGCCAGCCACACGAGCTTCCTCACGACGCATCCCGCGGGCGATCGCGCTGTAGTCCTGCACCGTGCCGTCCTGGTACGTCGCGGTGTTCATGCCCGGCACGATGACGCTGATGTGCGTGGCACGGTCGAGGTCACCCGCGACGATCTGCGCGAGCGGGGGACGGTCGTCGACGAGTGCCACCAGCGAGACCGGTGTCGTGGCGAGGGTGTCCTGGATGTTCCGGTAGGCGTCGCGCTGCCGTTCCCAGACGAGCAAGTGCTCCCGTGCCGTCGCCGCTTCGGCCGGGTTCCGGGCGGCGTCGTGCCGCTCGCGCCAGTGGCGGACCTGCTTCCGCGCGTGTGCGAGCCGGTCAGCCAACACCGTCGTGTTCGCCCGTGCCCGCGCCCAGGAGGCGACACCGTTCAGGTTGCCGATGACCGCCGGCATCGCCGCGACGAACGCCCGCTGGACCGCGGACGGCACACCGTCGACGCCCGACATCGCCTGCCACCACCCGGCCACGTGCGCAGGGTCGAGTCCGGCGAGCCGCTTGGCGACCCGTGCGTCGTCACCGAGCGCGGCGACGGTCTCCGGGTCGAGGGTGCCGAGCCAGGTGAGGAACTGCCCGTCACTCATCGCGGACACGACCGTCGCGGAGACCAGCTTGCCGAGCACCGACCGGTCCTCGAGCGCGGAGGCCGCCGCTCGGTCGGCTGCGGCTCGGCGGGCGACGAGCTCGTCCCACTGCGCCGTCAGCCGAGCGTCCAGCGCTGCCAACCACTCGCCGCTGCGCTCCAGCTGCTGCAGGAGCGCACGGTCCGACTCGACCGCATCCGGTCCGGACGCCACCACGGTGGCATCGCGGATCGCCCGCTCGTTGGCCGCGATGTCGTCCGCGGTGTTCCGCCGGGTCGTCTGCAGGCTCGCGGCGTCGTCCTGGATCTCCCGCACCTGGCGCGCGTAGGTGGCGAGTGCGGCGGAAGCCGCGTCCAGCCGCGCCGCGACGCGCTGGGCACTCGCCGGCATCGCCGCCGCCGTCACGAGGAACCGCTGTTGCGCCCGCCCTGCCCAGCCGGACGCCGCGTGCTCCGCGGCGACGAGCACGTGCCGGGCGCCGTCACGGACCGCGTCCGAGTGGTCGTCGTGCCGACGGGCGATCCGATGGATGCCGTCCGGGTCGCCCGCGACGGGGTCCGCGCTCACCGGACCCGCCGGGCGAGCTCGGCATCCGCACGCAGGACCGCTTCGGCGGCGGCGGTCACGTACTCGCGCAGCGTGTCCGCGTCGTCACCGAGGGACCGGATCATCGCGTCGTGCGCCCTGGCCGACGCGACGAACGCGGACTCGACCGTCCCCGAGCCGAACGCACCGCCGTCCGAGCCGGACAACGGGCGCTCAGAGCGGAGGTCGGTGACCGCCTGCCCCGCCGCTCGTGCGACCGCCTGCATCGTCGGCAGGTCGACCGTCAAATCCCCCATGGTGCCCCCTCGTGTTCCCCGAGGGGGTCAACATATCACCGCTGAACTACGGTGTGTCAAGCGGTGTTCAGCGGTCGATCGGGCGCCCCCGCTCCCCGCTCGCCCAGCCCGTGTCCGCCGTGTCCCCGACCCGCAGGGACAACGTGCCGCCCCGCGTCACGAAGGACGCCGGCACCCAGGACCGCTCGTGCGTCCACCCGTTCAACCGGGCGCCGTGCACGTACGGCTCGGTCCCCGAGGACCGGATGACGATCCGCTCGCCGCTCGACCGCCGGATGTCGACCGTGCTGAACGTCGGGCTGCCGATGAGCATCTCCGCTCGCCCGGGCGTCTGCGGGAACAGGCCGATCGAGGCGAAGACGTACCAGGCGCTCATCGTGCCGAGGTCGTCGTTGCCCGGCAGGCCGCCTGGGCCGGTCGAGTAGGCGTCGTCCACGACCTGCCGCACGGTCCCCTGCGTCTTCCAGGGCTTGCCGAGCGCGTTGTACATCCACGGCGTGTGGATGTCCGGCTCGTTCGTCGGGTCGAACTTCGTGGCGTCGCCACCGGTCACCGCGAACGCACCGGTGCTGTCGTGGAAGAAGTCGTCGAGCCGAGCGGTCGCGGCGTCGTCACCGCCGAGCGCGCTCGACAGCCCCTGCACGTCCTGCGGCACGAGCCAGGTGTACTGCGCGCTGGTGCCCTGTGCGAACCCGGTGCCGGTCGAGGGCGACCAGTCGGGCGTCCACGATCCGTCGGCCTGACGAGCAGCCTGGTAGCCGACGGCGGCGTTGAAGGTGTTCTTCCAGTAGGACCCACGCTCCGCGAACATCCGGGCGTTCGAGCGCAGCCCGAGGGAACCAGCCCAGTACCCGAGCGCGCTGTCGGAGATCGAGTCCTCGAGGGTCTCGGCCGCACCGCCCCAGCAGGAGCAGTCGTCGTTCGCCGCGTACTGCCGCTCCAGGTACTCGTCGAGTGCGGGCCGCTGCGCCAGGCACTGCCCCGGGCACCCGATGTCGCTCTCGGCGTCCGCGTTCTCGACCGTCGCCTGGTGCTTGAGCGAGGCGTAGGCGGCCCGGACGTCGAAGTTCCGGACGCCCATGGCGTACCAGGTGGCGAGCGTCGCGGCCGAGGGGTCTCCGGTCATCACGTGCGTCGGCGCTCCGAGGTGCAGCCACCGGTCCCACACGCCGCCGTTCTGCTCGGCGAACCGCAGCATCGACTGCGCCATGTCCCCGGCGACGTCCGGCCGCAGCAGCGCGAGCAGCTGGATCTGCGCCCGGTACTGGTCCCACCCGGAGTACGTGCCGTACACGGCCCGGTGTCCGCGGTCCATCCGGTGCACCCGCAGGTCGGGCCCGAGGTAGCGACCGTCGCGGTCGTTCAGCGTGTTCGGCTGCATGAGTGCGTGGTAGACCGACGTGTACAGCTGGGTGGTGCGGTCCGCCGTGCCGCCACCGACGCGCAGGCGCGACAGTTCACGGTTCCAGGAGGCCCGTGTGTCGGCCGCCACGCTGGCGACGGTCGAGCGCTTGGTCACCTCGCCGTCACGGTTGGCGACCGCCCCTGCCGCGCTCACGTACGAGATGCCGATCTTCGCCTGCACCGTCGCTCCGCGACGCGCATCGAACCCGACCCACGCGCCGGAGCCGCGTCCGGCGCGGTCGGCGCCGGTCAGGTAGCCCTCCCCACCGGAGGAGGACGTGCCTCCAGGCTGGACCGTGCCGTCCTTCCAGGTGCCGGTGCTCGCGAACGCCGTGTCGAACGTCGCGGTGAAGTAGAGGCGGTAGTAGCTGCGGCGGTCCGGGTTGGTGGCGCCGCCGCCGTTCGCGCGGCGGCTGCAGAAGCCGCCGGTCAGGACGCTGCCGCTGACCGTGCGGGTGCGGGGGTCGACGCGGGTGGTCGCGGCCTCGCTGCCGTTGATCGAGTTCGACGTGCGGAAGAGCAGGTTCGCGTCCTTGCCGGCCGGGAACGTGAACGCGCCGACGCCGGCACGGGTGGTCACGGCCAGGTCGGTGCGGACGCCGTTGTCGAGCGTGACGCCGTAGCGGCCGGGGCTCGCGGACTCCTGGTCGTGGGAGTACCCGGCGGCGTAGACGGCGTCCTTCGAGTCGGCGGACGGCGAGGTCGTGACCGGGGTCGTGACCGGCATGATCGGCACGTCGCCGGCAGCCCCGGGAGCACACCCGGCACCGTTCAGGTGTGTCAGGCTGAAGCCGCGCAGCCGGTTCACGTCGTACGAGTAGCCGTTCGCGACCGGGGTCGACGTCTGGTCGCCCGCGGTGCCCGTGGGGCTCCACTGCATCATGCCGAACGGCGCGGTGGCCCCGGGCCAGGTGTTGCCGTTGTTGCTCGTGCCGATGAAGGGATCGACGTACCGCGCGGGATCGCTGACGGTGCGCCCGGCCTGCGTCGAGGGCGTGGCCACGGCCGGCGCGGCGACGATCGCCGTGCCCAGCAGTGCGGCGATCGTGGCCACCGCGGCGAGCGGGAGCGGACGGACGAGCGGGCGACGGTGCACGCGAGATCGGTTCACATCGGTGACGCTAGCCCCCTCGGACGGGGGACGCCGCCCGCGTCACCGAGCGCTCTCCCGCTGTTCACGTCGGGTTCGGCGACGGGCCCGGCCTCGCCCGGTCAGACGACGGTGCGGGCGGCGACCTCGTCGACGAAGGTGCGGGCCCGCTGCCGGAACACCGGGTCGGTGGCGGTCCCGCGGACGGGCACGACGTGCAGCCGCCGGTCACCACGTCGCAGCGCCGGCCCGACGAACACCCCCTCGGCGACGTCCGGCGCGGTGGCCGACCAGAGCGTCGAGCGAGCGCCGTCCTCCGCGGTCCGGGCCATGCTGCGGGCGATCATGCCGCCGAGGCGCTGCGCGAGGGTCTCGGCCTGGTCGTTCATCCCCGTCGCCGCGATGCCGGGGTGTGCGATGACCGAGCGGACGTCCGAGCCGGCCGCGCGGAGCCGCTCACCGAGGTCGACCGCGAGCGCCGTCGCCGCCGTCTTCGAGTCGGTGTACACGGCGAGCTGCGAGTAGTCGCTCGGATCGTCGACCCCGCCCGGTGCGGGCACGCGGCGGGTGCGCTGCGACAGGTTCGACCCGACGAGCACGACCCGGGGCGACGGTCCGCCGAGCACCGGGAGCATCGCGTCGGCGAGCACGGCCGGCCCGACGACGTTGGTGGCCCAGGTGCGCTCGATGCCCTCGTCGGTCAACCCGAACGCGCCCAGCGTCGTGCCGGCGTTGTTGACGAGGGCGTCCACGACGATGCCGTCCGCCGCGAGCTGCCGGGCGAACGCCGTGACCGAGGCGACCGACGCGGTGTCGACGACCCGCGCCTCCAGGCCGACGGGCAGGACGCGAGCCGCCTTGTCGGGGTTGCGGACCGCCGCGATGACGCGTGCTCCGGCGGCTGCGAGTCGGGTCGCGACCACCAGCCCGAGTCCGCCGGTCGCGCCGGTGACCACCACGGTCCGGCCGCGCTGGTCGGGCATCGCGGACGGTTCCCACTCGAAGGTGTCCATGGTCGTCTCCTGCTCACTCGTCGTCTGGAATCGGATGATCCATCCGGAACGCTAGCACAAGCGGATAGAGTGTCCGTATGACGATCGCGATGGCCCGACCCGAAGCGCTGCGCTCCGATGCGCAACGCAACCGGACCGCGCTGCTCGACGTCGCCCGGTCGTTCCTCGAGCGGGGCGAGCAGCCGCTCCTCAACGCCGTCGCGCACGAGGCCGGCATGGGTGTCGGGACCGCCTACCGGCACTTCCCGTCGCAGCAGCACCTGCTCGAGGCGCTCGCGATCGACGCGCTCGAGGACATGCTCGACCTCGTCCGTGTCGCCGTCGCGCTGCCCGACGCGGCGGACGCGCTCCGGGGGGTCGTGACGGCTGCGTTCCGGAGCATGGTCGACGACGCGGCCCTCGGCGACCTGCTGACGAACGGCGGGTTCTCGTGCGCCGACACCGCGGCGCTCGCTGGCGACCTGGTCGAGTCCGTCGATGCGCTGCTCGCACGGGCACGGGCCGAGGGGCTCGTGCGTGCCGACGTCGACGCGGACGACCTGCGACGACTGCTGTGCGGGATGCGGGCAGCCGCCGTGGCCGGTGGCTCCCGGGTGCACGACCCCGAGCGCTACGTCGAGGTGCTGCTGGCGGGCCTCCGCCCGGCCTGACCACCACCCTCGCGCCCCGCGTGCCTCGCTGTCAGGATGGGCGCATGAGCGTCATGGTGTCCGTCTTCGATGCGTACCGGTCCCGCACGAGCGAGAAGTACACGGCCTACCCGCCGGACGTGCTCCCCATGTTCGTCGCCGAGATGGACAGCATGCTCGCCGAACCGATCCGCGACGCCCTGGTCACGGCGGTGACGAACGGCGACACCGGGTACGTCGGGCACGGACGGGCCCTGCCCGAGGCGTTCGCCGACTTCGCCGAGAGCCGGTGGGCATGGCGGGTCGACCCCGACCTGGTCCGCACCACCACGGACGTGTCGGTCGCTGCGGTCGAGGTGCTGCGCCGGGTCATCGAGCCGGGCGACCAGGTCGTCATCATGCCGCCCGTGTACCCGCCGTTCTGGGAGTACGTGTCCGAGGCAGGCGGCACCGTCACCGAGGTCCCGCTCCTCGCCCCCGCAGGCCCGGCCGACCCCTTCGACACCACGGCCGGCTGGCGGATGGACCTGGACGGCATCGCGCAGGCGTTCGCCGACGGAGCCCGCACGGTGCTGCTCTGCAACCCGCACAACCCCCTGGGCCTGGTGCACGACCGCGCGTCGCTCGTCGCACTCGCGAAGCTGGCCGCCGAGTGGGGCGCCGTCGTGGTGTCCGACGAGATCCACGCGCCGCTCGTGCACGCCGACGCGGTGTTCACGCCGTTCCTGGAGTCCTGCCCCGAGGCCGCGTCGCTCGGCGTCGCCCTGACGAGTGCGAGCAAGGCCTGGAACCTCGCCGGCACGAAGTGCGCGATGATGATCGGCGCCTCGGAGCGGGCCCGCGCCTGGTTCGACGGACTGCCGACCGAGGTCGTCGAGCGCACCGGCATCCTCGGCTACACGGCGAGCGTGGCGGCCTTCAGCGAGGGTGGGCCGTGGCTGGCGTCGCTGCTCACCGAACTGGCCGCGAACCGGCGCACCCTGGCCGAGCGGATCGGCGACGTGCTGCCCGGCGCCGAGTACCGGCAGCCGCAAGCGTCGTACCTGGCGTGGCTCGACCTGCGGGCGCTGCCGTGGGGAGACGACCCCGCGGCGGAGCTCGTCGACCGGGCGAAGGTGGCGCTCGGCTCCGGCCCGGCGTTCGGACGGGAGGGCCGGGGCTTCGCGCGGCTGAACTTCGGGTGCTCGGCGGAGACCCTCGACGAGGGGCTCAGCCGCCTCGCCGCAGCGGCCAGGGCCTGACCCCGAGCCAGACGCCTACTCGAACCGCTGCCAGGCCGGCTTGTTCGCGTACGTGTAGCGGTAGTAGTCGGCGAGCTGCAGCCCGGCGGCGGCTTCCTCGTCGACGACGACGGTCGCGTGCTCGTGCAGCTGCAGGGCCGAACCGGGCACGAAGGAGCTGAGCGGCCCCTCGATCGCCGCAGCGACGGCGGCCGCCTTCGACGGTCCCTGGGCGACGAGGACGAGCTCGCGGGCCTCGAGGATGGTGCCGAGCCCCTGCGTCATGCAGTGCGTCGGGACCTGCTCGGGCGAGTCGAAGAAGCGCGCGTTGGCGTCCCTGGTCGACGGCGCGAGGGTCTTGATGCGGGTGCGCGAGGCGAATGACGAGGTCGGCTCGTTGAACCCGATGTGGCCGTTGGCCCCGATGCCGAGGATCTGCACGTCGATCCCGCCCGCGGCACGGATCGCGGCGTCGTACTCCTTGGCCGCGAACTCCAGGTCGGCGGCACGGCCGTCCGGCACCCGCACGCGCGAGGCGTCGAAGCCGAGCGGTGCCACGACGTCGCGGGCGATCACGGCCGCGTACGACTCGGGGTGCTCGAGCGGGATGCCGACGTACTCGTCGAGGGCGAACCCACGGGCCTCGGCGAACGAGATCTCGCCCGCCTGCACCCGGCGCTGCAGGTCGGTGTAGATGCCCTGCGGGCTGGATCCGGTGGCGAGACCGATGACGGCGGACGGCTTCTTGGCGACGACGGACGCGATCTTGGCCGCGGCGACGCGACCGACCTCGTCCGGCGTGGGCAGGATGATGATCTCCACACGGCAAGCCTACTGGTCATGACCAGTCTGCGACAGGGGTCGTGTGGGTAGCGTGGACGCATGCCGACCCCCGACTTCGTCCTGTCCCTGCGCGAGAAGATCGGCACGGCGCCGCTCTGGCTGTCGGGCGTGAGCGCCATCGTGACCCGCGGCTCCGGCGCCGATCGCGAACTGCTCGTGGTCCGGCGGGCCGACACGGGCGCGTACACGCCGGTCACCGGGATCGTCGACCCGGGCGAGGAACCCGCCGTCGCCGCCGAACGCGAGGTCCTGGAAGAAGCCGACGTCGTCGCCGTCGCCGAACGCCTGGCCTGGGTGCAGGTGCTGCCCGAGATGACCTACCCGAACGGCGACCGGTCGCAGTACCTCGACCTCGTCTTCGCCTGCCGGTACGTCTCCGGGACGCCGAACCCCGCCGACGGCGAGAACACCGAGGCGTTCTGGGCTCGGCTCGACGCCCTGCCCGACATGTCGGAGAACATGCGAGCACGCGTCGAGGCAGGGCTGGCCGACGAGCGCGAGGCGCGCTTCCAGCGCTGACCCCACCGGTCTGGAGGCGCGGTGCCAGGCCGCCACGGGCCTCCCGTCCGCCGTCGGTGCCGCCCACCCCGCCAAAGCGACAGAAGTCCGCGAAGCATCCGCGCCCATCTGTCGCGTTCGCGGGGGGGGGGGGGGGGAGCTACGCGAGCGGCGCGACCGCCACGGGTGCGCCGAGCAGGCGCACGGCGACGGGGTCGCCGGTGGCCCGGCGGTCACCGACCTCGTGCTGGACGGTCACGACGGTGTCGTCGTCCAAACGGACGGTGGTGCGGCGGATCGATCCGAGGAAGCTCGAGGTGACGACGGTGCCGGTGATGCCCTCCGGGGCGAAGGCGATGTCCTCCGGCCGGACGTAGGCGAGCACCGGCCCGTCCGGAGCCGAGGAGTCGAGGGCCGGCACCCGGAACCCGTACACGAAGACGTCGCCCCCGCGCAGGTCGCCCTGCAGCCGGTTCGACTGCCCGACGAAGTCCGCCGTGAACGCCGACGACGGGGTGCGGTAGAGCTCCTCGGGCGTGCCGACCTGCTCGATGTCGCCCGCCTGCATCACGGCGATCCGGTCGGAGACGGCGAGCGCCTCCTCTTGGTCGTGCGTCACGAACACGGTGGTGATGCCGAGGTCGCTCTGGATGCGGCGGATCTCGTCGCGCAGCGACACCCGGACCTTCGCGTCGAGGGCCGACAGCGGCTCGTCGAGCAGGAGCACCCGGGGGCGGGTGACCAGGGCGCGGGCCAGGGCGACGCGCTGCTGCTGTCCGCCGGAGAGCTGGTGCGGGTACCGCTCGGCGAACTCGCCGAGGCGGACCATGTCGAGGGCCTCGACCACGCGGCTCTTGCGCTCGGCGGCGGGGACCCGGCGCATCTCGAGGCCGAAGGCGACGTTCTGCCGGACCGTCATGTGCGGGAACAGCGAGTACTGCTGGAACACCATGCCGATGTCGCGCTTGTTGACCGGGGTGTCGGCGACGTCCTGGCCGTCGATGCGGATCGAGCCGGCGTCGATGGCCTCGAGGCCCGCGAGCGCGCGGAGCGCCGTCGTCTTGCCGCAACCGGACGGCCCGAGGAGCGAGACGAACTCCCCCGGCTCGACGCGGAGGGACAGTCCCGCGAGTGCACGGTGTACGCCGTAGTGCTTCTCGACGGCGTGGAGTTCGACGACGGCACCGGTGGTGGCGAGGGACGCCGGGGCTGCCGGAGCGGTGACGGTCATGCGGACTCCTCGAGGCGGGGACGACGGGTGGTGCGGGTGCGGCGGACGCGGCCCGTGCGACGGGTCCCGATGCGGCCGATGAGGACGAGCAGCACGAAGCCGAACGCGAGCGCGGCGACCGAGAAGATCGCGGCGACGTACGGGTCGGTCCCCTGCACGAGCACGAGCCCGGTCTGGAACGTGCTGCGGGAGAGGAACGCGGCGAGGGTGTACTCGCCGAGGACCACGGTGATCGTGAGGAAGCACGCGGCGGTGATGCCCCGGCGCAGGTTCGGCAGGAGCACGCGCCAGGTGACGGTCCACCACGAGGCACCGAGCGACCGGGCCGCCTCGGACAGGACGATCAGGTCCGTCGCGGTGATGGCGGCGGCGATCGGGCGGAACGCGAACGGCAGCGTGATGATGCCGATCGCGAACGCCAGCGTCCAGGAGCCGGACCCGAAGACCTGCGAGACGACCTGGTACACGGGGATGAACCCGACGACGAGCACCACGACTGGCACGGTGATCGGCACGATGCAGACGAACTCCAGGACGCTCCGGAGCCTGGGGTAGCGGAGCGCGGTGATGATCTGGGCGGGCAGCAGCACGAGCAGCACGATCCCGACGGTGATCACGGCGATGAGCAGCGACGCCCCGAGCCCGTCGAACACCGGCTGGTAGGTGAACGCGTTGGCCGGGTCACCGATCGCCGCCCAGTGCGCGAAGGTGAGCCCGCCGTCGGTGCCCTGCCGGAAGGTGAACTGCAGCAGGGCGACCAGCGGCACGGCGAACAGGAGCCCGATCACGGTGAGCACGATCGCTGCCGCACCACGGGACGGGGCCGTGCCGAAGCGGCGGACGCGGGACGGGCCTCCGAGCCGAACCGGCTGCGCCGGGCGGACCGGACGGACCGGGGCCGCCGCGCTCATCGCTGCCACCGTGCGGCACGGCGCTGCAGCAGCGAGTACGCGCCCATCACGACCGCCATCACGACGACCATGCCGAACGCGAGCACCCCGGCGACGTTCTGCAGGCCGGCGAGCGTCTCGCTGGTGAGCTGCGTGCGGATCGTCAGCGGCACGATGCCGCCCTGCGAGATGAGGGCCGCGGCGGTGGCGAACGACGAGAAGCCGTTCGCGAAGAGCAGCAGGAGCGACCCCCAGAACGCCGGCGCCAGGACCGGCAACGCGATCCGGCGCCAGTACGTCAGGCGCGAGGCGCCGAGGGTCGCGGCGGCCTCGCCCCACTGGGCCTTGACGCCCTCGAGTGCGGGCATGAACGTGAGGACCATGAGCGGCACCTGGAAGTAGACGTAGGGGATCACGAGCCCGGGCACCGTGTACAGGAAGGCACCGTCCGCGTTGAGGTCGACGTGGAAGACCGTGACCAACCACGTCGTGACGAGGCCCTGCACACCGATCGTGGCGATGAACGCGAACGCGAGCATGACCCCGCCGAACTGTGCGAGGACGCTGGCCGCCGAGTCGATCATCGACCGGACCAGTCCGTCCGGCCGCAGTGCCGAGAGCGCCCAGCAGACGACCGCGCCGAGCACGGCACCGATGACCGCGGAGGCGGCGGACAGGCCGAACGACCCGCCGAACGCCCGAAGCACGGACGGGTCGGCGAAGGCCGCGAGGTTCGCGAACGTGAACGCGCCGGAGCCGTCGACGAAGCCACTGCCGATCGCGATCACGGCGGGGACCGCGAGGAACAGCAGGACGTAGGCGGCGAAGGGCGTCAGCCCCAGCCAGGCGAGGCCGACGCGGCGCCGGACACGGGGTCCGGCGCCGCGTCGGACGGCATCGGTGGACGCTCGTGCGGACGTCGGGCGCACGGGGCTCGTCGCGCTCGTCGCGCTCGTCGCCGGTGCGGCGTCGGTCGCGGCTGCGCCGCTCGCCGCGGGCGCGTCTGCCGATGCGGTGGTCATGCTGCTCAGGACCCCATCGTCGAGGACCACTTGGCCTTGAGCACCTTGGCGGCGTCGGCGACCTGCGCGTCGGTCAGCTCGACGTAGTCCTTCGGTGCGCCACCGGCGGCGTCGAGGGCGTCCTGGTCGACCTTGCCCGACTTCGTCAGCGCGGCGAGGGTGGACGGGAAGGCGCCGGCCTGCAGGTACAGGTTCTGGACCTCGGGGCTGGCGATGTACTCCTCCCACAGGCGGGCGGCCGCGGGGTGCGGGGCGTCCTTGTTGATGGCCTGCGAGTAGTACGAGCCGAGCGCCTGCCCCTTCGGGACGACGGTCTTCCAGTCCTTGTTGCCACTCGCGCCCGCCGCCGGGCCCCAGGCCAGGTTGTTGTACGACCACTGGACGACGACCGGGGTCTCACCCGAGGCGACGGTGGCCTGCGTCGGCAGCACGTTCTGGAAGTTGCCGGCCTGCTTGAGCTTGCCGAAGAAGTCGACGCCCTTGGTGATGTCGTCGGCCGAGCCGCCGTTCTCCAGCGCCGCCAGGTACACCGCGGACGCGGCCTGGTTCGCCTGCGTCGGGTCGCCGCCGATCGAGACCTTGCCCTTGTACTCGGAGCCGAGCAGGTCCGTCATGTCCTTCGGGGCGTCGGAGATCTTCGACGAGTCGTACCCGATCGACATCAGGCCGGTGTAGTCGCGCGTCCAGGCGCCGTCCTCGTCCTTCAGGTTCGTGGGGATGTCGTCCCAGTTCGCGACCTTGTAGTCGGCGAACAGGTCGAGGTTCTCCTGCAGCACGGCGTTGCCGAGGTCGAGCACGTCGGGGGCGGTGGACTGGCCCTTCTGCGACTTGACCGCGGCGACCTCGTCGGCGCTCGAGCCGTTCGGGTTCGCGGAGTTGATCTTGATGCCGTACTTCTTGGTGAAGCCGTCGATGATCTTGCCGTAGTTGGCCCACGTCGGCGGGAGCGTGATGACGTTGAGCTGGCCCTCGGCCTTGGCAGCCTTGACCAGGGCGTCCATGCCGCCGGCGGACTCGGCGCTGGTGGTGGTCTTCCAGTCGGCGTCGCCCTTGCTCGTGCTGGCGGAGCTCGTCGAGGAGCATCCGGCGAGGGTGACGACTGCGGCGGCGGCCAGGGCGATGCCGGCCAGGGTGCGCTTGTGCTGCACGGGTGGGCCTTTCGGGTGGGGGAAGGTGCTGCGGGGACCGGGTGTCCGGGTTCTGCTCGATCGTGGACGCGGCCGGTTTCCGGCCCGTGCTCCGGTGGTGAACGACGGCGGAACAGCGGGTGCGGCTGTACGCTTTGCTCGTTCTGGGCGCAGGGTCGCGCCCACACCAGGCCTGGAGGCACGGATGCGGTTCACGACGACGGTCCTGCAAGCACGGAAGACGGCGACCGGACTCCCCGTCCCGGAGTCCGTCATCGAGGCGCTCGGATCCGGCAAGCGCCCCGCGGTGGTCGTCACGATCGACCGGGGCTACACCTACCGCTCCACCGTCGGGGTCATGGACGAGCAGTTCCTGGTGCCGCTGTCGGCCTCGCACCGTGAGGCCGCCGGGATCGCCGCAGGGGACACCGTCGAGGTCTCGCTCGAGGTCGACACCCTGCCCCGGACGGTCGACCTGCCGGAGGACCTGGCCGCCGCGCTGCAGGAGGCCGGCGTGCGTGCGGCGTTCGACACGCTGTCGAACTCACGGCAGCGGGCGCTCGCCGACCCCGTCACGCAGGCGAAGGCCCCGGAGACCAGGGCCCGGCGGATCGAGAAGGCCGTGGAGTCGCTGCGGGGGTAGGGGTGCGGGGCGGGCGGGGTCGGGCGGCCTGGTGGTTTCGGGCGTACCTGGTCGATTCGGGCGTACCTGGTCGGAAGTTCTCGGCAGGTATGCCCGAAAACGCTAGGTATCGCGGGCGTTCTGGGAAAGAACGGGCGCGCTCAGGCCCCGAGCTCGACCAGGACCCGCGGGATCTCGGTGACGAGTTCGCTCGCCAGGTACCCGAGCGGCCCGACCTGCACCGCGAGTCGGTCACCTGCGGCAGCGTGCACGTAGGACGCCCACGCCACGGCCTGTGCCGGATCGGCGCCGCGGGCGAGCAGGCCGGTGACCGCGCCGGACAGCACGTCGCCACTGCCGCTCGTACCGAGACCGCCGGAGCCGGTGCCCTTGAGCCACGCCCGACCCTGCGGTGTGGCGATGGCGTCGCCGAGGGCCACGACCGCTCCGAAGCGGTTCGCGATCGCCACGGCGTCGGCCACGTCGTCGTCGCTGCACTCCCGCCCGAGCAGGCGTTCGGCCTCGCCGGAGTTCGGCGTCATCACGAGCCGTCCACGCAACGGTTCCAGGCGGTCCCGCACTTCGGCGGCCACCCCGAGGGCGAAGGCGTCGAGCACGACGGTGGTCTGCGGACCGACGACGTCGGCGAGTCCGGCCACGAGGTCACGCGAACCGTCCGGCTCGTCGAGCCCCGGCCCGACCAGCACCGCATCGGCGCTCGAGGCGCTGTCCGCGATGCCCTCGATCGCACCGACGGCGATGTGTCCGTCCTGGTCCTCGTCGAGGGGTTCGACCCCGGACTCGGGCACGACGACCGCGACCTCGTTCGCCACGCTCCGGCCGACCGCCAGCGTGAGGCGACCAGCGCCGACGCGGAGTGCGGCGAGCGCGGAGAGCATCGCGGCGCCGGGGGTCCGAGCGGCGCCGCCGACGATGAGCACCTGCCCGCGGCCGTACTTGCCGGCACCGGGTTCGGGCAGTGGCCAGTCCCGCAGGAAGTTCGGGGTGACGGGTTCAGTGGACATGTTCGTCGTCCTTCCGGCCGGTGTGCTGGGTGACCTCGTCGTCGTCCAGGTGTCCGATGGAGGAGAACTCCTCGAGCACCCACGGCGATCCGGCATCGTCACGACGGAGTCGGGTGAGGGAGGCGTTCGCGACCGCGTGGGTCCGGGCGAACTCCATGAGCGCCGGCTCGTCGAGGTCGAGGCACACCGCGACGGCGAGCATCACCACGGCGTCGTGCGCGGCGATCACCAGGCGCTCGACACCGTCGACCCGCTCGAGGTCACCCAAGAGCGACCGGAGCCGGAGCATCACGTCCGCCCACGACTCCCCGCCCGTCGGCCGGTGGTAGTACTTGCCGAGCCACTGCCGCCGGCGTTCCTCGTCCGGGTACCGGTTGCGGACGCCCTGCAGGGTCAGCAGGTCGAGGACGCCGAGCTCGCGGTCGCGGAGGCGCTCGTCCACCCGCTTCTCGGGTTCGGCGATGCCGGCTGCCTCGAGCGCGATCGCGATCGTCTGCTGCGCGCGGAGGTACGGCGACACCCACAGCGCGACGGGGACGTCGTCGATTCCGCGGTCGGCGAGCTCCTGGCCGAGGGCACGAGACTGATCGGTGCCGAGCGGGCTGAGCGGGACGTCGGCGTCCCGGAACTCGACGTCGATCACGTCGTCGCCCGCGGCTTCGGCCCGAGCCGCCGCGACGTTCGCGACCGATTCGCCGTGACGGACGAGCCAGATCTCCTGCACTGCCATGCCGCCACGCTAGCCAGCGCGTGCTGTGCCGGTTCACCGGCGCCGGACGGTCACTCCGCGCGGCGCCGGACGGTCACCCCGCGCGGCACCGGACGGTCACCCCGCGCGGCACCGAGCGGTCACCCCGTACGGAGCCGAGCGCTCCGGACCGGTCGGACGGCACACGGGAGCCCCGCCGCCCGGAGTCGCAGCGCCAGCGCATCGAGGTCGAACAGGTCTCGCCACTCGAGCCGGATGATCGTCCGCACACCCGGCACGGTGAGCAAGCGACCGTGCCGCCGCTTCTCGTCGAGGAACACCTCGGTCGGACTCCGGCCGCCCAGGTAGCGCTCCTGGGAGTACTTGGCCCGCCCGTCGATCTCGACGATGACCCCGTGGTCCGGGAACCAGAAGTCCACTGCGGACCGACGGCCGTCGACGACGAACTCCTGCTGCAGCACCGGGTCCGGAAGCCCGAGCTCCCGGAACACGACCCGCGCGAGCGACTCGGCCGGTGACCCGGAGCGCCCGTCGGCCAGGTCGAGCACCTGCTGCGCCAGGGCTCGGGCGCGAGCCTTCGGAGGAACCGCTCGTCGGAGGTCGGCGTCGTCGAACCCACGTTGCAGTGCGGCGTCCGCGATGACCACGCCCGCCCGCAGGTCGCCGGTCATCGCCACGTCGACGACGGTCCGGGGGACGGAGGTGACCGCGATCGCACCGACCGTGGCCCGTTCGCCCCGGCCGACGGGTCTCGTGTGCAGGACCAGCTCGGCGCTCCGGCCCCGGTACATCGACTCGGGCACCGTCGCGTGCACCGGGACGTCCCACCCGCCGAGCGCCGGGAGGCCGTGCAGGGCCGCGGCGGAGAGGTGCGATGCCGTCTCCCGCGTGCCGAGACGGCCGAGCCGCGCGAAGACCCGGGTGACGTACCGCTGACGAGGCCCGGCGGCGTCCCACGCGGCACCGTCGACGAAGGCGTTCGGCCCGACCCGGACCAGGCGGCCGACACCCTGGGTCCGGGTTCGGCGGCGCAGGGTGGTGGCGTCGAGGCCTGCCTCGTGCATGGCGGAGGCTCGGAGGATGGGCAGCGACTCGTTCATGCACGTGACGATGCCCGATCAGCCACGCGTGAACGGGCCGGACGCGGGAACTGTGGACGGGCCTCCAGGCCTGAGCGGTTGTGGAGGGGAGACGTTCCTTCCCAGAACGGCCGCGATGCCAAGCGGAATCGGGCATACCTGGCCAGAAGTTCCGACCAGGTACGCCCGATTCGACCAGCTACGCCCGATTCCACCCGGCCCGGCCCACGCCCGCACCCCCACACCCACACGCAACACGGCGCCGGACGGAACGCACCCGTGTCCCGTCCGGCGCCGCGGTCTCTCCCCGACCGAACGCCGGGCCCGCTGCCTCAGGCCCGACGCACGCGCAGCGTCACGATCTCGAACGGACGCAGGGTCAGCACGACGGGCTCCCCGGCCGACCACGAGCGCTCCAGCGGCCGCTCGAGCAGGTCGACCTGCGACACCGACGCAGCGTCGAACCCGAAGGCGACCCCGACGTCCGTCGCCCGGCCCCCGAGCCCCTCGTACAGGCGCACGACGACGTCTCCGGAGCGGTCCTCGGCGAGCTTGACGGCCTCGACGAACACCTGCGGCGACGACACCGTGACGAGCGGCGCGACCTCGGCGGACCCGGGCACGCTCCGCACCGGCAGGTTCAGCCGGTACCCGGAGTCGGCGGCGTCGAGCACCGAGGCCCCGATCCGCAGCACCGTCCGGAACACGTGGTGCCCCTGGTCGGCGTTCGGGTCCGGGAACGTCGGTCCGCGCAGCAGCGACTCCCGCACGAGCGTGGTGATCCCGCCGTCCGGCCGGGTCTCGCGCGTGATGTCGTGGCCGTAGGTCGAGTCGTTCGCCACCGCGACGCCGAACCCGGGCTCCGCGACGTGCACCCAACGGTGCGCCGAGGTCTCGAAGCGGGCGTGGTCCCACGAGGTGTTCTGGTGCGTCGGCCGGTCGATGTGCCCGAACTGGATCTCGCTCGAGGCCGACGACGCGAGCACGTCGATCGGGAACGCGAGCTTCAACAGCTTCTGGTGCTCGTGCCAGTCGACCTCGGTCTCGACGGTCAGCTCCGGTTCGCCCTGTACGGCGGAGTAGCGCGTGGTGAGCGTCGACGATCCGAAGGACCGTTCCACGACGAGCTCGTCGCCTGCGATCGCGACCGACGACGCCGACAGCACCGTGCCGTTGCGCTGGTACGCGCGGTCGATGTCCCAGGCCTCCCACTGGTTCGGGGTGTCCCGGAAGACCGTGTACTCCGCCGCCGCAGCGCCTGGTGCGATCGCGTCGCGTCCGGTGGCGTGGTCGACGAACGAGACGACGTGGCCGGCAGCGTCGATGGTCGCGGTGACGACGCCGGTGTCGAAGACGAAGCGGTCGCCGCTCCGGACGGGAGGCACGGGTCGCGGCGCGTGGACGACCGAACCTGCCAGGGCGGTCACGTCACCTGCCGCGACCGGCGAGGCGTTGAAGCGCACGACCGACGCGGCGTCGTCGGCAGCGGCGCCGCTGACGGCTGCGGTCCCGCCTGCGGCGAGCGCCGTCGTCGCGCTGCCGATCAGCCCCTCGAGCACCTCGGCGACCCGGGCGTACTGCTCCTCGGCGTTCTCGTAAACCCACGCGATCGAGGACCCGGGCAGGATGTCGTGGAACTGCTGCAGCAGGACGGTGTGCCAGGCGTCCTCGAGTTCGGCGTACGGGTACTCGCTGCCGAGCCGGACCGCCGCCGTCGCTGCCCAGAGCTCGGCTTCGCGCAGCAGGTGCTCGGAGCGGCGGTTGCCCTGCTTCGTGCGGATCTGCGACGTGTAGGTGCCGCGGTGGAACTCGAGGTACATCTCCCCCGACCAGACCCCGGGCGTCGGCAGCTCGGCTTCGAGCTGCTCGAACACCTGCGCCGGCGTGCCGAGCGTGACGTGGGGCGACCCGTCGAGGTCGTGCTGGCGGTGTGCGGCGCCGACCATCTCGCGGGTGGGACCGCCACCGCCGTCGCCGAAGCCGTACAGCAGCATCGAGGTGTTCGCGGTGCCGCGTTCCTTGTTGTTCCGTTCGCCGCGGCGCAGGTCGGCGGGCGAGACGTCGGAGTTGTAGGTGTCGGCCGGGGGCAGGTGCGTCAGGACGCGCGAGCCGTCGATGCCCTCCCAGTGGAACGAGGTGTGCGGGATGACGTTCGTCTCGTTCCACGACGGCTTCTGCGTGACGAACCACTTCGACCCGGCGGCGCGGACGATCTGCGGGAGGGCGCCCGAGTAGCCGAACGAATCGGGGAGCCAGGCCTCCGGGGTGTCGATGCCGAACTCCTCCAGGAAGAAGCGCTTGCCGGCGACGAACTGGCGGGCCAGGGCCTCACCGCCGGGCAGGTTGGTGTCCGACTCGACCCACATGCCGCCGACCGGGATCCACCGCCCTTCGGCGACCCGCTGCTTGATGCGGGTCCAGATGGACGGGTACTCGTCGCGGATCCACGCGTACTGCTGCGCGGACGAGCAGGCGAAGGTGAAGTCGGGGTCGCGGTCCATCAGGTCGAGCACGTTCGAGAACGTCCGGGCGCACTTGCGCTTCGTCTCGCGCACGGGCCACAGCCAGGCAGAGTCGATGTGGGCGTGCCCGACGGCGATCGCGCGGTGGGCGGCGGGGCTGGCGGGGACGGCGAGCACGGGCGCCAGGACCTGCCGGGCGTCCGCGGCGGTGCCGGCGACGTCGTCCGGGTCCAGGGCGTCGGCGGCCCGTTCGAGTGCCCGCAGGATGTCGGCGCCGCGGGTGCCGTCGGTGGGGAGCTCGGCCATCAGCCCGCGCAGCACCCAGAGGTCCTGCTGCAGCTCCCACACGGTGTCGTCGCGCTCGACGACCTCGAGAGCCTTCAGGCGGTAGATCGGGTCGTCGCCGGCGGTGGAGCGCGAGCCGAGCGGCGTCGCACCCTGGAACGAGTCGCCGCCGATGTCCGGGTTCGCCCCGGCCTCGATCCAGAGCTCGAAGGACTCCCCCGGGCCGACCTCGAGCGGCACGGTGTCGTTCCGCGGCTCGATCGCCTTGATCGTGGAGCCGTCGGCGCGGAACGCGAGTCCCTCGGCCTGGAACCCGGGCTGCCGCTTGGTGAACCCCAGGTCGACGAGGAGCTCGGCCGTGGTCCCCGGCGCGGTGCCGAAGTCCGCCGGCACGGTGCCGGTCACCCGGAACCAGGTCGTGCCCCACGGGCGTCCGCCCCAGTGCGACCCCACCGTGAACGGTGTGTACGTCTCGCCCACGGCGGCGTCGAACGGCACCGGTTCGCCCGGCACCTCCCACGCCTCGATCGTCACCGGCGCCGAGCGACGGAGGACGGCGGGGTCGACACGGTCGCGCACGAGGCGGGCGATCCGGGCCTCGACGAGCGGTTCGTCCTGGTGCATGTGCTTCCTTTCTGATTGCAAGACACCGGCGTTCGCGAACGGAACCGCGGTTCGCGGGTGTTCGACTCGCGAACACCGGTGTTTTGCGGGGCGTGGACCGGCGGATCAGCCCTTGATGCCGCCGGCGAGGGCGTTGCCGCCGCCGAGGCCTCGGGACACGATCACGTAGAGGGCGATGACGGGCACGGAGTAGACGATCGAGAACGCGGCGAGCTGGCCGTACGCCACCGCCCCGTTCTGCCCGAAGAAGTTGAAGATGCTCACCGCGGCGGGCACCTTCTCGGGCGAGAGCAGCAGGACGAACGGGACGAAGAAGTTCCCCCACGCCTGGATGAACACGAAGATGAACACGACCGCGATGCCCGGACGCATGAGCGGGATCACGATGCGGGTCAGGGTTGTCAGCATCGAGGCGCCGTCGGTCCACGCCGCCTCTTCGAGCGAGATCGGCACCGAGTCCATGAAGTTCTTCGCCATCCAGATCGCCATCGGCAGCGACGTGGCGGCGAGGAAGAAGATGCAGCCCCACACGTTGTCGATCAGGTTGAGCGACACGAACAGTGCGTAGACGGGCACCATCATCGCGGTGATCGGCAGACCGGTGCCGAACAGGATGCTGTACAGGAACGGCTTGTTGACCCGCATCTTGTACCGGGACAGCGGGTACGCGGCCAGCAGCGCGAACACCACGGTGACGACCGCGGTGCCGCCGGAGAGCAGCAGGCTGTTCGCGAGCGGGATGAACGACAGCTCGGGGGTGAGCACCTTCGCGAAGTTGTCGAGCGTGAACTGCGAGGGCAGCTTCACCGACAGCGACGCCTGGGTGTCGAACGAGGCGAGCACGAGCCAGAGCAGCGGCACCGCGAAGCACACCGCGATGACGAGCAGCACGACGTTCGACACCCACCGCATGGTGCGTCCGCGCGGGGACGTCATGTGCATCGACCCCGGTGCGGTCACCGAGCGGGTCGTGGTCTGGTCGAGGGACGGGGCTGTCATGGCCATCAGTCCACCTCCGGCTTGAGGGCCCGGATGTAGATGATCGAGAAGACCGCCCCCACCACGAGCAGGATGGTCGCGATCGCCGTCCCGAAGCCGAGCTGCGAGAACTTGAACGCCTCCTGGTACGCCAGGATCGGCAGGGTCGACGAGTTCGTGCCCGGACCGCCGCCGGTCATCACGAAGATCAGCGTGAAGACCGACAGGGTCTGCAGCGTCGTGAGCATGAGGTTCGTCGAGATGCTCCGGCGGATCACCGGGAGCGTGATGTAGACGAGCCGCTGCCAGCCGGTGGCTCCGTCGACCTCGGCGGACTCGGTGATCTCCTCGGGGACCTCCTGCACGGCGGCCGAGTAGACGAGCATCGAGAACGCGGTGCCGCGCCAGATGTTCGCCAGGATCACGGCGAGCATCGGGTACGTGTAGAGCCAGTTCGCGCCGGTGATCCCGATCGACGCGAGGAACGTGTTGAGCGTCCCCTCGTCGTTGAAGAACGCGTACGCCGCGAACGACGCCACGATCTCGGGCAGGACCCACGCGGCCACCACGAAGGTGCCGACGATCGCCCGGACGGCCTTGTTCGCCGAGCGCATCAGCAGGGCCAGTCCGAGGCCGAGCACGTTCTGTCCCACCACGGCCGAGGCCAGCAGGAAGACGACGGTCAGGATGACGGACTTCGGGAAGTCCGGGTCCTGGAACAGCTCGACGTAGTTCTGGAACCCGACGAACTGCTGGTCGGCCGCGCTGGCGCCGGTCAGGGCCGAGTTGGTGAAGGACCCGTAGAACGACGAGATGACGGGGCCCAGCAGGAAGATGACGAGGAGGACCAGGGCGGGGATGAGCGGAACCGCTCGTCCGACGTTCCGCAGCGGTCGCCGCTTGCGCGGCACGGGTGGATCGGTGCGCTTCGGCGCACCGGGCGCCGACAGCGTCGGCGCGAGGGGGGTGCTGGACACGATGGGTGCCTTCCGGGTGCGGAGGGGTTCCGAAGGTGGGGAAGAGCGGACGGGAGGCGCGGTGCGGGACCGCCCCGCGCCTCCAGTCCGTCAGTGGGTGACGTCCGTCAACCAGCGGAGACGGTGTTCTCCTTGCCGACCACCTGCGTGACGGCCTTGTCGTAGGCGGCAGCCGCGTCCTTCGGCGACTGCTGACCCGTCATGACCGCTTCCATCGCGACCTGGATCGCGTTGGACACCTGCGAGTAGTCACTCGTCGCCGGGCGGAAGTTGGTGTTCTCCACCAGCCCCGAGAAGAACTTGAACGTCGGGTTCGCCGCCGTGTAGGCCGGGTCGTCCGCGACGTCCTTCCGGACGGCGATCTGGCTGTTCTCGGTGTCGTACTTCAGCGAACCGTCCTTGTCGAGGAAGCTCGTGATGAAGTCGAACGCCGCCTGCGGGTTCTTCGACTTCGCGCCGACCGCCAGGGTCCAACCGCCGGACATCGAGTTGTAGCCGGGAGCCTGTCCGTTCTGGGTCGGCATGGGCGCCTGGCCCATCACGTCGTTCCACTCCGGCCACGGCGCGGTGCCGGACTTGAGCCACGTGCCGGACTGCCACGAACCGTCCAGGTCGATCGCGAGCTTGCCCTTCGGCAGCCACGTCTGGGCGATGGTCGTGCCGACGTTCGTGTCGAGCGCCTGCTGCGGTGTCGGGCCGAGGCCGCCCTGGTAGACGTCCTTCACGAACTTGAGCGAGTCCTCGAACTGCTTCGAGCCGGTGACCCACTTCTTGTCCTTGTACAGGGTGTTGCCGGAGCCGTCGGCGCCGTACAGGAGCATCTCGAAGCCCTGCATGGTCGAGGCTTCGCCCTGCGCCTTGCCCGAGTAGATGTTGAACGGGATGACGTCGGGCTGCTTCTCCTTGATGGTCTTCGCCGCCGCGAGCACGTCGTCCCACGTCTTCGGCTTCCACGGGACGTCGAGCCCGGCCTTCTTGAAGATGTCCTTGTTGTACCAGAGGGCTCGGGTGTCGGTGCCCATCGGGACGCCGTAGATCTTGCCGTCGTCACCCTGCCCGGCCTGCTTGGCGTTGTCGAAGAACTGGTCCCACTCGTCCCACTTGTCCGTGTACTTGTCGAGTGGCAGCAGGTAGCCCGCCTCGGCATCGGCCTTGACGAGGAACGTGTCCTCGTACATGACGTCCGGGGCGGTGGCCGGCGCCTTGTTCATGAGCGCGAGCTTCGTGTAGTAGTCGTTGCCCTGCGCCTGGATGGGCACGAGGGTGACCTTCTTGCCGGGGTTGTCCTTCTCGTACTGCTTCTTGACGACCTTCATCTGGGCGTCGAGCTGCTGGAAGGCGCCGAACTTCTGGTACGCGATCTTGATCGTGTCGCTCGAGGCGGACCCCGAGCTCGAGCAGCCAGCCAGACCGACTGCGGCCACGGCCACAGCTGCGAGTCCGGCGATGATGCGGGTGCGTTTCATCGGTGCTCCTTTGCACGGGTGATGTCCGCGGGCACCATCGCCCGCGCGCAGGATTAGTCCACCGTATTGACTTAAACCTGTCAAGGAGTTTCTCGGGCGGATTCGGGCGTACCGGGCGGAATCGGGCGTACCGGGGGGAATCGGGCGTACCGGGTCGGAAGTTTCGACCAGGTACGCCCGATTCAACTTCCCATTGCGTGCGTTCTGGGAAGGAACTTCCGTCAGGAGATCGGGGTCGCGCTCCCCGTCACTGTGATCCCGCCGACCTCGGGCACGTCCACGAGCAGCAGACTCGGACGCCCGACGTGCCGCCCCTGCCGGATCGTGACGCGGTCGCCCGGATGCGCTGCACCGATCTGCCGCAGGTACGCCCCGGTCGACGCCGCTGCCGATCCCGTTGCAGGGTCCTCGGTGATGCGCCCGGCGGGGAACAGGTTGCGCGCCTCGTACTCCCGGTCGCCGGTGCGGTGCAGCACCGTGACCGTCCCCGCCCATCCGGCCTCGCGCTTGAGCTCGGAGAGGGGCCCCGGCGCGAACCGGAACTGGTGGAACAGCTCGCGGTCGTGCAGCACGAGCACCGGGTGCCAGTTGCCGGCGAAGGACTCCAGCACCGGGAACCCCGGAGCGATGTCCGCCGCCGAGAGCCCGAGCAGGTCGAACAGCCGCGCCAGCAGGGCCGGGTCGATGTCCCGTGTCGCCGGCTCGACGCTCGTCATCGCGACCTGCACCGAGCCTTCCGCGCCGACGGTGGTGTCGAGGGTGACCTCGCCGGCCAGGGTCGTGAACACCCGGCGGCCCGGCCCCTCGCGCTCGGCCAGCGCGACGGCCAGTGCGACGGTGGCGTGCCCGCAGAACGGCACCTCGGCGCTCGGCGAGAAGTAGCGGACCCGCGGCCCGGTCGACGTCGCACCCACGACGAATGCGGTCTCGGGGTACCCGACCTTCCGGGCGATCGCGAGCATCTGGTCGTCGGACAGTCCGGCCGCGTCGAGCACGAGCCCGGCGGGGTTGCCACCGCCCGGCTCGGCGGCGAACGCGGTGTACCGGAGGATCTCCTGCTGCATGCCCCGACGCTACTGCGGCGTCACGACCGGGTGCGTGGGCCGATCACCGACGGGTGGCCCGGACTGCTGCGGCGCCGCGGGTGGCTCCGAGGGCAGCGCGAGGAACACGGCGAGCACGATGTAGCCGGCGGGCACGAAGGAGAGCAGGACCCACCACCCGGAGCGGTTCGTGTCGTGGAGCCGCCGCACCGCGATGGCGATCCAGGGCAGCAGCGCCGCGAGTCCGACGACCACGAAGACCCCCAGTGCGATCTGGGCGAAGACCGGCATCGACGTGAGCAGGAACCACCAGACCGGGAACGGGTTGAAGGACTGCATCGCCTGGTCGAGGACGCGCGTCTCGTCCGGGCTCGGCATCGGTGGCGGCGTCATGAAGAGTCCGATGCCGTACACGATGTTGATCGCCGCGGAGATGATCGCCCACCACAGCGCCCACCACCAGAACTCGGCACGAGCGGCACGACCGCGGAACACGACGTACCCCCGCCAGAACCGCGAGAACGAGGCGGGGAAGGTGGCCTGGTGCCAGGGGACCCCGACGGGTGGCTGCTGCGTCTGGTGCACCGGACCTGCTTACCGGGGCGACCTGGGCCCTCCTGAGCACTGCTCGGCAGGCCCGACGTACTGCGGTGCCCGGGTGGGGGTAACCCCCGACCGCTTCCGGGTGCGCACGTGATGTTTCAGCGTCGCCTCCGTCGTGAGACTGGATCCATGAGCACCGACACGCGCCCCACCACCGCCCGCCGCACCCTCCGGATCGCCCTCGCCTCCACCGCCGCGGTGTCCGCCCTGCTGCTGACCGCCGGCTGCAGCGCGATCCAGGACATCGTGCCGAACAAGACCCCGCAGAAGCACTTCGACGCGTACTCCGACGCTCCGCGCTCCGGGGAGTCCGAGGACCTGGCCTTTTTCATGCCGAAGTGGGTGCCGGAGGACGCGAAGGACATCGACGTGCGCCTCCACGTCTCGCAGCCCGGGTACGTCATCGGGTTCGCGTCGAAGGACGGCGTCGACGTGGACGACTGCACCCCGCTCGACGAGTCGTACGGCGGCACGGCGATGACCGCCGACTTCCTGCCCGAGGAGCTCCCGACCAAGGGCCTCGTCACCTGCGGCGACGGCCGCGCGGTCACCGAGATCGACGGCCGCTGGTACGGCTGGACCACGAAGGACGCCATCCCCGGTCAGGACGACACCCAGACCATGCACGGCACCGAGCACTGACCGCAGCCACCCACCGGCCTGGAGGCGCGGGGCGGCCCCGCCCCGCGCCTCCCGTCCGTCGCGCGGTCGCGCCCACCGCGCATGGGTGAGCAGAAGACGTCGGGTCCGCACCGCGAACCCGACGTCTTCTGCACACTCATCGCCCCGACGGGGGGGGCGTGGGGACTACTCCGCGGCGGCCGCAGTCCGACGTCGGCGACGCACGATCAGCACGCCCGCGCCCGCCGCGAGCAGCAGGAACGCCACCAACGCACCGGCACCGAGCCCCGCAGCACCCGTGAACGCGAGCTGCCCATCCACGGTGATCGTGATCGGGGTCCACCCGATCAGGCTCCCGTCAGCAGCCGTCACCGCCAGCCGGTGCGCACCAGCGACGGTGTCCGCCGGGATCGTCACCCGCACCGTCCCGTCAGCAGCGACCACAGCCGTGCCGATCAGGGTCGGCTCCGAGAACAACCACACGTTCACCGTGTCACCGGCCGACGCCGAGCCCACCGTCACCGTGATCGTCTCCCCCGCACGAGCGGTCGCTGGAGCGGACACCCCGCCACGGTTCGCCTCCGTCAACAGCGACTCCGACGGCGCCACCGGAACAACCGGGGCAGCCGAGGGGCCCGGGGTCGGGACCGCGGTGGGCGTCCCACCCGGGGTCGGGGTCGGCGTCGTGCCGCCGTCGCCCGGGGTCGGGGTCGGGGTCGGCTTGGGCTCCGTGCCCGGGTCGGTGTCGCCGCCCTCGCACGGGTACGTCCCCGTGCGGAGCGAGAACCCGTCCGTGTCGTTGTCGTCGGCGTAGAAGGTCGCGCGCTCCCCGTCGGTGCAGACGCCCGAGATCGCGAAGCCCTCGTTGGCGAGCGTGCGGTCGGCGGCCGACGGCGCCTCGTACAGCGTCGAGGCGGCGAAGGCCCCGTCGGTCACCTCGTACAGCGCGGTCCGACCCGAGCAGACCTCGTCGCAGACCACCCAGAGCGCGTCGAGCGTCGGGTCGAACTGCACGTCGGCGACGACGGCGAGCGAGGTCGCGATCGTGGCGACCCGCGCCGAGGACCCGTCGTCCATCAGGGCGTAGGCGTACACGCTCGCGGTGCCCTCGACCCCGACGAAGAACAGGCCCTCGCCGTGTCCGGCGTAGCGCGACGGTGCGTAGGCGGCGCCCGTGCGCTCGTCGGTGAAGCCGTGCGCGGTGAGCCAGGTGTCCGGGATCCAGGTGACGCCCTCGAGCCCGGCGTTCGCGCCGAGCCCGGGGAAGTCGGCGGCGAGGTTCCACTCGTCCGTGGCCCGCAGGGTGGCCTCGGAGCCGTCGGTCGTGGTGTAGCGCAGGACCGACGGGCGGCTCGTGCTCGACACGTCGTTGTTCCGCTCGGTCGACACGTAGACGGCGCCGGGGTCGTCGCTCGTGACGGTCACGCCCTCGGCGTCCGGGGTGCCCGTGCCGTCGGCGTAGCGCAGGTCGGTGCCCGCGGCGTTCGACGGTGCCCAGCCGCCCGCGCCGTCCGAGGTCAGGTGGTAGAGCAGGCCGTCGCCGTTCTGCACGGCCCAGACTTGCCCGTCCCGCGAGGTCCCCGAGGTCGTCCAGTCGAGGCCGCTCAAGTCGCCCGTGAAGGTGTCCTCGTCGTCGAGCACGGTCTCGTCCGGGCCGCCGGGCCAAGCCTCGGCGGTGACGACGCCGGCGAACCGGTTCGCCGCACCCTTCGTGGGTGCTGCCGTCTCGGCGAAGTCGCCGGTGCCGTCGGGGTTGCGGCCGTACGTGGTGGCGGCGTGCGCCGTCCACGAGGTCGAGTCGACGACCGCACCGCGGGCGTCGAAGAGCCGCGCGGAGTCCGCCTTGCCGAGTCCGAAGCCGAACGCCGCCTCGTCGAGGACGGTGAAGCCCCCGGCCGCGACGGTCGTGCCGGCGGGGATCGTGTACGCGTGGTCGTCCTCGCTGTCGCGCAGCACGTACCCGCCCAGGTCGACGGTGGTGCTGCCGGTGTTGGTCAGCTCCACCCAGTCGCCGGGGGTGCCGTCCTGCGACTCGACCTCGTTGATCCGCACGGGTGAGGAGCAGTCGTTCGCAGCCCCCTTGGTCGAGGCCGTGGTGTCCACGAGCGGTCCGACGCCGTCGGCGCAGCGACCGTAGGTGACACCCGCGTGGGTCGTCCAGGCGTACCGGAGCACCAGGTCGCCGGCGGGGTCGTAGAGGCGCGCGGTGTCCGCACCGCCGAGCCCGAAGTCGAAGCCGGGGGCGGTCGCGGACAGCTGGTCGACGACGAAGTACCCGCCGGCGGCGATCGTCGAGCCGCTGGGCAGCACGTACGCGTCGTGCGAACCGTCGGAGTCGAGGAACGCGTACCCGGTCAGGTCGATCGCGGTGCCCGAGGTGTTCTTGAGCTCGACCCAGTCGGTGTCGTCGGCGTTCGACTCGACCTCGTTGACGACGAGGCCGTTCGCCGCGACGGCGCCGACGGCCGGGTCGTCGTCACCGACGACGGCGAGGGCGGGGCTGGCGGTGACGACACCGGCGGCGACGACCAGGGCAGTCGCGACGGCGGCGCCGATGCGGAGTGTTGGCGGGCGCAGGGTGGGCGGGCGCAGGGCGGGAGCGCGCATGCAGGGTCCTTCTCGGGGGAGCGAGCGGGCGGAGACCTGCACGACTGTTCAGCATCCACGCGACCGGCCGGTGGCCGCGGGGTGAACGGGCGGTGTCCCGGGTCGCGCCCGGCGCCCTGGACGCGCGGCGCGCGGACGGGAGGCGCGGGGCGGGCCCGCACCGCACCTCCCGTCCGCCCTGCGGTCGCGCTCACCGCATCCGGTGAACAGAAGACGTCGGGTCCGCACGGCGAACCCGACGTCTTCTGCACACTCGTTGCTCGAGGTGTCAGCGCTCGGTGACCTCCGAGAAGTCCGGCGTCCCGTCGGGCAGCGCGGGCAGGGGCGTGCCGTCGACGTAGCGGGGCCAGGCCAAGGCGCGGGAGGCCGATGGACGGGACGCGTAGCGACGCCCGTCGGACGCGACGACCGTTCCGGGGGCGGGATCGGGGGCGGAGGCAGGAGCGGGAGCAGGTGCGGGAGCAGGCGGCAGTGGCACCTCGGGAGCAGGTGCGGGAGCCGCAGGCGTCGGCGTTGCGCTCCACGCCGGCTGCTGCTCGGGCGCCGGCCACGTCGCCGACGGCAGCGTGGCTCGCGGACGGAACAGGGCGTTGCTGAGGGGCACCACGACGGTCCCGAGCAGGTCGAGGATCACCACCACCCAGACGAGCCGCCAGTAGCCCCGCGCGTAGTCGACGTCCGGCGCGAGCAGCGGGATCGAGAGCAGCAGTGCGAGCAGGGCGATGACGCCGACGGTGGCCTTCGCGACGACCTGCAGGACGGGCGTCGGGTACCGCCGGTGGATCACGAGGAGCAGGTGGACGTGCAGGAGCGCCACCCGGGCGACGCCGACGAGCCAGATCCAGTGCCAGAAGTGCTCCAGGACGAACCAGATGCCGTCACCGGAGACGCCTGTCGGCACGATCCACACCTTGTACAGACCGGCGACGAGCAGGTACATCGACGTGGCGATGCTCGCGAACGCGAAGATCCCGGACCGCCTGGACGAGACATCGGCGTCGTACCAGGACAGCAGCGCGAAGACGACGACCACGACGATCGTCAGGAGCAGCTGCACCGCGACCCGTCCGAAGTCGCCGAGGAGCACCGCGGCGATGCCGACCAGGCCCGCGGCGACGACCGCGCCGATGATCGTCCGGAACACGAGTGGGCGCACCCTCGCCCACCGCGGGTCCATCGTGCCGTCCGTGTCGTTCGCGCTGTCCGTGGTGTCCGTGCTGTCCGTAGTGTCCGTGCTGTCCGTCATGTGTCCCCCGTCGATCCCGCACACCTGGCGGCTGCGTCGGATCGCAGCGTAGCGGGCCGGGGCGGAGTGCTCCGGCCGGGCAGGGCGCCGGGCGACGGCGCCCGTGCCGTCAGCGCCGGATGAGCAGGGTGCTGGCCCGCGGCGAGAGCGCGGCGTCGAGCACCAGGCAGGCGGCACCCACGGCGGCGACGTCTGCACCGCGGTCGCTCTCCACCACCTGCACGGCGTGCTTCGGCACGAGCAGCGGCGACCCGACGATGGCGGTCCGCGCGGCCGGCAGGGCAGCGCTCGCGATGCGTGACCAGAACGGGCCGCCGAACACCACGCGGTCGATGTCGAGCAGGTTCACGATGAGGACGACGGCGTTGCCCATGACCGTGCCGGCATCGGCCGCGAGCGTGACGGCGGTGTCGTCCCCGTCCGCGATGGCCGCGGCGAGCTCGTCCCACGCGGCGTTCACGGCGTCGACGTCGGCGGCGTCGGTGGCGTCGGTGGCATCGGCGGCATCCGTGGCATCGGCGGCGTCTGCACCAGGATCCGCCTCGGCGACCGCGCCGCCGCCCGACAACGCGAGGCCGCGCGACCGCGCCACCCGCACCAGCCGGTCCGGCGCGACGGCTGCACCGACCTCGCCGCGGGTGCCCGAGCCGTCCGGGGTGCCCGCGAGCGACCCCTGGTCGACCATGATGTGCCCGGCGTCGCCCGCGTTCGACCCCACCCCGCGCACGGGTTCGTGGTCGACGACGAGCCCGACGCCGAACCCGGTGCCGAAGTACACGAACGCGAAGTTCCGGGCCGAGGACTCCCCCGCCAGGAACATCTCGCCGACCGCGGCTGCCGTGACGTCCTTCTCGAGCAGGACCGGGTAGCCGGTGGCCTCGGCGAGCGCATCGCGCAGCGGCACGTCCCGCCACCGGGGCAGGAACGGCGGGTCGACCACGATGCCGGCCTCGACGTCGATGGGTCCGGGGCTCGCGATCCCGACGCCGAGCACGCTGTCGACGGCCACCCCGGCGTCGGCGACGAGCCCGTCGACGGCCGAGGCGATGGTGCGCACCACCTCGGACGGGTCGTCGGCGGTGGGGGTCGAGGTGGTGGACGCGGCGACGACGGTGCCGGCGAGGTCGAGCAGCACGTAGGTGACGACGGCCGGGTCGACGTGCACGCCGACCGCGTACCGGCTGCCCGGTTCGAGCCGCAGGATGGTGCGGGGCTTGCCGCGGCCGGACACGACGGTGCCGGACTCGACGATCATGCCGGCCTCGATCAGGAACCGGGTGACGTTCGACACGGTCTGCGCGCTCAGGCCGGTGCGGGCGGCGAGTTCGACGCGGCTCAGGCCGTCGGGCGAGCGGCGGACGGCGTCGAGGACCACGGTGCGGTTGAACCCGCCGATCGACGGGAGGTTCGCTCCGCGTCGATGCTCTGCCATGCCGCGACCATACCGCGACGCCGCTCGGGCACCCGCTCGCGTGGTCCGGTCAGAGCGCCCTGTCCTGGATCAGCCCGCCGGACGTCCGGTCGACGACCGCACCACGAGCGAGACCGGGAGCGTCGCTCCCTGCAGTGCCCCGTCGCCGATCGCCGCGAGCAGCCGCTCCACGGCCACGGTGCCCATCAGGGCGGTCGGTGAGTGCACGGTCGTCATGGGCGTGGGCAGCTGCGCCACGACCGAGATGTTGTTGTAGCCGACGATCGACAGGTCGTCGGGCACGCGGAGGCCGCGTTGCCGTGCGGCGCCCATCACGCCGATCGCCGCGGTGTCGTTGACGGCGAAGATCGCGGTCGGCGGGTCCGACAGCGAGAGCAGCGTGTGCGCGCCGACCACGCCTCCCTCGACCTCGAAGTCGCTGTGGACGACGAGCGCGTCGTCCACGGCGAGGTCCCGCTGCTCGTGCGCCAGGCGGAACCCGGCCACCCGCTCCACGGCGGTGCTGGCGTGGCGCGGACCCGCGATGACGCCGATGCGGCGGTGCCCCAGCGCGAGCAGGTGTTCCGTGGCCATCCGGCCGCCCTCGACGTCGTCACCGACCACGGCGGGCATCCAGTCCCCGGGGTGGCGGTTCGTCGCGATGACCGGCACGGGGAGGTCCATCAGCCGAGGGTTCGGGGACGACAGGTGGAGCGAGCTGACGATGAGGCCGTCGACCTGTCGGGAGAGCAGGAAGTCGACCGCGTCCAGTTGCGCGCCCATGTCGTCCGGGGGCGTCGTGAGCAACAGCTGGTACCCGGCAGAGCGGGCGGCCGACTCGACGGACTGGCAGATCGTCGCGATGACCGTGTCGGCGAGCCGTGGCATCACGACGCCGATGGTGTTCGACCGCCGGGTCCGGAGCGATGCTGCGAGTCGGTTGGGGCGGTACCCGAGCTCGGCCGCCGCCGCGATCACCCGCTGCGCCGAGGCGCTCCACCCCTTGGTCGGCTCCGCCTGTCGGAGCACGCGGGACGCCGTCGAGATGTGCACGCCGGCGAGCGCAGCGATGGCCTGGAGGTTCACGTCACCACGACGATCCTGCTGACCGTGTCCGGCCGGGTCGTCGCTCGTACTGCCCATCCGTCGAGTCTAGGTGACAGATCGTCGTCACACCGTGCGGCGCGAACGTTTGCAGGTGCTTCGCCCGACGACAGCCCGGACGAGCCGAAACACACTGGTTACACGGTTGGACGTCGATCGAAACAGTCGACTGTCAGGATTCCGGTCAATGCAAACGATTGCACGAATTGCAGCAACGACGAGAGACGGTGTCCCATGGTGAAAGAGATCTTCGTGTCCTTCGGCGTCGACATCGACGCGGTCGCAGGCTGGCTCGGCTCCTACGGAGGGGCGGATTCCCCCTCGGACATCCAGCGCGGGATCTTCGCCGGACGGACCGGCGTCCCCCGTCTGCAGAAGGTGTTCGACCGCGCCGACATCGCAGCGACCTGGTTCATCCCCGGCCACTCGCTCGAGACCTTCCCGGACCAGTGCAAGGCCCTGTTCGACGCCGGCCACGAGATCGGTGCGCACGGGTACAGCCACGAGAACCCCGTGGCGATGACCGAAGCGCAGGAGGACGCGGTGATGGAGCGCTCGGTCGAGCTGATCACGCGACTCACGGGTCAGCAGCCGACGGGCTACGTCGCGCCGTGGTGGGAACTGAGCAGCTACACGCCGACGCTCCTGGAGAAGTTCGGGTTCAGCTACGACCACAGTCAGCAGCACAAGGACTTCGTCCCCTACTACTCGATCGTCGGCGACCAGTGGACACCGATCGACTACTCGCAGGACCCGCACACGTGGATGACGCCGCTCGTCCACGGGAGCGAGATCGACCTCGTCGAGATCGCGGCGAACTGGTACGTCGACGACCTGCCCCCGATGATGTTCATCAAGTCGAGCCCGAACAGCCACGGCTTCGTCAACCCGCGCGACGTCGAGCAGATGTGGAAGGACCAGTTCGACTGGGTGTACCGCGAACTCGACTACGCCGTCTTCCCGATCACGATCCACCCCGACGTCTCCGGCCGGCCGCAGGTCCTGCTCATGATCGAGCGGCTCATCGAGTACATCGGGGGCCACGAGGGCGTCCGGTTCGTCACGATGAACGAGATCGCCGACGACTTCCGCGTCCGCTTCCCGTTCGCGCAGCCCGAGCGCCCACGCGAGTACTGATGTGCGGCGGATGTGGCGGCAACGGCGGGCACCGTGACTGGTACGCCGCCGGTGTCGAGGACACCCCCGCGGCGCGCAAGCGGGCACAGCTCCGGCTGGCTGCCTGGGCGACCCGGCTCTTCGCGGACGATCGGATCCGCGTCCACGAGGGCCCGGGCACCGTGCGGCTCGTGATCGTCGGGCCGACCGGCAAGCGCGTCGTGGCCCAGGGCGTCGACGGGGTCCTGGACGCGGTCGAACAGGTCGGCGCCGGGCGCACGGACTGGACGGCCGTCGCCACCCGCGTCCGCAGGGCCGACCCGCGTGACGACACCGACTGGGAACACCGCAGCCTCGCCCGCGCGGTCGATCGACGAAGGGACACCCTGCCGTGACGGACCCCACGCTCCCCCGGATCGTGTACCTCGCCCTCGGCGGGACCATCGCGAGCGCCACCTCGGGCGATCCGCGCGACTGCGGCGCCGTTCCGCGGATCGCAGCCCGCGACTTCCTCGCCGGTGTGCCGGCCATCGCGCAGGTCGCACGGGTCGAGGCCCGCCAGCTCGGCATGGTGCCCTCGCCCTCGCTCGACTTCGACGACGTGCAGCGGGCGCTCGACGCCGCGCGGGACGCCGTCGGCTCCGGAGCCTCGGGCGTCGTGCTGTCGCAGGGCACGGACACCATCGAGGAGACCGCGTACCTGCTCGACCTCGCCTGGGACCGCCCCGAGCCCCTCGTGGTGACCGGAGCGATGCGCCACGCCTCCTCGCCCGGTGCGGACGGCCCGGCGAACCTGTTGGCGGCCGTGTGCGTGGCCGCGGCACCGGCAGCAGTGGGACGTGGCGTCCTCGTCGTGCTCGACGACGAGGTGCACGCCGCTGGGACGGTCCGCAAGACGCACACCTCGTCGACCGGTGCCTTCGCCTCACCGGGTTCCGGTCCGCTCGGACGGGTCACCGAGGGCTCGCCCGTCTTCCACGCTCCGGCGTCCCGAGCGCCCGCGCTCACCACACGCGTCGCACCGCTGCCTCCGGTGGCCCTGCACCGGGTCACCCTCGCCGACGACGGCCGGGTCCTGTCGACCCTGGACGGACTCGGGTACCGCGGCGCGGTCATCGAGGGCTTCGGCGGCGGGCACGTCGCCGAGCGCACGGTCGACGCCGTCCGCGCCCTCGCCGCGCAGATGCCGGTCGTGCTGGCGTCGCGGACCGGCGCCGGTGCGACGCTCACGACGACGTACGGCTTCGCGGGCGGCGAGATCGACCTGCTCGGCGCCGGACTCGTCCCCGCCGGCAACCTCGACGGCCTCAAGGCGCGTCTTCTGCTGGCTGCCCTGCTCGCCCTCGACGCCCCGGACGCCCGCATCCACGCGGCGTTCGCCGCACACGGCCGGGGCTCTCCCCCGACCGGCCACCCCTGACCGCACCCACGCTCCGCCTCCGCCCGTCAGCCCGCGCAGCGACACCGTCGCAGCGCCGCACCGCCGTACCGAGAGGAAGACCATGTCCACCACGACCATCCACGAGCCCGACGACCTCGAGCTCGCCACCGGGACGTTCCCGACGATCGGGCCGAAGGAGACCAAGCGCGGCGCGACCCTGGCGTTCTTCGCCTGGACCCTCGCCGTCTACGACTTCATCATGTTCGGCACGCTCCTCCCCCGCATCGCCGAGGACTTCGGGTGGAACGAACAGACCGCCCTGCTGGCGAACACCCTCGTGAGCGTCGGTGTCTTCGTCGTCGTCGTCCTCGTCGGTCTGTTCGTGGACCGACTCGGCCGGCGCCGCGGCATGATGATCACGATCGGCGGCGCGGCCCTGTCGTCGCTGCTGACGGCGGCGTCGACGGGGGTCGCCTCGCTCGTCGGCTTCCGGGCCCTGAGCGGCTTCGGGATGGCCGAGCAGTCGGTCAACTCCACCTACCTCAACGAGGTCTTCGCGCTCACCGAGCTCGAGGGCGTCAAGAAGCGTCGCGGCTTCTTCTACAGCCTCGTCCAGACCGGGTGGCCGATCGGCGCGCTCCTCGCCGCCGCGTTCATCGCCGGCATCAACGGGCTGTTCGGACAGGAGTCCTGGCGGCTCGCGTTCCTCATCGCCACGGTTCCGGCACTGTTCGTCCTGTTCCTGCGCAAGGGCATCAAGGAGACGCCGCAGCACCGTCTGAACACGTACCTGCGGCAGCTGCGGAAGTCCGGTCGCACCGAGGAAGCCACCGAGGTCGCCGCCCGCTTCGGCATCGCCGACGAGGGGCCGAACCCGCTGCGGGCGATCTTCGGCCGACGGTACGCACGCAACACCGTCGTGCTCTCGATCGCGTGGATCGTGAACTACTTCGGCATCACCACCACGAGCGTGCTCGGGACGACGATGCTCGAGGGCGTCAAGGGTGTCGACGCGAGCATGTCGCTGCTCATCATCGTGCTGTCGAACGTGGTCGGCGCCGCCGGCTACCTGTTCCACGGCTGGCTCGGCGACATCATCGGCCGCAAGACCACGATCGTCGTGGGCTGGGTGCTCGCGGGTGTCTGCTGGACCCTCTTCGTGCTCGGTCCGGACGACTTCGGCTACGTCCTGGTCACGTACATGCTGACGCTGTTCTTCCTGCTCGGACCGTACGCGTCGCTGCTCTTCCTGCAGGCGGAGTGCTTCGACTCGAGCTGCCGCGCCACCGGGTCCGCGTTCGTCACCGCGATGGGCCAGCCCGGCACCATCATCGGCTCGGCTGTGCTGACGGCTCTCGTCGCCGGGAGCATCGGGCTCGGCCCGGCCGCCCTCATCGTCGGTGCGGGCGGCATGGTCCTCTCCGGTCTGATCATGCTCGGGACGAAGCGCGTGGCGGTGATCGACCATTGAGCGCCACGACACCGACCGGCGTGTACTCCGAGTTCTCGGGGAGCGTGGTCGTCATCACCGGCGCCGCGAGCGGGATCGGCGCGGCCCTCGCCGTGCAGCTCGCCGAGTACGGCGCGAACATCGTCATCCCCGTGTTCGCGGGTGACCCGCACGATCCCGCACCCGTCGTCGACGCCGTCGAGGCCGCCGGGGGCAGTGCGCTGACGGTCACCGCGGACGTCCGCAGCACCGAGGACGTCGACGCCGTGTTCCAGGCGGCCGTCGACCGCTGGGGTCGCGTCGACCACGTGGTGGCGGGAGCGGGGGTCCTCCGTCGGCAGCCGCTCGACACCATGACCGACGCGGCGTGGGACGACATCCTGCAGGTGGACCTGCACGGTGTGATGCGCACGCTCCGGGCCGGTGCCCGGCACCTCGACCGGGGCGGGTCGATGGTGGCCGTGTCCTCGATCGCGGGCGGCGTGTACGGCTGGGTCGCACACAGCCACTACGCCGCGTGCAAGGCGGCGGTGATCGGCCTCGCCCGGAGTGCGGCAGCCGAGCTGGCACCGCGCGGGATCCGGGTGAACACCATCGTCCCGGGGCTCATCGAGACGCCGCAGTCCTCGGACGCCCAGAACTCGCTCGGCCCGGCAGGCCTCGCCGCCGCGGGTGCGCGGATCCCGTGGGGTCGTGTCGGCCACGCCGACGAAGCAGCCGCGGCCATCCGGTTCCTGCTCAGCCACGAGGCGCGCTACGTCACCGGGCAGGAACTCGTCGTCGACGGCGGCCTGACCATCCTGATGGCCGACTGATGCCCGACGGGACGGTGTTCGACCTCACCGGGACGACCGCCCTGGTGACGGGTGGCGCGAGCGGCATCGGTCTCGCGATCGTGGAGACCTTCGTCGCCGCCGGAGCGCGGGTCGTCGCCGCGGACCTCGACGCCGACGGCCTGGCGGACCTCGCCGAGCGGCTGGGCGTCCGGACCATCGTGCTCGACGTCACGGACGAGGACGGGGTCGAGGCCGCCGTGGCGTCGGTCGACGAGGAGTCCGGCGGGATCCAGGTCCTGGTGAACGCCGCCGGCGTGCTCACGCAGGCCCCGCTCGAGGAGCTCACCACGGCGGACTGGGCGCGCGTCATGGCGATCGACCTGACCGGGGTCTTCCTGGTGATGCGAGCAGTCGGTCGGCGGATGCTCCGCGACGGGCACGGGCGCATCATCAACCTCGCCTCCCAGCTGGCGATCAAGGGCGGCTCCGAGGTCGCGCACTACGCGGCCGCGAAGGCCGGCGTCATCGCGCTGACGAAGAGCGCCGCGATCGAGTGGAGCGGACGGGGCGTGCTCGTCAACGCGATCGCACCCGGCCCGATCGTGTCCCCGATGACGGACCGGATGACGGCGCAGTGGCGGGCGGACAAGGCCGCGGAGCTCCCGATCGGACGTTTCGGGGTCCCCGCCGAGGTCGCTCCGACCGCGCTGCTGCTCGCGTCGTCGCCAGCGGGTGACCTGTACACCGGGCAGACGCTCGGCCCGAACTCGGGTGACGTCATGCCGTGAGCACCACACGCCGGTCGGCCGCCCGGTTCCGCCGCGGCAACGGTGCGGTCTCGGTCTGCCGTCGTCACTGGCTTCCGCAGGGCCTGCACCGTTAGCCTGGCCGCATGTCCGACCTGCGCCTGGAAGAACTCTCCGCGAAGACCGCTGCCGCGGCCAACTCCCTGACGCTCAAGCCGGGCCAGGAACAGTTCGTGCAGCCGACCACCTACGGGGTCGCCGAGTCCGACGTCAAGCCGAGCTCCGCGTGGACCCGTGTCGTCCTCGACGACGACGAGGTCCTCGGCCTGATCATCGGTTCGTTCGACGCCGACAACGCGCAGGAAGAGCTGCGCAGCTGCATCTGGCGCGTCAACGTGGCGGCGAGCGCGCAGGGCCGGGGCGTCGGTCGCTTCGCCGTGCACGGTCTGGCGGACGAAGCACGCAGCCGTGGGTTCGAGCGGCTGACGGTCGTGTACGAGCCGGGCGGCGACGACAGCCCCGAGGCGTTCTTCCGCGCCGTGGGCTTCGAGGTCGTTCGTGAGACCCAGTACGGCGACCACTTCGCGGTCCTGACGCTCTAGCGTTCCCCGACGACGTACGCTCCGACGACGTGCCCCCCGACGCCGTACCGTCCGACGATGCCGCCGTCGTCGACTTCGGGGCCGCCGTCGCCGAGGTCGTGCGGATGATCCCGCCGGGTCACGTCATGACGTACGGCGACGTCGCCGCAGCCCTCGGGTCGCGGGCGTCGCGTGCCGTCGGCAAGGTGATGGCGCACGAGGGCGCCGACCTGCCGTGGTGGCGCGTGGTGCGCGCGGGTGGGCACCCGCCGCTGCACCACGAGGCCCGGGCGCTCGAGCACTACCGCGTCGAGGGGACGCCGCTCGTGCAGGGGACGACGGCCTGGAGGCTCGACATGCGTCGTGCGCGCTGGTCACCCGCCACGGACGCGGACGACCCGTTCTGATCCCCCGGCCGCGCAGGTCGGCCCGCCAGGGTGCACCGTCAGGGTCCACCGTCAGCGGTCGAAACGCGCACCCTTCGGGTTCGCGGGCAGCAGGCACAGCACGTACACGATCAGTGAGCCGAGGCCCGGCAGCACGTGCAGGAACTGCCAGAAGCCGGACAGGTTGGCGTCGTGCAGTCGTCGGGCGCCGAGGGCGAGGGACCCGATGAGCGTCGCGAGCACCCACAGCATGAACAGGTACGAGCCGACGGGGTTCTCGAGCACCGGGGTGTCCGGCGTGAACACCTGCGGCACGAGCTGCAGCACGAGCCCGATCGCGAACGACGTCAGCCACCACCACCAGAACTCGGCGCGCGATGCCCGTCCGGTGAACACGGTGTACTTCCGCCAGAACCGTCGGACGGCCTCGGTGAAGGGGGCACCGTAGAAGGGGTCGTGCAGGGCGACGCCGCCGGGCTGCACCACGCTGTCGTTGCTCATGGAGCAAGCCAACCACGTGGTGCAGCCCGTTCGGGGCCTAGACGAGCGAGTCGCGCCAGGCCGCGTGCAGCTGGGCGAACCGCCCGGTGCCGGCGATGAGGTCGGCGGGGGTGCCGTCCTCGACGATCCGGCCGTGCTCCATCACGAGCACCCGGTGGGCGATCGCGACGGTGGACAGCCGGTGCGCGATGATCACCGCGGTGCGGTCGGCGAGCAGCGTCTCCAGGCCCTCCTGCACGAGTCGCTCCGAGGGGATGTCGAGCGACGCCGTGGCCTCGTCGAGGATGAGCACCTTCGGGTCCGCGATGAAGGCCCGCGCGAACGAGAGCAGCTGCCGCTGACCCGCCGAGACACGGCCGCCGCGCTTGTTCACGTCGGTGTCGTACCCGTCGGGCAGCGCCATGATGAACTCGTGCGCGCCGACGGCCTTGGCCGACGCCTCGATCTCCTCACGCGACGCACCGGGCTTGCCGAGCGCGATGTTGTCCGCGACGGTGCCGGAGAACAGGTAAGCCTCCTGCGTGACCATGACGATCGCGCGACGCATGTCCTTCGTGTCGAGGTCGCGCAGGTCCACACCGTCGAGCTTGACCGAGCCCTGGGTCGGGTCGTAGAAGCGCGCCATGAGCTTGGCGAGCGTCGACTTGCCGGCACCGGTGGACCCGACGAGGGCGATGGTCTGCCCCGACGGGATGTGCAGGTCGAACTCCGGCAGCACGACCTTGCCCTTGTTGTAGGCGAAGACGACGTCGTCGAAGTCCATCTTCCCGGTGGCGTCCGCCAGGCGGGTGGGCTTCGCGGGGTCCGGCACGCTCGGCCGTTCCTCGAGGACACCGGAGATCTTCTCCATCGCCGCCGAGGCCGACTGGTACCCGTTGTAGAACATAGCGAGTTCCTGCGCCGGGTCGAAGAAGCGCTTGGCGTACAGCGCGACCGCGAGCAGCGCACCGACCTCGAGCGTCCCGCCGACGATCCGGAAACCACCGACGATGACGACCGCGGCGAGCGTGGCGTTGCCGATGAGCACGAGCACCGGGTCGAAGGTCCCGAACAGGTTGAACACCTTCGTGTTCGCCACCCGGTAGTCCTCGACGTAGCCGCCGTACTCGTCACGGTTGCGGGACTCCTTGCGGAACGCCTGCACCGCGCGGATGCCCGTCATCGTCTCGACGAAGTGCACGATGACGCGCGCCGAGGTGACACGGGTGGAGCGGAACAGCGTCTGCGAGTTCGTCTGGAACCAGCGGATCAGGAACCAGAGCGGCACGAGCGACACCGCGAGCACGAGCCCGGACGTCGGGTCGAGCAGCACCAGGGCCACGGCGGTGAACGCCATGTACAGCACGCCCTGGATGAGCTGGTTCAGCCCGGAGTCGAGCAGCTCCCGGATCGAGTCGAGGTCACTCGTCTGGCGCGAGATGATCCGGCCGGACGTGTAGGTCTCGTGGAACTCGAGCGAGAGCCGCTGCGTGTGCAGGAACACCCGCTTGCGCAGGTCGAACAGGATCGCCTGGCTGATCCGTGCCGCGAGCACCGTGTACCAGGCGGTGAGCACCGCACCGAGGACGGCCACGACGATGTACGTCGCGACGACCCCGAACGCCGGCACCCAGTCGTTCTGGTCCATCACCGCGGGCAGGGCGTTGTCGATGCCCCACGCGATGAGCGCCGGGCCCGCGACGGTGCCGGCGGTCGAGACCACGACCACGATCCCGAGCAGCACGAGCCGGAGCTTCAGCGGTGCGGCGAGGGACCCGAGCAGGGCGAGGGACCGGCGCCGCAGGCGCTTGCTCTCGGCCTTCGTGAAGTCCTCACGCTCCTCGCCGCGCACGCCCATGGTGGTGATCGAGGCGGTGACGGGGGCGGCAGCCTGCTCGTCCGGAGCTTCCTGCGGGACGGACGCCGCGCCTCCCGGCAGGTTCTGGTCGGTCTGCTGGCTCATGCCATCGCCTCCTGTCGTGCGGTCGCGTCGTCGTCGTCGAGCGACGAGATGACGTAGCGGTAGTGCTCGTTGGTGGCCATGAGGTCGTGGTGGGTCCCGACGGCCGTGACGACGCCGTTCTCCATCAGGGCGACCCGGTCGGCCAGCGTCACCGTCGACGGACGGTGCGCCACGATGAGCGACGTGGTGTCGGCGAGCACGCGTCGAAGGCCGGCCTCGACCCGCGCCTCGGTGTCGACGTCGAGCGCCGACAGCGGGTCGTCGAGCACCAGCACCGACGGCCGTGCGGCGATCGCGCGGGCGAGCGCCAGGCGCTGGCGCTGCCCACCGGACAGCGACAGCCCCTCTTCGCCGACCCGGGTGTCGACGCCGTCGGGCAGGTCGTCCACGAAGGACGCCTGCGCGATGTCGAGCGCCTCGCGCATGAGCGCTTCGGCCTCGGCACCCTGCACGTCCGGTCGACCGAGCAGCACGTTCTCACGCACGGTCGACGAGAACAGGGTGGCGTCCTCGAAGGCGACGCCGACGTGCCGGCGCAGCTCTTCGCGGGTGAGGTCGCGGATGTCGACCCCGTCGATCGTCACCGAACCGCCGGTCACGTCGTACAGACGCGGCACGAGCGAGAGCAGCGTCGTCTTGCCGCAGCCGGTGAGCCCGACGAGCGCCATGGTCTCGCCCGGCTGCAGCTGCAGTTCGACGCCGTTGATCAGGTCCGGGTACTGCGGTGCGGAGTCCTGGTACCGGAAGTGCACGCCGTTGAACGACAGCGCACCGTGCGGCTCCGCGATCGTCTTCGGGTGCTCCGGGTCCGTGATGGTGTTCTCGGAGTCCATGACCTCGAAGAAGCGGTCGACCGCCGTGCGGGTGTCGAACGTCATCGAGAGCAGGAAGCCGATCGACTCGATCGGGAACCGCAGCACCGTCGCCGTCGCGAAGAACGCGAACAGCTGCCCGACGCTGAGCTGCCCCTGCGACGCGAGCCAGATGCCGGCGAGCAGGCACAGCGCGAACGCGACGTCCGGCACGAGCAGCAGCCACAGCCAGATGCCCGCGATGGCCTTCGCCTTCTTGATCTCGGTGCCGCGCAGGGCCTCGGCCTGCTCGCTGAACTCCTCGAGCTTCGCGCCGCCGCGACCGAACGCCTTGAGCACGCGGATGCCGTGCACCGACTGCTCGACGCTCGTGGCGAGGTCACCGACCTGGTCCTGGCTGCGGCGTGCGACGGCGGAGTACCGGCGCTCGAACAGCAGGCCGTTGATCCACAGCGGGATCGACGCGATCAAGAAGATCAGTCCGAGGATCCACCCGAAGGTGAACAGCACGACGAAGCCGACGACGATCGTCACGATGTTCACGACGAGCAGGACGACCCCGAAGGCCAGCCAGCGCCGGATCAGCGACAGGTCCGACACGGAGCGGGACAGCAGCTGCCCGGACTCCCAGCGGTCGTGGAACGCGACCGGCAGGTCCTGCAGCTTCGCGTAGAGCGAGTTGCGCATGCTGGTCTCGATGCGGGTCGAGGGGCGCATCACCAGCCGGCGGCGCGAGGCGATGAAGAACGCCTCGAGCACACCGAGGGCGAGCACCCCGAGCCCGGCGGGCCAGATCTGTGCCGAGTCGCGCGACGACAGCGGACCGTCGACGAGCCACTGCAGCACGTAGGGGATTGCGAGCGCCACCAGGGAGGCTCCCATCGCTGCGGCCATGCCGCCGATGAGGCGCCCCTGGTAGGGCTTCACGTAGGGGTAGATCCGCGCGATCGCGCGGAAGGTGGACGGGCGCGCCGTGGTGGGCGACTTGGACATGCGTTGCGTCCTCATGCGTCTGCCGGGTCCCCGGGTCGCGCTGCGCGGTGCTTGCTCGCTGCTTGCTTGCTTGCTGCTTGCTTGCTGCTTGCTTGCTGCTTGCTTGCTGCTTGCTTGCTCGCGTCGCGCGGCTTCGGCCTGGAGGCTCGGTGTGGCGTTGCGTGGTGATCATCGGCCGGGCGCGTGGTCGCGTCTCCGCCGTCACTCGCGTGACGTCGGTCGGGCCGGAGGCACCGAGGGACAGTCGTCCCCCGGGTTCAGGCGGGTGGTTCGCGGACGCCGGTGGTGCTGCGCCGCGGGGCCGTGGGAACGGCCCGACTAGACGGCGGCCGCGGCGCGGGGCCGCGGTGCGATCAGGGATCGCCGTGCGGGAGTGGTCCCCACGACGGACACGAGACCTGCACGGGCGGCCGTCGCCACGGTTCCGGTCATGTTGTCCATCGTCACTCCAGTCGTCGTCTTCGTCACCGTTGTGTCCGCGGTGCCGCCGGTCCCGAGGGATCGTCGGCTGCCTGCCGCGGAGCCTTACAGACTATTCACAGTGACTCACGGCGCGCAATGGTTCGCCACCGATTGTTCACATCAGTGGAAGAAGTGGCGCTCGCTCGTGAAGTACATCGTGACGCCGGCGGCCTTCGCCGCGGCGATGACCTCGTCGTCGCGGACGCTGCCACCGGGCTGCGCCACCGCACGGACACCGGCGTCGAGCAGCACCTGCAGGCCGTCGGCGAACGGGAAGAACGCGTCCGACGCCGCGACGCTGCCGGTCGCACGGTCACCGGCACGGTTCACCGCGAGGTGGCAGGAGTCGACCCGGTTGACCTGGCCCATGCCGACACCGACGCTCGCGCCCTGGTTCGCCAGCAGGATGGCGTTCGACTTCACCGAACGGCTCGCACGCCACGCGAAGGCCAGGTCGGCGAGGGTCTGCTCGTCGGCGGGCTCGCCGGCGACGAGGGTCCAGGTGGCCTGGTCGAAGCCCGTGAAGCGGTCGGCGTCCTGCACCAGGAAGCCGCCGGAGATCTGCTTGACCTCGCGGTCGGCGAGCGCGAAGTCGGCCGGCAGCGTGAGCAGGCGGATGTTCTTCTTGCGCGACAGGATCTCGAGCGCCTCGGGGTCGAACCCGGGGGCGACGACGACCTCGGTGAAGATGTCCTTCACGGTCTCGGCCATGGCCACGGTGACCGGGCGGTTCGCGGCGATGACCCCACCGAACGCCGAGAGCGGGTCGCAGGCGTGCGCAGCGGCGTGGGCCGAGGCGATCGGGTCGGCGGACTCGGCCGGGGCGATCGCGATGCCGCACGGGTTCGCGTGCTTGATGATCGCGACGGCGGGCTCGTCGAAGTCGAAGGCCGCACGGACCGCTGCGTCGGCGTCGACGTAGTTGTTGTACGACATCTCCTTGCCGTGCAGCTGCGTCGCCTGCGCGATACCGGTGCCGTCCGACGTCGTGTAGAGCGCCGCGGCCTGGTGGGCGTTCTCGCCGTAGCGCAGGGTCGCCGACAGCTCGGCCTCGACCGTCAGGTGCTCGTCGAACGCACCGGGGGTCCGGATGTCGCCGGCGGTCGTCGGGGCTGCAGCGGCCGTGACGACGTCGCTCGCGAAGTAGGACGCCACCGCGGTGTCGTAGGCGGCGGTGTGCGCGAAGGCCTGGGCGGCGAGGCGCTTCCGGAGCTCGAGCGTGGTGCCGCCGGCACGGACGGCCTCGACGACCTCGGGGTAGGACGCCGGGGAGACGACGATCGCCACGTTCGGGTGGTTCTTCGCCGAGGCACGGACCATCGCGGGGCCGCCGATGTCGACGTTCTCGACCACGGTCGCGGTGTCGGCACCCGACGCCACGGTCTCGACGAACGGGTAGAGGTTCACGACGACGAGCTCGAACGGCGCGATGTCGAGGTCGGCGAGCTGCTGCTCGTGCGACTCGAGCCGCAGGTCGGCGAGCAGGCCGGCGTGCACCGACGGGTGCAGCGTCTTCACGCGGCCGTCGAGGGACTCGGGGAACCCGGTGACGCTCGCGACGTCGGTGACGGCGTAGCCCGCGTCACGGATGGTCTGCGCGGTGGAGCCGGTCGACACGATCTCCACCCCGGAGTCGGCCAGGGCGCCGGCGAGCTCGAGCAGGCCGGACTTGTCGCTCACCGAGACGAGTGCACGGCGGACCGGGACCACGTCACGGTCGCGGTCGCGGTAGAGGCTGGGGTCGGCTGCGTGCACGCTCATGCGCTCGGGGTGCCCTTCAGGTCGGTGGTGCCGTTGGCGATGTCGAGGACGGTCTGGATGAGCAGGCGGCGCTCGACCGGCTTGATGCGGTCGTGCAGCGTCGACTCGGTGTCCCCCGGCAGCACCGGGATGCGCTCCTGCGCGAGGATCGGACCCGTGTCGACGCCGTCGTCGACCGCGATGACGCTCGCACCGGTCTCGGTGACCCCGGCGGCCAGGGCGTCCCGCACGCCGTGGGCGCCGGGGAACTCGGGCAGGTACGCCGGGTGGGTGTTGATGATCCCCGGGGCGAACTCGGACACCACGGCCGGGGGCAGCAGGCGCATCAGGCCGGAGAGGACGAGCAGGTCGGGCGACCACGGGCGGATCTGCTCCGCCAGGGCCTGGCCCCACTCGGCGCGGGAGTCGTAGCGGGTGAACGGCACCGTGAAGGTCGGGATCGAGAACTCCTCGCCCAGGCCGAGACCCTCGGCGTCACGGTCGGCACCGATGGCGACGACACGGGCGGGGTACTCGGCGTCGAAGGTCGCTTCGAGCAGGGCTCGGAGGTTCGACCCGGTACCGGAGATCAGGACGACCAGTTCGAGCACGGCACCAACCCTACCGGCAGGCACGCACGCGACGGGCGCTGTTACCGGTCGTCCTTCGGCTGCCGCCACCAGGGCAGCTCGTCCTCGGGGATCTGGTCGGTGACGTCCCACTTCGCCGGGCGGGACGGCTCCGCCGGCTTCGAGGCGGGCGCTCGGGTGTCGGGCGCGACGTCCACGCGGTCCGCCTCGGCCGTCTCGTCGACGTCATCGCGGCCGGCCACGAACTCCTCGGTGCTCCACGGGAACGCGGGCTGGGCGTCGGTCGGCACCGGGGTGGGTGCGGGGGCTGCGGGCTGCTCGGGGCTGGGTCGATACGGCTCGGCGTCGGAGCCGGTCACGCGGTCGCGGAGTGCACCGGCTCGTCCCCGGACCCCTTCGGCCGCGCCGGCCAGGCGGTCGCGGAGGCCACCCAGGGCTGCTCGTCCGGCACTGCGGCGCTCCGGGTCGGGCTCGGCGGCCAGACGGTCGGCGGCCACCGCGTCGGTCTTCGCCCAGTCGGGGAGCTCGACGTCGTGGTCGGTGTCGCCGGCACGCGGTGCGACGGGCGCGGGTGCGGAGGCGGGTCGTGCGGGCGCGGAGGCGGGCCGTGCGGGTGCGGAGGCGGGCTCACTGCTGACCGGCTCGGTCACGTGTTCGGTCGTCGCGCGGGGCCGTGCAGCGGTCGACCCGTCGTGGGACTCCTCGACCACGAAGCGGTGCACGTCGGTGGTGCGCCCGGCGCCGGCCTGGTCGAGCGCGGCGAGCAGGGACCCCTCGCCGACGTCGACCCCGGCGCGCGCCGTGTCGTGGGCATCCTCGGGTTCGTCGGCCTCGGTCCAGCGCTCTCGCGTCCATCCGCGGTCCGGCAGCCGGACCAGGTCACTGCCCGCGGCGAGGGCGATGATCGCCGGCAGGCCGATCTCGAGTGCGGCGAACCCGCCGACCGCGAGGGCGTGCGGACCGACGTCGGCAAGGCGCCCGGGGCCGAACGAACCGGAGGACACCCAGGCGATGAGCCCCGTGAGCACCCCGGCCACGAGTCCTGCGACGACACCGCCGAGCGCACGGTGCAGCGCGGAGTCGGCGGCGCCCAGGGCCCGCACCAACCGCGGCCGCATCGAGCCGCCGATCGCGAACCCGGCGATGACCGGCACGAGGATCCAGACGAGCCCGAAGGTGTGACCAGAGGTCGGCAGCGCGCCGAAGACCGGCAGCCCGGGGATCGGGCCCAGGGTCGTGGCGATCGGGGACACGCTCGACCCGGTGCCGATGGCGAACCCGGGGCCGATCAGCCACGAGGTCGCCCACCCGACGAAGTCCGGCAGGAAGGCGAGCTGTCCGACGGTGAGTGCGACGCCGCCGATGACCCCGGCGTGCGACTGCTCGTACAGGGTGATGACCTCGGCGAACGAGGTGAAGAGGAGCAGGCCGACGAGCACCGCGGCAACCCCGACGACCACGGCGGTCGCGGCGGTCCCGGCGCGCAGGCCGAACCCGGCGACGGTCCGCCAGACGGCGGGGATGCGGTCGACCAGGTCGATGACCCGCTGGGTGCCGGCGTCGGCGGGCAGGTCACGGCGACGACGGCAGACCTCGGAAGCGGCGAGTGCAGGGATCCCGAACCAGAGCGCCGGCAGCACCACGGCCTGCCAGAGCGTGGGGCGGGTGGCAGCCGAGGTCGACGACAGTGCGACGGCCAGACCGAGGAGCGCGACGACGGCGGTCCCGACCAGCAGCCCGGTGGTGCGGTGCTCGGTCTCCGCGAACCGACGTCCGGCGCGGGCGCCGAGCCAGGCCGTCACGACCGCGAACCCGAGGGCCGCCAGGGTCACGTGGATGGGGTCGGCTGCGCCGCTGACCCCGGTGCTCTTGGCGAGTGCTGATCCGAGCAGGAACGAGACGTCGACGCCGTGCCCGACGAGCCAGACGCTGCCGGTGGCCTTCCAGAACACGTCCCAGTCGACCTGCAGGCCGTACTCGAACCCCCAGAGCAGCGTCAGGGGCACGAGGGCGATCCCGATGCCGACGCCGACCGTCACGACCGCCTCGATCGCGGCGAGCAGAGCGGTTCCCAGGCGGTTCATCGCAGCGAGGATACGTGCCCCTCGCGCGGCCGCCCCGGAGCCGCGCGGCTGCCGACGCAAAACACCGGTGTTCGCAGGACGAACACGCGCAGGACGCGGTTCAACCGACGAACACCGGTGTTTTGCGGAACGGGCTGGCCGCTAGCGAGCGGCGACGACCTCGCGCAGCAGCGCGGCGGTCTCGGACGGCGTCTTGCCGACCTTGACGCCGGCGGCCTCGAGCGCCTGCTTCTTCGCCTCGGCGGTCCCGGCCGAACCGGACACGATCGCGCCGGCGTGGCCCATCGTCTTCCCCTCGGGAGCGGTGAAGCCCGCGACGTAGCCGACGACGGGCTTCGTGACGTGCGCCTTGATGAACTCGGCCGCACGCTCTTCGGCGTCGCCACCGATCTCACCGATCATCACGATGGCCTCGGTCTCGGGGTCGGCCTCGAACGCGGCGAGCGCGTCGATGTGCGTGGTGCCGATGACCGGGTCGCCGCCGATGCCGATGGCGGTCGAGAAGCCCAGGTCTCGGAGCTCGTACATCATCTGGTAGGTCAGGGTGCCGGACTTCGAGACGAGCCCGATCGGGCCCTTCCCGGTGATCGTCGCCGGGGTGATGCCGACGAGGGACTCCCCCGGGGTGATGATGCCGGGGCAGTTCGGCCCGATGATCCGGGTCGTGCCGCCCTTCGCCTTGGCGTGCGCCCAGAACTCGGCCGAGTCCTGCACGGGGATGCCCTCGGTGATGACGACGACGAGCGGGATCTCGGCGTCGATGGCTTCCATGACCGCGTCCTTCGCGAACGCCGGCGGGACGAAGACGATCGAGACGTCGGCGCCGGTGGTGTCGATGGCCTCGCGCACCGAGCCGAAGACCGGCAGCGACACGTCGCCGTGGGTGACGGTGGTGCCGGCCTTGCGGGCGTTCACGCCGCCGACGACGTTCGTGCCGGCCTTGAGCATCAGGGCGGTGTGCTTCGTGCCCTCGCCACCGGTGATGCCCTGGACGATGACCTTGGAGTCCTTGTTGAGGAAGATCGACATGGTCAGTCCCTTCAGGCCGCTGCGGCGGCGAGTTCGGCGGCCTTCTCGGCCGCATCGTCCATGGTCGCGGCGACGGTGACGAGCGGGTGCGCTGCCTCCGCCAGGATCCGGCGACCCTCTTCCACGTTGTTGCCGTCGAGGCGCACGACGAGCGGCTTGGTGGCCGCGTCGCCGAGGATGCCGAGCGCGGCGACGATGCCGTTCGCGACGGCGTCGCAGGCGGTGATGCCGCCGAAGACGTTCACGAAGACGCTCTTCACCTGCGGGTCGCCGAGGATGACGTCGAGGCCGTTGGCCATGACCTCGGCCGAGGCGCCGCCGCCGATGTCGAGGAAGTTGGCGGGCTTCACGCCGCCGTGGCGCTCACCGGCGTAGGCGACGACGTCGAGCGTCGACATGACGAGCCCCGCGCCGTTGCCGATGACGCCGACCTGGCCGTCGAGCTTGACGTAGTTCAGCCCGTGGGCCTTCGCCTTGGCCTCGAGCGGGTCCTCGCTGGCGGTGTCCTCGAGGTCCTTGTGGCCCTCGTGGCGGAAGTCGGCGTTCTCGTCGAGCGAGACCTTGCCGTCGAGTGCGAGGATCTGGCCGTCGCCGGTGCGGACGAGGGGGTTCACCTCGACGAGGGTCGCGTCCTCGCCCTTGTAGACGTCGTAGAGCTTGACGAAGACGTCGGCGACGGCGTCCTGCAGCTCCGATGGGAAGTTCGCCTGCCGAGCGATCTCGAGCGCGGCGGCCTTGTCGATGCCCGTCAGCGGGTCGACCTCGACCCGGGCGAGCGCCTCGGGCTTCTCGACGGCGAGCTGCTCGATCTCCATGCCGCCCTCGACGCTGGTGAGCGAGAGGTAGGAGCGGTTGGCCCGGTCGAGCAGCACGGAGAAGTAGAACTCCTCGGCGATGTCCGCACCCTGGGCGACCATGACGCGCTGGACGGTGTGGCCCTTGATGTCGAGGCCGAGGATGGCCTGCGCGTGCTCGAACGCCTCGTCCGGGGTCTTCGCGACCTTCACGCCGCCGGCCTTGCCGCGACCGCCGACCTTCACCTGCGCCTTGACGACCACGACGCCACCGATCTTCTCGGCCGCCGCCTTCGCCTGCTCGGGGGTGTCGGCGATGATCCCCTGCAACACGGGGACGCCGTAGGACTCGAAGAGGTCCCTGGCCTGATACTCGAAAAGATCCACGCTGTTCTTCTTCCCGCACGGTTCGTGCGATCGGCATCGGTTTCCCGGTCGCGCACTCCACATCGAGGGTCGCTCGATGTCGAGACAACGGCCGCCACGCAGCCTAGCGCTGCTCGGTGGACGGCCGGTGCACGGATGCCAGGCCCCGGTCCGCCCCGACGCGCATGAGCCGCTGCGCGCACCGCTGGGACCGGCCCGAGCTGGCGCTCGGCACTGTGGATCGGTGCAACCCGAACTCCGTACCCGCGCCACCGAGGTCTTCGGCTGGAAGCTCCGCCCCGACCAGGAGTCCGTCATCGACGCGGTGCTCGAGGGCCGCGACGCCCTGGCGGTCATGCCCACCGGATCGGGCAAGTCCGCGATCTACCAGGTCGCCGGCCTCGGACTGGACGGCCTCGTCGTGGTCGTCTCCCCGCTCGTGGCGCTGCAGGAGGACCAGGTGGTCGGGCTCGAGCACCATCCCGACGCCCCCCGAGCCGTCGCCCTGAACGCCACGAAGAAGGCACGGGACGTCGCCGACGCGTGGGACGCCGTCGCCGCGGGCGAGGTCGGCTACGTGTTCCTGGCCCCCGAGCAGCTGGTGAAGGACGACGTGCTCGAGCGACTCCGCGACGCCGGGGTCGCGCTGGTCGCCGTCGACGAGGCGCACTGCATCTCGTCGTGGGGTCATGACTTCCGACCGGACTACCTGGCGCTCGGCGAGGTCGCGGAGCGCCTGGGCCGACCGCCGGTGCTCGCCCTGACCGCGACGGGCTCCGCTCCGGTCCGGGACGACATCGTCGAGCGGCTCGGCATGCGCGACCCGTTCGTGCTCGCCTCGGGGTTCGACCGTCCCGGTATCCGGCTCGAGGTAGTGCGGCACGCCGAGGACGCCGAGAAGCGCCAGGCCGTGGTCGACCAGGTCGCCGAGCTCGACGGGCCGACCGTCGTCTACGTCGCCACCCGCGCGGCGACGACGGAGTACGCCGACGCCCTCGCCGCCCGCGGTCGTCGTGCGCAGCCGTACCACGCCGGCATGCGGGTGGCGGAGCGCGAGGCCGTGCACACCGGGTTCCTGGACGGCGACGTCGACGTGGTGGTCGCGACGAGTGCCTTCGGCATGGGCATCGACAAGCCCGACGTCCGGTACGTCGTGCACGCCGACGTCCCCGAGTCGATCGACGCCTACTACCAGGAGATCGGGCGGGCCGGGCGGGATGCCGAACCGGCCGGCGCCACCCTGCACTACCGCGCCGAGGACTTCGGCCTGCGCACGTTCTTCGCGTCCGGCTCGCCGCGGCCCGCCTCGGTCCGGGCCGTGTTCGACGCCGTCCCGGCGACCGGCTCGATCGCCCGCTCCGCACTGGTGGAGGCCGCCGGCCTGTCGGCCCGCACCGCCGGTCGAGCACTCAACGCCCTGCTCGACGCCGGTGCCCTGCGCGACGACGTGGACGGTGTCTCCCGGGTGCCCGACGGCCCGCAGGACGCCGACCGTGCGGCACGTGCGACAGCCGACCGTGCCGCTGAACGGGAACGGGTCGAGGAGTCCCGCATCGCGATGATGCGCCAGCTCGCCGAGACGACCGGGTGCCGCCGGCAGTTCCTGCTCGGCTACTTCGGCGACGAGCTGCCGGAGCCGTGCGGCAACTGCGACACCTGCTCGTCCGGCACCGCGCGCGACGCCTCTGCCCACGTCGCCGACGGCGCGAACGACGCCGCGTGGCCGCCGGACGCCCGCGTCGAGCACGCCGAGTGGGGCACGGGCGTGGTGATGAGCACGGAAGAGGACCGCATCACGGTGTTCTTCGAGTCCGCCGGCTACCGCACCCTCGCACTCGCCGACGTCGAGGAACGCGACCTGCTCGAACGCGTCTGACAGCGGCCCGGCCGGCCCGGGCGGGGAAGGCGCGGTCGCTCGACCACCCGTCGGCGACCGCGCTCCACTCCCCCGAGCATCGGCGATGCTGCCGTGGCGGTGTGACCGGAAGGTGACGCCCGGGTGAACACGACACGAAACCGGACAGCCGCCAAGCGCCGGCGGGTAGGCAGGAAGCCCGCAACGGAAAGGAACCACCATGAGCGACCCCGGCATCAGCCCCGTCGACGACTTCGAGTCCCAGCAGCGTCGCGACGACGACATCGACCGTGAGCACGTCGGCCCGTACGAGGTGGACGAGGCCGAGGAGTCCCTCGAGACGGTGACGAACGACGCGGTCGCCGGCGAGACGGTGGAGCCGCAGCCCGGTGACGGATCCGACGACGGTCCGACCGGTGGCTCCCCGCGCGAGGGCTCGCCCGACCTGTGGGAGCACGAGAACGAGCAGGACGAGGACCGCGCCGACCTCGGCAACGACCTCGGCACGAAGCCGCTCTGAGCGCTGACCTGATCAGGCTCCCCCGGAACACGGCTCGGTAGCATCGGGCCGTGTTCCGACGAGTCCGCTCCAGCGTCCGCAGCATGCCCTCGGCAGCGCGGCTGCTGGCGGTCGCGGCGATGCTGCTGGTCGCCGCCGCGGCACACCTCGCCGCCCGCTCGGAGCCCGGTGGCCGCTGGGTCCCGCTCCTCGTCGTCGGTGTCGTCGGTGCGGTCGTCACCGGATCACCGACCCGCCTCTGGCCGCTCCCCGCGATCTGGCTCGTCGCGACGCTCCTCGCCCTGACCGGTGATGCACCCGTCGACACCTCGTCCGCACTGGTCGCCCTGGTCGTCGGCGCGGTCGCACTCCTGGCGGCGATCGCCGTGGATCTGCGCCCCGTCCTGCGGGCGCGACGCCGACGGGGTGCGGCGTGACCACCCCACGGCCTGGAGGCGCGACGCACGACCCGCACCGTGCCTCCCGTCCGCATGCTGGGCGCGTCCACGACCGTCACCTGCGTCGGTTCCTCGCCGACAGCACCCCCGTGGCCGCGGGCGGCCGCGCCATCCTGCTGCAGATCGCCGACCCGGTCGTCGCGGCCGGTGTCCGACGGCACTCGGACTTCGCCCGGCGACCCCAGCAGCGGCTCGCGCACACCCTGATGTTCGTCTACGCCGTCGTCATCGGCACCGAGACCGACTCGGCGACCGCGGCCGGCTTCGTCAACCGTGCGCACCGGCCCGTCGCCGGCGCCGACGACGTCGACCGGCAGCTCTGGGTGGCCGCGACCCTGTTCGACTCCGCCCGTCGGGCGCACGACCTGTTCGGCACACGCGTCTCCGCGGCCCGCGCCGAGCAGGTCCTCGCCGCCTACGCCCCGATCGCGACCGCGCTGCGGGTGCCGCCGGAGCGTTGGCCGACCTCGGTGGCGGCGTTCGACCGGTACTGGCAGCAGACGCTCGACGGACTCGAGGTCACCGACGACGCCCGCGGGGTCGTCCGTGACCTGCTGCACCCGCGGTTCGCGCCGCTGTGGGTGCGGGCGGCGATGCCCCTCGTCCGCATCGTGACCGTGGGGATGCTGCCGGAACGGGTGCGCACGGCGTACGGCTTCGCGTGGGGGCCGCGGGAGGAACGGCGCTTCCGGCGCACCGTCCGGGTGGCGGCCGGGGTGCGCGCGCTGGTGCCGGGGGCCCTGCTGCGGCTGCCGGGGCCGCTGCTGCTGCGGGCGATGCGGCGGACCGCGAGGCGACACGCCACGGTACGGTAGCGGGCATGTCGGTCGACCACTTCGCCATCACGGTCCCGCGGTCCTGGTTCGAGCTCCCGGTCGAACCGGAACGCCGCGACGACCGGATCAGCGCCCTCGTACAGGAACGCATCGAGGACCACCGGGAACTGTGGGACCACCGCACCGAGATCGTCCGGGTGCTCCGCCGGTTCGCCCGCTCGGCGTGGGACAGCGGCGCGCGGTACTGCGCCGCGTTCGCCGAGCCGAGCGAGGACGGCATCGTCTCCGGTGCGCTCACCGTGACGGTCCTGCCCGCGCCCGAGGCCGGCGGCGACCCGCTCGCCGCGCTCACCGACCACGTCGCAGCACTCGGCGGTGACGACGACGGCATGCACGTCGACGTGCACGAGGTCCCCCGCGTCGGCCGGGTGCCGCGCGTCTGGGGTGTCTCGACGGTGCAGGCACCGGACGGCCGCGGGTCGTTCGACGTCGTGCTCATGCAGACGTTCGTGCCCGCCGGCGACCAGGTTGCCCTGGTCAGCGTCTCGTCGCCCGCGACCGACCTGGCCGAGCCCCTGTACGAACTGTTCGAGACCGTGACCGACACCTTCGAGCTCATCGACTCCGCCGCGGTCGGCAGCGAGGCGTCCTGATGCGCCTCTGGCCGTTCCGGAAGAAGCGCAAGGTCGTCGAACCCGTCGTCGAGCGGGTCGGCGAGCGTGACCTGGCACAGATGGCACAGCGTGGCGAGCTCGCCCGGTCGGTCACCACGCCACCGCCGGCTCCGCGTGCGAGTGCCGACCGGGTCCGGGCGACCGTGGCGCAGCTGCCCGGCCGACCGCTCGGGTCGTCCGGCGGCACCACCGCCCGTCGTGACGCCGCCCCCGCCCGCCAGGCAGCGGCTGCCGTGCTCGTCCTCGACGGTGCCCAGCGGGTGACCGTGTCGGGTGGAGGGCTGATCGGCCGTGACCCCGCGAGCGCCCACCCGGACGGCGGTCACGCCCACATGATCGCTCTGGAGGACCCGGAGCGGCTGCTCAGCCGCACCCACCTGGAGTTCGGGTTCGGTGCCGAGGGCTCCCTCTGGGTGCTCGACACCGCTTCGGCGAACGGCGTCGAGCTGCAGCGCCCGGGGTTCCCCGCGGCGATGCTCGTGCCGTCGCAGCGCACGACCGTGCAGCCCGGCGACACCGTGGTGTTCGGCGGGCACACGCTCCGCGCGGAACCCGCCGTCGGACTCGTCAGCGAGACGCCGCTGGGCTGAGCAGGCCCCGGACCGGGCCGGCTCCCGGGTGCGCAGGCTCCGGGCTGCGCCCCCGCGGCTGGCGCCCCCGCGGCCGGCGCCCCGCAGCCGGCGCCCCGCGGCCGGCGCTAGTCGCCCGCCGGCACCTGCACGAGTCGGAGCGCCTGGTCGGCGTCGTTCAGCAGCGCCCGACCCGCGACGCGGTCCTGGGTGACCAGGCTCTTCGACAGCTTCGTGCCGATCAGGTCGCCGTCGACGGTGCTGAGCGGCGCGAGGAGCATGCCCCGACGGGCCTTCTTCGCGTCGACCTGCCAGCCGCGGAACCCGCTCGCCACGCCCTCGACGTCACCGGCCAGGACGAGCCCGACCGAACGACCCCGGTCGGAGTCCATGATCGCCCGGAACACCGGTTCGGCCGGCGACTCCTTCAGGGCCTCGGCGTCGTCGACCAGCACGAGCGTGAAGCCGTCCGAGCCGGTGTCGATCGCGGCGGACAGCCCCTCGGCCCCGATGGCGCCGTCGGTCACGACCGTGACGCGAGGGGCTCCGTCGAGTGCTCGGAGCGGGGACTCCCGCGGTGTCACCGCGACGACCGACCCACCCGCCGACAGCACGTGGCGGGCCATCGCGACGAGCGCGGTGCTCTTGCCCGAGCGGGGGCTGCCGCCGACGATGAAGACCGGGGTGTCCTGCACGAAGTCGTGCGTGAACAGCCGGAGCTCGTCGCCGCCGACACCGAGTGCGACCCGACCGACCGACGCCTCGGCCGACGGCAGGTACCGCACGGCGTCCGCGAAGGTGATGGAGCGCGGGAGCACGTCGATCCGGAACGGCTTCGGGGCGTCGGCCGGCACGTGCGCACGGACCTCGTCGCCGATGCCCCGCAGCGCGGCGGCCTGGTCGCGGCCCCCGAGGCCGCCGGGCAACACGGCGACCTGGGTCTCCGTCGCCGTGGCGTTGCGGAACCCGCGCCCGGGTGGGATCGACTCCGGCAGCTTCTTGCCGTTGATGCCCTCGTAGTTGTAGTCACCACGGTCGGCCAGGGCGAGCAGCAGCTTCCGCTCCACCTGGCTCGACATCCGGCCGGACGTCAGGGTGCGGTCGCCGGAGACGACCAGGTGCACGCCGACGCCGACGCCCTCGCGCAGCAGAGTCTGGACGGCGTCGTGCAGCGCACCGTTCTCGGCGTCCGCCAGGGTCGCCATGAAGCTCTCCCACTGGTCGAGGAACACGACGATGTGCGGCATCGGCACGGTGCCCGCGTCGGTCCGCTGTTCCGCGATCGACGAGTACCCGCCGGCGGCGAAGGCGGCCTGGCGCTCCTGCACCGTGCGGAGCAGGATGCCGAGCAGTCGCGAGACCCGGTCGGGTTCGTGCCGCTGCACCACGGCACCGCAGTGCGGCAGCGCCCCGAGGGCCAGCAGCGCGCCGTTGCCGCAGTCGATCCCGTACATGTGGACGTCGCCGACGCCGAGCCGCAGGGCCATCGCCCCAGCCAGGGTGCGGAGCGTCTGGCTGCGACCCGAGCGCGGCGAGCCGATGACGAACAGGTGACCGTCCGCGTCGAGGTCGAACACCGCCGGGCGCTGCCGCTGGTCACCCGGGTGGTCCTCGACGCCCCAGGCGACCGCCAGGGGTGCCAGGTCGCCGGTGCCGGTCGCCTCGACGTCGTCGAGCCCGACGACCTCGCCGAGCGGCGGCAACCAGGGCTTCCGCTGCTCGGGGGTGCCGAGGGCGCGGGTGGCGTCGTCGATCGACGCGACGAGGACGCTCAGGTCGGTGACCTCCACGTCGCTGGCCGCGGCCTCGACGGCAGCCGGGCGGGGGGCTGGATCGCTGTACGAGGCGAAGGTGAGCTCGCGGACCAGGGCGGGGCGGGCCTCCTGGTCGTCCGAGCCGGGCCGGCGCCCACCCACACGACCGGACTGGAACGGCAGCAGCGAGGCAGCGCCGAGCCGCACGTAGGCGCGTCCCGGGGTCGACTTCGCGATCCGCGCGGCGTCGTTCGCGCCGATGACGTCCTGGCTCTCCGACTGGTCGGTGACGCGCAGCGCGATCCGGAGGTTCGTGTTCGCGCGGATCTCGGGCGACACGACACCGCCCGGTCGCTGCGTGGCGAGGATCAGGTGGATGCCGAGCGAACGACCGCGCTGGGCGATGTTCACCAGGCCCTTGACGAAGTCGGGCAGCTCGCGGGCGAGCGAGGCGAACTCGTCGATGACGATGAGCAGCCGCGGCAGGCTCGGGATCGTGTCCCCGTTCGCCGCGCGCTTGGCCTGCAGGTCCTGGTAGTCCTCCAGGTCCTTCGCACCGACCTCGGCCAGAGCGTGCTCGCGGGTGCGCAGCTCGGCGCCGAGCGACTCGAGCGCGCGCTCGACCTGGTGCGTGTCGAGGTCGGTGACCATGCCGACCGTGTGCGGCAGGTCGACGCAGTCCTTGAAGGCCGCACCGCCCTTGTAGTCGACGAGCACGAAGTTCATCTCGTCCGGCCGGTTCGCCACGGCGAGGGACGCCACGATCGTCTGCAGCAGCTCGGACTTGCCGGAACCGGTGGTCCCGGCGACCAGGCCGTGCGGGCCGTCGTTCCGCAGGTCGATCGCGAACGGCCCGTCGATCGACGCCCCCACCACGGCGGTGGTGCTGCGGCCGCCGAGCAGCCAGCGTGCCTGCACGGCCTCGGACGTGGGCGGTTCGAGCTGGAGCACGTCGAGCAGCCGGGCGGACGACGGGATGGCGCCGTCCTGCACGTCCGGGCTGGCGTCGACGATCGGGGACAGCGACCGGGCGACCCACTCGAGCCAGTCCTGGTCGACCAGGTCCGGGCGTGCGTCGTCGATGCGCTCGCTGCGCTGCTGGGTGACCCGCACCCGGTCGTCGCGGACGACCACCACGGCGTCGCACTCCTCGGGCAGGAGCCGCTCGTCCAGGTCGAGGCAGATGCTGAACACCCCGACCGACGGCCCCTCCTTGAGCACCTGCACGAGCGAGGGCATCGCGCGGAGCCGGCGCGCGCCGTCCATCACGACGACGATCTCGTCGGCCGGCGGGGTCTTCTTGCCGATCCCGGCTTCCTTGCGGGCGTCGATGATCGCCGCGAGCTCGGCGATCGCCCGCGCGGTCGACGCGGCGTTCGAGGCGATGCTCGTCATCGGCTGGTCCGCACCGTCGCGGCGGACGTGCGGCAGCCAGGACATCCACTCCCACAGCGACGTGCGTGTGGTGTCGGTGAGCAGCGTGAAGGTGACGTCCTTCGGGCTCTGCAGTGTCGCGAGCTGCGCGACCACCCAGTTCGCGAGTCGTCGGGCGTCGTCGTCCGGGCCGGCGATGCCGATCACGCCGCGCTCGGCCAGGCGGATGCGCACCGGCACGTCCGTCGCGTCCCACGCGACGGTCCGCTTGTGGGACAGCTGCTCCGGGTCCTCGATGGTGACCTCGGAGCGCTGCGTCGCCGTGCCGACGCGGACCAGCAGGTGGTCAGGATCCGTCCGGCGTCGCTCCCACAGGCGCGGCAGGGGCGTGACCGCCGTCTCGTAGACGGCGGCGGGGTCCGGCGCGCTCGCGATCCAGCGTGCACGTTCGGACTGGAGGCTCTCGGTCGCGTCCGCCTCGATCCGCGCCTTGGTGTCCTCGTACTCCACGACGCGTTGCCGGTACGTCTTCTTGCCCTGCCGGCGGCCCTGGAGGCCCGTGATGATCATCAGGATCGGCGACAGCAGGGCGATGAGCAGGTAGATCCAGCGACCGGTGGTCGACACGAACATGACCGCCATGCCCATCGGCGCCAGCGCCATCAGGATGGGGAGCGCCCGGGCCGGGGGCTCGGTCGGCGGCGGGGGCAGCTGGTAGCGGGTGTGCTCGTCCGGCGGCAGGATGCGCGGCGGCCGGTTGTACTCGAGCGACATGCCGTCGTCCGCCAGGGACAGGTGGGCGCCGCGGTTCGGGGCGCGGCCGAAGCCGAGCAGGACCCCGCCGACCGCGAGCTGTGCGGTCTCGGGCCAGTCGGTCTCCTCGGTGACCGGCTCGCCGTCCAGCAGCGCCCCGGAGTAGCCGTTCGCCGGGCGCACCTTCGCGCCGTCGGCCGTCACCGTGACGAGCAGGGCGATCTCCGGCACCGTGTCGGACCCCGACGCCTCGGCCTCGACCTCGTCCGTGGTGCTCACCGGTACCCGCACGTGCGCGGACGGCGACGTACCGATGGTCACCGTGCCGGTGCTGACCCGCACGATCGTCCCCGCGTGCAGCCCGGACACGATCCGGACCTCGGCGTCGGTCAGCGGGCGGAGCGGCGGCGGCGGCACCTGTTCGAGGCTCCGGCGCACCACCACGCCCTCGCGGACGCCCGACTCGGCGACCGACGCCGAGAGGTCGAGCGGCTGTTCCCCGACGAAGTACACGGGGGTCCGGCCGGAGGCGACGACGTCCGTGGCGATGAGGCGCTCGGCCTCGGCCACCAGCTCGCGCACCGCCCGGGAGTCGTCGCCGTCCACGTAGACGTTCGCGGTCTGGCCGCTCTCGCGGTCGACCATCGTGAACGTGAAGGTCATGGCATTCCCCCGTAGCGTTGACTTCGTGTCGCAGGACGATGGTAGTGTCCCCTGCAACACGCCCCGTTGGGGGGACAAACGAAACTCCGGGGAAAGGGAGTCACACCGTGGCGAACATCAACGTCTCGTACGCAGACCTCGAGGCAGCAGCCTCCGACCTCAAGGCGGGCCAGGCAGACATCGAAGACCGTCTGTCGGCACTGCAGCGCAAGATCCAGCAGCTCATCTCGGACGGCTACGTCACCGACAAGTCGTCGGTCGCGTTCGGCGAGTCCTACGACGAGTTCAACCGTGGCGTGACCCAGACGGTCCAGGGGCTCGAAGGCCTCTCCACGTTCCTCTCCAAGGCCTCGCAGACCCTGTCCGAGACGGACGAGTCGCTGGCCTCCGGCCTCAAGGGCTGACACCGTCGTCGACCCCGTGCCCCGCGATCGCGTGGGGCACGGGGTCGTCGCGGTTCCTGTGGCGCCGTCCTGACGGCGCCGGTTCGTGATCGGGGAGGGATTGTTCCGTGGCAGGCAAACTGCTGGTTGACCTGATGGGGCTCGGGGAGCTCCAGAACGACCTGACGACCGTGCACAGCACGCTCGAGCAGGCCCACAAGCGTGTCGACGCGTCCGACGACGAGATCGGTTCGGGGACGGTGCAGAACGCTCTGCACGACTTCGACCACCGCTGGGGCGACAAGCGAGACAAGATCAGCGAGTCGACGAAGGCGTTGGCGGACATGCTGAGCTCGTCCATCGAGACCTACACCGAGACCGACGAGCAGCTGGCACAGGCCCTGCAGGTCAACGACGAGAACGGCGGCGGCGGACCCGCTGTCTCGAGGGCGCAGTAGTCGTGGGGCGGCCGTCGGGGTGGGACGTTGTCGATCAGGGTGATGATCCGGTCAAGGGTGATCCGTCGACGTTGCGGATGATGGCGCGGGAGTACCAGCGCATCTCCGACGCGGCCGATGACGCCTCGACCAGGCTGAAGTCGGTGAAGGGCTCCGGGTGGCTGACCGACTGGGAGGGTGAGGCCGCGGATGTGTTCGTCGACGCGATCGAGGACACCCCGTCGGACCTGACGAAGCTCGTCGATTCGTACGAACTCGCCGCGACGGCGTTGTCGGGGTGGGCTGACACGGTCGATGACACCCAGTACCGGGCTGATGGTGCGTTGGCAGACGCGAAGGACGCCACCGGGGACCTCGCCGCGGCGCAGGACCGGTTGGCGGATGCGCAGTCGACGTTGTCGCACTACGAGTCGGCGTCGAAGGACCTGTCGAAGGTCGCGGACAAGTACCCGGCGGGTTCCGACGTGCCGGACGGGGTGGATGTTCCCTCGCCGGCGCAGTTGCGGGCAGCGTCCGACAACGCTTCCGTCGCGCAGGGGTCCGTGTCGTCGGCGCAGGGCGACATCTCGGCGGCGCAGTCGCGGATCGATGCGGCGAAGCGGCTCGTGGCGGATGCGAAGGGTGATTGGCAGGACGCGGAGCAGCGGACGGCGACGAAGATCGGTGAAGCTGCGGACGCGGGCCTCGGGAAGCAGTCCACGTGGGACAAGATCTTCGGGTCAGAACAATGGGAGGCCGTCGTCTCCATCGCGAAGGTCGTCGTTGCTGTCGGCGGCATCATCGTCATGATCGTCGGCGGGCCGCTCGCATGGATCGTGCTCGGTGCAGCGCTGCTCGTGCTCGCCGACACCCTGTACAAGATGAGCAAGGGCACCGCCGACGGGTGGGACCTCGCCTTCGCGCTGCTCGACTGCATCCCGGGGATGAAGGGGATCACCACCGCGAGCCGATTGCTGTCCGCCGCAGGCGACGCGCGCAAGGCGTTTTCGCTCGCTCGTTCGACCGGGACGCTCGGGCCCCTGGCGGGCCGGACACTCAGCGGTGCTCGTCGCTACGGCAAGATGGCCATCAAAGAGGTCCCGCTCGCAGTGAAGCAGTTCGCGTCGAACCCCGCGCGACGAATCGAGCGCATGGCGTTGCAGGTTCGCTACTTGACCCCTGCGAACATGGTGCGCAGTACGGTCGACGCTGCGAAGGGATTCGCAAACGGCTACACGGTGGGGGGCCAAGGTACGGGCATCACCGGCAGGCTCCTCGAGGGGCTCCAGAAGTCCGACTCGGCGTTCGCACGAACGGTGAATTCCGGCTACAACGCCCATGTGTCGGAGATCGCCCGCACCGATCCTGCGCGAGCGAGTCAACTGTGGCAGGGTGGCGGCGGCTACTACGGCGTCGACGACATGACGAACGTCGTGGCCGGCTCAAAGGGTGTCGACGGGTTTGCCTCGACTCCGGACTTCGACGGGTCCGGTGCGTCCTATGCGGTACCGAACAGTCCGGTCGTCGACTCCGCGACATTCCACGAATCCGCCCAGGTAGGAGCGAGCACCGGCTACGCGACCCCTTATCGCGAGTTCGTCTCGGAGACCCACATCGGCCCGGGCTCGACCTACGCAATCGGCCATGCAGGAGCCAACCCACAGTTCGGCGGCGGGGGCGGCATGCAGATGTTCAGCTCGGACATGATCGGGCACAACCCGTCTCCGTTCCCGGCACACGGCGGATCAGCACACGCCTGGTCCCCTATGGACAGTTCGGTACGAACCGTCGGAGAATCGGTTGCAATGCGCAATCTCCTCCATGTCCCATGGCGCGCCTACGCGTACACCGCCCCGCTGGCCTCGAGTGATTGAGTCGACCAGTCCGGCGAGCCTGCCGACCTTCATCAGTGTCGGCCCGGTGGCCAATAGGCGGTTCGACGACGACGGACGCCTCGTGATCGAGCGGGATGGGGTCGAGGACGGCAGTTGGAACGGCACGTCCATGGAGCAGTACGTCGCGCCCGCTGCCGCGCTCGCCTTGATCCTCGACGTCCTCGACCCCGAGGTCGACGAGCGAACCGGAATTGAGCATCGTTTTATCCTCAATTCGCGTGAGGACGAGCGCGGTGACATGCGCGGCGGCCGCTCCCCGATCTCACGGTGGGCATACGGTGCCCTCGTCGACTACCCGCTCGACACGCAGCTCCTCGCGGAACGCGCGAGTCTCGTTCACACCCGCCGATCTGGCCACCCTGCCTTCGACAACGAGTACTTCCGCTACCCGACCACCGGACGGTTCGTCGAGCAGCTCGGGCCCGGAGCAACTTGGTACCGAAACGGTAGGCGCGACTACTTCGACCAGGTGCTCTCGTTCGCCAGCGATCCCCAAGCAGATCGGCTCGTCAAGAAGTATCGCCGGCTCTGGGAGCGAGCTGAAATGCGCTGGTCACGTCTGGGAACCGAGGAGCAACGACGGCGAGAAGGCCCGTGGACCTGAGCGACCCGGCCGAGCTCACGCTCTGGCGACGTGCGGTCGACCTCGACCTGTGGATGTTGGCGACCGAGGACGGCGCGCCGGCGGTCATCGCCCCGGGTGACGGGTCCTCCACCACTGTCGCGCTCGCGTTCCTCGCCCTCGATCAGGCTCAGGCAGCCGCCCCGGACGACGCGGTACTCCTCCACACGACGTTGTGGTCGGCGCTCCGTGCGACTCCGTCCGACGTGGGCGTCCTGCTCCAGCCGGGTCAGGCCGACGAGGAGGTCCTGCTTCCCGATGACATAGACCGGATCATCGGTGGACCGCGGGATCGCGCGCCGATGCTCTCACCTCGCGACCTGGCGATCACGTCGATGATCCCGGCAGCAATCGTGGACAACACCCTGATCCCGAAGCCGGACGGCTTGCCCGTGGGTGTGCTCCTCGACCAGTCCAGACGCTCCACTGACGGATTGGCCCTGGCCGCAGGGCCGTCGATGCAGATCGAACTCGACACATTTACAGCAGCGGCACTCGTCCGTGCAGCGAGTCCGTTCCCGATGGGATTCGACATAGTCGTCGGTGCCCCGAAGCCGGAGCAGTACCCGGCGCTGACCGACTTCCGCGCGCAGTACGACGGGGTGCCGATCAGCACGGTCGGTGTCATCGTCGAGCGGGTGTCCGAGCGGATCGTTGTCCTCGCCGACACCGACGACCCCGATGAACTCGGACGCATTCGGGTCCGGGCCGCATCGCTCGTGCCACTGCCCGTCTTCGTGACCGACCGCAGGTCCTCACCGGAACGGGTGTGGGTGCTCGGGCGTACCGACAGCCCCTTGTCATGACGCTGACCGGGCAAGCAACTTCGGGTCGGACGACAGTCAAGGCCGTGCCGATGGCACGTGTGGCAGAGGTCGCCGATGACGAGTTCGTGGCTTTGCCCGGAGGGCTGAGCCGTGGCGGAACCCAGCCTGACCAATACATCGACGATGGTGGTCCGCTCTCCGCAGGTGCCGATGTCTCGCTCCGCCCAGCACCGGTCGCTGCCGTGGGTTTCACCGAAGCACTCACTGACCACCTGGGTTGGACAGCAACCGCCACTCGCGCACGTGGCACGGCGCTGATGCCAGGTCGATGAGGACGGGGCTCACGAGGGCGGGCAGGTCCCTGCTGCCGACATCGAGGTCTTGGCGGGTGCGGCCGGAGCCGGAACCCGATGGTCGTCTGCGCACGATGACGTCCCCGGATCCGCTCTGGCCGGAGTACGGCCGTCTGCTCACCTTCATGAACTGGCTCGAGGACCGCTCCTTCACGATCGCCGAGCATCGAGGGCCATTCCGTCAACGAGGCAACGAACTCCTCGTTGACAGACGATTCACCGCCGTCGGAAGGCCGTGTTCCATCGCTGACCTCGAGAAGGAGTGGTCCTTCTCCGAAGGTATTGAACTCGTCGAACGAGGCGGCCCTGGGACGCCGATCGCTCGACTTCGAGACGGAGTACGAGAGGGTGACTACCGGTACTCGGTTGATCTGCGGATGGCGGTCAACGGAGACACGCTCGTGAACGACGACCGAGACACAGCCTTTCGCGCACTGATCCGTCTCGGTCCTGCGCTCGCTGCCACCCCCGCATGGAACGGTCGCGACGTCCCAGCCGAGCACCCCGCCGAGGCGGGATGGGGACGCCTGCCCTACATCGTGCGATCAATCCAACGGGAGGGCGGTCGGCTCTCGACTCGCGCTCTGAACCAGCGCTTCTCGAAGGCGGTGGAACACTCCGGGACCATCCTCATGCGGGGCCGCTCCACTCTGGAAGACCTCCGACTTCCCGACGGCATGGCGGCGGAACGTCTCGACGACGGAACGACACTGGTCCGGGACTTCCCCGGTGGGTTCGCGAGTGAGCGGGCGCGTTTTGCACTCGTCGTCCTGCCGGATGCCTGATGCCCTTGCGCAGCGCCTCAGCGCCACGAACATGCTCGTAGGGTGGTGAGCGTGCGCATCGCTGCTGTCCCCGTGCCCGATGACCTGCACCTGGCGATCGACGACAACGGCCGGCCCGCCACGATGCCGTACGACCGTGGCGTCGTCGTCGAGTTCGCGTACTCCATCGCCGGGGACCGCCCGCCGGCTGTCGGCACCGGCTCACGGCGGGTGAGTCGTCAGTCGCTGATCGAGGACGAGCGCAGCGGTCGCGCGATCGTGTTCGTCGACGTGGCCGCCGATCACTGGGAGGGATTGCCGGTCGCCGAACGCCCCCGAGCGCGGCGGGGTCTCCTGCCGATCCAGTCGCGAGCAGCACACGCCAGGCGGATGTCAGCATCCAGCGGCATCTGGGCCGAAGTGGTCCTCGGAGTGTCCGTCCCGAACACCGCATGGGAACTGTTCACCTTCAACGCCACCGGGCCGCGACTGCACCTGGTGATCGCCCCGGATCCCGCCCGGCGTCGCATGGAGATCCTCCGGGCACTCGGAGACCGACCGCACCCGGAGATCACCATCGTCGATTCCGTTGACGCCGTTCCACGTGCCTGGCGGAATGCCGCCCGCGCACTCCTCCACGGGCAGCACGATGGCTGAAGCTGCGGCTGCGGCTGCGCCTCGTCACGGCTGTGACACGCGCCCCTGGCACCTGAACATCGACAGATCCGATGTCGCCGAAGCGGTCCGCTCGCGGATCGGTCTGCTCAGCGATCGAGCCGTGTTGCCCGAGGAGGCCGGGGACCATCGCCCGCCCAGTCCGGCCGCCCATCAATCGGACTCAGCGGGCACCCTCCTCGCGATCGGACCAGGCGTCACGGCGCCCACCGCACTCCAGTTCAACCGAGTGGTGATCGACCGATGACGATGGCGAGCGCGGATTGGACGGCGATCGAGCCGGGGTGTTCGGTCTGCACCGCTGCAGTTGCGCGGCACGGCAGGGTCGAGACGTCGATCGGCGTCAGCCACCAGCAGCGGACCTCGTACTTCCGCTGCGTCGCCTGCGACACCTACTGGGGACAGGACGAGCGCTCGCTCCGCGTCGTCGGGGAAGCCGACGTGCCGCTCGACCTGACGAGCGACTGGCGCGACGGCGACGGCAACCTCCGAGCAGCACCGCTTCCGCCGTACCGCCCGTTCGCGCGGCACGCCGATCTCCCGACGGAGATCACCACGACGGCCTTCGGTGACCAGGAGCACCCGCCTGCCGTCATCGACATCCCGTTCGCCCACGAACTCCTCAACTCGGTCCCCGCTGGTCCCCTCGCCGAGCGCGTTGCCGTCTGCCGACAGCTCGCGCGGTTGGCGGAAGCCGTCTCGCCGTCTCTGGGCCCGGCAGAACGAGCGTGGACCTTCCGCCGCGTCGAGTACACCGACTCGCTCGGGCACCGTCACGTCGGCTACGGCTTGGAGCTCGACCGGGTTGCGACGTTCGACGAGATCGCATCCCGCGTCAGGTTCCCCGGGTTCGGACCGGGCGTCTTCTCGGCGACTCCGCGGAACGCCACGGTGTCCGAGTCGGGAACCCTGATGACCATCGGTCCGGGAGGCGCGATCGCCCACCCGGGCGTCCCGTTCTTCAATGCGCTGCGGCTCGGTGCGTGACATGACGACCTACGAACGAACCGCTCACCGGAACGGCACGAGCGCGCCGGCGACCGTGATCGTCGAGATGGACCTGACGAACCCCGACCATCAGGTGCGCTACACCGTGACCGTGTTGCTGCTGGGCGCAGAGCACACGGCCACGGCGTACGACGCCTTCGAGGCACTGAGCCTGGTGCGCGAGGCGCTCGACGACGAGGGCTGGCTCCTGGGCGTGCAGGGGGCACGCGTCGACGTGTGGCCGAGTGGGATGGCGCGACAGCAGGGCGGTGGCATGCGGGCGTACCGACTCCGCCGCGGTCGTCGGCCTCGGTTCAAGGACCTCGTCGATGTGTTCGCCCCGGCCGACGAACACCTCGGCACCGTGCAGGCGCAACGCGCGTTCGTCGAAGCGAAGTTCCCCGACGCCTGACCGGGTGCCGGCGACGACCGTCCGTGACTCCCTGAACACCGAGCCCCCGCGCACGGTTGGGTGGGTACATGTCCTCTGCCCCGCTCTCCGGTGACGACTCCCTGCACCTGCCCGAGTTCGACAACCCGCCAGCGTCTCCGCTCGACCTCGCTCGCGAGTGGCTGTCCGCAGCGAAGGACCGACAGGTCTCCGAGCCGCTCTCGATGACCCTCGCCACGGCCGGTGCCGACGGCCGCGTGTCCGCTCGCACCGTCGACGTGAAGCGCATCGAGGCGGGCGGACTGGTCTTCGGCACGTCGGAGGACAGCCCGAAGGGCCGGCAGCTCGCCGAGAACCCGCACGCAGCCCTGCAGGCGTACTGGCGCGAGACGATGCAGCAGCTCCGGTTCGAAGGCCACGTCGTCCGGCTGTCGGACGCCGAGTCCGACGCCCTGTTCGCGGACCGCTCCCCGAAGTCACGCGCCGCGACGGCCATCGCCGACCAGTCCGCCGTGCTCGAGCCCCGCACCCTGCAGGACCTGATCGACGACGCGAACGAGCTGCTCGACGACTCCGGCGACGACGTCCCGCGACCTGCACGATGGGTTGCCTGGCGGCTCGAGCCCGACATCGTGGAGTTCTGGCACGGTAGCCGTGACCGGATGCACCGACGACTGCAGTACGCACTCGCCGAGGGCGCCTGGACGGCCACACGCCTCCAGCCGTAGTCGGCGCGGCTTCGGTTGGTGCGAGATTGACCACTCCGTGCGCGCTCGTTGCGCTGCACGGAGTGATCAGCCTCGCACCGAGCGCCACTGCCCCGGCCGCCGAGCCCGCGCTTCCTACCGCCCGATCGGGTTCACCATCGCCCCCGCCCGGATGAGCGACGCCGACTGGTCCGCCAGGTCCACCATCGACAGCGTGTTCCGCAGCTGCAACCGGTTCAGGCACGAGTGCTCGAACGTCGGCACCCGCAGGTCCAGGGGACGACGGCGGTCCGGGTGCGCGGCGGCGTGGGCGTCGATGCACTCCCCCACGACCTGCCAGAAGCGGGACTCCGGCAGCACCCCGTCGTCGTCGAGGATCGCGGCGACGAACCGCAGCACCCCGTCGAACACGTCGGTGAACACCGCGAGCGCGGCCTCGTCATCGGACACCGGGTGCACGATCCGGTCGATGTCGGCGGGTACGGGGCGGTCGTCGTGCCGACCGAGCACCGCGGCCTCCTCGCCGATGTCCTTCATCACGGCGCGGACCACGACGCCGTCGCGCACGACGAGCACCAGGTTCTCGCCGTGCGGCATGAACACCAGGTCGTGCACGGTCAGACAGTGCACGACGGGCAGCAGGTAGGCGTCGAGCCAGCGCCGGACCCAGACGTCGGCGGGCAGACCGGATGCCTCGATCAGCGCCGAGACCACAGCGTTCCCCGAGGCGTCCCGGTGCAGCAGCGCCGCCATCGTCAGCAGTCGCTCGCCGTCCGCCACCCGCGGCAGCGGGCTCTCCCGCCACAGGGCCGCGAGCATCTTGCGCTGCGGCGAGGACACGTCGACCCGGTGGTAGGCGTCGCCCGTGTAGCCGATGGCAGCGTGTTCCCGGAGGACCGAGAACCCGGCGGCGGCGAGCGTGGGGTCGGCGGAGACGATCGACTCGACCCAGTCGTTCACGGCCGGGGTGTTCCGCATGTAGGCGGGCGACATCCCCCGCAGGAACCCCATGTTCTGCACGGCGAGCGCCGTCTTCACGTACGAGCGTGCGGGGTCGGTGCGGTTGAACGCGGTGCGGATGGACTGCTGCGGCTGGTGCTCGTCGGGTCCCTCGCCCAGGTCGACCAGGTCCTGTCGGCCCAGGTCGGGCGCGAAGGTCACGGCGATCCGGTGCTGCCACTGCCACGGGTGCACGGGCAGCCACACGTAGTCGTCGGGGTCGAGCCCGCGGCGCTCCAACGTGGCACGGAACCCGGTCACGACCGCCGCCGACAGCTCCGACTCCCAGTGCGCCTGTTCGTTCCGGTCCGCGGCGAGCGCCAGGTGCGTGTGCTCGCGTCGGGCGGCGAGCCACCGGTACCGGAACCGGCCGCCGGACTCGGGCGCGAACGCCCGGTACTCGTCGAGCCCGAACCCGATCCGGCCGTTGGCGGCGACGAACGCCGGGTGCCCCTCGGTCATCGCCGCCTCGACGTCCTGGAACGACGCGACGACGTCCTCGACGGAACCGGCCGAACCGGCCGAACCGGTCGCACCGGACGAAACGAACGCCCCGCCCGACCCGGCCCTGCCCCGCCCCCGTGCCAGCTGCCCGGCCGACGGTCCGCCCCGCCGGTGCTTCGCCGCGGCACTCGCCAGCGTCGACGCGATCTCCTCCAGGTACGTGCCGAGCAACTCGTCGGGGATCCCGAGCACCTCGTGCAGTTCGAGCACGAGCTCCTGCGCGCTGAGCGGCGCCGACACCCCCGCACGGGTCCGCGTCAGCGAGGCCTCGTCCATCGACCAGTGCTCGAGCACGTGCTGCCGCGCCCGGAACCGGTAGGTCGACTCCCCCGCCTCGAGCCGCCAGCCGTCCCCGTCGGGCACGGGAGCGATCAGCCGTTCGTGGGTGAACTCCGCGATCGACTTCGCGACGAGGTGCCGTTCGGCGGGCTCCAGGTGATCGGGCCGCAGGTGCGCGGCCGGCCCGTCGTCGTCGGGGACGCCGATGCGATCGGTGTCGAGCACCGACAGCAGGGCCCGCTTGCCGTCGACGTCCACCTGTCGCAGGGCGCGGAATCCGACCTCGGCGTTCTTCGCCTGCACGGCGGTGTTCCGCACGTCCGGTTCGACGACGACCCGGCGCGCGCCGAGGGCGTCCCGGCAGTGCTCGACGACGGCGCGCATCACCGCGCTGGTCAGGCCGTGGACACGACGGTCCGCGGGCGCCGGCGCGACGAGCAGGTGCATGCCGACGTCGCCGGGTTCGGCCGCCCACACGTCGGTGAGCAGGACGGCGGAGGGGTCGTAGGTCTCCGCCAGGAAGCACGGTTCGCCGTTCCGGCGGCCGAGCCACGCTGCCTGCGCGGGGTCCGCCTGCACGCCGGCCAGGTAGGTGCGCACGGCGTCCACGTCGAGGTCGCCCATCTCCCAGCACGACGACGCCGGGTGGGCGAGCCACGACTGCACGACGGCGGCGTCGCGTTCCGGGTCCACGGGTTCGACGGTCAGGAGGCCCGGCTCGGCTCCCCCAGGCGCGGTCGCGTCCGGCTCCGTGGTGGTCACGGTCGTGCTCATGCGGAGACCTCCGCGCGCTCGGTCGCGGGCCGGGCCGGCGCGCGCTCCGCGGCGCCGGGGTGGGCGGTGGACGGCGCTGCTGTTGACGGCCCCGAGGCGGGCAGGCCGAACTCCTGGAAGGCGATCCGGGCCTCCAGGCCGTACACGGGGCGACCCGTGACGGACCGGATGATCGACGCGTTCCTCCACGCACCCATGCCGAGGTCGGGCGCGGTCAGGCCGTGCGTGTGCTCCTCGGCGTTCTGCACCCAGATGCGTCCGCCCAGGGTGTCGACGTGGTGATCGCGGGCGACCGCCAGGCGACCGCGGGAGTCGCGGGCGACGAGGTGCTCGACCGGGTCGAGGAACCGCGGGACCCGCGGCGTGTACCCGGTGGCCAGCACCAGCTGCTCGACCTCGTGCTCGTACGTCTGGTCGAGCTGCTCGTGGCGGAGCGTCAGCCGGTACGTGCCACGGTCGGCGAGCCAGGCGGCGTCCACGACGCTCGTCTCGGTCCGGAGCGTCGTCGGGACGGGGCCGCGCGCACTGATCCGGTAGAGCTGGTCGTACAGGTCGTCGACCAGGTCCGCGCTGATGCCCTTGTACAGGCCACGCTGTTCCCGCCCCAGGCGATCGCGGACGGCTTCGGGCAGCCCGTGGAAGTGGTCCGTGTACTCCGGGCTCGTCATCTCGAGGGTGAGCTTGGTGTCCTCCATCGGGAAGAACCGGGGCGAACGTGTGATCCAGTCGAGGCGGTAGCCGTCCTGCCGGATGTCCTCGAGCAGTTCGCGGTAGACCTCGGCGGCGGACTGCCCGCTGCCGACGACCGCGATGGACCCGGCGTCGCGCAGGGCGTCGCGGTTCGGCAGGAACTCGGCGGAGTGCACGGCCGGCCCGCCGATCCCACGCAGCGGGGCGGGGACGGACGGCTCGGTGCCGATCCCCACGACGACGTGGTGTGCGCGGTACGTCTCGGGACCCTGATCGGTCTCGGCGTGCACCGTGAACGTGTCGGTGACCGGGTCGTACTCGACGGTGGTCACCCGGCGGCCCCACCGCAGGGTGTCGAGCCGGTCGGCGGCCCAGCGGCAGTAGGCGTCGTACTCGCTGCGCAGGGGGTGGAAGTCCTCGCGGATGTAGAACGGGTACAGGCGCCCGGTCTCCTTCAGCCAGGCGAGGAACGAGAACGGCGAGGTCGGGTCGGCCATCGTCACCAGGTCGGCGAGGAACGGCACCTGGATCGTGGCGTCGTCGAGCATCATGCCGTGGTGCCAGGCGAAGCCGTCGGCGTCGTCGAGGAACACCGCGTCGAGGTCGGCGATCGGGTCCGTCAGGCAGGCGAGGCCGAGGTTGAACGGGCCGATGCCGATGCCGACGACGTCGTGCACGGCGGGATCGGCGGTGGCGCGGGTGCGGTCGGCGGCGGTGCGGTCGGCGGTCATCGGGTCGCTCCTTCCGGGGCGGTGGTGGTGGCGCGCACCCGGGCGGCCGTCGCGACGACGTGCTCGAGCGACGCGCGCATCTGGTTAGGCGTGGTCTCGGGGTTGAGCAGCGTGAGCTTGTTGCACGGCCGGCCGTCGATGACCGTCTTGGCGATGAGCACCCGGCCCTCGGCGAGCAGGGCCGAGCGGATCGGGGCGACCAGCGCGTCGGCGGCCTCGTCGGTCATGCCGGCGGGCTGCCAGCGGAACAGCACCGTGCTGAGCTGCGTCGGCGCGACGAGCACCAGGTCCGGGTGCTCCTCGACGATCCGGTGGGTGGCCGCGGCGAGGTCGATGACGGCGTCGAACGCGGTACCGATCGCGTCGGCACCGGTCGCCCGCAGCGTGGCCCAGAGCTTCAGGGCGTCGAACCGGCGGGTGGTCTGCAGCGACTTGTCGACCTGGTTCGGCTCGGCGGCGTCCTCCGGGTTCAGGTAGTCGGCGTACCAGGCGGTGCGGCGCAGGTCTTCCGGGCGCTGGACGAGCAGGGCGCTCGACGACACCGGCTGGAAGAACGACTTGTGCAGGTCGGCGGTCACGCTCCGGGCCCGTTCGACGCCGTCGAGCAGGTGCCGGCGGGTCGGGGACACGAGCAGACCGCAGCCGTACGCGGCGTCGACGTGCAGCCACACTCCCTCCAGATCACAGACGTCCGCGATCGGCTCGAGCGGGTCGATGACCCCGCGGTCGGTGGTGCCGGCGGTGGCGACGACGGCCATCGGCGTCTGCCCGGCTGCGCGGGCGGCGGCGATCGCCTCGGCGAGGGCAGCGGGCACCATCCGGCCGGCGTGGTCGGTGGCGACGGCGACCACGGCCTCGAGCCCGAGCAGCCGCGCCGACTTCGCGATGCTGAAGTGGGTCTCCGCGGTCGTGAACACGGTGCCGCTGCTGCCGAGGGCCTCGCGCGCCAGCAGCAGGGCCTGCAGGTTCGACTGCGAGCCGCCCGAGGTGAAGATGCCGTCCCCCGCGGCGAACCCGATCCGACCGGCGAGCCAGGCGACGACGTGCCGCTCGATCTCGGTGCCGATGCGGGACTGGTCCCAGGTGTCAACCGACGGGTTCACGGCGGCCAGGACCGATTCGGCGGCGACCGCGGGCAGCGCGACCGGGCAGTTCAGGTGCGCGAGGTACGCCGGGTCGTGGAACCAGACGGCCTCGCGGACGAACAGCTCGTCGAGTTCGGCGAGCGCGCGGTCCGTCCCGAGGGGTTCGGCGTCGAGGTCGACGTCCTGCACCCGGGCCCGGAGGACCTCGGGAGCGGTGTCGGTCGTCGGACGGTCGGCGGCGGCGAAGCGGTCGGCCAGACGGTCCACCGTGGACGTCACGGCGGAGCGGTAGCGCTCGGCGGTGGCGGTGGTCAGGAGTTCGATGGGAGGTGTCACGTTAGGTAAGGCTAACCTCACTAACCGTCATCGTGCCACCCGAACGAGGGGCGCGCCGAACGGCCGGGCGTGTCAGACGCACGTCTGCCGGGCAGCCCGAGCCCCCACCCACCGCGCGGGTCAGGCGTCCGCCGCCGGACGTCAGGCGTTCATGAACTCGCTCGGCTGCAGGGCCCGGCCGACGATGCGCACGTCGCCGATCGACCCGACGAACACGTTGTCGAGCTTGTCGCCGTAGCGGTACCCACCGAGCAGCCACGGCTTGCCGATCGTGCTGAGACCGCGGTTCGGGGTGGACGGGTTGCGCACGACCGGGCACCCGTCGACGTAGAGCACGGTGTGCGTCCCATCGTTCACCACGGCCACGTGCCACCAGGCGCCGAGCGGCAACTCGTGCCCCCAGTTCGTCAGTGATCCGTCCTGGCTCGCCGGGTACACGCACCACTGCAGTTCGCGGTCCCCCGACAGGCTCAGCGTCACCGCGGGCTCGTCCCGGTCGCCGTCGGCTCCGGTCGCCTTCCCCACCTGGCCGGCGCTCGAGTACTGCGACAGCAGGGCGCTGAACCCGTTCGCACTCGGGTCGAACGTGGTCAGCAGCACGAAGAACGCCTCGACCGTGTAGCCCCGGGGGAAGTGGGTCCGGTTGAGCGGTGCCGTGTCGACGGTCTGCAGGTGGTCGCCGCCGGTCTTGCCGCCCTGCAGCGCGAGGCTGCCGGCGCCCGGCTGGTCCGGGTGGTGCGCCGCCGTCCAGCGCAGCGCCCCTGCGACGGCGCCGGTCCGGCGGGCGACCACCAGGTCGTTGCCCTTGCCGCTCTGGTCGCGCACCCGCGTCGTCGGCGCGAGCGCCGCCCCGTCCGGGTTGCCGTCGAACCGCCAGTACGCCAGCGTCCCCGGCACCAGCATGCGTGCCGCCGGCCGGGAGGCCCGTGGTGCGACCGGCGCGAACCCCGCGAAGCGCGCGTCGAAGTCCACGGCCATGGTGAAGCGGTCGACGTCGCCGCTGAGGTTGACCTCCTGGGCTGCGAGCTCGTTCGCGTCGCCGAGTCCGCCGGCGAGCAGGAAGGGCGACAGCGTCTCGACGTCGATGACGTTCCGCTCGAGGTCGACGTGGTACAGCCGGATCATGGCCGCGCCGCCGTAGTAGCGGTTCTGGTAGTTGGTCAGGTGGAGTGCGACGTCGTGCCCCACGGCGTTCTTCACCGTCGTGCGGCCCGGACCCCAGTAGTGCCCGTTGAGCGTCAGGAACACCTGGTCGTGCTTCGAGATGAAGGAGTCCCAGAGCTGCTGGCCGTAGGGGTCGAACGCCGCTCCACCGCTGGCGTCCGAGTCGACGAGGGCGTGCGTCGTGAGGATGACCGGAGCGTGCGGCCGGGCCGCGAGCACGGAGCTGGCCCAGGCGAGCCCGCTCGCGCTCGTCCGCCAGTCGAGTGCCAGGACGACCCACTCTCGGCCGGCCGCGGTGAACCGGTGGGCGGTGTTGTAGCCGTCGGGGCTCGAACCGATCCAGCCCGGGGCCTTCCGGAACCGCTGCGGACCGAACACGTCGAGGTACGGGGTGCGGCCGCGCTGGTCGTCGGTCGAGGAGTCGACGTCGTGGTTGCCGGCGAGCACGCTGTAGGGCGCCCCGGCTCGGTCGAGCACGTCGAAGACCGCACCGGATGCGCGCATCTCGGACGCCGCACCGTTCTGGGTCAGGTCGCCGAGGTGGACGAGGAACACCGTGTTGTGCCGGGCCTGCTCGCGGACGACGTACTCGAGCGAGGCGCGCATCGGTGCCTGGTCGACCGCGGCGCCGTCGAACATGTACTGCGTGTCCGGCATCACCGCGACGGTGAAGCGTGGCGAGGTCGTGTCCGGGCGCCACCGTCCGGTGTGGCCGCGCACCACGGCTGCCTGCGCGGCCGCGGCCGATCCGCCGAGCGCTGCCGGAGCCGCAGCGGGTGCCGCGGTCAGCGCATCGGCGACGGCCGGGGCGCTGCCGAAGCCGTTCGACGCCACGAGTCCGGCGGCACCGGCGAGCCCGGATCCGACCAGGAAGCCCCGGCGGGAGACCGGGATGCGCTTGCTGCGGTCTCCGGCGTGGTCGTGGGCGTCGTCGCGGTCGTCAGGGCTGTTCTGCACAGCACCGCACCGTACGGATCGCGGGGGAACGCCCCGGGTCCGTTCCGTGAACTCCAGACCGGCCGCGGCTGCCGGTTCGGTGTGGACCGGTGAGGGCTCCTACAGCTTCTCGATCGGGGCGATCTTGATGAGGAGCTTCTTGCGGCCCGCGGAGTCGAACGCGATCTCGGCGATGCGCTTGGCGCCCTGCCCCGTCACCGCGGACACCGTTCCCTCGCCGAAGTCGACGTGCTTGATGCGGTCGCCGGCGACGAGTTCCATGTCGCCGTTGTCGCGCACCTGCCCGGACACCCGGTTCGCCCACTCGGTCTTCGGACGGGTCTTCGAGGCAGCCGCTGCGCGGTCGTACGAGCCGCCGCCCCAGCCACCACCACCGCGGTAGCCGCCGCCACCACCACCGCCGCCGAAGCCGCCGTCACGCTTGGCGTTCAGGGCGCGGGGCTGCGTGCCACCGCGGCTGTTCGCCATGCCCGGGGACTGCTTCCACTCGATGAGCCCCTCGGGGATCTCCTGCAGGAAGCGCGAGGGCATCGCCACGTTCACGTCGCCGAACTGGGCACGGGTCATCGCGAGGGACAGGAACAGGACCTTCTTGGCGCGGGTGATGCCCACGTAGAACAGCCGGCGCTCTTCCGACGGACCGCCGGGCTCGTTGGCGGACATCCGGTGCGGGAGCAGGTCCTCCTCGACGCCGGTCAGGAACACCGCGTCGTACTCCAGGCCCTTCGCGGTGTGCAGCGTCATCAGCGACACCGTGCCCGACGAGTCGTCGAGCTCGTCCGCCGCGGCGACCAGCGAGACCTCGGTCAGGAAGTCCGACAGCGTGCCCTCGGGGTTGTTCTTCTGGAACTCACGCGTCACGGCCACGAGCTCGTCGATGTTGTCGGCACGGGCGGCGTCCTGCGCGTCGGGCGACTTCCGCAGGTTGTCGAGCAGCCCGGAGCCGTCGAGCAGCTGCGTCAGGGTGTCGACCACCGGCTGCGTCGGGGCCTTCTCGGACACGGCGTCGAGCAGTGCCGCGAACTCCGTGATGGCGTTCCGCACCTTCGGCCCGAACCCGAGCTCGCCCGCGTGTCGCAGGGCGTCACGCATGGTGGTCTCGTGCTCGTCGGCGTAGCGCTGGAGCGTGGTCTCGGTGACCGAGCCGATGCCGCGCTTGGGCACGTTGAGGATGCGGCGCAGCGCCATCGGGTCGGCCGGGTTGGCGACCGTGATCAGGTACGCCATGGCGTCCTTGATCTCGGCACGCTCGTAGAACTTCGTGCCGCCGAGCACCCGGTACGGGATCGCCGCACGGATGAAGATCTCCTCCAGCGCACGGGTCTGCGAGTTGGTCCGGTAGAACACCGCCATGTCGCGGTAGTCCATGCCGTCTTCACGCAGGCGCTGGATCTCGTCGGCGACGAACTGCGCCTCGTCGTGGCCGGTGTACCCGGTGAAGCCGACGATCTTCTCGCCGGCGCCGACGTCGGTGAACAGGCTCTTCGCCTGGCGGTCGAAGTTGTTCGCGATGACGGCGTTCGCCGCGTCGAGGATGTTCTGCGTCGAGCGGTAGTTCTGCTCGAGCAGGATCGTCTTGGAGTTCGGGAAGTCCCGCTCGAACTCGACGATGTTGCGGATGTCCGCCCCGCGGAAGGCGTAGATGGACTGGTCGGAGTCACCGACCACCGTCAGGGACGCGGGGGCGATCGACCCGTCGGTCTCCCGCATCCGGGCGACGTGCTGGCCGGAGTCCTCGAGCTTGTCGACCTGTTCGACCGGAACCGGGCGGGTGAGCTCACGGATCAGGGCGTACTGGGCGTGGTTCGTGTCCTGGTACTCGTCGACCAGGATGTACCGGAAGCGGCGCTGGTACAGGGCGGCGACGTCGGGGAAGGCCCGGAACAGGAACACCGTCTGCCCGATGAGGTCGTCGAAGTCGAACGCGTTCGCCCGGCGGAGTTCGTTCGTGTAGCGCCGGAACACCTCGGTGAACATGACCTCTTGCGGGTCGTTCACGTTGATGTTGCGCGCGTAGGTGTCGATGTCCTGCAGCTCGTTCTTGAGCTTCGAGATCTTCGACGCCGCGGCGCCGACGGTCAGCCCGAGGGAGTCGGCCTCGAGCTCCTTGATGATCCGCTTCAGCAGCGCCTTGGAGTCGGCGGAGTCGTAGATCGTGAACGACTGCGGGAACCCGAACCGCTCGGCTTCGCGCCGCAGGATGCGCACGCACGCCGAGTGGAACGTGGAGATCCACATCCCCTCGGCCTCGCCACCGACCAGGGCCCGGACGCGCTCGCGCATCTCGGCGGCGGCCTTGTTCGTGAACGTGATCGCCAGGATCTGCGACGGCCAGGCTTCGCGGTTGGCGAGCAGCAGCGCGATGCGGCGGGTGAGCACGCTCGTCTTGCCGGAACCGGCGCCGGCAACGATCAGCAGGGACTCGCCGCGGTACTCGACGGCTTCCTTCTGCTGGGGGTTCAGACCCGCGGTGAACGGGTCTTCGTACGCGCGGGCACCGGCGCCCGGCTCGGGCGTCGATTCGAAGGGGTCGAGCACGATCGTCATGTTCGGGACATTCTAGGCGAGACCCCCGACAGCGACCTCGTGCGGCAGGATGGCGCCGTGGCGATCACACCGGACCGACCTGACGTCTTCGTGCTCCCTGCGACGTCGGCCGCGGTCCCCACCACGCAGGACGTCCTCTGCATCCTGCCTCCGGACGGGCGTGACGACCCCGCCGCGATCATCCAGAGCCACCGTCGGGCCCGTGCTCAGCGGTCTCGACAGGACACGGCGGGGTGCCTGGTCCCGCTGTCGGTCGGCCTGGTCACCGCTGGGCTGTGCCTGGCTGTACTCGGGGCCCTCGCTGCGTCGACGTTCCCGAGGAGTGCCCGGCTCCTCGTCGCCGTCGTGGTGTTCCTCGTCGTCTCGTCCGCCGTCGCGATCCTCGTCGATCGACGGCGGCGCCGACAGCCACCGGTGCAGCCCCTCCCGGTGACACCGATCGACCCTCGGGTCGCCCGTCTCGCAGCCGGGGACCTGCCCGCGGCCGAGGTCATCCGCGCCTCGGCAGTCCTGCAGTCGCTCGACCGTGCTCGCGCCGACCTCCGGAAGGGCGAACACGACGCCGACCTGACGGACGCGCAACGGACGGTCTCGCCCGGCGACCGGAGCTCGTGGTTCTACCGGCCCGAGGACCTGGCCGGGCTCCGCGCCGCTGCCACGTCCGCACGCGATGACGCCGCCGAGGCCCTCCGGTCAGCCGGCATCCCGCTCGAGGCGCTCGAGGACTGACCGGGCACGCACCGCCAGGTCGGGGTGGTCGGCGAACACCCCGTCGAGTCCGGTGCGGATCACGGACGTGAACCACCGCTCCCAGTCGCCGAACGCCGCGACGTCGCCACCACGACGCAGCGGCGACGGCAGGAACCGGTTCTCCGGCCGGAGGGTCCACGTGTACACCGCGAGCCCCACGGCGTGGGCGCGGTCGACGATCGCGCTGCGCACCGGCGTCGGGTCGTCGAGTGCGACGCTGTCGACACCGGCCATCAGGGTGCCGAGGTCGACGCTGATGCCGTGGAACTCGGTCGCGAACGACGCGAGCGCGTCCTCGGAACGCTCGGCGGCGTAGGTGGGGGCGAGCGACCCGTGGGACGCGACCTCGTCCGCGGCGCTGCCACGGGCCTCCTGGAGGTACACGAGCCGACCACCGGCCCCCCGTTCGCGCAGGTCGCGCAGCACGCCCTTCTCGAAGCTCTCCACCGTGAGCCGCTCGTCCTGCCGCCACCCGGCCTCGCCGAGCGCGGCGTCGACGAGTGCACCCATCGGGAACCCGGCACGGTCGAAGTATGCGGCGTGCTTCACCTCGGCGACGAGCCCGACCGGGCGGGGAGCCGCGTCGAGGATCGCGAGCAGGTCGACGAGCCGCAGGATCGGCTGCGCACCGTCGTGCGCGGCGGATCCCGGGCGCAGCACCGGCAGGCGCTCGCGGGTGCGGAGCGTCTGCAGCTCGGCCCACGTGAAGTCCTCGGTGAACCAGCCGGTCAGGGTCTGGCCGTCGACGGTCTTCGTCGTGCGCAGGTGCCGGAACTCGGGGTGGTCGGCGATGTCCGTGGTGCCCGAGACCTCGTTCTCGTGCCGGAGCACCAGCACACCGTCCTTCGTGGGCACCAGGTCCGGTTCGATCGCGTCGGCGCCGAGTTCGATCGCGAGCTCGTACGCGCTCCGCGAGTGCTCGGGACGGTAGCCGGACGCACCGCGGTGGGCGATCACGAGGGTCATGGCGCGACCCTACTGGCCGCGGGTGACCAGCGGGCGCCTGTGTCGCGGGACACACGCGTCGCTCCGAGGCCTGTCGTTCCCAGCGACGACGCCGACCATCGCCGCATGACCGTCCGTTCGCTCTCCACCGCCGTCGAGGCCCGGATCGACCGGGCCGCACGCCGTCTGCTCGACGCCGGGCACCAGCCGCACCGGCCCGTCCGGGTGTTCGTCACCGAGTTCCTGGTGTTCGGCGCGAAGCAGGCCTGGGCGTGCGCGTTCGGGGCGCTGCTGCTCGCGACCATGGCGGTGGTGCACCTGACCGTGCCCGCGGCGATGCGGAACGACGTCCTGACGATCGCGGCCGTGCTGCTGCAGGTCGGGATGCTCGTGTTCGGGCTCGAGACCGTGCGGGAGCTCCGGGTCGTCCTGCTGTTCCACGTCGTCGGGACCGCGATGGAGGTGTTCAAGACCCACATGGGCTCGTGGACCTACGAGTCGAGTGGGCTGTTCGTCGTCGCCGGGGTGCCGCTGTTCTCGGGGTTCATGTACGGCGCCGTCGGGTCGTACATGGTGCGGGTCTACCGGCTGTTCGACCTGCGGTTCGACCGGTACCCGCGGCAGTGGCTGCTGGCGGTCGTGGCGGGCGGGATCTACCTGAACTTCTTCGGCCACCACTTCGTCGCCGACGCCCGGTTCGTGCTGCTCGCGCTCGTGCTGCTGCTCTTCGCCCGCACGACCATGCACGTGCGGATCCACCGGGCGACGCTGCGGATGCCCGTCCTCGTGGCGATGGCCCTCGTCGCGGTGTTCATCTGGGCGGCGGAGAACGTCGCGACCTGGGCCGGGGCGTGGAGCTACCCGGCGCAGCTCGCGGTGTGGCAGCCGGTGGCGCCGACGAAGATCGTGGCGTGGTTCCTGCTCATGACGATCTCGGTCGCGCTCGTCACGTGGCTCTACCCGGCGCTGCCGTCGGGACGGGCGCGCTCGACGGGCTCGACGGGCTCGACGGGCTCGGCTGGCTCGGCTGGCTCGACGGCGGACTCTCGACGTCCTCGGGGCGCGCGTGCAGCGGGCGACCCTAGGCTTCCCTCGACGGAGCCCGCTGGGCCCGCGTCCGCTCGCCGCGAATCCTCAGCCTTCCGCGACCGAGCGCCCCTAGGCTGAGAGGACTCGAATCTCCTAGGAAGAGGACACCATGGCCTTCAAGCCCGGTTTCGACCAGTCCCCCGCCTTCAACGCACAGGGGGCAAACACCTGGGGCGGGCGCGGTGCTGGTCAGCAGCAGGCCGGCTGGGGACAGACCCCGCAGCAGGCCCAGGGCGGCATGACCCCCGAGCAGCTGCAGTACATGTACGACCGTCCGACTGCGTCCCCGGTGGACACCGACCGCATGTCGTACGAAGACACCATCGTCAAGACGCTGCTCGCGTTCGGCGTGCTCGTCGTCGGCGCGGTGGCCGGTTGGAACCTGCCGCCGGTCGTCTGGATCGTCGGCGCGCTCGTCGGGTTCGTCCTGGCGCTCGTCAACACCTTCAAGAAGAAGCCGTCGCCGGGTCTGATCCTGACGTACGCGTTCTTCGAGGGGCTGTTCGTCGGCGGTATCTCGAACTACTTCCAGACGGCGTTCCCCAAGGCCGACGGCATCGTCGCGCAGGCGGTGTTCGGCACGCTCGGTGTGTTCTTCGTCACCCTGCTCCTGTTCCGCTCGGGCAAGGTCCGCGCGACCCCGAAGGCCACGCGCTTCTTCCTGATCGCGATGGTCGGGTACATGGCGTTCTCCCTGGTGAACCTGGTCCTGATGTGGACCGGCGTGACGCAGAGCGCGTTCGGCCTGATGGGCGTGACGCTCTTCGGCATCCCGCTCGGTGTGCTCATCGGCATCTTCGTGGTCGTCATGGCGGCGTACTCGCTGATCCTCGACTTCGACCAGATCAAGACCGGTGTCGAGCGCGGGGCACCCCGCATCTACGCCTGGACCGCGGCGTTCGGCCTGATCGTGACGCTCGTCTGGCTGTACCTCGAGATCCTGCGCATCCTCGCCATCATCGCGAGCAGCTCGCGCAACTAGTACCACCGCACACACGAAGGGCCCCGGCGCTGCCGGGGCCCTTCGTCGTTCCCGGGCCGGTGGACGCGCGAGCGCCAGCGGCCCCAGTGGTCACAACACCCCGCCGAACGCCCGCCGAGTGGTCACGAAGTGTCGCCCGGGCCGGGGCCAGCCGACAGTTCGTGACCCCTCGGCGTCGGGCCCGCGGGGTGTCGTGACCACTCGACGGCCCCGGCAGCGCCCACGCCCCCGACTCCAGCCGCCCGAGGTCGCACAACACGCCGCACGCGCAGCGCCCGGGTCGCGCGGACTGCCGTCACACGTCCCGGCAGACGGCAGTTCGTGCGACCCCGCCACCGCCACCGCCCCCGCCCCCGGACGCACGAAGGCCCGGCACGCGTGACGCGTACCGGGCCTTCGTGGCTCAGGGGAGCCCTACTCCCACTCGATCGTCCCCGGCGGCTTCGACGTGACGTCGAGCACGACCCGGTTGACGTCGGGCACCTCGTTCGTGATGCGGTTCGAGATCTTCGCGAGGGTGTCGTACGGCAGACGCGTCCAGTCGGCGGTCATGGCGTCCTCCGACGAGACCGGACGGAGCACGATCGGGTGTCCGTAGGTCCGGCCGTCGCCCTGCACGCCCACGGAGCGAACGTCGGCGAGCAGTACGACCGGGCACTGCCAGATCTCCTGGTCGAGGCCGGCCGCGGTGAGCTCTTCGCGGGCGATCTTGTCGGCCGCGCGGAGCAGTTCGAGCCGCTCCTTCGTGACCTCGCCGACGATGCGGATGCCCAGGCCCGGGCCGGGGAACGGCTGGCGACCGACGATGACCTCGGGCAGCCCGAGCTCGCGGCCGACCGCACGGACCTCGTCCTTGAACAGGGTGCGCAGCGGCTCGACGAGCTCGAACGTCATGTCCTCGGGCAGGCCGCCGACGTTGTGGTGCGACTTGATGTTCGCGGTACCCGCTCCTCCGCCGGACTCGACGACGTCGGGGTAGAGCGTGCCCTGCACGAGGAACTTGACCTCGGCATCGGAGTCGGAAGCCTTGGCCTCGAGCACGAGTGCCTCGGCCGCGCCCTCGAACGTGCGGATGAACTCGCGCCCGATGATCTTGCGCTTCTGCTCGGGGTCGCTCACGCCGGCGAGGGCGTCGAGGAACTGCTGCTCGGCGTCGATCGTGATGAGCCGGACACCGGTGGAGGCGACGTAGTCCTCTTCCACCTGCTTCCGCTCGTCGGCACGCAGGAGCCCGTGGTCGACGAAGACGCAGGTCAGCTGGTCGCCGACGGCCTTGTGCACCAGGGCTGCGGCGACGGCGGAGTCCACACCACCGGAGAGCCCGGCGATGACCCGCGCGGAACCGACCTGCTCGCGGATGCGGGCGACCTGCTCCTCGATTACGTTGCTGGAGTTCCAATCGCCGGGCAGGCCCGCGGCACGGTGCAGGAAGTTCTCGAGCACGGCCTGGCCGTACACGGAGTGCTTGACCTCGGGGTGCCACTGCACGCCGTAGAGCTTGCGCTCGTCGGACGCGAACGCCGCGACGGGCGTCGACGCGCTCGAGGCGAGCACCTCGAATCCGGCCGGTGCCTTGGCCACGGAGTCGCCGTGTGACATCCACGTCACCTGGTCCGCCGGCTGGTCGCCGAGCAGGGTGCTGGTGCCGGGGGCGAGGGTCACGTCGGTGGCGCCGTACTCGCGCAGACCGGTGTTCGCGACCTCGCCACCGAGGGCGGTCGCCATGGCCTGGAAGCCGTAGCAGATGCCGAGCACGGGGACGCCGAGGTCGAGGATGTCACCGTCGAGGGACGGCGCGCCTTCTTCGTACACGGACGACGGACCACCGGACAGCACGATGGCTGCCGGGTCCTTGGCGCGGACCTCGTCCGCGGTGATGGAGTGCGGCACGATCTCGCTGTAGACGTTCGCTTCACGGACCCGACGCGCGATGAGCTGCGCGTACTGGGCCCCGAAGTCGACGACGAGGACGGGACGCTGTTCGGTCTCGCTCACCGAGCGGCCTCCTTCTCACGCTGCTGGGCAGCGATCAGCTCGTGGTAGGTGTCCATGGCCCGCTGCTGCATGCGGTGTTCGACCACGAAGGACATGAACGGGATGATGCCCCCGAGGGCGATGAGCAGGAAGCGCGACGGCCTCCAGCGCATGATGCTCCACAGACGGAAGTCCGTGAAGAGGTAGAGCACGTACAGCCAGCCGTGGGCGATGAGGATCGCGATCGACAGGTTGAACGTGCCCGGGGTCTCGCCCGCCGTGCCGTTGGGCACGAAGAACGGACCGTTGCCGAGCTGCATCTCGAGCTGCAGCGGCGTGTACTTGATGATGACCTCGACCACCAGGGCGAGCAGCAGCACACCGGTGATGTACGCCGAGACGCGGTACCACTTCACCGCCCCCGGGATCTTGGGGATGTCACGGGTTCGGACGGTCAGGGCCATGCCGGCAATCCTACCGTCGGAGCGCGTCGGCTTCGGTGGCGAGGGCTGCCTCGCGCTCCTCTTCCTGCTCGCGCTCCCAGGCGTCCTTCACGAACCGGTACCAGAGGAACACGGCGAAGCCGGCGAAGACGACCCACTCGATCGCGTAGAACAGGTTGAGCCAGTCGAACTGGACCTCGCGCGACGGTGCACGGTCGGCGATGGTGCCGAGGTCGGCGGCCTTCGCGGTGGTGCCGTCGGCGACCACGTACCCGAGGTACATGCGGTCGTCGAAGGCCTGCCAGGTGTTCACGAACCGGGCGGGGGCGACTGCGGAGTACTCGCCCTTCTTGTAGGCGTCCTGGTCGGGCGACTCCGCCGGGTAGTAGCGCCCCTGGATCGTGAGCGTCTGGCCGTCCGCCAGGCGCTCGCCTCCGGCGACGGCGGCCGACCGCTGGTCGGACCACCCGATGACGACCGGGAGGCTCGCCCCACCATCCGAGTCCACCAGGTGACCGACGGTCTGGTACTTCCCACCCCCGGTGCGGCCGGTCAGGACGGTGGTGTCGTCGGCGACGAAGGTCCCGGTGACGGTGACCTTCTGCCCGGCGAGACTCTCGCTGACGGGGCGCTCGGGGGTCGTGACCGCCTCGAGCGTGCGGCGGGTCTCGGTGGTTGCCGGCAGGGGCTTGCCGTTGGCGATCGACCGCTCCAGCTGCCACTTGCCCAGCCCGGCGAACACCGCCGCCAGCACGAGCGCCAGCAACAGCAGCGCGATCCACCTCGGTCGTCGGGCAACGGCCCACATCTGTATCAGTACTCCGGATCGCGCTGTCGGACCGGGCGCTCGGGGCGCTCGGCGGGGATCTCGACCGGCGACGTCACGGGGGCGGACGTCGGGTCGGACCCCTCATTGTCTCGCTCGTCCCTGCCAGCCGCCTCGACGAGCGCGAACTCCTCGGCGAACTGGCGGTCCCGCTCGGCCTTCCGCGCCGCGGCGGTGGCGTCCGCCTCGGCCTCGGCCGCTTCGGCGCTCTCGGCAGCGGCTGCGGCGGCGACGGCACGTCGGCCGCCCAGGCGTCCGCGCAGGCGGATGAGCCGGCCCGGACGCACCACGAGGCGGCCGATCCGGTCCGAGTTCACCGCGAGCAGCGGCCCGAGGACGGCCATGCAGAGGACGTAGAGGCCCGCGAAGGCGGTGATCCGCGCCTCCAGCCCGGCGGCAGCCGACAGGGTCGCGAGGATCAGCGCGAACTCGCCACGGTTCACCAGGATGACGGCGGTGTTGATGCCCTGCTGGACGTTGAAGCCGTTCATCCGCGCGACGATCTGGCCGGCGACCGCGTTGAGCACGACCGTCATGCCGATGGCACCGAGGACGGGCCAGAGCACCTCGCCGAAGGTCGACAGGTCGAGGCCGAGCCCGAAGTTGACGAAGAAGAACGCGGCGAAGACGTCGCGCATCGGCAGGGCGAGCTGTTCGATGCGGTCGCGGTACCGGGTCGCTCCGCAGAGCAGGCCGATGACGAAGGCACCGATGGCGTCGGTCACGCCGAGCAGGTCGCCGATGCCGCCGAACATGACCGCGAGTCCGAAGAACAGCACCGTGAACAGCTCGTCGTCACGGGTGGCGAAGATCTTCGACACCCACTTGCCCGCGAAGCGCGCGAGCGTGAACATCACGATGAGGAACCCGAACGCGAGTGCCAACTTGCCGACGACGGCCCAGACGTTGGTGTCGCCGGACAGCACGACGGAGACGATCGCCAGGTAGACGGCGATGAAGACGTCCTCGATCACGGTGACGCCGAGGATCATCGGGGTCTCGTCGTTCGCCAGGCGCCGGAGCTCGATGAGGAGCTTCGTCACGATGGCGCTCGAGGACGTCGCCGTCATGCCGGCGATGATCAGGGCTTCGCGGGTGCCCCAGCCGAGCGAGAACCCGAAGGCGAACCCGACGCCCATGTTGATGACGACGTAGGTGCCGCCGGACACCAGGAGCTTGCCGGCGTTGCCGTAGAACTCCTCTTGGTCGAACTCGAGCCCGAGGTTGAACAGCAGCAGGATGAGCCCGAACGTCGCGATGAGCTCGATCGTGTGGGACTCGACGCTCAGCCCGAACCACGGCGTGTTCGGACTCGCGACGAGTCCGACCACCATGTAGATCGGGATGGCCGGCAGACCGATGGTCTTGCCGAGCCGTCCCAGGACGTAGGCGATGACGAAGAGCACACCGATGGTGAGCAGCTCACCACCCAGGTGCATGCGCTAGCTCTTCCGCGGGGCCTCGGCCGAGGCGGCCGCAAGCTCTCCGCTGCGGTAGAAGGAGAACGCCTTGGCGACCTTCTCGGGGGATCCGGCGACGACGATCGTGTCTCCGGGGAAGACGACGAAGTCCGACGAGGGCGCCGGGTTGGCGCTGTCGCCACGGACCACGGCGACGACGGTCAGGCCGATGAACCCCGAGTCGTGCAGGTCACCGAGGGGCTTGCCCGCGATGGCGTCGTCGTAGTCGACGGAGAACCAGTCGATGGACAGCCCGGGGATCTCGTCGAGCTTGTCGAGGCCCTCGGTGATCCGGGTGCCGCCGAGGAGTTCGGCGAGCGTGTGCGCTTCGTCTTCGCTGAGACGCAGCGAGACCTTCTCGGACTTGTCCGCGCCGTCGGAGACGTCGGCGAACGAGATGAGGTCGGAGTGCCCCGACCGGTGCGTGATGACACCGCACTTGCCACCGTCGTCGGTGTAGAAGCTGTGCAGCACGCCGACTCCGGGGAGTTTGACGCGATGGACGTCGACCATGATGGCTCCCTCTTCGAGTACCCCCATGCTAACCACCCGGTGACCCCGCGCATTCCTCCCGCTACTGTTCTGTGGATGGGGAGAACACGGATCCTCGTGGCCGTCGTCGGGGTGCTGGTCGTGACGCTGTACGCGGCCTTGCTCGCGGTGCAGCAACTCGTGCTGGATCCGCTCGCGGCGGTGCCGGGCACCTCGCTGGACGCGATCCACGCGCACCTCGAGGGGCAGGGGTTCGACGTCCGCGGTGACGTCGTCGCCGTCCTCGTCACCGCGGCGATCGGTGTCGCGCTGGCGCTCGTGGTCGCGACGGTGACGCTCTGGCGGCGCGTGGAACCGCACTTCGTCGTCGCCTGGATGCTCGGGATCATCGCGGCGGGTGCGGTCCCGTTCTTCGTCGCCGGCTTCCAACTCGGCATGGACGTCGCCGACGGCTACGGGGTCAGCGGCGGCGCCCACACCGCCTGGGCCGGCGTCCTGTACGCCACGAGCCTGATCGCGTTGGTCGCGATCCCGGTGGTGATCGTGTTCGGCGAGCGGCGACGCGCCCTCCGGGCCACGTCGGGACCGCAGGTCGCCTGACGGACGCAGGTCGCGCCTCCAGTCCGTTCGTCAGCCTGGAGGCGCGACACCCGTATCGACGCCGGTCGCGTCCGACCCGGGGTCGGTCCTACTCCGGCTCGCTCGTCTTCTCGCCGACGACCTGCTCGTCGGACGCCTTCGCGCCCTCGGCGCCGTCCGAGCGACCGCCGCCCACGACCACGTCGTCCTCGTCGAAACCGAACGCGATGTCCGGGGCCTCGAGCCGCACGCGGTCCGCGCTCTCGTCGTCGGGCTGCAGCTGCGACTCCCGTTCGGCGGCGACGCGCTTCAGGTAGTTCGCGACCTCGTGCTCGGTCGTCTCCTGGTCCCAGCCGAGCACGTCCGCCATGAGCTTCGCGGCGACGGGCGCCGCTGACTCGCCGCGGTCCCAGGCCTCGATGGAGATGCGGGTTCGGCGGGCGAGGACGTCCTCCAGGTGCAGGGCGCCCTCGTGCGAGGCGGCGTAGACGACCTCGGCGCCGATGTAGTCGTCGGCTCCCGGCAGCGGTTCGGCGAGCGCGGGGTCCTGCTCGACGAGCTGCAGCACCTCGGTTGCGAGGGTGCCGTACCGGTTGAGCAGGTGCTCGATGCGGACCTTGTGCACGTTGAAGCTCCGTGCGGTGCGGGCGCGTCGGTTCCACGCGGCCGGGTAGCCCTCGGCGCCGAGGAGCGGGATGTCCTCGGTCGTCGACTCCGGGATCCTGCCGTCCATGGCCGCGACGGCCTCGTCGATGGCGTCCTTGCCCATCACACGGTACGTCGTCCACTTGCCGCCGGCGACCACGACGAGCCCGGGCACGGTGTGCGCGACGACGTGCTCGCGGCTGAGCTGCGAGGTCTGGTCGGACTCCCCCGCCAGCAGCGGGCGGAGGCCGGCGTAGACGCCCTCGACGTCCTCGCGGGTCAACGGGACGGCGAGCACCTTGTTGACGTGCTCGAGGATGTAGTCGATGTCCGCCGCGGTTGCTGCCGGGTGCGCCTTGTCGAGGTACCAGTCGGTGTCGGTCGTGCCGACGAGCCAGTGCCGGCCCCACGGGATGACGAAGAGCACGCTCTTCTCGGTGCGCAAGATCATGCCCGTGTTCGACTGGAACCGGTCACGGGGGATGACGAGGTGGACGCCCTTCGACGCCCGCACCTTGAACTGGCCGCGGGTGCCGATCATCGCCTGGGTGTCGTCGGTCCAGACACCGGTGGCGTTGACGACCTGCTTCGCGCGGATCTCGAACCGTTCGCCGGTCTGGATGTCGTGGGCCTGCGCACCGACCACGCGCTCCCCGACCTTGATGAACCCCTCGATGCGGACGCGACTCGCTGCCTCGGCGCCGTACGAGGCCGCGGTGCGCACGAGCGACGCGACGTAGCGGGCATCGTCGACCTGGGCGTCGTAGTACGTCATGCCGCCGACGAAGGCGTCCTTCTTGAGCCCGGGCATGTTCCTGAGCACCTGCTTCCGGCTGAGGTGCCGGTGGTGCGGGACGCCGGGCGGACGGCCGCCGGACCAGCTGAACACGTCGTACATCGCCATGCCGATCCCGATGTAGAAGCGCTCCCAGACCCGGTGGTTGAGCGGGTAGAGGAAGCGCACGGGCTTCACCAGGTGCGGAGCGATGCGCTGCAGCAGCAGGCCGCGTTCGATGAGCGCCTCGCGGACGAGTGCGAAGTTGAGCTGCTCGAGGTAGCGGATGCCGCCGTGCACGAGCTTGGACGAGCGGCTCGAGGTCCCCGAGCCCCAGTCGCGGGCCTCGACGATGCCGACGCTCAGGCCGCGGGTCACGGCATCGAGCGCACTGCCCGCACCGACGATCCCGCCGCCGACGACCAGGACGTCGAGCTCCTTGGTCTTCAGCGTCTCGATCGCGGCCGCACGTTCGTCCGGGCCGAGCTTCGCCGCGGGGTCGAACCCCACGCCGGGCGCGACGTCACGCGGACGTCCGGCCGTGCTGGTCTGCTTCGTCGTGCTGGACTTGGCCATCGTCGCCTCCGGGTCACGGTCGGCGCCGTGGCGTCACCCGGGATCGTGCCCGGGTGCCACCGTCACTGGTGGTACGGCGCCACGACCACTTCTACTCGCTGGAACTCCTTGGCGTCGGAGTATCCCGTCGTCGCCATCGAGCGGCGCAGGGCACCGACCAGGTTGGCGCGGCCGTCGTGGGTCGGCGTCGGACCGTTCAGGACGTTCTCGAGCGGGGCGATCGTGCCCACCTCGACCCGGCGGCCGCGGGGCAGCTCGGGGTGGTGCGCCTCGGCACCCCAGTGGTAGCCACCACCCGGAGCCTCGGTCGCGCGGGCCAGTGCGGTGCCGAGCATGACGGCGTCGGCACCAACGGCGATGGCCTTGACGATGTCGCCCGCGGTGTCGAGCCCGCCGTCGGCGATGACGTGCACGTAGCGGCCGCCCGACTCGTCGAGGTAGTCACGACGGGCACCGGCGACGTCCGCGACGGCGGTCGCCATCGGGGCGTGGATGCCGAGCGCGGCGCGGGTGGTCGACGCTGCGCCGCCACCGAAGCCGACGAGCACACCGGCGGCACCGGTGCGCATGAGGTGCAGCGCCGACGTGTAGGTCGAGGCACCGCCCACGATCACCGGGACGTCGAGCTCGTAGATGAACTTCTTGAGGTTGAGGGGTTCCTCGGTCTGGGAGACGTGCTCCGCCGAGACCGTGGTGCCGCGGATGACGAACAGGTCGACACCGGCGTCGACGACCGTCTTCGAGAACTCCTGGGTGCGCTGCGGGCTGAGCGAGCCGGCAACCGGCACCCCGGCTGCGCGGATCTCGGCCAGGCGTGCGGTGATCAGCTCGGCCTTGATCGGCTCGGAGTAGATCTCCTGCATGCGCTTCGTGACGTTGCCGTCGGTGAGCGACTTGATCTCGTCGTAGTACGGGGTCGGGTCCTCGTAGCGGGTCCACAGACCTTCGAGGTCGAGCACACCGAGGATGCCGAGCTTGCCCATCTGGATGACCGTCGCCGGCGAGGACACGGAGTCCATCGGCGCCGACAGGATCGGCGACGCGAACGTGAACGCGTCGATCGACCACTGCACGCTGACGTCGCGCGGGTCACGCGTCCGCCTGGAGGGGACCACCGCGATGTCGTCGAACGCGTACGCCCGACGTCCGCGCTTGCCTGCACCGATCTCGACTTCGCTCACTCGGACAGCCTACCGGGCGGGCTCTTCGGCGTGCACGGGCCGGACGGTGCGGGCGGAGACGTCACGGCGGAGCCGTCAGTGCGGACGCCGCGGGGCCCGTCGGCGCTTCCGGAGCGCCCGCAGCACGAAGCCGAGCAGGAGCGCGAGCACCACGAGGACGACGAGCAGCACGGCCGCGACCTTGACGAGCAGCGCCGCCCCGACGAAGAGCGCGATGAACACGAGCCAGACGAGGGCGTCGAGCACGAGGGGTCCGGAGGTGCGCACCCGCGGAACGATACCGACCCGCGCGGGGCGAGCCGCGCCTCCTGGCCGGGTGCGACGGGTGACGCCGTCGTCAGCCGAAGACGCCGTCGTCAGCGCAGGACACCGCCACGCCGTCGAGACGCCGCCGAATTCCGAGGCGTCTCGACGGGACCGCGGCGTCGACGGAACACGACGGCGTCATGCGACCACAGCCATGCAACCAGGGGCGAGCCGCGCCTCCTGGCCGGGTACAGGAGCGGGGCCGTGCGGCGCGAAGCGACCACGCACGGCCCCACCCGTCACGGATACCACCCCCACAGCGGTACCCGTAGCCGACGACAGCGCTAGCGCTGTGCGTCGACGTCCTTGGCGAGCGTCCCCAGGTAGAGCTCGATGACCTTGGGGTCGTCAGCGAGTTCCTTCCCGGTGCCCGAGTACGCGTTCTTCCCCTGGTCGAGCACGTACCCACGATCGCAGATCTGCAGACAGCGTCGCGCGTTCTGCTCCACCATGATGATCGACACACCGGCCTTGTTGATCCGGCGGGTCCGCAGGAACGTCTCGTCCTGGCGCACGGGGGACAGTCCGGCGCTCGGCTCGTCGAGCAGCAGCACCTTCGGGTCCATCATCAGCGCACGGGCCATCGCGACGGACTGCCGCTCACCACCCGAGAGCGATCCGGCCCGCTGGTTGCGCCGCTGCGCGAGGACCGGGAACAGGTCGTAGATGACCTCGAGCCGCTCGGCGAACTTCCGGGGCCGCAGGTACAGCCCCATCTGCAGGTTCTCCTCGATGGACAGCGAGGGGAACACGTTGTTCGTCTGCGGCACGAAGCCGACACCGGCCTGCACGAGCTTGTTCGCCTTGAGGTTCGTGATGTCGTCCCCCTGCAGGGTCACCGAACCTTCGCGGATGGACACGAGCCCGAACAGCGCCTTCAGGAGCGTCGACTTGCCCGCACCGTTCGGCCCGATGATGCCGATGAGCTCGCCCGGGTAGCAGTCCAGGTCGCAGCCGTTCAGGATGTTCACGCCCGGCAGGTAGCCGGCGACGAGGTTCTTCGCGCTGAGCACCGGCTCGCGTTCCAGCGTGGCCGCCGGGGACGGACTGGAGGCACTGCTCGCGTTCGTGGGGTCCGTTGCGTCCGTCATCGGGTCGTCTCCTCTGCTGCGTCCTCTTCGGCGACTTCCTCCGCCAGTTCCTCGAAGGTCTCCTCGGTGAGGAGCGAGTCGTCGCCCAGGTCGGTGTCGTGGTGCGCACCGAGGTAGGCGTCGATCACGGCCTGGTCGTCCATCACCGTGTCCGCCGGCCCCTCGGCCACGACCTTGCCCTCGGCCATCACGACCACCCAGTCCGAGATGTGCCGGACCATGTGCATGTCGTGCTCGACGAACAGCACGGTCATGCCGTCGTCGCGCAGGGACTGGATGTGCCCGAGGAGCGACTGGGTGAGCGCGGGGTTCACACCGGCCATCGGCTCGTCGAGCATGATCATCGTCGGGTCGGACATCAGCGCCCGGGCCATCTCGAGCAGCTTCCGCTGCCCGCCGGACAACGAACCGGCGTAGTCGTCGGCCTTGGTGTCGAGCTTGAACCGGGCGAGCAGGTCCTCGGCCTTGGCCGTGATCTCGCGCTCGCGCTTCGCCCACACCGGCTTGACCAGGGCGGCGAAGAAGTTCTCGCCGGGCTGGTCGCGGGCACCGAGGAGCATGTTCTGCATCACGGTGAGCCGGGACAGCGCCTTGGTCAGCTGGAAGGTGCGGACCATGCCCTTGTTCGCGATGTGCGTCGCGCTCGTCTTCTGCAGTGTGGCGCCGTTGAACTGCGTCTTCGCTCCGGGGCTCGGCTTGTCGAACCCGGTGAGCAGGTTGAAGAACGTGGTCTTGCCGGCGCCGTTCGGGCCGATGAGAGCCGTGATGGAGCCGCGCTGGACCTCGAGGTGGTCGACGTCCACGGCGGTCATGCCCCCGAAGCGGCGGGTGACGTCGTCGACGGTGAGGATCGGGTCGGCCTTGGGGTGGCCGTAGGTCTCAGACACTGAACGTCAGCTCCTTCTTGTTGCCGAGCAACCCCTGTGGACGGAACACGATGAGCAGCATGAGCGCGACGCCGACGAGCACGTACGAGAACTGCTCGGCCTGCTGCGCGTTCATGATCGAGTCGGGGATGAAGTCGCCGGCCAGCGTGCGGATGAAGAGCCGGACGACGAAGAAGAGCACGGCTCCGAGCACCGGTCCGAACACCGTCGCCGCACCACCGAGGATGAGCGCCGTCCAGATGAAGAACGTCATCGAGCGGCCCATGGCGTCCGGTTGCACCGAACTCGGCAGCACGTAAATGATGCCCGCGATCGCACCGAGCGCCCCACCGAACACGAGCGCCTGCATCTTGTACGAGTAGACGTTCTTGCCGAGCGAGCGGACGGCGTCCTCGTCCTCGCGGATGGCCTTCACCACGCGGCCCCACGGGCTGCGCATGAGCAGGAAGAGCACCAGGGTGAACAGGGCGACCATGGCCCACGCCGCGATGCGGATCCACCAGCCGTTGACGCCGTTGTTCGCGTACGTGAACCACAGGATCGTGGTGGTGCCGTCGGGCAGCGGGCTGAGGGCGGTGAACGGGTCGCGGTAGCTCGACCCGGTGATGCCGTTCGAGCCACCCGTGGTCGAGGTGAGCAGGCTCGAGCGGCCCACCATGCGGATGATCTCGGCGCCGGAGATCGTGACGATCGCCAGGTAGTCGCCGCGCAACCGCAGGGTCGGGATGCCGAGGATGATCGCGAACACGATCGCGACGAGCAGGGCGATGAGGACCGCCATCACGAACGGCAGTCCGTTGGTGATCGAGATCGCGAAGCCGTAGGCGCCGAGCAGCAGGAACGCCGCCTGGCCCATGTTCACGAGGCCGGTGAGCCCGAAGTGCACGTTCAGGCCGATCGCGGCCAGCGCGAACGCCGCCGTGGTCGGGGCGAGTGCCTCCTGGGTGAGCGAGGACAGCAGGTTGAGGATGTAGTCCATGCGCGTGCTCCCTTAGCCGATCCGCTCGGCGCGGCCGAAGATGCCCTGCGGCCGGAACAGCAGGATGAGGATGAGGATGACGAGGGCGGTGGCGTACTTGAAGTCACCGGGGAGCACCAGGTTCGTGAGCTCCACGACGACGCCGATGATCATCGAGCCGACCAGGGCGCCGTACGCGGTGCCGAGGCCACCGAGCGTGACCGAGGCGAACATGAGCAGGAGCAGCTGGAGCCCGGTCTGCCAGTTCACGCCGTTCAGGACGAGTCCGAGCATCACACCGGAGAGTCCCGCGAGGCCGGCGGCGAGCGTCCACACGAAGCGGATCACCCGGTCGACGTCGATGCCGGAGGCCGCGGCGAGCGCCGGGTTGTCCGACACGGCGCGGGTCGCCCGGCCGAAGCGCGTCTTCGCCAGGAAGAGCCCGGTCGCGACGAGGACCACGAGCGCGATGCCCATGGCGACGTACGACTGCACCGTCAGGGTGACGCCGGCGAACCGCACGGTCTCCGGGTTGCCCTGCTGGATGCGGACCGTCGAGGCTCCGAAGAAGTACTGGAACGCGTACTGGGCGGCGATCGACAGACCGATCGTCACGATCATGAGCTGCGTCAGGCTGATGCGCCGTCGCCGGAGCGGCCGCCAGATCGCGGCGTCCTGCAGGTACCCGGTCGCGGCGCACAACAGCGTGACGACGATGCCGGTGACCCAGATGTTCCAGCCGAGCTGGTTGGCGAACACGTACGCCAGCAGACCGCCGAGGGTGACCTGCTCACCGTGCGAGAAGCTCGACAGCCCGGTCGTGCCGTAGATGAGCGAGAGCCCGATCGACGCCAGTGCGATGAGCAGCCCGAGCCGGAGCCCGGAGGCGAACTGCTGCCAGGCCCGCTGGATGCTCACGCCCGACGAGTCCGTCGAGGTCGTGGCGCCCTTCTGGTCGGACAGCTGGAAGATCTGCCCCACGTTGGCGTTCAGGGTGGCCTGCACCTTGCGCTCGGCGTCGGCGGCGTTCGTCAGGTACTGGCCCTTCGGCAGGGTGCCCTGGTCGACGCTCACGGTGTACTCGCCGGCCGTGTCGACGCTGACGGACCAGCGGCCGTCGTCGTTCGTCGTGGCCGTCTGGTCGAAGCCGCTCGGGCCGGTCACGTCGACGTCGACGCCCTCGGCCGGTTCACGCTCGGAGTCGGTGATCGTGCCCTGGATGCACCCGTTGTCGGGGCTGACGGTGCACGCCTGGCTGGTGGCCGGTGCCGAGGTGGCACTGAAGGCCGGCAGGGTGACCGCCCAGTCGATCAGGAAGGTCGCCAGGAACGCGGCGACGAGCACGGCCGCGAGGACCGGTCGTCGTCGTGCGTGGCGGAGGCGGAACAGGCGCGGCTGCGCCCGTCCCGGAGGAGTGATGGATCCCACGGAAGAGCCTCTCGTTCGGATGACGAGGAACCTATGGGGATTTTGTGACACCCGTGTTTCCAACACGTTCCCTGTGTGATTCGTACCCGAACTGTGACGTTGTGGAGGAACGCTCCGAGGCGGGCGCGATCCGTGCCTCCAGGCGGAATGCGGCGACAGCCGCTCGCGTTACCATGTCCTATCCGGAACCCGTCGTCGTGTTCCCGGTGTCTCGACACTTCACTCGCCCACGAAGGGGACCCATGGACCAGCCGGATCCGTTCGGATTCATCGGACTCACGTACGACGACGTCATGCTGCTGCCCGGGCACACCGACGTCATCCCGAGCGAGGCGTCCACGGCGTCCCGGCTCACCAAGCGGATCTCCGTCAACGTCCCGCTGCTCTCCGCCGCGATGGACACCGTCACCGAAGCCCGCATGGCCATCGCCATGGCGCGCCAGGGCGGCATCGGGATCCTGCACCGCAACCTGTCCATCGAGGACCAGGCTGCCTACGTCGACAAGGTCAAGCGCTCCGAGTCGGGCATGATCACCAACCCGGTGACCACCACCCCGGACGCCACCGTGGCCGAGGTCGACGCGCTCTGCGGCCAGTTCCGCGTCTCCGGTCTGCCGGTCGTCGAGCAGGACGGCACCCTCGTGGGCATCATCACGAACCGCGACATGCGCTTCGTGGCCACGTTCGAGCAGGCCACCACGTACGTGCGCGACGTCATGACGAAGGCCCCGCTGATCACCGCGATGGAGGGCATCGACCCCGAAGAGGCGATCGCCATCTTCGCGCAGCACAAGATCGAGAAGCTGCCGCTGGTCGACGCCGAGGGCAAGCTCCGCGGCCTCATCACCGTCAAGGACTTCGACAAGAGTGAGCAGTACCCGGACGCCACGAAGGACGACGAGGGCCGGCTCCGCGTCGGTGCCGCGATCGGCTTCTTCGGCGACGCGTGGCAGCGTGCCGAGGCCCTGCGTGACGCCGGCGTCGACGTGCTCGTCGTCGACACCGCCAACGGTGAGAGCGAAGGCGTGCTCGACATGGTCCGCCGCCTCAAGGCCGACCCGACGTTCGACGCGATCGACGTCATCGGCGGCAACGTCGCCACCCGCGCGGGCGCCCAGGCGCTCATCGACGCCGGCGTGGACGCCGTCAAGGTCGGTGTCGGCCCGGGCTCCATCTGCACCACGCGCGTCGTCGCCGGTGTCGGTGTGCCGCAGGTGACCGCCGTGTACGAGGCCTCCCTCGCCGCACGCGAAGCCGGTGTGCCGATCATCGCCGACGGTGGCCTGCAGTACTCGGGCGACATCGCGAAGGCCCTGGTGGCCGGTGCCGACACCGTCATGCTCGGCTCGCTGCTCGCCGGCACCGACGAGTCCCCCGGTGACCTGGTGTTCGTGGGTGGCAAGCAGTTCAAGGCGTACCGCGGCATGGGGTCCCTCGGGGCCCTGCAGACCCGCGGCAAGAAGACCTCGTACTCGAAGGACCGCTACTTCCAGGCGGACGTGCCGAACGACGACAAGCTCATCCCCGAGGGCATCGAGGGCCAGGTGCCCTACCGCGGCTCGGTCGGCAACGTCGTCTACCAGCTCACCGGTGGGCTGCGGCAGTCGATGTTCTACGTCGGCGGTCGCACGATCCCCGAGCTGAAGGCCCGTGGCAAGTTCGTCCGCATCACGGCGGCGGGGCTCAAGGAGTCCCACCCACACGACGTCCAGATGGTCGTCGAGGCGCCGAACTACCGCAGCTAGCAGCATTGCTCGACCAGACGCCCCCGCTCCGGACGGAGCGGGGGCGTCTGGCGTTCGTGCGCGGACGCGTCAGGCCGAACGCCAGTCGTTCGACGTGATGTGCGAGCCGCCGTGCGGGCCCATCTGCAGCATCCCGCCGTCCACCGGCAGGGACACCCCGGTGATGTACGACGACGCACGCGAGGCCAGGAACGCCACGGCTGCCGCGATCTCCCACGCGTTGCCCGGACGGCCGAGCGGCACACCGGGGCGGTCGATGGTGTGCGGGTCCTCGTCCTCGGCGCCGGTCATCCGGGTGGCGATCTCGCCGGGGGCCACGGCGTTCACGGTGATGCCGTGTTCGGCGAGCTCGATCGCCATGGTCTTCAGCAGTCCGCCGAGCCCGTGCTTCGCGGCGTCGTAGGCGCTCGAGCCGTAGCGGGGCTGGTGCTCGTGCACGCTCGTGATGCCGATGATCCGGCCGCCGGTGCCGGCCTGCACCATGTGCTTCGCAGCGGCCTGCATCGTGACGAAGGCCCCGTCGAGGTCGGTCGACACCGTGTGGCGCCACTGGTCGAGGGTCATCTCGAGGAACGGGGCGTTGTCGCCGGTGCCGGCGTCGGCCACGAAGACGTCGACGCCACCCAGCTGCGAGACGAGGCGGTCGACGACGGCGGCCGCCCCGGCGAGGTCGGAGACGTCGATCTGCTCGACGAAGGCACGACGGCCGGTCTTCCGGACCTCCTCCGCGGTCTCCTCGGCACGGTCGGGTTCGGACAGGTAGGTGATGCCGATGTCCATGCCGGCTTCGGCGAGCGCGACGGCGGTCGCACGGCCGATCCCGGATTCGGAACCGGTGACGATGGCTGTGGTGGGCTGGAAGTCGCTCATGCGGCGGAACGTACGCCGGGCCTCCCGGGCGCCCTGCCGGACCATCCGCCTGGCGCAGGTCGGGTCGCCACGCCCGCACCGTCACTCCTCCGCCGATCCCTGTCCCTGCGCACAGGAACGTCACGGCTCGGTAACGAAACACCTTTGCGTACCGCCCCGTCACACGGGCGAAACACATGGACCCTACGTTTCTCGGCATCCAGTGGAGGCGTCGCATTCACCCGAAGCGGCACAGCCTCCGCGCAGAGAAAGGGCTCCACGGATGATCAGAACCACCCGTGCCACCGCGGCACTGGCGTTGGCGGGCGCAGCAGCCGTCCTCCTCGCCGCGTGTTCCACCACCGGCAGTGCTTCCCCCTCGAGCTCGGCGTCGAGCGATGCGAAGAAGGATCCCGCCGCCAGCTGCAAGGCCCCGGACACCCCCGGTACGGACGCGCTGAAGATCGGCACGATCCTGCCCCTGACCGGTTCGCTGGCCTACCTCAACCCGCCGGCGGAGTCCGGTGTCGGCCTGGCCGTCAAGGACATCAACGCCGCGGGCGGCGTCCTCGACAAGGACGTCACGATCGACCCGGCGACCGACTCCGGCGACAGCAACGACATGACCGTGTCGAGCTCCGCCGCGACGAAGCTCGTCAACGCGAAGGTGCCGGTCGCGATCGGCGCCGAGTCCTCGTCCGTGACGCTGAACGTCATCGACCAGCTGACGAGCAACTGCATCGTCGAGATCTCGCCCGCGAACACCGCGACCGACCTCTCCGGCTACTCGTCGTACTACTACCGGACCGCACCGCCGGACTCGGTGCAGGGTTCCGCGCTCGGCCAGCTCGTGACCGGTGACGGCAACGCGAAGGTCGCCTTCCTGGTCTTCAACGACACGTACGGCACCGGCCTCCGCAACTCGGTGCAGGCTGCGGTCGAGGCGTCGGGTGGCCAGGTCGTCTACGGCGGCAAGGGTGAGGGCCAGGAGTTCCCGCCCGGCCAGACCACGTTCTCGTCCGAGGTGACCGCGGCCCTGGCCGCGAAGCCCGACGCGATCGTCGTCCTCGCCTTCGACGAGACGAAGTCGATCATCCCGGAGCTCGTCTCGCAGGGCAACGAGGCGAAGATCTACATGTCCGACGGCAACACGGCGGACTACTCGAAGGACTTCGACAAGGGCACCCTGACCGGCGCCCAGGGCACCATCCCCGGTGCCTCGCCGAAGGACGACTTCAAGAAGCAGCTCGCCGCGTTCTACAAGGACTCGTCGGGCAAGACGCTCGCCGACTACTCGTACGCGGCGGAGTCCTACGACGCCACCGTCCTCGCCGCCCTCGCCGCGGTGAAGGGCAAGGGCACCGACTCCGGCACGATCCAGGCCAACATGGCTGCGGTGTCGGGTGCTGACGGCGGCACCGAGTGCGCCACGTTCAAGGAGTGCAAGACGCTCCTGGACGACGGCAAGGACATCCACTACACCGGCCCGTCCGGCATCGGTCCGTTCGACGAGAACAACGACCCGTCGGCCGCCTACATCGGCATCTACAAGTTCGACGGCGACAACAAGCCCGTCTACCAGAGCGCCATCCAGGGTGCGGTGAAGAAGTAGGGCGCAGCCCAGCACCGCTCGCGAAAGCGACAGGCCCCCACGGAACTTCCGTGGGGGCCTGTCGCTTTCACGTCGGTGACCGGGATGCGCGGCAGGGCAGGGTCCGTCGCCGCAGCAGGACGGACCGACGGGCGGCCTGGAGGCCCGTGGTGCGTCCGTCAGACCGGCTCGGCCTGGGTGGGTGCGAGCGCCCGGCGACGGGACGCCCGCGCCGCGGCGAACGAATCCGCCGTCAGCACCACGAGCGCGAGCCACACGATGCCGAAGCCGAACCAGCGTCCGGCCGACATCTCCTCGTGCTGCACGAGCACCCCGACGAGCAGCTGCATCACGGGCGCCAGGTACTGGGTCAGCCCGAGCGTCGACAGGCTCACCCGGCGTGCCGACGACGCGAAGAGCAGCAGCGGCACCGCGGTCGCCGGCCCGGTCAGCACCGTGATCACCGCGTGCCCCCAGCCCTCGCTCGTGAACGTCACACCGCCACCGAGCCCGGTCACACCGAGCACCACCAGCGCCACGACCGCGATCGGCAGCAGCCACACGGTCTCGATCGTCAGGCCGCTCAGGGCGTCCACGGTGCCGCCGACCCGCTTCTTCACCAGGCCGTACAGTCCGAACGAGAACGCCAGGGCCAGCGAGATCCACGGCATCTGCCCGTAGCCGATCGCGATGACGACGACCGCCACGACGCTCAGCCCGACGGCTGCCCACTGCGCCGGACGCAGGCGTTCGCGCAGGACCACGACGCCGAGCGCGATCGTGACGAGCGGGTTGATGAAGTAGCCGAGCGCGGCCTCGACGGTGTGGCCGGTGGTCGTCGCGAGGACGTAGACGGTCCAGTTGACCAGGATCAGGACGGCGGCGAGCCCCATGACGAGCATCACGCGGCGCTGGGCCATCAGGGTCCGGGTGCGGAGCCACGACCGGGTCACCGCGATCGCCACCGCGCAGAACACCAGGCCGAAGACGATCCGCCACGACACGATCTCGAACGCCGCCGCGGGGGCCATGGCCGCGAAGAGCAGGGGCATCAGTCCCCAGAGCCCGTACGCCACGATCGCCTGCACCACGCCGACGGATGCCTCGCTGCGGACGGGTCGCGCCGGACTCGGTTCACTCACGGAACCATCCTAGGAACGACCGCCGACGTGTGGGACGCGCACCGGGCCTCCAGGCGGGGTGCGCGGGCTGATCAGGACCGGCGCACCCGGGTGACCGGCCCCGGACGCACGAACGCCCCGTCGGCCCGAAGGCCGGACGGGGCGTCCGCGGTGAGTACTCGACTCAGTGAACGATGACCGCGAGGACATCGCGGGCCGACAGGACCAGCAGGTCCTCGCCCGAGTACTTGACCTCGGTTCCGCCGTACTTGGAGTAGATGACCTTGTCACCCACGGCGACGTCGAGCGGGACGCGGTTGCCGTTGTCGTCGATCCGACCCGGACCCACGGCGACGACCTCGCCCTCCTGGGGCTTCTCCTTCGCGGTGTCGGGGATGACCAGACCGGAAGCGGTGGTCTGCTCCGCCTCGACCTGGCGGATGACGATGCGATCCTCGAGCGGCTTGATGCTGACGGCCACGGTGACCTCTTCTTTCTCGGTACGGACTCGGTACAGATGAAAACCGGGTTGGCACTTCGCACAGGAGAGTGCCAACGCCAACTCTAGGGGGCCTCTGGCACTCGGTCAATCCGAGTGCCAGCACATCCGGAGAACACGCAGCACCTGCGAGGATCGACGCATGGACGCCGCCGAGCTCACCGCACTGCTGACCCCCGACGGGATGGCCCTGCTCGACCGTACCCCGGGCGTCTCCGACGGCGGCGAGATCGTCCGCGTGGTGTCCCGGCTGCGCGCCGAGGGCCACGATCCCCGACTGGTCGCCGCGGTGCTGACCCAGGCGAAGCTGCGACTGAAGGCCCGTGGCAAGTTCGGCGACTTCGCCTCCCGCATGCTCTTCACCGAGGCCGGGCTCGAGCAGGCCACCCGGCTGCAGGTCGCGGCCCAGCACGCCGGACGCTTCGCCGCGGCCGGGCTGACCCGTGTCGCGGACCTCGGCTGCGGCATCGGCGGGGACGCCATGGCGATGGCGGCACTCGACCTCGACGTCACCGCCGTCGACCGCGACGAGGTGACCGCGGCCGTCGCGACCCACAACCTGGCGGTCTGGCCGAACGCGCGGGTGGAACTCGGTGATGCCGCGTCCTTCGACCTGTCCTCGGTGGACGGCGTGTGGATGGACCCCGCACGACGCACCTCCGGCCACTCGGACACCCGCCGGCTCGCCGACCCGGACGACTGGTCCCCCTCGCTCGACACCGTGTTCGCCGCGGCGACGACGACGCCGACCGGTGTGAAGCTCGGACCGGGCATCGACCGCGACCTGATCCCGGACACCGCCGAGGCGCAGTGGACCTCCGTCGACCGTGAGGTCGTGGAACTCGCCCTGTGGTTCGGCCCCCTCGCCCGCCCCGGGATCCGCCGCGCTGCCACCGTCATCGGCGCGCACGGCATCGCCGAGATGACCGGAGCGGCCGACGCCGACGACGTCGAGGTCGGACCGCTCGGTGCCTACCTGTACGAGCCCGACGGCGCCGTGATCCGCGCACGGCTGATCGGCGACCTGGCACGGGGCCTCGACGGGCACATGCTGTCCGAGGGCATCGCCTACGTCACGTCCGACCGCGCCGTCACGACCCCCTTCGCGCAGGGCTTCCGGGTGCTCGACACGATGCCGCTCGACGTCAAGCGACTGGCCGCACGGCTCGCCGCCGACGGCATCGGCACCGTCGAGATCAAGAAGCGCGGCGTCGACGTCGACCCGGCGCAGTTCCGCAAACGGCTGCGGTTGCGCGGATCGGGTCGCGTCACACTCGTGCTCACCCGCCTGGAGGGACGCCACACGGCGATCCTGTGCGAGCGGCTCACCGACACGGTCGGCTGACGGCCGGGGGCCGCGTGCGGTGCTGCGCGCGCGTCGGCGTCGGCGCCGGCGTCAGTTGACGAAGGCGCCGGAGTTCGAGCTGTAGTCGGAGTAGTCCGACGCGTTCGCGATCGAGATCCACACCAGGGCGACGATCAGGATGAACAGGCCCGTCAGGATCCAGCCACCGATGATGCCGGCGAGTGCGAGGCCGCGGCCACCCTCGCCGGTCTGCTTGATCTTGCCGAGGGCGATGTGGCCCATGATCGCGCCGGCCGGGCTCGTCAGGATGATGATCGGCCAGATGATGATGCCGCCGAACGCGAAGACGATCGACAGGATCGACAGGACGTTCGTCTTCGGGCGCTGCGCGTAGGGCTGGTACGTGTACGGGTTCGACGCGTAGGGCTGCTGCTGCGGCTGCGCGTACGGGTTCTGCTGCTGGCCGTACGGGTTCTGCGGGGCGCCGTAGGCATTCTGCTGCTGCGGAGCCGCGTACGGGTTCTGCTGCTGCGGGGCCGCGTACGGGTTCGACGAGGCCTGCGGTGCCGCGTACGGATGCTGCTGCTGCCCGTACGGGTTCGACTGCTGCTGCGGCTGCTGCTGCTGCCCGTACGGGTTCTGCGGCTGCTGCGGAGCACCGTACGGGTTCTGCTGCTGCGGGGCCGCGTACGGGTCCTGCTGCTGGCCGTACGGGTTCTGGGGCGCTTCCGGGGCCGACGGCGCCTGCGGTGCGTCAGGAGCCTGTGGGGCGTCCGGGGCGGGCGTGCCGTCGGGCTGTCCGTTCGCCGGGCCGTTCGGCGTCTCGCCCGGCTTCGGCCACTCGTTCTGATCGGACACCGTCCACCCCTCTCGGGCGTCCGGTCTCTCCGACGCCCGTGTGAATCCTCCCACAGGCTCCCGAAGAAGGACCGGGGCCGAACTGGTCAGACCTGGTCAGACCTGGACGGTCGTCACCGGCAGGGTCGAGTCCGCCGCGATGCCGAGGTCGCTCGGCGCGTGCCCCTCGGCCACGAGTCGGGCGCCGACGGCGGCGATCATCGCGCCGTTGTCCGTGCACAGGTCGAACGGCGGGATCCGGAGCCGCACGCCCGCGGCCGCGCAGCGCTCCTCGGCGACCTGTCGCAGTCGGGCGTTCGCGACGACCCCGCCACCGAGCAGCAGCCGGTCGACACCGGTGTCGCGGGACGCGTTCAGGGCCTTGGTCAGCAGGACGTCGACGACGGCCTCGCGGAAGCTCGCGGCGACGTCGGCCACCGGCACCTCGCGGCCCTCGTCGCGGCAGCGCTCGACCCACCGTGCGACGGCGGTCTTGAGCCCCGAGAACGAGAAGTCGTACCGGTGCGCGGCCATGTCCTTCGGCAGCGTCAGTCCCCGGGGGAACCGGATCGCCGTCGGGTCGCCGTCGGCCGCGGCTCGGTCGATCTGCGGGCCGCCGGGGTAGGGCAGTCCGAGCAGCCGCGCGACCTTGTCGAACGCCTCGCCCGCCGCGTCGTCGATCGTCTCGCCGAGCAGTTCGACGTCGCCGACCAGGTCCCGCACCAGCAGCAGTGACGTGTGGCCACCGGAGACCAGCAGCGCGATCGTCGGCAGCTCGATCTCACTGCCGTCCTCGCGCAGCACGTCGGCGCCGACGTGCCCGACCAGGTGGTTCACGCCGTACAGGGGCTTGCCGGTGGCCACGGCGAGCGCCTTCGCCGCGCCCACCCCGACCATGAGCGCCCCCGCCAGGCCCGGCCCGGCGGTCACTGCGACGGCGTCGAGTTCGTCGAGGGTGACGCCGGCACGCTCGAGCGCCTCGTGCAGCGTCGGGGTCATCGCCTCCAGGTGGGCCCGTGCGGCGACCTCGGGCACGACCCCGCCGTAGCGCGCGTGCTCGTCCATGCTCGAGGCGATCACGTTCGCCAGCAGGGTGCTCCCCCGCACGATGCCGACGCCCGTCTCGTCGCAGCTGGTCTCGATGCCGAGCACCAGTGGTTCAGTCGCGCTCACCGAGGGCCTCCTGTCCGATGGGTCCGACGCCGGACGACCGCTCGGCGTCCGGGCCGGGCAGTTCCGCCCGCATCACCCACGCGTCGACGCCGTCCGGTTGGTAGTAGCGCGGCCGGGTCGCGATGTGCTCGAACCCGAACGCCGTGTACATCGCCTGCGCGACGGGGTTGTCGGCGCGCACCTCGAGGAACACCTCGCGCACACCGCGGCGCCGCGCCTCGTCGAGCAGCTCCGTGAACAGGACCCGCCCGAGCCCCTTGCCGCGCTGGTCCGCGGCGACGGCGATGGTCTGCACGTCGGCGACCGGGTTGCCCGCGAGCGACGAGAGCCCGGCGTACCCGACGACCAGCGGCGCGGACGTGTCGTCGGCCGTCTCGATCACGACGTAGTACCCGTGCGGTGAGTACAGCTCGCCGGACATCTGCGACGCCGACCAGGCGTCCGTCGGGAACGAGACGTGCTCGAGCCACATGATGTCGTCGAGGTCCTGCGGGTGTGCCCGCCGCAGGCGGAGCCCGTCCGGCAGGGTCACTGCTTCACCCGCTTGGGCGCACCCGGCACCGTGACGTCGGGGTCGCGCAGGTACAGGGGCGTGTCCTGGTCGAACGCCGCACCGGACGCGAGCCGGTCCGCGGCGAGCGAGCCGAGCCTCCAGGCCGGGATGGACGCGACCGTCACGCGGTCCCAGCCCACCGCTGCGGGCCGGGAGGCGCGGATCGCGTCGTCGAGATCGGCGGGCTTGGCGAGTCCGGGGCCGGCCACGCGGACGCCGTCGGCGTCGTAGGCGCTCCAGTAGACCTCGCGGCGGCGGGCGTCCGTGAGGACGACGAACGGACCGGCGGCGCCCGAATCGCGCTGGTCGAGGGCGACGGCGTCGTGGCTGACGAGGGGCAGGACGGGGACGCCGCGGGCTGCGGCGAAGGTGCGGGCGGCGGCGATGCCGACGCGCAGGCCGGTGAAGGGGCCCGGGCCCATGCCGGCGACGATGCCGGTGACGTCGGCGCCGGTGATGCCGGCCTCGGCGAGGGCCTCGGCGAGGAACGGGCCAATCACCTCGGCGTGCCGGCGGCTGTCCTCGGTGTCGCGGGTCGCGAGGGCCTGGCCGGTGGCCGGGTCGACGACGGCGACGGAGGTCCCGGCGGAGGTGTCGATCGCGAGCAGCACCCGTCCATCGTAGGCGGGGCGGGGCAAGGGGTCAGTCCTCGTCGAGGCTGCCAGCGACCGCGTTCCAGATCTCGTCGGCACGCCAGCGCTCGCGACCGCCTCTGCCCGCTCGCCCGAGTGACCGGAGCCAGCCGTACTCCTCGGCTCGACGGAGCAACGCGGATGCCGTCGGCTGTGACACGGCGAGCGCCCTCCGGACCGACGCCACCGTGAGGACGGGGTTCTTGAAGATCACGTCGACGAGCCCGGGGAGCGCCGAACGCTCCGTCCGCGCAGCGAGGCGGTATCGCTCGCGGATCTCCACGAGCTTGCGGATCCGCTCGGCGCTGTCATTCGCTCGGACGGTCACCGCCTCGGCGAAGAACTGGATCCACTCGTTGACCTCTCCGCGCTCCCGAACGGCCTGCAAGCGCTCGTAGTACTCGGTTCGGTGTTGTTCGAAGTACCCCGAGATGTGCAAGATCGGCGCGGGCAGGATGCCGTCTGCGATCAGCGAGAACCCGATCAGGAGGCGCCCGATCCGACCATTGCCGTCGAGGAACGGGTGGATCGTCTCGAACTGGTAGTGCATCAGGGCGCACTTCACCGTGACCGACATCGACTCCAGTGGTGCGTTGACGAAACGCTCCCAGTCGTCAAGGGTCTCGGGAAGGTGGTCCTGGTGCGGCGGGATGAACCGGGCAGTCTCCGGTCGAGCGTTCGGAGATCCGATCCACACTGGTGAGCGACGAAGCTCACCGGGCGACTTCTCGTCCCCACGGACCTCCCGCATCAGGGTCTCGTGGAGCGAACAGATGAACCGTTGGGTGATGGGGAGATCTGCGAGGAGCGCCACTCCCTCGCGGGCGGCCCGGAGGTAGTTGTCCACCTCGCGGAGATCCTCGTCGAGGATCTCGTCGTCGTTCTCGACGCTGAGCACATCGCTCAGCGACGCCTGCGTGCCCTCGATCCGCGAGCTCGCGAGGGCTTCCTGCGCCATGGACGGGCCGAGCAGCAGTTCCGGCTCCTGTACGAGCTGCCCGAGTCCGGCCAACCGACCGATCGCGATGTCCGCGCGGGACACTGCGGCGTTCGTCATCGGCTCGAGGACAAGCTCACGTGGTAGCGGCGCGGGCAAGAAGTAGGCGTGCGGCCACTCGGACAACGGACGCGTCGTGAGCGTGCCGAAACGATCTGAACGGAAGTCTTCTCGGCGCATCTCCTCATCATAAGCAAAGTGCCCTCTGCCCTATAACTTCAGGTCGAACTTCCAAGCACCTGCACGTCGGGACGCGGGGACGTTCGATCCGTCATGCAAGTCAGGGGGCCGCGGCTAGTCGAAACGGACCGTGCTGGTGGGCGACGTCGCGCCCGTACCCGTCGCGGCCTCGTCCGCTGCTCCTCGAAGGTGCCGCAGCCGGGACCGCACACCGCCGTCCTGGCGACGCAGGACGATCGCAACGTCCGCCACGGACATCCCCGCGGCCGTCATTGCCTCGAGCCCGGTGTCCTCCTGCTGCGTCCACGGCGCGTAGGCGGCGGGCCGGTCGAGCCGAGCAGCGTCGACCTGCGGGTTGCCGGTCGGTGCAGCCCGGACCACCAGCGGGGACGACGGGTCGTCCGCTCCGGACGTCGTGGCGACGGCCGGCACCGGCGCCGACGCTGACCGCGGGCCGGTCGCCCGGACCTCCAGGCAGACGACGGCGGTCACCGGATGGCGTGCCACGACCGCTCCTGCGGGCGACCGGAACACCAACTCGGTGTCGTCACGGTCCACCGTGCCGACCTCCACGTCGCTGAAGCCGCCGGTGTCGAGGACGATGCGCATGGTTCCCCCGTTCGCGCTGACCAGATCTGCTGCGAGGCTACCGGTCGCCGGCCGGGGCACGGTCGACGACCGCCCGACGGACACCCTCCACCGCCGCGGCGACCGCGCGCTCGCGGGCCTCGGCGTCCTCGGTCTCGGAGTCGTGCACGAACACGGTGGCGCCCCGCCGGGCACCGCAGAAGTCGACAATGCCGTGCTCGACCTGCGTCCGGAGCGCCTCGGCGTACCCGTGCCGTTCGTACACGCCGGCGTCGTCGCCCGCGATCGGCACCAGGTGGACAGTGAGCCGTTCGAGCGCCCGACGGATGCCGCCGTCCGGGTCGACGTCGAACGCCCAGCCGTTCACGAACACGCGGTCGATCCACCCCTTGAGCACCGCGGGCACGGACCACCACCAGACCGGGAACACGAGGACGAGGTCGGTGGCGCGGTCGATGCGCTGCTGCTCGGCGACGACGTCGGCCAGCGCGTCCGTGCCGGTCCGGTAGGTCTGCCGGTCGGCGAGGGTGAAGCGCGGGTCGAACCCCTCGGCCGCCAGGTCGGCGGTCTCCACCGTCCCCGCGGGCAGGGCCTCCCGCAGGCGAGCCGCGAGGTGGTGGGTGAGGGAGTCGGGGTCCGGGTGGGCGGTCACGATGAGCGTCGGCACACCGCATCCTCCCGGAGCCGGCTGGGTGGTACCGGGACACCCGCTGTCGCCCGGCCGCGCCGGCTCACACCGCGGTCAGGTCGAGGGACCAGGCGACCTCGCGCGCGAGCTGCCCGGTCCGCCGGAACGACCGAACCTGGTGGGTGGCGGCCAGGGCGGCCGCCAGGTCGTCGCGGTCGGCGAGGGTGAACCCGAGCGACTGCCAGAACGGACCGGAGCGCCGCGAGAACAGCCACGCCCGTCGCGCGCCCGTGACCGCGGCGTGGTCGACGGCGAAGCGCGCGAGCCGGGTGCCGTGGCCGAGCCCCCGGAGCTGCGGCGCGACCGCCACGCTGCGGACGAGCACGTGGACGCCGTCGGCGCTCGTCTCGTACCCGGTGCTGCCGACCACGCGGCCGTCCTCGGCACGGTCGACCCACAGCCGGACGGTCGGCTCGAGACCGGCACGGTCGTGGCCAGCACGGTCGAGCCCGGCGACGGTCAGGTCGGCACCGACGAGGAAGGTGCGGAGGTCGTCGACCGCACCGGTGTCCACGCGCTGCAGGGTCAGAGGTCGACGCCCGTCCAGCGCGGCCCCGTCGCGGTGACGACGACCCGGCGCGGCTCGTCGGGCACGTCGTCCGGATCGAGGTCGTCGTCGACACCGTGGTCGGCCGCGTCGGCGCCGGTGGCCCGGGTGATCTCGACGTCGAGCACGCTGTCGCTGATGCCGTCGACCATGCCGCGACCCCACTCGACGACGACGATGGCGGCGTCCCAGTCGAGGTCGAGGTCGTCCAGCTCGACCGGGTCGGACAGACGGTAGGCGTCGACGTGCACCAGGTCGGGGCCGGCGGTCGTCGGGTGCGTCCGGGCGAGGACGAAGGTCGGGCTGGACACCTGGCCGCGCGCGCCGAGTGCGGTGCCGAGCCCGCGCGTCAGGGTCGTCTTGCCGGCACCGAGCGGCCCGGTCAGCACGACGAGGTCCCCCGCGCGCAGCACCGCGGCCAACCGGGCCCCGAGCTCCCCCATCGCCTCGGTGCCGTCGACGGTGGTGTCGAGCAGGACGTGCGGCAACTCGGTCACGGCCGCTCGCCCCGCAGGTACTCCCCGACCCGTCCCTCGATGTCGTGGCCCTCGTAGAACCGGGGCACACGGCTGCCGATCCGGCAGACGATCTCCTCGCCGATGGTCTCGAGCGCCGCGCCCCACTCGAGCACGGTCATCTCGTCGTGCTCGCCGGTGCCGAAGAGCACGACGGTGTCGCCGGTCTGCACGTCGTCCTCGCCGACGTCCACCAGGAACTGGTCCATCGCGACGCGGCCGGCGATCGGGTAGCGCTTGCCGCGGATCGCGACCTCGATGCGGCCCTGCGCCAGACGCGGGACCCCGTCGGCGTACCCGACGGGCACGAGCGCCAGGGTCGTCTCGGTCGCCGTGCGGTACGTGTAGTCGTAGGAGACGCCGGTGTCGACGGGGACGCGCTTCGTCTTCGCGACCGACGCGGTCAGGGTCATCACCGGCTCGAGTCCGAGGTCGGCCGCCGAGACGCCGTCGGCTCCGGGGATGCCGAACAGGTTCGCGCCCATCCGGACCATGTCCTTGCGGAACTCCTTGCGCTCCAGCCCCGCGAGCGACGCGGCGACGTGCTCCATCGGGACGTCGAGCCCCAGGTCCTCGGCGATCTCGATCGCGGCGTCGAACACGGCGACCGCGGCGCTGTCCTCGTGGTCGGACGCCTCGGCCAGGTGCGTGTACGCGGCGACGACCTCGATGCGGCCGTTCCGCTGGGCGTCCCGGGCGAGCTCGACGAGCGCCGGCCAGTCCGCCGGGGTCGCGCCGTCGCGGTGCAGGCCGGAGTCGACGCCGAGGTGCACCCGGGCCGGTCGCTGGTCGACGGCGTCGACGATGCGCTGCAGCTCGGCGACGTTCGAGACGCCGAGGTCGACGGCCGAGTCGATGGCGTCACGGAAGTCCAGGTCGGGGTCGTGCTGCCAGGTGAACAGGTGGACGTCCTCGCCGACGCCGATCGAGCGCAGGCGCAGGGCCGCGGGCACCGTCAGCACACCGATCCAGCGGATGCCGGCGTCGACGGCGGCGAGCGCGATCGGCTCGAGGCCGTGCCCGTACGCGTCGGCCTTCATGATCGCCATCACGGCGACCGGGTCCATCCACTCGCGGACACGGTCGAGGTTGGCCCGGTAGGCGTCGAGGTCGATGCGCGCCTGACGCAGCGGTGCGGAGCTCACGTCGTCCTCCGTTCCACGCTGCGGCCGATCCGGGCGACCACCTCGTAGTTGATCGTGCCGATGGCGTCGGCCCAGTCCTCGACGGCGGGGTCGCCGTTCGCGGGGTCGCCCCACAGCACGGCCTCGTCACCGACCTGCACGTCGGCATCGCCGATGTCGACGTGCATGGCGTTCATCGCGACACGTCCGACCACCGGGAACGTCCGGTCGCCGATCCGCACCGAGACCCGGTTGCCGAAGTCCCGGTCGAAGCCGTCCGCGTAGCCGAGGCCGATCACGGCGAGACGGGTGTCCGTCTCGGCGCGCCAGGTGTAGCCGTAGGACACACCGTCGCCCGCGGCGACCGGCACGGTGCGGAGCACGGCGGCGGTGACCCGCATCGCGGGGCGCAGCCCCAGGTCAGCAGAGGTGCGACCGTCGAAGGGGCTCAGCCCGTACAGGGCGAGCCCGACGCGGGACAGGTCGTGGCGGGTCTCCGGCACGGCGATGCTCGCGGCACTCGCGGCGAGGTGCACCACGTCCGGCACTATGCCGTTCGCGGCGAGGCCGTCCAGCGCCCGCTGCAGTGCGGCGTCCTGGTCGAGGTCGTCGGTGCGCGACGCGTTCGACAGGTGGGACATGAGCCCCTCGACCCGGGTGCGGTTGCCGCCGCGGGCCAGGGCGCCGGCGGTCGCGAAGAGCTCCGCCCACTCGGACTCGACCGCACCGTTGCGGCTCAGGCCGGTGTCGACGCACAGGTGCACGGCGCGGACGTCGGAGTCGGCTGCTGCGGAGAGCTGCTCGACGCTCGACACCGCGGGCGTGACGTCGAACTGCGCGGCGCGACGGAAGTCCTCGTCGGGGGCGTGCAGCCACGCGAGGATCCGGACCCCCTCGTCGATGCCGCCCTGACGGAGCGCGACGGCCTCGTCGATGTCGGCGACCCCGAGCCACTCGGCACCGGCGTCCACGAAGGCCTGCGCGGCGTCGAGGGCGCCGTGGCCGTAGGCGTTCGCCTTGACCACCGCGATGACCCCGGCCGGTGCGACCCGGTCGGCGATCGTCGCGTAGTTCTCGATCAGGGCTCCGCGATCGACGGTGATGCCGGTGAACGCACTCACCGGACCGTTCCTTCCAGGACCACGTCTGTTCCTTCCAGGACCACGAACGCGGTCGCGATCCCTCCATCATGCGAGAGCGACAGGTGCACGCTCGTCACGCCACGCGCGTCCGCCACCTGCCGGGCGCCCTGGTGCAGGGTGAGCGACGGGTTCCGCTGGTCGTCGGACACGACCTCGAGGTCCTGCCAGCTGAGCCCGGCACTCGACCCGAAGGCCTTGATCAGGGCTTCCTTCGCCGCGAACCGCGCAGCGAGGGACGCGATCGGCCGGGGTTCGCCGTCACGGACCTGCTCGGACGGCGTGAACAGCCGCGCCCGCATCGCCGGTGTGCGCTCCAGCACCCGTTCGAACCGCTCCAGGTCGACCACGTCGACCCCGATCCCGATGATCACCGTCGCGACTACTCGACGGTGACCGACTTCGCGAGGTTGCGTGGCTGGTCGACGTCGAGGCCCTTGGCCGCGGCGAGCTCCATGCCGAACATGTGCAGCGGTGCCACGGCGAGCAGCGGCTCGAACAGCGGGGTCGCCAGCGGGATCCGCAGGACCTCGTCAGCGAACGGCAGCACCGCTGCGTCGCCCTCTTCGGCGATCGCGATCACCCGGGCACCGCGGGCGCGGATCTCCTGGATGTTCGAGACGACCTTCGGGTGCAGCGATCGGGGGTCGCGCGGCGAGGGCACGATGACGAAGACGATCTGGCCCGGCTCGATCAGGGCGATCGGGCCGTGCTTGAGCTCACCGGCCGCGAAGCCCTCGGCGTGGATGTACGCGAGCTCCTTGAGCTTGAGGGCGCCCTCGAGTGCGATCGGGTAGCCGACGTGGCGGCCGAGGAACAGCACGCTCCGGGTGTCCGCCATCCAACGGGCCAGGTCCTTGATGCCGGCGGCGTCCTCGATGGTCTGCTGCAGCTTCGGCGCGAGCCCCTCGAGCTCGGCGACCTGCTCGGCGATCTGCTCGGCGGTGAGCGTGCCGCGCAGCGTCGCCAGGTGCAGCCCGAGCAGGTAGAGCGCGACGCCCTGGGCGATGAAGGCCTTGGTCGACGCGACGGCGACCTCGGGCCCGGCGTGCGTGTAGATCACGGCGTCGGACTCACGCGGGATCGTGGCGCCCTGGGTGTTGCAGATCGACAGGACCTGCGCGCCCTGCTCGCGGGCGTACTTGACGGCCATGAGCGTGTCCATGGTCTCGCCGGACTGGCTGATCGAGACGACCAGGGTGCGCTCGTTCAGCACCGGGTCGCGGTAGCGGAACTCGTGCGCGAGCTCGACCTCGACCGGGATGCGGGCCCACTGCTCGATGGCGTACTTGCCGAGGATGCCGGCGTAGGCGGCGGTGCCGCAGGCGATCACGATGACGCGGTCGACGGTCGCCAGGCGCTCGGCGATCGGGTCGAGGTCGGTCAGCGTGACGGCGCCGTCGTGGACGCGACCGAGGATCGTCTTCGCGACGGCCTCGGGCTCCTCGCTGATCTCCTTCGCCATGAACGAGCTCCAGCCACCCTTGTCGGCGGCGGAGGCGTCCCAGTTGACCTCGAACTCGCTCGGCGTGGCCGGAGTGCCGTCGAAGTGGATGACGTCCACGCCGTCGGGGCGGATCGTGGCGATCTCGTCCTGCCCGATCGACAGCGCGCGCTGCGTGTGGGCGACGAAGGCGGCGACGTCCGAGCCCATGAAGTTCTCACCGTCGCCGAGCCCGACCACCAGGGGCGAGTTGCGACGGGCACCGACGACGACGCCGGGCTGGTCGGCGTGCACGACGAGGAGCGTGAAGGCCCCTTCGAGCCGCTGCACGGCCTGCTGCATGGCGGCGGTCAGGTCACCGGTCTCGCGGAAGGCCCGTCCGACCAGGTGCGCGGCGACCTCGGAGTCGGTCTCGCTGCGGAACTCGATGCCCTCGGCCTGCAGTTCGGCGCGGAGCTCGGAGAAGTTCTCGATGATGCCGTTGTGGATGAGGGCGAGCTTGTCGCCGTCGGCCAGGTGCGGGTGGGCGTTGCCGTCGGTCGGGCCACCGTGGGTCGCCCAGCGGGTGTGCCCGATGCCCGTCGTGCCGTCCGGGATCGGCGACGACTCGAGCTCGTCGACCAGGGCCTGGAGCTTGCCGGCCTTCTTGGCCGACACGAGGTCTCCGGCTGGGTCGACGACGGCGATGCCCGCCGAGTCGTAGCCGCGGTACTCGAGGCGACGGAGGCCACCGAGGAGGACGTCCTGGCTGCTGTTGCTGCCGACGTAGCCGACGATTCCACACATGGAACCGATCCTACGGTCTGCCTGGACGCCCACCCTGCGAAGTCCCGGGGGTGGGGATAACGTTTCGGCCATGGGACGCTTCGACGACATCGCCATCACCACGCTGCACGGCGAGGACACCACGTTCGGCGCCTACGCCGACAAGGCCGTACTGGTCGTGAACGTCGCCTCCCGGTGCGGCCTCGCCCCGCAGTACGAGCAGCTCGAGGCCCTGCAGAAGCAGTACGGCCCCCGAGGGTTCACGGTGCTGGGCTTCCCGAGCAACCAGTTCCTGCAGGAGCTCGGCTCGTCCGAGGCGATCGACGAGTACTGCTCCACCACGTGGGGTGTCACGTTCCCGATGTCCGAGAAGGTCAAGGTCAACGGCAAGAGCGCCCACCCGCTCTACCAGGCCCTCAAGGAGACCCCGGACGCCGACGGCAAGGCCGGCCGGGTCGCCTGGAACTTCGAGAAGTTCCTCGTCGCCCCCGACGGCTCCGTCACGCGCTTCCGCCCCACCACGAAGCCGGACGCCCCCGAGGTCGTCGCCGCCATCGAGGCGGCCCTGCCCGCCTGACGCGTCGTGTCCTGCGGACGCGCACCGAGCACTGGACGGGAGGCCCGGGGCACGTGAGCCGACCGGCTCACGTGCCCCGGGCCTCCCGTCTGTACGCTCGATCCCATGCCGTTCTCGGAGACCGCCGTCGCGCACCCGACCCCGTTCGTGGAGATCCCGCGTGACGAGTGGTCCCAGCTCGCCCCGAAGGAGCACCTGTCGCTCACCGAGACCGAGATCGTGCAGCTGCGCGGTCTCGGCGACCGGTTGGACATGCAGGAGGTGCAGGAGGTCTACCTGCCCCTGTCCCGCCTGCTCACGCTCTACGCCGCCGGCGCGCGGAACCTGCACGCCGAGACGAGCCGGTTCCTCGGGGAGCGCGCCGGACGCACGCCGTTCGTCATCGGCGTCGCGGGCTCCGTCGCGGTCGGCAAGTCCACCGTCGCCCGTCTGCTGCGCGAGCTGACGAAGCGCTGGCCGGACACCCCTCGGGTCGAGCTCGTGACGACCGACGGCTTCCTGTACCCGAACGCCGAGCTCGAGCGCCGCGGGATCATGGACCGCAAGGGCTTCCCGGAGTCGTACGACCGCCGCTCCCTGCTGCGCTTCGTGAGCCAGGTGAAGAGCGGGGCGACCGAGGTCCGCGCGCCGTACTACTCGCACCTGGTCTACGACATCGTGCCCGATGCCGAGATCGTCGTCCGGCAGCCCGACGTGCTCATCGTCGAGGGCCTCAACGTGCTGGCACCGCCGGTGCACGGGCGGCTCGCGCTGTCCGACCTGTTCGACTTCACGATCTACGTGGACGCGAAGACGAAGGACATCGAGTCCTGGTACGTCGACCGGTTCCTCGCCCTGCAGGAAGAGGCGTTCTCGAGCCCCGACTCGTTCTTCCACCGGTTCGCCTCGCTCTCGCGTGAGGACGCGGTCCGCACGGCGACCGAGGTCTGGCGGGCGATCAACGAGCCGAACCTGATCGAGAACGTGCTGCCCACGCGCTCCCGCGCCACGCTGGTGCTGAAGAAGGGCGCGAACCACAAGGTGAACTCGGTCCTGCTCCGCAAGATCTGAGCTGGGGGGCAGCGCAGCCAGCAGGGCAGCGCAAAACACCGGTGTTCGCGAGCTGAACCGCGTTCTGCGCGTGTTCAACCGGCGAACACCGGTGTCTTGCGGAGGGGACCCTACGCGGCGTCGAGCGCCAGGCGGTCCTGCACGACGGCGGCGAGCTCCTCGGCGATGCGCTGGGCATCGTCCTGCGAAGCGGCCTCGACCATGACGCGAACGACCGGCTCGGTGCCCGACGGACGGAGCAGCACACGACCGCTGTCCCCGAGCGCCTCACTGGCGGCGGCGATGGCGTCCTGCACGCCCTGGTCGGCGAGCCCGTGACGATCGACGCCCCGGACGTTGAGCAGCACCTGCGGGAACACCGTCATGCACGAGGCGAGCTCCTGCAAGGTCTTGCCCGTGCGCGCCATCTCGGCGACCAGGTGCAGCCCGGTCAGGATGCCGTCACCCGTGGTGGCGAACTCGTTGAAGATGATGTGGCCGGACTGCTCGCCACCGATGGAGTAGTCGCCCTCGGTCATCTTCTCGAGCACGTAGCGGTCGCCCACGCCGGCCTCGATCACGGTGATGCCCGCGTCGGCCATGGCGCGCTTCAGCCCGAGGTTCGACATGACCGTCGCGACGAGGGTGTCGTCCTTCAGTCGTCCGCGCTCCTGCAGGGACAGCGCGAGGATCGCCATGATCTGGTCACCGTCGATCGCGTTGCCCGCGGCGTCGACCGCCAGGCAGCGGTCCGCGTCCCCGTCGTGCGCGATGCCGACGTCGGCACCGTGCTCGAGCACCGCGCGGGCGAGGTTGTCGATGTGGGTCGAACCGACGCCGTCGTTGATGTTCCAGCCGTCGGGGTCGGCACCGATGAGCGTCACGCGGGCACCCGCGTTGACGAAGACCTCGGGCGAGACGCCGGCGGCGGCACCGTTCGCGCAGTCGAGCACGACGTGGATGCCGTCGAGCCGGTGCGGCAGCGTGCCGAGCAGGTGCACCACGTAGCGGTCCTCGGCGTCGGCGAACCGCGAGATGCGCCCGACGTCGATGCCGGTGGGGGTGGGTGCGGAGTGGTCGTGCATGGCCGCTTCGATGCGGTCCTCGACCTCGTCCGGCAGCTTGCGGCCACCCGTGGCGAAGAACTTGATCCCGTTGTCGGGAGCGGGGTTGTGCGATGCGGAGATCATCACGCCGAAGTCGGCGTCGATGTCCGCGACGAGGAACGCCGCGGCGGGGGTGGGGATGACCCCGGCGTCGAGCACGTCGACGCCGGCCGAGGCGAGCCCGGCCGCGACGGCGGCACCGAGGAACTCGCCGGAGACGCGCGGGTCACGCGCGAGGACCGCGCGCGGGCGCGGTCGGCCCGACGCCCGGCGGGCGTCGGCATGGTGTCCGTGTGTGAGGACGGCCGCGCTCGCCTGGGCAAGACCCAGTGCGAGCGCGGCCGTCAGCTCGCCGTTGGCGAGACCACGAACCCCGTCGGTACCGAACAGACGCGGCATTGCGATCTTCAGCCGGTGACGACTAGCGCTTCGAGAACTGCGAAGCCTTGCGGGCCTTCTTGAGACCGGCCTTCTTGCGCTCGATGACGCGGGCGTCACGGGTGAGGAAGCCGGCCTTCTTGAGGGTCGCGCGGTTGTTCTCGCGGTCGATCTCGTTCAGGGTGCGGGCGATGGCGAGGCGGAGCGCGCCGGCCTGACCCGAGGGGCCGCCACCGGTGATGCGGGCGACGACGTCGTACGAGCCGAGGAGCTCGAGCACCTTGAAGGGGTCGTTGATGAGCTGCTGGTGCAGCTTGTTCGGGAAGTAGTCCTCGAGCGTGCGGCCGTTCACGACGAACGTGCCGGAGCCCGGGACGAGCCGGACGCGCGCGATGGCCTCCTTGCGGCGCCCGACGGCACCGCCGGAGACGTTGAGGATCTGACGGGGAGCGGCCTCGGCAGCGGCGGGTGCGCTCTCCGTGGTGAAGCTCTCCGGGGTCTGGTCGAGGGAATCAGCGATCTGAGCCATGAGTTTTCTGTGTCCTTGAAGTCGTCGTGGCCGGAACTACTGTGCGACCTGGTCGAAGATGTACGGCTTGGGCTGCTGCGCGGCGTGCGGGTGCTCCGCGCCGGCGTAGACCTTCAGCTTCTTGAGCTGCTCGCGGCCGAGGGTGTTCTTCGGCAGCATGCCGCGGATCGCCTTCTCGACGGCGCGGGTGGGGTGCTTCTCGAGCATCTCCGGGTAGGAGGTCGCCGTCAGGCCGCCCGGGTAACCCGAGTGACGGTAGTAGACCTTCTTCGCGAGCTTCGAACCGGTCAGGGCGACCTTGTCGGCGTTCACGATGATGACGAAGTCACCCATGTCCATGTGCTGGGCGAAGGTGGCCTTGTGCTTGCCGCGCAGGAGCGCCGCGGCGTGGGTGGCGAGACGGCCGAGGACGACGTCGGTGGCGTCGATGACGATCCAGTCGTGCTGGACGTCTGCCGGCTTCGGTGAGAACGTGCGAGTCACAGGAGTGCTGCTTTCGTGTCGAGGTGAGGAGTCCGTGAATCCCACTCCGGTCGGGAGTTCCACGGGCAGAAGCACGGGGAACACCTCGGTTGGAGGGCTCATCTGACTGTCCGCGCGCGGGGCGCACAGACCAAGGTGAGAGCCTAGCCGACGCGGGGTACGTCGGTCAAACGCGGCCGACTGCCGGCCTGGAGGCGCGTGGCGGCCCCGCCCCGCGCCTCCCGTCCGTCGCGCGATCGCGCCCACCGCGCATGGGTGAGCAGAAGACGTCGGGTCCGCACCGCGAACCCGACGTCTTCTGCACACTCATCGCCCCGACGTGGGGCGTGGGGGCTACTCCGCGGCGGCCGCGGTCCTGCGGCGACGCACGATCAGCACGCCCGCACCCGCCGCGAGCAGCAGGAACGCCAGCAGCGCACCGGCACCGAGCCCGGAAGCACCCGTGAACGCGAGCTGCCCATCCACGGTGATCGTGATCGGGGTCCACCCGATCAAGCTCCCGTCAGCAGCGGTCACCGCCAGACGATGCGCACCAGCCACCGTGTCCGCCGGGATCGTCACCCGCACCGTCCCGTCAGCAGCGACCACAGCCGTCCCGATCAGCGTCGGCTCCGAGAACAGCCACACGTTCACCGTGGCTCCGGCCGAAGCTGAGCCAACCGTCACCGTGATCGTCTCCCCCGCACGAGCGGTCGCCGGAGCCGACACACCACCACGGTTCCCCTCCGTCAACAACGACTCCGACGGCGCCACCGGAGCAACCGGCGGGGTGATCCCGTCGACCGGCGGCACCGGCGTCGGGGTCGGCGTCGGCGTCGGGTTCGGCACCGGGGTCGGGGTTGGGGTCGGCACCGGAGTCGGGTCCGTGCCCGGGTCGGTGTCCGCGGTGTCCAGGTCGAACCCGACCAGGATCGGGTCGTGGTCGCTCGCCCGGTGCACGTCGTCGGTGTACAGGTTCGTCGCGTTGTAGTTGTAACGGCTGTACTCCAGGCCCACCGACTCGACCGAGTTGATGTTCCAGATGTCCACGCCCGTGACCGTCTCGAGCGCGGCCTTCGACGCGAACACGTGGTCGAGCGAGCCGCTCAGGCCGGAGAACACGTACGAGTACTCGGTGCTGTCGAGCGCCGGGCCGAGGTCGGTGTAGCCGGCCTCGTCGAGGACCACCACCGGGTCCTCCTTGCTGTAGGCGTTGAAGTCGCCGAGCATGAACACCTTGTCGGTGCCGTACTGCTCCTGCATGTCGGTGGAGAAGGTCACGAGGGCCTTCGCCTGCTCGACGCGGTCGGCGTTCGAGGCCCCCTGCCCGTCGCCCTGGTCGGCGTTCTCGCCGGTGCCGGAGCCCTTGGACTTGAAGTGGTTCGCGATCACCAGGAAGTCGTCGTCCGCGGTGCCGCCGACCGGGCGGAACGCGTCCGCGACGGGCTGGCGGGCGTTCGTGAACGCGTCGTCGAGCAGGATCGTCGACTCGCCGACGGGCTCGACGCGGTCCTTCTTGTAGATGAGGGCGAGGCGGATGACGTCCTCGCTCGCGGGCACGACGGCCGGGGACTTCGCGTAGGCCCAGGTGTCCTGGCCGGTGGCGGCGTTGAGCGCGTCGACCAGGGTGGCCACGGCGGCGTCACGGTCCTGACCGAAGCGGACGGAGTTCTCGATCTCCTCGAGCGAGACGACGTCGGCGTCCAGGCCGTTGATGGCCTTCACGATCTTGACCTGCTGGCGCAGGAAGTCCTCCTGCTCGGCGGCACCGCGGGCGTCGCAGCCCGAGTTCACCGTGACGGGGTCACCGGCACGGTCCGTGTAGTACTTGCAGCCGGTGAGCTCGTCGCCCGTGGTCGGGAAGTAGTTGAGCACGTTGAAGCCGGCGAGCTTCAGGTCGCCACCGACGTCCTGCGGCGCCGGCTGGCGCACCTTCGAGAACGACGCCGGCAGGTCGGCGGCCGGGGTCGCACCCGTGATCGGCGCGGTCGGCTGGAACTTCCACCCGTTGTTGCGGTAGTCGAGGACGACCGGTTCGGTGAAGGTGGCGGCGGCCCCGACGGTGACCGGGCCCTGGGTGAGCCACGACACCGGGATGCCCTGGTTCGCCTCGGTCAGGAAGTTGGTGCTCGCACCGTCGTCGAGCGTGACCTTGCGCGCGGCGTTGTCGGCCTCGACGGCCTTCGCCTCGGCGCTGCCCGGTCGGCCGACCTCCGTCGGCTGGACCAGGCGCTTCGTGCCGCTGGCGAGCACGACCTCGCCGTACTGGTTCGTCGTGTAGTTGTCGGCGACGGTGTACGCGCCCTGGGGAGCGACGAGCATGCTCTCGAGCGACTCGCGCTGGGCGTCGGACGACGGGAACGCGACCGCTGCGGGCTGTGGTGCCGCGACGGTGTCGTCCAGCTGCTGCAGCGACGAGGCCCCGGACACCGTGAGCTCGGTCAGGCCGAAGTACTCGGACACGGCACCGGTGACCCGCACGTGGTCGCCCTCGTGCACCAGGCCGGCGGTGGCGGACGAGAAGACGAACACCGCGTCGGACGCGGTGTGGGCGCCGAGGTCGATCGCACCGCCGGTGCCGGGGGTCTGGATCGTGTAGCCGTTGAAGCCGCCGGTGCTGTAGACCGCGGTGACGACGCCGTCGGTCGTGACGTTCTTACCGGCGTACGGCGAGGTGTCCGTGGTGCCCTGCAGCTGGGCGATGGTCACCGTCTCGGCGGGGGTGCCGGGCGAGGGGGTCCCGCCGTCACCCGGGTCGGTCGGGTCCGTGGGCTCGGTCGGTGCCGTCGTCTCGCCCGCGGCGTTCCGCGGGGTGAGCGTCGTCGTCACGGAGAAGTCCGCACCGTTGACGTCGGTGTCCGTGGTGCCCTGACGGACCAGACCGTTCGGGACGGAGTTGTCCCCGGTCACGGTGCGCACGGCCGACTCGAACGTGTTCGAGGCGCCGTAGCCGAGCAGGTCGACCACGCCGTCAGTGCCGGTGGTGACGGGTCCGGCGGCGAGCGCCAGGGGTGCGGTGGTGTCGGACAGCACGAGCGTGCCCGTGGTGCCCGAGGGGTTGAGCGTCGCGGTGTCGTCGGCGGCGGGCAGGTCCTCGCCGGCCGGGGTGGCCCCGCCGTTGCCCGCCATCGACACCAGGAAGGTGCCCTTCGCCGGCACGGTGCCCTGGAGTGCACTGGCCGAGAACGTGCCGGTGCCCGTTGCGGAGCGGTACTGGAGCGACCACCCGTCGAGCGACACGGCGGCGTCGGTCGGGTTGCCGATCTCGACGAACTTCTCGTTGTAGAACGCGCCCTTGCTCCCCGCCTTCAGGTAGGCCTCCTCGATGACGAGGTCGGTCCCCTCGGGGTTCGCGGTCGCTGCGGTGACGGTGACGAGTGGAGCCGCGAGGAGCGTCGCGGCCGCCGTGGCGCACAGCAGAGTGCGCCCGAGGGTGTTGGCCATGCCCGCACGCTACCGACCTGCGGGGTCGTTCAGGTTGCGTCGAGGTAAATGATTGCGTTCGGCAACATCAGCCGATCGCGCGGCATCAGCCGATCGGTAGCCAGGTCCCGCCCACGCGTCGGACGGCCGGTCCGTGTCCCGGCAGCACGAGCGCCGGGAACGGCAGCGCCCGTGCCGACTCGAGCGCGCGGTCCTGGTCGGCGGTGAAGAAGGGTGTGATCATCCGCGGCCGCGGGGCCCACGACCCCGGCTGGGTGTCGTGCCGACTGACGACCGCGTCGCCCGTGACGATCGCGTCCGCCGCGGGCAGCAGGTACGCGGTCGAGCCGTCGGTGTGGCCGACGGCCGGGAACGGTGCGATCGCCCGACCCGCGAAGTCCGCACCGGTGAACGCGCGAGCGGACGGCACCGTCGTCGGTCGCAGGGCGTCGGATCGGATCGCCCGTGCCAGCCAGGCGAGCACGCGCGGGCTGGCGAGCCGGCCGCCGATCTCCGCCGGGGTGACCTGCTGCCGTTCCGGTCCGCGCACGTTGGCGAGCTCGTCGGCGTGGGCGAGCACCTCGACGCCGGGGTGGCGCTCGAGGATCCCGGGGATGCCGCCGACGTGGTCGACGTGTCCGTGCGTGACGTAGACGCGACGCAGGTCAGCGGGGTCGTGTCCGGCGGCGCGCACGGTGTCGAGCACGAGGTCGGTGTCGGCCGGGTAGCCGGCGTCGATCAGCGCGACGCCGTCCTCCTCCGCCAGCACCACCCAGTTGGACACGGGGCCCTCGACGAAGACGACTCCGGGGGCGACGGACACGACGGAACGGGGTTCGCGCGAGCTCATCCCTCGACGGTACCGTCCGCCGACCGTCGGGCCCGGGTCTGCACCGCCCGCTCCGCGAGCTCCGCGTCTGCCGGGTAGCCCACCTCGGTCAGCGTCAGTCCCTTCGCCGGCGCCGTCTTGAAGGCGCTCGTGCGCTCCTCGGCGACGCGCAGTTCCTCGAGGCGGTCCGGGCCGAAGCGGCCCTCGCCGACGGCGATGGTCGCGCCGACCATGGCCCGCACCATCGAGTGGCAGAAGGCGTCGGCCTGGAGGCGCGCCACCAGCACGCCGTCCGGCTCGCGGTCCCAGCGGAACTGCTGCAACGTCCGGATGGTCGTCGCCCCCTCGCGCGGCTTGCAGAACGTCGCGAAGTCGTGCAGCCCGAGCAGCGTCAGCGCACCGCGCTCCATCGCTGCCGGGTCGAGCCTCGCCGCGTGCCAGACCGTGTACCCGCGCCGACGTGGATCGCGGGGGGCGTCGGCGTCCGCGATCCGGTACTCGTACCGGCGCCAGAGCGGGGAGAACCGGGCGTCGAACCCGTCGGGTGCCACCGAGGCACCGGTGACGACGACGTCCCCCTCGGGTGCCGCGATGCCGTTGACCCGCTTGAGCAGCCCGTCGAGCGGTGACCGGCCCGTCCCGCGCTTGGCGGTGAGCGCTGCCCACTGTTCTGCAGACAGGTCCAGGTGCGCGACCTGCCCGGTGGCGTGCACCCCGGCGTCGGTGCGTCCGGCGACGGTGAGCAACGGCGGTTCGCCCCAGCGGGTGAACACGGTGGCGAGTGCGGCCTCGAGGGCGCCCTGGACGGTCCGGAGCCCGGGCTGCCGGGCCCACCCGGAGAACGCCGCCCCGTCGTAGGCGATGTCCAGCCGCAGCCGCACGTCGCCCGTGCCGTCGGGGTCCTGGAAGCCGACCGTCTCGTCCACGTGACCACCGTAGCGGGGGTGATCCGTGCCTCCCGGCCCGCGATTCGCCTGCCGGACGGCGGCCGCTCGCCCGCTCAGCCGCGCGGACGGCCGAACGCCGACGGACCGGTCCGGGTGTCGAGGTCGTCGGTGGCGCGTCGCTCGGACTCGACGATCCCGCGCAGGGCGACGAGCGCGGCCGAGGTGACCGCGACGTGCGAGGGGTTCTCGCGCGAGGCGTCGAGCGCGCTCTCGAGTCGTGCGATGGCCTCTTCGGCCTGGTCCTCCGGGGAGTCGCCGCGGATCGTGCTGGCGATCTTCCGCAGTGCCTCGGCGATCGGGGTGGCGAACGCCGGGTCCGGACGCCCGACGCCCTCGGACACCGGGCCGGAGCGTGCCACGAGCTCGGTGAGGTCGGTCGTGTACCAGGCGACCCGCTCCAGTGCGCGGAAGCGTCCGCCGTCCTTCTGGAGCCGCGCTCGCGACCCGCGCAGTGCACCACGGGGGTTGAGTCGACGGCTCTCGTGCGCGATCGCCACCCGTGACCGGACGTCCGCGATCGCACGGTCCAGGCGGTCCTGCTGGTGGTCCCACGCCTTCTCGTCGCGCTTGCCCTCCTCGAGCACGGCTGCCAGCCCGTCGAGGTGGTCCGCCAGCACGCCGTTCACCGCGTCGATGCGGTGTTCGGCGTCCCAGAAGTGCAGCGGCGGGAACACCAGGAAGTTGACCAGCAGCCCGATCACGACGCCCACGGCCATCTGCACGAGGTACCCGAGCGAGTACCCCTCGGCGTTGGCGCCGCCGACGAGCAGGACGAAGAGCGCCGCGGTGGACACCCACGAGCTGCCCTCGCCCAGCACGCGGAACCCGCCGACCAGCACCCCGACGCCGACCGCGAGCGCGATCGCGAGGAAGCCGGGATCGCCGACCCACATCGTGAACGCGGCGATGAGGATGCCGAGGGCGATCCCGACCAGGGTCTGCACACCGCTCCGGATGCCCGCGAACACCGTCGTCTGCATCGCGACGACGGCGCCGAGTGGCGCGTAGTACGGGTACTCGGCCGCGACGCCCGGGATGTGCCGCGCCACGAACCAGGCGATCACCGCGGCGGCGGCGGCCTTGCCGGCGTGCAGCAGGCGCGGCTGTGTGCCCGAGGTCCGGCTCCACCGCCAGACCCGGGTCCCCAGACCCGCAACGTGCTGGAACGCCATGACTTCCTTCCGTCGCACCCGGCCCGTGACGGTACGCCGAGCAGTCGGTGTGCACGACCAGCCTCGGACGCGAGGAAGCCCCCGCGACCTGGGTCGCGGGGGCTTCCTCGTGGTGGTGCAGCGCCCCGGAGGGCACCGGACTACTTGGTGTCGGCGTCGTCCGACTTCTCGGCGGCGTCGGCCTCGACCTCGGCAGCAGCCTCGGTCTCGGACTCGGTCTCGACCGGGGCGGACTCCTCGGTGGTCTCGGTCTCTTCGACCGGGGCCTCCTCGGTGGTCTCGTCGGCGGCGGGCTCGTCGACCGGGGCGGCAGCAGCGGCCGGAGCCGAGTTGCGCTTGACCGGAGCGGGCGTGCTCGAGACGGGCTCGAGGACGAGCTCGATCGACGCCAGCGGGGCGTTGTCGCCCTTGCGGAAGCCGAGCTTCGTGATGCGGGTGTAACCGCCCTGGCGGTCCTCGACCTGGGGAGCGATCTCGGTGAACAGCGTGTGCACGACGGACTTGTCGCGCAGGATGCTGATCACACGACGACGCGCGTGCAGGTCGCCGCGCTTCGCGAACGTGATGAGACGCTCGGCGACCGGACGGAGGCGCTTGGCCTTCGTCTCGGTGGTCGTGATGCGACCGTGCGTGAAGAGGGCGTTGGCGAGGTTGCTCAGGAGCAGGCGCTCGTGGGCGGGACCGCCACCGAGGCGGGGGCCCTTGGTGGGCTTCGGCATGTCAGTTCTCCAGTGGTGAAAGTGGTGCGCGCGGTGTCAGCGCGCTTGCGCGTGAGCGCGAGGTCAGTTGTTGGACTCGTCCTCGTCGTACCCGCTGTAGAAGTGGGCGCCGTCGAATCCGGGGACGGTGTCCTTGAGGGACAGGCCGAGCTCGGTGAGCTTGTCCTTGACCTCGTCCACCGACTTCTGACCGAAGTTGCGGATGTTCATGAGCTGCGTCTCCGACAGGGCGACGAGCTCGGACACCGTGTTGATGCCCTCCCGCTTCAGGCAGTTGTAGCTGCGGACCGACAGGTCGAGGTCCTCGATCGGGGTCTGCAGTTCGTTCGAGAGCACGGCGTCGACCGGCGCGGGGCCGATCTCGATGCCCTCGGCCGCCGTGTTGAGCTCGCGAGCGAGCCCGAACAGCTCGACCAGCGTGCGACCAGCCGACGCGATGGCGTCGCGCGGCGTGATGGCCGGCTTCGCTTCGACGTCGACGACCAGGCGGTCGAAGTCCGTGCGCTCACCGGCACGCGTCGCCTCGACGCGGTAGGTGACCTTCAGGACGGGCGAGTAGATCGAGTCGATCGGGATCTGACCGGCTTCGCTGAACTCGGAACGGTTCTGCGTCGCCGAGACGTAGCCACGGCCACGCTCGATCGTGAGCTCGAGCTCGAAGCGCGCGGTGTCGTTCAGGGTCGCGATGACGAGTTCCGGGTTGTGGATCTCGACGCCGGCCGGAGCGGAGATGTCCGCCGCGGTGACCTGACCGGCACCCTGCTTGCGCAGGTACGCCGTGATGGGCTCGTCGTGCTCGCTGGAGACGACCAGGCTCTTGATGTTGAGGATGATCTCGGTGACGTCTTCCTTGACACCGGGAACGGTGCTGAACTCGTGGAGGACGCCGTCGATGCGGATGCTGGTGACAGCCGCGCCGGGGATCGAGGAGAGGAGCGTGCGGCGCAGCGAGTTGCCGAGGGTGTAACCGAAGCCCGGCTCGAGCGGCTCGATGACGAAGCGCGAGCGGTGCTCGGAGATCGGCTCCTCGGTCAGGGTGGGGCGCTGTGCAATGAGCACTGTGGGATTCCTTTCGGCGAAGTGTCCGCTATATGACACTTGGCGGTACGACGGGGCCGCATGGGCCCCGACGGGTCTGTTGAGTTGTGATCACGCGCACACACGTGCGCGATCGAACGACCAGGAATGGCCGCGGGCCCTGCCCGCCCTCGCCGGAACGGATCCGGTCAGGGGACGAGCAGGGCGCGGCCGGTTGCTCCTCGCGTCAGACGCGACGGCGCTTGGGCGGGCGGCACCCGTTGTGCGCCTGCGGCGTGACGTCGTTGATCGAGCCGACCTCGAGGCCAGCGGCCTGGAGGGAGCGGATCGCGGTCTCGCGACCCGAACCCGGGCCCTTCACGAAGACGTCGACCTTCTTGACGCCGTGCTCCTGCGCCTGACGCGCAGCGGACTCGGCAGCGAGCTGCGCCGCGAACGGCGTCGACTTGCGCGAACCCTTGAAGCCCACGGCACCCGAGGACGCCCAGCTGAGGACGGCACCCGACGGGTCGGTGATGCTGACGATCGTGTTGTTGAACGTGCTCTTGATGTGAGCCTGGCCCACAGCGACGTTCTTCTTCTCCTTGCGGCGCGGCTTGCGCGCGGCAGTCTTGGGGGTAGCCATCGGGGTCTCCTATCGAGCCTTCTTCTTGCCTGCCACGGTGCGCTTCGGTCCCTTGCGGGTACGAGCGTTGGTCTTGGTGCGCTGACCGCGCACCGGGAGACCACGACGGTGGCGAAGACCCTCGTAGCTGCCGATCTCGACCTTGCGGCGGATGTCGGCGGCGACCTCACGGCGGAGGTCACCCTCGACCTTGAAGTTGCCCTCGATGAAGTCACGGAGGGCGACGAGCTGGTCGTCGGTCAGGTCCTTGACGCGGATGTCACCGGAGATACCGGTCTCCGTCAGTGCCTGGACGGCGCGGGTACGGCCGACGCCGTAGATGTACGTGAGTGCGATCTCCACGCGCTTCTCGCGCGGGATGTCGACGCCTGCTAGACGTGCCATGTGATGGCTGCTCCTGTTGTCGATGGAGGTGTGGCGCAGTACCGGTGCTCGGGCCTCCGCCCCGAGGTGTCCCCCGGTCGTCGTGCGACCGGGTTCTGGTACTGCGTTGTCGATCTTCAGTTGTGGGTCGTGCTCGAGCAGCCTGGTGTCCGATGGACACCGTCGGCGCCGGTCACGCGCCCGGGACTAGCCCTGGCGCTGCTTGTGACGCGGGTTGCTCTTGCAGATCACCATGACGCGGCCCTTGCGGCGAATCACACGGCAGTGTTCGCAGATGGGCTTGACGCTGGGGTTGACCTTCATGGTTCTTTCCTCGTGCTCGCTGGCTTCGTGCTCGGCAGGATTGCCGTGCCGTTCCTTTCCAGCTCGCGGATCACTTGTAGCGGTAGACGATCCGGCCGCGGGTCAGGTCGTACGGGCTCAGCTCCACGATCACGCGGTCCTCGGGGAGGATGCGGATGTAGTGCTGGCGCATCTTCCCGGAGATGTGCGCGAGGACCTTGTGTCCGTTCGTCAGCTCAACGCGGAACATCGCGTTGGGCAGAGCTTCGAGCACCGAGCCTTCGATCTCGATGACGCCGTCTTTCTTGGCCATAGCCTCACTGTCGCTTGGTTGTGGAACAGGTGTGATCCCCGAACCGGTCTGCGGGTCGGTCGCCACACCCGAGAGGGCATGACACACCAAAGATCGATCTTATGTGGTAAACCCGCAATTGCCAAGTGGGGACGCGGAACACCCCACGTCTGGGGCTTCCGGGGCCGTGCCTGAGCGTTGCACAGTGGTTTGACGGCGCGCTCCGGGCGCACACATGCGCGCGAACCGTAGTTTTGCTCCGCAGCCACGTCCGTCGCACCAGCAGATCGCGCCGGACCACCGAACGGAGAACACGTGCCCGACGCCACCCGACGCCCCTTCGCCAGCCACGGCAAGCAGGCCCGTCGCCGGGGTTGGGGCACGCTCGTCACCGTCGTCGCGTCCGCCGTCGCCGTCCTGCTCGTCAGCGGCACGAGCGTCGCCGCGATCGCCGGGGCACAGCTCGCCACCGCGCCGCAGACCGTCGCGCTGAGCACCGACGACCAGAGCACCGCGAAGACCGCCGACATCTCGGCGATCAAGGGCGGAGCGAACATCCTGCTCATCGGGAGCGACACCCGGGTCGGCCAGTTCGACTCCGACGAGGACGTCGAGGGCGCCCGCAACGACGTCACGATGCTCATCCACATCTCGGCGGACCACCAGCAGCTCACCGCGGTCAGCTTCCCCCGTGACCTGATGGTCCCCATCCCGGCCTGCACGAACCCCGCGACCGGCACGACCTACCCGGCGTCCACCTCGGCGATGTTCAACACCGCGCTCGGCAACGGCGGTGTCTCCTGCGTCGTGGACACGGTCGAGAACCTGACCGGCCTGAGCATCCCCTACGCCGGGCTCATCACCTTCGACGGCGTGATCGAGATGTCGAACGCCCTCGGCGGCGTGGACGTCTGCGTCGCCGAGCCGATCGACGACACGTTCACCGGCCTGCACCTCACGACGGGCTCGCACTCCCTCGAGGGTTCGGACGCCCTGGCCTTCCTGCGCACCCGCCACGGGGTCGGCGACGGCAGCGACCTCGCCCGCATCAGCTCGCAGCAGGTGTTCCTGTCGGCGCTCCTCCGCAAGGTCACCTCGGACGGCACGCTCTCGAACCCGATCACGCTCTACAAGCTGGCCGGCGCGGCCCTGTCCAACATGACGCTGTCCGACGGCCTGGCCCAGACCGGCACCCTCGTCAAGCTCGCGGCGGCCCTGCGCGGGATGAGCACGGCCAACATGCTCTTCGTGCAGTACCCGGTGGCCGACGACCCCGCCGACAACGCCCGCGTGATCGTCGACCAGGAGACGGCCCACACCCTGAACGTGGCGCTGCAGAACGACGTCCGGTCGTCGCTGAGCGACTCGAGCACCGGTCGCGCCTCCGAGGAGTCGCCGTCGAGCGGCGGGACGTCGAGCAGCACCGGGTCGTCCGGCTCCTCGGGGTCGTCCGGCACCTCGGGTTCGTCCGGGACCTCGTCCGCCGGCACACCGTCGGCGACGCCGAGCGCGACCGCAACGCGGACACCGACCGCGTCGGCGACGCCGCTGCCCTCGTCGATCACCGGGCAGAGCGCCTCCGAGGAGACCTGCTCCGTCGGCAACTGACGCCACGGCGCGTGCGCCCGGCGGTGGTCGGGTGGGTCCACGCGACGTCGTCGAGGCGGCGGACGCCAGCCGGGCCTCCTGGCCGTCGCATCGTGCGGAGACACCCAGCGTGGGCACCGCGTGCGGACTGGAGGCCCGTCCTACGGGATCGGGACGGGCGTCACACCCAGCGGGGCCAGGCCCCGAGCGCCGCCGTCGGCGGCCGTGAGCACCCAGATGCCGGCCGCGTGCACCGCGACGCTGTGCTCCCAGTGCGCGGCGTCGGAGCCGTCGAGTGTCCGGACCGTCCACTCGTCGTCGTCCGTCGAGCTGTCGATGGCGCCGGCCGTGACCATCGGCTCGATGGCGACCACCAGCCCCGGCTTGACGGCAGGTCCGGCACCACGGACGCGGTAGTTGAAGACCGGCGGTTCCTCGTGCATCGACCGGCCGATGCCGTGGCCGGTGTAGTCCTCGACGATGCCCCACGCGCCGGTCTCGTCGATCGCGTCCTCCACGGCGGAGCCGACCTCGTGCAGGTTCTTCGCGTGGGCGAGCGCGGCGATGCCGTGCCAGAGCGACCGCTCGGTCGTGTCGCAGAGCGTCTGACGGGCTGCGGTGACCGCAGCGTCGCCGCCGGGCACGACGGTCGTGAACGCGCTGTCGCCGTTCCAGCCGTCGACCTCGGCACCGGCGTCCACCGACACGATGTCGCCGGGCGCGAGCACGCGCTCACCGGGGATCCCGTGCACGATCTCGTCGTTCACCGACACGCACAGCGTGTGGCGGTAGCCGGGCACGAGCTGGAAGTTCGGGACTCCCCCGCCGTCACGGATGGTGCGCTCGGCGATCGCATCGAGTTCACCGGTGGTGATCCCCGGACGGATCGCTGCACGGACTGCGTCGAGCGCCTCGGCGGTCAGCAGGCCCGGCCGGACCATCGCCCGGAGCTCGTCCGGGGTCTTGTAGATCGAGGGCTTCTTGAACCGCACCACGCTGGTCAGACGGTCGCGGAGAGCCCGCGGCCCGCCAGTGCCGTCTGGATGCGGTCGCCGACCTCGTCGATGGCGCCGAGGCCGTCGACGTCGACGACGAGGCCACGCTCGCCGTACGCCGCCACGATGGGCGCCGTCTGCTCGGAGTAGACCTGCTGGCGACGACGGATCGTCTCCTCGTTGTCGTCGCTGCGGCCCTGGTCCTCGGCGCGCTTGAGCAGGCGACCGACGAGCTCGTCCTGGTCGGCGACGAGCTGCACGACGGCGTCGATCCCGGTGCCCTGCTCAGCGAGCAGTGCGTCGAGGTACTCGACCTGACCGACCGTGCGCGGGTAGCCGTCCAGCAGGAAGCCGTGCTCGGCATCGGGCTCCTGCAGGCGGGACTTCACGAGCTCGTTCGTCAGGGAGTCCGGCACGTAGTCGCCGGCGTCCATGATCGCCTTCGCCTGCACACCGAGGGGCGTGCCCTCTGCCACGTTCTTGCGGAAGATGTCCCCGGTCGAGATCGCGGGGATCCCGAAGGAGTCGGCGATGCGGCCGGCCTGGGTGCCCTTCCCGGCTCCGGGAGGTCCGACGATGATGAGACGTGCGCTCAACGGAGAAGCCCTTCGTAGTGACGCTGCTGCAGCTGCGAGTCGATCTGCTTCACGGTCTCGAGACCGACACCCACGATGATGAGGATGCTCGCGCCACCGAACGGGAAGTTCTGGTTCGCACCGAACAGCGCCAGTGCTGCCAGCGGGATGAGCGCGATGAGACCGAGGTAGAGCGAGCCGGGCAGCGTCACCCGGGTGAGGACGTAGTCGAGGTACTCGGCGGTCGGACGACCGGCACGGATGCCGGGGATGAACCCGCCGTACTTCTTCATGTTGTCGGCGACCTCTTCGGGGTTGAAGGTGATCGCCACGTAGAAGTACGTGAACCCGACGATGAGCAGGAAGTACAGGACCATGTAGAACCAGTTGTCACCCGAGGTCAGGTTGTTCTGGATCCAGGTCACCCACGCGGCCGGCTCGGAGCCGTCCGAGGGCTGGTTGAACTGCGCGATCAGGGCCGGCAGGTACAGCAGCGACGAGGCGAAGATGACGGGCACGACGCCGGCCATGTTCACCTTGATCGGGATGTAGGTGTTGTTGCCGCCGTACGTCCGCCGCCCGACCATGCGCTTGGCGTACTGCACGGGGATCCGCCGCTGTGACTGCTCGACGAACACGACGGCCATCATGATCACGAGTCCGACCAGGATCACGAACAGGAAGAGCTCGAACGACTGCGACTGCTCGATCGCCCAGAGCGCCGACGGGAACTGCGCCGCGATCGACGTGAAGATCAGGAGCGACATGCCGTTGCCGATGCCGCGCTCGGTGACGAGCTCGCCCATCCACATGATGAGGCCGGTACCGGCGGTCAGCGTGACGACCATCAGCATGATGGCGTACCAGCTGTCGTTCGAGATGATCGACGTGCAGGACGCGGAGGCGTTGGTGCCGAACAGGGCGCCGGAGCGGGCGACCGTGATCAGGGTCGTGGACTGCAGGACACCGAGCGCGATCGTGAGGTAGCGCGTGTACTGCGTCAGCTTCGCCTGGCCCGACTGGCCCTCCTTGTAGAGGGTGTCGAAGTGCGGGATGACCACACGCAGGAGCTGCACGATGATCGACGACGTGATGTACGGCATGATGCCGAGCGCGAAGACCGAGAGCTTCAGCAGCGCGCCGCCGGAGAAGAGGTTGATGAGGTCGTAGAGACCGCCGGAGGACGACGCGCTGGCGAGACAGCTCTGCACGGCGGCGTAGTCGACGAACGGTGCCGGGATGTACGACCCGAGACGGAACAGCGCGATGATCGCGAGGGTGAAGCCGATCTTCTTGCGAAGATCAGGGGTGCGCATGATGCGCGCGACCGCTCTGAACACGATGACTCCGAACTTGTGGGACCGGGGCCGTCGATCGCGGCCGGACCGGTTTCGGTCGGCAGGGCCGACCCGGCTGGCGGATGCCGGCCACTGTCAAGGAAACCGTAACGGCGGCCCGTGCGCAAACGCACGGGCCGCCGACGGGGGTTACTGGGAGACGGTGCCGCCAGCAGCCACGATCTTCTCGGCGGCGGACGCCGAGACCTTGTCGACCGTGACCGTGATCTTCACGGTGATGTCACCCTGACCGAGAACCTTGACCTTCTCGTTCTTGCGGACGGCGCCCTTGGCGACCAGGCCCGCAACGGTGACGTCGCCACCATCGGGGTAGAGCTCCGAGATCTTGTCCAGGTTCACGACCTGGTACTCGACCCGGAACGGGTTCTTGAACCCGCGGAGCTTCGGGGTGCGCATGTGCAGCGGCATCTGCCCACCCTCGAAGCCGACCCGGACCTGGTAACGGGCCTTCGTGCCCTTGGTACCACGCCCAGCGGTCTTGCCCTTCGAGCCCTCACCGCGACCAACACGGGTGCGGTCCTTCTTGGCGCCCTCCGCAGGACGGAGGTGGTGCAGCTTCAGCACCTGCACGCGCTCGTTCTTCTCGTCGCTCATGCGTCGACCTCCTCGACCTTCACGAGGTGCGCCACCGTCGCGATGTACCCGCGGTTCTGGGAGTTGTCCTCACGCTCGACCGAACGGCCGATGCGCTTGAGGCCCAGGCTGCGCAGGGTGTCGCGCTGGTACTGCTTCTCGCTGATAACGGACTTGATCTGCGTGATCTTCAGCATCGCCATCACGCACCTGCCTTCTCGGTCGCGGCACGCAGGGCTGCGGCCTCGGCCTGGAGCAGACGGGCCGGGACGACCCGCTCGACGTCGAGGCCACGACGGCTCGCGACGGCGCGGGGCTCCTCGAGCTGCTTCAGGGCCTCGACGGTCGCGTGCACGATGTTGATGGTGTTCGACGAGCCGAGCGACTTGCTCAGGACGTCGTGGATGCCGGCGCACTCGAGCACGGCGCGGACCGGACCACCGGCGATGACACCGGTACCGGGGCCGGCCGGACGCAGGAGGACGACGCCAGCGGCGGCTTCACCCTGCACCGGGTGCGGGATCGTGTTGCCGACGCGGGGGACGCGGAAGAAGTTCTTCTTCGCCTCTTCGACACCCTTGGAGATCGCCGTGGGGACCTCCTTGGCCTTGCCGTAGCCGACGCCCACGAGGCCGTTGCCGTCACCGACGACGACGAGCGCCGTGAAGCTGAAGCGACGACCACCCTTGACGACCTTCGAGACGCGGTTGATGGTCACCACGCGCTCGAGGAACTGGCTGTCGCCACCGCGGTTGTTGCGGTCGCGGCCCTGCTGACGGTCACGACCGCCACCACGACGGCCACGGTTGTCAGCGGAGTCGCGGTTGTTCGACGCGGAGCCCGCGGCGGTCTCGACCGGACGCTCGGCGACGGCAGGTGCCTCCGCCTCCTTGCCGGTCTTGGCGCCCTCGGTGGTCGCCTCGGCGGTTGCGTCGGTGGCCGTGGCCCCCGTGCTCGCCTCGGTGGTCTCCGTGGTCTCGACAGCCTCGGTCTCCGTGGCCTCGACGGCCTCGGTCTTGGCGTCTTCGTTGGTGTTCGCGTTGTCGCTCACAGGTTCAGCCCTCCTTCACGGGCACCATCGGCGATCGCGGCGACGCGACCGGCGTACTTGCTGCCACCGCGGTCGAAGACCACGGCCTCGACGCCAGCCGACTTCGCGCGCTCGGCGAGGAGCTCACCGACGCGACGGGCCTTGGCGGTCTTGTCGCCGTCGAACGAGCGGAGGTCTGCCTCCATCGTCGAGGCGCTTGCGAGGGTGTGACCCTTCGAGTCGTCGATGACCTGCACGAACACGTGACGCGACGAGCGGGTGACGGCGAGACGGGGACGAGCCTCGGTGCCGGTGATCTTCTTGCGGAGACGGTTGTGACGACGCGCCTTGGCGGCCGCCTTGCTCTTGCCTCGTGTCTTGAGGAGTCCCATGATCACTTACCTGACTTTCCGGCCTTGCGGCGCACGTTCTCGCCGGCGTAACGGACACCCTTGCCCTTGTAGGGCTCGGGCTTCCGGAGCTTCCGGATGTTCGCGGCGACCTCGCCGACAGCCTGCTTGTCGATACCGGCGACGGTGACCTTGTTGTTGCCCTCCACCGCGAAGCTGATGCCCGCCGGCGGCTCGACCGTGATCGAGTGGGAGTACCCGAGGGCGAACTCGAGGTTCGAGCCCTTGGCCGCGACACGGTAACCCGTACCGACGACCTCGAGACCCTTGGTGTAGCCCTGGGTCACGCCGATGATGTTGTTGGCGATGAGGGTCCGGGTCAGTCCGTGGAGCGAACGCGACTCGCGCTCGTCGTCCGGACGGGTGACGAGGACCTGGTTCTCCTCGACCTTGGCCTGGATGGGCTCCGCGATGACGAGCGCGAGCTCGCCCTTCGGGCCCTTGACCGCCACGTTCTGACCGTCAACGGAGACGGTGACGCCGGCGGGGATGTCGATGGGGAGACGTCCGATTCGTGACATTGTCGATCACCACACGTAGGCGAGGACTTCCCCACCCACGCCCTTCTGCTCGGCTTCGCGGTCGGTCAGGAGGCCGGAGGAGGTCGAGAGGATCGCCACGCCGAGGCCACCGAGGACCTGGGGGATCTCCGTCGACTTCGCGTAGACCCGGAGGCCCGGCTTCGAGACGCGCTTGATGCCGGCGATCGAACGCTCGCGCTCGGGGCCGTACTTCAGGTCGATGGTGAGGGTCTGCCCGACTCGGGCGTCCTCCACCTTCCACTCGCTGATGTAGCCCTCACGCTTGAGGATGTCGGCGATGTTCTTCTTGAGCTTGGAGCTCGGGAGCGCGACTGCGTCGTGGTGCGCGGAGTTCGCGTTCCGCAATCTGGTCAGCATGTCTGCGACCGGATCGGTCATCGTCATGATGTTCGTCCATTTCTCGCCTGGTTTCGACACCCGTTCCACGAATGCCGACCTGAGCGATCGAGTGATCCCGGGGCGGTTCCCCGAGATCGGTGTGTTCGTGCGTGCGGGCCGGAGGACGTGAATCCTCCGGCCCGCACCGCCCGAAGTAGTTTAGACCGTCTGCTCGTTGGAGCGGAACGGGAAGCCGAGCTGGCGGAGCAGCGCGCGTCCCTCGTCGTCCGTCTTCGCGGTGGTCACGACAGTGATGTCGAAGCCGCGGACACGGTCGATGCGGTCCTGGTCGATCTCGTGGAACACGGACTGCTCCGTGAGACCGAACGTGTAGTTGCCGTTGCCGTCGAACTGCTTGTCGCTGAGACCGCGGAAGTCGCGGATGCGGGGCAGTGCGAGCGTCACCAGGCGGTCCAGGAACTCCCACGCGCGGTCACCACGGAGGGTGACGTGCGCGCCGATGGCCTGACCCTCGCGCAGCTTGAACTGTGCGATGGACTTGCGGGCGATGTTGACCTGGGGCTTCTGACCCGTGATCGCCGTGAGGTCCTTGATGGCCCCCTCGATGATCTTGGAGTCACGAGCGGCCTCGCCGACACCGGTGTTCACGACGACCTTGACCAGGCCGGGGACCTGGTTGACGTTCGCGTAACCGAACTGCTCGGTGAGGGCCGTCTTGATCTCGGCCAGGTACTTCTGCTTGAGGCGCGGCTGGATCTTGCCAGCGGGCGCAGCAGTCGTGTCAGTCATCAGAGCTTCTCACCAGACTTCTTCGCGTAGCGGACACGGACGGTCTTCTTGACGCCGTCCTTCTCCACCTCTTCGGTGCGGAAGCCGACACGCGTCGGCTTCTTCGTCTTCGGGTCGACAAGTGCGACGTTCGAGACGTGGATCGAGGCTTCGTGCTGCTCGATGCCACCGGTCTTCGAACCACGCTGCGTCTGACCGACGCGGACGTGCTTCGTGACGAAGTTCACGCCCTCGACGACGACGCGGTTCTTGTCCTTGAGGACCTCGATGACCTTGCCCTGCTTGCCACGGTCGCCGCCACGCTCCTGCGTCGCGCCCGTGATGACCTGGACGAGGTCACCCTTCTTGATGTTCGCCATGGCTTACAGCACCTCCGGCGCGAGCGAGATGATCTTCATGAACTTCTTGTCACGGAGCTCGCGACCGACCGGACCGAAGATGCGCGTACCGCGCGGGTCGCCGTCGGCCTTGAGGATCACTGCCGCGTTCTCGTCGAACTTGATGTAGGAGCCGTCCTGACGACGGGTCTCCTTCTTGGTGCGAACGATGACCGCCTTGACGACGTCACCCTTCTTCACGTTGCCGCCGGGGATGGCGTCCTTCACCGTGGCGACGATGACGTCACCGAGGCCGGCGTAGCGACGACCCGAGCCACCGAGCACGCGGATGGTCAAGATCTCCTTGGCACCCGTGTTGTCGGCGACCTTCAGGCGGGATTCCTGCTGAATCACTGCTGTCTCCTATTCCGAAGCAGGCCGAGGCCTACTTGGCCTTCTCGAGGATCTCGACCAGGCGCCAGCGCTTGGACGCGCTGAGGGGACGGGTCTCGCTGATCACGACGAGGTCGCCGACACCAGCGGTGCCGAGCTCGTCGTGGGCCTTCACCTTGGACGTACGACGGATGATCTTGCCGTAGAGCGCGTGCTTCACGCGGTCCTCGACCTCGACCACGATGGTCTTGTCCATCTTGTCGCTCGTCACGTAGCCGCGACGCGTCTTGCGGTAGCCGCGAGTGAGGGCGGCGGAGTTCTTCTCTTCGTTCGCCATTACTTCTCCTCGGCGGTCTCGGCCTCGGTCGACTCGGCCGGCTTGTCAGCCTTCTTCGTCGTCTTCTTGGCCTTGGGGGCGGTCTCGACGGGCGCGGGAGTGGCACGGATGCCGAGCTCGCGCTCGCGGAGGACGGTGTAGATGCGGGCGATGTCGCGCTTGACGGCACGGAGACGACCGTGGCTCTCCAGCTGGCCGGTGGCCGACTGGAAGCGGAGGTTGAAGAGTTCCTCCTTGGCCTTCTTCAGCTCGTCAGCGAGACGCTCGTTCTCGAACGTGTCGAGCTCCGTCGGACGGAGCTCCTTGGAACCGATCGCCATTATGCGTCGCCCTCCTCGCGCTTGATGATGCGTGCCTTGAGGGGCAGCTTGTGGATTGCACGAGTCAACGCCTCACGGGCGATCTCCTCGCTGACGCCGGAGAGCTCGAAGAGCACCCGGCCCGGCTTCACGTTCGCGACCCACCACTCGGGCGAACCCTTACCGGAACCCATGCGGGTCTCGGCGGGCTTCTTGGTCAGCGGACGGTCCGGGTAGATGTTGATCCAGACCTTGCCACCACGCTTGATGTGACGCGTCATGGCGATACGAGCGGACTCGATCTGACGGTTGGTCACGTACGCCGGGGTGAGGGCCTGGATGCCGTAGTCGCCGAAGCTGACCTTGGTACCACCGGTGGCCTGACCCGAACGCTTCGGGTGGTGCTGCTTGCGGTGCTTGACTCGACGGGGAATAAGCATGGTTACGCCTCAACTCCTGCGCCGGCCGGCGCGTCCTGCGGGGCCTGCTGCGGACGACGGTCACCGCGGTCGCCGCCACGACGGTCGCCGCCACGGTCGCCACGCTCACCGCGCGGGCCGCCACGACGCTCCGGGCGCGACGAACGCTGGTTCGCCTGCTCGCGAGCGAGCTCCTTGTTCGTGATGTCGCCCTTGTAGATCCAGACCTTCACGCCGATGCGGCCGAACGTGGTCCGGGCCTCGTAGAAGCCGTAGTCGATGTTCGCGCGGAGGGTGTGCAGCGGCACACGGCCTTCGCGGTAGAACTCCGAACGCGACATCTCGGCGCCGCCGAGACGACCCGACACCTGGATGCGGACACCCTTGGCGCCGGCGCGCTGTGCACCCTGCAGGCCCTTGCGCATGGCGCGACGGAACGCGACACGAGCGGAGAGCTGCTCGGCGATGCCCTGCGCGACGAGCTGGGCCTCGGTCTCGGGGTTCTTGACCTCGAGGATGTTCAGCTGGATCTGCTTCTTGGTGAGCTTCTCGAGCTCACCGCGAACGCGCTCCGCCTCGGCGCCGCGGCGGCCGATGACGATGCCCGGACGCGCCGTGTGGATGTCCACGCGGACACGGTCACGGGTGCGCTCGAGCTCGATGCGTGCGACGCCGGCGCGGTCGAGGGTCTTCTTCAGGTACTCGCGCACCTTGATGTCCTCGGCCACGTAGTCGGCGTAGCGCTGACCGGCCTTCTTGCTGTCGGTGAACCAGTGCGAGACGTGGTCCGTCGTGATCCCGAGACGGAAGCCGTACGGGTTGACCTTCTGGCCCATTACTTGCTCGCCTTCTTGCTCGTCGCGGCAACCTCGGCCTCGTCGGGCGTCGCGAGGACGACCGTGATGTGGCTGGTGCGCTTGTTGATGCGGAAGGCGCGGCCCTGGGCGCGCGGCTGGAACCGCTTCAGGGTCGTGCCCTCGTCGACGAAGACGCGGCTCACGTAGAGGTCGCGCTCGTCGAGGAAGCTGTTCGTCGAGTCCGCCTTGACCCGTGCGTTCGCGATCGCCGAAGCGACCAGCTTGTACACGGGCTCCGAAGCGCCCTGGGGGGCGAACTTCAGGATGGCGAGGGCCTCGTGGGCCTGCTTGCCGCGGATCAGCTCGATGACGCGACGGGCCTTCTGAGGCGTGACGCGGATGTGTCGCACGCGTGCGATCGACTCCACCATTTCGTTCCTCCTCTGCGTCGCCGCCTCAGCGGCGACGGCCCTTCTTGTCGTCCTTCACGTGACCACGGAAGGTGCGGGTCGGCGCGAACTCGCCGAGCTTGTGACCGACCATCGACTCGGTGACGAACACCGGGATGTGCTTGCGGCCGTCGTGGACGGCGATGGTGTGCCCGAGCATGTTCGGGACGATCATCGACCGACGCGACCACGTACGGATCACGTTCTTGGTGTTGGCCTCGTTCTGCGTGACGACCTTGCGGAGCAGGTGCTCGTCGACGAAGGGGCCCTTCTTCAGACTGCGTGGCATCTTCTGAACTCCTACTTGCGCTTCTTGCCGGCGTTACGGCGACGGACGATGAGCTTGTCGCTCGGCTTGTTCGGCTTGCGCGTACGGCCCTCGGACTGGCCCCAGGGGCTGACCGGGTGACGACCACCGGACGTCTTGCCCTCACCACCACCGTGCGGGTGGTCGACCGGGTTCATGGCGACACCACGGACGGTCGGGCGGACGCCCTTCCAGCGCATGCGGCCGGCCTTGCCCCAGTTGATGTTCGACTGCTCGGCGTTGCCGACCTCGCCGATCGTGGCGCGGCAGCGTGCGTCGACGTTGCGGACCTCGCCCGACGGCAGACGGAGCTGCGCGTAGGGGCCGTCCTTGGCGACGAGACGCACCGAGGCGCCGGCGGAGCGAGCCATCTTGGCGCCGCCACCGGGGCGGAGCTCGATGGCGTGCACGACGGTACCCACGGGGATGTTGCGCAGCGGCAGGTTGTTGCCGGGCTTGATGTCGGCGCCGGGGCCCTGCTCGATGACGTCGCCCTGCTTCAGCTTGTTCGGCGCGATGATGTACCGCTTCGTGCCGTCCACGTAGTGCAGGAGCGCGATGCGCGCAGTGCGGTTGGGGTCGTACTCGATGTGCGCGACCTTGGCGTCGACGCCGTCCTTGTCGGAGCGACGGAAGTCGATCACGCGGTACTGGCGCTTGTGGCCACCACCGATGTGACGCGTGGTGATACGGCCGGAGCTGTTGCGACCACCGGTCTTCGGCAGCGGACGAAGCAGTGACTTCTCCGGAGTCGAACGGGTGATCTCAGCGAAGTCGGCGACCGACGAGCCGCGACGACCGGGGGTCGTCGGCTTGTAGTTACGAATAGCCATGATTTATCCCTCTGGTCCTCAGCCGACAGCCGTGAAGATGTCGATCGAACCGGACTTGAGCGTCACGATGGCGCGCTTGGTGTCCTTGCGCTTGCCGAGACCGAACTTGGTGCGACGGGTCTTGCCCGGGCGGTTCAGCGTGTTGATGCTCGCGACCTTGACGTCGAAGATCTTCTCGATGGCGAGCTTGATCTCGGTCTTGTTCGAGCGGGGGTCCACGATGAACGTGTACTTGCCCTGGTCGATGAGCGCGTAGCTCTTCTCCGAGACGACCGGCGAGATGATGACGTCGCGCGGGTCCTTGTTGAAGCCGCTCATGCGGTGATCTCCTTCGCGGTCTTCGACGCGATGAAGGCGTCGAGGGCGCTCTTGCTGAAGACGACGGCGTCCGAACGCAGCACGTCGTAGGCGTTGAGCTGGCCGTACGAGAGCGCGTGGACGTTCGACAGGTTGCGGATCGACTTGAGCGTCAGCTCGTCGTCCGTCTCGAGCACGACGAGCACGTTCTTGACGGGCGCGACCTTCTCGAGGAGCGTGCGGGCGGTCTTGGTCGACGGCAGTTCAGCCGCGACGAAGCCCTCCACAGCGGAGATGCGGCCACCGCGGGCGCGGTCCGAGAGCGAGCCGAGCAGAGCAGCGGCGATCATCTTCTTCGGGGTGCGCTGCGAGTAGTCGCGCGGGGTCGGTCCGTGGACGACGCCACCGCCGGTGTGCTCCGGAGCACGGACGGAACCCTGACGGGCGCGGCCGGTGCCCTTCTGCTTGAACGGCTTGCGACCGGCACCGCGGACTTCGCCACGGTTCTTGGTCTTGTGGGTGCCCTGACGCGCGGCTGCGAGCTGCGCGGTGACGACCTGGTGGATCAGCGGGACGTTGGTCTCGACGTCGAAGAGAGCTGCGGGGAGCTCGACGGTGCCGGACTTGGCACCCGATGCGTCGAGGACGTCGATCGTGGTTGCGGTCGTGGTGGCCATGATCACTTACCCTTCACGGCGGTGCGGACGAAGACGGAGCGGCCACGAGCACCGGGGACGGCGCCCTTGACGAGCAGCAGACCCTTCTCGGCGTCGACGGCGTGCACCGTGAGGTTGAGGACGGTCACGCGGTCGCCACCCATACGACCAGCCATGCGCATGCCCTTGAAGACGCGCGACGGGGTCGAGGAAGCACCGATCGAGCCGGGCTTGCGGTGATTGCGGTGCGCACCGTGCGAGGCGCCGACGCCGTGGAAGCCGTGGCGCTTCATGACACCGGCGAAGCCCTTGCCCTTGGAGGTACCGACGACGTCGACCTTCTGGCCCGCCGTGAACGTGCCGTCCACGGTGAGCTCCTGGCCGAGCGTGTACTCAGCGGAGTCGTTGGTACGGATCTCGGTGAGGGTGCGACGCGGGGTCACGCCAGCGGCCTCGAAGTGGCCAGCGGCCGGCTTGTTGACCTTGCGCGGGTCGATGGCACCGGCGGCGATCTGGATCGCCTCGTAGCCGTCGCGCTCCGCGTTGCGGATCTGGGTGACCACGTTCGGGCCGACCTCGATCACGGTGACGGGGATGAACTTGTTGTTCTCGTCCCACACCTGGGTCATCCCGAGCTTCTTGCCGAGGAGGCCCTTGACGGTCTTGGTTGAGTTCGCCATTGGTCAGCCCCCCTTACAGCTTGATCTCGATGTTGACGTCTGCCGGCAGGTCGAGTCGCATGAGCGAGTCAACGGCCTTCGGCGTCGGGTCGACGATGTCGATGACCCGCTTGTGCGTGCGCTTCTCGAAGTGCTCGCGCGAGTCCTTGTACTTGTGAGGGGAACGGATCACTGCGATCACGTTCTTCTCGGTGGGGAGCGGCACCGGGCCGACCACGGTTGCACCGGCACGGGTCACCGTGTCGACGATCTTCCGGGCCGACGTGTCGATGACCTCGTGGTCATACGACTTGAGCCGGATGCGGATCTTCTGTCCCGCCATGTGTCTCTTGTCCTCTCTGCGCCGCGCACCCTCTGGCCGCCTGACGCCGCTCGGTTCCGCATTCCTGCGGACCGTGCTGTTTTCCTGAACCAACCGGCCGCATCCACTGGGGATGACCGCTGTTCACCTGTCAACCTCGCGGGCGACCGTGGCCGTCCAGCGTGGGCAATCGACTGCCTCGTGCTCCGGGCGCAGCAGTGGTATACCGCGTCCGTCACCCTTCGGGGAGTCGTGTTCTGCTGCCTGCGGCCCAACCCAGCCCTGCTGAACAAGGGGGTTGTGCACTGCCAGAGCAGTGATCCTGTGGGCGTACACCCACGGGGAATTCGGAACCGGACAAGTCTCGCATAGCCCCGGCCCACGTGCAACCCGGGCGTGTCGCGAATTACCGGGCGTGTCCCGCCGGCTCGCTTGCCCGGATCCACGCGGATCGGACGGCCTGGAGGCCCGGCTCGGCCCCGCAACGCGACGCACCCTCCGGACGGGGTCCGGAGGGTGCGTCGACACGGGTCAGGAGACCGTCACTCGGCGGTCACCGGGGGCACGAACCACGGCGGGAAGACGGCCACTCGCGGAGCGTGTCCACCGTGGTCGGCGAGCACGGCGCGGACGGTCTGCCGGGCCTTGTCGTTCGGCACGCCGATGACCGCGACCGACGTGAACGGAACGCTCGGTCCGGCGAGCAGCTCGAGGCCGTGCATCTCCGGGTCCGTGAAGTCGGTGCGACGGATCAGGTTCGTGCCGGCGTCGGGACCGACGGCGAACCGGACGTCGTCGGCGTCGGCGTCCTGGTCGGCGACGATCACCGAGGCACCGAACGCGGAGACGGGCACGACGAGCACGACGTAGTCGATCGCCCGGGTGCGGCGGGCGGCGTCCGACCAGCGCTCGCCCTCGGCACCGGTACGGAGCTCGTCCCAGCGGGTGGCGTCGGGCGACAGCGTGAACGGCACGTGGCCGGCGATCGAGGAGCCGTCGGGCGCCTCGGCCTCGGCGCGGGCGGCGCGGGTGTCGGCGGAACTGACGTCCACGACCGGCTCGGCCTGGTCGGACGCCAGGATCGCGCCGGCGCCGACGATGCCGTCGAGGTTGTCGATGTGGGTGACGTGGTGGGCGCGGAGCGCTGCGAACTCACGTGCTTCGGGCAGGTCGGCGGACGACGAACGGAGCGACGTCGGCGACCGGAGCGACGTCCCGGGCCCGGAGGCCGGCGGGTCGACGCGCAGGTTGGTGGTGATGCGGGTCCGGCGGGGAGCCGGGGTGGCTGGGATCTCCGACGCCTCGCGCTGCCGGGGTGCGCAGATGTCGCAGAGCTCGGTGGGGAATCCGTGGATGCACTCGTCGGTCACGACTGTTGTGGGTCCTTCCGTGCCGTGTGGGGGTGGTCCGGCACGTCGACCAACGCTACGTCATCCGGACGGCCCCCGGGTCATTGTCGGTAGAGCAGTGCCCGGACCTCGGCCTCGGCGGACGCCAGGCGGTTCGGATCGATGGTCTCGCCGTGGTCGTACGCGTCGAGCAACCGGGGGTCGATGTAGCTCTGTCGGCACACCGTCGGGGTGTTGCCGAGTTCGTCGCTGGCGGCCTTCACGGCGTGCGAGACGGCCTTCTTCCGCTTGGACTGGGACGACTGCGGTCCGGTCTTCGCCAGGTCGACCGCGGCCGCGACCGTCCCGTGCAGCGTCCGGAAGTCCTTCGCGGTGAACTCGTCGCCCGCGCGTTCCTTGACGTACGCGTTGATGTCCTCGGCGGAGAGCGGCTCCCACTCCGCACCGCGACGCTCGCGGAACGAGAGCAACCGCGCGTTGGGCCCGCGACGCTTCATGCCGGCGATGACCCGCGCCAGGTCGTGGTCGTGGATCGACGACGACCACTCCTGCCCGCTCTTGCCGGGGAAGTCGAGCTCGATGTCGTCGCCCGACACGTGGGCGTGCGCGCACAGCAGCGTGGACAGCCCCCGACTGCCGTGCTCGGTGGCGTACCGCTCGGACCCGACCCGGAGGGACCCCTGGTCGAGCATGCGGAACGCTGCGGCCAGCGCACGGCGGCGGTCCGGCTCGGGGCGACGGAGGTCCTGCGTGACACCGCGGCGGGCGACCGGCAACGACTCCGCCAGTGCCAGCGCACGGTCGTACTTGATCCGGTCCATCCGTTCGCGCCAGGACGGGTGGTACATGTACTGGCGGCGCCCCGCACCGTCCGTACCCGTGGCCAGGATGTGGCCGTTCGCGTACGGGGAGATCCAGACGTCGTCCCACGCCGGCGGGATCACGAACTCCTCGAGTCGACGGCGCTCGTCCGGATCGGTCACGGTGTTGCCGTCGGGGTCGCGGAACGAGAAACCGCGTCCGGAACGGACGCGGTGGTAGCCGCGACCGGACGTCGCGGATCTGCGGAGGCGGGTCACGCGGTCGAGCCAACTCCGTGTCGCCTGTGACGGGTCACGGGGCGGACAGGAGGCCCGTGGCGGGCGCTGCCACGGGCCTCCTGTCCGGCGCCCTGTACGGCCCGCCAGTGGCCGCGTACGACGAAGCGGGGCCGGGCCCGAAGGCCCGACCCCGCTGTCGCAAGGAACCGGAGTTACTTGATGATCTTCTCGACCGTACCGGCACCGACCGTACGACCACCCTCACGGATGGCGAAACGGAGGCCCTCTTCCATGGCGATCGGCTGGATCAGCTCGACCGTCATGGCGACGGTGTCACCGGGCATGACCATCTCGGTGCCCTCGGGCAGCGTGATGACGCCGGTGACGTCCGTGGTGCGGAAGTAGAACTGCGGGCGGTAGTTCGCGTAGAACGGGTTGTGACGCCCACCCTCGTCCTTGGTCAGGATGTACGCGTTCGCCTGGAACTCGGTGTGCGGCGTGACCGAACCCGGCTTCACGACGACCTGGCCGCGCTCCACGTCCTCGCGCTTGAGGCCACGGATGAGCAGACCGGTGTTGTCACCGGCGACCGCCTGGTCGAGCAGCTTGCGGAACATCTCGATGCCCGTGACCGTGGTCTTCTGCGTCGCGCGGATGCCGACGATCTCGACCTCGGCGTTCAGGTTGAGCGTGCCACGCTCGACGCGACCGGTGACGACCGTGCCACGACCGGTGATCGTGAAGACGTCCTCGATCGGCATCAGGAACGGCTGGTCGGTGGCGCGCACCGGGTCCGGCACGTGCTCGTCGACCTGGGCCATGAGGTCCTGGACCGACTTGACCCACTTCTCGTCGCCCTCGAGCGCCTTGAGCGCCGAGACCTGCACGACGGGGGCGTCCTCGTCGAACTGCTGCGAGCCGAGGAGCTCGCGGACCTCGAGCTCGACGAGCTCCAGGATCTCCTCGTCGTCCACCATGTCGGACTTGTTCAGTGCGACGACGATGTAGGGGACGCCGACCTGGCGGGCGAGCAGGACGTGCTCGCGCGTCTGGGGCATCGGGCCGTCGGTGGCGGCGACCACGAGGATCGCGCCGTCCATCTGTGCCGCACCCGTGATCATGTTCTTCACGTAGTCGGCGTGACCGGGGGCGTCGACGTGCGCGTAGTGACGCTTCTCGGTCTGGTACTCGACGTGCGAGATGTTGATCGTGATGCCGCGCTGGCGCTCCTCGGGAGCGTTGTCGATCTGCGCGAAGTCGCGGGCCTCGTTGAGGTCCGGGTACTGGTCGTGCAGAACCTTGGTGATCGCCGCCGTGAGCGTGGTCTTGCCGTGGTCGACGTGACCGATGGTTCCGATGTTGACGTGCGGCTTGGTGCGCTCGAACTTGGCCTTGGCCACTGTGGGTCCTCCTCAGGACTCGGAAGCGTCACCCCCGGCCGGCCCTGGATGGGCTCGGGACCGTTGGTGCGCGGTGTGTGTCTGTACTTTACTTGGTGGCGAGGGGCCCGTCGCCGGGCGCCCCCGCCTGTGGAGAAGCGCTGAGCGCTACTCCCCCGCGTTCTTCGCGATGATCTCCTCGGCGACCTTGGCCGGGACCTGGCTGTAGGTCTCGAAGGTCATCGAGTAGACCGCACGACCAGAGGTCTTCGACCGCAGGTCGCCGACGTAGCCGAACATCTCGGACAGCGGCACGCTCGCGCGGACCACCTTGACGCCCGAGGCGTCCTCCATCGAGGCGATCTGGCCACGACGGGAGTTCAGGTCACCGATGACGTCGCCCATGTACTCCTCAGGAGTACGGACCTCGACGGCCATGATCGGCTCGAGGATCGCCGGACCGGCCTTGCGAGCCGCTTCCTTGTAGGCGATCGAACCGGCGATCTTGAACGCCATCTCGGACGAGTCGACGTCGTGCGCCGCGCCGTCCTTGAGGATGGCCTTCACGCCGACCGTCGGGTAGCCCGCGAGGATGCCGACCTGCATGGCGTCCTGGATACCGGCGTCGACCGACGGGATGTACTCGCGCGGGACACGGCCACCGGAGGTCGCGTTGACGAACTCGTAGACCTTCTCGCTCGTGACCTCCATCGGCTCGAGCGCGATCTGCACCTTCGCGAACTGGCCGGAACCACCGGTCTGCTTCTTGTGGGTGTAGTCGTAGCGCTCGACGATCTTGGTGAGCGTCTCGCGGTAGGCCACCTGGGGCTTGCCGACGCTCGCCTCGACGTGGAACTCACGCTTCATGCGGTCGACGAGGATGTCGAGGTGGAGCTCGCCCATGCCCTTGATCGTCGTCTGACCGGTCTCGGCGTTGAGCTCGACGCGGAACGTCGGGTCCTCTTCAGCGAGCTTCTGGATGGCCGTGGAGAGCTTCTCCTGGTCGGCCTTCGTGTTCGGCTCGATGGCGACCTCGATGACCGGCTCCGGGAACGTCATCGACTCGAGGACGACCTGGTTGGTCGGGTCGCACAGGGTGTCACCGGTGGTGGTGTCCTTGAGGCCGATGACCGCGTAGATGTGGCCAGCGGTCACGTTGGCGACCGGGTTCTCCTTGTTGGAGTGCATCTGGAAGATCTTGCCGATGCGCTCCTTCTTGCCCTTGGTCGAGTTGATGACCTGGGCACCGGACTCGATCGAGCCGGAGTAGACGCGCACGTAGGTCAGACGACCGAAGAACGGGTGCACCGCGACCTTGAACGCGAGGGCCGAGAACGGCTCCGACGCGTCGGGCTTGCGGATGATCTCCTTCTCCTCGTCCTTGACGTCGTGGCCGATCATCGGCGGCACGTCGAGCGGGGACGGGAGGTAGTCGATGACGGCGTCGAGCATCGGCTGGACACCACGGTTCTTGAACGCGGAACCGCAGAGGACCGGGTAGAGCGTGCTGCTCACCGTGAGGGCACGGATGGCTGCCTTGATCTCGGCGACCGAGAAGTCGGTGTCGCCCTCGAGGTAGCGCTCCATGAGGACGTCGTCCGCCTCGGCCACGCGCTCGATGAGCTTCTCGCGGTACTCGGCGGCGCGGTCCTGCAGGTCGGCCGGGATCTCTTCGATCTCGTACTTCGCGCCCATCGCGACGTCACCCTTGGCGTCGCCGCGCCAGGTGAGTGCACGCATCTGGACGAGGTCGACGACGCCTTCGAACGAGCTCTCGGAGCCGATCGGCAGCTGGAGCACGAGGGGCTCCGCGCCGAGGCGGTTCACGATGGTGTCGACGGTGTAGTAGAAGTCGGCGCCCAGCTTGTCCATCTTGTTGACGAAGCAGATACGCGGGACGTCGTACTTGTCGGCCTGACGCCAGACGGTCTCGGACTGGGGCTCGACGCCCTCCTTGCCGTCGAAGACGGCGACCGCACCGTCGAGGACGCGGAGCGAGCGCTCCACCTCGACCGTGAAGTCCACGTGACCGGGGGTGTCGATGATGTTGATCTGGTTGTTGTCCCAGAAGCAGGTCGTCGCGGCCGACGTGATCGTGATGCCGCGCTCCTGCTCCTGCGCCATCCAGTCCATCGTGGCAGCGCCGTCGTGGACCTCACCGATCTTGTGCGTGATGCCCGTGTAGAACAGGATGCGCTCGGTCGTCGTGGTCTTGCCGGCATCGATGTGCGCCATGATGCCGATGTTGCGGACCTTGTTCAGGTCGGTGAGCACGTCCTGTGCCACAGGGTTCCTCCGGAAGAGTTGTAGGAGAGGTTGGCGGCCGTCCGGGCGCCGGGGTTCCTGACCACCGGCACCCGGACGGTGCCGGGACTACCAGCGGTAGTGGGCGAAGGCCTTGTTCGACTCGGCCATCTTGTGCGTGTCCTCGCGGCGCTTGACCGCGGCACCGAGACCGTTCGACGCGTCGAGGATCTCGTTCATGAGACGCTCGGTCATCGTCTTCTCGCGACGGGCCTTGGCGTACGAGGTGAGCCAACGGAGCGCGAGGGTGTTCGCGCGGTGCGGCTTGACCTCGACCGGGACCTGGTAGGTCGAGCCACCGACGCGGCGGCTACGGACCTCGAGGGTCGGACGGACGTTGTCGAGCGCCTTCTTCAGCGTCACGACGGCGTCCTGCTGGTTCTTGGCGGAAACGCCCTCGAGTGCACCGTAGACGATGCGCTCGGCGAGGCCCTTCTTGCCGTCGAGCAGGATCTTGTTGACGAGCTGGCTGACGATCGGCGCACCGTAGACCGGGTCGGCGACGACGGGACGCTTGGGGGCGGGACCCTTACGAGGCATCTAACTCAACCCTTCTTCGCGCCGTAGCGGCTACGAGCCTGCTTACGGTTCTTGACTGCCTGGGTGTCCAGGGCGCCACGGATGATCTTGTACCGCACACCCGGGAGGTCCTTCACACGACCGCCGCGGACGAGCACCATCGAGTGCTCCTGGAGGTTGTGGCCCTCACCGGGGATGTAGGCCGTGACCTCGGTGCCGTTCGAGAGCTTGACACGAGCGACCTTGCGCAGTGCCGAGTTCGGCTTCTTGGGGGTGGTGGTGTAGACGCGGGTGCACACACCACGCTGCTGGGGGTTCGCCTTCAGGGCGGGCGCCTTGGTCTTGGTGACCTTCGGCGTGCGACCCTTGCGAACCAGCTGCTGAATAGTAGGCAACTGTTCTCCTGGTTCTTCGCTCGTGCTCTCTGGCCGGCGCGTTCCGCCGGCTTCCTCGTCCCACGCTGAGCACCGCCGGACGGCGGGTGTTCGAGTGGGGGACGGAGTGGTCCGGCTGGGCGATCCCGCTCGCCGGACTTTTCGGGCGCGCCCGAGGGCGCACACCCGGTAGAGACTACCCGCGTAACGGGACGAAATCAATCCGGGTCACCCCGGGAACCGACACCGTCATGAGCCGGTGTCGGACGACCCGTTGCCCACCGCCGAGCGGAACGTGGCGCCGTCGCTCGAGAAGCCCGTGACGTACCCGCTCGCGTTCACGTTGAGCGGCCCCGCGGAGGCCGTTCCGGTGCCGGCAGCCCCCGAGATGTCGGCCGTGTACTTCGCCCGGCCGGGTGCCGTCGTCGTGATCAACCAGCCGTTCGTCGTCCAGCTGCCGACCCGGACCGTCGGCCGCGTCTCGAGCGTCCACTTCTGGTTCGAGTACGTGTACGCCGGGTTCTGCCCGTACGCGTAGAAGCTGCACCCGGCGGGGGCGGCGTCGGTGGAGGCGATGCAGCCGTCCACCCAGTCGTCCACCGCCCGTTTGGCGGCCTGCTGCCCGGCGGTGGTCAGGGTCGTGGTCATCTGCACCGGGGTCGAGGTCGACCGACCGAACCCGCTGACGCTCGCCGATCCCCCACGGGCCGTGGTCCACTTGCCGCCGTCGAAGGCGACGTCGTACGTGCCTGGCAGCGCGCGGAGGCTCACCGTGCCGTCCTTCGCGGTCTCCACGTTCCGGCCGGCGACGGTGACCGCCGCACCGGACGGCCCCCGCACGGCGACGGCGACCGACCCGAGCTCGGGGGCCTGCAGCTCCCAGATCGGGAACACACCCCAGTCCGTCCCGGTCTTGTCCAGCGTGAAGGTCGCAGCGACGTCCTGCCCGCCCTGGCGCAGGTACGCGCGGACCGTCGCGGTGTCGCCGTCCGTCCGCGTCGCGGCGACGCGGTAGCCGGTGACCTTGTCCGATGCCTTCGCGTAGGCGGCTTCGCCGAGGAGCACGTCGGTCTTCTCGCGTTCGATGCCCGCGTCGTCGAGGGCGTCGGCCACGCGTCCGGCCGTCAGGTCGTCGAGGAACGCCCGCACCGGGCGGTCCGCCGAGTGCGAGGAGGAACCGACCGAGTACCCGACGACACCGGCCACGAGCAGCAGGACGACCGCCGTGCCGCCCGAGATGATGCCGATGAGCTGACCGCGGCGGAGCTTCCGGCGAGGACGCTGCGGCACCGGTCCGGGCATCCCGGGGAATCCGGGGGCTCCTGCGCCGGGACCCGGACCGAACCCCTGGGCCGTTGCCCCGGACGTTCCGTCGGTTCCACGGATCGAGGCCACCGGCGGGACGGCACCCCAGCCGCCCTGCTGGTCCGGATCCTGCGCGTGCTGGTCGCTCATCGTTCCCCCGTTGCGTGTGCGTCGTGCCCTGCGAACACTACCGTCCGGCGGGTTCCTCGCCCGCGTTCGTCCGGTCGGGCCCGGAGCGCTCGTCAGGCCCGTCCAGACGCGCCGTCCCGGCCGCGCCCGAGCCGCCATCGGTCCGTGCCTGGTGGCGAGCCATCGTGATCCCGCCGAGCACCGACAGGAGCGCCACCACGACGGACCCGACCACGAACGGCCCGAGGGCGTACCCCGCGGGGAAGACGAGGAGCTCCGTCGCGTCCGAGCGGACGAGCGCGTAGCCCACGGCTCCGACGCCGAGCATGACCAGGTAGACCGTCGCCGCGGCCACCAGCGCGGTGACCCCGGGGTTGCCGTCGCGCACGCCGGCCGCGGTCGCGAGGAAGACCACCACCGCGCCACCGACCACCATCGCGGGCCCGAGGTACGGGGTGGCGTCGGGCTGCGAGATGACCTCGACGTCGGCGAGCAGGGCTTCGAAGCCCGTGACGGCGATCACGAGCGCGATGAAGAGGACGGACGTCATCGTCGCGATCAACCACCGGGACATGCGCCGATCGTATCGTCGACCGGCTGGTCAGCGAGCGGGTTCGGCGTGGTCCGTGTCGTCCGCGTGCTCGCGACGGTCCGCCAGGTCGGACTGCTCCTGCGCTGCGGCGACCAGGGCGAGCGCGATCGTCGCCGTGATGATCGGGACGGTCTCCGTCATGGGGGCGGGCGCGGGCGCGGAATCCGGCATCGTCGCGGCCGTCTCGTCCGTCTCGTCCGTCTCGTCCGTCGGGACGTCGGACTGGAGGCCCGTGGCGGCGTCCGCCTCGGCGCTGCCCTCCGGCTCGTGGTCACGCAGCGCCGGGCCGATGACCGGCAGGACCCCGGTGGTCGCGGCCGGTTCAGCGTGCAGGACCGGCGGCTCGGTGGACACGGATCCGTCGCGCTTCGTCGCGCGGCGCGCTCGGCCCATCTTCACCAGGACGACGACGGCGACGATCGCCCAGATCCCGTTGACGATGGTCGAGGGGACGGCGTGGTGCGCGGCGACGTTGATGGCCACTGCGAGCCCGCCGACGAGGTTGAACAGCTGGTAGAGCGGGCCGTTCGGGATCTTGCCGGTGGAGAACAAGATGTAACCAGCTAGAACGGTTACTGCACCGAACCAACCCAGGAATTCCACGATTCCGACCAACACGCGCGACTCCGGGCACGACGAGGAACGGCCGGTTCGAGCCGACCGTTCGAGCGGGGATGAGCAGCCGCGATCACGGCGTCTGGTGCATCGTAATCACAACGACGGCTGTCGCGGAAGTGGGTTCGGCGTGGCGCGGCCGACCCCAGTCCGCGGGGGTCGGGTCAGCCTTTCGTGGCGGTGTCCGAGTCGGCGGTCAGGACGTACACGTAGCCACCGAACGTCCACGTCGTCGCAGCCGCCGCGGCCGGGTCGGTCGAGTCCTGCGAGATGGAGGACGACACCGTGGTGACCAGGAAGAGTCGAGCGCCGTCCTGCATGCCCCCGACGAAGGACAGGGCCTGGTCGAACGACCCGTCGACCGACACGGAGACGGGGATGGCCGAGAAGTTCGCGGCCGAGATCGCCGGGTCGGTCACGGGCACCGTCGCGGCGCCGGTGGATGCCGCGGTCGGCTCAGGCGTCGCCTCGTCCGTCGCCTCATCCGTCGCCTCGTCCGTCGCGGAGGCCGACGAGTCCTCGGTGCCCGCGGCAGTCGAGGCTGCGACGGGGGCGGTGTACGCCACAGCGTCGGACGTCGTGATCGCGGACACCTTCACGCCCGCCCGGGCTGCCACGCCGTCGACTGCGCCGTAGAAGGAGGACATGTTCGCACTCGACGGCACCGAGGTGGTGAGCTCCGCGAGTTCCGCCTTCATCGCCGGCAGGGACTTCGCGCGGTCCTTGAGCCGGGCGAGTTCCGCCGCCGTCGTCCGGTTCGTCGCGTCCACCGACACCTGGTCGGTACGGTCACTCGCGGCCTGTGCGAGATGTGGCTGCACGCCGAGGAAGAACCCGGCGAGTGCCACCACGACCATCGCCACGACGGCGAGGAGCATGTTGAGTCGGTTGCGGGTCATCTCACTCGCCCTTGTCCTGGTACTTGCCGTCGAAGGCGGCCTGGTCGACGTGGATCGTCATGTTCACCGTGTACGTGCCCGTCGTCGGGTCGAGCGTGACCGAGTTCGCGGTCGCGTCGACGAAGCCTTTGAGTCCCTTGACGGCATCGAGCCACGACGGAACGGACGGCAGCGTCGGGCTCTGCGCGTCGATGGTCAGGGTCGCGACACGCTGCCCCTGGAGCGGGGTGTCGGCCTGCGCGTAGGTCTCCAGCGGCGTGGCCGAGTCGATCGCGACGCCGGTGATCTCGACTCCCGCCGGGAGCGATGCCTTCAGCGAAGCGAGGTACGGCTGCCAGGCGATCTCCGTGGCCCCGCCGACCGACTGCGCGGCTTCACGCAGCGCGGTACCGGCCTCCGTGTCCCGGACCTCGCGGTAGTTCGCCTGCTGCTGCAGGAGTGACAGGGTCTCGTCCTGCGCGTGGGTCAGGTCGTCGTGGGCCTGGCTGGACAGGAGGCTGGCTCCGGCGGTCGCGATCCCGACCACGATCGCCACGAGGACCACGCCCGCCCACATCCGACGGACGACACGGCTGCTGCGTCGGTCGGCGAGGACCTCGGTGGGCAGGAGGTCGACGCTGGGGCGGCCCCCGACGACGATCTCGCTGGGGGTGGTCCGACGCTGACGCCTGACGCGCTCCGCGGTCTCGGCGGCGACTCGCAGGGCGGGGTCGGGCGCCACTCCTCGGCGGCGACTCCGTCCAGAGCGCGAGGGCTTCGACTTGGTCGACTGGCTCATGCTGCCTTCCCTCCCGCGGCGAGTCCCCATGCCACGGCGATCGATGCGCCGTGCGCGTGCAGGTCCTCGACCCGGATGGACTTCGCGAGCGCGACGTTGGCGAACGGCGCCCCGAACCGGACGGGCGTCCGGGTGAACTCCGAGAGCGCTGCGGCGAAACCGGGGAGCGCAGCTGCAGCGCCGCAGAGCAGGATCTCGCCCACGGGCTCGGCAGGGTGGGTGTTGACGAAGTAGTTGACGGTGTTGCGGAGACTCGAGAGCAGTTCGCCCATCGTCTCGCGGACCGCCGCGACCGCGAGCGCGTCGTCGCCGGTCCGCGCCTGCTCCGGATCCATGCCCAGGTGGCGCTTGACGGCTTCCGCCGCTCCCTCGTCGATCGTCAGCCGGCCGGCGAGGAGCCGCGTGATGTCATCGCCGCCGGTCGGCACGATACGGACGAACTTCGGGACGCCGTCGGTGACGATGACGACGGTCGTCGTGTTGCCGCCGCACTCGACGATGGCCACGGTGCCCGATCGGTTCGCCGGCGCGAGGACACGTGCCAGGGCGAACGGGATGAGGTCGACACCGACCGGCTTGAGCCCGGCGTTCTGGACCGCGCGGACGTTGGCGAGCACGGCGTCCTTCACCGCGGCGACGAGGAGACCGCTCACGGTGGGGCCGTTCTCCCCCGTCTCCTCGCTGGTCGGGTAGAAGTCGAGGATGGCGTCGCCCACGGGCACCGGGAGCATGTCCTGCACCTGGAAGGGCAACGATTCACGGATCTGCGCGATGGGGGCCTTCGGGACCGTCAGGTCGCGCGACAGCACGCGCTGGTTGCCCATGCCGAGCACGACGTCCTTCGAGCGGAAGCGCCCGAGCGACCAGAGCTGTCGGAGCGCACCCGCGACGGTGTTCGGCTCGAGCACCTCCCCCTGCTTCGTCGCGCCCGGGGGCACGGGAACCTCGGCGAACCGCAGGATCGTCGGTCTCGGCTTGTCGGCGTCCTGGACCTCGACAGCACGGATCGCGGCGGCGCCGATGTCGACGCCCACGATGCTCTTCGACATGGGTGGTCCTTCCGTGACCGTCTTCGGGTCGGTCTGGTGGGTCAGCGCGCGACGAGGCGTCAGGCGAGTCCGAGGAGGCGCAGGTAGCCGTCCCATGCGGGGGCACCGACGGCGATGCCGAGCCAGGCACCCGCGAGCATCCAGGGGCCGAACGGGATCCCGCTGCGACGGCCCGCCCGGCGCACGACCAGGAGGACGACTGCGAAGGTACCTCCGAGCAGGAACGCCGCGAAAGAACCCACTGCGAGGGGTCCCCATCCGAGGTACGCCAGCACGAGGCCGAGCACGCCGGCGAGCTTCACGTCACCGAGCCCCATCCCGCCGGGCACCGCCAGCGCGAGCACGAGGTAGACGCCGCCGAGGACGACCAGGCCGATGAGCCCCCGGAGCGCGGCGCCCCAGTCGCCGGACACCGCCGACGCCGCCAGCAGGAGCACGGGCAGCACGATGTAGGCCGGCAGCACGATCCGGTTCGGCAACGTGTGGGTGTCGAGGTCGATGAGCGTCAACGAGATGCTGATCGCCATCAGGTACAGGAGTGCGACGAGCAGGATCGCAGCGTGGATCGTTCCGGGGACGCCGTCCGGCGCCGCCAGCGGCGACCACGGTACGAGGACCGAGAGCAGCGTCACCGCGACGAACAGGAGGCCCGTGGCGGCTTCGACGAGCGGGTACCGGGCCGAGATGGGCGCGCCGCAGTCGCGGCACCGGGCGCGCAGGACGAGCCAGGAGATCACGGGCACGTTGTCGCGACCTCGGATCGCGTGACCGCATCGGGGGCAGGAGCTGGCCGGCGCGACGACGGACATGCCCGCGGGCACGCGGTACACGACGACGTTCAGGAACGACCCGATCGCGAGACCGAGCACGCCGACCAGCGCGGCGACGAGGGGCGCCACCGAGGCCAAGGACGCCACGGTCACTTCCCCGTCGGAGTGCCGTCGGCGCGGAAGGCCGTGGCCGACTCGGTCTCGGTCGTCACGCCGTACGTGGTCGAGACCGGCTGCAGGAACTTGGGCGGGGCCGAGGACTTGAGTCTGCTGTCGTACGAGTACGCCTTCGCGTACCCCGTCAGCAGGCCGTTGCCGTACGAGGTGCGGACCGAGCCGCGGAACTGCTGGGCGATCGATCCGTAGATCGTGAGGATGCCGAGGTTCGACCCGTACTGGCTGTTCTGGACGTTGAACGTGCCGAGGTTGCTGGCGATGGCTGCGTCGATCTCGATGTTCTTGGTCGGCGCCGTGTTCGTCGAGTAGGAGCTGCTGCCCGTGTTGCACACCGTGTTCGACCAGCCGGAGTAGCTCGAGCACGACACGGGGTTGTAGACGGAGACCGCCTTCTGCCCGACGAGCCCGAGCATGTCGTCGGAGGTCCGGCCGTTCTGGTAGACGATGTTTCCGGTCACGTACAGGAAGTTCTCCGCGGCGAGGGTCATCTGTCCGCCGAAGGATCCGGACACGAAGGCATCACCGCTGCGGCACCCGTAGTACCCGGCATCCCCGCGCGTTCCGGTGAACTCGCCGTTGAGCGGGTACCCCAGGCCGTTGCCGTAGTCCGAACTCGTCGAGGTCCCCGACTTGACCGTCTGCTGGCAGTAGACCGGCGAACCCGCGTTCACGGTCCCGTTGACCGTGCCGGACGGTGTGGCGCTGGACGCCCAGTAGTTCGGGTCACCGACCGTCGACGGCACGCTCTGCACGTAGACCAGGTTCGCGGGCAGCGTGGGGACGACGGCACCGGTTCCCCGGAGAGCAGCGACTGAGCCGCACAGGGCGTCGTTCCCCGGGCCCGGTGCGATGGCGCTGCCGTTGGCGTTGCCCTTGACCTGTGTGGAGATGGTCCACGGTGAGACCACGCGCATCTTGCCCCCGGCGAGGAACGTGATGGACGTCGGACCGGTGTACAGGCACCCGGGCTTCGCCACCTTCTCGGGGATGTCGGTCCGTGCCTCCTGCTTCATGTTCGCGTTGGTGCTCGGCATGGGGAGCGTCCCGACGTTCTTGATCCTCCCGCTGATGAACTTCGTGGACGAGCGGCAGGCGGAGTCGATGGTCGTCGCCTTGCTCGTGTAGAAGAAGTCGTCGGGCCCCGTGTCCTGCACGCTCGAGTTGAACGTCGCTCCGCAGGCGGTGATGACGTCGTTCGACCGGACCGGCCCGTCGAGGACGTCACCGTTGGCGAACGTGACGGCTTCACAGCTGCTGCTGGAGCTCCAGTCGTCGTCGTTGCGGTGGTTCGAGACGCAGCCGGCGTTCGTCAGGCTCGGGTCCTGGGACTCGTAGTTCGTGAAGTACAGGTAGTTGACGAAGCCGTCGCCGCGGAGGTCCACGACGATGGTCCTCGTCGTGGCACCGGCCTTCCCCGTCACGCGCAGGCGGACCTTGCCGGTCGTCGAGTAGTCGGAGTTGTCGACCTCGTACCGGTAGGACTGGTCGGTGCTCCCGACCACGTTCGCCCACGAGCCGTCCTTCGCGGTGCCGAAGGCCTTGTTCGCCGGATCTGCCGTGTACGTGCTCGTCGACGAGAACGCGGTGCGCACGCCGTACTTGACGTAGGCGTTGTCGGCTGCCAGGCGGCCCTGGTAGTCGGAGAGACCCGCGTACGCGGCCGCGATCGCCTTGTTGTAGTTCGTGTCGGTCGTCGCTTTCGTCGCACCGCTCGTCGCGGTGGCGACGACGAGGGACAGCACGATCATGAGCACCGCACCGATCCCGATGACGGCCGCGAGGGCGACCCCGCGTTCGTCGTCTCGGGCACGCAGGCCTCGGAGGATCCGGATGAGCATCATGACTCCGTGGCTGCGCCGTAGTCGAGGTTGCGCAGGTTGATGGTGGCCTGGAACGTGCTGTCGTTGACGGTCACGCCGCCCGTCGACCCCACGGTCAGCGCCACGCGGACGGACCGGATCGTGTCGTAGGTGGCGTTCGCCGGCGCGGACACGGGACCGTTGTCCGCGTTGACGTACGAGAAGAGCGTGCCTGCCCGGACCACGTCGGCGAGCCACAGCGTCCGGGTGGCACCGGTGAACGTGCAGTACCCGCCGGCCGGGCAGTCGCCCCGCTGCAGCTGCATGCGCAGCCGGTTCGACACGACGTCGACCGTCACCTTGGTGAGCCCGGCCCGTGCACTCGACAGGTCGACACCCGAGTAGAACTGCACGCTCCTGCCAGTGGCGCTCACGAACGCCGGCGCACTGACCGTCTTGCTCACCTGCCACCGCGAGGCCTCACGCAGGTACCGGCTGAGCTGCGTCATCGACGTGGTGCCCTGTCGGGTGCTGTCGTTGACCGAGGACACCGTGCGCTGCGCCTTCGAGATCGACACGAAGAAGCTCCCGACCAGGGTGAGCAGCAGCGACGTCACGAGCATGGCGACGAGGAGCTCCACGAGCGTGATCCCGCGTTGGTCGACTCGCAGACGACGGAGGAGCGCGCGCATCAGCTGGCCGGCCTCGGGTCGACGAGGACGACGCCACCGGTGACGGCACCGTTGCTGACCATCGCGGTGTTGGTGGCGGTGAGCGCGAGCGGCGTCGTCGCCGCGCCCGCAGTGCCGCCCGTGAACAGCTTCCAGGTTCCCCACGGCAGGGCGATCGTCATGCTGTCGGACGTCGGCTTCGGGAAGCTCAGGGTCATCCCCTTCGCGCAGCCGGGATCGCCGTTCACGGCTGTGGTGGTCTTCGCGGTGATGAAGAGCGCCTTGTCCGGCTTGGCGAGCGTGATCGCGCCCATGCTGATCGGGATCGGCCCGGTCGCGTCCTTGAACTCCGTCGCCGTCCCCTTCTTGCCGGCCTTGTTGGCGGTCGTCCAGGCGCCTGGTTCCGGGCCGAGGCAGGTCGCTGCGGCGTCGGACGACACGTCAGCGGAGTACAACCCGGCCACCGCCTGGTACCCCGAGGGGAACGGGAACAGGGCCGCGCTCGTCGGGGCGGGGTCCAACACGGTCGTGCCCGACGTCCCGTTGGTGATCGACAAGGGCAGGTTCGTCGGCAGGATCGCGGACGAGGCCGGCGAGGTCACGTACTTGAACGAGTAGGTCGTCACCTTGTCGAAGGTGAAGGCGGCGGCACCGGAGCTCCCGACCGACACCGTCACCGACTGCGACGACGGACTCGGCTGTTGGGTCGAGTCGATGTACCCGGTGCGGGCGACCGACACCTTGTAGGTCCCCGGCGCGACGCCGGCCACGTAGGTGCAGCCCTCCGCGTCCGTCGCCGGGAACGTGACCCCGGCGGGGCCACCGCTCACGGTCGGCACGATCCCGGAGACGCCGATCCCGTTCGCGTTCGTCACGCCGACGAGGATCGAGCCCGTGGTGTCCGAGTTGATGTTCGTGAGTGGAGCGATGGCGCTCGACATCTCGACCTGCTGGGTCCCGGACGCTGCAGCGCTGGTCTTCCACCGCACCGTGACCGTCACGGCCTTGTACGACAGGCTGCCGTCGCCCGTGCCGCAGGCGGTGGCCGCGCCGGACGACCGGGTCCACGACACCTTCCGGGTCAGGTCGAAGACCTGATTGCCGACCTGCTTGGTCGCGGTGCCGCTCTTCACGTTGAAGATGCTCGGGGTGTCCCGGAGGTCGTCGATGTCCTCCATCGCGATCGTCGATGCGACCTCGCGCGCACGGGTGTCCTTCGACAGCACCAGTGAAGCAGCGATGCCGGCGGCGATCCCGGCGGCGATCAGGGCGAAGATCGTCATCGCGACCATCACCTCGATGATCGTGAAGCCGTCCTCGTTGTCCCGTGCGGAACGCAGTCGCTCGGCGATGCGCGAGATCATGGCGTCCCTTCTTGCTGCAGTGGTCGTTCCGATGCTCGTGTGGACGCCGGCCTCGACGAGGCGGCGCCCACACAGTTCACAGCGAGTGTCAGCAGGTACCGGCCTTCACGCCGTCGGTCTCGTTGGCAACGAAGGTCTTGTTGGTCGAGCTCGTGCCCTGGATGCAGAAACCGTCGGTGGTCTTCTTGTACGTGATGGCGGTGGTGTTCGAGCTCTTGGTCGCCCCGGCGTTCTTGTAGTCCGTGGTGGTCAGGTCGGCAGTGTCCGGGAAGGCGCCGGTGCCGGACGTCGCGATGCTCACCACGGCGGTCTTCGCGTTGGTGACGTCGGACTTGACTGCCGAGTCCTTCGCGTTGTTCTGCACGCCGATGTACACCGGGATGGCGATCGCGGCGAGGATGCCGATGATGATGACGACGACGAGGAGCTCGATGAGCGTGAAGCCCTTCTCGCCGTCCTTCAGGAGACCCTTGCGGCGAGCGTCGAGCTTGCCCATGAGAGCGAAGTACATGGTTGTTTCCATTCTGCGGGGAATGTCGGGGAAATGATTTCGGGGCTTGCTCGGCCGCCGCAGATCAGCGTATTGGGGGCACATCGAGCGGCCAATCCCGAGAACGGGGGCCATGCTGGGCACAAAACACCCCCAGTGCGGGGGAGGGGCGATATGGACAATGCCCCCGCATGGGGGTGGAATGACTAGGAAGCGTTCTGCACGACGTTGGTGATCTGGAAGATCGGCATGTAGAGCGCGATGATCATCCCGCCCACCACAACGCCAAGGAACGCGATGAGCAGCGGCTCGATCAGCGAGGTGAGGGCGTCGGTGGTCGCCTCGACCTCGGCGTCGTAGAACACCGCGATCTTCTCGAGCATGATCTCGAGGGAACCGGCGTCTTCACCGACCGCGACCATCTGCGTGACCATTGCCGGGAAAACCGATTGTGCGGCGAGCGGCACCGCGATTGATTCACCTTTCCGCACCGCCTCTGCGACATTGTCGAGCGCGCGCTTCACGACGAAGTTGTTCGACACTTCCCCGACGATCCGCAATGCCTGCAGAATGGGAACACCGGCGCCGATCATGTTCGAGAAGTTGCGAGCGAACCGAGCAATGACGATCTTCTTCTGCAACGGGCCGAAGACCGGCAGTTTCAGGGTGATCGGATCGATGAACGCTCGGACGCGTTCGGTGTTCTTGTTCGCTCGCCACCAGAGCCACGCCAGCACGACGACGATCGCGAGCGGGATCGCGACGTACCGCATGGCGTGTGACAGCGTCACGAGGATCTGCGTCGGCAGCGGGAGCGTGCCGCCGAGCGACGAGAACATGTCCTGGAAGATCGGGACGATGAAGATGAGCATGATGGCGACCGCCACCAGTGACATCACGAGCACGACCACCGGGTAGGTCATCGCCGACTTGATCGTCGAGCGGAGCTTGTGCTCCTTCTCGAAGTTCGTCGCGATGGAGTCCATGGCCTGGTCGAGGAACCCGCCGGTCTCCCCCGCACGGATCATGTTGATCATGATCGGCGGGAAGTCGACCGGGTACTTCGCGACGGCGTCGGAGAACGAGACACCGCGCTCGACGTCGTCGCGGACCTTGCCGAGGATGTCCTTGAGCTTCTTGTTCTCGGTCTGGTCGGACAGGATCGTCAGGGTCCGCAGGAGCGAGAGCCCCGAGGTGAGCATCGTCGAGGCCTGTCGCGACATGATCGCGAGGTCCTTGAGGCCGACGCCCTTCTCGAACCCGGGGATCTTGATCTCGGTCTGGAGCCCGGTGCCGGCCTTCGCCTCGGTGATGGCGATCGGTGAGACGCCCATGCCCCTGAGGCGCTGGACGACGGCCCCTTCGGACGCGGCGTCGAGGCGGCCCTTGACGAGCTTCCCGGCGCCGTCGCGCCCGCGGTAGTCGAACGCGAGTGACATCAGTAGCCTCCGGAGAACTTGTCGCCGAAGTCGATGCCGCTGGCGGCGATCGCAGCGGCCGAGGAGTCGGACGGGGACTCGACGCGCTGGACGAGCCGGTCGAAGCCCTCTTCGTCGTGCACCTTCTCCATCGCGGCCTTGCGCGAGATCGTGCCGACGTTGACCAGTTCGGCGAGGTCCTGGTCCATGGTGTGCATGCCGAGGTCACGGCCGGCCTGCATGGCGGAGGTGATCTGGTACGTCTTGCCCTCGCGGATGAGGTTGCCGATGGCCGGGGTGATCGTCATGATCTCGGTGGCGACGACCCGGCCGACGCCGTTGGCCTTCGGGACGAGGGTCTGGCAGACGACACCCTGCAGGGTGGCCGCGAGCTGGGTGCGGATCTGCCCCTGCTGGTGCGGCGGGAAGACGTCGATGACGCGGTCGATCGTGCCGGGTGCGCTCTGCGTGTGCAGGGTGGCGAACACCAGGTGACCGGTCTCGGCGGCGGTCAGCGCGACGGAGATGGTCTCGAGGTCGCGGAGCTCACCGATCAGGATGACGTCGGGGTCCTGCCGCAGCACGTGCTTGAGCGCCGAGGCGAAGGAGTGGGTGTCGGCGCCGACCTCGCGCTGGTTGATGATCGACCGCTTGTGGTCGTGCATGAACTCGATCGGGTCCTCGACCGTGACGATGTGGTCGGCACGGCTCTCGTTGACCAGGTCGATGAGCGCCGCGAGGGTGGTCGACTTGCCCGACCCGGTCGGGCCGGTGACGAGGACCAGGCCACGGGGCAGGCCGGCGAAGTCACCGACGTGCGCGGGGATGCCGAGCTGCTTGAGCGTCTTGATCCTGGTGGGGATGATGCGGAACGCGGCGCCCCAGTTGCCGCGCTGCTGGTAGTAGTTCACGCGGAAGCGGTACTCCGGCGACAGCGAGTACGCGAAGTCGAGCTCCTGGTCGTGGTCGAACTGCCCGGCCTGTTCGACGGACAGCAGCGTCTTGAGTGCCGCGATGACCTTGCCGCGCGACCACGCGCCTCCGGGCACGGCCGGCCGGAGCGAGCCGTCGACGCGGACGGTGGGCGGGGCGTCGGCCGTGACGTGCAGGTCGGAGGCCCCTTGGTAGACGACCTGCGCGAGTGCGGTGATGAGGTCGGGGTCGGCGACCTCTCGTGCGTGCCGGGCGAAGTCGATGTCACCGGCCGACGCCGCGGCGAGGGCCGGGGTCGGAGCAGGCTCAGCCGGTGTGGCGTGGTGCGCGCCGCTGTAGGCGATGGCCGGCAGCTGCTGGGTCGCCGGCTCGGCGTACCCGTAGGTGGCGGTCGACGACGGCACCGCGGCGGGCGGCGTCGCCGGAGCGGTGGCGGACTGCGCCACGGGCGCAGCGACCGGACCACCCACGGGGCCGGCAACCGGGCTCGCCACGGCCGTGCCGGTGGGCGCGGGCCACACCGCCGAGTCGTCCGTCAGGTCGTAGACCTGCTCGGGCGGGGTAGCGGCTGCCGCGGCCAGACGCGCGGCACGGCGAGAGCCGACCTCGGCGCCCGGGGTGCCGGGGTGCCATCCGGCGACGGGCTCGTCGCCGGGCATGGTGATGTCGTACACGGAGTCGGTCATCTGCTCGTCCTGTTCCCCGGTCACGCGACGACGCGCAGGATCTCGTCGACGCTCGTCATGCCGAGCTTGACCTTCTCGAAGCCGTCCTGGCGGAGCGTGAGCATGCCCTGTTGCTGGGCGACGCGACTGATCTCCGCGCTCGAGGCACGACCGACGGCGAGCCGCTCGATCTCCTCGGTCACGGTCATGACCTCGTGCAGGGCGATGCGGCCGCGGTAACCGGTGTTCGAGCAGACGGCGCAGCCGACCGGGGCGAAGAACGCGGGCATCTCGTCGCCGGGGGCCAGGAACCCGAGCGCCCGGAGCTGCTCGATCTCGTACACGGCGGGCGCCTTGCACCGGTCGCACAGCCGACGGGCGAGTCGCTGGGCGACGACGGAGTCGAGGGCGGACCCGACCAGGAACGGCTCGATGTCCATCTCGGTCAGACGGGTCACGGCCGACGGGGCGTCGTTGGTGTGCAGGGTCGAGAGCACGAGGTGCCCGGTCAGCGACGCCTCGATCGCGATCTGGGCGGTCTCGTGGTCGCGGATCTCACCGAGCAGCACGACGTCGGGGTCGGAGCGGAGGATCGAGCGGAGCGCGGAGGCGAACGTCAGGCCGGCCTTCGGGTTGACCTGCACCTGGTTGATGCCGGCCATCCGGTACTCGACCGGGTCCTCCACCGTGATGACGTTGATCTCGGGCTTCGCCACGGCGTTGAGGGTCGTGTACAGCGTCGTCGACTTGCCCGAACCGGTGGGACCGGTGACCAGGATCATGCCGTACGGCTTCGAGTAGGACCGCTGGTACGCCTGGAAGTTCTGCTCGAGGAGGTTGAGGTCCTTGAGGGTCAGCGAGGTGTTCGTGTTGTCGAGGATCCGCATGACGACCTTCTCGCCCCACACGGTGGGCAGCGTCGCGACACGGAGGTCGATCTGCCGGCCGCCGTGCCGCACGGACATGCGGCCGTCCTGCGGCTTGCGACGCTCGGCGATGTCGATGTCGCTCATGATCTTCAGGCGGCTGATCACGCCGTTCTGGATGTTCTTCGGCGCCGGCGCCATCTCGTGCAGCACGCCGTCGATGCGGTACCGGATCCGGACCTCGTGCTCGCCGGGCTCGATGTGGATGTCGGACGCGTGGTCCTGGATGGCCTGCGACACGAGCAGGTTCACGAACCGGACGATCGGGACGTCGTCGAGGGCGCCGTCGGCGATGTCGATCTGCGCCTTCGAGGTCGTCGATGCTTCTTCTTCCAGCGACGACGTCAGGTCGTTCAGCTCGTCGTCGGCACGCAGGTACCGGTCGAGGGCAGCGACGAGGTCACGCTCCTCGACCTGCAGCGGCTTGATCGCGCGACCAGACGCCGTCCGGGCGTCGTCGATGGCGAGCACGTTCGTGGGGTTCACCATCGCGAGGATGAGCAGGTCGCCCTCGAACCCGACGCCGAGCACACCGTGACGACGGCACAGGGCCGCCGGCAGGATCGACACCGCGGTGCCGTCGACGGGGTAGTCGCTCAGCGGGACGGTGCGTGAGTTGTTCGACGCGGCCCGGGCGGTGATGAACTGGGCCTCGCTCACGACGCCCTGGTCGACCAGGCCACGGATGGCGCGCTCGTCGAGGTCCTCGTCACCCGTCATCGCATCGAGGTGCTCGATGGGCAGGGCGCCGTTCAGGATGAGGATCTCGGACAGGGTCGCCATGAGTCCCGTGCCTCCTTGGACTCGCGCACGGCGAGACGTCGTCGGGTGATGCGCCACCAGGGATGTGGCGCCCGACCACGCTACTTCTGGGGCCCTCGCCGACCGCAGTCCCAGAAAGAGGGGGCGGAGGGGGTCCGGCTGCACCCAGAACTGGGGTCCACGACCGGTTCGGCCCCGGTCCGGGGGACGCCTGGGCCGGTTCGCGGTGGCCGTCGGAGGGTGCATGTCCGCCAGCCTCCCGGACCCCGCACGGCTGCCGGAGTCCTGGCGAGCGGTCCGTGGAGAACGTCGGTGTCACACGGGGGTGTGGAGGAACGAGGCCGTCGTCCGACGCGGGCCGGACAGCGCGGCGCCGCGGAATCCCTCTCGACGCGCGCCCCCACCCGGGCACATGATGAGACATGGACATCACGAGCGTGACCGTGGGGTTGCCCGTCAGCGACATCGAGGCGTCCTGCCTCTGGTACGGCGCGGTCTTCGAGCGCACCGAGCCGGACCTCGAGCCCGAGGACGGCGTCGCCGAGTACGAGGTCGGCGGCATCTGGATCCAGCTCTACGTCGACGAGCAGGCCGAGGAGAACCCGGTCAGCGTCCGCTTCGGCGTCGACGACGTCGCCGCGCAGCACGCACGAATCGGCGCGCTCGGCATCGACATCGGCCCCGTCGAGTGCGTCGACGGTGCGGTCGACTGGTTCGACGTCCGCGACCCCGACGGCAACGTGCTGAGCCTGTTCTCGCTGGTCGACGAGACCGGACGCGGTTCCGGCCGCGACAACGGCGCGGGCCGCGCGCTCTAGCCGCGACCCCACGGCGGACGGGAGGCCCGTGGCGGCCCCGCACCGCGCCTCCAGGCCGTCACGTGGTGACGACACGACGAAGGCCCCGCCTCCTTGCGGAGACGGGGCCTTCGTGGGATCACATCAGGCTCAGTTGTACGTGCCCGGCGTGAAGTCGTCCGACGAGAAGCTGTCGAAGTCGACGAAGCTCAGGTCGGCGTCCGAGAACGACGAGTCGTCAGCGAAGATGCGGTTGGGGTACCGCTCCGCCTTCGCCTCTTCGGTCGCGTTCACGTCCACGTCACGGTACCGGCTGAGGCCCGTCCCGGCGGGGATGAGCTTACCGATGATGACGTTCTCCTTGAGGCCGACGAGGTGGTCCTGCTTGCCCTCCATGGCCGCCTGCGTGAGCACGCGGGTGGTCTCCTGGAAGGAAGCGGCGGACAGCCACGACTCGGTCGCGAGGGACGCCTTCGTGATGCCCATGACCTCCTGGCGAGCCGAGGCGGTCTTGCGACCCTCCTGCAGCGCCGCACGGTTCAGCGCGTTGTAGCGCGACCGGTCGACGAGCTCACCCGGCAGCAGGTCGGTGTCGCCGTGGTCGACGACGGTGACCTTGCGGAGCATCTGGCGGACGATGACCTCGATGTGCTTGTCGTGGATCGGCACACCCTGCGAGCCGTAGACGTCCTGCACACCGTTGACCAGGTGCTTCTGGACCTCTCGGACACCCTTGACCCGGAGGACTTCCTTCGGGTCGACGGTGCCGGCGATGAACTGCTCGCCGAGCTCGACGTGCTGGTTGTCCTCGATGAGGAGCGTCGCACGCTTGAGCACCGGGTAGATGAACGGCTCGTCGCCGTTGTCCGGCGTGAGGATGATCCGACGACCCTTGTCCGTGTCCTCGACCACGACGCGGCCGGGGGCCTCGGCGATCGGGGACGCGCCCTTGGGGGTACGCGCCTCGAAGAGCTCCGTGACACGCGGCAGACCCTGGGTGATGTCGTCGGCCGAGGCCGAACCACCCGTGTGGAAGGTACGCATCGTCAGCTGGGTACCGGGCTCACCGATGGACTGCGCGGCGATGATGCCGACTGCCTCACCGATGTCGACCAGGTTGCCGGTGGCGAGCGAACGGCCGTAGCACTTCGCGCAGACACCGACGGCCGACTCGCAGGTCAGGACCGAGCGCACCTTGATGCTCTCGACACCGGCTGCCAGCAACTTCTCGAGGAGCACGTCACCGACGTCCTCGCGAGCCTCTGCCACGACCGTGCCCTGCGCGTCCACGGCCTCGGTGGCCAGGGTGCGGGAGTACACGGTGTTCTCGACGCGCGGGTCGCGGACGAGCTTGCCGTCGGCGTCCACGGTCGCGATCGGCAGCTCGAGGCCACGCGTCGTGCCGCAGTCGTCCTCGCGGATGATGACGTCCTGCGAGACGTCCACGAGACGACGGGTGAGGTACCCGGAGTCCGCGGTACGGAGCGCGGTGTCGGCAAGACCCTTACGAGCACCGTGGGTGGCGATGAAGTACTCCGCCACGGTCAGGCCCTCGCGGTACGAGTTGATGATCGGGCGGGCGATGATCTCGCCCTTCGGGTTGTTCACCAGACCACGCATACCGGCGATGTTGCGGACCTGGAGCCAGTTACCACGAGCACCGGACGACACCATGCGGTTGATGGTGTTGTCGACCGGGAAGTTGTCGCGCATCTCCTGCGCGATCTCGTTCGTGGCCTCGGTCCAGATCTTGATCAGGTCGGCGCGACGCTCGGAGTCGGTGATCAGACCCTTGTCGAACTCGCCCTGCACCTTGGCGGCCTGGATCTCGTAGCCCGCGATGATCTCCTTCTTGCGAGGAGGCGTCACGACGTCCGACAGGGCGACGGTCACACCGGAGCGGGTGCCCCAGTAGAAGCCGGCGTCCTTGATCCGGTCCAGCGCAGCGGCCGTCTCGGTCTTGGAGTAGCGCTCTGCGAGGTCGTTGACGATCGCGGAGAGCACGCCCTTGTCGGTGACCTTCTGGACGAACGGGTAGTTCGCCGGCAGGGTCTCGTTGAAGAGCGCACGGCCCAGGGTCGTCTCGAGCAGCACGGTGTCGCCCTGCTCGTAGCCCTCGGGAGCTTCACCCTCGGCGAAGTGGACACCCGTCATGCGGATCTTCGCCATCGCGTTGAGGTGCAGCGTGTGCTGGTCGTTGGCCAGGATCGCCTCGGCGACCGAGGAGAACGCACGGCCCTCACCGACGGCGCCCTCGCGGACGGTCGTCAGGTGGTGCAGACCGATGATCATGTCCTGTGCGGGCAGGGTCACCGGACGGCCGTCGGACGGCTTCAGGATGTTGTTCGAGGCGAGCATCAGGATGCGGGCCTCGGCCTGGGCCTCGACCGACAGCGGCAGGTGCACGGCCATCTGGTCACCGTCGAAGTCCGCGTTGAACGCAGCACACACGAGCGGGTGGAGCTGGATGGCCTTGCCCTCGACGAGCTGCGGCTCGAACGCCTGGATGCCCAGACGGTGCAGCGTCGGCGCACGGTTCAGCAGGACGGGGCGCTCGCGGATGATCTCCTCGAGCACGTCCCACACCTGCGGACGCGAACGCTCGACCATGCGCTTGGCCGACTTGATGTTCTGCGCGTGCGACAGGTCGATGAGGCGCTTGATCACGAACGGCTTGAAGAGCTCGAGCGCCATCTGCTTGGGCAGACCGCACTGGTGCAGCTTCAGCTGCGGGCCGACGATGATGACCGAACGGCCCGAGTAGTCGACGCGCTTGCCGAGCAGGTTCTGGCGGAAACGACCCTGCTTGCCCTTGAGCATGTCGCTCAGGGACTTCAGGGCGCGGTTGCCGGTACCCGTGACCGGACGACCACGACGACCGTTGTCGAACAGCGCGTCAACGGCTTCCTGCAGCATGCGCTTCTCGTTGTTCACGATGATCTCGGGGGCACCGAGGTCGAGCAGGCGGCGGAGACGGTTGTTGCGGTTGATCACACGACGGTAGAGGTCGTTGAGGTCCGACGTGGCGAAACGGCCACCGTCGAGCTGCACCATCGGGCGCAGCTCCGGCGGGATGACCGGCACGACGCCGAGCACCATCGCGGCCGGCGAGTTGCCGGTGGCGAGGAAGGAGCTGACGACGCGCAGACGCTTGATCGCGCGGATCTTCTTCTGGCCCTTGCCCTCGGCGATCTGCAGACGCAGTGCCTCGGCCTCGGCGGCCAGGTCGAACGCCTCGAGCCGGAGCTTGATCGCCTCGGCGCCCATGTAGGCGTCGAAGTAGATCCCGAACCGGTCCTGGAGCTCGTGGAAGACGGCGTCCTCGGGCTTGAGGTCGCCCACCTTGAGGTTGCGGAAGTCCTCCCACACACGCTCGAGACGGGTGATGTCCTCGTCGAACGACTTGCGGACCTGGGACATCTCCTTCTCGGCGGTGTCCTTGGTGCGGCGCTTGACGTCGGCCTTCGCACCCTCTTCCTCAAGGGCTGCGAGGTCGTCCTCGAGCTTCTTGAGGCGGTCAGCGATGATCGAGTCGCGCTGGCCCTCGAGGGTCTTGATCTCGAGACGCATCTCGTTCTCGAGACCCGGCATGTCCGCGTGACGGCCCTCTTCATCGATGTCGATGATCATGTACGCCGCGAAGTAGATGACCTTCTCGAGGTCCTTCGGCGCCATGTCGAGGAGGTACCCGAGGCGCGACGGGACGCCCTTGAAGTACCAGATGTGCGTGACGGGGGCAGCGAGCTCGATGTGGCCCATGCGCTCACGACGGACCGAGGACTTGGTGACCTCGACGCCGCAGCGCTCGCAGACGATGCCCTTGAACCGGACACGCTTGTACTTGCCACAGGCGCACTCCCAGTCGCGGGAAGGACCGAAGATCTGCTCGCCGAACAGACCGTCCTTCTCGGGCTTCAGGGTGCGGTAGTTGATGGTCTCCGGCTTCTTGACCTCGCCGTACGACCACTGACGGATGTCCTCGGCGGTCGCGAGGCCGATCCGAATGGCGTCAAAGGAAGTTGCTTCGAGCAATGTTCTTCTCTCTTGCTGATTCAGGCTTCGATGTACGGGCGGGATCAGATGTCGTCGACGGAGGACGACTCGAACCGCGAGGAGATGTTGATGCCCAGCTCCTCCGCAGCGCGGAAGACCTCGTCATCGTTGTCGCGCAGGCTGACCGCCTGGCCGTCGGCCGAGAGGACCTCGACGTTCAGGCAGAGCGACTGCATCTCCTTCATGAGGACCTTGAAGGACTCGGGGATGCCGGGTTCCTGGATGTTCTCGCCCTTGACGATCGCCTCGTAGACCTTCACGCGGCCGAGGATGTCGTCGGACTTGATCGTCAGGAGCTCCTGGAGGGCGTAGGCGGCACCGTACGCTTCGAGCGCCCACACCTCCATCTCACCGAATCGCTGTCCACCGAACTGCGCCTTACCACCCAGCGGCTGCTGCGTGATCATCGAGTACGGACCGGTCGAACGCGCGTGGATCTTGTCGTCGACCAGGTGGTGCAGCTTGAGGATGTACATGTAGCCGACCGAGACGGGCTCCGGGAACGGCTCGCCGGAGCGGCCGTCGAAGAGCTGCGCCTTGCCGGACGAGCCGATCAGGCGCTCGCCGTCGCGGTTCGGGAGGGTCGAGTCGAGGAGGCCCTCGATCTCGCGCTCGTACGCACCGTCGAACACCGGGGTGGCGACCTTGGTGCCGGGCTCGGCGCTGTGCGCTGCCTCCGGCAGGTTCTCGGCCCAGTCCTGGATGCCCTCGACGTTCCAGCCCTGCTTGGCGAGCCACCCGAGGTGGATCTCGAGCACCTGGCCGAAGTTCATGCGGCCGGGGACGCCGAGCGGGTTGAGGACGATGTCGACGGGGGTGCCGTCGGCGAGGAACGGCATGTCCTCGACCGGGAGGATGGTCGAGATGACGCCCTTGTTGCCGTGACGACCGGCGAGCTTGTCACCCGCGGTGATCTTGCGCTTCTGGGCGATGTAGACGACCACGCGCTGGTTGACACCAGAGCCGAGTTCGTCGTCACCGTCCTGCGAGTCGAACACCTTGACGCCGATGATCGTGCCCTCTTCACCGTGGGGCACCTTGAGCGAGGTGTCGCGGACTTCGCGCGACTTCTCGTTGAAGATGGCACGGAGCAGACGCTCCTCGGCGCTCAGCTCGGTCTCGCCCTTCGGCGTGACCTTGCCGACGAGGATGTCGCCGGGGCGGACCTCGGCACCGATGCGGATGATGCCGCGCTCGTCGAGGTCGGCCAGCAGGTCCGGGCTGACGTTGGGGAGGTCACGGGTGATCTCCTCCTTGCCGAGCTTGGTGTCGCGGGCGTCGACCTCGTACTCCTCGATGTGGATCGAGGAGAGCGTGTCGTCCTTGATGAGGTTCTGCGACAGGATCATCGCGTCCTCGTAGTTGTAGCCCTCCCACGGCATGAACGCGACGAGGAGGTTCTTGCCGAGCGCGAGCTCGCCGTTCTCCGTCGCGGGACCGTCGGCGATGACCTCGCCCTGCTCCACGCGCTCGCCTGCGGAGACGATGACGCGGTGGTTGTAGCTCGTGCCCTGGTTGGAGCGGTCGAACTTGCGCAGGTAGTAGGTCTGCGTGCCGCCCTCGTCGAGCTGCAGGGTGACGGCGTCGGCCGAGACCTCGGAGACGACACCGGCCTTGTCGGCGGTGACGACGTCGCCGGCGTCGATGGCCGTGTAGCCCTCCATACCGGTACCGACGAGCGGCGACTCGGAACGGAGCAGCGGGACGGCCTGACGCTGCATGTTCGCACCCATGAGGGCGCGGTTCGCGTCGTCGTGCTCGAGGAACGGGATGAGCGACGTCGCGACCGACACCATCTGGCGCGGGGAGACGTCCATGTAGTCGACCTCGTCCTTGGCGACGAGTTCGACCTCGCCACCCTTCTTGCGGACGAGCACCTTGTCGTCGGCGAAGTGGAAGTCGTTCGTCAGCGGGGCGTTGGCCTGCGCGACGACGAAGTCGTCCTCTTCCGAAGCGGTGAGGTAGTCGATGGTCTTCGTGACCTCGCCGTTGACGACGCGACGGTACGGGGTCTCGATGAAGCCGAAGGAGTTGATCCGACCGAAGGAAGCGAGCGAACCGATCAGGCCGATGTTCGGGCCTTCCGGGGTCTCGATCGGGCACATGCGGCCGTAGTGCGACGGGTGGACGTCACGGACCTCGACGCCGGCACGCTCACGGGACAGACCACCCGGGCCGAGGGCCGAGAGACGACGCTTGTGCGTCAGGCCCGCGAGCGGGTTGTTCTGGTCCATGAACTGCGACAGCTGGGACGTTCCGAAGAACTCCTTGATCGCGGCGACGACCGGACGCACGTTGATGAGCGTCTGGGGGGTGATCGCCTCGATGTCCTGCGTGGTCATGCGCTCGCGGACGACGCGCTCCATGCGGGACAGACCCGTGCGGACCTGGTTCTGGATGAGCTCGCCGACGGCGCGGATGCGACGGTTGCCGAAGTGGTCGATGTCGTCCACGTCGAGGCGCAGCTGCACCGGCTCGCCGTCACGGACGCCGTCGATCGTGGTGCGCTCAGCGTGCAGCGACACCAGGTACTTGATCGTCGCGACGATGTCCTTGACGGTGAGCACCGAGTCGGACAGCGGGGCGTCCATGCCGAGCTTGCGGTTGACCTTGTAGCGGCCGACCTTCGCCAGGTCGTAGCGCTTCGGGTTGAAGTAGAAGTTGTCGAGGAGCGCACGCGCGGCCTCGGCAGCGACCTGCTCGCCGGGACGGAGCTTGCGGTAGATGTCCTTGAGCGCCTCTTCCTTCGTGAGGACGGCGTCCTTCTCGAGGGTCGACTCGATCGACGCGAAGCCCTGGAACTCGTCCATGATCTCTTCGCTCGTCAGGCCGAGGGCCTTGAGGAAGACGGTCACGGACTGCTTGCGCTTGCGGTCGATGCGCACGCCCACCTGGTCGCGCTTGTCGATCTCGAACTCGAGCCAGGCACCACGCGACGGGATGATCCGCGCCGAGTAGATGTCCTTGTCGGAGGTCTTCTCCTGCTGGCGCTCGAAGTACACGCCGGGCGAACGGACGAGCTGCGACACGACGACGCGCTCGGTGCCGTTGATGATGAACGTGCCGCGTTCGGTCATGAGCGGGAAGTCGCCCATGAAGACCGTCTGCGTCTTGATCTCACCCGTCATGTGGTTCATGAACTCGGCGTTGACGTACAGCGGAGCGGCGTAGGTCTTGCCGCGCTCCTTGCAGTCGTCGATCGAGTACTTCGGGTCTTCGAGCTCCGGCGCGGTGAACGAGAGCTGCATGGTCTCGCCGAGGTCCTCGATCGGGGAGATCTCCTCGAAGATCTCCTCGAGCCCCGAGTGCAGCGCGAGGTCGGTACGACCCTGCTCCTGCCCTTCGGCGAGGCGGGCCTTCCAGACGTCGTTGCCGACGAGCCAGTCGAAGCTCTCCGTCTGGAGTGCGAGCAGATCAGGAACCGTGAGGGTGTCCGTGATCTTGGCGAACGAGAGTCGCGAGTGGTTGCGACCGTTCTTGGGGTTGGTGGATGCGTTGGGCGCAGCAGCCAAGGGTGTGACCTCCGGTAGGCCCCGTCGGGCCGACACTGACGAGCAGTGTGTAGGTGAGTGGATTGATCGCTCGGCGAACCCTGAGATGCAAGCCCTGCGACCACGCCGACGCGTGCCTTGACGCGGAACGTCGGTGCACGTGTGGGATGATCTCCGTGAGCGGTACCCGCCGCCATATACGGGTCCGGCTGCACCAGGGCGAGATGAGTTTCTGTCTCAGAACTCTGCGTCGACCGCAATATGACGACACGGATGCCAGGGAGCGCGAACTGTCATCATAGTTCGCTCCGTGGCGCGCTGTCCAGTCCCGGCTTGACCGGATTCGGCAGTGGCGTGTATAAGCCGCCACACGCCGCTTCCATTCCCCTGCTCAGCCGGGTCCCTGCTCAACCCAGCCGCTCGCGCTCGACGCGATCCGCGCCTCCCGGCCCGCCCGGCAGTCCGGCCAGCGCACGGAACGCGTCCTCCGGGCGACGTGTGCGGACGAACGTGACCCGGCCCCGGTCGTCCGTGAACTCGATCCCGAGCCCCGGCGTCAGGATGAGCGCACGCTCGCCGCGACGGATCCGCAGGCCGACACCGCCGTAGGTGGCCGCGTCCGCCTCGACCAGGCGCACGTCGGTGATCCGCCGGCGCGGGATGCGCCGCGGCGGGAGCGGACGGAAGTGCAGGGTCACGTGCCGCTCGGTGACGGTGAACCCGGCACGCGCGAGCAGGAGCAGCGACCCGAGGGCGACGGCGAGCAGGGCCGGCACCAGCAGGGCGACCTCCGGCGCGTCCCCGGGCCAGCCGAGCACGGCGGCGGACAGGCCGGCACCGCCGAGGAGCAGCGCCGTGCCGACGACCCGCATCCAGGTGGGTGCCGTCTCGCGGTCGGCGTGGAACGGCAGGGCGGCGCGGGACGGATGGGCTGCACGGGACGGCCGGGAGGCCCGGATCACCCGGGTGGGTCGGGTCCCGGACCGGTGGGTGTCCGGTGTGGTGAGGCGTGCGGTGGGCACGCTCATGGTGTCGGCGGTCATGACGGAGGTCTCCTGCGGCGGATCAGCAGTGGTGCACTCGTCATCGGGTGCGGTGCGTTCGACGGCCAGCGCGCGCGGGTGGCCGGAGGGGTGGCGCGCAGCAGCACGCCGACGGCGCGCACGCTCGAGCGGTGGGGGCGCTCACGGGCACGTCGTGGTCACGGTGTCCGGGCGGACGCGTGGAGTGTGGGGCACACACGCATCGACGCTCTGGCGTCGTGACGACAGACGTCAACGGTACGCAACGAGTCTTGGCGTCCGCTGGTCGTCCATGTGTACGCATTCACGTGTCCGCAGTGCGTCGCCCGGGGACGACGGGGTGCTGCGGGTGGTCAGCGCAGGACGCGGGCGACGGCCTCGGCCCGGGTCCGGACCCCGAGCTTCGCGAACACCTGGTTCACGTACGACTTCACGGTGGGCACCGTCAGGAACAGCTCGGCGGCGATCTGCGGGTTCGTCCGGCCGTCCGCGATCCGCTCGAGGACGTCCACTTCGCGCGGGGTGAGGTCCGGGAACCGAGCACCGAGCGACGGACCGGGATCGGGTGACGCAGGCGCAGCGGAACCAGCAGCGACACCGGCACCTGCACCACCGGCGAGGCGCGCCACCAGCCGCGCCCCCACGGTCGCGTCGAAGGTCGACTGCCCGGCGGCCACCGCCCGCACCGCGGTCGCGATCTCCGCCCGTCCGGCGTCCTTCGTCAGGTAGCCGCGAGCTCCCGCCCGCAGCGCGGTGACGATGGAGTCGTCGTCGGCGTAGGTCGTCAGCACCAGGACCGCGACCCCGGGGTGCTCGGCGACGATCCGCGCGGTGGCCGTCGGCCCGTCGACCCCCGGCATCCGCAGGTCCATCAGGACGACGTCGGGCACGTGCCGGTCGACGGCGGCGATCGCCTCGGCACCGTCGGCCGCCTGCCCGACGACCTGCAGGTCGGGCACGAGCGACAGCACCGTCACCAGGCCGTCGCGGACGATGGCCTGGTCGTCGACCACGAGCACCCGGATGGTCACGAGCGGTCGTCCTCGGCGGCGACCGTAGCGTCCGCGTCGCGCGTGCCGTCGACGGGCAGGTGCATGGCGACGACGAACTCGTCGTCGGAACGCTCGGCCTCCACCGTGGCCTCGCTGCCGAGTTCCGCGAACCGCTCGCGCATCCCGAGCACCCCCTGCCCGCCGCTCGGCAGCGGGTTGGCCACGACGACGTCCACGGCGTCGCCGTCCCGGATCACGGACAGGGACACGGGGCGGCCGGGAGCGTGCCTGCGGGCGTTGCTGAGGGCCTCCCGGACGACCTGGACCACGGCGGCACGGTGGGCGTCGTCGAGGACCGCGAGGGTCGCGTCACCCTGCACGACGGCCTCGCCGCCGAACGAGCGGTGCGCGTCGAGCAGGGCCGTCAGGCCCGACGCGTGGTCGGCGGACGGACTGGAGGCACGGGTCGGCTCCGGCCGGCCGGGCTGCGGTTCGTCGCGGAGCGCGTGTACCGCACGCCGTGCCTCGGCCAGGCCGTCCGCGGCCAGCGCGCGTGCCTCGCCGGCTCGGCGGGTGGCCTCGTCGACGCGACCGGCCTCGAGCAGGGCCTCGACCGCGTCGAGCTGCAGCACCAGACCGCCGAGCGAGTGGGCGAGGACGTCGTGGATGTCCCGGGACGCTCGCGACCGGTCGGCGAGGAGCCGTGCGCGCTGCTGCTGCCGCTCGGTCTCGCGAGCCTGCGCCGTCGTGATCCGGACCTGCCGACGACTGAAGCCGACGAGCACGCCGAGCAGCAGCCCGCCGCTCACGCCGAGGACGAACTGCACCGACGTCTGCGCGAGCGTCGCGGTGACGGCCACCACCACGACGGCGGCGAGCGCGGCGACCGCGGCCGTCCAGACCGGCAGACGCAGGTCCGCGCCGAGGATGACGAGCCCGACGATCACCGGGACCACCAGCAGCGAGTCGGTCGGCACCACGGCGAGCGATCCGGCGGCGATCATCACGCCGGCTGCGGCGACGAGGACGCGGGGCGTGCGTGCCGCTTCGCGGACGGCCCAGGCGGCGAGCGCCACGGCCCCGACGGCCCAGACCCACGCGGGGTGGTGGAGCAGGAGGCCGTTCCGCACGAACCAGAAGGCGACCACGGCGATCCCGACGGCGTTGAGTCCCCAGGAGAGCACCGAGGCGGACCGGACCCCGGCGGGGTCGGTCCGGTCCGGGTCGGTCGGCAGGCTCACCGCACCATCATGCCGCGGCGGGCGGCCTCCGACCGGTCGCCGCCGCGGGGGATGCGCTGGTCGACGACCAGGGCACGGGCTGCACGGTTCAGGGCGAGCACGAGCAGGATCGTGCCGGTCGAGGTGAGCAGGTGCGCACCGAGGTGGCCGCCGACGACGTCGAGCCCGACGCGGGCGGCGATCAGGACGATCCAGAGCGCGGCGCCGAGCCACCCGGTGCGGGACTGCAGGATGCGGCCCTTGGCGTCCGGCGTCGTGACGGTGCGGAACCGGGTCATGGCCCCCATCGCGAGGCCGACGCCGACGGTGAGCAGGGCCTCGAGGCCGAGGAACACGACGTCGGTGGTGGTGACGGTCGCCGTGGTCTGTGCGAGGACGACCACGCCGACGATCGCCATCACGAGCGGTCCCCGCCAGATGCGCGCCGGGTCGAGGGACCGCCAGGTCGCCTGCCGGTACGCCAGGAGGCCGACGAGGGCGAGGCCGATGAGCACGTTCGCGAGGAGCTGGACCGACATGGTGAGCCTTTCGAGGTGGTCCGGCGGAGTGTTCCGACCGGTGACATCAGCCTCGTTCCGGGCGCTCCGCGGGCACACCAACCAGGGGTGGGGACGCGGGTGGTGATCGCGGTGGTGTTCCATTGACGGCATGGCTGATGCGTTCGACGGGTTCCGGATCGGTGCGGGGTACTCGGTGGTGGAGCCGGACCGGCACCGACCGGGGTCCTTCACCCTGGTGGTGGACGGCACCCCGCAGTCACACGTGGACCTCGAGGACCCGACCCACCTGGCATTCGAGTACATCCGGCGGATCGGGCACGCGATCGACCTGCTGCCGGACGGCCCGATCACGGCACTGCACCTGGGCGCCGGCGCCCTCACCCTGCCCCGCTACGTCGCGGTGACCCGTCCGGGTTCGCGGCAGCAGGTGATCGAGCTCGAGCGCGACCTGGTCGAGCACGTGCGCGAGGCCCTGCCGTTCCCCCGCGGCGCCTCGATCCGGGTGCGGTACGGCGACGCCCGGGAGGTCCTCGGCAAGCTGCCCGCCGGACTCCGCGGCACGGTGGACCTGGCGGTGGTGGACGTCTTCGGCGGTTCGCAGATCCCCGCCCACGTGACGAGCGTCGAGTTCTACCGTGAGGTCGCCGCGTTCCTGTCGCCGACGGGCATCGTCGCGGTGAACGTGGCCGACGGTGCCGGGTTGGCCTTCGCCCGCGGGCAGGCGTCGACGCTGCAGTCGGTGCTGCCGTCGGTCGCCGCGGTCGCGGACACCGGCATGCTCAAGGGCCGGCGGTTCGGGAACATCGTGCTGCTCGGGTCGCCGACCGACCTGCCGGTGGCGGACATGCCGAGGCGGTACTCGTCCGACCCGATGCCGGCGAAGGTCGTGCACGGTGCGGAGCTCAGGGCGTTCATCGCCGGGGCGCCGATCGTCACCGACCAGACGGCGGTCGCGTCGCCGGAGCCGAACCGGAGCGTGTTCGGGAGCTGATGCCCGCCCAGAGCCTCGCCGGGGACGGACTTCGGACACTCGGCGGGTCCGGCTGTCAGGATGGTCTGAACGACCGCGCAGGTGCGCGACCGAGCGATGGGAACCCTGATGACGAACGACGACCGGAACGACCAGGACCGGACGGGCGACGGCCAGGCGCCGCGCTGGGGCGACGCCCCGCAGCAGCAGCCCGACGCCGAGGCCCCGCGGTACGGCGAGCGGGTGGACCCGGCGCCGACCTCGACCCCGCAGTACGGCGAGCAGTACGGGCAGGGCCAGCAGCAGTACGGGCAGCAGTCCGGGCAGGGCCAGCAGCAGTACGGCCAGCCGAACGGCGAGCAGCAGTACGGCCAGCCGTCGAGCACGCCGAGCTGGAACGACCAGCAGCGCCACGACCAGCACCACGACCAGCAGCCGTACGCCGCCGCGCCCGCGCACGCCGGTGCCCCGGCCTGGCAGAGCCACGACGAGCCGAAGCCCAAGAAGAAGACCCTCGGTGTCGTGGCGTTCTTCCTCGGACTCGCCGCGCTCGTCATCGGCGTCATCGGCGGGTACGTGATGGGGTCGGCGCTCGCCAACAGCGACGCGATCAACAACCTCGTACCGAGCAGCGGTGCCACCCCGGACCAGCAGGAGCTGCAGCGGCAGCTCATGAACGACCCGGCCGTCATCTCGCAGATCGGTGTCGGTGCGGTGATCGCCGGCGTCGCCGCGATCCTCGGGCTCTGGGCGCTCGTGCAGGGCATCATCGCCGCCGTGACCAAGCGTGGTCGCGGCTGGGGCATCTTCGCGATCATCCTGGCCGTCGTGGCCACGATCGCGACGCTGGTCACCTACGTCGGCGTGGCCGCTGCCGCCGCGGTGGCCGCCAACTCCTGATCGACCACTCGGAACGGCCCGTCGTGCTCCGGCACGGCGGGCCGTTCGTCGTCCCGGGCGGCACGCGCGGACGGCCGCACCGGCGCAACCTGAGCGCGTCGCACCGACCGCTCCCGGGAGACCGCGGCTACCCTCGAACCGATGTCCCTCCCGCCCGACGACCGCCAGCAGCCCGACCTGTCCGACCGTTCCCGTGAACCGCGCCACGCGGCTCCCGTGACGGCCGGAGTCAGCCCGGGCAGCACCTTCGCGCCCATCAGCCTGCGACCCGCGGTCGACGTCGACGCCGTGCACCAGCGCCTCCGTGACCTCGGCCAGAGCCGCAGCACCGACGCCCTCGCCGAACGGGCCGAACTCCTCCGCCTGCTCGGTCGACTGGACGAGTCGCTCGTCATCGCGGAAGAGGTGTTCCGCCTCGCCATGTTCACCGGGGAGCGCCAGGACAAGGTCGCCGCGCGGATCCGTCGTGCGCACGTCCTGCACGACCTCGGGCGGCACGACCGCGCCGCCACCGAGGCCGCCATGGCCCGCGACACCGCCGCCACCGAGGAGTGGCCCGAACTCGAGGGCGCCGCAGCCGAGATCGAGGGCTGGTCGCTGTTCGAGAACGACCGCTTCGACGAGGCCCGCGCAGCACTGTCGCGGGCGTACCAGGCCTTCCGACAGGCCGGCGCGCCGTCCGAGCGCACCGACGCGTTGCGCACCGCGGTCGAAGCCGCCATGCGGGCCTCGATCACGAACCCGGCGGAACCGTCCGACAAGCCACGGACCGCCCGCGAGGTCGCCGCCCGCCGTGCCGAGGACGAGGAACCCACCACCCGCGTCGCCGAGCCGGTGAAGCAGGTCCCGCCGATCCGCCGCCGCGTGCTCGGTGCGCCCGACGCCGCACGGACCGAGGCCGACGACATCTGGGGCCGGATCGCGGCCCGGGCAGCGAAGAAGGGCCAGGCCGACCCGCGCGCCGAGCAGTGACCGCGCTCGAGACCGTCCGGCTCCGCGCCGAAGCGCTCATCGCCGAACACCTCGGTGCCGGCACGTGGGCGTTCGGCTTCGACCACGCCAAGACCCGCGCCGGGCAGTGCGACTTCGCGCGGAAGCGGATCACGGTGAGCCGTCACCTGGCCGCCCGGTTCTCCGACGACGACGTCGAGCAGGTCCTGCTGCACGAGGTCGCGCACGCACTCGCCGGCGCCCGGGCGGCACACGGACCGAAGTGGAAGCGCACGGCCGCGGCGATCGGGTACACCGGCTCCCGGCTGCACGACGGGCCGATCGCCAGCGAGCTCGCCCCCTGGATCGGCACCTGCCCCGCGGGGCACGAGCACTTCCGGTACCGCACGCCCACCCGTCCCCTGGCCTGCGCCCGCTGTTCCCGGCGCTTCGATGCCCGGAACGTCATCACCTGGCGGCGCCGGACCGCTGACGACGACGCGGCCACGATGGCGTCGACTACCGCATGAGGGTCCCGACGCACGGAGGCGCGCCGGTAACCCGTTAGCCTGGGCGGATGCACACGGGGCAGCACATCCGCACGGACGCCGGTTCCTCCTGGTTCTTCGACGCCGGACGGATCGCGCTCGACTTCGCGCACACGGGTGGCTTCGCCGACGACCCCACCGGACGCCGACCGCGGTCGCAGCTCGGGGAGCTGCTCGCGAGCCCGGCCGACCTGGACGAGTGGCTCAGCGAGCACACCGAGCCGATCGACGTCGGTGCCAGCGCCCGCGAGCTGCAGGACGCCCGGGCCCTGCGTGCCGCGATCGCCCGGCTCGCCGTGGCCGCCGCCCCCGCGCCGGCGAGCACCGCCGCGGAACGCACCGCCGTGGCGGCGGGCCTGCGTGCCGGGGCCGGCCGCACGCGCCCCGCGCCCGACGACATCGACACCGTCAACCTGTTCGCCGCCCTGCCGGACGTGCCCCCGAGCCTCCCGGGTGGCCGACGCCGCGCCGGAGCCAACCGGGTCCGCCTGGCGCAGGCCCTGTCGAGCGTCGCGCGCGACGCCGTCGCGCTCTTCACCGAGGTCGGCTTCGACGACGTCGAGGCCGACGGCCGGCCGACCCGGCTGAGCCGGTGCTCGGCCGAGGACTGCGGCCTGGTGTTCTACGACTCGTCGCGCGGTGGGACCCGTCGCTGGTGCTCGATGCAGCGGTGCGGCAACCGGGCGAAGGTCCGGGCACACCGCGCCCGCCGCGCCGCGGGGTGACCACGAGCTGAGCACGAGCGGTCAGGACACCCCGCTCACCTCCGCCGAGCGGTCACCAACTGTCGCCCGACGGCGTCGCAACCGACCGATCGCGACCACCCGACACACGCACGCGCGAACGGCGACCGGCGAACACTCCGACACGACGAAGAAAAAGATTCGGCGCACCGAATTCTCTGGCAGGATCGGTGCATGACCGACACTGCCAGCCCCCGGCTCGACGAGCACCCATCCGGTGCCCCGCGCCGCCGCGCAGCCGGGCTCACCCTGCTCGGACCGGCCTTCGTCGCGGCCATCGCGTACGTCGACCCGGGCAACGTCGCCGCCAACCTGACCGCCGGAGCCGAGTACGGGTACCTGCTGCTCTGGGTGCTCGTGGCCGCGAACGCCAGCGCCGTGGTGGTGCAGTACCTGTCCGCCAAGCTCGGGGTGGTGACGGGCAAGTCGCTGCCCGAGCACCTCGGCCTGCGGATGCGGCGCACCCCGCGCCTGCTGTTCTGGGGTCAGGCCGAGATCGTCGCCGCCGCGACCGACATCGCCGAGGTCATCGGCGGCGCGCTGGCGCTCTACCTGCTCTTCGGCCTGCCGCTCGTGGTCGGCGGGATCATCACCGGGCTCGTCTCGATGCTCCTGCTGACCCTGCACAGCCGCCGGGGCACGCGACTGTTCGAGACCGTGGTGACGGCGATGCTCGCGATCCTGACCGTGGGCTTCTGTGCCGGGCTGCTGTTCGCCCGGGTGTCTCCGGCCGACCTGGTCGCCGGGCTCGTGCCGCGGTTCGAGGGCTCCGGGTCGGTGCTGCTGGCGGCCTCGATGCTCGGCGCGACCGTGATGCCGCACGCGGTGTACCTGCACTCGGCGCTCGCCCGGGACCGCCACGGGGACGTCCCCGCCGGGCCGGAGCGTCGCCGGGTGCTCGTCGCGACCCGGTGGGACGTCGGGCTCGCGCTGATCGTCGCGGGTGGGGTGAACATCGCGATGCTCGTCCTCGCCGCGGCCACCCTGCCGGGCGTCGAGGGCACCGACTCCATCCCCGGTGCGCAGCGCGCCATCGCCGAGAACGTCGGCCCGGTCGTCGGGGTGCTCTTCGCCGTGGGCCTGCTCGCGTCCGGCCTGGCCTCGACCTCAGTGGGCTGCATGGCCGGCGCGGAGATCATGCAGGGCCTGCTGCACGTGCGGATCCCGCTCGTGGCCCGGCGCGCGATCACCCTGGTGCCGGCGATCGTGCTGCTCGCGCTGAACATCGACGCGACGATGCTGCTCGTCGTCAGCCAGGTGGTGCTGAGCTTCGGGATCGCCTTCGCGATCGTGCCCCTGGTGGTCTACACGTCGCGACGGAGCGTGATGGGGACCGACGTGAACGCCGCGACCACCCGCGTGGTGGCGTGGGTGATCGCGGCGGTCATCGTGGCGCTCAACGTCGCGCTGGTCGTGCTCACCCTGACCGGCTGAGTCGCAGCCGGTCAGGGTGACGGGCGGTCGTCACTCGACGACCTGGACGTCCTTCCAGAACGCGACGTAGCCCGAGTAGTCCTTGCCGACGCGGTCGAACGACGACGGGATCGGCGTCGGGTACGACCATGCGCGGTCCTGCAGCGCCTGTCCGTCGACGTTCACCGTGAAGTACTGGGTGTCGCCCTTCCACGGGCAGTGGTACTGAGTGGGGCTCTCGGTGAAGAGCTCGGTCTTCACGCTCGACGGCGGGAAGTACCAGTTGCCCTCGATCTTGATGAGGTCCTCTTCGGGGGCCTCCGCGATCACCGTGTCGCCGACGACTGCCTTCATGGCGTTGCTCCTTCGCTCGCTGGTTCCGTGACGGGGCGAACGCTACGCGCGCTCCCCCGATTCCCGCAGGACGGGCAGGTCCGGCCCCGCGGCGAGCGCCGCGTGCACGTCGTCACGACTCAGGACGGCGGCTCCCTCGGACGCGCTGACCAGGTGCTTCACGGCACGGCACAGCCCCGTGTACGCCGCGCAGGCCGCAGCGGCTTCGGGTGAGGTGTGGTCGATGCCGACGTCGGTGAGCGCGTCGACGACGGCTCCGGCGGCGAGCAGGTCCTCGACGGCGAAGTCGGGTGCGTCGGCGACGTCGACGGACTCCCCCGCCGCCGCGGCCGCGTCGTCGAGGGCTGCGGTGTGGTGCAGCCCGGCGGCCACGATCGCGACGACGCACCGGTCGCCGCGTGCGGCCTGGAGGCTCGTCACCCGTTCCGCGACCGCCGCCGCGTTGCCGAGGTGGCCGAGCACGACCTCCGGCCCCTGCGGCAGCTGGGCGGTCACGTTCCGCAGCGCGCGCCGCTGTGCTGCGGCGTCGGGGGTCGGCGGCAGGGCGTCGACCCAGACGAGCAGGTGGGTGCCGTGGGCGATCCGTGCCGCACCTCCGGGACCCCACGCGAACCGGACCTGGTACTTCTCCTGGGTGCGTTCTGCCACGTCCGTCACGATAGCCGCCCGGGCGATGCTGTCCTTCTCCACAGGGTCGCCGTCCGACCGGGTTCCACCAGGGTCGCCAACCCTAGGATGCATGGTCATGGAGATCGCCCCCGTACCCACCCTGACCGGCGACCGTGTGACGCTCGAGCCCCTCGGGCAGGAGCACGCGGAAGACCTGCGGGCGGCGGTCGCGGACGGCGATCTGTGGCGCACCTGGTACACCTCGGTGCCCGCCCCGGCACAGGTCGAGGCCGAGATCGACCGGCGGCTCGCCGAGCACGAGGCCGGACGCATGGTGCCCTTCGCCGTGCGGGACCGCCCGACCGGACGGGTGGTGGGTGCGACGACCTTCATGAACATCGACCCGGGCAACCGCCACGTCGAGATCGGCAGCACGTTCCTGGCCCGGTCCGCGCAGCGCTCGGGGATCAACACCGAGTCGAAGCTGCTCATGCTGTCGCACGCGTTCGAGGCCTGGCAGTGCATCGCGGTCGAGTTCCGCACCCACTGGCACAACCTGCAGTCCCGGGCGGCCATCGCGGGCCTCGGCGCCAAGCAGGACGGCGTGCTCCGGAACCACGCGATCGGCCGTGACGGCACGCTGCGCGACACCGTGGTGTTCTCGGTGATCGCGTCGGAGTGGCCGGCCGTGCGGCTCTCGCTGGCCGAGCGGCTCCGGCGGCACGACCGCGCCGAGGGGTCCCGCCGCCGGTCGGCCCGGCACGCCTGAGTCGTCCCCGCTGCGTCGTCTCGCACCGCCACGACGCACCGTCCAGCCCGCGGGCGTAGCGTCACCGCCATGCACGTCGGCCTCCGGATCGTCCTCGATGCGCCGGTCGACGCCGTGCGCGATGCCCTGCTGTCCCCCTCCGTGATGGTGGCGGTGACGAAGCCGTTCCTGGCGTACCGCTCGCGTGACCCCCAGGGGTTCCCGGAGCGCTGGGAGCCGGGGCACCCGCACCCGATCACCGCGGACGCCTTCGGGCTGGTGCCGAGCGGTGACACGCACGTCGACCTCGACCTGTACGAGGTCCAGGGAGTCCCCGTGCAGCGCGACAACGGCGGCGGCACGTCCGGGTTGTTCGGGCGGATGACGATGTCGCACCGGATGGCCGTCGTCCCCGCACCGGGTGGCCGGACCCTGCTGCTCGACCGCCTGACCTACCGGATGCGACCGGCCGTCCTCGGGCTCGCCCTGTGGCCCGGCATGTGGGTCATCTGGCAGTGGCGGGCGTTCCGGATGCGCGCCCTCGCGCCCACCTGGCGGACCGACGGCGAGTGACGTGACGCGGGTCGGGCCTCCCGTCCACCGCGGAGCGGGCGTAGCCTCGACCACGTGAGCCAGACGCGCCCCCAGGAGCCGACGACCGACGACCGCGTGCGCAGCACGCTGGCGACGACGGATTGGCGGCGGATGACGTTCGACCTGTACCGCCGTGTCCGCGCCACCCCCGACCCCCAGACGGCGCACGCGCTCTGGCGCGAGACCCGTGACGCGATGTTCGCGGAGCACCCGGCGTCGCCCCTGCTCGACGAGGACGCTCGCGACTTCGAATCGCTGCCGGTGCCGGACTACGACCCGGCGTGGCGGTTCCAGGTCCGCATCGAGGCCACGGAGCCCGCCGAGTTCGACTTCGAGACCGGCACCGACGGTGTCGTCCACTTCGACCGGCTCGGCCTCGTGCGGGTCCCCGGTGTCGGCACGCTCGACGTCTGGAAGCACGGTGGCTACGCGGGCGGGGTGTTCGTCCCCGTCAAGGACGCCAGCGCCGGCAAGGCCCGCGGCACCTACGGCGGCGGGCGCTACCTGCTCGACACCATCAAGGGCTCGGACCTGGGCGGGGACGACCTCGGGTCGCTCGTGCTCGACTTCAACTTCGCCTACAACCCGTCGTGCGCGTACGACCCGGCGTGGGCGTGCCCGCTCGCGCCTCCGGGCAACACCGTGCCGGTCCCGATCCCCGTCGGCGAGCAGTACGACTTCTAGGGTGGAACGCATGACAGGACTCGTCGCCCTCGACGTCGGTGGCCGCGTGCCGCCGTTCGAGCAGGTCCGATCGCAGATCGCCGCACAGATCACCGCCGGGTACCTGGTGGACGGCGAACGGCTGCCGAGCGTGCGCGGGCTGGCGGACGAGCTCGGGCTCGCCGCGGGCACCGTCGCGAAGGCCTACCAGCTGCTCGAGGAGGCCGGGCTCGTGCACACCGCACGGGGCGCCGGTACCCGGGTGGTGCGGCCGGCAGCGGTGCCGGACGCCGTGGCCGAGGCCGCTCGTGCCCTGGCCGCCGCGGCGCGCTCGGCGGGGCTGTCGGCGGACCAGGCTGCGACCGCGTTGCGCGAGGCCTGGCCGGCGTAGCGGGCGCGGGTGGCTGCGCTGGCGGGGGTGGCGCTGGCGAGTCTGGCGGGGCTGGCGCTGGCGGGGCTGGCGGGGCTGGTCGTTCCGGGCGTACCTGGTCGTTCCGGGCGTACCCGGTCCGAAGTTCTGACCCGGTACGCCCGATCCGACCAGGCATCGCAGGCGTTCTGGGAAGGAACGTCCCGAGCGCTCAGCAGTGCTCGTACACGTACGCGTCGTCCTTCGGGGTCACCAGGTCTCGGTCGCGCAGGATCGTCATGGCCGGACGGCTCTTCAGCCCGCAGACCGAACCCCACGAGCGCTCGAGGGTGTCCGAGTACTCCACGTCGATGACCCGCTTGCCGTAGGCCTTCGTGTACGCGGCGCACTCCCGGTACTGCACGCACTCCTCGGCGACGACGAAGTCGAACCCGGTCTGCTTCCGGCCGGACGCCCCGAGCTGCGGCGTGTTCTTCTGCCCGACGGCCAGGCCGTGCCGGTGCCCCTTGGCGACGAGCGACTTCGCGAGCGCCAGGTTGCCGGCACGGGTGAGCCGCTTGCCGCTCCGGGTCCACGAGTCGAGGTTGTCGAACTCCACCGCGTCGAACCCGCGGTCACCGCAGCGGGCGACGGTCTTCGCGAGCACCTTCGTGATCAGGGCACGCTTGGCCGCGGTCCGGGTGTCGAGGAGCATCTCGTCCGGCCACCCCGGGTCCGAGACCGGCTTGCCCGCGCGGTCGCGGAGGATCGCCGACGGGTACGACTTCTTCCACGTGCGGGCGGCCTCGGGCTGCGTCTGGAACCCGTTGACGTAGCAGATGTTGTACTTGCCCTTCGCGGGGCGGTCGGTGCTGTCGCGCTCGACGATCGTCACGCCGGAGGGCGGGGTGTACCCGCCGCCGAGCTGGTAGTCCACGCGGCCCGAGGTCGGCAGGTTGCGGTAGCTCGCGGCCGCGCTGGTCGTGGCGGCCTCGGCGCAGCCGGCCGTGCCGAGGACGGCCACCAGGGCCATCGCGGTGGTCAACAGGACGGATCGCATGCGCACCCCGGAATCCTCGCACGCGCAGGGCGAACGACCCCGCCCTCGCTGTTCCGGGGATGTGCACGCTATGCTGGTCGTACTCGAGGCGCCGATCGCCTCGTGCGTCGTACGGACGCCCCGAACTCCCGACCACCTGTCTCCGGACTCTGGTCGATGATCGAGCACCTCACGAAGGTGCCCAGGCTTCTCTGCTGCGGCGACTGCGCCAGCCACATCCGTTGGCGCGCATCCCGCCCGCGCGCTGCCTCAGAGCGCGCCCACAGCCGGACTGCTCCGGCTCGAAAGGTCACCATGACCACCGAAGACATCCGTTTCTCCGACCTCGGCGTCCCCGCGCCGATGGTCTCCGTCCTCGCCGACCAGGGCAAGGACATGGCGTTCCCCATCCAGGCGGACACCCTCCCGGACTCCCTGCAGGGCAAGGACGTCCTCGGCCGCGGCCGCACCGGCTCGGGCAAGACCATCGCGTTCGCGATCCCGCTCGTCGCCCGCCTCGCCGCCAGCGGCCGCAAGCGCCGCGCCGGCCGCCCCCGCGCCCTGGTGCTCGCACCGACGCGTGAGCTCGCGACGCAGATCGACGTCGCCCTCGCCCCGCTCGCCAAGGCCATGGGCCTCAACACCACGACCATCTTCGGTGGCGTCGGTCAGGGTCGTCAGGTCGACGCCCTGCGCGGCGGCGTCGACGTCGTGGTCGCCTGCCCGGGTCGCCTCGCCGACCTCATGCAGCAGGGTCACGTGAACCTGGGCGACATCGAGGTCACCGTCCTCGACGAGGCCGACCACATGGCCGACATGGGCTTCCTGCCCGGCGTGACCAAAATCATGCAGGCGACGCCGGAGAACGGGCAGCGACTGCTGTTCTCCGCCACGCTCGACAACGGCGTGGACAAGCTCGTCAAGAAGTTCCTGCACAACCCGGTGATGCACTCCGTCGACGAGGCGAACAGCCCCGTCGAGGCGATGACCCACCACCTGTTCGAGGTCGCCGACGCCGACGCGAAGAAGCACCTCGTGAGCGCCCTCGCCTCGGGCAACGGTCGCCGCATCCTCTTCATGCGCACGAAGCACCACGCCAAGCGCCTCGCCAAGCAGCTCAGCAGCCAGGGGATCCCGGCCGTCGACCTGCAGGGCAACCTGTCGCAGGGTGCCCGTGAGCGCAACCTCGCGAAGTTCTCCTCCGGTGAGGCCCTCGTGCTCGTCGCCACCGACGTCGCCGCCCGCGGTGTGCACGTCGACAACGTCGAGCTCGTCGTGCACGTCGACCCGCCCACCGAGCACAAGGCGTACCTGCACCGCTCGGGCCGCACGGCGCGCGCCGGTTCGTCCGGTGACGTCGTCACCGTGACGATGCCCGCCGAGCGTCGCGACGTCGCGCAGATGATGCGTGCAGCCGCGATCAAGGTCACGCCGCAGCACGTCTCGGCGACCTCCCCGGCCGTCACCGCGCTCGTCGGCGAGGTCGCTCCGATCCGCCACGTGGCCGAGGAGCAGCCCACCCAGCAGCGTCAGCCCAAGCAGCGCTCGGCCGAGTCCGCCGGTGACGGCGGCGGTCGTCGCCGTGGTCGCGGCGGTCGGTCAGGAGGCGCGGCGCAGCCCGCGCGTTCCGGCTCGGCTGGCGAGTCCGCCGGTTCGGCCGGGGGCCGTCAGGGCCGTCCGGCCCGTGGCGCACGGACCGAGGGCGCCGGGCGCTCCGGTGCCGCGGCCGCCGGTTCGACCGGTGGTCGCCGCAGCGGCGGCAACCGTCGCTCGGGCAGCAGCGACGTCGTGCGCGGCGGCTCGTCGGCCGTCTGGTCGTCCGAGGGCGGCTACGCCGCGGGTCGGTCCGGCAACGAGTCGGGCGGCAACCGTCGTGGTGGCTCGCGCCGCGCCTCCCGTCCGGCCGGCGCTGCCGACCGCCACTGACCTGCGCGCTCTGACCCGCTCGGCCTGAGCGCGTCGATGCCCGCAAGACACCGGTGTCCACGTTTCGAACCCCCGCATCCCGGGGTGTGATCCGTGAACACCGGTGTTTTGCGTGAGTGTGCTGGCGAACCTTGGCGGGGGCTGGGGGTGGGGTACCCCGGCGGGCGTACGGTCTGCTTCACCGGATGCCGCGCAAGCGGCTGACGGGGAACACGTCCGCTTCTGGAAGGAGTGCCTATGGCTGGCATCGATGACATCAAGAACGCCGCTGAGAAGGCGGCAGGCAAGGTCAAGGAAGCCGCCGGCAACGCGACCGGTAACGACCGCTTGAAGGCCGAAGGCCAGACCGACCAGGGCAAGGCCTCGGCGAAGCAGGGCGTCACTGACGTCAAGGACGCCGCGCACGGCGTCGCCGACAGCTTCAAGGACGACAAGCACTGAAGCCGGTTCGCAACCGCGCTGCGAAGCCCCCGGATCCGATCGGATCCGGGGGCTTCGTCGTGCGCGGGCTAGTGCAGGGCGCCGACCGATGCCAGGCCGGCGCGGAGCAGTGCGCCACGGCCGCCTTCCATCTCGTCGGCGACTGCGTCGGACGCGGCTTCCATCGGGGTCATCCACGTGAGCTCGAGGGCGTCCTGCCGGGGCTCGCACGTCCCAGTGACGGGGACGACGTACGCCAGCGAGATCGCGTGCTGCCGCTCGTCGGTGTACACCGAGGCGCCGGGCAGCGGGAAGTACTCGGCCACGGTGAACGGCGTCGGGCTCGAGGGCAGCTGCGGGAACGCCATCGGCCCGAGGTCCTTCTCGAGGTGGCGGAAGAGCGCGGTGCGGATCGACTCGCCGAACATCACACGACCGGACACCAGGGTGCGGGCGATCGAACCGCTCGGGGAGACACGCAGCAGCACGCCGACCTCGGTCACGACGCCGAGGCCGTCGGTGCGGACGGGGACCGCCTCGACGTAGCAGATCGGCAGACGACGGCGGACGTTCGCGAGCTCCTCGTCGGACAGCCAGCCGGAGTCGGGATCGGGAGTGCGCAGCGAGGACATGCTCCGTGTCTACCAGGGACGGCGGCGAGTTCGGCGGAAGGCGCGGGAGTTGGGGATGGTTAGCGTTGTCCACATGATCGATGCGGACCTGGTGCAGTGGACCCGGAGTACCTCGGACCGGCGGGGCACGCCCCTGATCGTGGCGATGCACGGGGTCGGGTCGAACGAGCACGACCTGCTCGGCCTCGCCCACGCGCTGCCGCCCGCGTGGACGGTCGCGTCGCTCCGGGCACCGATGCCGTGGGGGCCCGGCTTCAGCTGGTACCCGCTCGGCACGCCCGGCTCCCCTGCGCCCGAGGCGGTGGACGCCGCGACCGCCGAGGTGCTCGACTGGATCGACTCCGTCGCCGCCGATCACCCGCGGATCGGGCTGCTCGGGTTCTCGCAGGGCGGCTCGATGGCGCTCCAGCTCCTACGTGCCCGGCCCGCGGCGTTCGCGTTCGCGGTGTCGCTGTCGGGCTTCGTCGTGCCGGGCGTCACGGACTCCCGCGACGAAGCCGTGTCGGCCGTGCGGCCGCGGGTGTTCCTGGGGCACGGTGACCTCGACCCGGTGATCCCGCCCGAGGCCACCGCCCGGACGCAGGCGTGGGCCTCAGCGCACACCGACGTGACCGACCGCACCTACGCGGGCCTGCCGCACGCCGTGTCGACGGCGGAGCTGGCGGACGTGGCCGCCTTCGTCGGCGCGGTGTAGGCGCACGACGACGGACAGGAGGCCCGGTGCCAGCTGGCACCGGGCCTCCAGTCCGTCACGGGTGACGTCCGTCAGTCGGCGAGGATCTGGAGCAGGTCCTTGCGGAGCTGGTCCACCTTGGCCGTGGCGGCCTTGGCCTGTTCCTCGGTCGCGGTGCTGCGGTACATCTGCAGGACGCCCATGGTCTTCCGGAGCGCCTCGAAGAACTCGCGCTGGGCGTCCGGGATGCCGGGGGCCCCGTCGAGTGCCGCAGCGATCTCGTCGGCCTTGGCCTCGGTCTCGGCCTTGCCGGCGTCGGTGAGCTCGAAGAGCGTCTTGCGACCGTCGCCCGACGAGACCACGAGGTCTTCGTCGACGAGCTGCTGGAGCGTCGGGTAGACCGAGCCGGGGCTCGGCTTCCAGGCACCGCCGGTGCGCTCGGCGATGGTCTTGATCACGGCGTACCCGTTCTGCGGGCCCTCGGCCAGCAGACCGAGGATCGCGAGACGGACGTCACCGCGGCGACGGCGTTCCCGGCCGAAGCCGGGTCCGCCGAAACCGGGGCCGAAGCCCATGCCCGGGCCGAAGCCGGGGCCGAACCCGCGGCCACCGAAGCCGCGGCCGCCGTGGTCGTGGTCACCGCGGTCACGGCCGGGGAAGCCGGCGGCGTGGTGCTGCCGCGCGCCGCCGAAGCGGGGGCCGCGCGGGCCGAACCCGCGCTGGTCGCGGGGGGACGTGTTGCTGTTGTCGTCATACGAGGGGCGCATGAGGAGTCCTTTCGTCGTGCTGAGTCGGCTCGCGATCGGTCTGACCTGATCGTCTTCGTCGTATCGCGATGTGTTTACGATAGATCGGTAACTATCGCTCTGTCAAGGGGTACGTGCGCTCGGCCTGCTGTCGGTGGTGGCGGGCAGGATGGGACGGACCATGACGGACGTCTTCGAGCGCTTCTCCCCCGCGACCACCGAGTGGTTCCGCGGCGCCTTCGATGCACCGACACCGGCGCAGGCCGGGGCGTGGGACGCCATCTCGACCGGGCAGCACGCACTCGTGATCGCCCCGACCGGCTCCGGCAAGACCCTGGCGTCGTTCCTGTGGTCGATCGACCGGCTCATCAGCGCGACGGACCGCCCACCGGCGAAGCAGCGCACGCGCGTGCTCTACGTCTCGCCGCTCAAGGCCCTGGGCGTCGACGTCGAGCGCAACCTGCGGAGCCCGCTCGTCGGCATCACCCAGACCGCACGCCGCCTCGGCACCGAACCGCCGGACGTCACGGTCGGGGTGCGCAGCGGTGACACCCCGTCGTCCGACCGGCAGAAGCTCCTGCGCCAGCCGCCGGACATCCTCATCACCACGCCCGAGTCGCTCTACCTGATGCTCACCTCGCAGGCGCGCGAGACCCTGGTGAACGTCGACACGGTCATCGTGGACGAGGTCCACGCGGTCGCCTCGACCAAGCGCGGCGCACACCTGGCCGTGTCGCTCGAGCGCCTCGACGACCTGCTCGACAAGCCCGTGCAGCGCATCGGGCTGTCCGCGACCGTCCGCCCACCGGAAGAGGTCGCCCGGTTCCTCGGCGGCCGTGCACCGGTGACGATCATCGCGCCGCCCGCGCAGAAGACCTTCGACCTGCGGGTCGTCGTGCCCGTCGACGACATGACCGAGCTCGGGGCGCCGCCGGTGGGTGCGGACGCGTCCGAGTCGCCGACGAACGGGTCGATCTGGCCGCACGTCGAAGAACGTGTCGTCGACCTGATCGAGGAACACCGCTCGACCATCGTGTTCGCGAACTCGCGGCGGCTGGCCGAACGACTCACGGCTCGGCTCAACGAGATCCACGAGGAACGCGTGCTCGCCGCCGCCGGTGACGGCGTGCTGGTGCCGGCGGGTGCGTCCCCGGACGACGACGGCCTGCCCGTGGCGCAGGGCCGACCGCAGTCACCGGCCCGCACCTCGGCGCACGCCGTCGCACCCCAGGGGGCCAAGCGCCCGCCGGCGCAGCTGATCGGCGGGTCCGGGCAGACCGGCGGCGGGGGCTCGGACGCCTCCGTCCCGGTGCTCGCCCGCGCACACCACGGCTCGGTGTCGAAGGACCAGCGCGCGATCATCGAGGACGACCTGAAGTCCGGTCGGCTGCGGTGCGTCGTCGCGACGAGTTCACTCGAGCTCGGCATCGACATGGGCGAGGTCGACCTGGTCGTCCAGGTCGAAGCGCCGCCCTCCGTCGCGAGCGGCCTGCAGCGCGTCGGTCGTGCCGGCCACCAGGTGGGCGAGATCTCCCGAGGCGTGCTGTTCCCGAAGCACCGGGCCGACCTGGTCAACAGCGCGGTCACGGTCGAGCGCATGGTCACGGGCCAGATCGAGTCGATCTCGGTGCCGGCGAACCCGCTCGACGTCCTGGCGCAGCACACCGTGGCGGCCGGGGCGATCGACACCCTCGACGTCGAGCACTGGTTCGAGCTCGTGCGGCGGAGCGCCCCGTTCAGCGGCCTGCCCCGATCGGCGTTCGAGGCGACGCTCGACCTGGTCACGGGCCGGTACCCGAGCGACGAGTTCGCCGAACTCCGGCCACGGCTGGTCTGGGACCGCGTGCACGGCACCCTGACCGGGCGCCCCGGTGCGCAGCGGCTCGCGGTGACGAGCGGCGGGACGATCCCCGACCGCGGCATGTTCGGCGTCTTCATGGTCGGCGAGAAGGCGTCCCGCGTCGGCGAGCTCGACGAGGAGATGGTCTACGAGTCGCGCGTGGGCGACGTCTTCGCCCTCGGTGCGACGAGCTGGCGGATCGAGGAGATCACCCACGACCGCGTCGTCGTGAGCCCGGCGTTCGGGCAGCCCGGACGCGTGCCGTTCTGGAAGGGCGACGGCATCGGCCGGCCCGCCGAACTCGGCCGTGCAACCGGTGCGTTCGTGCGCGAGGTCGAGGGCGCGTCGGACGACGACGCCCGCGCCCGCGTCGCCGCCGGCGGACTGGATGAGCGCGCGATCACCAACCTGCTGACCTTCCTGCGCGACCAGCGCGCTGCCACCGGCCACGTGCCGAACGACACCACGCTCGTCATCGAGCGGTTCCGCGACGAGCTCGGGGACTGGCGGCTCATCCTGCACTCGCCCTACGGCATGCAGGTGCACGCCCCGTGGGCCCTGGCGGTCGCCGCACGGCTGCGCGAACGGCACGGCATCGACGGTGACGCGATGGCGGCCGACGACGGCATCGTCGTCCGCATCCCGGAGACCGACGCCGAGCCGCCGGGTGCCGACCTGTTCGTGTTCGAGCGCGACGACCTCGAGGCCCTGGTCACCGACGAGGTCGGCGGCTCGGCACTGTTCGCCGCGCGGTTCCGTGAGTGTGCGGCGCGCGCCCTGCTGCTGCCCCGTCGGAACCCCGGGCAGCGGTCGCCGCTCTGGCAGCAGCGGCAGCGGGCCTCGCAGCTGCTCGAGGTCGCGCAGAAGTACCCGACGTTCCCGATCGTGCTCGAGACCGTGCGCGAGGTGCTGCAGGACGTCTACGACGTGCCCGCCCTGCTCGGGATCGCCGACGACATCGCCGGACGCCGGATCCGCCTGGTCGAGACGGAGACCGAGCAGCCGTCGCCGTTCGCCCGCTCGATCCTGTTCGGGTACGTCGCGGCCTTCATGTACGAGGGGGACACCCCGCTCGCCGAACGCCGGGCAGCGGCCCTGTCGCTCGACTCGACCCTGCTCGGCGAGCTGCTCGGCCGTGCGGAGCTGCGCGAGCTGCTCGACCCGGCGGTCATCACCTCGGTGGAGCGCGACCTGCAGCGGCTCTCGCCGGACCGTCGTGCCCGTGACGCCGAGGGACTCGTGGACGTGCTGCGGCTCGTCGGCGCGCTCGACCTCGACGAAGCGGTCGACCGGAGCTGGCTCGCCGACACCGCCGACCGTCCAGCGGCCGCCGCCGAACTGCGCAGCACGCTCCAGGTGTTGGAGCGGGACCGCCGGGTGCTCTCGTTCTCGCACGCCGGGGCGACGCGCTGGGCCGTGATCGAGGACGCCGCCCGTCTGCGGGACGCCCTCGGGGTCCCGCTGCCGATCGGTGTGCCCACGGCGTTCATCGAGCCCGTGGCCGATCCCCTCGGTGACCTGATCGGCCGCTACGCCCGGTCGCACGGGCCGTTCTCCGCGCAGGAGGCCGCCGGTCGCCTCGGGCTGGGCATCGCCGTCGTGCAGGACACCCTGCGCCGACTCGTCGCCGACCGCCGGGTGGTGGAGGGCGAGTTCAGACCCGACCGTCAGGGTGCCGAGTGGTGTGACGCCGAGGTCCTGCGACGGATCCGCACGAAGTCCCTCGCAGCGCTGCGGCACGAGGTCGAACCGGTCTCGCCGGACACCCTCGCCCGGTTCCTGCCCGCGTGGCAGCACGTGCAGACCCCGGGGACCCGCGGCGGGCTCCGCGGCGTCGACGGCGTCCTGCAGGTGATCGACCAGCTCGCCGGGGTCGCCCTGCCCGCCAGCGCTTGGGAGACCCTGGTACTGCCGTCCCGTGTCACCGACTACTCGACGAGCATGCTCGACGAACTCACCGCCACCGGCGAGGTCCTGTGGTCCGGCGGGGGCACCCTGCCGGGCAACGACGGCTGGGTGCGCCTGCACCTGGCCGACACCGCGGCGACGACGCTCGCCGAGCCCTCCGGGGACGAGACGACCGAGCTGCAGCGGGACGTGCTCGGCGCCCTGGCCGGCGGTGGCGCGTACTTCTTCCGGCAGCTCGGCCAGGCCGTGGGCAGCAGTGACGACCAGGCGCTCACCACCGCGCTCTGGGACCTGGTCTGGGCCGGGCAGATCACGAACGACACGTTCGCCCCGCTGCGCTCGATGCTCGGCGGCAAGGCGAAGAGCTCGAGCGCTCCGCGTGCTCGGGCCTACCGCGGCCGTCGGCGTCCGACGATGCCGACGCAGTCCGGGCCGCCGTCCGTCGGGGGTCGCTGGTCGCTCCTGCCGCTGGCCGAGTCCGACTCGACCGTGCGGGCCGCGGCGACCGCCGAACAGCTGCTCGAACGCTACGGCGTCGTCACCCGCGGTGCCGTGCAGGTCGAAGGTGTCCGCGGCGGCTTCGCCGGGGTGTACCGGGTGCTCTCGCGCTTCGAGGAGTCCGGCCGGGCCCGTCGCGGGTACTTCGTCGAGGGGCTCGGTGCGGCGCAGTTCGCCACCGGCCCGACCGTCGACCGGCTGCGCACCTACGCCCGCGAACTCGGCGACGACGAGCGGGACGACCCGGACCGGAAGCGCGAGGCGCTCACACTCGCCGCGACCGACCCGGCGAACCCGTTCGGGGCCTCGCTGCCGTGGCCGACGGGCGACGCCGACCCCGTTCTCGTGGTCGACGACGGCGGAGCCGCCCCGCCTGAGACCGCGGTCGGCAGCGGCGCGAAGACCGCTCGGGGCCACCGGCCCGGGCGCAAGGCGGGTGCCCTCGTCACGACCGTCGACGGCAAGCTCACCGTGTACGTGGAGCGCGGTGGCAAGTCGGTGCTGACCTTCACCGACGACGCCGCCGACCTCGCTGCCGCGGCGGCCTCGATCGCCGGCATCGTCCGGACCGGACTGCGGAAGCTCTCGGTGGAGCGGGTCGACGGGGACTTCGTGCTGGAGACGCCGCTCGGCGGCGCGCTCCGGGCCGCGGGGTTCACGGCGACCCCGCAGGGGCTGCGGCTCCGTGTGTGAGGCGAGCCGCGCCTCCCGGCAGTGCAGCGACCACGTGCCGGAGGTGACCCGTGCCATCCGGACTGCGCGCGCGCACCCGTCGGAGGTGACCCGTGCCTGAAGGCGACACCGTCTACCGGGCTGCCCGCCGCCTGCACACCGCGCTGGCGGGCAAGGTCCTGACGAAGAGCGACTTCCGGGTCCCCGCGTTCGCGACGCTCGACCTGGTCGGCCGCACCGTCGACGAGGTCGTCCCCCGCGGCAAGCACCTGCTGCACCGCATCGGCGACCTGACCGTGCACTCGCACCTGAAGATGGAGGGCCGGTGGGACGTCTACGCGCCCGGTGACCGCTGGCGACGCCCTGCGCACCAGGCCCGGGCGATCCTGGACGCCGAGGGGGTCTCCACCGTCGGCTTCGCCCTCGGAGTGCTCGAGGTCGTGCCGCGCGACCAGGAGTCCGAGGTCGTCGGACACCTGGGGCCGGACCTGCTCGGCCCCGACTGGGACGCCGACCTCGCGCTCGCCAACCTGACCGAGGACCCCGAACGCCCGGTCGGGCTGGCACTGCTCGACCAGCGGGTGCTGGCCGGGCTCGGCAACGTGTACCGGAACGAACTCTGCTTCCTGCGCGGGGTGCTGCCGACGCGTCCGGTCGGGCAGGTACCGGACCCGGCGCGGACGATCACGCTCGCGAGCCGACTGATCCTGACGAACCGCGACCGCAGCGCCCGCGTCACGACCGGCGTCGACCGCCCCGGGCGACGGTTCTGGGTCTACGGCCGTGCCGGCAAGCCGTGTCTGCGCTGCGGGACACCGATCCGGCACGGCGAACTCGGCGACTCGGAACTCACCCTGCGCGACACGTACTGGTGTCCGCGCTGTCAGACCTGACGCGCGGAGTGCAGTCGCGCGGGGTGCAGTCGCGACGAGGCGGTCGCACGGACGGCGTCGGTGACCCGTTCGAGCAGGGGTGACGCCAGGTTCCAGCGCTGCCACCACAGCGCCACGTCGGCGTGCCGACCCGGGGCCAGCTCGACCAGGACACCGCGGTCGATCGCCTCGAGGCACTGCGCCTCGGGCAGCAGCCCCCACCCGAACCCGAGCGTGACCGCACGGGCGAAGTCGGCAGAGGTCGGGACGAAGTGACGCGGTCCGCCGGGAGCGTGGCCCAGGACCTGCCGCAGGTACCCCTGCTGCAGGTCGTCGTCGCGGTCGTAGTCGACGAGCGGGACCTCGTCGAGCCGCCGGAGCATCCGCCGCTCGGTGCCGGTGTCGCCGAGGTAGCGGGCGACGAACGCCGGGGACGCCACCGCCCGGTACCGGTCGATGCCGAGCGGCACCGACGAGCAGCCCTGCACCGGGTCTGCCTCGGCCGTCACGGCGCCCATCACCGTGCCGGCGCGGAGCAGCTCGGCGGTGCGGTCCTGGTCCTCGCGGTGCAGGTCGAAGACCACCTCGGTGTCGGCCCGGACGAGGGCAAGGGCGTCGAGGAACCAGGTGCCGAGCGAGTCGGCGTTCACGGCCAGCGGGATCGACGGCACCACCGACGATCCACCGCCGAGCGCTCGGGAGGTCTCCTCGTCGAGCAGCCGGACCTGCCGTGCGTGCCGGAGCACGACTGCGCCGTCCGCGGTCGGGCGCACCGGGGTGGTGCGCTGGAGCAGGACCCGGCCGACCTGCTGCTCCATCGACTTGATCCGCTGCGAGACCGCCGACGGGGTGATCGCCAGCGCACGGGCCGCCGCGTCGAGCGTGCCGTGGTCGACGGCGGCGAGCAGCGTCTCGAGGTGCTCGCGCTGGAACCGGGTCATGCAGCTGAGCTTACGGTGGTGCAGGAACGTGAGCTGTACTACACCGGCACCCGGCCCTAGCGTCGGACCGTGACCACGCTCCTGCCCCTGCTCTCCGGCCTCGGCACCGGACTCGCACTGATCGTCGCGATCGGTGTGCAGAACACGTACCTGCTCCGGCTCGCGGTCAGCGCAGGACTCCGGGTGGTGGCCGCGGCGGTCGTGGTGTGCGCGGTCTCGGATGCGCTGCTCATCGTCGCCGGGGTGCTCGGGGTCGGCGCCGTGGTCGAGCGGTTCCCCGTGGCGCTCCTGGTGATCCGGTTCATCGGTGCCGCGTTCCTGCTCACGTACGGGGTGCTCGCGGCGCGGCGTGCGCTGCGGCCCTCGGGGGACGCGATGCGGGTCGCTGACGCGGCGGCCGACGACGGTGTGGTGGGCGCCAGCGCGGACGCAGGCGCGGGGGTGGACGCGGCGGTGGACGCGACCACCGGCACGACGGTGGCGGCGGGGCGGACGCGTACCGCGCCTCCCGGCCAGGTGGTGACCATGCGGACGGCCGTGCTGACAATGCTCGTCTTCACGTGGGCGAACCCGCACGTCTACCTGGACACGCTGGTGTTCCTCGGGTCGGTGGCGAACCAGCAGGGTGCGGACGACCGGTGGCTCTGGACGATCGGTGCCGTCGCGGCGAGTTGCCTGTGGTTCGGCGCCCTCGGGTTCGGCGGACGCCTGCTGCGGCCGCTGTTCGAGAAGCCGCTGACCTGGCGGGTGTTCGACGGCCTGGTCGCCGTCGTGATGCTCGCGTTCGGTGTGCTGCTGCTCGTCGGCGCGTAGTGGCGGTGGCGGCGGCGCGGGCGGGCGGGCGGTGGATGCAAAACACCGGTGTCCACACGTCGCGCCGCGGTCTGCGGGTGTGCAACGTGCGAACACCGGTGTTCTGCGGGCCAGGCCGACCCGCGGAGCGCCCTACTGCATGCGCTGGCCGACGCGGCTGTGCCGACGGCTGTAGCCGAAGTAGATGACGAAGCCGATGACCAGCCAGATGACGAACCGGAGCCAGGTCTCGACCTCGAGGTTCAGCATCAGCCAGAAGCACAGCACCGCCGAGATGATCGGCAGCACGGGCGACCACGGCACCCGGAAGGCCCGCGGGGCGTCGGGGCGCGAACGACGCAGCACGACGATGCCGATCGACACCAGGACGAACGCGGACAGCGTGCCGATGTTGATCATGCCCTCGAGCTTGTCGACCGCGGTGAACCCGGCCAGCAGCGCCACGACGACACCGGCGACGACCTGCACGCGCACCGGCGTCTGCGTCTTCGGGTTGGTCTTCGAGAACCAGCGGGGCAGCAGGCCGTCGCGGCTCATCGAGAAGACGATGCGGGACAGCCCGAGCAGCAGCACCATGACGACGGTGGTCAGCCCGATCAGGGAGCCGATTGCGATGATGCCGGCGGCCCACGGCAGCCCGACGATGTTGAACGCCGACGCCAGGGACGGTGTGTCCTCCTCGGCCAGGCGCTGGTACGAGACCATGCCGGTGATGACGATGCTGACGCCGACGTAGAGCAGGGTCACGATGCCGAGGCCGATGAAGATGCCGCGGGGCAGCGTCTTCTGCGGGTTCTCGGTCTCCTCGGCACTGGTGGCGACGACGTCGAACCCGATGAAGGCGAAGAACACCAGGGACGCCGCGGCGAGCAGGCCGAAGACGCCGTACTGGGCGGGCTCCGCACCGGTGAACCAGGACACGAGTGACTGCGTCCAGACGCTGCCCTCGGCACCCTTGGCGGGCTCGGCCGGCGGGATGAACGGGGTGAAGTTCGCGGCCTTGACGAAGAACGCGCCGGCGACGATGACGAACACGACGATGGCGACCTTGATGACCGTGATGACCGCCGACACCCGCGACGACAGGCGGGTGCCGAAGGCGAGGAGCACCGTGAAGATCCCGACGATGAGCACCGGCCCCCAGGTGAACGGGATCGGACCGAGCTGGATCGTGCTGGGCAGGTCGACGCCGAACACCTTGAACGCTTCGCTGAGGTAGATGCCCCAGTACTTCGCGATCACGGCGCTGGCCGTGAGGGTCTCGAGGATGAGGTCCCAGCCCACGATCCAGGCGAGCAGCTCACCCATCGTGGCGTAGGTGAACGTGTACGCGGAGCCGGCGACGGGGATCGTCGACGCGAACTCGGCGTAGCACATGATCGCCAGGCCGCAGGTGACGGCGGCGAGCAGGAAGGAGATGATGACGCCGGGCCCGGCGAAGTTCGCGGCGGCGTTCGCGCCGACCGAGAAGATGCCGGCGCCGACGGCGACCGCGATCCCCATCGCGGCGATGTCGAACGTCTTCAGGGAGCGTTTCAGGGACCTGCCCTGCTCCTCGGAGTCGGCCAGGGAGGCCTCGATCGACTTGATGCGGAGCTTCGTTGCCATGGGGTGGATCCCGTCATCGGCTGGCGGCGGACCTCGGAAGGGTACTGGTGTACCACTGTGTCACGCAAAGCGTCCGGCCGGACGGTGGGCCGGTCCGGTGACTGCCGGGAGGCGCGGTGGCGGTCCGGCGCGTACCGCTCGGCCGGCCGATGGGTGCGTCCAGAGCCGCGGCCGCGTCAGCGGGGCGCGGTTGCGGCCGCGGCCGCGTCAGCGGGATGCGGTTGTGCTCGCGTCAGCGGCCCGCGCGCCAGTCCGCCAGGAACCGGGCTCCGGCCTCGTCGTGGATCACGCCGTCGGGCGCGGTGAGCACCGGGTACGGCGTGGCCGGCACCCCGTCGGCGGGACGGACGTCGACGTGCGCAACCTCGTGGCCGTGGGCGTGCAGCCAGTCCGCCATGGCGTAGTCGCTGCGGGAGTCTCCCACGGTGCGCCAGGTGACCGGGAGCTCGCCGTCCTGCCCGAGGAGCTCGAGCGAGCGCTCGGCCCCCAGGTCCTTGCCGCTGCGGTCGGACTCGACGTCGGTCGAGATGATCGTCGGGTCGATGCGCCACTGCACGGCGCCGTCGGCGTCGGGTCGGACGTCGTCGAGGCGGCGGACACCGAGCCCGCGACGCTCGAGTGCGGCCATGGCCTTCGCGTCGAAGTCCGGCTGGCGGGCCAGGTAGGTGGCGTTCGGCACCTCGACGCGCTGCTCGATCGACACCATGGCGCGCTTCGTCTCGTCGAAGAACACCAGGTCGGCGTACTCGTCGCGGACCAGCTCGCGCATCTCGTCGGCGTAGTCCCGCGGCAGCGCGAGGTCCTCGGCGACCGTCAGTTCGCCCATGCCGCCGTCGTACTGCGGACCGATCGAGCACCACACGGCGCCCTTCTCGCAGACCGCGTGGACGCGGCCACCCTCGGCGAGGCCCCCGGCGAGCAGCGGGCCGACGACCTCGGAGCGGATGAAGGCGTCGCTGCGGCCGGTGTTGAAGACGATCGGGATGCCCTCGGCGGCGAGCGCGACGAGGTCCGCGACGATGCTCGGGATCGCGATGGTGCGGGAGACCGGGCTGGCGATGGGCCCGTCGACGTCGAGCAGGAGACCGAGGCGGGGTGCGTTCACCCGCCCATCCTCTCGCAGTCAGCTGCTGGGCGAGACGATCCGGCTCCGGACGCGGTCGATCAGGGCTCCGAGGGCTGCCGGGGCGGGGACGTGTCCCTGCCCGGGCACCTCGGTGTACTCCGAGCCCGGGACGGCGTCGACCACAGCGCGGGCCGCACGACGCATCCACTCGAGTCCGTCGCCACCGGCACCGACGAGCACCGGCACACCCACGGCGGCAGCGACTCGCTCGGGCACGGCGAGGCCGTTCAGCACCCGGACCTCGCGGCTCAGCACGTGGGCGTCGACGACCAGGGAGCGCCAGAGCGACCCCTTGAGCCGCAGGGCCGTGATCTGGCCCATCGGGACCCCGAGCACCTGGGTCAGGAACCCGCGGACGGCCTGGGCCCGGCGGCCAGCGCCGACGTGTTCGTCGAGCAGGTCGGCGAACACGACGTCGTCGGCGTGCGGGTCGACGGAGGCGCGGTACGGCGGTTCCCACAGGACGGCGCCGTCGACGGGCAGTCCGGTGGCGAGCCCGTGCAGGACGACACCGGCGCCGACGCAGATGCCGACGGCGGTGGTCGGTGCGCCGATGCTCTCGACGACGGCCCGCAGGTCGTCGACCTCGCGCTCGATGGCCCACGTCGCGGAGTCACCGCTGGCACCACGGCCACGGCGGTCGTAGGTCACCACGCGGTGGGTCGAGCCGAGCTCGGCGACCACGCGGTCGAGGTACGGGGTCCCCCGGTGGTCGAAGGCACCGCCCACGACGACGACCGCCGGCCCGTCCCCTGCCTCGGAGACGGCGATGGTGGTGCCGTCGGAGGAGACGACCGTTCGGTCGACTGGAGGGAGCATGGGGTCCTTTGCGAGCTGTCGACGGCGATGCGTCGGGCCTCGGAGGGGACCGTGCGGATTACCGGTCCTCCGAGTGTCGCAGGCGTGGGAGTCCGTGTCTCCCCCCGCTTCCAGGGGCAGAACCCCGCCGCTCGACACCGTGGTGGTCGCGGTGTCATGCTGTTTGAGTACACCTGTACTCAAACGAACACCGGTACTGCAACGGGGAACCATGACACTCATCGCCATCGTCGCCTGCGAGATCGCCTTCTGGGTCGCGATCCTCGGCGGCCTGACCACCCGGTACCTGCTGCGACGGCCGCGCACGGGTGCGGCGATGCTCGTCGCGGCACCCGTGATCGACCTCGTGCTGCTCGCGGTCGTCACGGTCGACCTGCTCGGTGGCGGAACCGCGTCGTGGCACCACGGACTCGCGGCGATCTACATCGGCTTCTCGGTCGCGTACGGGCATCGGATGATCGCGTGGGCGGACGTCCGGTTCACGCACCGGTTCGCCGGGGGTCCCGCGCCGGAGCGTCTGAGTGGACGGCGGTACACGGCCCGGTGCTGGGGCGACGTGCTGCGGACCGGGCTCGCCGTGCTGATCGCCGGCGGGATCATCGGTGCGCTCGTCCTCGTCGTCGGCGACCCGGAGCGCACGGACGAGCTGCAGGGCACGGTCGCACTGCTCGGGGTGATCCTGGGCATCGAACTGCTGTGGGCGATCAGTTACACGATCTGGCCGCGCCGAGTCACCACCGCAGCCGCGGACCCGGCCGGAGCATCGAGCCAGCCGTAGGCTGACCCGGTGCCCCGCCGTGTCGACCTCGAGGAACGGGGATCCCTGGTGGCTGCGGCCTGCCTGCGGATCCTGGAGCGGGACGGCCTCAGCGCGCTGTCCGTGCGGAACGTCGCGGACGAGGCCGGCATCGCCCCGGCGTCACTCCGCCGCGTGTTCCCGACACAGCACGCCCTGCGCGAGCACTGCCTGACGATCATCGAGGAACGGGTCACCGTTCGGCTCGCCGCCCTGCGTTCGACGGGTCGTGCGCTCGCACTGGACGTCCTCGCCCAGGTGCTGCCGCTCGACGCCGAGCGCACGACCGAGATCCTGGCGCAGGTGCAGCTCGGCGTGCTCGCGCGCACCGACGACCACCTGGCCGCGAGTGCCCGACGCCTGAACGACGGGGTCCGCCGGGTGTGCACCCGGGCGCTGGAGATCCTGCGTGAGGACGGCGGCTTCGGCGACGGTCGCGACCTGACCGACGAGGTCGACCGGCTGCACGCGCTGATCGACGGGCTGGCGGTCGAGCACACGTGGGATCCGGCGGCACGTGCGCCCGAGCGGGTCCTGGCGCTCGTCGAACTGCACGTGGACAGCCTGCGCGGCGCGATCGCCTGACGGCTGACGGCTGCCGGCTGCCGGCTGCCGGCTCATCGGTCCCGGTAGACCTCGCGCCGGTGCCCGGCATCGACGACCACCACGATGAGCTTGCCGTCGTCGATCCGGTAGATCAGCCGGTAGTCCCCCGAGTGGACCCGCCACCCGGGCCGGTTCACGAGCTTGCGTGCGGCGGGTGGCCGGGGGTGCTCGGCGAGGATCGCGAGGAGCCCCTCGATCCGCCGTCGCCCGTCGAGCGGGAGCTTGCGGATGACGCGTTGCGCGGCCGGGATGACCTCGACCGAGTACGTCACCCGAGACCGAGTTCGCGCTTGAGGTCGTCCCACTTGACGTTCTCGCCACCGATGCGGGCACTCTCCGCAACGGCTTCGTCGTAGGCGACCAGGTCGTCCAGGTCCTCCGCCGCCTCGAGCAACCGGTCGAGGACGGCCGCGTCGACCACTGCGGCGACGCGCTTGTTGCGCCGGGTCAGGTAGACGGGTTCGTGCCGGGCGTCGTCGATGATCGACGCCAGGCGGCCACGGGCTTCGGAGATCGACACTTCGCTCACCTGTACATTCTAGAGCGTTTTGTACAAGTCAGACGAGTGCCGTGGTGCCGACCGACTCCCGTTCGAGCAGTGATCGCTTGACGTCGAGGCCCCACGCGAAGCCGCCGAGCGTTCCGTCCGAGCGCAGCACCCGGTGGCACGGGACGAAGAGCGCCGGGGCGTTCCGGGCACACACGCTCGCTGCCGCCCGCACGGCGTCGGGCCGGCCCATCGCCGCCGCGAACCCGGTGTAGGTCAGGGTGCCGCCGGCGGGGATCCGGCGGAGCTGGCGCCACCCCTCGGTGAAGAGCTCGGTGCCGAACTGGCGCACGGGCACCTGCATGGCGTGCTCGACCTCGCCCGAGTAGAAGGCGTCGACCGCGTCGGCCGAGGCGACCACGCCGTCGAGCACCCGGTCGGGGCGGTGGCGGTCGGCCAGACGGGCGAGGATCCGCTCGACGGAGTCGGTCCACCCGGACGCGAGGACCCTGCCCTCGGCGTCTTCGAGCACGGTGAACGCCCCGTCGGGGGTGTCCAGGGTCTGGATGGTTGCGTCGGTCATCGGTCGTCCTTCCGGGGGTCCTCGGGGGCACGGGCTGCACGGGCGCCGGCGGTCGCGGTCATCGCGCGGTCGATGATCGGTCGCCAGCAGTGCATCGTGAGGTAGCTCCGCCAGGGGGCCACCTGCTCCGACCATAGGGAGAGCTCGCGCGCCGTTCCGGGCAGCCCGAGTTCCTGTGCACCGTTCCGCACGGCGAGGTCGCTGTGGAGGAAGATGTCCGGGTGGTGCCGGACCCGCAGCGCGACGTAGTCGGCGGTCCACGGCCCGATGCCCTTCACCGCGAGGAGTCCGTCGCGCAGGTCACCGAGGGACTGCCCACCGTCCACCACCAGGGACCCGTCGGCGAGCGCCGCAGCCACCCGCAGGATCGTGTCGACGCGGGCGGCGGGGCCGCGCAGCACCTCGTGCCCGCGTTCGGCGATCACCGCCGCGGACGGGAACAGCAGCCCGCCGGGCCGGATGGCGTCCGGCACCGTCGCTCCGAGTGCGGCCACGAGCCGGGTCTGCGCGGTGCGCGCCGCGGCCACCGAGACCTGCTGCCCGATCAGGGTGCGGAACACGATCTCGTGCGCGTCCACCGCGCCGGGGAGCCGGAGGCCGGGCACCCGTCCGACGGGGCCGGCGAGCTCGGGCACGGCTCCGACAACGGCGTCGACGGCGACCGGGTCGGCGTCGAGGTCGAACAGCGCACGCACCCGCGCCACGAGCGCGGGCAGGTCGGAGAGGTCGGTGACCCGCACGCGCAGGTCGATCCCGGTGCCCCGCCCGGCCGCGTCGGGGACGGCTGCCGATGCGCTGAACCAGCCCGGGCCTCCAGGCAGGTCGACCAGCCGCCCGTACGACGTGACCCGACCGGTGGGGTCGGTGTCCGCCTGCTCCGTGCCCGGCAGGGCGTGCAGCGCGTGCCAGTCGAGCAGGCCCTGCGCGTCGAAGGGTGCCCGGGCCGGCAGGTGCACGTGCAGTGCCCCGTCGCCGCCGTCCGTGGCACCGTCGCCTCGCCCGGACCGGCGTGCGCGGAGTTCGGTCGGGGTGACGGCGAAGACCTCGCGCACGGTGTCGTTGAACTGCCGGACGCTGGCGAAGCCTGCGGCGAACGCGACGTCGGCGACGGGCAGGTCGGACGAGGTGAGCAGGGTCCGCGCGGTCTGCGCCCGGTGCGCCCGGCTGAGCGCCTTCGGCCCGGCGCCCAGCTCGGCCGTCATGATGCGGTTGAGCTGCCGCTCCGAGTACCCCACACGCGCGGCGAGCCCGGGGACGCCGTCGCGCTCGACGACACCGTCGAGGACGAGTCGCATCGCCCGGCCGGCGACGTCCTCGCGCAGGTCCCACTCGGGGCTGCCGGGGGTCGCCTCGGGCAGGCAGCGCTTGCAGGCGCGGAAGCCGGCCAGGTGCGCTGCGGCGCTCGTGCGGTAGAAGGTGACGCCGGAGACCCTCGGCGTGCGGGCCGGGCAGCTGGGCCGGCAGTAGATGCCGGTGGAGTGCACGGCGGTGACGAACTGGCCGTCGAAGCGCGCGTCGCGGGAGGCGACGGCGCGGTGCCGCTCGGCGTGCAGCGCGTCAGGCTGCGCGTCGGTGTCCGGGGTGGTCATGGACTCAGCCTGACATGCGCCGCCGACGTCGACTGGCGGGAATCGGACGGAGCAGCGCACGGCCGGGAGGCCCGGCTAGCGTTGACCGGGTGACTTCCGCAGACGACGTGGCCGGTCTCGACGACCTGCCGTTCCGGACCGAGGTCGAGGTCGCGCTGCTGCTCGTCTCGCCGCGGCACCGGTACGAGGGACGCCCGGCCGACGGCGCGCTGCCGGTGGGCGCGGACGATCCGGACGAGTCACGCGACCGGATCGAACTGCGGGCCGGACTGGGCATCGTCGGTGACCGGTACTTCGCGGCCCGGGCGCACGTGCACGCCTCGGTCACGGTGATCGGCCTGGAGGGGCTGGAAGCCGTCGGCCACGCAATCGGTGCCACGGTCGACCCCGCTGCGACCCGACGGAACGTGTTCCTGCGGGGCGCCGACGTCGAGGCACTGCGGGGCGAGCCGTTCTCGCTGGAGAGCGTGCTTCCCGGTGGCAACAGCAGCGGCGCCCTCGGTCGTGCCGTCCGGTTCCGTGGCTACCGCGCGGCGAACCCCTGCGCCTGGATGGACCACGAGGTGGCACCCGGGGCGTTCCGGGCGATGCGCGGCCGGGGCGGCGTGCGGTGCGACCCAGAGTCCGACGGTGTGCTCACCCTCGGTCCGGCGGTGCTCCGCACGGCCCGCCCCGTGGCGCTCGGCTGACGCGGTCGCCGGGCGGGGCGACCGCCCTGCGGCACAGTGCTCAGGCGGTGAGGGCGCTCTCGATCGCGTCGACGAACGCCGGCAGGTCGTCCGGGGTGCGGGAGGTGATGAAGCCGCCGTCGATCTGGACCTCCTGGTCGACCCACTCGGCACCGGCATTCCGCAGGTCGGTCTGCAGCGACGGGAACGACGTGACGGTCTTGCCCGACAGCACGCCCGCCTCGACGAGGGTCCACGGGCCGTGGCAGATCGCCGCGACCGGCTTGCTCGCCTCGGCGAAGGCCTGCACGAGCGTCGCTGCGCGGGACTCCTGGCGCAGCGTGTCGGCGTTGATCGTGCCGCCGGGGATCACGAGGGCGTCGAAGTCCTTCGCGTCGACACCGGCGATGGTGGTGTCCGGCTCGAGCGTCTGCCCCGGGTCCTTGTCGCCGACCAGCGTCTGGATCGTGCCGGTCTCCTTCGCCGCCACGGTCACCGAGGCACCGCGCTCACGCAGCTGCTCGGTGGGGACGACGATCTCGTCCTGCTCCACGCCGTAGTTCGTCGTGATGACGAGGACCTTCTTGCCGTCGAGGGTTGCCATGATCCGCTCCTTCCGCGGCCCGGTCGTTCCGGCCGCACACCCGAGGGTCGTCGGGGTCGGCTGGGCAGGCCTCCAGGGGCGGCTCGGGGGTCCACTTGGGCGGTCGCGACCCCCCGCTCACGTCCGCCAGGTGATCGCGAAGTGTCGGCTGGCGGCGGCGCAGCCGACGGTTCCTGACAACTCGGCGCAGGCCGGGCGGGGTGTCCTGACCGGCCGCCGAGGCGCCGTGGACGCGCCCACAGTCGGTCTGGAGGCATGGTGCGGGCCCGCCACGGGCCTCCAGGCCGCCGTCCCGCCGGTCGCAACACCCCGCTCACGTCCGCCGGGTGGTCACGAAGTGTCGCCTGGCGGCGGCGCAGCCGACGGTTCCTGACCACTCGGCGCAGGCCGGGCGGGGTGTCCTGACCGACGGCAGACCGCGGGCAGGCAGGAGGGGCGCCGCGCTCAGCCGCGGATGCGGAAGGCGTCGCCGTCGCGCTCGACGGTCAGGCCGTCGTACCCGTGGACCCGGTGCAGGCCGGCCGTCACCGGGTGCTCGAGCGGACCGACGACGACCGTGGTCGCGCCGGAGGCGATGGCGGACTCCAGCCCGGCCGGGGCGTCCTCGAACGCCACGCAGTCGGTCGGGTCGACGCCGAGCAGGGCAGCCCCGCGCAGGTAGCCGTCGGGGTGGGGCTTGCCGTGCTCGACGTCCTCCGAGGGCACGAAGGCCTCGGGCACGGCGAACCCGGCGGCAGCCATCCGGCCCGCGGCGAGGTCACGCGGGGCACTCGTCACGAGGGCCACCGGGACGCCGAGTTCGACGAGTCGCTGCACGAAGGCGACGGCGCCGGGGATCTCGAGGATGCCCTCGGTGCTCGCGGTCTCCTCGGCGACGAGCTCGGCCGCGATCCGCTGCTGCTCGGCCAGGGGCAGATCGGGCAGGAAGCGCCGCAGGGTGTCGATCGCCTGCCGCCCGTGCGAGAACGCGAGGATCTCGTCGGGGTCGATGCCGTTCGCGTGGCCGAACCGGGTCCAGGTCGCCTCGACCACCGCGGTCGAGTCGACGAGCGTCCCGTCCATGTCGAAGAGGACCCCGGACGCCACGATGTCGATCACGCGCCCGACCCTAGCCCACGGGGGTCAGCGCGCCCCGGCACCAGCGCGGACGGGTCAGCGCGCCCGGACGTACCGGGTGAGCAGCACGCCGCCGGCGCCGAGCAACACGTGCGCCGGTCGCATCCGCCGGAGTTCCGGCGAGGACCCCCGGGCGATGCGCGGCCCCTCCCCGCCCTCGAGCGACGGGTCGAGCGTCAGGGTCAGCTCGTCGACGGCGTCCGCGGCGATGAGCGCCCCGAGGAACGACGGCCCGCCCTCGCAGTGGATCATCCCGAGGCCACGGTCGGCCAACAGGCCTCGGATCCGCCCGGCCTCCACCGAGTCCGGCTCGTCGTCCGCGCTGCAGGGCACGACGTCGGCGACCTCGGCGAGCGCCTGCGCCTTCGACGACGCAGCCGCCGTCGCCGACGTCAGGACGATCGGGCGCACCGGCGCCTCGGTGAACACCCGAGACCCCGGGTCGAGCGACAGCGAGCCGGTGACGATCGCGAACACGGGGTGGTCCGGCTTGCCGTGCGCCCGACGCCAGGCGACGTCGGCGTCGTGCAGGACCATCGGCCCGTAGCCCTCGTCGCGGACGGTGCCGGCGGCGACGAGCACGACGTCGGCCACCCGCCGGAGCAGGTCGAAGACCCGCAGGTCGTCGTCACCGCCGAGCGACCCGGACACCCCGGCAGCCGAGGCCGAACCGTCCAGCGTCGCGACGAAGTTCACGCGGAGCCAGGGGGCCCCGGCGTCGGCGGTGTAGAGGTCGAGCAGGTCGTCGTCGGACAGGTCCGCGATCGACGGGGGCAGGACGTTCACGTGTTGTGCCTCGATTCCACGGGGGTGCGCCATCCGAGTGTGGCCTCGACCATGCGCATCGCGTCGACGCTCTCGGCGACGTCGTGCATCCGGACGATCCGGGCGCCGAGCATCGCGCTCACGGTCGCGACGGCGAGCGATCCGGAGAGCCGTTCCCCGCGGGGGCGGCCGAGCGACTCCCCGACGAAGTCCTTGTTCGACACCGCGGCGAGGACCGGGTAGCCGAGCGCGACGACCTCGGGCAGCCGACGGGTGAGCTCGAGGGTGTGCACGGTGTTCTTGTGCAGGTCGTGGCCCGGGTCGACGATGATCCGCGACTCGGGGATGCCCGCGGCGAGCGCCCGGTCGACCCGTTCGCGCAGGAACGCGACGACCTCGCCCGCGATGTCGCCGTACTGCGGGGGTGCGGGCAGCGGACGACGGGGTTCGGCGAGCGAGTGCGTGATGACGACGGTGGCCTCGGAGTCGGCGACCACGGCGGCCATCCGGGGGTCGGACAGGCCGGTGGTGTCGTTGACGACGGTCGCTCCGGCTGCGATCGCCGCTGCAGCGACCTCCGGGCGGAAGGTGTCGACGCTGATGACGACGTCGGACTGCTGGGCGAGCTGCTCGACGACGGGGACGACGCGGTCGATCTCGTCGGAGGCGGGCAGTTCCGGACCGGGGGCGAACTTCACGCCACCGATGTCGACCCAGTCGGCACCCTGCTCGGCGGCGCGGACCGAGGCGGCGACGGCCCGGTCGAGCTCGAAGGTGGCGCCGCGGTCGTGGAACGAGTCGGGGGTGCGGTTCACGATCGCCATCACGGCGATGCGGTGGTCGAAGTCGATGGTGCGGCGGCCGAACGTCCGGACCGGGTGGCGCAGGTCCGGCACGACCCAGCCGGGGCCGGCCGTGCCGTCGGGGAGGCCCGTCATGCGTCCGCCCCGGCACGCTCGTCGTGCCCGGCCTCGGTCCCACGCCCGGCACCGATGAGCGCGATCGCCTCGGCTCGTCCCGCGGCGTCGGCGAGCGAACCGTTCGCCGCCACCGTCACCGTCGTCGAACCGGTCTGGCGCTCCCCACGCGTCGTGACGCACTGGTGCTGCGCGTCGAGGACCACGAGGACGCCCTCGGCGCCGAGCCCCTCGGCGATGGTCGCGGCGACCTGTTCGCCGAGCCGCTCCTGCAGCTGCGGACGGGAGGCCACCGCGTCGAGCACCCGCGCCAGCGTGCCGAGCCCGATGAGGCGGTCGCCCGGCGCGTACGCCAGGTGCGCGACCCCGAGGAACGGCAGCAGGTGGTGCTCGCAGACGGAGCGGAACTTCACGTCGCGCACGATCACGAGCCGACCGCGTTCGCCGTCCTCGGCGTGCACGGTGCCGTCCCGGGCGATGGCGACCGCGTCGGTGCCGATCCCGGAGAAGAACTCGGCGTACGAGTCGGCGACCCGGGCGGGGGTGCGGGTGAGTTCCGGGCGGTCGGGATCCTCGCCGATGGCGAGCAGCAGCTCGCGGACGGCGGCCTCGACACGGGCGCGGTCCATGGGTGACGTCACCCGCTCATCCAACACCAGCCATGGCCGGAGAACGCGGGCAGACGCCCAGCGCGAGGTGCGCGATCCGCGTGGAACGGGCCTCCCGGCTGTCACAACCTGTGAGACCGGTGTGACACGCCCGAAACCCAGCGTCCTTTAAACTCTCGTGGTGAGCGCCCCGCAGACCGACACCACGCCCCGGAACCGCTTCGCGACCGGCCTCGATCGATTCTTCTCCATCACGCAACGCGGATCGTCGATCCCCCGCGAGGTCCGCGGTGGCCTCGTCTCGTTCGTGACGATGGCGTACATCGTCATCCTGAACCCCCTCATCCTCGGCGGGTTCAGCGCCGACCAGGCCGCCAAGGACGTCAGCGGCGGATGGCTCGAGAACGCTCAGGTGGCCGCGGCGACCGGCCTCGTCGCCGGCGTCATGACCATCGCGATGGGCATCATCGCGAACCTGCCGTTCGGCATCGCCGCGGGGCTCGGGATCAACTCGTTCCTCGCCGTCAGTGTCGTGCACCAGGTCACCTGGGCCGAGGCGATGGGCCTGGTCGTCATCAACGGCGTGATCATCGTGATCCTCGCGCTGACCGGCATCCGGACGATGATCTTCACCGCCGTCCCGGCACAGCTCAAGGCCGCGATCACCGTCGGCATCGGCCTGTTCATCGCGTTCATCGGGCTCGTCGACTCCGGCTTCGTGCGGTCCTCCGGGCTCGCGTCGCCGCCGCTGCAGCTCGGCGAGGACGGCTCCGTCGGCGCCCTGCCGACCATCGTGTTCCTCATCGGCCTGATCATCATCGGCACGCTCATGGCCCGCCGGGTCAAGGGTGCGCTGCTCATCGGCATCGTCGCGACCACGATCATCGCGATCATCCTGCAGGCGATCTTCCAGGTGCCGACCTCGGTCGAATCGAAGACCGGTTGGAACCTCAACGCCCCCGGCCTGCCGAGCGCACTGTTCGCCGTGCCGGACCTGTCGCTCGTCGGCCACGCCGACGTCTTCGGCGCCTTCACCCGCATCGGCCCGCTCGCCGCGTCGATGCTCGTCTTCACCCTCGTCTTCACGAACTTCTTCGACGCCATGGGCACCATGACCGGTCTGGCCAAGGCCGCCGGTGTCGCGAAGCCGGACGGCACGTTCCCCCGCCTGAAGTCGGCGCTCGTCGTCGAGGGCGTCGGCGCGATCGCCGGTGGTGGCGCGTCGGTGTCGTCGAACACGGTCTTCATCGACTCGGCCTCCGGCATCGGCGAGGGCGCCCGCACGGGCATGGCCTCGGTCGTCACCGGCCTGCTGTTCCTGGCGTCGATGTTCCTCACGCCGCTCACCCAGGTCGTCCCGCTCGAGGTCGCAGCCGCCGGGCTCGTCGTCGTCGGTGCGCTCATGGTCGCGCAGGTCGCGGACATCTCGTGGTCGGACTTCGGCTCGGCCCTGCCGGCGTTCCTGACGATCGTCGTCATGCCGCTGACCTACTCGATCGCGAACGGCATCGGCGCCGGCTTCATCAGCTGGGTGCTCATCAAGCTGCTGTCCGGCCGTGGCCGTGAGGTCTCGTGGCTGCTCTACGTCGTCGCCGCGGGCTTCCTGCTGTACTTCGCGCGGGGGCCGCTGGAGGCGCTGCTCGGCGTCGGCTGAGGCGTTCCTGCTGGGCCTTGCTGGTCGGGCTGGGCCTGCGCAAGACGCCGTCGTGTCATCGAGACGCCGCCGAATCCGGCGGCGTCTCGACGTTTCCGGGGCGTCTTCCGCAGGACGCCGGCGTCTTCCGCAGGCCTGGAGGCCCGTGGTCAGTCCGGCAGGTCGCTCGGCGTCGCCTCGTGGTGGCGCTGGTCCTGGGTGCGACGGTCTTCCTTCATGCCCGCCTCGAACAGGTGGCGGCGGCCCTGCACGAGCTCGTCGCGCGCAGTGCGCTCGAGCTCCTTGGCGAGCGCGTAGTAGCCGTCGTCGTAGTCCTCGACGATCTGGAACGTCCAGCGGCCCGCGATGACGTTGCGGCCCACGAGTTCGGTGTCGATGCGCTCGGCGAGTTCGGTGTGCCCGGCCTTCCGCAGCTGCTCGACCGCCTCACCGAGGTTCAGGTCAGCGGTGCCGGTCAGGCGGTGGAACCCGTAGAGCAGGCCACGGGCGTGCTCGATGACCTCGACCGCGGCGGACAGGCTGCCGAGTGCCTCGACCGTGGCCTCGGACACCCCCTCGGGAACCTGGTGCTGCGTGTCGGGGCCCTGTGCGTCGTTCGTCATGGGTCCCGTCTACACGACGACTGCCGAGGCCGAGCGCAGTCACTTCGTCTGGTTGGGGTGGTGGGTGTGCACGTCGGTGATGCACACCACCCGGTCATCCACGTCGACCGTGAACCAGATCCGGGCGCCGCGCTTCAGCTCGAACTGACGACGCGTCCACTCCCGGCCAGAGTGTCGAACCACACCGAGTTCCCCGCGCAGGGCGTGGCAGGACAGGTCCTCGGTCAACGGATCCGTGGTCAGCCGATCCCACGCGGCAGCGACTGCGTTCCGCTGCACCGCCACCACGTCGCGCCACCCCTGTTCCGCGCCACGTGTCCCCGAAGACGATCGTGTACTCCGTCGAACGGATCGGCCGGGGGACCCCGCCGCGCCGGCCCGCCACCGCGTCAGGGCTTCTGGACGCGGATCGGCTCGGCGAGGATCTCCGGCTCTCCGGTGTCCCAGCCCGCGGCGATCGCCTCGGCACTGTTGCGCCACGCCTGCATCTCGAGCAGGAGTCTGCGCGGCTGCCGGAGCGAGAACGAGCCACGGGCGACGTCGACGATCTCCCGGGCGAAGCGCTGCTGGTCTGCGGCGCTGAGGAGCTTGATCCACGGGTACGGGATCGCCAGCCGATCGTGGAGTGGCAGTTGCTCGTTGAGCGTCACCGCGGCGATGAGCTGCGCCGCGATGTCGAGCACTGCGTCGTCGTCGTCGGATCGTTCCTTCGTGGTGAGGACGAGGGGCTTCCCGTCGCGACGGGTGACCTCGAGCGGGGCTTCCTCGGCGGCAGCGAACACCTGCTTGGCGTGGCGGGAGAGGTCAGAGGACTGCACCGACCGTCGGGATCGGGGCGGAGCGACGAGCGTCATGGATCGAGCCTATTCAGAACGTGTTCTGAATGCAACGGTCAGTTGCGACGTCAGAGGTCGACACCTACCATTCGAACACACGTTCGAACGAGGAGACCCGATGATGATCACCGACACGGCCGCCACGGTGTGGTGGGTCGAGGGCACGCCGACCCGGCTGGTGTGGGCCGGACGGCGCTGGCGGGTGAGCGACACCCCCACCCGGCTGACCGTGACGCGCGCCGAGCTGCCCACCGCGATCACCCATGCGCCCGAGCGCACCGTGGGCTGGCGGTTCCAGGCGACCAGCGACGACGACGGCGAGGCCCTGGTGGTCGACATCGTGCCGCAGGGTGCCGGTTGGGGCGTGGCCCGGACGTGGACGTGAGCGGCCCGGACCGCTACCGTCCGGACATGGACAGGTGGGTGGCGCTGCTGCGCGGGGTCAACGTGAACGGCATCGCGATCCGGAGCGCTGAGCTCGCGGAACTCTTCCGAGGGCTCGGGTTCGACGACGTCCGCACCGTGCTCGCCTCGGGCAACGTCGTGTTCTCCGCCGACGTGCCCGCCGAGCAGCTCAAGACGTCGATCGAGCAGGGGCTGCGCGACCGGTTCGGGTACGACGCCTGGATCGTGCTCGTCCGGCACGACGCCCTCGCGGCCGTGGTCGACGGGTTCCCCTTCGCGCGTGCCGACGAACGGCACGACTACGTCGTGTTCGGGTCCGACGACGATGCGCTCGACGCCTTGGTCGCGGACCTCGAACACGACGACTCGGTCGAGCAGGTCGCCCGCGGCGACGGGGTCGTCTACTGGTCGTGTCCGAAGGGCTCGAGCACCGACACCGTGTTCGCCAAGCGGGCCGCCGCCGCACGCTTCAAGCGCACGACGACGACCCGCAACACGAACACCCTCCGGAAGCTCCTGTGACGATCGGCACGCTGCACCACGTCGAGCTCCGCACCGCCGACCTCGACACCGCCGCCGGGTCCTGGGGCTGGCTGCTCGGCGAACTCGGCTACGAGCCGTTCCAACGCTGGGAGCACGGCCGGAGCTGGCGGCTCGGCCCGTTGTACGTCGTCCTCGAATCGGCACCGCTGGGCGGCGATCACGACCGCCGCCGACCGGGGCTCAGCCACCTGGCGTTCCACGCCGGTACTGCCGAGACGGTGGAGCGACTCTGGGCCGAGGCTCCCGGTCACGGCTGGGCACGCCTGTACGAGGACCGGCACCCGTTCGCCGGTGGTCCGGAGCACCACGCGGCCTTCTTCGAGGACGCCGAGCGGTTCAAGGTCGAGCTCGTCGCCAGCTGACGGTGCCGCCGGGGCCGGGGCGGCTCAGGCCTGCGGCGGCTGCCCGTTGCTCGCCATCGTGCCGCCGTCCACCGGCAGGACCGCACCCGTGATGAACGAGGCCGCGTCGCTGGCCAGGAACAGGATCGCCTCGGCGACCTCGGCAGAGCGACCCCCGCGGCCGAGGGCGATGCGCTCGGTGAACTTCGACTGCAGGGCCTCGTCCTCCGCCTGCTCCTGGGTGAGGTCGGTCCAGATGAGTCCCGGAGCGACGGCGTTCACGCGCACGCCGAACTGCCCGTTGTCGAGGGCAGCCGCCTTGGTGAAGTTCGTCACGCCGCCCTTCGCCGCGTTGTAGGGGCTCATCCGCCAGTCGGCGTCCTCACCGGAGACCGACGACGTGTTGATGATCGACCCCTTCGTCTCGCGCAGGAACGGCAGGGCCGCCCGGGTGCCGTAGAACACACCGGACAGGTCGGTCTCGATGACCCGGCGCCACTCGGCCGTGCTGATGTCGGTGATGTCGCCCGAGCTGAAGGTCCCGGCGTTGTTCACCAGGACGTCGAGCCGGTCGAAGCGGTCGATCGCCGCCGAGACGACGGTCTCCCAGTCCTCCGGGCTCGCCACGTCGGCGTGCAGGGCGACGACCCGGTGCGTCGGCAGGGAGTCACCCACCGCGCGGACCTTCTCCTCGACGCTGTCGGTCAGCACGACCGACGCACCCTCGTCGATGAACGCCCGCGCCGTCGCCTCACCGATGCCGGACCCTGCGCCCGTGACGATCGCGACCTTGCCCTCGAACCGGTTGCCCATGATGTCTCCTCTCGTTGCACGAACCGTGCCCGGGGAGACGCCATCGACCCGAGGGGCACGGCAGACCACGGTGCCCCGGACCGACTGGACGCGTTCGGAGGCGCCGGCAACGTCCCGGGAACACAGGTCGCCCCGGCTCCGCGAGGCGGAACCGGGGCGACGTGCGACTGCGGCGCAGGGCAGTGCAGTGCAGTGCAGCGCAGGAACTGGCGTCAGCCGGTCGAGTCGTCGAGGTCGAAGTCGCGCTCCAGGGAGATCGTCGGGATCGACGCGGTGATGACCGAGCCGTCCGCACGCAGCGTGCCCTGGATGTCGCTCGTGGTCGGGGCGTGCCCGGACATCCGCGGCCCGTGGTGCGGCAGCGGCACCACGGTGGGCTCCCCCGCCTCGACGTCCCACTGCTGGTTGTGCACCCACACCGTGAAGCCCGAACCGGTCTCGACCGTGAGCGTCATGGCTTCCTGCTCGAGGTCGACCCGGACCCGCGATCCGCGCACCGTCAGACGGTAGGACAGACGGTCCCAGTGCTTCGGCAACCGCGGGTTGAAGCTCATCCGCCCGCCGTGGTCGCGCATGCCACCGAAGCCGTTGACGAGGGCACCCCAGATGCCACCGGTCGACGCGATGTGCACGCCGTCCGAGGTGTTGCCGTGCAGGTCCGCCAGGTCGACGTAGAGCGCGGTCTGGAAGTACTGGTCGGCGAGGTCGTGGTACCCGACCTCGGCCGCCATGATCGACTGCACGACCGCGGACAGCGTCGAGTCACCGGTGGTGAGTGCGTCGTAGTAGTCGAAGTCGCGACGCTTCTCGGCCGCGGTGAACTCGTGCCCCTGCAGGAACAGCGCGAGCACGACGTCGGCCTGCTTCAGCACCTGGAACCGGTAGATCACCAGCGGGTGGTAGTGGAGCAGCAGCGGGCGCTTGGACTCGGGGGTGTTCTCGAGGTCCCAGAGTTCCTTGTCGAGGAACTGGGCGTCCTGCGGGTGGATGCCGCGGTGCGGGTCGAAGGGGATCTCCATCGACTCGGCGGCGTGCTCCCACTCGACGAGCTCGTCCGGCTGCAGACCGGTCCGGCGCACCATGCGGTCGTACTCTTCGGCGTCGTCGGCGGCGAGCTCGCGGCAGGCGTTGACGGCGAACCACAGGTTCGCCCGCGCCATGACGTTCGTGTACAGGTTGTCGTCGACGACGGTCGTGTACTCGTCCGGCCCGGTGACGCCGTCGATGTGGAACTTCTTGTCGCCGTTGGACCGCCAGAACCCGAGGTCGGCCCAGAGCCGGGCGGTCTCCACGAGCACGTCGATGGCGCCGCGCTTCAGGAACTCGCGGTCCCCCGAGGCCCGCACGTACTGCATGAGCGCATGCGAGATGTCGGCGTCGATGTGGTATTGCGCGGTGCCGGCGGCGTAGTACGCGCTGGACTCTTCACCGTTGATCGTCCGCCACGGGAACAGGGCGCCGCGCTGGTTCAGCTCGCGGGCCCGAGCCCGCGCCGCGTCGAGCATGTTGTAGCGGAAGCGCAGGGCGTTCCGCGCGACGATCGGCGCCGTGTACGACAGGAACGGCAGGACGTAGATCTCCATGTCCCAGAAGTAGTGGCCGCCGTAGCCGGAGCCGGTGACGCCCTTCGCGGCGATGCCGTGGCCGTCGGTGCGGGCGGTGGCCTGCGCGAGCTGGAAGAGGTTCCAGCGGACGGCCTGCTGGATCGCGGGCTGACCGGCGATCTCGACGTCGCTGCGGGCCCAGTAGTCGTCGAGCCAGTCGCGCTGCTTCGCGAAGGTCTCGTCGACGTTCTCGGCGTGCGCGCGGTCGAGCGTGCGGTCGCACCGGTCGGCGAGCTCGCGCACGGGCACCCCGCGGGAGGTGTGGTAGACCACGTGCTTCACGAGCCGGATGGGCTGCCCGGCGCGGGCCTGCACCCGGTAGACGTGCTTCGCCAGGTCGTCCTCGATCGACGACGACTCGTCCCAGCTGTTCTCGGTCTCGATGTGGTGCTCGACGCCGACGCAGATCGTCATGCCGGAGCTGGACGCCTGGTACCCGAGGACCGAACGGCCGCCGGTGCTGCGCTTGAGCTTCGGCACGAGCACCCGCTCGGTGAACGACTCGGCCTTGCGGGGGTCGAAGGCGTTCGCCGCGGCCCGCATGCCGGCGTGGTACTCGTCCTGCACGTCCTGGCGGTTGAGGATCTGACTGGACAGCAGGATCGAGGCGTCCGCGTCGAGCACGGTGACCTCGTAGTCGATGACGGCGAGGTGCCGGTCGGTGAACGACACGAGTCGACGTGCCCGGATGAGCACCCGCTTGCCAGACGGCGTCGACCACTCGGTCTCGCGGAACAGGTAGCCGCCGCGGAACTCCAGCCGACGGGTGTGCCGGAGGATGTCGGCCTCGGCCAGCACGAGCGGCTCGTCGTCGACGTAGAGGCGGATGACCTTGGCGTCCGGCGCGTTGATGATCGTCTGCCCGGTCTTCGCGAAGCCGAAGGCGTCTTCCGCGTGCCGGATCGGCCAGGTCTCGTGGAACCCGTTGATGTACGTGCCGTACTGCACACCGCCACGGCCTTCGTCGAGGTTCCCGCGCAGGCCGAGGTACCCGTTGCCGACGGCGAAGTTCGTCTCGGCGACGCCCTGCTCGTCGGGGGTGTACTCGGTCTCGACGAGGGCCCACTCGTCGATCGGGTAGCGGACGCGGTCGAGGGGGTCCGAGGTGATGGGGTTCATGCTGCTCCGTGGGAAGGGAGGGAGATGGGTACGTCGGTGCGGCCGGCAGCCAGGGAGCGTCCGGCCCGGTGGCCTACGTCGTGCTGGTGGCCGGTGCGGGCAGCTGGTCGATGAGTTCGTCGAGGTCGGACACGACGACGTCGGCACCGTGCTCGCGCAGGGCGTCCGCCCCGGCGCCGCGGTCGACACCGACGACGAGACCGAACGATCCGTTGCGGCCGGCTTCGACCCCGCTGGTGGCGTCCTCGACCACGACGCACTCGGCGGCGGTGAGCCCGAACCGGGTCGCTGCGTCGAGGTAGGTGTCGGGAGCGGGCTTGCCGGTCAGGCCGTCCTGGCGCGCGACGAGCCCGTCGACGACGACCGTGAACCGGTCGAGGATGCCCGCCGTCCGGAGCACCGACGTGGCGTTCGCCGAGCTCGAGACGACCGCGACGGACATACCTGCGGCGATCGCGGCGGTCAGGAACCGGAGCGACCCCGGGTAGGGCTCGACGCCGTGCTCGTCGAGCTCGGCGGTGAACTCCGCGTTCTTCCGGTTGCCGAGCCCGCACACCGTGTCGGTGTCGGGTGCGTCGTCCGGGGTGCCCTGCGGCAGGTCGATGCCGCGCGACTCGAGCAGCGAGCGCACGCCGTCGTAGCGGGGCTTGCCGTCGATGGAGGTGAAGTAGTCCTGCTCGGTGTACGGCGCGACCCCGTGTGCTTCGAGGTACGGCGTGAAGAGTCGGCTCCACGCGCGCATGTGCACGTCGGCGGTCGGGGTGAGCACGCCGTCGAGGTCGAACAGGAGCGCGCGCTGGTCACTGAGTCGCGCGGGCGTGCGCTGGTCCTGCGTCGTCATCTGCGGTCCTCCGGGGACTGGTGGTGGACGAATGGCTCGCGACGAGTCTAGGACCGCTCCAGTCCGGACGTTCCGACGCGCCGCACCCTGTGGAGCGAGTTCACCGGCCGCTCCGCTGTGCAGGGAGGACCCCCGCCACGGCGCACCTGTGAGGCCTCTGAGACACGCCCCGGCACGCTGACCCGGACGAAAGGCACCACCATGACCAGCGACACCACGGCCGCACCCCACGACGGCACGCAGTCGAAGCTCCGCCAGGCGATCACCGGCCCGCTGCTGTTCCTCTTCATCCTCGGCGACGTGCTCGGTGCCGGCATCTACGCCCTGATGGGGACGCTGGCGAAGGACGTCGGCGGTGCGCTCTGGGCACCGCTGGTGCTCGCGCTCCTGCTGGCCCTGCTCACCGCGGGCTCCTACGCCGAACTCGTGACGAAGTACCCGAAGGCCGGCGGTGCCGCGGTCTTCGCCGAACGCGCCTACAAGGCGCCGATCGTCTCGTTCCTGGTCGGGTTCAGCATGCTCGCCGCCGGCGTCACGAGCGCCGCCGGTCTGTCGCTCGCCTTCGCCGGCGACTACCTCGGCACGTTCGTCGACCTGCCGCCCGTGCCCACCGCGATCGTCTTCCTCGCCCTGATCGCCTGCCTGAACGCCCGCGGCATCTCCGACTCGCTCAAGAGCAACGTCGTGATGACGATCATCGAGGTCTCCGGCCTGGTCATCGTGATCGTCGTCGTGGCCGTGATGCTCGGCGGTGGCGGCGGTGACGTCTCCCGGATCGGCGCGTTCCCGTCCGAGGCGAACCCGGCCCTGGCGACCCTGAGCGCCGCGATCGTCGCCTACTACTCGTTCGTCGGCTTCGAGACGTCCGCCAACATCGCGGAGGAGGTCCGCGACCCCCGCCGCGTCTACCCGAAGGCCCTGTTCGGCGCCCTCGCCACGGCCGGCGTCGTCTACGTCCTCGTCGCCCTCGCCAGCGCGATCGCCCTGCCCGCTTCGGAGCTGTCCGAGTCCAGCGGCCCGCTGCTCGCGGTCGTCTCCGCCACGGGTGTCCCGATCCCGGACTGGGTCTTCAGCCTCATCGCCCTGGTCGCCGTCGCGAACGGCGCGCTGCTCACGATGATCATGTCGAGCCGCGTGACCTACGGCATGGCCGAGCAGCGGCTCCTGCCCGCCCTGCTCGCGAAGGTCCTGCCGAACCGGAAGACCCCGTGGACCGCCATCGTCGCCACCACGATCGTCGCGATGCTCCTGACCCTGGTGGGCGACGTGGGCGTGCTGGCCGAGACCGTCGTGCTCCTGCTGCTCTTCGTGTTCATCAGCACGAACGTCGCCGTCCTGGTGCTCCGCCGCGACCACGTCGAGCACGACCACTTCAAGGTCTGGACGTTCGTCCCGGTGCTCGGGGTGCTGTCGTGCATCCTGCTGCTGACGCAGCAGAGCGGTCAGGTCTGGCTCTACGCCGCGATCCTGCTCGCCGTCGGCGTGGTCCTGTACTTCGTCGCCCGGTTCACCGGGCGCCGTTCCGGACGCGACCACGAGGCGGGCGTGATCCACTGACGTCACGCACCACGGGCCTCCAGGCAGACCGTCTGGAGGCCCGTGGTGCGTCCGCCGGTCCGCCCGCGTGATCAGCGCAGGTCGCGCACCCAGGCCTCGATCGCGTCCGCGATCTGCTGGCGGGCATCAGCACGGCTGATGGTCGCCGTGCGGTCGCCCGGCTGGTCGCCGTAGGCACCGAAGTCGGCGTGGTTCGACCCCTGGATCTCGGTCATGGTGGCGGTCGACGGCAGCTTGTCCCGCGCGGCGTCGACCTTGGCCGGCGTCGACAAGCCGTCACGCGAACCGGAGACGCTCAGCACGTCGATGTAGGAGCGGCTGATGTCGTTCGCGCAGTAGCTGCCGAGCAGCAGCAGGCCGTCGGCGTCCTGGGCGAGCTGGCACGCGCGGACCCCGCCGAGGGAGTGCCCGCCGACCCCCCAGCGTGTGACCGAGGGCGCGTGGGCCTCGAACGTGGCGAGCGGCCGGGTGTCGAAGAACGCGAGGTTCAGCGTCGGCTTCGTGATGACCACCGTCGTGCCGTTGGCGACCACCTGCCGGAACGTGGCCATGTAGGCGTACGGATCGACCTTCGCGCCGGGGATGAAGACGATCCCGACCCCGTCGGCCTGGCCGGTCGGGGTCATCACCACCGAGTCACCGGCGTCCCGGACCGCGATCCGGTCGTCGCGCCAGACCTGCAGGGCGGCGCTGCGGGTGCCCTGCATCACGATGTGCGCCCAGACGAGGAACACCACCGCGATCAGGACGACGACGGCGACGATCCAGGTGGTCCAGCGCAGCGCTCGGTTCATGTGGCCACCGTACGGCGCATCCGGACCTCGGTCCGACCGTCCGGCAATGGATCGCCGGGTTCGTCGCGGGCGCTGAAGCCGACTCGCTCGTAGGCGCAGCGGGCGACGGCGTTGTCGGGCAGCACCGAGAGTTCGAGTTCGGTGGCTCCGGAGGTCGCCGCCCACACGGCGATCGCGTCGATGAGGGCGCGGGCAACACCGCGGCCGCGCGCTGCCGGGTCGACCCACATCGAGATGAGCTCGGCGGGGCCGTCGGGGCCGGTGGGTGGGATCCCGCTGGCCATCCCGACGACCGTGCCGGGAACCTCGGCAGCGGTGTCGACTGCGAGCAGGTCGAGCGCTCCCGGGATCGACAGGCGGGTGCGCCACCGGTGTTCGGGTGCGTTCGCCCAGTCCTGCAGCGTCGAGCCGAAGGCGTACGGGGCATCGGCGAGCGCGCGGAGGCGCACTGGTCGCCAGGCTTCCCAGTCGTCGGCGGTCGCGCGGCGCAGTTCGATCCCCACGGCCCGACGCTACCGCGGGGCGGGGTGTGACCGCAGGGGCGGGAGCCAGTGAGCAGAAGACGTCGGGTGCGGTGGTCGCACTCGACGTCTTCTGCTCACTCGTTGACCGTCGCCCGAGGAGGGCGACTGGGACGCGCTACTTGATGGCGGCGCGGATCTCGGCGGCTGCTGCGCCGACGTCCGAGGCGCTGTAGATCGCGCTGCCGGCGACGGCGATGCGGGCACCGGCCTCCTGCACCGAGGCGACCGAGGACGCGTTCACGCCGCCCGCGATCGAGAACGGGACGCCCGAGTCCTTGCCGGCGTCGAGCAGGGTCGAGAACGTGAAGCCCTCTTCCGCCTGCTCGTCGAGCCCGGCGTGGACCTCGACGAACTCGGCGCCGAGCGCGACGACCTCGCGGGCTCGGGCGGCCTTGTCGGAGACGCCGATCAGGTCGACGACGATGCCCTTGCCGTGCTTCTTCGCGGCCTTGACGGCGCCGACGATCGTCGAGTCGCCAGCGACACCGAGGACGGTGACCAGGTCGGCACCGGCCGAGAAGGCGATGTCGGCCTCGAGCTCACCGGCGTCCATGGTCTTGAGGTCGGCGAACACGATCTTGTCGGGGTGTGCTTCCTTGATCGCGGTGACGGCGGACAGGCCGGCGCTCTTGATCAGGGGCGTGCCGAGCTCGAGGACGTCGACGTGCGGCGCGGCCGCGGCGGCGAGCTCGAGGGCGGCTTCGGTGGTCAGGGTGTCCATGGCGAACTGGAGCTGCATGGGTGTGCCTTTCATTCGAGGTTGGCGTGACGGGGCCAGAGGTCGTCGGCGGACTGCCCGCCTCGGGTCCACAGGGCGTGGAACACGGCGTCGCCCACCAGGGCGACCGCCTGTTCGAAGAGACCCCCGGCGTACTGGGCCGAGGCGGTGCCGGAGCGGTCGGTCTTCGTCGCGGCGGGCAGCACGATCGTGACGTCCGCCAGCTCGGAGAGCGGGGAGTCGTCGGTGGTCGAGAGCGCCACGACGGATGCGCCGACCTCGTGCGCGGTGCGCGCGGCCTGCACGATGCCGGTGGTCGTACCGGAGCCGCTCGCGACGAGGAGCAGGTCACCCTGACGGATCGCCGGGGTGGTGACCTCGCCGACGACGTGGGCGTCGAGCCCGAGGTGCATGAGGCGCATCGCGGTCATGCGGAGGGCGAGGCCGGAGCGACCGGCGCCGTGGACGAACACCCGGTCGGCGCCCTCGATCAGGTCGAGTGCGCGCTGGGCCGGGGCGTCGTCGAGGCGGGCCGCCAGGTCGCCGACCTCGCGGACGACCAGGTCGAGCGCTGCGGAGACGGTGGTTGCTGCCATGCCCTCGATCCTTCCCTTGCGCGCCTCGGCACGCCGCTACCCGCCCCGGCAGGGACCCCATCCCATCGGGTGGGCCCGTCCGCTCGGGTGGGACGGGTACCGTCGCGTCCATGGACGCATCGGTCGACACCCTGGAGGCCCAGGGCGGCTCCGCCATCCGGCTCGCGGCCGCCGAGCACGCCCGCACGGTCGCCGAGCAGGCGGACCGGCACGCGCTGACCCTCGAGTCCGTCCTCGCCGTGCTCCGGTCGTCGCGGGTCACCGACGCGGCTGCCCGGGCGGAGGCCGTCGAGATCGCCTCGGCCGCCCTCGTCGACCTGCGCACCGTGACCGATCAGCAGCGGAGCACCCTGCTCGAACCGGTCACCGGCGCGTTCTCGCGGTTGCGCGCCGACCTGCGACCGCTCGTGCGCTTCGGGGACCTCGACGTGCAGTTCGTCGAACCGCCGGCCACCGGTCGTGCGTTGCCGGGCGACGTCGCCCACGCGGCCCGGGCGATCGTGCGGACCGCGGTGCTCGCCCTGGTCGACGACGGTGCGGCGAAGCGGGTGCGCATCCAGTGGGACTGCGACGGCCGGAACCTGCTCATGCAGCTCCGCGACGACGGCTCCGGCACGCTCGACGTGCAGGACGACGCCATGCGGCCGATCGCGGAGCGGGTCGTCACGCTCGACGGGCGGGTGCAGGTCGCGAGCACGCCGGGGTGGGGATCGGTGCTCGACATCTCACTGCCGCTCGACCCGCGGCCGACCGAGGTGGACGCGGTCGACGACGGCGACCTGACCCCGCGGGAGCGCGACGTCCTGCGGCTCGTGGCGACCGGTGTCGGCAACCGGGAGATCGCCGAGGGACTCGGCATCAGCGTCAACACCGTGAAGTACCACGTGGCGAACCTGCTCCGGAAGCACGGTGCCCGGACCCGGGCGGAGCTCGCGGCGTTCAGCTCCCGGGCGTGAAGCGACGGGACCGCGACGAGGCATCCCGACGAGACCGCGACAACGGGTACCGACGGTCGAGCGCGGGCTCGACGACGGTCGCCATCAGGAACTGCGAGAGCAGCCGCCCACCCGCCCAGTAGATGGGGATGACGAAGATCGCGGCCCCCGGCCAGATGCGCGAACCGATCAGTGCCAGGGTGCCGAGCGTCACGACGATGCCGACGCCGGAGTACAGGTACTGCCAGCCGCGCGAAGCCGCGTCGCGCTGCGCCTGCTCCCGCTCGGCGCGCTCGTCGAGACCGCGCACCCCGGGGTCGAGCGACGCCGGCTCCTCGGTGGCGAACAGGTCGCGCACGGGGACCTCAAGGGCCGTGGCCACCGCGGACAGCGACTCGAGGCTCGCGTCGTTGCCGCTCTCCATCCGTTGCACCGTCCGCACGGCGATGCCGCTCGTCTCGGCCAGTCGTTCCTGGGTCCAGCCCCGCAGTCGTCGGAGTTCACCGATCCGCATCTCGTTCATGTCCTGAACAGTAGGGAACCGCGGAACGGCGCACCACGACAGGGACCCGCCACCGACACGACAGTTCCCCGACAGCGACCCGCCAGGGTGTCCGCGGCGGCGGTACCCCTACGCTCCGGGGGCGAAGCGGTACCCCATGCCGGACTCCGTCACCAGGTAGCGCGGGTGCGCGGGGTCGGGCTCGAGCTTCCGCCGCAGCTGGGCCATGTACAGCCGCAGGTACCCGGAGTCGTTGCCGTGCGTCGGCCCCCAGACCTCGGTCAACAGCATCTCGCGGGTCATCAGGCGGTCGGGGTTCGTGACCAGGACCTCGAGCAGGCGCCACTCGGTGGGCGTCAGGCGGATCGCGGGGCCCTCGGCCGGGGTGACCTGCTTCGCGACGAGGTCCACGAGCAGCGGTCCGATCGCGATCGTCGGGGTCTCCTCCGACGCCACCACCCGGCGCCGTCCGAGTGCTCGCAGCCGGGCGAGGAGCTCGTCCATCTGGAACGGCTTCGTCACGTAGTCGTCGGCACCGGCGTCGAGCGCGTCGACCTTGTCGGACGAGTCGGTCCGGCCGGAGAGCACGAGTACCGGCACCTGCGACCAGGCCCGGACGCCCTCGAGCACCCCGATCCCGTCGAGCCGGGGCATGCCGAGGTCGAGCAGCACCAGGTCGGGGCGCTCGGTGATGACGGCGTCGATCGCCTCGCGCCCGTCCCGAGCCGTGACGACGTCGTACCCGCGCGCCGAGAGCGTCACCGACAGCGCGCGGACGAGCTGCGCGTCGTCGTCAGCGATCAGGACCTTCATCGGATCTCCACTCCCACGTGCCCGGCGATCGGCAGCCGCACCACGACGGTGAGCCCACCGCCCGGGGTGTCGTCGACCTCGATCGTGCCGCCCATGCCCTCGGTGAACCCGCGCGCCAGGGCCAGCCCGAGCCCGAGGCCGGTCTCGTTGTCGGTGTCACCGAGCCGCTGGAACGGCTGGAACACCTCGTCGCGGCGGTCCTCGGGGATGCCGGGGCCGTGGTCGGCGACGCGGAGTTCGACCCCGCCGGCGAACGCGCTCGCGGCAACGCGGACGTGGGTGCCGTCCGGGGCGTACCGGGCGGCGTTGGCGAGCAGGTTCACGACGACGCGCTGCAGCAGGACCGGGTCGGCGAGCACCGGCGGCAGGTCCGCGGGCAGGTCGAGGTCGACGTCGTCGGGCCCGAGCTCCAGCTCGTCGAGTGCGGGGGCGACCACCGTCTCGAGCGCGATCGCCGCCGGGGTGACCGCGAGGACTCCGGCCTGCACGCGACTGACGTCCAACAGGTCTGCCAACAGCACCGCCAGCTGACCGAGGCTCTCGTCGGCGGTCGCGAGCAGCGCCTCCCGGTCGGCCCGTGACAGGTCGATGTCGGGCGCACGCAGCGTCTGCACGGCGGCGGAGGCCGCGGCGATGGGTCGGCGAACGTCGTGGCCGACGGCCGCGAGCAGCGCGCTCCGGACCCGGTCGGCGGCGGCGATGCGCTCGGCGCCGACGGCGGTGCGCGTCAGCTCCCGGTGCTCGACGGCGGCGTCGAGCTGCTGCTCGACGACCCGCAGCAACCGGCGCTGGGTCGGGTCGTCGGGCGCACCGGCGAACTCGAGGACGGCACCGGACGCCAGCGTCGTCGACGCGTCCGGCGTCGCACCGAACTCGCCGGAGGTCGCCGGCACCTCGTCACCCTGGCGGATCCGGACCCCGACGAAGCCGAAGGCTTCACGGGTGCGGTCGAGCAGTGCCTGCAGGGCGTCGTCGCCGCGGAGCACGCTGCCGGCGATGCCCATCAGGAGCCCGGACTCGGCCGAGGCCCGACGGGCGGCACGTGAACGGCGAGCGGACCGGTCGACCACGAAGCTGACCAGCACCGCACTGATCACGTACATGACCAGGGCGAACAGGTGCCACGGCTGCTGGACGGTGACCATGTAGAGGGGTTGCACGAAGAAGTAGTCGAGGCTCAGTCCGGACAGCACGGCCGTGAACACCGCCGGCCACATCCCACCCACGAGCGCCACGACCAGGACGAGCAGCTGGTACGCCAGCACGTCCACCGTGATGGCGTCCGGATCGCTGCCGATCGACAGCACCCACGTGAGCAGCGGCCCGACCAGGACCGACAGGACGAACGCGGCGATCACCCGGCCGCGCGACAGGCTGCCGCCGAGCTTGGGCAGGGTGATCCCGCCGCCGGCGCGCTCGTGCGTGACGACGTGCACGTCGATGTCGCCGGACTCGCGGATCACGGTGTTGCCGATCCCCGGACCGGTCATCGCGGCAGCGAGCCGGCTGCGGCGGCTGACCCCGATCACGATCTGGGTGGCGTCGATCGACCGCGCGAACCGCACCAGCGTGCTCGGCACGTCGTCACCGACGACCTGGTGGTACGTCCCACCGAGCTGCTCGAGCAGGGTCCGCTGCTTGCCGAGCGCGCCGGGGTGCCGGACGCGCAGGCCGTCGTTCGTCGTCACGTGGACGGCGGCGAGCTCGCCGCCAGCACTGCGGGCGGCGATCCGGGCGCCGCGGCGCAGCAGGGTCTCGCCCTCGGGGCCGCCGGTCAGGGCGACGAGCACGCGCTCCCGGGTCTCCCACCGGTGCTCGATGCCGTGCTCGGCGCGGTAGGCCTTGAGCGCGTCGTCGACCTCGTCGGCCAGCCAGAGCAGGGCGATCTCGCGCAGCGCGGTGAGGTTGCCGAGGCGGAAGTAGTTCGACAGCGCGGCGTCGATCCGGGCCGCCGGGTACACGAGCCCGTCGGAGAGCCGTTCGCGCAGCGCTGCCGGGGCCAGGTCGACGACCTCGATCTGGTCGGCCGCGCGCACCACGGCGTCGGGGACGGTCTCGCGCTGCACGGTGCCGGTGATCTCGCGGACCACGTCGCCGAGGGACTGCATGTGCTGCACGTTGACGGTCGAGATGACGTCGATGCCGGCGTCCCGCAGTGCCTCCACGTCCTGCCAGCGCTTCTCGTTCGGGCTCCCCGGGGCGTTCGTGTGGGCGAGCTCGTCGACCAGCGCGACCTCGGGTGCCCGGGCGATGACGGCGTCGAGGTCGAGGTCGTCGAGGTCGACGCCCCGGTGCGAGACGGTGCGGCGGGGCACGACCTCGAGCCCGTTCACCAGTGCCGCGGTGGCGGCGCGCTCGTGCGTCTCGACGACGGCGACGACCACGTCGCGACCCTCGTCGAGCAGCCGACGCCCCTCTTCGAGCATCGTGTAGGTCTTGCCGACACCGGGCGCCGCACCGAGCAGGACCCGCAGCTTCCCGCGCTTCACGTGCTCATCCTCTCGCGTCCGCTGTTGCGGGGCAGCCGGTCGACTGATATTCTCCTCGTAACCGTTCCCACCAAGGCTCGAGCCTCGGCTTCCTCAAATCGGGTGGGACTGCACCGCCCCGTGTCGCTTGTTGGCGCGGGGCACTCTTTTCTTTCGCTCACGTTCGTTTCCCACGCTGGATCCCGCCGCCGACCTTCCGCTCCCCCGCGGACCTGGTCGCTCGACTCGAGGGACTGCCGAAGCGCACGCCGGTGCACTCCCTCGAACTGCTCGCACACCTCGCCGAGACCGTCGGCCCGTGCGACCGTCACGCCGATGCCGTTCGACGGTTGATCGACGAGCACGACGATCTGACCGACGGCATCGGCGGACGGCCGAGCTGGGCGGCGAGGTGACCGCACGGTCAGGACAGCTTCGCCAGGGCCAGGTTCAGCGACAACACGTTCACGACGGGCTCACCGAGGAACCCGAGCTGCCGCGACTCGGTGTGCGACGCCACGAGCTGCCGCACGGTGGCGACGGACAACCCCCGCGCCGAGGCCACACGAGCCACCTGCTGGGACGCGTAGGCCGGGCTAATGTCCGGGTCGAGCCCCGAACCGGATGCGGTCACGGCGTCGGCGGGCACCTGCGCGGCGGGGACCCCGTCGGCCTTCGCCAGCGCCGCACGACGCTCCTCGACGGCCTTGAGCAGGTCGGCGTTGTTCGGCCCGAGGTTCGAGCCGGAGGACGCCCCCGCGTCGTAGCCGTCCCCGGCGGCGGACGGCCGGGACTGGAACCAGCGGTCGGCCTGCTTGCCCGTGAACGACTGCCCGATCAACGAGGAACCGACGACCTTGCCGGACGAGTCCGTGACCATCGAACCGTTGGCCTGGTCGTGGAACGCCGCCTGGCCGACGCCCCAGACGGCGAGCGGGTAGCCGACGCCCAGGACGACGGTGGCGACGAGGGTGAGGCGGATGGCCACACCGGCGGAACGGAAGGTGGAACGTGCAGATGCCATGACTAGAACCCCGGGATGAGACCGACCACGAGGTCGATCAGTTTGATGCCGATGAAGGGGACGACCACGCCGCCCAGCCCGTAGACGAGCAGGTTGCGGCCGAGGATCGACGACGCTGCGGCCGCGCGGTACTTGACGCCACGCAGGGACAGCGGGATGAGCGCCACGATGACGAGCGCGTTGAAGATGACCGCCGACAGGATCGCGGACGACGGGCTGTGCAGCCCCATGATGTTGAGCGCCGCGAGCCCGGGGAACGCCGCCTGGAACATCGCCGGGATGATCGCGAAGTACTTCGCGACGTCGTTGGCGATGGAGAAGGTGGTCAGGGCACCGCGGGTGATGAGCAGCTGCTTGCCGATGCGGACGACGTCGATGAGCTTGGTCGGGTCGGAGTCGAGGTCGACCATGTTGCCCGCCTCCTTCGCCGCCGTCGTGCCGGTGTTCATCGCGACGCCGACGTCCGCCTGGGCCAGGGCCGGGGCGTCGTTGGTGCCGTCACCGGTCATGGCGACGAGGTTGCCGCCCTCCTGCTCGCGCTTGATGTAGGCGAGCTTGTCCTCCGGGGTGGCCTCGGCGAGGAAGTCGTCGACGCCGGCCTCGTGGGCGATGGCGGCCGCGGTGCGGGGGTTGTCGCCGGTGATCATCACCGTGCGGATGCCCATCGACCGGAGCTCGGCGAACCGCGACGCCATTCCGTCCTTGACGACGTCCTTCAGGTGCACGACGCCGAGCAGGGCGACCGCGCCGTCGGAGGAGCGGCGGCCGACGACGAGCGGGGTGCCGCCCTGGTCGGAGATCTCCGCGACGGTCGCGTCGATGGCCGACACCACACCGGCTTCGGTGGTGTCCGCCCAGGCGAGCACTGCCGCAGCGGCGCCCTTCCGGATCTGCGACCCGTCGGGCAGGTCGAGACCGGACATGCGCGTCTGCGCCGTGAACGGCACCTCGACAGCGCCGTCCGGCAGTGCCGGCGCCACCCCTGCGTCAGCAGCGAGCGACACGATCGAGCGGCCTTCCGGTGTCCCGTCGGCGGCGCTCGACAGCGCGGCTGCCGCCATGAGCGAAGCCTCGCTCACGCCCGGCACCGGCACCACGCGGGATGCCCGACGGTTGCCGTAGGTGATCGTGCCGGTCTTGTCGAGCAGCAGCGTCGTGATGTCACCGGCGGCCTCGACCGCGCGGCCCGACATCGCCAGCACGTTGTGCTGCACGAGCCGGTCCATGCCGGCGATGCCGATCGCGGAGAGCAGGGCTCCGATGGTGGTCGGGATGAGGCAGACGAGCAGGGCGATGAGCACCGGCACGCTGACCGTCGCACCGACGAGTCCCGCGATGGGCTGCATCGTCAGGCAGACGATCACGAAGACGATCGACAACGAGGCGAGCAGGATGTTCAGCGCGATCTCGTTCGGCGTCTTCTGCCGTGCCGCACCCTCGACCAGGCGGATCATCCGGTCGATGAAGGTCTCGCCCGGCGTCGAGGTGATGCGCACCACGATCCGGTCCGACAGCACCCGGGTGCCGCCGGTGACGGCACTGCGGTCACCGCCGGACTCGCGGATGACCGGTGCGGACTCGCCGGTGACGGCGGACTCGTCGACCGACGCGATGCCGTCGATGACGTCGCCGTCGCCAGGGATGACCTCGCCGGCGACGACCACGACCACGTCGCCCTTCGCCAGGTCGACGGACGCGACCTCCTCGGTCTCGTTGCCGGTCGCGGCCGCGTCGGTCGTCGCGTACCCGAGCACCCGACGGGCGCTCGTGGTCGAGCGGGTCTTCCGCAGGGTGTCGGCCTGCGCCTTGCCACGGCCCTCGGCCACCGACTCCGCCAGGTTGGCGAAGACGACGGTGAGCCAGAGCCAGACGGCGATGGCGATCGTGAACGCGGACGGCTCGACGACGGCAGCCGCCGTCGTCAGCGCCGCGCCGACCTCGACGATGAACATGACGGGGTTCCGCCACATGAGTCGCGGATCGAGTTTCCGCAGGGCGCCCGGGAGGCCCGCCACCAGTTGGCGGGGTCCGAATGCGGACGAGCGGGTGGCCGGTTCCACTGCGGTGCGCGGTTCCGACTCCGTGGTCACGGGGGTGGTCATGACAGTCCTTCTGCGAGCGGACCCAGTGCGAGCACCGGGAAGTAGGTGAGTGCGGTGACGATGACGGCGACGCCGCCGAGCAGCCCGATGAACAGCGGGCGGTGGGTGGGCAGCGTGCCGGCGGTCTCCGGCACCCGGTCCTGCGCGGCGAGGGACCCGGCGAGCGCCAGGACGAACACCATCGGCACGAAGCGGCCGAGCAGCATCACGACGCCGAGCGAGGAGTTCATCCACGTGGTGTTCGCGGTGAGCCCGCCGAAGGCCGAGCCGTTGTTGTTCGCACCCGACGTGAAGGCGTAGAGCAGCTCGGTCAGCCCGTGGTTGCCGGGGTTGAAGATCGACGTCCCGAGCACCTGTTCGCGGACCCCGGGGATCACGAGCGAGAGCCCGGTGGCCAGGAGCACGAGCGTCGGCGTGACGAGGATGTACAGCGCCGCGAAGGTCATCTCCTTGGCGCGGATCTTCTTGCCGAGGTACTCCGGGGTGCGACCGACGAGCAGGCCGCCGATGAACACCGTGATGACGGCGAGCACGAGCATGCCGTACAGGCCGGATCCGACGCCGCCGGGGGTGACCTCGCCGAGCATCATGTTGACGAGCGCCATCATCCCGCCGATCGGGGTGTAGCTGTCGTGCATCGCGTTGACCGCACCGGTGGACGTCGAGGTGGTCGCGGTCGAGAAGAGCGTCGAACCGAGGATGCCGAAGCGGCTCTCCTTGCCCTCCATCGCGGCCCCGGCAGCGTGTGTGGCGACACCGCCGCCGCCGAGTTCGGCGATCGACATGACCGACAGCGACACGAGGAAGATCGCGCCCATCACGGCGAGGATCGCGTACCCCTGGCGGTCGTCGCCGACCAGCCGCCCGAACGTGCGCGGGAGCGAGAACGGGATGACGAGCATCAGGAAGATCTCGACGAGGTTCGTCCACGCCTGCGGGTTCTCGAACGGGTGCGCCGAGTTCGCGTTGAAGTAGCCGCCACCGTTCGTGCCGAGTTCCTTGATCGCCTCCTGCGAGGCGACGAACCCGTCGGGGATGTGCTGCGTGCCACCGATGAGCGTGGTGACGTCGGTGCCGCTCCCCCACGACTGGACGACCCCGCCGGCGACGAGGACGATCGCGAAGACGAACGCCCCGGGCAGCAGCAGTCGGCCGAGCCCGCGGACGATGTCCACCCACACGTTGCCGAGCGTGCCCGACTTGCGACGGGCGAACCCGCGCACCAGGGCCACGGCAACCGCCAGGCCGACGGCTGCGGACAGGAAGTTCTGCACCGCGAGGCCGGCCATCTGCACCGTGTAGCCGAGGGTGACCTCGGGCGAGTACGACTGCCAGTTCGTGTTCGACACGAACGACGCCGCGGTGTTGAACGCGAGCGAGGGTCCGACGCCGGGCAGCCCGAGGTCGCCGGGCAGGACGACCTGGATGCGCTGCAGCAGGTAGACGAGCAGGAGCCCGGCGACGCTGAAGAGCAGCACGCCGCGCAGGTACACGGGCCACGACTGCTCGGCGTCCGGGTCGACCCCGATCAGCCGGTAGACCCCGCGCTCGACCCGGTTGTGGCGGACGGGCGTGAAGACCTTCGCCATCCAGTCGCCGAGCGGGCGGTACGCGACGACGAGCAGCAGGACGAGGGTGGCGACCTGGGCGATGCCCGCCCAGACGTCCGCGGCGCCCACTAGAAGCGCTCCGGACGCACGAGCGCCCAGACGAGGTACACGACTGCGGCGATGCCGAGGACGGCGGCCGCGATGGTGATGCCGATCACAGCCGTTCCACCCCCTTGGCGATCAGTGCCACCACGCCGAACACGGCGAGGACACCGGCGACGACGAACACGTCGAACACGAGGGACTCCAGAAGATCTGCGGTGTCCGCGCCGGGTGACGCGGACCGGCACCACGAGTGGTGCCGAACCGATGCTGCGTCCTGCGCCGGGCCTCCAGGCCGCTCCTAACGGATCCCTGACGCCGCCCTGGCGGACGCATGCACGCTCCTAACGCCTGTGGAGAGCGCTCGATCCCGTGACGCGGATCCTGGTAGGGTTTCGGTATCACGATCGGCCCGCTCGCCTCACGGCTCGGGCCGATTTTCTTGTCTCGGGGGGCGCATGGAGTACGTGAAGCCGTGGCTCTCGATCGGTGAGCAGATCGAGAAGCTGGCTTCCAAGGGAGTCTGCATCGGTGTTCGGGGTGTCGCGAGCTCGGTGCTGCGCGAAGTCGGCTACTACCGCCTCACCGGGTACCTCTACCCCTTCCGTGAATCCTCGTTCGAGATCGACGACGGCGGCCGTCGGCACATCGAGGTCCAGGACCGGTACCGAGCAGGGACGGAACTCGCCGCAGCAGAAGCACTCATTGCCTTCGATCGGAGTCTCCGGCTCCTGGTGATCGAAGGTGTCGAGCGGATCGAGGTGGCCGTTCGGACCCAGGTCGGCCACGTCCTCGGAGAGCACGCCCCCTTCGCTCACGAAGACGGATCACTCTTCACCGATGCCTTCACCGCACACCGGGCCGATGCGTCCTATGGCTCCAGCCCGCACACTGCTTGGCTGCAGCGCGTCCGCGAACGGCAGGATTCCTCGGATGAGTCGTTCGTTGCCCACTTCCGCGCCAAGTACGACGACCGGATGCCCATCTGGGCACTCACCGAAATCCTCGAGCTGGGACACCTCGCTCGGCTGTACGGCGGTCTCCGGAACGACGTCGCCACCCGGATCGCCGGAGAGTTCGGCGTCCCGACCAAGAAGACGATGCTGAGCTGGCTCGCCTCGGTCAACTACGTCCGGAACGTCGCAGCGCACCATGCGCGTCTGTTCAACCGGAAGTTGGTCGTGGTCCCGAAACGCCCGAGTTCCGGTGCGGTACCGCTCCTCGCACATCTCTCGGGAACCGATGCGCCGAAGCAGTTCGGTGTCTACAACACCTTGGCGGTTATGGCCTACCTGCTCAGGTCGATCCCGTCCGACGACGACTGGGCCGAGCGCGTGGCCGCTCTCCTCGGGGCCTTCCCGAGCAACGAGCACCTCGATCTCTCGTCGATGGGTGTCGGCGCCGGTTGGCTGGACCACGCGATCTGGAGAGGTCGCCACTGATCACGCTGGGCCACGCGTGCCGGCCGCGCGCAACCGGTCAGCGAGGCCTACCACGGCCTCGACGAGCTCGTCCGGACTCGCGACGACGAAGTCGACCGCAAGTCCTGACACCACTCCCGCGAGCCCGTCCCACGACCACGATCCGAGGGTGACGCGGGCCCGGTCGTCCTCGAGCTGCTCGACCACGGCGTCCTCGGGCAGGTACGGCGCGATCCGCCGCGCATCGTCCGCCGTCGTGGTCACCGAACCGGTGCACGGCCAGACGTCGTCGACCGCCGACCCTTTGAACCGCGCGGACACGAACGCGGCCGCATCGCCTCCGGGGATCGGACGTGGTGTGAAGGGGACGCGGGTGCGCATCCGGGGCGTGATCCGGTCGATGCGGTGCGTGCGCCAGTCGTCGCGATCGGCATCCCAGTCGAGCAGGTACCAGCGGCCGTTCCGGGCGACGACGGCGTGCGGTTCCACCCGGTGCGGGGTCTCATCGTCGCCGTACCCGAAGCGGAACACCTCCTGCAGGTGGACGGCCTCGCTCACCGCCACCAGGACCTCCGGGTCGGTGGTGGTCCGGCTCGTCGCGGGCACGGCCTGCACCGCGTCGACCCGGGACCGCAGCCGCGCGGGCATCACCTGCCGGACGGTCGCCAAGGCGCGGGCCGCCGACTCGGCGACGTCCGCCCCCGATGCCGGTGCCACGGCGAGCGCCAGGGCGATCGCCACAGCCTGGTCATCGTCGAAGAGCAGCGGGGGCAGGTCGGAGCCGGCCTCCAGCCGGTAGCCGCCGGCCGGGCCACGGAGTGCCTCCACCCGGTACCCGAGCCCGCGGAGCCGATCGACGTCGCGGCGGACGGTGCGCGGACTGACGTCGAGCCGCCCGGCGAGCTCGTCGCCCGGCCAGTCGCGGTGCACCTGGAGCAGGGAGAGCAGCGCGAGCATCCGTGCGGAGGGTCCGGCCATGGCGTCCATCTTCGTCCGAGAAGCGGACACGATCTGACCGCATTGCCCGTCATCCTCGTCCCATGAGCATCGAAACGACAACCCACCTCAACTTCGACGGCGACGCCCGCGCGGCGCTCGACTTCTACGCATCGGTCTTCGGCGGCGAGGTCACCGCCGCCACCTACGGCCAGATGGGCGCCCTGGACGACCCGGCCTGGGCGGACCGCATCGTCTTCGGTCAGGTCGCCACGGCCGCCGGCTTCCGCGTCATGGCCTTCGACGTCTGGCCCGGGCAGCCCTACGACCAGGGAACCAACGCCTTCTACGTGTTCGTGCACGGCGACGACACGGCCGAGATCGAGCGGTACTGGGCGGCGCTGTCCGAGGGTGCCGAGGTCCGGCAGCCCCTGGAACCCTCGGCCTGGGCACCGTTGGCCGGGCAGCTGCGCGACCGCTTCGGCGTGGTCTGGCAGCTCGACGTCGCCCCCGCTGGTGACTGATCCGTCCTGAGGGCCGCGGTCAGCGCGTCGGCGTCCACGTCGACACGGTGACCGCGGCCGTCACCGTCGCCGGCTCGAACACGGTGTCCGCCGCGACGTGGTGGTGGCTCGGCCCCATGTGCACCACGTCGTGGACGTCCTCCGCCGACAGCTCCATGGGCCACGTCAGGTCCTCGGAGGACCGCAGCGCGAACGACGGCGTCAGGGAGTCGTGCAGCCGGCGCTCCTTCTCCGGGTCCACGCTGATCGTCGCCTCGGCGAGTTCCGCCAGGTGGCCGGCCCGCGGGGTCACCACCGCGAGCACGCCGTCGGCGTGCAGGACGCGGGCGTACTCGGTCTGGTTGCGGGGTGCGAAGACGTCGAGCAGGACGGCGGCAGCGCCGTCGACGACCGGGAGGCGCTCGGTCACGTCCCCGACGACGGCCCCCGCGCGCTCGTGGGCGCGTGCCGCACGCCGGATCGCGACGGCCGACAAGTCCAACGCGACCCCGAGCCTCCCGTCCGCCGCGCGCAGCGCATGCGCCAGGTAGGTCCCCGGGCCGGAACCGACGTCGAGCACGATGCCGGGCGCGGTGGCGTCCGCGACGATCGCGGCGAGCGCCCGCTCGACCGGCGCGTAGTGGCCGCGCCCCAGGAACCGCAGCCGCGCGTCCACCATCTCCGGGGTGTCCGCGGTGAGTGCGCGCCGCTTCGCGGGCAGGAGCGTCAGGTGGCCCTGCTTCGCCTCGTCGAACCGGTGACCGTTGGGGCAGCCGACCTGGCCGCCGTCGACGCGGCCGAGGGGCTCGGCGCACACGGGGCAGGCGAGCATCGGCAGCAGGTCGTCACGCACCGGCCCAGCGTACGGGCCTCGGTACCCTGACCGGATGTCGCTGCAGCAGCTCTTCGGCCTCGACGGCCGCACCGCACTCGTGACGGGAGGCAGCTCCGGCATCGGCCGAGCGATCGCCACCGCACTCGCCGACGCGGGTGCCCACGTCCTCGTCGCCGCCCGGACGCCCGCGACCATCGACGCCACCGTCGCCGGCATCCGCCACGCGGGCCGCTCGGCTGACGGCATCGTCGCGGACCTGTCCTCCCGCGCTGGCGCACACGCACTCGCGGACGCCGCCGGGGACGTCGACGTGCTGGTGAACTCCGCCGGGATCAACCTGCGGCCGCCGATGCCCGAACTCGACGAGGCGACCTGGGACGCCACGATGGCCGTCAACCTCGACGCGCCGTTCGTGCTCGGGCAGCGGCTCGCACCCGGCATGGCGGCCCGTGGGTACGGACGGATCGTGTCGATCAGTTCGCAGCAGGCCCACCGCCCCTTCGCCGCCAGCGGCGCGTACGGGGTCTCCAAGGCTGGTCTGGAGGCGTTGGCCCGGTCCCAGGCAGAGGCCTGGTCCGCGCAGGGGGTCACCTCCAACGTCCTCGTCCCCGGTTTCGTGCGCACCCCGCTCAACGAGCGACTCGGGTCCGACCCGGCGACGGTGGCGGCCCTCGCCGCGCGGACGCTGGTCGGCCGGAACGGGCTGGCGTCGGACTTCGCCGCGGCGGCGGTGTTCCTCGCTGGACCCGGGTCGGCCTACGTCACCGGGCAGTCCATCGCGGTGGACGGCGGGTTCTCCGTCCACTGACCCCGAGGTGCGCCGACGGCAGTGTGCTGCGCGGCAGTACGGTCGGGTCATGGCAGTCATCGAGCAGGCAACGCTCCGCCCCTCCAAGGCCGAGGCGCTCGCCGCCTGGCTCCCCGACCAGGCGTGGAGCGGCGTCATCGCGGGATCGCCGCTCCAGGTCGTCGGGCAGTTCCGGTTCGACGACCCCGCTGGCGAGGTCGGCGTCGAGGTGCTCCTCGTCCGCACCGACGACGGCCGGGTCCTGCAGGCGCCACTGACCTACCGGGATGCACCACTGCCCGGTGCCGACGCGTTCCTGGTCACCGAGATGGACCACTCCGTGCTCGGGCGACGGTGGGTGTACGACGCCGTGGGCGATCCGGTCCACGCTGATGTCCTGCGCCGGGCGATCGTCACCGGCGGGCACGAAGCGGAGCTCGAGTTGGCCAACGGTGCCGGACAGCGGCCGAAGGACGCCTGGGCCAGCGGGAGTGGCTCCGATCCCGACTCCCCCACGGTCACCTCGGTGCGAGCGACCACCGCGGACGCCCTGACGTCGATCGCGACTGACCACGGCACGATCGTCATCGCTCGGGTCGTCGGTACGGCTCTGCCCGAGGGCGAGACGCTCACCGGGACGTGGACGGACGGCTCCGAGGTGCTCGCCGTCCTGCTGCCCGAAGGCGCCTGAGGTACTGGCAGGGCCTGCCTGTGCCGGGGACCGGCTGGCAGGATCGACGGCGTGAAGACACTGGAGTTGCCACAGACAGACCTCACCGCCTCCGACGTCGTCGTCGGACTGATGCGGATCAACGACATGAGCGACGAGGACATCCGTTCGCTCTACAGCGCCTCGCGCGATGCGGGCGTGAACATGTTCGACCACGCCGCGGTCTACGGCGAGTGGCACGGCTGCGAGGAGCGGTTCGGCGCCGCCGTCACGCTGACACCCGCGGAACGCGCCGAGATCGTGCTGCAGACCAAGGTCGGCATCCGGCCGACGCCGAAGGGCGCGTACTTCGACTTCTCGTACGAGCACATCCTCGAGTCCGTGCACGAGTCGCTCGTGGCACTGCAGACCGAGTACGTCGACGTCCTGCTGCTGCACCGCCCCGACGCCCTGGTCGAGCCGGAAGAGGTCGCGAAGGCCTTCGACGAGCTGCACGCCGCCGGCAAGGTGCACCACTTCGGCGTCTCGAACCACACCCCCGGCCAGGTCGACCTGCTCAAGAAGCACGTCCGCCAGCCGCTCGCGTTCAACCAGGTGCAGCTGAGCATCACCCACGCCAACGTCATCTCGCAGGGCCTGACCGCGAACATGGGCGGCCTCGAGCAGTCGGTCGACCGCGACAACGACATCCTCAACTACTCGCGCATCAACGACATCACGCTGCAGGCCTGGTCGCCGTTCCAGAAGGGCTTCTTCGACGGCGTCTTCCTGGGCGACCGTGAGCAGTACGCCGAGCTGAACGACGTGCTCGAGGAGGTCGCCGCCGCACACGGTGTCACCCCGACCGGCATCGCGGTCGCGTGGATCACCCGCCACCCCGCGCACTTCCAGGTCGTCCTCGGCACCACGAACCCGCAGCGTGTGCGGGACTCAGCCGCCGGCTCGGACGTCGAGCTGTCGCGCGAGGAGTGGTACCGGATCTTCACCGCGGCCGGACACACCGTTCCCTGAACCGGCACCACCCCGTGGGGTCGGGCAGGGTGGGGTCGTGCTCCACGACCTCGCCCTGCCCGTCCGCCTGACCACACGCTCCGGCGAGGTGACGCTGCGGAACGCCACGGAAGCGGACCTCGACGCACTCATGACGCTGTTGTCCGACGACCCGATCAGCGCCGCGCGTGGAGACGTCGCCGCGCCGGAGGACCGCCCGCAGTACGCCGAGGCACTCCGGTCGATCGTGGACGACCCGGCGAACGCGCTGCTCGTCGCCGAGGACGCCGACGGGCGGCTCGTCGGGACGCTGCAACTCACCCGGATCCCCGGGATGGCTCGTCGTGGTGCCACCCGGCTGCTCGTCGAGGCGGTGCGGGTCAGCAGTGCGCTGCGCTCCGGCGGCATCGGGAGTGCGCTGATGCGCTGGGTGACCGACGTCGCGGCGCCGGCCCTCGGGACCCCGCTCGTGCAGCTCACCTCGGACGCTGCACGGACCGATGCGCACCGGTTCTACGAGCGTCTCGGCTTCACCGGCTCGCACGTCGGGTTCAAGTACCGGGTCCCCGACCCTTCCGCGCGCTGACGTTCTTTCCCAGAACGCGTGCGATGCAAGGTGCTTTCGGGCGTACCTGGTGAAAAGTTCCGAACAGGTATGCCCGATTCGACCAGGTACGCCCGATTCGACCAGGCGCGCTAGTCGTCGGAGGCGGAACCAGCAGACCTCGGCGTCGGCACGTTCACGTCGACCGGGGACACCCCGGCGGGGTCGGCGGAGGCACCACCCACGACGTCGAACGAGATCCCCAGCATCGCCGGGTCCTCGTCGAGTTCGAGCCCGTCCTGACGGACCTGGTCCTCCGGGATTGCACGGCCACCGGACGGGTCCCACGAGTTCGCGATCGACATGCGCACGAGCATGCCCGAGCCGCTTGGCAATCGCCCAAGAAAGCCCGGAGGACCCCCGGAACGGTCAGAGGTCGTCCGGGTGGAGCCGCTCACCGGCGTGCGGACGCCGGAACACCGGGCCGCCGCCGGCCTCGTCCTCGTCGTGGTGGCTGACGGGGGAGACGCTCGGGTCGGCGGAGTCGTCGCCGCGGTCCTCCTCCATCTCGAGTTCGGACTCGTCACTACCGTCCACGGGGATGGATCGGCCCTGCTGTTCGGGATCGAACGGTGCGCTCATCGACATGGGGCGAGCATGCTCCCGCTCGGTGAACGCCGGGTCAACGCTGTCCGTCGGCCGCGATGAGCTCGAGCTGCGTCAGCGTCAGGTCGGTGCCGGCGGTGAACGTGAACGACGAACCGCCGCCGAGGATGCGGAACACCCGGGTCTGGCCGGCCCACGAGAACTCGGCACCGTCGACCGCGGTGACGGCGTCGTCGAGGCCGACCTGCCACGAGCAGGACCCCGGCGATGCCACCGTCACGGTGTACAACGAGGCGGCGGGGCACGACACGTCGAAGGACACGGACTCCCCCGCGGCGAGCGCCGTGACGGTGCGACCGGTGTCGTCGGTGAGCGCCGAGGCTCCGACGGGCAGGACGTCCACCGGGGCGTTCCGGTACCCGTGCACGTCGGAGGCCGAGACGGGGCGGGTGTCCGACGCCCAGCCCTGCGGCTCGTCGGATAGGGTGAACTCGATCCGCGACGCGGCCACGACCACGCTGTGCGGGATGGTGACCGAGGTCCAGGGCGCGCCGTCGACCGTCACCGACGCGACGTACGCGCCTGCGGAGCCCGCGGCGATCTCGATGACGGTGGGCGATCCTCCCGGCTGTCGCAGCACCGTCCTGCGGACCGACGGCGGCACGAGCACGTAGGTACCGGTCGACGGGGCCAGCGGGTACAGGCCGATGGTCGCGAAGACGTACCAGGCGCTCATCTCACCGTTGTCCTCGTCGCCGGGGTAGCCCTGGCCGAGGTCCGACCCGACGAACAGCCGCTCGAGCGACTCGCGGACGATGCGGTGCGCGTCGTCGTGGCGCCCGGTGAACATCGGGAAGAAGGGGATGTGGTGCGCCGGCTGGTTCGACAGCCCGAGCATGCCCATCCGGACGTCGCGGGCCTCGGTCATCTCGTGGATCGGGAACCCGTACGAGCCGGACCGCGCCAGGGCGCCGGTCTCGGGTGTCGCGAAGAACGCGTCGAGAGCGGCATCGAACCGCTCCGGCCCGCCGTGCAGGTCGACGACGCCGGCGCCGTCGTGCGGCGCCGTGAACGCGGTGCCCCACGCGTTCGTCTCCGTGTAGTCGTCGCCCCAGTCGCGCGGGTCGAACTCGGTGCCGACCCGCCACGAGCCGTCCGGGTCGCGGCCGATGAAGAACCCGCGCTCGGAGTCGAAGACGTGCCGGTACTGCAGGGAACGGCGGGCGAACCACTCGGCCTCGGCCTCGTAACGGGACAGGTCGGCGGGCGTCCGCGCCCGTGACGCGAGCAGGCCCGCCATGACGGCCAGACCCCAGTCGTTGATGGCCGCGTCCAGGGTCCACGACATCCCCTCGTGGGTCGCCGTGTCGACGTGGCCGCGGAAGGCGCCCGGGAGGCTCCCCTTGCGTCCGACGCGCTCGTCACGCGGCGGGACGGTCGCGTTCCGCACCGCGCTCCGGTACGCCTCGGCCAGGTCGAAGCCACGCAAGCCCTTCACCGCGAGGTCGGCGAAGACGGTGTCGCTCGTGGTTCCGGTCATGCAGTCCTCGGCGCCGGGGGCACTCCAGCGGGGCGTCCACCCGCCGTCGTGGTGGTGCTCGACGAAGCCCTGCGCGAGCTCGCCAGCGGTCTCGGGGGTCAGGAGTCCGAGGAGCGGCCAGGCCGTGCGGTAGGTGTCCCAGAAGCCGTTCGTGGTGGTGAACGGACCTTCGACGATCTCCGGCCCGGGCTCGTCGCGGATCGGGTCCGCCAGCACGTCGCCGTACGGGGAGCGGTGCCGCGGGGTGCCGGTCAGTGCGGTCTCTCCGGCGCGGTTCGGGTAGAGGAACAGCCGGTACAGGCCGGAGTACAGGCTCGTCAGCTGGTCGGGGGTCGCGCCGTCGAAGGACAGCGTCGCGAGCTTCTCGGTCCACAGCTCCTCGGCACGGGAGCACATGGCGTCGAACGAGCCGGCGTCCTCGAGGTTCGCGCGGGCGTCCTCGATCGAGACGGTCGAGATGCCGAGCAGGACGTCGACCGGGCCGTCCGTGGCCCCAGCATGCCCCACGGACAGCCAGCCGCGCAGCTCGTGCTCGCCGATAGACGTGTGGTCTGCGGTGACGCCCGCGACCCGCAGGTGCACGTGGTGCGGCGGGGTGCCGGGGCGGTCGTCCAGGAGAGCCTCGACCACGGCGGTGCCGTCGGTGATCGTCACGGAGACGTCGGACACCCGGCCGTGGTGGTCGAGCACGACGCTGTGGGTGCCGGTGAACCGGAACCCGAGGGCGAACTCCCCCGCGGTCAGCTCGGCCGTCACACCGTGCTCGAGGGCGACCCGGTAGCGGTGCGGGCCGTCCTGCTCGTCCTCGTGGTCGAACCCGAGCGCGCGGGCGGACCGGTCGACATCGGGGGTGTCGAGTGGCGAGGGCATCACCTGGAACACCCCGCGGTCGCCCATCCACGGCGACGGGATGTGACTCGTCGCGAAGGCCTGGATCGCCGGGCGGAGTCGCCCCTGGTCGTCGAGCCGGTCGTGCTCCTGGTACGCGTACGGCCAGCGGTTGCTCGAGGCGTCCGTCATCGGCAGGCCGAACACGCCTCCGTGCGGGACGCCGACGAGCGGAGCGTTGTTGCCGCGGGAGAACCGGGAGGACGCCTGGGTGCCACGGGTCGTCCGGACGTGGCCGAGCGGGGTCGTCGGGGTCGGACGCGCGGGACCGATCCGGACGGCGTCGAGCCAGCCGCGCAGTGCGGGACGCTCGCCGTCGGTCGCCGCAGCCGGTGCGTCGGAGCCGAGCCGGGCCTCCAGGCGGTCGATGACCAGCCCCGCGAACGGCGTGAGGTCGACCGCGCGACGGTTCCACTGGTCCACCCACTGCTTGCGGGCCGCGTCCTGCGCGTCCGGGGTGGCCGCGTCGCCGTACTGGTCACGGACCGCGGCGTGGTCACGCAGCCGCGAGCCGTCGGTGAAGACGACGTCGACGGCGAAGGCCGTGGCGTCCCAGAGGTGCGGCAGGTCTGCTTCGGTCGGTTCCGACGCCCCGTCGGGCAGGGTCCGCTCGGGGAACCAGACCCAGGAGAGCTCGTCGCCGGTGGCGATGGTGCGTCCGGTGAAGCCGGGGACGATCGCCTCGGCCACGGACGCTCCCGCTGGTCGTTCGACGAGCCAGGCCTCTGCCGAACCGAAGCCGACACCGTTCCGAGCGGCCACGGCCGTCGTCGGGCCACCGCTCCGTTGCAGTTCTCGCACGGAACGAGCCTATTTGCTCCAGGGACTGGACGAAAACCCCGGCGTGTCAGTGCTCGTCGTCAGTGCTCGTCGTCAGTGCTCGTCGTCAGTGCTCGTCGTCAGTGCTGGTCGTCAGTCCTTGTTGTGTCCCGGTGCGCTGCCGGACTTGCCGGGGGCGGTGTCCGACGTGGTGTCGACCGCGCCGGTGTCGGCCGCGCCCGTGTCAGCCGCGCCCGCGCCGTCCTGCGGCTCCTGCACCGGGTTCGATGCCGGAGTGCTCGGCTCCGGGCCGACGGGCGGGTCCTGCGTGGGCTGCTCCGGCTCGGTCGGTTCGCTCGGCTGCTCGCTCGGTTCCTCGGCGGGCTGCGACGGCTGCTGCTGCTCCTGCGAGGGCTGCTGCTCGGCGGGTTCGCTCGGCTGCTGTTCCTCGCCCGGGTCCTCGGACGGCTGCTGCTCGGTCGGCGCGGTCGACGTGGTGTCCGTCGGGGTCGGAGTGCCGTCGTCGTCGCCGTTCAGGGCGAACACCGCGACCCCGATGCCGATGAGCACCAGGACGATCACGATGATCGCGGCGATGAGCGGTCCGCGCTTCTTCTTCTCCGGCTGGTCGTCCGGCCGGTCGGCCCGGACCGGGCGGGGCGTGACCGGCGGCGGGGTCGGCCCGCTCGGGCCCGATGCGCCGCGGCCGTTCGCCTGGGCGCCGAGGACGGTCGTCGAGACGTCGTCGGCGGCGTTCGGACGCTGGGTGTCGAGGACGCGGGTGGCGTCGTCGCCCGGGCGCGCGCCGCCGTTCGGCAGTTCGCTCGCCGGCATCGCCTGCGTCCGGTCGTCGGCGTTCGCCGCTGCGGCGGCACCGGCGCCGACCGCGGCACCAGCCGCACCGGCGGCCGCGGACGTCACCGCACCGGGCGTGCCGGGCAGCAGCTGCGTGGCGTTCGTCGGCTCGTCGCGGCCCAGCGCTCGCAGGCGCTCGGCCGCCTCGGCAGCCGTCGGTCGCTCCGCCGGGTCCTGCGCGGTCATCACGTGCAGCAGGGTGCGCCAGGCCGTGGGCAGCTGCCGGTCGATCTCGGGCGAACGGGTGAGCCGGGCGGTGGCCGACTCGACCGCGCTGCCCGGGAACGGCTGGCGGCCGGTCATGCACTCGAGCAGCACGAGCCCGAGGGAGTAGACGTCGGCCTTGCCGGTGATCTCCTTCGCCAGGACCTGCTCCGGGGCCAGGTACGCCGCCGTCCCCATCACGGTCCCCGTCCCCGTCACGCGTGAGGCGTCACGGAGCAGGGCGATCCCGAAGTCGGCGAGCTTGACGTGCCGGCCGTCGCTCTCGAGCAGGACGTTCGCGGGCTTCACGTCACGGTGGACGATCCCCTGCGCGTGCACGGCGGCCAGGCCGTCGGCGACCTGCGCACCCAGGCGGGCAGCGGTCGCGGGGTCGAGCGGACCCTCGCGCAGACGGGTCGCCAGGTCACTGCCCGGCACGAGTTCCATGACGAGGTACGAGTCACCGTCGACGTCGTCGAGAGCGGCGTCGTAGAGCGTGACGAGCTCGGGCGCGCGCAGCGTCGCGAGCGTCTGGATCTCCGCCTCGGCGCGGGCGCGCTCACCGCGGTCGACGGGGCCGATGCGGAACACCTTGACCGCGACCTCGCGACCGAGTTGCTCGTCGACCGCCCGGTACACGGACGCCATGCCACCGTGTCCGAGCGTGCCCGTGACGCGGTACCTGCCGCCGAAGACCCGTTCTTCCATGCCCGGCAACCTACCGGTCGCGGCTGACGGCGCTCTGCCGTTCGGGGCGCCCGGCGCGGTGCCTGGCGACTTCGTGAGCAGAAGATGTCGGGTGCGGGCGAGCAACCCGACGTCTTCTGCTCACGAAGTGATGCGGTCGACGTCCGGCGCGAGCTCGGCACCGTGGTGGAGCGCCGTCAGGTACAACCGGTGCGCCGTGATCACGAGGGCGAGCCACGCGAGTCCGAGCGCCCACGCCGCCAGGACGTCGGTCAGCCAGTGGTGCCCGAGGAACACCCGCGACGCCCCCACCGACAGCACGAACAGGGTGCCCACGACGATCGTCCACACCCGGGTGACGACGCGCGACTGCCGCAGGAGCAGGAGGTACACGATGGTGCCCACGATCACCGTGGAGTTGAGCGTGTGCCCCGACGGGAACGACGGCGACGTCTCGTACGGCGGCACCGCGTCGGACAGCGGTGGACGGGCACGGCCGATGAGGTCCTTGCCCGCGATCGTCATGAGCAACGAACCACCGCTCGCTGCGACCAGGAGCACCAGTGGCGTCCACGCACGGCGCTGGATCGTGAAGCCGACCAGGAACCCGAGCGCGACGATCGGCATCCCGATCGTGCCCGCGATGTCGGTCCACCAGGTGACGAGCGTGTCCGCCGTGGGTGATCGGAGTGTGAGCGCCCAGTCGAGGACGGGTCGGTCGAGCACCGCGACGTCGTCGGCTTCCCGCACGGCGTCGTAGACCTCGGAGGCGATCCACGTGGCGAGGACGGCGACGCCGAGACCCACGGCGAGGGTCAGCAGCAGGACGGGCATGGCACCGAAGCGCTTGCCGAGCGCGGTCCACGCACCGGCGACGCTGCGGCCGGCACGGGAGCGCCAACGGGTCAGGTCGACTTCGCCGACGGTGCGGTCGGCGGCGTCCCCGCGTTCGGTGTGCATCCGTCCACCCTGCCCGAAGCCGCCGGGAGCCGTCCCGGCCGAACGCTTCGCGGTGGGCAACTGAAATGCTACGTTGCAGACATCATGAGAGGGAGGTTCGACATGCGAGCAACGAAATGGCGAGGGATCACCGTCGCGGGCGGGGTACTCCTTGCAACCGTCGCCAGTGTCGGCATCACGGCACCAGCGACCGCGTCGACTGCGAGTGCCGTCGAGGCCTACGGGCTCGACGGCATCACCGTGCAAGGGCTCCCGAAGTTCACGAACCATGCGGCGCTCCTCGACTACGTCGCGACGAACTCGGTCAGCACTCGGCTCGACGCGGAGACCGGCAGGATCATCTCGGTCGCACCTGTTCCTCCCGCTGAGCGACAGGCGAAGGTGTCCGTACGGAACACCTGCAAGTCCGGAGATGCGTACTGGGCTGCCGCCGCGACGCCGTACACGAACAACTGCTTCTACGGCTCCGCCGGGACCTACACGTTCCCGAGCGGAGGCACGTTCTCGCGGAAGTTCTACATGGGGAGTCACACGGCTCGCGGGGGCTGGAAGTACGGCGGCAAGCAGCACCGCACTCCGAAGCAGGGGCCCGGATCGGTCGCGACGCTCGACACCGCGACACAGATCAACCGCGGCCAGCTCTACTGACCGTGCCCGCTCGGGTGCCCCGTGCCGTCCTCGAGCACGCGGCACCCGACCAGGCGCTGCGGCGACAGCCCGACTAGTCCTTCGCCTCCGAGTACGCCCCCACCACCCCGACCGACAGCGGGAACGTCACCGGGAAGTCCTGGAACAACAACCGTCCGGCATCGACCGCAGCCTCCCGGATCTGCTGCGCCACCCACTCCGCGTGCTCCGCCGGGGCGTGCACCACGATCTCGTCGTGCACGAAGAACACCAGGTGCGGCCCGTCCGTCACGGCTCCGGGGAAGCGCGCGATCAGCCGCGAGCGCAGGGACCCCATCCACGCGAGCGCCCACTCGGCCGCGGTCCCCTGCACCACGAAGTTCCGGGTGAACCGCCCCCAGCTCCGCGCGCGCGACTCGACCGCACGCTGCATCGCCGGGGTCCCCTCGACCGTGTAGGCCTGGTTCCGGGCCTCGAACCACGAGTCCTCGGGCACCGGTGACGTCCGCCCGAGCAGCGTCGTCACGGGTTCGCCGCGCTCCCCCGCACGGGCCGCCCGTTCCACCATGTCGAGCGCCTGCGGGAACGCCCGGACCAGGCGTGGCACGAGCCGACCGCCCTCGCCCTGGGTCGCCCCGTACATCGCACCGAGCATCGCCACCTTCGCCTGCTGCCGGGTCTCGACCGCCCCCGAGGCCACCACGCCGTCGTACAGGTCGCGCCCGTCACCGGCCGCGGCCATCGCCCGGTCGCCGGACATCGCGGCGAGCACACGTGGCTCCAGCTGCGCGGCGTCCGCGACGACGAGCTTCCACCCGGGGTCGGCGATGACGGCCCCGCGGATGCCCTTCGGCAACTGCATCGCTCCCCCGCCGTCGGCCGCCCAACGCCCGGTGACGACACCACCGACGACGTACTTCGGGTGGAACCGTCCGTCGCGGATCCAGTCGTCGAGCCAGGTCCAGCCGTTGGCGGTGAGCAGTCGCGCCAGGCGCTTGTACTCGAGCAGCGGCTCGATGACGGGGTGCTCGATCTCCTGCAGCTCCCACTTCCGCGTGCTCGTGACCATCAGGCCGGCCCGGCGCAGCGACTTCAGGACGTCGGCGGGTGAGTCCGGGTTGAGACCGGGGTCGTCGAGGCGCTCGCGCACGACGGCGGCGATCTCCTCGAGGCGTCGCGGCCGCACCCCGTAGGGCACGCGCGGCCCGAGGGCGTCCTCGAGCAGCCGCTCGTGCACGTCGGCACGCCACGGCAGCCCCGCGTGCAGCATCTCGGCCGCCACGAGCGCACCGGCCGACTCCGCGGTGAGCAGCAGGCGGAGCGCGCCGGGAGCGCTCGACCCCGCCACCGCGGCGAGCTGCGCCCGGAACTCCGCCACCGGGTCGATCTCGTCGTCGGGCGCGGCGGCGGTGAACAGGGCGTCGTCGAAGAGCTGGGCCTGCGTCGGCCGGACCACGCGGGCTTCCACGACCGGGGCGTCCAGGGCATCTGCCGGGGCAGCGGCGAGCGCGGACCCCCGTGCCGCGAGCGCGGCCCGCAGGACACGACGACCGAGGCGCAGGTCGACGCAGCGACCGACCCGCCCGCCGGCAGCGAGCACGGCCGGGTACCAGCGCGCGGTGTCGTCCCACACCCATCGCACGCCCGGTGCGTCGTGGTCCGCGACGAAGGCCGGGAGGCCCGGCTCGTCCAGGCGGATCGGCTCGCCCCCGGCGGTCCCCGCGTCGGTCAGGGGCGTCGCGAGGACGCCGCCGTCGACGCGGCGGAGGACGAGGTGCACGACACGATCATGCCGTGCCCCACCGACCCCGGCGGGCCAGGGCCGGAACGGGTGTCACTCGCCGGGTCGGACCGCCGCGGTGTCGGCGACGTCGATGCGGACGTCGCCGTCCTCGGCACGGGAGACCTCGACCCGCGGATCGGCGTCGTGCTCGTCGGATCCGGACATGCGGCGGAACGTGTCCTGTCGGCGTTCCTCGAACGTCATGTCGACGCCGTCGTCGAGGTGGTCGTGGTCGGGCTTCGTCATGCCGTGCACGGTACGCGGCCGCGGCTGCGGGCGGTCACGCGACCGGTGCCGTGCCGGTCTGCTCGGTCCAGTGCCCACCCCTCGCCCACCGGTCGAGCACGGCCGCGCGCAACCGACCGGACGGCGCCGCGGACCGCGCGGTCGCCAGCGGCACCCCGAAGACGAACTTCGCGACGCTGGCGTCCCCCTCGGTCGCGTCGCGCTCCCCCGGCGGGACGAGACGGAAGCGCCGGGCGAAGCGCACGAGGTTGGCATCGGGGCCGAGCGCGGCGGGCAACCCCGGATCGAGCATCCAGGAGCGGCACTGCCACCGATCGGCAGCGAGCTGCGGTGCGAGGCCGCGCAGGACCTCGGGTGCGCGGGCGAACGAGCGGTCGCAGGCCACCGGGTCGAGCGGCCCGGTCTCCGGCACGTGCACACCCCAGGCCGGCGTGCCGTCCGCCAGGTGGTCACCGAGTTCGAACTGGAGGCGCCCCACGGCCACCACACGCCCGGTCACCACGGCGACGAGCCACTCCACCCCGGTGCCGTGCAGCCCGTAGCGCGCGAGCTTGCGCTCGACGTCGGCGACGGAGGCCTCGGCGAGCGCGCGCGGGAGGCTCCGCTCCGCGAGCGCGTCGGCGCTGTCCGGCACCGCGGCGCGGAGCGCCGCCACCAGCAGCGCGTCCCGCTCCGCGGGCCCGGCGTCGGCGACGGTGGCGACCAGTGCAGCCGCCACCGTCGCGGAGTCGTCCGGTGACCCCACGGCGGCGGCGAGGACCGCGACGGACGCGGGGCGGGCCTCCAGGCCGGGGGTCGCGGTGGTCACTTCAGACCGGACGACGCGAGCCCGTCCATCACCCGACGCTGCAGCACGACGAACATGATGAGCACCGGCGCCATCGCCATCAGGCTGGCGGCCATCAGCACCGGGTAGTCGATCGTGCGGTCACTCGACAGCGTCGCGAGGCCGGCTGCGAGCGGCATGTCCTCGGCGCGGGTGGAGACCACGAGCGGCCAGAGCAGCTCGTTCCACGACCACAGCACGGTCGTGATCGCGAGCACGCTGATCGAGGGACGGGCCAGGGGCAGCATGATCCGCCAGAACGTCTGGAACGGGTTCGCGCCGTCCATCCGCGCTGCCTCTTCGAGCTCGGGCGGCATGTTCAGGAACGCGGTCCGCATCAGGAACGTGCCGAAGGCGCTGAACAGCCCGGGTGCGACGATCCCCATCAGGGTGTCGAGCCAGCCGAGCCCCTGCACGATCTGGTACTGCGAGATCAGGTAGACCTGCGAGGGCACGAGCAGGATCGACAGCACGATCGCGAGCAGTGCCGCCCGGCCGCGGAACCGCATCCGGGCGAAGGCGTACCCGGCGAGCGTGCACAGGACGATCTGCGCGAGCGTGCGGATGATCGTGACGTACACGGACGTGCCGAGCTGGCTGAGGAACGGCAGGCGTTCGAAGACCTGCGCGTAGTTCTGCCACTGCAGCTCCCCCGGCCAGAAGACCGGCGTGACGGACTGCACCTGCGCGTTCGTGGAGAGCGACATGATGATCTGCCACAGGAACGGGAAGGCCATCGCGAACCCGCCGATGCCGAGCACGACGTGGATCCACCAGTGGCTGCCGCCGCGACGGCCGGGTCGGCGTGCGGCCCGAGGCGGTGTGACGGTGGCGGTCATCCCTGCACCCACTTCCGTTGGACGCGGAACTGCACGAGCGTGACGATGCCGATGAGCAGGAAGATCACCATCGCGATCGCGGCCGCGAAGCCCTTGTCGTTGTCGATGAACCCGGCGCTGTAGAAGTAGAAGACGAGCGACATCGTCTTCGGGATCACCGGGTTGGTGCTGCCGAGGATCGCGTACAGCAGGTCGAACAGCTGGAAGCTCGAGATCGTCGTGACGATCACCACGAAGAAGATGCTCGGGCTGAGCAACGGCACGGTCACCGACCGGAACTGCCGCCACCGGCTCGCGCCGTCGAGCTCCGCGGCCTCGTAGAGCTCCGGCGGGATGTCCTTGAGCCCGGCGCCGAGGATGATCATCGAGAACCCGAGGGACGACCAGAGGCCGACCAGGCTCACCGCGATCAGCGCGAAGCCGGGGGTCGAGATCCAGTACGGGCCGTCGATGCCGAAGTTCCCGAGGAACCAGTTCACGATGCCGTAGTCGCCGTTGTACATGATGCGCCAGACCAGGGCGATCGCCGCGGGCATGGCGACGTACGGCAGGAAGAAGAGCACCCGGTAGAACTGGGCGAACCGCAGCCCCGGCGTGTTCAGCAGACTGGCGAGCCACACCGCGATCGGGATCCCGGCGAGAACGATCACGGTGTAGATCACCGTGTTGAGCAGCGACTGGTAGAGCTGCGGGTCACCGACGAGTCGGACGTAGTTGGCGACGCCGGTGAACGTGGCACCGCCGAAGACGCCCCAGCTGGTGAACGAGTACCAGAACGTCTGGATGATCGGCCAGATGTAGAAGGTGCCGACGCCGACGAGCAACGGGAGCACGAAGAGCCACGGCCACCAGCCGTCGGTCCGTCGTGGCGCTCGGCCGCCGTCGGTGCGCGGCGCGGGGGCGCCCCGCCCGGACGAACGTGTCGTCCGGGCGGGGGTGGCTGCGGCCGGGGGCCGCTCGGTGTTGATCGTCACGCGCGGGTCCTACTTTTCCTTGGCGAGGGCGGCGTCCATCTTCTGTGCGAGGTCCTCTGCCACCTGGTCGACGGGCTTCGACCCGTCGAAGGCGCTCGGCAGCAGGGTGGTCTCGAGGGTGTTCCAGGCGGCGGTGTTCTTCGACACCGGCAGCGGCTTCGCGTAGTCCACCGCGTCGAGGAACACCTGCAGGTCGGCGTCGGGCATCGTCTTCGTGAAGGCGCTCTGCGTGCCCTCGTACGCCGGGATGACCGCGCCCATGTCGCCCTGCTGCTGCTGGGCCGTCTTGCCAGCGAGGTAGACCTGCAGCGCCTGGGCGGCTGCCTTGTCCTTGCTCGCCTCGGACACGACGTTCGAGACCCCGTGGATGACGGTCGCCTGCTCCTTGCCCTTGGGCAGCGGGTAGGCGACGACGTCCTTCTCGAGCTCGGTGCCGGTCAGCGCGGAGCGGAACCAGCTGCCACCCTGGTACATCGCGAGCTTGCCCGAGGTGAACCACTGGTCGGCCGTGGTGTCGGTGAGCTGCTTGATCGAGGGCGATGCCCCCGAGTCGATCAGGTCGGTCCAGAACTGCAGGCCGTCCTCGGAGGCCTTCGTGGCGTACTCGGACTCGGTGCCGTCCGCGTTCACGACGGATCCCCCGGCCTGCAGGATCGTGTTGTAGTACGTCGTCTGGCCGTCCATGCCGCCGGCTGCCCCGTAGGCGCCCTTCGCCTTCAGCTTCTCGGACAGCTCGGCGCCGGTCTGCTGGAAGTCGTCCCACGTCCAGTCCTTGGACGGCAGGTCCATGCCGGCCTGCTCGAACAGCGACTTGTTGACCCAGACGCCGATGGTGTCGAAGTCCTTCGGCACGCCGTACTGGGTGTCGTCGTACGTGTACAGGTCGTTGAGTGCGCTCGAGTACTTCGACGCGTCGATGTCACCCGACTCGACCTCGCCGGTGATCGGCGCGAGCTTGCCGTTGGCCGCGTACAGCTGGAAGTTCGGGCCGTTCATCCAGAACAGGTCGGGCAGGGTGTTGCTCGAGCCCTGGGTCTGCAGCTTCGTCCAGTAGTTGGCGAACGGCGTGACGTCGACGCTCACCTTGATGTCCGGGTACTCCTCGTTGAAGCCCTTCAGGTTGGCCTTGATGGCCTTGACCTGGTTCTCGTCCCAGACGGCGTAGGTCAGGGACGCCTTGGTGTCCTTCGGCGCGGCCTCGTAGTCGCCGCCGGAGCCGGACGCTCCGGACGACGAGGAGCAGCCGGCCAGGAGCGCTGCCGCGCCGAGTGCGGCGACGGCGCCGAGGAGGACGCGGCGCACGCCGGTTCCTCGGGTGGGGATGTGTGCGGTCATCGGGGTGTCCTTTCGCACGGCCGTCAGGAGCCGACGGTCTGGGCGGGATGCGGGGTGGAGGGGGTGGAGTGCGGGGCGTTCGACGTGAAGTGCGCGATGGTCTCGGCCGGCAGGGGCGGGACGTCGATGGGGACGGACCCGTTGCGGAGCGAGCGCGTGGCCAGCGCGCCCGAGGCGACCGCGGCACGGGCCGCGATCGGGGACAGCTCCGACGGTTCGCCGAACGCGACGGACCGCAGGAACTCGGTCATGGTGAGCAGGTCGGCGTCGGCGTGCCCGTCCTCGACGCCGTCGATCGGGTACTCGCGGTCCCCCGCGGTGTCCCAGCCCCGGCGGTGCGTCCAGACCTTCACGACGCCACCACCGGTGTCGCCGATGTTCTCGAGGCGTCCCTCGGTGCCGATGACGGTGTAGTTCCGCCAGTAGTCCGGGGTGAAGTGGCACTGCTCGTAGCTGGCCTGCACCCCGTTGTCGAGCGTCATCATCACCATCGAGACGTCCTCGACGTCGACGACGGGGTTCAGCCCGGTCTGGGCGAGCGGCGGCCAGTTGTCGTGGGAGAACCAGTCCCCCATGAGCTCGCCGCTGCGGTCGCGCCGGTCGGTGACGTCGCCGTAGACCGACAGCGAGCCCATCCCGACGACCCGGGCGGTGTCGCCCCCGCCGAGCGCGTGGATGACGTCGAGGTCGTGGCTCGCCTTCTGCAGGAGCAGGGAGTTCACCTTGCTGCGGTCGGCGTGCCAGTCCTTGAAGTAGTAGTCACCGCCGTTGCCGACGAAGTGCCGGCACCAGACGGCCTTGACCTGACCGATCTCGCCGCGGTCGACGATCTCGCGCATCAGGCGGACGACGGCGGCGTGCCGGAAGTTGTGCCCGACGTACAGCGACGTCCCGGTCTCCGCCGCGGTGTTCAGGACGGCGTCGGCGTCCTCGACCGTGATGGCCAGCGGCTTCTCGAGGTAGACGGCGATGCCCGCGCGGAGGAGGTCGATCGCGATCTCGGCGTGGGTCCAGTCCGGCGTGGTGACGATGGCCGCGTCGACGTGACCGGTGAGGTCACGGTGGTGTTCCACCACCAGGGCGTCCGGGTACTCGTCGTGCCCGCGGTGCCGGCCGGCCGCGGTCACGTCCGCGACGGCCACGACCCGGGCCTGCAGCGACGGGTCGTCCGCGGTCGCCTCGGCCACGTGGCGGGCGATGGCGGACCGCTGGCCCATCCCGATCACCGCGACGCGGAGTCCTGCGTTGTCAGCGCCCATGCTCATCGCTCCCTTGCGTGAATGTGACGCCCATGATGCCGAATCGATCATGAATGCACAATAGGCGCTCACGGATCGCTCACGCATCCGTGCCGGAGAGGGTTTTACACGATCGAAACGTCCGGACCGCTCCGGGGTGGCCGCAGAGGGCGCTCAGTCGGCGACGACGAGCTCCACGCCGGCGCTGGCGAGGTCAGCAGCGAACGAGGCCGGCACCGGCTGGTCGGTGACCAGGACGTCGATGCGGTCGAGCGGGCAGATCCGGGCGAAGGTCGAGCGTTCGATCTTGGTCGAGTCGGCGACCACGACGACCCGTCGTCCGACCGAGGCGAAGTGGCGGCTGACCTCGGCCTCGCCCTCGTGCATGGTCGTCGCGCCGTACTGGCCGGTGAGGCCGTCGACGCCGAGCACCACGAGGTCGAGGGCGAACTCGTCGAGGGTGTCCCGGACGAGCGGCCCGACGAGCTCGTAGGACTGCCGCCGCGCCACACCACCGGTGACCACGATCTTCACGTTGGCGCGGACGGACAGCTCGTACCCGACGTTCAGGGCGTTCGTCACGATCGTGATGCCGAACTCGCCGTCGGCGCGGATGAACCGCTCGCTCTTGCCGAGTTCACGCGCGACCTCGGTCGTGGTCGTCCCGCCGTTGAGGCCGACGGTCTCCCCCGGCTGCACCAACCGGGCGGCCGCGCGGGCGATCGCCGTCTTGGCCTCGGCCTGCCGGGCGATCTTGTACTGCAGCGGGAGCTCGTACCCGGCCCCGAGTGCTGCCGCGCCCCCGTGGGTGCGCGTGACGAGCCGCTGGTCGGCGAGGGTCGCGAGGTCACGGCGGGCCGTCGCGGCGGAGATCCCGAGCAGCTCCCCGATCTCGGCGATCGACACGTTGCCGCGTTCGCTCACCAGTTCGAGCAGGGCGTTCAGCCGCTGTTGGGGGGTCATGACGGTCATCCTACGGCGTCGCCACCGTCGCCCGGTGATCGGAAATGACGTTTTCCCCTTCCCTTGCGCACGATCGATCGCTACGCTTCCTGATCATCGATCACCCGGATCGATCCGGACCCGGAAGGCTCCCATGACCGACACCTTCGTGAGCGCTGAACTGGCCTCGCAACCGGAGACCTGGCGTGCAGCCGCCGCGCTCCTGCCGACCTTCGCCGACGCGCTCCCCCAGCCGGGCGAACGCGTGGCCGTGATCGGCTGCGGCACGAGCTGGTTCATCGCCATGAGCTACGCCGTCGCCCGTGAGCAGGCGGGCCTCGGTGTGACCGATGCCTTCGCCGGATCCGAGTACCCCGCGTCCCGCGAGTACGACCGCGTGCTCATGATCAGCCGCTCGGGCACGACGACCGAGATCGTCGACCTGCTGCAGGCCCTGCCGTCGCAGCGGACCGTCCTGATCACGGCCGTCGCCGACAGCCCTGCCGCGGCCGTCGCCGACCAGGTGGTCGCCCTGCCCTTCGCCGACGAGCGCTCGGTCGTCCAGACCCGCTTCGCCACCACGACGCTCGCACTGCTGCGGGCGTCCATCGGTGACGACGTCGACGCGCTCGCAGCCCAGGCCGAGACCGCGCTGACGGTGCCGATCGACGACCTGCTCGACGCCGAGCAGGTCTCGTTCGTCGGTCGTGGGGCCGCAGTCGGCCTGACGTTCGAAGCCGCGCTCAAGACGCGTGAGGCCGCGCAGTTCTGGGCCGAGTCCTACCCGGCGATGGACTACCGGCACGGTCCCATCGCGATCGCCCAGCCCGGCCGGCTCGTCTGGTCGCTCGGCACGGCACCCGAGGGCCTGGCCGACGAGGTCGCCGCCACCGGTGCCCGCTTCGTCCAGCACGACCTCGACCCGATCGCCGGACTCGTCGTGGTGCACCGGTTCGCCGTCGCCCTGGCCGAGGGACGTGGGCTCGACCCGGACAACCCCCGGTCGCTCACCCGGTCGGTCATCCTCACCTGATGGGTGGCGCAGGCGCGGTGCTCGGGGTCGACGTCGGCGGCACGGGCATCAAGACCCGGCTGACGACCGCCGACGGACTCGTCCTCGACGAGACCCGGGTACCGACGCCGCGCGACGACCCGGGCGCCGAGCGCCTCGCCGCCGTCGTCGCCGAACTGGCCGCACAGGCCACGCGACGGGCGCAGCTCGGAGCCATCGGGCTGGTGACCCCGGGCGTCGTCGACGAGACCCGCGGCACCGTGGACCTGTCCGTCAACCTCGGGTGGCGTGACGTCCCGGTGCGTGACCTCGTCCGTGCCGAACTCCTGCGGCAGGGGATCGACGTGCCGCTCGCCTTCGGCCACGACGTCCGCGCCGGCGCCCTGGCCGAGGTCCGGGCCGGTGACCCGGCGCTCTCGCGGGGGTCGGTCTCGTTCGTGCCGGTCGGCACCGGGCTCGCGAGCGCCCTGGTGGTCGACGGCGTCGTCGTGTCCGGCGGTGGCTGGGCGGGGGAGATCGGGCAGGTCCGCATCCAGGCCGGTCCGCACGCGGGCCACCGCGTCGAGGAGATCGCGTCCGCCGGGGGAGTCGCACGTCGTTCCGGCGCGCCGTCCGCTCACGCCGCCATGCTCCTGGTCCGCCAGGGCGACCCCGCAGCCCGTGCAGTCTGGGACGACTGCGTCGCGGTCCTGGCCGACGCACTCGCCTGGACCACCGCGGTTGCCGGGGCCCACACCATCATCGTCGGCGGGGGACTCGCCGAGTCGGGCCCGCTGCTGCTCGACCCGCTGCGCGACGCCGTCACGGAGCGTCTGCAGGGCGTCCGTGTCCCCGTCATCGTGCCCGCGCGGCACGGCGACGCAGCCGGCGCCATCGGAGCGGGGCTCCTCGCACGCACGCTGCTCGAGGCCGAGACCGGGGTCCTGCTGTGACCACACTCGTCCGGGCCCATCGCATCGTCACGGCCCAGGCAGACCTGCACGACGGCTGGCTCGTCATCGGTGACGACGACACCGTGCTGGCAACCGGTACCGGGTCCCCGATGCGCACGGACACCGCCGTCACCGTCGACGGTGTGGTCGTGCCCGGGTTCGTCGACCTGCACGCCCACGGGGCGCTCGGGCACGACTTCGCCGGGTGCTCCGCCGAGGACGCCCGTGCCGCCGCTGGGCACCACCGGTCACGGGGCACGACCACCCTGGTCGGGTCCATCGCCACGGGCGAGCGCGCGGACACCGTGGCGGCCCTCACCCGGCTCCGGCCGCTCGTCGCGGACGGCACGCTCGCCGGGCTGCACCTGGAGGGGCCGTGGCTCGCGCCCGCCCGTCGCGGGGCGCACCGCGTGGACCTGCTTCACGCCCCGGACCCCACTGAGGTCGACGCCTACTGCGACGCCGCCGGTGGCGCCCTGCGGATCGTCACGCTCGCGCCGGAGCTCCCGGGTGCACTCGACGCCGTCGCCCGCTTCATCGAAGCCGGGGTCGTCGTCGCCATCGGGCACACCGACGCCACCGCCGAGCAGACCCGCCGCGCGGTCGACGCCGGAGCCTCGCTCGTCACCCACCTGTTCAACGGGATGCCCCCGCTGCACCACCGCGCACCCGGGCCGGTCGGGGTCGCGCTCTCCGACGACCGGGTGCTGCTCGAGTGCATCGTCGACGGCCACCACCTCGACCCGGTCGCCGTCGACATCGTCCAGCGCAGCGCTCCGGGCCGGATGGTCCTGGTCTCCGACGCCATGGCGGCGACGGGCTGGCCCGACGGGGCGTACACGGTGGCCGGATCGGCGGTGACCGTCCGCGACGGGCTCGCCGTGCTCGCCGACGGTTCGTCGCTGGCGGGCAGCACGATCACGGTCGCCGACGCCGTCCGCCGCCTGCTCGACGCGGGGATCGACCTGCCCGAGATCGTCGCGGCGTCCGCGGGGCGTGCGGCACGCCTGCTCGGGGCCCCGGCACCGCTCAGCGTGGGCGCCCCCGCCGACCTGGTCGTGCTCGACCCGGAGCGCGGCAGCGTCCGAACCCTGCCGACGGCGGTGGTCGCGTGATCCTCGTCGTCACCCCGAACCCGGCCGTCGACGTGACCTACCGGGTCGCCGAACAGCGCATCGGCGAGACCCAGCGCGTGCTCGAGGTCCAGCGGCGCCCCGGCGGCAAGGGCCTGAACGTCGGACGGGTCCTCGCCGCCACCGGTGTCCCGACCCACGCCGTGCTGCCCCTCGGCGGCGACGGCGGGCACTGGATCGCCCATGCCCTCGACGACCTCGGGCTCGCCCACACCGACATCGCCGTCCGTGGCGAGACCCGCACGACCGTCACGGTGGTGGACGACCTCGCGCACCCGACGATGTTCGGCGAGCCCGGGCCCGTGCTCAGCCCCGACGAGTGGGACACCGTCACCAGCGCGGTCGAGCAACTGCTCGACGACGGCGTCGCCGGCGGCACCCGCGGTGCCGCCGATGCCTCGCCCGCCGCTGCCCTGGTCGTGTCGGGCTCCCTGCCCCGCGACACCGACCCCACGGTCGTCGCCCGATGGGTCACCGCCGCCCGCCGCCGCGGTGTGCTCTCCGTGGTCGACTGCTCGGGCACCGCGCTGCTGGCTGCCGCGTCGGCCGGCGCGACGGTCTGCAAGCCCAACCGCGAGGAACTGCTCGAGGCCACCGGCACCGACGACGAGCGATCTGGAGCACTCCGGCTCCTCGGACTCGGCGCGACGGTCGTCGTGGTCTCTCGCGGCTCCGACGGCATCGCCGCCCACACTGCCGAGCACGTGCTCGAGGTGCCGGCGGTCCCCGGGGTCTCGGGCAACCCGACCGGCGCCGGGGACGCAGCCACCGCCGGGCTCGTCGGTGTCCTGGTCGAGGTGCTCGTCGGTGCTGGTCTCCCCGGGCCTGACGGCAGCGTCCCGGCCCCGGACGACGCCACCCTGCTCCGAGCCCTGCGGTCCGCCGCCGCACACGGGGCCGCCGCCGTCCTCCAGCCGGTGGCCGGCGTGGTCGACTCCGCAGACGTCGACCGCTTCCTGTCTACCCCGCCCGCTCCCGCCCACGACCGAACGAGGACCCCCGCATGATCACCGACCTCGCCCTCACCGGCCTGCTCGACACCGCCCGCACGGCACGCCGCGGGGTCGGTGCGTTCAACGTGGTGCTGCTCGAGCACGCCGAGGCGATCGTCTCCGGCGCCGAGCTGGCCGGGCTGCCGGTGATCCTGCAGATCAGCGAGAACTGCGTCCGGTACCACGGCGGCCTCGCACCGATCACGACCGCGACCCAGGCGGTCGCACGTGCCGCCGACGTCGAGGTCCTCGTGCACCTCGACCACATCGAGGACCCCGAGCTGGTGGCGGCCGGCGTCGACCTGGGCGTCGACTCGGTCATGTACGACGGTTCGCACCTGGACTTCGCCGCCAACGTGGCAGCGACCCGCGAACTCGCTGCCCGTTGTCACGCCGCGGGCGTCGCGATCGAGGCCGAGCTCGGCGAGGTCGGCGGCAAGGACGGCGTGCACGCCCCGGGCGTCCGCACCGATCCGACCGACGCCGCCGCGTTCGTCGCCGACACCGGGGTCGATGCCCTGGCGGTCGCGGTGGGGACCTCGCACGCGATGCAGACCCGCGAGGCGTCGGTGGACCGTGACCTGGTCGAGCGCCTCCGTGCCGCGGTGCCGGTGCCGCTCGTGCTGCACGGGTCCTCGGGCCTGTCCGACGACGAACTCCGTGGCGCCGTGCACGCGGGGATGACGAAGATCAACATCTCGACGCACCTGAACGGCCTGTTCACCCGTGCGCTCCGTACCGTGCTCGACGAGCGGCCGGACGTCGTCGACCCGCGCAAGTACGTGTCGGCGGGCCGGGACGCCATCGCCACCGAGACGGCACGGCTGCTGACGCTCCTGCACGCCTGACGCGCGAGCGGGCGCAAACGGGCGCGAGCTGGCGCTCAGCAGAGCGGGACGTTCACCGCGAGCCCGCCCATCGCGGTCTCCTTGTACTTCGACGACATGTCCGCCCCGGTCTGCCGCATCGTCTCGACGACCTGGTCGAGCGACACGTGGTGCACCCCGTCGCCACGCAGGGCCATCCGGGCGGCGTTGATCGCCTTGTTCGCCGCGATCGCGTTCCGCTCGATGCACGGGATCTGCACCAGGCCGCCGATCGGGTCGCAGGTCAGCCCGAGGTTGTGCTCCATCGCGATCTCGGCGGCGTTCTCGACCTGCTCCGGCGTGCCCCCGAGGACCTCGGCGAGCCCTGCAGCCGCCATCGACGCCGCCGAACCGACCTCGCCCTGACAGCCGACCTCGGCACCGGAGATCGACGCCCGTTCCTTGTAGATCGACCCGATCGCCCCGGCGGTGAGCAGGAACCGCACGACGGCGTCGTCCCGTTCGGCGGCGGGGGCGTCGGCGACCGTGGGCACGTAGGTGAGCGCGTAGTACAGGACCGCGGGGATGATGCCGGCTGCGCCGTTCGTCGGGGCGGTGACGACGCGGCCTCCGGTGGCGTTCTCCTCGTTGACCGCCATGGCGACGAGGTTCACCCACTCCATCGCGAACAGCGGGTCGTGGTCGGGGTCCTCGCGGGTGAGCTGCTCGTACCAGGTGGCGGCGCGACGGCGGACGTCGAGTCCCCCGGGCAGGCACCCGCCCCGGCGGACGGATCGGTCGACGCACGACTCCATCACGCCGTGGATGCCGAGCAGTCCGGACCGGATCTCGGCGTCCGTCCGGGTGACGGCCTCGTTCGCCAGGGCGACGCCGCTGATCGGCAGGCCGGAACCGGCACACGCGGCGAGCAGCTCGGCGCCGCTCGAGAACGGGTACGGCACGGCGTCGTCGACCGGGATCGCGGCACCGGCGACGGCAGCGGATGCGTCGGCCGCGGGCTCCGCCGCCTCGTCCCTTGCGATGAACCCACCACCGATCGAGTAGTAGGTCTCGTCCGCCAGATCGGCACCGGCGGCGTCACGGGCGCGCAGCCGCATGGCGTTCGGGTGCCGGGGCAGCATCGTCAAGGGGTGCAGGACGATGTCGGCGAGGCGGAACGGCACGCTCGCACCGCCGTCGAGCCGCAGGACAGCGTCGCGCTCCACGGCGTCGAGCGCGAGGACCATGGCATCGGGGTCGACGGTCTCCGGGTGCGACCCCATGAGCCCGGCGACGACGGCACCGAGGGTGCCGTGACCCTGCCCGGTCGACGCGAGGGACCCGTACAGGTCGACCACCACGGACGCGATGGGCAGGCCACGGACGAGGGTGGCGAACTCGGCACCGGCCCGCATCGGGCCGACGGTGTGCGAGCTCGAGGGGCCGACACCGACGCTGAACAGATCGAAGACGGAGACCGGCACGCCGCCACACTAACCCGTCCGGACGGACCGGTGTTCAGCGCCGCCGACCACCCTCGGGCGGCATCACGAACCACAGCACGACGTACGCGATCCACAGCGGCCCGGGGAAGAAGCTCAGGATGACCCAGACCACCCGGACCAGGGTGCGGGACAGGTTGAAGCGATCGGCGAGACCGGCGCAGACGCCGGCCAGCAGACGACCGTTGCGGGGACGGGAGAGTGTGCTCATACCGACGACGCTACGCAACGCCGCCGGTCGAGCGCATCCGGGACGCACCCCGAGCGTGGTGGGGGAAACCCCCGGACCGGCCCTGAGCGGCCCCGGGATCAGGGGATGAGGACGATCTTGCCGCGGGTGTGGCCCTGCTCGAGCTCCTCGAAGGCGTCCTGCACGCGGTCGAGCGGGTAGGTCGCGGCGATCGGCACCTCGATGGCGCCGTTCGCGACCTCCAGTGCGAGCGCGCCGAGGATCTCCGGGTCGGCGGTGTCCGCGCTGCCCGAGGCCTTCGCCCCGACCTCGGCGGCCTCGTCGAACGCGATGATCGTCTCGATGCGGTCGACCGGCACCCCGAGGGCGATGCCGAGCCGGACGTACTCGGCGCCGTGGGTGTCGATCACGGCGTCGATGCCGTTCGTCGCGAGTTCGGTGATGCGCTCCTGCAGCCCGTCGCCGTACGCGACCGGCCGTGCACGCTTGGAGCGGAGCCACTCGTGGTTCGCCTCGGAGGCGACGGCGATGACGTCGATGCCCTCGTTCGCGAGCAGCTGGGTGACGAAGCCGCCGACCCCGCCGGCGGCGCCGGACACCACGACGGTCTCGCCCGGACGCGGGTCGACCGCACGGACGGCTGCGGCTGCGGTGGTCGCGATGACGTCGAGGCCCCCCGCCACGGTCCAGTCGAGCAGGCGTGGCTTCTGGACGACCTGGACGGCCGGCACGGACACGTACTCGGCCTGGCTGGCGCGGTCCCACGACCAGCCGATGACCTCTTCGCCCTCGTCGACGCCGTCCACCTCGGCCCCGACGGCCACCACGATGCCGGCGAAGTCGGTGCCCTGCCCGGACGGCAGGTCGCCACCGAACGCACCCTGGCGGATGGCGGACTCACCGGGGTTGATGCCCGCGGCGCGGACGCGGACGAGCACCCGCCCGGGCGTCACCTCGGGAACGGGCACCTCGGCGACGTGCAGGACCGATCGGTCACCCCACTCGTCGAAGCGGACAGCGCGCATGGTCTCCGGGATCTCAGTCATCGGCACCGACGCTACCCCGGCGCGCGGCCCCCGGTCTGCGTGGACCGCTCCATCCCTGCGAGGACGCGAAAGGGAGAGGGTGCGAGACTGGGGGCATGCCCATCCTGAACAAGGACATGCAGGTCTGCATGTCGCTGGCCGCGCGACCGAGCAACATCGGCACCCGGTTCCACAACTTCCTGTACGACGAGCTCGGCCTCAACTTCCTGTACAAGGCGTTCACCACGACCGACCTGCCCGGCGCCGTCGCCGGCATCCGCGCGCTCGGGATCCGCGGTTGCTCGGTCTCGATGCCCTTCAAGGAGGCGATCATCCCGCTGGTCGACCACATCGAGGACTCCGCCGCCGCGATCCAGTCGGTCAACACGGTCGTGAACGACGACGGCGTGCTCACCGCGTCGAACACCGACTACGAGGCGATCGCCGCCCTGCTCGGGTCGCACCAGGTCGACCCGGCTTCGCGGGTGCTCCTCCGCGGCTCGGGCGGCATGGCCAAGGCCGTCACGGCGGCGTTCCGCGGCGCCGGCTTCGACCGGTTGACGGTCGTCGCCCGCAACGAGCAGACCGGCCCGGCCCTGGCGTCGCAGTACGGCTACGAGTGGGTCGCCGACGAGCGCGAGGCGGGGGAGACCGACCTGGTCGTCAACGTCACCCCGCTCGGCATGCGCGGCGACCAGCAGGACGCACTCGCCTTCGCGCCGGAACGGATCGAGGCGGCGCACACCGTCTTCGACGTGGTCGCGTTCCCGTCGGAGACCCCGCTCGTGCGGGCGGGGCGCGACGCCGGCAAGCACGTCATCACCGGCGCCGAGGTCATCGCCCTGCAGGCGGCCCGTCAGTTCGAGCGGTACACGGGCGTCGCCCTGACCGACGACCAGGTGGCGCGGGCCAGCGAGTTCTCGCGCGCCGAGTAGTCGACGAACCCACAGGGCGGACGGGAGGCCGTGGCGGCGCCGCCACGGGCCTCCCGTCCGTCTCGTGGGACGTCTCAGGCGTTCGCCGCGCGCCCGACGGCCACCCACTCAAGGCGGCGGAGCGTCTCGCGATTGCGGACCCAGATGAGCGGCTGCATGAGGAAGTCGGGCACGTACGAACCCGGCCCGGCCACCGCGTTCTCGGTGATCGTGACCTTGCAGCCGTGCCGGTGCGGTTCGACCGTCAGCTCGACGCGGGCCTCGCCGATGGGCCAGCCCTTCGGCTGGATGACCATGCGGTGCGGCGGCTCCCACACCAGCGACGTCGTGACGTCGTTGATGACGATCGGCCACGCGCCGAACGAGTGGTGCAGGCGGGTGCCGACCTGCGGCCAGCCGGACTCCTCCTTGCGCATGCGCGAGGCCCCGACCACCCAGGTCGTGTAGAGCCACCCGTCGCCGAGCACGTCGAAGACGGCTTCGGGACGGCAGTGCAGGATGCGGACGTTCTTCGCCATGGTGATCAGCCTTCCGGGGTGAGGTCGACGTCCTCCGGCAGGCCGAAGGTGTGCCGGAGTGCGCTCTTCGCCGCGTGCCACCCGGCCATGCCGTGCACGCCGGGGCCGGGCGCGGAGGACTCGGAGCACAGGTACATGCCGCCGCCCATCCGCCACGGGTCGCTGGACAGGACGGGGCGCTTGACGAGCTGCCAGAAGCTCGCGGCACCGGCGGCGATGTCGCCACCGACGTAGTTCGGGTTGTACTCGCCCATCTGCACGGCGGTGCGGGAGCTCGACGACAGGATCGTGTCGCGGAACCCCGGCGCGAACCGCTCGATCTGGCGGGTGACGGCCTCGGTCGGGTCGACGTCCGACCCCGCGGGGACGTGCGCGTAGGCCCAGAAGACGTGCTTGCCCTTCGGGGCGCGGGTCGGGTCCACCACGGTCGGCTCCGCGCCGAGCACGTACGGGCGCTCGGCGTGCTGCCCGTGCGCCACCGCCCGTTCGGCGGCCGCGATCTCCTGGCGGGTCCCGCCGATGTGCACGGTCCCGGCCTTCCGCAGCGACTCGTTGGTCCACGGCACCGGGTCGGACAGCGCGAAGTCGACCTTCGCCGCCGCGTTGCCGAACCGGAAGCGTCGCAGTGCACCGCGCTTCGGGGTCGGGATCTGCTTGCCCGCGATCCGGAGCATGCCCGGCACGCTCGTGTCGAACAGCACCGCCTTCGCCGGGGTGAGGTCACCGAGCGACCGGACCTCCTGCCCGGTGACGATGCGGCCGCCGTGCGCCACGAGGTCGGCGGCGAGCGCGTCGACGATCGCCTGGCTGCCGCCGATCGGTACCGGCCAGCCGCGGGCGTGCGCGTACGAGCCGAGCGACAGGGCCGCCGCCGCGGTGGACAGGGACGGCAGGTGCTGGATCGAGTGCGCCGCGACGCCGGACACCATCGCCGGGGCGGCCTCGCCGCGGAAGCGCAGGTTCCACGCGGCGGTGCCCTGCTCGAGCGCCCGCAGACCGAAGCGCAGGACGGTCAGGGGGTGCCGCGGCACGTGCAGCAGCGCGTCGGTCGCGAAGTCGGCGACCTGGTCGGCGTTCTCCGCCAGCGGGGCCATCAGCTGCTTGAAGGCCGGCCCGTCCACCCCGAGCTCGGCGGCGGTGCGGTCGAGGTCCTGGTAGGCGATGCCGGCGCGGCCGCCGTCGAGCGGGTGGCCGTACTGCACCTCGGGCAGGCGGAGCTCGATGCGCTCCTCCATCCGGAACAGCCGGAAGAACTCGGACTGCAGGGCCATCGGGTGCACGGCGGAGCAGACGTCGTGCAGGAAGCCGGGCAAGGTGAGCTCGGCCGTCCGGGCGCCGCCGCCGATCGTGTCGTTCCGTTCGACGACCTCGACCGACAGTCCGGCGCGTGCGAGCGTCACCGCTGCCGCGAGCCCGTTCGGTCCCGCTCCGACGACCACCGCATCAACCATGCACCGAGCCTAGGGACTCGTGACTGCGTGTGGTGTCGGTCAGATCACCGAGGCGCCTGTCGACACCGCCACCCGCTTCCGAGCCAGGACGTCGTCGATGCGGTGCGCACCGGCGATGAACGCTGCTGCGTCGGGGTCGATCGCTCCGGCGATCGCGACGATGTCGTCGCGGATGGCCGCCAACGGCGCGTTGTGGATGGGTTCGTGGTGGGCGAGCCGGTTCCGGAATCTCCGCACGGCATCGAGTCGTCGGTGCAGCTGCTTGCGTCGGACCGTCCCCAGGCCGGGGAACGCGTGCACGAGCCGCGGCTGCCAGAGCGTCGTCTCGTAGCTCCAGATCGGGTCTCGGGGGATCCCCGCATCGGTGAGGCCGACCCAGAAGCCGAAGCTCGTCGCGGCGACCACCTGATCCGGTTCGGGATCGGTGAAGCCCCGTCGCCGCAGGGTTCGAGTTGCGTCGTCGACCGCTCGGCGTTCGCGGTCCAGCAGGTGGACAGCGGAGTCGTTCCACCAGTCGTCACGACGGCCCCGGCGGAGTTCGTCGTGGAGAGCATTCCGGACGAACACTTCGAGGCAACCGACGGGACCCCAGAACGCCGACGCGATCTCTGAGTTCCAGGCGTAGAGCCGGCCGGCGAGGTCGGTACGGCCGTCGTAGCGGGCCGTGTACCGGTCGAAGCGCGCTGCGCTGAGCAGCCTCGGGAGCGCCTGCAGCGCGGCTGGATCGATCATCGCGCCCCTCGTCGCACCCCTCTGAGACAGCAATCGCCCCAGGAGTCCGGCGAGCCGAATGGTCCTGGGGCGTTACTCGATGAGCGTATCGAAGATGCCCCGGTATATCAAGTACCGGTCAGGTGCGCGAGGTGTCGGGATCAGCCGGGTCCGACTCGTCCTGGTCACCGTCGGCGTCGTCGGGCTCGTCGGCGTCGACCGGGGTCGATCCGACGGGGTGCTCAGCGAGCAACTCGGCGAAGTCCTCGTCGAGCATCTGCTGCAACCGGTCGTCACGGCCGATCTCGTAGTCGTCCGCCGGGCGCTGCGCCCAACCGAGGCGTCCGACGACGGTGGTGCCGATGTCGTCCCAGGCGCGGGCCCGCGCGGCGAGCACGATGCCGTCGACGAAGTGCTGGTCGTCGCGCCGCTTGTCGAGCATGGTGGCGAGCTGCTCGTACGTGGCCTCGCGCATCCGGAGCTTCAGGTCGTCGCCCCGCCGGTAGTCGTGCTGGTGGCGGGAACGGCCCTTCTGCTTGCTCGAGGTGGAGCGGATCTCCCGCATGCGTGCGGCGTCGCCCCGCTGTTCCTCGGCCATGCGGTGGAGTTCCTCGCGCGTGGCCTCGGCGATGAGCGCGTGGTCGAAGTACCCCTGGTCACGCAGGGCGTTCGTGATGATGCGGTTGGCCACCGCGATGGTGACGGCGGCCTTCGCGATGAGGAAGCCCTCGTCGACCGCGCGCTTCAGTTCGACCTGGCTGATGGGTCGATCGCGCACGTCGTGGTTGCGTCGTCCGAACAAGGCCATGCTCCGACGATACCGGCGACCGGTGTCGGTCGGCCTGCACGAGGGAGTCGTTCGTCAGAGCAGCAGGCCGTACACCGCGACGTCGACACGCTCGGGCCCGAGGGGCAGCGCCCCGCGCAGGGTGCCCTCGTGCACGAAGCCGAGCCGCTCTGCGAGCCCCCGGCTCCGCGCGTTGTCGACCGCCGTCCGGATCTCCATCCGTGCGCACCCGCGCGCCCGGGCGACCCCGATCAGCACGGTGGCGGCCCGCCGGACGACACCACGGCCCTCCTGTCCGGCGTCCACCCAGTAGCCGAGCGATGCCTGGCCCAGGTACGGGTCGAACGTCAGCGAGGCCACCCCGACGATGCGGTCGTCCGCGCGGATGACGCAGGGCAGCGCGCGGTCCATCGCGAACTGGCCGAGCAGCCGCTCGGTGTGCAGGGCGATGGCCTCGCGGGTCTGGGGGTCCCAGGCCCAGGGCTCGGCGGCCCGCAGACGATCGGTGTTGGCGTGCGCGAGTGCGAGCACCTGGTCGACCGTCGTCAGGTCGCGCAGCGTCAGCGTGTAGCCGTCACCGAGGTCGCGTCCGAACGTCGTCACCGCCCCGACACTAGGCAGCCCTAGCCCTGCCTGTCACTCGTACCGGAGCGCCTCGATCGGGTTCTGCCGTGCGGCTCGTCGTGCCGGCAGGGTGCCCGCCAGGAACGCGATGAACATCACGACGAGGATGATCGTGGCGACCGACCCCGGCGCGAACTGCATGATCTGCAGCCCCGGCAGGTCCTTGAGGAGCGTGCCCGCCAGGACGTTCGAGATCCCGGTGCCGAGCAGGATCGCGACCCCGGCGCCGATGGCACTGCCGAGGAACCCGATGAACACCGCCTCGAGCGAGAACAACGTGTAGACCTTGCCGCCGCCCATGCCCATCGCCTTCATCAGGCCGATCTCGCGGGTGCGCTCCTGCACGCTCATGAGCAGCGTGTTGATGATGCCGAAGCCCGCGGCGACGAGCGCGATCACGGCGAAGGCGTTCAGGACCCCGACGATGCCGCTGATGACGGTCTGGAACTGGCCGAGCTGGTCCTGGATGGTCTGGCCGAGGAACCCGTCGTCGGCCAGGGACTTCTTGACCGTGGTGACGGAGGCGTCGGCGTCGAGCGTCGCGGTGGCGCTGGCGTACGACGTCGCGATCGAGTCGGGCTTGCCGATCTCCTGCGCGGCCTGCATGGCGTCGGTCAGTGCGGCGTTCGCCCCGGCACCGCTGCCGAACAGCGACTCGTTCTGCACCCCGACGACGGTGGCGGTGAGCGTGTGCTCCTTGCCCTGGTAGTCGTCGACGGCGATCGTGAGCTCCTTGCCGACGGCGGCCGAGGCGCTGCCGAGACCCATGTTCTTCAGGTAGTCGGTCGGCAGCATCACCTGGTTGGCGTCGGTCTCGTCGTCGAGCTGCTTGCCGCTCGCCAGGTCGGCGTCGAGCTCGCCGGCGTTGGCGGTGAGCGACACGACGTACTTGCCCTGGTCGCCGTACTCGGCGTACTTCGGTGCGAGGGCGATCGCGGGGCGGAGGCTCTTGATGCCGTCCGTCTTCTCGATCGCGTCGACGTCGGACTGCGACAGGTACGAGAACGACGCGGGGCCGCGGTCGACGCTCTGACCGGACGCGTCGGGGTCGTACTTCGCGGGGCCGCTGTCGGTCGAGGTGCTGTCGACCGCCTTCGTGATGGTCAGCGAACCGGTGTCGCCGATCGAGGAGACCTGGCTGTCGATGTAGTTGCTGACGCCCGTGCCGATGGCCGAGGTGAGCGTGATCGTGAAGGCGCCGATGAAGATCGCGATGACGGTCAGGGTCGTGCGCAGCTTCGAGCGGAAGGTGTTCGAGACCGCGGTGCGCAGGAGGTCGAGGAAGTTCATGCGGAGTGCCTTCCGTGCGTGGCAGACGCGTCGACCGCGTCGTCGGGTCCGCCGACGATCAGGCCGTCGCGGACGTTCACGCTGCGGTCGCAGCGCGCGGCGAGCTCTTCGTCGTGCGTGACCACGACGAGCGTGATCCCCCGCTCGCGCTGCAGCCCGAACAGCATGTCCTCGACCACCTGTCCGGTGTTCGTGTCGAGGTTGCCGGTCGGCTCGTCGGCGAAGATCACGCTCGGCTCACCGACCAGCGCCCGGGCGATGACCACGCGTTGCTTCTGGCCGCCGGACAGGTCGTTGGCGTCGTTCTTCGCCTTGTCGGCCAGCCCGAGCGCATCGAGCGCCGCCATGCCCCGGCGCTTCCGCTCGGCTCCGGAGACACCGGCGATCTTGAGCGGGAGCACGACGTTGTCGAGCACCGAGGTCTTCGGCGTCAGGAAGAACTGCTGGAACACGAACCCGAAGGTGCTGTTCCGGGTGCGGTTGACCTGCCGCGCACCGAGCGTCGCCGCGTCGGTGCCGTCGAGCAGCACCTGTCCGGCCGACGGCTTGTCGAGCAGTGCGAGCAGGTGCATCAGCGTCGACTTGCCGGAGCCGGACTTGCCGACGATCGCCAGGCTCTCGCCCTGGTGCACCGCCAGCGACACCCCCTTGAGCGCGTCGAACCGCGTCGCGCCGCGGCCGTAGGTCCTGGCGAGGTCACGGGCCTCGAGCACGGGAGTGGTCATGGGTTCACCGTAGTGTCCGATGCACGACTGCAAGTTTGCGTTTGCTGTAGATCATGTGACGTTCCGGTTACAGTCGGGCCATGCCCGACTCCGCGACGCCGTCAGAACTCGGTCTCCGTGACCGCAAGCGCATCGAGACCCGCAACCGCATCGCCGAGGCGGCTCGGTCCCTGGCCCTCGAGCAGGGCGTCGACGGCACCACGATCGAGCAGATCGCCGCGCGGGCCGACGTCTCCCCGCGGACGTTCTTCAACTACTTCGAGAGCAAGGAGGACGCGGTCCTCGGGCACACCGAGCTCGACCTCGAACCCGCAACCCTCGAGGCGCACCTGGCGGCCGTCGCGGGGGAGCCGGCGGCGCAGGCCGTCGTGGACCTGGCGTTCCTGGTGTTCGGGTCGTCGTTCGGCGACGAGCACGAGCGGCTCGAGCGCAAGGCCGTCATCGTGCGGTTCCCGCAGCTGATGCGTCGGCAGGTCACGCGGATGACCACGGTCGCCGAGGCGATGACCGGCGCGGTGCGCACGATCCTCGAGCGCGACCCGGCCTGGGGGCCGGAGGCGGCGACCCCGCAGGCGGCGGAGATGCTGCTCGGCATGTGCATGACGGGGCTCCGCAGTGCCGCTCGGCACGAGGGTTCCGACCCGGAACAGGTACGGGCGGCGGTGGTCGCGTCGATCCGCGACACGGCTGCGCGCATCGCCGCGGCCTGAGACGCGACCACGAACGGACGGGAGGCACGGTGCCAGCTGGCACCGCGCCTCCCGTCCGTCGGTGGCACGTCGAGAACGGTCAGGGCTTCGTGATGAAGCCCTCCTTCACCATCCAGTCGAAGGCGACGTCCGCCGGCTCACGCCCCTCGACGTCGACCTGACGGTTCAGCTCCTGCAGCACGGCGTCCGTGAGCTTCGGTGAGATCTGGTCGTAGATCCCCTCGAGCTGCGGGTACTCCTTGAGTGTCTTCGAGTCGATGACGGGCGCGACGTTGTACGCCGGGAAGAACCCCTTGTCGTCCTCGAGCACCGTCAGCCCGAGCGACTTGATGCGGCCGTCGGTGGTGAAGACCTCACCGAAGTTGCACTTGCCCCGGTCGGTGGCCGTGTAGACCGTGCCGGTGTCGAGGATGCTGACGTTGCTGCTCGGCACACCGTTCGACCCCGAACCGCCGAGCTCCAAGCCGTACTTCTTGAGCATCGGCTTGAAGCCGTCGGCACGGGAGTTGAACTCCGACTCAACACAGAACGTGCGCTGGTCGACCGGCAGCTTGGTGATGTCGGAGAGCGTCTTGACGTCCCCGAGCTCCTTGACGGCCTCGTTGCGAACGGCGAAGGCATACGTGTTGTTCATCGGTGCCGGCTTGAGCCAGGTCAGTCCGTTGCCGGCGTCCTCCTTCTTGACCGCCGTCCACTGCTCGGTCTTGTCCGGGATCCCCTTCGTGTGACCCATGAAGGTCAGCCAAGCGGTACCGGTGTACTCGTACGTGAAGTCGGCCGCGTGCGAGGTCATCAGCTCACGGACCGCGACGCTGCCGGGCACGTTCGTCTCGTCGGTGACGTCGAACCCGGCGGCCTTGGCGGCGAGCACGGCGATCTTGCCGAGCACGAGCTGCTCGGTGAAGTTCTTCGACGTCACGGTGATGTGGGCGCCGGCCGGCAGGTCGTCGATGCGCTGGATGGAGCCGGCGCCGGCCTCGGGCACGAACGACGTCGCGGGCTGCAGGCCGCACCCGGTCAGGACGAGGGCGGTGGCACCGGCGACGAACGCGGCGGCTCCGACCCGGGTGCGGGTGCGGCGGGTGCTGCGTGTGCGGCGGGTCATCGGAGTCCCTTCGGTCGTGCGACCGTCTCGACCACGCGGCCGAGCCAGTCGATGGAGAGGGCGAGCAGGGCGACGAGCAGGGCCCCGGCGACCAGGAGCTTCGGCAGGAACAGCGTCACGCCCGTGGTGATGAGCAGACCGAGTCCGCCCGCACCGACGAAGGTGGCCAGGCTCGCCGTGCCGACGAGCAGCACGAGCGCGGTCCGGATGCCCGAGAGCATCACGGGCACCGCGAGCGGCAGTTCGACGCGCATCAGCACGCTGAAGGCGCTCATGCCCATGCCGCGACCGGCCTCGACCAGTCGGGCGTCGACGCTCTGCACGCCGATCATGGTGTTCCGGAGCACCGGCAGGATCGCGTAGAGCACGAGCGCGACGACTACGGACCGCGAGTTCAGACCGAGCCAGGCGGCGAGCAGCACGATGAGGCCGACGGCCGGGGCCGCCTGCCCGAAGTTCGCGACGGCGAGCACGTACGGGCTCGCCCGGCGCAGCGGCCCGCGGGTCAGCACGACGCCCAGCGGGATGCCGATCACGAGCACCAGGACCGTCGACTGCAGGGTCAGCACGAGGTGCTGGCCGGTCAGGGCCAGGATGTCCGCCGGGTTGAGCGTCGTGCGCTCCGTCGGGGTCAGGTCCGCCGTCGCGAGCCACACCGCGAAGCCGGCCAGGACGACCAGGATCGCGATCGGCTGGAACAGCAGGCCCTTCCACGAGGTGGGTGCACCGGTGGCGGGGCCGGCGACGGCGACCGTGCTCACAGGTCTTCTCCGGTGGGCATGGCCGACACCGGTGACGACGGCATGGTCTCGATCGGGTTCGTGTTCGTGCCGACCGGCGTGTAGGCCTGGTCGCCTGCGGCGGTCGCGCGGGAGCGGGTGATCGCCTCCATCACGGTCTCGACGGTGATGACCCCGCGGAACGCGTCACGACGACCGGTGACGAGTGCGGCGCCGGCGCTCGAGACGAGCATGGTGTCGAGCGCGTCGTTGAGGGTCGCGGCCTCGCCCACGACGGGCAGGCCGGGCTCGACGCCGTCGGGGATGCGGTCGAGGCGCTCGAGCTGGCGGCGCGACGGCCACCCGATCGGGCGCTGGCGGTGGTCGACGACGACGGCGTGCTGGTGCCCGCCGGCCTCGTTCATCCGCTGCAGCACGGCCTTGACCTCTTCGCCGGGCGAGCAGGTCACGGCCGACTCGACCTCGACGTCGCGCACGCGGTTCAGCGTGAGCTGCTTCAGGCCCGCGCCGGAGCCGATGAAGTTCTCGACGAACTCGTTCGCCGGCTCGGCCAGGATCCGTTCCGGGGTGTCGTACTGCACGATGTGCGCACCCTCGGTGAAGATGACGATCCAGTCGCCCAGCTTCACGGCTTCGTCGAAGTCGTGCGTGACGATGACGATCGTCTTGTGCAGTTCCTCCTGGATGCGCAGCAGCTCGTCCTGCAGGCGCTGGCGGGTGATCGGGTCGACGGCGCCGAACGGCTCGTCCATGAGCAGGACGGGCGGATCCGCCGCGAGCGCCCGGGCCACGCCGACGCGCTGCTGCTGGCCGCCGGAGAGTTCGCGGGGGAACCGGTCGCGGTAGGTGTCGGGATCGAGCGAGACCAGGTCGAGCAGCTCGTCGACACGCGCCGCGATCTTCTCCTTCGACCAGCCGAGCATCTTCGGCACGATCGCGATGTTCGCCGCGACCGTCATGTGCGGGAAGAGCCCGCCGGCCTGGATCACGTAGCCCATGCGGCGGCGGAGCTCGTCACCGTCGATGCCCGTGACGTCGTCGTCGCCGACGACGATCCGGCCCTGCGTGGGCTCGATCAGGCGGTTGATCATCTTGAGGGTCGTCGTCTTGCCGCAGCCGGACGGGCCGACGAGCATGACGATCTTGCCGGCCGGGATCTCGAGCGTGATGCCGTCGACGGCGGGCTTCGACTGCCCGGGGTACCGCTTGGTGACCTCGTCGAGCAGGATGCTGCGCCCGGTGACGTCCCCGTCGAGCGCGGTGGTGGTGGCGGAGTCAGTGCTGGACACGGATACCTCTCGAGATGGTCAGGCGGCCGAGGCCGATGAGGAGCAGGTCGAGGACCAGGGCGAGCAGGACGACGCCGACCACCCCGACCACGACGGAGAACAGGGCGTTGGCGCCGCCGAGGCGGGACAGCCCGGAGAAGATGAAGCCGCCGAGCCCGGGGCCGAGCGCGTACGCGGCGATGGCGGCGATGCCCATCACCATCTGAGCGGCCACCCGGACACCGCTCAGGATGATCGGCCACGCCATCGGCAGCTCGACCTGCAGCAGGGTGCGGAACCGGCTCATGCCGATGCCACGAGCCGACTCGACGACGGCAGGCGGGATCTCGGCGAGACCGACGACCGCGTTGCGCAGGATCGGCAGCGCGGCGAAGAAGACGACCGTCACGACCGACGGCAGGACGCCGAAGCCGAGCGGGACGATGAGCAGGCCGATGACGGCGAACGACGGCAGGGTGAGGCCGATGGCCGACACCCCGTTCGCGAACGCGGTCAGGCGCGGGCTGCGGTAGACGAGTGTGGCGAGCACCACGGCGATGACCGTGGCGAGGACGACGCACTGGACGACCAGTGAGAAGTGCTGCCACGATGCGAACCAGATCTGGTTCCATCGCTCCACGACGTACTGGAACACGGGTGGGCGCTCCCCTTCCGGTCGGCTGAACTGCCCACAGTTCGGGGCACGAGCTCGGCCAAAGCTATGCAACAGCCGGACCGGTTGTACAACGCAACCCCGCCTGTACGACGGTTTCCCTTGCGGTTGCGAGGAGGATAACCCCAGGTCAGGAGTGGTTCACAGTGCCGAGCCTGGGAGAACGGTAACGATCGGTCTGCCTGCTCGGCTATGCGCCGAGGCCGCGCAACCCCGCTCGCTCCGCGATGTCGACGAGCTGCTCGCGCCACCGGACCCATTCGTCCGGGGACTTGTCGGCCAGGTTGCCGTCACCGTCGCCGGCCAGGCCGTCGAGCATCTCGCGCACGATGTCGGCGTGACCCGCGTGCCGGGCGGTCTCGTACGCCATGTGCACCAGGATCCGGTGCAGCGTGACGTCCCGGCGCCCCTCCGGCCACCACGGCACGGTTCCGGTGGCGGTGAGGTCGAGCGCCTCGATCGTGGCGTCGGCGTGGGCGGCACTCCGGTGGTGGAAGGCCACGATGTCGGCCATGGTCTCGTCGAGCGAGGCGTACATGTCCTCGCCGTCCTCCGACTCGAGCCAGGCGGGCTGGTCCGGTAACGGCCGCCCGAACACCTCGCCGAAGTAGCCGGCCTGGACCCCGGCGACGTGCTTCACGAGCCCGAGGACGTTCGTGCCCGTCGGCGTCACCGGCCAGCGTGCCTGGCGCTCGGCCAGCCCGTCGAGCTTGGCCAGCAGGGCCGCGCGGTGCTTCTGCAGGTACCGGTGCAGCGTCCGCTTCACCGCAGCGTCGGCGGCAGCGGCGTCCGCGCCCGCGCCGGCCGCGGCCGCGGCCGCCGCACCGTCGGGGTTCCGCGCTGCCCCTTCGTCCGACAGCAGGGCGTTGCCGCTCGCCGCCAGGGTGCTGGTGCTCGCAGGGTGCACCTCGGGGACCGCTTCGACGTCGCTCATGCCCCCGATCGTGCCACCCGGAGCTCCTGCAGGCGCGTCGACTCCTGCACGGCGACCCGTTCGGCCGTCAGCAGCAGGCCGGCGACCTCGGTGCCGGTGCGTGCCGGGGCGTCGTTCCAGCTCGTCAGGTCCCGTACCCGCCCCATCCGGATGTCCGGCGCGGGGCACCACAGCACGGGCTCGCCCTCGTCGCGGGCGAGGGCGTGCCACACGACGTCGAGCGCGTGCTGCACCCGGGGAGCGTGCACCGCGTGCGGGCCGCCGGCGGCGGACACGACCGCGCCGACCAGGCAGGCACCGACGAGCGGCCGGCCCTGCACGTCCATCGCGGCGGCGCTGGAGGCCTTGCGCTCGCGGCCGTGCTCGTCGAGGTAGGCGAACCAGGCGTGCTGGACCCATCCGCGTTCGACGACGGCGCGGGCGTCGGAGAGCAGGTGGACGAGTTCCCCGAGTTCGCGCACCCGGTCGTCGACCCGTCGCGCGCGGGCGGCGGCGCGGCGGTCCGAGATCCGGTCGAGCAGGCCGCGGAGACCGCGTCGCTCGGGTCGGACGGGGGAGGGGGAGGCGTCGGTGGCGACGTCGTGCTGGACGCGGAGCTCGAGGGTCATGGCGGCCCCTCCGATCGGCTGTGCACGGATGGTGCGGTCACGATAGCCCCGTGGGGACTCAGTCGTCCAGCACCGCGTCGATGCTCCGTCGCGCGACGCTCCGGAAGGCGCGTTCGTCGGCGGTCGCCAGCGCGGACGCGAGCGCGACCACCCACCCCCGTGCGCGCAGCCAGGTGGCATCCGAGGCCGCGACGCGCGCCCGGAACGCGGAACGCCCCGGCCGGTCCAGCGTCAGCCAGGCGGTCGCGAGGTCGACGGCGGGGTCGCCCGCGGTGACGTCCCCGAAGTCGATCACGGCCGACAGGCGGTCGACACCGTCCGACGAGTCGACGAGCAGGTTGAAGGGGTGCAGGTCGCCGTGCACCCAGACGGGAGGCCCGGGGTGCGCGGGCACGCCCACTGCGGTCCGCCACAGCGTGGCCAGCTCTCCGGCCCGGTGCACGCCGTGCTCGTCGAGTCGCGTCAGCACGGCGTCACTCCGCGACACGAGCGGCACCGCACGGAACGGGTTCACCGGGGCGTGGTCCGGGGCCGGGACGTGCAGGAGCCCGACGAACGCGGCGAGCGCCTCGGCGACGGGGACCCCGGCCGCCCGTTCACCGATCGCCGTGCCGGACAGCCACGGCACGATGCTCCACGACCACGGGTAGCCGAGGGCGGGGCGTCCGGTGCGCACCGGGGCAGGCACCGGGACGACCGATCCGACCCGGGCGGCGATGTCCGGCAACCAGCGCTGTTCGTGTTCGACGAGCCGTGCGGCCAGCTCCCGACGGGGGACCCGGACGGCCAGGTCGTCGCCCAGGCGCAGCACGACGTTGTCCCAGCCGTTCGCGACGACCTCGAGCGGGAGGCCCGCCAGGTCGGGGTGCTGGTCGCGCAGCAGGGACCGGACGAGCGGGACGTCGACGTCGACCTCGGCAGCGGGTGTGGGCACCGCGTCAGGCTAGTGGGCCGCCGGACACATGCCCGCGAACTGGGGCCGGTGGCGCGACACCCTTCTCGGTAGTCTCAGAGGTGAGGTGACGTGGGTGTTTCCCTGGGGGGACCCGCGTCACTCCGGAGCGATGAGTGCGACGAGCCGCGGGATCTCCGGACGCAGCCGTTCGGTGACGAACGCGTCCAGCAGGACCGTCCAGAGTTCCCGCAGGCCCGCGAACAGGTCGGCCCGGCGGGTCATCACGTCCGAGACGGTCTGCACGCCGGTGTAGGCACGGACGACGACCCGGCCGACCAGGTCCGGGTCCCACCGCTGGTCGATCTCGCCCACCTCGACGGCCTGCCGCGCGAACCCGGCGACCACCGTGGTCCAGTCGGTGTACGGGTCCTGCCGCGCGACGTCGCTCGCGGCCACGTCGGTCGACAGCCGCACCCCGGCGCTCACGACGACCTCGGACGTCATCTGGACCGCGAGCCCCTGGCACAGCCACATGATCGACTCGAGCGGGGTGGTGCCCCGGGCCACCGCGGCCTCGCCGTAGCGGCGCGAGATCGCGTGCTGCTCGGCGACGACGGCCCCGGCCATGTCGGCCTTCGACGTGAAGTGGAAGTACAGCGCACCCTTGGTCATCCCGATGCGTTCGGCGATGCCGTCCATCGAGGCACCGACGTACCCGCGTTCGTCGAACTCCGCGGCCGCGCCCTCGATGATCGCCGTGCGGGTCGCGAGCGACCGCTGCTGCCGGGTCGGTCGGTCCTGCGCCATGGGGTCCGATCGTAGTCAGCGCACGCTGCCGCCGGGGTCCACTGGCCGCATTCGGCAGGCGTTCGGCCGGGTGCCCTACGGTCGGTCGCCATGGACGGATGGCGGAACCCTTCGCGCTGGGCACGGACGGGTCGGTGGCTGCTGCTGCCGATCGCGGTGCTGGACTGGGTCGCGCTCGCGCCGCAGACCATCGTGGTGCTCGCGTTCCTGATCGCCGTCGTCGGGCTCGCCGGCATGGGTGCGGCCCTCGTGGTGCACATGCTCCGTCGGTCCCGTGGGGCGATGGCCGGCCTCGGCGTGGTGCTGCTGCTCGGCGGCCTCGTCGTGTTCGGCCTCGACCCGTTCCCGGGCTCGTTCCCGCTCATCCAGTCGTGGTGGCCGGAGTCGATCACGCAGCCGCAGCACGTCGGCAGCGCGTACTGGCAGCTCGCCGGACTGGGCATCGAGCTGGCGGGCTTCGCCCTGCTCGCGACCCTGCTCGTGGTCTCACTGACCGGGACCCCGCGCCCGCGGCCGGACCGCTTCCGCTCCTGACGCGCGCGGCACGATCAGGTGGCGCCGCACGACCGGGTGGCGCGACACGCACGCTCAGTGCCGGGTGAGCACCACCAGCGTGACGTCGACCACGGCGTCCGTGGGGACGGCCGTACGCACCCGTTCGACCACGGTGGCCCCGTCCGGAGCCGAGCGCACCAGCGCGGCGAGGTCGTCCAGGTGCCGGAGCCCGTCCAGCGACAGGACGCCCTGGGTGCAGATCGCCAGCCGGTCACCGGGTTCCAGGTCGAGCGCTCCGGGCGACCGTGGGATCGATGCCGGCTGCAGTCCGAGCGGCAGGTCGAGCGGGTGCAGGACGCGAGCCGGACCGTCGGCGGGGACGAGCACGGCGAGGCCGTGGCCGGCGTCGCCGAAGTCGACGTGACCCGACGTCGGGTCGAGCCGCAGGTGGAAGAGCGAGCCGACGGCGTCCGCAGCCGACAGGTCGGCGGTGACCTGCGCCTCCAGGCCGACGATCGCGTCCGACATGTCGGTGCCGGTCCGTGCCGCCACGGCACCGCGGACCGCCGCGGCGAGCAGGCCCGACGCCGGGCCGGCCGCGCTCACCCGGCCGACGGTGACGTGCAGGGCAGAGTCCGGTGCGACGCGCCAGTCGGCGACGTCACCCCCGCCGTCGTCGTGCTGGGCCACCAGGACGTCGAGGTCGTACCCCGGCACCGCGACCGGGTCCGGCACCAGGCCGTCGAGCACCCGACGGACCCGCCCGCGGTCGATGGCGACGCCGAGCTCGCGCTCCGCCCACCGGGCCAGGTCGCCCAGCAGGGCGACGTCGTCCGGTGAGAACGTGCGCGGAACAGCGTCCATCAAGCACAGCGTGCCCACCCGGGTGCCGTCGACCATGGTCAACGGTGCGCCCGCGTAGAACCGGATGCCGTGCTCCGCCACCGCCGCGGTGTGGGCGAACCGGGCGTCGAGGGACGCGTCCGGGATCACCATCGGTTCGCGGGTGAGCACCGTCGACGCGCAGAACTGCTCGCTGGCGGGGACACTCGATCCCTGGTGCCAGCCGAAGGTCGACTGCGTGGTGACGAGGTCGTGGTGGACGAGGTTGAGGAAGGTCAACGGGACGTCGAACGCCTCGTGGGCCATGCGGGTGATGCGGTCGAAGCGCTCCTCGGGTCCTGATCCCAAGATGGCGAGCGCCTCGATCGCCGCGGTGCGCTTGTCCGCACCGTCGAGATGGTTGGTCACCCGGCCTGTCTACCCCCATCGTCCGACAGGAACCAGTCCCGTGGGTGGGGGTCAGCCGTCAACTCGCGGCGCTCGGACACCGGGGCGGCCCAGGCGGCGGCGTTCGACAGCACGCGCTGGATGTCCGGGTGGTGGTAGACGGGGTACTCCTGGTCGCCGGGCGAGAAGTAGAAGACCTTGCCGAGCCCCCGGCGGTACGCGACACCGGAGCGGAAGACCTCGCCGCCCGCGAAGGTCGACAGGAACACCTCTTCGTCGGGGCGCGGGATGTCGAAGTACTCGCCGTACATCTCCTGCCGGTCGATGACGATCGGGTGCGGCACCCCGGCGGCGATCGGGTGCTCGGGCGCAACCGTCCAGACGAGTTCGCGCTCGCCGTCGTTCCGCCACTTCAGCGAGCAGGTCGTGCCCATCAGGCGCTTGAACGGCTTGGAGTAGTGGCCGGAGTGCAGCACGACCAGGCCCATGCCGGCGTGCACGGCGTCGACGACCAGGTCGACGACGGCGTCGCTCACCTCGTCGTGGGCGGCGTGGCCCCACCAGAACAGCACGTCCGTGGTGGCCAGTCGTTCGGCGGTGATGCCGTGGTCGGGTTCCTGCAGGGTGGCGGTGGAGACGTCGGCCCCGGGCTGCAGCTGCCGGAGCGCCTGAGCGATCACGGCGTGCATGCCGTCGGGGTAGTGCCCGATGACCGTCGCGTCACCGCGGGTCTCGTGCACGTTCTCGTTCCAGACGACGATGTTCAGGGGACGGTTCTCGGTCGACGGCGACATGCAGGCAACGCTACCCGTGCTCGGTTCGCGCATCCGCTGGCGTTTGCTGATCGTCTTGCCCGCCTTGCGATCACGATCGGGGGCGTTCTGCTGTCTGTCAACCGGATCCGCCACGATTGACGGCATGACTCCGCGCTCCCTGTTCCGCGCCGCCGCGGTCGCCGAACTCGTGACCTGGACCCTGCTCATCCTCGGGATGGTGCTCAAGTACGGCCTGGACGCCGGCGACTGGGGCGTCCGCATCGGCGGTGGGGTGCACGGCTTCGTGTTCCTGGCGTACCTGGTGGTCACGACGGTCGTGGCGGTGAACCAGCGGTGGTCGTTCGGGGCGCTCGTGCTCGGCTGGGCCAGTGCCGTCGTGCCGTACGCCACGGTGCCGTTCGAGGTCGCGGTCGCCCGCCGCGGCATGCTCGAGGGCTCCTGGCGCCGCTCGCCGGACGCCCACTCGGGCTTCTGGGACCGCCTGCTGTTCTTCGTGGTGCGTCGGCCCGCCGTGGCCGCGGGCATCGGGGTCGTGGCCGTCGCCCTGGTGTTCACCGGGCTGCTCGCCGCCGGCCCGCCCGTGCCGTCCCGCGGCTGACGCGACGAGCGCCCACGCGTCTGATCAACGAGTGAGCAGAAGACGTCGGATTCGCAAGCGGGACCCGACGTCTTCTGCTCACTCGACGCGGCTGTGGTCGCGACCACGGACGGACGGGAGGCCCGGTGCCAGCTGGCACCGGGCCTCCCGTCCGTCGGCTGGTCGCTGCTAGAGCGCTGCCAGCGCCGCGTTCAACGTGGCGGACGGGCGCATGACCGCGCTCGTCTTGGCGTCGTCGGGGCGGTAGTAGCCGCCGATGTCGGCCGGGTGGCCCTGCACCGAGACGAGCTCGTCGACGATGGTGTGCTCCTGCTCACCGAGCTTCGCCGCGAGGTCCGCGAACGACGCCGCGAGCTCGGTGTCCTGGGTCTGCGCCGCGAGCTCTTCGGCCCAGTACTTCGCCAGGTAGAAGTGGCTGCCGCGGTTGTCGATCGAGCCGAGCTTCCGACCCGGGGACTTGTCCTGCTCCAGGAACGTCCCGGTGGCACGGTCGAGGGTCTCGCCCAGGATCTTCGCCCGCTCGTTGCCCGTCACACCGGCGAGGTGCTCGAGGCTGACCGCCAGTGCGAGGAACTCGCCCAGGCTGTCCCAGCGCAGGTAGTTCTGCTGCACGAGCTGCTGCACGTGCTTCGGGGCGGAACCACCGGCACCGGTCTCGAACAGGCCGCCACCGCCCAGCAGCGGGACGACGGAGAGCATCTTCGCCGAGGTGCCGAGCTCCATGATCGGGAACAGGTCGGTCAGGTAGTCGCGCAGGACGTTGCCGGTGACCGAGATGGTGTCCTCGCCGCGGCGGATGCGCTCGAGCGAGAAGCGCATGGCGTCCTCGGGCGCGAGGATCTCGATCTGCAGGCCCTCGGTGTCGTGCTCGCCGAGGTACTGGCGAACGAGCCCGATGAGGTTCGCGTCGTGCGCGCGGGTCTCGTCGAGCCAGAACACGGCCGGCGTCGCGGAGGCACGGGCGCGGGTGACGGCGAGCTTCACCCAGTCGCGGATGGCGACGTCCTTGGTCTGGCAGGCGCGCCAGATGTCGCCGGGCTCGACGTCGTGCTCGATGACGACGTCGCCCGAGGCGGTCGTGACGCGGACCACACCGGCGCCGGGCAGCTCGAAGGTCTTGTCGTGCGAGCCGTACTCCTCGGCCTTCTGCGCCATCAGGCCGACGTTGGGCACGGAGCCCATCGTCGACGGGTCGAAGGCGCCGTGGGCGCGGCAGTCGTCGAGCACGGCTTGGTAGATGCCGGCGTAGCTCGAGTCGGGGATGACGGCGAGGGTGTCGTGCTCGTCGCCGTCCGGGCCCCACATGTGGCCCGAGGTGCGGATCATCGCCGGCATCGAGGCGTCGACGATGACGTCGCTCGGCACGTGCAGGTTCGTGATGCCCTTGTCCGAGTCGACCATGGCGAGCTCGGGGCCGTCGGCGATGCCCTGCTTGAAGGCACGCTCGATCTCGGCGCCGTTCGGCAGCGCAGCGAGGCCGGCGAGGATCGAGCCGAGGCCGTCGTTCGGGGTCAGGCCCGCGGCGGCGAGGTCGGCGCCGTAGCGCTCGAACACCGACGGGAAGAACGCCTTGATGACGTGCCCGAAGATGATCGGGTCCGAGATCTTCATCATCGTGGCCTTGAGGTGCACGGAGAACAGGACGTCCTCGGCGGCGGCGCGCTCGATCTGCTTGCGCAGGAACGACTCGAGTGCGGCCACGTGCAGCACGGTGCCGTCCACGACCTCGCCCTGCAGGACGGGGATCGACTGCTTGAGGACCTGCTCGCTGCCGTCCTCGGCCACGAAGGTGATCGTCAGGACGTCGTCGGCGGGGGCGATCCAGGACTTCTCGTTCGACCGGAAGTCGTCGACGCCCATGGTGGTGACGTTCGTCTTCGAGTCACGCGACCAGGCGCCCATGCGGTGCGGGTGCTTGCGGGCGTAGTTCTTGACGGACAGAGGTGCGCGGCGGTCGGAGTTGCCCTCGCGCAGCACCGGGTTGACGGCGCTGCCCTGGACGCGGCCGTAGCGGGCGCGGACGTCGCGCTGCTCGTCGGTCGTGGCCTCGTCCGGGTAGTCGGGCAGGTCGTAGCCCTGCGCCTGCAGTTCCTTGATCGCGACCTTGAGCTGGGGGATCGACGCCGAGATGTTCGGCAGCTTGATGATGTTCGCCTCGGGGGTCTTCGCCAGGTCGCCGAGTTCGGCGAGGGCGTCGTCCAGGCGCTGCTCGTCGGTGAGCCGCTCCGGGAACTGGGCGATGATCCGGCCGGCGAGCGAGATGTCGCGGGTCTCGACGTCGACACCCGCGGTGCCGGCGAAGGCCTGGATGACCGGGAGGAAGGAGTGGGTGGCGAGGAACGGCGCCTCGTCCGTGAGGGTGTAGATGATCTTGGCCATGCTGGCGGGTACTCCCTTGTTCGACCGTCGGTACGTCCACGGTACTCGTGGCGCAGGATGTCTCGACATCAAGATACATGGCCTCCGCTTCCGCGCGGCAGATGCTCGGCCGACACCCTGGAGGCGCACTGTCGACACATAGGAACGGTGCGTGGACTGGTCTTCCGCGGCACCAGAGCGAGGGAGAGCGCGCATGACCACCACACGGCAGACCCCGGACGACTTCGGCTGGACCGCGGAGGACCTGCGGTCCGCCTTCGCCTCGGACGGCAGCGGGCCCTACCGGTACGCGCCGGACGGCTCCGGCCCGTTCTCGTACGACCCCGACGGCTCCGGTCCGTGGCTCGTCGGCCCCGAACCCCGACGGAGCACGAAGCGCTTCGCACCGCGTCAGCGTGGCAGCCGGTCGCGGTTGCGGCGGATCGGGACGGCCTGCACCGCCGGAGCGCTGGCGCTCGTGCTCGCCGTCGGCAGTGTCTCCGTCGTCGCGCACGCCGCTCCTCCACACCCGTCGGTGCAGGCGAGCGCCGCGCAGGGCCCCGAACCCGACGGAGCCTGAGCCTCAGTCGCCGATCGAGACGCGGAACACCCGGACGCCGGCGGCACGGAGCCCGGCGAGCCCGAGCCGCATGCGCAGGGGCCGGAAGGGCCGACGGAACCCGGACGACGCCGACGCGGCATCGATCTGGTGCAGGACCTCGGACGTCAGGGTGCGCTCGAGCTTCGGCGCCAGGCGAGTCACCCCGGACACCGTGACGACGATGCGGACGGCGTGCGGCGCGAGCATCGGCGCGATGAGCTCGGCGGCCGCCTGCGCCCGGTGGAACGCGGGGTCGTCACCGGGGCGACGGATCGCGATGACGGCCAACGCCGCGTCCCACGTCTCCTCGGGGTCCGGCAGGTCGTCGACTCCGACGACCCGCATCCGCGCGGCGTCGATCCCGGCGCGCACGGCCGCGGCCCGGAGCACGGGGAGGAGTTCCTGGGTACCGGCCAGCACGACGTCGGCCGACGCCAGGTCGACCGTTCCGTACCGCTCACGCGGCGATCGGGCCATGGTGCGGGTCCTTCCGTCGCTTTCCCCTGACCGTACCGATGCGGAGGGCCCGGGGGACGCTTCCGCCCGTGGTGATCAGGCGCCTCCCAGCGCACTCGGTAACGAAAAGATCACGAAAGGGCCTGTACAAAGCGACAGAGTCGTGCAGAATGGTGGGCGGCCATGACGACTGCACCCGAACTCGACCAGCACCCGGAGACCCCGGTGGTGCACCTGTCCCGTCGCGCCGCCCTCGAGGCCGAGCGCGCAGCAGCCCGCGGACCGCAGCGTCGCAGCAAGACGGCGCCGGTCGCGAAGACCGCCAAGCCCGAGAAGCCGGCCAAGGCAGCGAAGGTCGCCAAGCCGGCGAAGGCCGCGAAGCCGGCCAAGGCACCGAAGGCCGCGAAGGTCGCCAAGCCCGTGCAGGCCGTCGTCCTCGCGACCGCGTCCTCGGCCACCGAGCCGGCCGGCCGCCGTTCCGCAACCGCACGCGCCACCACCGAGCGCGTCGACGACCGCATCCAGCGCGTCGTCCGTCGCCCCGCACCCAAGGTGACCCGCGTCGCCAGCGCACCCCGGGCCTCCCGGTCGGCCCGCGCCGGACGCATCACGCTCACCAGCGCCGCGGCCGCCATCGCGATGTTCGCCGCCTCGGCGATGCCCGCCCACGCGAGCGCCGGCACCTCGATGGCCACCTCGACCATCGCACCGATCGTGCGCACCCAGGACTACGCCGTGACCCAGGCGGTCACGGCCGCCGGGTTCGACCGCGACGGGTTCACCGTCGGCGGCGGCTCGACCGTCACCACGAAGACCGCTGGTTCCGCCGACACCGCGGCGACCGCGGGTGGCGCCGTCTCGTTCGGCGGCGCGGTCCGCTCGCCGTTCCCCGGCCCGGTGCAGATGAGCTCCGGCTTCGGGTACCGCTCGGCACCGTGCGGCGCGTGCTCGTCGCTGCACCAGGGCCTCGACTTCACCCCGGGCATGGGTACGCCGATCGGCGCCGTCGCCGCGGGCAAGGTCCGGGTCTCGGGCACCTACTTCTCGTACGGCAACGCGGTCATCATCGACCACGTGGTCGACGGCCGTCAGGTCTCCACGCTCTACGGCCACATGATCCCCGGCTCCTCGCCGCTCAAGGTCGGCGACACCGTCGCGGCCGGGCAGTTCATCGGGCTCGTCGGGTCCTCCGGCGTCTCGACCGGTGCGCACCTGCACCTCGAGGTCCTGATGGACGGCGTCACGCCGATCGACCCGAAGGCGTGGCTCGAAGCCCGCATCGGTCGCTCGCTCACGCTGTAGCGACCGCGCCCCGCACCGACCGCTCCCCGTTGCGACGCGGGATCCACAGCCGCTGTCGAGCGGCGGCACGGTGATGTCCCAGTCGGCCTGTGCAGACTCACAGGCATGGACGATCCCCACAGACCGCCCGCCCGCCGTCGATCCGAGGCGGCTGCCCACTGATGGGCGCCGACACCTGGATCGCCTTCGGGCTCGTCATCCTCTTCGTGCTCGTCGGCGGGGTCTTCGCGGCCGCCGAGATCGCACTCGTCTCGCTCCGCGAATCCCAGCTGCAGCAGCTCGAACGCCGCGGCCCCCGCGGGATGCGGGTCGCCGAGCTCGGCCGTGACCCCAACCGGTTCCTGTCTGCCGTGCAGATCGGCGTGACCGTCGCCGGGTTCTTCTCCGCCGCGTACGGTGCGTCCTCGATCGCACCCGACGTCGCACCGCTGTTCCAGGGGCTCGGCCTCGAGCAGGGCACGGCCGATGCCGTCGCGCTGGTGCTGATGACCCTCGTCATCGCGTACCTGTCGCTCGTGTTCGGCGAGCTCGTGCCGAAGCGCCTCGCCCTGCAGCGTGCCGAGGGCTTCTCGATGGCCGTCGCCCCGACCCTGGAGCGCTTCGCGGTGCTCATGCGGCCGGTGATCTGGCTGCTCTCGAAGTCCACCGACACCGTCGTGCGACTGCTCGGCGGCGACCCGAACGCCCGCAGCGAGTCGATGAGCACCGAGGAACTCCGCGGCCTGGTCGACGAGCACACCGGCGTCGACGAGCAGGGACGCCGGATCGCCCGCAGCGCCCTGGACGCCGGTGACCGCATCCTGCGCGAGTCGATGCGCCCCTGGTACGACGTCTCGACGCTGGATGCCGGTCTCTCCGTCGCCGAGGCCACCGACCAGGCCATCGCGGCCGGGCACACCCGGTACCTCGTGACCTCCGGCGGGCGTGACGAGGTCCAGGGCTTCGTGCACCTCCGTGACCTGCTGCGTCCGGTCGATCCTTCGGCACCGGTCGCCACGCTCGTCCGGCCGGTGCTCGCCCTGCCCGAGACGAAGTCGCTGTCGAGTGCGATCGCGGACATGCGCACCGACGGCCACCAGATCGCCCTGGTGGTCGACGAGTACGGCGGCAGCGCGGGCATGGTCACGCTCGAGGCGCTACTCGAGGACCTCGTCGGCCGCATCCGCGACGAGTGGGACTCCACCGAGCACGACGAGTCGGTGCTGGCGCACGACGGCGTCGACGGTGCCACGGTGCTCGAGGACCTGGCTGCGGACGGCGGTCCCGTCCTGCCGGACGGCGACTACGAGACCGTGGGTGGGCTCGTGCAGGTGCAGCTGGACCGCGTGCCCGAGGTCGGTGACGTCGTCCTGGCCGGCGGACACCGCCTCGAGGTGACCGCCATGGACGGTCACCGCGTCGCGCGGGTGCGCATCGGACCCGACACCGCGCCCTGACCGCTGGACAGAGCGGGGGGAAGCCCGTGGCGCAGGCGGTCGCAACACCCCGCGGGACGCCGGCGAGCGGTCACAGGCCGTCGTCTACGGCGCCACCAGCCGACAGGTCGCGACCACCCGGCGGGCGGCACGCGACGTGTCGCGACCGGTCGGGCACGGCCGGTCACGCAACGGAACGCGACCAGACGGCGTACGGGAGGCGCGTGGCGGGGCCGCCCCGCGCCTCCCGTCCGCTCCGGGCGGTCGCAACACCCCGCCAGACGGCGACGAGCGGTCACAGGCCGTCGCCTGCGGCGCCACCAGCCGACAGGTTGCGACGGGACGGCGCACGGCACGCGACGTGTCGTGACCAGTCAGCGACGGCCGGCGGCCCCGCCGCGCCCTGACCGGCTGACGGGTACCGCCCGTGCCTGCCGGACGCACGGCCCGGGCACGTACGCTCGTCGCATGGGTATCGACGTGCGCAACGAGATCCGCGACTTCCTGTCCTCCAGGCGGGCGCGGCTCACCCCCGAGCAGGTCGGCATGCCGTCGTTCGGCGGCGGGGTCCGACGCGTGCCCGGGCTGCGTCGGCACGAGGTCGCCATGCTCGCCGGCGTCAGCGTCGACTACTACACGCGACTCGAGCGCGGCTCGCTCAAGGGCGTCTCGGACAGCGTGCTCGAGGGCCTGGCGAGCGCCCTGCAGCTCGACGAGGACGAGCGTGCGCACCTGTGGGACCTCACGCGCCTGGCGAACTCCGGCGCGAAGGTCATGCACCGGAACGTGCCGACCCGCGTGCGCCCCGGCGTGCAGCGGCTGCTCGACGCCATCACCGGCGCACCGGCCTGGGTGCGGAACGAGCGCGGGGACGTCGTCGCGACGAACGAGCTCGGCCGCGCGCTCTACGCTCCGCTCTTCGCCGGCCCCGGACGCCCGGTGAACACCGCTCGCTTCACCTTCCTCGACCCGGCCGCCCGCGACTTCTTCCCGGACTGGGCGCAGACCGCGAAGGACGCCGTGGCCGTGCTCCGGACCGCCGCGGTGTCGAACCCCTGCGAGCCGGGGCTCATCACGCTCGTCGGTGAGCTCTCCACCCGGAGCGAGGAGTTCCGCGGCTGGTGGGCTGCCCACGACGTCCGGATGCAGCGCACCGGCAAGAAGCGCATCGACCACCCGATCGTGGGGGAGCTGCGGCTGTCCTACGAGGCGCTCGACCTGGTCGCCGACCCCGGCCTGACGCTGTTCTCGTACTCGGCCGAACCGGGCAGCGAGTCCGAGCGGTCGCTCGCGCTGCTCGGCAGCTGGGCCGCGACGGAGCGGGCCGAGCAGTACGCGGCCATGCGCGAGTCGGAGTCCGAGTCCGAGTCGGTCGACTGACCCGGCCCCCGCGGGTTCGTAGGGTGGGGACGTGACGAGGACCACGGACGGCTCGGCCGGCGCTGCGGACCACCGGCAGCACCGCCGGCCCGAACCCGCGTTCGCCCGTGCGGTCGCGAAGGCCCTCGGCGACGCCCGGACCGTGCTCGACGTCCGTGCCGGTGCCGGTGCCGGTGCCGCCGGGTCCTACGCGCCGACCGACCGCGATGTGACCGCCGTGGAGCCCGCCGGAGACCTGCCCTTCGCCGACGACACCTTCGACGCCGCGATGACGAGCTTCTCGCTGCACGAGTGGGACGACCTCGAACGCGGGCTCGCCGAGGTGCGTCGGGTGACCCGGGGCCCCATCGTGGTGCTGACGTTCGACCCCGACCGCATCGAGCGCTCCTGGCTCGCCGAGTACGCGCCCGAGGTGCTGGCGGCCGAGGCCCGTCGCCACCCGGCACTGCCGCGGATCGCCGACGCACTGGGCGACGACACCGTGACGAGCACCCCGTTGCCGATCCCGTTCACGTGCGTCGACGGGTTCGCCGAGGCGTACTACGCGCGCCCCGAGCGTCTGCTCGACCCCGGCGTGCGCCAGGCGGACCCGGCATGGGGACTGGTCGACGAGTTCACCGTCCGGCGGTCGGTGGCAGCGCTCCGGACCGCGCTGGAATCGGGGGAGTGGGACCGGCGGCACGGGTCGTTGCGGATCCGCCCGACGTACGAGGGCTCGGTCGTCCTGGTCACGGCGACGCCGAACCGACCGTGGGCGGACCGGGCCGGGGTTGACACCCGGTCGTAGGCTGGTCGGGTGAGCTTCCAGGAGGTGGTCGGCGCCCGTAGCGCCGACATCAGGGCGTGAGGCCCTCGGTCGTGCCCTCGGGTGCGGCCGCCCTCGTCGAACCCTGACCTCCTCCGCCCGGTGCGGTGTGCGTCCGCACGCCCCGGGCCCGCACGAAAGCGATCACCCATGCTCCCCATCGTGGAGAAGACCCTCCGCACGTCCTTCGTCAACGCCTCGCGCAAGGAGGTGTCCGACCTCACGCTGCCCGCCGACTTCGAGACACTCGACTGGGACGCGCTCGACTACCTCGGCTGGCGCGACCCGAAGATCGGGCGGCGTGCGTACGCCGTCGTGCCGACCCTGGACGGCGACCTGATCGGCATCCTGTTCCGGCAGGCCGAGGCCTCGCCCCGCTCCCGTGCCCAGTGCTCGTGGTGCCAGGACGTCAAGCTGCCGAACGACGTCGCGTTCTACAGCGCGAAACGGTCCGGGCCGGCCGGACGGAACGGCAACACCGTCGGCACCCTGGTGTGCCAGGACTTCCAGTGCTCGCGGAACGTCCGGAAGCTGCCGCCGCCCGCCTACGAGGGCTACGACGTCGAGGCAGCGCGCCTCCGGCGCATCGAGGACCTGCAGGTCCGGGCCGCGTCCTTCGCCGCCGAGGTCTGAGACGCCGGCGTCCTCGGAAGACGCCGCCGAGTCCGCGAGACGCCGCCGGATTCGGAGGCGTCTCGCGCTGACGCCGGCGTCTCGCGTCCGCAAACGCGACTGACGACGGACGGGAGGCCCGTGACGGATCCGCCACGGGCCTCCAGGCCGTCAACCGGTCGCGTCTACCGACCGATGGTCGACATGTCGGGGTAGCGGTCGCCGGTCGGGACCGGCAGCGCCGACAGGCGCGACAGCTGGTCCGCCGTGAGGGTCAGGCCGGCTGCGCCGACGTTCTCCTCGAGGCGGGAGACCCGCTTCGTGCCGGGGATCGGGACGATGTCGTCGCCCTGGGCCAGCAGCCAGGCGAGCGACACCTGCGCCGGGGTGGCGCCGGCTTCGGTGGCGATCTCCTTGACCGCGTCGACGATGCGCATGTTCTGCTCGAACGCCTCCTGCTGGAAGCGCGGGTTCGCCAGGCGGAAGTCGTCGGAGTCCAGGTCGGACGGCTTCGTGATGGCACCCGTCAGGAACCCGCGGCCGAGCGGCGAGTACGGCACCAGGCCGATGCCGAGCTCGCGCAGGGTGTCGAGCACGTCGCCCTCGGGGTCACGCGTCCAGAGCGAGTACTCGCTCTGGAGCGCGGTGATCGGGTGGACGGCGTGGGCCTTGCGGATGGTCTCGGCGCCGGCCTCGGACAGTCCGATGTGCCGGATCTTGCCCTCCTGCACGAAGCCGGCGAGCTGGCCGATGACGTCCTCGATCGGGACGGCGGGGTCGACGCGGTGCTGGTAGTAGAGGTCGATGTGGTCCGTGCCCAGGCGACGGAGGGATCCTTCGAGGGCCTCGCGCACGGACTCGGGCTTGCTGGAGATCCCGCGCTGCTGCGTCGGCGTCTCCTCGCCGGCCTCGTGGTGGTACAGGCCGAACTTGGTCGCGATGACGACGTCGTCGCGACGGCCCTCGAGCGCACGGCGCAGGAGTTCCTCGTTCGTGTAGGGGCCGTACGCCTCGGCGGTGTCGAACAGGGTGACGCCGAGGTCGATCGCGCGGTGGATGGTGCGGATCGACTCGTCGTCGTCGGTGCCGGCGCCCGTGTAGAAGGCGCTCATGCCCATGGTTCCGAGGCCGATCGGTCCGACCTCGAGGTCTGCGAGCTTGCGTGTCTGCATGCTGCAGGTCTACTCCCGGTCCCCCTGACGGCGGGAGGCACTGGCTGTACCCGCCTCCGCACCGCTACGCTGCGAGGGACGGGGCAGACGCCCCGGGCTCGGGGGAGTGTCGTGGTCGTCATCGGGATCGTCATCGCCGTGGTCGTCGTGCTCGGCGCCCTGCTCGTCGTGCTCGAGGTGCAGAACCGCCGTCGGCGGCGAGCGCTCGCGGACCTCGAGGACTTCTCCGACCCCACGGCCGGGCCACGTGCCATGGTCGAGGCCGACGCCGCTCGATCGACGGCCGAAGGGGTGTCGAGGACCGCGCACCCGGGTGGCAGCGCCTCCAGCGGGATGTTCTCCGGCTGACCCACCCGGCCGCTCCGGCGGTTGTCGGAAGCAGCGGGTCCGCGGTGACCAGCGCTACCGGCGCTTCGTGAGGTTCCTCTAAGGTGCTCGCACGATTGCTCCGCGCACTGGTGTGATCAATCCGTGAACCTGTACTTCCGACTGCTCTTGCTGCAGCTGCGGACCCGTCTGCGCGCTCGGGTCGGTGGACGCCGCCGGGCGTCGCTCTGGGACGAGGTCCGGACGCCGTTCCGGGTCGCTCCCACCGACCTCGACCCGCTGCGGCACGTCAACAACGGCAAGTACCTGTCGATGCTCGACCTCGGTCGGCTCGACCTGATGCTCCGCTCCGGGTACTGGGCAACGCTGTCCGAACGTGGCTGGTACCCCGTCGTCTCGGCGCAGACGATCACGTACAAGCGGTCGTTGACGCTCGGGCAGCGGTTCGAGCTCCGCACCCACGTGCTCGGGGTCGACGACCGTGCCGTGTACCTGGAGCAGACGTTCGTGCGACAGGGCGCCGTGATGGCCCGCGCCGTGGTGCAGGCCCGGTTCCTGCGACGTTCCGGCGGGACGGTGCCGACCGCGGACCTGCTCGAGGCGGCGGGTGGCGCGGACCGCGACCTCACCGTGCCCGACTGGGTGCACGACTGGGCGAGTGCGACCCGGATCAGCAGCAGCGCGGCCTGACCCGCACTGATCGGCGTCGCCGGCCGGTCCTACGATGACCGCATGGACATCGTCGACCTGGTACTGCCGGACGTCGCCGCGTGGCGCGCCTGGCTCGACGACCACGAGCACGAACCGGACGGGGTGTGGCTCGTGCTCGCGAAGAAGGGCGTCACGGAGCCGACGACGCTGACCTACGACACGGCCCTCGACGAGGCGCTCTGCTCCGGGTGGATCGACGGGCAGCGGCGCGGGCGCGACGACACGACCTACCGCCAGCGGTTCACCCCGCGCCGGAAGGCCTCGCTGTGGTCGCAGCGGAACCTCGGCCTGGTCGCGGCACTCATCGCCGAGGGCCGGATGCGGGAGCGCGGGCACGCCGAGATCGAGCGCGCCAAGGGCGACGGCCGGTGGGACCGCGCCTACGCCGGCTCGGCAACGGCCACGGTGCCCGAGGACCTGCAGGCCGCGCTCGACGCCGCCCCCGCAGCCGCCGCGCTGTTCGCCGAGCTCGACGCCACCAACCGGTACGCCGTGCTGCACCGCATCACCACCGCCCCGAACGCCACGGTGCGGACGAACCGGCTCGCCAAGCTCGTCGGCGGACTCGAACGCGGCGAGACCCCGTACCCGCGGCCCACCCGTCCGTAGACCCTGCGAACCCGGAAAGCGGTCGGGGGACACCGACTCAGGGACCGGCAACGCACCGGGCGTAGACCGGGGACATGACCACAGGCACTGACACCACGAACCGTCCGGCCGCGTCCTCCGGCACCTTCCGCATCGGCGGCGACCTCGAGGTCAACCGGCTCGGCTACGGCACCATGCAGCTCACCGGCCCCGGCGTCTGGGGACCGCCGAAGGACCACGACGAGGCGATCCGCGTCCTCAAGCGCGCCGTCGAGCTCGGCGTGAACTTCTTCGACACCGCCGACTCGTACGGCCCCTACGTCGCCGAGGAGCTCCTCAAGGAGGCCCTGCACCCCTACGGCGACGACGTCGTCATCGCCACGAAGGCCGGCCTCACCCGCATCGGCCCGAACGTCTGGCCGCCCGTCGGCCGCCCGGAGTACCTCCGGCAAGAGGCGGAGATGAGCCTCCGCCGCCTGGGCCTCGAGCGCATCGACCTGTTCCAGCTGCACCGCATCGACCCGAAGGTCCCGCTCGAGGACCAGGTCGGCGAGCTGAAGAAGCTGCAGGACGAGGGCAAGATCCGCCACATCGGCCTGTCCGAGGTCTCCGTCGACGAGGTCAAGGCCGCGCAGGAGATCGCCACGATCGTCTCCGTGCAGAACCTCTACAACCTGCAGAAGCGTGACGCCGAGGAGCTGCTCGACTGGTCCGAGCAGCAGGGCATCGGCTTCATCCCGTGGTTCCCCCTGGCCACGGGTGGCCTGACCGGCGAGGACTCGCCGCTCACCGAGATCGCCGAGCGCAAGGGTGCCACCCCGGCGCAGCTCGCGCTCGCCTGGCTGCTCAAGCGCTCCCCGGTGATGCTGCCGATCCCCGGTACGTCGAGCGTCGCGCACCTGGAGGACAACCTCGCGGGTGCCACCGTCGAGCTGACCGACGACGAGTTCGAGGAGCTGGCGAAGCTGGGTCACTGACCCTCCGGGCGCGACCGCGGGTCGCGAACGCGACGACCGGTCGGACGGGAGGCGCGGTGCCAGCTGGCACCGCGCCTCCCGTCCGTTTTCCCGCCCTCTCCAGATCCGTGCTTGCGCACGCATACCGGGTATGTGCATACTCAGTATGGCCACGGTGGCCCGGGACAGGGGAATTGTCATGAGCGTTCGGATGGGCGTACTCGCGCTGCTGGTGGGGGGACCCGGCTACGGGTACCAGCTCCGGGGGGAGTTCGAGCACCGCACCGGCGGGAGCTGGCCGCTGAACATCGGCCAGGTCTACACGACCCTGGACCGCCTGGAACGCGACGGCCTGGTGGCCCGCGGCGACGCCGACGACGACGGACACGTCGTCTACACGGCGACCGACGCGGGTCGCGCGGAGGTGGCACGCTGGTTCAGCGAGCCCGTGCCGGCCAAGCGCGGCCGCGACGAGCTGGCGATCAAGTTCGCCCTCGCCGTGACGGTGCCCGGAGTCGACGTCGCCCGGCTGGTGCAGGTGCAGCGCGGTGCCGCGATCCGGAACCTGCAGGACCTGACGCGGCTGAAGCGCACGACCGACCCGTCGACGGACCTGGCGTGGTCGCTCGTGCTCGAGTCGATGGTGTTCCAGGCCGAGGCCGAGGTGCGCTGGCTCGACCACGTGGAGTCGAGTGTCGCGCGGTACCGGCCGGACGAGCACCCGGCGGCGCCTGCCAGTGCCGACGCCTCCGCTGCCGCTTCCGCTCCCCGGAGCGCACGGTGACCGCCGCACCGCTCCTGCAGCTCGACGCCGTGAGCGTGCACTACGGCTCCGGCGCGAAGGCCGTCACCGCCCTGGCCGGCATCGACCTGCGGGTCGAGCGCGGCGAGATGGTGGCCGTGATGGGCACCTCGGGGTCGGGCAAGTCGACGCTGCTCGCCTGCGCCGGCACCCTGCTGCCGCCGACGAGTGGTGAGGTGCTGATCGACGGCGCCTTCGTGTCCGACCGTCCTGCCAAGGAACTCGCAGCGCTGCGCCGACGACTCATCGGGTTCGTGTTCCAGGACTTCAACCTGATCCCCTCGCTGACCGCGGTCGAGAACGTGGCACTGCCGCTCGAGCTGGACGGGTGGAAGGCCTCGCAGGCCCGCCGCGCCGCGGAGCTCGCGCTGGACAACGTCGAGCTGTCGCACCGCGCCGACGCCTACCCGGACGACCTGTCCGGCGGCCAGCAGCAGCGCGTCGCGATCGCCCGCGGCGTGGTCGGCGAGCGCCGGCTCGTGCTCGCCGACGAACCGACCGGAGCCCTCGACTCGCAGACCGGCGAGGTCGTGCTCCGCATGCTCCGTCGGCACGTCGACGCCGGAGCCGGCGCCCTCCTGGTGACGCACGACGCCCGGCACGCGGCTTGGGCGGACCGGATCGTGTTCCTGCGCGACGGTCGGGTGGTCGACGAGACCGTGTACTCGGGCGTCGAGGCCGCGCTGACGGACCGGACCGCCTCGTGAGCCGGGGTCGGCGTGCCGGGACCGGCCGGACGCCGTTCGCCCTGAGACCGGCGCTCCGTCTGGGGCGTCGACTGGCGTTCGCGAAGGCGGGCCGCGCGGCACTGATCATCGCGCTCATCGGGATCCCCACCGCCGGGTTCGCCGCGGTCGCCGTCGTGGTGCAGTCCACACAGGCCACCGCAACCGAGCGGCTCGACTACGACCTCGGCCAGGCATCGGCGCAGATGCGGGTGTCCGGCCCGGACCTGCCCGGCATGGTGCAGGACCCCGTCCAGTGGCAGTCCACGGACTCGAAGCGGAACAGCCCCGTCACGAAGTCGGACGAGGACTCCCCCTTCGCGAACGTCCTGGCGCACGTGCCCGACGGCGCCCTGTCGATCCCGGTCGGCGGCACACCCGTCGTGGTCCAGGGGCCGAAGGGTCCCGTCGGCCTGACCGCGGTCGAGGGCAGCGTCTGGGACCCGTCGCTCGAGGGCCACTGGCACGTGCTCGACGGTTCCAGGCCGACCACGCGCAGTGAGCTCATGGTCACGCCGGCCACGCTCGAACGCCTCGGGGCGCGGATCGGCGACACGGTGGACCTGACCGACCCGGTCACCAAGCGCTTCACGATCACCGGCACCTTGACCGACCTGGGGACGGACCCGGGTTCGCAGGGCGTGTTCCTGCCCTGGGGCACGACGCTCTCGACGACCGACACCACCGACGACGTGGGGCTCACCGACGTCACCGTGTACCTGCCGTCGGACGCCCCGACGTGGTCGGAGATCCGGCAGCTCAACGCGCACGGCATCATCGTGCAGTCGCGTCCGGTCGTGCTCGACCCGCCCGACGCCCGGCTCCCCGGTGGGCAGCTGGGTTCGTCGCTCGGCTGGTACCTCGGGGCGATGGGACTGCTCGGCGTCTTCGCGATGTTCGAGGTCGCCCTGCTCGCCGGGGCCGCGTTCCTGGTCGGCACCCGGGCGGACACCCGCTCGTACGCCATCGTCACGAGCGTCGGCGGCGACAAACGGTTCGTCCGCACGATCGTCGCCGGGTCGGGCCTGGTGCTCGGGCTCGTCGGCGCGGTCCTCGGGGTCACCGCCGGCACCGGGATCGGTGTGCTCGCCTACCGACTGATCGACAACGGCAACGTGGCGTCGTTCCCCGGGTTGCACGTGCCGCCGCTCCTGCTGCTGTCCATCGCGGCCGCCGGGGTGCTCGCCGGACTCGTCTCCGCGCTCGTCGCCGCACGGTCGGCGACCCGGATCAACGTGCTCGCGGCGCTGCGGGGCTCGCTCCGTCCGGTGCCCGTCAGTCGTCCGGCCCGCCGTCGTCGGCGCATCTGGGGCCCACTGCTCATGGTCCTCGGAGCCGTGATGACGATGGCGTGCGGCGTCGGCGTCCTCATGCTCAACGACCGCCCGGTGCAGCACGACCGGTGGGCCTACGTCGTCGGTGCCGGCGTCGCGATCGGGCCGTGCCTGATGCAGCTCGGCATCGCCATCTGCTCACCGTGGCTGCTCGCCCTGATCACCCGGCTCACCTCGCGGGCCGGTCTGTCCGCCCGGCTCGCCGCCCGCGACGCCCGCCGCAACCCGGTCCGCACGGTACCCGTGCTGGCGAGCGTGATGAGCGTCGTGTTCGTGGCCTCGGTCGTGATCACGTGGAGTGCGTCGAGTCACGCCCAGTACGTCCGTGGGTACGAGTACACGACGGCGGTCGGGGTCGCGACGGCCGAGGTGCAGACCGAGACGAAGGACGGCGGCAGTACCGGTCGCCACGACGCAGAACTGACGGCCCACGCCGCGAAGGTGGTGTCCGGGGTCTTCGACCAGGACCGCATCCGGGTGCTCGGTGTCGCGCAGGAGCAGCCGGGCGACACCCCCTCGACCGTCACGATCCCGCACCGCTGGAGCGCGTACGACTGCCCCGCGAACGACACGACGAGCTGCTCGTACTACCTGGACACGGCGAGCGTGTCGAGCCCGCACATCTGGACCGGGACCGTGGACGACTACGCTGTGCTCACCGGGCACCGGCCGTCCGCCGCCGTGCGGGACGCGCTCGAGCGCGGCGAAGCCGTGTCGCTCTGGCCCGAGTACGCCCACGACGGTGCGGTCCGCGTCGACACCTTCCACGACCGGACGTGGGAGAGCGACCCCATCACCGAGCGCAGCCGACCGGCGGCCAGCGTCTCGATCCCCGCGGTACTCGACGTGCAGACCCCGCGGATCCAGGTCGGCGTCTTCATGACGAAGGCGACCGCCGAGCAGTACGGCGTGCCCGTGGTCGACGGCATGCTCGTCACGACGCTGCCCCACGACCTCGACCCGGCCCAGGCGGACGAGCTGAGCTCGGCGTGGCAGAGCTTCGGCGGCGACGACCGTGCACGGTGGAGCGGCCCGTCGTTCATGTACGAAGCCGGTCCGATCGACAACGAGGCGATCATCCGGGCGATCGTGCTCGCACTGGCCGCGGCCGTCACGATCGGTGCGACGGCGGTGGCGATCGGACTCGCACGGTCCGACGGCCGGCGGGACGACGAGGTGCTCGATGCCATCGGTGCCGCACCACGCCTGCGCCGAGGGGTGTCGACCTGGCAGGCGGCGATCCTGGCCACGGTCGGCTCGGTGATCGGGACGCTCCTCGGACTCCTGCCGATCCGCGCCCTGACCCTGCGGTTCACCGAGAGCCCGGTCGGGGTGAACCACATGCCGTTCGTGCCGGACTGGCCGGTGCTGGCGCTGCTCGCGATCGGCCTGCCCCTCGTGGTGACGGCCGGGGCCTGGCTGACCTCGCGGGGTCGGCGGCGGGTGGCGGTGCGACGGGCGCACTGACGCGCGCGCTGCCTGAGCCGCGCGCTGCGTGAGGCTTCGCTTGGTGAGCAGAAGATGTCGAGTCGGCTGCTCGGACTCGACGTCTTCTGCTCACGAAGTGACCGGCAACGAAGACTCGGAAGCACATTGACTACGTTTGGCGTCACAACAACCGAACGATCACAGTGCGGACGTCCTTGAGTGGCCACATCAGCAACGGATGGGTGAGATGAGCGAAATTGCACGGCTCGTCGATGCCGGAGCGATCGAAGCCGCGGTCGCCGAAGCTCAGGGGCTGGCTCCCGACCGGGTGGCCGACCTGCTCTTCGCCTCGGGCGGCTTCGCTGTGGACATGGCTCCGTACGACGCGTTCGTCCGGCGCTGGTACGAGCGCCTCGACAGCCCCTATCTGCGCGCGGCGGCTGCGGAACGGTTCGGGGATGCCTACCTCACCGAACTCGCGGGGGTGCCCGGGGGCGAGGCGTTCGCGGCCGAGCTGACCGAGGCCGCACTCCGAGCCGTGATCGCGCACACCGGTCGACTGATGCGCGGGCCGGCGATCACCGAATGGGCAGAACCGCACGTCGCGGTGATGAGCACCGCCCGCGCGCGCTCCTGGCGAGACGCGTCGATGGATCTCGCGAAGGTGCACTTGCCGGAGTGACGGACTGGAGGCCCGTGGCGGCGTCGCCACGGGCCTCCAGTCCGTCATGGAGTGAGCAGAAGGCGACGGGTCGGGTTTTCGGACTCGTCGCGTTCTGCTCACTCGATGCCACTCACGCGAGCTCGGGCAGCGCCTCCGCGTAGGTGCGGAAGTCGCCGCGCTCCGTGTGGATCGCCCACAGGCGGTCGGCGATGGACTCCCCGGAGTGCTCGGGCTGCCCGTCGTCGATGCCGAACGGGATGATGAGCTGGCCGACGTGGACGTCCTCGTCGCGCACGGCGTCGTGCAGCAGCTGCGCGTAGGCGCTCTCGGCCGCGAAGGCGACGGACGTTCCGGTGACGCGGGCGCCCGGTCGGACCGCGCTGCCGCCGTTGACGAACAGGATCGTGCCGTGGCCGATCGCGCGCATGCCGGGCAGCACCTGGCGGACGGCGTTGACCGAGCCGTAGACCGAGAACTCGATCGGGCCGACCAGGTCGTCCGCCGTGGTCTCGAGCACGGGGCGCATGTACTCCTTGGCGGGAAGCGGGCTGTACTGCAGTACCTCGATGGGGCCGAGCTGCTCCGTGGCGCGCTCGAGTGCGGTGCGCAGGGAGTCCCCGTCACGGACGTTCGCGGCGAACCCGGCTGCGGTGTGGCCGTGCTCACGCAGTTCGGCGGCGAGGCCGTCCAGGCGGTCCTGGTTGCGGGAGATCAGGGCGACGGCGAAGCCCTCACGGGCGAAGCGCTCGGCGACGGCGAGGCCGAGGCCCTTGCCGGCCCCGACGATGGCGATGGTGGTCATGCGGTGTACTCCTCGTCGCTCACGTGCTCGAGCCAGGTGGTGGTCGTCGCCGGGTCGGCGGCGGCCTCGAGCATCGCGAGGTGTTCCATGTAGTCGGTGGGGGTCGCGCCGTGCCAGTGTTCCTCGCCGGCGGGCGTGTAGACGGTCTGTCCAGCCTGCACCTCGATGACGCGGCCGTCCCGGGTACCCATCCGCGCGACGCCCTCGGTGACGTGCAGGGTCTGCCCCTTGGCGTGCGAGTGCCAGGCGGTGCGGGCGCCGGGCAGGAACCGGACCTTGGCGACGGTCATCGTCTGACCGGGCTCCTTCGGCGAGGCGATGGCGTCGAGGTACACGTCGCCGGTGAACTGCTCGGGCGGGTTCTTGACGGTCGGCTGCTTCGGTTCGATCTGCATGCCGACGACGGTAGGCCGCCGTACGCACCGTCGGGAGGTGCCGACAGACCCCCTCAGGGGTTTCCCGAACGCAGCGTGTGTGATCGACCCACGACCCCGGGAGGATCATCGTGGACACACCCGCCGGAACGCCCCGCAGCCGCCGTCTCTGGTCGGTGGCCGGCCTCGCCGCCGTCGCCGCGCTGGCCCTCACCGCCTGCACGAGCGGCGACGGAGCAGAGCGGGACGGGTCCGACCGCGGCGGTTCGCCGTCGGCGCGCGCGACCGCGCCCGCCGACCTGTCGGCCGGTCAGGTGGCGCTCGACGGTGACACCACCGACGTGGTCACCGGCCTGGAGGCCCCCTGGTCGGTGGTCCTGACGGGTGACGACGGCGACGCGCTGGTCAGCGAGCGCGACTCGGCCCGGGTGCTCGAGCTGCGGTCCGACGGCACCACCCGTCAGGTCGGCACGGTCGACGGTGTCAGCCACGGCGGCGAGGGCGGACTGCTCGGGCTCGCGCTGCACGACGACGACCTGTTCGTCTACTCCACGGCCGACGACGGCAACCGGATCCAGCGGTACGAGCTGACGGGGAGCACCGGGTCGTGGGGGCTCGGCGAGGCGACGTCGATCATCGACGGGCTGCCGAAGAACACGTTCCACGACGGCGGCCGGATCGCGTTCGGGCCCGACGACATGCTCTACGCGAGCGTCGGGGACGCCGGCGCGAGCACGGACGCGCAGGACGAGGAGTCACTCGCGGGCAAGATCCTGCGGCTCACCCCGGACGGCGACGTCCCCGCCGACAACCCGATCGACGGCTCGCCGGTGTGGAGCCTCGGGCACCGCAACGTGCAGGGCATGGGGTGGTCGTCGGACGGCACGATGTTCGCGTCGGAGTTCGGCGAGAACACGAACGACGAGCTCAACGTGATCGAGCCCGGGTCGAACTACGGCTGGCCCGAGGTCGAGGGCACCGGCGGCGAGGACCAGGGCTTCGTCGACCCCGTGCAGCAGTGGTCCACCGACGAGGCGTCCCCGAGCGGCCTCGCCGTCGTCGACGACACGGTGTTCGTCGCGAACCTGCGGGGCGAGGTGCTCCGGGCGGTCCCGGCCGACGACCCCGGCACGGCGACCGAGTACTTCGCGGGCGACTTCGGCCGCATCCGGACGGTGCTCGAGGGCCCGTCGGACACGCTCTGGTTCGTCACGAACAACACCGACGGGCGCGGGACACCGTCGAGCGGGGACGACCGGATCGTCTCCGTCCCGTTCACGCGCACGTGAAAGGGGTTCCCGCAGCCCCTCGCTCGCGCCGGACGGGGCCAAGTACCGTGACGGCATGAACCACCGCGACGAAGCGCGCGACTTCCTCTCCAGCCGTCGCGCCCGCATCACCCCCGAACAGGCCGGCGTCGAGACCTTCGGCACACGGCGCCGCGTCACCGGGCTGCGTCGCGAAGAGGTCGCACGCCTGGCCGGCGTCAGCATCGACTACTACACGCGACTCGAGCGCGGGAACCTGCAGGGGGTCTCGGACAGCGTGCTCGACGCCATCGGCCGGGCCCTGCAGCTCGACCCCGCCGAGCAGGAGCACCTGCGGGACCTGTCGCAGCACCAGAACGAGACCCCGCGTCGCGCCGGTCGTGTCGTGCCCGTCGCTGCCGTCCGGCCCGAGCTGCAGTACCTGCTCGACGTCGTCACGGACGCCCCGGCGATGATCATCAACAACCGGCAGGACATCGTCGCCGCGAACGCGCTCGGCTTCGCGATGCACTCGGACCTGGTCGCGGCACCGGCGCGGCCGATGAACTTCTCGCGCTTCATCTTCCTCGACCCACAGGCGCGGAACTTCTACCAGGACTGGCAACGGGCCGCGCACACGAACGTCGCGATCCTGCGCCGCGAAGCGGGCCGGACGCCGAACGACAAGGACCTCGCCGCGCTGATCGGCGAGCTGTCGATGCGGAGCGACGACTTCCGCGAGCTCTGGGCAGCGCACGACGTCCGCCGCCACTACGCCGGCGTGAAGTCCTTCCGGCACAGCGTCGTGGGGCCGCTCGAACTGCACTTCCAGACGCTCGAACTCGCCGAGGACCCGGGGCTCGCGCTCACGATCTACCCGGCGACCCCGGGCAGCCCCACGGCCGACGCCCTGCGGGTGCTGGCTTCGTGGGCGGCGACCGAGGGCATCGCGGAGCGGGCGCGCCAGCTCGCCTGACGCGGTGGTGCGACCACCGCATGTGCCGGGAGGGACGGGGCGGGCCCGCACCGCGCCTCTCGGCCGCTCGTGGTCGCGTCAGACCTCCGGGATCACCCGGTCGAACCGGCTCGTGTCCGTCCCGTCCGGGTCCGGGCCGATCCCTGCTGACGGGTACCACCAACCCCTGCTTCCGGCACCCGGCCGGCCGTACCGTGGACGCATGGACACCAGAAGCGAAGTGCGCGACTTCCTCCGCACACGCCGCGAGCGCGTCACGCCGCAGCAGGTCGGTCTGCCCGACTTCGGTGGGGTCCGCCGCGTCAAGGGGCTGCGGCGCGAAGAGCTCGCGCTGGTCGCGGGGATGAGCGTCGACTACTACGTCCGCCTCGAGCGCGGGAACCTGACCGGGGTCTCCGAGAGCGTCCTCGAGTCGTTGTCCCGTGCGCTGCGTCTCGACGATGCCGAGCACGCGCACCTGTTCGACCTGGCCCGCCTGCAGAACGCTTCGGGTGCCTCACGCCGGACAATCCCGACGTCGAAGGTCCGGCCGAACGTGCAGCGGGTGCTCGACTCGATCAGCGCCCCGGCCTGGGTCCGCAACGGCCGGTTCGACTTCCTCGCCGGCAACGCGCTCGCCCGCGCGGTCTACTCGCCGCTGTTCCTGTCGCCCTCCGGCACTCCGAACACCGCGCGTTTCGCGTTCCTCGACCCGCGCGGTCAGCAGTTCTGGCGAGACTGGGACTCGGTCGCCGGCGACGTGGTCGCCGCCCTGCGCGCCGAGGCGGCCCGCTCGCCGTACGACAAGGGACTGACCGACCTGATCGGGGAGCTCTCCACCCGCAGTGACGAGTTCCGGCGGCGCTGGGCCGCCCACGACGTGATGCGGCACCGGAGCGGTGTGAAGCGCGTGCACCACCCGGACGTGGGCGACATCGACATGAGCTACGAGACGATGGAGCTCGTCACGGACTCGGGGCTGACCATGGTCGTGTACGGCACCGAGCCCGGCTCGGCGTCCGAGGAACGGCTGCAGCTGCTGGCGAACCTCGCGGCGACGAGCGCGACCGGTGCGACGAGTGCGGCGGCTGTGTCGACCGCTTCCGTCGCTGGTGCTGCTGCTGCCGCCGCTGCTGCCGGGGAGGACGCGTGAACGAGACCGAGTCCGTCGAGACCGTCGTCCCGGCTCCGCCGACCGGGTTCCTCGGCCGACTGCGGTTCCGGTGGCGTGCCGAGCAGGAGATCCACGAGCTCACCCGCGACCGTCAACTCGAGGAGCGGGTCCGAGCCGAGGCAGCGGTGCGGCTCGCGCCCGGGCCGTGGCACCTGGGGGAGCTGTTCCGGCGACGGTGACGGCTGAGGGGGGAGGACAGCACCTGTCACGGCTCCGCGGTCGGCCCTAGCGTCGAGGACATGACCTTCGCCGACACCGACCCCGAGTTCGCCCGGTACCACGCCGACTTCGTGGACGAGACCCTGCGGAACGCATCACTCAGCGAGCACGACCGCGTGGTCGTCCAGCTCGGTGCGACGATCGCGGCCGGGGCGCCGACGGCGTTCCGCGATCTGCTGGACGAGGCCCTCGACGGTCCGCTCTCGCCCACCGAGGCGAAGGAGATCGTCTACCAGGCCGTGGCCTACGTCGGTTCCGCACGCGTCGGCGACTTCCTGACGATCACCAACGCCGTACTGGTCGCCCGCGGGGTCACCCTGCCGTTGGCTGGACAGTCGACGACGACCCCGGCGGACCGACTCGAGCGCGGCCGAGCGGTGCAGGGCGCCGTCGTCGGTGTGGACCGCATCGACGCGATGTACGAGAACGCCCCCGCGGACGCCGTGCACTTCCAGCGGTTCCTGTCCGGCAACTGCTTCGGGGACACCGTCGGCCGGGACGGGCTGTCGCTGCCCACCCGTGAACTCCTGACCTTCGCGCTGCTCGCGGCGCTCGGCGGGGCCGACGCCCAGGTGCAGGGGCACGTGGCCGGCAACCTGAACGTCGGGAACACCCGCCAGCAGATGCTGGACGTCCTGACCGTGCTCGTCCCGCTCATCGGTTACCCGCGCACGTTGAACGCCCTGGCCGCCGTGAACGAGGGAGCACCCGCAGCATGACCACCGACCACTCGATGTCGACGGGCCGGACCCTGCTGTTCGCCGTCGCCGGGGGAGCAGCGGTCGGCAACCTGTACTGGTCGCAGCCACTGCTCGACGACATCGCATCGTCGCTCGGCACCTCGGCGTCGCTCGCCGGGCTGCTCGTCACGCTGACCCAGGTCGGCTACGCCCTCGGCATCCTGCTCGTCGTGCCGCTCGGGGACGTCCTCGACCGCCGACGCCTCATCCCCTGGGTGCTCGTCACCTCCGCCGTCGCGCTGCTGCTCGCCGCGATCGCTCCGACCTTCGCGACGCTCCTGGTCGCCCTGGCACTGGTCGGGCTGACCACGGTCGCCGGGCAGCTCCTCATCCCGCTTGCCGGGGACCTCGCGGACCCCGCGCAGCGCGGACGCGTCGTCGGCACGATCGCCTCCGGGGTGCTCACCGGCATCCTGGTGTCGCGGACGATCAGCGGCCTGGTCGCGGACGCGTTCGGGTGGCGTGCGATCTACGTGCTCGCCGCCGTCGTCGCGGTGATCCTCGCCCTGTTGCTGCGGCGCGCCATCCCGGAGCTCGAGGCCCGCGGCGGGGTGCCGTACCCGCAGCTCATCCTGTCGGTGTTCCGTGCCGTCCGGACCCACCGGACCGTGCAGGTCACGCTCGTGATGAGCTCGTCGGTGTTCGCCGTGTTCACGATGTTCTGGACCGCCCTGACGTTCCTGCTGAGCAGCGACCCTTACGACTTCTCCACCAGCAGCATCGGGCTGGTCGGCCTGGTGGGGCTCGCGGGTGCCGTGGCGGCGCAGCGGGTCGGGCGGCTGCACGACCGGGGACTGTCGGTACCCGTCACCGGGGGAGCGATCGTGCTCCTGCTCGTCTCCCTGGTCGTCGCCGGGATCGGTGCGCACTCGATCGTCGTGGTGCTGCTCGCCGTGCTGCTGCTCGACGTCGCCGTGCAGGCCGCGAACGTGCTCAACCAGACCCGGCTCTTCTCGGTGGACCCGGCCGCGCGGAGCCGGCTCAACACGGCGTTCGTCACCTCGAACTTCATCGGTGGCGCGATCGGTTCGGCCCTGGCGTCGGTGCTGTGGAACGCCGGGGGCTGGACGGCGGTCACGATCGGCGCCGCGGTGCTGGCCGGATTCGCCGCGACGGTCTGGGTCGTGCACCGGAACCGTGGGCTCGTGGTCGAGCCGGAGCGGGCCTGATCACGGGGCTCAGCGGAGCAGGGGGTTCGCGACCTCGAGCTCGCCGTGGTCGACGAGCCAGCGCACGGCGTCCAGCACGGTCTCCTCGGCGGTGAACGCCGGCGCGTAGCCGAGCAGACGACTCGCCTTCTCGGTGCTGAAGACCTGGCTGCGGGACAGGTGCTCCCAGCTGGCGTCAGCGTGCTCTGGAGCCGTGGTCTCGCGGAACCGGTCCCACGTGACGGGGTCGAGCCGGGCCTCCTGGCCGAACCACGACGCTGCCAGGTGGGCGTACCCGCGCGCGGTGAGCGCCGTCGGAGCCGTGACGAAGAAGTCCTCGCCCGCCGCCGCATCGCGGTGCTCGACCGCGAGCTGGAACGCCTGCGCGACGTCGTCGGCGTGCACGTGTGCCATCGTCTCGGCGCCGAGACCGGGGACCTCGAGCGGTTCGCCGGCGGACAGCTTCGTCAGCACCGAGGTGTCGAGGTTGCCGAGCGGACCGATCGGCGTCCAGCCCGGACCGCTGATGTGCCCGGGGTGCAGCGACGTCGTGACCAAACCACCTGATGCGGTTTCTTCCTCGAGCATCCGGGCGATGGCGTCCTTCTGGACGCCGTAGTCACCGAACGGCGGGGTCGCGTTCTGCTCGGTGATCGGCAGCACGTGCGAGACGCCGGCGCGCCAGATCGAGCCGCAGTGCACCAGGTGCGTACCGGTACCGTGGAGCGCGTCGACCAGCGCTGCGGCCGAGGACTCGGTGAAGCAGACGAGGTCGACGACGGCATCGGCACCGAGGGCGGCGATGCGGCTGCCGAAGGTGCCGTCGCGGTCCTCCTGCTCGCGGTCGGCGGTGATCCGCTCGACCTGCTGCCACTCCGGGGCGTCGGCGTACGGGGTGCTCGTGCCGCGGGTGACGGCGACGACCCGGTGACCCGAGCGGACGAGACGGGGGACGAGGAACGAGCCGATGTGGCCGGTGGCTCCGATGACGACGATGTGCATGGGGGCCACCGTAGGCCGAGGCGTGCGGATCGTGAGCAGGAATGGTCGGGTGCGGCGGTGCGACCCGACCGTTCCTGCTCACGTAACGCGCCCGCGGCGAGCGCGGCGCCCACGAGCGCCGCGCACGAGCGGCATGCTCAGTCGGCGGTGATGACCTTCACGGAGCCGGCGATGGTCGCGGCGTCCTCGGCGAGCGCGACGACGGGGTCGGGCAGGCCCGCACCCCCGAGGGCCTTGCGCGCACCCCAGCCGACGAAGCTGCCGACGAGGGCACCGACGCCACCGAGGATCGCGCCCTCGATGCGCAGGTCACGCTTGCCCGTGGTGCCGAGGGCGGCACCGGCGAGGGCACCGGACGCGACACGTCCGAGCAGCGCCGAGGGGGCGATGCGGTTCGGGGTCTTCGGCAGCTTGTCGCCGATGAGCTCACCGATGGCGGAGGCCACGAGCAGCCCGCGGCCGACCGGGGTGCTGAAGACCTTCCACTGCTGCCACGAACCCTTCAGCGAAGACCGGTCGTGGTTCAGTGCGAGGACGGCGAGCGGGGTGGCGCTCCGGCCGCCGCTCATGATGCCGAGGACCAGGGTGCGGACCAGGGTGTGCTGCTCGTGCTGCTTGCTCATCGTGACTCCTGTCGTGTTGCCCCTGACGGTACGCACGGTGACCTCGGGTGTTCCGAGCATCGCGGGCGACGGGCGGACGTCGGGCGTTCCCCGGGCGTTCCCCGGGCACGGAGCCGCCCCGAGTAGCGTCCGGCCCATGAGCAACGTCATCGTCTTCGGCGGCCACGGCAAGGTCGCACTCCTCGCCACCCGCATCCTGTCCGAGCGCGGACACACGGTCACCTCCGTCATCCGGAACGCCGACCAGTCCGACGAGATCCGAGCCCACGGCGGCGAACCGCACGTCGCGGACATCCAGCAGCAGTCCCTGAACGACTTCGCCGAACTCGTCCGCGGGCACGACGCCGTGGTGTGGTCGGCCGGTGCCGGTGGCGGGTCCGTCGACCGGACCTGGGCGATCGACCGCGACGCTGCGGTGCTGTCGATCCAGGGGGCGAAGCAGGCCGGCGTCGACCGGTACGTGATGGTGTCGTTCTCGGGCTCGCAGCTCGACCACGGCGTCCCGCAGGACCAAGACTTCTTCGCGTACGCGCAGTCGAAGATGATCGCCGACGCCGTGCTCCGCGACTCGGGGCTGCAGTGGACGATCGTCGCCCCGAGCACCCTGACCGACGACGAGCCGACCGGCTCCGTCGACTGGGACGGCTCGTCGACCCAGGTGCCGCGCGGTGACGTGGCGCACGTGGTCGCCGACGTGGTCGAGAACCCCGGTACGGCCGGCAACACCTTCAGGTTCAACACCGGGTCGACGCCGGTGGCGGAGTTCCTGCGCGCCGACGCGATCTGACCGAGACCGACTGCGCCGACGCGGTCTGACCAAGACCGACCGCGCCGACGCGGTCTGACCGACAGTCAGACCCACCAACGCGCAGACCAACGGGGTCGCGGCGGTTCTCCGCCACGACCCCGTCCGTGTCCCTGCAGAGCGTCGAGCTCAGTAGAGCGTCGAGATACCCGTCATGTCGCCACGGCCGAGCGTGCGGCCGTCGAGCTCGCAGTAGCCGCCGGACGGCTCCATGACCTGGCCGGTGCCGGTCTTCACGTGGTCGAGGCCGTACAGGTGACCCCACTCGTGGGTCGCGACGACCTGGGTGTCGAAGCGCGCGCCCGAGCAGGTGGCCGTCGAGCTCCACTTGAAGCCGGTGGCGTAGCGCTGGTCGGCCTCGCGGGCGTTGCCGTTGCCGTCGAACCAGACGCACGTCACGCCGAGGGTTCCGGTCGGGAGCTTGCCCCAGCCCATCACGTTGTAGCCGTTGTTCCGCGAGCAGCCGCCCTGGTCGGTGAGGTTGGGCTTCTGGGTCGCGAGACGCAGGTAGTCGTTCTTCGCCGTCGACGTGACGGTGCGGTCACACGCCGAGATCGTGCCGTTCCAGGCGTTCGCCCCCTTGCGCAGGGCGTCCTTGGCGTACGTCGACTTCTGCCCGGTCTGGTTGTAGTACCACTTGACCGTGCTCGGCCAGGTGTAGCCGGACGCCTTGTACGCCGTGCTCGTGCACTTCGTGGTCGCAGCGGTCGTCGCGGCGGGGGCGGCCTGCGCCGTCGCGGCCTGGCTCTGCGCACGCTCCTGCTGGACGGCGGGGGCCGAACCGGTCCAGGCCTCGTCGACGCGGACGGCGACACCGGCGGAGCCGTTGTTCGCGATGAGGACGTCGGCGAGTTCGGGCGCCCCGGGGGCGGCCGAGCTGCTCGCCATGACGCTCTCACCCGGCGCGGGGAGCGCGAAGGTGCGGCCGTCGGGCGTCACGACCGTGCCGGAGGTCGCCGTGCAGCCGCTCTCGAGCGTCTGCACGGACAGGGTCCCGGGGGCGCAGCTCGCGCCGGCCCCCGGGGTCGCCGCCTGGGCGGGTGCTGCGGTGATGGTGAGGCCGGCGAGGATCGCGACGATCGCCCCGGTGCTCAGCGCGTTCCTGACAGGACGCATGGTTCCCTTCCAGCGGCAGGCGACGTGCCCACCGCTCCTGATCGGGGTCCATGCTCGCCGATGACCACGCAGCGGGTCCAGGACTGCGCTGCGGGGACACGCCCCCAGTCAGGGGCGGCGGCTCAGGCCATCTGCGCGTAGAAGGGCTCCGGTGCATCGGCGAGCGACGCCTTCACCATCCGGCTCCAGTCGTCGACGAGCACCTCGGCCACGCCACGCTCCACACCGTCGAGTGCCGCACGGGCCACGTCCGTCGGGTCCGTCTTCGGGCCGTCGTAGTCGCCCATCATGTCGGTGTCGGCCGCACCGAGGTGGAGTCCCTGCACGCTGATGCCCCGGTCGGCGAGCTCCAGGCGAACGGCGTTCGTCATGTTCCACTCGGCCGCCTTCGCCGCGGCGTAGCCACCCGCGCCGGGCGCCGCGAACCACGACAGGGCCGACAGCACGTTGACGATCGCGCCGCCGCCGTTCCGCTCGATCACCGGTGCGAAGGCGCGGATCATCGACAGGCTGCCCCAGAAGTGCGTGTCCATGGCCTTCCGGACGATGGTCAGGTCGTCGGTCACCAGGGAGCCCTGCGTCGAGATGCCGGCGTTGTTCACGAGCAGCGTCACGTCGCCCGCGGCGGCGGCCACCGCGTCGACCGAGGCCTGGTCGGTGATGTCGAGGGGCAGCGCGACGACGCCCTCGACGTCGACGAGTTCGGGTCGGCGTGCGGTCGCGTAGACCTTCGACGCACCGCGCTCCAGCAGCTCCAGGGCGAAGCGGCGTCCGATGCCCCGGTTCGAGCCGGTGACGAGTGCGACCGATCCAGCGATCTCCATGGTGTCTCCTCCTGCCGCTCGGGTGTCTCCCGCAGCGGCTCGGCTACGCTAAGACCTCACATCCATGTCAGGGGCAAGCCCCGGATCGGAGCACCATGCGGATCGGTGACCTCGCTGCGGAGACCGGCGTCAGCGTCCGCTCGCTGCGGTACTACGAGGAGCAGGGGCTGCTCACCGCGTCGCGCACCGCGAGCGGGCAGCGGATCTACACGGACGCGGCCGTCGAGCGGGTCCAGCTCGTGCAGCAGCTGTTCGCCGCCGGGCTCGCGAGCCGCACGATCGTGCAGCTGCTGCCCTGCGTCGACCGCGGGGAGTCGACGCCGGAGTCGTTCGCGCTGCTCATCGCGGAGCGGGACCGGATCACCGCGCAGCTGGCCGAGCTCGAGGCGGTCCGGGGGCGGCTCGACCAGGTCATCGCGATCACCGAGCACCCCACCGCCGAGCACTGCCCGGCACTGCGTGACCGGCCTGCGGAGCCGGTCGCGGCCTGAGACGCGGCACCGGGACGGACTGGAGGCCCGTGGCGGGTCCGCCACGGGCCTCCAGTCCGCATCCTGGTCACGACCAGGGCCGCGGGTGCCGCGTCAGGGCTGGCACACCTGGATCTGGTCCAGCTCGGCGAACCCTGTCCCCTTGGTGAAGGTGAGCGTGTTCGCGCCGGCCTTCAGCGTGACCGTCTTCTGCGCCCATCCGAACCGGCCCCAGTTGACGGTCGGCGCGTAGCTGACCGAACCGGCCGAGGTGCCGTTGACCGCGAGCGCGTGGGTGCTCGTCGCACCCGTGCCGTTGTCGTACCGGACGTTCACCGTGTACGTCCCCGCGGTCGCGGCCTGCACCGTGAACTGCACGGAACTCGTCGCGTTGTTGATGTTGCCGACCTTCGCGCCGCCCACCGCGTCGGCCTGCGTGACGGTGCTCGTGTCGTTCCGGACCGCGGACTCGGCCTCGTACCGCTGCGCGTTGATCGGGATCGACCCGACCCGCACGTCGTTGTACGTGGTGGTGAGGTTCTCGACGTTCGTCGCCTGGTACAGCGTCTTGCCGTCGGCGCTCGAGTCGAAGCCCTGGGCGAAGCCGCTGAACGTCCCGCCCTCGGCGTCTCGCGCGTCGTACGTCACCGCGTACGGCAGCTGCTCCCACGAACCCGTGCCCTGGTTGCGGTTCACGACGAAGTTCTGGCCGCCGTCGATGTTGCCCGCGCTGTCGAGGGACCACTTGGACGAGACGACGATCATGCCGTTGGCGTTGCCGGCGGTCGGCACCCAGCGCACCTCGGGCGACGACCCGACCCCACGGCCGTCCGGCAGCGCGATCTTGGTGCCGATGCTCGTCTCGGGGCTCCAGTTCAGACCGTCCGGTGAGGTCTTGAAGTACACCGGCGCCGTGTTGTTCGTCTGGCTCGGCCGGTTCACGACCTCGAACGTCGCCACGTAGTTGCCGTTCGGGATCCTCGTCACCGTGATCATGCCCGGACGGTCGCTCTTGTTGGTCGGTGCGGACACGTTGACCAGGGGACCCCAGGTCAGGCCGCCGTCCGTGGAGCGCCGGTAGCTGACGGCCTGCAGGACGTTGTTCGCCTTCTGCCGCTCGTCCGAGAAGTACGTGACCAGCCCGCCGTTCGCGTCGACGGCGACGGACGGCTCCCACACCGTCGAGGTCGTCGAGCTCGGGCTCGGGTCGTAGGTGGCCGGGCCGCCGGTGTCGACGGTGCTCACGAAGGACCAGGTCAGCCCGTGGTCGAGGCTCTTGTACATGACCAGTCGGCTGCTCGAGCGGTCGGTGGGCATGATCATGCCGCTCAGCAGCAGCGTGCCGGCCGGCATCGTGCCGAGCTGGATCGGGGTCTCGTACAGCGAGGGCTGCGCGGTGCGGGTGAGCGTCGGGAACTGCGTGCTCGGCTTGACCGTGGCGACGCGGCTCCACGAGGTGCCGTTGTCCGTGCTCCGGTAGATCGGGTAGACCTGCACGCCGTTCTCGAGCACGAGCTGGTCGAAGGTGACGAACTGCTGGCCGTTGGCTGATCCGCTGTTCTTCAGGACGATGTTCTTCGCGTAGGTGGTGCCGGCAGCGCGGCCGCCCTCGGGGTTGAACGAGGAACCCGCTGCCGGCGAGTACACGAGGGCTCCGTTGCCGGTCGTGACCGCCTGTGCGGGGAGGGGGCCGGTGACACCGGCGACGAGGGCTGCCGCAGCAGCGGCAGCGGTGACGACGAGCGCGAGCGTTCGGCGTCGACGAGGCGCCGGAGCGGCGCCGAGGCGGAGGGACATGGTGCTCCGTTCGGTTGGTGGTGCAGTGGTGGTGCGCGGAGACGGACTGGAGGCGCGGGACCGACCCGACCCGCGCCTCCCGTTCGTCACGGGGTCGCGGACAGGGCCGCTGCCACGGCCCGTTCCTGTCGCGTGTGCGCAGCGAACGCGTCGGCGACCGGGTTGCGACGACGGTCGAGGCCGCCGGCGCCGTCCTCGACGAGGTCGAAGAGGCCCATCGTGAGCAGGTGCTCCTGGCGTGGGGCGTCCGTGTGCCGCCAGGTCCACTCGTACATGTCGAACAGCGGCCACCAGGTGTAGCCGACGACCGGCACGCCCTCGTCGCGGAGCTCCCGCACGGCCGTGACCGAGGCGTCCAACCAGCCGATGCGCTCCTCGACCGAACCGGTGACGCACGTCTCCGTGAGCATGACCGGGGCACCGTAGCGCTCGGCGTAGGTGGTGAGCACGTCGCGGAGCCCCTCGACGCCGGTGTCCTCGTAGGGCCGCGGGTCGGCGAACCCGCCGCCGTGGTGCACCCCCGCCTCGAACACCTCGGTGGAGTGCAGCGGGTAGTAGTTGACGCCCATCACGTCGGGCCGGACGGCGTGCTGCCGGAACCAGTCGAGGTCGGCGTCGGTGACGCCCCCGGACCGGAGCCGACCGACCAGGGGGTGCGCGTCGTCGACGCCACCGGTGACCAGGTCCTCGACCAGGAACGTCTGGGCGCGCAGGCGTGCGACCGTGTCCCGGTGTTCCGGGGCGTCGACGTCGCCCACGTACCGGATGCCGGCGTCGACGTGCACGAAGGTGGCGGCGTCCCCGAGTTCGCGGGTGATCGCGTGCTGCGTCGAGACGAACCCCTTGGCCAGGGCGGACGCGATCCGGGCCGACCCCTCGGCGCCGGTCAGGTACGGGGGCCAGTACCCGTACTCACCCGAGAACAGGGCGTGGATGACGGGCTCGTTCACCGGCGTGTAGTCGGTGGCGACGTCGCCGTACCGCGCCGCGAACCGGGCGGCGTACTCGGTGACGTGTGCCGGGTAGTCGGGGTGGGCGAACTGCCCGTCGAGCCAGAGCGGTGTGCCGTAGTGCAGCAGGTCGACGACGGGGCGCAGGCCGGTCTCGCGGAACCGCGCCATGACGCCGTCCACCCACGACCAGTCCCAGACGCCCGGCTCGGGGGCGACCCGGTACCAGGGGACGCCCCAGCGCAGGAGCTCGGCGCCGACGTCCACCGCCAGCCCGAGGTCAGCGGCGTACTGCCGGTAGTGGTCGGTCAGCTCGTACTCGTCGATGGGCCGTTCACCCGGTCGGGCCTGCGGGACGAAGGTGTCCTCGATGCCCAGGGCGAAGTGCAGCCTGCCGTCGTCGGACCAGTGCATGGTGTCTCGTTTCGTGGTGGGCACGGCCGCTCCGGGCTCGTGCGGTGTCGTCGTCACTTGAGCCCGGTGCTGGCGACGCTCTCGATGAAGCGGCGTTGCACGAGCAGGAACATGACGGCGAGGGGCAGCACGGCGATCAGGGCGCCGGCCATCATCACGCCCTGCGGGATGATCCCGCCGGGCCCGGTCAGCAGGGTGAGGCCGGACGTGATGGTCCCCATGTCCTGGTCGGTGGTGAACACCAGCGGCCAGAGCAGGTCGTTCCAGTTGTTGACGAAGGTGAAGATGCCGAGCGTGAGCAGGGCGGGGACGGCGTTCGGCAGGACGACGCTCCGGAAGATCCGCCACTCCGAGGCCCCGTCGATCCGCGCCGCGTTGTCCAGGTCGCGGGGGAGCGACACGAAGAACTGGCGCAGGAAGAAGATCCCGAAGGCGTCGGCCGCCCGCGGCGCGATCAGCCCCGCGAACGTGTTCACCCACCCGAGGTCGGACACCAGTTGGTAGATCGGGATGAGCGTCGCCTGGAACGGGATCATCAGGCTGGCGACGATCACGATGAGCAGCACCTTGCTGCCCCGGAAGTCGAGCCGTGCCAGGGCGTAGGCGGCGAGCGCGTCGAACGCCAGCGCGAACACCGTCACACCGCCGGCGAAGGCGAAGCTGTTCAGGATGAGCCGCCCGAACGGCAGCTGCGTGAAGATCGCCCGGAAGTTGTCGAGCGTCCAGGTGTGCGGGAACAGCGTCGGCGGGTAGGCGTTGACCTCGCTCGCCGGCTTGAACGCGGTGAACACGATCACGAGCACGGGGAGCAGCACCGCCAGGGTCACGACGGCCACGGCTGCGAAGCCGAGCCACCGCATCGACGGCTGTCGACGGGCCACCGTGCTGCGTCGGACGACGGTCGCGGGACGGGGGAGCGCGGTCATGATGTGGTGTCCTCTCCGCGCTTCCCGAAGAACAGGAACTGCACGAGGCTGAGCAGCAGGGTCGCGATGAGGAGCACGTACGCCAGGGCGCTCGCGAACCCGAGGTCGAGGTCCTTGAAGCCGGACTGGTAGATCTGCATGACGATCGTCTCGGTCGACCGGTACGGACCACCGCCGGTCAGGACGTAGATCTGGTCGAACGCCTGCAGGGCGGCGATGAGGGCGACGATCACGACGAACGCCATCGTGTTGCTCAGCATCGGGAAGGTGACGTTCGCGAACCGCTGGCGGCCGTTGGCCCCGTCGAGCTGCGCTGCCTCGTACAGGCTGGTGGGGATCTCCTGCAGCCCGGCCAGGAAGATCACCATGTAGAAGCCGAAGTTCTTCCACACGGCCACGAGCACCACGGTGGGCATCGCGAGCGTCGGGTCCTGCAGCACGTTGCCGAGCCGGATGCCGACGAGCTGCAGCCAGTGGTTCAGCAGGCCGATCTGCGGGTCGAGCAGGTACGACCACGCGAACGCGGCGACGGCCAGGGACACGATGAACGGCAGGAACAGCGCCGACCGGAAGAACCCGCGGAACGGCAGGGCCGGGTGGTTCAGCACGAGGGCGAGCACCAGGGCGACGACGATCGCGACGGGGGTGAAGAGCACCGAGTAGAGCGCGGTGTTGCCGATGGACCGCAGGACGTCGGGGTCGGTGAAGACCCGGACGTAGTTCGCGAAGCCGATGAACGACGGGTCGCCGAACCCGCTGGCGTCGGTGAACGACAGCTGGAGCGCGGAGAGCATCGGCCAGAGCACGAACGCCCCGAGGATGACGATCGCGGGTGCGAGGAACCCGACGATGTTGGCGCGGCGGCGGAACGTGCCGTTGAGGGGCGATCGTCCGCCGAGCTGGCCCGGTGGTCGGTACCGACGGCGTCGGCCGAGTTGCTGCGTGGTCACGAGGGTCCTCCGAGGGCCGCTGCTGCTACTTCAGGGCCGACTGCACGTCGGCGTCGGCGGTGGCGAGGAGCGATCCGGGGTCCCCGCCCGCCATCGCCTTCTGGGTCGCGGTGTCCACGGCGGTGAGCACGCCGGCGCTGTCGACCACGCCGGGCAGGAGCGGGATCGTGGTGCCCGGCAGCCCGGTGAGCGTCGCGACGGTCGGGTTCTCGTCGACGTCCGCGGCGGTGACGTCGGTGCGGAGCGGCGGCCAGCCGGACCCGAGGGCCCACTTCGTCGCGACGGACTGCTCGTTGAAGTAGCGCAGGAACCGCTCGGCTGCGGCCTGCTTCGCGTCGTCGGTCTGGGCCGTCACCCCGAGCGAGATGCCGATGGCCGAGGCCACCTGTGCTTCGGGGCCCGCCGGGATCGCGGCGATGCCGTAGTCGATGTCCGACGCCTCGGCGACACCGGCCATCCAGGGGCCGCCGATCTCCATGGCGGTCTTGCCGGCCGTGAAGAGCTTGTCCGCGGCGATGCCGTCGACACCGGTCGGCGAGATCTTGTCGTCGCGCACCGCCTTCGCCCAGTACTCGAGCGTCTCGGCGTTCGCGGCGGAGTCGATGGTGGACTTCGTGCCCGCCTCGTTCGTGATCGATCCGCCGTTGCCGGCGAACAGGCTCGGCCAGATGCCGTTGCCGACGGTCTGGTGGTCCGGCAGCACGAGCCCGTACTGCTCGGGGGTGCCGTCGCCGTTCTCGTCCTTCGTCAGCTTCTTCGCGTCGGCGACCCACTCGTCCCAGTTGGTCGGGAAGGAGTCGATGCCGGCCGCTGCGAACAGCTTCTTGTTGTAGATCACGGAGAGCGGGACGAACCCGCTCGGCACGCCGTACTCCTTGCCGTCGACCCGCTCCATCGCGACGGCCTGTTCCTTCAGGTCCCCGGTGTTGTTGGCGTCGTCGGCGTAGAAGTCGCTGAGGTCGACCAGCGCCTTCTTCTGCGCGTAGACCGGCAGCCGGTCGGAGGTCATCGCGACGAGGTCCGGGCCCTTCTTCGCGGACAGGGCGGGGAGCATCGTGTCGTCGATCACGGCCCAGGTCTTCGTCTGGGTCGTGATGGTGACCTTGTCCTGCGAGGCGTTGAAGTCCTTGACGATGCCGTCCAGGACCTTGCCGTCGGCCTCGGTGTAGCCGTGCCAGAACGTCAGGTCGACGTGGCCGCCGTCACCCGACGATCCGGGGGAGCCGGCGCACCCGGCGAGGGAGAGCGACGCCGCTGCTGCGAGCGCGACGACCGCGATGTGCTTCTTCATCGAAAACCTGCCATCCGTCCGGCACGTCGGTGTGCGGACCTCGTCCATCCCGGATTTACACCGGTGTAAATGTGGACAGTAGCCGGTGCTCGACCGCCCGGTCAAGGGGTCGGGGAGCACCCGTGGTCAACGGGTCAGGCAGCAACCGGACGCAACGGTCCGGACGACGCCCGGACGACGAGTGCGTGCGGGGAGCGCAGCACCCCCGGTGTCGCCGGGGCACCCTCCTCGAGCTGGGCGACGAGCACCCCGACCGCCGTCGCCGCGACGCGGTCCAGGTCGGCCGACACCGTGGTCAGCGCCGGGGTCGAGTACGCCGACTCCTCGATGTCGTCGAACCCGACGACCGCGACGTCGTCCGGCACGGTCCGGCCCGCGAGCTGCAGGGCGCTCATCGCCCCGAGCGCCAGCGCGTCGTTGCAGCAGACGATCCCGTCGACCGGCACGCCGGCGTCGAGGAGCTGCCGTGCAGCCGCCGCTCCCTCGGCCCGGTGCCACAGCGCGGTCGGCACCACCCGCTCGGGCGCGAACGGCAGGCCGTGGTCGTCGAGTGCCTCGCGGTAGCCCCGCAGTCGCTCCTGCGCCGTGCGCACGGGGCCCGACGGGTCGGAGCCGATGAACGCGATCGACCGGCGGCCGGCGTCGAGCAGGTGCGCGGTCGCGTCCCGCAGCGCGTCCGCGTTCGACATCGCGATGAACGGCACGGGGACGTCGGGGATCGGCTCACCGAGCACGACCAGGGGGAACTTCACCTCGAGCGCGGCGGCATCGCTCGGCCGGACGGTCAGCGGGCTGTAGATGATGCCGTCGATGGAGTGCTCGCGCATCCGGGTGATCGCGTCCGCCTCGCGCACGCCGCTCGCGGTCTGCTCGATGAGCACCGTGTAGCCCACGGCTCCGGCAGCGCGGATGACGGCGTCGGCGAGTTCGGCGAAGTACGCCTGCCGCAGTTCCGGCACCGCGAGCCCGAGCACCTTGGAGCGTCCGGCGCGGAAGTTCCGGGCCGAGACGTTGAGCTCGTAGCCGAGCTCGTCGACGGCGGCCATCACACGGTCGCGGGTGCGGACGGAGACGTGTTCGTAGCCGGACAGCACGTTCGAGACGGTCTTCTTCGAGACACCCGCCACGGCGGCGACGTCGCTCATCGTGGGCGGAGAGCGGTGCCCCTGCGCCATCGGGCGCCCCCTCTCACGTGCGGACTGCGTTCGGCAGGAACCTACCGCACCAGCGTGGTGCGGACCGGACGGGAGGCCCGTGGCGGGTCCGCCACGGGCCTCCCGTCCGGTCTCGGCCGCGCTCAGGCGCCGGTCTGCTCCGTCGGCGCCGCCACGGGCTTCGACTGGCTCGACCCTCGTTGCCGCAGGGACACGGTGGCGATCACCATCACCGAGATGACCAGGAACTCCGACTGCCAGTTCTGCATCGACTCGAACCAGAACTGGCTCGTGCCGAGGTAGCCCCACGCCGAGACCACGCTGTCGCCGTGCTCGAGCTGCTCCTCGTTGTAGGCCGCAGCGCCTCCGATCACGTGCCCGACGACACTGCCGAGGAACAGCACCGCGAACAGGATCAGCAGGGAGTTCTCGTACAGCACGAGCACGATCCCGCCCCGGCGCACCGGCCACGGAGCCTTCGGGTCGTCGGCGTGCTCCCGGGGGTCCTCGTCCTGCGGGCTCTGTTCGTCCAGGGGCTCGGACTCGCTCGACCCCTTCTGGAACAGGAACACCGTGAACACGATGTAGGCGCCCATCTGCAGGAACTCGCTCTCCCAGTTCTCGAACGTGGCCTCGGCGAAGTCCCCGCTCGTCAGGAAGCCCCAGAGCGACACGGCCGCCTCACCGTGCTGGAGTGCGTCCGCCGCAGACACCCGCCACCCGGCGAACACCATGCCGACGAAGCACACGACGAAGACGGCGACGTTCGCGAGGAGCAGGCCGTGCCGTCGCACGCGCTGCCACCCACTCGATCCGTTGTGCAGGCCGAGGGTCACCGGGTCCTCCGTTCGTCGTCTCGTGCCCATCGTGGTCCGGACGCCACGAACGCCCTCGCAGGAGCACCCGACCGCTCGCGGCGGTTCCGTCAGCGACTCAGAGCGTGATGCCGGTGGCCTCGGCGAGCGCGTCGAGCAGTTCGGTGCGGAACCGCTGGTCGGCGACCGCCGGGTGCGGTTCCTGCCGCTCCCCGTGGAACCAGTAACCGCCTGTCACGGTTTGGTCCGGGTCGGTCGCGAGCGTCTCCTGCGTGCGGTGTCCGAGCTCGAAGTCGTCCGGAGCGCCGGCCCCGCCCATCTTGGTCGCCACCCAGCCCGGGTCGACGGCGTTGCTCAGCACGCCCGGGCGTCGGAGCGGCACCTCGGCGGCGAGCGCCGTCACGAACAGCTTCGTGTCGGAGTACGAGTTCGTCTCCGACGCGCCGGTCCAGTCGACGGTGTCCAGGCGCGGGCGGCCGCCCCGGTGCATCCCGCTGCTCAGGTACACGTGCCGCTCCGGCGAGCGCAGCAACGCGGTGAACAGGTAGGGCGCCACGACGTTGACGGGCACCAGGGAACGGCCCGAGATCACGCCGGCGTTGTGCACGACGGCGTCGAGCGGGGTGCCGGCGTCGAGTTCCCGGGCGGTCGCGATCACGGCGTCGCGGTCCGCCAGGTCGGCGACGACGAGTTCGGCACCGCGCTCCACCAGGTCGGCGATCGCCTCGGCGCGGGCCCGGTTGCGCGCGTGGACGACGACGTCGTGTCCGCTGCGGAGCAGCGAGTCGGCGGTTCCCCGCCCGAGGCCGTCGGTGGATCCGGTGACGAGGATGCGTGCCATCCGCCCATCATGCGCCCGACCGCTGCGGCGGGTCCGGCAGGTGTACCGGCAACGGGCGGACGGGAGGCGCGGTGCGGGCCCGCCACGGGCCTCCCGGCTGTTCACGGGCCGGCCACAGGGCCGCGGTACGGTCGCTGCATGAGCAGCTTCCTCGAGCCCATCGACGCCGTCGGCGTCGGTGACGCGACGATCGTGCCGGACGCCACACGACCGGTCGCGGCGGTCGTCACGGGCGACGACGTGCGGTGGGTGACGTGGCCGGACGCCCCGTTGCCGGACGGTGCGGTCGACGAGGTCGGGGTCCTCGCGACCGACGAGGGCGCTTGGGTGGTTTACGTGTCGCGCGAGGACGCTGAAGGCGACCTCGACACAGAGTCGCGGATGGCCGTGCACGTCACGCCGGCCGGGGTGACGTGCGCGGTCGACCTCGGGGATCGACGGGTGCTCGGGGCGGACGTCGAGGGGCTGTGGATCGGCGACCCACGTGACGCGTCGATGTGGATGGGTGAGGACGAGGACGAGGGCCTCGAGGATCCGGAGGACGACGAGGCGGTCGAGAACGACGAGGACTCGGACGACCCGCTCGACGGCGTCGACCCGGAGACCCTGCCGTGGGCGCCGTCGGAGCCGTTCTGGCCGTCGCCGGAGGAGTGGGCGGCGACGCTGGCGGCCGGCGAGGAGCCGGAGGACGACGACCCCGAGCTGCTGGACGACGACGATCACGACGTCCGCCCCCGCTACTTCTGGAGTGCCGGACCCGACGCCGACGACGAGGACGACTTCCCTCGCCCGTCGGGACCACCGGCCGATCCCGCGCCGCCCCTGCCGACCCCGCCGACCGACCTCGTGCTCGTGCGGACCGACGGCAGCCGGACGACGATCACCGTCGACCACCTGGCTGAGGAGGTCCGCCGGGCGGGCACGGTGCTCACCGTCCGGTACATGCCCACCGGACCCCGGCGCACACCCGATCCGACGGGCGGATTGACCTACCACTACGACGCTCGGGAGGTCGACCTCGACGTCGCTGCCGGCCTGCCCAGCGTCGTCACCACCGATGACCTGCCGTCCCGTGCCGCGAGCGACGAGGACGAGACGTCGTGGGAGGACGAACAGGAACGTCTGGAAGCAGCCCGCGCTCCGTGGACGGAGCGGTTCGACCTGACCGACGTCGAGGGCGCGCGCTGGCCGCTGCACGACCTGGACGCTGCCGCACGGGAGCGCGCGGTCGCGGACCTCGTGGACGTGTTCGAAGCCCTCGACCAGCCCGGCATCCTGTGGACCCGCGACCATCCCGAACCCCGGCGGTCGGCGAGCGACTACCGAGCCGTCGAGGTCACCGTCGAGGGCGAGTGGCCGGCGACCGAGGTCGTGGTGTCGTTCGATCACCGCGCCGTGCCGTACCTGCGGCTCCGTCGGCGCTACCGGGTGTTCGACGACGCCGGGCACGTGGAGGACTGGACCTACGTCGGCGTGCACCTGGACGAGGACATCGACAGCGGGCACATCGCCGACCGAGCGGACGCGGTGGACGGGGTGCTCGACATCTGACGGCGTCGGTCCTGCCTGATCCCACCGCCCCGTCCGGCCCGCTGGTCCTGTACGTTTCCTGTGTAGACATCCCCCTGATCAGAGAGGACGCGGCGCCATGAGTGACGGCACGCCCCAGTACAACCAGCAGAACCCGAACCCCTACGCCGCCGGCGGGCAGCCCTACGGCGCTCCGATGCAGCCGTCGTCCGACCGCTTCAACGTCATGGCGATCGTCGGGTTCGTCCTGGCCTTCGTGGTGAACATCGCCGGCCTCGTGGTGTCGATCATCGCGCTCTCGCAGATCAAGAAGACCGGGGAGCGCGGCCGCGGCCTGGCCCTCGCCGGCATCATCATCAGCGCCCTGTCGCTCGTGTTCGGCATCATCTGGATCATCTTCGGGATCGCTGTCGTCGCGAACGCTCCGGCGGGCAGCATGGGCAGTTACTGACACCCACCAGCACCAGAACGGAGGCCCGTGGCAGCTCGCCACGGGCCTCCCGTCTGTCCGGTGTCGGTTCCGAGCGTGGCCTCAGCCGATGACGCCGGTGTGCTCCAGCACGATGTTCAGACCGATCAGGATCAGGACGACGCCACCCGCGATCTCCGCCGGCTTGCCGAAGCGGGCACCGACACGGCGACCGACCAGGACCCCGACGAACGACAGCACCGCGGTGGTGATCCCGATGAGCAGCACCGCGCCGCCGATCGAGACGGGCAGGAACGCCAGGGTGACGCCCACCGCCAGGGCGTCGATGCTGGTCGCGACCGCCAGCACGAGGAGCTCGCGTACCGGCAGCCGATCGGTGTCCTGCTCGGTGTCCTCGTGCTTCGAGAACGCCTCCCACAGCATCTTCCCGCCGATCAGCGCGAGCAGCCCGAACGCGACCCAGTGGTCGAAGGCCGCGATGTACTGCGCGAACGCCGACCCGAGCAGCCAGCCGAGCAACGGCATCACCGCCTGGAACACCCCGAACGTCAGCGCGATCACGATCGCGTGCCGCATGTCGAAGCGCTTCATGTGCAGGCCCTTGCCGAGGGCGACGGCGAAGGCGTCCGCGGAGACGCCGAGCGCGATGAGGAAGAGGGCCCAGAAGGACATGGGAATGGCGCCTTTCGAGACGGTCGGATGGAGACTCCGACGTCTCAGGACCTGACGATCCTGGCACGGTCTGGGGCACGAAAAGGCCTGATCAGCGGGATTCGTCGCCCCGAATCCGCGGGTTGGTGGGCCCGGTCCGCGAACCCGGCCCACGTTCTCGACGTGACCAGGGGACGGACTGGAGGCCCGTGGCGGCGCCGCGGTGCGCCTCCAGGCCGTCAGCCGGTGCGTCAGGAACCGGCGGCCGCGTGCGCGGCCACCTGGCTGGCCGTCAGTTCGGTGCCGTAGACGGCGGCGTACCGCATCGACCCGGTGAAGTACGGGTTGTTCGTGGCACCCGGCCACCCGCTGACGACGTCGTAGCCGACGCGGAAGTACCCGGTGAAGTTCTCGGGGCTCTTGAAGGCCGCGTTCGACGTGACGAGCGTGCCGTCGACGTACAGGCGCATCCCGTTGGTGGGCGACATCGTGGCGACGGTGTGGTGCCAGGCGCCGTCGGTGTAGGCCTTCGGCGAGGTGAGGACCTGCGTGGCGCCGTTGTACGTGCCGAACGCGAGCTGGCCGCTGGTGGTCAGGTAGAGCTTCCGGTCGTGCTGGCTCGACGCTCCGGTCTGGCTGCTGCCGAAGCCGATGAGCATGCCGCCGGCGACCGTGGTGCGGAACCAGACCTCCTCGCTGAAGGTCGTGGGGTTGGCGTACGAGCGCGGAGTGGAGACGTAGCTCGTCGAACCGTTGAGCGCGTACGCGCTCCCGCTGTCACGAGGGCAGGCGTTCGGGCTCGGCGTGGTCGCGGTCATCGTGCCCTGGTAGGTGCCGTTCGCGCCGCGGCCCGACCAGTCGGTGGCCGTCTTCGAACCCGAGGCCTCGGTGAGGCGGTAGGCGAACAGCGCGTTCGCGGTGTCCGCACCGACGGCACCCGTGCACGTGAAGTACGGGGCGGTCGCCGCCGTGTTCGCGCTGTTGGTCACGCGCGCGGTGTACGCCGAGCGGGTCGGGGCGAACTGGTTCAGCAGGACGACGACGGCCAGGGCGACCACGAGCAGGACGGCGACGACGCGACCGTCGCGCAGGCGACGGAGGATCACGAGGGACGCACCGCCTCGACGCGGCCGACCGCCAGGCACGCCACGAGCGGCACGAGGCACACGGCGAACAGGGCGACCCAACCCAGGGGGTCGAGGTCGATGTTCGACATGAGCTGGTAGTGCCCGTTCTTCGTCAGCTCGTGGATGACGACCTTGCCCATCTCGCCGTCGACCAGGTGGACGCTGTTGCCGCCGTGGGCGTCGACGCGGACCGGGAAGATCCCCGACGAGATCACGGTGGCCTCGACGCCGGTCGGGCTCGAGGTGTTCGTGATCGTCGTCACGTTGACGAACGGCTTGAACACGAACGCCGCGTACGCGACGGTCAGGGCGCTGCCCGCGATCCGCAGGCACGTGCGGGTCACCCGGTCGGTGAACGCGCTGGTCAGGGTCAGGATGATCAGCGTGCCGATGAGCAGGATCGGAGCGGCACGGAGCAGCCAGCCGATGCGCGGGACCAGGAGCGCGGGGGCGCCGATCACGTCGGCCTGGGTGAGCGTCCACGGGTCGGTCGCGCCGTTGACGTCACCGCGGGTGTGGATGCCGCCGTCCGCGTCGATCGAGACGATGCGGTGCGTGTAGACGACGTCCGGGTTGGCGGAGGTCTCGAACGAGACGATGTCGCCGACGCTGAGCGTGGCGACGTCCACCGGCAGGTCGAGCACGAGGGTGCCGACCGGGGCGGCTTCGCCCATCGAGGGGGTCTCGACGACGAACCAGCGGCCGCCGGCGGAGAGGAACAGGACGGCGGCGGCGAGGAGCAGTGCGGCGATCGCGGCGACCGACCAGGCGAGGACCGTCTCGGAGCGGGTGACCTGACGCCCGCGGAGGACCGGGCGGTCGAGCATGCCGCTGAGCGGGATCGCTGCGGTCTGGCTCATGGGCGCTGCTCCGGACGGTCGGGGTGGGGCGGTGGTGGGGCTGGTCGTGCTGGTCTTGCTGGTCTTGCTGGGGTGGCGACGCTCGGCCGGAGGGGGGTCGGCCGAGCGTCGCCGGTCTGGGGGAAGGGTGATGGGGGTCGGATCAGGCCGTGAAGGTCCAGGTCATCGGGACCGAGGCGGCAAGGCCCTGGTAGGTGTTGCCCGCCGAGGAGTCCAGGGTCACCGCGAAGTTGAACGGGACGCTCGCGCCGGCGGCCGGGGCCTGCGGCATCGTGAAGGCCGACGCCGCCGCACCCTTGAAGCTGGCGAGGGTGCCGCTGAACACCGTGGTCGAACCGGAGGTGACGACGAGGTTCATCTTGGCGCAGAGGTCGGTCGCGGTGCCGTTGGCCGAGCCGTTCGCCGACTGGGTGCACGTGGCGCCCGGGTTCAGCGTGAAGGTGCTTGCGTTCGCGGTGCCGGTGTTCTTGATCGAGATCGCGGTGTTGACCGTGTTGCCCGGGGTCATCGTCGTGCTGCCGCCGAACTTGTTGATCGTCGAGCAGGTCGCCGAGTTCGTCGAGACCGAGCCGCCGTCGGTGCTGAGGCAGGTGACGGTCGCGCCGGCGTTCTGCTCCTGCATGATCAGCGTGCCGCTGCCGGCGGTGTTGCTGCTGTTGGTGATGCTCGCGGCGAACCCGGAGAGGGTGCCGGTGAGCGAGAGGGAGAGCAGGACGGCGGCGAAGATACCCGCGAGGAGCGCCACGGGGGCGAAGCGGATCCGCTTCAGTGCGGAGGTGCGGAGCTTGGTGGACACGGGGTACCTCTTCGTTCGGTGGTGGTTGCAGGAAGTCGGGGAAGCAAGGCATTCGGGCTGTTTTGCTTCAATGGTTAAGATAGTCACTGATTCACCAAGTTGACCACTCGTATACTTACCCCAGTGCGGGGGACGCCTCTTGTCCCCCCGGTACCCGACACGGAAGAGGGCCCTCGTGGCAGCAGCACCGAACGACGACGACGCCGCCGATCTCATGGCCGCGTTCACCGCCGTCGTGCGTGCGAACGCGAGCCTGGTGAGTCAGCTCAGCGCTCGTGCGGGCGTCCACGAGAACGCGTTGCGAGCGCTCGTGCTCATCAGTGACACCGGGTACTCCACGCCGACCGAGGTCGCCGGGTACCTGGGGCTGACCTCGGGCGCGGTGACGAACATGATCGACCGGATGAGCACCGCCGGCCTGCTCGAGCGCGCACCGAACCCGGCGGATCGCCGCGGCTCACTGCTGCGGCTGCTGCCCCCGGGGCATGTCGTCGTGTCGGACTACCAGGAGCGGTACACAGCGATGCTCCGGGCCGTCGACGGGGCGCACAAGGGCGAACTGCACGAGGTACTGAACGACCTGGCGACGAGTCTGTACGAACAGGCTGCCGCCGCGTCCTGATCTCGCTCGCGGGGACCGCGCGTCTACCTGGTGGGGATCGCCCGTTCCTCCGTCGAGGTGAGGCCGGCACGGCGTTCCCGAGCCGTCCCGCGGACGCGCTCGTCCTCGAGCACGAGCACGACGGTGTCCCGGAGGGGTCGGGTCACTCCGCCGGCGTCCCTGAAGGCCACGGTGGAGCGCTGCGCGAACCCGCCCTCCGACACCGGGATCCACAGGGGGAGTGATCGCGGTCCGGCCCAGTAGGCCACGTCGTGCGCGAGCAGGACGTCGTCGTCGACCGCGACCAGCTCGTCATCGAACCCGGTGACCTCCGCCACACACCGGAAGAAGTCCTGCATCGGCACCGGAGCGCCCACCGCGTTGACCGTGCCGACGAACCCGTCGCGCCCGGCCCGGACGAGCCAGGCAGCGAGGTCCGCGACGTCGATCACCTGGACGAACCGCTCCGCCGACGTCGGCACCAGCACCGGCCCACCGCGGTCGAGGCGTGCGGGCCAGTACCCGAACCGGTCACTCGGGTCGCCGGGGCCGACGATCAACCCCGGGCGTGCGATGAGCAGCCGTGACCCGAGCCGGAGCCGCGTCATGCGCTCGGCGAGGACCTTCGCGTCGGCGTACTCGGACGGGTCCTTCGGCTCCACCAGCCGGGCGGACTCGTCAGCGCCCGGTTCGTCGTTGTCCGCGTACACCGAGACCGTGGACACCAGGGTCCAGTGCGCGGCTCGGTCGGCGAGGGCGTCGAGCGCCGGGGCGACGAGTTCGGGGGCGCTGGCGAGCTCGATGACCTCGTCCCAGTTCCCGGTGGCCTGTTCGTAGGCGCCGGCCAGGGCTCGATCCGCCTGGACGAAGCGCGCTCCCTCGGGAACGTTGCCGGTCGTGCCCCGGGCGAGGCAGGTGACGTCGGCACCCTCGGCCAACAGCTCGTCGACGATCGTTCGCCCGAGCCAACCGGTTCCGCCGAGTACCAGGACGCGTCGCACGCGCTGCGTCATCAGACGGGCTGGAGGGGTCGTCGTTCACCGTCGGGGAGCTCGACCCGGATGCGGTCGCCCGGCCGGACCGTGCCGCCGGTGAGCACGACGCTCATCACCCCGCCCTTGCGCTCGACCGTGCCGTCCTCGGCCCGCCCCAACACGGCACGGAGGAGCCCCGGCTCGAAGCCGTTGATCTGCTGGCACGGGTTCCGCAGGCCCGTGACCTGCACGGAGGCGTCGTCGCCGAGGTGCAGCACTGCACCCTCGGGCAGCCCGAGCAGGTCGATGCCACTGGTCGTGACGTTCTCGCCCATCTGTCCCGGTTCGACGCTGAACCCGGCTTCGGCGACCTCGTCGAACAGCTCGGCGTGCAGCAGGTGGACCTGGCGGAGGTTCGGCTGCGACGGGTCACGCGCGACCCGGGAGCGGTGCTGCACGGTCGTGCCGGCGTGGGCATCACCCTCGATGCCCCACCCCGCCACGAGCGTCACCGCGTCGACCAACGGCTTGCTGAACCGGTGCTCGCCGTCCTTGCTCACCGCGACCACGCGCGGCTGGTCCATGTCGTCCCCGCTCATGGGGCCGATTCTGCCCCATGGTCACGGTCGCGCGAGTGCAGCGTCGGTCAGTGGCGCTCGCGCAGACCGGTTCAGCGGCGCTTGCGCAGCGCGTTCGTCGCCCACAGGGAGACGGCGATGAGCACGGGCTGGAACAGCAGGCGGACGAATCGCTTGGTGTCGGTGTCCAGGCCGAACCCGTCGCGGTGGTGCATCCACTGCGCGATGTTGCCGGGGAAGACCGCGAGGAAGAACACCGCGACGACCCAACCGACCGTCACCTGACGCCGAGCCAGGAGCATCAGCGCAGCCCCGAGGGAGATCTCCACCACGCCGGAGGCAATCACCGTGACGTCGGTCGGCAGCGGCACGAACTTCGGCACCTGCGCCTGGAACTCCTCGCGGGCCACGGTCAGGTGGCTGATGCCGGCCCAGGTGAGCATCGCGCCGAACAGGATGCGGACGATGGTCCGGGGGCGGGTGGAGCGGACTGCGGGGGTGCGGGTTGCCATCGGGGTGGTGCCTTTCACGGTGGTGGTGGGGTTCGGTGGAGTGGGGGTGCCGAGGTCAGCGGCTGCGGAGGACGCGGCGTCGGCGTGCGGCCTCGAAGCTGATCGCGGCAGCGGCGGCACCGAGCGTGAGGATCCGGGCGACCGGACGGCCGCGGGTCGAGGTGACCAGCCGCAGCACGCCGGCGAGTGTGAGTGCGGCAGCACCGCCGGTCGTGCTCGTCACCGAGCCGTCTTCGCGGTCGATCACGAGCCGGGTCCCACCGAGGGCTGCCGCCGCGACGGCGGAGCCGGTGCCGGCCAGGTCGGTCCCGGGTGCACGGCGGACCGCTGCGGTGGCGAGTCCGAGCCCGGACAGGACTTCCAGGCCAGGGATGCCGAGCGCGTGTGGGACGCCCGGCTTGAATCCACGTCGCTGCATCTGCTGGGCTCGAGCGCGCAGCGGGGTGCGGCGAACCGTGGCGATGCCGTGCCCGGCGAGCAGGCCACCGGTGACGAGGTCGATCCAGCTGGTGAGTTTCACGTTGTGCTCCATTAGGTTGTGCACAACCTAACACGTCGAGGTATCCGTCGGTCAAGGTCCCCAGGTCCTATCCGCGGCGCCGACCGCGGAGGACGATCACGACGAAGACCACGAGCACCGTGACGACCACGGCCGCTGCGATCACCACGGCAGGCAGCACGTCTACGGACGCGGCCATCGTGTCGTCGCAGTCCGGCACGGACACTGCACAGGATGCTGACGCTGCTGCTTGGACCGGACCCATGAGCGCAGTGAACCCGAGAAGCCGGACGAGGACAAGCGAAGACGGTCGGAGGGCCAGTAGGTTCGTCTGGTGCCATCACGAGTGTCCGGGTTCGCCGGCGACCTCCGCCTCCGCCTGACGATCGCCTCCCTCGTCGTGATCGCCGCGCTCTACCAGTACTTCTGGAACCTGGCCGGCTCGAACATCACCGGCGACGAGAACATCTACCTGCAGAGCGGGTGGCAGTACGTCAACGGCGACTTCACCGCGAACCGCGAACACCCGCCGACGGCCAAGTACCTGTTCGGGCTCGTGCAGCTCCTCACCGGGCAGGGTCCGATCGGCCCGCGGGTCCTCGTCGGCGTGCTCACCTTCGCGGTCGGCGTGGTCCTGTACCTGTGGCTGCGTCGCGAGATCGGGTACTGGGGTGCCCTGCTGGCGGCGTCGCTGTGGTGGCTGACTCCGCGTGGTGGTGCGGGTGCCCGCGTCGACCGGCTCGCCCTGCTCGACCCGGTGATGACGGCCTTCGCCGTGTTCGCGATCGTCGCCGCGTGGTGGTGGATCCGCAGCGAGCGGGCTTGGTGGCTCGCTCCCGTGTCCGGCGTGCTCATGGCTGCCTCGGTCACGTCCAAGCTGTCGACCATCGTGCTGCTCCCGGCGTTCCTGCTGCTCCCGGTCCTGTTCAAGGCCTGGCGGAAGGGCCTCGTCGGCGGCGTGCTGTGGGTCGCCGCCTTCACGGTCACGTTCGTCGCCCTGTACGTCCCGATGGGCATCCGTTCGGCGATCCAGTACATGGTCGCGTTCCAGGAGGGGCAGAACACCAACGGGCACCCGATCACGATCGACGGGCAGATCTACACGTTCGCACCGTGGTGGGCGAGCTTCCGGTTCTTGCTCGACGGCACCGGCAAGGGGATGCTCGTCGTCCTCGCGATCGGTGTGCTCGCTGCCCTGGTGGTACGGGCGGACCGCCTGGTCGCGTACGTCGGCGCATCCCTGGTGCTGCTCGTCGGGTTCTACGTCGTCGTGGCCAAGATCGCGCTGCCGACCTACTACACCGCGTGGATGCCGTTCCTGCTGGTCCTCGCCGCCATCGGCTTCGCGCGACTCGCCACCGTCCCCCCGAGGGCCCTGACCGTCCCGGTCGTGCTGGTCCTCGTCGCGACGCTCGTCGTCCCCTCGTTCCGGGTGAGCCAGGCCGTCGCGCGGGCGCACCCGACCGGGATCGCGCTGTTGCCCGGGTACCTCGAGGAACACGATGTGCCCGACGGTCGGATCCTGTTCGTGTCGGCGACTCCCACGCTCTTCCAGCCGTACGTCGGCGACCACGGCACCAACCGACTCGACCGCGGCCCCTACGTCGCCATCGTCGTCGGACGCGACCAGCGGCTCCCTGCACCGGAGGCCGTGACCACGCTGCTGCAGGATGACGCCTCGTCCTTCACCACGGGCAGACTCGACGGCCTGCGCGTGTGGGTCCCGAAGGACGGCCGCATCCGCGAGGACAACGGGGCACTCACGATCGCCCGCTAGTCGATGCTGTGCACGCAGTCGCAAAGTGTCGCCGTAGAGCGGCTCGGGTAGGTGGCTGCGCATCTAATCTGTCGCCGCACTTGCGTGCGTAAAGTGTCGCTCCGCCACGAACCGCACCGTCACGGGGGGCCAACGGCGTCTCAGGGGAGGACGAAAGGGCGCTGGCTTCGCGAAACCGCTCTTTGGACGAAGCCAGTCGGTTCATCCAAGCCCTTCGCTATAGGCGACTCTGGAAGTGCTGCTGTACGAGTGAGAGCACTTCGGGCGGGGTGGTCGTGTCGCTGGCAAGGCGTCGAAGGAAATTGGTTGCTGCTCCATCGTTGACCCACCGGGCGGCTTCGGCGACCGCGAGACTGGTCGACACGGGTGCCCGTCGGCAAGTTTCGTCCAGGCTGTCCCACCACTCGGGGAACGCCCGCGCGACACTTCCGACAGCGAGGGTCAGGACTCGAGAGGCCCTGTTTCCGATGAGGTCCGTGTCGGTCTCCCCGATGACGCGCTCGAACTCTTCAAGCAGCGGCGAAGGCGGAAGGATGCGCTTGCAGACTTCCGTCATGAAAGTGAGGTTCTGGCCGAAGACGGCTGGTCGTTGGGTGTCGGCGAGCTTCCCGGTGACCTTGAGCGCGTGGCGGAACGCGGCGAGAACCGAGATGCACTGGGGCGGGGTTGGGCGTGCTGTGTCGTCCGCGGAGCGGTGGGACAGATCGGCTAGTAGGGACAGCAAAGTGTTCGTGATCTGGGGTTCGTGCTGGGCGCGTATGGCGCCGATAGCTCGTGCTAGAACCGCCGAGGTCACTTCCGGCGTCCACCCCGGGTCGAGGATCTCCTGACGCAGCTGCTCAGTGAGACTGATCACGGCGCCGGGTGCCCGAAGTTTGAGCAGCGTGGTCGTCCAGCCTAGGCCGCGCGTGCTCCACTCGTCCGGCTCCCAGTCGCGTCGATGCTTCAGCAAGACCTTGACAGCGTCCTCTTGATCCTTGTTGTGGCTGTGCTTCAGGAGCCCGTCGAGGGCTGCGCCGCCGTCGGCCGAAGCGGACGCCTCCGCGGCCGCCAGACGAATGCGCGTCCTGGTCGGGACGGGCGAGCAACTCGCGAGCAGCGCCTCGATCGCTGGGCGTTCGCGTGCGAGTGTGGTGGCGGGCACGAAGGTGGCGAGCGCGTCAAGTACCTTGTGTGCGATCGTCTCGTACTGCTGACTCTCTCGCCCTCGTTCGGCGAAGAGCGTGATCGTTTGGGCGACCGCAATTTCATCGGCGCTCGCGACTCGGACCATCGCCGGCCAGGCCGTCGCGGGCACCACGTCGGTCGCGGGGACGAGTGCCGTGGCGATTTGCCGCGTGGTGCCCGGGTCGGCGGATTGGGCTGCCCGGGACAGCAAGTGGCAGAACTCAGTCCAAAGCCCCGGGGACGTTGGTGCCGCATTGGCCAGGATCGCGGCCGCTACTTCCGTGGGATGATCGCCCGCGAGCTGGCGGAGCAAGCCGGTCAGGTTCCGGCGATGGTTGCCGGTGACGGCTTCGTCGAAGACCTCTTCCGTGATCGAAGCGAGGTCGTCCGCGTTCGGGCTGGAGTTCGAGATGGCACGTGCGAACACGGTCATCCAGTTCGAGGGATGGTCAGCCCTCACGATCGCGCTCCAGTCGTCCCAGTTTCCGGCGTCTCGGTTCGCGCTTACAAGGTCCACGACGTCATCGAAGACCGCCATCGGCACCGCGAAGTGGACTGCCACCTGAAGCAGCTCAGTCGCGTCTCCGAGTTCGCCACGAGCGAGCGTCGCGAGGATCCCCGCACGCCCCGCCTCCGGCAGATATTGGTAACGCCTCTGGAGATCCCGAAGGAGACACCGACGGTGCGGACGTCCCGATGCGAGGACATTCTCGATGAGGCGACGGATCTCGGATTCGGCCAGCCGATCGCCTCTTCCGCGTCTGGTGTTGAGCGCGTCGAGACCTTCATTCAGAAGCGCGACGGCGTGATCGGCGTCACCATCGCCAACGTGGTCGCCAAAAATCCGGACGATGGTCGTTAGATGACCGTGCGCCGACGGCAGTAGCTCTCGCGCCGCGTCGAGTACCGATGGCGCGTGGTCTTCGGGGGCGCCGAGCAGAAGATCGACGCTCTCGATCAACCCGTCACGTCGTTCCCGCAGGAGGGTGCCCCACCACTTCAAGGACATCTCATCGAGGGGCCGCTGGAGGATCCCGGTGAGGATCGTGTAGACACCGCCACGAGCTTCCTCGGGAACAGCGGAGGCGGCTCTGTCGAATTGCGCCGGCGTCAGGTCGGCTCTGCGCATGAGGTGTCCTGCGATCGCCCAGTAGCCGGAGCGTCTGATAGCCATCCCTTCCCCGAGGCGACGCCAATCATCCTCGGCGTCTTCCGTGGCGAGGTGACGGGCGACCGCGAACTCCGCGAACGTCTGGTGGAAGAACGCGACCGTGCGCGCGCTGAACTCGGCGATGCCGTCGCTCTCGAGATGGCGGCGAGCGTCGTTCGTCATCTCTGGGACGGGGACCTGGTCAACGAATCGCGACACGCTTCGCACCCACATGCGCTCAGCGATCCGAGACGCTCCGATCTCGACGTCCTGCGACAGCTGGGTGATCCGCCCGCGCCGGTCGGTGTGAATCCGGTCCAACCAGTACTGCTCATACAGCCGGGACGCGGTGAGGTCGGCGGGCAGGGCCCCTTCCGTCGCGTACAGCGAGCAAGCCATGCCGAGGCGAAGCGGCACTCCGAGCACCTCGACTCCGCCGTGGCTTCGCAACGTCGAATCGAGGCTCGCGAGAAAGCTCGCTCCCAGTTCCTCGGTCAGATCGTCCCCAAGGTGGTCTCGGACGTAGTCCTCTGCCCACGAGCGCGCTTCCTCCGCCGAGAGGGGATAGATCGAACGGGGCTTGACGGACTTGCAGAATGAGCCAGCGGCGAGCAACTCCGTCCACTCAGTCTCACGACAGGTCACGAACAGGTCCGCATGGTCAGCGACTGCCTGCAGAATCCGGTCGATCTGTGCCGCCGTGTCGTCGCGCGTGACGATGTCGAGGGTGTCCAGCACCACCAGCGGTCGGACAGGCTCGTTCCCCGCGATTGCGCGCACGCTGGACGACAGCGATCCGTCGCTACCGATTACCGCACCGAAGTCGCGGTCAAGATTCTCCGCGTTTCCTCCAGAAGTCGGGACCTGGTCACACCTAACGAGGATCACGACACGATCCCCGCTCTCCGCGGCGACCACTTCGCCGGCAAGGACGCTCTTCCCCATTCCGCCCTCGCCGAGGAGCACGCGGACATCGGACGATTCGGCGAACAGCGTGCCGAGCATGGGTAGCCGGTTCTGCTCCCTGAGGGTCCTCGGTCGCAGACCAGTTCGCCCCTCGTTCGTCGCTCGTCGCGCGGAGGAGCGAAGCTCGGCCGGTGCCCGACCCGAAACGCCATCGAGGGACCTGTTGATGCCCGCGAGTACGTCGCCGGACTGCGTCAGCAGAGTGTCAAAACTCCGGACGGTGTAGGCCGTGACCGCGTCCTGCAGCCCTGGTGCGTTCTTCGCGACGCGGACGAACGTGACAGCTGCGGCATCAATCAGGCGGTCTAGGAACGGTTCAAAGGACGCCTCGGCATTGCGCCGGAGTTTCGCGGCGGCCGCTCCTTGGGACAGGATCCGCGGGTCGGGGTCCTTCACGACGGCGAGCAGGGCGTCATCGGACTTCAACTCGGCTTTCAGCATGGTCGCGACGTCCGTACTCACGGCGCGCATCTCCGACCATCGCAGGGGATCGGGACGCCGGTTGGCGAATTCCTCGCGAAGTACGTTGTGAATCTCGCGGCGAAGCGCGCGCTTGCTGGAGCGTGAGTTCCACAGCCCGACGGACAACCGAGCGGCGTCGGACACATCGCCGGCAATCGTGGCCCCGGTCGACAAGTCGAACGCACGAAGGATCAGCTTCGTCATCACCGTCGCTAGACCGAGAAGCATCATCCCCATCGCGCAACACTATCGAGGCATCGTCGATTTCCCAAAGGCTCTCCGGCCGGTCCGGTCGGGACAATGCGAGCGCTTTCATGGCTAGGTCGATGCGTCGTGGCCGCGGAGCCAACCGCCGACATCAGCTGCTCGCCACCGCCAACAGCGCTCGAAGTCGCCGCTGCTCGTCTCGGACCGCGCGCGATCGCCTGATCAGGAAGTCTGCGCGAATCGCATCCACCGCCGCTCGAATGCTCCACCGAGTCGACCGCGGAGTCGCGACCGCGACGAGCATCGATGTGATGTATGCCGAGGCCACGACCAGAGCGGCTCCTGTCGGAAGTGACCGTGACACGGCGAGGCCCACTGTCGGAGCGGAGGCAGCCACGAGGTAGACGCACGCCGGCACAATCCCTCCCCATGAACGCTTGGGCGCGTCGCGAAGGTAGGCGCACAGGACGGCCTGCACGCCGCCAGCGGCTGCCGACGGCGCCGCCAACGCGAGTGAAGCCACCACCCACGGCACGCTCGTACCCGCCCACACGGCGAGACCCACCGAGACCGCCACCGAGAACAGCGCCACGAAGGATGCCGCTCGGAGCAGGAGACGGATCGGACGCGGACGCAATGCCGACATCGGCAGAGCGTCCATCGACGAGTACAGGTCGTCGAGGGTGTGGCTTAGAACACGGAGCTGCTGCTCCGGCGTCCCGAACACGACCGTCCCGACCCAAAGCGCCGCGATGACGAGGAGCGTCACCGAGACGACGACCGCCCACGCGTGAGCACGTCCGCTGCCGCTGAGCACGAGCCCCGCGTCAGCGACCCCGATTCCCGCGACGACCCAACACATGACGGCCAAACGGCGGCGATTGACGTCCGCCTGAGCCGCGGCGACGATCGTGAAGCTCTGTCCAGCGGTCACTGCCAGCACGGCCAGGACGATCCCGAACAGCAATGGAATCAGCCACGACGAGTCCGCCGCCGCGGCAACGCTGACCGCGTTCACGGTGACACCGAGGTGTTCACGATCCGAGCTTATTGTCACGGCGGCCACGACGAACCCGCCGCAGATCATGGCGGTCATGGCACCGATGACGGCGCCAGCGCGCAGAGCAAGCCCGGCACCGGCAGGCGCGGATGTGACCGCGTTTTGCGAGGTCATTTCCCGCTGAGCGCCGTGAAGAACGCTGTCTTCAGCGCTTTGCCCTTGAACACCTGGTCCCTGGTCGACTCCGGGTTCTCCGCCTGGTACGTGTCGTACACGGTCTTGAGGGAGGTCAGAACGGACGCGAAGCGGGCTGTGTTGAGTGCGTCAGGCATCCGCCGGTGGTTCTTGTCCCACCGGATCTTGTCCGCCGCGTACGCCTTCAAGGTCTTCATCACGTAGCCGACGGCGACGTAGAAGCGCGCGTTCGTGAAGTCGTCGAAGATCGCTGTCGCGTCCCCCGACCGCAGGTACGCGTCCGCCTGCGCCATCACCTTCACCACAGCGAGGTAGGAGTCACGGTCGACGCCGTCGCCGAAGATCGTCGTGTAGAGCTTGTCGTCGTTGAGGACGCTCTGCGGACGTGCGCGGGCGTCATCCGGCCTCGCGAGCGCGATCGCGATCATGTACTGCGACAGTTCGGTCATCGCGATGATCCGGCCGCCGTGCTTCCCCGTCCCGCGGTACTGGTGCTTCCGGCGTTCGTAGTACCAGCCCTGGGTCTCGAAGTACGCCTCGATGTCTCGGTGTTGCTTCTCGGTGGCGTGCAGTTGGGCGGGCTGGATGCTGTTCTGCCGGTTCGTCGACGCAATGACCCCGTCCCGGACCGCCTCGTCCGCGCTTGTGATGATGCGAACGAGCAGGCCCTGATCCAGCCGCTCGTCCGACACATCGCCAGCACGGTCCGCCTCATGGAGCACGTTCGAGGTCTGCAACCCGTTCACGACGAGGGGGTTCGTCAGCGACACGGACAGAGGGGGTGCGTCCTGGGCTGCGTCGCAAAGCACCGTAACGCCGTTGTTCAGCCACCAGAACGTGGGACCGTCCTCGGTGGTGAGGGTTCCACGGATCGCGGCGTTGACCTGCACCTTGGATCCTGCGTAGTCGCGGACGTTTGACTCAAAGATGTTCGGCCGAAGCTCCTGCCCGTCCTCTTGACGGATGAAGGTCAAGTAGTCGCGCAGTGTGACCAGACCGACGAAGGACTTGTCGTCGCGGATGAATGGGCCGTTGAACTTTAACGTCGAGGTGGTCGCCGGCGTCGTGGCGATGATCTCGCACATCGCTTTCGCTCCGAGGAGTCGCACCTCGACGGTCGCGTTCGCAGGCAGCAGCTTCTTCACCGCGTCCTCGAGCGACTTGCGTTTCGATTCAGCGTCGTGGTTGTCGACGAGGTTCTCGTCCGGACCATTGGTGGAGTAGTAGATGTGGAAACGGAACCGAGCGAACTTCGTGAGCGTGTTCTCGTAGAGGCGCCGGAAGATCCCCGTCCGCTCGATCGTGGCGCTGTTGAGCGTCAGTTCCAACGCCTTCTCATCGGAGTCGAACGGGATCGTCTTCTCCAGAGTGTGGCGCATCCGTGTCAGCGGATCGCTCTGCCACGATCCGGTCCACTTCGACTGGATCACGACGACGTCGACGGTCGCGTTCTGGGCGAGCGACTGCAGGGCCTTCTTGTCGCCGAGAACCAGGGGACTGTCGATGTCGAGCACTTCAGACTCGTTGATCACCACGTAAAAACCATCGATGCCGCCGTCATGGCTGCCGCCGATGATGCCCTTCTTGACCTCACCCGCGCTCAGGCCGAACTGCTTCGTGAGTTCCTGCCCGCAGAAGTGTTCAAACGCGTCGCCCAGCGGCTCGTCCGACATCTCTTGCGCCCGGTAGGCGTCGAACGCGCTCTGCAAGACCGCTTGGTCGGGTGTCTGAGACTGGGGCACTGCACGCTCCGCTTCGAGGCCGGTATCGATGGGTCCGAACGATGATGACGACCTCACTTGAGCGTAATGTAGTTGGTTGTTCGCCTCATTCTCGGGTTAGTCGCAGCCGTGGAGTCTGGATCGCCTCGCAGGGGAACGGCCGTCGCGAACTGCCCTCCCAGCACGAGAAGTCCCGCGGCGAGCCCCATGACCGTCTTCTCGTTCCCCTCATTCACTGTGCGACGGGCCGCACCGCGGTCACCCATCGGGAGAGTGGAGTTCGTTGTGCGAGCAGCTAAGCAACTTTATCTTCCGTTCATCGCGAGGGGGTGTTGGCCGGCTGGGGCTGCAGGTGGCTCTCCGTTCGCTTGGTATTTCCCGGGGGCCGCGACTCGATGGCCCATTCGAGCTGCCGAGGTGAGACTCCGGCGTGACGCGCGAGGCCCGCTTTCCCGTCCACAGAGGACGAGAGGGCTGCGGTTATTTGTGCGGCCGTGGGCGGCTTGACGAAGAGTCCGTTGGGCATCCGGGGCGGAGTCGGCGACCACACCACGGGCTCGTTCACGCCATGGCTGAGGAGAAAGGACCGCAGATAGAGGTTCAGGTGCTGTTGCAGCTCTTTGGTGATGCGGAGCCGGAAGGACGCGTAGTCATGGCCGTCGGCTCGATTCCGCGCGCTCGCTAAGGCAGGCGGCGCGTTGTCGAGTGTGGTGCCGGTGAGGCGCTGGAACGCGTAGCGGCGCGCGTGGAGGAGGCGGCGTGCTCCACCGATCCGCACACCAGATGCATTCGCGATCGCTACCCAATCGTCCATCGGGAGGAGGCCATCGAAGGGCAACTGGACGCGTCGATGGTAATCGACGGGGCACCCTTCATCGTCAAGCTGCCGTGCTACGGCGCCGACAGCTTGTAGCAGCGCGTCGGTCTGTTGCGGTGTCCCGAGCATGCTCGGGCGCAACGCTCGTTTGAGGGCGCTGTCGTTGGCGACTTCGGCAGCACTCCCGGCGCCGGTCAACCGAATTGCAACGCTCAACCCGCGTTGCAGGGCTGGCCCGGTCACCGCGCCGCCGACGTCGAGCCGTTCCGCGATCTCTGGCCAGCACAGATCCGGGACTCCGCGGAGCCTTCGTGCAGCGATGTGCGGCCCTGGCACGCTTGTCGCGGGGGCGGTGGTGTCGTGGAGAACCCGCTGGCCGACACTGAAGTCCTGGTCGAGCGCTCGGAGCACGTGACGGCGAAGCGTCGGTGGCGCGCCCGGCCAGCGCGCGAGCAGCTCCCGCACACTTCCGGGGCCGTGTCCGGCGCCGCGGGGGACGTGAGAAGGTGCGCGGCTGAACGTCACCGTACGGATGATTGGGGCCGCGGCCTCAGGTGGCATCTGCGTCAGATGGAACGCGGCGCCCGTGAGAGCCGCCATGGCGACGGCGTTCCGTGGGGGTGTCGCGCCGGCGTGTGCTTCATGATCCAGCATGCCGCTGAGGAGATCGCGTGGCACGCCGGCGAGGTCGGCGACGAGTTCGGGAAGCTCGGCTGCGCGGAGGGCGACGGCTGCTGCTTGGAGCGACCGGATCAGATCCCAGGCCGACCCGTCGCGAGTGGCGAGGATGATTGATGCTTGCGCGATCGCCGGCCATGCGGTGATGGGGAGCAGGGTCTGGTCCCATGTGTCTGGGAGCCAACCACCGCAGACGTCTCGGCTGGGTTTGCCGTCTCTGTCGCGAAGCGGCGTTTGGCAGGTCGAGGGGTCGAAGAGCCGTTGGGTCCGGTCGCGTGTTTCAGTGAGCGGTCGGGTGCAGTGCGGGCAGTTGTCGAGGAGTATGCGCTTGTGGATCAGGCAGAAGAACGTCCAAGGGCTGCGCCAGGCGAGGTTGAACACGCCGGGGCGCTCGCGGAGGCAGTCGGGGCAGTAGCGGGTTCCTGCGCGCCAGGACCATGGACCGCGGGAGGAGACGTTGGTCGTGCCGGAGGCTGTTTGGCCGGTTAGGTTGACGAGTTGCCCGTCGAGAGCGCGCATGGTGGCAGCGTCGAGGGCTGCCGGCGAGATGCCAGTCGCTTCGGCGATGTTGGCACGCACTGCGGCCGGCAGTCCGACTGTGAGGCTCCGCACCAGTGCGGGCGGCACGGTCTCCAGGCCGAACGCTCGGAACAGCGCCCACCGGGACGCGCCGAACGTTTCCCAGCTCCACCGGGTGATCGCGGTGTTCAGCCATTCGCCCCGGTGCAAGCGCAGGGTGGGTCCGAGCCTTGTCGGGGCTGTCAGTCCGTAGCTCATTTCGACGGTTCCGGAGAGTAGCCCCCTGCTTCGAACACGGCCATCCGTCCGGCCCGGCCCGCTTCCACCTCCTCCTGCAGCGGTATCAGGTCGAACACCTCTCGCGTCAGCGTTTCAGCTCCGGAGTCCATCGCACAGACAGTGGCGTCGATAACGAGTCTGGCGAGGGCGTTGAGGTATCCATTCGTGCGCGCCCACAGGTACACACCGTGGTCGTCAGCGAGCCAACCGGGCGCGGTCGGGACGTCGGAGAGCCGGATCCGCGCCTCGAATCCGTCGAGGAGGGCGAACCACTCCTCTCGCCCGGCGTCGTCGTCGATGGTCATCCGATCGATCTCAAGGGGGATCCATCTCCCGCGAGAGTTCCTGGCTCCGGCTTGCAGCTCCGCCGATCCACTGTTGTGCAGCACCCAGTCGATGTTGTTGCCGCTGAGCACCACACGAATGCCGAAGTTGCTCATCCATCTGATGATGTTGTGCACGTTCCGTCCGGTGCGTCCAGAGAAGTTGATGTGCTGGATCTCGTCGATGACGATCAGTTCGAGGCCCGATCTTGTCGCGGCTTCCTTGAAAGCGCGCAAGGGCCTCCGGTCGGCGATCCAGCCCAGCTCAGTGCAGGCGAGGTCGATCAGCTCGTTGACCGTCATCGGGCCCTCAAGGTGGATGAAGATCGCGGGCCGGAACTGCTCGAGCGACCTGGCGACGCAGTCCTCGACGTCGATCGAGCGGTTGATCGCGAGACGGCAGAGTTCGGCGGCGACGAACATCTTCGCCAGGGTCGTCTTGCCGACACCGGGTTCGCCCGAAAGCACCAGGGTGTCCTGATTGCGGTCCTCCTGATCGACCGACGATTTCGCGGCGACGCGGAGCGTGCTGAGGACGCGCTCGCCAGCGCTCGTGATCAAGGCGGGCATCGAGCGAAGGAACCGGGCGCGGGCGCGGTCATAGCGAACGCGGTCCCGTGGAGCCAGAGCGTCGATCTCCGCACGGGAACGTCGCCGCGGGTCGGGGACGTCCAGGGCGAGGATTCTGCGGACGTACCCGCGGTCCTGTGGTGCGAGCAACGCCATGGCACCTTCGTCGAACTCGATCAAGGGACTGGGCGTCAACGCGGTCACTCTGCGCCTCCGGGGAGCGTGAAACTTCGCAGAGCACGGCGCGCGGGCCCCGACTTCGTTCCTGTGGTTGGCGTGTCTGCGGCGTTCATCCCCCCTGAGCTGTCAGAACCCGCGAACGGTCGCGTCGTCGAACCGCCGATGGTCTCTGACGGCCGGGCGACGGGCAGCGCCTGCTGGGAAGATGCGGCCCGTTCTGGTGCTTCGAGTACTGGAACGCCAGCCCCCGGGCTGGTGAGCCGCGCGGCCTGGAGCACGACGAGGTCGTCGATGAGGTCGACGTGGCGCATCCGCTCCAGTCGGCCGGGTTCATCGTGGGCGCCGGCCACGACCTCGGCGATTAAACGGTCGATGTCGTTGTTGCTGAGCCGCTTGTCGGCGTACTGCTCGACCACCCAATTCGTGTGCATGATGCCGAATTGTTCGGTGTGTCGGGTGAGGTACTGCCAGTGAAGGATGTGAAGCGTGCCAGCCGAGTCGAAGCAGTAGGCCCGTCGGAGGTCGTACGGGTCGTAGTGGACGCGCAGCTTTCCGGTCCGCATGACATCGGGGTCTCCCCGCAGGGCCTTGAGGTCGCGGCTCTTGTAGTCAAGTCGCGCGGCGCGGATCCGGTTGCCGGTGCGGATGGTGCGAGCCTCGGAGGGTAGCAACTTGATCCACTCGTGCTCCCACGACACATCCGGCACCCACCCCTGCTCCGACAGCAGCAACCCCCACATCATGAAAGGGCTGAGGCGTTCGAAGGGGTCGCCTGGGACGACCAGACCGGTGTGGGTGCGGTGGTTGTAAATGTCGATGCATTGTCGGAGTCGGCGCTCATACTCCAGCGGCGTCATCCGCGCGTCCGCGGCAGGGTCCTCCCCTTGCTCGTAGACCGAACCTCCCGTGAAGCCGGGCATAAGCGCCTCGAACATGTCCTTGATGGTGCGGAACACCCTTTCGATCTGCGCCTTGTCGGTCGGTGTGTACGAACGTTGCGGTTCGTAATGGATGCCCGCCTCGGCCATGATGCCTGTGGTGTACATCGAGACGTAGGGCCGTCCATTGTCCGCGACGGCTCCCTCAGGGTTGAAGGCTTGCGAGTAGAACGGGCTGATCTCGTGGGGGCTTCCAACGCTGATCTGCTGGAGCGAGAAGTCACCAGGCGACGTCCACGTCTCCGCGAGTTCAGCGGTCTTGGGTCGGAGGACGTCAGCGACGCAGAGGCCGATGGCGAACTGTGGAGTGTCGGCCGTGACCGCCAGTCCGACGATCGCGCGGGTCGCGAGGTCGAGGGCGAGCGTGATGTCGAGCCGAGCCTTCCGTTTTGTGCGCGGATCCGTGACCCAGACATTGGATTTCGTGGTGTCGAAGAGCACCAGCTCGCCGACGCGCGTAGCCAGACGTTGCACATCGGAGATCTCGGGGACGTTCGACGCTGACACCCGGTTCTTCGCATTGGCGCCGAGGTCGGGGAACGCCGCCCGGAGCTCCGCGACCCGCTTGCGGAGGGTGGACGAGTGCGGCATCGGCAGGACGAGCTTTTCGAGCAAGCAGAACGCGAGGAAGCCCCGCACGACGGCGGCGTTGCTCACTGACGACTTCAGATTGTGCTTGTCGATGTACGCGCACAGTTCAGTGATCACCGGTTCCGGCGTCCTGTGAGTAGACGGGCGCAGCAGCCGCTTGTCGATGAGTCCGCTGCCGTTGCCGTCCCCGTAGCGTTCCCGGAGCCGCTGGAGCCGCCGCATCGCGCTCTTGTGTTTGATCCGGCCGCCGTTCCTTAGCCCGGCAGTCTGCGTCTGAGCGGCGATCTCTGCCGCGACGGCCGTCGCTCGCCGTCCGACGGGACGCTGTTCCGGATCAAGGTACGGCGGAGGTACCGCATGCGGTGGCGCGTCCGCGTGCAATCCGGTGTTCAGCACCCGCAGCAGGTCCTGGTCTCGATGTAATCGGTCGAGTGCGCTCTTGGAGAGCCTCGCTTCGACGTCGTGGAGTTTCGGAGCGTCTGGGGAGGATCTGCCGCCTCGTGCCGCGGCGGAGACCTCTCCGAACGGGACTTCGCCGAGTCGCTCACCCAACGGCGTCTTGAGCAGCACCGTCGCTCCGAGCCGGGCGATGACGACATCCTCGCCGTCCCACCGCAGTTTCGCTCCGACCCTCAGCGTATGCGTCGACTTAGCCAACGGGGCTCGACCTATGTGCGGTGGACGATGGACCGCGTTGAGAACGGCACGGTCATATCGACCGCGAGTCGACGTTCCCACAGGAGCCGCCGGACGGCGACAATCGCGACGTTCGCTGGCACCGCTTGTTCGGCGGCCGCGTTCGCGAGCTGTCGGACACTCATGCCATCACGGTGAGCGGCCAGCAACGTTGGGGCGGTGTGCGTGAACAGCGAGTCGGGGACGAACGCGCCGGCAAAGTTCGCGAGGTTCTCCAACGCCGTGGGGTCCGAGCCCGTCCAGACGACGTGGCGGACTCCTGCCTGAGCCAACAACCGGGACACCGCCGCGTGCCGCTCGATCGTCTCGGGGCGCTCCGCGTCGTCAGGGCGTTTCACGTCGACGACCAGAACAGACCCGTCGGCTCCGATGAGAGCGAAGTCCGGCGTGTGCAGTCGAACCGCCGAGTCTGCCGGGAATTCAAGCGTGAAGGGCTGCGCGGCGACGTGGACAACGCCTGGGTGCCAGTCCGCGATGAGCACGAGCTTCGACTCAAGTTGCGACTCACACATCACCAGATCTCGGACGGTCCGGCTGTAAAACGCGATCGGCTTGTTCAGCTGCCGTGGGCGACGGGAGTAGTCCCGGGTGGGGTGGCAGAGCACAAGATCCCGCAGCGTGAGCGACGAAAGGGTGCGCTCGTAGCCGGAGCGGCCATTAGCGGTGAGGAGGAAGCGTGCTCCGCGGTCTCCCTCACGTCGCTCCGGGAACACAATCCGCCGCGGCCCTCTCACGGGACGGGACAGGCGTGCGCGCTGCCCCGGTCGCAGCCGGGATGACGCCCGCAGGTCCTCGAGCGCGTCCCAGAGGTCCGACAACATCCGCGGTTGAGGCTCGGCGAGCCGTGAGCTTGACGGATTCCACTCACGGAATACGGGCTCATCCCAGCGCGCAGCGATCATCAGGGGCCTCCTCGGTCGTGAACGGCCTCAGAGTCGCACGGCGCGCGGCGTCGCAACGACCGCTGGACGTCCCCCACCGGCACGTCCACATATACCGGTATGGGGTACCGCTATGGGCCCCTGCTGTCGAATCGCTCAACCTATGGCATGCGTTCACGGGACGCCGCCCTATCGAACCGTGACAGACGACTGCGGATCCGGTGGGGTTAACCGCGGAGGTGGTTTCTCGGTGAACGCTCAGCGTCTCGGGACACTCGGGCGGCTTCGAGCCACCGCTCGACCGCGTCCGCCGACTGGCCCACCGCTTCGGCGAGCAATGGCACGGGTACCCCGGTCTCGTGCGCGTACAGGGCTTCGCGCGCTCGCGCGCCCTCCAGTTCCAAAATCTCCCGGTGCGCGTCGTCGACGTGTCGCGACGTCGCCGCGACCTGCCGCAGGAGGCGTTCTTCGTTCGAGTTCACAGCGGATGCTCCTCGTCCAGCTGGTTGTCATGGCCTCGGACGTCATGACAAAATAACCAGCAAGGATCCCCATCCGCTCCGAAATATCAGTGACAAAGGGAAGACGGGCTAGGTCTTCTCGGTGCGCCGCCGACGTGCTCGGTTCACTAGCAACGCACGACTTCGTTGACGTGCTCGCCGGTCGCGGCGACTCACCTGACGGGAAGCCTCGTCGCGCGTTCTGGCGTGCTGTTCTGGCTCGATCAGGGTAGCGCTGCTTCGTCGCTTCACCCAGCCCCGAACGCCGACATCGCCGCGTGACGCAAAGTGGCCACGTGAGCGAACTCTCCTCGCCCCTGCAGTTCGCAGGCCGAGACGATCGGGTCGACAGTCAAGGGACCAGCAGCTCCGGAGGGGCGCCATGAGCGCGCCGTGGCCGCGAGCGTCGGATCCTGGACGACTCGAATCTCCAGCGAGGCGTCGGCGGCGTCGCTGGGTTCGAATTGACTGTTTCCGGGTGGAGCGTTCACCGCGGCCAGCAACACCAAAGCGGGCGAGAGTGGTGTCGGTTCCGGGGAGCGTTCTGGCAGGAGGAGTGCGACGGTCTCACCGGCCCGGTACCGACTCAGTTCCGTGGCCGCGATCGCCGCCTGCTCCAGAAGCCCCAGGCTCCTCCCAGCACGCGGCCGCCAGTACGCACCCCCGCCGTTCGTGTCATGTTGCAGAAGCGCAGCGTGGTGAGCCAAGCATTCCGCCCACACAAGCTCGGGGTCGCCTGCGACGAAGCCCCGGCCAACGCGCTCTACGCCGGGGAGCCCCTGCTCAACCAGGTACTGCCAGGCCGCGGGCTGTGAGACGCCAGCTTCCCTCGCGAGCGTGGTTGGAGTGCGGGGTTCCGTCGTTCTCAGGAGCGCCCGTTGCAACGCCCATCGGCCGCGCGGCAACCGCCCACGCGAAGTCAGCTTTTTCTGGTGGTCCCTGTTGAAGACGACCAAGTCCCGCTGGTCCACGGCCACCGCGGCCACCGCGGAGTCGTAACGGGCTCGCTCCCGAAGACTCTTGCTGATTCGGGCGGTCACGTAGAGCACGCCCACCGGTTGGCGCAGCTCACCGCCGACGGACACAACGGGGCGAGCGCGAGCAAGCGCAGCGACCTCCGCGTCGACGCGCGCTGGCGATGGAGGGCGCTGCGAGAAGCGGATCCGGAAGAGCACGCCCTCGCCCCTTCGCCGCACATCCCAGTGCATCGGATCCTGGGGCACAACCGGGATCGCCTCAGCGCGCATCAGACGCAGCACCTCAGCGAGGTCATCCCACATGGACGAAAACTATAACCACTGCGCTCAAATGACGCGAACTTATAGCCTCTTGAAGACGGGTTCGCCAGCGCCGTGTCGAGCGCGCCCATCGGCTCCAGTGCCGCTCCCATCAGGTGTTGTGACATATACCAGCCAAGGACGTACTGTTCCGCGGCGTACAAGATCGCGGACGGCGGCCGACGTTTACGGCTGGACGCGATCAGAGCGCCTGCGTAACTTCCCTACACGACGACGGTTCGGTGCCGTCGACGCGATCTGGTCTCGCGCCCTCGACGGGGCGCTGTTTCTGCGTGCCCGCAGAGAGGTGGTCAAGGTGAATCTGACACGTATCGAATCGTTTCCGGACCTGACCGTCCTTCCGGGATTCGCTCCCGCTGTCGTGTCCAGGATCGGCCCGACTCCACCTGGCAGCGCGGCCTCGCACCCTCCCGTCCTCGGCTCGTATATCGCCGGCGTGTTAGCGACGGGCACGTTCTCCACGCCACCTCGCGTGGTGGTCGCGGACCCCGAACGGATCGTTCCGCGTCTGGCCCCGCCGGAGTGGCTCACCGACCTCGCGGCCGACGACCGCGGACCGTTGGCCCTGGTGAACGGCGACGGAGCCGCGGCAGATGCGTGGACGAACATCACACCGTTCCTTCGAGGCGCAGAGGACGGCGTCCGTCTCCTGGTCGCGTCCGCAACGCCGGGTCACGCTCTTGATATCGACCCGATTCCGACCACCGACGCCGATGTCAGGGCGTGGTTTCCATCCCACGCGGCGAGGAACTGCTTCCTCAACACCGTGGCCTGGCGCGCCTGGTGCACCGTCGCCGATCTACCCGCCCCGAGACCAGCGGTCAATGAGCACTTCGTGCGGCGCGTGAATGAGCTGCTCGCGAACACAGTCCGAGCGACCGGCGTCGACGGCCTCCTCGACGCTGACCAGCTCTCCGCCGAACGCCTGATCCACCACGCCGCGCAAGGCCTCGTGACGGTCGGGGCCCGGATCATTTGCTGCGGGGCGGAGAAAGACATCGCCGCGCACGGCCCACTGTTCCGTCGCTACCTCGGCCCGGCGTGGCCGACGCTGCACGACGCCGTCAGCACGATCAGGGTGGACGCCCTCGATGATCTCAAGGCGTGCCGGGCGGCCCTGGACGCCCTCGCGGGATGTGTCCAGAAGGTCGTCGCATCGCTCGGTTGGGGGTGGGGGCAATGGAACGGCAAGTCACGACTAGTGCCGCGCCGCTGACCGGCGACGACAGCGATTCCGACCTCGCGGTCGCACAGCTCGCACGCATCCGAACGTTGGTCCGACGGCGACGTCTTCCAGCAAGCGTGATTTACGGAGCGCTCCTTGACGCGCTCGAGGAGCTGACCTTCGATCCCCCGGCCATCACCCGCCCCGCACCACACGACCCGGTCGCACATCGCGTCGCCGTTCACACCCGTGAGGTGCTTCGGACCCTCACCGTCCGGGAAGCGGCGCAAAGACTCCACACGACCGCCGCGGACATCCGCGACGCGATCGACGACCAACAGCTCGTCGCGCACCTCATTCACGGCGAAGACCGCCTCCAGCGCTGGCAATTCGCCGACACCCGGACAGGGGTCTTACCGCATACGGCTCAGATCGCGCGCGCGGTGGCCCAGCGGCACATCGGCCCACTCAAGCTAGATGACCACATGGCCACGCCACAGACCCATCTCGTCGCCATGGGCGAGCTGACCCCCATCACCTGGCTCGCCCGCTTCCGCCCAGCAGCGGTAATCGAAGGCCTGGAGCGGATTTCCTCGGAAGGACGACGTGGATGACTGACCCAGTGTCAAGCTGCACCCTCCCCACCGGCGGACGATGCGCTTGGAAGATGACCGAACGACTCAGCTCGCGCCGTCGGCGACGCACCGCACGTACGGTGACGCGCTTCATGACATCCTTCGGCTCGCCGGTGATCGATCACCCCGGTCCCGCGAGGCGCACACTCCCAGCCGACCGGGCCAGCGACAGGTCCTGCGTTCGCTCCAGTCCGACCACGCCGACCTCGGCCGTGAACGCGAAATGACGCTCCGTGGCCGCTCGGTGATCTCGCTCACATCGGCCGAGCGCGATGTCTGGCCAACGCCTGACGGGCAGGCAGGATCGCAATGGTCGGATCCCACCGATCGTCGGATCGCGTTACTCGGCGACGTCGAAAGCCACATTTGGGCGTTGCGACGCCGGTTCCGGCAGATAGCCGACGTCTCACCCGATGTTCGAACGATCGTGCAGCTCGGCGACCTGCGCTACTCCAGTCCGACGCGCGTGGGCAAGAAGGTCTGGCGTCGGGGAGCTGAACTCGTCGCAGAGGTGGACGCGATGTGCCGAACGACGGGCGTCGATCGTTTCCTCCTCGTTCCCGGCAACCATGACTGGCCGCAACGGCTGGCACAGGAGTTCTCAGCGCACCCGGAGAGGCCATTCCGCCTGGGTGAACGCGTGTGGACGATGCCTCGAGGGTTTCGGTTCAACCTGGCTGACGTCCGATGCATGAGCTTCGGGGGAGCGGCGTCGGTGGCCCGTTCGACGTTCCGCCCTGATTGGCACCCGTCAGAGCTTCCCTCCGAAGACGAATACCGTGCTGCCGCGGCCGGCCCGCCGGTCGACGTCCTGTTCACCCACGAAGCGGTGGACGCGGGTGTCCCGAGCGTCGAGGACGCTATCGCGAGCCCAGCGCCCAAGGGCACCGAGGCCTTTGAGATCGAGCAGTCTCGCTGGTCCCGATCCTGGACCACCTGGCTCGCTCGTTCCGTCCAAGCCAAGCGCGTCTTCCATGGACACATGCACGTGTACGGGCACGGCCGCCTGTCCGATACGCAGCGGGTGATCAGTCTCGCGCCCAACTACGCCCGCTACGGCGGTGGCGGCCTTCTCGATCTTCGCACCCTGGAGTTCACGCTGATGCCGGACCAATCCGAATACTCCGACACGGATTTCGATGTCTGAGCCGGAGGCGGCGAAGCGCGGCCAGCACAGCCCCGGCGCGGTCATGCCCTCCCGCTCGGACGCGAACCTCGTTCACGCTGTCGCACGGAAGCTCGGCGTGACGCCCGAGCAGTTCCTCCTCACGTCTGCGGTGGCCGCAGCGGAGAAGGTCGTCGCCGCTGATATCGCCGACAGGCGTTGGCGCCGGAAGGTAACGAACCGCCGTCTCACCTTCGTCTCGGACCGGCAGCTCCAGGATCGATTCGGGCGTCTGCTCAAGCGGGCACGCGACGGCGAGGAGATCGTCATCGTGCTACATGGCCGGCCCATCGCGCGACTCGCGGGGTGTGACGGTCAGCTTGCCATTCCTGACCGTCGTACTCGCCGGCCCCGACGCACGTCGCAGCGTGATGAAGAACAAGGCGACGAACGCGCCGCACGTTCGGGGAGCGACGGTCTGGAGGCCGTTTTGGAGCTTGCGCGTGCTAGCCAGGCCGTCGCCGACGGCGCACTCGATCGCGCTCACGACGAAACGATGGCGGCGCTGATCGCTGGTTCGCTCAGCGACGAGGAGACCAGCCGGCTGCTGCGGCAACCCGTGGACGCGGTCCGACAGGCGGCCCGCGTCGGCCGCTTGTACGCCTTCACGATTGGCGGACAAGCGCACTTTCCACGCTGGCAGTTCGACGGCCGGGCAGTCCTGCCGTGGCTGAACGTCATCGTCGCCGCTGCCGGCGGTCCGGCAGCAGTAGCCATGCTTCAAACGTTCATGACGACGCAGTCCGATCAACTCATGGCAGACGACCACGCTCAAACGCCCCGCGACTGGCTTCGCTCCGGACGGAGCGTGGCCCCGATAATCGCACTCCTGGAAGGACGAAAGCACACATGACCGACGCACCTGAGGGGCAGCCGCCGCTTCTCGCCCACACGACCTTCAACGATGCGGTCTTTCCCGTCACCGTCAACGAGCCCATCGACGGAGCCGACGTGACTGAAGCCACTCTCTCGCCCGAGCCGGTATGGCTTCCAACGATGGGCCTCCCCACAACCGTCGTTCGTGTCGCCCTCAGTTGCACGCCTATGCGTGCGGCCCAACTGCTCGGAGCAAGAATCGAATTGGACGTGAAAGCAGAACTGACTGACGCGTTCTCCGGCGCAGCCGTCTACCCGAGAAGCCTCGAGACGGTTCAACCGACCTCGGTCGGTCCCGGCACATTGCAGGTCGAGACGCGCCTCCCCATGTCCCCATTCGTATTCAGCGACCCCCGCAAGCTTGAACTCAGTCTGCGTGCGCAAACCTCGACAGACCACAACGATGCGTCGTGAGCTGGCATTCGCCTCGGCTGCGATGTCTAGTCACGGCGCACCCGTGCTGGGGGAGTACTCCCGTGCCTCGATCGGACGCCGCCGCGGAGAACATCAGCCCGCATAACATGCCGTCTGACTGGTTCGGCCGATTGACCGATCGCAGCACAGCCAAGCTCCGCGCCTCTCCGCTCCGATACCCCTCCGCGACCCGCGCGAGAGTCGCGCGGGTCGTGTCCGCTCAATATGGGGGCGTCGTTGGGACAGAGTCACGGGCCGCTCGGATGTCTCAACTACCCCAGCGGTGGATGGTTCGGTAGCACTGGTCAGCTGTCGTCTACAGCGGTTTCGATGCCATCAGGAGATGGCTACAGGCGGTCGCACCGGATCAGACTGTCGGCTTTTCGCGAAGACGGCGATCCCCTCAGCCTCGTGAGCGGTCCTAGAGGCGGGTCATGCCTTGCTGACGTGTCCGTCAAGCCCTTCGTAGAGATCGAAGTTTCGCTCACCGATCAAGGCGACAAGGGTGTCGAAAGCCTCGGACAGTGGAACCTCGGTGGAGAGATCGTTCGCTTCGAACGCACGTACAGAGGGCGCAGTGTCGTTGAGGTCGGCCAGGAGAACGTAGAACTTCTCGTATTGCTCGTCGCGCCCTGAGGGATCCTGACGGCCGGTGAACAGTCGCAGCCGCGGGCCGGAGTTCAGGAACGTCGACTTGCGTCGTCCAGTGCCGTCGCTCTCGGCGCCGACGTCGAAGATGAGCAACGCGGCTAGTACGGCGTAGGGGAAGCGGCGATGCAGGGTGACCGCTTCATTGAGGAGGTCCGCTCGGCGGTTGGTGAGATTCTTTTGGAAGTTCAGCGTCGTGCCGTCGCGGAAGAGAATTGTCTTGACGCTGACAGCGAGGATCAGCCCCGACTCCTCGGTAGCCCAGGTGACGTCAACTTTCTTGGCTCCGATGCCGCCTGCGAGTCGTCGCTCGGCGCCGCTCGTGCCAGCTTCCCCTGGGCCGGTCGGTCGAGCACCGTCCATGCCGCGTGCGCGAAGCTCTGATGAGACCGCGAGGGCGATCGCTGCGGACAGCTTCTCGTTGTAGTTCTTCTTCGTCGCCTGGGGCGCTTCATTTCCGGGCTTGGATCCGCAAGAGCGGATTGCAGCAACCAGTCGATCGTTAACCGTTACCACGTCGGCTCCTCGCTTCCCGCCTACCAGCTAGCGTCGCACGCGCGGCACGGACCTTTGCCACCTCGGATCGGCGCATGCCGAGCGCTCGAATCAGGAAAACTTCATCCACGAGCTTCGCCGCGTCCAAGACGTTTCCGCGGCGCAGCTTCCCTGCGACCTGTGGCCGGATTGCGAGCAAGTCGTCGCTCGCGGCCCCTACGGCGGCGGGCGAAGGGAGGGCCCACAAATCAGCTTCGCCGGGCTCCATCTTCAACATGCCCCCGCCGTACGCGCGACCGGTGAACTCAGCGCCGAGCATCGTGACCGAGTTCAGCGCCGCGACGGGCAGGAGTTCGCGGCCCAGTTTCTTGTGCTCAGCGGCGAGGTAGACCCCGTGGACAGAGTTGAGATGCAGGGCACCAGCGCTATTTGTCGTCAGGCGCGGAGTGTCCGCGTTCATGTAGGTCAGCATCATGTCGGCTTTGGCGACGAGGGGTACGCGCCACCAGTCCCTCCGCACCCGGCACTTGTAAGCCGTGTGGATGGCATCCGCTTCACCCTGAGCGATGTATGCGAGCGCCGCATTGGAGGGTTCGCCGGGCGGGCGGAACAGCATCGTTCTCTTCCCCGCGCGCCCAAGCTCGGTGTGAGCGCGGGTTGAGAATTCGAGTCCGCGCAGATGGCTTGATCCTGGTGGCGAGAGGCGGAGGACCTCGCGAGGAAGGAGACCGAGCTCTGCCACACGATCAGGACTGAGAGCGAAGTACTTGTTGTTGCCGGTGACCATCCCAAGCGTCGTCTCGCCCCAGGTTTTCAACGCCGTGAACGTGCCGTCGACGATCAGCTTTGCGTAGATACGAGCCGCTTCAGGACTGACTGTGGAGCCGGACCACTTTGCAGCGGGGTCGGTCGGGGTCCAAGTTGCAGCTGCCGGCAGGTCCAGGGTTAGGGCGTCGGCGTCGTTGACTTGGCGAATGCGAGCATGATCGGTGGATCCGCCGTAACCGTCGGCCAGCAGTAGTAGCGCCTCTGTCTCAGCTTCTGCAAACACCCGCTCCTCGAACAGCACGAGATCCACGCGCGCAAAGTTCTCGAACAGGAACCGCCGCACTGGGGCGGCGTAGTTCGCGTGCAGGAGCTCCGCCGGAAGCACGTAGCCGAGTCGCCCGCCGGGCTGCAGGCTGAGCGCGCCGTGCACGGTGAACGCTGCCCACGATGAGGCCAGACCGGAAAGTGCCACGCCGCCCCGAAGTGCAGCAGCGCGCGCTTTCGCGCGCGCATCACCGGCGAAGTCTTGGAACCGGATGTAGGGCGGGTTCCCGACGACGGCCGAGTGGCGGGGGGTCGCCGGCGTATCGAAGAAGTCACCGACGGTCATATCAACGCTGCCGCCAGCATCAGTGATCCGCTCAGCGCCGACGTCAGCGCTCCACTGGTGTAGCTCTACTCCGTACACGTGCGGGTCGACGGCACCGAGGCTTTGCAGTCGTGCCACCGCGTGCACCAGGAACTCCGCATCACCCGCTGACGGTTCCAGCACTGCGTCGTGGGCCGAGCGGACCGCCCAGTCCGCGACGAACGCGGCGATCTTCGGGGGTGTGAAGAACGCGCCGCGCGCCTTGCGAAGAGTGGCGCTATCGAGGGGATCACGCACGACGAGTGTCACAGCACTAGTCTGCCTTGCGCCGGTGACTTTTTCGCACAGGCATAGCGCCTCACCTGACGTCCGGACGCGCCGTGTCCGTCTCTCGATAGCCGATCTTGCTATCGGACGCACGCCTGTGCTCTCCGTCCACGTGTTGAGCCCGTTCAGTCCGCCGAGGGGGCTGAGCAGGCAACCGATGGTCTGAGGCTGCACCACCGACGTACTCTCCTAGGCCCGCGAGTAGTGCGGCCACCGCGCTCGCTCTCGCAGGTGTAGTCACAGTCTGTCCGCATGCGCGGTGAAGGCTCGGAGCAACAGCGGTCTCGCCGCGGCCGTGCTTGCCTGACCTCGCCAGCCCAGACGTCGGCGACCACGAGCGTCGGAGTGATCGCCAAGACGTCGGCTGCGAACCCAGGCGCCGGGTATTCGAGAGGCTGCGAAGGCGCGGCAGGGTCCTTCTTCGCACGAATCTCACGTCGTCCGCGAAGGTCCGCGCATAGAACGCGAGACGCTTCGAACGCTTCGAAGCACCCCCCTCCACGGACCTGGCCATCCTTCGGAGACGCACGCTCAGGCCGGAAGGCGGACACAATGTCCACACCACCCCGCACCGTCCCGCTCATCAGCATCGCGGTCGCCGCCATGGTATTCGCGCACGTCGGTCTCGTCGTCGCGATGTCCGTGTTGTCGCTCAGCCGTGACCCCTACATCGCGCAGTGCGCGCGGCAGGTGCTCGGCCTGCTGCTGGCCAATCCACCGAAGTTGACGAGCTGAGCCTGATGACCCGCGCCCTCGGTGAGCGCGCGGGTCATCAGTTCGTCTCGGTGCGCTGGCGCCACCCGCCGCCGCTGAGGACGGGGCCGTCGGGTTGCGCCTTGATCTCGAGTAACGATCGACCGCATGAACAGCGCGATCTCCGACGAGTACAACTGGATGCCGTCGTCACTCACCTAATGCAGCGTCGACCGTGCCCGCGTGATCCCCGCAGGTGCCAACCACCGAAGGTCATGCTGCGAACACCACCTGGGACGACGACGCGATCTACGAACTTCTGATCGCGAGAGTCAGCGGCTGCCGAGGTAAGCCGAGCGAGAGTACGGCTCTCAGCGCTGCGAGCTGTCGAAGTGCGCTCTCGCTTCTCGACAGTGGCCGGAATGACGCGCCGACCGTCGCCCCGTCACTATGCCCGACCCCCTGACGATCGGTCCGCACCGCAGTCCGAGCAGCCTTGACGGCCCGGGACCACGATCACGCCAACGACGCGTGTGCGGCGGCACAGGTGGGACACACGTCGAGCCCCTCGTGGTCTCGCATCGGAACGAACCAGTACCCGCAGAGCGCCGGAACCGCCACTCCGTCCACTGTGGCGTCGGTGAGCTGTTTACGCGGCGAGTAATGCGCAACTGTGCCCAGACGCAGACCCTGTGACGCCGCGGCGGTGAGGGGCTGGCCCGCCGCGACGTCGCTCGCGAGCGAGAAGACGGCGCCGTCCAGCAATGCCGAGTGCGTGATCGAGGTGTCAGCAGTGACGCTGAGCCGCCAAAGCGCGGCGTCCGGGTTCAGGATGCCGCGAGCCTTGAAGGCGACTTCCTCCGCCCATCGGACGTTCTCATGCCCGAGAGCAGTCACAGTGAGAAGGCATTCCACCATCTCGTCACCGTCGACCTCCTCGATCGCGAGGTCCAAGGAGACCTCCACGGACGCCGCTCCATCCCCCGACCGCGACGGTGCCGGAATCGTCACACTCGCTCCGCCGGCGTTGTGGTTCTTCGCCGCGTGCAGGAGTGTGAGCACCGTGACCTGCACCTGCAGCGACCAAGCGCTGAGGGCGTTGAGCTTCCCCGACGTGCGGCTGACCACTCGGTCCGCGTCCGTCGGCAGCACGGACGCCGCGCCGGCACGCTGAACCCGGTCCATGAACCGGGCGTAGAAGTCTTTCGTCCGCTCGCCGCCCGCGCGCAGGCCCGCGGCGCACAGCCACACGGACCCGGTACCGACGACTGCGTGATCGGTCGCTGCGCCTCGCCACCGATTGGTCTTCTGCTTCCACCAGTGCGGGTCCTTGAGTCCAGTGATGCTCTCGCGCGCGTCCGCATCCTCCGCGAATGCTTCGTCGAAGTGTCGGACGATTGGGTGGTCCAGGCGGTTCAGTTCCGGCAGGCACTCCAGCACCTGGGCTACATGACTGTCCGTCGCATTGCCGGATGCGACTCGCTCGGCGCGCCTGCTCAGCTCCGCGACGGCACGTTTGTGGTCGGCGACACCCCAGTCGGTGTTGAGGTCCTCGGTGAGACAGCGCAGCGTCACGCGTCGCTCTAGCGGCATGCGTTCAGCCTAAGCGAAAGGCCCGACGGCGAACCATCGGGCCTTTCGGAGGAGCACGTCCGATCAGTCGATCAAGTCGACGAGGGAAGCGTTCCCCTCACCCCGGTTGGCGAGGAACTCGGCGTCGGCGCGTCGCGCGGCGTTCGTCTTGGCGACGTAAGCGTGAAGGTCCGCGACGCGGACGCGGCGGTCGCGTCCAGCGTTCGTGTACTGCAGTGCGCCAGAGTCGAGGATCTTGTAGAGGTGCGGCCGGCTGACGCCGATCACCTTCGCTGCGACCGTGGTCGTCAACAACTCGTCGTCGCCCCAGACGAACACGTCGGAACCCTGCCGCAAGTCGTCGGAGAGCTTCGCCAGCGTCGATCGGAGCGGCGAGGCCTCGGGAAGGGATCGCTGGAGCGACTCCAACTGGTTCAGCTCGGTCGCGGGAACGTCGGATGCACTAAGCGTGGCGGTCATCGTTGCCTTCGATGCGTGGTGGATGCGTTGGCGGGAGGTATTGGAGAACCTACACCGCGCAGATTCAAGTGTCACAGAAGTAACACTTCCACGCAAGCTGCGATTCCCGAGCCCTGGTCGAGCCTGGGACGGTGGGTGCCATCCCCCCTGCAATCACCGGCCACCCAGGTGGCCAGCCGCTTCGGTCGCGCCGACAGTGCCGCGCCTTGCGTGATCACGCATGCCTCAGTTCTGGGCTCCTACATGAGTATCCCTTACGACTACACTCCGAGCACCCGCAGCATTCCCCTCACCCGAAGGACGACTAAATGGGAAGCGCAAGCAGCAAGTACGGCGTCATCAGCTTCGACGGCGACTACATCACGATCCAGCCGAAGGGCATCGCGAGCACGCTGGCTGGCAAGAAGGCAGTTCGCATCCCACTCCGATCGGTGAATTACATCCAGTTCGAGTCGGCAGGCCGCATCGCGGAGGGCTTCTTCTGCGTCAACGTTGGTCAGCAGGATCACCGCGGCACGCTGACGCAGCCAGCGATGCTGGAAGCCCGCCACGACCCGAACGCGCTGCTGTTCGGACGCTCCGCGGAGAAGGAGTTCGCGGCTCTGCGAGACGAGGTCGAGTCGGCGATCGCCCGCCCCACGGCGGCAGCGTCCGGGAAGATTGCGTCCGGGCCCGAGCAGATTTCCCAGTTGGCGGAGTTGCGCGACCAGGGAATCCTCAGCGTCGCCGAGTTCGAAGCCAAGAAGAAGGAGATCTTGGCGCGGATGTGAACCTCGTCGCGCCCGTGGGTGCGACGAAACTCCGCCCGACGAGATTCACTCGACAGCGCGAAAGGGCATCGAGCACCCATGGAACGCGTGATCTCCAGCGCCGCCGTAGCCGTCTTGGTCGTCGTGGTGATCGTCGCCGTGCTGAAGGCGACGGTTCCGTCATACGGAGGCGCGCGCTCCTGGTCGGGTTTCCAGGACTACGACGCGTCGAAGCGACTGCAGAACTGGATTGCCCCCGGGCTTGTGATGGTTGGGCTCTGGCAGGCAGGGCTGATCCAGTTCACGAACGCCACCTGGTGGTCACCATTCGTCGCGGCGGCCGTCGTGGGGGCCGTCGCGCTGATGATGGACTTCCCGGTGGTCCGCGTCGTCCGGGACGTTATCTTGAGCGTCGTTTCGGCATGCGTGTCGATCGCGTTGCTCGTGTCCTATGTGAACCGACCGGTCGAAGAGCAGGTGCACGGGCTGATCTCGGTCGTGACGATGGTCCTGTTCGGGTTCTCGTTCGTGTTCGGGGTACTGCTCAACATGCTGCGGATGTTCAATATCCCGAAGCTAGGCATCGGCGCACTCGGCGCGATCGACGTCCTCCTCTTCCTCGTTTACCCGTTCAATGTCGACATTCTGCGAGGCGTGCCGGTGGAGGCTGAGCTGCTCCTAGCCGTCATCGCGGTCATCCTGGGCGCCGCTGGAGCCGCCGCGCCTTCCTTCCTTGCGTTCTTGGGAGGCATCGCGATCTGCGTCGCCGAGATCGGCGTCAACGTGGTGCTTGTCATCACCTCGCAGAACACGGCGTCGATCGATTGGGCGGGAGCGCTCCTCATCGCCGGCTCGCAGGCGGGCGTCGCCGTGGCGCTGACGGCCAGGACGATGTTCAAGATCTGACGTCCGAGCACGTGTTGAAGCAGCCCGGTGTCAGGCGCGCCCCAGCAGTTCTCACGATCAGCATCGAGGCTCGAAGCCCGCTCGGGCTCCACCACATCAGAGACACTTTTGGGGCCGAACGACACGGAAACGCTCAGAGGACCGAGCTGTCGCCGTAGCCGTTCGGCTACCCGATTTTCAGTCGCCGCACGAGGCTTGCCTAGGCCACGCGGACGCGTCGTCGGGACCGATTGAGTCGGGTGGGTCGGTCCGCTGATCCGAACCGTCATCGGCGGCGAGAGATCGAATTCCACGGGGATCGCCTCGCCCTGCTGCAGGCCAGGCAGGAACCGGCGGACTCCGTTGCAGAGGCTGGACGCGGCCAGGGACACGGATACCTCAGCGCGCCTGCGCGGTCAGTGCTGGCAGGTCGCACGCTTCTCGGAGCACGCGGACCCCGATACGGTCGCCTCGGCAATCGTCTGCTTGGTGTGCCAGCCAGACGCCCGCGATGACACGCAGAGTGCCGACAGGATCGTCCTCGAACCGAGCTGAGCACCGTCAGCCAGTCCCGCGAGCGCGAAGTGTGTCACTCCCGGCCGCGCTTGCTCGGTGCGTACGATTCCGCGCCATTCGACGCAAGGCTCCGGCTCGCCGGGGCTGATGCGCTCCGTGATGCGTCGCGCGACCTTGACGTCGTGTCGACGCCTGCGGTAGATGGTCCGGAACGAACAGATCGTCGTCCTCCTCGCCAACAACTCGTCTGCGTTCTCCGCCAGCTAGATCGTCCGACTGCGCATGTGTAGCGACGGGAGCACTCTACGTCGTCCTTCAGCACTCAAGCCCGGGCCCCGACCACGCATCGGCCTCGGCGGCCTACCCCACGAGCTCGTGTCCACAACCCCACGGGGAACTACAGCTTGGGGGCACGCGGACCTGAGAGAAAGGACGTCGCACACCTACGAAGGGAGATCCTGGCGCAGACGACCGCGGGTCGTGGCCGCAGGAATGAGACGAACGGCCCTCCGGGTTTGCGCGTGGGTGCCGCTCGGGACGTCAGGTACAAGTGCGATTTCGCCGGTGATCTCGAGGTTGAACGCGAACTCGAAATCATCGTCAAGCAGAGGAAAGGGAATCGCCCAGGGAACAGTGAGCTTCCCGGTTTCGGCGCGTGCCATCAAGTCGTCGAGCGCTGCAGGGTCATCTTCGTACCAGAGGACGAGTTCGCCGATGCCAACTTCAGGCTCCAATCCGGCGACCGTGTCGGCGATGACGCGCAGACCTACGCCCTTCTGATCTGCCAGGGCGTGGATGCTTTCGGGCAGCGCGATGGGTCGTTTCGTCGCCGTGCTGATTCGCGCCAGGTCCTCGACGGCTGCGACCAGGGCAGGTGAGATAGGCGCCTCACCACTGAGCGTAAAGGTGTGCTCGGCAACACGGAGACCGAACTCGTCTTGTGGGCGCAGCCTGTTGTCGTTACCCCACGACCCGCAAAAGCGCAGCGCTGGCAGGACTCGTTGCACGGGTTCGCCCACCCAGCGGTCCCCGCGCACATCGAGCTTCACCTTCATGGAGTTCCCGTCCGGGGTGTCCATTTTCACGAAAAGATCGACGCCGATATAGTCCTCTGCGTCGGTGCCGTGAAGATGTTCACCGCCAGCAACGCCGCGTCCTGTGCGGCGCAGCGAGAAGAGCCGGTCGGCCAGGCGTTGGCCTTCGGTGTCCTCGATCACCCAGAGCGATCGGCCGGTCGGTTCGTCATCGAACTCACCCACAGCCGGGCCGATTCGCAGCACATTGTCACTGGCGGGCAGCTCACCGCCCAGCCCTCCGGGGAGGTCGACAGTGAGATTGTCGACAACGTCACCGTGGAGGGTGACGGGCGTGCCGTAATCCTGCCATTGCTCCCATGCCTCGCGCTGCTCGGGGGTCATCCGCTCGGGATACACGGTGTAGCTACCCGGGATAGGACGGTCTTCCAGGGCACTGTCGTACTTGGTGGAGACATGCCAGGTCACGTGTGGCGCCTCGGGGCTCGTTCGTGCGATCACGCTGGCGACGAGTCCGACCCTGGGCGTGATGACGGGCGGGTCCTTTGTCACCTGGTAGTCGTAGTTGAAGTGCGGGTCGGCCGCGTTTATTTGCTGGTGAAGATCCGCCAGAGAACTCGACACGTCACCAGGTTCGATCTTCGTCGGATCCGTCGTGAGGTTATGGAGCTCGGTGAGGCTACTCATCTGGTTCAGGATCTCGCGAACCTTCTGCATGCCGTCGCCGAGGTAGTACTCGCGGATGTTGGGCGACTCGAGCAGCAGATCCTCGATCTGGGTAAGCCCGAAAACTTCAACGGGGAACGGTGCACTGAGCTCTGTAGCAACGTTTGCGAGCCATGTCTCCTGCTCGCGGGTGAAGTCCATGGGCAGCGCCAGATACCACCTTGAGATGGTGTAGCGAGAAGTCGTGTCCTGATGGGTCGCGATCGCAGTCTTCAGAGACTTCTTGATCTGGCGCTTCCGCGAGTCGTCGAGTCCGTCCGCAAACTTCTTGACCTGGTAGTTCTCGACGTGGAACTGCGACTGCCCGGTGGGTACCAGGACGTCCAATCCACCGTCGCCCTGTGAGGGTCTAATGCGCCGCGCATGCTGGTGTCGGCGACACAGCCCAACCGCGATCATCCGCTCGATAGTGTCAGGGTCTACGACAGTCCACGGAATCGCGGTCATCGGAGGCGCCTCCTTCCGTCTTCTTGGGCATCACCCGGATGCCATCCTCGCATCGGAGGACATGGGAGGTGAGCAGTCTGGCGCGACGTCGGTGGCGCTTCGGGTTGCTCCACTCAGGTTCATTGGCCGCTGAGAGCGGGAGACGTACTAGTCGTCGTCTGTCCCCGCGAAGGATACGAGACGTGGGTTCTCGAAGCCGTTCCAGCCGTTGTAAGCGAAGGCTTCACGTACTGCCGCCCTGTTCACGCGCCGGTACGCGGCCGCCAGCTGCGCATTGGTCCCGTCGAAGAGTGCGGCGCGCGCGACGGGGTCGTCGAGCAGGGTGAGGAACGCAGGCTCGGCCCTTGCCGAGTTGTAGAGGGCGAAGTTGGTGTAGGCGCCGAGTTTGTCGTTTTCATCTTTGCCGGCGTTCGCGACGCCCCGGTAGACGTCGTGGTAGCTGACGAATCGGTTGACCACGGCAGCAGACCCTCCGCGCTGCGCCTCTGGGCCTGCCAAAGCTGGCGGCTCGCACGAACAGGGCCCGTGGCGACCATCCTCCGCCAACTCACCACAGGCTTCCCACCCGGGTAACTGCGAACCAGCGGATCGCGTCGAAGCTGGCACAGGGTGCAGAGGGTTTCGTGGTCGACGGTTCTCGGTGCGACGAGCCGTCCTCTCCCTGGCCCGTCATCGCCCCGGTTAGCCTCGACGAATGACCTCGTCGCGCGACAGCATCGCCCTGACGACCGACCGCCTGACCATCGAGCCGCTGACGGCACACGACGTCGACGCCTTCACCGAGTACCGACGGGACCCTGACGTGGCCCGGTACCAGTCGTGGGGAACCGACTTCTTCCGAGAGTCCGCCGAGCGCCTGGTCAGCGCCCAGCGCGAGAGCCGGCTTCCGTCGCCCGGCGGCTGGTTGCAGCTCGCCGTGCGCGAGACCGACTCGGGAGTGCTCCTCGGGGATCTCGCGCTGCACCGCCTCGACGAGCAGCCCGACACCTTCGAGGTCGGCGTCACGCTCGCGCGATCGTCGCAAGGTCGAGGCATCGCGTCCGAGGCGTTGACCGCGCTCCTGGACTTCGTGTTCGACCGAGCGCGCGCCCACCGAGTGGTGGCATCCTGCGATTCGCGCAACGAGCGGGTGGCGCGACTGTTGATCCGTGCCGGGTTCCGGCACGAGGCGAGGCAGGTGGATGCCGATTGGTTCAAGGGTGAGTGGACCACCCTCGACGGATACGCCCTGCTCGCCGCTGAGCGACATGCGCTGCGCCTCTGAGTGGCACCCCGGCAGCGGTCCGTGCAGTGAGGGGGAGGAGGAACGATACCCGGCAGCGAGAGGGGTGCAGTCGAGGTGCGTACGTCGTGCCGGTCCAGGCGGACGCGTCGTTCGTCATGCAGTTCGCGACTGGTTCTCCTGCCACCCTCCCGGTGACACGACCGCGGACGCTGACCGAGGCAGGCGGAGTGCAGTCGGCGTCCGTACATCTGTCGGACCGTTTCTGACAAGGCACCCTACGATCGGCGAAGCGTCGCTCTGGGGTACTCGCTGTGACGGGCGGCGTAGACGGAGGAGAACCGGCCGGCGTGGGCGACGCCCCAGTACTTGGCGACGTCGGCCACTTCCTCGGCCGCGCGGCTCGCAGCCTCGGAGCCGGCAGCCCCGGTGACGACGAGCGCAAGTACGACGGGCGCTGCGTCACCCGAGATGCGGTAGGGCAGTTCGAGAGTGCTGACCTCGACGAGGCTTCCGACTTGGCTCCTGTCGCTGAACCCGGCTACTTCCCACAGTGCGTCGGTGCCGGCTGCGGTCGCAGGGGATCCCGCACTATTGAGCAGGATGTTCCGCAGCGTGCCGCGACGGTCAGGGGCAAGCGTCTCACCGTAGATGGCGTCGTCGAGCAGGGTCGCGAAGCTCCGCGCTGACGGCCTCTTTGTCACCGGCGCAGCGGACCCGCTCGACGTGATCGCCCGCGCGACCCAGATCGCCCTCACCGCCTGATCCTGCGTCCCGAAAGTCTGCCGCCGCCCGCGGTCCGATAGCCGATCGGCTAACGAGGCACTTTTTCGGCAGCGGCCGCACACCGTTTTGCAGACGCTGTTTCGTCTCCTGCCGTCGAAGCGTCGCCTGCGCATACAAACTGTCGCTCCGCCACAAGGCGACACTTTGCGCGCTCAGGCGACACTTTGAGGCTGCGCGCACAGATGCGACGTTGGCGAGGCGTCGCGCGCCCATGTGTCGGACGCCAGATTACTTGTCCTTTGCAGGGCTGCTCGCCATGCTACGCGACGGTCGCGTCCCAGCTCACTGCCAACTAACTTGTCCAGGCCTCAACCTTCACGATCCACGGATGTCTCTACATTCAGATCGGGTCCAAGTTGTCCGGAGCGACGAAGGCTCGCCGCGCTTCTGGAAAACGCCGTACACGCGATCAAACAGATCGTGTTGCGGACTTCGCACCTCAGCACCGGCCCGAAGCATCTCAGCGACCTCTCTACGACGCCGTGGACCCCGCTTCGCGCGAGCGCCTTCACCACCCTACGCATAGACGAGGCGTCTCGCGCCTTCCGTGTTCATCGCGTGCACTAGCCGCTACGTTTAAACAGCGCGCTTTTCGCGGGGACCGCCGCACGCGAAGTGCTTACGCTTGAGTGGCCCAGCCTCGAAGCGCGTCGACAAGTTGACCCTGCGAATGGCACTCGATCATTTTCACTCCGCACTTATCGGCCGCCTTATCTGCCTGTTCCCAGACAGCATGCGGCACGCGCCCCGTTATGCACACGGCGATGTCCTTAGCGGGGTTCAGGCTCCCCCACCGCTTGTCTAGATCCCGTGCGGGCTTCGCCTTCTCACTGACTATCCAGTGGACCGACGGCGTCGGTATTCCAAGCTCGACGTCGAGAGCACGACCTAATGATTCAGTCAGTTCGCCCCCCACTACATGCAGTTGCCGACCTTCGAAAGCCACCTTCGCTGCCCGACTACTCAATATTTTGGGCTCGTCCAACGGATCGAAAAGCAGCTCGATTTCAAGATCTCCGATCGCCAGCAGTGGCTCTTGGTCCACCCAGTGACGAGTGTCTGACATGAGCGCAGCCACCGTCGAGCTGTGCTGAGTCGCGTCAATGACAATGGAGAGAGCAGCATCCTCCGCTCCAAGATATGCAGGCGATAGAGAAGCCTCCGCTATCTCGTCACTGCCACGTGAGACCCTCGTGAGAATTTTTTCGACAGCGGTCTGGCATTCCCGGCGAAACTCGGGTGGGCCGAAATCGATTCTTCGATCAGGATATCCTCTTTCTTGCAGCTGATCGACCACCCAATAAAACGACTCGTGACCAATCGAGAATGTCCCGCTTGCTGCGACGTTGACTACGCGCTGCCAGAACTCCTCGTCGTCTGGTATCCCTTCAAGGGTGAGCGGCACCAGAATATGCGGATCGAGGAGGCAAACTACGTTGGTCATCGCCGCTCTCGACGCCCCGCGATTGCACGCACGATCGCACGCGCATCGCCGTCCTGCGCATCAAAGAAGCCAGCAGGCCAGTCGTCAAGATTCCCGAGCTCCGACATCCGAAGTTCTCGAACTTCAGTGCCGTCGACTGCGGGTTCGGCAAATAGTACATGTACCTTTTCGCGTTTGACGCGCCCCTCTGCAACCCAGCGTCGAATCCGGGTTATCAAGTATTCGCTATGGGTCTCGACAATTACGCAAATGTCCGGCCTGGCGAAAATGAGCAAATCACCAAGGCGGGACTGTACGGATGGGTGTAGGTGCAACTCCGGTTGCTCGAGTAGGACGACGGATCCTTCAGGCGCGTCCAAAACCGCAGCGACAACGGGCAGTAACTGGCTGGCCCCCACCCCGACCATTGTCAAGTCCCGAGCGGTGCCATTCACCGTAATCCGGAGACCTCTGCCAAGCTTGCCCTGATCCTCGACGGAGACATCCTCTCCAATACCGAGGTGAGCACACCAAGCGCTCACCGCAGTGATCAGATCGGAGCGGCGCGCATTACCTTCCCAATCAAAATATGCCACGGGCGAGGTCCTCGTCGAAAGGAGTTCCGCTGTGAGTTCTCCGCGCAGGCCCACGGGGATCTGCCTTGATCGTGCGCCTGTCTTTGAGACAACTTGCGGCTCTTCTCGGAGCGGCCCGAGGTATCGAATCGATTGTCCAGCTCGGACAAACACTTCCCTTGCGATTGTCAAAGCATCATAGGCTGCTGACACCGCGGAGAGATTCAGCAGCAGGTGCCGCGAAACACCTCGCCGAGGTGCCGAGCCCATCCAGGATTGAATGGGGATCGCCTGCCCGGCAGCACCTCCGCCTCGTTCTGCCAAAGCGTTCAGAAGAACGTCGATGGTTGCCCGGCTGAGCGGCTCGCGAGCCTGATCCCTAAACAGCCCGCCGCCGATAATTTGACGCACCGCATTGCTGAGGGGACCCGCCTCTTCCTCGGCCTGCGTACGGTATAGGTAAGTGAAGACTAGATCAGTGAATTGGTCCGCAACTGCACTGTCGTGCCTCAACGCCTCGACCGAAAAGGTTTTCCGCAGTTCTCTGAGAACTGCTTCCGTGTCCGCCCGAGTATGTAGAACTGTCGGGAGAAAACCGTTGAAGATGACGTAGGTGCGGGACGGTGCAGGTTTTCCGGCAATCTCTCGGATTCGTAGAAGAGTATCGCCGTAAGCTCGCTCGTCGTCGACTTGAGCCCGCGTGTTCTCTGTTATGCGGGCGTCGCTTGCGGAGAATACAGCGATGCCGTCACGGGATATTTCGCACTCCGAAACGCGGAGCCCGTCCTGCGTAGGTCGAAGAGTAAGCTGAACGTGCCATTCAGACGGTGCATCCTTGGGGCCCGTCTCCGCAGTACAGGTGATTGCAAGAGTGTTGGCGCCGCTCCGAACAACATCTCGCGGCACGCCGAGTCGAACGAGATTCCCGTTGAGAGTAACTTCTTGGTCTCCCGATTGGGCCACGAGAAGAAGGCTCTGAAGCAGACTCGATTTGCCAGAGCTGTTTGCTCCCGCGACTGCAATCAGACCCGTTGTGGGGGTCTCAGCAAAATCGATTGCCTTGAAGTTTCGTACCGACCAAGACCGTACTCGTGGCGCCGCCGAGGATCGCGCGTACCGAAAAACGTTGTCAGCCACTTTTCACTCTCTTGGGGTCGGAACCTGCTTCGCCCTGACCCTATATCAGGGTGACGGGAACACACGGCATCCTGGACCAGCGGTGTCTACGGGAAGACTTGAGCCCGAGAACCCCGAGCAGCACACTGCCTTGCGCGGGTCCTCACGTGTTCCGACACGATGATGACGCCGTGAGCGGGCGTCCCTGCCCGCTCATCTTCGCGCGGACGATACGACCCCCACACCCGTGGTCTTCTTTCCCCTGCGCTGAACCTTGAGGAACGCGGCGCTGTACTTCCAGCGTGCTGAGTCGGAGCGTTGCAGAGTACGTGCAGTCCGATGTCGGACCGTACATCTTGCCACCGCTGTTCTTCCTTGTAGATTGATCGGCCTGCGCCGTAGAACCCTTCTGTCAATGCCAATCGACGAACTGGTTACCGCGCACTCCGCTGCGTACGCGAGCGCCGTGCCAGCCGTATGGCACCAGCAAGGTAACGTCCCGACCGAAGCCGCACTCAGCTCGCTGTGGCGTCCGCATGATCGGAAGGTACGGCCACCACGGGACCTCGCGTAGATGCAGGCTCCAATCGATAGGCAAGACCGGCTGGTCGGACGGCACCGGATGCTTCCGGAGCGCCCAGCGAACGTGCTGCGGAGTGCGCTGCACGACTGCGGCGAGGGCTCTGACCGTCGTGACGCCGGAGCCGACGAGCTCGTGGAGTGCCGGCACGTCGATATCGTCGAGCTCAGGGCCCAGGTGCACGACCTCCGGACCGGCCCAGCGCGGGGGCTCCCACACAGCGGTGGGGCATGTGCCTTTGCCTCGGTCGTATGCGTTCACGGCGTCGATCGTGACTCCCAGCCAGGCCTCTAGATATGCGTCGAGGGCGAGTTGGAGTTGTGCGGTCATGCGGATCTGGAAGTCGGTGTACTCCGCGGCATCTCGACCGTTGGCTGTGACCGCCCAAGGAACGGGGAGGGCGCTGGTGGGCTGCGCTGTGGCTCGGAGGTAGAGGTATCGGCGTGCGTTAAGTAGCCGTTGGCGGCTGCCGGTGAAGGTGCCGACGCTCGCGCAGATCATGTCCCAGTGCGTCTGGTCGAGGAGTTGCCACCACGGCAAGTGTCGGCGCCGGGTCGAGTAGTTGATGAGCGGTGTGGACGCTGCGAGGTAGCGGGCGAGCTCGCCGAGTTGGCGCAGGATCGCGGTCGTCTGGGCGGGTGCGCCGAGCATGGCTGGTCGGAGTCGTCTTCCGATGCCGGCGATCACCTCGGGGTCAGGTGCGTCTCGGTGGGTGCCAGCGAGAGCAGCAGTCAGTCCGAGCGCGAGTGATCGTTGGAGGGTTTCGGAGTCGGCGCCGCCGGCCACGCTCAGCGGTACCGCCCAGTTTGTCCAGAGCAGTGGTGGGATGTGGTCCGCGGTCCACTCTGGGTTGCGTAGGGAGTCTTGGGCCGTCAGGAAGCCGATGTAGGCGGCGACGGCTGGTTCGTCGAACTCTGCTCGCACCGCGCTACCGGTCACGAGGCGTTGCATCGCGGGGAGGTCCTGATCGATGGCTCGGAGGATGCGGCCTCGGAAACGCGGTCCGACGCCGGGCCAGTAGCCGAGGAGGGTCGCGGCGCTGCCAGGGCTGCGTTCGGTCTGCCCCCGCTCGGATGGCCGCGCGAACGTGAGCCGGCGAATAACGGCTCGCACTGTCTCCTCCCGGGCAAACATGAGCGTGAACGAGGCTGCCATCAGCGCCCCCATCGCTAGCGCGTTCTTCGGAGGCGCCGTTCCGACTCGAGCGGTCTCGTCGAAGAGACCTTGCAGCTGCGGGGGGTCAAGCTCGGCGAGCTCGGCGATGAGGGGGATGTCGTTCGCGGCGAGGAGTGCGATGCCGACGCCGCGCAGCGTGGGGAAGAGGTGCTGCACGTCTGGGATGAAGACGTCCAGCGTCTCTCGGTCGCGTTTCCAAGCGGCCGAAATCGCGACTTGTGCCCGGACGACGGGAGCGGAGTTATCGAACGGTGCTTCGTGCCAGGTGGCCCGTAAGTCATGACCGCACCGACTGCCGTCGTTGAGGCGTGCGCGGCAGCTTGAGGGGTCGACAGGATGTGCTTCCATGAGCGCGGGGTCTGGAATCCCGTGCCCGCAGGCAGGGCAGGTGTCGTGCAGCGGCACAAGGTGCGTCTCGCAAAGGAATGACCACCACAAGCGCCAGTGCGCGAGGAAGACGGCTGGCCGGGCGGCGAGGCACTGTGGGCAGTATCGGGTCCCGGATCCTCTGGTCCAGTTCTTCGCATGCGCTGGGAGACCGTCGACGCCCGGTGCGAGCGCGTCGTTCACGAACGACCGCATCATCCCGTCCATGAGTTCGTTGGTGCTGCAGCCGATGGCGATTCCGATGGAGCGTGCGACGTCGGCCGGGAGAATCATGTCGAGCCGCCGCCGGTCTTCCCACCGAAGCGCACCAAGACCGCACCAACGGCTGATCGCGACCGGGGGCTCGCCGACGTATGCAGCAATCCGCTGTAGCAAGCTCGGCAGGTACTCGCCGGGCACGACGGTCGTCCGGAACCCGAACGGGACCGTGTGGACACGGTTCAACGCGTCCGGCCCCGGGTACGACGCCCTCACCTCAACGCCAACTCTGGCGGAACGAGAACCGGCCGGCGTCCCACAGCTGTAGGCGCTGTGCACGGCCGTCCTGGGCCCGCTTTTCCACAGCGACCATGTCGAGAATCTTCCGGGTGATGCGCTGATCAGCAGTCGCCGTCGCAACGTTCACGGCGCCCGACACCAGCGTCGACACGTGACTCATGTACCCGAGCGTCGCGACCCACAGGTACTCCTCGAACTCCTCGCTGAGCACCGCTTCTCCCGGCTCGTGACCACTCAGCCGGATCCGCTGCTCGATGCGTTGCAGCAACTTCCTCCATTCGGCTATTTCGGTTTTGGTGCTGCGCCGGTACGGCTCCAACTCGATGAGCATCCAGCGCGCTTCGGACTGCACCCGTGCTGCCTCCCGGGCGCCGCTGCTCTGCGCTGCGAGCTGCTGCCGCATGTCATGACCAGCCAGCACGACTCTGACGCCCATGTTCTGCAGGGACTTAAAACCGTCGTGGACGTACTTGCCGGTCTGACCGTCGAAGTTGATGAACTGAATCTCGTCGACGAAGACCCACCGAATGCGGTGCCGCTCCACGGCTCGGCCGAACGCGGCGCGGGCGTCTTTGTCGAACGGTGCTCCGACCTGTTGGCAGAGGAGCGCGAAGAGTTGCTGCTCTGCTTGTTTCTTCGGCAGATCCACTACGACGACGTCTCTACGGGGTGCGGTGAACAGGCCGCCGTCGAGAAGTGGCGCGCTGATGCCGATGCGGACATCCCAGGCCGCTTGGCACATCATCTCTGCCGCGATACGACGAAGGAGCTTCGTCTTCCCGGTCCCTGGAGGACCGGTGACGAGGGTGATCGGGATCAGATCGGCAGTGCGGCGAGGCTGCGGGCTTCGGACGGTGCGGTACTGCATCTCGGCTCCCGCAGTATGGCGGGTACGAAGGTACGGCCACGAGTGATGCCAGTCTTCGAGCGCAGCACGATGCCGGCGCCGCTCGTCCGGCCCGGCTCCAACTCGCGGCAGGCCAGGATCGGGAACATCAGCGCCGGCAACACCAAGAACGAAGGAACGGTCCTGCTCGGCCATCAGCGCCCAGCTCTGCTCCGGATAGGGATCCTCGCCGAACAGCCGCCGGACCGACGACGGCAGGAGGCCCTGCCGGACGAGTGTCATGCGAATCGTCCGAACAGGTCGTCGAGGTCATCCAGGTCGTCGAAGTCATCGTCGCCGCCCTTCCCCGCCTCGTCCAAGATCGTCTCGAGGTCGTAGTCCATGTCGCTCGGGATCACCGTGCCCGAGTCAAGCGATTGCAGCCGCTCGTACGCGGCCGCGGTCATCTCGTCGGTCCGGGACAGCTCCGATCTGTTCTCGCGCACGAGAGCGTCGTCGGCTCGCCACTGGATAAGCAGCTGCAGCATGCGGTCTTGATACTCGAACCGGCGCATCGTCAGGTCTCCGGTCTGTTCGGCGAAGGCGGTGAGGGAGTGGTCCGAGAACCGGGGTGTGTCCTCGGTGCGCAGAACCCATGGCACTTCCCACGCAGCACCATCCGGGTCGAAGCAGTAGACCTGCCGGAGGTCCGACGGGTTGTAGTGGAACGTGTAGTTGCCGTCGCGCGTGGCGCCAGGGGTGCGCAGCAGTGTCTCGAGGATGGGCGCGTTGAAGACCTCCTGTCGGCGCGTGATGCCGTACTTGCGGAGCTTCGATGTGAACGTCGGGAGAAAGCGGATCCACTCGTTCTCCCACTTCGGCATCTCCACGAATCCCGTCTCGCCGACCAACTCCGCCCAACGTTGGTAGGGGCTGATGCGTCGTCCGAGTTCAGCACGGAGACCTCGGTGCTCGCGGAAGTTGTAGAGGTCGGTCCATTGCTGGTCGCGTTCCCACAGCTGCTCCCAGGTGAGGAGCGCCTCGGTGTCGAGGCCGCGCTCGTCGGTCGACCCGCCGACGTAGCCTGCGCAGAGCTCCTCGAACTCAGTCTTGTAGCTCAGGAAGCTCCGTTCGATGAGCGCCTTGGCTCGCGGGTCGCGGATCCGAGCGAACTCGACCTCGCACCCCAGACGCGCGAGCTGAGCGACATGGAACGCGGAGAGAAAGTCTTTGCCGTTGTCCGTGATCAGCCGTCGCGGCGGGATCGGCCAGCGGGTGAGGGCGCGCGGCAGTCCGACGAAGGGTCGCGGGTAGACGCGCCCGTCAACGGTCACCGTCTCGCGGTCGTCCACCATCGACGCGAACGCGTCGGCAAGGGCGAGCACCGCTCCGACGCCGGAAGCATGCTCGGTGATGGAGCGGCCGACGATCATCCGTGTTGCGGAGTCGATGATCTTCACCAGCGTGACCCGGTAGCAGCGACTGTTGCCCGACCGATCCTTCGGGTCCCACAGCATCACATTCGAGGTGGTGGCGTCGATCTGCCAGAGGCTCCCGGGTCGTTCAGGATGGCGTGGCGCGAACGACTGCTTCGGCGCTTGCTCGGTCCCATGCTTCGTCTTGGACTTCGTCTTTAGGTGCGGCATCCGCTTGTGTAGACGCCCGACGAGTCGGTAGAAGGTTCTCTCCGACGGCGTCTTCTTTACGTCGGTTGCGTTCTGGGTTAGCCACAGGCGGAACTCGAGGTACTGCGTCTGCGTGTGCAGGGCGGGGTCGAACACCCGCTCAAGGAGAAACTGCTCGACCAGCTCAGGGATGTCGGCGTTGCGACCGAGGTTGCGTTCTCGGATGAAGCGACCGTCGACGGTCGCAGCTGGTCCCGCCGCTTCTCGCTGGAGTGCGCGCCTGATGCGTTTCCGGGCGGCCTCGTAAGAGACCTCGTCGTGTTCCGCAATGCGTCGGGCGACTGCGGCGAGGCGCTTCTGGTCAACTCGGATGATGTTCGGGTCGACGTCTCGCGTGGGCGTATCGTCCGCGCCTTGCCATGGCGCGATTCCGGTGTCGATGAAGCGGATCAAGGCACGGTGATCGTCACGTTTGTCGAGCGCCCGCTCGCTGAGATGGGACTCGAGGTTGTGCAGCCGCATCGACACTGGAGGCGGGTTGTCCGGGCTGGCGAGAGCTTTGGCGACCGCTCGCAGCGGTCGCGGTGTCATGGAGCGGTTGGCGGCGTCGACAAACTGCACCCAGCCATCTGCCCACGACCGGACGAAGACTTGCTCTCCGTCGAACACCACAGGCATGCCGACGCGGAGCCTCGCGACCCATTCCGAGTCCTTCGTCACGGGCTCACCGTCCAGACGATCGAGGTTGACCGGAAGGGCAAGCGCATGTCGGTGCGCAGATCACGTCGCCACAGCATCCGCCGGATCAGCATCAGCGCAAAGCCCGGCTCGTAACCCTGCGCCGCGATGCGTGCCACGAGTTCGACAACCGGCATCGGCTTCGAGCAGAGCTCTTGGCCGACCGGCGCCCACCGTCGGTACGACGGCTCCGGGACGCGCGCTTCGGTGAAATTCTCGAGGTTCGCCTGCATGAGCCGCGGCATACCCGCCCAGGTCTCGTACCCGATACCCGCCTCGGCCAAGACGTCGCGGATCACGGCGGCACGCTCCTGCCATTTCTGCGTTGCCGCCTGCTCGGGGTTCTTCACGTCCACGACCAGCGGCGGCAACCCGTCCCCGAGAAGAACCAGGTCTGGGGTATGCAGCTTGCAAGGAGCTCCGGGCGCGAACGCCAGCGTGAATGGCTGACCGCCGATGTATCGAACCGCTGGGTGGAAGTCGGCGAGAGCGATGAAGTCGCGCTCCAGATGCGACTCCGCACCAACGAGCGACCCGTTCGTGTGCGTCCACACGGCGACCGGCTTGTGCTCCTGTGTCAGCCGGCGAGAAAACTCCCTCATGGGATGGGCAGCGCGCAGCAACTCAGCCGTCAGATCGGCCAATTGGACGCTTCGGACGATGCGTCCGTCGGTCGAGTACCCAGCAACCACGCCCGCGGAAGGTCGATCTGGCTTCAACCGGTAGGTCGACCACGGCCGATGCACTCGCACCCGCAGCCCCTGGACCACGGCCACCACGCGATTCGTCGTGGGCCGGGGTTTCGCCGCCCAGGAGTTCAGCATCGCCATAGGGTCCACCTCCCACTCACCGACGCGCGTTCGGCCGCGTCGAGCCAACCGTTCACTGTCGCGGAGGAGCGCAAGCCCAAGCTCCCCGGCCCATGCAGGAGGGACTCCGGGGACCCGAACATGCGGCGATTGGCTGGGGCGGTCTGGCTCGCCGGGGGGATCAGCGACGGCCGAAAGCGCGCTCAAGACGCGAACGAGTCGCGGCGGAGGAGGGTCAGGTCCGCGGACGACTCAAGCCAAGTGATGGACAGCGGTGCACTCATGGCCGCACACTAGGCCTTAACTTAGTTAAGGAGCAAGTGTGATGAAGGCACGGCCGTTAGGAAGAAGCTCCTTGCTCGGCTGCTCGGATCCACTTCCACACGGCGACGTGACTCACGCCGAGCGCCTCAGCGATGACGCTCATTGGGACGCCAGCGGCGTAGGCCTCCAGGGCGAGGCGAACCCGCTCCTCCTTCGTCTCCCGAAGTACCCGCTCCGCGCGCCTCATCTCCTCAAGGAGTACATCGGCTCGAACCTGGTCGGTGACGGTTCTCGCGGAAGGTCCGCTGCGCGGCTCTGGGGACGGTGTGGTCATGGCTGCTCTCCAACGATCAGATCGAGCGTCGGAACAGCGGTTGCACGGCACGGGCGCGCGTGGAAGGATCCGACGCGGATACCGCTCGGATCGGACCTGAGGTTTCGAGTTGAGGCGGGCACTACTCGCGATCTGGACGTCGCGTTCTCGGAGGTCAACGGTGACCTCTTCGAGTCGTGCCTTCCCGCCATCGTAGCTGCCGACCCCTTCTGCCTCTCTTCGCCGCCTTGGACCTGTGCTGGCTCGCCCATTGTCCCTCGTTTACGAGCAGAATCTACCGATCAGCAGGTATGGGAGCGATGATTGCGCCTCAGCCGTCCTTCGCCTCAATCGTTGGCGTGCTAGCGCACGGCAGCGACTACGGTCCAGTCAACGAGCCACAGGTCCGACCACGTGGACGTCGAGCGACCCCTGAAGAGGAGGAGTTCCTCATCCGCTCCGGCAGCTTCACTCGCGAGCAGTACGACGAATCGAAGGCAGAAGTCGCTCGCGGCGAGCTCGACGAGATTGAGCGTCGCACCGAGCTAGAGGGCCTCATCGCTTCACTGTCAGCCGAGGAGACCGCGGACTGGTTGAGCATCAGCGACACGGAACTCCATGCGCGCCTCGTCGTGGGAGAAGTGACCGCCTTCGTCTGCCACGGTCAGTTGCGGTACCCGGCGTGGCAGTTCACCGATGACCCAGCGACGCCTGTCCTTCCCGGCCTCGCACGACTCACGCCGGCGTGGGGCGAGCAAAAGCACCCGTCCACGATCCTCGGCTTCATGTACAACGCGGACCTCGAGATAGAGGGGACCGATAAGTCCTTCACGCCCGTCGAGTGGTTGAGCATCGGCGGCGATGTCCAGGTCGTCCTCGACCATCTCGAAGCCGCGAGCTGGAGTTAGGAACCCCTCGGATGCACAAGTGTCCGCCATTTCGCGTCTCGCAATCGCCCTCCACCCACCCCCCCCTACAGGCGGCGTCCTGCGGGGGACCAAGAAGTCGAACAAGAGGGGAGTGCCCGATGACGTCACGGGTACAGATCGCACGCGCACGCGCACGTGTTGCTCTCGGCGCCCTGACAGGTGAAGACCTGCCAGGCAGCGTCCGCACCACCGCCGCCATGGACTTCGCGGATGCGGACGACGCTGTCCTGGTCACCCGGGACCGCGTTCTTGACCCGCCGCGGCAAGACGGCGCCTTCACGCGCCTGATCGGTGTTCACGCCGGCGGTCGAGATTTCGGGCCACGCCACAACCCACCGCGCCCTCGAACCGGCCGAGATCTCACACCAGACGAAGAAAACGCACTCATCGAGTCCGCGTTCGGCACCCGTGAACGGTACGAAGCGGCAAAGGCTGCAGTCGCGCGAGGCGAGCTCGACGCAGCCGAACGCCGCTCTTGGCAGCGCGGAATGAGCGCCTCCCTCACCCTGGAGGAAGCGGCCGACTGGCTGGATGCCGGAACGGCACGGGTCCTCACCCACCTCGCGTTCGGCGACCTCCTCGCGTTCGTATGCGACGACGAGCTCCGGTTCCCGGCATGGCAATTCACCGAGGACCCGAACCACCCGGTGCTGGACCAGCTATCGACGTTGGTCGGAGCCTTCGACGACGAAATGCACCCGACGTCGATCCTCGGCTTCATGACGACACCACACCCGTACACGCGCATCCACAGCGTGCCGGCGACGCCCGTCGAATGGCTCACCGCGGGCCGCCGCGTGCAGCCGTTGCTAGAACTACTCGCGACCCGGCGCTTGAGATAGCTCCTGCACCAAAGACCTGCTCAGCCCACCTCGCGGTATCCCTGCCCCCTGCAGCGGCACGTCCGCCTCCCCAGGATCTCTAGACGCGCTGTAGAGGGAGCGGCGTGACGCACGAATGTCGAGGTCAGAGCTGGATGTACCCGTTCCAATCCCGCTTCGCGTCCAACCCGTACCTCCCGAGGACGTCGTGGTCGATCGGGGGTTAGCCAAGCGATGCCCGCGGCTGGTCCTGCAGAGCGGGAACGTTTCCGCCCGCTGTGTCCATGGATCAGCTTCGGTATGACGGTCGACGCTGGCCGAGGCGAGAGAGGAGAGGGCATGGCAGCCCGCCCAGCCACCCGAACCAAGCCCGTCCACGTCGGACGACTGACCCTAACCCGTCCGATGACCTGCCCAGCGAAGCCAAGATAGGGCGCCCGCGCGTAGCGCCTACCAGCGTCCGATCGCCGAGCCGTCGACACAATAAAGCGGGTCCCAGCAGCCTGCTGGAACCCGCCTCGGTATAAGGGCTAGTGCGCCGCTCGCTCTGGGCGGCCTGCGATAGCAGCACTGTGATTCTTGGCTCGTTCCTCTACAAGTGCAAGAACCTCCGGCTGCGCGCGCAATTCAAGATCTTGGCGGGACATAATTACAGCTGGCTCCAAAATAACTGTTCCATTTGACGTGACGTTGACGATGTACTGATCGTCTCCGAGGACGCTCCCCAGGGCAACGCGACCTCGACTGTCTTTTTGAACAAGCGTGATTGACATTAGTCGACTCTTTTCGCTCGAACCACTGAGCCCGAACTCCTCCTGCACGGAGGCCGACGGGACCGAAGAGCGCCACGACCACACGGTCTGTGGTCGTAGCGCTCGTGGGGCACTTCATTCGAAGCGCTGGGTGGCATCTGCAACCCACTATACCCGTAGTACCCCATAAGTGCCACAGTACACATCTGTATCTCTGCCCACTTTCCCCCATGTGTCACTGGGGTCTGGTATACTGGAAGCATGTCCCAGATCAACTTCGAGCCAGAGGCTCGCCAGGCGCTCATGCGCACCTACGCAGACGACACCGAGGAGTCGCTCTCGAACCTGTACGACTACTACTTCGACTGGCTGCAGGCGGATCCGGTCGACCCTAGGGCGCGCCTGCACCCGTTCTCGACCGTCGATGCCTGGATCATCTACGTCGAGCTGCCGGGCCGTTCCGAGCGATGGGCGATCATCTGGACAGAAGACAAGGGCCAGGTCTACGTCCTCCACGTCGGCATTTGGCTCTGAGTACGTGAGCCTGGCGGGTCGTTCAGCACCGTTGAACGGTCCGCCAGGCGTGCGTCCCAGATGCCGACGTGGCGCTCTCACGCCCGAATGCCCGGCAACTCACCCCATACGCGGTCACGCTCGGTAGAGGGTCGATGGCTTCCAGCCGACGGCTTCAAGCGACCGGAAGAAGCCCAAGACCTCTTCGAAGGTGTCCGCCGGATCCCTCCCCGCGAGGTGCTCCTCGTACATCGCCACACGCTTCCGAACGCGGGCACTCTCGAGCGCCTTGGGTGTCCAGAGCTTGTGCAGCACGACGGAGGACCGCCACGACGGAGGGCCTATGACGACCGGGGCTACGATCGGTGCGGTTATGCCTCCGGCGTTAGTCGTGACGAGCGCCGCGTGCATGACGCCGTTCCGTGCATGAACGAGCCCATGCACCAAAGGGACTTCGCGATCCCTTAGTTCTTCGTACTCGGCACCCAAGTCCTCGCGAAGGTTCTCATCAAGAACGGCCGCCCACATCACTCCGGCACCGACATTGGCATAAAGCTCGCCATGACGTCGGCGAAGGTCGGTCAGCGCCTTCTCGAGAGCGTTCAACGCCATCCCGCGGCTCCGAGCTCGTTCCCACTCCACCATCCGAGGACCGTAGCGCGACTGCAGCCCTGAGAACCCGGCGGCGCCGGCATCAGGCCGCGATGCGTCCCACCTAGCGCTTAAGACGCGCGGTTAGACCTTTGCGAGGGCACCAGCCGTTGCAGCCGCCGCGTCCCAGTCGATGTTCGCGTCCGCGGCAGGGGCGTGGAACTTCACCCGACCACGCACCGCCGCCTCCGTAGCCGTGAAGAGCGGGTTGTCAAACCCAGCGATGAGCGCCGCGACAGCATCCTGCAGGCCTCGGTACGCGTCGACGTCGTGTGCGTCGACGCCCACGACGAGCTTGCTCGCAGCAGCAGCAGCGGTCTTCCGCGCATCGGAGGCCGCTTCACCTGCGTGGTCAATCGCCCACGCGTGCAGCGCGGCAAGGAGCATCGCCGCCTGATCGTGCGCCGGGCCGGAGAGGCTGGCGACCCGGGTGTACCGGTTCGCGGCCATCTCCACGAGACCTTCGGACTCGAGCCGAGCGATCGCTTCCCGCACCGGAGTGCGTGAGACACCGAGCCAGCTCGTGAGCTCCTCGTCGTTGAGGCGTTCCCCCGCCTCGAGCGTGCCGTTCTCGATTGCCTCGAGCATCTGCTCGTAGACGACGTCGCGGAGGAGACGGCGGGGGCCCTGGCTGGTCGGACTCTTCGGTACAGGCATGCCGCGACCATATCCCAAATATTAGTCAAGGGGTAGGGTGCCACACAGAGGAGCCGCAGCTGACGCGTCGATCAGAGACACCATCTCGGCAGCCGATCTAGCGGAGGATGAAGCCGAATAGGCTCGTCAGCACGATCGTGAGCGGCACCGTGACCACCGTGGTGATCGCTGCGACCTTCACGTTTTTCTTCTCGTCAGCTCGCCGTGCGACCGTCTGCGCGCGCGACTCCATACGGATACGGTGACCAGGCCCGAGAATCGTGTCGCGTCGACGCTTGTAGATCGGCCGAGCAACGGCGATCAGAACCCCGGCGATCAGGACCCACCCGAGCGCATGAGCGGGCGCCGGCATCGGCTGGACAGCTTCGAGCCAGATCCAGAGAGCTGTCAGCACCAGCGGAAGCACAAGCGGGACCAGCCGAGCAACAAGCTTCCACTTAATCCGAGGGGGGTTGTTGTGCAGCTTTTCCACGATCGCGTCGCGGACTTCCGGCGCCGACACGACCACCATTGGGTTGCCGTGGAAGGTGACCGATCCGCCTATCGGCGGGAGGACGTCTGGCCTGTTCACAGAAACGATGAGTCGCGCCCGATCCTCCGCGGGGAGGGAGTTGAGCTCGGCCTGGGAAACCTCCCGGTTGCCGTACTGTCCGTGCCCATCAAGAGTGAACCTGGGGTCGGCACCGGCCCACTGCTTCAAGATCGCTCCGACCTCGACGACGGTGTCCATGTCGAGAGCGACGGATCGAACTCGCACCGAGCCGTCCGGCTGCCCGGAGAATCGCTCAACCTTTGGGCCGTAGAGCCAGTTCCACACCGAGAAGTCGTACTCGGTCCGTTCAGGCCCAAACATGACGCCACTGTCTCGCATGCTGGCAGCCGTAGCAACAGGCAAACGCCTCCGATGCCCTCAGCGCTCCGGACGTTCTGCAATGACAGATGCTCGGGCTAGCGTCGCGGGATGAACAATCACCGCGCGATGATCATCGCCGACCACCTCGCCGCACTGCCTGGCCGCAGCGGACAAGCCATCATCCAAGCCGCCCGCGTCGTGTGGGGCAACCAGCATCGAAGCCCCAAAGAAGCCGCCTACTTCCACCGGTCGCTCACCGCCTCCGCTGCACCGCTCATCCCCGACATCGAGGCGATCCGCTTCGCTGACATCGACGTCGAGGTGAACAAGCTGGGCCGCTCACTGGCCGGCACCGCCTACTACGTCACCGATTCAGCCATCGTCTGCCTGATGTTCTCCGCTGAGACGGGGGCGACTCCAGCCCATACCGTCGGGTCGGTCGAGAGCGCCGCGGTCATTCGTCGCCGAGCCGACATAGTGCAGGCGAAACTGACGCGAGTCGACGCACCAGACTTCGACGACATGGAAGCGCAGTGGACCCCGGAGAACCCGGTACTGACGCTCACCATGCGATCCGGAGACACGATCGAGCTCAGGAGCACGGCCGGAGAGGAAGCAGAGTTCATCGCGCTCTGCGGCAACTTGCTCCACTAACCCCATGCACGACCGATCCGGGCCTGATCATCGTGGCCGTTACGCAGCAGACCAGTCGTCCGGTAGCCGATCCCCTACCGTGCACTATACGCGGGCTCGCTGAGTGCGAGGACGGACCGGAGGAGCGTGAGCTCAACTCCGGCCCGCAGGGAAGCTGGTGAAACCCCCTGGCGTCGACGGTACCCCCGCGCTGGTCGTCGACGGTCAGACCTTCGCCAGCTCGGCGGCCGTGGCGGATGCTGCGGCCCAGTCGATGTTCGCGTCCGGGGCAGCGGCGTGGAACTTCACCCGTCCCCGCACCGCAGCTTCCGTCGCAGTGAACAAGGGACTGTTGAACCCGCCGATGAGCGTCGCGACCGCGTCCTGCAATCCGCGGTACGCCTCAACCTCGTGCGCGTCGACCCCGGCAACGACCTTGCTTGCCGCGGAAGCCGCGGTCTTCCGCGCGTCAGCACTCGACTCGCCAGCGTGACCGATCGCCCACGCCTGGAGCGCAGCGAGGAGCATCGCCGCTTCGTCGTGCGCAGGCCCCGAGAGGCTGGACACACGCGTGTACCGGTTCGCGGCCATCTCCACGAGCCCTTCGGCCTCGAGGCGGGCGATCGCTTCCCGCACCGGGGTGCGAGAGACACCGAGCCAGCTCGTGAGCTCCTCATCGTTGAGGCGCTCCCCCGCCTCAAGCGTGCCGTTCTCGATCGCCTCGAGCATCTGCTCGTAGACGACATCACGGAGAAGGCGGCGGGGACCTTGGCTGGTCGGAGACTTCGGTACAGGCATGCCGGTACCGTATCCCGCATATCAGTTAAGAGGAAGAACGCCACACCGCCGCTTCCTCGCAGAAGACGCAACTGTGTCCGATCCGCGCCACTCAGCGGGCCACATGACAGCACGGCAAGCGACGCCTTTCTACCGTGGGGCTCATGAGTAGCTGGGATGGCGAGCCGACTGATCTGACCATGTCAACCCCGGTGCGACGCATGACCGTCCAGATCAGCGAACAGCTCGAAGATCCACTCCAACTGGCTGACCTCGCCGACGCGTCCGGCATCAGTGATCGATCCCTGCAGAAGGCATGCGCTCGCGACCTCGGGATGTCGCCGATGCGATACCTCCGGTTGGTACGCCTACACTCTGCACGTCGCTTGCTGACAAGGGCCGCCCCAACGACGACTACCACCGTGACGGAGCTCGCTCAGCGGTTGCGGTTCAGTAGCCCATCGCGGTTCGCGTCCACGTACCAAGCACAGTTCGGCGAGCTCCCGAGTGCCACCCTCCGACGCCAGAGCATCCTTGAAGCGGCCGAACTCCCGATCAGACAGAGCCGATAGCCGATAGCCGATCGGCTACCGAGACACCGTTGGCGGACAGACGCACGGTACCTCGTCTCATTCCCCCAAGATCGCCTGCAGGTACGACACCCCACCCTGGTTGATGCAATCCAGCGCTAGGTCACGCATCTGTCTCCGAAACGCGTCCTCGTCCGCGCCCGCGTCGATGGTGACCTCCACGGGCACGTAGCGATGCACTGGAGTCGAAACACCGTCATACGTCTGCCCGAAGCCGTCCCTGGTCAGGATCTCCAGAGGACCAGTACCGGCCCACTCAATACCGACCATCACGTCGTACTCGGACCCGCTCCCACGCTGGGCGAGCACACGAACAAGCGCGAGGAGGTCAGCCACTGCATTCTCGATCGCGGTCGATTCAACCTGCGTCGGCTCGAAGTGGCCGTCGATGGACTTTCGGTGCCCACCGACCGCGCACGCCAACCCAGCAGCGCCAGACCGATAGACACTCGCCCAGGCTTCCTTCCATGCTTGCGCGCCCTGGCTGCGATTCGGCGCTACCCAGCTACGCAGGCCCGGTCGAAGGTTGTACCGCTCAACGGCCGTCAGGGGGCGTACGCCGATCCCGTTCGTCCAGCCCTGCGCGAGGGTGAATGCCTCCTCGAAGATGTCGCGCGCGTCATCGCGGTCCGTCCCGGAGGCCACGCTCGGAACACGTGGCGACGCCACCGCATAGAGCCATGCATGGGGAACCACCGCCCGCCCAGCGCTCACCTGCGCATACAGGTTCGTCAGGGCTTCTCGAGCGTGCCGCTGCTCATCAAAGCGAGCACGATAGGCGTTCGCGACCTCGCGCTCCTTCATCCAGACCGTATCGGCGTCGTTCCGCACAGGTGCACCGAAGTAGTCGTTGCGGTAGATCAAATGCGGCCCGTCGACGCTCGCCGGCACCTCGACGACCACCGCCAGTGCGCCGTCGCCGACAAGGACGTGCACACCCAACGCGAATACCGGTGGGGAAATCGCCGTTACCGCCGCACTGCGCAGGGCTCGCTCGTACCCCTCATCAAACTCGACGATGTGCACGCGCTCTGTTGCGGCCTTCTGCGCCTCGCGCACCCCGTACACGATCACGCCACCGCCGCTGTTGGCCATCGCAGCGACGTCCTTCGGGAAGTCTGTCTGTGTGATGTTCTTACGCGGCGGTAGCTCTGACTTCCAGTCAAGATCCCGTGTCTCACGAACACCCGCGGCGACGGCATCGTTCAGCAGCTCGTCAGTGATGGGCCCAGGGGCAGCACCCGTCGTTCGGTGCAGCGCAGTAAAACTCATCTCGCCAGCCTAATTTCGCCGCGCCACCCCTCTACGAAGCTGTCTCGATAGCCGATCGGCTACCGAACAGGGTCTTGCCCGGCATGATCATTCGGCACGATCTTCCTCGGCATCCCATCCAGCACTGCGCTCGATGGCTTCGTCCGCCCCACGATTCATGCCTGCTCGTTGCGCAAGGCCCATCACAGTGGCGCACGCTGCAGCACCAGCAGCGAAGAGGCATCCCTCGAGAATGCGGCCTACGTCTCCGTGGGAAGAGCCGATGAGGGCGATTGCGACCCCGGCGAATACGAGGAACGGTAGCCCTAGAAGCCAGGAGAGTCCTACGAACCACTTCACGCCTCGATGGTACGTACCCGGAAGGGAACAGGGCCGGCCCCTGGTTGATCAAAGGATGTGCGGCTCAGTAGCCCCCCCGCAACCGGACAGCGCTCAGGTCAATGGAGCGGCATCGGGGCCGAGCGCGGTCACTGTCCCGATGAAGCGAGCTGGTCCCTCGACATCAGTGAACGTCACGGGAGTGAGCTCGGACACCGGAATCAGCCCACTCGCTCCTTCGTCTGTCCTGAACCAGACCGCGGGCACGGGTTCTCGACCCTCCTCAGTTGCCAGGACCGCGGCGGCTGCCAACTGCGGCCAGTTCGCCTCCTGCTCCGCGGAGACACCCATCGCTACCGTCTGAATCGTCAACACGCGCACAAGTTCATAGTGCGCCGGAACGTGCTCGAGCGCGTCCCGTAGCCGATGGGGAAGCGGACGGCGGGATTGCGCGCATCCAGCGACTATCGGACCACGGGTGCCGAGGGCGGGCGCCGACTGCCGTACCCCTTTAAAAGTCGGGGCGTCCGGCTCGCCGCTGCTGTCGGAGGCGGCCGGTCGCAGTGGGTCGACGGGTCGGCTGCCTAACCCGGCGCGGTTCCCGCAGTTCAACCGAGTGCACGTCGGTGCTTTCGGCGACAATGGAGCTGTGACGGATCGGATCCCGTGGGAACGGTACAGCGGCGAGGACGTCGAAGCAGTCGTCGCGTTGTTTGTGCTCCGGGACAACCCGCACGGCAACCGTCGTCTGCCTGCCCAGGGCGACCACGGCATAGACGTCTTGGTCCGCAACGACGACGGCAGTTGGAGCGTCTGGCAGGTCAAGCGGTACACGGACCCGCTCGACAGCAGCCAGAGACGATCCATCACGAAATCGTGGAACCGGCTCCAGGAGTATGTCCGGGGACGTGGAATCACGCTCCGCGACTGGTGGGTCGCCCGCCCCCGCGACCCCACCGACGGCGACGAGCGGTGGTTGGCGGAGTTGACCGCGGGTAGCGGCGTCCCCACACACTGGTTGGGTCTTGCGAATCTGGATGCCTGGACCACGCGATACCCGGAAGTCGTCGACTATTACCTCCACGGAGGACGAGACCGGGCCTTCGACTATGCGATGCGAGCACTGCAGGCAGCTCGCCTCCTGGGGGGTGACTCCGACAAGCCCCTCGACCCGGACGGCGTCGAGCTCGGCCTGGAGGCCGTCTTCCACGCAGTCAACGACCGGGATCCCCACTATCGGTACGAGTTCCAGGTTCGAGCGCCGCGACCCTTCGACGAGTCCGAGCTCGCGGAGTTCCCGGAGGACTTGGCGTGGAGAGCGACCGTTACTCGTCCCGATGTGGAGGTAGTCACCGAGGTGTTCCGGCGCTACGACCAAGCGGGCGAGGACAGCCCCCTGCAGCTCGAGGTGTTCGCGAAACCGGAGTCCGACGAAGACAGGCAGCAGCTCCGTGACCACCGCGAGTACGGACTGCCGCTCGTGGGGCTCCCTGTCGAGGTAGCGGGTTCACTGCCCGGCTTCGCCCTGTCGGGAGCACACACCGCCACAATCACCTCGGTAGTCGGCCGATCGGGGCGGCACAGCGGTCCCCATCTGCTCAATGTCTCCATCGGAGAGGAGCATCCGGTGGCTGGAACAGCCTTGATGAGCGACTTCGTCCGTGGTGAGAACGGCGGATGGAGTTGGAGCGGCCGCATCGGCGGCGTCGCAATGTTCTCCACGCTCGGCGGCGGCGAGCCTGCCAAACAGGGGATCACAATGCGCCCCTTCTCCATCGAGGGCATGACGCCTGCGGAGGCAGATCTCGCACTGACCCTGATGCGCGCCACGATGAGCGTCGGGAAGATTGAGCTGCGGTTGCCGGACGGCCCGATCGTCCTGGAGATGAAGAGCGTCGACGCCGGTTCCGATGACGACACGCTCGCCGAGGCGCTACGATCGCTGGACCGCACGCTACAGGTCGTTCGAGCACTCCGAACGCTTCAGACGCGCATCCCAGTCGCTCTCCGCGTCCCGGACAGGTCAGAGTTGACTATCCCGGAGATCGACGCCTGGGTCCGCGCCGCCGATCTACTGACTGGCACTCAGCGCGTCGCGCAGTGGGAGCCGTTCCTCTTCACCGCGGATATCGCCCACCCACAGCTGCCCGCGGCGTTCAAGATCACCATCCCGTTGAAGGTCACCATCGGTGGGCAGGTCTGGCAGTTCGGGTGGATGACGCAGCAAGGCGTCGCCGCTTCGCAAGAACTGCAAGGTGACGGTCGGTTGCTCCTTCGACCGGGAGACGATGCTCGCCTGATCCAGACGGTCACCACCGACCCGGACGACATCCGGCACTCGGGACGAGTGTTCTTCGCCTCCTTGGGTGTCACCGACCGCGGTTAGCCGAACGCGCCGCGGATGGCTTTCGGTCGCCGGGCCAGACGCTCAGGCTGGTGTCGACCAGAAGGCGAGTGCGAGGGCTCGTCAGACGCCATCGAGCCTCGAGAGGTACCGATGGCTGGTGGGGCAGTGGTACTGCGCGCGGGTGGTCGCGGGGTAGCCAGGCTCGGAGCAGACGTGCACATCCACCTTCGCTCTCGGCACCCGACCGGGGTGCAGACAGACCGCGGGGCGATGGTTACTCTCTCCGGCATGGAGTTGCTCGTCGTGCTGCTGATCATCGTGCTGGCGTTCAGCGGGTGGCTGATCCTCCGTCACTTCACCCGGCCGGCACAGAAGCCGGAGCCCGGTCGCAAACCGAGCGCCGTCATCACGCTAACTCGACCGGACGGAAGCACCGACGTGCGGGACGTGAGGCCCAACGCGGACGGCGGCTCATTCGACGAGTGGGTGGCAGAGCAGCAGGAAAAGGCCCGGCGCATCCGATCAGGCGGTCCGGCAAAAATTGCGGCCGTGCACCTCGAAGAGGGGCTGACGCGTGTTGACCTTCGTGGGCTGCCGTCATCCCGGTTCCGCATCGTCGGGACCGCGCACTGGGTGACTGACGCGGAACGGCGGACGTATAGCGCGCAGGAGTACGAGCTCGTCCGCGAGCCGAACAACGAGCACGACACGCGCGCCGTGGCCGTCTACGGTCGGGGCCGGAAGGTCGGGTACCTCAGCGCGGCGAAGGCTGCGGGCCTGGCGCCGGAGCTCGACCGGCTCGGCGAGGCGGCGTTCGTCGTCGGCGGTGACTCGGTGACGGAGCACAGCATCCGGATGTGGGTGGACATCCCTCGACTGCCAGCGCTCCGCGCCTTCCGGGCAAATTGACAAGCCGTGTCGGGGGCCAACGGTAACCTCTGAGCACCCTTCACCTAGCGAGAGGAGCACACCTGTGCCGAGCTACAACGACCTCATCTCTAAGCGGAACCAGACAGCCGAGCAGCTGCTCGACCACCTCAGCAAGAAGATCGCGGCCGGCGCGAACGCCACGGTGATCAGCGAACTCGCACTCGCGTTCCGCTACCTCGATGGCGGCCCCCAGCCTGGCAGTGCAGCGCCGGGCGAGTAGCCGATAAGGGGCCCGGCCCGGGCGCAGGCGTTCTGCGCTCGGGCCCCTCCATATCGCGCATCAGGCCGACAGCTCCGCGGCCGAGCCATCGGCTACCGGTGACGTGACGTCACCGTGCGCTGTATAGTCACTGCATGCTGACTATCGCGCCACGGTTGGATGTCATGAACCGTCTGGGTCGAGCCCTTGCTGACCCGACTCGGGCGCGCATCCTGCTCCGACTTCTCGAGGGTCCGGGCTACCCGGCACGGCTGGCGGAGGAGCTGGAGCTGACGCGGACGAACGTGTCGAACCACCTTGCGTGCCTGCGCGGGTGCGGGATCGTCGTCGCTTCGCCCGAAGGCCGCAGCACCCGGTACGAGATCGCTGATCCCCACCTCACCGTCGCGCTCGAAGCACTCGTCGACGTCGTCCTCGCCGTCGATGACGGAGCCGAGTGCACCGATGTCGACTGTGATGTCCCCCTCTGCTGCGGAGTGAGCGCATGAGCGCCGCGATCGAGCTCGGCACGCCGCTCGCCACCGCGCGACGGCTGCTGTTGCAACGACGTGTCAGGTGGATCGTCGCAGCGACGATCAGCTACAACGTCATCGAAGCGATCGTGGCGATCAGCGCCGGGACCATCGCCTCCTCGACCGCGCTGGTCGGGTTCGGTCTGGACTCCATCGTCGAGGTACTCTCCGCCGCGGCGGTCGCATGGCAATTCGCCGGCCGCGACCCCGAAGCACGCGAACGCACGGCACTGAAGGTCATCGCGGTGTCGTTCTTCGGTCTCGCCCTCTACGTCACCGTCGACGCCGTCCTGGCGCTCACCGGTATCCGCGAGCCGGAGCACAGCACGGTCGGGATCATCCTCGCGGCCGTCAGCCTGGCGACCATGCCGTTCCTCAGCCTCCTGGAACGCCGCACCGGCAAAGAGCTCGGCTCCGCCTCGGCGATCGCGGACTCGAAGCAGACACTGGTGTGCAGCTACCTCTCCGCTGCCGTCCTCATCGGACTCCTCCTCAACACCCTGTTCGGATGGACCTGGGCGGACCCGGTCGCGGGCCTCGTCGTGGTCGTCTTCGCCGTCCGTGAAGGACTCGAAGCATGGCGCGGCGACGCATGCAAGCAGCCCGTGTCAGCGCTCACCGGTGAGCGGGAAATCGACACCTGCGCCTGCTGCTGACCAGCCAGCACACCAATGTCACTCGTCCCGAGGCGAAGAGGGGTGCCGCTCAGCGCTGCCCGGTAGACGGTCGTCCACCGGCGCCGTTGCCGCGCGTGGGTCGGCCCGGTAGAGAATCGGCTACCGGTCGTCCTGCTTGACGACGACGAACCGTGGGTCGAGCGCTGCCGCCGAGGCTTTTTCGCGCCCGTTGGGATTGGTTGGATCGACCCTAGACTCGTCGCAAGTGCTCCAGTACCCAGACCTCGCGCTGTAGCTCCTCCATGGAGGGAGTCAACATGTCTAGGTCCAGCGACGCGATCCATCGCGCGGGGGACGGTGACGAGGACGACGATCTCGCCGGCCCGTTCGTTACCGTCCTCCCGATCGCGGCAGCGGTGGTCTCAACCCTCGGTGGAATCTTCGGATCAGCCGTCGTCGATGCGTCCGATCCGAGCGCTGCGGCCGCGGATGAAGAGCAGGTGACGCTCGGGGAGGGCCCGGGGTGGTCGGCACTTCGACACCGGAGCGCTGTCACCGTGTACGACCTAGCCACCGCGACCGCCGAGGAGTGGCCGACAGCCCTCACGATGCTCCGACAGACCGACTGGTCCGGGCTGCTGTCCTTTCCCCTGTTCGTCGGATCGCTCGACATCGGCGCCGTCACCCTCTACATGTCCGGTGCGGGACCGTTCTCGTCGGCGCAGATGTCCGATGCGACATGTCTGGCCGGCCACACCGCGCAGCGGATCCTCGCCGGCGCGGTCCGCGACATGGCAGCAGGGTCCACCCCTGCTGTGTCGTCCGTCATGCAGCCGTCCGGCCGGCGCATTCACCAAGCAACCGGGATGGTGTCGGCACAGTTCGGCGTGGCCGTCGAGGATGCACTCCTCGTCATACGCGCTCGCGCGTTCGCGGACGACCAACCGCTCCCCACACTCGCGGAGGCGATCCTCGAGCGCCGCTTGGACCTGCGTCACGACCCGGGCAACCAGTAGGAACCGAACAACCACCGCTAGCAGCTCGCGTCCCGCGCTGCCAGGGCAACCGGATCAAATGCCCGGTAGCCGATCGTCTCTGGACACGGGGCCCGAGGGGCCGACACACTGCAAGCAGCTTCGGTCGGCGTCGCCCCTCTCGCACCGCTCCACGTCGTGATCTTCACAAGCCGCTCGCCCACCGGGGCCTACGCCTGTGAGCGATTCTCGTCGGCGGCCAGAACGTCCGCCCCGCCTTTCGATTGGCGACCCCTGAGTATCGCTGCGTCCAGCCGGGCGTCGCGCCACCGGTTCCGCGCGCAACCGGTCACCGCGAGACAAAGGGCCGCGCCTGCGCCGGCCAGGACCGTGAGCAGGATCCGCCCCGCGTCTCCTGCCGTGGCCCGCGCGGACCCGATAGTGACACCGACTAGCCCGGCGAACGCCAGGCCGAGAACAGCCGAGACCACCCCGATGGTCGGGCGAACCCGTCTCGCATAGGTGGTCCGCGAACTATCTCACTTCACGCACGCCATACGGACGCCTCGCGACGCACGAAGACTTAGCCGACCCCTAGTCAGCCTGGCCCGTCCGTACTGCCAAACATCGTGTCCACGTCCGTATTTCAGACACGTTGAGTGGCAGTCGGACACGTTAGCTGGCGGACGACACCATGCGCCTACTGCGGCATGTCGACGAACCGCGAGAACATCCCGTGGAACGCCACGGTGATGGTGTCCGTCGGTCCGTTACGGTGCTTCGCGACGATCAGGTCCGCCTCACCCTGACGCGGGTTGTCCTTCTCGTACGCCGACTCGCGGTGCAGCAGGATGACCATGTCGGCGTCCTGCTCGATGGAGCCGGACTCACGGAGGTCGGAGATCGCCGGCTTCTTGTCGGCACGCTGCTCCGGGCCACGGTTCAGCTGCGACAGGGCGATGACGGGGACCTGGAGCTCCTTGGCCATCAGCTTCAGGGCACGCGAGAACTCGGAGACCTCTTGCTGGCGGCTCTCGACCTTCTTGCCCGAGGTCATCAGCTGCAGGTAGTCGATGACCACGAGCTTCAGGTTGTGCTGCTGCTTGAGTCGACGGCACTTGGCGCGGATCTCGACGAGCGTCATGTTGGGGGAGTCGTCGATGAAGAACGGGGCGTCGTTGATGCGACCGCGGGTCTGCGCGATGGTGGTCCAGTCGCGCGAGTCCACGGTGCCCTTGCGCATGTTCTGCAGCGGCACGCTGGTCTCGGCGGAGAGCAGACGCATCGCGATCTCGGCGCGACCCATCTCGAGCGAGAAGAACGCGGCGGTCTGGTCGTGCTTGATCGCGGCGGCGCGGCACAGGTCGAGCGCCAGCGTCGACTTACCGAGGGCGGGTCGGGCGGCGACGATGATGAGCTGTCCGGGGTGGAAGCCGTTCGTCAGGCCGTCGAGCTGCGCGAACCCGGTCGGCACCCCGGTCATCTGGCCGTCGCGGCCCTTGGCGGCCTCGATCTCGTCGAGCGCGGCCGAGATGGCGTCGGTCAGCGGGACGTAGTCCTCGGTCTGCACACCACCGGCGACGTTGTAGACCTCGGCCTGCGCGCTGTTGACGAGGTCGGTGACCTCACCCTCGGACGCGTAGCCCATCTGGACGATGCGGGTGCCGGCGTCCACCAGGCGGCGGAGCACCGCCTTCTCGGCGACGATGCCGGCGTAGTAGCCGGCGTTCGCGGCGGTCGGCACCATGCTCGTGACGCTGTGCAGGTACTCGGCGCCGCCGGCGCGGGACAGCAGACCGGTCTTGGTCAGCTCGTCGGTGACGGCGATGACGTCGGTGGGCTCACCGTGCGAGTAGAGCGACAGGATCGCGTCGAAGATCACCTCGTGCTTGGGGACGTAGAAGTCCACGCCTCGGGCGGTCTCGATGACGTCGGCGACGGCGTCCTTCGACAGGAGCATGCCACCGATGGTCGACTGCTCCGCGAGCATGTCGTGCGGCGGGGTGCGTTCCATGCCGCGCTCCGCGTAGTCCTGCGGTGCGGGCTCAAGATGTGCGATCGACACACGCTCTCCTCTGTTGACGACACGGACCTGGACCGGCGGGACAGCACCCACCGGCCGGAACCCGCACCCCTGTTTCTACCCCCGGCAACCGACATCCCCGAGTCGCTGGGCCAACGTACGGCCCCAGAGTTATCCCCAACAAACGGCCCTGTGGATAACTCTGTGGAGAGCCTGCGGAACACGCCGGAGCGCTGTGTGGAGAACTGTGGACGGGCCTGTGGAAAAAGACCCGTACGAACACACTTTCGACCACTTGATCTGGGGTTTTCTGTTGCACACGGTGTGTGGAAAAGTGGGGTTCAAGTACCCCTTGAAGGTTCCGATTTGACACGTTTCCACTGTGTAAAACGACTTGACAAGGACCCCTCCTGTGGGAAGAGTTCTCGGCCTGTTCCCAGCCAGCGCGACCCCGTCTGAACCGTAACCAGCCAGCCCGAGTCGAGCCGCGCCTCCAGGCCCGTGACCATGTCGGCGACAGCCGTGGGACAAGCCGCGCGGCCGCCCCGGAACGCAACGACGGGCGGGCCTCCCGGAGGAGACCCGCCCGTCGTGGAGCGGAACGTCAGTGCTACTTGGCAGCGACGACCTTGAGCGAGATCACGGCAGTGATGTCCTCGCGCAGGCGCACGGTGGCCTCGTGGTCACCGACGGTCTTGATGGTCGCGGGGACCTCAACCTTGCGCTTGTCGAGCGAGCCGACACCCTGCGCCTGGACGGCGTCAGCGACGTCGCCCGGACGGACGGAGCCGAACAGACGACCGTCCTTGCCGGCCTTGACCGACAGGGTGATGGTCGCGTTCTCGAGCTTCATCTTGAGGTCCTGTGCCTCTTCGATGGTGGCGAGCTCGCGCGCGGTACGCGCGGCACGGATCGACTCGACCTGCTTCTCGCCGCCCTTGGACCACGCGACAGCGAAGCCCTGGGGGATGAGGTAGTTGCGGGCGTAGCCGTTCTTGACGTCGACGACGTCACCAGCGGAACCGAGGCCGGAGACCTCGTGGGTGAGGATGAGCTTCGACATGTGTCGACCTCCGATCAGCGGCCGGAGCCGGCGTAGGGGAGGAGCGCCATCTCACGGGCGTTCTTCACGGCACGGGCGATGAGGCGCTGCTCCTGGACGGAGACGCCGGTGATGCGACGGGCGCGGATCTTTCCACGCTCCGAGATGAACTTGCGAAGGGTCGCAACGTCCTTGTAGTCGATGACGCCGACCTTGATCGACTTCGCGGGAGCAGCGTTCTTGCCGCCCTTGCCGCGAGGCTTCCGGCGGTCGCCGGTGCTCTTTCCAGCCATAGTGATTTGTCCTTAGAAGAAAAGTTGTGTGTCCGTCGGAACGCTGAGGATCAGAACGGGGTCTCGTCGTCGAAGTTGCCGCCGGGGGTGCTCCACACGTCGTTCGACTGTGCGTTGCCGCCACCCTGCTGGCCACCCTGGGGAGACCAGGGCGCGTCCGACTGACCGCCACCGTTGTTGTTCCAGTTGCCGCCGCCGTTGCCCGCGGGGGCGCTGCCGCCGCCGCCGACCTGGCCACGACCGCCGCCACTGCCACCCGCTGCGCGGGTGATCTGTGCGGTCGCGTAGCGGAGCGACGGGCCGATCTCGTCGACCTCGAGCTCGATGCTCGTGCGCTGCTGGCCCTCACGGTCCTGGTAGGAACGCTGACGCAGACGACCCTGCGCGATGACGCGCGAGCCCTTCGTCAGCGACCCCGCCACGTGCTCGGCGAACTCGCGCCACACACTCGCGCGGAGGAACAGCGCATCGCCGTCCTTCCACTCGTTCGCCTGACGGTCGAACGTGCGAGGGGTCGACGCGATGGTGAAGTTCGCCACGGCGAGCCCGTTCTGCGTGTAGCGCAGCTCGGGGTCCGCGGTGAGGTTGCCCACCACCGTGATGACGGTTTCGCCGGCCACGGGTTACTCGGCGCTCGCGGTCGCGGAGGCGTTGGCGGCCTTGCGGGCCGCGCGAGCCTCGTCACGCTGCTTCTGGGCGGCGACCTGCGCGATGCCCTCTTCAGCGCGGAGGACCTTCGTGCGGAGCACGGCCTCGGAGAGACCGAGCTGACGGTCGAGCTCCTTGGCGGCCTCGGGCGACGACGTGAAGTCGACGACGGCGTAGATGCCCTCGGACTTCTTCGCGATCTCGTAAGCGAGCCGGCGACGGCCCCAGACGTCCACGTTGTCGACGGTGCCACCCGCGTTGCGGATCACGGCCAGGAACTTGTCCAGGCTGGGAGCGACGGTGCGCTCATCGATCTCGGGGTCGAGGATCGCCATCAGTTCGTACTGGTGCATGCGGAACCCACCTCCTCTGGTCTCAGCGGCCCCGGGCGGTTCCCGGGGCAGGAGGGTTGATGCATGTGCCCCAGACCACGCAGGTGCGCGAGGGGCAACCTGGGTAGCCTACCGGACTGCCTGGAGGCGCGCCACCGGCCTGTGGAGAGCGGTCCCGCCCGTCAGGCGGTCGCGTCTCAGGCGCCGGTGTCGCCTCGGGTGCTCCACCACTCGCGCAGGCGCTCCTCGGCCGTCTCCGGTCCGAGGGGCCCTTCGTCCATCCGGGCCTCGAGCAGGAACCGGTAGGCCTCGCCCACGGCACGCCCCGGCGGGATGTCGAGGATCCGCATGATGTCGTCGCCGGTCAGGTCCGGACGGATCGACTCCAGCTCCTCCTGCTTGGACAGGACCTCGATGCGGTCCTCGAGGTCGTCGTAGGCGAACGCCAGCCGGTCGGCCTTGCGGCGGTTGCGGGTGGTGACGTCCGAACGGGTGAGCTCGTGCAGCCGTTCGAGCTGCGGTCCGGCGTCGCGGACGTAGCGACGGACGGCGGAGTCGGTCCAGGCGCCCTCGGTGTACCCGAAGAAGCGCAGGTGCAGCTCGATCAGGCGGGACACCGCGGCGATGGTGTCGTTGTCGAAGCGGAGCGCACGGAGTCGCTTCTTCGCCATCTTGGAACCGACCAGGTCGTGGTGGTGGAAGCTCACGGCGCCGCCGGGCTCGAGCTTGCGCGTCGCGGGCTTGCCGATGTCGTGCAGCAGCGCCGCGAGCCGGAGCACGGTGTCCGGGGGATCGCCGGCGTGCCGCTCGGCCTCGTACCCGATCGCCTGCTCGAGCACGGTGAGGGAGTGCTCGTAGACGTCCTTGTGGTGGTGGTGCTCGTCGACCTCGAGCCGCATCTCGGGCAGCTCGGGCAGGAACCGCTCGGCGAGGCCGGTGTCGACGAGCAGCCGGAGGCCGGGGACCGGGTCGTCCGTGTTGAGCAGTTTGACGAGTTCGTCGCGGACCCGTTCGGCGGACACGATGTCGATCGATACGACGAGGTCCTGCATCGCGGCCCGCACGTCGTCGTCGACGGTGAAGCCCAGTTGGGACGTGAACCGTGCGGCGCGCATCATCCGCAGGGGGTCGTCGCGGAACGAGACGACCGCGGTCTGGGGCGTCCGGAGCCGTGCGGCGAGCAGGTCCTCGACGCCGCCGTGCACGTCGACGAGTTCGCGGTCCGGCAGCCGCAGGGCCATCGCGTTGACGGTGAAGTCGCGACGGAGCAGGTCGTCCTCGATGGTGTCGCCGAACGCGACCTCGGGCTTGCGGGTCTCGCCGTCGTAGACGTCGCTGCGGTACGTGGTGATCTCGACCTGCTCGCCGGCGACCCGTGCGGCGATGGTGCCGAACTGGCGACCGACGTCCCAGGTGGCACTCGCGATGGGTTCGACGATCCGCAGGATCTCGTCCGGCCGGGCGTCGGTGGTGAAGTCCAGATCGGTCACCGGACGGCCGAGGAACGCGTCACGGACGGGGCCGCCGACGAGGGCGAGTTCGTGTCCGGCGTCGGCGAAGGCCCGAGCGAGGAGGTCGACGGGCTCGGTGGTGGCGAGTGCGTCGAGTCGTTCGACGGCCTGGGCAACGGACTGCATGACGGTGCTCATCCTCCCAGATCGAGGCCCCGAGTTCTCCACAAGCCGCGCGCGCACGGGACCTGTTCATGGTCACGCCTCATACACTCGTGCTCGGCCCGAACCGACCCCGTGGCCCGCTCCCCGTATGCAGATGCTCCGCACCACGCTCGCCGCAGCCGCGTCGACCCTCGTCGCGCTCGGCCTGGTCGTCGCGCCCGTCGCCACCGATCACGCCTCGGCCGCCACGGTGTCCGCAGCCAAGAGCCACGTCGCCGATCCGGCCGCCGCAGACGCGGGCAAGGCCACCATCTCGATCGCCCCCGCGAACCGTGGCGTCGTCCAGCGCGACCAGGACCTCACCCTGTCGGTCACCGTCACGAACGACACCGACGCGGCGCTGCCGGCCGGCACCGCGGAGTTCGACATCTTCCGCTCGGTGAGCACGCGCGACGTCCTGGCGAGCTGGCTCAGCGACACCACCACAACCGGTTACCTCGGCGCCCCGATGGACTCCGTGGACATCCCGGCGATCCCGGCGCACCGTTCGATCACCATCGACTCGGTCGAGATCGTCTCCGGCAACGTGGCGCTCGGCGGGTACTCCTCGTTCGGCGCCCGCCGCATCGCGGCCGAGTACACGGCGGGCGATGCCTTCGCCGTCGACCGCTCCGCCATCACCTGGTACCCGGACTTCGAACAGGCCCCGGTCAGCGTCTCGGTCGCGATGCCGATCACCGTGCCGAAGTCGACCGACGGCATCCTCACCGCCCCCGTGCTGGCCGCCGCGACCTCGGTCGACGGCACGCTCACGCAGCAGCTCGACGCAGCCGAGGACCACAACGTCGCCGTGGCGGTGGACCCGCGGATCATCGCCTCGATCCGGATCCTCGGCGACAACGCCCCGTCGAGTGCGATCACCTGGCTGCAGCGTCTCGAATCACTGCGCAACGAGACCTTCGCGCTGACCTACGCCGACGCCGACGTCACCGGTCTGCGCCAGGCCGGGTCCGACGGCATCCTGTCGCCGATCTCCCTCGACCAGTCCGTCAAGTCCGAGAACTTCCCCGGCGCCGAGACCCCGGCACCGACTCCGACGGCCACACCGGGGCAGACCTCGTCACCGGCCCCCACCGAGGCCGCGAGCGACGGCACCACGACCGACGACGGTGCCGACCAGGCGCAGGAGACGCTGCCGACCACGGAGTCCCTGCTCGACTTCCCGTACTCGATGGACTCGATCGCCTGGCCGACCGAGGGGACGGTTTCCTCCGCCGACCTGCCCGCCCTCGAGCGTGCCGGCACGAAGACCACCATCGTCTCGAGCGGCAACACCTCGGCCGGCGCGGACACCACCATCACCGCGTCCGAGAAGATCGGCGACGACCACGTGCTCGTCTCCGACCAGTCGATGTCGTCGATGCTCCGCCGGGCCGCCGCCGCCACCGACCGGCAGACCTGGTCGTCGACGATGTCCGAGCTCACCGCGACGCTGGCCACCTCGGCCCGTGCCGCCACCGCCACGGGGCCGATCCTGCTGACCCTCGGGCGCGATTGGCCGTCCGACTCCACCCGGCTCAGCCAGGCGCTGGACGCCCTCGAGAGCACCGCCTGGGTCGCCCCGGCCGACCTCTCCACCGCCTCGAAGGCCGTGGCCGGGTCGCTCACGCTCGCCAGCGCGTCCACCGGCGAGGCCCGGATCGACCAGCTGCAGCGACTCGTGCGGGGGGAACAGGGGCTCTCCGCGTTCGCGACGATCCTCGGCGACCCGAACCAGCTCACCGCGCCCGCCCGGCTCCGTCTGCTCGCGCTTGCCTCGAACGCGTGGCGCGACGACGACCAGGGCCTCGCCGCCGCGGTGGAGGCCCGCACGGCCGCCTGGGCGAAGAGCACCACCGAGGTCGGGATCGTCGACTCGAGCAGCCTCACCCTGCTCGGCGACCGGTCGTCCCTGCCGGTGTCGATCCGCAACAGCTCCGCCTACCCGGTCACGGTGCACCTGTCCGTGCAGCCGTCCAACTCGGCGCTGCGGGTCGTCCGCAACGACATCGTCGTCGAGATCCAGCCCGATTCCTCCACCCGCGCGACCGTCCCCGTGCAGTCGGTCGCGAACGGCAAGGTCGAGTTGACGATGTCGCTCTCGAGCCCGACCGGCGTCGCCGTGGCCGAGCCCGCGACCGTCGAGCTGAACGTGCAGGCGCAGTGGGAGACGGTCATCACCGCGGCCGCCGCGATCGCCCTGATCGGCATCTTCGGCTTCGGCATCTTCCGCAGCATCCGCAAGCGCATCCGCCGCCGCAACGGCGAACTCGACGACGAGGACGACGACGACCCGAACCGCCCCCTTGCGGTCCAGCCGACGGTAGGGGGCGCGCAGGCGTCCACCACCCGGCCTGGAGGCACGGATCACCGCTCCGGAGCGGCCCCCGCACCCAGCGTGGCCGCGTCCACGGCCGGCACGGCCACCGGAGCGGCGACCGCGGCGGTGGACCAGGGCCCCCTGCAGGACGCCATCGCGCGCGCCGGAGCCGAGCCGAGCCTCCCGTCCGACGCCGCACGCAACACCGTCGCGGACGACCGCGACCCCGAGGAGCCGACCATCAGCACCAGCCAGCCCCAGCCCGACGTCGACGCCGAGCCGGTCGCCGAGCGCAGCCTCGGCCGGGCGAGCGCGATGCTGGCCGCCGGCACGATGGTGAGCCGCATCCTCGGCTTCGCGAAGACCTTCGTGCTGGCGTACGCGATCGGGCAGAACGCGAGCCCGTCGGCCAACGCCTTCGCCGTCGCGAACCAGCTGCCGAACAACATCTACGCCCTCATCGCGGGCGGTCTGCTGTCGGCCGTGCTCATCCCGCAGATCGTGCGCGCGATGAAGACCGGCACGGACGGCGGGCAGGCGTACGTCAACAAGATCGTGACACTCGGTGGTTCCGTGTTCATCGTCATCACGATCGTGGCGACGGCACTCGCGCCGCTCCTCGTCCGGCTGTACACGACGTCGTCCGACAGCCGAGGTCCGGCCGCCACCGACCTCGCCATCGCCTTCGCCTTCTGGTGCCTGCCGCAGATCCTCTTCTACGCGATGTACTCCCTGCTCGGCGAGGTCCTCAACGCGAAGCAGGTCTTCGGCCCGTTCACGTGGGCACCACTGCTGAACAACGTCATCGCGATCGCCGGCCTCATCGTCTTCATCGCACTGTTCGGCAGCGGGCACAGCGACGTCGGTGAGTGGACGCCGATCAAGATCGCTGTCCTCGCGGGCAGCGCGTCCCTCGGCGTCTTCGCCCAGGCGGCGTTCCTGCCCTTCTTCTGGAAGCGCGCCGGCTTGTCGTTCCGACCGGACTTCCGCTGGCGCGGGGTCGGTCTCAAGTCCACGGGCACCGCCGCCGGTTGGCTCTTCGCGATGATCCTCGTGACCCAGATCGCCGGGATCGTGCAGTCTGCGGTCGCCTGGAAGGGTCAGGACGACGGGCCCGGAAACGCCGTGCTCGGCAACGCGTGGCTCATCTTCATGCTCCCGCACTCGATCATCACGGTCTCCATCGCGACGGCGTACTTCACCCGCATGAGCCACGACGCCGAACGCGGCGACCTCGACGCGGTCCGCCGCAACCTGTCGCTGTCACTGCGCATCGTCGGGCTCTTCACTGTCTTCGCCTCGGTCGCGCTGATCGTCGTCGCAGTCCCGTTCGGCCGCCTGTACGAGGGCACGTTCGAGAGCGCCCTGCAGGTCGGTGCCGTGCTCGTCGCCTACATGCCTGGTCTCGTCCTGTTCAGCATGCTGTTCGTCATCCAGCGTGTCTTCTGGGCGATGCACGACCACCGCACCCCGTTCCTCATGCAGTGCATCCAGTCGGTGCTCTTCGTCATCGGGGCCCTGGTGGTCTCGACGTTCCCCACCTCGATCATCGGCATCGGGGTCGCCGCCTGCACCACCATCGCGGGGTCGGCGCAGACGATCGTCGCACTCGTGCTCGTCCGCAAGCGGCTCGGGAGCATCGAGGGTCCGGTCATCACCCGGTCGCACGTCCAGTTCGTGATCGCCGCGTTGATCTCCGGCGTCGTCGGGCTCCTCGTCGTGAACTTCTTCGGCGCGTTCTCGGAGGCCGGGTTCGCGATGTCCGACCGCACCGGTGCCCTCATCACGATCATCCTCACCGGCGCCGCGATGGTCGCCGTGTACTTCGGAGCCCTCGTCGTCGCGAAGAACGGCGAGATCGGCAACGCCGTCCGGATGCTCCGGAGCAAGCTCGGCCGCTGATCCCTGCCGGGCACCACACGCTCACGGGGCGTGTGGAATGCCTCGCCGGTACGATGGGTTGACCCGGTCAGACGCAACGGAAGGGCAATCAGGCATGCGCCAGCTCATCATCATCGGTTCCGGCCCGGCCGGGTTCACCGCCGGCATCTACGCAGCGCGCGCAGAGCTCAAGCCGCTCATCGTCGCCTCCAGTGTCGAGACGGGCGGTGAACTCACCAAGACGACCGAGGTCGAGAACTTCCCGGGCTTCCCCGAAGGGATCCAGGGCCCCGACCTCATGATCAAGATGCAGGAACAGGCCGAGAAGTTCGGTGCCGAGGTCCTGTACGACGACGCCGTCTCCGTCGACCTCACCGGCAAGGTCAAGAAGGTCACCGTCGGCTCCGGCGAGACGTACGAGGCCCTCGCGGTCATCTACGCCACCGGCTCGGCGTACCGTCACCTCGGGCTCCCCGACGAAGAGCGCCTGTCCGGCCACGGTGTCTCGTGGTGCGCGACCTGCGACGGCTTCTTCTTCCGACAGAAGAACATCGCCGTCGTCGGTGGTGGCGACTCCGCGATGGAAGAGGCGACGTTCCTCACCCGCTTCGCCGACAAGGTGACGGTCATCCACCGCAAGGACTCCCTGCGTGCGTCGAAGATCATGCAGGACCGCGCGATGAACGACCCGAAGATCGAGTTCGCGTGGAACAAGGAGGTCACCGGCATCACGGGTGACTCCGCGGTCGAGGGCGTCACGCTCAAGGACACCGTGACGGGCGAGGAGTCCGAGCTCGCACTGGACGGCCTGTTCATCGCGATCGGCAACGACCCGCGCACCCACCTGATCCACGGCCAGATCGACATCGCGCCCGAGGGCACGATCGCCGTCCAGGGCCGTTCGTCGAAGACCAACCTGCCGGGTGTCTTCGCCGCCGGTGACGTCATCGACCCGTCCTACCGCCAGGCCATCACGGCTGCCGGTTCGGGCACAGTCGCCGCGCTCGACGCCGAGAAGTACCTCGCCGAGCTCGACGACGCGCTGACGGACGAGGCCGAGGGCGTCGCCCCGACCGAGCCCGCCATGGTCGACGTCATCGCCGCCCGGGCCTGACCCGCCTCGGAATACCACGACGGCATCGCCGTTGTACCCCCTGAACGACTTCTCGAAGGAGCACACATGTCCAACGCCAAGGCTGTCACCGACGCCACCTTCTCGGACGAGGTCCTCAAGTCCGACAAGACGATCCTCGTCGACTTCTGGGCCGAATGGTGTGGCCCGTGTCGCGCCGTCTCGCCGATCCTCGACCAGATCGCCGAAGAGCACGCCGGCAAGATCGAGATCGTGAAGCTCAACGTGGACGACAACCCCCAGTCGGCCATGAACTACCAGATCACGTCGATCCCGGCGATGAAGGTCTTCAAGGGCGGCGAGGTCGTCAAGACCGTCATCGGCGCCAAGCCGAAGCCCGCACTCGAGGCCGACCTCGCCGAGTTCCTCGCATAGGTCGCCCCACCCGAACGGCCCCGCTCTCCCCGGAGAGCGGGGCCGTTCTCGTCCGGAGCCACCGGATGACGATCGGCCCCGTCGCGGAACCCTGGTTCCCCGGGCCGATGTCGTAGTGTGGCGGGAATGTCCCACTGAACGGAGCACTCGATGACGAACGGCAACAGCCTCGACCCCTGGTACGACTCCTACGCCCAGCGCACCGCCGGGCTGAGCGCCTCCGAGGTCCGAGCCCTGTTCGCCGTCGCCTCGCGCCCCGAAGTGGTCTCGCTGGCCGGCGGCATGCCGTTTGTCTCCGCGCTCCCCAGAGAGCTCGTCACGGGCTCTCTGGACCGTGTCATGAACGAGCACTCCGCCATGGCGCTCCAGTACGGCGGCGGACAGGGCCTGCGCTCCCTCCGCGAGCACATCGTGGACGTCATGAGCCTCGAGGGCATCCGTGCCAGCGCCGAGGACGTCGTGGTCACCACGGGCTCGCAGCACGCCCTCGACCTCGTCACACGGCTCTTCATCGATCCGGGTGACGTCGTGCTCGCCGAGTCGCCGTCGTACGTCGGCGCGATCGGGGTCTTCCGGTCGTACCAGGCCGAGACGGTGCACGTCACGACGGACGAGCTCGGTCTCGTCCCCGAGGCGCTGCGCGAGGCGATCGCGAACCTCCGCACCCAGGGCAAGCGGATCAAGTTCCTCTACACGATCCCGAACTTCCACAACCCCGCCGGCGTCACCATGAGCCGCGAGCGCCGCATCGAGGTGCTCGACATCTGCCGGTCGAACAACATCCTCGTGCTCGAGGACAACCCGTACGGGCTCCTCTGGTTCGACGAGCCCGCGCCGCAGGCGATCCGATCGATCGACGAAGAGGGCGTGGTGTACCTCGGCTCCTTCTCGAAGACCCTCGCACCCGGGTTCCGCGTCGGCTGGGCGCTCGCGCCGCACGCCATCCGCGAGAAGCTCGTGCTCGCCAACGAATCGGCCGTGCTCGCGCCGAACTCCTTCGGCCAGTACGTCGTGAACGCGTACCTCGACGCCGCGGACTGGAAGGGTCAGGTCGACACCTTCCGGGGCATCTACGCCGAGCGCCGTGACGCCATGCTGTCCGCACTGGGGGAGTTCCTGCCCGACCTGTCCTGGACGAAGCCGAACGGCGGCTTCTTCGTGTGGCTGACCCTGCCCGAGTCACTCGACTCCAAGGGCATGCTGCCGCGCGCGGTCAAGGAGCTCGTGGCCTACACGCCCGGCACGGCCTTCTACGCCGACGGACGCGGAGGCGGACACATCCGCCTGTCGTTCTGCTACCCGACGCCCGAGCAGATCCGGGTGGGCGTCAAGCGTCTGGCCAACGTCGTCAACGACGAGCTCGAACTGATCGAGACGTTCGGCCCGACGACCCGCCCGAACACCGTGGTCCGCGAGACGTCGTCCGTCAGTGCACCGCCCCCGAACATCTCCTGATCAGCGCTTTTCCTCGGTACTGATCGCACAGCACCGCAGTTCCACACCGGAGGACCCCGCATGGCCGAGCTCACCCGTCGTCACGTCGTCGTCGTCGCCGGAGGCATCTCGCACGAACGAGATGTCTCCCTCCGCTCCGGTCGTCGGGTCGCCGACTCACTGACCGGCTACGGCTGGCAGGTGGACCTGCGCGACGCCGACGCGATGCTCCTGCCGGCTCTCGCCGATTCACGCCCGGACGTCGTGTGGCCGGCCCTGCACGGCGCCTCCGGTGAGGACGGGGCCCTGCGGGGCATCCTGGAGGCCGTGGACATCCCGTTCGTCGGCTCACGTTCGACGTCGGCCCGGTTGGCATGGGACAAGCCCACGGCGTCAGCACTGGTCGCCCGCGCCGGCGTCCGTACCCCTCGTTCGGTGACGCTCTCCCACGACGTGTTCCGCGAGCTCGGCGCTGTCGGTGTCCTCGAGGCCATCGCCACCGAGCACCCGGTACCGCTCGCCGTGAAGCCGGCGCGCGGCGGAAGTGCGCAGGGCGTGACCCTCGTCGATGACGTCAAGGACCTGCCCCGGGCCATGGTGACGGCGTACACGTACTGCGACGACGTCGTGGTCGAGCAGCTCATCCGTGGCACCGAGGTCGCCGTAGGGATCATCGACACCGGAGACGGCCCCGTGGCGCTCTCCGCCGTGGAGATCGTGCCGCGCAACGGTATCTACGGCTTCGAAGCGCGCTACAACGCGGGGGAGACGACCTTCTACACCCCCGCACGACTGTCCGACGAGTTCGCCGGAGCAGCCTCGGAGGCTGCGGTGGCCGCGCACGTAGCTCTGGGACTCCGGCATCTGTCCCGCGTCGACCTGATCATCGACGGGGCCGGGACGCCCTGGTTCCTCGAGGCGAACGTGCTCCCCGGGCTCACCGAGACGTCACTGCTGCCGCAGGCGCTGTCCGCGTCCGGGTTCGACCTCGGCTGGACCTACGCCGAGCTCGCCGAGCAGGCCATCCGGGATCACCGCGCCTGACCCTGCAGCCGATGTTCCACGTGGAACACCGGCACGTGCTCTTTACCCGCCCCTCGAACGGGCCGAGATGTTCCACGTGGAACGACGGCATTGAGTGACTTCCCTGCTTCCCGAGGCGAGGTGTTCCACGTGGAACATCTCGCCATGAGGATCCTCACTCAGCGCCGGTGTTGGCGCCCCGCGCGTTCGGCGGGCCCGGAGGCGCCCGAACCGCGTGAACAGACGATCGGAGAGGCCTTGACGTCAATCTCCACGTTTCGCTACCGCACGCCCTTGTTCGAAAGCATCGAAGCTTCGACTCCCTCAACTGGCAATCCGACGTAGCGCGTCAGATCGTCCGCTCTGCAGTAGCGGCTGGCGGAACGCGATCCCTCGAGAGCGAACTCACGGAACCTCGGGTCGACCGCTCGGAAGAACGTCCCTCGGATCGCTGGTATGAAGGGCGAGCCGATGGTGGTCACGTCGCCACCATCTCACCTGAGGCCAACCACCCTCACTGCTGGAGCAGCCGCGTCGGTCACGCTGTGTTGCCACCAGAGCTGCCGGATTGGGTCGCAGGTGCGCCGACCCCAGCCCGACCGTCGCAGGGGCTCACAGCGCCGCACAACGCCGCGCACAGGCTGGTTCAGCCCTCGAGGTCCTCTACCCCGAGCTCACCGAGGATCCGGTTGAGGTCGTCGCCGTTCGCAAAGTCGATCGTGACGGAGCTCTTGCGAGCACCGACTGCGATCTTCACCCGCGTGTTCAAGCGATCACCGAGCCGTTCAGCGAGATCGTTGAAGTGTGCCTGGCGCTTGGACGGCTCGGTCTTCGGCTTCGCCGGCGGCGTCTTCGCGGAGAGTTGCTGCGCGATCGCCTCGGCAGCACGGACGGACAGGTCCTCGTTGACGATCTTCTCGGCCAGGTACTCCATCGCCTCGGCGTCCGGAGCGGCGAGGATGGCGCGAGCATGTCCGGCAGAGAGCACGCCTGCGGCCACTCGCCGCTGCACGGGGGAGGGGAGCCGCAGGAGTCGGATCGTGTTCGTGATCTGCGGGCGCGATCGACCGATGCGCTGTCCGAGCTGTTCCTGGGTGATCCCGAAGTCCGCGAGGAGCTGCTGGTACGCCGATGCCTCTTCCAAGGGGTTGAGCTGCGCCCGGTGGAGGTTCTCCAGCAGGGCGTCGCGCAGCATCGCGTCGTCGGGGGTGTCCTTCACGATCGCGGGGATCGTGCTCAGGCCGAGTTCCTTCGTGGCCCGCAGACGGCGCTCACCCATGATGAGCTCGTATTGGGGCTCGGTACCCGTCGCGCCGGGGATGGGCCGGACGACGATGGGCTGCAGCACGCCGATCTCGCGGATCGAGTGCACGAGCTCCTGGAGCTCCTCCTCGCGGAACTCCTTCCGCGGCTGCTGCGCGTTCGGGATCACGTCGAGCGGATTGAGGTTGGCGAGTCGAGCTCCCGGCACGGCCACCAGCTCGTCCGCGGTCGGAGCGGATGCCGGCGAGCCACCGGTCGGGAAGAACACGTCGACGGGACGGTCCTGCTGATCGGTCGCCGTCGGGATCAGGGCGCCGATGCCTCGGCCGAGTCCGGTTCGCTTCGGTGCCATCAGTGCTTCGCTCCTCGTGCTGCGATCTCGGCGGCCGCTTCCAGGTAGGACAGCGACCCGGTGGAGTTCACGTCGTAGGCGACGACGCTCTGGCCGTAGCTCGGTGCTTCGCTCACGCGGACGGAACGGGGGATCATCGCCTTGAGTACCTGGTCACCGAAGTGCTCCCGGACGTCGTTCGCGACCTGGTTCGCCAGGTTCGTGCGGCCGTCGTACATGGTCAGCAGGATCGTGGAGACCCGGAGGTTCGGGTTGAGGTGTCGTTCGATCAACTCGATGTTCCGCAGCAGCTGGCTCAGTCCTTCGAGCGCGTAGTACTCGCACTGGATCGGGATGAGCACCTCCTGCGCGGCAACGAAGGCGTTGATCGTCAACAGGCCCAGCGACGGCGGGCAGTCGATGAAGACGTAGTGGTACGGCTCGTCCAGCGACTGCAGGTACATGTCGAGCGCGGTCCGGAGACGCTGCTCACGTGCCACCAGTGACACGAGCTCGATCTCGGCGCCGGCGAGGTGAATGGTGGCCGGCACACACCAGAGGGTGTCCGACTCGGGGGAGGCCTGCACGGTGTCGGCCATCGGTGCCTCGTCGACGATCACGTCGTAGATGCTCGCGACCTCGGCCTGGTGATCGACGCCAAGCGCGGTCGAGGCATTGCCCTGCGGGTCCAGGTCGATGACGAGCACACGAGCGCCGCCATGGGCGAGACCCGCTGCCAGGTTAACGGTCGTGGTCGTCTTGCCGACGCCACCCTTCTGGTTCGAGACGGTGATGATCCGTGTCTCAGAAGGGAGTGGAAACTGCTGCGTGGCGATCGCGCGCCGGCGACGGTTCAGGTCGGCGATCTCGCGAGCGAGCGGTGTCGACGCGTCGTAGTCGGTCGATGAACTCAACGAGTGCCTCTTCCCCGGTTCGATGTTTCACGTGGAACGCGGAGCCACTGGCGGCCGGATGACCCGGCCCGAGCCGCAGCGTCAGTCAACTGTAGCCCGGAAGACGCGGGTGGTCTCGTCGACCACACCTTCTCCGAGCTCGAGCACCTCGACATCAGAGAGGCGCTTCCGAAGGATGACCTTGCGGGCCTTCTCGATCTCTTCGTCGACCCGCGCACCCTTCATCAGGATGAGCTGGCCGCCGGAGCGGACCAGCGGCACGGTGAGGGGGATGAGCTTCGACAGGGCACTCACGGCGCGTGCGGTGACCTGGTCAACCACGACGTCGTCGGCTACGTCCTCAGCACGGCCGCGGAGCACCATGACGTTCTGCAAGCCAAGCCGGTCAGACTCAGCGCGAAGCCAATCCGTCCGGCGCTCCATCGGCTCGATGAGGACGAACTCGACGTCCGGACGGGCGATCGCGAGCACGAGACCCGGCAACCCTGCACCGGAACCGACGTCGGCAACGCGACCCCGGGCCTCCAGGAGGGGTGCGAGCAACGCGGAGTTGAGGATGTGTCGCGTCCAGAGGCGGGGCAATTCGAGCGGGCCGATCAGGCCCAGCTCCTCACCCCGCCGCGCGAGCTCGTTGGTGAACGAGCGCGCGACCTCGATCTGGTCACCGAAGAGTGCTGCAGCCGCCGCGGGCTCAGCCTCGAGCACCGGTGCTGCCTCGGTCGGGACGGGTGCGTCCGTCATCGGGTGACGACCGTGTGGCGGTCCCGACCCTCACCCTCGGACTCCGAGTGGAAGCCCTTCTCAGCGACCAGGTCGTGCACGAGCTTGCGTTCGTACGACGACATCGGGGGGAGCGCAGCCGACGACGAACCGGCTTCGATGCGCTCGACAGCGGTGTCCACGAGCCGCTGGAGCTCGTCAGCACGGGCGTCCCGCGAGCCACCGACGTCGAGGATGAGCCGACTGAACTCGCCGGTCTCGGCCTGCACGGCGATCCGGGTGAGCTCCTGCAGCGCCGTCACGGTGTCGGGCTTCGACAGCACGCGGAGTGCCTCGCCGTCATCGGTGACGGACAGGTACACCCGACCGGCGCGTTCCTCGATCTCGATGTCGCCGTCGAGGTCGCAGATGTCGAGGAGTTCCTCGATGTAGTCCGCTGCGATGTCCGCTTCGTCGCGGGCGTCCTCGGTCTCGGTCTCCGTCGTCTCGACGGCGCCTGCGGTGTCCTGCTCGGTCACTTACTTCTTCCCGTTCTTCTTCTGGCGCTGCTTGCCGACCGGCTGCTGACGCTGGGTGGTGACGCGCACGGGCTCGATCTCCGTCGCACCGGCGCCGGCACCGGCCTCGGCCAGGACCGGGGTGGCGGTCCCGCGACGCTGTGCCTTCTTGGCCAGGCGGGCTTCACGAGCCAGAGCGGCTTCGGAGCCGGGGGTCGGCATGCTGCGGATGACGAAGTACTGCTGCGCCATCGTCCAGAGGTTCGAGGCCAGCCAGTAGAACATGACGCCGAGGGGGAAGCTCAGACCCGAGATCACGAAGACCAGCGGGAGGATGTACAGCATCATCTTCTGCTGGCGGTACATCGGAGACTCCTTGGTCTCCGGCGACATGTTCTTGGCGACGAGCTGCAGCTGCGTGATGAACTGCGACGCCGTCATCACGACGATCATGAAGCCCGCGATCGCGCGGACCTCCCACCCGGAGGCGTTCGTGAAGGTCTCGTGCAGCGGAGCGCCGAACAGGGCCGCGTTGCCGAACGACCCCGCGAGGTCGTTCGTCAGCAGGCCGATGCCCGTCTTGTTGATCTGGGCCTCGTGCAGCACCGAGTACAGCGAGAAGAAGATCGGCATCTGCAGCAGCAGCGGCAGGCAGGAGCTGAGCGGGTTGGTCCCGGTCTCCTTGTAGAGCGCCATCGTCTCGCGGCTCATGGCCTCACGCGAGAACTGGTCCTTCTTGCCCTTGTACTTGTCCTGGATCTTCTTGAGCTGCGGCGCGACCTCGAGCATGCGGCGCTGAGACTTGATCTGCCGGACGAAGATCGGGATCAGCGCTGCGCGCACCACGAACGTCAGGAAGATGATCGAGAGCACCCACGTGATGCCCTCGTTCGGATCCATGCCGATGCTCTCGAAGATCCAGTGGAAGCCGACGAGGATGGCCGAGACCACCCATTTGAGCGGCCAGAGGATCGTTCCGATGATGTCCATGGGGACGGCTACGCCTTTCGAGTGCGCTGGGGGAGCAGGACCGGCCGAACCGTTCCGACCGCGGGGTGCGGCTGCTGCGGGATCGGCGCGAGGACGAACCCGAACCGGTTGACGACGAACGGGTGACGGCGTTCCTTGACGTCGTCGATGCCACCAGCAGCCCAGGGGTTGCAACGGGCGATGCGCCAGGCGCCCATGGCGGATCCGCGGACGACGCCGTACTGCTGGATCGCGTCGAGGGCGTACCGGGAGCACGACGGGTGGTAGCGGCAGACGTTGCCGTACAGCGGGGAGATCACCGCACGGTAGGCCCGGAGCACGACGACGCACGCGTTGCGTGGGAGCAACGCGATGACCCAGGCAAGCCGGGTCCACAGAGTGCGGTTCATGCTGCCTTCTCCACCCCGCGCGCGAAGGAGCGCGTGACGTCTTCGAGCAGGGTAGGCCATCCGGCCTGCGATGCGGCTGGCAGTACACGGACCACCACGTCGAAGCCCTGGGGGGTCTCGGCGAGCAGGTCGTGCGCGATCGCCTTGAGCCGCCGCCTGATCAGGTTCCGGGTCACGGCGTTCCCCACCGTCTTCGCGACGATGAAGCCGAACCGCGTCGGTCCGTTGCGGTCGACCGGCTGACGGACCACGGACACGACGACGTGCGCCGTGGCGCTCTTGCGACCACGACGCACGACGTTCCGGTAGTCATCCCCGCGCACGATGCGGTTGGCGCTGGCCAACACTGCGACGCCGGGGTCAGACCGAGGACCGGATCAGGCGATGAGCCTGATCAGGCCGAGAGCTCGGTACGGCCCTTGGCGCGGCGCGCCGACAGGATGGCGCGGCCGGCACGCGTCCGCATGCGGAGGCGGAAGCCGTGCTTCTTGGCGCGGCGGCGGTTGTTCGGCTGGAAGGTGCGCTTGCTCATGATGTTCTCCACACGGCTGCTCGCGGCGAGCCGTCACGTATGTGTAGCCGTCCGGGTGTCGAACGACGCAGATGGGCGCGACCAAAGGGCCGCAGTCAACTGGTTAACGGTACGTGACAGCGGCGAGCAGGTCAAACCCCGCAGGGACCGGTTGCGTCGGCGCCGTCGGGTCTGCCGTCGCTCGAGCCCATTCTCCACATTGGGGACAACTTCCGTTCGGTGGGACTCGGTCCGGTCCTTTACAGTGGTGTGATCGATCGCCCCGATGGCCGGTACGACAGGGAAGCACTCCTGTCGGACGGCTCGAGGTGGTCGTGGACAACACTGTGGACAACCCTGTGGGAACCTCCGCGGCAACGAGGCGTCGACGAAGCCCCCGGAGCCACCGACGATCCGCCGGCGACGACCTGGTCCCGAGTGCGGTCGCCGAGGACGCCACGGCATGTCCGACCCCGCAGGACGCACCCTCGTCCGGCAGCGAACGCACGACACGACCCCTGGAGACGAGCGCGAC